>OY969117.1:0-3646083 GCA_963698065.1 uncultured Solirubrobacteraceae bacterium | reverse complement strand
CGCTCGAGCAGCTTCACGGCCCCCAGCTCAGCGCTCGCCCCGATCACCGCCAGGCGGACCGCCGGCGCGTTCTGGGCGAGCGGGGAGCAAAGCAGGCCGAGGCCGGCAGCGGCGCTGGCGGCAGAGCCCACGAACACGAAGGGCATCTCGCGGTGGGCCTCGTGCCAGGCGGGCGTGGCTGTGTTGGCGATCAGCACGCTCGTGTAGGAGGCCACGGCCGGGCCGAGCAGCGCTGCACCGGCGGTGCCCGCGCGCCCGAGCGGGCGCAGGACCCCGATCAGCTCGTCGGCGGCCGCCGCCAGGGCCGCAGGCGCGTAGGCGGACAGAATCCACACGCCCACGCTCATCGGCGAGGTTGGCTTGAAGACCCTCAGCATGTTCAGGAAGCGCGCCGGGCGCCCCAGGTCGTGCACGAGCGCCACGAGCGAGAGCGAGATCGCGCCGGCCGCGCCCAGCTTCAGCGGTCGTGCGAGTGCCGGACGCCCACTGACCTCGGCTGCAGCTGCGAGCGTCGACGAGGCCCCGGCGAGACCCCCGAGAAACAGGTAGCCCGCGATGTCCACGGCGGCCCAGGTGGGCTCCTTGACGATCGGTCTCCCGTAGTAGCTCGAGAACTCCGCCTCGGGCACCATCGAGCCCTTCGCTCCCCGGCGTCCTCGCTTGACGCTGCTCATCGCCTACCCACGAGGCTCGCACCGACCGCCGCGGCAAGGCACCCCGCGGCCACCGCGGCATGACGCCACATGCGGGGCAGATCGCGCGTGGTCGCCACCGGATCGGGCGGCAGTCCGTAGACCTCCGGCTCGTCCAGCAACAGGAAGAAGGCGCCATCGCCCCCGACCCCGTCGGAGGGCTCGTGGCCATACAGGCGCGCATCCAAGACGCCCGCCTGCTGGAGCTGCTCGACACGCCCGCCGGCCCGCTCGCGCAGCTCCTCGAGCTCGCCGAACTGAATCGAGCTGGTTGGGCAGGCCTTGGCGCAGGCCGGTTCCATGCCCTCGCCGAGGCGGTCGTAGCAGAGTGTGCACTTGAACACCCGCCCGTCGTCCTCGCGTTTGGCGATCACTCCGTAGGGACACGCGGGCACGCAGTAGCCACAGCCGTTGCACACGTCCTCCTGCACGACCACCGTGCCGAACTCCGTGCGGAACAGCGCCCCCGTCGGACACACGTCGAGGCAGGCCGCATCCGTGCAGTGCTTGCACACATCCGAGGACATCAGCCAGCGAAAGTCACCGTCGAGGTCCCGCTGCATGTTCGCCTGGGACTGTCCGACGGGCTTGCGCTGCTCGATGAAGGCAACGTGTCGCCAGGTGTCGGCGCTCAGCCCCTGTGTGTTGTCGAACGACATCCCCGTGAAGCTCAAGCCATCCTCGGGTACTTCGTTCCACTCCTTGCACGCCACCTCGCAGGCCTTGCAGCCGATGCAGATCGAGGTGTCGGTGAAGAAGCCCATCCGTGGCGGGTGGTCCTCATAGCCTGTGTCCGACGCGGGATCGCCGTGCCCGCGCACGGAGCTCAACAGGCTGGACTGCTCACGGCTCAAGGCTTTGTCCCCGTGCCCGCAGTCACGCCCGCGCGACGCCGGTACTCCTCCACCAGGCGCTGGCGGCCCGGCCCCTGCGGGCGCCGGCCGGGCTGGATGTCCGCAGTGAAGGCCTTGTCCTCCTGGATGTGCGCGTTGGGGTCCAACGACATCGGTGAGAGCTCGTTGGCCGAGTCGCCCTTCGAGTAGCCGTTGGGTCCCCAGTGGAAGGGCATGCCGATCTGGTGCACCGTGCGCGGCGGGTCGGTTCCAATCGTGAGCGGGCTCATGCGGTCGGTGACCAGCACGCGGGCCTCGATCACTCCTCGGGCGGTCGCGATCGTCGCCCAGCCGCCGTGCTCCAGCTTGCGCTCAGCCGCCAGCTCGGGCGAGACCTCACAGAAGAACTCAGGCTGCAGCTCCGCCAGGTAGGGAGTCCAGCGGGTCATGCCGCCGGCAGTGAAATGCTCGGTCAGGCGGTAGGTGGTCACCACGAACGGGAACACGTCCGCGCCGGGCTCGTCGCCGCTGGGGTGGTAGCGGTTGTTGGGGTGGGGATAGGTCTTGCGCGCGGGATTGGCGCGCTGGGCGTAGAGCGAGTTCTCGAAGGGGGAGTCCTGCGGCTCGTAGTGGGTCGGCAGCGGTCCGTCGGCCAGTCCCGCCGGCGCATACAGCCATCCGCGCCCGTCGCCCTGCATGATGAACGGGTCGGTCCCCGTGATCGCATCGGGACCCTTGGCGTCCTCATCCGGCATGTAGCTCGGTGGCTTCTCGGCCTGGAAGTCGGGCGTGTCGTGACCTGTCCACCTACCCTGCTCGGCGTCCCACCAGACGAGTGCCTTGCGCGGGCTCCACGGCTTCCCATCCGGGTCCGCCGAGGCGCGGTTGTAGAGCACGCGGCGGTTCGCCGGCCACGCCCAGCCCCACTCGCTGCCAGTCCAGTTCTGCTGCTCGCGGGGTGTGCGCCGCGCCGACTGGTTGACCCCCTTGGCGAACACTCCGCAGTAGATCCAGCAGCCGCACGAGGTCGAGCCGTCGTCCCTCAGATCTTCATAGCTCGACAGCGCCCCGTCGGGGCCGCTGCCGTTGATCTCGCGAAGCACCGCCTCGGCGCTCGGCTCCGACAGCGCCCCCGAGGTGGGGTAGTCCCACACGAGGTCGAGGATCGGACGGTCCATCTCATCCCCGGAGCCCGCGAGCTTCTCGCGGATCAGGCGGCCGAGGTGGAACGTGAACCACAGGTCCGAGCGAGCATCGCCTTCGGGCTCCTGCGCCTTGTGGTGCCACTGCAGCAGCCGTTGCGTGTTGGTGAACGTGCCGTCCTTCTCGATGTGGGCGGCGGCCGGGAAGAAGAACACCTCCGTGGCGATGTCCTCGGTGCGCATCTCGCCCGTCTCGATCTCCGGGCCGTCCTTCCACCAGGTCGCGCTCTCGATCAGCGAGAAGTCGCGCACGACCAGCCAGTCGAGGTGAGACATGGCGGTGCGCTGCATGCGGTTGTTGGCCGAGCCCACGGCCGGGTTCTGGCCCATCAGGAAGTAGCCCTTGCACTTGCCCGCCAGCTGGGCCATGACGGTGTCGTAGGTGCCGTGCGCGCCTGTCAGGCGCGGCAGGTAGTCGAAGCAGTATTCGTTCTCGGCCGTGGCCGCCTCGCCCCAGTAGGCCTTGAGCAGGCTCACCACATAGGAGCTCATGTTGCCCCAGAAGCCCTTCTCGGCCGAGTCCGCCTCTACGTAGCCCTGCAGGCCTTCGTACTCGTGCGCATGGGGCATCGGCAGATAGCCGGGAAGCAGGTCGTAGAGCGTCGGGATGTCGCTCGAGCCCTGGATGCTCGCGTGGCCGCGCATCGCCATGATGCCGCCGCCGGGGCGACCGATGTTGCCTAGCAGCAACTGCAGGATCGAGGCAGCGCGGATGTACTGCGAGCCGACCGTGTGCTGCGTCCAGCCGACCGCGTAGACGAACGCCGTGGTGTGGTCGCGGTCTGAGCTCGCGCAGATCTTCTCGCACACCTGCAGGAACACCTCCTCGGGAACGCCGCACGTCTGCGCGACGATCGCCGGGCTGTAGCGGGAGTAGTGGCGTTTGAGGATCTGGAACACACAGCGTGGGTCCTTTAGTGACTCGTCCCGCGTGGGCTCGCCCTGCACGCTCTGTCCACCCGAGCCCGCCGTCTCGCCGTGCGCCGACTCGCGCATGGCGTGCCCGGAGTCGTGGACTTCGCTGTAGCGATCGCGGTTGCCCGACGCCGCCGCCACGGGGGCGCCCTCGTACTGCCAGCTCTCGTAGTCGTAGTGCCCGTCGACGGGATCGAAGCCGGAGAAGAGGCCGTCGAGATCCTCCGTGTCCTGGAAATCCTCCTCGATGATCGTCGAGGCGTTGGTGTAGTTGACGACGTAGTCGCGAAACCAGCGGTCGTGCTCGAGCACGTAGTTGATGATCCCGCCGAGGAAGGCGATGTCCGTACCCGTGCGCAGCGGCACGAAGATGTCGGCCAGGGCGCTCGTGCGGCTGAAGTGCGGGTCGACGTGGATCACCGTGGCGCCGCGCGCCTTGGCCTCCATCACCCACTGGAAGGCAACGGGGTGTGCCTCGGCCATGTTCGAGCCCTCGATCACGATGCAGTCGGAGTTCTGCAGATCGCCCGGGAACGTCGTTGCGCCGCCCCGGCCGAACGACGTCCCGAGCCCCACCACGGTCGAGCTGTGGCAGACACGCGCCTGGTTCTCCACCTGGATCACGCCGAGGGAGGTCCACAGCTTCTTGATCAGGTAGTTCTCCTCGTTGTCCAGCGTCGCCCCGCCGAGGCTTGCGATGCCGAGGCTGCGGCGCACGCGCTTGCCCTCGCTCTCCCATTCCCACGTCTCACGCCGAGCCGCGATGACTTTCTCGGCGACCATCTCCATCGCCGTATCGAGATCGAGCGGCTCCCAGTCGCAGCCATGGGGCCTGCGATAGAGCACCTGGTGCTCGCGCGCGTCGCCCGTCGTCAACTGCAGCGTGGCCGAGCCCTTGGGGCAGAGGCGCCCCCGGCTGACCGGGGAGTCGGGATCCCCCTCGATCTGCACCACCTTCCCGGACTTGACGTACACGTTCTGGGCGCAGCCCACCGCGCAGTAGGGACAGATCGACTTGACCACCTCATCCGCTTCGGCGGCGCGGTTGGGGAGGCTCGCCGTCCGCCGGGACTTCACCGCGGCTCCGCGCGCGAGAGGGTCCTTTCCTCTCAGCTGTCGCAGGAGCGGCCAGTCACTGGCGGGATTTCGCATGCTCAAAACCCACCTTACCCGCTGGGCGAGTAGGTGAAAACCGTGCTCAGGCGTTGGCGATGACGAGGATCAGCCCGATCAGCACGAACAGCACTCCGACGGCGATTTCCGAACCCAGATACCAGCTGGAGCCATGACGGCGAAAGAACGGTTTGCTGAACGACGGAGCAGTGTCTTGGCGCGCGTCGTGGATCGCCTGCTGGCGCCGGGCGTAGAAACGCCGAAAGACCAGGTGCAGCGTTCCGATGACGAGCAGGATCACGCCCCACACCAGACCGCCGTGACCTTTGCTCGTGCCAAGCAATGAGATCGTGCTCATGAGCTCCATGCGCCCTACATTGCCCATCCAGACGCTGGTTCAACCCCCGATGAACGACATCTCCACCTTCGGCTTCTCCTGCTCGATCGGTCCAGAAGCCGAACGCAGGGCGGAGTAACGATCGCGACGCGCACTCCAGATTCCGCTCAGCTGCTCGGCCAGCTCTTCGTCATCGACACCCCCTCGCACCAGCGCGCGCAGATCATGGCCCTGCCGTGCGAACAGGCAGGTGAACAGGCGCCCGTCGGCCGACAGGCGAGCGCGCGAGCAACTGCCGCAAAAGGGAGAGCTGACCGAGTGGATCAAGCCGATCTCCCCGGCCCCGTCGAGATAGCGATAACGCGTGGCCACCTCGCCCACGTGGGCGGGCGCCAGCGGCTCGAGCGGCCAGCGGTTGGCGATCGTCTCGAGTATCTCCGCGGCTGCAACCACCTCGTCCCGGCGCCAGCCGTTCGTGGATCCCACATCCATGTACTCGATCAAGCGGAGGACCTGTCCGCGGTGGCGGAAGTGCTCGGCCATCGCCAGGATCTGGCCGTCGTTGAAGCCCCGCCGCACGACCATGTTCACCTTGACGGGGCCGAGCCCCGCGGCCTGCGCCGCGTCGATTCCATCGAGGATCCGCGCGGGTGAGACTGGTGCGTCGCTCATCGAGCGCAGGATGCCCTCGTCGAGCGCGTCGAGGCTCACCGTGACACGGTTGAGGCCGGCCGCGGCGAGATCTCGTGCGCGCCGGGATAGGAGCAGGCCGTTGGTGGTCAGGGCCAGGTCCTCGATGCCCTCGATCGCGGCGAGCATCTCGACGAGTCGCTCGAGGCCAAGGCGCAGCAGCGGCTCGCCCCCGGTCAGCCGCAGCTTGCTCACGCCCTGGGCGGCCACGATCTGAGCGATACGTGCGATCTCCTCGAAGCTCAACAGCTCGGCTCGCGCAAGGAACTCGTGCCCTACACCGAAGATCTCACGCGGCATACAGTAGGGGCAGCGCAGGTTGCAGCGGTCCGTAACCGATATGCGCAGGTCATGCAGGGGACGATCAAGACGGTCGCGTGGGCTCATCTCGAGGCTCTACCCGGCCCTGGATGGCGGCTAAGCTCACGGTCGTGACCCGGGACGAATGGATCGCAGCCTTCGCCCGCGAGGCCGGCGTCTCGGGGCCTTCGGTGGATGAGATCAGAGAGCTGCTGGAGTTGGCAGGAACCGCTGCGCACGCCTCCGAACGGACCGCAGCACCGCTCGCCTGCTGGATCGCTGGGCGCTCCGATTTGTCCCTGACGGAGCTGCGAGCTGCGGCCGAGCGCGTTGCACCCGTCGAAAACGACCATTCCAGCGATTCTTAGGCTCAATCTGTTCACGCGAGCCAGCTCTCCGCGAGGCGCAGCTCGTCGGGGTCGTTGACGTTGAAGCACAGGCGCTCGGGGTCTCCGAAGGGCTCGAGCTCCGCCGTCCCCAGAATGCGGGGGTCGACGGTGCGCATCGCCGCCGTCAGCGAGCTGCCTTCGGTGAGCCCACGCTCGAGCATGGGACGGTGCTCCGGCTGACAGCGCGCCAGCAGTGGCTGTGGGCGCCCGCCGGCCTGCGCCATCGCTGGCCCGTCGATCGTCGCCAGCCATTCGAGCAGCGGACCGTTTAGGAACGGCATGTCGCAGGCGCTCAGCACGACCGCCCGCGGGGGTCGCTCCGCGGCCGCGTGCTCGAGCGCGGCGAGCACTCCGCACAGCGGGTGTGTCGGCTGATCGGGCTCGAAGATCACCTGCTCCTCGAGCTGGGGGAGCGGCGTGTCGCGCTTGGCCACCACCACCGCTTCCAGGCCGGCCGCCCGAGCGGCGGCGAGCGGGTAGGAGATCAGCGGCCGTCCGGCGAGGACGATGGAGGCCTTGGTGCCGCCCATACGCCGCGCGCGGCCACCGGCGAGCACGGCGACGATCGCTGTGTGGCTCATCGGCTGAGTGTCGCACTACAGTCCGAGGCGATGGCCGCGAGCCCACCAACCGCGCGCAGCGAGCACGCCGGGATGCTCGAGCTCGATGACGCCCGTGCCCTGGTCCTAGCCGCCACTGGCCCGCTCACCGGCGAGCCCGTCGGGCTGGATGCGGCGCTCGGACGAGTGCTGGCCGAGGACGCGATCGCTCCCCAGCCCGTGCCGGCGTTCGACGGGTCGGCGATGGACGGCTTCGCTGTGCGTGCCGCCGACATCGCAGATGCGCGATCAGAGAGCCCCGTGGTGCTCGACTTGAGCGGCGAGTCGCGGGCCGGTGCGCCGGCGCAGGACGGCCTCCGCACGGGGCAGGCGATCGCGATCTCCACCGGCGCCATGCTGCCGCAGGGCGCAGACGCCGTCGTCCGGGTCGAGGACACCCGCGTTGGCGAGGGCCGCGTGGAGATACTCGTCCCCGCGGCGCCAGGACACGACGTCAGGCTCGCCGGCGAGGACATCGCCTCGGGAGCGACCGTCCTCGAGCGCGGCACCGCGCTCGGGCCCGCGCAGCTCGGCGTGCTCGCCTCGCTGGGCCGTGACTCCGTGCTGTGCGCGCGCCGTCCGCGCTTGTCGCTGCTCTGCACAGGCGATGAGCTGATCCGCGGCGGGGAGCCGTCCCGCCCGGGCGCCGTGCGCGACTCGAACTCGCTGTCGATTGCAGCGCTCGCGCGGCGAGCGGGGGCGGAGGTGGTGCGCGTGGCAGCGGTGGGGGACGATTCCGGGCAGACCACCGCGGCGATCGCCACGTCAGTCTCGTCCGCCGACGTCGCGGTCATCTGCGGAGGCGTCTCGGTGGGAGCCCATGACCACGTGCGCGGAGGCCTCTCGGCTCTGGGCGCGAGCGAGGTGTTCTGGGGGCTCGCGCTCAAGCCCGGGCATCCCACGTGGTTCGGCACGCTCGACGGAGCGCTTGTCTTCGGGTTGCCCGGAAATCCGGTTTCGGCGATGGTCACGTTCGTGCTGCTCGTCCAGCCGGCGCTGCGCTCGATGCTCGGCCTGCCTCCCTACGGGCCCCGCCGCTCAGCGGTGATGGACGTCGACTACGAGAAGTCACGCGGGCGCGCGCATGCCGTGCGCGTCCGCCTCAGCACGCAGGCCGACGGTTGGCACGCCCAGCCCACCGGCGCTCAGGGTTCGCACGTGCTCACCTCGATGCTCGCCGCCGACGCGCTAGCGCTGCTGCCCAGCGACTCGTCGGGCGTGCGCGCGGGCGAGCGCGTTCAGATCGAGCCGCTATGGGGAGAAGGGCTCACATGAGCTCTCCTGCGGTTGGACACATGAGGGTCGAGGTGCGGCTGTTTGCGATCCTGCGCGAACGCGCCGGCGCTCGGAGCCTCGAGCTGGAGCTGCCCGTGAACGCCACCGTGGCTGACGCCCTGCGCAGCCTCTCCAGGTTGGAGACGTTGCGAGGCGTGCTCGAGCGACTGCCCGTGCAGCTGGCCGTCAACCGCGAGTACGCAGCGCCCGAGACGGTGCTCCAAGAGCACGACGAGCTGGCGCTGATCCCGCCCGTGAGCGGTGGCTCGGCGAGCAACGAGGACCCGGGCCGCACCGCGCTGCACGTGCGCATCACCGAGGAGCCGCTGTCGTTGGACGACCTCGCTCGTGCCGTCGGCGACCCTCGCGCCGGAGCGATCGTGGCGTTCCAGGGCGTGACCAGGGAGGTCGAGCGCCTCGACTACGAGGCCTACGTGGAGATGGCGCGCGAGCGCATCGAGCGGATCATGCGCGAGTGCATCGCCACCCACGGACTGTGTGCGGCCGCAGTGGAGCACCGCATCGGCAGCGTCAGGCTGGGTGAGCCCAGCGTGATCGTGGCCGTGTCCGCGCCGCACCGCTCCGAAGCGTTCGACGGTGCACGCGCGGCGATCGACAGGCTGAAGGCCGAGGCGCCGATCTGGAAGCGCGAACACGAAGCCGACGGCGCGCAGCGATGGGCCCCCGGCGCGGAGCCGTCAACGTGAGCGACCAGATCCCCCAGCGTCCCACCCACATCGGCGAGGACGGACGTGCGCGCATGGTCGACGTGGGCGAGAAGCCGATCACCGAGCGCATCGCTCGCGCCCGCGCACGGCTGCGGATGTCGCCCGCCACTGCGCGGGCGGTGCAGGCCGGCGACGGGCCCAAGGGCGAGGTGCTCGGTGTGGCCCGGCTGGCCGGGGTGATGGCGGCCAAGCAGACCGGGCAGCTGATCCCGCTCGCGCATCCGCTCCCCCTGAGCTTCGCCGACGTGACCGCGAGCGTGAACGTGGAGGCGGGGATCGTGGAGCTCGTGGCCGAGGTGCGTACTATCGCCCGCACCGGCGTGGAGATGGAGGCGATGGTCGCGTGCGCGATGGCCGCGTTGACCGTCTACGACATGGTCAAGGGCATCGAGCGCGGTGTGGTGGTCGAGGAGGTCGTGCTGCTCGAGAAGCGCGGCGGGCGCAGCGACTACCGACTGCAGGAGGACGGATGATGCGCGCGGCGATCCTCACGATCAGCACATCCAAGGCCGCCGGTCGTGGGGAGGACGAGAGCGGAGCGCGACTCGCCGCCTTCGCCGAGGGCATGGGCTTGGAGATCGCCGGCCGCGAGCTCGTGAGCGACGAGCGCAGCGCGATCGAAGCAAGCCTGCGCAGCTGGGTCACAGCTGAGGACTGCGCGCTGGTGTTGACCACCGGCGGCACGGGACTCGCGCCGAGCGACGTGACGCCCGAGGCCACGCGCGCGGTGATCGAGCGCGAGGCGCCTGGCATCGCCGAGGCGATGCGCGACGCCTCGAAGATCCACACGCGCCACTGGATGCTCTCGCGCGGTGTGGCGGGCGTGGCCGGGAGGACGCTGATCGTCAATTTCCCGGGAAGCCCGCGCAGCATCGAGCAGGCCGGCGGCGCGATCGCCGAGTCCTTGCCGCATGCGCTCGAGCTGCTCGCTGGGCACACGCCTGCCCATTAGGGGCTACCTTGTCGCCATGGGCAACGGGGGAACCACACGTGACGAGCACGGGGCAACGCTCGCGGCCATCTCGCGACGCATCGTCGGGCTGCTCAAGGAGCACTACGGCAAGGGCCCCACGAAGGCTCGCACCTACTACTCGGGCGATCTCGTCGTGGTGCTGCTCAGCGGCGGCTACACCCAGGCCGAGAAGACGCTGATCGAAGAGGGGCGCTCACGCGCGGTGATGGACCTGCGCGCCGAGCTCCAGGAGGTCATGAACGAGCGCTTCCGGCAGGTCATCGAGGAGGAGCTCCACCGCGACGTCGTGGCTTTCATGAGCGCGGGCCACCACGACCCCGACTACAACGCCGAGGTGTTCGTCCTGGCCTCAGCCGAGACGGGTGAGGCGAGCGAGGTCGCCCAGGGCGAGGAGCCGCAGTGGGGAGCCGAGGACCGGTAGACGGCTAGCGGCGGGCGCTCCTCGATCGGCACGCGCCTCGACTCCATCGCACTTGCGCCCGGCAGGGGCGGCAGCGACAGCGAGCCGACCGCGTGAGCGTCGGCGAAGTCCTCACCCAGCAGACGCGATGAGGCTGCAACCAGCACGGCGTAGGCCATCGCCGAGAGATCGCGCAGCGACTGGTGGCGATTCTGGCGAACGCCCAAATCGACCTGGGCCAGGCCGTCCATGCCCACGATCCGCCAGGCGTCGATCAGCATCGCGATCTCCACGCCGTAGCCGGCGCTGAAGGGAATCTGCTCGAGCAGCCTGCGACGAGCCGCCACCTCGCCCGCGAGCGGCTGGTCGAACACAGCGAGCTCCGGAGCGTGCAGGTTCAGCAGCGGACGTGCCATCAGCTCGGTCACCCGGCCGCCTCCCTCTGCCAGCACCTGTCCCTCGGCGCGAAACGGTCGCCTGAAGAACCCCTTCACGAGCTGGATCTCGGGCTCGCAGATCAGGGGACCGAGCAGGCCCGTGATGAACTGCCCTCCGAGCTGCTCGGTGTCGGTGTCGACGTAGGCCACGATCTCGCTCTCTACGACGCTGAGCGCCCGCCACATCGCATCGCCCTTGCCCCGCGCGGGCCCGAGCTCCTCCGCGATCTCGCTCTCCTGCACCACGCGGACCCCCTCGGCGCTCGCAACACGTGCGCTGCCATCGCCCGAGGCGGCGTCGATTACGAGCACCTCGTCGAGCAGCCCCACGTCGCGCAGTCCCGCTGCCAGCCTCACGATCGGGCCGATCGTCGCGGCCACCTCGCGCGCGGGCAGCACGAGCGCGATCGAGCACGACTTGAGCTCGAGCAGCCGCTCCAGGGAGAACTCCGGCGCACGATAGCTCCGGCGAGCTCGCCAATCCGAGCGGGCGAGATCGCGAGCAAGCCCCCGCGGCGCGCGCCCCTCGGTGCGGGCGGAGGTCATCACCCGCACCCTGCGGCTGCGGTGAATCGGAATGCCGAGCGCCCCCAGCTCGAGCTCCAGCGCCTCGTCCTCCAGGGCCGCTCGCACGGGCAGGCCCCCGCACTCGCGGTATGCCTCGGCGGTGAGGGCGAGCGAAGCCCCGCTGAACTGGTGGTGCTCGATGTGCGTTTGATCGTGTCCGTCACCCTGGCCGAGCACTGTGCGCATCCGCTCCGAGCGACCGCGCTCCCGGTCGCTCAGCGTCTCGGCCGAGAGCTCCAGCGCCTCGGTCGGGTCCAGCTCGATCTGGCCGCCGATCGCGCGGGCGCCCTGCCCGCTCAACTCGAGCTGGGTGGCGAGCCAGTCGGGCGCGACCACGCTGTCGGCGTCCGTGCTCGCGATCAGGCCCTGCTCGCGACCGAGTCCGAGCAGGCGCTCGCATGCCAGATCCATGCCGAGCCGGCGTGCCCATCCGACTCCTCGCGGAGCGTCCAGCTCGACCGCGTGCAGGGCGAGCCGAGGGGTTCCCGCCGCGAATCGGGCCACGACCTCGGCGGTCTCGTCACGACAGCCGTCGAGCACGACGATCACCTCGTAGGCGTCTGGCGGGAGCTCGCGCTGATCGGCCAGAGCACGCAGGCACGCGCCGATCCGCAGCGCCTCGTCGCGGGCCGGGACCACGACGACCGCGCGCAGGCACTCGGCGGGCGCGTTCATCGAGCTAGACGCGATCGGGGCCATGGCCGTCGAAGCGATCGAGCCTGTAGCCCGGCCGGCGTCCGTCGAGGACATGCCAGTCGTGCAACTCGGTGAGTAGCCGATCGTGCGCCCAATCCCCGCGCAGCGGCTCACTCATCCCCTCGCCCCGCCAGCTGACCGCCACCAGACGCGTCCCCTGCTCGAGCTGGCGGCGCAGCCATTGCACCGCCAGCATGAACGCCGAGCGGCCCAGGTAGTAGAGGACCTCCGAGCACACCACCACATCCCAGCGCCCCGCGGGCGCCTGCTCGGGGAAGGTCCCCTGGATGACCTCTACGTTCGGGAGCAGGCCGAGGCGCGCCTTGGCCAGCTCGATCGCCCGCGCGGAGAAGTCCATCGCCACCAGCTCCCTGCAGCGGGGGGCGAGCAGTTGCGTGAAAGCTCCGATCGAGCATCCGACCTCGAGCGCACGCCCGTGCGGACCGGGCCCCACCGCGTCCAGCGTGGCCGCGTACTTCTCCCGCTCGTACTCGCTCGAGTCGTAGTTCCATGGGTCCGGGCTCGCCTCGTACAGCGCCTCGAAGTGCTCCGGCGGAGTGCGCGCCGTGTCCGTCTCCGCGTGGCTCATCCGCGTGTTTGCAGCGCGCTGCGACCGAGTGCCACGAGCTTCGGCTCGAGCCGGTGCTGCAGCAGGAACAGGTCGAGGTCGCGCCGGGCGCGGTCGAGCACGCCGCCCGCCGCCAACTCGCGTGCGCCGCACACACCCGCGGCTTCGGCGGAGATGACGCGGGCCGCATCGGCCACGGCGACCCGGCATTCACCCGCCAGCTCGCCCGGGCGCTGCTCGTCGTGCAGCCGTGTGGCTGTGTGCTCGAGCCAGCGATCGATCGTTCCGTGGGCCACGCGCATCCGCCCGAGCGCATGCAGGCGCAGATCGTCTGCCTTCTCGGCGTCGATCACCGCCAGCGTGCGCCCGAGGATGCAGTCCGCGATCCCCGCCCACGTCGCCGCGGTTCGCACGCCGTCGCCCGAGATGTAGGGCTCGCGCAGGAGCTCGTCTGCGCCCCCGAGGAGCGCAAGCACGGGCGTGTCGTGGAAATGGACCAGGTGGCTCTCCGACGCGCGCAGCCCCGACGCGCGATACCAGCCACGATCGATCTCGAGACCGTTGCGCGTGTCGACGTAGGCGAGCCGGCGCTCGTCGTTCCAGTCGCGCGCGACCACGAGCGCGCGCTGGACGCCGCCCGCCCCGGAGCAGAAGCTCTTGGTGCCCTGGAGCAGCAGCGCACCGTCGGTGGCGCGCTCGATCCACGCGGGAGTGCCCTCGCGCCCGCTTGGATCGGCGCCCCACACCCCCAGCAGGATCGTGCCCCGTGCGACCTCCGCCAGCTCGCGCTCGCGCAGTTCTCCCGGTGCGCACATGGCGACCCGCTCGACCCCGTTGAAGTGCCCGTCGAGGATGCGCGCCGTCGAGGCGTCGACGCTCGCGACGGCGCGAACCAGTGCGATTTCCTGCGCCAGAGCACTGTGCGCGCGGTCGGCCGCGAGCTGGGCGATCCCCGCCGCCTTCAGGCTTTCGAGGTTCTCCGTGGGGAAGCGCGGGTGGGCGTCGAGATCGCCCGCGCAGGCGGCTATCTGCTCGAGCGCGGTCGCGAGCGCCGCCGGGGCGTCCCCGGATCTCTCCTCGGCGAGTGTCTGCACGATCACCCTCCGGTCGTCGGGCTGGAGCTCAGGAACGGGTCGGGCTGCTCGAGGCCAGGCGTCTCGCCGACGAGGCTAAGTCCGCGCTCGGTGGCGAGGGCGCACAGCGGCTCGATCAAGGCCACGGTGTTCGCGCAGCCGTCCCTCCTGGAGCCGGGGCCAAGGCCGTCGTGCATCAGCACGATCGCTCCGTCCTCCAGGTCGGCCTCCGCCGCGTCGAGCATCGCCGCGGGCGAGTCTCCACGCCAATCGTGCGTGTCGATGCTCCAGTGCACCAGCTCGAGTCCGTGGCGCTCGGCGACGCGGATGCTCGCGGGGGTGCATACACCCCAGGGCGTGCGCCAGCGGACCGGATGCACGCCGACTTCGGCGAACGAGGCGAGCGCCGCGATCGTGTCGGCTTCGATCTCGCGCTCGCTCAGATCGGTGTGGCGCACATGGCGCTCGCAGTGCAGGGCGACCTCATGTCCGGCACTCGCCACCTCTTCCACAACCCATGGGGCCAGGCGCAGACGCTCGGCGATCACGAAGAAGCTCGCGTGCGCGCCACAGCGCTCCAGCTCGGCCAGGACATGCGGCGTCCACGTCTCGTCGGGACCGTCGTCGAAGGTGAGCGAAATGCGGGGCTCGGACACACTGTCCAATTGCCCATCGACCGCTGCTCCGAAACGCGGGCGATCATGCCCGCTCCTCCGCCGCGCGATAGGCCAGCTGCAGGAAGTCCGCGAGCGTGAGCTCGGCGTAGATCGCGGCGATGAAGCGCGTCTGGCGCGGTGCGGCGACGAGCCCCACGCTCATCGCCGCCGTGATCCACTGCGCCAGGCAGTAGGGGCAGATGAGCAGTTCGCCGATCGCACGGCGTGCACCGCTGCCGCGCGGCTCCTCCGACACCTCAGCGTGTCCCGTATCGGCCTGGAAGCGCGTGAAGGGCGCGCGTAGGAAGCTCGTGGCCTTGTCCTTGGTCGTCATGCGGCTGAGCTTGTGCGATGCGATCCCCACGAGCAGCACGTCGGCGAGGCCGAGGCGCTCCGGAAGCTCGCGCCCGGAGGCGCGCAGTGCGAGCAGCGCCCCACTCAGGCCGGCGCCGAAGACGCCCGTAAGCGCCGCGTAGCTCCCCAGCGGACGATGCTCGTGCGGCGCGTACCCCGCGTGCTCAGAGCTGCCGTTGGCATGCGCCTCTGTGGGCCCACCGATTGCGTCCATGGCCTGTTGACTACCCGCAGGCGCAACTTCTCTCACTTGGGGCTCCGCCGTTTCGGCGCATGAGCGCGAGGGTATCCGTAGCCTCGGTGAGGCTCAGAGTCCCCAGTCGAGTCGCACGTTGCCCCGTCTGAGGCGGTCGAGCTGCGCCGCTCCCGGGATCGCCCGGCGCGGGCGCGGGCGAGGCTTCGAATACCGTGACCCCGCGGGGGCGCGGATCGACGATCCCGAGGTTCTGCAACGGATCGCCGAGCTCGCCATCCCTCCGGCGTGGCGCGATGTCTGGATCTGCATGGATCCGCTGGGTCACCTCCAGGCCACCGGCGTGGACGCCGCTGGACGCAAGCAGTACCTCTACCACGAGCGTTGGCGCACCCATCGCGACAGGCAGAAGTTCGATTCGATGATCGCCTTCGGCGAGGCGCTTGCGAAGCTGCGCCGTCGGGTCGCGCGCGACCTGCGCTTCACAGCGGGGGCCGCGGACGAGGAGCTCTCACGGCGGCGCGTACTGGCCTGTGCGGTGCGCCTGCTCGACCTCGGCTTCTTCCGCATCGGCTCCGAGGACTACGCCGAGCGCAACGAGTCCTACGGGCTCACCACTATGCGCCGCGAGCACGTCACGATCGAGGACGATCGGATCGTCTTCGACTTCCCGGCCAAGTCGGGTCAGCGGCGAGTGCAGGCGATCATCGATCACGACGCCCTCGCGGTGGTGAGCGTGCTCAAGCGCAGACGCAGCGGAACCCAACTGCTGGCCTGTCGCGAGCAGGGACGGTGGGTGGAGATTCACCCCGAGGACGTCAACGCTTACATCAAGGAGCACACGGGCAGTGACTTCACGGCCAAGGACTTCCGCACATGGAACGCGACCGTGCTCGCGGCGGTTGCCCTGGCGGCCTCCGAGGAGGCTGCGGCCGGGCGTGCTCCCAGCGCCCGCACGATCACCGCGGCCATCAAGACCGTGGCGGCCTATCTCGGCAACACGCCGGCCGTGTGCCGGGCCTCCTACGTGGACCCCCGGGTGATCGATCGCTACCAGGACGGCGTGACGATCCGGGCATCGCTCGGGTCGCTTGCCGAGACGGGCCCCGACCTGGCCGACGTGCGCATCCGTGCCCGCGTGGAGGCGGCGGTGGGTGAGCTGCTGGCCGATGCGCCAGCCTCGCGGCGAGCCGCCGCCTGAACGCTGTTAGCCGCGAGCGCGACAGGGGTAGGTGTGACGGATGAGCACGAATGCGACCGTCGCCCTCCTTGGCGCCGGCGGCACGATGGGCCTCGGGATGGGCGGAAACATCGCCCGCGCCGACATCCCGCTGCGGGCCTGGAATCGCACCCGCGAGAAGGCCGAGCCGCTCGCCGAGCACGGCGCCACGATCGTGGACACGCCGGCGCAGGCCGCGGAGGGCGCGGCGGTCGTGATCACCATGCTCCCCGACGCCGACGCGGTGATGGAGGTGATGGACGGCGAGGACGGCTTCCTCTCCACAGCCAGCGGCTCGCTCGTGTGGGCGCAGATGAGCACGATCGGGGTTGCGGGAACGGAGCGCTGCGACGAGCTGGCCGAGCGCCACGGCATCGCGTTCGTAGACGCGCCCGTGCTGGGCACCAAGCAGCCGGCCGAGAAGGGCGAGCTCGTCGTCCTCGCCTCCGGCCCCGATGAGACATGGGAGGTGCTCGAGCCCGTCTTCGGAGCGGTCGGCAAGCGGACCATGTGGGTCGGGGCCGCCGGCACGGGCAGCCGCCTGAAGGTCGTGGCAAACAGCTGGATCGTCACGATCGCAGAGGGTGTGGCCGAGGCGATTGCCCTCGCCGAGGGCGCGGACCTCGATCCCCGCCTGTTCCTCGAGGCCGTCGCGGACGGACCCCTTGATGCGCCCTACCTCCAGATGAAGGGTCAGGCGATGATCGAGCGCGACTTCGAGCCGTCGTTCCGCCTGGCGCTCGCGGCCAAGGATGCCGCCCTCGCCCAGGAGCTGGCCGAGCGACACGACCTCGACCTGCCGCTGGTGAGGACGATCAGCGCGCGCCTCGCGGAGGGTGTAACCGAGCACGGCGATGAAGATCTGGCCGCCACCTTCCTCACCAGCGCGCCGTCGAAGTCATAGGGGATTCCGAAATGACCGTGTCGGCCGGCCTCCAGCCGGGTAGCTACAGCCCATGAAACTCAAACGCAGCAATCGAGCCGGACAGGAACCCTCCTCGCCTGAACCCGGGGCCTCCGCCGACGCCGCCCCTGCCGCCACGGCTGAGCGCCAACCGCGTGCCACGGCGGAGTCCGCTCCTGCAGCTCCACGGGAACGACCCGTGGCCGCCGAGGAACGCCCTGTGCGTTCACGCCGCCGGGGGATGGGTTGGCGCACGCGAGACGCGGGGGCGGCTGCTGTCGGGGCGGTGGGGTCGGGTGTGATGCTGCTCGCTCGGCTGGTGATGAGCGTGGCCAGCCTGATCGCGCTGCTGATCGCGCTCGCGATCGTCCTGCGCGACGTCGACGCAAACGCCTCCAACACGATCGTCAAAGGCATCCACGAAGGGGCGAATTTCTTCGCCGGCTCGTTCACCGGCCTGATCGCCTTCAACGGGCACCCCAAGCGCGCGATCACCATCGACTGGGGCATTGCGCTGATCGTCTACCTGATCGTCGGCGCGGTTATCTCGGGCTACATCCGACGTCTGGGTCGGGGCGGCTTGAGCTACGAACGCAGACATCGCAGCGCGCTGCGCTAGACGTCGAGCAAGCTCAGGCCGGGCGAGGCACGGCGATCACAGCAACCGGCGAGCGCGAGAGCAACTCGTCGGTCACGACGCCGATGGCCCGGTGAAGGCGCGAGTGGGAGCGCCCGCCGATTACGATTGCACCCGCCTCGTGGCGCTTGGCTGCGTCGATCAGGGCGCTGACAGGGTCCTCGTCGAGGATCTCGACGGCGAGGTCGAGGTCGTGCAACTGGTCCTCTCCCTCCAGCAGCAGCTCGTCGACGATCGCACGTCCGAGCTGGGCGCGCTCGTGGGCGCTCGAGAGCGGTGAGGGCGGAGCGTGCAACGGTCGCCCGGCGTGGACGATCACGAGCTTGCCGTCGGGGAGCAGCTCCTGGACGGCCCAGTGGGCGGCCGCCCGCGAGTCCTCGGAGCGGTCGTAGCCCAGGACGACGCACCGGCTCGAGCTGCTGGAAGGGGCGGCGCTCATGTCCTTGCCGGCACGTGTTCCTCGAGGTACGGCGCGAGGTACTTGGAGGAGATCTTGCTGGGTGGCGACCAGGTGGGGGTGTCGGTTATCTCCGAGCTGAAGCCTGCCCCGCCGGTGATTCGAGCGGTCAGGTAGCGCGGCTCGCCTCCTGTCAGCAGCATCCCGCGGATGATCGGGCGGAAGGGCTCGGGGGTCACCGGGGCACCGGCCTTGGCGGCGATCGACATCGCCACCGTGTCGGCCTGCTGGGAGGCGATGCCGCCGTGCTTGACGGCGAACTCGATCGCGTCGCCGGCCGCGTAGATGCCCTCGACGTCGAGCAGCTTGCAGTAGCGGTCGACGCGTAGGAAGCCGTGTTCGCTGAGTGGCACGCCGCGCACCGAAGGTCCGTACAGCTCGGGAAGCGCCACGATCCGGTCGACGCTGAGGTGACGGTCGCCGGGGTTGAGGACGATCTCGCGGTTGTGCGGGACCTCGGCGTAGCTGGAGGTGATCGTCGTGATGCGGGCCTTGGCGAGCAGCTCGGCGACGGCAGCGCTCGCGGTCGCGCCGAAGATCGCCAGTGGGCTGTCCTCGGGGGTGATCAGCGTGATCGCGAGCTCGACGTCCATGTCGTAGGCGCGCGTGGCGGTCAGCAGCGCGAGCTCGTACAGCGGCAGGGGCCATGGCATTCGGCCCGGCGCCACGAAGGCGAGGCTCTTGACGTAGCCCTCCTCGACATCCTGGATCAGCCCGTGAAGCGTCTCGTCCAGCTTGCGGTCGTCGATCGTGAGCGCGTGCTTGTAGCGCGGGCAGATGCGTCCACCGAGCGCCAGCACCAACGCGTCGTACTCGAGCTCGCTCCCTGCCTGGGTGTGCACGATCCGCTTGGCCGGATCGATCCAGGCGAGCTCGTCTGCGATCAGCTCGGCGCCGGCGTCGCGCACGATCTGATCCAGAGGGAAGTGGCGTGCCTGTGGGTAGGCGAACGGCTCACGTACCCGCATCGGCCGTTCGACGAACTCGCTGTTCGGCGCGAGCACGGTTGTGGAGGTCAGATCAGGGGCGAGGTCCGCCAGTGCGATTGCTGTCTCGAGCGCGGCCACGCCTCCGCCGGCGATGAGAACACGGAGCTTGGATGGGGGAGGTTGAGTGGACATGCCCTGAGGCTAGTCGCACCGGTGAGGCTGCTTCAGCCGAACAAATCCGTCGTAGCGCCAGGGAAAACTACGTAATGCCTCGCGCCCGTTCAGGCGGTGGACGGCCTGAGGCCCGTTCTCTGTAGTTGCTCGAAGCAGGCGCGGTGGTAGCAGGGGGTGGGCAGGCTGTCGGGGTGGTCATGAGCTGCCCGCGAGGTTTCGTAGGCGCCGCCGTCAGCGAGCGCGATCAGCGGCTCATATACGCCGATCGAGTCTCCACAGAAGTGGCAGTACAGACCTTGATCCATCGCATCAGCAGCGTAGGTGGCGGGAAACGCCCTGTCGTTGGGGTTGTTCCGTGCGATGAAGTGGGTCAATTACTGATCACAAAGCCATCAAACGAGACGAAAGGTCAACCCCTGGCCGGGGTTCTCAGTTACGTATATCTATGCAATTCCTATGCGTAGATAGGACTAGTCTCTGTAAAGATGGACTCGACGCCGGATGAGCTGTGGATTCGCCGCCTGCTCGATGTGGGCCGGTCGCTCGTAACCGAGCTCGACCTCGACCTGGTGCTCGACCAGGTGCTCGCGACAGCGCGTGAGATCACCGGAGCCAAGTACGCCGCGCTCGGGGTCCTCAACGAGCGTCGCACCGAGCTCGCCCAGTTCCTCACCTCCGGCATAGGCGAGGAGACGCGTCGTGCGATCGGCGATCTCCCGCGTGGGCGGGGGGTGCTCGGCGTCCTGATCGAGCATCCAGAGCCACTGCGTCTGGCAGACGTCGGCGTGCATCCGCGCAGCTACGGCTTCCCGGCCGCCCACCCGGCGATGAGCAGCTTCCTCGGTGTGCCCGTAGCCGTACGGGGTGAGGTGTGGGGCAATCTCTACCTGGCCGAGAAGGAGGGTGGAGGCGAGTTCACCGAGCGCGACGAGCAGGCCGCTGTGATCCTCGCCGACTGGGCCGCCGTGGCAATCCACAACGCTCGACTGTTCGAGGTCAGCGAGCTGCGCCGCCACGAGCTCGAGAAAGCCGTGCGTGGCCTGGAAGCCACGCGTGACGTGGCCGTCGCGATCGGCGGAGAGATCGCGCTCGAGCACGTCCTCGAGCTGATCGCGAAGCGGGGACGCGCGCTGGTCGCTGCCCGCAGCCTCGTGATCATGTTGCGCGAGGGTGAGGATCTGGTCGTGCACGCGAGTGCCGGCCACGTGCAGGAGGGTCGCGGCGCACGCTTGCCGATCGACGCCTCCACATCCGGGCAGGTGCTCGAGCGCCATCGCCCCGAGCGTGTGGTCGACGTCGAAGCGCGCCTGGGGATAGCCCCTGCCGAGTTCGGCATCGAAGGCGCACAGACGGCGCTGCTCGTGCCGATGCTCTATCGCGGCGATGCCGTGGGCGTGCTCGCAGCATTCGACCGGGGCGAGGACGCGGGCGTGTTCACCGAGGACGACGAGCAGACGCTGCGCACGTTCGCCGCCAGCGCAGCCACGGCCGTCGTGCTGGCCCAGAGCGTGTTGGCTGACCGCCTGCGCGGCGCCCAGGCCGCAGCTGACGCTGAGCGGGGTCGCTGGGCGCGCGAGCTCCACGACGAGACGCTGCAGGGACTGGGCGGCCTGCGGGTGCTGCTCTCGGCTGCCCTGCGACGCGAGGACTTCGAGATCGCGCAGGGCGCGATGCGGGACGCGGTGCAGCGCATCGAGCAGGAGATCGGCAACCTGCGCTCGATCATCACCGACCTGCGTCCGGCAGCCCTCGACGAGCTCGGCCTGCACGCGGCGATCGAGTCGCTGCTCGACCGCCACCACGATCGCAGTGGCCTGGAGATCGAGGCCGAGATGACGCTCGGGCGCTCCCCGGACGCAGGCGAGCGGCTCGACGCCGAGCTCGAGGTCACGGTCTACAGGCTCTTGCAGGAGGCGCTCACCAACATCGTCAAGCACGCACACGCCAAGCGCGTGTCGGTATCGATTGGCGAAGCAGACGGCGAGCTGGTGGTCGAGGTCAAGGACGATGGCAAGGGCTTCGACACCGCCAGCGTCGATCAGGGCTTCGGGCTGGCGGGGATGCGCGAGCGGGTGGGCCTTGCGGGCGGCACCATGCACGTCGAATCGAGCGAGGCCGGGACCCTGCTGACGGCAAGGCTCCCGGCGCGGCGCGCCGGCCAGCCACGCCCAGCCTCGATCGCTCAGGCCCCGATCAGCCCGCGGCGCAGCGCGTAGCGCACGAGCTCCGAGCGGGAGGCCAGTCCGAGCTTCTTGTGGATGTGCGCCCGATGCGTCTCGATAGTGCGCGGCGAGAGATGCAGCATGCGTGCGATCTCGACGCTCGTGTGCCCGAAGGCGATCAGGCGCAGGACCTCGACCTCACGCTGGGTGAGCTTGTGATCGGTCAGCGCCCGGTGCAGCGTGTCCAGGCGGGCGGCGACGCGCGGGCTCACGTATTCCTCGCCGCGAGCGGCAGCGCGAATCGCCTCCGGCAGCTCCACATCGGCGAGATCCTTGGCCACGAAGCCGACCGCTCCGGCGGTCAGCGTACGCTGGGCGAACACGGGGTTGTCCTCCATCGTGAGGATCACGATTCGGGTCTCGGGCACGCGTTCGCTCAGCGAGCGAATCGTTTCGACGCTCGAGCCGTCGTGCATGCCGAGGTCGAGCACGAGCACCTCGGGCCGATGGCTTTGCACGTGGCGCGTCGCCGAGGAGTGGTCGTCGGCCTCGGCCACGACCTCCAGTCCCGGCTCCCCATCGAGCAGCAGACGCAGGCTCCGGCGCATCGGCACATGATCGTCCGCCAGGACCACATGGATGGTCCTGCTCACCGTTCCCGGGTCCACATCGGACTGGCCCAGAGGTGGGGCGACGTGTAGGAATGCAGCCATGCGATGAAGCTAGTACCGCCAGGGTGCTCGCGCTACCGGGAAAACACGTGACCTGCTCACGGAAAAGCACGGATGCTCCCCGAGATTGCCCACCGGCACGGCACTCCCGCACCCACGTGCGTAAAAACCCCGGATGTCTGGAAGGACGGCGAAGATGAGGCTCTGCCCATGAATGCGATCCACGCCGAAGGCCTGAGCAAGCGCTACGGCGACACGCTCGCCCTCGACGGCCTCGACCTGTCCGTGGCTAGGGGCGAGGTCTACGGCTACCTGGGCCCGAACGGCTCGGGCAAGACGACCACGATCCGGCTGCTGCTGGGTCTTCACCGCCCGAGCGCCGGCCGGGCTGCCCTGTTCGACATCGATGCATGGCGCGACCCCGTCACCGCGCACAGGCGCGTGGCCTATGTCGCAGGGGAGCCCTTCCTGTGGCCATCCATGACCAGCGAGGAGACGTTCGAGTTCCTCGCCAACCTGCGCGGCGGCACGGACGTGAGCTATCGCAGCCGGCTCGTGGAGCGCTTCCAGCTGGAGGCCGGCAAGCGGGTCAGGGCATTGTCCAAGGGCAACCGCCAGAAGATCCAGTTGATCGCCGCCTTCGCCAGCCGCGCCGAGCTTCTGATCCTCGACGAGCCCACCTCCGGGCTGGACCCGCTGATGGAGGTGGCGTTCAGGGAGACCGTCACCGAGGCCAAGGAACGCGACCAGACGATCTTCCTCTCCTCACACATCCTCAGCGAGGTCGAGGCGCTGTGCGACCGGATCGGGATCCTGCGCCGCGGGCGCCTCGTCGACGAGGGCACGCTCGAGCAGCTGCGCCACCTCAGCGCGCAGACGATCGACGTCACCTTCGACGGACCCGCGCCGCACCTGGAGACACTTCCTGGCGTGCATGCCACGAGCGCCGGCACGAACGCCCTGCGTCTCGAGGTGAGCGGCAGCGTGGGGCCCGTGATCGCCGCGCTCGCAGGCCATCAGGTGCTCGCGCTCACCAGCCGCGAGCCGTCGCTCGAGGAAATCTTCCTGCACCACTACGACTCCTCCGACGGCCGTGTCTAGCACCGAGGTCCTCGCCGGCGACGGCGCCTCGTCCCGGATTCTCACAGCCCTCGGACCGGTGCGTGCGCTGGCTCGTCGTGGGCTGCGCGACTCGCGGACACGCACGATTGGGTTCGTTTACCTGTTTGCGCTGTACGCCTACATCCAGCCTGTCGGCTATCGCAGCGCCTATCCGACGCTGACCGACAGGCTCGGCTTCGTCCACAGCTTCGCCGGCAACGACGCCATCCGCCTCTTCTACGGCTACCCGTATGACCCGCTGACCGTCGGCGGCTACTGCGCCTGGCGAGTGGGTGGGACGCTCGCGATCGCGGCGGCCGTGTTCGGCGTGCTGGCGGCGGTGCGCGCGCTTCGCACCGAGGAGGAGGCGGGCCGCAGCGAGCTCGTCCTCGCCACCCCGGTCGGGCGCACCGCCGCGCTGGCCTCGGCGCTGAGCGCGATCGGCGTCGGTGTCGTGCTCCTCTGGGCGGGGGCGTTCGTGGGGTTCCTCCTGGGCGGTCTGCCGGCGGGCGGCGCGGCCTACCTGGCGCTCGCGATCGCCTCCGTGGCGCCCGTGTTCGTGGGCGTCGGCGCTCTCACCAGCCAGCTCGCGCCGACCCGCCGGGTGGCGCTCGAGCTCGGCACCGCAACGGTTGGGCTGTCGCTGCTGTTGAGGGTGATCGCGGACACCGCCGCCGGCGCCGGCTGGCTGCGCTGGGCGACCCCGCTCGGGTGGGCGGAGGAGCTGCGCCCGTTCACCGGCGCACAACCGCTGGTGCTCCTGCTCCCGGCCGCCACGAGCGTCGGGCTGTGCGTGCTCACGGCACAGATCGCCGGCCGCCGCGACGTCGGCACCGGCCTGCTCCCGTCCCGCGACACCGCCGCTCCGCGGCTGCGCCTGCTCTCCTCGACGAGCGCGCAGGCGCTGCGCGCCGAGCGGGGCAGCCTCGGCGTGTGGCTGGGCACTGTAGGCGTGTTTGCGCTCGTCTTCGGCGTGGTCTCCAAGAGCGTCTCAACGGCTGGGATCTCCAAGGCGACGCAGCGCGAGATAGCAAAGCTCGGCTCGGGGTCGATCGCCACGCCGAGCGGCTACGTGTCGTTCGTCTTCATCTTCGTGATCCTCGTAGTGAGCCTGTTCGCCTGCGCGCAGATCAACGTGGCCCGGCACGAGGAAGCCGAAGGACGACTGGAGACCCTGCTCGCCCTGCCGGTCTCCCGCGGCGGGTGGCTCGCCGGGCGGCTCGCGATAGCGGCGCTTGGCGCGGCGTCGATCGCGCTCCTCGCTGCACTGCTCGCGTGGGCCGGCGCCGCCTCGCAGGGCGTCGCCATCTCGCTGTCGAGCATGCTCGGAGCCGGCGCCAACTGCCTCCCCGTCGCCTTCTTCTTCCTGGGGATCGCCGCGCTTGCCTATGCGCTCATGCCGCGCGCGTGCGTCGGCATCGCCTACGGGCTGGTGACCGTCACATTCCTGTGGCAGCTCGTAGGCTCGCTGCTCGCAGCGCCCAAGTGGCTCGTCGAACTGACCCCGTTCGCGCACGTCGGCCTGGTGCCCGCGCAGCCGTTCAAGGCGGCCGACGCGGCGGTCATGCTCGGGATCGCGCTCGGCGCGTGCGCGATCGCGTCGTGGGCCTTTGCGCGCCGGGATCTGATCGGCGAATGAGGAGAGGCTGCCCATGCTGCAAAAGGTGAACGTGGGGCGCTGGTCGCTCGACTCCTATGAGGGGATCGCCCCAGCCGAGATCATCGAGGAGCTCAGGGAGCTGGCGCACGAGCTCGCCGGTGCGCGCATCCTCGAGGTGAACGCCACCCCCTACGGCGGCGGCGTCTCGGAGCTCCTGCGCTCGAGTGTGCCGCTGTTGCGCGACATCGGCCTCGCGGTCGACTGGAAGGTCATGGCTGGGAGCCCGGACTTCTTCGCCGCGACCAAGGCCCTCCACAACGGCCTGCAGGGCTCCACGCGCGCGCTCAGCGACGCCGAGCAGGGCGCCTACCTCGATTGCGTGCGCGAGAACGCGCAGTCACTCGACGACGACTACGACTTCGTCGTCGTGCACGACCCTCAGCCCGCGGGGCTGTTGGGTGCGCATGGCAGCGGAGGGGCGCGTTGGGTGTGGCGCTGTCACATCGACACGAGCGAGCCCAACCCCCAGGCGTGGAGCTTCCTGCGTCCACTGCTCGCCGACTATGACGCGGCCGTGTTCACGATGGGCGAGTTCGTTCCGCCCGACTTCCCCGTCGCGCGCGTCGAGACGATCGCTCCGGCCATCGACCCGCTCAGCCCCAAGAACATCCATCTGGACATTGGCACGGCGAGCCAGATACTCGACTGGATCGGCGTCGAGCTCCCCGGCCGACTCGTCACGCAGGTCTCGCGCTTCGATCCGTGGAAGGACCCGCTCGGTGTGATCGAGGCCTATCGCTTGGTGCGCGCTGAGATCGGTGAGCTGCAGCTCGCGCTCGTGGGCTCGATGGCCCTCGACGATCCCGAGGGCTGGGATGTGTATCGCGAAGTCTCCGAGGCGGCCGAGCACGATCCGCTGATCAACCTCTACACCAACCTCACGGGTGTGAGCAACGTCGAGGTCAACGCCTTTCAGCTGCTGTCCGAGGTCGTCGTGCAGAAGTCGATCCGCGAGGGCTTCGGCCTGGTCGTCTCAGAGTCGCTGTGGAAGCGCACGCCCGTCGTTGCCGGGCGGGCCGGGGGCATTCCCCTGCAGATGCCTCCGGGAACGGGGGGACGGCTCGTCTCGAGCACTGAGGAGTGCGCCGCCGGCATGCTCGAGCTGCTGCGCGACCGCGAGCTGGCACGGGAGCTCGGTCGCACCGGGCACGAGCGCGTTCGCGAGCAGTTCCTGCTGCCACGGCTGCTGCGCGACGAGCTGCGGCTGCTGCGTAGTTTGCCGTAGCAATCATGGGAAGAGTGGCTGATTTCGCCACTTTCGTCTCCGTTTAGATTCACCCTCGTGAACACACTTGAACTAGCCAGGCTCCAGTTCGGGGTCACGACGGTCTTTCACTTCATCTTCGTGCCGATGTCGATTGGCCTCGCCGTGTGGGTCGCCTGGTGCCAGACGCGCTGGTATCGCACGGGCGATGAGGTCTACCTGCGCATGACCCGCTTCTGGGGCAAGTTCATGCTGATCTCGCTGGCGATCGGAGTCGTCACGGGCATCGTCCAGGAGTTCCAGTTTGGGATGAACTGGTCTGAATACTCGCGCTACGTGGGCGACATCTTCGGCGCTCCGCTGGCGATGGAGGGACTGGCCGCGTTCTTCCTGGAGTCGACCTTCCTGGGGCTGTGGATCTTCGGCTGGGGGCGCCTCTCGCCGAAGGTGCATCTCGCCACGATGTGGCTCACGGCCTTCGGGGCGTGTCTGTCTGCCTACTTCATCCTCGCGGCCAACTCGTGGATGCAGCACCCGGTGGGCTACGTGATCAACCACTCCACGCACCGCGCTGAGCTGAAGAGCATCTTCGCCGTGCTCACCAACTCGACGCTGCTGCTCGCCTTCCCGCACACGATCTTCGCGGCCATCTGCACGGGCGCCTTCCTCGTGCTGGGGATCTGTGCGCTGGCGATGCTGCGGGGCCATGGCAACGAGGTCTACTCGCGCTCGGTGCGCATGGTGCTGCCGCTGGCGCTCGGTGCCGCGATCCTGACCGGCGCCTTCGGCCACACCCAGGGGATGCTGATGGAGAAACAGCAGCCGATGAAGATGGCGGCTGCCGAGGCGCTGTACAAGACGACCAAGGGTGCGAGCCTGTCGATCTTCGCGGTCGGTCCCTTTGAACACTTCCCCAAGCGGCTGAACACCGACATTCGCATCCCCCACCTGCTCTCGATCCTGGGCAGTGCCTCCTGGAACGGTGAAGTCAAGGGCGTCAACCAGCTCAACGCCGAAGATCAGAAGAAATACGGCCCGGGCGACTACGTGCCGATCCTGGGCGTGACCTACTGGACGTTCCGCCTGATGGCCGGCATCGGCGTGCTGCTGCTGGCGATCCCGCTGCTCGGCCTGCTGCTCATGCGCCGCAAGCTGATCGAGCGCAAGCGCTGGTTCCTGCGAGCAGCGATCGTCGGCGCCTTCCTTCCGCCCCTGGCGAACCTGACGGGCTGGATCTTCACCGAGATGGGGCGCCAGCCGTGGGTCGTCTACGGCCTGCTGAAGACGAGCGACGCGCGCTCCCCCCTCGTCGGCTCGGGCACGATCATCCTCAGCCTCGTGGGCTACACGGTGCTCTACGGCATCCTGCTGCTCGTCGGCGGCCGGCTGTTCCTCAAGGAGATCGCGCACGGCCCCGAAGCTGAGCCCGCCACGGAGCCCGACGGAGGCCAGGCACCCGCTCCGACCCACCCCGACCTCGTACTGGCCTACTGAGGAGCAGGACATGCGCGACCCCAACTTCCTGCAGACGCTGTGGTTCGGACTGATCGGCGTGCTGTGGATCGGCTACTTCGTGCTCGAGGGCTTCGACTTCGGCGTCGGCATCCTCCTGCGCGCGCTCTCGCGCGACGACACCGACAAGCGCATGATCATCCACACGATCGGACCCGTGTGGGACGGCAACGAGGTGTGGCTGCTGACAGCGGGAGGCGCCACGTTCGCAGCCTTCCCCGGCTGGTATGCGAGCCTCTTCTCCGGCTTCTACATCGCCCTGTTCCTGATCCTCGCGGCGCTGATCGTACGCGGCGTCTCGTTCGAGTTCTGGGGCAAGGAAGACTCGTCGCGCTGGCGCGCGACGTGGGAGTGGACGGCCGTGATCGGCAGCTTCCTGGCGGCGCTGTTGTGGGGCGTGGGCTGGGCCGACATCGTCCACGGCGTGCCGATGAGCTCGGCCCACAACGTCACCGCCTCGCTGTGGGATCTGCTTCACCCCTACGCCCTGCTGGGCGGCCTGGTGACGCTGTCGCTGTTCCTCGCCCACGGTGCGATCTTCCTGTCGCTGCGCACCGAGGGCGAGATGGTGAAGCGTGCCCGCGCCGTTGCCCGGATCGCATCGCTCACGAGCGCGGCGCTGCTTGCGGGCTTCCTGTTGTGGACGACAATCGACCAGTCGAGCCCCGGTGGCCTGAAGGTCTCTGCTCTGATCCTCGCGGTTGCGACGGTGGGGCTGGCCGCGCTGGTCCCGCTCGCAGTCGCCCGTGAGCGCGACGGGCGGGCGTTCGCCCTCAGCGCCGGCGCGATCGCGCTGCTGTTCGTGACGCTGTTCGTAAACCTCTTCCCCAACGCGCTGCCGTCGAGCACGAGCCACGCCTACGACCTGTCGCTCGTGGCGTCCTCCTCGACGCACTACACCCAGACCGTGATGACCGTGGTGGCAATCGTGTTCGTGCCGATCGTCCTCGCCTATCAGGCCTGGAGCTACTGGGTCTTTCGCCACCGTCTCGGGCGCGATCACTTCGAGGGCGCGCTCACGCCGATGGCGGTGCTGGAGCAGACGCGGCTGGGCGTCGGTGGTGGAAACGGGACAGTGGGCCCCCGCAACGGGGGCGCAGGAGTCCACGACGGGGAGCTCGGCGAGAGCGCTCCGGCGCTCCCCGTCGAACCTGCGCACAACCCCACCTGAGCATGGCCGCGCCAGTGGACCGGCGCCTGATCGGCGAGAGCCGCGCAGCACGTACGCACCTAGTGATCGCAGGCACCGTGGGCCTTCTGTCCGCCGGGTTGATCGTGGCACAGGCAGCGCTGCTGGCATACGTGATCGACCGTGTGGCGATGCACCGCTCCTCGCTCCTCTCGCTGCGCTCCGAGCTGATCGCGCTCGCTGCAGTGCTCACCGCGCGGGCCGTGTGCAACGGCGCCTTCGAGCTGTCAGGGCGCCTGGGTGCGCTGCGGGTGATGTCGGAGCTGCGCGGGCGGCTGGTGGAGCGCGTGCTGGTGAAGGCTCCCGAGCGGCGCCCAGGCGGCGCTCGCACGGGTGAGCTGGCGGGCACGGCCGTGCAGGGTGTGGACTCGCTCGAGGACTACTTCGCGGGCTACCTGCCGCAGCTGGTGCTCGCCGCGGCGGTGCCACTGGCCGTGATCGGCTGGGTGCTGACGCTCGACCCGATCGCCGCGGGCATCCTCGCGCTGACAGTGCCGATCCTGATCGGATTCATGGTGCTCATCGGCAAGGGCGCCCGCTCCCAGGCGCGTTCGCGCTGGCGGGCGCTGGGGTTGCTCGGCGCGCACTTCCTCGACGTGGTGCAGGGTCTGCAGACGTTGCGAGCATACGCTCGCGAGCAGGCTCAGCAGCAAACGCTGGCCGAAGTCGGCGAGCGCTACCGCGCCGAGACGATGGCCACGTTGCGGATCGCCTTCCTCTCGGCGTTGGTGCTCGAGCTGTGCGCGATGATCGGGACCGCGCTCGTGGCAGCGACGATCGGCGTGCAGCTCGTCGACGGCGCGCTGGGTCTGCAGGCGGGGCTGACCGTGCTGCTGCTCGCGCCTGAGCTCTACGGGCCGCTGCGCCAAGTCGGCCAGCAGTTCCATGCGAGCGCCGACGCGAGCACTGCCTCCGAGCTGATCTTCTCCGCGCTCGACGGACCCGAGCCACTGTCGCGCCCGAGCATGCCGCGCGCCCCACGCGATCCCGCGCTCGCCCCGATCTGCTTCGAGGCGGTGAGCTACACCTACCCCCGGCGCGAGGAGGCGGCGCTCGCGGGCATCGAGCTGGCGCTCGAGCCCGGTCGGATGGCCGCCCTGGTGGGCCCCAGCGGCGCGGGCAAGAGCACGCTTGCGATGCTGCTCATGCGCCTCGCCGATCCGACCGCAGGCCGCATCGCCTGTGGCGGGGTGGATCTGCGCGACCTCGACCTCGATCGCTGGCGCTCGACGATCGCCTGGGTCCCCCAGCGCCCCACGCTGTTCGCGGGAAGCGTGGCCGAGAACATCGCTCTCTACGCCCCAGGCGCCACCCGGCTGCAGCTCGAAGATGCCGCGGCTGCAGCGAACGCACTCGAGTTCCTCGAGGAGCTGCCCGCCGGGCTGGACACCCGCGTCGGGGAGGGTGGCAGGCGGCTGTCGGCGGGGCAGGCCCAGCGCGTGGCGCTGGCACGTGCCTTCCTTGCCGACCGGCCGCTGGTGGTGATGGACGAGCCCACGGCCCACCTCGACGGTGAGAGCGTGACGGTGGTAATCGAGGCGATCGAGCGTCTGGCGCGTGGACGCACCACGCTCCTGCTCACGCACGAGGAACTGCTCGCCGACCTCGCCGACGAGGTGCACCTGATCGAGGGCACGCGACTTGGCGTGGGGGTGGCGGCATGAGACGAGAGGGCGCCCGGGGCGGGCTCCCCGCCCTCGTGGCGCTCGCGCGCCCGCAGCCGGGTGAGCGCGCTCGCCTCGGCCTCTCGATCGCGCTGGCGGCCGGCGCGGCGGGCGCGGCGATCGCCCTGCTCGCGACCTCGGGCTATCTGATCTCACGCGCGGCTCAGCGGCCGCAGATCCTCGCGCTGATGGTCGCGATCGTGGCCGTCCGCGGCTTCGGGATAACGCGTGCGGGACTGCGCTACGCGGAACGACTCGCCTCCCACGACCTCGCGCTCCGTCGCCTCGCGCGCCTGCGCCAGAGCTTCTTCGCGGCGCTCGCGCCGCGGCTGCCCGGCACGCTCACGAGGCGCAGCGGGGATCTGCTCAGCCGCTTCGTGGCCGACGTCGACACGCTACGCGACCTGTACCCGCGCGTGGTCATCCCGGGCGCGCTGGCCGCGCTCGTGGTAGCGGGCGCCGCGCTTGCCTCATGGCTGATCCTGCCGGTGGCCGGTGTGGTCGTGCTCGTGTCGCTCGCCGCGAGCGCGCTGGCGCTCCCGGCGTTGAGCGCAGGGGTGGGAGCGCGCGTTGCTCGGCGCCAGGCCCCGGCCCGGGCACGGCTGACGAGCGAGCTGGTCGAGGACATCGACGGCGCCATTGAGCTGACCCTCGCCGGGCGTGGCGAGGAGCGCGTGCAGAGTCTGCGCGCGAGCGACAGGCGCCTGGTCGCGATCGCACGCAGCGATTCGCTCGCCGCGGCTGCGGCGGCGAGCGCCGGGCAACTGCTCACCGGGCTCGGGCTGTTGGCGCTGCTCGTCGTGGCGATCCCGGCGGTCCACAGCGGATCGCTCAGCCCCGTCCTGCTGGCGGCGCTCGTGTTCCTGTTGCTGGGCGCCTACGAGAGCATCCTGCCCCTCTCCGCCGCCGCACGCGCGGCGCGCCAGTGTGCGACCGCGGCAGCACGCCTGCAGGAGGTGACGAGCGCCAGGCCCGAGGTCGAGGACCCACCGCATCCCCGCACGCCGAGCGGGGCTGGCGATCTTCGCCTGCACGACGTGAGCTTCCGCTACGGGCCGGGGTCGTGGGTGCTCGAGCACGTCGAGCTGCGCGTGGCGCCCGGCGAGCGTGTTGCCCTGATGGGACCCAGCGGCGCCGGCAAGAGCACCCTTGCGGAGCTGCTCGTGCGCTTCCACGATCCGCTCGATGGGCGGGTGACGCTCGACGGCATCGACCTGCGCGAGCTCGCCCAGGCCGACGTACGCGGTGCGGTCGTGCTCTGCGCGCAGGACTCGCACGTGTTCAACACGAGCATCCGCGAGAACCTCCTGCTCGCCCGTCGCGACGCTTCCGAGCAGGAGCTCCGCCAGGCGCTCGCAGTGGTCGAGCTCGACGAGTGGGCGCTCGGTCTGCCGCGTGGTCTCGACACGCTCGTGGGCCAGGACGGCGAGCTCGTATCGGGCGGTCAGCGCACCCGGATCGCACTCGCGCGGGCGCTACTCGCACGCTCGCGCTTCGTGATCCTGGACGAGCCCACAGCGCATCTCGACGCCGCCCTGGCCAGGCGCGTAATACACAACCTGATGGACGCCTGCGGTGAGCGCGGCGTGCTGCTCATCACCCACGACGCCGACGTGCTGGAGGGCTTTGACCGCATACTGAGCGCGTGAGCTTTGGAACTCTCGCGCTGATCGTGCTCGCGGGTCTCGGCGGCCCGCTGCTGGGGCTGGCCGGGAAGCGCTTCGTCCCCGTGGTCGTGGGGGAGATCATCGCCGGCATCCTCGTCGGCCCCGCAGTGCTCGGTTCGGTCAACCCAAGCGGCAAGACGATCTCGCTGCTCGGCGAAGTCGGCTTCGCGATGCTGATGCTCACGGTCGGGATGCACCTGCCGCTGCGCGATCGCCGGCTCGCCGCCTCGCTGCGCTCAGGCGCGCTGCTGGCTGGGCTCGTGTGCGTGCTCGCGCTGCCGGCCGGCGTGCTCGCCGCGGCCGTGGCGGGGACCGGGCACGCGGCCGTCTATGCCGTCGTCCTCGCCTCCGGCTCGGCGGCCGTGCTGCTGCCGGCCTTCGAGGAGCTGGGCCTGGAAGGCGTCTCGGCGATGACCGTGATGGCGCAGGTCACGCTCGCGGACATCATCACGATCCTGTCCGTTCCGATCGTGCTGCAGCCCGGGCGTGTGGGACACGTGGCACTCGGGGCGCTGCTCGTCGCCGCAGCGGCCATCGCATTGCTGCTCCTCGCGCGTGCCCTGGCCGGCGCCGAGTGGATCCACCACGTGCGCCGGCTCTCCAAGCGCCGTCACTGGGCGCTCGATCTGCGCATCTCGCTGCTGGTGCTGTTCCTGCTCTCGTGGATCGCCGTGAAGGGTGGCACGAGCGTGCTGATCGCGGGCTTTGGAGCAGGGCTGATGGTGGCCGTGATCGGCGGACCCAAACGCCTCTCCACCCAGGTGCGCGGCGTGGCCGAAGGCTTCTTCATCCCGCTGTACTTCGTGGTCCTCGGCGCGCGACTGGATCTCGCAGGCCTCGTGCGCGACCCGGCCATGCTCGCACTCGCCGCCTCGCTCGCGGCGCTCAACGTCGCGATCCACCTGCTCGCAGCGCTGGCGCTGCGCCGCAGCGTGCCCGTGGCGCTGGCGGCGACGGCGCAGCTGGGCGTCCCCGCCGCGGTGGCCTCGCTGGGGCTCTCCGAGCACCTGCTCTCCCCGGTCGTGGCGACGGCGATCGTCGCCTCTGCCCTGGTCAGCCTGGCGGTGTGCACGCTCGGCATCGAGATGCTCATGCGCGCGGCGCCTGCTGTGGCCCCCGCGCCGGAGGCTGTCGGCGCGCAGCCGGCAGCCTGAGTAAGCGCCGCCGCTCAGACGGCTGAGGGCGACGGCGCCTGCGCTCCGGGGAGCAGATCGGGCTCCATCTCCGGCACCGGCAGGCCGGCGGCGGCGTAGGCCTCGGGGCCGTCGAGCGTCTCGGCCGCGAGCAGCGCGTGCGCGAGGCCATCGAGCTGGTCGCGATGCTCGCTCAGCAGGTTCGTGACCTGACGGTGGGCCTCCTCGACCAGCCGGTGGACCTCGTCGTCGACCGTGCGCTGGGTGTGCTCGGAGGTCGCGCTGACGCTGGGCAGCAGCGGCCCCTGCCCGTCTTCGGGTAGCACCGACACGGGGCCGATCTGCTCGCTCATGCCCCAATGGCCGACCATCTGGCGCGCGATCTGGGTGAGCTGCTGGATGTCGGACTCGGCGCCCGTGGTGATCGTGCCGTAGACGATCTCCTCGGCCACGCGGCCACCGAGTGCGACCTTGATCTTCGCGTTCAGCTCCTCCAGCGAATAGGACACGCGATCGGAGTCGGGAGTCGAGAGCGTTACCCCCAAAGCCATGCCGCGGGGGATGATCGAGACCTTGCGCACGGGGTCGGCTCCCGGTGTCAGCATGCCCACGAGCGCATGCCCCGACTCGTGGTGGGCGGTGCGCTCGCGGTCGGCGGGCGAGAGCAGGATGCCGCGCGGCGAGCCGAGCATGATCTTCTCCAGCGAGTCGGTGAGATCGGCCGTCTGCACCTTCTCGTGGCCGCGGCGGGCCGCCAGCAGCGCGGCCTCGTTGGCGAGGTTGGCCAAATCGGCGCCGACCATCCCCGGGGTGCTGGCGGCGAGCGCGTCGAGGTCGACCGAGGGGTCGAGCGGGATCGAGCGCGTGTGCACTTCGAGGATTTCCTTGCGGCCCTTGCGGTCCGGAGGCTGAACGGTCACGCGCCTGTCGAAGCGCCCGGCGCGCAGCAGCGCCGAGTCGAGCACGTCGGGGCGGTTGGTCGCGGCGAGCACGATCACGGCCTCGGATGACTCGAAGCCGTCCATTTCGGTCAGGATCTGATCGAGCGTCTGCTCGCGCTCGTCGTTGGCGCCGGTCACCGACACCGAGCCCTGACGCGAGCGCCCGATCGCGTCGAGCTCGTCGATGAAGATGATCGCGGGGGCGGCCTCCTTGGCCTTGGCGAACAGGTCCCGCACACGTGAGGCGCCGACGCCCACGATCGCCTCGATGAACTCCGAGGCCGAGATCGAGAAGAAGGCCGCGTGCGCCTCCCCGGCGACCGCGCGCGCGAGCAGCGTCTTGCCCGTACCGGGGGCGCCCGAGAGCAGCACGCCGTGGGGCATGCGCCCGCCGAGGCTGCCGTAGCGGTCGGGGTTGCGCAGGAAGTCCACGATCTCCGACAGCTCGCGCTTGGCCTCGTCGATCCCGGCCACGTCGGCGAAGGTGACGCGGATCGTCTCGGGGTCCACACGGCGGGCCTGCGATTTGCCGAAGCTCCCGAGCGCGCCCATCCCGCCGCCTGCTTTCGCTGCGCGTTTGGCGAGCAGCACGAACAGCCCCACGATCAGGAGCGTCGGGCCGAAGCCGAGCAGCAGCTCGGCGAGCAGCGACTGGCTGGTGGAGGTCGACTTGGCGTTGATCTGCACGCCCTTTTCCTCCAGCAGAGCCGAGAGCTGGCTGCCGTTCCAGAAGCTCGGCACCTCGGTGGCGAACAGCTTGGTCGGCGTGGCTTTCCCGTTCGGGTAGCGCAGCTTGGCCTTGAAGTTGCCTTCGACGGTGTCGCCCTTGGAGGCGATCGATTTGACGTTGCCGCTCTTGACCTGTGTGAGGAAGTAGGGGCTGAAGGGAACCGTCACCCGCAGTTCGCCCGTGGCGGGCTGGAAGAAGAAGACCGACAGCAGGTTGATCGCGAGCAGTATCCCGACGAACCACATGAACCCCGGCCGGCGATGCGCCGGCGGTCCGCTGGGAGTCTGCTCGGGCATGCCCCGCCCGTCGGGCGCCGGCGAGACCTGCCAGCCGCGCTTGTCTCGGGGCAGCGGCGGGTGGGGATCGGAGCGGTCGCTGTTCAGGCCGTCAGCGTCGGCGTTCTGCTCGTTGGGCACTCGCCCCATGGTACGCCGCGACGAGGGCCGGCCTCCTAAATCGTCTCAGCGAGGCGTTGTGTCCCGGTATGGTCCGGGTCAGCTGAACCAGGTCCTTTGGGCTGTGGGGGTAGGGAAATGTCGATCACGGAGGGAGAGCTCGATGCGTAGATCAGCGGCCTGTCTTGCCATGGCCGGCCTCGTGGCGCTGATGCTCGCCGGCACAGCTGCGGCGACGCCGGTCGTAACGCTCAAGGGCGAGGCGGTCCCGATCCCGGGCTTTCCCCACACGGGCAACATCCTCGGCGCGGGCGCCGACGTGGAAGGGGAAATCACGATCAAGGGGACCGAATATGGCGGCTACCCCCCGCCCGTGATCGGCGTCACCCTTTCGCTGCCCACCGGGACGAGGCTGTTCCCGAGCGGTTTTCCCACGTGCCCCGACAGCGTGCTCGTGACCCAGCACGAACCGGCGAAGTGCCCCAAGGGCTCCAGAGCGGGCCCCACCGGCCATGCTTTCGGGTTCGTCGTCTTCGGCGGCGAACGGGTCCCGGAGGAGGTCGCGATCGAACCCTTCTTCGCCCCCGGGGGCGGGATCGACTTCTATGTCGAAGGGCACACCCCGGCCTCGATCGAAGTCACCTCGACGGGACGCTTCACCGCCTTCGGCGGCGGCGGTGGCTACGGGCCCAAGGCGATCGTCCAGGTGCCGCTCGTGGAAACGGTGCCCGGTGCTCCGGATGCCTCGGTGGAAAGGATCGTCGGCAAGCTCGGGGCGGCCCGCCGAGTCGTGAAGGAGAAGGGCGGGCACAAGACGACGGAAACGGTCTACTACGGCAGGGTGCCGACGAAGTGCCCGAAGGGGGGCTTCCCGGTCAAGGCTGAAGTGACCTTTGCGGAACTCGGGGGCTTGCCCCAGCAGACGGTCACCACCCTGTACAAGGCGCCCTGCCCTCCCAGCTAGGGCTCGCTCAGGCGCCGAGCAGAGAGTTGACCTGTCGCGCGATCTCCAGATCCTCGCGCGCGGTGAGCACGAGCGTGCGTACGCCGGCTCCCACCGCTGAGATCTCGCCGTCGCCGCAAGCCGCCACGTTGCGATTGTCATCGATTGCCACGCCGAGAAAGGCCAGACCCGTGCACGCCGCGGCGCGAATCTCCGGCGCGTGCTCGCCGACGCCACCGGTGAACACGAGCGCGTCCACTCCCCCCAGCGCGGCGACCATCGCGGCAATCGACCCTCGCAGTCGATGGACGTAGACCTCGATCGCCAGCCCGGCCTGTGAGTCATCGCCGCGGGCACGCTCGAGGATCTCGGCCATGTCCGCGCTGCCGGCGAGGCCGAGCATTCCCGAGCGGTGCTCGAGCGCGTCGGTCAGCTCCTCGGGGGAGAGCTGCAGGCGCTCCATCAGCCACAGCAGCATCCCGGGGTCGACGCTGCCCGAGCGGGTGGCCATCACGAGCCCCTCCAATGGGGTGAAACCCATCGTGGTGTCGATCGAGGCACCGCCGGCGATGGCGCACAGGGAGGCGCCCGCGCCGAGGTGGCAGCTGACGATCCGCAGCTGCTCGGGTCCGGCTTCGAGGAGCTCGGGAGCGCGCCGCGAGACCCAGGCGTGGGAGAGCCCATGAAAGCCGTAGCGGCGCAGCTGCCAGCGCTCGCGCCACTCGGCCGGTAGCGCGTAGGTGGCCGCGGCGGCGGGCAAGCCGGCATGGAAGGCGGTGTCGAAACAGGCGACCGCGGGCACGCCGGGCAGCGCCTCGGAGACGGCGTCGAGCGCGGCCAGCGACTTCGGCTGGTGGAGGGGGGCGAGATCGACGAGCTCGCGCAGCTGCTTCTCCACCTCCGCGTCGATCAACACTGCCTCGCGGAAGCGTGTGCCTCCGTGCACGATGCGGTGGCCGACCGCGTCCGCCTCTCCAAGCGATGAGGCGAGCGCCTCCCGCAGCTCCGTGGGATCGACACGTGCGCCGGGGGCGTCGAGCTCGCGCGCCTGGATCGTCTCATCGTGCTCGTCGATCAGCGCCAGCTTCAGGCTGCTCGAGCCGGCGTTGACTGTGAGGACTTGCATTCCTAGGCTTCGCCGGTGGTCCCGCCCCGCTGTCCGTAGCCGTCGGGCGCGGGGTCTTCGATCGGCCACGTCCAGTTGCGCAGCTCCGGCGGGTCCTCGCCCCATTCGCGCGTGTAGGCACGATGGCGCAGGCGCTCGTCGGCCATCCGCTGGCGCAGGTGCGAGGCGCGCTCGGCCAGACCGGGAACGCGGTCGATCACGTCCATCACGATGTGGAAGCGATCGAGGTCGTTGAGCATCACCATGTCGAACGGCGTCGTGGTGGTGCCCTCCTCCTTGTAGCCGCGCACATGGATGTTGTCGTGGTTGGCGCGCCTGTATGTCAGGCGGTGGATCAGCATGGGGTAGCCGTGGTAGGCGAAGATCACCGGTCGCGAGGTGGTGAACAGCGCGTCGAACTCCTCCTCGGGAAGCCCGTGCGGGTGCTCGCTCTCGGGCTGTAGGCGCATCAGGTCGACGACGTTCACGACCCTCACCTTCAGCTCTCCCAGATCGCGTCGCAGGATGGCCGTGGCGGCGATGACCTCGAGCGTGGGCACGTCGCCCGCGCACGCGAGCACAACGTCTGGCTCGGTGCCCTCGTCGCTCGAGGCCCAGTCCCACACGCCGATACCGCGCGTGCAGTGCGCGATCGCCCCCTCCATCGTCAGGTAGTCCAGCGCGGGCTGCTTGCCGGCGACGATCACGTTGACGTAGTCGCGGCTGCGTAGGCAGTGATCGGCCACGGACAGCAGGCAGTTGGTGTCGGGCGGCAGGTACACGCGCACGATCTCGGCCTTCTTGTTGACCACGTGGTCGATGAACCCCGGGTCCTGGTGGGAGAAGCCGTTGTGGTCCTGGCGCCATACGTGCGAGGAGAGCAGATAGTTGAGTGAGGCGATCGGCCTGCGCCAGGGGATGTCGCGCGTCACCTTCAGCCACTTGGCGTGCTGGTTGAACATCGAGTCGACGATGTGGATGAACGCCTCGTAGCAGTTGAACAGGCCGTGGCGGCCGGTGAGCAGATAGCCCTCGAGCCAGCCCTGGCACAGGTGCTCCGAGAGGACCTCCATCACGCGCCCGTCGCGGGCGAGGTGATCGTCGCCCGGGAGCACCTCCGCATCCCAGGCGCGGTTGGTCACCTCGAACAGTGCTGAGAGCCGGTTGGAGGCCGTCTCGTCGGGGCCCATCACGCGGAAGCTGTCTGTGTTGCGGCTCATCACATCGCGCAGGAACCCGCCGAGCACGCGCGTGGCCTCGCTGGTGGTGGCGCCCGGTGCGGTTACCTCGACGGCGTGCTCGCGGAAGTCGGGCATCTCCAGCTCGCGCAGCAGCAGACCGCCGTTGGCGTGCGGGTTTGCGCCCATGCGCCGCTCGCCGCTCGGCGCCAGGGCGGCCAGCTCCTCGCGCAGCGCGCCGCCCTCGTCGAACAGCTCCTCGGGTCGGTAGGAGCGCAGCCACTGCTCGACCTGGGCCAGGTGCTCTGGCTTGGCGGCGAGGTCGGCGAGCGGCACCTGGTGTGAGCGGAAGGAGCCCTCGGCCGGGAGCCCATCGACCTCCTTGGGTCCGGTCCAGCCCTTGGGCGTGCGCAGCACGATCATCGGCCACCGCGGCCGCTCCGTACTCTCGCCCGAGCGGGCCCGGTGCTGGATCTGCGCGATCTCCTCTATGACCTCGTCGAGCGTGGCGGCCATCAGCTGGTGCATCGCCAGCGGGTCGGAGCCCTCCACGAACCGGGGCGCGTAGCCGTAGCCCTCGAGCAGGCTGCGCAGCTCCTCATGCGGGATCCTGGCGAGCACGGTGGGGTTGGCGATCTTGTAGCCGTTGAGGTGCAGTACCGGGAGGACGGCGCCGTCGCGTACCGGGTCGAGGAACTTGTTGGAGTGCCAGCTGGCGGCCAGTGGGCCGGTCTCGGCCTCGCCGTCGCCTACCACGCAGCAGGCGAGCAGGTGGGGATTGTCGAAGACGGCGCCGTAGGCGTGCAGCAGCGAGTAGCCGAGCTCCCCGCCCTCGTTGATCGAGCCGGGCGTCTCGGGTGCGGCGTGGCTTGGGATTCCGCCGGGGAAGGAGAACTGGCGAAACAGCCTGCGCAGCCCCTCCTCGTCGTGCCCGATGTGCGGGTAGACCTCGGTGTAGGTGCCCTCGAGGTAGACGTTGGCGACCACGCCGGGGCCGCCGTGACCAGGACCGACGACGTAGATCGCGTCGAGCTTGCGCGCGCGGATCACGCGGTTGAGGTGCGCGTAGACGAAGTTGAGCCCCGGGGTGGTGCCCCAGTGCCCGAGCAGGCGCGGCTTGGTGTGCTCGAGCGCCAGCGGCTCGCGCAGCAGCGGGTTGTCGAGCAGGTAGATCTGCCCGACCGACAGGTAGTTGGCCGCGCGCCAGTAGGCGTGCAGAAGCTCAAGCTCCTCGGCGGCGAGCGGGCCCTGCGTGGTGTCGGGAGTCCGATCGACCATCTGGTGGGTGCTCCTCACTTGATAGCCGGTTGGAGGTACCTGCGACCTACGTAGAAATCCGCAGTCGCACAAGTGCGAACTCCGGAGGAGCGCTCTCACTGGGCCCCTTAGCATCGTCCTCAGCGACTTCAAGGAGATGAGAGATGTTCAAGAACGTGCTCGTAGGCATTGACGGTAGCTCCAACGGTCACGATGCCGTTGCGCTTGCTTCGCGCCTGACCGCTTCCGATGGGAAGTTGACGCTCGCCCATGTACGCCCAGGCGAGCTGCATCCGCTGCACGCAGTAACGCCCGGCCGCTTGGAGGAAGAGCGGGTGGCCTCCGAGGAGCTCCTGAAGGACGAGCGGGCAAATGCAGAGATCGAGGCGGAACTCGTGAGCGTGGTGGCGGCGTCGCCGGGCGGCGGTCTTCACCGTCATGCCGAGGAGTTGGGCGCCGATCTGATCGTGGTCGGGTCCTGCGGGCGCAGCGCGTTCGGACGGGCGATGCTCGGCGATGACACGCGCTCCGCCCTCAACGGCTCGCCCTGTGCGGTAGCAGTGGCCGCCCGCGGCTATGCGCTGCACCCGAAGCCGATCGCCGAGGTCGGGGTGGGCTACAACGACTCGCCCGAGAGCAAGGGCGCGCTGGCAGTGGCGAGGAGCATCGCCGAGCCGACCCACGCGACGGTCAAGGCGCTCGAAGTCGTCTCGATCCCGACCTATGCCTACACGGGCCTGATGCCGCCGACGATCGGCGAGGGCATAGACGCGATGCTCGCCGAAGCCAGCGCGCGCCTGCGCCAGCTCGAGGGCGTGGAGGGTCGGGCGGTCTACGGGCTGACGGGCGAGGAGCTGGCGGCCTTCAGCGACGAGGTCGACGTTCTCGTGGTCGGATCGCGCAGCTACGGACCGGTACGTCGGCTGGTGATCGGCAGCACCTCAGACTTCCTCGAGCGCCACGCTCGCTGCTCGCTGCTGGTCCTGCCGCGGTCTGTCACCGAGGCGGCGACGGTGCAGTCATCCGTCCCGCAGGGAGAATCGGTACCTTCACCTGCGTGAGCGATCCAGAGCAGCAGGCCGAGACCGCGAGCGAGGACGGGCAAGCGTCGATCAAAATAGTCCTGGCAGATGATCACGCGGTCGTGCGCAGCGGGCTGCGGATGCTCCTCGACAGCGAGAGCGATTTCGAAGTCGTGGCCGAGGCCAGCGACGTGGACAGCGCGGGTCGCTACGTGCGCGGGCACCATCCGCATGTGCTCGTGCTCGACCTGAACATGCCGGGCGGCTCTAGCCTCGAGGCGATCCCTGTCATCCGCAGGGAGTCACCGGACACGCAGATAGTGGTGCTGACGATGCAGCAGGAGCCCGCGTTCGCGCGTGAGGCGCTTAGTGCGGGGGCGCTCGGCTACGTGCTCAAGGAGGCGGCCGACGAGGAGCTCGTCGAAGCGGTGCGCCGCGCCGCGGTCGGCGAGAGCTACTTGAACCCGCGCCTGGGTGCGCGCATCGCCTCCGAGCCGCCGCCGGGACCGCCCGACGACCTGTCCGAGCGCGAGGTCGACGTGCTGCGCCTGATCGCCCTCGGCCACACCAATGCCGAGATCGCGGAGCAGCTGTTCCTGTCGGTGCGCACTGTCGAGACGCATCGCTCTCACATCCAGCAGAAGCTGCGACTCTCCACGCGCGCCGAGCTCGTCGGCTATGCGCTCGAGCGCGGGCTGATCGACACGGGCCGCTAGCGCCTTTGCCGCCGCCTTGGCGCTACGCTCAACCGATGCGTCCCGTTCCCACCGCTCCCATCGCGGCAGGCTCGCTGACCGCCGGATTCGGCGTGGCTGTGGCCAGCGGCTCGAGGCCACTTGGTGGCGTGGTGATGCTGGCGGGCGGGGTGTGGTGCATGCGCGCATGGGCTCAACGTCGCGGGCCGCGCACGGCGGCTGCACTGACAGGTGTTGCGTTCACTGCGTTCGTCGCCTCGCACGTGCTTGCGCTCGCCATCGGCGCGTGGCCGTCGGTTCTGGTGGTCTCGGCCGTGACCGCGGCTGCCAGCTGGATCTACGCCGACTTGCGTCCGGACCTTGAGTTGGCGCCTCTAGCATTTCGCCGCCCAGCGCGTTAGATTGCGCGGATGGCGGGCGTTGCCATCCCATCGTCAGCGGGGGCTGGGGTAGAGGCTCATCCTCCTGCCATGGAGCGACCGGACTTCCAGATCGTCCCGCGCGCCGGCCTGCCGATCGTGGCCTTCGTGCTCGTGGTGGTGATCGTTGGAATCGCTGTGAACGAACTGTGGCCGCTGATGTTCCTGCACGTGGTGGGCGGTGCGACGTGGACGATCGTCGACCTGTTCCTCGGCTTCGTGCTGGGACCGATCATCGGACGCATGTCGATTCCGGCGCGGATGGAGTTCACCACCAAGCTGATGCCCAAGATGGTGCTGATCATGCCCACGGCCGTGATCGTCACGCTGTCCGCCGGCTGGCAGCTTGCGACCAGGCTCGGAAACACCCAGAGCAGCTATGCGCTGCACGGCTGGATCGTGGCGAGCTACATCGTGGTCGGCATCATGGCGGTAATCGCCCTGGGGTTGCTCGAGCCGGCGAACATCGCTGTGCTGGTCGAGATGAAGAAGCCGCGGCCCAATCCCGAGGTGATCGAGCGGTTGATGAAACGCTTCATCTACACGGCCGGCGCGACAGGTGCGATGCAGGTGGCCACGTTCGTGATCATGACCAAGCTGGCGAGCGGATGAACGAGCGGCGGCTACCCCCGGTGACACAGGTGGGGATGCTCTCGCTGGCCCTGATCGTGGCCGCCGGTATCTACCTCTCCTCGCACATCCCCAACCACGTCACGCTCGCGCCCGCGGTGATCCTGCTGTGCGCCTCGGCGCTGCTTCTGGCGGGGAACCTCGCGGCGCTGGCCCGCGTGCCCGACTTCGCCTGGGGGCGCTTCTTCGAGGTAGCCCGCTGGGCGCTGCTCGCCTATGTGGTGATCGCGGGGATGATCGAGTACGCGTTCCTGCGCAACAACCTGAGCGGCGGCCCGCTGGTCGTTCTGACGCTCTCGCTGGTCGTGTTCGCGGTGCACGTTCCCGTGCTGATCTCCTTCACGGTCGCGCGCTACGCCGAGAGCTGACGCGAGCGGACTAGGATCGAGCGCATGCTCGCTCTCACCGCCTCGCCTGGAGCGCCTGGAAACGTCGAGCTACGCGAGGTCCCCGAGCCGAGTCCGCTGTCCGGCCAGGCGCTCGTGCGCGTCACGGCCTTCTCGCTGAATCGGGGCGAGACCAGGCGTCTGGCTGACACGGAAGCCGGCAAGCTCACCGGCTGGGACGTGGCCGGCGTGGTCGAGCGGGCGGCCGCGGACGGGACGGGTCCGCCGGCGGGCACACGTGTGGTGGGGGTCTCCCGCGGCGCCGGCTGGGCACAGCTGGCGGCGATCGGCACCGACGTGCTCGCCGTCCTGCCCGATGGGGTCACCGATGCCCAGGCCTCGACGCTGCCCGTCGCGGGCCTCACGGCGCTGAAGGCGCTGGACATCATCGGCCCGGTGCTCGCTCGCAGGGTGCTGGTCACGGGCGCCAGTGGTGGTGTGGGCCGCTTCGCGGTTCAGCTGGCGAAGATGGCGGGCGCGCACGTGACGGGCGTCTCGGCCAATGCCCAGCGCGCACGGGGCCTGAAGGAGCTGGGTGCCGATGAGGTGCTGCACGAGCTCGATCCCTCCGGACCGGAGTTCCACGGCATCGTCGAGGGCGTCGGCGGAGCGACGCTGGGGGCCGCCATGCAGCGCGTGGCTCCCTTCGGCGCGATCGTGTCGTTTGCTTCCAGTGACCCCGAGCCGGTGGAGTTTCCGACGCGGGCGTTCTTCGGCCGTGCACCCGGAGCGCGCCTGCACGGCATCTTCGTGTTCGCGCTGCTCGATCGGGAACGCTCGGGCACGCTCGACCTGGGCAGGCTCGTAAAGCTCGTCGAGGACGGTCGCCTGGAGAGCTCGATCGATCGCGAGAGCTCCTGGACGGAGGCCGCGGAGGCGATCGAGGCGCTGATGGAGCGCAGGGTCGCGGGCAAGGCCGTGCTCCACGTCGAATGAGTCAGCAGTCCGAGCACTCGGGCGAGGCGGTTCACCACCCGGTGTTCGCGCGCGTCTATGCGCGCCTGGCGCGAGCGGCCGAATCGCGCGGGGGAGCAGAGCACCGCCGCGCCCTGCTCGAGGCAACGAGCGGCCGCGTGCTCGAGCTCGGCGCGGGGGCAGGCTCGAACTTCGCGCACTACCCCGACACGGTCGATGAGGTCGTCGCGGTCGAGCCCGAGCGTCACCTGCGCGAGCGCGCGGTGCGCGCCGCCGCCGAGGTAGGGATGCGCGTGTCCGTCCACGACGCGAGGGCCGGCGCCCTTGACTTCGCGGAGGGATCGTTTGACGTCGGGGTCGTCTCGCTGGTGCTGTGCACGGTTCCCAATCAGCACCAGGCGCTCACGGAGCTGTTCAACGTGATCCGTCCCGGCGGGACGCTCCATTTCTATGAGCACGTTCGTGCCCCCAGACGCGGCGAGGCTCGCATCCAGGACCTGGCCGACGCCACCCTCTGGCCGCGGCTGGCCGGCGGCTGCCACCTCGGTCGCGACACCGCCGCGGCGATCACGGCTGCCGGGTTCGAGCTCGAGAGCTGCGAGCGCTTTGCGTTCAGCCCGGCTCGCTATCTACCGCCGGCCCCGCACATCCTGGGCGTGGCGCGGCGCCCCTGACGCGCCAGTCGCTCAGCTGATCGCGTAGACGACGGAGACGCGAGCCGTCAGCGTGCAGCTTCCGACCGACGCCTTTTTTGCCACGGGACGCGACTTGGACTTCGACCGTGGCTTCACGACATGGGCGGCCTTGGGCGTGGCGGCGTAGGTGACGCCACCCTGCGAGACCGAGCCGAAGTCCGGTTGTTCGCCTTCATATTCCGCGTAACCCGAGGCTTCGCTAGCGGTGCAGGAGATTTCACCGCCCCCTTCGCCGAGGCTCTGCACGGCGCCGAGCGTCGCGCTCACCTTGCCCGCGAGGAATTCAGCCTTGCTCTGACCGTCGGCGACGGCGCCGGCCATCCCCTGGCGATAGACCGCCGTGGCGCTCGCAGCGTTGTCGGCCTGGCCGATCGGCACCGAGGCGACCCCCTCCACGCTGATCGTGCGGGGGGCGGTGGGGGCGGGCGCTTCGGCCACGGCGACGCCGAGCATGTTCGCGAGCAGGAAGCCCGCCAGCAAAGTCGTGATCGCTACAGCTGTGCTTCTCATCTACATCCGAGTGTACGACGATGTCAGGACCGAGCACGCGCCCTACCCCGGCGCGCTCGGACATAATCAACCGCATGAGAGCTATCCAGATAGTCGCCGAGACGGGACCGGACAGCGCGCTGGCTCTCGTTGACATACCCGAGCCGGAGGCCTCGCACATGCTCACGCCCGGCGAGGGGGTGCTCGTCGACGTTCACGTTGCCGGCGTGTCCTTCCCCGAGCTGCTGCAGACGCGTGGCGAGTACCAGATGAAACCGCCGCTGCCGTTCGTGCCGGGCAGCGAGGTCGCTGGGATCGTGCGCAGCGCTCCCCCTGGGGCCACCGTGGCACCCGGCGATCGGGTGGCGGCCTTCTGCGCGCTCGGCGGCTTCGCCGAGACGGCGGTCGCCCCCGACTACTTCACCTTCCCGCTCGCCGACGATCTCGACTTCGCGCAGGGTGCGGGGCTGGTCCTCAACTACCACACGGCCTACTTCTCGCTGGTGCTGCGCGGGCGCCTGAAACAGGGCGAGAGCGTGCTCGTTCACGGCGCTGCCGGTGGCGTGGGCACGGCCTCCCTGCAGGTCGCCAAGGCGGTTGGCGCCAGCACGATCGCGCTGGTCTCCACCGCGGAGAAGCGCAGCGTGGCAGCGGCGGCCGGCGCCGATCACGTGGTGATGCTGAGCGAGAGCTGGAAGGACGAGGTCAAAGAGCTCTCGGGCGGCGGCGTCGACGTGGTGCTCGACCCGGTGGGCGGCGACCGCTTCACCGACAGCCTGCGCTCGCTGCGCGAGAACGGACGCCTGGTCGTGGTCGGCTTCACCGGCGGGTCGATCCCCGAGGTCAAGGTCAACCGGCTGCTGCTCAAGAACACCGAGGTGGTGGGCGCCGGCTGGGGCGCCTACGTGCTGGGCAAGCCCGAGGTCAACCGCGAGATCGGCGCGGAGGTGGGGCTGATGGTCGATGCGGGCTTCGTCCGGCCGATCGTGGGTCCGCGCTTCCCGCTCGAGCGCGCCGCCGATGCGCTGAGGTGCCTGGATGAGCGCCGTGCCACTGGCAAGGTCGTGCTCGACGTGCGTACGGACTGAGGGCTCGCCAGGAGCGTATCGCCGGCCCCGGTGAGCTGGCGCTGCCTTTACCGCTAAAGTAAAGGAATGCCGCGAATCTCGGCCAAGAACCAGATCACGATCCCCGTGGCCGCGCTCGACGAGGTCGGGCTGCACGCAGGCGAGCGCGTCACGGTCGAGCCGGCCGGCGACGGGGAGCTGCTGATCCGCCGCACGACAGCGACCTTCGAGGATGCGTTTGGGACGCTGACGGGCACCTACCCCGTCGGCTATCTCCAGCAGCTCGACGCCGACGATGAACAGCGGTGAAGCTGCTCCTCGACGCGGACGTCCTGATCGGAGCGCTTGACGGCAGCGACCCGCATCATCATCGCGCTCGCGCGCTGTTCACCAAGTGGCGCGAGGACCAAGACGCTTGCGCTGTCAGCATCGTGAACCTGACCGAGGTGCTGATCGCTCCCTCGGCAGACGTGTCCAAGCTCGCCGCCGCCCGGGAGGCGATCGCCTCCCTCGGGGTCAGCGTACACCAGCCGAACGAGGCGATCGGGGTGGAGGCGGCGCGCCTGCGACAGCGGCACCCGATCAGTCTCCCCGACGCCTACTGCCTCGCGACCGCAAAGCACACTAGCTCGGCGGTCTCATCCTTCGATCAGAAGGTCCTGAAGGCCGCCAGGCGCGAGGGCATCAAGGCCGCATAGGCGTGAGGACCGAGACGCTGCCTAACCCGCCATCAACAGCTCGCGCCACCCTCCTGCGTCGAGCGTTGACGGCTCGGTCGAGTCGATGAAGTCGAGCAGCACGTCGAGGAAGCGCTCGGGCTCATCCAGCTGCGGGAAGTGCCCGGAGTCGGCGAACACCTCCAGGCGGCTGTCGGGAAGCTGCTCGTGCGTTGTGCGCCCGTGCGAGACCGGTATCAGCGAGTCGTGCTCGCCCCACAAGAGCAGCAGCGGGAGGTGCTTGGCGAGGTACAGCCGGTTGGATGCGTTGACACGCTGGCCGCCGGGACCGACGACCGAGCGCAGGGTGTTGATGAAGGCGCCGCGGGCCTCGGCGTCCGATAGCGAGGCGTGCCCGCGCGCGATCTCCTCGATGTCGGTACCTGCTTTGAGACCGAGACGGGCGAGGGCACTGCCGGCCAGGCGTCCTGCGTCGAGCAGCCGAGTTGCTGCGAGCAGGGGCAGCACGAGCTCCGAGCCGGGGAGCGTGGCGGCGCGCAGGAGCAGGCTCACGTCGCGGCCCAGCCCGCCGCTGTCGACGAGCACTAGCCGCTGGCAGCGCTCGGGGAACTGGTAGGAGATCTGCATGGCGATGCCTCCGCCGAGGGAGTGCCCGACGAAGCTCGCGCTGTCGTGCCCCAGTGCCACGAGCAGGTCGCGTACGGCGCTGGCGTGGGCCCCGAGCGAGTAGTCGCCCTTGGGCTTGGCTGAGGCCCCGTGCCCGATCAGGTCGGGCGCGATCACGGTGAAGCGCTTGGCCAGGTAAGGCATCACGCGTCGCCAGGTGCTCGAGTCGGAGGTGATGCCATGGATCAGGACCACCACGGGGCCGCTGCCGGCCTGGCGGTAGGCCAGACGGTGACCATGGAGGCTCAACTCATGCAGCTCCAGCGAGTCAGTCGCGCTCATATCGGCCTCGTGCGCATGCCTTCATGCACAGTAGCGCCTGGTGTACGGGAAGTTGTGGGCGGGGGCTATCCCGAGCGTCGAGTCGGGGGTGGACCGTGCCTCGGTCGGTGGGACACCGCATCGACAGGGAGGATGTCGGCGCTCAGGATTCAATGGGATGAGCGATCTCGGCGCAAACGTCCTCGAGCATCCGCCCGCCCCTGTGGATCTCGAGCCGCTGAGTCCTGGTGGCGCTCCCGAGGGCCCCACGCCCGAGGAGATCCAGGTGCCCGTCCTGGAAAATGTCGATCGCGCGATAACGGGCTTGATCACAGGGGTTCCACCGCTCTTGCTGGTGCTGGCAGGCTGGCAGTTGTGGAACCGCGAGCTGCACTGGCGCGATGTGGCGATCCTGGCGGTCATGTATCTGGCCACGGGACTCGGCGTGACGGTCGGCTTCCACCGGCTGCTGACGCACCGCAGCTTCAAGACCTCGCCGTGGCTGCGAGGCGTGCTAGCCGTGCTGGGCACGATGTCGGTCGAGGGGCCGGTGATCTCGTGGGTGGCCGACCATCGCAAGCACCACGCCTACACCGACCGGCTGGGTGACCCGCACAGCCCGCACGTCGATCACGGCGGTGGCTGGCGGGGAGCGCTCCGGGGGTTGCTCCACGCGCATGTGGGCTGGCTGTTCGATCACACCCAGCGCGGGGCGCGGGAACGCTTTGCGCCCGACCTGCTGGCCGATCCGGTGGTCGCCTTTGTGGACAAGACCTTCGTGCTGTGGTCGCTGCTCGGCCTGGCGATCCCATTTGGCCTCGGTGTGCTCGTCGGAGGCACGCTGGGAGCGGGCCTGGAGGCGTTGCTGTGGGGTGGCGCCGTGCGCATCCTGCTGCTCCACCACGTGACCTACAGCATCAACTCGCTGTGTCACTTCTTCGGTCGGCGCAGGTTTCGCACGGATGATCATTCACGCAACCTGCTGTGGCTCGCGCCGCTCTCTTTCGGGGAGGCGTGGCACAACAATCATCATGCGTTTCCCACCTCGGCGTTTCACGGCATGGGCCGCGGTGAGATCGACATCTCGGGATTGGTCATAGCGGCGCTGGAGCGCGCTGGGCTGGTGTGGGAGGTGCAGCGGGTGGGCGCCGAGCGCCAAGCCGCCAAGGCGGTGTGATCGCGACGGCTCGGCGGCTGCTCGGCCGTGAGACCATTGCCGGGATGGATCAACGCGCGCAGCTCTCCTCCGATGCGCCGTTCCCACCGGGCCAGGCGCCCCGACGCTGGATGCCGACGCTTGCGGCGGGCCTGTCGATCGGCGAATACGCACGCTCGCTGGAGCGCCGGCTGGCGTTCTTGACGGCGCTGTTGCTGCTGGGGATCTGGGCAATCGGCGGACAGGGCTACTTCTGGCCGGCGTGGGCCTGGCTCGGGCTCGGCGATCTGGTGCTGCTGGACTTCACCGCTGGCTGGGCGTGGCGCCATCCACCGGGCGCCATCAGACGGGTGGCCTGCGTGTGGGCGTTGGTGGGCGCCGCAGCGGTGATCCTGATCTTCACCTGGCTGTTGACGTGGCTACTGGCAGGCGTTCACTCGTTCTGGCCGGCCTGGGCGCTGCTGGGACTGGCGACGGCCGGCAGCGCCTACTCGCTGATCGCTCTGCACGACCGCGTGCTCGTGGCCCACGGACGCCGGGCGCTGCGGGCGAGGATCGACATGCTCACGCACACCCGCCGCCAGGCGGTGGTGGCGCAGGCGGCGGAGCTGAGACGGATTGAGCGAGACCTCCATGACGGCGCGCAGGCCCGGCTCGTTGCGCTGACGCTCCAGCTGGGGCGGGCGGAGCTGCGGGTACAGGATCAACCCGAGGTCAGGCGCCTGATCAACGACGCTCAGCACGAGGCCCGCCACGCGATCGAGGAGCTGCGTGACCTCGCTCGTGGGATCGTGCCGCCGCTGCTGGCCGATCGTGGCTTGCAGGCGGCTGTGGAGTCGCTGGCTGCCCGCTACGGCCTCGGCACGTCGGTTGAGGCAAGACTGCACCGCGGCCTCGCGCCGGCCGTCGAGAGCGCGGCCTACTTCGTGATCGCGGAGGCGCTGACGAACACGGCCAAGCACGCGCAGGCGCAGCGCAGCTGGATCGTGATCGACGACGAGCACCGGACGCTCACGGTCCTGGTCGGCGACGACGGCCGCGGAGGCGCCGACCCGGCAGGATCGGGATTGGCGGGACTGCGGGCGCGCGTGGAGGCGCTGGACGGGCGCCTGCAGGTGCAGAGCTCGGAGGGCGAGGGCACGGTCATCGAGGGGAGGCTGCCTTGCGGGTAGTGATCGCCGAGGACCTGGCGCTGCTGCGCGAGGGCCTGGTGGCGCTGCTGCGCGAGAACGACATCGAGGTCGTGGCGCAGGTGGAGGACGGCCCGGGCCTGCTGCGGGCGATCGCGGGCCACGAACCCGACCTGGCGATCGTCGACGTGCGCCTGCCCCCCACGTTCAGCGACGAGGGTCTGCTGGCGGCCATCGAGGCACGTAGACGCCAGCCGGCGCTGGGCGTGCTGGTGCTCTCGCAATATGTGGAGACGGCCTACGCCAGCGAGCTGATCGGCGATGACACGGCCGGTATCGGCTACCTGCTCAAGGAGCGCGTGGGGGACGTGCGCGCTTTTCTCGATGCCCTGCGACGCGTGGCGGCCGGCGGCACGGTGCTCGACAGGCAGGTCGTGGCCGAGCTGCTGGCGCCGCGAGACGGCGCCAAGCGTGAGACGCTCGCAAGCCTGACGGCACGCGAGCAGGAGGTGCTGGCGCTGATGGCCGAGGGACGCTCGAACACGGCGATCGCGGAGGCCCTCGTGGTGACGCCGGGAGCGGTGGAGAAGCACATCACGAGCATTTTCTCCAAGCTCGACCTGGGGGCCTGCGGCGAGGATCACCGGCGGGTGCTCGCGGTGCTCGCCTATCTGCGCGTCGCGCGGTAGTTGCGGCTTCCCACTGAGCTACCTGATAAAAACACATCAATGAAAATGTGCAGTCCCTCATGAAGGTAATCGGCGCCGGGCTCCCGCGCACGGCCACCACCACGCAGATGTTCGCGCTGGAACAGCTCGGATTCGGCCCCTGTTACCACATGCGCGACCTGCTGGCCAACCTCGAGGGTGAGCTTCCGCTGTGGGAGGCCGTGGCGGAAGGCAAGCCTGAGTGGGATCGCATCTTCGGTGCTGCCAACTCGACTGTGGACTGGCCCTCGGCGCGCTACTACAGCGAGCTGCTCGAGTACTACCCGGAGGCGAAGGTGCTGCTCAGCGTCCGCGGTTGTGAGGAATGGGCTGCAAGCATGCACGAGACGATCTGGAGCATGTTCTTCGGCGAATCTGTAATGCACTACGTCTCAGAAGCGCGCACGGTCGTCGATCCGTTGTGGCGCCGCTACATAAAGCTGATGAGCCACATGAACTGGGAGGAGGGAGTCGGTGCGTTTGCGGGCGACCCCTCCACGGAGGCCGGCCTGATCGCTGCGATGGAGCGCTGGAACGAGCGCGTTAAGGACACGGTCCCGGCTGACCGCCTGCTCGTGTGGAACCCGAAGGAAGGCTGGGGGCCGCTGTGCGAGTTCCTCGAGGTTCCCGTGCCCGTTGAGCCGCTGCCCCGGCTCAACGACACGGTGTCCTTCCGCGAGGGCATCATCGGTGGTGCGCTCGACTCGGTGAACGGATGGTGGGACGTGCGCGATCGTCCGACCAGCGGCCTGCACGGAGCGGCCGTCTGATGGCCGGCGATCTGCTGGCGAGCATCACCGCGGAGATCGACGCTCGCATCGGCGAGCTGCGCCCGGTGCTGGCAGAGTACGAGCGCCTGCTGTCGGCTGCTGAGGCACTTGGGTTGAGCGACGCTGCGACGGCGCCCCCGGCGCGGAGTCGGCGCGCGAAGCAGGCGTCGAGCCCGAAAGTCGGCGCGAGAGCCACGCAGGCGCAAGCGCAGGAGCCGAGGCCGCCCGCCCCGAGTCGGCGTGCCTCTGGGCCCCGAGGCTCGGCGGCGGGCACGATTGGCAGGGCCCGGTCCTCTGCGCCCAAAGCTGCACGGGCCGATGGCGCCAAGCCCGCACGGGCCATTCGCGGAGCGGCCCAACAGGCGATCCTGGCGGCGCTGGAGCATGGATCGCACACGGTGGGCGAGCTGACGGTGGTGACGGCCATGAGCGGACAGAACATCCGCGAGAACCTGCGCCGGATGCTCAGCTCGGGAGCGGTCACTCGCGCCAAGCGCGAAGGCAAGGCCGCCTACGCACTTGCCGCCGGCGCCGAGGGCTGAGCGCTACCGCGTCTCGCCTGCGATTGCGGTTGCAGCGTCGGGTCCAATGAAGGGCGCAAGCGCGAAGTAGGTGAGCTGTGGCACCGCCTGTGGCAGATGCGCAACGCACTCGTTCTCGACGTAGTGGTGCATGACCTGCCAGATGCCGCCTGTGATGGCCTCGGCGGCGATCGCCGGAACCTCGGACGGGGACTCATCGGCTGCAAGCTCATAGCCGGGCTGCAGGTATGTGGCAAAGGCCCGCATGGAGGCGTTTCGGATTTCGATCGCCTCGGGGCTCGCGGCGAAGGTGTCCACGAGGTTGAGGTGCGCGTGAGCAGGCTCGGATGCGAGGTAATCGACCAGCGCTCTTAGTCCGGCTGCGATGGCACGGGACCAGTCCTGCTGGTGTGTGCTGTACGCCTCCTTGGCGACCTGCAGCGCCTGGTGCATGCCGATCTTCTGCGCCCCCTGCAGCGCCTCGTGCTTGGAGGAGTAGATGCTGTAGAAGGTTTGGTTGGACACGTTGGCACGCTTGGCGATCTCTGGAATCGTCAGCGCGGCGAGTCCCTTCTCGGCAACGATCGCGGCGGTGGCGTCGACGATCCGCTCGCGCTGGCTTTTGACGATGAACTGCCGCGGTAGGTCGCTGCGTCCGCTGGGTAGCCGGCCCTCGGCGCGGCGTGCGCGCTCCGAGGTCTGCTCGGCGGCCGGGGCCGATTGCCTGCGGGCAACCGGTGGTGCCCCCAGCCCGTCTGGCAGTCGGCGTGGGTAGCACGCTGCCCAGGTGGCCAGTTCTTGCACCTGAACGGGGAGCTCATCCTGGCGCCCCTCGCGCAGGCGTGCTGCTCCAACCTCGCGGATGCCGCCGAGGATCGCCTTGACGGTGAGGTCGGTGCTGCCCATCGACGGTGCGCGGTCGCGGCTGGCCAGGATGCTCGTCTCGAGCGCGTCCAGGGTTCGCCGGCGACGATCGAGCGCCCTTGCTCCCGCGCCGAAGGCGCCGAGCATGAACAGCGACATTGCGGCCGGCTCATCGACGGCCAGCTCGGCGAAGGCGCGCATGGCTCCGCGTAGTCGCTCGTCCTGGCCAGCGTCGACGTTGTAGGCCTGGAGGATCGTCTGCGCGGTGCGCTGAGAGATCTCCTGATAGGCGCTCAGGAACAGGTCTTCCTTGTCGGCGAACAGCGTGTAGAAGGTCGGCTGGGATACGTGGGCGAGCTTGGTGAGGTCGACGATGCGCACCGACGGGTAGCCCTTCGCGGCGATCAGCTCGACCATTGCACCGCGCAGGCGCTCGCGCTGGTCGTGCTTGACGAGCTCGGGGTCGAGACCGTGGGTGCCGGTGGGCAGCGGCCGGTAGCGCTCCTGGGGCTCCTCCGGCGCGGGCATCGACTCGTCGCCGGCCACTGCATTTGCCTGGTCGCTGAGCGGCTTGGGTGTGACATCGCTGGGCGCCATGTCTTCAAACCTCCCTCTTGACATCAAGCAAAATCGAGCGTATCAAACCCCGTTTGGGCGGCCGAGCGGGAGGATGTTTCGATTCTATGTAATGGCTGCTCGGTGCGGCTTCAGGCTCGAAGTCAACCCTTGATCGTGCGCGAGGTGCCGAGCACGTTGCCGCTGGAGTCGAGCGCCTGTACGGCCACGTAGGCCTCGGGACCCGGCGCGGTGACGGTCGTCTCGAAGCCGCTCTTGGCCGTCGTTGCGACGGGCGCGAGCTGGCTGGGAGAGGGGCCGCCCAGTAGGCGCCAGCTGGCGGTCCGCGTGTCTCCGTTCCAGCTGGCATAGGCGCTCGTGGGTGCGCTCGCGGTCGCCGAGGCGGCGATGGCGGGGGCTTCGCTGGGCGTGCCCGTCCAAGGGAAGCGGTAGGCGCGGTAGGACTGGTAGGAGCCGTGCATGTGGGCGTCGAACAGGACCTGGCCGCTGGAGCTGAACTCGGTGAAGTAGGGCTCTGCGCCCCAGCCGATGAACATGTCGCCATTGGCGAGCGCCTGGATGTCCCCTTGGCTACCCGACGAGAGCGCGGGCGCGGGATGCTCGTACTGCGCAACGACCACATCCGACTTGGCGGCGGGGTTGACGGCCAGTACCAGGCCGCGCGACTGTGGGTGGACCTGAGGAACGCCACCGTTGTCGAACACGCTGATGGTCCCGTTGGGAAGAGTCATGGCATCGTGCTGAAAGGCGGTGGCGGCACCGGCGCCGAGCTTGACGTCGGAGTGCCTGCCGCCGATGCGTGTCAGCACCTGGCCCGTCTGGGTGTTCAGTTCATAGAGCGCCCATGTGTTGCGGGCCGAGATGAGCGTCGTGCCGCCGGCGCGCTGGTCGATCGTGTTGAGGTGGAAGTAGTCGAACGGCCATTCCTGGCTTGCGTGGGTGGCGGTGCTGTAGGAGTCGGCCATGGGGACGTGGTCGAGGCTATGCCACTCGCGCCTGACCAGGCCGGTGCGCAGGTCGACTTCCTGCATGATCGTGTCGGTGACCGCCCCCCCGGCGGGCCCGCCGACGGCGGCAAGGTTGCAGTAGATCGGGTCGAAGACCGTCAGCAGCGCGGTGCCCTGAGGTGTGATGTGGAAGTCGTGCAGGTCGGCTTTGAGCCCGTTGCCGGCGTGCACCCGCCCGAGCGGCCTGTAGGAGCTGTTGTAGATCATCTCTTCGCCCTCACCGAAGCCCTGGGCGGTGATCGTGCCCTGCCACCAGGTGAGCACGGGCGTGCTGCCGTCCTGCTGGACCTGCAGGTTGGAGGCGGCATAGCCGCCGGGCAGCGCGTCGAACCAGACGAGGTTGCCGGCTTCGTCGAAGATCATCGGACCGGCGGGACCTGGTCCGGAGTAGGGCGCGGCGAAGATGTAGCCGCCGGCGGTGGCGGGCGAGGTCGCGGTGACGGCCAGCGATGGAGCCTTCAGTTCGGGGCGCGAATGGAACTCCTGCATCTCGTTTTCATCACGGGCGACTTTGGCGGGGGCGGGCGAGTAGAGGTGCGTGTCTTGACGGGCCACGACGAAGTGGAATGCGAAGCGATGCTGGGCGGAGCCGGTCTTGATGCGGCCGTGCACGGTTACGGTCTCACCTGCCAAGAACGGTTGCGAGGGCAGGAAGCTGGCGCCGTCGCCTTGGGAGTAGCCGCGCAGGTGCCCCGAGTGCGATCCGCTCTGCGATCCGCTCACGTGCAGGTCGCTGAGGTCCCCGGCGGGGGCGCCGAGCAGGCTGATCTGCGTTCGCGGTGGGGCATCGTAGGAGCCGGGCAGCGGTGTGACGGCCACGCCGGTGCCAGGCAGCACCGCGGAGCGATTCAGCTGTTCGGCTTCGCAACGGCCGACGCTCGGGGCCTGGAAAGCGGCCTCCTCGGAGACGATCCGCTGCGAGGCCACGGCCAGGGTGACGATCGAAGAGAGCGCCACGAGCACCCCGCCACCGAGAAGGAACCTGTGTAGGGGTCGTAGCCCGCGCCAGCGCATCGAAGCTCAGCCGGCGCTCGGCGCGAGTGCCTTGGAGGTACCGATGACTTTGCCCGAGGCGCTGAGCGCGCGCACCTCGACGAGCGGGGCAGCAGGCACCGCGACGGCGGTCTCGAAACCGCTACGGGCGACGGTGGCGACGGGTGTGAGGGTAGTGGCGCTGGATCCACTCAGCAGCTGCCATGAGGCCACTGTGGTAGCCCCATTCCAGCTTGCATAGGCGGTGGTGGTGGCGCCGCTCGTGACAGCGGCGAGAGCCGGTGGTTCCAGCGGCTGGGCGGCCCACGGCAGACGGTAGACGCGGTAGCTGTTCTCGCCGGCGGGCAGCTGGGCGTCGTAGACGATCTGCCCCTGGGCGTCGAATTCGGTGAAGTTGGGCAGCCCGCCCCAACCGACCATCCAGCCTCCGCCCGGGAGCGCCTGTACGTCGCCCTGGCTTGCAGTTGCCAACGGGCCGCTGCTGCGGACCAGCTGGGTGGCGAGCGTGGCGGTCTTGGTGTGCTGGTCGAGTGTGATGACCTCACCGCGCGAGGGCGGGTTGACCGGCGGTGCGCCCTCGTCGTCGAACAGGCTGATCTGCCCGTCGGGGAGCCAGGCGGCGTTGTGCTGGTAGGCAAAGGCAACCCCTGGCCCGAGCTTGAAGCTGCTGGCCTTGCCCCCGAGCCGCCAGATGACCTGGCCGCTGCGGCTGTTGAGGTCATACAGCGTCCAGGTGTTGCGTGCGGAGATCAGGAGGTTGCCCTGGTTGTCGATGGCGAGCGAGTTGATGTGGAAGTAGTCGAAGGGGGTGGAGGCGATGGCGGAGGGCTTGGAGTAGGACTGGGCCACTCCGACGTGGGCGAGGCTGTGCCACTCCCACATGACCAGGCCTGTGTGGATGTCGATCTCCTGGATCACGCCCTCGACGGCCACGCCGTGGGCGGAGCCGCCGGCGGCCGTCAGGTTGGTCTGCACAGGACTGTAGGCGAGTATGTAGGCGGTCCCCTGGGGCGTCAGGTCGAACTCGTGCTCGTCGGCCTGCAGGCCGTTTCCGGCGCGTATCACGGCAACTGTCCTGTAGTTGGCGTCGGCGATCACATCCTCGCCCAGCCCGTAGCCAAGGGCGATCGTGCGTCCCTGCCACCAGGTCAGGTCGTTCTTGCCGTGGTAGACCTGCGTCTGGAAGTCGGCCGCATCCTCGCCCGCCGCCACCGGATGGAACCAGACGAGGTTGCCTGCGCTGTCGAAGATCATCGGCCCGTCCTGCCCGGGGCCGAGGAAGGGCGCGGCAAAGATGTAGCCGGGGGCGCTGGTTGCACCGGCGGGCTGATGAACGACGACGGTGGGAGGGTGAAGCGACGGCTGGGAGTTGAAGCTCTGCACTTCAGCCGGGGTTCCGGGTGTGGCCGGGAACCCGGTCATCGACACGGCGACTGGCTGGGCGACCTTGAAGTGGGTCGAGAGCGTCACCGTCCTGCTCCCGTCATGCCAGCGCGCGCTGACGGTGACGTGCTCGTTGGGCACGAACGGCCTGCTGGGGATGAAGCTCGCGCCGGTGGCCGCGGCGTAGGAGCGCAGACGTCCGCGATGGCGCCCGCTGCGCGTGCCCAAGACCGAGATTGCGCTGAGCGATGAGGGGGAGGCGCCGAGGAAGCTGATCTGGGTTTGCGGCAATGCGGTGGGCGTGCCGGGCAGCGGGGAGATGCTGACGGCGGCGGCTGCCCCGGCGTTACCGGGCGCTGATAGGACGGCGAGGACGGCCGTGATCGACACCAGGACGGCCGACCGATTGAGGTGGTTCATTGGGCTCCAGGAGTGGCGCTGGGTCGTCGGGACGAGCAGAATCCTAAGGTGTGGACACGATGAAGGCCTAAGAAGTTGCGAAGGCGGCGGCACCCGCCGCCTCTTGGCCAAGCTAGAAGACGGGCGTCTCGGTGTAGTCGCCGAAGACCTGCTGAAGGGACTCGATGATCTCGCCCTCCGACGCGTGGGCGCGTGCGCAGGCGAGCAGCGGCTCCATCAGGTTGCGCTGCTCGTGGGCGGCGGACTCGCGCAGCTCGGCCAGCGAGCGCTCGACAGCGGCGCCGTCACGAGCCGCACGGGCGGCCTGCAGGCGGCCGATCTGCTTGTGCTCGAGGGCAGGGTCGACGCGCAGCGTGGGGATCGCCTCTTCATCCGTGGCGAGGTAGCGGTTGACGCCGACGACGGTGCGCTCGCCCGCATCGATCTCCTGCTGAAGCTCGAAGGCGGCGTCGGCGATCTCGCGCTGGGGGTAGTTGAGCTTGGTGGCGGCCACCATCCCGCCGAGCTCGTCGATCTTGGCGAAGTAGGCGTAGCAGCGCTCCTCCATCTCGTCGGTCAAGGCCTCCACGAAGTAGGAGCCGCCGAGCGGGTCCACTGTGTTCGTGACGCCTGTCTCGTGGGCGATGATCTGCTGGGTGCGCAGGGCGATCGTCACTGCCTCCTCGGTGGGCAGCGCGAGCGCCTCGTCGTAGGAGTTGGTGTGCAGCGACTGCGTGCCACCGAGCACTCCGGCGAGCGCCTCGATGGTGGTGCGCACGATGTTGTTGAGTGGCTGCTGGGCGGTGAGCGAGACGCCCGCGGTCTGGGTGTGGAAGCGCATCTGCCATGAGCGCGGGCTCTTCGCGCCGAACGTCTCGCGCAGCTCACGCGCCCAGATGCGCCGCGCGGCGCGGTACTTGGCGATCTCCTCGAAGAAGTCGATCTGGGCGTTGAAGAAGAACGACAGACGGGGCGCGAAGTCATCGACGTCGAGCCCACGCTCGACAGCCTGCTCGACGTATGTGAGACCGTCCTTGAGCGTGAAGGCGAGCTCCTGCTGGGCGGTGGCCCCGGCCTCGCGGATGTGGTAGCCGGAGATCGAGATGGGGTGCCAGCGGGGCATGCGCCGGGTGCACCACTCGATCATGTCGCCGCACAGGCGCATGGCGGGATCGATCGGGAAGCACCACTCCTTCTGGGCGATGTACTCCTTGAGGATGTCGGCCTGGATGGTGCCCGACAGTCGCTCCGGCCCGACGCCCTGCGTCTCGGCGGCGGCGACGTAGAAGGCGAGCATGATCGCGGCAGGAGCGTTGATGGTCATCGACACTGAGACCTCGCCGAGGTCGATGCCGCCGAACAACGTTTGCATGTCGTCGAGCGTGTCCACGGCCACGCCCTCGCGCCCGACCTCCCCCAGCGAGCGGGCATGGTCGGAGTCGTGGCCCATCAGCGAGGGCATGTCGAAGGCGGTCGAGAGCCCCGTCTGGCCGTGCTCGAGCAGGTAGTGGAAGCGCTCGTTGGTCTCCTCGCTGGTGCCAAAGCCGGCGAACTGGCGCATCGTCCACAGCCGTCCCCGGTACATCGAGGAGTGGATCCCACGGGTGAAGGGGTACTCGCCGGGCTTACCGATCGGGTCGACTTCCGGCGGCTCGGCACCTATTCCCGCGGGCAGGTCGGCGGTCGTGTAGAGCTCGCGCACGGGCTCGCCGGAGAGTGAGCGGAAGCGCCGCTGCTCCTCATGCGTCTCGCCCTGCTTGCTGTCCTCCCCGGACGGCTTGGTGCTGATGGCCATTGCGCTGTCAATGCTACTCGTAGCGCTAGCCTCGCTTTCAGCCATGTTCAGCGAGCTCAGCCGACTGGTTGGTGCGGAGTACGTGCTGCGCCCCGGCGCGGACTCCCCCTACAACAGCGACTACACACGTCGCCGCGGCCTGGAGGGGCGTGCCGACGCGGTGGTGCTGCCAGGTAGCGCGGCGGAGGTGGCGTCGGTCGTGGGCTGGTGCTACGCCCACGACGTCCCGATCGTCCCGCGTGGAGGTGGCACGGGCCTGACGGGTGGTGCTGTGCCTGTGCACGGGGGCGTGGTGTGCTCGCTGGAGCGCCTGCGGAGCGTCAGAGAGCTCGAGCCGGAGCTGTGGCGGATGCTGCCTGAAGCGGGTGTGAGCACGCGTGACGTGCAGCGCCTGGCGCGCGAGAACGGCCTGTTCTTCGGCCCCGACCCAGGTGCCTCGGAGCAGTCGCAGATTGGCGGCAACGTGGCGACCAACGCCGGCGGCCCGCACGCTCTGAAGTACGGGGTGACAGGCGCATGGGTGGCTGGCCTGGAGGCTGTGCTCGCGCCGGGCGAGCTCGTGGAGATCGGCGGTTGGGCGGGAAAGGATGTGGCGGGCTATGACCTGAAGAGCCTGCTCGTGGGCTCGGAGGGGACGCTGGGTGTGATTACGGCTGTGAGGCTGCGGCTACTGCCCGCGCCCGAGACAGCGATTGCGCTGGTCGTGTTCCTGGCCGGGCGTAGGGATGGCTGCGAGGCGATGGGGGTGCTGCTGGGCTCTGGGCTTCGCCCATCTGCGCTCGACTTCATGGATGGTGTGACGCTGGAGCTCCTCGCCGGCTCCTATCCGGGCGAGGTTCCAGAGGGAGCCGACTTCGCGCTGCTGGTCGAGGTGGACGGCACGGTGGCGGAGGCGCAGGCGCAGCGGGGCGCCCTGCTCGAGACGCTCGAGGGGGTGGCGCTCGCCGTGCAGGAGCCGGCTGACGCGCAGGCGCTATGGCGTTGGCGCGACGGTGTCAACGGCGTGCTCACATCAGTGCGAGGCGCCAAGGTGAGCGAGGACGTGGCGTTCCCACGCGAGCACCTGGCGGAGGCACTCGAGCGATTCGAGGCGATCGCGGGCAAGCACGGCCTGCGCTCGTGCGCCTTTGGCCACGGTGGCGAGGGCAATGTGCACGCGACGGTGCTTGTGGACCCTGCCAGCGAGGCTGAGCTGGAGGCGGCGGAGAAGGTCGCAGAGGAGCTGTTTGCGCTGGTCGGGGCGCTGGGCGGATCGGTCGCCGGCGAGCACGGTGTGGGCTGGATGAAGCGCGGGCTACTCGAGTCGCAGTGGAGCGAGCGGGCGGTGCAACTGCACGAGGAGATCAAGCGTGCGTTCGACCCGAAGGGGCTTCTCAACCCAGGCAAGAAGCTGGCACGGTACCCTGCGCGGTCGCCGGTGACATCTACCTGAAAGGAAGTTGCTTCATGAACAAGTCTCAGCTGGTCGAGGCGGTCGCAGCAGACAGCGGTCTGAGCAAGGCCGACTCGGCGCGCGCGATCGAGTCGCTGCTCGACACGGTTACCAAGACGCTGAAAAAAGGCGACGAGGTGAGCATCACTGGGTTCGGCAAGTTCTCGGTGGTCAAAAGAGCAGCCCGCCAGGGCGTCAACCCGCGTACGGGCGAGCGCGTGAAAATCAAAGCTTCCAAGGCCCCCAAGTTCTCGGCTGGTGCCTCGCTGAAGCAGGCTGTGAGCCCGAAGAAAAAATAGTCAGACGGCCGTGCCTGCCATGGCGCTCGTCACCGAGCTGGAGCTCCCCGCGTTCGACCACACGGATCTGTCGATGCGCGGGGAACGCTTCCATCGGGAGATGGCGCGCCTACGCAGCAGCGGCTGGTTGGCGCAGGGGCCCTTTGGCTACCTGACGCTGGACAGGGAGTCGGGGGAGTTCTTCCTGCGCACTCGCTCGGCGATCTTCCCGGGTATGAAGATCGCTGAGATCTTCGGTGTGCGGGAGGGGCCGCTGTATGAGCAGATGCGCCGAAACATCCTGCATGTGAACGGCCCTGACCATTCGCGTCTACGCAGCCTGGTCAACCCGGCGCTCTCACCGCGGGCGGTGGAGCGCTACAGGCCGGCCATGCGCGAGTCGCTCGAGGGGCTGCTCGAGCAGGCGGTGGCGAGCTCTCCCGCCGGACGACAGGAGGGGGAGGAGGAGAGAACCGTGAGGTGCGAGTTCGTGGAGGCGTTCGCCAAGCCCTACCCCTCGCAGGTGATCGCCACGGTGATGGGTGCGCCGCTGGAGGACGCCCCGCGCCTGCACCACTGGTCCAACTGGATCCAGAAGCAGTTCGACGCGACGGCCATGGCGAGCGAGATCGAGGGGATCGAGCAGGCTGTGGCCGAGTTCTACGACTATGCCCAGGCGCTCGTGCGGACTCGCCGGGAGAACCCGGCGGACGACCTGATCTCGAGGCTGATCGCGGCCGAAGAGGCCGGCGAGCGTCTATCAGAGGAGGAGTGCATCAACCTCGTGTTCAACGTGCTGGTGGGCGGCGTGGACACGAGCCAGAGCCAGCTCGCGCACGCCGTGAGGCTGCTGGCGGAGCACCCGGAGCAGTGGGCCGCCCTGGTGGATGATCCTGGCCTGGCCGCGCAGGCCGTGGACGAGGCGCTGCGCTACGAGCCGATCACTCCGTTCACAGCCAGGATCCTGACCGAGGACGTGGAGTATCGGGACGTGAGATTCCCCGAGGGCACGATCGTGATGGTCTGCGCCTTCACCGCCAACCGGGATCTCGGCGACGACGACGCGGGCGATGCCGGCGCCGACAACTTCGACATCACAGCTGATCGTGGCCGCTCGCGTGCCCTCACGTTTGGAGCGGGCGTGCACTACTGCCTGGGGGCCAACCTGGCGCGGGCAGAGCTGCAGGAGGGCCTCGAGTTCATGGCGCGACGAATGCGCGACCTGGCGCTCGACGGTGAGCCGGCGTTCGAGAGCGTCTCTGGTATCTACGGCCTCGCCGAGCTGCCCCTCAGCTTCTCGCTCTAGCAGGCCCCACTTTCTGGAACAATTTTGGGAGGGGGGTCTCGAGAGGCCAGGGAGCTACATAGGGTTGATGGCTGAGCTGCTTCAACGGAGATGGGATGTGAGGTCGTGGGCCGCGGGCGTGGTCCTACTCGCGACCGTCGCTCTTGCCGTGCCCGGTGCGTACGCGGGGACGCTCCACGTCTACTCCTGCCGGATGCCCAATGGGGAAGCTGCACCTACGGATGGGTGGAGCGGGTCTAGTTCGGGAGCGAAGTCTCATGCTCTCAATACCTGCTCGCAGCCGGGCGGCGCGCTCATTGCAGCCTTGGACGACAGGACCCAGCGGGATGTAGGTGCCAACTTCGGCTCGTGGACGTTCGGGACCTCAGCGGACGAGACGCTGGTGGGCGCGACGCTTTGGCGCGCGGGCGACGCTCAGGGTGGATGGGCCCAAAACGCGGGCTATGAATACACGCTTGCTGGACCAGCTGAAACCTCTTACTTCGAATCGTGTGTGGCACTTGACGGGTGCGAACGCCCAAAGGGGCAGATCGGTCAGCCCTCAGCCGCAGAAAACCGGGTCGACGTGAGCGCCAGCCACCTTCGTGGGCACCTCTACATGAGCGCGATGTGTGGGGGCTACCCGGGGGAAGCCTGTCCCGAAGGCGTCGGCGATGCCAACCACTACGCCGCGGTCATCTACCTCTACGCAGCGGACCTAACGCTCGAACAGACGGCCGGGCCGAGCGCGAGCGGCGTGGGTGGGGAACTGGCGAGCGCTGCGACGGTGGGTGGCACGAGTGACGTGACCTTCAGCGCGAGCGATCCTGGGGCGGGCGTATACGAGGCTGTGTTCAGCGTGGACGGGCAGGTGGTGCAGCGCACGGTGGTCGATGACAACGGCGGTCGCTGCAGGGATGTGGGGCAGACAAGCGATGGGACTCCGGCGTTCCTCTACTTGCAGCCGTGCCTTGGATCGGTGAGCGCCGATGTTGGCCTGGACACGACGGGGATCGCCAATGGGGCTCACCACCTGGTGGTGAGCGTGACCGATGCGGCGGGCAACTCGGCGCCCGTGCTCGACCGGGAGATCACGGTCTACAACCCGCCGCCGCCTGGCACGCCCGGCCCTGCGAATGGCACCAATGCCTCCGCTGGTGCTGCCCTGGAAGTGCGTTGGAAGAGGACAACGAGGACTCGTCTGGCCAGCTCTTTCGGCGCAGCCCACGTGATCACAGGTCGCCTCACGGCACCCGGCGGTCTGCCGATCGCGGGCGCAACGATCGATCTGCAGGCAACGCCCTCGATGGCCGGCGCGAGAGCCGTGACCCTGGCCGGCCTGCGCACAGGCGCAGATGGGCGCTTCACGGTCAGCCTCCCTCGCAGGCTCTCCTCCTCCACGCTGCGCTTCTCTTACAGGGATCACATCGGAGACGCGACGCCCGTGGCCACCCGCACGCTTGCTCTGGCCGTGCGCGCGGGCATCGCCCTGACGATCGCCCCGCGGACAGCCAGCGTGGGCAGCAGCATCTTCTTCCACGGACATCTACGCGGCGGCCCCGTGCCCGCCGAGGGCAAGCAGCTCGTGCTCGAGGCTCGCTCGCCGGGAGGTTCCTGGATCGAGTTCCAGGTCGTGCGCACCAACGCTCGGGGCGCCTTCCACGCCAGCTATCGGTTCAAGTTCCCGGGCCCGGCCGACTATCAGTTCCGTGCGCGCTCCGAACCGGAGTCCGACTATCCATTTGCCGAAGGTGCGTCCAACACGGTCACCGTCAGCGAGCGGTGAGGGCCGCAGCTGGGTCGGCAGTCGGGCGTTTTGAAGTCGATTCTTACGCGCATGAGGCGTCCCTCGCGCTACCGGGCGCCGTAGAGGGTGTTGGCGAGATGACGGCGTATTGGTAGGTCGCGCTGCTCGGTATCGAGGATGGGCGTCAACGAGGGACGAGAGGGAGGAATGAGGACGAAGACGATCACAACGGCCGTACGGGGCAGAGTGGGCCGCTCGTGGCTCCTGGCAGCGATGCTGGTGGCAGTGGCGCACGCGCCGGCAACCGCTGCAGGAGCGTTGGCGGTGGCGGTCTCGCCCCTCAACGGCACGCCTGACGCGTCGCCCTACACGCAGATCAGCTTCCTTGGTGTCCCGTCCAACGAGATCGCCGGCGTTTCAGTCGTGGGCTCCACCAGCGGCAGGCACACCGGGAAGCTCGAGGGCTATGTCACAGCTCCCGGGGCGAGCTTCGTTCCCACACACCAGTTCTCACAGGGCGAGCGTGTCACGGCCACGGCTGTGGTCGGCCCGAAGGGCCATACCCAGCGCGTGAGCAGCACCTTCTACATCGCTCGTCTCGCTGCTTTCAAGCCGCCGCCCAGCGGCGCTCCTGCGCCGGCCAAAGCTGGCACCGTGGAAAGCTTTGCCTCCGAGCCCACGCTGCATCCGCCCAAGGTGGCCGTCACCCTCAACTCGCCCGCGGCGAGCACCGACGACATCTTCCTCACGCCCAGCCATGGGCTCGGCTCCTCGGGCCCGATGATCATCAACAACAGGGGCGGTCTCGTGTGGTACATGCCGCTGCCCTCCGGCGAAGTCGCCGAGGACTTCCAGCTCCAGCACTACCAGGGCCAGCCCGTCCTCACGTGGTGGCAGGGGCACATCCCAGAAGAGCTCGGCGTGGGCTTCGGGATCGACGAGATCTACAACACGGCCTATCAGCGAGCGGCCACGGTGTCGGCCGGCAACGGCTACCAGGCCGACCTGCACGAACTGCAGATAACGCCCCAGGGCTCGGCCTTCATCACCGCCTACACCCTCGTCGACGCCGACCTGTCCTCCGTGGGGGGATCGCACGACGGGATCCTGCAGGACTCCCTGCTGCAGGAGATCGATATCCCGACCGGTCTCGTGATGTTCGAGTGGCACGCCTACGGGCACGTGGAACTGGCCGACTCCTATGCGCGCCCCTCCACCTACAACCCCGGCCAGCCGTGGGACTTCTTCCACGTGAACTCCATCTCCCTCGACCCCTCCGGCGACGGCAACTTCATCGTCTCCTCGCGCAACACCTGGACGGCCTACGAGATCTCCCACACCACCGGAGCGGTGCTGTGGCGGCTCGGGGGCAAGCGCTCGAGCTTCAAGATGGGTCCCGGCACGGGCACCGCCTACCAACACGACGTGGTCTGGCAGCCCGACGGCACGCTCACGATCTTCGACAACGGGGCCGTGCCCAAGGCGCACTCGCAGTCCCGTGTGATCCGTGAGCGAATCGACTTCGCGCACAAGAAGGTCACGCTGGTGTCCCGCTACGTGCGCGCCCCCGCGCTGTTGACGGGCAGCCAGGGCGACGATCAGGTGCTGGCGAGCGGCAACTCGTTCGTGGGCTGGGGCGAAGACCCCTACTTCACCGAATTCAGCCCCACCGGGCAGATGATCTTCGACGCGCACATCCCCGCCCCCGGCCAGACCTATCGCGTCTACCGCTTTCCCTGGAGCGGGGTGCCGGCGAGTGGCCCCAGCGTGGCCGTCAGCGCGAAGGGGGGAAAGGCAACCATCTACGCAAGCTGGAACGGCGCCACCGGAGTGAGCTCTTGGCGGGTGATCGCCGGGGCTCATCAGACGGGGCTGGTGCCCATAGCCACAGCCCCAGTGACCGGCTTCGAGACGGCGATCACGGTGCAGAGCCCCGATCCGTATTTCGCCGTGCAGGCGCTCGGGTCCGCCGGACAGGTGCTCGGCAGCTCGCCTGTCCGCTGACACACCGCGGGCCGTCCACTACGCTGCGCTGCTGTGAAGGCCGTGATCCTTGCCGGGGGCTTCGGCTCGCGTTTGAGCGAGGAGACTGCTGCGCGCCCGAAGCCGATGGTGGAGATCGGCGGCAAGCCGATCCTGTGGCACATCATGAAGATCTACGCCGCCCACGGTATCGAGGAGTTTGTGATCTGCCTCGGCTACAAGGGTTACCTCATCAAGGAGTACTTCGCCAATTACTACCTGCACACATGCGATGTGAGCTTCGACCTCGCCAGTGGGGCGATGGAGGTCCATCGCTCCGAGACGGAGCCGTGGCGGGTGACGCTGGTGGACACGGGCGAGGAGACCATGACGGGAGGGCGCCTGCGGAGGGTGCTGCCATATCTGGGCGATGAGGACTTCTGCTTCACCTACGGCGACGGCGTATCCGACGTGGACGTCAGCGCGGTGATCGCTTTTCACCGCCAGCAGGGGACGGACGCGACGGTCACCGCGGTGCAGCCCCCGGGCCGGTTCGGCGCGCTCGACGTGGAGGGCGAGCGTGTGCGGGAGTTCGAGGAGAAGCCGCGCGGCGACGGCGGCTGGACCAACGGCGGCTTCTTCGTGCTCTCGCCCAGGGTCGCCCGCTATCTCCTCGACGATGCCACGGTCTGGGAGCAGGAGCCGATGCGTGCCCTCGCCCGCGAGGGTCAGCTCGCCTCCTACCGGCACGAGGGCTTCTGGCAGGCAATGGACACGCTGCGCGACCGCAACCACCTCGAGCAGCTGTGGCGCTCGGGGCAGGCGCCGTGGCGGGCGTGGTCGTGAGCGACGTGGCGCCCGGCAGCGGCAGCGTGGATCCCGCCTTCTGGAGCGGCCGACGCGTGCTTCTGACCGGCCATACGGGCTTCAAGGGGGCATGGCTGTCGCTGTGGCTGCAGACGCTTGGGGCGCAGGTGACGGGCTTCTCCAACGCGATCCCCACTGAGCCATCGCTGTATGAGCTGGCGGACGTGCAGTCGGGGATGAGCGCGAGCGTCGAGGGCGACGTGCGCGACCCCGGTGCGCTCGCCGCGGCGCTGGCAGGGAGTGACCCCGAGGTGGTCATCCACATGGCCGCCCAGTCGCTCGTGCGCCGCTCCTTTGCCGAGCCTGTGGAGACTTACGCAACGAACGTGATGGGCACCGTCAACGTGCTCGACGCGGTGCGCTTGCACGGCCACTCCGTCCGCGCAGTCGTGAACGTCACCTCCGACAAGTGCTACGAGAACCGCGAGTGGGAGTGGGGCTACCGCGAGGACGAGCCGATGGGCGGCCACGACCCCTACTCGAGCTCCAAGGGTGCCGCTGAGCTCGTCACGTCGGCTTTCAGGCGCTCGTTCTTCTCCGACCCCGACGGGCCGCGGCTGGCATCGGCGCGGGCCGGCAACGTGATCGGTGGTGGCGACTGGGGCGAGGATCGCCTCGTCCCGGACATCATGCGCGCTGCTCTGGCGGGGGAGACGGTGCGCGTGCGCAACCCCAACTCGCTGCGTCCCTGGCAGCACGTGCTCAACCCGCTCAGCGGCTACCTGGTGCTTGCTCAGGCGCTGTGGGACTCGCCCGAGCACGCCAGCGGCTGGAACTTCGGGCCCACCGACGAGGACGCCCGCCCCGTGGGCTGGATCGTCGAGCGCCTGTCCGAGCTGTGGCCCGGCGATCTGCACTCGACACTCGACGACGGACCGCATCCGCACGAGGCGCGCTATCTCAAGCTCGACTCCTCGCGCGCCCGCACGCGGCTTGGCTGGCGTCCGCTCGTGGGCCTCGACGGAACCCTGACGAGCATCGTGGATTGGTATCGCGCGCTGCAGGCCGGCGAGGACGTGGGGGCGGTGACCCGCGGGCAGATCGAGTCCTTTCAATACGCTGCTCCCTCGCCATGACCCAGACCACCTGCCGATTCTGCGGTGCAGCTGTCGAGGCCGTCTTCGCCGACCTCGGCATGTCGCCCCTGGCCAACTCCTATCTGCCGCCTGAGCGCGCCAACGGCATGGAGCCCTTCTACCCGCTGCGTGCGCTCGTGTGCGGCGAGTGCTTCCTGGTCCAGCTCGAGGAGTTCGAGACTCCCGAGGCGATCTTCTCCGACTATGCCTACTTCTCTTCCTACTCCTCCAGCTGGATCGAGCATTCGCGCCGCTACTCCGAGCAGATGATCGACCGCCTCGGCCTGGGCGAGGACAGCCATGTGGTGGAGATCGCCTCCAATGACGGCTATCTGCTGCAGTTCTTCCACGAGCGCCAGATCCCCGTGCTGGGCATCGAGCCGGCGGCCAACGTGGCCAAGGTGGCGCTGCAGAAGGGCATTCCCACGCTGGTGGAGTTCTTCGGCACAGAGACGGCGAGCTCGCTGGCGGGCGAGTCCTCGGCCGATCTGCTGCTGGGCAACAACGTGCTCGCTCACGTGCCCGACCTCAACGACTTCGTTGCCGGCATGAAGATCCTGCTGGCGGACGACGGTGTGATCACGATGGAGTTCCCCCACCTGATGCGCCTGGTGGATGAGAACCAGTGGGACACCATCTACCACGAGCACTTCTCCTACTTCTCCTTCCTCACCGTCAGCCGTGTCTTCGAAGCGCACGGCCTGCGCCTGTTCGACGTGGAGGAGCTGCCCACCCACGGCGGCTCGCTGCGCATCTACGGCGCTCACGCCGAGGATCGCGGCAAGCCCGAAACGGGCGCTGCGCGGGAGCTGCGCGAGCGCGAGCGGGCGGCCGGCTATGAGGATCTGGACACCTACCTCGGCTACGGGCGGCGGGTGGAGCGGGACAAGCGCCAGATCCTCTCGTTCCTGATCGACCTCAAGGAGCAGGGCCTTTCGATTGCCGGTTACGGTGCTCCGGCCAAGGGCAACACGCTGCTCAACTACTGCGGCGTGGGCCGTGACTTCATGGACTTCACCTGCGATTTGAACCCCCACAAGCAGGGCCATTTCCTGCCCGGCAGCCACATCCCGATCTGCTCTCCCGAGGAGATCCGCGAGCTTCGTCCGGACGTGGTGCTGATCCTGCCGTGGAACCTCAAGGACGAGATCGTGGCTCAGCTCGGGTTCATCCGCGAGTGGGGCGGGCGCTTCGCCGCGCGCACGCCGGAGCTGACGCTCATCTCGTGATGCGCTTCATCCAGACGCCGCTGCCCGGGGTTTGGGTCATAGAGCTCGAGTTGCTGGGGGATGAGCGCGGCTGGTTCGCCCGCACGTTCGACGAGCAGGAGTTCCGCTCGCGTGGCCTGAATCCAGCGGTGGTGCAGTGCAACGCCTCCTTCAACGCCCACTGCGACACGCTGCGGGGGATGCACTACCAGGCCGAACCCCACGGCGAGTCCAAGCTCGTGCGCTGCGTGCGCGGCTCGATCTTCGACGTGGCCGTTGACCTGCGTGCGGGCACCCCCACCTATTGCGGCTGGCATGGCGTGGAGCTGAGCGCGGAGAACCGGCTCGCGCTGTACATCCCCGCCGGCCTTGCCCATGGCTTTCAGACGCTCAGCGAGGACTGCGAAGTGCTCTACCAGATGGGCGCCCCCTACGTTCCCGAGTCGTCGCGCGGCGTGCGCTTCGACGACCCCGCCTTCGCCATCGACTGGCCGGCCACTCGCGCGCCGCGGATCATCTCCGAGCGCGACGCGTCCTATCCAGACTTCGTGGCATGAGTCGGGTGCTTTTGACGGGCGCCGCAGGCTTCCTTGGAAGCCGCGCGCTGCGATCGCTCCTCGACGCTGGTCACGAGGTCCACGCGGTGGGGCGCGGCGAGCCTCGAGGCGAGGCGCTTGCACCGAGCGAGCGTGAAGCCGGAGCCACGGAGCAACTCACCTGGCACCGGGCCGACCTCACCGACCCAGCCGCCGCCGAAGCGCTCGCCCAGCGCGTTCGTGCGGAGGGGCTGCTGCACATGGCCTGGTATGTGGAGCACGGTCGCTACTGGCAGGCCCCGGAGAATGTGGTGTGGGTGGAGGCCAGCCTGAGGCTGCTGCGCTGCTTCGCAGAGGCGGGGGGGCGACGGGCGGTGATGGCGGGCACGTGCGCCGAGTACGAGTGGTCGCGCGAGCGCTACAGCGAGGAGGCGCCGCTGAATCCAGCCACGCTGTACGGCGTGGCCAAGGATGCCACCCGCCGTGTGGCCGAGCGCTTTGCGGCCAATGCCGGGATCGAGCTGGCGTGGGGGCGCATCTTCACCCCCTATGGCCCCGGCGAAGCTCCCGCGCGGCTCCTGCCGAGCATCATCACTGCGCTGCTGGCAGGTGAGCCGGCGGCTGCACCCGAGGGGACCCAGGTACGCGACCTGATGTATGTGGATGACGTGGCGGGCGCCTTCGCGGCGATCCTCGACAGCTCCGTGCAGGGAGCCGTGAACGTGGGCTCGGGCCGGCCCACGTCGATCCGCGAGCTGATCACCCTCACGGCCGAGGCCTGCGGGCGCCCCGAGCTCGTGCGCTGGGGCGCGCTGCCCGCCCGCGAGGGAGAGCCGCGCGAGCTGGTGGCCGATGTCGCTCGCCTGCAGCGCGAGGTGGGCTTCACACCACGCTACGCGCTGGCGGAGGGGATCGAGCGCACCGTCGCCTCCTGGCGCGAGCCGTCTCCGTGAGCAGCCCCGATCTCCTCGACACCCCTGCCGCCGGCCGCGCCGCGCTGCGCGGGAGCGTCCTGCGCACCGCCTCCTATGTCGTGGGACTGCTGCTCTCGCTTATCTCCGCGCGGGTCCTGATCGAACATCTCGGCAACGAAAGCTTCGGGCGCTACACCGCGGTGATCGCGCTCGTGACGATCGTGAGCGGCTTTACAGAGGGCGGGCTCAACAGCATCGTGCTGCGTGAATTCGCCACCCTCGGGGAGGAGCGCAGACGCGAGATGATGGCCTCCGCGATCGGGATGCGCCTGATCGTCACGCTCGTGGGGGTCGCGCTCGCGGTTGCCTTCGCGGCCGCCGTCGGCTATCCCGCCGCGATGGTCGCCGGCACCGCCCTTGCGGGGATCGGGCTGGTCTTCCAGCTGCTGCAGAGCACCCTCGCCACCGGCCTGCAGGCGCAACTGCGCTTCGGCTGGGTCTCGGCGGTGGAAGTCCTGCGCCAGGTCGTGAACGTCGCGCTGCTCGTCGCCCTCGCGCTCGCCGGCGCGGGGCTCCTGCCGCTCCTCGCGGTGGCCATCCCCTCCTCGATCGTCTCCCTGCTCTTCACGATCCCCCTGGTCCTGCGCTACACCTCCCTGCGCCCCTCCTTCCACCCCTCCCGCTGGTGGCGGCTGCTACGCGAGTCGATTCCCTGGGCGGTGATCGCCGCCGTCAACATCGTCTACTTCCGTGTCGCCCTCGTGCTGATGTCGGTGATCTCGAGCGCGAGACAAACCGGATATTTCGCAACCTCCTTTCGCATCTCCGAAGTGCTCGTCGCGATCCCGGGACTGGTCATCGGCGCGGCCTTCCCGATCCTCGCCCGCGCCGAGCGCGAGGATTCGCCCCGCTTCGACTTCGCCAGCGGACGGATCTTCGAGCTGGCGCTGCTCGCGGGCACCTGGCTGGTGCTCTGCGTGGAGGTGGGCGCGGGCTTCGCGATCCATGTGATCGCAGGCCACGATCCCTCCATAGTCGTCCTGCGCATCCAGGGCCCCGCACTGATCGGGAGCTTCGCCGCGGTCGCCTGCGGATACCCCCTGCTGATGCGCCGCCGCTACCGCGAGGTGCTCTACGCCAACCTCCTCGCCCTCGCGGTCTCCGCGCTGCTCACGCTGATCCTCGCGCCCTCGCTCGGAGCGCGCGGCGCCGCGCTCGCGGCCCTCGTGGGCGAGTCGGGCCTCGCGGTCAGCCAGGCGGTCCTACTGCGGCGTGCCGCCCCCGGCGTGCAGCTGCGACCGAGCACGATCCTCGTAGTCGCCCTCGCCGGAGGTGTCGCGGTCGCGATCGGCCTGCTCCTGCCCGTCCACCCTCTCATCGCGGTCGCGGCGGCGAGCCTCGTCTACTTCGCCATCCTCAGGCTGCTCGGACGCTTTCCCCCGGAGGTGCGCGAGGTGCTTGCGGGCTGGTTGGGGGGAGCCGTTCGCTAGGCTCCGCGCGGATGCCCAGCGACGCGCGACTGTGCCCCCTTTGCGGCGCTGGCTCCGACCACGCGCTAACCGCAAGCGATCGCAACCGCGAGCGCACCTCGGAGCCGTTTCACTACAACCGCTGCAGAGCATGCGGGACCGTCTTCATCATCGACGTGCCCGCGGATCTCGCCCCCTACTACGAGGGTGACTATCACCGCTTCGGCCCCGACGGGGCGCCCGAGTGGACCACCAACCCCACCCTGCAGGAGGTCGAGTCCTACCGCATGCGCATGCTGCGCTCCTATGTGCAGCCCGGTCGTCTCTACGACATCGGCGCGGGCGCGGGGGCGTTCAGCGCAGCCGCCAAGCGTGAGGGCTTCGAGGTGAGCGCGATCGAGATGGATCCCCGCTGCTGCGAGTATCTCGATCAGGGACTGGGGGTGCGGGCGATCTGTAGCGACCAGCCCGTGTCGGAGTTGCGCAAGCTGGCACCCGCTCGTGCGATCTCGATGTGGCACGTGCTCGAGCATCTCGCCGATCCCGCTGAGATGCTCGCCGTCGCTGTGGAGCGCCTTGAGCCGGGTGGAGTGCTGGTGATCGGCGTCCCCAATCCAGGCTCGATTCAGTTCCGCCTCCTTGGTACCCGCTGGGCGCACCTCGATGCGCCGCGTCACCTCTGCCTGATGCCAAGGGAGGCGCTAATCGAGCACCTGGGCGCGCTGGGGATGCGCGAGCTCCTGTGTACCACCGGCGACCCTTTCGGGAAGATCTGCAGCCTGCATGGATGGGCCTGGGCGCTGCGCACCCACCCCGCTCGGCGCGAGCCCTCGCAGCCGCTCATGCGTGCGGCGCAGGTGATCACCAAGGCGTTGGGCCCGCTCGAACAGCGCGGTTGTCGCGGTGCGGCGCTGACGCTGCTGTTTGCCAAGGAGCGCTAGCGGGGTCCGCGCTCGGCTCCCACCACGGCCTCGAGTCCCGCGGTGGTGATGCGCCGGCGCCCCTGAACAACGCGGCGCTTTCGCAGCACTTTCGGCATTCCCCGCAGCGCGTCGCGCCACACGCGCAGCCAGATATCCAGCTTGCGGTCGCGCACGGCCACGGCCAGGTTGAGGAGTTGTCCGAGGATGAGCTGTGGGGCGTGGCGCAGCAGTGCCCCGGCGGGGATGTCCTTGGCGATGATCCACAGCGTGTTGCGCCAGAGGTGGTAGCGGGTGAAGTCCGACAGGCCGCGACCGATCGTGGCGCTGCCCATGTGGTAGACGACCGCGCTGGGGACATAGCGACAGCTGAAGCCCGCGAGCTGGGCGCGCAGGTTCCAGTCGACGTCCTCGTAGAAGGCAAAGAAGTCCTCGTCGAAGTCGCCCACCAGGCGCAGCACGCTGCGCTTGTAGAGCGCCGCGCCTCCACAAGCGCCAAAGATCTCGCCGGGTGCGTCGTACTGGCCGCGATCGCGCTGCCCGTGGCCGCGGCGCCCGCCTGTGGCCGCCCACGTGAACACGTCGCCCGCCCCATCGAGCAGCTCGCGCTGCTCGAAGTCGCGCAGCTTGGCCCCCGCCCAGCCTGCCTCGGGGTGGGCGTCGAGCGCGGCCACGAGCTCGCCCAGGCAGTCGGGTTCGAGCTCCATGTCGTTGTTGAACAGCGCCACCAGCTCGCCCCGCCCGGCGTGGGCGCACACGTTCAAGGCGGCCGTCACACCGAGGTTCTCGGGCAGCGATATCACCTGCACCTGTGGCCAGCTCTCGCCCAGCCATGGTACGGTGTCGTCGCGGGAGCCGTTGTCGACGACGACCACCTCGAAGTCGCTGAAGGCCTGGCGCGCGAGCGACGGGAGGATCACCTCGAGCAACTGGCGCCCGTCGTAGGAGAGCACGGTCACGGTGAGCCTGGGGACGGCTCGGCTGTCCTCTCTCGGCAATGATGAGGCCATGGAAGCGGACAAGCTACAGGGCCACGACCACAGGACCGAGCTATCCCCGGCGACGGTCGACGTGGTGATCGTCTCGGCGGACATGGCCGAGATGACGCTCGAGTGCGTGCGTGAGCTGGCTGGGCCGGCGGTGGCGCAGATGGTGGTCGTGGACAACGCCTTCGATCCTCAGGCGGGCGCCAGGCGCGACGAGCTCGCCCGGGTGTCCACGGTCGTCGCACTGGCAGATCGGCATGGGTTCGCCGCGGCCAACAACCGTGGTCTGGCGCATGGGAGCGCGCCGTACGTGCTGCTGCTCAACTCCGACATCCTCGTGCGGGAGCACGCTGTGGAGCTGCTCGTGGAGGCGCTGCAAGCCCACCCTGGAGCGGTGGCTGCGGGCGGCCGCCTGGTCGACCCCGACACGCTGGAGACCCAAGCCGGCTACCGCCCGCGACCCTTCCCCACGCTTGCCAACTTCCTCGTGATCATGCTCGGCATCGAGGAGCTGTGGCCCGGGAACCCGATCAGCCGCCGCTACCACGGGGTCGAAGCCGACGGCGCGGACGCCCAGGTCGTGGACGCCCAACCGGCGGCCGCAGCTCTGATGGTCCCCCGCGCGGAGATCGAGGCTGTGGGCGGCTTTGACGAGCGCTTCTGGTTCTGGTTCGAGGACTCAGATCTGCTGCTGCGCCTGAAACGACGCGGCGAGGTCCTCTACGTCCCGCAGGCCGTCTTCCGCCACCTCGGCGGCGGCACTTTCAGCCGCTGGAGCAAGAGCGAGCACATCCGCTCGATCTACCACGGGATCCTGCACTACGGCAACGCCCACTTCGACCGGCCACGGCGCACGATCCTCGGTCTGGCGGCGCTCGCCGTGAGCGTTCCGCGGGTTGTGCTGTTCGCACGCTCCCGGCCGGAGGAGGCGGCTGCGTGGCGGGCCGTTGCCGTGGGTGGGATGGCGCTGGCGCGGGGTCGGCGCGTGGGGGCGATCGCGCCGGGCCCTCGCGTGCCGCTGTTCGACAGCGGCGACACGACCCTTGCTGAGCGGGTGGACGAGGAGCTTGCCCGTGGCTTCGGCGAGTGATTCTGCTCGACACAAGCGGATTGCTTGCGGCCATCGACTCAGGACAGCGGAAGCATCGGCAGGCGGCGGAATGTCTCGCAGCTGACCTCGGGATCAGCCGTTTCGCCTGCTGCCGGCCGACGCCTGACGACTCTCCTACCGCCGTGCGAGCAGTGCCCGCCCCCCCGCAAGATAGGCCCCTTCGCGCAGCCGCTGCGCGAGCGGCGCCCGCAGTACTTCCCTGCCATCGCCCGGCCGACGCGCGGGTGTGGGCTGTGAGATCCAGCGCACGATCGGCGTGGCCACGCGCGTCCAGGTCTGCCGGCTCGCGGCCGCTTGCAGACCAGTTGCGTATGCCGGGCGTCCCGCCTCGAGCACCCGCTCGAGTGCTGCCGTGAGACCCTCCACGTCCCCTGGGGCGGCGGTCGCTCCCAGGCCCTCGCGCTCGACGCGCTCCGCGAGGTCGTCGCCGCTCGTGCACACCACCGGCAGCCCCGCCCAGAAGCAGTCGAGCAGTCGCGTGCGATAGGCAAAGCGCGTCTCCAGGTGCTCGCCTGCCGCCGAGATCGCACACTCTGCCTGCGCCAGCCAGTCGGCGCGCTCGCCATAGGGAATCCAGTCGTGGAAGTGCACAATCGAGTCGAGGACCCCCAGCTCGCCCGCCAGGCATTGCGCTGCCTCCGCGGCAGCGGCGCCGGCCGGATGGGTCGCAGCGACCCCCATGAACACCAGCCGCAGCTGGGGGCGCCTCTTTGCGAGGGCGGCGGCCGCACGGATGGCGCTCTCGGCGTCCAGCCAGCTCCAGATGCCTCCGTTCCACAGCACGATCTCGCTGTCCGGCTCGAGCGCCGCGATTGCCGCTCGCGGGCCGCCCCTGCCGCTTGGGGTCGGAGGTGTGTCGGGCAGGCCAAAGGGCACCAGGTCGATCACCTCGCGCAGGCTCGGGTCGCGGTCGTAGAGCTCGGGGGCGATCATGCGCAGGGCCAGCATCGTGCCGAGCCACAGATCCCGCTGGATCTCGCTCGCACAGATGAAGTTGTGACCTGTGCGCAGGGCTGCGTGCAGACGATCGAGCGTGGTGGCCGTGCGCTGACGGCGCTCCAGTGCGCCGGCACCCGCCAGCAACTCGAGCGTCTCGAGTGTCTCGGGGCAGTAGAGATCGATGATCACGCGGGCACTCGAGCGCCTAAGCCAGCGGTCGACCAAGGGCCACTGCGGATGGGCGATCACCACGTCGGCCGAGGCGATCGGCTCGCGCAGTGCGCCCGGAGCATGTGGGCGGAAGGCGAACAGCCGCACACCCTCCCGCTCGCCCTGCTCGTGGCCGCCGTGAGCGATCGTCACCGATGCGTATGAGCTGAGCGTCCTCGCCAGCTCCCAGCAGCGGATGCCGAGTCCCGCCATCTGCTCGCCCACCGGGTCGGCGCAGATCAAAAGCAGCTGTGGCCTGGGCCCGGCGCCTCCGGGCGGTGTGCTTGCGTCGTCGTGCTCAGGCGGCGCGGCGTCCATAGACCCCCCGACGCAGGGCCAGCGAGTCGCGAAAGCCGATCGTGTGGTCCACCGCCTCGATCGGCGGCGGGGGCAGTCGCGGCGCCTCCCGCCCTGCGCGCCAGCCCGAGACGCGGCCCTGCAGTGCGGCCAGATCGCGCGATACGGCCAGGTCGGCCAGCACTACGACTGCCTCCGTGGCGAGCGTACGGGTGGCGCCGCGACCCTGCAGCAGGCCGTAGCGACGCAGCATGTAGCCGCGTCCAAAGCCACCGTGGCGGCGCTGCCAGGCCGAGCGGTGCCCGTGCGTGGCCGAGCCCAGGTGCACTCCCACGGCGTCCTCGGCCAGCACCGTCTTCCAGCCCGCGCTGCGCAGGCGTAGAGCCAGGTCGAAGTCCTCCATGTAGGCAAAGATCGCTTCGTCGAGGCCGCCCACCTGCTCCCAGGCCGAGCGGCGGTAGGCGGCAGCAGTACCCGCGGGCCCGGCCAGCACCGGGCGTTCGCGCCCGGCCTCGCTCACCTCCAGACCCTGCAGCCGGGGGAAGCCGCCGAGGGCGGTGTCCGCTACGAGCCCGGCGCTATCGATGTAGCCCTCGCCCGGCTGCAGCATCAGCGCCGCCACCGACCCCAGCACGGGATCGCTCTCCAGCGGCGCGACCAAGCGCTCGACGAAGTCAGGGTGGGCGTCGACGTCGTTGTTGAGCAGCACAACCACATCGCCCGTGCCCGCCGCCACGCCGCGGTTGCAGGCCTCGGCGAAGCCACGGTTGTCATCGAAGCACTCGAGCTGCACGCCCGGCCACTCGGCTGCGATCCGCGTACGGGTGTCGTCGGTGGAGCCGTTGTCCACCAGGATCACCCGGTGCTCACGCGTCTGCTCGCGCAGGTGGCGCAGACAGCTGTCGGTCAGCTCGTAGCGACCGTAGGCCACGATCACCACGTCTACAGAGAGAGACATCGTGCTCCATCGTATTGACCCGTCAGGGCGTTCCCCTCTGTTGGCATTAGCCTTGCCCCCTTGAGCGAGCGCCCGCTGCACATCGGCCTGAACCTGATCTTCCTGGTGCCCGGCGAGACGGGCGGCATGGAGGTGGTCGCCCGCGAGCTGATCCCTCCGCTGCTCGCCTCCGCTCCGCCGGGGATGCGCTTCACCGCCTTCGTCAACCGCGAGGCCGCAGCGGCGGGCGGTGGTCCCTGGGGGGAGCTGCTGCCCGCCGTGACCGTTCCCGTGAGCGCGAGCAACCGCGTCCAGTGGGTTCTCGGCGAGCAGACGCTGCTGCCCGTGATGGCTGCCCGCCGGCGCGTCGATCTCGTGCACAGCCTCGCCAGCACAGCTCCGTTGTGGGGCCGCTTCAAGCGGGTGACGACCGTCCACGACCTGATCTACGCGCGCTTCCCCGATACCCATTCGGGCCTGCGCGAGCAGGGGATGCGGGTGCTGGTGCCCCAGGCGGCGCGACGGGCGGATCGTGTGACGGCCGACTCGAGCAGCACTCGTGACGACCTGGTGGAGCTGGTGGGCATTGCGCCCGAGCGCATCGACGTGGTGCCGCTGGGGCTGGGGTCGGTGCAGCGCGAGGCGCCGACCCCTGAGGCTGAGCTGCGTGTGCGCCTGCAGCTGGGCGATCGGCGGGTCGTGCTGAGCCTGTCGGCCAAGCGACCCCACAAGAATCTCGCGGCCCTGATCGGGGCACTTGCCGGCTTGCCGGTTCCCGAGCGGCCTCTGCTCGTGCTCCCCGGCTATGGCACCTGGCACGAGGATGAGCTGCGCGAGCAGGCTCGGCGAGCCGGTGTGGAGGGGGACGTGCGCATGTGTGGATGGGTGAGCGCAGCCGACCTCGAGGGCCTGTGGTCGCTCGCCGAGGCCTTTGTGTTCCCCTCGCTGTACGAGGGCTTTGGGCTGCCTGTGCTCGAGGCGATGGCGCGTGGAGTGCCCGTGGCGTGCTCCAACGCCTCCTCATTGCCCGAGGTTGCGGGGGATGCGGCGCTGCTGTTCGACCCTCGCCGGGAGTCAGAGATCGCGGCCGCGCTGCAGCGGATCCTCGCTGACGGGGAGTTGCGGGGCAGGTTGCGAGCGCTCGGTCGCGCCCGGGCCCAGCTGTTCACGTGGGAGCGCACGGCACGGCTGATGCTTGAGAGCTATGCCCGCACGCTGTAGCTCTCGAGCACGCTCTCCAGCGAGGACTCGAGTGACAGGCGCTCGGCGTTCTGCTCATACCAGCGGGCGGTGCTCTGGCGCATCGCCGGGCCGGCCTCGTGCACGCGTACGATGGCCGCGGCGATCGACTCCGCGTCAGAGCGCTCGGCGACCGTCCCGTTGACGCCCTCCTCGATTAGCTCTGTGGCCGCGTTGTCCTCGCCCGCCACCACCACGCTGGGCGTGCCCCGGGCCGAGGCCTCGACCACGACCATGCCGTAGCCCTCTCGGCGCGAGGGCAAGAGCACGCACATCGCCCGGCGCATCTCCCCATCGAGCAACTCGTGCTCGGCGAAGCCGGGCGCCGTGACCGTCTGCTCGAGGCCGTGCTCTGCGATCGCCCGTTGGACAGCCTCCCGCTCGGGGCCGTCCCCCAAGAGCTCCCCCCGAAGTCCCTCTATCTGCTCTGTTGCCAGGGCGATTGCCTCCACACCCAGGGGCGCCTGCTTCTCGGCGATCATGCGTCCCGCGAACAGCACCAACGGCGCCCCCTGCCCATCGCTCGGACCCGCGCTCGCCCCCTCGGACTGCTCGGCCGGCGGCATGGACTCGCGGTAGAGCCCGCGAAGCACTGTCACGGGCCCGTGCAGACCCTCCTCGCGCAGGCGCTGCGCGTGCAGCTCCGAGAAGCAGAAGGCGCGCTGCGGCACCGCCGCGCACAGGCGCTGCACGAGCGCGCCAACTCGTCCGCCCAGGCCGCCGAGGTAGTCGAGCCAGTAGGAGCGGCTCCACACCTCGAACCAGTCCACCACGAGGCCGTAGCCCTGCAGCGGGCGCAAAAGCGAAGCGGCCAGCAGCGAGAAGTAGGGGAAGGAGCAGCAGTGCACCACCTCATAGCTACGCCCACGGCGAAGCAGGTGAGCGAACACACCAAGGCCGAACACCAGCGGCGGCAGGATGCGCCGGCGCCCCCCGGCTGTGTACAGCGCCATGCGTGGGCCCGCAGTCACCACGCGCACGCGCGGGTCGAGGTCCAGGCGCTGGCCCCGCTCCCACTGGCGCAGCGTGAGGTAGGTGACCTCATGGCCGTCCTCGGCGAGGCGCTCGGCGAGGTTTCTGTACCAGCGCTCGGCTCCCCCCACCGTGTAGGGGTACAGGCAGTCGTAGACGACGCAGATACGCATACCGCTAGCATCTCATCTCGCCGGTGCGCGCCCGCTCGTCCGCCACTTTCCGCCCTTTGGGGCGTTATAAACGGGTAGCGCGCCTCGCCCCGCGGGACACCGTGCCCGTGAAGGGCATCAGCCGATGAGCACACTCGCCCAGACAAGCTCCCCCCAACCTCTCGAGTCGCCGGACGTCGAGACGCCGCTGGTGTCGGTGGTGATCCCCTGCCTGAACGAGGCCGAGAACATCGAGCGCTGCGTGCGCGAGGCGCGGGCGGCCCTCGATCGTATGGGCGTCGTCGGGGAGGTCGTCGTGGCCGACAACGATTCCGAAGACGACTCGGCGCGGCTGGCCGAGCAGGCCGGCGCCCGCGTGATCGTCGAACGTAGGCGCGGCTACGGCAGCGCCTACCTGGCCGGCTTCGCCGCCTCCAGTGGACGCTACATAGTCATGGCCGACGCCGATCTGACCTATGACTTCAACGACATCCCTCGCTTCGTGGCCGCGCTGGACGAGGGAGCGGAGATGGTGATCGGCGACCGCATGGACAACATCCAGCCGGGGGCCATGCCGTGGCTGCACCGCTACGTCGGCAACCCGATCCTCACGGGCCTGCTCAACCTGTTCTTCCGCACAGGCATCAAGGACGCCCACTGCGGCATGCGCGCCCTGCGCCGCGACGTGCTCGAGCGCCTGGACCTGCGCACCACCGGCATGGAGTTCGCCTCGGAGATGGTCATCAGAGCATCCAAGGAGAACCTCAAGATCGCGGAGTTCCCGATCGAATACCACCCGCGCGGCGGCGAGAGCAAGCTGTCGAGCTTCCGCGACGGCTGGCGCCACCTGCGCTTCCTGCTCGTGCACTCCCCCAACCACCTGTTCATCTGGCCCGGTGCCGCCCTTGCGGGCGTTGGCACCCTGATCGTCGTCGTGGCGGGAGCCGGCCTGGATATCGGGCGCGACTGGGGGATTCACGCCCTGATCGGGGGGTCCCTGCTGATGATCGTCGGCACTCAGGTGCTAGCCCTGGGACTCTGCGCCCACGCCTTCGGGACCTACTTCATGGGCGAGAAGGATCCCTGGTTCGACCGCATGCGCGCCCGCTTCCGCCTCGAGCACGGTCTGCTGCTGGGCGGCGCCTTCGCCCTCGCGGGCATCGTGATGGGCGCCGTGGTGCTCGTCACCTGGATCTCCCACGGCTTCGGCTCCCTCTCCGACGAACGCCTGGCCCTGGTGGCCGCGTCGCTGATGATCGTCGGCATCCAGATCTTCTTCTCCTCCTTCCTGCTCTCGATTCTCGGTCTGCGCCGGCGCTGAGGGTGGGTCTCCTCCGTCGGACGCTGGCGGCGGTCTTCGCCGGCGATCGCCGTGTGTGGCGAGTGGCTGCGCTCGCCGCGATCCCGCTGGTGGCGGTGACGGCCTACTACTGCCTGCACCCGCGCTTCTACTACACGGGCACCAACAGCGTCGAGGCGGTCAGCTACGAACAGAAGACCACCATGGGAACACGGCTCTGCATCCCCGGGCTGCAGCCGCCGGCCGGTACCGCCTTCGTCCGTCTCAGCGCGATCTACAGAACGCCCACGCGCCCCGCACTGCACTTCACCCTCGCAGCGCACGGGCACACGATCGAAGACAGCCTTCCGCCGCTGCAGGGAACCCCGGGTCGTCCAAGCAACGCTGATTTTCCAATTCCGGAGATTAGGGGGGGCGAAGCCCCCAAACGGGCAGAGGTGTGTCTGAGCTCCGACGGACCCGTGAAGTGGGGCGGCACACCGCTGTCCAAGCCGCCAATCCTTCCGCCCACACTCAAGGACAAGGATCTCGCCGCGCGCATCGCCGTCTGGTACCTGCCGCCGGCGGGCTCCCTACGCAGCTACGTGTCCCGAGCGGGCGAGATCTTCGATCGGGCCGCGCTCTTCCGCCCGGGGATCGTGGGCCCATGGCTGTACCCCCTGCTCCTGCTGGTGGTGCTGCCGCTGCTCGCGCTGCTCGCGGTGCGCTGCCTCGCATTGGCGGTCGCCGGCGGCGCACGGCGGATGGGAGCGTGGCTGTTTGCCATTGCCGCCCTCAACGCCTGCTGCTGGGCGCTGATAACCCCTGTCTTTCAAGGACCAGACGAGGTCGATCACTTCGCCTATGTGCAGTCGCTGGTCGAACGCGGCGAGGGGCCCAGTCACGATCCCAACTCGGGCCTGGCGCGCTGGTCAGGGGCGGAGAACCTGGCGCTCGAACACGCAGACTTCTTCACCAACCATCAGGTCGGCGACACGAAGGCTCCGTGGTCGATAGCTGTCGAGCGCGAGTACGAACGCGAGGTGACGAGAACGAAGCCGCGCCGGAACGACGGCGGCGGTTACACCACCTCGGCGGCGCACGGGCCGCTCTACTACCTGGCGCTCTCCCCTGCCTACCTGCTGACCCGTGGGGGCTCGGTGTTCTCACAGGTGACGCTCATGCGCATCGTCTCGGCGCTGCTTGGCGCGCTGGTCGTGCTGTTCACCTACCTTTTGGCGCGCGAGCTTGCACCGCGACGGCAGTGGCTGGCAGTGCTTGCTGCGCTGCTCGTGGCCTACGAGCCGATGTACGGGTTCATCTCGGGGATCGTCAACAACGACGTCGGCGTCAACGCCGCCGCGGCTGCGCTGGAGCTGCTGCTGATCCGCATGCTCCGGCGAGGAATGACGATTCCGTGGGGTGCGCTCACAGGTGCAGTACTCGTGGCGCTGCCGCTGATCAAGGGGACGGGGCTCTCGCTCTATCCCGTAGCAGCGCTTGTGTTCCTCGCGACGCTGTGGCGCCACCACAGCCGCTCAGACCTGCTCGCTTGGCTTGGGGTGGCAGTCGGCGTCGTCGTCGTCGCTGAGCTCTCAGGGCATGTGCTCAACACCTTCCAGCCGGTCGCCAGCCCGACCGGCTCGGGTGCCATCAGCTCCAACGCCGGTGCCGCCACCCAAGCGCTGCACCACATCCCGAGCTACCTCTCCTATGTGTGGCAGGCGCTGCTGCCGAGGCTTCCCTTCATGACGCGGTACTTCCCCCCACCAACTAACCCCGGGTTCATCCTCTTCAAGGATCCGTTCTTCTCGATCTTCGTGGAACGCGGTTGGGCGGCTTTCGGCTGGTACGACATCTTCTTCCCACGCGGGGTCTACGAGTCGATCTTCGTCGTGATGCTGCTCTCTGTTCCGCTAGGCCTGTGGGCCGCCGGCCGCGAGTGGGGGTGGGTGCGCACCCACAAGCTGGAGCTGCTGGCGCTGATCGCGATGCCGGTGGCCGTGATCATGGGCTTCGAGGCCGCCTACTTCACCACCTCTCCCCGTGTCCTGATCGCCGAATTCGGACGCTATGCCTTCCCCGCCATAGGACCTGTGGCGGTCCTCCTCGTGGGCGCCCTGCATGCCTTCGGACGCCGCTGGATGCTCACCGCCGGCGTGGTGCTCGCGGTGGCGATGATCGCGTTCAGCTACGCCTCGCAGCTGCTCACGCTGACGAGCTTCTATGCCTGAGACCACCGTGGCGATCCCCGTGCGCAATGGCGGCGAGCAGTTCGCGAGGGTCCTCCTAGCCCTCGACGGGCAGACGGTCACGCACGATCTGCTGGTGTGCGACTCGGGCTCGAGAGACGGCTCTGCTGAGCTCGCCCGCACCCATGGTGCGCGCGTGATCGAGATCGCGCCCGAAGAGTTCTCCCACGGCGCCACGCGCAATCGGCTGATGGGTGAGGCGCGTACCGCGCGGGTGGCACTGCTCACCCAGGATGCCCAACCGGCCGATGAGCGCTGGCTCGAGCGGCTGCTCGAGGGCTTCGAGCTGGCCGGCGACGTTGCAATCGTCTACGGTCCGTACCGTCCTCGCGCCGATGCCCCGCTGCCGGTGCGTTTGGAGTTGAAGCGGTGGTTCGCCTCGCTGGCCGACAGCGCGGAGCCGCAGCTCGAGCGCCTGGCCGAGGATGAGCGCGGGTTGCCCGTAGTGGAGCTGGTGGGGAGGCGTGGCTTCTTCACCGACGCCAACGCGTGCATCGCGCGCAGCGCATGGGAGCGGGTCCCCTTCCGTGAGGTCGCCTATGCCGAGGACAGGGTGCTGGCGATCGACATGCTGCGCGCCGGCTACGCCAAGGCGTACGTGCCGGGCGCGGCCGTGCTCCACTCCCACCACTACAGCGCCGGCGAGCAGCTGCGGCGCAGCTTCGACGAGTGGCGGGGCCTGCTCGAGGTCTATGGCTGGCGCGAGCCCGCCTCGCCGCGTGCACAGCTCTCGCGGCTGCGCGGCGAGCTGGGGCAGGCTCGGGCCGAGTTGGGAGCCGAGGGTCTCATGGGCGCTGGCCTGCTCGCCGCGTTGGCCGCTGTCGCCCGTCATCATGTTGTGCGCTCGGCGGGGGCGTTCCTCGGCTCCCGCGCAGATCGGCTGCCCGCGGGCGCCAGGCGCGGGCTCTCGCTCGAGGGTCGCGCCGGCTTCGTCGCGCTGCAGCTCGACGGTGAGCCCATACCGACAACCCAGGAGCCCTTCACGCGATGAGCAACAGCCCCACCGAGGGCCGCCCGCTGGGCGCCCTCGCGAACCTGAGACGCCGCATCTACCTGACCTATAGGTACTTCGGCCTGCGCACCATTCTCTTCCGCGTCGTTACCTTCCCGCTGCGCTTCACCCCCCTGCAGCGCCGCCTGCGCCTGCGCACCCACGCCCGCGACCAGGAACTCAGGCGCGCCGTGGAGTGGTATCGGGAGTACGGGCGCCCGGTGGACATCGTGATCCCCAGCTATCGCGACGCGGAGCACGTGCGGGTGCTCGTTCGCAGCCTCCTGAAGACGGTCCCAAAGGACATGGCCCGAGTGATCGTGGCCGACGATTGCAGTGGGCCTGAGCACCTGGCTGCGCTCAGGCAGGTCAAGGGCATCGACGTGGTAATCGATGGCGAGACGAATGCCGGATTCGCTGCCAACGTCAACCGTGGCCTGCGCGCCAGCGCGCCCGACCGCGACGTGGTCGTGCTGAACTCCGACACCGAGGCGCTGCCGAGCTGGCTCGAGTGCCTGCAGTACGCCGCGCATCGACAGGAGGACATCGCGATCGTGGGCGGCCAGCTGCAGTACCCCGACGGGCGCATCCAGTTCGGGGGCACTGTGCGCAACCGCGACCAGCCGCAGTGGTTCGACCACCGCTACCGCTTCAAACCCGCAGGCTGGGGCCCGGCCGATCAGACCAGCCCGGCGCTGGCTGTGACGGGGGCCTGCATGTACGTACGGCGCGAGGCGATCGGGCGGGTGGGTTTGCTGGACGAGCGCTACGGAATGGCCTACGAGGACGTCGACTGGTGTCTGCGTGCCTGGCAGGCCGGTCTGCGCGTCATCTACTTCCCCGCGGCGCAGCTGGTCCACCACGAGTCGATCACGCGCGGGACCGAGCTGGGGGTGCGCGAGCGAACCTCGCAGGAGCTCTTCTGGGAGCGCTGGACAAGCTTCTTCGACGAGCGCGATGTGCGCAGCGAGGACGGGCGGCTACGGATCGTCTACGTAACCGAGGACACGGGTGTGGGCGGTGGGCACCGCGACATCTTCGAGCACCTGAACCGCTTGCAGGCACGCGGGCACGACGTCTCGCTCTACACGCTTGGTGAGTCCCCTGAGTGGTTTCCGCTGAACGTCCCTGTGCACAGCTTCGCTGACTACGACGAGCTCGCCAATGCGCTCGCCGAGGTGGACGCGATCAAGGTTGCCACCTGGTGGATGACAGCCGTGCACGTGTGGCGGGCGAGCATCCCGCGCGGCATCCCTGTGTACTTCGTGCAGGACATCGAGACCTCCTACTACCCCGACCACGAGCGTGCACGCCACGCAGTGCTCGACTCCTACCGTCCCGAGTTCCGCTACATGACGATCTCCAACTGGAACCGCGAACGCCTGCACGAGCTCGACCTAGACGCCGAGCTGATACCGCCGGGAATTGATCTCGAGACGTTTCGCCCGCGGCCAGATGTCGAGCGCCGGCCGGACATGGTGCTCGCACTCGGGCGCTCCAACCCGCTGAAGAACCTGCCGCTCACACTCGCCGCCTGGCGGGCGCTGAAGCAGCCGCGGCCCGAGCTGTGCATGTTCGGGATCGAGCCGGAGTTGGCCGACGAGGAGGGCATGCGCTACGTGGTCTCGCCGGACGACGAGCACGTGGGTGAGCTGTTCAGTCAGGCGACGGTGTTCGTCCAGACCTCCACCCACGAGGGCTTTGCGCTACCTCCGCTGGAGGCGATGGCGACGGGGGCTGCCGTTGTTTGCACGGACGCGCACGGCAATCGTGACTTCTGCGTCGACGGAGTCAACTGTCTGATGCCCGACCCCGACGTGGCTGCGGTGACTGTCGCGCTCGAACAGTTGCTCGCCGATCCTGAGCTGCGCGAGCGCCTCGGAAAGGCAGGCATCGAAACGGCGCAGGAGTACGCCTGGGAGCGGCGCATCGACGCGCTCGAGGCTTTCTTCGAACGCGTTGCTGCCGCACGGACGCTGGCGCTCGCGGGGGAGCTAGCGGCGACGGGCTGAGCCCGCCAGATGCGATGAGCGCCTCGCAAGGGACTGAGCCATACACCCTGGTGGTAACTGCCTGGAACGGCGGTTTCTTCTCGCACGTCAATCGTGTGGTGAACCACCTTCATCACACGCTCGGGCGGGATGGTTGCACCGCTGTGCGCGTCGAGTGGCACGTGGGCGATCACACCCCGCTCTTCGTCTACGGTACCCCCGAGGACGGGGAGCTTTGGGAGCGCTACTTCGAGCCGTTGGAGTTTCCGGGTGCTCCGACTGTGGAGCACTCGAGTTGGGAGTACGCCGATCTGTCGATGACCGGGCTGCACGCCTACCAGATGTACAAGCGTGGCTCGGGATGGCGGCAGGACTACGGGCGCGCCTATGCCGCGCACGTACGGGTGCGTGAGGAGCTGAGACATCGCGTTGAGGAACTGTGGCGCGATGGCGGTGTCGCCGGACGCGCGATCGGCGTGCACTTCCGTCACCCTGAACACAGCCACGAGTGTCCACGCCAGATCCCCACGGTCGATGTGTTCATCGAATGGACGAAGCGGCTGCTCAGGCGTGAGCCCGGCGCCTCGGTGGTGCTGGCCACCGATGTTCGCGAGGCAGTTGACAGATTCAGGGACACATTCGGCGAGCGGCTGCTCGTACAGCCGGACGTGGCCCGTGCGCCCGTCGGGGCGACGCAATACGACTGGGGAGCGCCGCCGGGCATCGCGCTCGGCGAACAGACGCTTGTGGACGCGCTGCTGCTCGCGCGCTGCGATGTGCTGCTGCACACCACGAGCAACATCGCCACCGCGGTCGGCTACATGAACCCGCGGCTGCGGATGATCTACTGCGAGCCCACGCTCGTCCAGGTGCGCGGGCTGCTGAACGCGCGACTCGGACGCCGCCGCGAGGCGACACTCGACGGCGTTTCTCGGCGCACTCTCGGCAAGATGTGACTAAGCAGTCTGGTGGGACGTGTCGAGCAATCCCCACGGATCGAGCACCTGCGGTGGGCGCTCGCAGTGGTCCAGCTCCGATGCCAGTTCACCCACCAGTCGTGCATCGGCCATGCCGACGAGCACGGTGGTGCACGTTTCGAGGATCTTGTGGAGCGGGGCAATGGCATAGCCATCTGGCGTGACGAGGGGATCGTGCACCAGCACCTCCCGTCCGGCGCTGCGCCAGCGTCGCGCGAGCTCCAAAGCAGGTGAGCCGTCGAGCTCATCCGTCCCCCCCTTGAAACTGATCCCAATCACTCCTATCGGACCTGGAGGGGCATCGAGCGCGGCCCGCTCGAGCTCGCTGAAACGGCGCTCGTTGGCCGCCTCGACCGCCTGGGCCAGGATTGCTGGAATGCCGGCGGTCGTCGCTGCGGCTGCCATGGCGGGGTTGTCGCGCGGGTAGCACGGGCCGCCAAAGGGCAAGCCCGGGCCGAGATAGCCTGATCCGATGTGTGGATCGGCGCCCACCGCCGCGCAAACGGCTTTAGGGTCGCTGCCATACGCCACAGACAGCTCCGCCAGCGCGTTTGCGTAGGCGATCTTCATTGTCCTGAAGCAGTTGCTCGCCAACTTGACCAGCTCGGCGCCCGTTGCGTCGAGTCGGGCGACCGGCACTGCCTCCTCGGCGAGCGAGCTGTGCAGTTCCTCCGCTAGCGACAGCGCCCACACTTCGCGGCCACCGACGATCACCAGATACGGATGGGTGACATCGTGCACTACCGAGCCGATTGCATGGAACTCGGGGGCGTGGACGAGCTCTGGGGCTTTCGCACGGGCGAGATCGCTCGCTTGCTCGAGTGCTTGGCGCACGGTCCCGTCAGTCGCACCCGGTGAGACCGTCGACTTGAGCAACACCACATGGCGTGGAGCAAGCCTACCCGCATGAGCGCCGATGGTCTCCACTGCGGCGAGGACCGCGGTCAGTCCAAAGCTCCCATCGGGCTCGCTGGGGGTGGGTACGGTCACGATGCTGAGCTCGGCTTCGTTCAAGGCTTCGGGCGGATCTGTGGTCGCGATGAGCCCACAACGCGGATCGCATAGAAGCTGGCCGACTCCGGGCTCGCTGGTGTGGATCTTGCGTTCGTTGATCGCCTGCACTCGAGAGGCGTCGATGTCGAGTCCGCGAACCTCGTGGCCTGTGGCGTCGGCGACCAGAGCCCACGGCAGTCCCAGTCGCCCGAGACCCAGAACGCAAAGCCGCATCGGGCTATCCTAGTCCTGCATCCCAACGGTGGCGCGGGGGGTCTGAGATGCACACAGCACAGAAAACAACGCTTATCGCAGGCGCGGGGGGGTTCATCGGCGGCCATCTGGTGGGCGAGTTGCTCCGCGATGAGCACGTCGACGTGAGAGCCGTTGACATCCGGTCGCCGGAGGAGTGGCAGCAGTGCTTCTCCGGCGCTGAGAACGTGCAGCTGGACCTGAGCGACCTCGAGGCGTGCAGGGAGGCGGTGGCCGGTGTGGATCGGGTCTACAACCTCGCTGCCGACATGGGCGGAGTCGGCTACCTGACCTCGCATCGAGCTCGCTGCATGCTGTCGGTCCTGATCAACACAAATCTGCTTCGGGCGGCGCACGGGGAGGGCGTGGAGCGGTACTTCTTCTCGTCATCCGCATGCGTCTACCCAACGCTCCGACAAACTTCTCCCGCGCTGGAGCCGCTGCGCGAGGACGACGTGATGCCGGCCCTCCCCGACGGCGCCTATGGCTGGGAGAAGCTATTCAGCGAGCAGTTGTGTCAGGAGTTCAGCGCCGACATGGCGCTTCCCACACGCGTGGCGCGTCTGCACAACGCCTACGGCCCATGGGGTACCTATCGCGGCGGACGCGAGAAGGCCCCCGCCGCGATCTGCCGCAAGGTGGCCGAAGCAGAGCTCTCGGGAAGTGGGGAGATCGAGATATGGGGCGACGGCGAGCAGACCCGCAGCTTCATGTACGTGGACGACTGCATAGAGGGCATCCGCCGGATCATGGACAGCGACGTGTCACGGCCCTTGAATCTCGGCAGCAGCGAGCTCGTGACGATCAACCAGCTCGTCGACCTGGTCGAGGAGGCGGCGGGAATCGAGCTGCACCGACGTTATGACACCTCGGCTCCAGTGGGTGTTCGCGGGCGCAACAGCGACAACACGCTGATCCGCGCGCAGCTGGGTTGGGAGCCCAGCGTGTCGCTGCGCGACGGGATAGCTCGTACCTATGCGTGGGTTCGGGCCCGCGTGGGGGAGGAGTCGATGCTCACCTAGGAAGCCTGCCTCAGCGGTACAAGGACGTGCCAAGGCCCGCTGGGGCCGTTGCCTTGAGCGACCTGTTCCCAGCCCTGGGCCTGCGGAGCGGCGACCAGCTTCGCTATCAATGGATCGGACAGGATGCTCGCGTCGGCATAGAGGGCCGTGGCGTGGGCTTGATTAAGTAGCTTCCCAGCAGTCGTAGATGCGTTCTGCTGGGCAAGCAGCGTCGGCCAGAACATTGGCGTGCAGATGCGCTGGTAAGAGTAGGCCAAGTAGTTGCACAGCTCGTTGTCATTTTCGCCAGCCACGAGCACGCTGCCGGGGCGCTGAAGGCGCCGCTGCACGACCTTCAGGTGATGGACGCCTTCGTATATCGGACGTCGTCCTGGGCCGTACATCGAATGGGTCACAGCGATCAGCACAAGCACCATGACAAGGGCTACCGGGGCAAGGACGCGTGAGCCTCCAACGCGGCGCAAGAGGATCGAGGCCGCCAGCCCGATCACCGCGAGCGCGCAGATGGTCAGGCCGTAGATGTACTCACTCCACGGTCGTGAGGTCAGGGCGACGAGGAACGTAGCCGCGGCGATCGAAACCAGCGTGATGGCTATCCACCGAGTCCTAGGCGACAGGTTGCGAAGGGATGTCCCCTTCTCACGCAGGAACGCGATACAGCTCGCGAACAGCCCGATCAATACGACGATGGACAGCACTAGCGCGAGCGTGCTGTTCTCGACGACGGGGCGAAAGCCCGGTTGGTTTTCAAATGCCGACGCGCCGAACAGTCCGACCTGTAGGCCGCCTGGCACCAGTTGCGCGTTCCAGGCCGCGAAGCCGGCCATAGCTCGTGGGTTGGCGGTGGTGGCCTGCGGGATCGTAGGCATTGGGCGCCCGAAAGTGTGGAGCATGAGCGGCGAGCATTCGGTGAAGGGGTTACCCGTGAACCTGGTTGGATGGCGCTGTTGGAAGGAGGCCGCGTAGGCGTTGCAGAAGTTCGCCTCCTCCTTGGCCTGGAGCAGGTTCCACGCATCTCGCCCTTGGACGTGTGAGCGTGCATACGCCCCACCGACGAGCAAGGAGGCGAGCGCCAGTGGCACGACGTATGCGCGAAGGTAGGCGACGCGCGTGCCCCTGCGACGCCTACGCAGCTCGCGTGCCTCATATACAACGAGCACGAGTGCGAGGATCGCGGCGGCCGCGATCAGCTCCGAGCGTACGAGCACGGCGCTCGCGAGCAGGATCGCCACCGCCGCTCCCACGCCGTCCCGTCGTGGCGCACGCGCCACGACCAGCACGGCGAGGAGAATCGGTACGGCACCGAGCAGATGGACCTCATAGAGCACTTCGTAGTTGGCCGGGATGATGGCCCACCACGCCGCGATCAGCAGCCCGATAACGGGGCCGAGAAGCGACCGCATGACGGCCAGGACCAGCAGCGTGACCACGAGAATGATCGCGAGCCGCTGGATCACAGCGGCGGTGTACAAGTTGTTTACCACGGCGAGGATCGTGCCCCAGAGCGCGCTGTAGCCGGGGTAGTACACGAGGTTCTCATGCAGCCCGTGCTGCCATGACGCCGCTTCGACAAAGTAGTAGGAGGTGTCCCCGGTGGTCAGATCGGCGTATTTCCAGATGTTCCACAGCACGCGTAGCTGTAGTGCGGCGATCGCCGCGTAGGCTAGGTAGGGGCTGGCAACCGCCCTCTCGGCGCACGCAATCACGCGTCGCGATGAGCTGGATCGCCGGCCGGTTGACCCGTTGGATCTCGTCATGATCAGGCGCTCACCCTGACATAGGCACTAGACGGGACGACGAAAGCGTCGAGATGGGCCCCCGCCCGCGCTGGCGAGCAGTGCGCTTTCCCTACCATCCACCAATGGACCTTTACGGCCAGGACCCCGAGCTGGCCCTGCTCAGCGGCCTCATCGCTCGTCTCGGCCGCCGGTCGGTGATCGACGTGGGGGCAGAGCAGGGAAGCCTGGCTCATGGGATGCTCGCGGCCGGCGTGGAGGATCTGCACGCCTTCGAGCCCGCGCGCGACAACGCCGAGACGATGCGCGCTCGCTTCGCTGGAGATATGCGTGTGAGTGTGCATGAGCTCGCCGTCAGTGAGGGTGACGGCGTCGGCGAGCTGCATCTGTCGAGCAACCCCCCCGACGGAAGCCCGCTCTCCTTCGGGCACACGCTGCTCGAGCGCAAGGACACCGAGGAGGTCGCCTGGGGAGAGACTGTCGAGGTTGCGCGACGGTCGCTTGGATCGCTGCTCGACACCGGTGAGATCCCGGGTCACGTGGGCATCCTCAAGATCGATACCGAGGGCCACGATCTCGCTGTGGTGCGTGGCATGGGCGCCTTGATGGCCGATGTCGTGATGGTGGAGCACTGGACCGAGCTGCCCAACGGTCTCGGTCGCTGCCCCTGGACCGCCCAGGAGATGTGCGACGAGCTGGCGCCGCGCGGGTTCACCCACTTCAGCTTCATCGTTCACCGCGGGGAGTTCGTCACGCTCAAGTGGGACGACGCTGAGGTCGAGCATGGGTCGATGGGGAACCTGATCTTCCTTCACGAACAAGTGTTGGATCGGTTGCTGCCGGTTCTGCTCGATCATGCTGGTCGCCTCGCCGAGGAGGCGGTGCAGGTCGGACAGATGTACATGCGGGCTGCCATCGAGCGACTGGCGCTCGTGGACGAGCTCAAGAAGACAGCCGATGAGCGCATGAAGCTAATAGAGAGGCTCACGGAGACGCTTCAAGCAGGTGCCGACCCGGCCTGATCGGCAATCGGCTCGCTTGAGCCTAGATGCGTACGGTGCCTTCGCGGACTTGGTTCATGCGGATGTCTTCGGTGAGCAGGGCATTGGCCAGTGGCTCACGGGAAGCCACGAAGACAGATCGGATGAGCGGCTGCTCTGCGAGCTCCGGAAGTGACCAGTCGAGCGGGAACTCCTCGTGCCAGGGTTGAGTCAGGGGCAGGTATACGTGTGGGAAATGGCTGGCGAGCTCTCGTCGCACCCAGCTTCGTGTGGGGCGGCATCCCCGGCCGGTGACGGCATTGTCGGGGTCTTCCGCGGTCTCGAAGAACGGGTACACCGCATCCTGCTCGCCGGCTGCAACGCACGTCTCGAGTAGCAGCATCTTCCGTGCGCAGCCGGCCATCCACGAGATCGCGCTGGCAGGACGTTCCAGGTGATAGAGCAGGCCGTAGCAATAAACGATGTCCACCTCGATCGGCTCCCCCGGCGGTTCGTTCAGATCCACCCGGCGGACGTCATGACCGTGGTATCGCGGACGGAGGATCGCCAGGTTCTGCTCTTGCGCCTCGGTCACGATCACGTCGCACTCGCGATCCAGGAAGAAGCTCGTGTGATCGCCGATTCCCGCGCCCACCTCGAGGACTGTCCGACCCGGCAGCGGAAGGCTCAGGGAGGCCAGATGCTCCTGGCGACGCTGGTTATGGCGCAAGTAGTGGTGCGACCAGAAGATGTCCTTGGGCTCCACGCGAGCGACAGGCTAGCCGATGGCCGAACGGGTGCGTGATGTCCAGGCTCTGCGCGTACTATGTCCTGGATATGAAAAATCACGAGCAACTGCATCTCGCCAAGATCTTGAACGAGTGCGCACGGCGCCTGGAGGACAGCTTGGGGCGGCTGCCCGGCAACGGGCAGAACGGCGCCTCCGGCGATGATCAGCGCGAATCGAATGAGCTGGAGGACTCGATCGACGTGGTAGCCAAGCGCGTGATCGACGTGGAGAACGCTCTGCGCGAGGACCTCTCTCGCCGCGAGCGGCGACGTGCGCTTGGTCTCGCGTTGAAGCAATGGACGAGCCCTCGGCTGGGGATCCTGCGCCATCATCTTCCCGAGCCGCTGCGCGTTCCCGCGAGCTATCTGCGCACCACGCCCAAGCGCGACGCGCCTGCTGTCTCGATCGTGACGCCCTCATACGAACAAGGGCGCTACCTGGAACGAACCATTTACAGCGTTCTCAACCAGAACTACCCGAGGCTGGAATACGTTGTGCAGGACGGCGGCTCGAGCGATGAGACGGGGGAAGTGCTCGAGCGATATGACAGCGAGCTGACGCGGTGGGCCTCCGAACCCGACGACGGTCAGGCAGATGCGATCAATCGTGGCTTCGCGCACACCAGCGGGGAGATCATGGCCTACCTGAACTCCGACGATCTGCTGTTGCCAGGCTCGATCGCGTACGTAGCGAACTATTTCGCCGCCCACCCCGAGGTCGACGCCGTCTACGGTCACAGGATCCTGATCGACGAGCACGACCGCCACATCGGCACTTGGGTATTGCCGCCTCATGATGGCGAGACGCTGGCATACGCCGACTACATCCCGCAGGAGACCCTGTACTGGCGGCGGGAGCTATGGGAGCGAGCCGGTGGAAGGATCGATCCGAGCATGCGCTTCGCGCTCGACTGGGATCTGCTGTTGCGCTTCCGTGACGCCGGCGCCAAGATCGTTCGTCTGCCGAGGTTCCTCGGCGCCTTTCGTGTGCACGACGAGCAGAAGACCACGCGTCAGCTCGAGGTGTGCGAGGCGGAGACCCGGATCCTTCAGAGGCGAGTTCTGGGTCGTGCGCTGAGCGACGAGGAGATCCATGCTCGCGTGCAGCCCTACCTGCGCCGCCACGTCCTCTACCACACCATCCACCGCCTCGAGGATCGTCTGCCGCTGCCTCGCGTCCACGTCCGCACGGTGCCCCGCGAGGTGGCGCTGAAGCAGGCGGAGGTCTCCTCCTTCGACCTGCGCTGAGGTCCGGAGTCCTAGAGATCCTCGGCGATGTGCGGGGCTTCGCGGTTGAAGACCCAGAAGCCCAGCACGAAGATGATGGCCACGAGCGCGAGCGGCTCCAGCAGGGCCGTCCAACTTCCCAGTGCCTGACCTGCGCTGAGGGTGGCGTGGTTGACCATCGCGTGGCGGAACTGCTGGAAGACGGTGACCAGTGGGTTCAGCGTGTAGACGTGGTAGAGGAACTGGTGGTGCAGGAGTTCCCTCCTGACCGTTTCCACCGGGATGATCACGGGTGAGGAGTAGAAGAGGATCTGGGAGAACACGTCCCAGATCGGCTGGATGTCGCGAAAGCGCACGAACAGCGCCGAGAGCAGCATCGCGATGCCGGTGGAGAGCAGGACGACCATCAGGATGATCAGAGGGAGCTCGAACCAGCTGAACATGGGGTCCACCCCCGAGGCTACGGCGAAGATCATCACCACAACCAGGTTCAAGCCCAGGTTGAAGGCCGCCAGTAGCACGACAGAGATCGGGATGGCCAGTCGCGGGAACTGGATCTTGCGCACGAGGGTCTCGCGGTCCACGACGCTGCGAACAGCACCGGCGGTCGATTCGTTGAAGAAGGTGAACAGCACGATCGAGCCCAGCAGCTGCACGCCGTAGAATTTGCCCGCGGCTCCGTGGGCACGGTTCACTTTGAAGATGACCACGAAGAACACGTAGAGGACGCCGAACAGCAGCAGCGGGCGCATCACCTGCCAGATATAGCCGAGGGCGGAACCGAAGAACTTCAGTTTGAATTCACTGCGCGCGATGTTGTAGGCGAGCTGCCAGAAGCGCGACCAGCTGTCGTCCAGGGCGCGCGGCCCGCGGATCGGCTGACTTGCGATGTCGAGTGACGCGGGCCGAGCCTCGACCGCCTGCGTAATCGTCGGTGGAACGGTCGGCGTGCTCATCTCGACTCTCCGGCGGCGGCCTCGATTTCCTTTGGTGCGGCCATGCCCCGGCGCACGACTTCGGTCTGCACCGGGATCTCGACCATGCCGCCGCTTGCGGTCAGGCCCGAGACGACAAATGACAGTCCGCCCGCGAACCGGTCGATCACGTCGAGGCCGTCGCCGCGATGGGTGATCGTCAAGACTGTGTGGTAGCGGCCGGGTGCGAGCATGTTGTGAAACGAGAAGGCGAACACGGCCTGTTCGCCTGCCTCGAAGCCCCCTGCCTCCTCCTGCGTATGTGCGGTGCTGGCAACCACCACCGGCTGGCGCTGCTCGTTCAGGAGGGTCAGGCTCACGGCTGGATCCCGCACATCGGCGTTGAACGTGACGAGTGCCTTCAGGGTCAGCGCCTCCGACTGCGGCGCCACGGCGCGCCGTTCGTGCGCTTCGTCGCCGAGCCAGACTTCGTTCACGCGCGCGTCGCCGTCGCCCATCCGCGCGCTACCCACGTCCGCGTCTTCGTAGCCCACCTCGCGGCCAAAGGCGATCTCGAGATAGCGGTCGGCCACGTCGCGCGGGTCGCCGATGCAGACCATCCCACCGCGCTCCAGCAGCATGGCGCGGTGACAGAAGCGGGTGACGGCGCCCATGTCGTGCGTCACGAACACGATCGTGCGACCTTCTTCGCGCATGCGGTTGAACACGTCGAAGCACTTCTGCTGGAAGGCAGCATCGCCGACGGCCAGCACCTCGTCGATCAGCAGGATGTCGGCGTCGACCTGGATCGCCACCGAGAAGGCCAGACGCACGTGCATCCCAGAGGAGTAGTTCTTGAGCTTGAGGTCCTGGAACTCCTCCAGCTCGGCGAACTCGATCACCCGTTGGTAGCGGGCGCGCGCCTCCTTCGGCGAGAGGCCGAGCATGATCCCGTTGAGCGCCACGTTCTCGAAGGCCGCCAGGTCGGGGTTGAAGCCGACCCCGAGCTCGATGAACGTGGACAGTCGTCCGTTGCACCAGATCTTGCCCTGGTCGATCCGGTAGATGCCGGCCAGGCACTTCAGCAGCGTGCTCTTGCCGCTGCCGTTGCGTCCCACGATCCCGAAGAACTCGCCGGGCTCAACCGCGAAGGAGATGTCCTTCAGCGCGTGTAGCTGCTCGTGGCGCGATTTGCGCAGCGGATGGAGCGCGCGCTCCTTCAGCGTGTGGCTGCGCTCCTCGGGGATCTTGAAGTGCTTCTCGACGCCCTGGGCAGCCAGCGCAGGGAGCCCCGGCGGGGTTGTCAGCTCGGTGGACACGAACACTCAGGGTATAGCCATCGGCCGCTGGCCCCAGCAGGAGCGCGCTCAGCTTCTCGGGCGCAGCCGCCGGGCGAGACGCCCAACCGCACGAGCCGCGACGAAGCATCGTCCGAGCAGACCGTAGAGCGGTCGGCTCACCGCCGGGTGGGAGCTGACGGTGAGCAGCGCACGCTGGAGGTTCTCTGGCAGCGTTCCGTTCGGGCCGATCAGGCTCAGGCCGCTGCCGACCTGGAAGTTGAGCTCGTCATACATCCTCTGTGCGTGCTCGCGCTCGCCGATCAAGCGTGCGACGACCACCTGGTGGGCCGCCGTCAGCACGCGTTCGCGCGTGACCAGATCGTGGCTCAGCGTGCCTGCGTCGCGGACGGGCGCAACCGCGGCCTCCCGATAGACCTCGATAATCGCAGCCGCAGTGGCATCCCATGTCAGTGAGTGGGCAGCGGCGCTTAGCGCCTCCACGTGACGCGCGCGCGTGTCGGGGTTGGTGAGCAGCTCGTGGACCGTGTCTGCGCTCCGCGCCGGGTCCCAGGGCACGATGCTCGCTGTTCCGGCCGGTGCGGCCTCGGCCAGGGAGGATTGGGCTGCGAACACGCATGGTACGCCGCCCAAAGCGGACTCGAAGGGAACCAGACCGAACCCCTCGTATGCCGAGGGGTAGAGGACCGCCTCCGCGTGACCTACCAGCCAGCGCTTCTCCTCCTCGCTCACGGCTCCGATCGATATCACGTGAGCGCTCAGCTCGGGGCGGGATGCGAGGAAGTCTCGCTCGGCGCCCCGCGAGGAGCCGTGCTGGATGTGCGTACCGGCGAGCACCAGGGCTCCCTGCCAGCCATGTGCCGAGCGCAGCGCGTCGAGCAGGCGTAGTGCGAACACCCGGTTCTTGTGCGTAAAGTCGGTGCCGAGGCACAGCAGGAACCCCGCCTGCGGCAGCTCGTTGCAGAGCTCGGACGGGCGTCGTGGCTCGCCGTCGGCGCGATGGTCGAGCCCAGGAGGGATGATGCAGATGCGCTCGTCCTCGACGAGAGCGTCTGAGAGCAGCTCGCGCCGGGTGTGGTCGGAGAAGACCACGACGCGCTCGGCCGCCGAGAGGCCGTGCCGGCCCGCGCGACGGTAGGCCTCCCAGGCCGCCGTGTTCTCGAAGTAGCCGGGATTGCGATAGGCGATGAGGTCCAGCTGACTGAGAACGATCCTCTCCCCCAGACCCAGGGCAAGCTCGACGTCCTCTGGGGCAAACGCCTGCTGGGGGCGGTGAAAGATCGTGCTCACGGGTGTTGAGGGCTCGATGTCCTCCTCGGCGAGGACTTCGGTCGAGGGCAGGCCACGCAACAGCGCCAGCGTCTCGCTGTCGATCCGGGAAGGGCGTACGAGCAGCCGCAGCCGCAGCTCATCGCGTCTCGCCAGCGCGAGGATCAGCTCGAGGATGTTGACCTGGGTGCCGGTGATGGACCCTTCGAGCGCCCGGGCGTCGAGCGTGACCCACAGCCTCCGTTGCGGAGATCTGGCTACCTCGAGGGCCCGTATGAGGACACTTGACTCCGGGAGCGGGGGCCCTGTCTGGTCAGAAAGCGAGGGGTAGCGTTCGAGCAGCATCGGCGGCGGTGCTTCATGGCCACTGCTCGGGTCGGGCGCGAGTGGCCGTACCAGTGCGTCATCGGCGGCTACATGCGCGAGGCCTGAGCGTATGCAGCGCTGTGCGAAGTCAACCTCCAGCGACCAGACGAGATCGAGCTCCTCGTCGAGCGCCCCAACCAGCTCGATCGCCTGTCTGCGGACATAGACGGCTGGTCCGTACATCCGCTCGAGGCGCGGTCGCAGGCGCAGGGTTCTGCCAGCGAGATCCTCGGCGAGCGTCAACAGCTCGACCTGGGCATCGGAGCCCTCGAGTATCGCGAGCCGAGTGCCGGCATCCGCGAGCGCGCTCGCCGTAGCCGTGTTGCTGTCCGCGCGTGCGGCTTCCTGCAGATGCTCGAGCCACCCTGGCGTTACTCGGCAAGGACTGTCGAGGACCACGATGTCGGCAGGAGCCAGCTCGTCGAGGACCGCGTTCAGTGCCTCCGCGCTTGGCTCGACGCGCACAGGTGCTATGTCCGCCGGGCTGTGGCGCGCGATGGAGTCGAGGCAGGCCGGCAACTGCACGTCACCAGCTCGGGCGGCGATCACGATACGGACGTCGCCCCGGCTGGCGGCTCGGTGCGTGTTGGGCGACTCTGTCGTGCTCATTGGAAGGTGACCGTGAAGGGAGTCAGCCTAGAGGAGTCCTGCAGGTCTCGCGGCGAGGAGTGGCCTTCGGCGATAATGCCGGCCAGCCGCCCCGATGACCGCCGACGATCAGACCAGACCGGCAACTCGCCTTGCCTCATCAATGCGGCTGCGCCTGCGGTCGCTGCTGCGCAGGCTCGCGCTGCGCTTCGTCGGTCCCTACGTCCGGCAGCGTGCCAGGGAAGCAGAGCTCGCGGCGTCGGTGGGGCGCCTGCAGGCCGAGGTGGAGCACATGGGAACGCGCCACACCGAGCAGATCGAGCGCCTGGAGGACCTGGCTCGCGAGCTCATCGCTACGGCTGAGGCCCTACGGCGCCGGGTCTCCGATACCGACGCGCTTGCAGGCCACGCCATGGAGGCGATCGAGCCGATCGCCGCGGAGCTCTACGCCCTCCCCTACATGGCCGACGGGCCGTTCGAGCTCATGAGCTCTCCCGTCGGGGAGGTGCTCGGCTACAGCTCGCGGGCATCGCTCGTGACGGATGGATCCGCCTATGCCGCCTTCGAGGACCTGTTCCGCGGTCCCACTGAGCGGGTGGCCGCCTCCCAGCGACCGTATCTGACGCTTGTGCACGATCACCAGCCGGTGCTCGATGTCGGCTGTGGCAGAGGCGAGCTGTTGGCGCTGATGGCTGGCGAGGGCATCGAGGCTTCGGGCGTTGATAGCGACCCAGGCATGGTGGAGCGTTGCCACGAGCTCGGGCTGGACGTAGCGTTGGGCGAGGCCAACGAGCACCTCGAAGGCCGTCCCGATGGATCGCTCGGTTCGATCGTCTGCACCCAGGTGATCGAGCATCTCGACCACGAGGAGCTGCTGCGACTGCTCGAGCTAGCAGCGCGCAAGCTGAGGCCCGGAGGACTGTTCATAGCCGAGACTGTCAATCCCCACCGGATCTCCTCGCTGAAGACATTCTGGGTCGATCTCACACACCGGCATCCGATCTTCCCCGAGGTCGCCCTGGCTGCCGTGGCGATCGCCGGCTTCCCCTCCGCTTACGTCTTCGCGCCCACGTTCGACGGCTTCGAGCGGTTTCGCTTCGAGGCTCCTGCCTATGCCGTGGTCGCCACAGCCCCCTCTGCAGCCCCTGAGTCTGCGGACGCGGGGGGGGAGGAGGGGAGCTGATGCAGGTTCTCACCCTGGCCACGCCCGACACGCTGCCTCAGGCGCGGGTGCTCGCTCGCTCGCTGGCTGTGCACCGGCCCGACTGGCAGCTCGACGTGCTCCTCATGGGTGGCGGTCGCGTCCTGGATGCGGTGCGCGCCTCCGGTGAGCCGTTTGCCGTTCGCTCGGCTGCAACGGAGCTGGACGTAGACATGGAGCGCCTGATCGCACGCCACGATGAGCACGAGCTGTCCGTGCTCCTGCTGCCTCGCCTGCTTCGCCTCCATGCACAACGAGGCAGCGGACCCGTTCTGCACCTGCCGCCGACGGCCTGGGTTGTCGGGTCGCTGGCGCCCATCGAGGCCGCCCTGGCTGTTCACAGCGTGCTGCTCGTGCCGCGCATGCTCGCCGACGTGCCGGAGGACGACCTGGAGCCGAAACCACGCGAGATGCGCCGCCTTGGCCGCATAGATGACACGCTGATGGGCACCGATGGGACGCCGGGCGCCGAGGGCTTTCTCGCGTGGTGGGGCACCCGCGTAGAACATGCGATCGGTCCTATCGACGGCGGTCGCCGCGGCTCTCGGCCAGAGGATCGGCCGTGGCTTGCACGCCTGCTCGAGCTCGCTCCTGCGCGCTTCTCAACGGGCGTGCTGGAGGACACGGGAAGCAACTTGAGCATGTGGAACCTGCATGACCGCACGCTCGAGTCGACCCCCTCTGGCCTTGTGGTGGATGGAGGTTCGCCCGCGCTGTTCTTCAATCTCCCGGGCTTCGAACCAGACCGTCCCCACCGTCTCGCCAGGCACGCGAGCCGCGTTCGCGTGAGCCGCTCGCCTGTGCTTCGAGACATCTGCGTTCGCTACGCCGCCGAGTTGCGCGAGGCCGGTTGGCAGGATGCGGGCCATCGCCTCGAGATCGGTCGTCGTCTGGCCGATGGGCTCGTATACGACAAGCGTATGCATGCGCTGTATGCACGCGCTCGTTGGCTGGGCGAGCAGTTCGGCGACCTGTTCAGCGCGGATGGAACCAGGGCGTTCACCCAGTGGCTCCAAGGTCCGGCGCCGGAGGGAGGCGCCCACGGAATCAATCGCTACGTGTTCTACCGCGTGGCCCAGGAGCGCCCCGACGTGCTGCGCGCCTACCCCGATCTCGACGGAGAGGACGGGGCCGGATATGTGGCTTGGTGCTGGGCCTTCGGGCGCGACGAGCTAGCGCTTCCGGACCAGCTGATGCCGCCCCGTCCCGGTGCAGTGCCCCCAAGCTCGCAAGTGCGCTCAAACGACGCCGCCGGCCCGACCGCGGTCGCTGTTGGGTCCCCGCCGAAGACGCGGTCCCCGGCATCGTCCCCAGCTACGGATGAGTCTCCGGCGGTGCGTGTTACTGGCTATCTAGGCCACACCTTGGGTTTGGGGTCCGCCGCGCGTGGCTACGTCAAGGCGCTCGCGGCGGCCGAGGTGCCGGTGAGCACCGTTAGTGTGCCGCTGCACCACCTCGTGCGCCCGGAGCAGCTCTCGGACGAGTACGGAGCGCACCTCTTCGAGGAGCTGATTCACGACGGTCGTCACGGCTTTGATCTGGTGGCGGTGAACGCCGATGAGCTCCCCGGCTTCGTCGAACGCCTGGGCGAAGACTACTTCGAGGGGCCGCGAATCGGGATCTGGGGCTGGGAGACGAACAGCATCCCGCCGCGCTGGCAGCGCGCGTTCGCCCTGCTCGACGAGATCTGGGTCTACTCGCGCTTCATGGCAGAGAACATCGGGGCCGTTGCACCCGTCCCGGTCATTGCCCTTCCTCCCCCAGTTGAGGCGCCGACAGAGCCCGCAGCGCCGCTGCGACTCGGCGTTCCTGAGGGCTTCCTGTTCCTCTTCGTCTTCGACTACCTGAGCACCGTGGAGCGCAAGAACCCGGTTGGTCTGATCGAAGCGTTCACCCGGGCATTCGAGCCCGGCGAGGGACCGCAGCTGCTGATCAAGACGATCAACGCCCCGTTGCGCCCCCTACCCGAGGAGGCGGTGCTGTGGGCGGCTTATGGACGCCCGGACATCCATGTGATCGATCGCTCCCTCAGTGGCGGAGAGCTGCAGGGCCTGATGGCCGGGTGCGACTGCTACGTCTCTCTGCACCGAGCCGAGGGCTTCGGTCTGACCATGGCCGAGGCGATGGCCATCGGCAAGCCTGTGATCGCCACCGGGTACTCGGGCAACGTGGACTTCATGGATGGGGAGAACAGCTACCTGGTCGAGTACACGCTTGGCCGAGTGGGACCGGAGAGCGAGATCTACCCCGCTGAGGGCGAGTGGGGGGAACCGAGCGTGGAGCACGCCGCGCAGCTGCTGCGCCGCGTCTATGAGAACCCGCAGGAGGCCGCTCACGTCGGAGCGCGAGCGCGGGAGGACATCGCCCGGCAGCTCTCGCCGGCTGCGACCGGTGCGGCGATGCGCCGACGACTGGAGCGGATTGGCTGACCGGGGCGTGCGTCTCGGATCGAGGCTCAGGCAACCGGGACAGGATGGGTTAGGCTAGTGGCGGTGTCCGAAGCCAGCAGCCGAGCATATTGGAGCGGGCAGGTCGTGGCCGTCACAGGCGGAGCCGGTTTCGTTGGGGGCGCGCTTGTTCGGGACCTGAAGGCCCTCGGCGCCGAGGTCAAGGTGGTGCGCTCCGCCCAGTACGACCTGCGCGACGCCAGAGCGACGCGAGAGGCCGTCGACGGCGCCCAGATCGTGATCCACCTGGCGGCAAACGTGGGTGGCATCGGTTTCAACCGCCGCAATCCCGCTCCGCTCGTCTACGACAACATGATGATGGCGGGCAACATCTTCGAGCAGTCCCGTCAGGCGGGGGTGGAGAAGCTGATCTCCGCCTGCACCGTATGCGCCTACCCCAAGTTCACACCCACGCCCTTCTCCGAGGACGAGCTGTGGAACGGCTATCCGGAGGAGACCAACGCTCCCTATGGGCTGGCGAAGAAGATGATGCTGGTGCTCTCCGACAGCTACCGGCGCCAGTACGACTTCGATTCGGTCGTGCCCATGGTCGTGAACCTGTACGGACCGGGGGATCACTTCTCACTCGAGGACTCCCACGTGATCCCGGCGATGGTCCGCAAGTTCCATGAAGCCGCCGCTGCTCGCGAGCCCCGCGTGGTCATGTGGGGAAGCGGCAGTCCATCGCGTGAGTTCCTGTATGTGGATGACGCATCACGGGCGCTCCTGCTGGCCGGTGAGCACCTGGAGACCTCCGACCCCGTGAACGTCGGCACCGGCGTCGAAACCCGGATTCGCGACCTCGCGGAGATGATCGGCCGCTACACGGGTTACGAGGGCGAGATCGTGTGGGACACCTCGAAGCCCGACGGTCAGCCGACGCGCTGCCTCGATGTCTCGCGGGCACGCGAGCTGATGGGCTTCGAAGCGCAGGTCGGCCTGGAGGAAGGCCTGCAGAAGACTGTGCGCTGGTTCCAGGAGAGCCTCGGGGAGGCGGAGCTCTCCCCGGTGGCGGCCCAGCCATCCGGGGGCCGGGTCTAGGCGATTCGCCGCTGCTCCGATCTCGGGGCTCGCTCCGACTTCGGGATTCGCGCCGTCGCGCTCAGGCCGTGCCAGAGGAAGTCGCAGACACGGCTCCATTGCGCACGACCTCCATCCATTCGTAGCCCACCGGAGCCGCACAGACCCGCGGGGCCTCGGCGGGCGCAGCGATCTTCACCTGGTAGCTCTGGGAGCTACGAGGTTGGATCAGGATCGGCCCAAGTTCCCTGGTGTCGGGATCGACGTCGTCACCGCTGCCGGGGTGCAGGCTGCCGCCGCCCCTCTCGATGACGAGCGTGTGCCGGCCCGCGGCGAGGGTGCTCGTGCCGATGTGCAGCATCTGTCCCGGGTAACGCTCTTCGTAGGCGACGCTCCCAACAGCCTTGCCGTCCACGAAGAACCTCAGCGGGCGCCCCACGGTGCCCAGCATCCACAGTTCATAGCTCCTTGTGGATTGGGAGAGAGTGAAGCTGATGCTGTCGCTGCCTGCGCCGTATGCGACCAGCTCACCGCCCTCCGGTTTCCAGTAGTCGGGGTGCACGCCGGAGGCTGGAAGCACCTCAGTTATCGGCGCCGCGGGCACATATGCCAGCGATGCCTTCGACCCCGCCTGGTGCAGCGTGACTTGCACCTTGCGGCAATAGGCGGCGGTGCGCTCGTGGGGGAGGCCCGAGAGGGGCAGGTGGGCGATGACGTCGTAGGCGGGCCTGTTTCGCCTCCATACGTCGAAGTAGGCGCTCCTTCTCACCAGATCCCAGTTGCTCGGCGGCCGTACCGCCAGGGGGCCTCTCGGCAGGACGACGAGGCGGAAGCTCTGCAGGAAGGGAAGTTCAAACTGGTTGAGGTTGAACGAGAAGCCGACGGCCCCCGGTGCAAGTACACCGGGCCTCAGCTTGTATTCGTCGTTTGCGGGCACGACGAAGGAGCTGCCGCGCACATCGTGGAGGAAGTACTCGGCGTACTCGTCGAAGGCCGGGAACAGCGTCGGACCTTCGCCTGAGAACTGCTTGTCGATGGCGGCCAGGTCGTGGTAGCGGGCAGCCGGGGCAAGTGTGATGTCGTGATAGATGGTGGCGTTCCCGTAGAGCACGCCCCCAGCGATGATGGCGGCGGCCAGCCAGCCGAGAAGCGAGAGTGGTTTCCAGCGGATCTCGCGTAGCGCCGCCGCGCCGGCGAAAGCGAGGGTGAGCACGAGCACGCCGGTGATCGTGAAGGACTTGAACTGGATCCAGGCGGAGCTGTGTTCGATGTAGTAGTAGAGAGCAATCGGCGCCGAGATTCCCAGTAGCGCCAGCACCCAGCGCCGACGTAGCAGCGCGTAGGCGATCCCGATGACTGCCAGCACGATGACGAACACGTCAAGGCGATGGGTCATTGCCACATGCACCAGCGGGAAGCGGTAGTCGCTGGTCAGCCACACTCCAGCGGCCGACCAGTCGGGGACCGCGGCTGCGAGGTTTCCGAGGCCCAGGTCGACCGTGCCGCCGATCGCGCTGCCGACGATCCCCGACAACTGGTTGGCGTAGCTGATGATGCCCGGCAGGGTAATCACGATCGTCACCGCCGCCAGCAGCACCCAGCCCGCGAAGGCTCGCAGGCGGTGTCGCGGTATGACGGTCACAATGAACAGCCCGAGCAAGAGCAGCCCTAGCCAGGGCGCGACTCCGACGCTGAAGGCGCCCACGGCCCCGGATATCCCCACCGCCGCCGGCAGCACCGAGCGGTGCGGTCGCGCGCCTGGGAGGCCTTCGGTGAGCACGGCGGCGCTCACGACTATCAAGGTCGCTGCAGTCAGCTCCTTGATACCACCCTCGAGGGCATATGCGTACATCACGTTCGGCTGGATCGAAACGGCCGCACCGACGGCGCGCAGCAGACGGCTACGGGTCAGCTTGCCGAGCAGCGAGTAGATGGCAAGGGCCCCCATCGCGGCGGCGAACGCGTGGTACATCTGGTAGCACCATGCGAGGTTGGTGCGAATCAGGGCGGCGATCACCCCGAGGGTGGCCTGTCCGCCGCCGGGATAGCCGATCCCGACAAGCTTCTCGACATTCGCGTGGTAAGAGGAGTTGCTCCCCACCGCTGCCCGGCCCGCTTCGGCTAGGTATTGGGAGAAGTCCATCTGGAAGCCGATGTCGACGATGCGCGAATACCCGGTCCAGGTCGGCGTGCCGGTGAGTAGTGTGGGGGCTCCGATCGCCATGAAGGCGACCAGCGCGGCGAGGAGCGGCCAGACGGCACTCCGCTCCCAGGCGGGCCAACGCGCGCCTGCTCTGACCTCCAGGGCGTAGCCGGCAATGGCGACCGCGAGGGCGATGTAGCCGGCAGCCGGTGCGAGCCAGCTGATGTAGGTAACGAACGAGCAGAGCGACACGAGCAGGGCAAAGCCGACGGGTGCGATCAGCAGGCCTGGGAGCCATCCGCCGGCAGCTCTGCGCACGAGCAGGCCACCGCCGGTGCTGAGCGCCAGCAGCACGATCGGAAAGAGGACACAGCCGCAGAGGAAAGCCCCGGTCATTTAACGATGCCTCGCACCGCGGAGAACATATAGAGCGCGATGGCGGGACGCGCGGGAACTAGGTCGCGGCCCACGGCGCTACCGTAACGCACTCATGGGCTCTGTTGATCGCTCTGGGTCGGCCGCCGGGGACGGTGTGCACGGTGGGCCGGCTGGGGAACGCAGGCGAACGTTCAGCCCCGACACTGCGCTCTGGCAGGCGGTAGTCCTCAACTGGAACGGGCGCGAGGACACCCTGCGCTGCCTGGAGTCGCTTGCTCGGCTGGAACGAGCAGACCTCGGGATCATTTGCGTGGACAACGGCTCGAGCGATGGCTCTCAGGCCGCAGTGCGCGCTCGGTTCCCGGAAGTCCGGATGATCGAGGCCGGATCCAACCTGGGCTATTCGGGCGGCAACAACCTCGGCATTCGACTTGCCATGGAGCTGGGTTCCCGTTGGGTGATGCTCGTCAACAACGACGTGACGGTGGCACCCGATGTGCTCGAGGGCTTTGAGCGTGCGGCGCGCGAGCATCCGGAGGCCGGGATGCTCGCCGGCAAGCTCTACTTCGCCGACAGGCCCCGGATCGTGTGGTTCGCCGGCCAGCGCGTCAGCGAGCTGGTGGGGTACTCGGGGCGTCCCAGGGGCTATGGCCGGAGGGATCGGCCCTCCTACGAGCGCATAGAGCCGACCGGCCGGGCTGTGGGAGCGTTGATGGCCGTCTCCCGGGAGGCAATCGAGGCCGCGGGTGTCCTCGACGAGGAGCTCTTTGCCTACGTAGAGGATGTCGACTGGTCGCTGCGAGTACGAGCTGCCGGGATGGAGGTCGTGTTCGCGCCGGGCGCCAGAGGATGGCATCGTGTCTCGGCGTCGACGGGCGGGGAGCAGAGGTCCACTCACACCCTGTACTACGGCGTGCGCAATACGGTGGCGGTGCTCGAGCGTCGCCGCCCTCTGGGAGTCGTTGCCAGCTCTCTGCGTCGCCTCTCGATCCTGGCAACGTTCACCCTGCATGCTCTCAGCCGCCCCGATCGTCGAGCGGCCCTGCGGGCCACCAGGAGGGGCTTCGCCGACGCGCGCGAGGGACGGACTGGCGAGCGGCCCTAGCGGGCCCCGTTCCATCCCTCCGAACGACGCGTAGTGTTATGCAGCCCGACGATGGGTAGTGTCCTGGGGAATGAGGTGCTCACGTGTCCCCCTGGAGGCTGCCCCTGCTGGACGCTGTGAGCGCTGAGACGGAGCAGCGTGGGCGTGAGCCCTCGACCCAGCCGGTAGGCGAGGGCTCGAGCGGTAGCTCCTTGCCGCTGAGAGGTGTCGAGGGCTGGGGGCGCAGCCGGCGGGGAGGTCGCGCGTGGGAGATCCTCCCCGCCGTGGTGCTTGTCCTGCTCGTGGGAGGACCGATGTTCTTCACCCGTGCGGGCTACTCGGAGGACTTCACCAACTCGCTGTGGCTGATCTGGGTTGCAGGCCACCACTTCGGTCACACCCTGTGGCCGTCCTTCTTCCTCAACGTCGAAGCCCCGGGGGGGATAAGCGGAGTGTTCAACCCGGAGTTCGCCTTCTATGGCGGCCCCTTGTACACGGCCACGGGGGCGCTCTCGGCGATCTTGTCGAATCATGCCGCGATCGCCTACGCGATCGTCACGGCGCTGGCGCTGGCGGCGGCCTACGGGGGCTGCTGGTGGCTCGCCCGACAGTGCGGTGTCCGCGGCCTGTTGGCGCATGTCCCGGCGGTGGTGATGCTCACGGGCTCCTATTACTCGACCGACCTCTACGGACGTGGTGCCTGGTCGGAGTTCGTGGCCGTCTCCTCCATCCCGCTCATGGTTGCCAGCGCGGCCTCCCTCCTGCGGACAGGACGGTGGCGAATATCGACTGTGCTCCTGCTGGTCATATCGACGGCGACCTTCACGGGAAGCCACAACATCACGCTCGAGTGGGGCGGGCTCGTGCTCGCGGTGGGGGTGCTGAGCATGCTCCTTGCCTACCGCCCGAGGGTCTCCTGGCATCGAGTGCTCGCCGTCGTCTGCCTGGCGCTCCTCGCGGCGGGCGTCAACGGCTGGTACCTCATGCCCGATATCGCCTACGCCGGTCATACGGCGATCGCGGGCAGCCCCTTCAATTGGTCGTATACGAGCTTCTTCGACACCCCAGGAGTCCTCTTCTATCCGCTCCGGGAAGTGCCGCCGCAGTCGAGCACCCCTGCCCTCTTCGTGCAGGTGCCGCTGTGGTTCATGCTCTGGAGCGTGGTTGCGGCGGCGTGGCTGTGGCGCGACCACGCGATGACGCGGCTACGTCGTGCGTGGGGGCTCGTCACCCTCGGCATCATCGTGGTGTTGCTCCTGATCTTCTTCGAGTGGCCCTGGGAACGGATGCCGCGACTGCTCCAGGACATCCAGTTCACCTATCGTCTCAGCTCCTACATCCTGCTGCTCACCGTTGCGCTGGTAACCGTCGGCGTGCTCGCCCTCCAGCGCTTGGCCGATCGGCCCGGGCGCTCGCTCGGATCGCTTTGGTCACTGCGCACGCTACTCGTGCAGGCGGTGCTGTTCAGCCTGATCCTGTGTGCTTGGCAGCTATGGGCGGCCAACACCACCCAGACCAACTGGTACAGGAAGCGCGATGAAGCGCTCGTTCCGGTGACCACGGTGCCCACCACCTGGTACTCGGGTGCTGACTATGCAGATAACTCCCTGCCGATCGTCTCCGTTCCAAACAACCGCACGTTGAACATCGATCCCCGTCTCGTGGATGCCGCTGGCAACGGGCTCTCTGCCACGCTTGCGATGCCGGGGGGCATGCAGCCGGTCGCAACGAACATCGTGGGTGGGCCATACCTTGTACACGTGGACGGTCTGCATGTCCTCGGCCGCACTGAAGGCAACCGGCTGGTGGTGAGCCGGACGCGTCCCGGCAGGGGCGATGTGAAGGTCACCGTTACTACGCGAGTTGGCGGAGCTGTGCTGCTCGGGCGGATCGTCACGACGGTCTCGGTGCTTGGAATCCTGCTCCTTCTCGCATGGCTGGGATGGAGAGGATGGCTGGAGCGCCGCGCCGTCGCTTCCGCACAGGGCTAGTGCGATCCTGCTCCGCGCAGGGCCGCACGGAGCATCGCTGCCGCTGTTCCCCAAAGCCCGGCTACGCCACCGCTACCGATCGCAGCCCTGCCGTAGCGCCACGCTGGACGCCATTGTCGGCGCGCGGCGTGACGCCGGGCCTGGCCGAGCAGGATCGCCGCGCCGATCGTGCGGGCGTGACGCTGTAGCTCTGGGTAGCGCGCCGTCACGATTGCCATCGCCATCAGACTCTCCTCGGCGGTGCGCCCCGTCGCCTCTCCCTGGGTGCTCAGGTTGGCGTCGTGGCGGCGGTAGCGAACGAGCACGTCGTCGAGGGCCACGCAGAGGCCGTTACGGAAGACCTCGATGTCGAACAGCCAGTCATTGGTATAGGTCAAGCGCTCGTCGAAGCCCTCCGGGGGGATGAGCGAAGCCCGGATCATCGTCGCGGAGGGGAGCATCCGGTAGGTGGGATCGAACCACAGCTCGATACCGCCGCTGCGCAGGGGAGCGCCGTTGAAGACGCGCGAGAAGCGGCCGATCACGCTGCCGCTCTCCGCGTGGAACATCTCGGCATCATGCGTGCATCCGGCGGCCGTCGAATCGGCGTCCAAGGCGCGCACCTGACGATCGAGCTTGTCGGGCAGCATCACGTCGTCTCCGTCGAGCCACGCGATGAGCTCCCCGCGGCAGATTGCCAGCGCTTCATTCAGCACGAAGGGCTTGCCGCGGTTCCGCTCACTGCGCAGCACCCGAATCCGAGGGTCGCGCTCGGCCAGTGTCCGGGCGATCTCCGGGGTGGCGTCCGTCGAGCCGTCGTCGGCGATGATCACCTCGAAGCCCTCGAAGCGCTGTGTGAGAACACTCGCGACAGCCTCCTCCAGGAAGCGCTCCTCGTTGTAGACAGCCATGATCACGCTCACGCGGGGCGGGGCGCTCATCGTCTCCCTATCCTGTCTGCTCATGGGATCTGGTGATAGCTCTCCCCTGGGAAGAGATTCGGTGTCGGCCTGCCTGGTCGTACGTAACGAGGAGGCGGTGATCGAGCGCTGCCTGGAGAGCCTGACGGGGGTCGTCGACGAGATCGTGCTCGTGCATGACGGCGAGTGCGAGGATCGCACCCTGGAGATCGCCGAGCGCTACGGATGTCGGATTTACGTGCGTCCTCTGACTGGCCATGCTGAGGCCACCACGATATTCGCCTTCGAAGTGGCGCGGGGCGAGTGGATCATGTCCTTGGATGCGGATGAGTATCTCAGCGAGGGTCTGCGTGACTCGCTGCGCGCGCTCGTCGGCGAGGAGAGCGCCAATGGCTATGAGCTTCTGTGGCGCATGTGGGATGGACGGCGCTACATCACCGAGAAGGGCCCGTACAAGCTGGCGCTGTTTCGGCGTGCGTGCGTGCATGTCCTCGGCATCCATCACAGCGCCGAGCGGGTCGATCCCCCGGTGAGGCGGATCGAGCTGCAACTGGAGCACCGCCCGACCTACAACAACTTCGCCCTGCGCACCGTGCTCACGAAGTGGCGTCGCTCGGCGAAGATCCATGCGGAGCAGCTCTTGAGTGACTTCTCGGAGATCCCGAAGTTCAATTGGGATGAAGGTCCCGATTGGCCACCGCGCCGGCGCCTGTTCAACCGCCTATCCCCGCTGCTTTTCCTCCCATCGGTTCCGGCGGTGTTCGCTGTCAACTTCGCCCGCGAGCGAGAGGTTTACTCCACACGCGAGAACCTTCGCCTCTCGCTCTACCAGGGAATCTATGCGGGAATGCTGCAGTTCTACGTGGCGAAATACAGGTACTTCGGCTCGGGACCGTCCCCTGCCGCGGAGTCCCCACGTCCCGGTGCGACCGGCGCTCAACCACCGCTCGCGTGAGCCCAGCCGAGCTGGCGGGAGCCCACTCCAAACCGCCGGGTGAAGCGACAGGGCCGCTCGCTGACATCCTCGACCGTCCTGAGGCGGGCGCCAAGGTGATCCGCGGAGGAGCAATCAGGGCGCTCGCCTACGGAGCCACGATCCTGCTGACGGGCGGCATCGTCCCGCTGATGACCCGCCATCTCGGCGTGGCAGACTTCGGGCGCTTCGTCACGGCCTCCTCGATCGTGATGATCGTCGCGGGGGTCACCGAGTTCGGCCTGAGCGGCATTGGCACCCGCGAATACGCACTCGCCGGGCCGGCCGAGCGGCGAGCACTGCTCGCCAACCTGCTCGGGTTGAGGACGGTATTGACGCTCCTGGGACTCGCGGTGGCGGTCCCCCTGATGGTGCTCGGTGACTATCCCAGCGTTGTCATCGAGGGGATGCTGGTCTCAGGTGCGGGATTGGTGCTGCTCAACATCCAGCTGACCTACTCGATTGCGCTCACCGCCCAACTCAGCTGGGGAATAGCTTCGATCTTCGAACTCGTCAATGCGGTCGTGGTGGCTGCTGGGACGGTCCTGCTCGTCCTTCTCGGTGCCAGGCTGTTCCCGTTCTTCTGGGTGAGCGTGGCGTCCTCCGCGGCCGCACTGCTCGCGGCGGCGGTATATCTGCGCCGGAGCGTCTCCCTGCTGCCCCGCTTCGACTTCGACCGATGGCGCTCGTTCGTGCGTGACGCACTCCCCTACGCGGCGGCGACGACGGTCGCGATCCTCTATCCACGGGTGGGGCTGATCACCGTGTCGCTGATCTCAGATTCCCATCAGACGGGCTACTACTCGACCGCCTACAAGGTCGTGGAGGTGATCGGGGGCACCTCAGGCCTGATCGCCAGCTCCGCGTTTCCCGTGTTCGCTCGGGCCGGACGCGACGACCACGAGCGGTTGCGCAATGCCGTGAGCAAGGTGAGCGATACGGCGCTGATAGCCGGGGTGTATGTGACCGTGAGCCTGGTGGTGGCGGCACCGTTCGTCATCGAAGTGCTCGGAGGGCCCAGCTACGCTCCGGCCGTCCCGGTGCTCCGCCTGCAGGCGTTGGCGCTGCTGGCGGGCTTCCTGGCTGCGACATGGAGCTTCACGCTGCTGTCATTGCGGATGCATCGGGCGCTGCTCGCGGTGACGGGGATCGCCCTGCTCGCATCGATCGTGCTGTCGGTGGCGCTGGTACCGGCGATGGGAGCGGAAGGAGCCTCGATCGCGTCGGCCGTCTGCGAGCTCATAGTCGCGCTGGGATACCTGGGGGCGCTCTCGGGTGACCACGCCCACCTGCGTCCGGGATTCAGGACGCTACCGAGGGTGGCGCTGGCGGGGGGGCTGGCCAGCGCCGTGCTCCTGCTGCCGCTGCCCAGCCTCGCGCTATGGGCGATCGCCACACCCGTTTACATCCTGGCGCTCCTGCTCCTGCGGGTTTTCCCGGTGGAACTGGTGCGGGTGCTGATGGCCCGAGGGGCCTGAGCCGTTAGATATGGTGCACCGGTGCGCGAATGCCTAGCGACCTTGGTCTGATCCCGGGCCAAGACTGAGATGTCGAGCGCCCCGCCACTCGCGAGCTCATCGCGATCATCCTCCGTCGCGCCCGCCCGTTCCCAGGAGCATCGAGCGTCCCGGGCGCGCTGGCACCTGCTGGTCCCGATCGCCCTAATCGCACTGCTGATGTCCCCGATGGTCCTCACGGGGAGCACCTTCGGCGGTGACTGGCCAACGCATCTGTGGCTGGTGCAGATGCAGGCCAACAACATCTCCGCGCTCGGTCATCCCAGCCTGTTCTTCCAGTCGGGTCTCGGGGGCTTCGAGCCCTGGTATGCCTTCTACGGAGGCACCCTGTACTCGATCGTCGGTGCCGCCTCGGTGCTCTCGGGCGGCCACACCCTCGCTGTCTACATCCTCTCCTTCGCGGTCGTGATGGCGATGGCCTTCGGCGGCTTCGCGTGGATCGGCAGACAGGTCGGGCTCGGCAGTTGGACAAGCTTGATCGCGGCGGCTGTCTTCCTGACGTCCACCTACTACGTGACCGACGTATATGCCCGGGGAGCCTGGGCCGAGACGGTGGCCACCTCCACGATCCCGCTGGTGGTGGCCTCGGCTCTGTGGCTGCTGCGCGCCGAGCGCTGGCGTCCGGTGCCGCTGCTGGCGTTTCTGCTCGCCACGGTGATCTTCAGCGGCAGCCACAACATCACGCTGCTCTACGGGGCTGCCTTCCTGGGGCTTCTGTCCGTGACGGTGACGCTGGCGGTGGGCCCGAGGGCGCTGCCTGGGGTACGGCGCATCGTGGCGGTGTTGGGCGTGGGGGGAGTGGCGATCGCGATCAACCTGTGGTTCCTGCTGCCGGATGTGATGTACGGCCAGCGGACCCTGACCGGGCATTCCTTCACGAAGATCCCCGAAGTCACCGGGGGCATGCCGCCGGGCATGATCTTCGACCCGGTTCGCCATTCCAACATCCCAGGGTTCGGCACCTTCGACCTGCAGGTCCCCACCCTTGCGCTGATCTGGGCGGTCGTGGCACTGGCGGTCTGCTGGCGAGGGCTGGCACCTGTATGGAGACGGTTGGCGGTCGCGGTCTTCGTGACGGGCATCCCCTTCCTGGCGCTGCTCATGTTCCCGCACCTCTGGTACCACGTGCCGAGGGTCTTCTGGGCGATCCAGTTCCCCTTTCGGCTGCTCTCCTACGTCGACTACTGCGTGGTCGGGCTCGTGCTGATCGCGGTGGTGGCGCTGGTGAGACGATCGCGGGGAGCGCTCACGACAGGGTTGGTGATCCTCGGCGTCTTGTTCGCTGGGATCGAGTTGAGCCAGGCGATCGTGCAGGAGTGGAACGGCCCATCGAGCCTGGCCAGTCGCAGCGAAAGCTTTCCAGGTGGCTCCAAGGTCCCGTCCTTTTGGACGCGCTTCGTCAGCTACCACCAGTATCAGGACTACTCCCTGCCGCAGATCAACGCTGAAATCGGAGAAATACCGGGCGTCACTGGCTACAACGGAGAAGGCGAAAACGTGATCTCGGTGCCCGCCACCGGGGCCATCAAATCCAGCTACACGGTCGCATTCACTCCGCCGAAGACCGGCACGATCAATACGAACGTGATCGCTGGCCCCTATCTCGTGGGAGTGAAGGGAGCGAAGATCGTCGGGCGCAGCCCCAACCAGAACATGGTGATCAGGGTGAAAAGGGAACCGGATGGTCGCCCCACGAAGGTGACGTTCACAACGGCCGGGACGTGGCCGGTGGTGCTTGGAAGGTGGGCCACGTATGTTGGCCTGCTGGCGGCGCTGGTGCTGCTAGCCATGACGCTCCGGCCGAGAGTTGCCGCCGCGACTCAGCGCTCTAGAAGCACGCGGCGGTAGGTCCTTAGGGTGGCGTTCGCCGCCGCGCGCCAGCTGAAGCTGGCGGCCTGCCGGTGTCCAAGCTCGATTGCCCGGCCTCGCACCCTGTCGCCAAGGGTCAGCTCGGCGATGCAGGCGGCGATCTGCTCGGGAGCCCGGGGGTCGAAGTAGAAGGCGGCCTCGCCGCCGACCTCGCGCAGAGCTGGGATGTCCGAGCAGGCTACGGGCAGCGAGCGGGCCATGGCCTCCAGCACGGGCAGCCCAAAGCCCTCGTGCAGCGTCGGCAGGACAAGGCAGCGGGCGAGGGCGTAGAGCGACTCGAGATCAGAGGTCGAGCGTGCACCCAGCAGGCGCAGATCCTCGCTCACTCCAGCCGCGTCCGCCCGCGCGGCGAGCTGGGGATCGTCCGTGCCGTAGCCCACGAGGACGAGCGCGGGCCGCCGGGGAGGGTCGATCAGCGCCAATGCGTCGATCAGTACAGGGAGGTTCTTGTGCGGGAGGTTGCTCGCGACCGTCAGGGCGATCGCTCGCCCCTCGACTCCCAGCCGTGCGGCGATATCGAGCGAGGGTGGCGAGGATGGAGGAGGACGGACGCCGTTCGGGATGACGTCGATGCGGTCACCGTCGATGCCGAGTCCGGCGACGATCTCCTCCCGGCCGGCCCGGGAAACCGCGATGATGCGGTCGGCGCGGTGTGCCCCGAGTGAGACGAGCGCGGACGTACCGACCCGCATCGGCCAGGAGAGCAGCTCGGGCAACGCCTTGTACTGCATGTCATGAAGTGTGAGCACCCTGCGGAACGGTCCCCAGGGGGGAGCGAAGTTGGCCATCGAGTGCAGGAGCTCGACCTTCGCGCGGGCGGCTGCCCCAGATACCAGCAGGAGCTCGCCCACTGCCCAGCCGACGCGATTTCGCTCCGAGATCGGCAGTACCACAGTGCGCACCTCCTTGCTCAGATCGCGGGCGAGCTGAGTACCGGCCTCACGGTTGACGAAGGCGACGAGCTCCAGCTCGGGATCCTGGGCGAGCATCTCTGGAATCAGCTCGCGGGCGTAGCTCTCCCGTCCCCCGCTCACCTGGGGGGTTAGGAAGAGGAGGTCCAACCCGATGCGCATCAGCGCTCGAGGATGGCGAGAGCCCTCTGGGCGAGGCTCCAGTAGAGCGCCTGGGGCACACGCAGGAAGGGGTGCTGGGCGGCGTCGAGGTAGGGGCTGTCGAGTGAGGAGGTGAGTCGGGCGCCGAACTGTGTGGCGGAGACCCTGCGGTGCGCCTGCGCCTCGCGTCGTCGGCGTAGCGACGTGGGCAGGTCGCCGAGCACGGCGACCTGAGCGCGCAGCTTGGGCATCAGCCAGCCTTGACGGGCGGCGATCACGAGCAGGCCGATCTCGGCGGCGAGCAGGGCCGGGGCCAGCAGGGCGAGCAGGGGAGCGGGATAGACCGAGAGCACAGTGCGCCAGCGGTTGCGCTCCATCCAGAACCACTTGTACGAGCCCTTCTCGAAGTCGTAGTTGTGGTTTACACGGGCTCCAGGAACGAGTCCGACCCCCCGGCCCGACAGCCACAGGCGCAGCCCGAAGTCGAGGTCCTCGCTGTACATGAAGTACTCCTGCTTCATCCCTCCTAGAGCGAGCCAGTCGCTGCGCCGCACCATCATCGCGGCACCCGAGGGGGCTGCTACCTCGCGGTCATGGGAGGGCAGTGCGGAGGCCGGACGGCCGCACTCGCCGGCCCAGCCGATCCCGAGATAGTGGACGATCTCCCCGCTGGTATTGATGTGCTCGTCATCGAGCATCACGGCCGCTTGCCAGGCTCCCCACCCAGGATGTGCCCTGGCGGCCTTGCGCAGTTGATCGAGACAGTCCGGGTGGGGCTCGGAGTCGGGATTGAGGAACAGCAGGAGCGGCGAGCGCGTGCCGCTCGCACCCGCATGGCAACCCCCGGCAAAGCCGAGGTTCTCCCCCGTCTCGATCACACGGATACGCTCGTGGAGGCCGGCGGCAAGCTCCGCCGTTTCGTCCCCGGAGGCATTGTCCACGACCACTAGCTCGTCATCATCACGTAGCTGCGGGACCAGGGCCGCGCTGAACGCAGGCAGATGCTCCGAGGACCTGTAGGTGACCACCACCACGGCGATCGCGTCGGGGGAGGACAATTATGCTCAGCCCTTGAGCAGGCGCTTGCAGCGGCAGCTCACCGTGCAGCGACCTCGCTGCTGTGCTGCTCCTCGTCGTCGGTCTGGGGCCTCTGTCTCCGCGCACCGAGCAATGCGATCTCTTGAGTCAGGGCAACGACACGACGCTCGAGCTGGCTCACGCGAAGCGAGAAGTGGAGGAGCAGCAAGAGTGCGAAGATGAGGCCGAAGAAGTACAGCGTGCTGCCTTGGGATACGGCACCGATCGCATGAGTGAGGCTGCGCAGTAGCCCTCCCCAGGCCGCGAGCAGAAACAGCAAAAGCGCTGTGGCGATCCAGAGGACTGAGTACTCCTCCTTCAGGCGCCGCCTGCGGACGAGCTCGATGATAAACAGCAGCAGGAGGAGGCTGCCGGCGATCGCGACGATTCTCAGGTTTGTCGTGATCACGACCTACCAGCCTCCGATCGTGGCCTCAGCAGGGTGACGAAGATCGACAGCAGCATCTTGTAGACGTAGTAGGCGCTGCGGTGACCGGAGTGCATGGACTGTCCCGGGGAGGGTCTCATTTGGACCGGCACCTCGCGCACGCGGTAGCCGGTGCGGTGGAGCAGGATCAGGATGTCGGCATCGGGATAGTCAGTGGGATAGACCTCGGTGCAGAAGAAGCGGGCGACATCGCCTCGCATCAACTGGAAGCCGGAGGTTGGGTCGGAGATGTGCTGGTGGGTTACGAGCGATGCGATTCGCCCGAACAGGCCAATGCCCATGGAGCGTGCCAGCGAGGCTCGATAGTGCCCGTCGCGATCCATGAAGCGGGAGCCGATGATCACGTCGGCTTCCTCGCTGTCAAGGGCCTCCAGCATCTTCGTGAGGTACTCGGCGCGATGCTGCCCGTCCCCGTCGATCTGCCCGATGATTCCATATCCGTTACGCGTGGCGTACTTGTAGCCAGTCTGAAGGGCAGCCCCATATCCTGAGTTCATTGGCAACGAGAGGGTGATCGCCCCGGCGTTGAGGGCCTCCTCGGCGGTGTCGTCGACAGATGCGTCGTCGATCACGAGCACCTCGACGCCCGGAAGGGTTTTCTTGACGTCTCGAACCACCGCCCCCACGCGCCCATGCTCGTTGTAGGCAGGGATGATCATCAATATCTTCTGGCCGGTCACAGGCCTAGCGTACATGCGCATGCCTCGTCTCTGGGTCGCTTGAGAAAGCCTAGAGCGGGGTACGGTCGGCGTCGTGGCTCCCCGGGCAGATGTGCCAAACTAGCCGCCGATGGAGGCCAGCGAGCACAGCCGCAGCTATCTGTTGGCGGCCTCCGAGCTAGCCGAGGCGATCGACCCTGGGCAGATCGACGAGCTGGCGCTGGGCCTTGCCGCCGTGCGCGAACGAGGCGGACGCCTGTTCGTCCTGGGGGTCGGAGGGGGCGCGGGACATGCGTCGCACGCCGTCAACGACTTCCGCAAGCTCTGTGCGATAGAGAGCTATGCGCCGACGGACAACGTCTCGGAGCTGACGGCGCGGACCAACGACGACGGCTGGGATAGCTCCTTCAGCGCATGGCTCGAGGTCTCCCGGCTCTCTGAGCGGGACGCTCTGATGGTGTTCTCGGTTGGAGGAGGCTCTCGTCAGCACAACGTCTCGACCAACCTGGTGGGGGCGATGGAGGCGGCCCGCGACGTGGGGGCCTCGATCTACGGAGTGGTTGGTGCCCCCGGAGGGACGCTTGCGGAGCTGGCCGACGTGGCGGTCCTGATCACGCCGCCCCCGGGCCTGCGGACGCCGCTGGTCGAGTCCTTCCAGGCGGTGGTCTGGCACGGCGTCGTCTCGCATCCTCAGCTGGCCGTCAAACAGGGGCACTGGGAGAGCCTGGCGGGCAGCAGTGGCTCGTGAGTGAGCCCGAGCGAGCCCAGACTGGCGGGATCGGACTCGCGGTTCTTGAGGGTGACACGGCACGCGGTGACATTCTCCGTCCAGCCGCATTCCTCGATCGCGACGGAGTATTGAACGAGACGATTCCCGACCCGGCGTCCGGCAAGCCGGAGTCGCCGCTGAGAGCCGAGGATGTACAGCTGATCGCGACGGCGGCGGACGGTGCCCGTCGTCTCGCACAGGCCGGCTATGTCCTCGTGTGCGTGTCCAATCAGCCGGCGGCGGCCAAGGGCAAGGTCTCGATGGAGGAGCTGCTCGCGGTACACGACCGCGTCCTGGTGCTGCTGGCCGAGGAGGGCGTGCAGATCGAGGCCTCGCGCCTCTGCTTCCATCATCCCAATGGGGTGGTGGAGGGGCTGACGGGCGAGTGCGACTGCCGTAAGCCGGCCCCGGGGATGCTAGTGGAGGCTGCGCGGAGCATGAGCTTGGATGTGGGAGCCTCATGGATGGTCGGGGATACCGACACCGATATCGAAGCGGGGCAGGCCGTTGGAGCTCGCACGGTGCTGATCGAGTATCCGGGTAGTGCCCACAAGCGGGCGGGCGGGATTCGACCGACCCTGTGCGCGCCTGACCTTGCCAACGCCGCCGGGAAGATCCTAGGAGAGGCCGGCACATGACCCATCAGCGCAAGCACTTGGATTCGAGCTGGCTGATCGGAACGGTAAGGTGCCCGTGATGCTCGACCAAATCTCCACACGCATCTTCGCCGACGGCGCGGACCTCGACGGCATCCTCAAGTTGGCCAGTGACCCCCGCATAGCTGGCTTCACGACCAATCCCACGCTCATGTGGAAGGCGGGGCTGACCGATTACGCCGAGTTCGCGGAACGGCTGCTCGAGCGGATCACAGTCCACCCGATCTCCTTCGAGGTGTTTGCCGACGACATCGAGGAGATGCGTCGACAGGCGCGTCTGATCGCCTCTTGGGGCGAGAACGTGTACGTCAAGATCCCCGTCACCACGACCGCTGGCGAGTCGATGGCTCCGCTCGTGCGAGAGCTCTCCGAGGACGGCGTCAAAGTCAACGTCACGGCGCTCTTCACCACTGCGCAGGTCGAGCTGATCACCGCGGCGGTGAAGGACGGAGCTCCCTCCTACATCTCCGTGTTCGCGGGCCGCATCGCGGACGCGGGCATCGATCCTGTTCCAATCATGGCGCGCTCGGTGGAGATCCTTCTCGACGCTCCACGCTCGAAGCTCATCTGGGCTTCGCCACGCGAGATTCTGAATCTCGTCCAAGCGGATCAGGTGGGCTGCCACATCATCACCGTCACGCATGACCTGCTGAAGAAGCTCGACTGCCTGGGGAAGAGCCTCGAGCAGTACTCGCTGGAGACGGTGCGCATGTTCCACGCCGACGCGGCGGCCGCGGGCTTCAAGCTTTAGGCGATGCGGGTCGTTCTCTCATGGGCTCGTCCCGGTGGATCGCCGATGCTGCGTCGCATGCCATGAAACGAGCATGCGTAACCGGCGGAGCCGGTTTCATCGGCAGCAACCTGGTGGATCGTCTCAGCGCTCAGGGAGTGGAGGTCGTGATCGTCGATGACTTCCGTACGGGACGCCGGGAGTTCGTGCGAGATGCGCTGAGTCGTCCCGGGGTGAGGCTCGTGGAGGGGGACGTGCTGGACCGTGACTCGCTGGAGCAGGCAGTCGACGGGTGCGACTGGGTCTTTCACCTCCAAGCCAACGCCGACGTGCGGGGCGGGCTGGACGACCCACGCCGGGATCTCGAGCAGAACACGATCGCGACCTCGAATGTGCTCGAGGCGATGCGTGCCCGCGGTGTGAGTCGGATCGCGTTCTCCTCGACGGGCTCTGTATATGGCGAGCCTGAGGTGTTCCCTACGCCCGAGGACGCTCCGTTCCCGCTGCAGACGTCTCTCTACGGTGCATCCAAGCTGGCCGGTGAGGGCCTGATCGAGGCGTACGCGACTGGCTACGGCTTCATCGGGCTGATCTGTCGCTTCGTGTCGATTCTCGGAGAGCGCTATACGCACGGCCACGTGTTCGACTTCTACTGTGCGTTGAAGCGCGACCCGAGTCGTCTGCGGGTGCTCGGCGACGGTCGCCAGGAGAAGTCCTATCTGTACGTTCAGGACTGTGTGGCGGCGATCCTGGCGGCCGCCGATCGACACCAGGACGAGCCGGGGGCGCACATTTACAACCTCGGCACGGAGGAGACGATCGTGGTCGACGAGTCGGTGAGCATCATCACCGAGCATCTTTCCTTGAGCCCCCAGATCGAGCACACGGGCGGCAGGCGGGGATGGACTGGGGACAGCCCCCTGATTCAGCTCGATACGTCGCGCATTCGCGCGCTTGGGTGGCGACCGACACTCACCATCCAGCAGGCGGTGGTCAGGACCCTGGAGTGGTTCGAGGGAAACGAGTACGCGTGGCGTGAGAAAGTGCAGGAGGAACGATGAGCGTGATTTTCAGCCGGGCCCCTCTGCGCATCTCGCTGGGGGGAGGCGGGACGGATCTTCCCTCCTACTACCGTGAGCACGGCGGCTTCCTGGTCTCGGGCGCGATCGACAAGTACGTGTACATGCTGATGCACACGGTCTTCCAGCGGCGTTATCGCCTGAAGTACTCAGAGCTCGAGGAGGTCGACACGATCGCTGAGATCCGCCATCCGATCCTGCGGGAGACGTTGCAGCGTCACTGGCGCGGCAATCCGCTGGAGATCGCGTCGGTAGCGGACGTGCCGGCGGGCACGGGGATGGGCTCCTCTGGGGCGTATACCGTCTGCCTGCTCAAGGGTCTCGCTCAGGCGCGGCGCACCGCGATCACGCCGGAAGCGCTCGCGGAGGCGGCCTGTGAGATCGAGATCGATGTCCTCGGCGAGCCGGTCGGCAAGCAGGATCCGTATGTGGCGGCACATGGGGGGATCTGCGCGTATACGTTCCACCCAGACGGCTCCGTCGACGTGGAGCCACTCGAGCTCGATCCGCGTGTGCTAAGGCAGCTGCGAGACCAGCTGTTGCTCTTCTACACCGGTGAAGCTCGCTCAGCATCGACGGTTCTGGCGGACCAGGACAGCCGCTCCAAGGCGGGAGATGCAGAGATGATCGAGAACCTGCACTTCACCAAGGAGCTCGGACGGCGAGGCTACGACTTGCTCAGTGGCGGGGACCTAGATGCCTATGCGGAACTCATGCATGAGCACTGGGAACACAAGCGCACTCGCTCACCGGGTATGACCGGAGAGCACATCGACAGGCTGTATACGCTCGCCCGACGCAGCGGATGCTTGGGTGGCAAGCTCGTGGGCGCCGGTGGGGGCGGGTTCCTCCTCGTGTACGCAAAGCAGCCCGAGGACACGAGGCAGGCGATGGCGGCCGCGGGAGCTTCGGAGCTGGCGTTTGACTTCGAGTTCGGCGGCGCCTACGCGAGCGAGAGCGCGTGAGCGGACTGACGGTCGCGATCGTCGGCTGTGGTCTGATCGGCGACAAGCGTGCGGCTGCGCTCGGCGAGGATGATCGTTTGGTTGCCTGCTACGACGTCGATCGGATGGCGGGGGAACGCCTGGGCCAGAAGTTCGGATGCCGCTCGTGCTCCACTCTGACGGAGCTGCTCGAGCTCTCCTGTGATGTGGTCGTGATAGCCACCACACACGATCGCCTAGCAGAGCTGACGGAGCTGGCGCTGGAGTCGGGAGCGAACGTGCTGGTCGAGAAGCCGGCGGGCGTCTCGAGCGCTGAGATCAAGCGCCTGATCGAGCGCGAGCGTACAAGTGAGGGCATGGTGAAGGTGGGTTTCAACCACCGCTTCCACCCCGGCATCGCCCGCGCGACGCGAGAGGTTCACTCGGGAGCCCACGGCGAGCTGATGCACGTTCGTGGACGCTACGGCCATGGGGGTCGCCTCGGATACGATCGCGAGTGGCGCGCCGAACCGGCTCGCTCGGGCGGGGGGGAGCTCGTTGATCAGGGTATGCACCTGCTCGATCTGACCCACCGTCTCGCCGGGGCGCTGCCGCTCCACTCGGCTCTCCTGCGAACCCATTTCTGGGACACCCCGGTCGAGGACAACGCCGCCCTGATCCTGGGCGAGCGTGATTCGCGCAGCGGACCCTGGGCGATGCTGCATGTGACCTGGACCGAGTGGAAGAACCTGTTCTCGCTGGAGATCTACTGTCGCACGGCGAAGATCCAGGTGGACGGGCTGGTCCGCTCCTACGGGCCCCAGCGTCTGCGTATCTTTCGCATGGGCCCCGAGCTGGGACCGCCGGAGCTGGAGGAGATCGAGTTTCCCGACGAGGACCACTCCTGGGAGCTCGAGTGGGCGAGTTTCCGCCAGGCGATTGAAGCGAAAGACGCCTCGCTCGTGGATGGTGCCCTCGCGGATGCGCTCTACGCGTGGAGTCAGATCGAGGCGGCCTACGCGAGTGGTCCCTATTCCGAGATGCGTCGGGCCTCTGCGTGAGCGCAGCCCTGGAAGGACGCAGCGCGCTGATCACCGGTGCCACGCGTGGGCTGGGCCTGGAGATCGCCCGTGCATATCTGGAGGCCGGCGCCGCGGGGATTTGTATCTGTGGGCGCGATCCGCGGGCTTTGAGGAGCGCTGAGGAGGAGCTGAAGGCCCTCGCTCGTCCGGGTCAGTCGGTGCTCTGCGAGGTGGCGGATGTCTCGCAACCGGCGGACGTCGAGCGCCTCGTGGCGAGCGCGTTGGAGGGCCTTGGAACGCTGAGCATCTTGGTCTCCAACGCGGGCATCCAGGGCCCGGTGGGCGCGATCGAGAAGGTCGATTGGAGCGATTGGGTGGGCACGGTGGAAGCCAATCTCTTCGGCTCCGTGCTGGTCGCTCGAGCGCTGGTGGAGCACCTTCGCGGCCAGGGTTACGGGAAGATCGTGCAGCTCTCCGGTGGTGGAGCGACGGGGCCGAGGCCGGGGTTCAGCGCCTATGCGGCCTCGAAGGTGGCGGCGGTTCGTTTTGCAGAGACGCTCGCGGTCGAGCTCCGAGAGGATCACATCGACGTCAACTCGATTGCGCCGGGCGCGCTGAACACGCGCATGCTCGAGGAGGTCCTCGAGGCGGGTCCGGACGCCGCCGGGGAAACAGACTTCCAACGGGCGCTCGAGCAACGGCGCAGCGGAGGGGTGCCGCTGCGACGCGGCGCGGAGCTGGCGGTGTTCCTCGGCTCCGCTGCCAGTGACGGGATCACCGGCAAGCTGCTGAGCGCCGTTTGGGATCCTTGGGGCCAGCTTCCCGAGCATCGCGAGGAGCTCGAGTCCGACATCTACACTTTGCGGCGAATCGTGCCTGCCGATCGCGGCTATGAATGGGGAGGGGATTGAGGTGTCAATGCCAGGCGCAGAGATAGACGATCGCCCCGTTCTCAGCATCGTCGTGCCTGCCTACAACGAGGAGGACAACGTCCGCTCGTTCTATGAGCGCGTGAGCGGAGTCCTGAACGCCACGGGCCTCAGCTGGGAGATGATCTTCAGTGTGGATCCTTGTCCTGACCGGACCGAAGAGCTGGTCCTCGAGCTGCGAGAGGCGGATCCCCGCGTGAAGATGCTGCGTTTCTCTCGACGCTTCGGCCAGCCGATGGCAACGCTCGCCGGGTTGCAGGCGTCTGCAGGGGAGGCGACGGTGGTTATCGACTGTGACTTGCAGGACCCTCCCGAGCTGATCCCCGAGCTCGTGGCGCGCTGGCGCGAGGGCTACGAGGTGGTCTATGCCCAGCGTCGCACCCGCGCCGGAGAGACGCTGCCAAAGCGCATCATCGCCGCGGTTGGATATCGCATAATCGCGCGAATCGCGGAGGTTGAGATTCCGGCCAACACCGGCGATTTCCGGCTGCTCAGCCGGCGCGTGGTTGACAACGTGGTGGCGCTCAAAGAGGGCCACGGATTCCTCCGCGGACTCGTCGCGCTCGTGGGCTTCCGCAGCGCCAGCGTCCTCTATGACCGCGATCCACGGGCGGCGGGAACGAGCAAGTACAACCGCTTCTGGGGTTCGCTGGTGATCGGCCTCAACGGGTTGGTCGGCTTCTCGCGCTATCCGCTGCATCTGATCTCGATGGTCGGAATGGCTCTCGCCGGGATCGCCTTCACGCTCGCCATCGTCTATCTGGGCTTGAAGATCGGTGGACAGAACTTCCCCGTGGGCAACCCCACGATCGTGATCGTGGTGGCCTTCTTCAGCGGTATCCAGATGCTGTCGCTGGGGGTGATCGGGGAGTACGTCGGCCGCATCTACGATGAGTCGCGCGGTCGGCCCAAGTACATCATCGAGTCGCGCTACGGGTGGGACGACTAGGCGGTGGATCGCGCCGCGGGACCGGGGGGCCTGCCACCTGTGTGCATCCTGGCAGGGGGCCTGGGGACGCGACTCGGGGAGCGGGTGCGCGACACGCCCAAGCCCCTGCTGGAGGTGGCGGGCCAGCCCTTCCTGCTGCACCAGCTGGCTTTGCTCGCCGCTCACGGCGCCGGGGAGATCGTCGTGTGTGTGGGCTATCACGGCGAGCAGATCGAGGCCCAGATCGGGAGTAGGCGCTTCGGGCTGAGGATCAGCTACAGCTTCGATTCGCCAGAGCTGGACGGGACACTCGGCGCCATCAGGCGGGCACAGGGGCTCCTCGGGGAACGCTTCCTGGTGCTTTACGGCGACACCTACCTGCGCATCGACTACGCCCAATTCGCAGGAGCCTGGGTCGATAGCGGATTGCCGGCGGCGATGGCTGTCCTTCGCAACGAGGGCCAGTGGGACAGCTCCAACGCCGACTACGCCAACGGCCTCGTTCTGCGCTATGACAAGGGCAATCCCACTCCCGAGATGAGCTGGATCGACTACGGGCTCGGTGGCCTGACGGCAGCGGCCCTTTCCGAGGTCGGGGCGCAGGAACGCGACTTGGCCGGCCTCTATAGGCGGCTCGCCGCGTCGCGACTTCTGTATGGCTACGAGGCGGTCGAGCGCTTCTATGAGATCGGGACCCCAACGGCGCTGGCCGAAACCGACGCCTTCCTGCGCGAGGGCGCCGCAGGGTGACCGCCTTCGTCGATTAGCGTGGCTGGGAACGAAGGCCAGCCCCTGCACTACGGTTCAAGTCATGCACACCGAGCCCGATGCTCACCCACCGTCGCAGCCAGCGAGAGTTCGCGCGTGGATCTACTCCTTGCGCCGACAGGAGTCTGGCTTGCTCGGTCAAGGGGCGCGCTTTGCGATCGCCGGAGCGACGGTGGCCCTGGTCTACCTGACGAGCACCACGGTTCTCGCTGACGTTGTGGGCCTGCCCTTTCAGGCCGCGCTGGCGATCGGCTACACGCTTGGGCTCGTGGTCCACTTCACCCTGCAGCGGGTGTTCGTGTGGGCTCATGGCGAGGCGTTCGCCTTGGCGATCCACCATCAGCTGCTCCGCTATCTGTCGGTCGCCGGTGTTCAGTATGGGGTGACTGCGGCATCCACTGCTCTGCTGCCAAACGCGCTCGGTGCTCCGACCGAGTGGGTCTACGTGGTGACGGTGGCGGTGGTCACGGCCACCAACTTCATGGTGTTCCGTAACGGCATATTCCATGCCGATCCCGCCGACGAGGAGCTGCTCGTGGGTGCGGCGGTGGGGGACGAGTAACGTTGAGCACTCTGGCGCTCCTCGCTGGGCGTTGCCTCGAGATAAGCCGATTGGGATTCAGGGCGGCCGTTGGCTAGGAAGTTGTCGAGAACTGGGACTCACTCTCAAGTGTGCTCCGTAGCCTTCCGATCTGCGCCGTGATGATGTCCGAAGGTAACCCGATCCTTGACACGCCTTCCCACCGCGTCGGTCGCGTGGTCGGTGGGTTCGTTGGCTTGGCGCTGGCGCTTGTCGGCTTGATGGCGCTCATCGCGCCGTCCGGGGCGGTCGCCGCGACCATGACAATCGGCAGCCCGCTGTCGGTGCCGGCGACCCTCAACACGGCTGAAAACCTCGGCTACCCGGGGACTGACACGCCAGTGCCGCCGGCTCCCGATGCACCCAACGGGCTCTACCACACCTACCACTACGGGGCCGATACGGCGATTTGGAACGTGGGTCTGGCAAGCGGCGATCCGCAGTCGCCGGCGACGGGGCAGGCGGTAAAGATCGCGCTGGAGGGCTGTGCACAGGAAGCGAGTGGCGGTCCCGCTCCGCTGACAGAAATCCACTTCCAGGATCTCTCGCCGATCGCCGGCGGGGGCGCCAAGGTCAACCTCAGCTCGCAGGGGTTCAACATCCCGATCTGCGGACAGAACGGCGCCAGCGGCTCGACGGTCACGACCTATGAACCCATAAACCTGTGCGTCAGCGCCGGCGACTACGTGGGCTTCAACGACGAGGGTGGCTACGTACCCAACTCCTACCGCAACGGGGTCCCCTACCAGGTGCTCGGCGCTGTCCAGGGGTCGACGCTCGACTCCTTTATTCGCGGTGGCGGCACGGGTAACGGCGCGGTCATGTCCAGCTCAGACCTCTCGGCCAACGAAGGCTTCGCCGTAAGCCATGGCGAGGAACTGATGATGCAGGTGACGCTCGGCACGGGCGCCGACGCCACCCATATCTGCGCAGGCGGCACCCAGGGAGCCCCGCCGGTGCTCGCACCCATCAGGGTCTCCCCTCAGACCGATGGCATCAACCACGAACGGATCGTGTCCATAGCCGTGTACTGCAGGCTCCAGCCGGCGTGCAAGGGCGTGGCCACGCTGACCGTTTCGAACCTCTCGGGGTATGCCGGCACCAGCGGCTCTCATCCCAGCACTGTGGGCCGTGCCGGCTTCAACCTGGCCCCGAACAAGACCACCCACCTGCCAATCCGCCTGTCGAGCAGCGTGATGGGTCTCATCCGCAAGCACCATGGCATCGCGGTCACGCTCACGGCTGTGGTGGCCGGCAACGCGGTTGCTCAGACGATCAAAATCAAGATCCTCTGACCACTAGCCCGAATCTGCGGGCGGCCACGCCCAACAGCGCAGCTCGCTCGGGGCGCTCTGCAGAGCAACTGCGGCAGCTGCACCCGGTCCCACGTCGAGATCGCCGATCCACGGGTCGGCTGCTCGATCGGCGGCCTGCACATCCGATCGCAGCAGGCCTGTGCCGAGGCGCTTGAGCTCCGCCTCGTGACGCACCCACGTCTGCAGGAAGGCACCGGTGCGCTCTCGCTCCCCCAATGCCTGCAGGCGTGCCACCTCCCGCGGATCGAACGTGCGGGCGGCTATGGCCATCACATCGGTTGCCCCCTCTCGCTGCAGCTCGACGTCGACGCCGACCTCCTTCGAGGAGCTGATGGCATAGAGCGCCATGCCCCCCGAGTGGGAGAGGTTGAAGAAGATCGCCGGCGGGTCAAGGGAGGGCTTGCCGTGGACACTCAGGCTGAAGCGCAATCCCGCGGGGTCAGCATCCAGGTAGAGCCCCAGCAGTGCTCTCAGTACCTCCCTGGAGCGGGTCCAGCGCTGTCGATGGCGAGCGCCCACCAGGCGTGCCGCTCTGGCCTTCTCCTCTGCGCACAGCAGCTCGCCCAGCGGGGCATCGGCGTCCAGGTCGGCGCGCCACACGTGGACGGCGCCGTCGGCCAGCACCGGGCTGCGGGGTCCGGCGGCCCAGGCTGGCTCTGCGCTTGCGCCCATTGCGGGCCAATGTAACGGTGGTCTACTGTCGCTCGCGGCCCAGGCGGCTACTCTCTGCGGCCATGCGCGTCATTCCCACCGGCCTGGCCGGCCTCGTGGCGCTCGAGCCGCGTGCCCATGCGGACGAGCGGGGCTTCTTCATCGAGACCTACAAACGCAGTTGGCAGGAGCAGATCGGGATGGCGGACGATGAGAGCTTCGTCCAGGACAACCATTCGCGCTCCACGCGCGGCGTGGTGCGGGGGCTGCACTTCCAGGTGGGCGCCGGGGTGGGCAAGCTCGTGCGCTGTGCCCGCGGGCGCATCCTCGATGTGGGCGTGGATCTGCGCCGGGGCTCTCCCACCTACGGTGAGTGGCGGGGGGTGGAGCTGGACGACGAGAGCATGCGCGAGCTGTATGTGCCGGTGGGCTTCGCGCATGGCTTCTGTGCGCTCAGCGAGGTGGCCGATGTGATCTACAAGCAGACGGCCTACTACGACCCCGAGGTCGAACGGGGGATCGCGTGGGACGATCCCGACATCGGGATCGACTGGTCTCTGCCGGTGGCCGAGCTGACGGTCTCGGAGCGCGACGCCGCCGCGCCGCGGCTGAGTGAGATTGCCGCCGAGCTGCCGTTCGAGTGGCATCCTTAGGTCGATGCTCGCCCGGATTGAGCGCCTGCGCGTACGCACCAACGGCTACACGGTCACACCTGCCCAGTTCGTTTGGATCGCCTACGCGGCGCTGGTGGCGCTCACTCTGATCGTGCTGAGCGGAGCGGCCGTGCGTCTGACGGGCTCGGGCCTCGGCTGTCCCACGTGGCCCAAGTGCTACGGCAACGTCTACCCGCCGCTGAACACCCACGCGGTGATCGAGTTCTCCAATCGTGTGATCAGCGTCCCTGTGGTTCTGGCTGCCGGCTTCGCCTGGCTGGGCGCGCTGCGCCGTCGCCCCTACCGACGTGACTTGATGTGGCTGGGGGCGCTGCTCCCGCTGGGTGTGATCGCCCAGGCTGTCCTCGGGGGCTTCACGGTCAAAGGTGCGCTCGACTACGGCTGGGTGATGGGCCACTTCGCGCTGTCGATGCTGATTCTCGTGGCCGCCGTGCTGCTGGTGTGGAGGGCCTCGCACGAGCGCCCCGAGCGCGAGCAGCCGGAAGGCGAGACCACTCGGACGCTGACCGACCGCACGATCGTGCTGGCGTTGCGCGGGCTGACGGCATTTGGCGCGCTTACGATCTTCGCGGGCACGGCCGCCACAGCGGCCGGCCCGCACGCCGGCGGCTCGCCGGGACAGAAGATCAATCGTCTGGACTTCGACGGTCGCGGCACGATGGACTTCGTCATCCACCGCCATGCCGAGATCGCGTTCGTGTTCAGCCTGGCAGCGGTTGCCGTGTGGTGGTTGGCCCGCAAGCGAACGGTTGCCGGCGAGGTGCAGCGGCCCCTGACGGTGCTGTGTGTCCTGCTCGCTCTGCAGGGCGTCGTGGGCCTCGATCAATACGAGACGCACCTGCCCACGGAGCTCGTGTGGGTGCACGTCGGTCTCGCCTGCGGAGCGTGGTTGTCGGTGCTGTGGGCGACCTTTGCTGCGGGCCCGCTGGCCTCGCCCAGCGCCGAAAATGCCCCTGAACGACCCATCGAGGGGTCGCTCAGACAGCCCGCATCACTCGAGTTCCCCGGAAATTAGGGCTTTCGGCTGATCGCAAAGTGCTTGATTTTCGTGTCGTCGTCCTCGCGAACGGTTAGCCTGCTCGCAGCAACGACACTCGAGAAGGGAGTGGCATGACCAAGAACGAGCTAGCCGAGCAGGTAGCCGAGCGCACTGGACTGGCCGCCAGCCAGGCACGGCAGGTGGTCGAGGCGGCGATTGAGGTTGTCTCCGACGAGCTGGCCGCTGGGGGTGAGGTCGCACTTGCGGGCTTTGGCAAGTTCAGCGTCAGCAACCGGGCCGCTCGCGAGGGCCGCAACCCGTCGACGGGCGAGACGATCAAAATCGCAGCGTCGAAGGCAGCGAAATTCTCAGCGGCGAGCGCGCTGAAGAAGCGTCTCAACGGCTGACGCCGCCAATGCATGAGTCGGTGTCACCGGCCCGATGTGGGCCGGTGACGTCTGCCTCAGTAGGAAGTACGGCAATCCTTACCGCTCGGTAACCCGTCGTTTAGGCGGGGCGAGGAGGCTTGGAATCGCTCCCAAACCCTCCTCGTTGAAAGCCGGTGGTCCGATGCGACGTAAAGATGTGATCGAGCGAGCGGCGCCCCTCGAGCGCTACACCTCGCTGGCGAGCTTCTACATGGCCGACAGCAGGCGCCTGGAGTCGCGCGAGCAGGACGTCGGGCTGTGGTGGCGTGAGGGCGAGGATGGCCCGCTCCACCGCGCGGCATGGGTGAGCGAGACGGGCGAGCTGTATCTCGTGCGTCTGGGGCCTTCGGCGGCGGGCGGCGGTCGCGTGGAGGTGCTGGCAAGCGTGCCGAACCGCGAGGGCCTGGAGAGCGCCTTTGACGGCTGGCGTGAGCACTGCGGTGAGCCGCGCTCGCTCTCCTGGCTGCGTGAGCGTGCTGCGCGCCTGGGCGATCGGGCGAGGGTCACGCAGGCGCGGATGGCGGCCAACGTCTCGGCGCGGGGCACCAGATCACCGGGCCGCTCGTCGCTGGCGTTGGGATAGACCGAGCGCCGACCCTCAGTCTGTCCGTGCCTCTGGAAAGCGGGGCAGCCCGTCGTCGGGCAGCGGCTCCCACGGCGCCGCGTAGGCAGTGTACTGGTGGCGTTCTGGACGGATGCCGGGGTCGCCGTCCAGTGTCCCCAGCCTCACCGCCACCTCAGCGTCATGGAGCGGGTCGCCGCTGAACACAGCTGACCCGCACGTGGTGCAGAACAGCTTGGCCGCACCCCCCGTGCGAGGCTCATAAGCACGGAGGCGATCCGCTCCCTGAAGTAGCCGGAACCCCTCCTGCGCCACACGCCCGTTGGCCGAGGCCGCCGTCCCCGTGCGCCGCTGGCAGCGGGTGCAGTGGCAATAGCCGGCCGAGAGAAAGGGAGCGCTGATCTCATAGCGCACGGCCCCGCACAGGCATCCGCCCTGCAGCGGCGAGCCCGGCGAGGGGGGATCGGGGAGCCCTATATCTGGCAACTCGGCCACGAGGCGCCCGATTTTACGCGCCGGGACCCCACTCGCCCCGGGTGTTCAAGGACGTAATCCCCAACACGCCCCTGACGCCCGAGGATCAAGCAGATCAAGGACGCAGGGAGCGTGGCGTGCTGAGCACGCGAGCGACCGAGGACGCAGATATGCGCCGATACTCGGGCGTCAGCCGCAGCCGGTGTTGTTGCCGCAGCTTGAGCACGTGTAGCAAGACCCGGTGCGCTGCATCATGCCTCCGCACTGGCTGCAGGCGGGCCCGAGGTCGAGTCCCTGCAGGCGCGCCGGTACGACGGGGGGTGTTTCGGTGAAGGAGGCTGCGGCGGCGCTTGGACCTCCGTTGCCGCCGGACGCCTGGGGGGCGCTGTCGTCTGCCTCGCCGCTGGGCCCCGAGGTGTCGGATGCCATCACCGCCTGTGCTGCCTCCTGGGCGGCTTTGCGGGCGCGCACGGCGGGGGTCATGATCCCGAGCTCCTCCTGCGCGTCTGTGTCGAGGAAGCGTGAGGCGAGCCAGCGCATGATGTAGTCGGGCATCGACTTGGCGAATGGGATCTCAGGGTTGCCCGTGATCCCCTCGGGCTCGAAGCGCATGTAGCTGAACTTCTGCACGAGCGTCTCGAGCGGCACGCCGTACTGCAGCGAGATCGAGATCGCTGTGGCAAAGGAGTTCATCATGCCCCTGAGCGTGGAGCCCTCCTTGCCGATGTCGGTGAGGAAGATCTCGCCCACGCTGCCATCGGGGTACATGCCGGCCGTGATGTAGCCCTCGTGGCCGCCGATCGAGAACTTGTGCGTGATCGACTGGCGCTCGCGGGGCATGCGCTTGCGTCGTGGACCGGCCTCGGCCAGCGCCTTGGCGACTGCCTGCTCGACGACGAGGTCCACGTTGACGGGGGCCTCGACTCCCTTCTGCGCGTCCGTGCGCAGCGCCTGGGCTGTCTTGGACCCGTCGCGGTAGATCGCCAGTGCCTTGACGCCGAGGCGCCATGCCTGGGTGTAGGCGTCGGCGATGTCCTCCACGGTGGCCTCCTGGGGGAGGTTGACGGTCTTGGAGATGGCGCCTGAGATGAATGGCTGTACCGCGCCCATCATCTTGATGTGACCCATGTGGGAGATCGCGCGCTCGCCGACCGCCACGTCGAACACGGGCAGGTGCTCCTCTGCCAGGCCGGGCGCGCCGATGATCGTGCCGTGCTCGGCCAGGTGGGCCTCGATCTGCTCGATCTGCTGCTCGGTGTAGCCGAGCGTTTGCAGCGCCAGGGGGACGGTGCGGTTGACGATCGTCATCTGACCGCCGCCGACCAGCTCCTTGAACTTGACCAGTGAGAAGTCTGGCTCGACGCCGGTCGTGTCGCAGTCCATCAGGAAGGAGATCGTGCCGGTGGGGGCGAGCACGGTTGCCTGGGCGTTGCGGTAGCCGTGGCGCTCTCCGAGCTCCACCGCCTCATCCCATGAGCGCCTGGCCGCAGTCAGTAGCTCGCTGTCTACGCAGGCGCTGTCGGGGATCGTGTGCGAGGCGTCGCGGTGCATGCGCATGACGTTGTTGTGCGCATCGCGGTTCTCCTCGTAGTGCTCGTAGGGACCGAGCGCCCCGGCGACCTCGGCCGAGCGGCGGTATGCGCGCCCGGTCATCAGCGCCGTTATCGCCGCTGCCGCTCCGCGTCCGTGGTCGGAGTCGTAGGGCATGCCGTTGCTCATCAGGTAGGCGCCGAGGTTGGCGTAGCCGAGCCCGAGCTGACGGAAGGCCCGGGCGTTGACGCCGATCTCCTCCGTGGGGTAGCTGGAGGGCCCGACGATGATCTCCTGCGCCAGCAGCAGGATGTCCACTGCGTGCTCGAAGGCACCGACGTCGAGCGTGCCGTCGGGACGGCGGAACTTCATCAGGTTGAGCGAGGCGAGGTTGCAGGCCGAGTTGTCGACGTGCATGTACTCCGAGCAGGGGTTGGACGCGTTGATCCGGCCGCTGTTGGGGGAGGTGTGCCAGTGGTTGATCGTGGTGTCGTACTGGACCCCGGGGTCGGCGCAGCGCCAGGCCGCCTCGGCGATCTCGCGCATCAGCTCGCGGGCCGGGACCGGCTCGCCGACCGGCTCGCCGGTCGTGCGGGAGGTGAGGTGCCAGTCGGCGCCCTCCTCCACCGCGCGCATGAACTCGTCGGTTACGCGCACCGAGTTGTTGGCGTTCTGGTACTGGATGGAGAAGAACCCGTCGCCGTCGATCGACATGTCGAAGCCGGCGTCGCGCAGCGCTTCGGCCTTGTCCTCCTCTTTGGCCTTGCACCAGATGAACTCGCGGATGTCCGGGTGGTCGATGTCGAGCACGACCATCTTGGCCGCCCGGCGGGTCTTGCCCCCGGACTTGATCGTCCCTGCCCAGGAGTCGGCGCCGCGCATGAAGGACACGGGCCCGGAGGCGGTGCCGCCCTTGGCCAGGGGCTCCATCGAGCCGCGGATTTTCGACAGGTTGATGCCCGAGCCGGAGCCGCCGCGGAAGATGTTGCCCTCCTTGGTGTTCCAGGCGAGGATCGACTCCATCGTGTCGTCGACCGAGAGGATGAAGCAGGCGCTGCACTGGGGGTGCTCCTCGAAGCCGACGTTGAACCACACGGGCGAGTTGAAGGCGGCGAGCTGGTGCAGCAGGATGTGCGTCAGCTCGTGGTTGAAGGCGCTCGCGTCGTCTTCGCTTGCGAAGTAGCCACCGGAGCGGCCCCAGCCGGTGATCGTGCCGGCGACGCGGCCGATCATCTGCTTGACGGAGTGCTCGCGCTCGGGGGAGCCGAGCTGCCCGCGGAAGTACTTCTGGGCCACGATGTTGGTGGCGTTTTGCGACCAGCTCTTGGGGAACTCGACGCCCGTCTGCTCGAAGGCGACGCGATCACCGTGTCCGATACGAGCGTCGCGCAGCTCCCACTCGACGGCGTCGAAGGGGTGCACCCCGGCCGTGGTGAAGAAGCGGTTGATAGGAAGCGCCCTACCGGCCTGGACGTCTTGTGCGAGTGCTGTCTGCGGGGCGCCTTCCATCTAACTTGTCTCCTCGTCTAGGGCCGCAGAAACCCTCAATTTGCGGCTAAAATACAGTGTTCTTGGGGGTAACACCGGATCATCCGCCTCGGGCCGGACGGACTTTTTTGAGGCCGTCTCAGCTGCGATTTCGAGTCGCCGCGTGCCCTTGGAACAGGCTCTTTTCGTACCTCTAATTGTACCTAGCCGGACGCTGGCGGCCGGAGGGCGAAGCCCCCAAACTGGGGGCTAAACGTGAGTGGCGGCTAGCGACCGAGCCTGACCCAGTCGGTGAATTCGGCCCAGGTCGCCGAGGCGCGGAAGCTGCCCTCGGCGAGGGCGTGGCGGGCCGAGCGCGCCCAGCGCGGTTCGAAGGCTGTGAGCCGGGCGACGGCCCAGGCGGCGCAGGCGAGGGCGAGTACGGCGGCGACCACGGCGATCACGAGCGCGGGCGTGGAGATCGTGCTCGCGTGGCTTGCGTGGACGGTGAGCGTGTGGTGCATCGTCTGGGGAATGCTAGTGCGAGTCCGGCGGCCAAAGCGACAGGTCGCTTACTGCAACGAGCGCGTCGGCGAGCACGCGCTCGGGCGCCTGCTCCCCGTCGAGGACGCGAATGCGCTGTGGCTCTGCTCGCGCCAGCTCCTCGTAGGCGGCGGCGATGGCGGCATAGAAGTGCTCGTCCTCGGACTCCATGCGGTCGATCTCCTCGGGACGCCCGTGCCGGCGCCGGCGCCCCTCGGCGGGCTCGATGCGCAGGAGCAGGGTGCGGTCGGGGACGATCGATCCAGTGGCGAAGCGGTTGACGGCGCGCACGGCCTCCATGCCCAGGCCGCGGCCGCCTCCCTGGTAGGCGAGCGAGGAGTCGACGAACCTGTCGAGCAGCACGATGGCGTCTTCCGCCAGCAAGGGCCCGATGCGCTCCTCGATCAGCTGTGCGCGGGCGGCGGCGTAGAGCAGCGCCTCGGCCCGGGGCACGAAGGCGATCGCCCGGTCCTTGACCAGGGCGCGAATCCGCTCTGCGGCCTCGGCGCCACCGGGCTCGCGCAGCAGCTCGACATGGCGCTCGGGCGAGCGTGCCCTGAGCTCGTGCGCGAGAGCGGCGGCGAGGGTGGTCTTGCCGGCGCCGTCGATGCCCTCGATGGTGATCAGCCGACCGCGGGCCACGGCGGGCACAGTAGCGGTCTGGATGGTTGATTGGTGGTATGTACTTCCACACCGGCCATGTCGCAGTCTTTGCCCGCCAATGAGGAGATAGCAGTCCAGGAGCAGTTGCTTCCTGGCATCGAAGCCCATCCCCATGCGCGGGCGGTGCTGCTCCCGGTGCTGAGCGGTGGTGGCAGTCCCAACCACGCTTATCTGTTCCATGGCCCGGCGGGCACGGGCAAGCGGGCGATTGCGCGGGCGTTTGCAGCGGCTGTGCTGCAGGAGGGGGCGCGTACGCCGGACACGGTGGCCGAGCGGGTGGCGCGGGACAGCCACCCGGACCTGACGTGGGTGCGCCCGTCGGGAGCGGCTGAAGTGCTGGTGAGCGACATCGAGGAGCCGGTGGTGGCGGCGGCGACGCGGACGCCGTTCGAGTCGGCGCGCAGGGTGTTTGTGATCGAGGCGGTGGACACGATGAACGACCAGGCAGCCAACCGGATGCTGAAGACGCTGGAGGAGCCGCCGCCGTTTGCGCACATGCTGCTGCTGAGCGACCGCAGGGAGGACGTGCTGGCCACGATCGTCTCGCGCTGCCAGCAGGTTCGCTTCGACCCCCTGCCGGCCCCCAGGATGGCCGACCGCATACAGGCTCAGGAGGGGGTGACGGGCGAGCAGGCGCTGGCGTGCGCGCGCTTGGCGCTGGGCGATGCCAACCAGGCGGCGCGGTTGGCGAGCGCGGAGGGGGTGAAGCTCCGCTCGGGCGCGGAGGCTTTCGTGCGGGCGGCGCTCGAGGGCTCGACGGAGTCCCGTCCGTGGCTGGGCCTGTTGGCGGAGGCGAAGGCGGCGGGGGCACGAGCGGTTGAGACGGCCCAGGAGCGGATTGCGGGCGAGCTGGAGTTCGTGGCGAGCAAGGAACGCAAGAAATACGAGCGCGAAGCGATGGAGGCCCAGCGCAGGGGCGAGCGCAGGGTGCGCACGCAGACGCTCGACCTCGCGCTGCGTTTGTGTGAGCTGTGGCTGAGGGACGTGATGTGCGTGTGCGAAGGAGCGGTGGAGCTCATCTACGCGGTGGACAGGCGGGCAGAGCTCGAGCACGATGCGGCCGAGCGTGATGGATCGACTCTGCGCGAGGGCATGGAGCTGGTGGCGCAGACGCGCATGAGCTTGTCTTTGAACGTGTCTGAGGAGCTGGGGCTGGAGGCGCTCGCCTACCGCCTGCAGGCGCTGCTCGCTGCTTAGTTCTGCTGCACGCCGATGGGCCCGAGGTTGGGCTGCAGGCCGAAGGTGTCGAAGGCCATGAACTGGGAGAAGAGCCGGTTCTCGGGGCCGTGGAAGTCGGCTGAGCCGGTGGTGAGCAGCCCGAGCTCGTCGCAGCGGGCGGCCACGAGACGTGTCTGGTCCTCGGTGTGGCTGATGTAGAAGGCCTCCACGCCGTCGATGCCGAGTGCCTTGAAGCGGTCGATGCTGGCGAGGACTTCGTCGGGGCTCTCGATGTCCCAGAAGGGGTGGGCCCAGATGGCGACGCCGCCGGCGTCGTGGATCGCCTGGACGGCCTCGGCGATGGTGGGCGTCTGGCGCAGGCGGAAGGCGGGCTTGCCCTCGATCAGGTAGCCGCGGATCAGCGAGCCGATGTCGTCGATGTCCTCGTCGGACAGCCGCGAGGCGTTGGCGGGGGCGGACAGGACGGCTTCGGCGAGGTGGGGGCGGCCGATGGGTTTGCCGGCAGCGATGCGGCTGTCGATCTGCTCGCGGTCGAGCTCGAAGCCGACCTCTTCGAGGCCGGCTGCCATGCGCAGCGTGCGCTGCTCGCGATCGGCGAGGAATTTGGCAAGCCGCTCACTCAGTGCCGCGCCGGTGTGGTCGATGTCATAGCCGAGGATGTGCAGTTCGCGGGGCACAGCGGACCCGTCGTCGACGGCGGAGATCTCGACAGCGGGGACAATGCGCACGCCGAGGCGCTCGCCGGCGGCGATGGCCTCGGACACCCCGCTGACGGTGTCGTGATCGGACAGGGCGAGCAGCTCCACGCCGGCCTGGGCGGCGCGCTCGACGACCTCTGAGGCGGACAGGGCGCCGTCGGAGTGGGTGGAGTGCGACTGCAGGTCGAAGCGGGCATTTGTCATCCCGCTGAGCGTATGCGATCGCCTACCTGGTTGTACTTCAGATGCTGGCGTGCTCGTGGCCGATGGCACCGCCGGGGAGGCGGGTGCGCTCGGCTATGCGCTGGCCGATGGCCACACGCAGGCGACGTACGGCGGCGTGGTAGTGGCGCGCCTTGTCATACAGGGTGGGGTCGTGCTGGTGGTCGTCGACGTCCAGCTTCTCGCAGGCTGCGTCGGTCTCGCGGGCGCGCCGACGGGCGTCCAGCCACAGCAGCTCGAGATAGGCCAGAGCGGCGCCGAGCTGGTCCTCGGGTATGGCCTCGGGCGTCTCCAGCTGGCGCAGGACGGGTATGACCTCGTAGATCAGCCAGCGCTGCTCGCAGTGGGCTCGCAGCAGCAGGCAGATGTCCTGGGGGTCTGATGTGTGGGTGTGTTCGCTCATGCTGTACATGGGCCTTGAGGGGCGATCGAGGGATGTTCGATCCCTCTTGGCTTCGGCGGCCCTCGGAGGGTGCTTTAGGAGATTGGGTGTGCACTCCACGGTTGGCCGGCCTGAGTGGGCGTTCTCGATAGGACTCAAGGATCCTGGGGTGATGGACCGATGAATGAGTGGGGGGTAGCGACGACGAAGAAAGCGAGATGTACGCAATCCACTCTGATCCGCTGAGCCGCACGGCAGGTCAATACGCGCGTGCGACGGTCAGGCGCCTGCGTATGCGTACGCTGGTGACACTGGGGGTTCTGGCGGTGGCCACAGCGCTTTTGGGCAAGGCGTTCGGCCTGCGCGACGCACGTTTCCTGGGGGCGGAGATAGCGCTGCTGGTGAGCATGTTCGTGATCTCGCGCTACGTGCTGCCGCTGCTGGAGCGCCGTGACCGCGGCGCCAGCGGCGAGGAGCACGTGGGCGAGTTGCTGGATGAGCTGCCGGCCGGCGAGTGGCAGGTGATCCACGATGCGACGCTTGGCCATGGGAACGTGGATCACATCCTGATTGGCCCCGCGGGGGTGTTCACGGTGGAGACGAAGAGCCACCCGGGCCCGGTGCGCGTGGGTCGCATGCACGGCGCGCTGTTCAGCCAGGCGCACGCGCAGCGCAAGGCGATCGAGGCGGTCACGGGTGCGGAGGTGGAGCCGCTGATCGTCTACAGCAGGGCGTGGGTGGACAGGCCGGGGGCACGCAGGAAGGGCGTGCGGGTGCTCCCTGCGAGGATGCTGCTCGGCCACCTCCGACGCCGTCCAGAGCGGCTTTCGGCAGAGGAGATCTGGCGGGTGCGCGCCTCGGTGGCGCAGGCACTCACAGACGAGCAGGCGCGTAGGCGTCGCTCGCGTGACCTCAGGAGCCTGATCGGCTGAGGATCGCTGCCGAGTGTGCGCCAGGGCGGCGGGCGCTAGTTTGTGACAGGCATGTCGATATCCCCATTCAGCGCGCGTCCGGCCTCCCCGGAGACGGAACGGCGACGGGCGCGGTTGGTGCTCGTGATAGCGATCATCGGCATCGCGGCGACGCTGCTGGCGTATGCGGTATCGCCGGGCCTGAGGCGGGACGTGCGCCACGCGGCGCACAGTGTGGGCCATGCCTTGGATCGCGATAAGGCGGGGCAGTCGCGACAGCGCTAGCTTGTGTGTATGGCTGCGGCCACCACCACGGCGTCGAGTACGCCGCTTCAATCCCAGGAGCTCCCACCACGCAGGGGTCTGCCGCCGGGCCCCAAGGCCACGCCGGTCATCCAGACGCTGATTTGGGCGCTGGCGCCGACGTGGATGATGGATCGCTGCGCTGAGCGGATTGGCGAGGCGTTCACGATCACGTTTGCGCCGAGCGGGATGAAGATGGTGCTGCTGAGCGACCCGGAAGCGGTCAAGACGGTGTTCACGGCCTCACCGGAGGTGGCGCCGTCGGCGACTGGCAACTCGCCGATTGCGCCGATCATGGGGCCGAGCTCGGTGCTGGTGCTGACGGGACCCGAGCACATGCGCCAGCGCAAGCTGCTGCTGCCGCCGTTCCACGGGGAGCGCATGCGCGAGTACGAGCAGGTGATCGTGGAGGCTACGCGCAGGGACATGGCGGGATGGGAGCTGGGGAGCCCGATGAGCCTGCAGCCGCGCACGCGCAAGATCACGCTGGAGGTGATCCTGAGGGCGGTGTTTGGCGTGGAGGCCGGGCGGATGGGTCCGCTGGCGGAAGCGATTGGTGGCCTGGTGGAGCCGATGCGCCTGGTGACGGTGCTGCGGACGCTGATGAGCTGGCCCACGGGCGAGCGCCCGACGGGGGCGGTTGGGCAGGCGCTGGACCTGCTCGACGAGAGGATCTATGAGGAGATCGAGCGCAGGCGCAGCGAGGAGGACTTGCAGGAGCGCTCGGACATCTTGTCGCTGCTGATGCAGGCCCGTGACGAGGACGGGCAGGGGATGGGCGCGACGGAACTGCGCGACGAGCTGGTGACGCTGCTGCTGGCGGGCCATGAGACGACGGCGACGTCGGTGGCATGGGCGCTCGAGCGTCTGGTGCGCCACCCGGAGAAGCTGCGGCGTCTCACAGACGAGATCGATGCGGGCGAGGGCGATGAGTACATGACGGCGGTGATCAACGAGACGCTGCGGGTGAGGCCGGTGGTGCCGATTGTGGTGCGCCTGCTCCAGGAGGATCTGCGGGTGGGCGAGCGGGTGCTGCCGGCGGGCACGCGGGTGGCGCCGTCGATCTACTTGACCAACCGCAACCCCCGCGCCTACCCGGATCCGACGGAGTTCCAGCCGGAGCGGTTCGTGGGCAGCTCGCCGGAGACGTTCTCGTGGATCCCCTTCGGGGGCGGCATCCGCCGCTGCATCGGAGCGTCGTTTGCCCAGCTGGAGATGAAGGTGATGCTGCGCACGATGCTGGCGGAGCTCGAGCCGAGCCTCCCCCCGGGACGGATGTGGCGGGCGGGCGAGTGGACACGCAGGCGCGCGATCACGCTGGTGCCGGCGGCGGGCGCCAAGGTCGTGTGGCGCAAGAGGGCGCGCTGAGGGGTTTTTATGGGGCCGCCTATGGGCGGCCGGGAGGGGTTGCTTGGTGGTGGTCCCGACGCGAAGCCGGGTCATGGGCGGATGGTCCCGGCCGCGGCGATGGGTACGGTCTTTGAGATGCAGGCCGGCGCACTGAACGAGCAGGTGGCAGGCACGGCGGGCGCTCCCACGCCGGAGCAACTGCTGGCGCGCTTTGGCCTGAGCGAGTTCAGGCCGGGACAGCGCGAGGCGGTGCAGGCGGCGCTCGATGGCAGGGACAGCCTGGTGGTGATGCCGACGGGGGGCGGCAAGTCGCTGTGCTATCAGCTCCCGGCACTGGCCTCGGATGATGACCCGAGCCGCCCGCTGGTGGTGGTGGTGAGCCCGCTGATTGCTCTGATGAGCGACCAGTGGCGCAGGCTCCGCGAGGCGGGTGTGCGCTCGACGATGCTGGCGTCGGGTATGGAGGACGGGCACAACGCGCGGGCGCTGGATGAGATCGGGGACGGCTCGACGCAGCTCGTGCTGGCGGCGCCGGAGCGCTTTGCCTCCTCAGCGTTCAGGGCGGCGCTTGGGCGGCGGCGGGTGGGCCTGTTCGTGGTCGATGAGGCGCACTGCGTGGCGGAGTGGGGCCACGACTTCAGGCCGGACTACCTGCGTTTGCATGAGGCGATCGCCTCGTTGGGGCGCCCGGCGGTGATGGCGGCGACGGCGACGGCGACGCCGCGGGTGGCGGAGGAGATCGCTGAGCGCCTGGGGCTGCGTGACTGGGTGGCGGTCCGCTCTGGCTTCGATCGTCCCAACCTGACGTTCGACGTGGTGAGCGCGGAGGGCAAGGGCGCGGTGGCGCGCAAGCGGGCGGCGCTCCTGCACGTTCTGCGCGATCCGGCGGCGCGCCCGGCGATTGTGTATTGCGGGACGCGCAAGGACACGGAGGATGTGACGGCGCGGCTGAGGCAGGAGGGCATGGCGGCTGTCAGCTACCACGCGGGCATGAGCCCGGATGCCCGCAAGCAGAGCCAGGGGGCGTTCATGGAGAGGCGGGCGGATGTGGTGGTTGCTACGAACGCGTTTGGGATGGGCGTGGACAAGGCGGATGTGCGCACGGTTGCCCACTGGGCTCTGCCGACGAGCCTGGAGGCCTACTACCAGGAGGCGGGCAGGGGGGACGCGACGGCGAGCAGGCGCGTGCCCTGCTGCTGGCCTCGCGCATGGACCTGGGTCAGCTGATCAGGTTCATCAAGGAGCGCGAGACGACGGTGGACGATGTGAAGCGATACGTGGCGGGCCTGAGGGGTAGCGCCGGAGGCTCGGAGCTGTCGATTGGCCATGGGGAGCTGGGTGAGCGTCAGCGGGTGCTGCTCTCGATTGCCGAGCGTGCGGGTGCGGTGGAGCTCCAGCCGGGCGGTCGCGATGGGCTGCTGGTGCGCCTGACGGGCCAGGGCAGCCCGCGCAAGGCGTATGCGGCGATCAAGCAGGCGCGGGACCGCGGCTGGGACTCCTACCGCTCGATCGAGCGCTTCAGCGCGGGCGCGGAGATCTGCCGCAGACGCCAGATCCTCGACCACTTCGGCGACGACGAGCAGGGCCGGCCCACGGGCCGCTGCTGTGACGTGTGCGATCCCGATCCGGCGCTGGCCCAGGTGATGGCGGCGACGCCGGCGAAGGAGACACGCCGACGTGGACGTGGCGCCACGGTGCCGTCGGCCGCGGCGGGTGAAGCGGGAGAGCCGGTGGACGAGGGCGAGTTCGAGCGGCTGCGCGCTTGGCGGCTGGGTCGCTCGGAAGGCAAGCCTGCGTTCACGGTGGCGGCTGACACGGTCCTCGAGGAGATCCTGCGCAGGCGCCCGGGGAGCACGGCGGAGATGATCGCAATCAAGGGCATCGGCCCGGCGTTCTGCGAGAAGCACGGCGAGTCGCTGCTCGCGGAGCTGGCGGCGCTGTAGGCGCCTGCGCCGCTACTGGGGCGGCCGTGACGCCGCCGTGATCATGGCCGGGTTGGCCAGCTGCGACCGCCGGCCAACCACAGCTCGAGTAGCGGGTCGACGACGCGCCATCCGGTCGTCGTTTCCTGGTCGGCGACGATGTGCCCGTCTCGTTGGAGAAGGTCGACTGTTTGGTTGTTGCTGCCGGTCTTGCTGACCCCGTAGCGCTCTCTTGCCACGCGGCCTTGCAGCGGCGTGGTGCGCTGCGAGATCACGGCCATCAGTCGCCGCTGGCTGTTGTTCCAGGCGTCCCACGCGGCCTCTACCTCTGGGTTTGCGTCGCGTGTCGCGCCGGTGAATGCCGTGACCCACTCTTCGGTGGTGGCGCTCGCTTTGGGCTTGGTGTGCTCATAGAGGTGGTGTGCGAGCAGCATTGCTCGCTGTGGATGCCCGTCTGCCGTTGCCAGCAGCAGCTCCAGGGCTTGGCCCGGATCGCGGCCACCGGCCTCGAACCGCACGCCGATGTACTCGGCCAGATCTTCAGCTGCCAGTCGTGGGAGCTCAATGGGCTTCGCCTGAGCGAAGAACGCATGGCGGCGGTCTGAGAAGAGGTCGCGCATGAGCCCTGGGTGAGACCCGGAGAAGGCGTAGGCGGCGACTTTGCCGTGCTGCTCGAGCTCAGAGCGAATGGTGCCGGTCAGGGCGTCCCCGACCCGCACGACGTCTTGGAACTCGTCGAAGGCGATTGCACACTGACGCCCGTGGCGTTCCTGCAAGCGGCGCGGCAATGCCAGTCGGTCCAACAGCTCGGGCATCTGCTGCTCGGGCGCGAGCTCGATCCCTACTCCCGCTGGGGCTGCCTTGACTCGGGGGCGCAAGGTGGAGACAACGCCGGCGAACCAGCGCTTTAGCGGCCCATCGAGCTGCTCGCGGTAGGCGCGCTCAATGCGCTCGGCGACATCGGCAGCCGTTAGAACCCCCAGGAAGTTCACGTAGATGGGCACGAAGCCATCCTTGTCGGCGACGTTTAGGGCAGCCTTGAGCAACGAGGTCTTGCCGTAGCGCCGCGGGCCCTCGAGACGGCTGTTACGGGTCTCGCCGATACGATCGCGCAGCAGCGCAAGCTCTGCGGCTCTGCCGGCGAGCAGCTCTGGCGGTTCGAGCGGGTCCTCATAGATAAACGGACTACTCAAGGTGCCTTATCATAGCACTATGTGGTGCCATCTAATAGCACCGCAACGTTGGCGAGTCGATAGATGCCCCACCGATCTCGAGCGCAGCTGGGGATCCCCGACGCGGACGCGAGATCTTCCCCATCACCACGCTAAGTGACGGCCGTGCGTGGCCGATAACATCCACGCTGCCAAGGGTCCTCCGTTGGTCAGTACCGCACCTTAGAACCACGATGCCGACGTAGCTCAGCTGGTAGAGCACTTCACTCGTAATGAAGGGGTCCGGGGTTCGAGTCCCCGCGTCGGCTTCAAGAAGGTAGGCAGTCGCCTTTGATCAGGTGGCCGGTGCGATTGCGCACCCGTTTTCCGTCGCCGCGCGCCTGAGATCGTGGTCCCAGCTGACGAGCGTGATGACCGCGCGTGCCGGTCCCACGGCCTGCACGCGGGCTCGTCGCATACTGCGTGGCCGATCGGGTGGTGTCACGAGGCCCCGTCGCACGAGATCCTGCAAAGGATCGGTCTCGTTGACAGCGCACAGGCGCGCGATTGGTCGCCCCCGGCGGGTGACCACGATCTCATTGCCGTCCTTCACCCGCTCCAAATGCTCGCTGAGGCGATCGTGAAGCGCCCGCACGCCAACCTCGTACTCACGAGCATGTAGCGTCATAACTTGACTGTAGCGGCTACATTGAGCACGATCCGTGACGATGGCCTGCTGGTTTCATCGCATCCGCAGGTGCTGGCTACTCGCCCCTCCAACCAATCGTCGCGCTTACTGTTACAAGAACTCCCACCCGTGACGCAAGGCACAGGCGAGCGCGGCGCCGAGGTCGGCCTCAGCCTCGGCGGTGGGCTGGCCGGCTTCGAGGAAGAACCGCTCCATCCCACCGGGGCTGAACAGCACGATCCGCCTTCCCGTCCGCGGCCCCACGTTGGCGCCCGAGTGGGGCATGCCTCGGGGGACGTGGATCGTCTCGCCGGCTGCCAGCTGGATGGGCTTACCGTCCAGCTCCATCTCGAAGTTGCCATCCACGATGTGGATGGTCTCGGCCTCGTTTGCGTGCGTGTGGGTCGGCAGCGACCACCCTCGCGGCGGGTGGTCGACCAGCAGGCAGAACGCACCGCCTGTGTCCTCGCTGACCAGGTGAATCTCTGTGGCGACGCCGCCGGGCATCCACACCGAGCGGACGCCCCCCAAGGCTCAACCGTCCTGCTGTGACTTGCGCCGTCCCCACAGGAAGTAGCTCAACGGCCCAAACGTGTTGACGAGCAGAGCCAGGCGCCAGAGCAGCTTGCTGCCGCGCACCTGATCGTCGGAGCGCCGCTTGATGTCACGGGCCGCGGCGAGCTTTGCCGCCAGCTCGATCGCTGCCAGCACCATGATCCCGGCACGCTGCTTGGGCGAGTAGCGGTCCCGAAACCGCTCGGTGGTCGACATGCCTCCAGCTTATGACCTCAGCCGCACGAGGGAGCGGAAGCCCACGCAAACCCTAAACCCACCCTAAAGCAAATCTAAGCCAATTCTTAATTGGGTGGTATACGGTCGCGCCGTGAAATACGGACGGGAGGCCGCATCACATGAGCCGGAGCGGGCAGATTCGCAGGGGCCGCCTGCTTCGGGACGAATCCCCGACTTCTTCATCGTCGGGCACCAGAAGTGCGGCACCACTGCGCTGCACGAGATGCTCTCGCGCCACCCGCAGATCTTCATGCCGTATGAGAAGGAGCCACGCTACTTCGCCACCGACCTGCGCTCGCGCCTGGATCAGCGTGAGACCCAGGGCCGGCCGCTCACGCTCGAGGGCTACCTGCGGTTGTTTGTCGACGCGACTCCAGAGCAGCGCATAGGGGAGGCATCGCCGCAGTACATTCGCTCTCGAGTGGCCCCCCGGGCAATCGCGGAGGCGCAACCAACGGCGCGCATCGTCGCTGTCCTGCGCGAGCCCGCTGCCTTCCTGCGGTCCTTTCATCTCCAGTCGGTGCAGAACCACCTCGAGACCGAGACCGACCTTGCCAAGGCGCTGGCGCTCGAGGCGAACCGGCGCGAAGGCCGGGACGTCCCGCCGCGCTGCCACCAGCCGCAGGCGCTGCTCTACTCCAACCACGTGCGCTATGCCCAACAGCTTCAGGCTTACTTCGCCGCGTTTCCCCGCGAGAACGTGCTGGTCCTGATCTATGAGGATCTGCGCGAGGACAACGAGGGTGTCGTGCGGGAGCTGCTGCGCTTCCTCGACGTGCAGGACGACGTGCCGATCGAGGTCGTCGAGACCGAGCGGCTTCGCCACGTGCGCTCCAGGCCCCTGCATGAGCTCACGGGGGTGCTGCGCGCGGCGCGGCGAAACCAGGAGGCGGCGTCCCCGGCCTCACGTGTGGTGAGTCGGCTCACACCCGAGCCCATGCGCAGAGGGGTCGTCGGCAAGGCCTGGCGGCGCGCCGTCTACACCGACAGGAGCGAGCAGGACCCGGAGCTGATGCTCGCGCTGCGGCGTCGCTTCAAGCCCGAGGTGGAGAAGCTGGGCGAGCTGCTGGGCCGCGACATGGTCGCCCGCTGGGGCTATCAGGGGATCTAAAGCAGCGTGAGCAGATCGCCGACGGCGATGCTCGCCGGCTCGATCACCTCGCCGAAGACGCCCAGCGCGAGCGGCTCGGTCGTGTGGGCCTCACGTCTGTAGTCGCCGAGCAGATCCAGCGTCGCCAGATCCACCTCGCCCGTATCGGGGTTGCGCGAGGTGACAAGGCAGCGCCCTACATGGCCGCGCACGGCCACCACCGCCGCACCAATCGAGAGTCGATGCCCCACCCACGCGTCCTCCTCGTTGGCGCCCATGCCAGATACCTCGACCGACATGCGAAAGCGCCGCGAGTCGACGGAACGCACATCCGCCTGCTGAGCCAGGCGCTCGACAGACGCCTGGCTCACGATGCTCACGCCGCCCGCTTTGCCGCGATCGATTCCCCCTTCCAAGCCGGCTCGCACGAGGCGCACCGGACGGCCGAGGTGAGCCGAGAGGGCCGATGAGAAGGGTCCGATCACCGGGCGCACTGAGGCCTTGCGCGAGTAGAAGCCCGCCTGCAGCGGAGCGCCGAGCTCCACCTCACCAGTCGCCTGTGACCCGCCTGGGAATTGCAGGCTCAAGACGCCGAGATCTCCGTCGTACTCGGCTGCCACAGTGCTCAGCTCGCCCGACTGCTTGCCGTTGAGCATGCGGTCACGCTCGTCGATCACGTGGAACAGCCGGTCCCCGCGCACGCCGCCGGCCTCCAGCTGGAGCGTCCGCGGGTGCAGCAGACGCGTGCCCTTGACGGGCGTCATCGACAGCTGCACTACGCGCACAGGCGATGGGGAGGGCATCGCCAGATCCTATGGCCGGCAAGCTCATGAGCGAGACTGTGCACTGCCATGGACGACCTGATCCCCCTTGCAGCAGAGGATCGCTCGATCCTCGCGCTCGAGAGCCCGACCATCGCCGGGCATACCTGCAAGGTCGTGCGCCTGGGCAAGCCGCTCGACGTCGATCGGCTGCGTGCGCGGATGGCCGAGCGCATCGCTCTGGCTCCTGCTCTCACCAAGCGCCTCGGGGGGAGCGCTCGCTCTCCAGGATGGGTGCCCGACGAGCACTTCAGCGTCGAGCGCCATCTGGTCCCCGCCGCCGTCGACGGACCCCTCGACCACGCGGGCCTGCTCGAGCTCGTGGCGCGGCTGTTCGAGCAGCGCCTCGACCGTGAGCTGCCGCTGTGGCGCATGGACCTCGTGCCCCTCGAGGACGGCGGCTGCGCGCTCATCTGGAGGATCCACCACGCGCTGGCGGATGGAACCGCCTCCGTCCGCTACGCCCAGGCGCTCCTGTGGGACGAGGGTCACGCGGCCAACATGACACCGGCGCAGGCTGCCGTGGCGCATGCAGCCGACGACGCGCGACGGCGGGCGCACCTCGCCGGCTTCCTCCGCCGCGAGTACGCGCTCAGCGAGCACCGCTCGCCGTTTGACGGGCGGATCGGCACACGCCGCGAGGTCGCCTTCGCGGCCGTGTCTCTGCCTGCGCTGCACGACGCCGCCAGGGAGCTGTGCGGAGCCACGGTCAACGACGCCGTCCTCACGATCGTGGCCGGCGCTCTCAGTCGCTGGCTGCGTCTGCGCCACCGCCACCCCGGCAGCATCCGCGTGAAGGTCCCCGTCAGCCTGCACAACGAGGGGGATGCGGTTGCGAACCACGACTCGTTCTTCTCGCTCGGCGTGTCGCTCGAGGGGACGGATCCTGTGGCGCGCCTGCGCCACATCCATGCTGCCACCGCGGCCCGCAAGGCCGCAGACGACGCGCGCTACCGCGAGCAGCTGCTGCGGGAGCTCTCTGGGGTGCCACCGCTCGAGCACTTCCTCGCGCGCCTGGAACGCAGCCCCCGCCGCTTCGCGCTCAACGTCTCCAACGTTCCCGGCCCGCGCACGCCTGTGAGCGTGCTCGACAGCCCCGTCGAGCACCTGCACTCGATCGCCGAGGTCGCCCAGCACCACGCTCTGCGCGTGTCGGCCACCTCGCTCGCCGGCGTGCTCTGCTTCGGGCTGTGCGCCGACGCCGATCTCGTCGACCAGCTCCACACGATGGCCGACGGCATCGAGGCCGAGGCAGAGCAGCTCATCGGTGCCATCCACCGGGTTTAGGCGGTCGATCGCACCGCTGAGGTGGCGAGCTCCTCTGCCATCGGGTGACCGAACAGGCCCGGTAGGCCGCCTGTGTGCATGAACACCGTGCGCTCTCCCGGTTGGATCTCACCGGCTCGCACCGCTGCGGTCAGCCCCGCCATCGCCTTGGCCGTGTACACGGGGTCGAGTATCAGGCCCTCGCACCGGGCCCCGTCGAGCATCGCCTGCCTGGCCTGCTCGGTCATTTGCTCGTAGCCGGCCCCGACCTGCTCCCCACTCAGTCGTAGCTCGCCCTCGTCTGGGAGCGCCTCGCTGCTCGACTGTGCCAGCTCCGCTGCGATCCGTGCCACGCGCGTAGGCGCGTCTGGAACAGCCCCGGCGTCCACTCCGAGCACCCGCTGTGCGCCCAAGCCGCAGATGAGCCCCGCCATGGTCGCTCCCGATCCTACGGCCACGACGACATGCTCGGCGTCGGGTGCCTGCTCGCGCAGCTCATCCGCGCACCGCAGGTATCCCAGCGCGCCGAGCATGTTCGAACCGCCATACGGGAGTAGCGCTGGACGCCGGCCCTGCTCGCGCAGCTCCTCGGCGATCTCGCTCGCGCGCTGATCGAGCTCCGTGCGGGCGCGCTCGCCCGCCCAGTGGATCTCCGCGCCGAACAGCCCGTCCAGGGTGAGGTTGCCCGTGCGTGCCCCGGACCCGTCGCCCTCCAGCACCAGCACCACGCCCAGGCCGAGGCGTCGCGCCGCCGCCGCTGTCAGGCGCGCGTAGTTGCTCTGTGCCGCGCCGGTCGTCACCAACGTGTCTGCGCCCCGCTCGATCGCGTCTGCGCACAGGAGCTCGAGCTTTCGCAGCTTGTTACCGCCGCCACCCAGGCCAAGCCAGTCGTCTCGCTTGATCCATAGATCGCCCTTCCCCAGGCCAATCCGCTCGGCCATCCGCGGCGCGTTCTCGAGCGGTGTGGGCCACACCCCGAGGTCGATGCGAGCGGTCATCCACAGCAGCCTAGATGGTTGATTTCACGGTTCTGCACCCCCGGCTGGCGCGCCGACGGCGATCCCGGCTGATCAGTAGATTTCACCTATGAACCAGCGGCTTGTGCTGACGGCCATGATCTTCGCCGTCGCCATGTTGTTCATCGATCAGACGATCGTGGCGCTGGCCATACCCAACCTCCAGCACGACCTGCACCTCTCCTCGACCGGGTCGCAGTGGATTGTCAACGCCTACCTGCTCTCGCTGTCTGCGCTGTTTGCCCTCGGTGGCAAGCTCGCCGATATCTATGGCCCACGCCGGACCGTGCTCGTCGGCGTGATCGCCTTCGCCGTGTTCTCCGCCCTGTGCGGCGCCACGCCCACCGGGTCGGCCGGCGAGGCCTGGATGATCGTCTTCCGCGTCCTGCAGGGGGCGAGCGCCGCGCTGCTGTTCCCAGCGGTGCTGGCCATCGTGGTCGTCAGCTATCCCGCCGACCAGCGTGGCAAGGCGCTGGCGATCTTCTTCTCTATCTCCGGCGGGCTCACCGCGATCGGCCCGATCGCAGGCGGCTATCTGACCGAGTGGACCTGGCGCGCGATCTTCTGGATCAACGTTCCCGTGGCCCTGATTGCGATCGCCTTGACGATCATCTCCAAGCCGACCGAGGAGCGTCATCCGACTCGCATCGACGGCACGGGCGCGCTACTCGTATGCGGCGGCATGGGCCTGTCGGTGCTCGGCCTGCAACAGGCCAGCACCTGGGGCTGGGGCAGCCCCGCCACGTGGGGCTGCCTGGTCGCCGGGCTGGCGCTGCTCGGCGTCTTCGCTCGTATCGAGCTGTCCGTCACCGAACCGCTCGTGCCGATTCGCCTGTTCGCCGACCGCGGCTTTCGCGTGGACAACATCGTGCTGTTCCTGATGTCCATTTGTTTCGTGCCGCTGTTCTTCTTCGCCAGCCTCTACGCCCAGATCGCACTCGGGAAAAGCGCCTCCAACGCCGGTCTCTTCCTGCTGGTGTTCTTCGGCGGCTTCGTCATCGCCGCCCAGCGCGGGGGGCGCGTGCTCGACAGCCGCGGCGCACGCGCGACCGTCGTGCCGGGCTGCGCCGTGGCCGCCGTCGGCTTCTACCTGTGGGGCTCCAAGCTCGGTGGCCTGTCGTTCAACTCGCAGTGGTACTTCCTCGCGCTCGCCGGTGCTGGCATCGGGCTCGTCCTCGGACCGGTGAGCACCGACGCGCTCAACCGCGCCTCGCGCGCCACCTACGGCGCCGTCACCGGCGTGACGCAGACTGTACGCAACTTCGGCGGCAGCCTCGGCCTGGCTGTGCTCGGCTCGATCCTCATCACCGAAAACGTCAGCCGGGTGGAGCGCACACTCGGGCGGGTGGGGGTTCCCAAAGCCAAGGCCGACAGCGTGGCCCACGCCATCTCCGGCGCCTCCGAGGGCTCGAGCTCGGGACTCACCGGCAGCCGTGGCGCATCCCACTCGATCGTCCACCAGGTGCAGCTCGACTTCGCCCACTCCACCCGCACCGTCGTCTATGGCATGGCCGCAGCTATGGCCATCGCGTTCGTCGCCGCCATCGTCGCCATGCCCCGCGGGCGCTCCGAGCAGGCGGTCGAGGCGGCCACGGGTACCGGGCGCGCCGAGCCGGCGCCAAGCACGAGCTGACCCCGCGACCCGCTCAGAACACGATCGTGCGGCCGTCGTGGACGAGCACGCGATCGTCCAGCTCGCTGCGCACCGCGCGCGCCAACACCAGCCGCTCGACGTCCCGTCCCACGCGCTCGAGGTCGGCGATCGTGTAGCCGTGGCCCACGCGCTGGACGTCCTGCTCGATGATCGGCCCGTCGTCCAGCTTCTCCGTGACGTAGTGCGCCGTCGCGCCGATCAGCTTCACGCCGCGCTCATATGCGTGCCTGTAGGGCTGGGCGCCCGCGAAGGCCGGCAGGAACGAGTGGTGGATGTTGATCACCGGGCAGCCCACCCGCGCGAGGAAGTCGCCCGAGAGGATCTGCATGTAGCGCGCCAGCACGAGCAGCTCGGCACGGCCGTCGAGGATCTCCAGCATCCGCTCCTCGGCCCAGGGCTTGGTCTCGGCCGTGACCGGCACGTGCACGAAGGACACGCCGAGCGCCTCCACCTCCGCGCGCAGGTGCTCGTGGTTCGAGATCACGCAGATCACGTCCATCCCAAGCTCGCCACGGCGGCCCCGCCACAGCAGGTCCAGCAGGCAGTGATCCTCGCGCGAGGCCAACAGCGCCACCCGGCGGCGGTCACGCGCATAGGCAAGTCGCCAGCGCATCGAGAAGCGCTCCGCCAGCGCGGCGAGCGCTGCCTCGAACTCCGCCCGGTCCTCCTCGATCCGTGGCAGGTAGAAGGCGCAGCGCATGAAGAAGCTGCCCTGTGCGGGGTCGCTCGAGTGCTGATCGGAGCTGACGATGTTGGCTCCCTGCTCGAACAGGAAGCTCGACACCGCCGCCACGATCCCCGGGCCGTCGGGGCAGGAGATGAGCAGACGCGCCGTGTGGTCGGCTCCGTGCCCGCTGGCTGAACCCGTCCCCATGCGTGAATCGTGACGGAAAACCTCTGCTTGCGGACGAATGCGCCGCGGCGCTCAGGCGCTCACGCCTTCGAGCGTTGGGCTCGTGCTCTCGCTCTGCGCCTGCTCGCCCGCGCCGGCTCCCCTGGCTCTGGGTACGAGCAGGCAGGCGATCAGGCAGACCACGAGGAAGCCCGTGGCCATCACAAATGTCTCTGAGAAGCCCGTAACGGTCGGCAGGCCGTGGGCAGTGTGCGCCGCTATGAACGTCGCCGACAGCTGGCCGCCGAGCGCTCCGCCGAGTGTGCGCATGACCGTGTTCATGCCGCTGGCCACACCCGTCTGGTGGGCGGATACGGCCTGCACGATCAGGTTGCCCAGCGCGGCGAAGGCCAGACCGATTCCCACGCCCAGCAGTCCCGCCGAGATCAACAGGTCGTAGGGGTGTGCGTGGGCGAGCGCGAGCAGGGCGAACGCCGCCGTCGTGAACGCCGTCCCGGCGATCAGCGCCGCGCGCGAGCCGAAGCGCGCCGAGATGCGCCCCGCGAACACACCCAGGATCGTCATGCCGATCGTGGACGGCAGCAGGTACAGCCCCGAGACGACCACCGAGGCGCCGAAGCCGAAGCCCGTGCTCCTGGGCAGCTGGGCGAACTGCGGGAGGATGATGAACGAGGCATACATCCCCGCGCCCAGCAGGAAGGCCGCGAGGTTGGTCGTCCACACCCCCCTGATGCGCATCATCGTCATGTCCACCAGCGGGTTCTCGGCACGGGTCTCGACTGCGATCCACACTCCCGAGACGGCCAGGCCGGCTGCGAGCAGCGCGAGCGTCTTCGCCCCGCCCCAGCCCCATTCGGTCGTCTGGCTGATCGCAAGCAGCACGGCCGACATCCCGGTCGTCATCAGGGCTGCCGCCAGCCAGTTGACCCGGCCGGGCACGCGCACGGGCGACTCGGGGATGAACCGCCAGGTGGCAACGGCGGCGATCAGCGTGGCCACGAGCGGGATCCAGAACAGCCAGTGGTAGCTGAGGTGCTCCACGATCACGCCCGACAGCACTATCCCCACGCCCGCCCCAACGCCCAGGATCGCCGACAGCAGGCCGATGCTGCCAGCGACCTTCTCGCGCGGGAACTCGTCGCGCACGATGCCAAAGGCGAGCGGGAAGATCCCGCCGCTCGCGCCCTGGATGAAGCGCGCGACGATGATCACGCCCAGCGAGCTCGACACGGCCGCGAGCAGTGTCCCCGCCGCGAGGATGATCAGCGTTATAAGCAGCAGGCGCTCCTTGCCGTACATGTCGCCCAGGCGACCGAGGATCGCCGTCCCCACCGAGGCCGACAGCAGGTAGGCGGTCAGCAGCCAGGTGATGCCCGTCTCGGTCGTGTGCAGCGCGTGCTGCATCGTCGGCAGCGCCGGCACCACCGATGAGCTGAGCATCGCGTAGGCCACCCCGCCCAGCGCCAGCACGGCCAGGATCAGGTTCGGATGGGTGCGCTCTGTGGTGGGGGTGCTCATCGAGGGAGGAGGTGCGGCGGCGGTGTGGCGGCGCCCACGCCACCGAGAGCAACTACCATAGCGGAATGGTCATTCCGGCCCCCTCCCAGACGTGCTGGTCGACGCTCACCCCCGCTGAGAAGCGTGCGCGGCTGCTGCAGGCCGCCGGGGAGGTGTTCGCGCGCGACGGACTCGACGCGCCGATGCCCGCCGTCGCGGCCGCGGCGGGCGCTGGGGTGGGCAGCGTCTATCGGCAGTTCCCCTCCAAGCACGACCTGCTGGCCGCGCTCGTGGTCGAGCGACTGCACGAAGCCGAGCGTGGAGCGGACGCCGCCCTGGCCGGTTGCGAAGGCCCGTTCGCAGCTCTGATCGGGCTGCTGTGGACGCTCGCCGAGCGCCAGGCCGGCGATGACGTGCTGGGCGAGGCCATGGCCACGGTGTCTGAGCATCCGGCCGTGCAGCAGGCGCTCGCGGCGACCGTCGTCGCGCTCGAACGGCTGCTCGCCGCGGCCCGTGGGGAGGGTCGCCTGCGCCCCGATGCCACGAGCCTCGATCTGCGCCTGCTGTTCGCCGCCACGCGCGCCGCGGGTGCCCTCGAGCCGGGCGCCTGGCGCAGGATGCTCGAGCTGGGCATCGATGCGCTCGAGGTCGGCGCGCCGGGTCTCGCCTCGGTCTAGCGTTCCTCGTCGCGCTCGAGCCAGCGGCGCAGTCCCGCCCCACTGGGCGCGGCCAGCGCGGTGAAGTTGTAGTCCTCGGCTGCGCCCGCCGGCATGCGCGCACGCAGGTACTCGCTGAGGTGCTCCACGAACGCCTGCTCTCCCTCGCGCGCCCAGCCCTCGTGGCGGTCGATCGCGTCGCGCAGCTGCCCCAGGTGCGCAGCGGGGTCATCCACGAGCCCGAAGTGGGGGAGCGCCAGACGCCGCGGGCCCCAGCTTTCGAGGACATCCAGCGAGGCCCGCCACGCGTCGAGGTCGATGTCCGGCGGTGGCGTCGGCGGGATCACCACCCCTGGCGCCAGCCGCACCCCCGCCACGTCACCGGGGTATGCCCAGAGGCTGTCCTCGTGGAGGAAGGCGACGTGGTGCTTGGCGTGTCCCGGCGTCCACGCCGCACGGAAGCCGGCGATCGTCTCGCCGTCGGCGATCGTGTGCACGTTGGCCTCGGGCACCGCCACCACCTCGCCGAGCAGGCCGTCGAAGCGCTCGCCGAACACCCGCCGTGCGCTGGCCACCAGACGCGAGGGGTCGATCAGGTGGGGAGCGCCACGCGGGTGCACGAACACGGGAAGCTCGGGCCAGCGGGCGACGAGCGCGCCCGCGGCTCCCGCGTGGTCGAAGTGGATGTGCGTCAACAGCAGCCGCTCCGGTCGACGCTCGCCGAGGCCCTGGAGCAGGGCCGGCAGGCAGGCGCTCGGCCCGCAGTCGATCAACGTCTCGCCGTCGACCCACGCGCCCAGCGCCCCCGTGCGCCCGCCGTAGCGCAGGTCGATGATCTCGGCGCTCACTGAGCTTCTGAGGCGTGCGCCTTGGCGCGTTCCAGCAGCAGCGTGTACAGCTGCTGCTCGGCGCCTGCCGGGAAGGGCTCGGGGATGCCCGACGTCTGCAGCATCACCTCGCTGGAGCCCTCCACGAAGCCGAGCAGGTCGAGGTAGAAGGGGACCTGAACGGAGCGAACGATGATCGAGGTGCTGACCCTCAGCCCGAAGCTGCCGGCTGTCCCCGCCGCGGGGGGAGTCCCGTGGGCGACCTTCACCGGCCCGATCTTCGCGCCGCTGGACGACGATCCGGCGAACAGGCCGGTCAGGTACTTGACCAGGCAAGAGCTCGCGTGGGCGCTGCCCATCGCTTTCAGTTCTTCCCCCGCGATCGCCTTCGAGCGGGTGACAGTGACGGAGGAGCTGACGCTCTGCTGGGCGATCGAGGCGCCGCGCTGGAAGCTCAGCGAGCTTTCTTCCAGCAGCGGACGATGTTCGGACTTGGTGCCCACGCAGCGCTGCAGTTCTTCGCCCAGGCGTCTTTCGGCCGGCGTCTTCTGCTTGCTTTCTTTCGCCTTGCTGCGGAAGCCGGGGACGTCGCTGGGGCGCAGGTTCACCGCTCGCGCGAAGGTCTGGGCCTTGGAGGAGCCCTGTTCGCCCGATCCGCCCGGCGCCTTGGACTGTTCTGAGGCCACGACGGTGACCGTGCGTGTCGCCGCCGTCTGCTGACCCTTGCCGCACCCTGCCAGCAGCACGGCCGTGGCCAGGAGAGCGGGGACGAGCCGGCGGCGCATTGCGCGCATTGTCGCAGCCACGATGGCCACGGCGCGTGGGGCGCGGCGGAGGGGGCTTCCTCGCGCCGCGCCACTGTGCCGCGCCGTCAGCCGCCCACGACGGGCAGCACCGGATAGCAGGCCGGATGTTGCGGGTGTTCGGGGTCGAGCGCCGTGAGCACGTCTGCGTCTGCTATGTGGTCGTAGGGCATCGACAGGTGCTCGCCCGCGTCCAGGAAGCACTGCGACTGGAGGTTGACGTTGTTCACTTTCGAGCCCGACAGCCACGCTGAGGTGTAGGGCGTGACGACCTCGTCGTACTCCGACTCGATCACCGTGTAGTTCACTCCCGCCACCGTGTCCCCGCCGGAGTTCAGTTCGGTGATGAACGACGAGCCCGCAGTCTGCTGTTCACACGCCGGGCAGAGGATGCCCAGGAACGCATCCGCCCCCGGGAAGTAGCCCGCCAACGTCGCCAGGCCGAGCAGCGTGGTGCCGTGGTTGGAGGGCGCGAGGCCCACCAGCGTGTGCACCTTTGACGCCCCACCCAGGTTCTTCAGGTAGTAGCGGGGCATCATCCCGCCCTGCGAATGCCCCACCAGGTCGACCTGACTGGCACCTGTCGAGGTCAGCACCTGGTTGACGAAGGTCCTCAGTTCTTCGGCGGATTTGACGATGTTGCCGGTGCCGTAGATCCCGAGCAGGCCTGAGCCTGCGTATGAGCCGTAGTTGAACGCGTACACGCAGTAGCCGTGGTTGTAGAGCAGCGGTGAGAGTGCCTGCCAGCTGTCTGCCATGTCGGCGAACGTGCCGTGCACGAGGATCACCGGACGCGGGTGCGCCGCCGACGGTTTGCACGCGAAGTTGTTCGAGCCCGGGGGGCTTGCGGTCGAGCTGATGTGGGCGTAGCCCAGCGTGCCGTTGTAGATGACCGGCAGTTCTGAGGCCTGTGCCGCGCCCGCGGCCACTGCCATTGCAGCCACTGCCGCAATGGCGCATCCAATGATCCGTCGCATACCTTCTCCCTCTTCGATTTGACGGGCCATGGCGACGCTCCCACCCCGCGCATGCCCCACCGCGCGCGTGTACGCGCAGTGAGGCTCTTATAACCGAATGGGTGGGAGCTAAACCAAGTAGTAGTGGACGAGTTTCGGCTCCTGGCCAGCACGGAAGCGCCTGGAGCCGGCCTGTCCCTCCTGCCCTTGTCTCCCTCTGCGCCTATCGTGGGCGGCCCGTGTCCCAACTAGATCGCACCCTGCACCGCACGCCGGAGCGCACCGGACCGGCCACGCACCGCCAGCTGTCGATCTTCGCCAAGCGCATCATCACGCTCGCCGCTGTCGCGGCCGGGCTGCTGGTGGCGGGCGCGATCGGACTGTCGCTCAGCGAGGGCTCGGGCCTGTGGTACTCGTTTCGCTGGGCGCTCGACACGGCGGCGACCGTCGGGGGCTTTCCCCAGCCGCACTCCACAGCCGGGCAGATCGTCCAGGTCGCGCTGACCATCCTGGGCGTGGGTACTCTCTTCTACGCGCTCGCCACCGTCACCGAGTTCTTCGTCGCAGGGCATCTCGGCGATCTGCTGGCCGCCCGGCGCATGCAGAGGATGATCGACTCGCTCACCGACCACCACATCATCTGCGGCTTCGGCCGCGTGGGACGCCAGGTCGCAAGCGACCTGCATGCGGCGCGCGCCGAGTACGTGGTGATCGACGCCGACAACCGCAACCGCCACCGTGCCGAGGGCCTGGGCATCAGCTTCATCGAGGGCGACGCGGCCGAGGACGAGGTGCTGCTGAGCGCGGGCATCGAGCGCGCCGTGTCGATCATCGCCTGCGCCGACTCGGACGCCGACAACGTGTTCATCACGCTCACCGCCCGCGAGCTGCGCGCCGACATCGCAATCGTGGCTCGTGCTGCCAACGAGGACACCGAGAAGAAGCTCAAGCGCGCCGGCGCCGACCGCGTGATCTCCCCCTACAAGGCCAGCGGCACGGAGATGGCTCGCCTGGCCCTGCATCCGCAGCTGAGCGGCGTGGTCGACGTCAACTCCGAATACCGAATGGAGGAGATCCGCCTCGACGAGGGCTGCGGCGCCGTCGGGCAGACCGTCGGCGACATCCGCGGCGGCTCGATGATCGTGGGCGTGCGCCGCGGCAGCGACTTCCATCCCCAGCCTCCCGCCGAGACGCAGCTGAGCTCAGGCGATGTGATCCTCGCGATGGGCACACCGGACGCGCTCGAGCGTCTGGAGGAGCTCTCCGACGCCCGCTCCAGCCCGCGCTGAGCACCCGCTCGCGCGGACGCCAAAGCCGGAATGTCCAGCGGGTCTACTACTGCAGCGGCGGGAATAGGTCGGCACGGTCACCCTCAACGCCAGGCGCGACGCGTGGCAGGAAGGACAACATGACCTCTCGTCGCGCGCGGATGCCTTTCGCCGTCCGCTCGATCAAGCCCAACTTCTCAAGAACATTGAGGTCTCTCGTGACCGTCTTGCTCTTCTTGCCGGCGTATGCCTCTGCCAGCTGGGGGGTCAATGTCGTCAGTGTTGCCCTGCGGACAAAGTGATCGTGCGGGAGGGACAGGGCTAGGTCGCGTTGCCGTCGCGCAGTCAGCGTACGGTCGGGAAACATCGAGTGGACATAGTTGAGCCATGTCGCTCGCATGATTAGCTCATGGACCTCGTTTAGCTGTTGCTGCAGAGAGTCGACAAATCCATTGGCCGCATAGTCGAGAAACGGGACTAGATCGCCCCCCGACTTGGATGCGTGGTCGAGTTGCCGGTAGTAGTTTGTGCGTGTCGCGTTGTAATGGTTTGAGAGCAGATGTGCGGCGACGGACGGTATTCCTGCCGCGCTGAGGATGCCGAACTCGACTAGACGAGCGGTTCGCCCATTACCGTCCCCGAATGGGTGAATCCACGCGATGTAGACGTGGGCTATTGCGGCCTTGAGAAACCCATTCAGAAAGTCCCTGGCGTCGTCATTGCCTTCGCGGCAAAAGTCCGCGCCGTTTAGCCAGTCGCACATCGACCCCACGAGGAAGTCGCAGTCTTGCGGGGGCGCACCTCGGTAGACGGTGCCGACCGCAACGCCTTTCGTGCGAAAATCGCCGGGAACGACATGATCCTCCACCTCAAGGTCTTTGAGCACCTTCTTGTTTAGCTCACGGAGCCTCTCCGGGGTGACCTCAAACGGCACACCGTTGTGAATTTCGATCTCCATATCGGCAATAGCACTGATGAGATTTTCAAGCTCTTGCTGTAGATACTCCTGACTCTGGGGTAGCTCTAGCGTCCCGTCTACGGCAGCGACGGCCTGCTCCTCGCTGAGGCTGTTTCCCTCGATGGCGGCGCTCGCAAGTGCCCCCTTCGCCAGATAGATGCGTTCCATCTTGCGGGCTAGCTCTGGGGGTAGCGGCGTCTTGGCTAGATGTCGACACTTGGAGTGGGCTTCGCCTACGTGGTTCCAGAAGGTCCAAGGTGCGTTGCGGAGGTCAATGTTGAACTTGATCCACGGATGGGTCGTCTCATATTCCCTCGAAGTGTCCGCTCTTGTGTCCATTGCCATAGCTAAAAAATCCCTATATTTGCAGGTAGTTTGAGATTATACCACGATTTTTGACCCTCTAGATGTCCCCCATTCCTGGGCGCCCCTATGGGCGTGCATAGGTCCTCCAGGCGGTCTTGTGTCCGACACCGATCTCTCGCTCGATCGCCTTGGCGGACACTCCGCAGCGAGTGCCAGACCCATACACTCATCGCTGATGCGCGCCCATCACGTCCACATCGAGCACACCTTCGCCAAGGCGCCCGAGCTGATCTTCGCTCACCTCGCCGAGCACGAGAACCTGGCCGAGGTGTTCGGCGCCAAGGTCACTCGCCTGCGCGACGGCGAGGACGGCCAGCGCAACGGCGTGGGCTCCGTGCGCAAGCTGCAGATCGGTCCGCTGCCTCCGTTCGAGGAGACGGTCACCGAGTTCGTCGTTCCTGAGCGGATCGTCTACCGCATCACCAAGGGCAGCCCGCTGCGCGGTCATGTGGGCGTGATGACCTTCGCGCCCGAGGGCACGGGAACGCGCTTCGTCTACGACATCCGCCTCGCCTCGCCGATCCCCGGCGTGGCCGTGATCGTGCAGGGGGCGTTGACGCGCTCGATCACCAAGAGCCTCGCCAAAGTCGAACGCGACGCGTAGGAGCTCACCCCAGGCATCCCCGAGGGGGCCTATCGTGCTTGGCTCACGTGTCTGCGCTGCCCTTCTCCGCCGAGCTCGCCCATGAGGAGGCCGTGCTGCGCTTCCCCTACGACGAGGATCTGCGCCAGCTCCTGCGCGCCATCCCCGGCAGGCGCTGGGATCCGGTGCAGCGCGCCTGGTGCATACCGCTCGAACCCGAGCAGGCCGAGGCACTGGCAAACCTGTTCTCAGGGCTCCAGGGCGAGCCTGACCTGAGCGGCGGGCTGGAGCGGGCGATCGGCCGCCGCCGGGCCCGGCGCAGACGTGACGAGTGCTTCGTCGATCTCGCAAGGCCCGACGCCGACTGGTGGCTGAGCTTCGCCACCGACGGTCCCGCCACGGCCGTGGCCACCCTGCTCGAACACCCCGACGCGCGCGAGCTGCCTGCGATCGGGCGTGCGCTCGTGCCGCTCGACGACCATGCCACGGGGCTGCTCGAGGACGTCGGCGAGGGCACGGGACGCCTGCGCCTGAGCGAGACTGTCCGCCGCGCGCTCTCCGCCCGGGCCACCCCCGCCGAGGGCGCGCGCGCCGACCGCGAGCCGATCGAGCGGCCCCACCACGACGTCGAGTTCCGCCGCGACCGTCGCGGCGAGCACTGGATCCTGATCGGCGGTGCTCACGCACGCCTGGCGCGGGTGCTCGCCGGGCAGGCCGGGTTGCGCACCGCCGAGGGCCCCGCCGGCTCTGTCGGGCTGGCCGCCGTCGAGCACACAGCCGAGCAGCTGCTCGAGCTGATCTCGCATCTCGAGGACGCCTCGGTCGATCCTCGTGTCTCCGCTTGGCTCACCCGGGCCACGACGTGGCGCGGCAACATCGAGGTTCAGGGCTCGAGCGAGGAGCCCGTGTTCCTGTTGCTCGGCGACCCCATGCGCCTGCCCCAGGTGCTGCGCGAGCGCGCCACCATGGTCGACGGCGGCGCCACCGTGCCGCTCACGCTCGAGTCCTGGCGCCTGGTCGAGGCCAAGCTCGAGGGCTGGATGAGCCACGCGGCCAAGCGCTGTGCGACCGCGCTCGCCGACGGGCGTCCGGCCCCGCCCGCCGTGCTCGAGCTCTCGAGCGTGCACGAGGAGGAGAGCTTCGTGCTCGCCCCCGGTCACGACCCGTCGCTGCTCGAGCGTTTCAGCGCGCTGCGCGGCGCGCTCCAGTCCCGCCCGCAGCCACGGCGGATGTCCGCCCGCGAGCACGCCCGGCTCCCGGCCATCCGCGCAGACCCCTTCTGCGTGCCCGAGCTCGACCGCTTCCTCGCCTCCAGCGGGGCCTGGGTCGAGCCGCACGCGCTCGAGCAGCTACAGGAGATCCGCGAGCAGCACGCGGCGGCAGCCGGCCTCGTGGACCTCTCGGCCGCCACCGACGCCCCCCTGATCGTCCCTGGTCTGAGCGGCGAGCTGAAGCCCTTCCAGCGCGCCGGCGTCAGCTATCTGCTCTCCCAGCGCCGGGCCTTCCTGGCCGACGAGCAGGGCCTTGGCAAGACGATCGAGGCGCTCGCCACGATCGAGGCGGCGGGCGCCTATCCGGCGATCGTGGTGTGCCCGGCGAGCCTCAAGCTGAACTGGCTGCGCGAGCTCGAGCGCTGGCTGCCCGGCCGCAGCGCGCAGACGCTCAGCGGCACCGGCGGGGGCGAGCCGATCCCAGCGGCGGACGTCACGATCGTCAACTACGACATCCTCGCCCCGCGCCTGGACGAGCTGGCGGCGACAGGGCCGAACGCGCTGATCCTCGACGAGTCCCATTACTGCAAGAACGCGGCCGCCAAGCGCACCCAGGCCGTGCAGCGGCTCTCTGGGCAGATGGCGCCCGAGAGCATCGTGCTCGCGCTCACAGGGACCCCCGTGGTCAATCGTCCCGTCGAGCTGATCTCGCAGCTGCGCATCCTCGGGCGCCTGGAGGACTTCGGCTCGGGGGTCAAGTTCGGCGAGCGCTTCCGGGGCCCCGATGCCCACCTGCGGCTGCACTGGCACCTGCGTGCCCGCTGCTTCGTGCGGCGGTTGAAGGAGGACGTGCTCACCCAGCTGCCCGCCAAGACCCGTGCCGTGGTGCCGGTGGAGCTCGACAACGAGTCCGAGTATCGCCTGGCTGAGCGCGACCTCGTCGCCTGGCTGCGCTCCCAGCCGCTGGATCTGCGGGAGCTCGACGCCAAGGTCGCCGCTGCGCTACGAGCCGAGCGCCTGGTGCGCCTGAACGCGCTCAAGGTGCTGTCCGCACGGGGCAAGCTCCACGCGGCGCTCACGTGGATCCACGACTTCTGCTCCTCGGGCGAGCGCCTGGTCGTCTTCGCCCACCACCGCGAGATCCAGCGGGCGGTGCTCGAGCACTTCCCCTCCGCCCTGCACATCCTCGGAGCCGACAGCCACGCCGCTCGCGACAGATCCGTGCAGGCCTTCCAGGAGCCCGATCGGCCAGGCAACCAGCTGATCGTGTGCTCGATCGAGGCGGCCGGTCACGGGCTCACGCTAACCCGCGCCTCCAACGTGGTCTTCCTCGAGCTCGACTGGACACCCGCCAAGCACGACCAGGCCGAGGACCGCTGCCACAGGATCGGCCAGCAGGACGCCGTCAACGCCTACTACCTGCTGGCTGCCAATACCGTCGATGAGACCATCTCTGCGCTGCTCGAGCGCAAGCGGGCGGTCATCGGCGCCGTCACGGACGGACGCGAGGAGGACGAGGAGGGCGTCGTCGACGCGCTCGTGCGCGAGCTGCGCGAGGGCGCCCCCTACCGTCACCTGCGCGCCGTGGCCTGAGCGGGTATGCCTCCGGCCTAGGGCTCCAGTTCCAGCTCGTTCATGATTTTGCCCCACGATTCCACGGCCCTGGCTTCGCCTTCCGTCAGTTCTTCTTCAAGCGCGTTGGAGCGCACGAGCACGGCCTTCTGGGCCGAGCCCTCGAACGGCTTCAACGGTCCCGGCAGCAGGCCGATGGCAACCCAGGCGGGTAAGAAGATCGCGTCGAAGTGCAGCGTGCTCGCCGGCAGCGTCTTGTAACCACTGGCGGCCCACGCGCGCACGTCCGCGCACAGGTTCGGCGGGGCGAGGCCGGCCAGCACCTTCAGCTTGGCCGCATAGCCCCTCACTGCATTGGTCGCGCTTGCCCTGCTCCAGTGCAGGTGCGAGGTCTGGCTGACGAAGCGCCGCAGGCCCGGCACGTCGAGGTGGTAGGCGGCGATCACCATCGCGCCGATCACCTCGTCGCTCAGTTCTGTCGACTGCGGGTCCTGGGGCGAGCCTGCAGCCGCACGCGGGCATTCGCGCGTCACCTGCGCGAGCACCTTCAACGGCGCCGCTTCCGCGCGGCGCAAGTAGGAGCGCGCCGTACGCACGAGCGTGTAGTTCGCGGCCAGGTACTGGCTCGTCGCGGTGGCGTCGCCGCTCGCTAGGGCAGCCGTGGACGGGCCGGCGACAGTCATCGCCACAGTTGTCATGCCCAGTGCGCCGAGCGCCCTCATCCCCATGCACCCAAGCCTACGACAACCGGCCCAGCCGATGCGCACCTACGGACCTCTTTCGGATGGGGCTCTAAGAACTCGGTAAGGATCGCCACGTTCGCAGCATCGACGGCTGGGGGGCTGGGGTTCCCCGATATTGTCCCGCCGGCACGCACCGCGCCGGGACCACCACTCATATGCGAATCAGATACATCGCCCTTTCGGTCGTGGTGCTCGCATGGATCGTCGCCGCGGTCCTCACGGGCTCACCCACCTTTGGCGTGTTCAAGTCCTCCAAGGCGAGCGTGACCGGGGCCTCGCCGCAGTGCCTGCCCGCGACGCTCGAACACCAGGCGCGTCTGGCGGGCACCAGCGTCGACGTCTCGCCCGAGCCGGGGACCGACACGGCCAACCCCGACACCCAGATCAGCTTCCTCGGCATCGCGCCCGCGAACATCGGGGAAGTCGTGGTCATTGGCTCGCGCTCCGGCAAGCACCGCGGGCATCTGGCCGCCTACTCCCAGGGCGACGGCGCCAGCTTCGTTCCCGACAAGCCGTTCCGGGTGGGGGAGCGCGTGATCGTGATGCTCACCCTCGGGGCGCGCACCCGGCACCTGGCGTTCCAGTTCCACATCGACACCCCCTACCCGACTGCCGGAACGTCGGAGTTCCCCAACCCGCAGGCGGCGCCCGCCGACTACCAGAGCTTCTACACGCTGCCCGGCGTGCGGGCCCCGCTGATGACGGTGACCGTGCCCGACCACGACCCCGCGGCCGGCGACATCCTCACGACCAACGGCCCGGGGCCCGGCCAGTACGGGCCGCTGATCTACACCCCCCAGGGACAGCTCGTGTGGTTCGACAAGCTGCCGGCGGGCGAAACGGCCGAGAACCTGAGCGAGCAGACCTACGAAGGCCACCGCGATCTCACCTGGTGGAAGGGGCGCGTGCTCTCGCTCGGCTTCGGGCAGGGCGAAGACCTGATCATGGGCTCCCACTACCAGACCGTCGCCAGGGTCCCCGGCGGCAACGGACTGCATGCCGACCTGCACGACTTCCAGCTCGCACCTCACGACGTCGCCTACATCACCGCCTTCAACCCCGTTCGCTGCGACCTCGCGCCGGTCAAGGGCTCACGCGAGGGCTCCATCATCGACACGGCGATCCAGGAGATCGACCTGCACACCGGGCTCGTTCGCTGGGAATGGCACAGCCTCGACCACGTCGCCGCCGCGGAGTCGGAAGTGCAAGCGCCGAGCGACCCCGAACCGTGGGACTACTTCCACCTCAACTCGATCGACCCCGAGCCCGACGGCAACCTCCTGATCTCCGCACGCAGCACCTGGGCCGCCTACCAGCTCGAAGCCGGCAGCGGCAAGATCCTGTGGCGCCTCGGCGGCAACAAGAGCTCGTTCGCGATGGGGCCGGGCACGCAGACGGCATGGCAGCACGACGCGCGCCTGCTGCCGGGCGGCGCCATCAGCATCTTCGACGACGGCTCCAACCCTCCGATCCACCACCAGTCTCGCGGGCTGCGGATCGCGCTCGATCTCACGAGCCACAAGGCGCGTCTTCTCTCCTCCTACACGCACCCCGACCCGCCGCTACTGGCCGCCAGCCAGGGCAACATGCAGACGCTTGCAAGCGGCAACGCCGTGATCGGCTACGGCGCGGTGCCCACGATCAGCGAGTACAGCCCGAGCGGCACGCTGCTCTTCGACGCCCACCAGCCCCTCGACATGTCCTTCTACCGGGCCTTTCGCTTCCCCTGGAGCGCGCAGCCCCAGAGCCCGCCGGCGATCGTGGCCGACCTCAACAACACGGGCGAAGAGACGATCGTGCACGCCAGCTGGAACGGCGCCACCGACGTCGCCTCGTGGGGGGTGCTCGCGGGCAAGACCCCCGCCACGCTCACCGCCCAGGCCACCATCCCCGTCGCCGGCTTCGAGAGCACGACCACGCTGCCGTCCAAGTACGGCTACGCGGAGGTCCAGGCCCTCGACTCATCCGGCCACACGCTCGCAAGCTCGCGTGCGGTCGCGGTCATCAGCTATGCGGCCTCGCTCCCGAGCGCGGGAGGGGCCGGATGAGTCCTGCTAGTACGCGGGCTTGGACTTGTGCTTATGAGTCGTCGTCGTACTCGTCGTGCTCGGCGTTGTGGCCGCGGGCGTGCTGCTCGTCGTCGAGGTGGCCGAGGACGAGCTCCCCGAGCTACCGCCGCAGCCTGCGATCGCGAGGGTGCTCGCGACGAGCGTTAGCATTGCGATCAGTGGCGTTTTTCTCATGGGCCGGGCTCCATTTGTCAATCGAGGGCTCGGTGGCTCACCCTACCAGCCGTCCTTCTGCTGAATGTAAGTCAGGCGGCCACCTGTGAGCGTCGAGGCGAAGCTGACTCCCGCCGCCGGCGAGGATCCCCCGGCCGCCGAGATCCGGGGCTCGGGCCTGGGTTGGCTGCTGGCCGTCTGCTGCGTCGCCCAGTTCATGGTCATCCTCGACCTGAGCATCGTAAACGTCGCGCTGCCGCGGATTCAGTCGAGTCTCGGCTTCTCCTCCCCGGACCTGCAGTGGGTCGTCGACGCGTATGCGATCACGTTCGCGGGCTTCCTGATGCTGGGTGGCCGCGCGGCCGATCACTTCGGTCAGCGCCGGACACTGGTCGTCGCGCTGGTGCTGTTCGCGCTCACCTCGCTGGCCGGGGGCGCGGCGCCCAGCCAGTTGGTGCTGATCGCCGCGCGTGCGCTCCAGGGCCTTGCCGGCGCGCTGATGGCGGCGACGTCGCTGGCGATCATCACCGCCTCGTTCCCGCCGGGCCCCAAGCTCCACCGTGCGATTGGCACGTGGGCGGCGATGAACGGCCTCGGCGGCGCCGCCGGCGTGCTGCTCGGCGGGATCATCACCGAAGTGCTCAGCTGGCGCTGGGTGCTGCTGATCAACCCCCCGATCGCGCTCGCCGTGGCGGTCGTGGCCTATGTCGTCGTCAGCGAGCGCCGCCGGGCGCAGGACGGCAGGAGCTTCGACCTCGCCGGTGCGCTGACGCTGACGATCGGCCAGATGGTGCTCGTCTACGGGGTCGTGGAAGCCGGCCTGAAGGGTTGGGGCACGCTCGACGCGCTGGGGCCGATCGCCGTGGGGCTGGTCCTGTTGGCGATGTTCGGCGCGATCGAGTCGCGTGTCGCCTCCGCGCCGCTGATCCCCTTCAAAGAGCTGACCAAGCCGCTGCGCACAGCCAACACGATCGTGCTGCTGTTCAGCGCCTCGCTGTTCCCCATGTGGTTCGTGAGCTCGCTCTACATGCAGCAGGTGCTCGGGCTCTCACCCCTGCACGCGGGCCTCGTGTTCCTGCCGATGACCCTCACGATCATGCTCATCGCTTCGCGCGCAGGCAAACTCGTGAGCAACTTCGGCGTGCGTCCCGTGCTGGGCAGCGGGCTGATCATGCTGAGCGGCGGACTGCTGCTGTTCACGCGCATCAACTCCAGCGGCAGCCCACTGGTGTACGTGGTCATCCCCGGGGTGCTCACGGCGGCGGGCATCGCCATGTCGATCGTGCCCTCGACGATCGCCGCCACCCAGGGCGCCAAGGAGGGTCAGTCAGGGCTCGCCTCGGGCCTCGTCAACACCTCGCGCCAGGTCGGCGGCGGTCTCGGCCTCGCGCTGCTGATCTCCTTCGCCACCCAGCGCACCACCCACCTGATCGGCTCCGGCCAGCAGGTCGCACAGGCGCTGACACACGGCTTCGCGCTCGCCTACCTGATCGGGGCGGGCCTGGCTGCGGTGGCCGCCGTGATCACGTTCACCCAGGTTCCCCGCCCCGACCCCGCGCTCGGCTCGGCACCCAGGCGCTTCGCGCTGGTGATCGCCGGCGTGCTCGCGTGCTTCCTCGCGTTGACAGCGGCCTTCGCCGGCTCGCACGGGGCCCCGCTCGGCAAGTACACCACCGACGACGCCTACAGCTTCGTCACAGCGCCCGGGCTTCACCCCCCGGTGATCCGCCCCACCTACCGGGCGCCGTCGGCTCAGCTTGCGCCGGGCTACTTCTTCACGACCAACTTCTACGACCTCAACGAACCCCCGATCATCGGCCAGAGCGGACCGATGATCCTCGATGCCAACCTGCACCCCGTGTGGTTCCAGCCGGTGCCGGAAAAGGTCCTCGCCGTCAACCTCAGCCTGCAGAGCTACGAAGGCAAGCCGGCGCTCGCCTGGTGGCAGGGCCGCGTGACGAACACGGGCGCGACGGAAACGGGTGAAGACGTGGTCGTCAACCAGCACTACCAGCAGGTGGCGAGGCTGAAAGCCACGGACGGGTGGGTGCTCACATTGCACGAGTTCCTGATCAGCGGCGAAGACGCCTGGGTGACGGCCAACAAGAACATCCCCATGGACCTCTCCAAGTACGGCGGCGCCTACAACGGCTCGCTGATCGACTCGGCCGTCCAGGAGTACAACCTCAAGACGGGCAAGCTCCTGCACAACTGGGACGCGCTCGAGCACATCCCGCTCGGCCAGTCGCAGGCCTCGCTTCCCACCAACGGGTTTCCCTGGGACGCCTACCACGTCAACGCCATCGACCTCACCGGCGGCGGAAGGTTCCTCGTCTCGATGCGCAACACGTGGGGTGCCTATCTGGTCGACATCGAAACGGGCAGGATCGAGTGGACCCTCGGCGGCAACCGCTCGAGCTTCAAGCTCGGCCCTGGAGCCGACTTCCAGTGGCAGCACGACGCGAGGCTGGTGGGCAGCTCGACGGTCACCATGTTCGACGACCACTGCTGTCAGCTGACCGGCGGCGGGACATCGGTCCCGGCGACGGGGCCCTCCCGGGGCCTCGTGCTAAAGCTCGACCCGAGCGCTCACACGGCGACGCTCGTCTCCCAGTACAAGGGCGACGGCGAGTTCGAATCCGAATACATGGGCGACACGCAGCCGCTTGCCAACGGGAACGTGCTCGTCGGCTGGGGCTCCGAACCGTACCTGTCGGAGTTCACCAGCTCGGGCAAGCTGCTGCTCCAAGGGCAGTTCCCCGGACCCGACCTCAGCTACCGCTCGACGCTCGAGCAGTGGGTGGGGCAGCCGACCGCGCCGCCCGTGGGCGCGGCCCGCACGAGCAGCGGCAAGACGACCGTGTACGCCAGCTGGAACGGAGCCACCGCGCTGGTCGCCTGGCGGGTGCTTGCCGACAGCGCCGGGCAGCTCACAGCCGTGGCGAGCGCCGCCAAGTCCGGCTTCGAGACGGCGATCTCCCTGCCCAGGAGCTACCCGAGCCTCGAGGTGCAGGCGCTCGGCGCGAACGGCCACGTGATCGGAACCTCGAGCACGTTCACCGCCAATGACTGACGCAAGCGCCCGGACAGGGCTGTAAGTTCCTCCCCGCCATGAAGCTCAAGATCCTCCCCGCCTGCCTCATCGCCGTCCCTGCAGCGGCCGCGCTGGCGGCCTGCGCCGGCGGCACCTCGTCGGCCAGCCAAGCCGTGCAGGCGGCCGCCTCCAATGCCGTGGCCGTCTCGCCCGAGCCGGGTACCCCAGACGCCTCGCCGAGCACCCAGATCAGCTTCCTGGGCACGGCCGGCACGCGCGTCACCAGCGTGCACGTGGTCGGCTCGCACAGCGGCAGTCACAGCGGCGTCCTGCGCGCCTACTCCACGGGCACGGGCGAGAGCTTCCTACCGTCTCACTCCTTCTCGGCGGGCGAGCACGTGAGCGTCACGGCGAGCGTGAGCACGGGCGCCGGGACCAGCCAGGTGCGCACCTCCTTCACGATCGCCCACCAGGCCCCCGTCAGCCCCAAACAGTTCCCCACCAACCCGGGCGATCCGCACGCCGTCCAGCGCTACAGCACGACCCCCTCGTTCGCCCCCTCGACCGTGCACATAACGACGCCGGCAAAGGCCGGCGCGGCGCCCGGCGACCTGTTCCTGGCGCCCTACCAGGGCGTGGGCACGGCCGGCCCGATGATCGCCGAACAGAACGGCAGCCTCGTGTGGTTCCACCCGCTGCCCGCAGGCGAGGCGGCGACCAACTTCCGTGTGCAGGAATACGAAGGCAAGCCCGTGCTGAGCTGGTGGCAGGGACACATCCTCGAAGTCGGCTTCGGCCAGGGCGAAGACGAGATCTACAACACCTCCTACGAGCCCGTGGCAAGGGTGCGCGCGGGCAACGGCTATCACGCCGACCTGCATGAGATCAGGCTCTCGGGCGAAAACACCGCGTGGATCGACATGTTCGACCCGATCTACATGAACCTGTCCTCCGTGCACGGCGCCGCAAACGGCGTGATCCTCGACTCGGTCGTCCAGGAGATCGATGTCAAGACCGGGCTCGTGATGTGGGAGTGGCACGCGCTCGGGCACATCCCGCCGGCCGAATCGTATAAACCCGTCTCGCACTCGAGCTCGCCCTGGGACTACGTGCACATCAACTCCGTCGACCCGGGCACGAACGGCGACGTGCTGCTGTCCTCACGCAGCATGTGGGGGCTGTATGACGTCGACCTCCAAAGCGGCGCCATCCGCTGGCGTCTCGGCGGCAAGCACTCGAGCTTCAAGCAGGGCGCGGGCACCCAGTTCTACTGGCAGCACGACGCCGAGTTCCAGCCGGGCGGGCTGATCTCGGTGTTCGACAACGGCTCGGACCCGCCCAAGGAGAAGCAGTCGCGTGGCCTGCTGATATCGGCCAACACCGCCACCCACACGGCCACGCTGGTCAAGCAGTTCACCAACCCATCGAAGACGCTGCTGGCGAGCAGCCAGGGCAACACCCTGAGCCTGCCGGGCGGCGACTGGCTGATGGGCTACGGCGGCCTGCCCAACTTCACCGAGTACGACTCCTCGGGCCACGTGCTGCTCGACGGAACGCTCGGCAAGAACGTGCAGGACTTCCGCACCTACCTCGCGCCGTGGAGCGCGCAGCCGAAGAGTGCGCCATCCGTCGTCGCCAAGCCCGCTGGCTCGGGACTGTCGGTGTCGGTGAGCTGGAACGGCGCGACCAACGTGGCGAGCTGGCGGGTGCTGGCCGGGACGAGCTCGGGCTCGCTCGCACCAGTTGCCACGACGGCCAAGAGCGGCTTCCAGACCACACTCTCCGCGCCCGGCGCCGGGCCCTACGTGGCGGTGCAGGCGCTTGACGCTTCGGGCGCCGTCCTCGCGGTCTCGGCCACGGTCAAAGCCTGAGCGGCGTGCCGCGGGCGCTCGCCGGACTGCTCTCGCCGGCATGTGCGGCCACGTTGCTGGGAGCCCTCGTGTGCTCCTCGGCCCCGGCCATGGCCGCCTCCTCGACGCCGGTGCGCTGCTACCCGCCGCAGCTGAACGTCTCGGCGCTGCTGGCCGACGGTCACGTGACGGTCTCCCCGGCGCCGCACAGCAGGGACGCCTCGCCCGACACGCAGATATCGATGCTCGGCGTGCCCGCGAGCGAGCTCTCGGGCGTGACCGTGACGGGCTCGCGCACGGGGCCGCACGCCGGCGAGCTGGAGGCCTACTCACAGGGCGACGGCGCGAGCTTCGTCCTCGTTCACCCCTTCGTGCCCGGCGAGAACGTGACCGTCCACGCCGTGTTGAGCACGGGCACCCAGACGATCCCCTTCGCCTGGGGCTTCACCGTGGCCACGCCCGACACCGCCGGTGCGGCCGGGGGCGCCTCGCCGGTGCCCACGGACCCGCGCGACTATCAAAGCTTTCACTCGCGCCCCGACCTGAAGCCGCCGACGGTGACCGTGACCGCTCGCTCGCCGCGGGCCTCCCCCGGTGACGTCTTCCTGGCGCCCTACTCGGGCCCCGGGCAGTACGGGCCGATGATCCTCGACGAAAGCGGGCAGCTGGTGTGGTTCAAGCCGCTCTCCCCGAGCGGCACCCGCGCGGCCGACTTCCGCGTGCAGGAATACGAAGGCAAGCCCGTGCTCACCTGGTGGCAGGACCCGCTCGTCTCCGGAGGCTCCAGCCAGGCCGGCGAGGTGATCGCCAACAGCGCCTACCAGGACATAGCGATCGTGCGCGGGGGCAACGGCTACCAGCCCGACCTGCACGAATTCCAGATCACCCCGCAGGACACGGCGCTGATCACCGTCTACGCGGGGATCGACTGCGATCTCGCCTCGGTCGGCGGCTCGCCGGACGCGGCGGTGGCCGACACGCTGCTGCAGGAGATCGACCTGAAGACGGGCCTGGTGATGTTCGAGTGGCACACGCTCGACCACGTGGCCATGAGCGAATCGTATGTGTCGGCCGCTCGCTCCAGCCAGAGGACGCCGTTCGACTACTTCCACATCAACGCGATCGACGTGGAGCAGGACGGAGACCTGCTGGTCGATTCGCGCAACACCTGGACGGCCTACGACGTGGACCCCCACGCCGGGATCGTGCACTGGCGCCTCGGGGGGCGGCACTCGAGCTTCACGATGGGACCGGGGACGCGCACGGCCTTCCAGCACGACGCCCGCCAGCAACCCGACGGCACGATCACGTTCTTCGACAACGGCGCCACACCACGCGCGCACCCGCAGTCGCGCGCCATCCAGGTGAGCCTCGACATGCAGCACATGACGGCCACGCTCGTGCGCAGCCAGACCCACGCGCCGCCGCTGGTGGCCGGCAGCCAGGGCAACGTGCAGGCGCTCGCCGGTGGCGACTGGATGGTGGGCTGGGGCCAGGAGCCCTACCTGACCGAATTCGCGGCAAACGGAGCGCTGCTCCTCGACGCGCACCTGCCCTCGGCGTATGAGTCCTACCGCGTCTTTCGCATGCCCTGGAGCGGACAGCCGAGCGCGCCGCCCTCGCTTGCCGTGGTCACCACGGCACACGCGCCGGCCACCCTGTATGCGAGCTGGAACGGGGCCACCGACGTGGCCTCGTGGCGCGTGCTCGCCGGCTCGTCGAGCACGAGCCTCGGGCCGCTGGAGAGCGTGGCCAAGACGGGCTTCGAGACCGCCATAGCGCTCCCCCGCGGATCCTCCCCGCGCTATGTGGCGATTCAGGCGTTGAGCCCGGCGGGCGCCGTCATGGGTGCTTCGGCCGTGCGCCCCGTTTCCCGTGCCTGAGGTGCAGGCGGTCCTGGGTTTCCGGGCCGCCGATCGGGCCGGGGGTGGGGTTGCCGCCGCGTTCCTCGCGTTCGCGGCGACGTTCGGTGGATGCCTCGACGGCGTTGCGTGCGGTCGAGAAGTAGTCGGCGAACCCGCGGGCGTGGGCTTCGGTCAGTCGCGGAGGCAGCGGGCCGCGCAGCTCCTCGCGGAAGGCGCGTTCCAGCTGCGCGCGCAGCGAGCTCTCGAGCGGGCTTTCCCCGGCGCTGTTGTGGAGCTCCATGCGCCCGGTCTGGGTGGAGTAGTCGTAGAGCTCGCTTTCCTCGCCCTGGGTCTGGGGGGCGATCCCTTCGATCGGCCAGTTGGAGTAGGTGGCGTACTTGGCTTCGGGCGTGCGCATGGCCACCACGTGCAGGGGCGCATCCGCTGCGTAGGTCTCGACGGCGAACTCGGTGACGATCTCGTCGGTCGCGTGCAGCACGAACGGGCGCCCCGGCGCTTCGGGATCGGCGAGGATCTTGGCCAAGTCGAGGCGCGGCGCGATGTGCGAGTAGTGGCCCTCGCTGCGCCAAGCCGATGAGCCGGTGGCGATCGTGAGCAGCAGCGGTGCGAAGTCGACGCTGGAGCTGAGCTGGGTGCGCGGCTGGGTTGTCGCTGTGGTGAGGGTCCCGCGTGGGTCCTTGACGAGCAGCGGGACGCGGATGGCCTCCTCGTAGGCGCTTGCGCCCTTGCCCCGCAGCCCGTGCGAGGCGCCGTACTCGCCGTGGTCGGAGGTGAACACGATCACGGTGTTGGCCGCGACCTCTGGCTCGCTTTCGAGCGTCCGCAGCACGTGGCCGATGTGGCGGTCGACCTCGCGCTGGAGCTTCATGTACAGGTCCAGGAACGAGAGCCACTGGCCTTCGAATTCCGGGCCCGTGAACGGCACCGGGCCGAAGGAGGCGGCGGAGGTGTCCTGGAAGGAGCGCTGCAGGCGCGGCTTGCGGCGCTCGATGAGCAGTTCCGGCGTCTCGTAGTTGGGGGGCATGCGCTGCACGCTCGCCGGGGCGCTCACCTCGGCGGGGACCCGGTCGCTCCAGCGGTACCACCAGGCGATGTCGTGGGGGTTGACGAACGAGACCGTGGTGCACCAGGGCTCGCCGCGGCCCTCCTGCTTGAACCACTCCCTGAAGGCGCCGGCGATCTGCGGGTCGGTGTGCCAGCCCTGCCCCGGGCCGCCGTCGGGCGAGGGGTAGACGCCGCCGGCGAAGCCGTAGCGCTCGAGCGCCCGTTCGCCCGTGAACGGGGTCCAGTGGTTGTCGCGGTGGGTCAGGTGCCACTTGCCGAACCAGCGCGTGTGGTAGCCGTGCTCGCGCAGCATCGTCCCGTAGGTGGGGAAACCGGGGTCGAGCGTGCTCCCGCCGGTGATCATGCAGCCCGTCTGCTGGGTGTAGAGGCCCGTCAGCAGCGTCGAGCGGGCGGGGGTGCAGTCGTTGGAGGCGGTGTAGTGGCGGGCGAAGGAGACCGCGCCGTGGCGCAGGCGCGCGAGGTTGGGTGGCAGCGAGAGGCTGTGCTGCGAGGGCGAGAACCACTGCGGGAAGCGCAGCTGGTCGACCATGATCACGAGGATGTTCGGTTTGCGGCTGCTGACGGATGGAGTGGCCGCGGGTACGGGCGTCGGAAAGCGACGCGGGGTCGCGGTGGAGGGGCCGGAGCCGCCGGTCGCATCGGCCACCGCTTTGATGCCGATGCCCGCGCCGATGACTGCCCCGCCGGCGATCACGCCGGTCTTCAGGAAGGTCCGTCGATCGACTCTCTTATGCTCTTTCGGGTCCATGCTCTCCATACGCGCTCTCATCCTAGGGCCGGCAGTGGCCGTAGGTTTGGGCCTCGTCGGATATGTGACTCCTGCACTGGGGCAGTCAGCGCCGACGTGCACGCCGGCGGCATTGAACAACTCCGCCCTAAAGGCAGGCTCAGTGACCGTCTCGCCGCTGTCCGGCAGCCGCGACGCCTCTCCACAGTCGCAGATCAGCTTCCTGGGCGCTCCCGCCGCGGACATCAGCGTGTTGAGCGTCGTCGGCTCGCGTTCGGGCGCTCACAGCGGGCGGTTGGAGGCCTACTCCCAGGGCGACGGCGCGAGCTTCCTCCCGAGCAGCCCGTTTCAGCAGGGTGAGCGCGTCACCGTCAAGGCCCGTCTGCGCAGCGGCGCCGGCAGCCAAGCGATCGTGGACGTGTTCGGCATCTCGACCCAGGATCAGATCTCGACGACACCCGAGGGGATAGTCCCAGACAGCGCAGGGAACGAGCAGAGCTTCCTCTCCCGTCCGGAGTTGCAGCCGCCGCTGGTGTCGGTGACCGCCTCCTCGCCGACGGTGGCGCCGGGCGATGAGTTCGTGGCGCCGTACGGTGGCCCGGGGCAGGCAGGACCGATGATCCTCGACCCGAGCGGCGGTCTGGTGTGGTTCAAGGCTCTGCCCCGCTACACCTCGGCGACCAACTTCCGCGTTCAGGAATACGAAGGCAAACCCGTGCTCACGTGGTGGCAGGGCGACATCTCGGTGCACGGCTTCGGGCGCGGCGAAGGCGTGATCGCAGACAACACGTACACGGACATCGCCCATGTACGCGCCGGCAACGGCGATGAGGAGGACCTGCACGAGCTCCAGCTCGAGCCGGGCGGCACGGCGCTGATCACGGCATATGACCCGATCCTGTGCAACCTCTCAGCGGAGGGAGGGCCGGCCTACGGTGGCGTCACGGACGGTGTCTTCCAGGAGATCGACGTGAAGACGGGCCTCGTGATGTACGAATGGACGAGCCTCGACCATGTCGGCCTGGACGAGTCCTACGAAGCGGCCAAGACCACCTCGACGGCATGGCCGTACGACTACTTCCACATCAACTCGATCAACCTCGACCCCGACGGCAGCCTGCTGGTCTCGGCGCGCAACACGTGGACGGTCTACAGAGTGGACGGTCGCAGTGGCCAGATCGGGTGGCGCCTCGGCGGCAAGAAGAGCAACTTCAAGGCTGCTCCAGGAACGCGCACTGCCTTCCAGCACGACCCGCGCGAACTCCCCGGGGGCCTGATCAGCATCTTCGACAACGGCTCCTCGCCCACGGTGCACCCCCAGTCGCGAGGGATAGTCGTGAGCCTCAACGGACAGACGCGGACGGCAACGCTCGTGAGCCAGTTCGTGCACACGCCACCGCTGATCGCGGAGAGCCAGGGCAACATGCAGTCACTGGCCAACGGCGACTGGTTCCTCGGCTGGGGCCAGGAAGGAGACTTCTCCGAGTTCAGCCCGACGGGGGCGCTGCTGTTCGACGCGCACTTCCCCGTGCACGACGAGTCCTACCGCAGCTTCCGCTTCAACTGGACGGCCATTCCCGCGCACCCGCCTGTGTTTGCCTTCCAGGCAGGAGCGCCGGGGACAGGGACAGGGACGGTGTATGCGAGCTGGAACGGGGCCACGCAGGTGGCCGCCTGGCGAGTGATGGCGGGCACGGCTCCAGGCGCGCTCAAACAGGTCGCGCAGGCTCCCCGCAGCGGTTTTGAGACCGCGATTGCGCTGCCCGCGGGGACGGTAGGCCCAGTGCTGGAGGTCCAGGCGCTCGAAGCGAGCGGCCGCGTGATCGGGATCTCGGCGCCCGTGAGCGAGTCGGCGCTCGGTTAAGGGAGCCTAAAGAGAGAGTAAGGTTCCGACGCCTTGAACTCTGAAGCTGCCAGCGACCAGGCTTTGAGCGTCGCCCCAGAGGTGTTGGCCCAACTGCGCGCGTGCAAGCGCCCGATGGAGCGCCAAGCGCTCCCGGGCGCGCCGATGCGGGTGCGCCTGGAGACATCGCCGGCCTTGCGGCGAGTGCTCCCGGGGCGGCTCGTGCTCGCGGCCGAGGCCAAGCGCGCCGAACGGGCGTGGGAGCGCTCCCCGGCGCTGCGCGAGTCGGCCCTGCTGGGGATGGAAGCGATCGTGGCGGGCACGCACCGGGAGGCGGAAGCGCCAGAGCTGGCGCGGCGCGGAGTGATCGACGCGGCGGTGCGCGAGAGCCTGCTGTGGCAGCCCTGGCCGCGACCCGTGCTGGACGCCGAGTCCTTGGAGCACCTGCGACGGGCTGCCCACTCGGGACGGGGCATGATCGCGAGCAACTGCCACATCGGGCCGTTCAACATGGGCATCTCGATCTATCGAGACGAGGTCCAGCGAACACCGCACATCCTCGGCGGCCCGTGGATGTTCGAGGCCCCCAAGCCTGGTCTATGGGGACGGCGCACGGCGCGCTGGTGGGAGGGAGCTCGCCGGGGCGGAGCGCGCATGGTCAAGACGAGCGGCGGAGCGTTTGCCACGGCCGTGGCGCTGCTGCAGGCAGGGGAGGTGGTGATCGTCACCTTTGACATGCCGGGCAGTCGCACGACGCAGTTCCTGGGCAAGCCCGTGGATCTGGCCTCTGGGACCGCGCGCATGGCCTACACGACAGACTCGCTGGTGATACCTGTGCGCATCTATCGCAAACACGCGCGCACGTACGCCGAGTATGCGCCTGCTCTCGACGCCCGCGACTTCGACAGCGCGGAGGACATGCACGACGCACTTGCAGCCATCCACGGACGCTGGATCCTGGACGAACCCGAGGCTTTGCAGGACCCGCGCCGGCCAGGCGCGTGGGAACAGTGGGCCGGTCGTGAGCGCTGGGCGCGTCCGCCGCGCGAGGCAGCGGACGACGGCGGCGCGGGGGAGAGGTAGAGCAGGGCCGAAGGGCTCATAGGGGTCGGAGATCCTCGACCTGACAGGGACACTCGGCAAGGTCGATGATCTCGGGATCCCCGGTGAGGAGGAGTAGATCGTGAGCAGCGGCGGTCGCAACCGCGAAGCAGTCCCCCAGCGCAATCGTGGCTCTTGCCTTCAATCGCGCAACCTCGAGCATGCGGGCGGTCCCTGGGAGGTCGAGCGTGAACGCAGCCCGTAGGTCCCGCAGCGTCTCGTCAGCCGCGGCACGCCCGTGATCGCGCTCCACCCGGTAGTAGACCTCTACGAGGTTGACCCAGCTCACGACGGGGCGAGCCGCGAGCAGCCCCTCGAGCCTGGAGAACGCCGGCTCCTCGCCGTCCAGCCAATTGAGCACCGCCCAGGAGTCCAGGCAGACGCTCACCGAGGCTCGCGTGCTCGATCCTCGAGCAGACGAGCAGCCATGCCGGTCTTTGCGAACCGGCCACCGAGTCGCACAGGAGATCGCCGGGCGTAAAGCACGATCTCCTCGTCACGCAACTCGAAGTCCACCTCGTCGCCCGGCTGCAGGTGGGCGCGATCGCGTAGCGCCTTTGGAATCACGACCTGACCCTTGGCGCCGATCCGACCAGTCATACCTGATGAGTATAACCACCCTGCCGACGCGACGCGCGGCTTCGAACGACACGCGCCCAACTGGGGAAAAACGGAAGGGGGGAGATTCGAACTCCCGAGACGGGGGTTACCCGCCTGCCGGTTTTCAAGACCGGTGCATTCAACCGCTCTGCCACCCTTCCACGCGAATCACGAAGGCTAGTCCATTGGCGCGGCCCTGAGCACGAGGCGCTTGTACAGCGACGATAATGGTGTAGGTCAACCTCACGAGCTCTGGAGAACTGTCTCCTCCGCGGCCGTGCCGTAGCGGGCGCTCTGCAGGCCGTTACCCCGAGCGTCGAGTCGCTCCGTGATCCGAGCGCTGACGAACTGCTCACCGCGCGCGGCCGCACGAATCGCCGGGACCAGTTCGACGTCGGCCATGTCCTTGCATACGAACCCCGTCGCCCCAGCGGTCAGCGCGTGCTGGGCGAACGCTGGATCGTCCTGCATGGTCAAACCCACGATCGTCGTCTCCGGCCCCAGCTCCCCTAGCCTGCCGATCGACTCGATACCGGCGGCCCCGTCGTGTGTACCCAGGTCGAGCACGAGCACATCAGGTCGGCTCAACCGCACCTCGTGCTCAACAGACTCGAGGTTGTCGGCTTCGGCGAGCACCTCAATGTCGTCCTCAGCCTCCAGCAAGCCGCGCAGACTGCGGCGCATCGCCTCATGATCATCGCTCAGCACAACCCTTATCGGCAACGGGGCGGGCCGGACGTGACCTGTATCGCCGAGAGCCGGCACCAAACGCAAACGCGGAGCCATACAGCTCAAGCTAAAGGCAGCTACGAGAACTGCCATCCGCAATAAGCATCACGCTCCGACGTGGCAAGCCCGTGATAGTCGCAGCCGTTCTGGCTGGGAAGCCCTGCTACCGTGCATGCATCAGGTTGGACTTGATCCAACACCGTAGTGCCAGCGCTCGTAGCTTTTGCTCATAGCAACTCCCGCGTTCGCAGCACACATCGACGCCGGAGGAAGACAATGGCTACAGGAACAGTGAAGTGGTTCAGCGACGACAAGGGTTTTGGGTTCATCACGCCCGATGACCAGTCCAAGGACCTGTTCGTCCATCACAGCGCGATCGTCGGGGAGGGCTATCGGTCCCTCGCTGAAGGCGCGAAGGTCAGCTATGACTCTGAGGCTGGGGACAAGGGACCCAAGGCGGTCAACGTCCAAGCCGCGTAAGCATTGGCCATCCTGGGCGCGTAACGCGCCCGGGATGTCAGTCTGAGACGAGGCTAGCCGTGGGGGCGGAGACGGCGCGATGGCGCTCGACGAACTCAACGATCGTACGGAGCACCTGCTGGGTGTCATCCCACATCGGCACGTGCCCGCAGCCGGTGAGGGTCACGGAGTCCACCCCGGGTATCTCGCGCCGGTAACGCGCCGCGTGCCGCGCGGCCGGGAGGACTCGGTCGAACTGCGGCGAGGCGAGCCGCACTGGACAGGAGATCCGATCCAGGTCTTTTAGCACGAGGTCCTCGCGGTCGCTGGTGAGGGCTTCTATGGCCTGGCTGGAGACGGTGCACCTAAGCGAGGAGCGGGCTAGCTGGAGCGCGTCGAAGGGCGCGACGAGCTCGCCGTGGCGCATGATGTCGCGCAGTGCCAGTCGGCGAACGGAGGGACGGCGCACGATGCTCGACATCCGGGCGTCCGAGCGGCGGGTCAGGCGAAGTTGGCGCGCGAAGAACCGCGCAAGCCGTGGCGCCTCGCCGTCGCCCTGCGTCCAGCCGCCCGCCGGCGCCAGGGCGACAACCGAACGAGCCCTGCCACGCTTGGCCAACTCGAGCGCCAGCGCTCCCCCCATCGAGTTGCCGACCACATGGACGGAGTCAAGGCCCAGTTCGTCGAGGTGCTCTTCGAGCAAGTCCGTCGAGCCGGCGAAGTTGATGGTCATGCCCGCAGGCAGCGGCTTGCCGCCGTCGTGGCCTGCGAGCGAGGGTGCGATGACCTCGTACCGAGCGACGAGCTCGCCGAGCAGTGGCCGCCAGTGGTGCCATGCGCCGGTGAACCCGTGCAGCAGCAGCAAAGGCTCGCCCGAGCCGGCGCGGTATAGAGCTGGCGAGATCTCGGACATCGCCTCAGGCTACCTCAGCATCGGCCACTCGTTGACGATCAAGGCGCGCGGGTCGGCCGGGCGCGACGCCCCACGGGCAACCTCTAGACTTGAGTCTCATCCCAGGGAGAGGTGGCCGAGAGGCTGAAGGCACTCGCCTGCTAAGCGAGTATGGGGGTTAAACTCCATCGCGGGTTCGAATCCCGCCCTCTCCGTTTTCAAGAGGTGTGAGGTCATTGTTCGAACTCCGGGCGTTGTCGGTCAGCGCCTGTCGGTGGGGGGTCAGCGTGGGCGGTAGGCGTCGGCGCGGTGAGCAACGGCGAGGATCTTGATCGAGCGAGTCGCGTCGTCGATGCGGTAGATGATGCGGTAGGGCCCGCGGCGCGCGGAGTGGCGCCCATCGAGCTCGAAGCGCAGAGGCTTGCCGAGGCGGTAGGGGTTGGTTGCAATCGTGTCGAGCGTCTCTATGACTGCTGCTGCCACTGAGATGGGCAGGCGATCGATCTGGCGACGCGCGGGTGCCATCACCAGCACCTCCCATGGTGCCTCGGTCACGCTGCCGCGTTGCGGCGGTTCTCGAGCGCGGCGCGAAGTTCGGCGACGGTGGTGCCCTGCTCTCCGTCCGCGAGTGCTTTCTCGCTTTCGTGGATCTGCCCCATGGTCGCCGGGTCGGACAGGATTGAGAGGGTTTCCTCGAGACTCTCCAGATCGTCGTGGCTGATCAAGACCGCGGCGGGCTTGCCGTTGCGGGTGAGCACCACACGGTCGTGCTGGTCCTCCACGCGATCCACCAGCTCAGAGAGGTGGGCCTTCACAGATGAGAGAGGCAGAGTCTCAGACATGACCACTATTCTAGTCATAATTGGCTTGGGTGTCAATGGTTTATGGCTCCGAACAGCTCCTCGTGGAGCTGCCGGATCAGGGGCCACGGAGATTTCGAGAACCTTCCCGCCATCCCCGTTTTTGCTGGGTGTGAGGTCGTTGTTCGAACTCGCGCCACCGATCACGACCGACGAGACCACCTCCTCCGTAATTCGGAAGGCGCTGCGCGAGTATCTGAAGGTCGCTTAGCGGTAGCGCCCGGCTGAGGGGGCTTCCGACCCGTCCGGGGTGCAAGTAGGGCACTGCTGCGTGATCCAGGTTTGCGTGAACCGCCCAGATGCCGAGGTGCTGTACCCGGTGCTACACTTGGAGAGTGCCCACTCGCCGTCCACGTCATTCGATCACGGAGACCCCTCCGGTACGTGAGGCGCTCGATTCCCTTCGCCGCCGAGGTGAGCGCGTAAAGCTTGACGAGTTGGTTATCCGTGGTGCTCGCGATCGGCTGCGAGAGATCGAAGCGGGAGCCGGAGAAGTGGCCGAGAAGGCCGAGCTTCGCCGTGAGCTGATCGAGCAACTGCGCAGCGGAGACGGCCTCGAGGCGGCTGCTGCCTACGAGGTCCGCGAGCACGGCTGGACACATTGACCGGTTATGGCCGGCCGTTGCTCTTCGACAGCTCGGTGTGGGCTCGTCTACTCGACGGCCGCCTTGAGGGTCCGCCGCGCGAGACCGTCGAGGCGGCGCTCGTCGCGAACGAGCTGTGGACGTGTCCACCGACTCTGTTGGAGATGCGCTACAGCGCCCGCGACAGTGAGGGGTTTGCCATCACCGCCAAGCGACTTGACGCGCTGCCTCACGCGGCCCTAACCGCAGAGGCTGCAGCGACGGCTCTTACGGCCCAGGCCGAGCTCGCGGGTACACCCGGAATCTCGCACCGCGTCAAGCCTGTCGACTTGCTCATCGCCTCGATAGCAGCCACTGAGGATCTTGGCGTGCTGCACTACGATCGCGACTTCGACACTATCGCGGAGCACACGTCGTTGTCGTTTACCAGCGTGTGGGTGGCCCCGCGCGGTGCGATCGGCTGATCGCCCGAGCAGATCCCCCTAGCGGTTGTTCGCGCGCTCGAACTTGCTCGTGGCTGCGGCGCGGGAGTGCACGTTGAGCTTTTGGAAGATGCGAGCGAGGTGCCTGTCGACTGTACGGGGGCTGAGGAACAGGGCTTCTGCGATCTCTCGGTTGCGCTTCCCGGCCGCTACGTGTTCCATGACTTCGTGCTCTCGGCCGGTGAGCCCGAGGATGTTTGACTTGCCGGGCTGGGCACGGGCCCGGCGGGGCACGGCCCGCCCGAGCTCGCGGAGCTGCTTGGCTGCGTAGTCGCTGTAGCGAGACGCGCCGCAGGCCAGTAGCTTCTCGTGGGAGGCACGCAGCGTGGCTATTGCTGCTGTTCGCTCTCCGTTGGCGGCAAGTGCTCTGCCCGCGAGTGTCTGGCTCCGGCCGGCCTCGAGCTGTGCGCCTGCCCGTTCCGCCACTTCGCATGACTCGAGGGCTTTGGCCAGGGCGGTCTGCGTGTCGCCACGTGCAAGTGAGACCACGGCGCTGGCTCGTAGGGAGACGGCAAGTGGCACGTTGGCTCCGAGCCGCTGTGCGGCTTGGGTGGACCGCAGAGCGAGCTCCTCGGCGCGGGCTAGGTCCCCGAGCGCCAGCTCCGCCGCGATCAGCAGCTCGTAGGAGTAACCCGCTAGGAGTGGGGCTGGCGAGAAGCGCGGCTCGCCGTCGGGGCTCGTGAGCTCCTGGCGGCAGCGCCCTGGCTCGCCCATCTCGAGCAACACCCAGGCAAGCACCAGCTGTGCTCCTTCAGCAATTGGGCTCGTGGCTGTCAGCAAACTGGAGCTGCGCTCTGCAAAGCGCAGGGCGGAATGCAGATCGCCTGTCAGGATGCCTGCCACCGCGCGTGTCGACATCGCCATGCTTAGAATCGGGTCGCTGGTGCACAGCAGCGCCTCCTCTGTTGCCGTCTCGGCCACGGTCGCGAGCTCGGTTACCATGCCCATTGCTGCCAGCGCATGTATCTGTACGGCAAGTAGGCCTACCGTCAGGAAGTGCTGGCCGCTTGCACGCGAGATGAGGATCGAGCGCTCGATGTGGCGGGCCGCATCGGCGAAGCGTTCCGTATGCACCTCCGCCTGGCCAAGGAAGATCACCTGGCCCGGGTGAGCGGCCACCTCAGAGTCGTCGAGACCCTCGAACGTCTCGGCTGCCTCAGACGCTGCGATTTGCGCCCGGTCAAGGCGAGCGAGACCGAACTCGGCCAAGGCCAAAGTCGCAAGCGCCCCGACCCTGACCATGCCGTGGCAGTCGCAGGCGAGCGCGTCCGTTGCCCAATGCCGAGACGCCTCCCAATCCGCGTCGAAGAAGTAGGTGCCGGCGAGCTCGCACTTCAGTTCGGCCGCGTCCCTTCCGGGCTGATCCTCCAGGGTGGCGAGCCTGTCGAGCACAAGCCTGCGCGCACCGGCATGGGCGCCTAGCAGCAGTTCGAAGCCGACGCACAGCATCGTCACTTGTTGGCGAAGCTCGACGGGTGGGTGCGCCAGGAGCCGACGAGTCTCGTCGCGGGCCAACTCGATCTTGCCGGCGAGGCCGAGCGCCATGGCATGCTGGATCATCAGCATCGAGCGCAGCACGACGTGCTCTTGGTGCTGGGGGGTCAGGCCCAACGCGCTCTCGAACCAGTGGGCTGCGCTTGCTGGAGAGCGTGCGATCAGCTGTTGACCGGCTTGCATGAGGACGGTGGCGCTCGCAACGTCTCCAAACTGGGCTGCGCGCTCGACGTGAGGCGCTCTGGCTGCGGCGGCGGCGCCTCGACGCTCGAGCACGGTGGCGATACGACCGTGTGCTTGCAGGCGCCACCCCGCGCCGGCAGCCTCGTAAACCGCACGACGCACGATCGGATGCCGGAAGCAAAAGCTTCGTGGTGAGGCTGTGACGCGGACGAGATCGCGCTTCAGGAGCTCGTCGAGATCGCCGAGAGCGGCCTGTGCCGCGGTTCCCGCTGCTTCCGCAGCGAGCTCGGGCTCGAACGGGTCGCCCACCACAGCAGCACCCTGCAACAGGGACCTCGCAGAGAGGGGAAGGTCATCGATCTCGCTGCCGATCGCTGCGCTCACCGCTTTGGGTACCCAGGGTTGGGCAGGCTCTGGTTGCTCCGCAGCCACGGCCTTGCTGCTAACGGCGGCTGCGAGCTGCCCAAGGTAGAACGGGTTGCCGCCGCTCTCCACGTAGAGCGACTGCGCGAGTGCCGGATCCATCCCGTCTGCGAGGAGCATCTCGGCCTCGGCGCGGCTGAGCGGCGCCAGCTCCATGAGGAGTGCCTGCCCGTGGCGCTCCGCATCGGCGAACGCGGCTTTCATTCGCGTTTCGCTCTGTCCAGGACGTGAAGCAAACAGAAGCAGCGCCCGGCCGCTGAGTCCGCGGTGAAGCAATCGACAGACCAGATCGACCGAAGCCGGATCCGCCCACTGCAGATCGTCGAGCGCGAGCAAGAGGGGACGCTCACTGGCCAAGAGCTCCAACAGCTCTTGAAGCGCACGCAACAGCAGATGGCGTTCGTCAGGATGAGCTTCGCGAACCGCGCCCACGTGCGAGGGGAAGACCGTCGCCAACAGCGCGAGCTGCTTGGCGTCGAGCAACTCGCGGCGCTCTGGGGGCAGCGAGCTGACGGCACCCTCGAAGGCGTCGGCGAACGCCACGAACGGCAGATCGCGCTCGAACTCCGAGGCACGAGCGCTCAACGTCTCATAGCCACGATCCCGAGCGTGCCGCGTGACCTCGCGGATCAACGCGGTCTTCCCGATCCCGGGCTCGCCAGAGACCACAACCACGGCGCTGTCGCCGGCGGCTATGAGGTCATCGAAGACGCCGAGCTCGCGGTCACGCCCAACCAGAGTCCTCGCCCACGAGATTGGGTAGCGCGATTGGGTGATTCGCCGGATTCTAAAGTGACCCGTCCGCTGACATCCTCGTGCCATGGACGTACTCGGCGCTCACGCGCAATCCGAACGTCAAACGGCACATATCGTGTTTCTAGCTCGCAGGCCTTTCCCTCGAGCTCGCCCTGCTCGCGAGGGTTTGCCATCACCAATCAACAAAGGAGGAGTCACAAGATGAAGCGCATCACGACACCACGTTGTTTCCGCAGGTACGCATGTCTAGCGATTGCCGCTGCCCTGTTGGCTGCAGTTGCGGCGAGCTCCGCGAGTGCAGCGAGCGGCGAATTCAGGGGACGCTTGCCGGGCAAAACCTGGACTACGAACGGATACGTAGGAGAACTGGCCGGCATTGCGGCCGGAGTGAACTCAGGTCCATCGTCGATCTGTGTAGGACCTGTACAGCACTCGGGAGGTGGCTATACGTTCCCCTATGGCTGGGACTGTGGCAGTTCGTCAGTCAGTTGGAGCTTTCCGGCGCTCGTTGCAGCGCCGGGTGTCGACAACCCAAACAGCGGTGAAGACAGCTTCTCCGCACTTTTCTGGACCTAGTTGACAGCTACTTACCCAGGCCGGCCTGTGATCCTCGCCGACGCGGTGACTCGGCGAGGGCGCAGGCTGCGGTATGGGCCTTAGCGCTACCTCCTCTTCCTGGTGATGCCTACCACCTGTAGTCCGGAAGCCGGGGTCCGCGTGTTGAGAGCACTGGCTATGGCTGTGGCCATCGGCCTCCTTGCCGTGGCCTGTGGTGGCACACCTCATAGGTCGGCCCGAGCTCCGACCGTCGGAGGGCTGGCTGTATTTGGTGAAGCGCCGACGTCATCCGATCTCCTCCCGGCGGAAGTGGTGACTGCGCTCACACAGAGCGTGCGACCAGAATTCACCCATGCGGACCTCCGCTCGGCCAGACGAGTGTTGCCACTCAACCCGGGCTGGCTGGTGCCTGCCGAAGACGGTCAGGCGTGCTTGGTCAGGCTCGTGTACCCGTTGATCGCTGCTGAGCATGGAGCTCCGCTGAGTCCTACTCCGTCGTATGTATGCGCATCGGAAGCCGAAACTCGGGAAGGACGCCTGTTCGAGACCCAGTCGCTCACCATCTCGGGTACTGGCACGAGAAACGCTCGAGTCGTAGGAGTGGCGCCAAACGGCGTGGCAGCGGTGACCCTCGTATCTGGCAAGGGACGGCAAGTGACTGTCCCCGTGTTTCGAAATGCGTACGAAGCGATCGCCGTTGATCCGATCGTGGTGCGGTTCGTCGTGGCCGACGGTCGTCACCAGATGAAGCGCTCGATTCGGCTCACGAATTTCTCCTCCGTGAACGCCGTTCCCCACTAGTTCTCGTGTCGTGGTTCTCCGATGGTTGTCCCGCGAGCCAACTCAGAATCGCCGCGCGCGAGAACCGCCACTGCCCGTCGACCTCCCTGCCGGGCAGCTCGCCGCCCTCGGCGATGGCTCTCACTGCCTCAGCGCTCAGGCGCAGCAGCTCCGCAGTCTCCTCCAGGGTCAGTACCTCCGGCGCCGGCGCCTCGTGCAGCTCTATTCGGCCCAGCTCGAGCTGTCCCGCCAGCAGGTCGCTCACGAGCTGCTGCTTGCGCTGACCCGTGCTGTCGACGAGCCGGTCGAGCTGGGCTGCCTGCTCGCGCGGAAGTCTCACGTAGAGGGGGACACGATCCGACTGCATAGCGTCATGATAGCAATAGATATCTATTGATATCTCGCCCCGTGCCGCCTCGTTCTCCACTTCACCGCAGCCCTGGCAGCGGTGCTCTGTACGATGCGGGACGCTGTACGAGCACGTCACGTGGCCTACTGAAAGTGGGGAGTCGATGCCAGAGAAGGTGACCGGCGAGGGAACCGAGCAGGACCCTTGGCTGCTGAAGACGCCCCCGGGAAGCTCCGAGTACAGCATGTACCGCGACGAGCCCAACGGCGTGCTCGTGTGCGTTGTTGGCAAGACCAAGCTCGGCTATCAACTGCGCGCCATCGAGGATCTGCACGCCATGCTTCGTGAGCACGGCGACTGGATTGCGCTGGGCAGCGCCGACGAGCAGAAGCCCGCGGCCGACGGCACGGTCGAGGCGTGGGCACGCTCCCCCTCGAATCCCGTGGGCGGGTGGTACGGGACCAAGAAGGGCCTACGCGGTCGCTTTGGCATGTACATGCCGCCGCTGCTGGAGGCACTAGGTCTGGCTGAGCTCGAGCACAACCCCCGCAACAACCGCATGCGCGCCCTCTAGCGCGGGCGCGGCGGGAGATCTACGGGCAGCTCGCCTCGGCCTCCTCCTCCGCCGCTGCGGCGCAGTCGAGCACGTGGCTGGTCGTGGCCTGCTGCAGGAGACTGAACAGCGTCTCGCGCTGTTCGGTGTCGAGCGCACTGAGCACGTCGTCCTCGACCGCCGCCAGTGCAGACTCCGCCTCAGCCAGTCGCTCAGAGCCATCGTCGGTGAGCTCGACGATGTGGCGCCGGCGATCCTCGATCGAGCGTCGACGCAGAATCAGCCCGTCGCGCTCGAGTTCGTTGAGCAGGCCGATGAGGTTGGTCCGATCCGTATGTAGGGCTGCCGCCAGGGTCTGCTGGGTGGGGCTGCCGTGGTCGCGCAGCACCGTCATCGTAACCAGGTGGCGGGGGCGCAGCCCCAGGGGCGCGAGCGCCGATTGGGTACGAATGCGCATCAGGCGCGCGAGGCGGTCGAGTAGCGCGGAGGAGCGATGGCGCGTGGCGAGCGTTGGCGCCATGTGGCCTACCTCAGGCTCCGGAGCTCTCGGGCGCGGCCACCGCGAATACGATATGGCGCCGTGCGAGCGTGAGATAGGCGTGCAGCTCGAGCGGACCGCCCTCGAGCGGGGCAACGGTCACATCGGTGAGCGTGATGAAGTCCCGCTCCGAGGCGTTCAGCACGTCTGAGACGCGGCTGCGGTAGCCGTCGCGGGCGAGCGTGAGCACCCCCTCGATGCGGTGTCGCTCGGTCTCGATCCTGATCCGCTCTCGGCGGTGATCGATGCCCGGCTGGTCGTCCTCGGCGAATGGCTGCTCGTCGCTCATGGGCTCATTATGGTTCAGCGAGCGACGATGTAGGTCTTGGCGATTGTCGTGCGCCGGCCAGTGGGGCCGGCGGCAACGATCGTCACGCTCGCACGCAGGGTCCTGCCAGAGCCAAGCTCGCGGCGCAGGCGGCGCAGACCGGCGGGGCTCACGAGCAGGCGAACGTAACCGCCGCGTGCCGGTGGCAGGCCACGGGCGGCTGCAACGAGCGAGACCGGGGGGTGCCCGATCGGCGTGAGCGTGCCCGAGGCGAGGATCTTGCAGCCGCGCTGACAGCTGACGGTCAGTGCAAGCGCACGGCGCGCGAGGATGCCGCTGGCGCGGGGGAGGGACACGTTCAGCACCGGGGCCACGTCGAGTGGTGGCGGCCACGCGTTCGGAGCCAGGCAGCCCGAGCCGCTGGCCGAGCTCAGATTGAAGCGCTCCACGCGGTTGTTGTCGGTGTCGGCCACATACACATCGCCGTTGCAGTCGACGGCAACAGCGGTGGGCTGGGAGAGCTCACCGATCCCAAGGCCACGCACGCCCCACTGATACAGGTAGTGGCCTTCGGGGTCGAACACCTCGACGCGGTTGTTTTCGCTGTCCACCACGTACACGTTGCCGGTGGCGTCGACGGCCACCCCGGTGGGGGAGTGAAAGCGCCCGTCTCCCGTGCCGCGTGAACCCCACTCCGTCAGGACGACCCCGGTGGGCGAGAGCTTGACGATGCGGTTGTTGTAAGTGTCGGCCACATAGGCGTTGCCGGCGCCGTCCACAGCGACGGCGCTCGGATGGCTGAATTCACCCGAGCCGTGGCCCGCGGAGCCGTTCCCGCCGCCGGCGCCCCACTTCGCCCGCAGCGACCCTTCGGGCCCGTACACCAGCACGCGGTTGTGAGCCGCGTCCGCCACATAGGTCTCATCGGGGCCGTCGGCCACCGCCACCGATTCCGCCCCGCTGAGCTGCGCCCCGCCGAGATCGCCCGGGCCGCCGACTTCACCGAGGAACGTGCCGTCGCCCCACAGGTGGGCAAGCCGCGCATTGCCCACGTCGGCCAGGTAGACCGCCCCGCGGGGATCCACCGCGATGCCCGCCGGCATGTTGAACCCAGAGGCGTGTCCGCCGGCCGCCGTCCACTGGCCAAGATAGGAATCGGTCCCGGGCGCAAACAGCTCGATGCGGTTGCCGACCGTGTCCGACACGAGCAGACGGCCGGTGGGGTCGATGGCCAGGCCACGCGGAGCCGTGAGCTCTCCGGGGCCACGCGCCGAGATCCCGATCGTGCGCAGGTAGGCGCCTTCGGGGTTGAACACCTCTACCCGATCGTTGGCCGTGTCGGCGACGTAGGTGTCGCCCGCGGGATCTGCCGCCAGTGCCCGCGGGAAGGCCAGCTGACCGGGTTTGGAGCCGTATCCTCCCCACGCGCCGAGAAAGCCCAGAGTGGGGCTCAGCTTCACCACGCGGTGGTTGATGTCGTCGGCGACATAGACGTTGCCGGCGGCGTCGAGGGCCACGCCATAGGGGTAGCCGAACTGACCTGGACCCGTCCCGTAGCTGCCGGCCGCGGACTGGAAGGCGCCTTCGGGCGCGAATTTCTGGACGCGGTGGTTGTCATCGTCGCTGACGATCACCTCGCTTTCGTTGGCGGCCACTCCTCGTGGGTAGGAGAACTGCCCGAGGCCGCTGCCCTTTTCCCCCCAGGCCATGGCTTCGCCACCCGTCAGGTTGAAGCGCTCGATGCGGTTGTTGCCGCTGTCGGCCACGTAGACGTAGTTGCCGGTCACGGCGATCCCACCACCGGGAGGCTCGGTGTAGTTCTGCGAGGAGCCGAAGGAGAACTCGCCGAGTTCCGAGCCGTGGTGGCCCCACGATGTGAGGAAGTTGCCGTTGGCGTCGAACTTCTCGATGCGGTTGTGGCTGGAGTCCACGACGTAGACGTCGCCCGCGGCGTCCGTTGCAATCCCGCCGATCGGCCCGAACTGCCCGTGGGCGGCACCAAAGGAGCCCCATTCGGTCTCCAGTACCCCGCTCGCGCTGAACTTCTGGACCACGTAGCTGAGCTGGTCGGCCACGTATACGTCGCCCTGGGCGTCCACGGCAACCGCCTCGGGGAAGCGGAGCACTCCCTGGGCGCGGTTGCCGATCACCTGCGCCGCCACATAGGGGCACGAGGCGGCTCCCGGACACGGGGCTGCGCTCGCGAGCGACGTCCCTGTGCTCAGTGTCCAGGCGAGCGCGAGCACGATCAGCGCCGTGACAGCACGAGGCGCGGGGCCGAATTGCGACCGAGGCGGATTGGGGCCCATCGCTCGATCGGAACACAGATGGCGGGCGGGGGGTGCGGTCGTGCGCCAGTCCTTCACGAGTTCATATGCTCGGCCGGTGGCGCTCAGCCAATCGGCTCACGCGGGCGCACCGCGGCAAGCCCAGCGCGCGTGGCCGGCCCGGGATCGCGACCCGTGTCCGACGGACGGTTGCGCTCATCGCGAACGATGTAGAGCGGGCGGTGCTTGACCTCGTCGTAGATCCGTCCCACGTACTCCCCGATCACGCCCAGGGCAATCAGCTGGATGCCGCCCAGCAGCAGGATCGCGATGGTGATCGCGCCGAAGCCCGGCAGGTAGGAGTCGAAGATCCGTAGGATGATCACCACCGGGATGGCGATGAAGGCCAGCCCTGCAGAGAGCACGCCCACATAGGTCGCAAGCTGCAGGGGCAGATGTGAGAAGGAGGCGATCGCGTCGAGGGAGAAGCGCAGCATCTTGCGCAGCGTGTACTTGGTCTCGCCCGCGTGGCGAGCGTCGCGCTGGTAGGAGATGGCGGTCTGGTCGAAGCCCACCCACACGGTCATGCCGCGCAGGAAGCGTGAGCGCTCGGTCATCGCCAGCAGCGCGTCCAGCGCGCGGCGGTCGAGCAAGCGGAAGTCGCCCGAGTTGGGCTCGAGGTCGACCTGGGCGAGCTTGTTGAACAGCTTGTAGAACCACGAGGCGGTCGCCAGCTTGAAGGCGGTCTCGCCCTCGCGTTCCTTGCGCACCGCATACACGACGTCTGAGCCCTGGCTCCAGCGGGCGACCATGTCCGGGACCAGCTCGGGTGGGTCCTGCAGGTCGGCGTCGATCATCGCTACGACGTCTCCCACGGCATGCTCGAGCCCGGCCGTGAGCGCCGCCTGGTGGCCGAAGTTGCGCGATAGGTGCACGACGCGGATGCGCGGGTCGGTCTCGGCCGCGCGGTCGAGCAGCTCGGGGGTGCGGTCGGAGCTGCCGTCATTGACGAGGACGAGCTCGAACTCGTAGTCGGCCAGAGCGGCGATGGCGCGTGCGATGAACTCCTCGACCAGCTCTTCCTCGTCGTAGACGGGTGCCACGAGGCTGAGCAGCTTGGGGGTGCGCAGTTGTTTGTCCGACATGGTGATCTGCCCTTCTGGCGCGAGGCGTTGAAGCGCTTGCTTTCCAAGGATTTTCGAGGAGGGCCTTAAGCCGTCGCTCAATTTATCGTTCATCCTGTGTGTGGATGCATCCCGAGCACGCTGATATGCAAGAGCCGCCCCGCGCCGTGGTGAGGCATGCGGAGCGCTTGAAGGGACCGGTTTTCATCCAGTTCGTCAAGTTTGGGCTCGTCGGGGTGTCGAACACGGCGCTCACCTTCATCGTCTACACGCTGCTGTTGAAGGCCTTTGGGGTCTGGTACCTGGGGGCTTCGGCAATCGGTTTCGCCGTCGGCGCCACCAACGGCTTCCTGCTCAACCGCCGCTGGACCTTCCGCGAGCACGTCGGCGACAACCTCACGCCCGTGCGCTGGGCCGTGGTGCAGGGCTGTGGACTGGGGATCAACGAGGGCCTGCTCTACCTGCTCGTGAACGACGGCCGCCTGGACAAGCTCCTCGCGCAGGCGCTCGCCACGATCGTGGTCACGGTGAGCACGTTCTTCGCCAACCGCGCATGGACGTTTCGCATGCAGCCCACCGTCCCGGGCGAGATGACCGGCCTTTAGCTGGTTGCTCGAGCCATCTAGCGAAAGACGGCCAGCAGCGACAGCCCGGCGGGGATCCGCCCACCGCGCTTGATCAGCGCGGCCTCCAGCGCCAGCGGCCGCTCGAGCACCCAGTTGAGCGGTTCGGGCGGAACCCACAGATCCAGGCTCGACTCCGTGGTCTTGGTATTGACCTTGTCCAGTACCCGCAGCACGATTGCCACGGGCAGCAGCAGCGAGTTGAAGTAGGTGGTGCGGGTTTGGCGCCAGCCCGCCTGCTCGGCTACGCGCTGCAGCGAGCGCCGCGTGTAGCGGCGGTGATGGTGGTTGATCTCGTCGTGCCCGCTCCACAGCCACTGATAGGCGGGGACGGTGACGAGCAGCGATCCACCGGGTGCGACCACACGACGCAGCTCGCGCAGCGCGGCGAGGTCGTCCTCCAGGTGCTCGATGACGTCGAGGCTGACTGCGAGGTCGAAGCTGTCCTCGGCGAAGGGCATCTCGAGGATCGAGCCCGCGACGACCTCACCGGCGCCCCGATCGCGTGCCAGCGCGACACTCGTCTCAGATAGCTCGATGCCGGTGACCGAGCCGTGACGCGCGAGCTCGACCATGTTGCGACCGCTGCCGCAGCCCGCGTCGAGGATGCGCGCCGGCTCGGAGGACCCGAGGCCGGCAACGACCACGTCCAGCACGGTCCGCCGCCCTCGATACCACCAGTGCCGGTCCTCGGCCTGGTGGGTTTGAAGCTCGTAGTCCCTATCCATGCGGGCACCATCTTTTCCTAAAGGAGCGGCTCCGCGCGGTGCGCCCCGCCCTGGCCACGCGCTCAGGAGCCATCGGCCGGGCTGCGGATCGCATATTCGAGAGCGTCGTTCGCTCCCCGCCAGAGCGCTATGGCGCCGTCGCCATGGGGGTCGAAGGCTACGGTCGTGTCTCTGTCTGGGCCGGGCGGTGCGACCTGTTCGGGTGCTCCGAACTCGGTTCTGCGCGGATAGGCGTCGAACCCGCGCGCGGCGAAGATCGACTGCACCGGGGGCTCGGGGCTCCCCGGCGAGGGTTGCGGTTGGGTCCACAGCACGAGCGCATCATCGTCGGGGCCGGGGACGAGATCGGCGAGCAGCGCGTCTGTGCCGGGCGCAGCGATCGTGTTGGGGGCGCCCACGCCAAGCAGGTCGATCGCAGCCGTGCGCACCACCCAGTGCCCCTCGGAGGCACCCGCCCAGGCGACCATCACGCTCTCGGAGCTCAGCCTGATCAGGCGCGGGGAGGCTGAAGGTGGGGCCAGGCCGTCGGGCTGGGGAAAGCGCTCGAGCAAGGTGGGCGTGTGAAAGCGCACGCCCGGCGCGGAGCGATCGAGGTACACCGAGACCACACCGCCGGACTCCTCAGACCACGCGGCTATCCCGCGGTTGTCGTCGCTCAGGAGCGCAGCGATTTGCACACGGGAGGCGGCCGGTCCGAGGTGCTGGATCTGCTGCGCCGGTCCTGAGGCTGGCATGTCGCGGGCGAGGATCGAGCCCGACTGCGCCCACACGGCCAGCGCGTCGCTACGGAAGTCCATCGCCAGCGTCAGTCCTCGCACAGCCTGGGGGCTGGATTTGCTGATGGCCGCCGAGCGGTCCACTCCGTGGCCGTACCAGCGCTCCACATCCAGCTCCACGCCGCCTGTGGGAGGCCCTGTTGCGAGCGCCACGTCGTCGAGATAGGCATTGGCGGTCGCCAGGACGGGCCGGCCGGTGAGGGACCCGAGGCCGGAGAACGGCGAGCCGGCGAGACCCTGAATCGGCGTCCCACCCGTGGCGCCTGCGAGCAGGACTTGGCCGTGTGGAGCTGTGCTCGCCAGCAGCGCACCGACGGGCGCCGACGCTCGTCCATGCGCCGCTACTGGCGCCGACGGCGTGCCCGGAACGTCGTTTGCGCCGATCCGTGAGATGCGCGGACCTTCGCCTCCGGCGCAGGCGGCGGACGCCTGCCAGGCGAGCGCCCCCGGGCCGGTGGGCTGTTCGGGCTTGTCGCTCGGGAACAGCACCTGTGCGCCTTCGAGCGCGGGGCACGCTTCGACTCGCGCCGGCGCCGACCAGGGGGCTGCACTCGCCACCCCCTGGACACCGAGCACGAGCGTCGCGGCGGCGCAAAGCGCAGCGGCCAGCCTCGATGACTGACGTTCTGGAGCGGCGAGGCGCAGCGTGGGTGTCAGGAGCTCAGGGTTGAGCGCAGGAAGCTCACGGTGCGCTCCCAGGACTCCTCGGCCAGCGCTTTGTCATAGGTGCCGAGGCGGTTGGTGTCGTTGAAGAACGCGTGTCCGGCGCCCTCGTAGTAATGGAAGGACACCTCGGCGCCTGCGTCGCGTATCTCGGACTCGAGCTTCTCGGCGTCCTCGAGTGGGATGAATTCGTCGGCCGTTCCGAAGTGGCCGAGCACGGGCCCTTTGAGCTTGGAGAAGTCCGGCTTGCCGTGCGGCATCACGTAGTAGTAGGAGACCGAGGCGGTGATCTGCGGACAGGTGGCCGCCGCCCACACTGACAGCCCTCCGCCGAGGCAGAATCCGAGCGCGCCGATGCCCGCTCCCTCGACGCCCGGCTGGGCCTCGAGGTACTCGGCGGCTCCGCACATGTCCTTCTCGACCTTCTCCATCGAGAGCGCCATCATCTTCTGTTCGGCCTCGCTCGGCTGGGTGGTGGTCTCGCCGCGGTAGAGGTCCGGTGCGAGCGCGAAGAAGCCCTCGCCCGCCAGTCGGTCGCAGATCGAGCGAATGTGCTCGTCGAGGCCCCACCACTCCTGCATCACGATCGTCGCCGGGCCGCTGCCTCCGGCGGGTGAGGCCAGATACCCGGGTGTGGCGCCGTTGCTGGTGGGGAACTCGATGTCGGGCATGTGCAGCTCCTTGTGTCCTCGGTGTGGTTGCGCTCCCTCGCCGGGGCTCGCCGGCTACGCCGGAAGTCTCTCACGGGCGAGGAGCGGTGTGGTCGATGTGCCCGCATCGCTCGCCGGCGAAACAGGACCGGGTGGACTGGCGCCAATATGGTGTGAGCGCCCCAGCAGGGACCCTGTCAGCCGGACGATGAAAGGCAACTCAATGGATGCCTCAAACCAGCAGTGCAAGCTCGCCGCGAGGCCTGTAGGCCTGCCCAGGCAGAGCGACTGGGAGTACACCACGCAGGCCACCCCCGAGCCCGCGGACGGGGAGGTGCTGGTGCAGGTGCTCTACCTGTCGCTCGACCCGGCCATGCGCGGCTGGATGAACGATGCGCGCTCCTACATCCCGCCGGTGGGCATCGGCGAGGTCATGCGCGCGCTGGGGGCGGGCGTGGTCGTCGCCTCCAAGCACCCGAGCCTCGCGGTCGGCGATCACGTCACGGGTCTGCTCGGGGTGCAGGAGTACGCGCTTGTCAACGGCGCTGCAGTGCTGAAGGTCGACACGTCCCTCGCGCCGCTTCCCGTCTACCTGGGAACGCTGGGCATGACCGGCATGACGGCCTACTTCGGCCTGCTCGACATCGGCCGCCCCCAGCCGGGCGAGACGGTTGTGGTCTCGGGCGCCGCCGGCGCCGTGGGCGGGATCGTTGGGCAGATCGCCAAGCTCAAGGGCTGTCGTGCCGTCGGTATTGCGGGGGGCGAGGCCAAGGTCGCCTGCGTCGTCGAGGAGTTCGGCTTCGACGCGTGCATCGACTACAAGTCCGAGGACGTCGGGGCGGCGCTGTCCAAGGAGTGTCCCAAGGGCATCGACGTGTACTTCGACAACGTCGGCGGTGACATCCTCGACGCCGCCCTGGCGCACCTGGCTCGTCACGCGCGGGTGATCATCTGCGGGGCCATCTCGCAGTACAACGCCACGAGCGCCGTGCAGGGCCCTTCCAACTACCTCTCGCTGCTCGTCAACCACGCGAGCATGACCGGATTCGTGGTCTCCGACTACGGCGATCGCTACCTCGAGGGCGCCACGGAGATGGCGGGCTGGCTGGCCGAAGGCAAGCTGGTCTCGCGCGAGGAAGTGATGGAGGGCGGCCTCGAGAGCTTCCCCGACACGCTGCTGCGCCTGTTTCGGGGCGAGAACACCGGCAAGCTCGTGTTGAAGGTGGCCGACGCCTGAGCCGCGCCCTCGGTCATCGGCGCCCCAGTCAGGTCGTGGGCAGCGAGATGCTCAGGTCGCTGACTTCCACGCTGAACTGTGCTTCGCTTGCGCGGTAGTAGGGGGCGTCGCGACCGAGCAGCTCGAGCTTCACCGTGTCACCGGCGGGGAAGCTGTAGCCATCGCCGTGAAGCTGGAAGGCGATCGATCCGCGTTGGTCGTCTGTGAGCCGGTAGATCCCTCGGTCGACGAGTCGCTGGCGCCCGTCGGGCATCACGTCCCACAGGCGCGCAGCGACCTCGCCCGAGGAGCCATGGGTGTCGACGCTTGCTGTCACCGTCGGCAGGCCCAGGACCGTCATGCCGGGACTCGCGAGCGTGTAGGTGGCGCTGTTGGGCTCGACCTGTACGGCCAGCGTGTTGCACGCTTCTGGGCCGCCGCTCGGGTTGAGCTCGTCAGCCAGCCTTTCATCGCCCCCCGCCGAGGTGAAGGTCTGGGTGGCGGCCGAGCCGAAAGCGAGTCGGTCGGGATGGAGGGCGCTCCAGCTGCGCGCCGTGTAGGGGCCGCCGCCTGGTTCGCTCGCGGGGCAGGTGAGCGTGTAGGCGCTCACGCTGCCATTCGCCGGGGCGCTCCCCTCGTGTCGGAGCATGGCTGCAAAGAAGCGCGCCCCCTGCATGTTGAAAGCCTGGTCGGTGTTGGGCTTATTGTCGGCGGGGCTGTGTCCGAGGTCGCCCAGCTGGAGCGCGACTTGCCCATGCTGTGCGCGGATCGCGTTGTACAGGCGCAGCGACTGCTCCGGCGGGAGCAGGTCGTCGGTCCAGCCGCTCTCCAGCAACAGCGGCGCGGGCTTTCCCGGGAGGCCATAGCCCTGGTGGTAGGTACGCAGCTGTTCGATCAGCTCGTTGGCCTGGGTGCTGTAGCGCGCCGGGCCTCCGAGCACCGACTTCCAGGCGCCGAGCTCTGCCCCCGGATCGGCGCCCGTGGGCGCCACATAGGCCTCTTCGGCGCCCACCCGTGCGAGGCTGGAGGCCCATTCTTCGAGTTCCACGCCGATCGGGTCGCTGCTCTGGCCGGCGGGAGCGAGCTCGTCGTCGAGGAAGCGTCCGTTGGGCCACAGAGCGTCGATCAGGTCAGACCAGGGCCAGCGCGCCCACACGGCGTCGATCTGAAGCGGCCTGCCGGTGGGGCCGCGCCAGGCGGCAAAGCTCCCGTCGGGGAGCCTGATGCGGTTGCGCAAGTAGGCCAGCTCGACGGCCTGTCCGCCGCCATATGAGATGCCCGTGACGCCCAGACGTCCCGGCATGGCGACGTGCTCATCGACGAGCACTCCGAGCAGGAACTGTGTGTCGCGGGCCTCGTAGCGCTGGTCGGCCATATGCATCCAGCCGTCCTGGCAGTCGCCTTCGGCGCGGGATTCGGCTGTGCCGCACGAGCTGCCCCACCCACGGGCGGAGTAGTTGACCACGGCGAAACCATGGCGCGCGTAGTAGACGTTGTTGTAGGCGTAGGTTTCGTTGCCGTCGCCGGTGGGCGAGGTGCTCTCATATGAGGTCTTGCTCCCGCCCCAGCCGTGGAGCATCACGATCGTCGGGAAGGGTCCGTGTCCGCTCGCGGGCAGCGTCACGTCCACGTCGAGCGGAACACCGTCGAAGGAGCGCACCCGCTGTGCCAGGGTGCCCGTTGGACAGAAGCGCACCCCGTACTCCGCCGTGCAGGGATGTCCGAAGGGATCGGCCGCCCGCGCCGCCCCGGCGAAGGCGCCGAGCGCGAGCGCAATCGCCGCTACGACGAGAGCGAGCATGCCTGCGGCCCCGAGGAGCGGTGCTGGGCGAGCTCGTGGCACCGACGGTTCTTACACCACCGCCCGCGGGCCCGCGCCACTCGGGTGGACGGGAGCGCCTTGCTTGGGGCTCAGTCGCGCAGGGTCAGGACGTGAGCCGTGGCCGGATCGATATGGCCGTCGAGGAGGTCGAGGTAGGCGGCCTTCAGCTCCTGCGGCCCATGCCCGTGGACGATCTCGAGCCAGCTGGCGGTCCATGCGAGGTAGGGATGCCAGGCCTCGGCCAGGCGGCGCTCGAACTCCGCTCGTCCCCACTCGGCGCTGCGCTTGGACACTCGCTCGGGCGCGAAGAAGAACGTCGGGCGCGCCCCCGGCAGCGACTCGGGAACCGCACCCATCTGCTCGTGATGGGTTGCGCCGACGACGGCCGAGTGGGCGAGTTGCTCGCCGTAATGGGTGTGCACGGCGCTGCGCACCTGTGCGTCGCCGGCCATGTCCACGTAGACGGCACGCCCGGTGGGCAGCGAGTCGAGCTCGTCGTAGCCGATGACGTGGTCGTAGACGCCGATCCGGCGGCAGTACTCGCTGCTGCGCTGAGAGGTGAGGCCGATCACGTCGATGCCATCGCGACGCGAGAGCAGGAAGGCCAGGGCGCTCGAGGTCTTACTGGAGGCGCTCGAGAGGATCACGGTCCCGGCGCCGAAGCAGTCGGCCTCGGCGAGGAAGTCGTCGATCAGGTAGGAGGTGAAGAACAGCGGGCGCAGCAGCATCTGCTCGTCCTCGTGCTCGGCGTCGTAGACAGGGTCGGCCTGCACGTTCGCGTAGCTGTTGTAAACGGGAGGCAGCTTGGCGCGATGCGCAGCCGCATCGATGAAGCCCTGGCCGTCGATGCGCGCCGGTGTGACGATGAGCTCGCTCGATGGCGGTAGGTAGCCGAACACGCGGGTTCCCGGCTCGAGCTCATCGACCGTGCTGGCGCTCACATCGGCAAAGCCCCACACCGGCATGCGGCCCCAGCCGTCCTCGGCGGGAAAGAAGCCCCAGTAGGACATTGCCTCGCCGAACTTGGCGTAGGTGATGTTGTTGCTCGTCAGCCCGAAGGCGCTGACGTCGAGCAGCGCCTGGCCGGGCTCGAGCGCGGGTGTGGGCTCGTCCACGAAGCGGCACTCGTGCAGGTCGTGGCGGGCGATCAGGAAGTCCACGCGCTCAACCTTACGCGTCACGTGCACGCCTCGCCACCGAGATCCCTGTATACGTCCGGATGACGTATGACAGGTGGGAGCATCCAGTACGAGCACGACGGCCGTCTGGTCGAGTTGATCGGTGACACGTTTGGGCTGCTGGAGATCGACGAGCTGCGTTGGGGTCTGCTCGCCGCGCTGCGCAGTACCACAGCCTCTGACTTCGCGTCGCTGAACGACGTGGGACCCACGCCCGAGACGGTGGTCTCGATCATCGAACCCGACCAGCCGAGCTCCACCTTCGAGGTGTGGGCGCAGTACGCGCAGGAAAACCCGATCCTGCGCCACTATCAGCGAACGGGGGACGGAGGGGCAGTCCGCTTCTCCGACGTGATCTCCGAGAACGAGCTGCGCCGGCTGCCGATCTACCAAAAGGTGTATGCGCCGATGGGGGTCGAGCACCAGGTCGCATTCACCCTTCCTGGAGCGCCAGGGAGAGTGCTGGCGGTCGCGCTCAGCCGTGGCGGCAGCGATTACTCCGATGAGGACTGCGCGTTCTTGAACCGCGCCCGCCCGTTCCTGATCCAGGCCTATCGCAACGCGCTTGCGTTCGAGTCGCTGCGCCTGGGCAAAGGTGACGGGCGCAGCGAGCGGATCGTCGAGGCGTTGCGCTCGGCCGGTCTCACGCGACGCGAGGCAGAGGTGCTGCGGATGGTTGCGCTGGGACGGTCCAACCAGCACATCGCCGCGGTGCTCGGCATCAGCTACCGCACCGTGGGTAAGCATTTGGAGCACGGCTTTCGCAAGCTCGGCGTAGGCGATCGCTCGACGGCAGCGGGCCGGGCCTGGGAGCTGGCCGAGGCGGCCGCGCTCAATGGCTCAGGAGCGATGGCCAACGCGCCGTAGGGAGTCCTCGGACGCCGCTGTGGGAGCGCCGGCTGTGCCGAGGCGCTCGAGCATGCGTGTCTGACGCGGCAGCAGGCCGAGTGCGAAGGCGAGGAGCGCCAGCACCGATCCACCGGCGAGGACGTCCACGCTGCCCAGCTTCGATGCGAGCGGCCCGGCGAGGATGTAACCCAGCGGGAGCAGCGCATAGGAGACCATCCAGTCGTAGGAGGTCACGCGCGAAAGCGATCCCGGCGGGATGCGCTCAGCCAGCGCCGTCAGCCACCACACGTCGAACAGAGCCAGTCCGATCCCGCCGAGCACAGTCGCGGGAATGACCACGATCAGCGTTACCCCGGCGGCGTAGAGGATCGAGGCGAGCGGCCAGATCAGCATGGCGAGCATCCCCAGGCGCAGGGGATAGCGCGGACGCCAGACAACGCCCATGAGCGAGCCGATGATCGTGCCAAAGCCGAATGTGGCCTCGAGGATGCCGTAGACGGAGATGTGCCCATACTGCTCTCGCGCCACCACCGGACCGAGCACGAACCACGGCGCGAGCCCACAGAACAGGGCCACGCAGAAGGACGCGAGCGTGGCCCACACCCAGACCCGCGCTCGCACCTCGCGCAGGCCGGAGCGCATCCCCTCCCACAGGCTCTCAGCACTCTGCTCCGGAGGTGAGGGCGCCCCTGACGCGCTCGTCTGGCGCTCGCGCGGGCGCACTCGCGCGAGGAAGGCCGCGCTGACGAGGAACGTGGCCGCATCGAGCGCGAACGCCCAGCCGGCTCCTGCTCCAAGCACGAGCGCGGTTGCCAGCGCGGGACCGGCGAATTCGGCGATGTTGCTGGACATGCTCAGCACGGCGGTGGCAGGCTGGATGTCAGCCTCTGGCACCGTCTGGGGCACCAGGCCGTTGGCGGCGGGACGAAAGAAGGCCTCGGCGCTGCCGAACAGGATCTCGATTGCCACCACCTCCCAGATGCGCACGGAGCCGGCGAAGATCAACGCGGCCAGGAGCGCATGCAGCGAGAAGCGCACCAGGTCGGTTGCGATCATCACGCGGTGGCGGGGCAGGCGGTCGGCCCACACGCCGCCGATCAGCAGGAAGGCAACGAGCGAGAGCGCGTGGGCGGCGAGGACCAGCCCGAGGTCTGTCGCGCTGCCGGTCTGCCCGACGACGAACAGGGCGAGTGCGACCAGCACGATGTTGTCGCCGATCACGCTCGCCGACTGCGAGAGCCACAGCAGGCGAAAGTCGCGGTAGGCGAGCACCCGCCTGATCTCGGAGAAGTTGGCCATCGTGCCTGTCAGCTTGACGGGCCACACGGCCGCAGCCGACCCCGCCTGTGCGCACAGGCGGTGGTGCTCACGCCGGTCCGGGTGAAGCTAGCGCTCGCCGTCGTAGTAGTCGACGTTCCCGTCGGCGCGGCGCAGCATCACGGTGTCGGCGTCGTTGCCGGGCCACACGCCGATCTTGTCGCTGTCGGGATACACGGCCACGGACGGCTCGCGGGCGCTGGAGAACATCACCAGACGCGCGTCGGACTCGCCGCGGTTGCTCACCTGGTGCGCGCCCTCGGGCCCGGCCGGGAAGGCCAGCACGTCGCCACCGCCGACCTCCTCCTCACCGGACGGCGTGCGAACAACGAGCGCTCCCTCGAGCACGATCAGCCACTCCTCCTCGTACTCGTAGTGGTAGGGGCACAGGGTCTGCCCGGGTGGGAGCACGAACGCCTTGACGGCCAGCGCCTGCGCTCCGAGCGCCTTGGTGATCCTGATCGCGCCTCCGCGAAAGCCGTCGGGGTCGCTCTCGTCCCACTCGTAGGTGTCGGCGAAGACGTTCACGCGCTTCATCGCCATGAGTCTCGCAGCTAGCCTGCTCGGTCTGAACCCGCCTACTGAGTGCGCTTGCTGCGCTTGGCCTGGTGCTCGATGACCTTGCCGAAGGCGTTCTCGAGCTGGGTGGTCATACGCAGCTTGAACATCGCGAGCAGCGCCTCGGAGGCGAGCGGGCGCAGCGAGTCGACGCTCTCGATCAGCTCATCCCAGCCCTCGTCGGGCTGGCCGGCCTGATCGAACGGCTCCCACAGCTCGCGCAGAAACAGCTTGGTGAAGTCCCGAGAGATCGATTCGCAATCGCGGCTCACGCGCTCCACCAACGTGAGGGCGGAGTGGATGGGAATGCCGAGCGCGACCACCTGCTCGGCCGCGGCCATCAGCGACGGGCTGGGAATTTCGAAGCGCTCGTCCCCGAGCGGCACCAGCAGCTTGAGCCGACGAATTCGCGTGATGTCCTTGGCGTCGACCTCGCCGAAGCGCTTGGTCAGTTCCTCGGCAGTGATCAGTTCGGGGGACTCGGCCTCGAAGGGAGTCGTGACGGCGCGCCTGAGTCCGAGCAGGCGCTCGGCCAGACCGTCTGATCCGCTCAGCAGGCGCTCGATCGCTGCGAGGTTGAAGCCGTCGGCCTGCAGGTCGAGGATCAGGCGCAGGCGGGCAACGTGCTCGGCGTTGTAGTAGCCGACGCGCGCTCGTACCTCGGGTGGCGGGAGCAGGCCGCGGGTGTGGTGGTTGCGGATGTTGCGGACCGACATCCCCACCTCGGCGGCCAGCTGCTCGACGGTGAGGTCGTAGTCGGAGGGGGGCGCCGGACGCTTGGCGGGGCTCTTCGCAGGAGCCTCTGTAGCCGTCGGTGTCATCGCAATTTGAGGATACCATGTTTCATGTATCCTCATTTGAGGTAACATTGTTCTACGTCATGATCTCGGCCTCCAGCAAACAACCGACACGATCCCCTTACCCGGGTGGCGCCGATGGCTGAACGCGGAGCCCTGCCGCAGGTCTCGTCGGGCCGGCGCAGGGTGCTCGGGCTGATCCGCTCGTTCACCTCGCCGCTGCTTCCGGACGACTACCTGGAGCTGATCAATCCGCTGTGGTCCACGCGCGAGCTGCGCGGGAGGATCGAGCGAGTTGAGCGCGAGACGCCCGATGCGGTGACCGTGCTGATCAAGCCGGGCTGGGAGTGGCCAGGGCATCAGCCGGGGCAGTACCTGCGCCTGGGCATCGAGGTCGACGGCATCCATCACTGGCGCGCCTACTCGCTGACCTCGGATCCCGCGCGTGCGGACGGCTGCATAGCGATCACTCCCAAGCTCGTCGAGAGCGGCAAGGTCTCGCCGTTCCTCTTCTCGCGGGTGAAGCCCGGGGCGATCGTGCGCCTGGGGGGAGTCGAAGGCACGTTCGTGCTACCCGATCCCCTGCCGCAGCGACTGCTGTTCATCAGCGCCGGCAGCGGCATCACGCCGATCATGAGCATGCTGCGCGACCTCGATCGACAGGGCAAGCTCGACGACGTGGTGCACCTGCACTGCTCGCGCACCAGCGACGGGGTGATCTTCGCCCACGAGCTGGCCGAGCTGGCGGCCCGCAATCCCGGGTACCGCCTGCAGCTGCGCATCACCGCGGAGCAGGGCAGGGTGGCGCCCGCGGGCCTCGAGGAGCTGTGCTCGGACTGGCGCGAGCGCGAGGCGTTCCTGTGCGGTCCAGTGGGACTGCTGGACGCGATGGGCGAGCGCTGGCGCAGCGACGGGGACCCAGCTCGCTTGCACGTCGAGCACTTCCAGCCCGACGAGCGCGTGGGCGAGGGAGAGCGGGGAGAAGGGGGCACCATTCGACTTTGCAGGAGCGGCGTAGACGCAGTCAGCGACGGCGAGCAGCCGATTCTGCAAGCGGGGGAGAGCGCCGGTGTGGAGATGCCGTTCGGTTGTCGCATGGGCATCTGCCACAGCTGCGTCGGGCGCCTGCGCTCGGGGCAGGTTCGCGACCTGAGGACAGGTCGCGTGCACGGCCAACCGGGCGAGCTGCTGCGCACCTGCATCAACGCGCCCGAGGGCCCGGTCGAGATCGAGCTGTGAACCTTCAACCACCACAAAGGAACCCTCATGTCAGCAACGCAGGCTGAGCGCCATGTCACACAGAGCCAGGACGACCTCGAGAGCCCGCTCGCGCGACTGACGGCAGAGCAGATCGAGCAGCTGGGCCGCGAGTTCGACGCGATCCACGAGGAGGTCTATGCCGATCTCGGGGAGCGCGACTCGCGCTACATCCGCTCGACGATCAAGCTGCACCGCCACCTCGTGCTGGCTGCCCGGGCGCTGCTGATGGGTGCACGCTACAAGCCGATGTGGCTGGCCGGCACCACCGCGCTGTCGCTGGCCAAGATCCTCGAGAACATGGAGATCGGCCACAACGTCATGCACGGCCAGTGGGACTGGATGAACGATCCCGACATCAACTCCCAGAACTGGGATTGGGACACGGCCTCGCCGGCTGACGCCTGGCGGCACTCACACAACTACGAGCACCACACGTTCACCAACATCCGTGGCAAGGACCGCGACCTGGGCTACGAGATCATGCGTATCGACCCGCACCAGAAGTGGCACCCGGTCTATCTCTTCCAGCCGCTCTACAACCTCCTGCTGATGGGCTTCTTCGAGTGGGGAGTTGCCGCGCATGACCTCAACCGCGGGGCGATCCACTCGGGGGAAAAGTCAAAGGAGCAGCTGATTGCGGAGCTGAAGGCGATCGGGGTTAAGGCGCGTGGGCAGATAGTCAAGGACTATGTCGCCTTTCCGGCGCTGGCCGCGCTGGCTGCGCTGGCGGGTTCGCGTGGCTCGGTGGAGTCGAGTAGGCGCTCGTTCAAGGCGACGCTCGCGGCCAACTTCACGGCCAACATCGTGCGCAACGTGTGGGCGTACTCGATCATCTTCTGCGGGCACTTCCCCGACCAGACGTACACGTTCAGCCAGGAGGAGGTCGCCGATGAGACGCGCGGTGGCTGGTATGTGCGTCAGCTGCTCGGCTCGGCCAACATCGACGGCGGCCCGCTCTTTCATCTACTCGCCGGCAACCTCAGCTTCCAGGTGGAGCACCACCTCTACCCCGACATGCCCTCGAGTCGCTATTCGGAGATCGCGCCGCGTGTGCGCGACATCTGCCGCCGCTACGGCCTGCCCTACAACACCGGGCCGCTGCACCGCCAGCTCGGGACCGTCCACCGCACCATCCTGCGCCTGGCGTTCCCGGGAGGGCACGTCCGTCCCAAGCCCGGCGCGTACCAGCCAGATCCGGTCTGAGGCAGCCAGTTAATCGATTATACGAATAATCGTCTATACTGAGTGAGGTGATCTACGCGACTCCACCACTCGATGCTCCGCGCCTAGCGGCCCTGGCTGAGTTCGACCGGCTCTGCGACGAGCTGGGCGCTCGTTCCTGGGCGGCCGGGCCATGGCTGGGAAACCTGCGGAGGCAGTGGCGGGCGTCCTCTGCGGAGAGCTCGATCGAGATCGAGGGCTTCAGCGTGCCGAGCGAGGAGAGGCTTGCGATCACGAGCGGAGCCGAGCCGGCCGATCCAACGGACGATGACCGCATGGCCCTCGCCTGCTACGCGCGGGCGATGGACCACGTCGGCGTCATGGCGGCCGACGAGGGGTTCGAGTGGCTTGAGCGCGTCGTCCTCGACCTGCAGTTCGACGCCTGCAACTTCCAGAAGGACAAGCACCCGGGCCTCTATCGCAAGACAGGAGTCGCAGTCACAGGCTCGGAAGGTCGACCATCCGCATATGTTGGTCCACCGGCCGAGGATGTCCGGCCGCTCATGGCCGAGGTCACGAGCTGGTTGCGCTCGGGCGATCTCGACTCGCACCTCGTCGTTCGCGCCGCGATGACACATCTCCACATCGTCTCTGTCCACCCGTTCGAGGACGGCAACGGGCGCATCTCGCGGATCGCTCAGTCCCTCGTGCTCGCGCTTGGCGGACTGCTCGCACCTGAGTTCGTGACGGTCGAGGAATACCTGGGGGAGCACACCGAGGCGTATTACGCGGCGCTGCAGGAGGTCCAAGGCGGTTCCTACCAGCCGGAACGGGACGCGACACCCTTCGTCCGACTCTGCGTCGAAGCGCATCTGGTGCAGGCGCGACGGCGGCTACTCCAACTCGATCAGGCGGCTGAACGGTGGAGCTATCTGGAGCGGCTGGTCGAGGGGCGGGGCTGGCCGGACCGCCTCGCCATTGCACTGGAGCAGAGCCTCTTCGACGGCACCAATCGCGCCAAATACTCATCTGAGGCGGACGTGTCGGCGCCCACTGCGAGCAGTGATCTGCGCCGCCTGCTGGATGCTGGGTTGATCACGCAGCGGGGTCGGGGGCGCTCGACGCGCTACGTAGCGAGTGAGAGCTTGGCCGGACGGACGGCCTAGTTGCAGCCGGTGATCCCACCATCCAGCGGAATTACCGTGCCCGTCATGTAGGCGCCGGCGCGTGAGGCGAGGAACAGCGTCAGGCCGGCGACGTCGTCGGGGTGCCCGATTCGACCGAGGGGCACCGAGCGCTCGATCGCCTCGCGTGCCTCGGGGTTCTCCAGCGCGAAGGCCATCATCTTGCTCTCGAACGGGCCGGGGGCAATCGCATTGACGGTGATGTGATCTGAGGCGAGTCGCTTGGCGAGGTGGCGCGTGAGCATGTGCACCGCCGCCTTGCTGGCGCTGTAGGAATAGTTGTCGACTCCGGGCGTGCGCAGGCCGTCGATCGAGCCGATGTTGATCACGCGCGCGGGCACCTCGGGAGTCGCGGCTGCACGCAGCGCCTCCAGCAGTGCCACGGTGAGGTGAAAGACGCCCTCGACGTTGGTGTGCAGGACCTTCTCCCAGCCGGCGGCGGGGAACTCCTCCAGCGGGGCGCCCCACACGGCGCCGGCGTTGTTGACGAGGATGTCCAGCGAGCCGAAGCGCTCACGTGTGGCCCCCGCCAGCGCCAGAGCCCCCTCGGCCGTGGCGATGTCGCCGGGAATGGCATGGCACTCGCCGTGCTCCGCAAGCTCCTCCGCGGCTCGCTTCACGTCCTCGCTCTTGCGCGAGGACACGATCACCCGCGCGCCCGCCTGCACGAGTCCCCGGGCGATCATCAGGCCGATGCCACGCGAGCCGCCCGTGACGAGGGCGCTCTTCCCCGCGACGTCGAACAGATCCGCTGGTTCTCTCGGCGAGCTCATCGGCGAGCCATCCTAATGCGCGGGGGCGCATGTGTGAGACTGCGCCCGGTGAGCGCTCCGAAGGTGGCTGTGGTCGGGCACGTCGAGTGGGTTCAGTTCGCTCATGTGGCCCATGTTCCGAGTGCCGGCGAGGTGATGCACGCGAGCGAAGCCTTCGAGGAGCCGGCGGGCGGGGGAGCGGTAGCGGCCGTGCAGCTCGCGCGGCTGGCTGGAGCGGCCACACTCGTGACGGCGCTCGGTGAGGACGACCACGGCCGTCGCTCGCTGGCGCGGCTCGGCGAGCTCGGCGTGCAGGTCGCGGCTTCCTTCGAGCAGGAGCCCACACGCCGAGCGGTCACACTCGTGGACGACGCGCACGAGCGGACGATCACGACGTTCGGCAAGCGCCTCGAGCCGCTCGCCGCCCTGGTCTCCTCGTCGCTCGAGCGTGTCGACGGGATCTACTTCACCGCGGGCGACGCGGCGGCACTGAAGAAGGCCCGTGCGGCGGCCCGCGTGCTCGTGGCCAGCCCGCGCGCCCGTCACGCCCTGGGCCACGGCGTCGAGCTCGACGCGCTCGTGCTCAGCGCCGGCGATGCCATCGAGCGAAGCGAGGCGGGACGCGCCGAGGGCGAGGCGCGCCTGGAGGTGTGGACCGAAGGCGCGGAGGGCGGCAGCTTCCGCACGCGCGACGGTGAGAGCGGCCGCTGGACCGCGGCCCCGCTGCCGGGCGAGCCCCGTGACTCCTACGGCTGCGGTGACTCGTTCGCCGCCGGGCTCACATTCGGCCTCGCCGCCGGGATGGACGTGCACGCGGCGCTCGCCCTCGCGGCGCGCTGCGGCGCGGCCTGCGCGACCGGACACGGCCCCTACGAGCACCAGCTCACGGCCGCTGATCTCTAGGCTGTGGCTCGATGGGCTTCGAACAGATCACCAGCAGCGAGCCGCAGATAGCCACTGAGCTCGCCGAGCGGGTCCTTACGGTCACGCTCAACAGACCTGAGCGGCTGAACGCCTGGACGGGACAGATGGGCGGCGAGCTGATGGCTGCGTTCGATCGCGCCGACGAGGACGACGAGGTGCGCGTGGTGATCGTCACCGGCGCGGGGCGTGGGTTTTGCGCAGGCGCCGACCTGGAGAGTGGCGGGGAGACCTTCGATTACAAGGCCCGCGTTGGTGTTGACGGTGACTCCACGCCACGCGACAACGGCGGTCAGTTCACGCTGCGGGTCTTTCAGTCCAAGAAGCCCGTGATTGCCGCCATCAACGGCCCCGCCGTGGGGGTCGGCGCGACGATGACCCTGCCGATGGACGTTCGTCTCGCCTCCGAGGATGCCCGTATGGGCTTCGTGTTCGCCCGGCGAGGCATCATTCCCGAGGCGTGCTCGAGCTGGTTCCTGCCGCGCGTCGTCGGCATCAGCCGCGCGATGGAGTGGGTTGCCACGGGCCGGGTCTTCTCCGCGCAGGAGGGCCTGGAGGCTGGGCTGCTGCGCAGCCTGCATCCCGCCGGCGAGCTGCTCGAGGCGGCCAACGCCCTCGCCCGTGAGATCGCCGATAACACCGCCCCCGTCTCAGTGGCGCTGGCCCGCCAGCTGATGTGGCGGATGCTCGGCGCCGAGCACCCGATGCTCGCCCACCGGGCCGACTCGCGCGGCATGTATGCCCGCGGTCAGTCCGCTGACGCGGTCGAGGGCATCACCTCGTTCCTCGAGAAGCGTCCCGCCGTCTTCCCCGATCGCATCAGCGACGGACTGCCCGAGATCATGCCCTGGTGGAGCGAGCCGGAGTTCGAGTAAGACGGCTCAGCCGGGCAGCTCCTGCACGAGCGAGAGGACAGGCGCGAACGGGTCCCCGCGCTCCTCCATCCGCCTGAGCACCTCGTCGGCTTCAAAGACGAGAGCCTCCGGATCGCCGCCGTCAAGCGCGGCTTGGACCTCCTCCCACTCGAGCGGTGTGGAGACCGTCGGACGCGCTGTGGCACGCAGCGAGTAGACGCACACGGTCGTCTTCTTGCGGTCGTTCTGGCTCCAGTCGATCAGCACCTTGCCCTCGCGCCGGGCCTTGGACATGCGTGAGACCACGAGCTCTGGTTCCGCGCCCTCGAGCAGCTCGGCGACGGATTTGGCGAACGGCTTGGTGTGCGCGTAGGTGACGTGCTCGTTGTTCAGCGGCACGTAGACCTGCAGGCCCTTGGATCCGGAGGTCTTGGCGAAGCTCCTCAAGCCGAGGTTCTCGAACATCCCCTGCAGCTGCACGGCCACGCGGCAGCACTCCACGATCGTCGCCGGCGCCCCGGGGTCGAGATCGAACACGAGCACTGTGGGACGCTCCACCTCCGGAACGCGCGAGAGCGGCGTGTGCAGCTCGATGGCGGCCAGGTTGGCGAGCCAGATCAGGGTGGGGAGATCGCCCGCGACGGTGTAGTCGATCGGCTTGCTCTCGCTTGGAACGGTTGCCGTGCGGATCCAATCGGGACGATGCGCGGGCGACTGCTTCTGGAAGAAGGACTTGCCCTCCACGCCGTCCGGCCAGCGGGTGACCGTCAAGGCGCGGCTCTCCAGATGGCCGAGCAGTACGGGGGCAACGGCGGCGTAGTAGTCGATCAGATCGCGCTTTGCAAACCCCCCCGCGGGATAGAGCACCTTGTCGAGGTTCGAGAGCTTCAGCACGCGTCCCCCCACATGCGCCTCGGCGCCCCCCGCGCCCTTGGGCGCAATCGACAGCGTCGCGCTCCCTTCGTCCTCATCCGCCACCGAGGAGGGCGATTTGCCGTCCTCGCGCACGACCTGCTCGGCTGCCTTGTCGTCGCGCAGGCCCTTGTAGGTGGGCGCGCGCAGGCTGCCCGAGCTGGTCCACTGCGCGAACTCCACCTCGACGACCAGCTTCGGCTCACAGAAGTGCGCGCCGCGCGGTGGCTTGGGGCCGCCCGAGAACGGCGAGCTCGCCTGCTCGATGGGCGTCAGCAGCCGGGAGAGCCGCTCCAGCTCGGCGTCGCTGAAGCCGCTGCCGACCCGTCCCACGAAGCGCAGCACGCCGCCAGGCTCGTACACGCCGAGCAGCAGCGCGCCGATGCTCCCGCTGCGCTTGCCCTGCCCCGGCATCCAGCCGCCTACGACGAGCTCCTGGCGGGCGACCGTCTTGATCTTGACCCAGCCCCGCGAGCGTACGCCCGGCTCGTAGACGGAGTCCAGGCGCTTGGCCACGATCCCCTCGAGCTGCTGCTCGGCGCTCGCCTGCAGCAGGGCCTTACCGTGGCCAACGATGTGCTCGGGCGCCTGCAGGCCCTGCCCCTCGAGCTTCAGCGCGCTCAGGAGCTCGCGGCGATCGCCGTAGGAGAGGCCCATCAGCGAGTGGCCGTCGAGCCACAGCAGGTCGAAGACGATGTAGGTCACGGGCAGCGCCTTCATCAACCGCCGTGCCTGCGCCTCGGAGCTGACCTGCATCCGCTGCTGCAGGCTCGAGAAGCTTGGGCGCCCCTGATCGTTGAAGGCCACGATCTCGCCGTCGAGCACAGCGCTGTGCGAGCCGAGCGCCCGGCCGATGCGGCTCAGCTCGGGGTACTTGTGCGTGATGTCGTTGAGGTTGCGGCTCTCCAGCCGCAGCTCGCCGGGCGAGGAGTAGGCGATCGCGCGCACGCCGTCCCACTTGATCTCAAACGCCCAGCCGCCGTCTTCGCGTGGCAGCGGTCCGGTGCGGGCCAGCATCGGCACGATTCGCCTGGGCATCGGCTCGCGATTGGGATCGGCGGCAGGGTCCATGCGGTGGATCATCCAGTCGCTGGGCGGATCCTCCTTGTCGATCGGGAACAGCGCATAACGCGCGTTCAGTCGCTCGCCGTGCAGCGCCACCTCGATCTTGCGCGGCTCCCACTTCAGGAGCTCGTAGGTGCCGTGATCCCAGATCGAGATCTTGCCGGCCCCGTACTGGCCGGCCGGGATCTCACCGGCGAAGTCGAGGTACTCGAGCGGATGATCCTCGGTCGCCGCCGCAAAGCGGTTCTCTCCCGGCTCCTCGGGCACGCCCTTGGGCACCGCCCAGGAGGCCAGAACACCGTCGCGCTCCAGGCGCAGATCCCAGTGCAGGCGCCTGGCGTGGTGCTCGTGGATGACGAATCGCAGGGCAGCGTCGGACGCCTTGCCCGGGCGGCTGGGGGCCGGCTCGGGGGTGGCCTTGAAGTCGCGCTTGGCCCGGTAGCGCTCGAGCTTGCCGGCCGCAGGCACCTGAGGCGGCTAGCTCTTGGCGGTGGACTTCTTGGCCGCGGCTTTTTTCGCTGCCGGTTTTTTCGCGGCCGCTTTGCCTGCCGGTTTGCTCGCGGGCGTTTTCGCAGCTGGTTTCTTGCGTTTCTTCGGGGCCTCGTCGCCCTCGCGTGCGCGCACCGCCTCGAGGCTGGCCTTCAGGGCGCTCATCAGGTCGGGCGCGGGTGCAGCCACCTCCTCTGCGGCCGGCTGCACGGCGATCTCCTCGCCCTGGGCCTTGCGCTCGATCAGCGCGAGCACCTCCTCGCGGTAGGTGTCGCTGTACTTCTCCGGTTCGAAGTCGCCGGCCAGCGAGTCGACCAGCTGCTTGGCGATGTCGAGCTCGCGCTTGGTGGTCTTGACCTCTGCTGCCTCGGCGATCTCATCGAGACGGTCGGGCGCCAGGATTTCATCGGCGAAGATCATCGTGGCCATGCCGAGCGCGTCGCCCATCGGGCGCAACGCCACCAGCTGCTCCTTCTGGCGGATGACCACTCGCGCGATCGCCACCTTGCCCGTCTCGCTCATCGCTTCGAGCAGCAGGCGGTAGGGCTTGGCGCCCCCCGGCCCGGGCGCCAGGTAGTAGGGATGGTCGTAGAAGACAGGGTCGATCTGGGACAGCTCGACGAAATCCTCGATCTCGATCGTCTTGGTCTTCTTCGGCTGCAGCGTCTCCAGCTCGCCCGGCTCGATAACCACATAGCGGTCAGGGGCGATCTCAAAGCCCTTGACCACGTCCTGGTAGGCGACCTCCTCACCGCTCTGCGGATCGACTCGCTTCTGTGCGATGCGCACGCCAGTCTTCCCAGAGAGCTGGTGGAAGCGCACACTCTTACGGTTGAGGGCGCTGTAGAGCTTCACCGGCACGGTGACCATGCCGAAGCTGATCGCGCCGGTCCACATCGAACGGGGCATATCCGGAGTAGTACCACGCCCGAGGCGCGCCAAACAGACCTGCAATCCGTGTGGCGGCGCCCAGCGATGCGATCGGGGACACTGTGGAGGTGTCAGCGCAGGCCATCCAGGATCGTCCGGCGGAGATCCTGCAGCGGCTGATCCGCTTCGACACGAGCAACCCGCCGGGCAACGAGCGCGAGTGCATCGAGTGGATCCGCGGACTGCTCGAGGACCTCGGCTGTGAGGTGCAGATCGTGGCGCGTGAGCCCGATCGGCCCAACCTCATCGCCCGCCTGCTCGGGCGCGGCGAGGCCGCGCCGCTGCTCCTGCAGGGCCACGTGGACGTGGTGGCTGCGCGGGGAGAATGGACTCACCCGCCGTTCGGGGGCGAGCTCCACGACGGTTACATCTGGGGGCGTGGGGCGCTCGACATGAAGGGCGGCGTGGCGATGCTGCTGGCGGCGTTCATGCGCGCCAAGGCGAGCGGTATGGCCCCACCGGGCGATGTGATCCTGTGCGTCCTGGCCGACGAGGAGGCCGGGAGTGACCTCGGCGCGAACTTCCTCGTCAGCGAGCACCCCGAGCTGTTCGAGGGCGTGCGCTACTCGCTGGGCGAGTTCGGCGGGTTCACCCTGCAGATCGCCGGTCGGAGCTTCTATCCGATCATGGTGGCTGAGAAGCAGGTCTGCTGGATGCGCGCCACGCTGAAGGGTCGTGCCGGACACGGCTCGATGCCCGTGCGCGGAGGAGCGATGGGCAAGCTCGGGCGGCTGCTCGCGCGGCTGGACTCCAAGCGGCTGCCCGTGCACGTGACGCCGGTGGCGCGCAGCATGGTCGAGGCGATCGGGGCCGAGCTGCCCTCGCCGCTGGCTGCGGCGCTGAAAGGGCTGCTCGTGCCGCAGCTCACCGACAGGCTGCTCGACCTCGGCGGTGAGCGCCTGAGGACGTTCGACCCACTGCTGCACAACACGGTGAGCGCAACGATCGTAGGCGGCGGCGAGAAGATCAACGTGATCCCGGGCGAGGTCGCCGTCGAGCTCGACTGCAGGCTGCTGCCAGGGTTCGGCCCTCAGGCTGCGATCGCTGAGCTGCAAGCGCTGGCCGGCGTGGAGATGGACTTCGAGGTGATTCGCCACGACCCAGTCAGCGTCCAGCCCGACATGGCGCTGTTCGACACGCTTGCCGGAGCGCTACATGAGCTCGACCCGAGTGCCCGCCTGGTGCCGCTGCTGTTGCCCGGCGTGACCGATGGGCGCTTCTTCTCCCGACTCGGCATCCAGACGTATGGCTTCCTGCCGATGCAGCTGCCCGATGAGCTGGGCTTCATGGAGCTGATCCACGCCGCGGACGAGCGCGTGCCCGCTCAGTCGCTGGAGTTCGGCACGCAGGCGATCAGTCGGGTACTAGAGCGCTTCGCGTGAGATCTTCGACCGCGCCCTCGTCGGGCGGCTCGTGGCTTGCGAGGCGGGCCGAGTAGATCGAGGGAGCGCCCAGCACGCGTGCGAGCACGGTCGCCTCCACCACGGCGATCAGCACGGGAACCATCAGGGCGTCTCCGTGATGGGTGAGCTCGAGCAGGAGCACCACTGCCGCGAGCGGTCCTTGCATCGAGGCTGCGAGCACAGCGGCTCCGCCGATGATTGCGTAGCTGCCGAGCGTCGAGCCGGGCCAGATCTGCGTCCAGCCCTCGCCGAGCAGGCCTCCGAGCAGAACCCCGTAGGTGAGGGTGGGGGTGAACAGGCCGCCCGGCGCACCGCTGCCGAGGCAGGCGGCGGTCACGATCGGCTTGAGCACGAACAGCACGGCGAGCAGCCCGACGGAGAGCTTTGCGGCCAGCGCGAGCTGCACCACCGGTTTGCCGTTGCCGAGCAGCTGCGGGTAGGAGATTGCGAGTGCCCCGAGGGCGGTGAACACCACGATCGGTGCGAGCACACGCAGCCAGCCTGAGGGCCGAAGGGCGTGGGCGCGGCTGATCAGCTGGATGTAGGCCACTGCTGCAAGCCCGGCGATCGGGCCGATGAGCAGCGCCCAGACCACCTGCCGGGCACTGATGGGATAGGTGGGGATGGAGTAGGTGGGGCTGGTCGGCAGCGCGATCCAGGCCACGGCGGTGGCAATCAGCGAGGTGGCCAGGGCGGGCAGCACGAGCGGCAGCGTGAGCGTTCCCAGCAGCACCTCCAGGGCAAACAACGCGCCCCCCAGGGGCACGTTGTAGACGGCTGCCATCCCCGCCCCGGCGCCGCACGCGACTAGCAGCCGCCGCTGCCACTCGGGCAGCTTCGCCCAGTCGCTGAGGTTGCTGGCCACGGCCGCGCCGACCTGTTGCGGAGCTGCCTCGCGCCCGAGTGAGGCGCCGAGGGCGACGATCACGATCGAGTGGACGGCCCGAGCGCAGCTCGCCGCGAGCGGCAGCCGTGCGCCGCGCAGCCACAGGGCGTCGGACACGTCGGTGGCGGGCGTGCGCGCCAGCAGCAACCCGCCCACGCCGGCCACGATCCCGCCCCCGAGCAGCACGAGCACGCGCCGTGCGGAGGAGGTGCGCTGGACGGCGTCGAGGAAGTCGCCCGAGTGATAGGACCAGGCGAGGTGCTGCACCGCGCGAAGCAGCTCGATCAGCAGCGCTCCGCCGAGACCGGCGGCGACGCCAACGGTTGCAACCAGCGTCCAGAAGCGCAGGTCGTAGGAGGCGACGATTCCGCGGCCGGGAACGTTGGGTTGGGCGGAGGGTCGCGTCACGCACGCGACAGTCTGACGCGGGCAGCGATGCGCATACACCCTGGCCAGACAGCCAGTACTATCGATCGATCCAGCGCGAGCTAATGGTGGAGGTCGAGATGGCGACAGTTGGGCGGGACATCGCACAGGTAGAACTGACCGAGCGGGAGCTGTGGCTTGACGGGCCACCGCTCGAGGCCTTCAAACAGATGCGCAGTGGGTGTCCCATCCATTGGACGGAGAACTTCGAAGAGTTCCCCGAGGAGCCCGGCTTCTGGTCGGTGACGACCGCTGAGGACGTGCACACGGTCAGCCGGGACTGGCGCACCTACTCCTCAGAAGTCGGCGGCGTGATCGTGGCCGCAGCCGGCTTTCCGATCGAGCTCGCACGGGCGATGTTCATCGGCATGGACCCGCCCAAGCACGACCGCCTCAAGGCGTTGTTTCAGGCTGGGTTTACGCCGAAGCGGATTGCTGCGCATGAGGATGCGATCCGGGGGATCGTGACGGGGGTGTTGGATCGGTTGGAGGGCCGGGAGGAGTGCGATCTGGTGAGCGATGTGGCGCAGCCGGTGGTGGCGAGGGTGATCGGGAGCTTCATGGGAATCCCCGAGGCAGACGACGCGATCTGGGCCAGGCTCATGAACTCGACGCTCGGCGCAGCCGACCCGGATCTGAACCCGGACGGCTTCGAGGGGGCGGTGGACAAAGACATTCCGGAGATTTTTGAGCGGTGCAGGGTGTTGATTGCTGAGCGGTTGGAAAGTCCGACTGATGATTTGACGAGCGTGTTGGTGCATGCGGAGGTGGATGGGGAGAAGCTCGAGGAACACGAGATCGTGATGGGGTTCTTCCTGCTGATGGCCGCCGGGAACGATTCGACGAAGGCGACGTATTGCAGCGGGATGCGCGCTTTGATGGAAAACCCGGAGCAGATGCGGCTGTTGTTGGATGATCCGTCGCTTATTCCGGGGGCGGTTGAGGAGTCGCTTCGGATGTTCCCTGCGTTTGCTCATTTTCGTCGTACGGCTACGTGTGACACGGAGCTTCATGGGCAGAAGATCAAGCAGGGTGAGAAGGTGGTGATGTGGTATGTCTCCTCGAACCGGGATGAGACACGTTTTGAGGACCCGGACCGCTTCGATGTGACCCGTGATGCGGATCATCAGGCGTTTGGTGCGGGTGGCAGGCATTTCTGCCTCGGCACAGCGCTCGCTCGTCTGGAGTTGAAGATCATGCTCGAGGAGACCCTCAAACGCCACCCCAACATCAAACTCGCAGGCAAACCGCTGCCGGTGGAATCGCTGTTCCTCAACCAGCTCAAGGCGCTACCGGTGGAGCTATAGCCGGCACCCAGTCGTCGATAGGCGTTTGGGTTGGCTGCCCAGCGGGCACCCGAGAGGTACATGGATGCTTCACTCACCGAGCCAGATCTGACGATTTCGCTCTGCCTCGATCCGTTTGCTCCGCGTGCTGCGCGCCACCACGTTGGACTGGTTGATCGGCCCTCACCCGACCTTCGCGATGCGGTCATGCTGCTGACGAGCGAGCTCGTCACGCACGCGGTTCAGCAGAGCGACTCGGCTTCAGATGAGCGGGCAGTCGAGCTGAAAGTGTGGATGCCTGACGATGTTGTGCGCGTCGAGTTGCACGGGTCGCCCGATCTTCTGATCTCCGCGGGTGGGCCCTCCCGCAGCGGGGCCAACTACGAGCTGATGCTGCTCGAAAGCGTGGCCGACCGATGGGCGCTCGACGAGGGCGAGCAGGACGCCTGCATGTGGTTCGAGATCGACCGCCACCGGGTGCGTGAGGAGTTGCCCGCGGTAGTTTGACGTTTTAGAGATGTGTGATGGATCGCGGGGTGCGAGCGTAGTAGGGGTGATGAGAGCAGCCGACCCCACCTCCGCCGCGGATGCACACCCCGGCACGGAGTCCTCGCGCGGACGTCTGGACGAGGGCGACTTCGACGCTCTCTTTCGGTCCTCGGCAGCCGATGTGCACGCCTATGCGATCTCGCTGCTCGGCGACAGGGCGGCGGCCGAGGATGTGACGGCACTGGCGTTCGAGCGCCTGTACAGGGCACGCGGCCGCCTGGATCGTGGACGCGGGACGCCCCGGGCGTGGCTGTTTGCGATTGCGCGCAACGCTGCCCTGGATGAGCTGCGCAGGCGCACGCGGCGACCGGCCATCGAGCTCGGGGAGAACACGAGCGAGCACGACATGACAGACGCGATGGAGGACGTGGAGCGCCGCGCGACGGTACGGGAGGCATTGGGAGCGCTGGCGCCCCGGGAGCGGGAGATCGTGCTCCTGAAGTTTCACGGCCAGCTCACGAACGGAGAGCTTGGGAGGGCGCTGGGGATCAGCGAGTCGAACGCCGGCACGCGCCTGCACAGGGCGCTCGTGCGCCTGCGCGATCGTTACTTCGAGCTCGAGCACGAGGAGGTCGCATGAGGGTCGTTCACTTTCCCACTCGAGACGAGACGCGTGCCGAGCAGGTTTGGCTGGCTGAGCTGGAGGCCGCGCTCGGCGGTAGCGGCGATGACCCGGACGCCTCGTCGTGGCGAGAGCTGCGCGCAGACGTGCGTGGGCTGGCGCCTGCTATGCGGCCCGAGTTTGCCCACGAGCTAAGGGCGCGCCTCGAGCACGAGCACGACCGCCCCCATCCCATGAGCAGCCGCAGCCGTCGTGCCCGTGGCCTTGGATGGCTTGCAACGCACCGACCTCAGACGGTGGCAGTTGCCGGTGGTCTCCTCGCGCTGATCGTGGCGGGTGCGATCGTGATTCCCACTGGCGGTGGTCGTCCGCCGGTTGGGGCGGCCCGGCCCTCGAGCGCTGGAGTCAGCGGACCGGCAGTGACGCGTGGGGCAACTCAGGACGCCCAGGAGGAACCCGCCGTGGCGCCAAGTGCGGCGGTCGGGGCCAACAGCTCAGCTGGGGCGCCTTCATCCTCCGCCGGAGCGCAGACACGACTGCAGCAGCGGGCGGCCTCGGTGACGCTCGGTGCGAGCCCGGACGAAGTACAGACTGTGGCCGATGACGTTGCGCGTCTGGCGGCGAGCGTGGGCGGCTACGTGCAGAGCTCCCACGTGCAGGTTCGCCAGGAAAGCTCGGGTGGCGCGGAAATGACGCTCAGCATCCCGAGCGCGAAGCTCGACAGCACGCTCTCCTCGCTCGGGCGGATAGCGCCCCTGCGCGCCGAGAGCCAGTCGACGCAGGACATCACCAACTCCTACCAAGCGGCCACCCGCCGGCTGTCCGACCTGAAGGCCGAGCGCCAAGCGCTCCTGCGGGCGCTCTCAGCAGCCGGCACGCAAGGCCAGATCGACAGCCTGCGCGAACGTCTGTCGGGTGTGAGCAACGCGATCGCGCAGGCACAGACGGAAGTGCAGAGCGTGTCTCGCCGGGCGGCCAACTCCGAAGTGGAAGTGACGGTCGAAGGCGCCGGCCACGTGGCCGGCGAAGGTCTCACGCTGCACCGCGGGCTCCACGACGCCGGCCACGTGCTGATCGTGGCGCTCGACGTGCTGTTGATAGGTGCCGCCGTGCTCGTCCCGCTCGCGCTGGTTCTCGCGCTCGCCTTTGGCGCCGCGCGCGTGCTGCGCAGGCAGCGGCGCGAGCGCATCCTCGACCGCTAGGTGGCGACGAGCTCGCGCTCGTACTCGACGGCCAGCTCCTCGTCGAGTGGACCCGGCTTGGTGTGGTCGATGCCCAGCAGCGTGCGAAACCCCAGCAACATGGCCGTTCCCAGGGCGATGGCGCCGGCGGCGATGTACAGCGGAGCGCCGATCGAGACCGAGGTGGAGAGTTTGCCGGCGAGGAACGGGGCGATGGCGCCGCCGACGAAGCGCACGAAGTTGGTGCCCGAGGCGGAGACGGAGGGGCCGGCCACGGACACTCGCATCAACAGGGTGGAGAGCGTGGCGTTGGCCACGCCGAGGAACAGGCCCGAGAGGATGATCGCGGGAATCATCGCCGCCTGCGAGTGGATTCCCACGCCGACGACGAGCAGGTCCACCAGGATCAGAGCGAAGACGCTGCTGAGCAGGGGGACGAGCTCGAAGCGGCGGCTGAGGGCCGGTGCGCCGAAGATCGCGCCGATGGCCACCAGCACTCCCCAGGCGAAGAACACGATCCCGAGTTGGTGCACGCCCAGGCCGAGCGGCAGCGGCGTATACGCGAGCAGCGTGAAGAAGCCGAAGTTGTAGAGCAGCGCGATCACCGATGCGGTGAGCAGCGCTGGGTGTCGCAGCGCGCGCAGGGGCTCACCAGCGCCGATCCGCTCCTCGCGTGGGGGCGGAGGGGTGGGCTTCAGCCCGAGCATGATGGCCACGAAGGCGGTGGCCATCAGCACGGCCACGCCGAAGAAGGGCGCGCGCCAGCTGACACCTCCGAGCAGGCCACCGACCAGTGGTCCGCTGGCGATGCCGATGCCGAGAGCGGACTCGAACAGGACGACGGCGGCCGACACACCGCCCGTGGCGCTGCCGACGATGACCGACATCGAGGTGGACACGAACAGCGCGATCCCGAGCCCCCATCCGGCCCGAAAGCCCACGACCTCGGCGACGGTGTTGGACGAGCCGGCCAGAGCGCTGAACACCACGACGAGGGCGAGGCCGGTGAGCAGCGTGCGCTTGGCGCCGATGCGGGTGGAGGTGTAGCCGGCGAGCAGGTTGGAGATGCCGATGATCAGGAAGTAGCTGGTGAACAGCAGCTCGATCTGGCTGGGCGAGGCGTGGATGCCCTTGGCGATGACAGGCAGGATCGGATCGACGAGACCGATCCCCATGAAGGCGACGATGCAGGCGAACAGAACGGCCCACACGACACGCGGCTGTTCGCGCAGCCCCCCGGGACGGCGTCGGGCACCGCCGTCCGCCGGCCTGCTCCCGTTCATCGACAGAGGAGCGTTGGCGGACACAGGAGGCACTTCATTAGGTATAGCGGTCCGCAGGCCGTCCCCCAACATCGCCGCAATCGGCACTTGCCTCAGCTGGGCGAGGTTCTACGTTGGGGGCTCGAGGTCCACGACGACGGGGGCGTGATCGGAGGGCTTGGTGCCCTTGCGGGCATCGCGGTCGATGTAGGCGTCGGCGACACGCGCGCTGAGCGCGGTATCGAGCAGCAGCAGGTCGATGCGCATGCCACAGCCCTTGTGGAACATCCCGGCGCGATAGTCCCAGTAGGTGAACGGCGCGCCCTTGAGGGCCCGTGGCCTGATGTCCGTGAGCCCTAGATCAACAAGCCTCTGGATCGCCTCGCGCTCGGGCGCGCTCACGTGCGTGGAGTCGACGAAGGCTTGCGGATCCCACACGTCCTCGTCGGTGGGGGCCACGTTGAAATCGCCGCACACTGCAAGCGGGACGCCGGTTGCCAGCTCCTCGCTCGCGGCCCCCCGGAGCGCCTCGAGCCAGGCGAGCTTGTAGGCGAGATGGGGGCTGTCGAGCGAGCGGCCGTTGGGCACGTAGACCGACCAGACCCGCACGCCCGCGCAGGTGGCAGCGATCGCGCGGCGCTCGAGGTCGGGGAAGCCGGGCGCCCCGGTGAAGCTGCGGCTGACGTGGTCGATGCCGACCCGCGAGAGGATGGCCACGCCGTTGTAGCGTCCGTCGCCGTCTGCGACCGAGGCGTAGCCCGCACGCTCGAGCTCCTCATGGGGGAAGGCGGCGTCGGCGACCTTGGTCTCCTGCAGGCACAGCACGTCGGGCTGCGCCTGCTCCAACCACTCGACCACGCGAGGCATGCGCGCCGGCAGCGAGTTCACGTTCCACGTGGCCAGCCGCAGCCTGGCCGCCATCTCGACCGCGGTCAACTAACGGCCCCGCCGGAGCCCAGGAGCTCTTCGAGGATGGCCATGGCCACCTCGGCTCGCTCACTCAGGGAGGGCCCGTGGACGAACTCATCGGGCGAGTGGGCATGTCCGCCGCGGGGGCCAAGGCCATCGATGGTTAGAGGGATCGTGGCTGCGAAGTGACTGGCATCGCTGGCTCCACCACGGCTCACCCCGAGGATCCTGCGCCCGAGTCGCGCGCCGGCGTTCTCGAGCAGACGCTCGGTCGCCTCGCGGCTGTCCATTCCCGGCCAGCTGCGCAGCAGCTCGACGTCGAGCTTTGCCGTGTTGGAAGAGCGTGCGATCTGCGCGACGACGCGCTCGAAGCTCGACTCGCTACGCGCGCGCACGTCCACGGTCAGCTCTCCTGCGCCCGGCACCACGTTCATCGCTTCACCTGCGCTGATCATGCTCGGCACGACGCTCAGCTGCTCCGCGCCGCTGGGGTCGTGCAGGGCCGCTGCGGCAAGCGCGGCGTCGGCAAGTGCGAGTAGGGCATTTTGGCCGGCATCGGGGTTGGACCCGGCATGGGCTGAGCGTCCGTGGGCGAGCACGCGCAGGGTTCCGGCGGCCTTGCGCTGAACCACAACGCCCTCACCCTCGCCGCTGCGCTCCCCTGCCTCGAAGCAGAGGCACGCGTCATAGCCGGCGAAGCGGGGCACGTGGGCAAACGGTTGCAGGCGCCACTCCTCGTCGACGACCAGCAGCAGTCCCAGCTCCGCGAACAGCTCGGGGCGCTGCGAGACGCTGCGTGCAATCCCCAGTGCGAGCGCGACGCCGCCCTTCATGTCCACGCTGCCCGAGCCACGCCACGTGTCGCCTTCGCGGGTCAGCGGCGTGTGCTTGGCGTGAGCGACGACCGTGTCCACATGGCCCAGCAGCAGCACCTTGGCGGCGCCCGTACCCCCGATGCGGGCGATGAAGTCGGGGGCGTGGCGAGGAGATGAGCAGGGCACCCGTTCGATCAGGGCCTCGTTGGGAAGCCGGCGCTCGCATACGGCCAGCGCGCGCTCGGCTGCCTCGCAGTCCCCCGAGGGACTGGAGATCGCGACCAGGGCCTCCAGGTCGGTCTCGGCATCCTCGACGATCTCCTCCACGGGAGCGGGCACTGAAGGGCTCATGAGCGAGGGCGCACGGTGGTAGACGTGAGGGAGCGTATGGACCGACGCTCGGGCGCCGGTCCACATGGCTGCTCCCCTGGGCCCCTCAGCGGGCGCTCGCCAGCACAGGCGCCTCAGCGACGGGCTCGGCGTCCTTGAAGGGCAGGGAGTCGGCGACGCCCTCCCGTTCGAATGCGCGCTGGATCGAGCGTGGGCCCCGCACCAAGGCGAAGTCGCAGCCCCGTCGCTTGCACAGGTTGCAGCGGAACGCGATCACCGCGACCCCGATCGGGTCTATGTGGGCGAGCTCGCGCAAGTCCAGCGTCAGGGCTGTGACGCCCTCTTCGCAGAGGCGCTCGATCTCGGCTTCGAGCACCGTTGCCGAGCGGTGGGTCAGCTCTCCGCTCAGGGACAGTGTGTGCGTCCAGCTGCGTACGCTTGCAAGCCTCAGGTGCGGCTTGCCCGCGGTACTTCGTGCAACCGCGCGGACGCTGGCGGGTCTGGGTACCCCCCGCGTTGGCTCCTCGGCGGTGTCGTCATCTCCACGTGTACCAATGTTCAGTGCCGACGTCGTAAGACGGTCCATCAGATACAGCTCCTTCCAAGAGCTTCGAAATTTGATCCCAACGGCCGAGATCTCGCGCGATCCGCGGCCACAGTGCAGAGACCGGAAGGAGCTAGCCGGGTCGCTCTGGAATCAGAACGAAGAACGCGGTGAGCCACGGACGGAATGAGAGCCGTAGCCGGCGCAGCGCGCGTGGTGCAGCGAGGAGCAGAAGTCCTGCGAGCGTGACGAAGCCCGAGAAGGCCACACCTGAGCCTCCGGCGGCAGCGCCCCCAGAGACGCCGCTCGGTGCCGGGCCAGGTCCGGGGCCGGGGCCGTCAGGTTGGCGACCTCCGACAAATGAGCTGCCGTGGTTCGGGGTAGCGAGTGTGCCGGCGCTTGCCGTGATCGCTGAGATCATCGGGCCGGCGAGGCTCAGTGCCGGCGAGGTCGACAGGCTCTGGGTGTTCAGCCACTCGGCTGTGCAGTTGCTCGTCATCGGTTCTGCCAGGCCTGAAAGGTCGCATTTGGAGCCCCCTGCAGCCGATTGGCTGGACGGTGCCAGCGGTGGTCGCTTGGCACCCGCGCCCGTGACGATGCTGGCCGAGGCTTCTTCTTCGGGTGACGCTATGGCGGCGGCCACGGTCTGCGGCTTGAGCCCTGGGCTCGGAGGATCGAGTGGAGCTTCACCAGCGCCCACTTCGCTGCCGGTCGTCGTCTGAATGCTCTCTGTGCTCGAGGACGGCAAGTCGGCGAGAACTTTTTCGCTGACCGGCGTCGTGGTCGTGGACGTTTCTTCGGCAGGTGGCGGTGAGGTGCTTGTCTGCAGTGTTTCTTCGGCAGGTGGCGGTGAGGTGCTTGTCTGCAGTGTTTCTTCGGCAGGTGGCGGTGAGGTGCTTGTCTGCAGTGTTTCTTCGGCAGGTGGCGGTGAGGTGCTTGTCTGCAGTGTTTCTTCGGCAGGTGGCGGTGAGGTGCTTGTCTGCAGTGTTTCTTCGGCAGGTGGCGGTGAGGTGCTTGTCTGCAGTGTTTCTTCGGCAGGTGGCGGTGAGGTGCTTGTCTGCAGTGTTTCTTCGGCAGGTGGCGGTGAGGTGCTTGTCTGCAGTGTTTCTTCGGCAGGTGGCGGTGCCTGCTGGGGTTCTTTGCTCGCAGGTACTGTCGGGGATGGGGGTGGCGCTTCTTCGGAGGCCGCCGACGTGCTCGAGGGTTGCGACGGTGACTTTTCAGAGATTGGGGTGCTCGGCGATGACTGGACCGGAGCTTCCTGGGCTTCGTCTGCCAGTGCGCAGGACGTACTGACACTAAGGACCACCAGGATGCCCAGCGCTAGGCTTAGCAGCACGCGCTGTCGGACCCCCTCGCTGAGAGCTAGCCGGCCACTCGCTACGAGAGCTTTCGACATGATCAGCCGGTGGCGCGGTAGGCGCCACGCCTGGGGTCGCCGGGGGGGGTCTCGGAGGTCCAGTCGAGCAAAACGGCGGCTCGTTCCTGGGTTCGATCGCTGGCCATCCATTCGGCCAATGCGACGGCCTGGGATTCATCGCTAAGCGCTGCAAGCCGACACATGGTCAGTCCGAGGAACAGGGCCGCCAACCAGGCGGCTGGGACGATGATGAGGATCACAGCTACCAAAGGCTAGGCCATTGGCGGTCCACATGACGTCGCCATCGTCGCGCGTTGCCGCGAAATCAACTCCGCTTGACGATAAAGCCCGCGATTTTGCAGGCACTTCGTCGAGGGGCACGGCGGAATCCCCCTTCCGCTGATTGTTGCTGCGTCAGCCTCCGGACGCGATGAATGCGGGCGGCCCATGCCGGTGGCGACGCTGCTGGCTATCTGCTCGTCGACTATCGCGTTATCCGTTAGGAGCGTCGAACTCTCCGCATAGATACGGAGACGCGAGTCCTCACGCGCGGGCGCGCCGGGCGCTGTCTAAAGCAAAGGACGCCTACGGAGCGCCAGCTTGAGGTCTGCTGGGCTGGCTTTCGCGGGCAGCTCCAGTAGAAGCTCGCCCTCCGCTTCAGCGAGGAGCTTGCGGATGTCGATCACCGTAAGGCCCACCAGGTCACCCTTGGCGTCGAAGCTGACAGCGTGCCCCCCAGGTGTCTCGTCGAAGTCGACCGCGCGCGCTGGATCGCCCTGGGATAGGTAGAGCACGTCCGCGTCGTGGTCGTAGTAGACACGGTCGAAGATGTATGGGCCTATGTGGACGGTCATGGCTTCCTTCTCCTGGGGAACGCCGTGCGGATGTGTCCGTTTGAGTCTTTGTCAAAGGCTACTTACGACCTTGAGCCACCGACTGGGTCCTGCGTCTTGTAGATAGAACCAGTCCTGACGGGGGCGAGGCCGTTCGATCTGGTGGGTTGGTGCCTCGACGCTGCGGGTCGGGTGGAAGGCCTCGCCAGATGTCGCGCTTGGTGACTCTGGGCCAGCGCTCGGCGGGGAGGTTTGCGGGGAACAGCGCTAGGGTCTCTCCGCGTTCGCTGGCGGCTGGCGCGATGAGTCCTGCGAGTCCGAGCTGATGTGCGGCGGCTCCGATGGCTTGGCAGGCTGTGTAGTCGCCTACCTCCGAGAAGAGACGCGTATCGGTCAAGGAGAGCGCCGCCCGGGCGGCGCTCTCGCGAAGGTCGAGGACTTTAGGGACGTCGATCTTGCAGGTCACTATGCGCCGCTCCAAGACACTTGTCGGGTCGATGCGGGCGACCGCCGCGAGCAAGTCGCGCTGCCTCACATGGCCCCCGCGCTTTTGCGCTCTATAGCGTCGAGCACCTCCTCATAGGAGCCGCTGGCGAGCATGTCCACGGGGCGGCGACCCGCGAGGCTGCGTTTGCGGCCGTGCAGCCAGATCTCGGCACCCTCGCGTGTGTAGAGGTCGCGAAGAGCCTGCGTCACGTAGTGCAACTCAAGTAGACGATCGCGGTTGCGCCCGCTCGGCGTGCTGCCGCCGGAGGTCCAGTTGCGTACTTGGCGCTCAGCGACTCCGACGAGGCGCGCAATGTCCGCGGTGCTTAGCCCGCTATCGCGGATCTCGCTGACGATGTGGGCGTAGAGGGCTTCTGTATCGCTTGGAGAGGGAAAGTCATCGGGGCTGGTGGGACGCGCGACGCTTGTGCGGGCCACTTGTGTCCTCCTCAAAGGTATGGTCAGTAACAGCCTAAATTTCCTATCAGATTGCCTCCAAGATAGCACCTATAACCAGTCAATCGACATACGGAGATGGGCCGAGTCTCGAACACCCGATGTGTCGTTGCCGCGACGATTGCTCAATCGTTCGAAACCGGAGCCGCCCTACGCCGATGGCTCGCGGCAAGCAGCAGAAACCCAGTACAGAAGCCAATCTCGGGGAAGCCAACGCGTCTTGCGGCGAGCAAAGCTGCGTCGCCCAAAGAGCGCTTCAAGGCCAGATTTTGGCCCAAAACGTGCGATTTTGGCCCACCGAGCGATTTTGGCCCATCGCGGGGGCTCCGACTGAGCCAGCCAAGATTGGCTCGGATACAGGGGAAACTGATGATGGGCGCGGCGGGTTTCGAACCTGCGACCTCTCGCGTGTGAAGCGAGCGCTCTCCCACTGAGCTACGCGCCCTAGGCCCTTGAGTCTATTGGGCTCGCGGCCCTGCCGGTACCTCGCCCGAGGAGTGAAGAGCTAAGCCCGTGCTACTACGCGTGCGCCAGCTCGCGCATTGATCGGCTCCTGCTTCTCGAAGCCGATGATGCGGTGCTCGTGATGCTCGGTCGAACCATGAGAGCTGCTCTTTGGGTAGCAGCCCGTTTCCACTGCCCAAACCGCGCCGAATCGTCCCCGATCCAGCCGCATACCGAGCTAAACGCTGAGCGTGTGCTCAGCGGGCCTTGACCGTAAAGCTGAGTACGCCCGGACCGCAGCTGCTCGTGAATTTGCCGCTGATCTGCTGGCTGAAGCTGATCGTGCCCGTGGCGGTCTTGGCGCTGGTGAATCGGCCGGTGACCTTGCTGGTGGTCTTGGTGGTGTCGCCAAAGGCGCTGTAGCTGAAGGCGGCGCCCGAAATCGAGAAGCTGCCCGACTTGGAGAGCTTGACGGTGCCGACCTTGGTGATGTTGTTGGGCTGTGTGTAGTAGTCGATCCCAGGTCGGAAGCCCCCTGCTCCGAAGCAGCCGAAAGACGAGTACTTGAAGCTCTGGAGCGTCGAGCCGTTGCTCGCGACGGTGAACGTGACCGGCGCCTTGAAGCCGTTGATGGGCGAAGCCGAGGTGAAGCCGCTGAAACGCGCCCCGGCATGGGGGTGGGCGGCGAGGGCTGTTGCAACGCTGCTCATGCCGGCGATGGCAACGATGGCGACTGGGAGCAGGCGCCTGCGAGTGGTAGTGCTCATCGAGTCTCCTCGGTCGATCGGGTGGTCCCTGCTGCGCTGCTGCGCCGGGCGAAGTCTACGCAGGCGGCGAGTACGGCTTCGCTGAGCCTCGCCGGTTCTACGTCGAAGCTCCGTATGTGACGTCAGGAGCCCAGCTTGACCGTGGGGTGGGGATACAGCCGATCGCTCGGCTCCGAGTAGGCGGCGGCCAGGGCATCGACTTCACCCTGGGTCAGGGATGTGCCGAATGCAGGTGGACCGCCGAGCCGCTTGTAGCCGGCGAGGAGCTGCTTGCCGAGCTGGGCGACGCTGAAGTGCGCGTCGTAGACGCTGTCGATGTACAGGTTCACGTTCGCCCGCGCGAACCGCGCCGCCGCGGGGGTGCCGCGTTCGATCTGCTCATGGGCGGCCTCGATCTGCTGCCAGCCCCGCGTCGAGAGGATGACGTAGCTGCGAAACAGCGCCGCCATGCCGGCTCCCGGCCCGGTGATCGACGCGGATTTGCGTTCAGTGAAGAGGGCGGGAAGCTTCAGCCGGGATGAGCTCCGAGCGGCAGCATCGACGGCGGCGAGCGCGGTCGGACCAGCTCTGCCTTCGTGCGGGCCGCTGCCATCGAGGCCGTTGGCCACATACGGCCAGGCTGCCTTCGTGGCCGCGACCTCGCCGGCGAGCGCTCCGCGCATGCCGCTCAGCGTGTGGCTCACCAGCACGAGATCTTCGCGCTCGAGCTGCAACACGGCGGGAGCGGGCGGTTTGCCGCCGGCGCAGGCGCTCAGCGCGAGGGCGGCGCCGCTCGCCAGGAGCAGCGCCGCGGCTCGACGCAAAGCGTTCTTGCTTGGAACTGGCGTGGTCTAGGTGCCGAGCAGGTCGACCACGAACACGAGCGGCGCGTTGGCCGGGATCGTGGGCGGTGAGCCTTTGGTGCCATAGCCGAGTGCCGCGGGAATTATCAGCTCACGCCGTCCGCCGACCTTCATCCCGGCCACGCCCTGGTCCCAGCCGGCGATCACCTGTCCCTTGCCGAGAGCGAAGCTGAAGGGTTCTTTGCGCTTCCACGAGGCGTCGAACTCCTTGCCGCCTTGGTACAGGACTCCCACATAGTTGACGGTGACGGTCTCGCCGGCCTTGGCTTCGGCGCCCGTTCCCTTGATCAGGTCTTTGACCTCGAGCTTGCTCGGTGCCGGACCGGTCGGGACGCTCACCTTTGGTTCGGTGGCGAGTGGGCCGCTGGTGGGTGTCTTGGCGGTCGCCGTCGAGGTGGGCGATTCAGCGGCTTTGGTGCTCTTGCCTTCGGTGGCTTTGATGAGCGCGTTATCGGCTGTGTTCTCGTTGCCGACAGTGATCGTGCTCGAGCTGCCGCTCGAACCGCAGCCGGCGATCACGACGGCGACTCCGAGCGTTGCCAGAGCTGCGCCGGAGCGCGAGCGAAAGGTGGGGTGAAAGTCGTTGAAGTTGGTCACGGTCGGGCAGCCTACCGGAACGGAGCCGTAACGGGTGCGGGTTCTCTAGCGCCCGTGGCATTGCGTTAGGATCGGCGACGGACCGTGCTAGGCGGGGAGGTAGCGGCGCCCTGAATCCGCAATCCGCTCTAGCGGGGCCGAACTCCCTTCCGAGGGGCTTCGGCTTCGGTCGCTCTGTCGCTTGGGGCGTCGATGGTTCGGGTCCCGCGCGGTGTCGGCTTGCGAACCAGGTCAGGTCCGGAAGGAAGCAGCCTTAAGCGATCACCGACAGGCGCAGCGGGAGCTCCCGAACCGGAGCCGTGGGCGAGAGTAGGCGCCGGAGCTCGAGATCTCGACGCGGGGTGCACGGTCCACTATCTGGTGCAGCGCCTGAAGATCAGCCATGAGTGGTTGCTGGCCGACTCGCTGAAGCCCGGAGGAACGCTCACAGCGATGTGCGGGTCCTTCGGGTCGAGCACGTAGTCGTCTTCCACCTCCTTGCTGGCGGGGTCCACGTAGATGCCGCGGCTGATCTGCCCGGAGGGCAGCTGTGCGTTGACGATGTTGCTCGGGCTCGTTTCCAGATACAGGGCCAGCAGGGGTATGGGCGCGTGGTTGGGGACGCCAACCGGTCCGCAGCGGAGGTTGACGGAGCCGTTTTCGACCAGGGCCACGAGATCGCCTTCGATCGACTGCTGGCGCGCGAGTTTGCCCATTACACGGTGGGCTGAGTGATACTGGGCGGGGGCATAGGCGATCAGCGCGAGCACTATCACGCCACCGCCGGCCATCCACCAGCGTCTTCTCGGGTCAGAAGGCTCCAGGCGTGCCCATCCGAATACGCCCGCTCCGCAGAAGACACACAAGATCGCCGCGATGAGGAAGGCGTAGCGCGTGTCGATGGGCAGCCCGAGCGAGGCAAAGGCCGCGAGCACGACCACGGCCGCGACGCCGGTTGCCGCCCCCAGCAGCGCGCGGCGACGCAGCCACAGCAGCGAGAGCACCCCGCCGACGGCCGCGCCGAGGAGCACGGGCGGGCGTAGGATCTCGCCGATCCGCCGCGGAATGTACTCGGGCACCTTGGCAATGCCCGTCTCGCGGCCGAGCGTTGAGGCGGTGTGGCGGGTGTTGGTGAGCGACCACAGCGGCTGTCCGGTGATCGCCAGGTCGCTCAGGACCCAAACGAGCGGTGCAGCGGCGGCCAGCAGGGTGAGCATGATCAGCCCCCGGCTCGTGCCCAGCGTCGGATCGGCCAGCTCGCGCCTCAGTGGGGAGCGCTCGCGCAGCGAGCGACGTGCCCAGCTGGGGGTGAGCCCAATCAGATACAGCCAGTAGAGCCCTGAGAACGCCCAGGCTTCGGGCCGCAGCAGGCCGGCCAGCGCCAGCAGGGCCAAGACGGGCCAGCCGGCTGCTCGTCCGCGGCGTTGTTGCGCGCCCGACTCGAGCAGCAGCGCGCTCAGCACGAGCAGCAGATACGGGACATCGACGTAGGCGCGCACGCCGTATTCGAGGACGGGCACACGGGTGATGAAGATCAACCCGGCGAGCGCGCCCGCTGCGTGGCCGAACCAGGCTGCGCCGAGCCTGTAGATCACCCAGGTGCAGGCGGAGAGCGCGAGGAAGGCGAGAACGACGGTCACCTGTTCGATCGCGTGGGCGCTCAGCGGCGCGAGCACGACCCCCAGGATCTCCACCAGCGGATGCGGGGTGGGGGCGATTGCGACGCCGTAGGCCGGGGTCTGCCCGCGCGCCAGCTGTCCGCCCCAGGCAAGGGCGTAGAGGGTGTCGTAGTTGACGAAGCCCACGCCGCTGAGCGCACGCAGCACGAGCGCTCCCGCGGCGATCGAGATCGGCGCGCCTAGGCGCATGGCGGAGCGCTTGATCGAGGCGGTCATGGGCGCGGACGCTATCCGCTCGCGCTGCGCCTGGGGCCCGCTCCCGGGCGTGGGTAGACTCAGGCGAACGGTGTCGATGCAGGAGCAGCCACAGGAGCAGCAGCGGTCGCTGTATCGCAGGCACCGTCCCCGCAGCTTCGCCGACGTGGTCGGTCAGGAGCCGGTCGTGCGCACGCTGCGAAACGCGGTGGAGCGCGGCAAGGTGCACCACGCCTACCTGTTCGTGGGCTCGCGTGGCACGGGCAAGACCTCGATGGCGAAGATCCTCGCGGCATGCTTGAACTGCGAGCGCGGCCCGACGGTGGAGCCGTGTGGGGAGTGCGAGTCGTGCCTGTCGATCGCCCGGGCGACCTCGCTGGACGTGATCGAGATGGACGCCGCCTCGAACAACTCGGTGGACGACATCCGCGAACTGCGTGAGAGCGTGGCCTATGCGCCGGTGAGCGGCAGGCGCAAGGTGTACATCCTCGACGAGGCCCACATGCTCTCGACTGCTGCCTGGAACGCGTTCTTGAAGACGCTCGAGGAGCCCCCGCCGAACACAGTGTTCGTGCTGGCCACGACCGAGGCGGGCAAGGTCCCGGCGACGGTGGTCGACCGCTGTCACCGCTTCGACTTCCATCGTCCCACCGTCGAGCAGATCGCGAGCGTGGTCCGCCGCGCGGCGGCGGCCGAGTCGATCGAGATCCCCCCGCCGGCCGTGGCGGCGCTGGCGCGCTCGGCCACGGGCAGCTTCCGCGACGCGCTCGGCACGCTCGAGCAGCTCGTGACCTACAGCGGCAGCGCGATTGCGCTCGAGGACGTGCTGGCGGTACTCGGCGTGGCCGATACGCGGCTGCTCGAAGAGACCGTCGACGCGATCGCTGCCGGCGACGCCAGACGGGCGCTGCTGGCGCTCGAGGGATGCGTGGAGCAGGGGCGTGACGCGGCCTCCTTTGCCGCTGACCTCGAGGTGCGAGCGCGCGAGCTGCTGGTCGTGCAGACGCTTGGCGAGCTGCCCGAAGAGCTGTCGTTGACTCCCGAGTCCGACGAGGCTTTGCGCGCCCAAGCCGAGCGAGTGGACCACGCGACGGTGGTGCGCCTGCTGGAACTGCTGGGCGAGGCGATGGAGGGCGTACGGGCGGGGGCCGATGCGCGTACCCGCCTGGAGCTTGCGCTCGTCAAGGCGTCGAAGCCGGCGCTCGACGGCTCGATGCGAGCGCTCCTTGCCCGGATCGAGCGGCTGGAGGCCGGCCCCGCGAGCGCTGCAAGCGCTCCGGTACAGGCGCCGTCGCCGTCGCCGTCGCCGTCGCCGTCGCCGTCGGCACAGGCCGCGCCTGCCTCTGCCCCGGCGGAGCCACCCTGGGCGCCGGCGACGCCGGGGCCCGCTGCGGCTCCTGCCCCGCCAGAGCCCCCGTCGGCGCCGCCGACCCCGCAGGCCGCTGCGACCCCCGCACCCGCCGCGGCTCCGCTGGTGAGCGAGGGCCCACCGCTGGCCGGCGACCTCGATGCGGTCTGCGCGCTGTGGCCCGCGGTGGTCGATTTGGTGCGCGGGGAGAACGCGCTGATCGCAGCTGTGATTGGCGAAGCGCGGCCGGTGGCGGTCGACGGCGAGGATCTCACCTTGGCGTTTGCCTCGACGGCCCAGTTCCTGAAGAAGAAGGCCGAGGACCCAGTCAACCGCACGACCGTCGGTGAGGCCCTGCGTTCCCTCAGCGGCAAGCGCTGGCGGCTCTCATATGAGCTGAGCGAGGAGCTCGGCGAGCAGGAGCGCCCCGCGCCCGGTGGGCAGTCGGAGGAGGACTGGATCAAGCGCTTCGTGGAGGAGTTCGACGCGGAGGAGATCACCGAAGGATCCGAGCCCGCGCCGGGGTCCTCTGCGAGGCGGGAGAATGGAGGGTCAGAGGTGGAGGCCGTGACCAGCGACGAGAAAGGCGCCTGATGCCCAAGCAGCCGCGGATGCCCAACATGCAGCAGATGATGCAGCAGGTCCAGAAGATGCAACAGGACATGGAGAGCGCTCAGGAGGAGCTGCGCAACGAGGTTGTGGAGAGCTCGGCCGGCGGCGGGATGGTGACGGTCAAGATGAGCGGTGAGATGGTCCTGCGCGAGGTCAAGATCGACCCCTCGGCTGTGGACCCCGAGGATGTGGAGATCCTCTGCGACATGGTGCTGGCGGCGGTCAACGAGGCTCTGCGCAAGACCCAAGAGCTGGCTGAGAGCAAGATGGGCGGCGCGACCGCTGGGCTCGATCTTGGCAGCCTGGGCGGCCTCGGCCTGCCCGGCCTATGAGTCGCCCCCACCCGTGAGCTCAGCCTCCTACGCTCCTCCCGTCCAGCGGCTCGTGACCGAGCTCTCGAAGCTGCCAGGCATCGGTAACCGCACGGCGCAGCGCCTGGCGTTTCACATCCTGCGTGCCTCGACCGCCGACGCCACGGCGCTGGCTGAGGCGATTCGCGAGGTGAAGGAGAAGATCGGCCTGTGCGAGGTGTGTTTCAACCTCACCGACGAGACCCGCTGTCGCATCTGCCAGGACCCCAGGCGCGAGCAGGAGCTGATCTGCGTGGTGGAGGAGCCGAGCGATGTGATCCCGATGGAGCGTACTCACGAGTACCACGGCGTCTACCACGTGCTCGGCGGGGCGCTCTCGCCGATCGACGGGGTGGACCCCGAGGATCTGAAGATCGCCGAGCTGCTCACGCGAGTGGCCTCGGCGGAGGTGTCCGTGAGGGAAGTGGTGCTGGCTACCAACCCGACGACGACGGGGGAGGCCACGGCGCTGCACATCGCCGAGGAGCTACGCACGCGGGCACCCCAGGTGAAGCTGACGCGGCTGGCCAGCGGCCTGCCGGTGGGATCGGACCTGGAGTACGCCGACGAGGTGACGCTGGGCAAGGCCTTTGCCGGCCGCCGCGACGTCTGAGGGCCGCCCGGCCCCCCCAGCGAGCACTAGTCAGTTGGAGACGCCCCTCGATGTTTGGCGCCAGCTCCCCGGCTGTTCGCCGGTGTCATGGTCGGCATCTGCCCGCAGGCCAATATCCTGCGGTGCATGCCTGGTCTGATCGTCATGAAGTTCGGCGGCACGTCGGTGGCGGATGCCGAGCGCATCAAGCGCGCCGCGCGGCGGATCGTGGAGAAGCGTGCGGCGGGCCAGCAGGTGGTGGCGGTGCTCTCGGCGCGCGGCAAGACGACGGACGAGCTGATCACGATGGCCGAGGAGGTCTCAACGGCCCCTGACCCGCGTGAGATGGACATGCTGCTCTCGACGGGCGAGCGGATCTCGTGTGCGCTGTGCGCGATGGCGATCAACGACCTGGGCCATCGAGCGATATCGCTGACGGGATCCCAGGCTGGGATCGTGACGGACGAGTCGCACACCAAGGCGCTGATCCTCGACGTGCGCGCCGATCGCATTCGCCGGGCTCTGGAGGAGGACAACATCGTGCTGGTGGCGGGCTTCCAGGGCGTGTCGAAGGACGCTCGCAACGTCACAACCCTCGGGCGTGGTGGCTCGGACACGAGCGCTGTGGCTGTGGCCGCCGCGCTTGGGGCGGAGGTGTGCGAGATCTACACCGACGTCGCAGGCGTGTTCTCGGCCGATCCGCGGATCGTTCCCAACGCGCGCAAGCTGGACACGGTCTCCTTCGAGGAGATGCTCGAGATGGCGGCCTCGGGCGCAGGGGTGCTGCAGCTGCGCTCGGTTGAGTATGCGCGCAACCACGGAGTGCGGATCCACTGCCGCTCATCATTCAGCGAGGAGCCAGGCACTGTGGTGCTGGCGGAAGGAGAGACCATGGAGCAGCCGCTGATCACAGCTGTGACGCACTCGGTGTCCGAGGCGCGGGTCACGCTCACGGGCGTGCCCGATGCGCCCGGCGCGGCGGCGCGCATCTTCGAGGCGCTGGCGCAGGCCAACGTGAACGTGGACATGATCGTGCAGAACGAGCCGGTCTCAGCCGGCGGTCAGGCCGAGATCTCGTTCACGGTGCCTCGCGAGGACCTGCGCACGGCGCGCGCTGCGCTCGCGCCGCTGGCGGGCGAGGCGTTCGGCGATCTGGGCACCTACGAGGACATGGGCAAGGTCTCGATCGTGGGCGCGGGCATGCGCTCGCATCCAGGCGTGGCGGCCAAGGTGTTCAGCGTGCTGGCCGAGGAAGGCGTGAACATCGACATGATCTCCACCTCGCCGATCAAGATCTCGTGCGTGATCGACCGCGACCGGGTGGAGCTGGCGGTGCAGGCGCTGCACAGCGCCTTCGAGCTGGCGGGCGAGGACACGATCTTGGTCGAGGACAGCGTTCGCGCCAGCCCTTCCTGAGCGCGTCTGGAGAAAAGCCTCATTTCGCGGCAGAACTGCGCGAGAGCGACAATCTGTCACAATCCCTACGCATCTAGCTACGTTTGGCCACTTTCAAGGACGATTGGACATGCGCACAGTTCCTCGACGCCGTCACTACCTGCCCAGCCAATGGCTGACGCTCCTGACGCCCGTGTTTGGCTACAGCGACTCGCGTGACGCGTACGTGCTCAGGGCCATCGGCAAACGCGTGGGCCCGGTCCTGCGCGCCGACCGCCGTGTGGCCCAGCGTCGGCGCCTCGAAGGGCCAGAGCGCCGCCGCGCCCACGTGGCTTAGGGGGCTCCTCGCCCAACCGCGGTGGTCAGCTTTGGTCTCTCGCGGCCTGCTGCTGACGGGTGCGGTTGGACCAGTGTCCCGAATGCGAGGCAAAATATCGGACGGGTATCACAACGCTCCCAGATCGGGTAGCATTACAACATCTTCACAAAAGAGATGAGGAAACACTCTCCGCTCTTAGTGTCCAATCTGGAGGAAGCTGACAGTGAGTGAAGTGCATTCGAACGTCCCGGGCCGGAGGCGTCGTGCCGTAAGGCGCCGACCTGGCGCGCCAATGGTGGCCGCGGATGATAGTTCGAGGACGACACGCGTAGAGGTACAGCCGCTGGCTCTCTCGAAGCGCGACGTCGCGGGTCTGCTGCGAGGTGCTGCAGAGATATGCCTGATCGGCCGCGATCCCCATCTTGCTGTGCGCGCGGCATGGGTTCTGCTCAGAGAACGGGGCATGTCAGATGAGCAGGCCTTGTCGGGGCACGCGGGTCGTCAGTAGCCTAGCTGCACAACGAGAACCCGTTGTAGTCATGCCCTAGGAGGACCCATCGCTTCGACCGATGTCCAATCGGGGCGGTCAAATCTGCGACAGGGACGGCAGGTGCCCGCTCCGCTGTGCGGCTAGATTCTCCAGCCATGAGCCGTTTCGCCCGCACAAACTGATCTAGAGGAACACCAGATGAAATTGGTGTCGAATATCGGAGAGTCCCTGAGATCCGCACTGGACTCTGCGGACACTGATGCCAAATTTACGGTGCTTTCCAGCTATCCGTGGAGCAATGTGGTGAACCAGCCGAATTAGCACCAAAGAATCGTGTCCAAAGCGTTTTATGTCTCCAAAGCCTTGACTCAGCGCAAGCGCTGCTGGTATACAGCGCCAAGGGGAAACACTCGTTCTCTCAATGTCGTCAACGATGGCACGAGACGTAACGGCTTCACGGTTCAGGTAGGCAGATGTTCGATCGGCGGGGGCTGGGGAGCGATCCAAGCTCACTGCGGAAGGCAAGGGAGCTATGGATAGCAAGACTGCAGATCCCGCAGTAGGAGCGCTCCGACGGCGCGAGCCCTTGGTCAGTCGGCTCCTCGGGGTACCGAGAGCGGTCGCCGAAGAGGGCGGCATGGGAGGGGAAGCACGAGGACCTGCAGCGAGTCTGCTCCGCGACTCGATCTTCAGGCGCATGCTGCTGGTGGCCGATGCGCTCGCAATTACGACGGCCTTCGGATTGACGATGGCGCTGTCCTCTAGGTCGATTCAGCTCACCTGGGCCTGCATTGTCGGCCTGCCGATCCTGCTGGTGGGCGCGAAGGTCTCGGGTCTGTATGACCGGGACGACGCGCTGCTGCGCAAGACCACACTCGAGGAGGCACCCAAGCTCTTCCAGCTCGCGACGCTGTGCGCGCTGGTGTCGTGGCTGACCGGCGGCCTCCTGGTATCTGGGACCCTCGATCGACACGAGGCTTTGTTTCTGTGGCTGGCGCTGGCTCTGCTGCTGATCCTCCTACGAACCATTGCCCGGGTGGTCGCGCTCCGCGTCGCGCCCACAGAGCGCTGCCTATTCATCGGCGATGAGCTCGCCGCCGATGCGATTCGCGCGAAGCTGGGCAACCACCCGGGTATCAAGGCGGACATGGTGGCTCATCTGGATCTCGACAAGATCGCGCCGTGGTCGACAGACGCCCACTCGCCGGACAAGCTGACCGAAGTGAGAGATCTAGCTAGGTCCCTCGATGTACAGCGTGCGATTGTCGCTCCCCGCAGTGCCGACGCAGGCGAGGTACTCGACTTGGTGCGCACGCTGAAGGCGGTCGGAGTCCGTGTCAGCGTCCTGCCACGCCTGCTGGAGGTCGTTGGCTCCTCGGTCGAGTTCGACAACCTACACGGGATTACGGTCATGGGGGTGAGACGCTTCGAGCTGACGCGCTCGTCCACAAAGGTGAAGCGCGCCTTCGATCTCGCGTGCGCGTCGGTCGGGCTGCTAGCCGTCTCCCCAATCATGGTCGCTGCAGCAATCGCCATCAAGCTCGACTCGCCGGGACCGATCTTCTTTCGTCAGCTGCGAGTCGGCCGCCATGGCAGGCGTTTTCACATACTCAAGTTCCGCACGATGGTTGTGGATGCCGAGGCTCTGAAGGACTCACTGCGCGATCGTAATGAAGCCGAGGGTGGCATGTTCAAGATCGCCAACGACCCCCGAGTGACTCGTGTTGGCAGGCTTCTGCGCAAGACCGCACTCGACGAGCTCCCCCAATTGATCAACATTCTCAAAGGCGAGATGAGCCTCGTCGGGCCACGCCCGCTGGTGATCGACGAGGACCTACGCGTTCAGGGATGGCATCGTCGACGGCTCGAGCTGACGCCGGGAATGACTGGTCACTGGCAGATTCTAGGGCCCACCAGAGTTCCGCTGCGCGAGATGGTGGCGATCGACTACCTGTACGTTGCCAATTGGTCGCTATGGACCGATGTGAAGATCCTGTTGCGGACAGTAAGCTACGTGATCGGCTGTCGTGGCCTATAGATTGTGGAATGAGAGCGTGATGCCCGATCCCGGCAGGGATGGGAGCAAAGGCCGAGAGGGGCGGCTGGAGTACCAAGCCCTCTCAGGGGCAGATCGAAATAGGCGGATCGGCTTGCTTGGTTGTACTCCCAGAGGACACGGACGAACTCGGAATGGAGAATCTGACATGACGGCAGTAGCGGGTCAGCAAATCAACAGAGAGACGTATCCTGCCGTTGGCGATGGTTCCGCCGAGGGACACACGCGCCAGGTTTCGCGTGCTGTGAAGCAGGCCCAGCTCGGCGATCGGGAGGCTCTCGGCTTTCTCTACGCTCGCTACGCAGACAACATATACGGCTATGTCCGGAGCATCGTTCATGACTCGCACGAGGCCGAAGACGTGACACAGCAGGTCTTCGCCAAGCTGATACGCGTGATCGGCAAGTACGAGGAGCAGGATGTCCCGTTCTTTGCATGGATCCTGCGGGTGGCGCGCAACGTGGCCGTCGATCATCTTCGCCGCCAGCGCATGATCCCGGTCGAAGAGGTTCGCCGCAGCGACGAGGGGATGGGTGATCCGTCTGCCAGCCGGACCATGAGCGAGCTTCGCGATGCGTTGTTCACGCTGCCCGAGGATCAGCGCGAGGTACTCGTGTTGCGTCATTTCGCCGGCCTGTCGCCGACGGAGATCGCGACGCGGACTGGTCGCTCGGAGGGTTCGATTCACGGCCTGCACCATCGCGGTCGCAGAGCGTTGAGGGCAGAGCTGACGACGCGCGGCGCGGCTCCTGTGACGGTCGCTGCCAGAGCCTGAGAGCCTCAGGCCCGCCCGACGTCTAGGGACGGGGATCCAGGGGGCGGGGATATGGGCTCCTCGCGATACGCCTGGAGATACGCCCGCTATCGATGTCCGCCAGGTAGTAGAGGACCGAGAAGGTGATAAGTTCCTCGACCGTCAAGCCCTCGCGCTCTGCCTCCTCGTCGAGGGTCTTCCAGGCGAAGCCCTCCAGCTCGAGCTTGAGCCGACGGTCGTGAACTTCACGGCCTTCAGCCTGGTTCGAGGCGCTCATGCTCGGACCCGGTTGGTTTGGGCACACTCCCCTATAACGGCGAGCGACGAGCGAAGCTTACGAGCAATCTCCCACTAGGCCAAAATCAGCCTAGTGGCGCTCGGTCTGGACGAGCTTGGCATCCAGCAGCGCGGAGATCCGCTCTACGGAGCCGAAGTTGCTTGGCACGACGTCCCCATCGCCGATTGAGATCCCGTACTCCGACTCCAGCCATGCCACCAGCCGCAGCAGCAACATCGAGTCGATCACATGGTTCTCGATAAGCGGCAACTCGTCGGTGAGCTCCGATCGAGGACCATCCCAGTGGGCCTCCTCGATCAGGAAGTCGCGAATCCGCTCGGCTGTCTGCGTCATGCGTGACTGCTCCTTGGTTGAAGCTGTTGCTGCAATGCCCTGCGATCGACCTTCCCGGTCGACGATTTCGGCAGCTCCGACCGGAGCTCGATCTCATCGGGGATCATATGGCTCGGCAGCCGGTCGCGGCAGAGGCGGGTGAGTTGTGCCTCGCTGAGCGGCATGCTCGTCACGACGAACGCCTTCAGCCGATTGGTGATCGTCTCGTCGGGTACAGCAATCACCGCAGCTTCGATCACCGACTCGATCGAGCTCAGCGCGGCTTCGATCTCACCCAGCTCCACACGGTAACCACGTGTCTTGATCTGCGTGTCGCTCCGGCCCACGAACAGCAGCTCACCATCTGCCCGGCGGCGCACCAGATCGCCGGTGCGGTAGTGGCGTTCATCGCCCTCCAAGCGCAGGCTGCGAGCCGTGCGCTGTGGGTCGGCCCAGTAGCCGTGCATGACGGTCGGGCCGCCGATCACCAGCTCGCCCACCTCATCCCCCTGAGCCGGGGTACCGTCTTCAAGCGTGATCGACGCGCTGACGCCGGGCAGTGGCCTGCCGATCGGCAGGCTCTCCAGTAGCCGATCGCCTCGCGGCACCTCATACCAAGTGCAGACGTTGGTCTCAGTCGGTCCGTAGAAGTTGAGATAGCGCGGCTGCGGCACGAGCTCCATCAGCTGCTTGAGGTACTTGGTGGGGAACACCTCGCCGGCGAAGATGACCACCCGCAGGCTTGGCAGTGGGATGCCGTCGAGCTCCCCGCGCAGAACCAAAGCGGTGAGCGCCGAGGGAACCGAGTACCAGATGGTGATCCCCTGCTCGGCGATGAACCTGGTGAGTGTCACGGGGAAGATCGACAGCTCGCGCGCCACCAGCACGACGGTTGCCCCTGTGCATGCGGCCGCAAACAGGTCGAACGTCGAGAGGTCGAAGTGAAACGGCGCGTGGCTGGACAGGCGGTCCTGTGGCGTTATCCCAACCTCACGGGCGGCCCATTCGACGAACGCGAGACCGTTGGCGTGCGAGAGCATCACGCCCTTGGGCTCGCCGGTGGAGCCGGACGTATAGAGGATGTAGGCAAGCGCATCAGGATCCACCTCGACCGGTGATGCGACAGGCGCACGGCGCTCGACATCGCTCCACGCAAGCCACTGCGGGATCTGCTGTTCCCCGCCGTCTGTGTCGGCGCAGCCGATGACCGTCTGCAGCGCTACGCCTCCCTCGGCCAAGCTCCGGCACACGTTCGCCTTTGTCGGCGAGCTCACGATGCAGAAGATCCCAGCATCGCAGGCTATATAAGCAAGCCGGCGCACAGGCGCCTGGTCATCCAGCGGCACATAGGCGGCGCCGGCCTTCAGCGTGCCATAGATCGCGATCACCGACTCGATGGACTTCTCCAGCAGAAGCCCCACGCGATCTCCAGGCTTCACGCCACAGTCGATCAGGGTTGCCGCCAGGCTATTCGAGCGAGCGTCGAGCTCGGCGTAGGAGAGCTCGCACTCTCCGTCCGTGACCGCTGTCCGCTCGCCCTCCCCCCGCGCAGAGTCGCAGAGGAGTTGGTGGATCGTTGCGCTCACAGGCCGAGGTGGCGAGCAATCACGTTGCGTTGCATCTCCGAGGTACCCGAGTAGATACGAGCGCCCAGCGCATCGCGCACGTCGCGCTCGAGCCCACTCTCGGTCACATACCCGTAGCCGCCGTGCACCTGAAGCGCGGTGAGGCTCGACTGCACCAGCGCCTCGCTCAGGTGCAGCTTGGTCATCGCTGCATCGAGGTCTGTCGCCATACCCGTGTCGAGCAGTGCGGCTATCCGATAGAGCATCAGCTGAGAGGTCTGCAGGCGCACGCGCATCTCGGCCAGCGGGTGGGAGACGGCTTGGAAGGTGCCGATCGGCGCTCGGAATTGGACACGCTCGCGTGCATAGGCCACGCAGCGCTCCAGTTGCCTACGCATCGTGCCGACCGCCGCCGCGAGGATCAGGCTGCGCTCCCAACGCATGGAGCTGTTGAAGATCGTCATCCCGCCTCCCGGCTCCCCGAGCAGCGCGTCGGGGCCCACGTGGCAGTCGCTGAGGAACAGCTCGCCCAGATGCGACGTGCGCAGGCCCATCTTCGAGAAGGACGGGCCCACATCCAGTCCAGTCGCTCCGCGCTCCACGACAAACGCGCACAGGCCCGCGAAGCCGAGGCTGGCATCGGTGGTTGCGAACACGATGAACAGATCGCTGTCAGGTGCGTTGGTGACGAATGTCTTGGAGCCGTTGAGTATCCACCCGTCCTCGACAGGCGTGGCCGTGCTGCGCAGCGCAAAGGCATCCGAGCCCGACTCGGGCTCTGTCATCCCGTGCGCGGCGATCAGCGAGCCGTCGCAAAGCCCAGGCAGCCAGCGGCGCTTCTGCTCCTCGGTGCCGAAGTGGACGATCGGCATCTCACAGGCCCACATTTGGGCGTTGATCGAGAAGATCAACCCGTTGTCGGTGCAGCCGTAGCCGAGGCCTTCGAGCGCGCCCGCGATCGTGGTCGCCGATGCGCCAAGGCCGCCGTACTCGCTCGGCATCGGCATCCCCAGGAGACCAAGTTGGGCGCACTTGCGCCAATCCTCGCGAGGGAAGATACCGTCACGTTCTCGGTTGTCAAGGTCACGCCCGAGCTCGCTCTGGGCGAAGTCTATGATCGAACGCTGGAGCGAGCGTTGCTCCTCGTCCAGCGGATCGGGGTGGAGTGAGATCGTCGGATGGGCGCTCATCGGGGGACGCCCGGCGGGCGAGCTGGAACCAGGTAGCGGGCGTAGGTCGTGAACGGGCGGTAGCCGAGCCCAAGCCACACAGGAGCGCCGAGGCCAGATGTCTGACACAGCGACAGGCGGGCGCCGAGCTCGCCGTAGCTGAGCTCGAGGGCTGCCCACAGACAGCTCTGGGCAAGGCCACGGCGCTCTCCCGGCGGCCCCGAGCGCGGGAGTCTTTGCTCCGGCTTCGGCCGCCGGATCGTGGCCGCCTGGCAGCCGAGGGCAACCTCGTGGGTTACGAGCGTCATCGCGGCTGACAATGGCATGTCGTCGTAGTAGGCCACAAACGCGGCCACGTTGGGAACGTCGAGACTGTCTGGATCGAAGAACACCTGAGCGGCAATCTGGCGGGGCATGGAGCCCATTCCCCAGGCGTCGGCGACGAGGGCGAGATAGTCCTCGCGCGTGCGTGAGTCGGTGGCGCGCCTGATCTCCACGCCCTCAGGCGGAGGTATGTAGCTGGGCAGCTCCTCGAGTGCGAGCTCCGGTAGGCGCTCGAGCTCACGCAATCCCGCCTGTCCCGCGGCGACCTCCAGATCGCCGTCTCCGTGCTCGCGAGCCCACAGAGCGTAACCGCTCTTTTGTGGGTTGAAGAACCCATCGGCCAAGCGCTTTACCTCAGCGGAGCTCAACGACTCGTTCAGGCGCAGCACGCCGTTGCGATACGGATTGGGCTGGCGGTGGGCGCCGGAGAACATCAAGAGCCCATCCTCCTCGGCGATCGCGCCGCCGTAGCGTGCGAGGTAGCGCAGGTACTCCGCAAGAGTCAGGTCGGCGAGGACGAGCAGATCGGAGCGCCCCCGCAGCTCATCCATGGCCGACGTGTGCACTGCAGTTCCCCGCGTGTCCACCGTCAACGGATCGTATCGATCTGTTGACCTGCTCGCACATTTGTCAGTCCAGGATGCGTTCTTTCCTGGATGCGTTTCCGCCCTTCGACCCAATTGTCCACTACCATGCCGCCTGTGCTAGAGGGAACTAGCTCCAACTTGTCGGTCGGGGGGCCGCCGAGCGAGGGTCCGCGTCCGCCTGAGGTCTGCCGTCCGGGTGAACCACGGCCCGAGATCTGGTTCCGCCGGCGAGTCAACCTTCTCACCGCGCTCAAGGAGCTGTGGGCCTTCCGCGAGCTGATGCTCACGATCGCTGAGCGCGATCTGCGTGTGCGCTACAAGCAGGCCGTGCTCGGGATCGCCTGGGCGGTGATAGCGCCGGTGGTGATGATGGTCGCGTTTACCCTGCTGTTCAATCGCTTCGCGAAAATCAACACGGGTGGCGCACCGTATGCCCTCTTCTCGTATCTGGGGCTGCTCCCCTGGACGTTCTTCTCCAGCGCGGTCTCAACCGGCGGTCTTAGCCTCGTCACGAACAACGAACTGCTCAACAAGCTGTACTGCCCGCGTGAGGTCTTCCCGATCGCTGGGATCGCTGATTCAGCTGTCGATGCTCTGATTGCCACGGGCGTGCTCGCGATCCTGTTCCCGATCACGGGCTTTGCTCCCAAGGTGGAGTCGCTCTACCTCCCGTTGTTCCTGATCGTGATGATGATGTTCACCGTCGGCGTGACGCTTGCGGTCGCTGCGGTCGTTGTCTACGCGCGTGACCTGCGCCTCGTGCTGCCGCTTGCGATCCAGATCGGCCTGTTCGTCACGCCGGTGGTTTACGCCACGAGCTCGATCTCGAGCTCGAAATCCTTCCTGTACCTGTTCTCTGCGATCAATCCGCTCGTGCCGGTGATCGACGGCATGCGCGCCACCGTGCTCCACGGAACTGCGCCGAACTGGACATCGTTCGGGATCGGAGCGGCTTGCTCGCTGATCTATCTTCTCGGCGGGTTCACGTTGTTCAAGCGACTTGAGACAGGAATGGCCGACATTGCATGAGGGAACAATCGTCGCTGAGGAGATCTGGAAGCGGTTCCGCCTTGACGAGCGACCCACCTACCTGCAGGACCGCCTCGCGGTCTTCGGCGATCGCCTGCGCAGTCGCCAGGGGGAGAGCTGGCGCTGGGCGCTGAACGACATCAGCCTGCGCGCTGAGCCGGGTGAATCGTGGGCGCTCGTGGGCGCCAACGGAGCCGGCAAGTCAACGCTGTTGAAGATCATCTCGCGCGTCATGTACCAGACGGCCGGCAGACTGGAGCTGGCCGGTCGGGTGGGCGCGTTGATCGAGGTGCGGGCCGGGCTCACGCCCCTCTTGACCGGGCGCGAGAACATCTACCTGACCGGCTCGATCATGGGTTTGAAGCGCCGCGACGTGGCAAAGCGCTTTGATGAGATCGTTGCCTTTGCCGAACTGGAGCGGGCCGTCGATCGTCAGGTCAAGTACTACTCCTCTGGTATGCAGATGCGGTTGGGCTTCTCTGTGGCGGCTCACCTGCAGCCTGACATCCTGCTTGTGGACGAGGTGCTGGCCGTCGGCGATGCAAGCTTCCAGCAGCGCTGCCTGGATCAGATCCGCGCAGTGCTGAACGAGGGCACCACGCTGCTGTTCGTCTCACACGACCTCGCGGCCGTCGAGGCCAGCTGCTCAAACGGGATCTGGCTGCACAACGGCGCGGTCCAGACTCGAGGCCCGATCCGCGAGGTGTTGTCTGCCTACCGCGGCGCTGTCGAGGGGGACGCGAAGTCGCGCGCCGATATCGAGGGCCTGATCAAGGTCACAGGGATGGAAGCGGTCTCGCCCGACGGGGGCCTCGCCAAGACCGGGGGCCCGCTGGAAGTCAACCTGACACTACACACCGACCAGCCACATCGCGCTTGGATCTACCTGGGCGTGACGGAGGGAGCGGCGACGCCGATCTTCCTTCTGAACCCGGGACGCGAGGTGCTGCTCGAGCCCGGTGAGACACGGGTGCGCTGCCTGATGCCCTCGCTGCCGCTGCCGAGCGGCAAATACTACGTGTGGGGTGGCGTATACAAGAACTGGACCCAGGGCGAGGAGCTGGTCGGCTGGCAGCCGCTGGCGGAGTTCGACGTCTACGGGCCTGAGCTCGATGCGGCTCCGCGCGCGGTCGTGCGACTTTCGCCGTTGCACATAGATTCGGAGTGGGAGATCGACCAGTGAGCTGAGCCGCGGCGGCGGCGGCCGAGCTTCAATCTTCGCCTACGCGCAACGCGCGCGCCATCTCGGCAGCGACGAGCTGGACGTAGGGCTCGTGCAGCATGTGCTCGTGGTTGATGTCCGCTGCCACGATCTGTCGCAGCTCTACGCCCCTGCCGGCGAGCTTCTCCCACGGTGTCGGATGCGAGCCGGGCGCCTTCTGGGCACGGAAGAACTCGACCCGCACGTCGAGCGGTCGCGGCACATAGCGCTGCCTGGCGAGGTTGCTGGCGACGAGCACCAAGTTCAGGGGGCGGCGGGGAAGCAGGTGCTGGAGATTGCGGGCCTCGAGCAGCTCGAAGAGCCGCGGGCCGAACTTGAGATATGAATCGAGGCGGGCTCTGATCTTGAGTCCGACCAAGCGGTTTGACACCCAGGCACTCTTGCCGCGGAGGTCGGCTTCTTTGAAGGCTTTGAGCCTGATCCGTTCGAGCTCGATCCGCGACTGTCTGCGCGGAGGTCGATACGGGTAGGCGTCGATCAGCGCCACGAGACCCAGGTCCTCTCCGTCTTCGAGCAGGAGCCGCGCCATCTCGAAGGCGACGAGGCCCGAGAAGCAGAAACCGCCGAGTCGATAGGGGCCACGGGGCTGGACCGCGCGCACCTCCTTTACATAGTGTGCGGCGAGCTTCTCAACGCTTGCGAGCGGTGTCGTGTTCCCGTCGACGCCTGGTGCGCGCAGACCAAAGACGGGCAGCCCCGAGTCGAGGTTCTCGACAAGGTCTCGGTAGGGAAGCACCTCGCCTCCCGCCCAGCCCACCAGGAACAGCGGGGTCTGACCGTTTCCGGCCTGCAGTTGCACGAGCGAGGACCACTCGGTCGTGGCGGTTCCGCGCTCGCTCTCGACGAGCTCAGCGAGTCCGGCAATGGTCGCGCTCTCGAACAGCGCCGAGATCGGTAGTCGCACGCCCAGCTTGTCCTCGATCTCCGCGAACAGGCGCACAGCCATCAGCGAGTGCCCTCCGAGCTCGAAGAAGTTCTCACGGATGCCAATCTCCTCGACCTCGAGCAGCTTGCGCCAGATCCTGGCAAGCCGCTGCTCGGTGTCGGTGCGTGGCGAAATGTGCTCGTGCTCGCGTTCGGAGCCGCCCAACGGAGTCTGTGCCAGTCGCACGCGATCGATCTTCCCGTTGGGGGTCAGCGGAAACTCGTCTATGAAGGCGAACACCGACGGGATCATGTAGTCGGGCAGCGTGCGCCCCAGGAGAGCGTGCAGGTCCTCCGGGGTCGTCGCCTCTGCGTCGCCGATCAGATACGCAACCAGGCGCTTCTCGCCGGCGCTGTCCTCGCGGGCGATCACGAGCGCCTCGCTGACCGCCGGGTGCTCACGCAGGGCAGCTTCGATCTCGCCGGGCTCGATCCGAAAGCCGCGAACCTTCAGCTGGTGATCTGAGCGGCCGATGTACTCGATGTTGCCGTCCGGTAGATAGCGCGCGAGGTCACCGGTTCGGTACAGGCGAGCGTCAGGTGCGTGGCTGAAGGGATCGGGGAGGAACCGCTCGCCGGTCAGCTCGGTGCTGCCCAGGTACCCCCGTGCGAGGCTCACGCCGCCGATGTGTAGCTCGCCGGGCACGCCGATTGGCACCGGCTGTGAGCAGCTGTCGAGCAGGTGGATCTGGGCGTTGGCGATCGGCTTGCCGATCGGGGGCAGGGCGGGCCATTCCGCTGAGGGGCTGCTGAGCGTAAAGGCGGTGACGACGTGGCTCTCGGTCGGTCCGTACTGGTTGACGAGCGTGCAGCCGGGATGTGCTGCGAAGAAGCTGCGCACCGAATCGGTGGCCTTGAGCTGCTCGCCCGCTGCGATCACTTCTCGCAAGCTGGGCGTCGAGGTGCCCAAGTGCCCGGCTGCCTCGCAGAGATTGTGAAGCGCGACGAACGGCAGGAACAGCCGCTCGAGCCGCTGCTGGGAGATGAACGCGAGCAGCGCTTCGGGATTCCGGCGAACCGCTTCCTCGACCAGCACGAGCGTGCCCCCCGAGCACCAGGTCGAGAAGATCTCCTGGAAGGCGACGTCGAAGCTCAACGACGCGAACTGCAACGTGCGCGCGGTTGCCGGCCCTGAGAAGCTCTGGAGCTGCCACGCGATCAGGTTGGCGAGCGGCCGATGTCCCATGGCGACGCCCTTCGGGCGGCCGGTCGAGCCCGAGGTGTGGATCACGTACGCGAGGTCCTCGAGTGAACCCTCGCACCCAATGGGTCCAGCGTCGTAGGACTCGATCAACTCCACGTCGGTGTCCAGGCACAGTGTGCGCGCGCGGTGGTCGGGCAGCCCGGCGAGCAGATGCTGCTGTGTCAACAGGACCGGGGCATCCGTGTCCTGGAGCATGAACGCGACCCGCTCCTGTGGGTAGGCGGGATCGATTGGTGCGTATGCGCCGCCGGCGTTGAGCACCGCCAGCACAGCCACGACCATCTCCACCGAGCGCTCCGCACAGATCGCCACCACGGCGCCCGGCTTGACGCCCAGCCCGCCAAGGCAGCGGGCCAGCTGGTTGACGCGGGCGTCGAGCTGCGCATAGGTCAGCTGCTCGCCGGCGCTCACCACGGCGGGGGCGGCTGGTGTACGTCGTGCCTGCTCGCCCACCAGCTTGTGCACCGGGTGCATCGTCTCCGGCGGGAAGCTCTTGGCCGTCCGGTTCCAATCGATGAGCAGCCGCTGCTCGTCCTGGCTCAGCATTTGCAGCTCTCCCACAGGGCGCGTGGGGTGGGCCACCGCCGCCTCCAGGAGCAGGCGGTAGTGCTCGAGCATGCGCCAGGCGGTCGCCTCCTCGAACAGGTCAGTGCAGTACTCGAGCGACAGTCGCAGGCCGTCTGTGGTTTTAGCCGCGAACAGCGAGATGTCGAACTTGGCGGTGCCGCGTTCGGTCAGAACCCGTTCCTGCTCCAGTCCTTGAAGGGCGACGGGGTTCTCGACGGCGTTCTGGACTACGAACAGAACCTGGGCGATCGGCGCGTGGCTCAGATGACGCTCGGGGTTTAGCTGTTCGACGAGCTTCTCGAAGGGAAGCTCCTGGTTGGAGAACGCGCCCAGTGAGGTCTCCCGTGCCTGGCGCACGATCTGCTCAAAGGACTGATCGCCTTTCGCGTCTATCGGCAGCGCGAGGGTGTTGACGAGGAAGCCGATGATGCCCTCGAGCTCGACGCGGCCACGGTTCGCCACCGGCGAGGCGATCACGACATCCTCCTGCCCGCTGTAGCGCGAGAGCAGCACGGCAAAGCCTGCAAGCAGAGTCATGAACAGGGTTGCGCCCTCCTGCTCGCCGAGGGCGCTCACGCGCGCCAGGAGATCGAGCGGGAGCATCGTCCTGACGGTGGCGCCGCGAAAGCTCTGTTTGGCCGGTCGGGGTCGATCTGTGGGCAGCTCGAGCAGAGCCGGCGCTCCCGCAAGCTGTGCCTTCCAGAAATCGAGCTGCTGGTTGAGCCCCCCGCTCTCCATCCACTGCTGCTGCCAGACGGCGTAGTCGGCGTACTGGATCGGCAGGTCGGGCAACTTCACCGGCCGACCTTCCACGAACCCCGCATACAGCGCGCTGAGCTCGCGCCGGAGCACGCCCATCGACCATCCGTCGGTGATGATGTGGTGAAGCGTCCACGAGAAGATGTGGTCTTCATCGCCCAGCTTCACCAGCACTACGCGGAACAGCTCTCCGGCAGACAGGTCGAAGGTCCCGCGCGCGTGCTCGGAGATCAACTCCATCCCGCGCTGCTCCGCGTCGGGGGCGCCGCTCACATCTATCACCTCGAGCGAGAGCGCTCTCGCAGGAGTGATCGCCTGATGCGGGACGCCGTTGACCAACGTGAAGGCGGTGCGCAGCGACTCGTGGCGTTCGACGATGACGTTGACGGCCCGCTCGAGCGCCCCTACGTCGAGCGGCCCGCGCAGCCGTGTGGCCAACGGCACGTTGTAGAGGGCGTCGCTTCCCTCGAATTGGTCGAGGAACCAGAGTCGCTGCTGGGCGTATGAAGCCGGGAGGACCGCCGGCCCGTCGCTCAGTTCGGTCATTTTGCTCTGCATGGCAGAGCTCCACGCATGGCTCTAGCTCCGTCTCACCCGCACCAACGCGGGCGCCTCGACAACGGTGGGGGCCAGTGCGGCCCGGTCGACCTCGGCGGCGAGCTCGACCACGGTTGGTGCCTCGAAGATCGCGCGCAAGGTCACGGTCACGCCGAGCTCCTCGTGGACGCGTGAGACGATCTGCATCGCCAGCAGCGAGTGACCGCCGAGCGCGAAGAAGTTGTCGTGGATCCCGATGTCGCCGACCGACAGCACCTTGCTCCAGATGTCGGCGATCCCACGCTCAGTCTCCGTGCGCGGCGCGATGAAATCCTCCGAGGCGCTCTCCTGGTCCCACTCGGGATCGGGCAGAGCATCGCGATCGACCTTGCCGTTGGGCGTCTGTGGCAGCTCCTCGACGTTCACGAAGGCACTCGGGATCATGTAGTTGGGCACGTGGTCTGCGAGGAACGTCCGCAGGTCGGCGGCATCTGGCGCGGGCTCCGCTGCGTCGATGTAGGCGACGAGTCGCGCCTCGCTGCGCGAGTCCAGGCGATCGACCACCGCTGCCGCGCGGATCCCGGGTCGCCGTTCGAGCACCGTCTCGATCTCGCCCGGCTCGATCCGAAAGCCGCGGATCTTGATCTGGCGGTCGGTGCGCCCGAGGAAGTCGATCGTCCCGTCCAGCAGCCGGCGGGCGCGATCTCCCGTTCTATACAGCAGCGCACCGGGCTCGTCGCTGAACGGGTCCGGGACGAACTTCTGAGCCGTCAGCTCTGGGCGGTTGAGGTAGCCGCGGGCAACCGCCACCCCGCCCACGCAGAGCTCGCCGGGGATCCCGATCGGCTGTGGCTCGAGGTTCGCGTCGAGGATGTAGATCCTGGTGTTGTCGAGCGGCACCCCGATCGGGACGAAGCGCCCGGGGGGCTGCTCGGTCGCGGTGGCGGGCTCGAACCACGTGCTGTCGATGGTGGCCTCGGTCAGTCCGTAGGCGTTCAGCAGCCTTGTCTGCGGTCCGCACAGGCTCATGAAGAACCTGCACTTGTCGTTCGTCCAAGCCTCGCTCGAGACGATCATCAGTCGCATGTGCTCGAGCGTCTTGTTCTCGGCGGCCACGTAGTCGAACATCACCGAGGCGGTTGCGGGCACGAACTCAGCGGCGTCGATGCCCTCATCGAGCATTAGCCGATGGAGGGCCGCTGGATCGATGACCGTCTCGATCGGGCACAGGACGAGCTTGGCGCCCGCGAGCAGGGAGCGGATCATGTCGCCGGTGAACACATCGAAGGAGAAGCTCGCCATCTGCGCATGGGCGCTGAGCTCGCGCAGGCGGTAGGCGCGCTCGTAGGCGAAGAAGGCGCTCGTGAGGCTCCTGTTGGCGATCATCGCGCCCTTTGGCTTGCCCGTGGAGCCGCTCGTGTAGATCACGTATGCGAGATCGTCGCCCCCCGCCAGGCCTGGCGGATCGTCCTCGGAGAAGCCCTCGAGGACGCCCTGCTCGTCGACGGCGATCTTCGGGATCGCATCCCCCGGCACCGTCTCGAGATGCCGCTCCTGGGTCAAAAGCAGGCTCGGCTCGGCGTCGGAGACCATGAACTCGATCCGATCGGCCGGGTACAGCGGGTCCAACGGTATGTAGGCGGCTCCGGACTTGACCACCCCGAGCACCGCGGGCAGGAGATCGATGGACTTCTCCATCAGGATTCCCACCAGGTCGCCCGGGCCGATGCTGCGCGCGCGCAGCAGCCACGCGATCCGATTCGCGTTGCGGTTGAGCTCGTCGAAGCTCAGCCGCTCGTCCTCGAACACGACCGCAGGCGCCTGTGGGGTGTGCATGACCTGCTCCTCGAAGAGCTCCTTGATCGTCCCTCTCTGAGGCAGCGGCTCGCGATTCGGATCCCACGACACGAGCACTTTCGCCCGCTCGGACTCGGAGAGCATGGAGAGCCTCGAGATGGGGCGATCGGCGTCGGTGCCGGCGCTTTCCGCCAGAGTTCTGAAGTGCTCCATCATCCGCTGCACGGTGGCCGGGGTGAACAGCTCGGTGCTGTACTCCCATGTCGTGTTGAGCCCGGTGGTTCGCTCGCTGATCCCGAGCAGCACGTCGAACTTGGACCACCCCTTCTCGTGTGAGATCTCCACGCAGCGAATCCCCGCGGGTTCGAACTTGGGGCGCTCGGTCTGCCAGGCAGGGTTGTGGAGCACCATCATCGCCTGGAAGACAGGCGTCTGGCTGAGGTCGCGTTGGGGGTTGGTGACTCTCACGACGCTCTCGTACGGCACATCCGCATGGGCGAAGGCCTCGAGTGTCGTCTCTCTGGCACGCGCGATCAGCTCGTTGAAGGTCGGGTCGCCCGAGAGGTCGAGGCGAAGAGCGAGCGGGTTGATGAAGTATCCGACCATCGACTCGAGCTCTGTCCGGTTGCGGGCGGCGAACGGGGTCCCGATCACGATGTCGTCCTGCCCGGAATAGCGCCCGAGCAACGTGCCGAAGGTGGCGAGCAACGCGACGAACAGGGTGGCGTCTCCATGGCGGGCCACGCCGCGCAGCGCCTCCCGCGTCGGTGTGTCGAGCATCAGGCTGATGTTGTCGCCGACCCACGAACGGACAGGGGGCCGTGGCAGGTCGGTCGGAAGGTCCAGGCGCGACGGCGCCCGCGCCAGCTTGCGCTTCCAGTACTCGAGCTGTGCATCGGCGACCCCGTGATCCAGCCACGCACGCTGCCAAACCGCGTAGTCCGCGTACTGAATCTGCAGCGGAGGCAGGGGCGAGGGCAGGCCCTCGCCGAATGCTTCATACAGCATCGTAAGATCGCGATAGAGGGCGCTGCGCGAGTAGCCGTCGGTGGCGATGTGGTGCATATTGAGCATCAGGATGTGCTCGTCGTCGGCCAGTCGGATGACGGTCGGGCGCATCATCGGTCCGTTCACGAGGTCGAACCGAAACCGTGACTCCTCCCTGAGGACGCGCTGGGACTCGGCATGCTGCTCATCGTCGGGAAGCCCGCGCAGGTCGACGAGGTTCACATCCACGGGCTCCACCGGGCCGATCACCTGCATCGGCTTACCACCGATCAGGCGGTAGGTGGTGCGCAGGATCGAATGACGCTCGGTGAGCCCCTCCAGGGCACGCTCGAGCAGCTCCAGGTCGAGTGGACCCTCGAGCTGGAAGGAGCCGGGGGCGTTGTAGGCGATCCCATCATCGAACACCTGACTGAGCAGCCACAGAAGCTCCTGGGCAAAGGACAGCGGAGCCGGCCCGTCGCCCTCGCGCGGCGAGATCGCGTTGCGTCGTGCTGCGTCCATCCGCCGCTCCATCAGGCGCTGCACGAGCAGCTCGCTCTGCGCTGGGGTCAGCCCGGCGAGCCGCTGCTCCATGCTGCGCTTATCGCCATTATCGGTCATCGTTCGAACGCCTCTACCGAGTATCACGTACGGCAAGCCGGAAGAGCCCGCAGCCAGCCAAGAAAAGCTTGCAGGCAGCCCTTCCATAGGCCCTGCCCCGCCCCATTGATCGTCCTGACAAGATCCGTAATTATGACAGCAATTACAGCAACATCAACAACTCTGACAGTTCGTTGACGGGGGTCCGAGAGGGTGTCATCAACGGGTGCGGACCGAGATCGGAAGCTGGCCGGCAGGCCCCCAGTGAAGCCCACTTTCGGAATCCAAAGAACAGCCCTCGCGGTACTCCTCGCTCTCGCTCTCGCTCTCGCCCTCGGCGGCGTCGGCGAGCTGATCCTCGCTGGCGCCCGCTCCAATCCTGATCATACGATCCAATCGTCTCATTTGGATCACGGGCAGCGAGCCGCGGCCGCGCTCCCACCGGCCGGAGCCACCTTCGGCACGCGCCCGCATCCGGTCGTGTACCGGCCGGCGGGTCTCAGCCGGGCGAAGCCTGTGCCGCTCGTGATCGCGCTGCACGCGAGCGGTGGCTATCCGGCCACCTTCGAGGCCACATCGGGTCTGGACGCGGTCGCCGATCAGCACGGCTTCGTTGTCGCGTATCTCGGCTCCCTGGCCCCCGCCTCACCGGCGTGGCTGCTCGTCGACATGCCTCAGAACCTCGCCTACATAAGCGCCGAGATCAAGTCGCTGACGGCGAGCCAGAACATCGATCCAAGACGTGTATACGCAACGGGCTTCTCCGCCGGAGCGACCATGGCGTTCTTCGTCGGCTGCCGGCTCTCGCGGCAGGTCGACGCGATCGCGCCCGTCTCGGGAGCCATGCGCTTCACCGATCCCTGCCGGGTCTCGCACCCGGTCTCCGAGCTCGAGGTCATCGGAACCACGGACGCGATCCCAACCGTCGGCACCGCGCGCCTGCTCTCAGACGTCCAGGTGGCCGCACGCTGGCGCGCATTCGACAGCTGCACCTCGCACTCGACGACGGTCGTACGGGGCCCGACCGAAGAGCGCGAATGGGACCAGTGCAAGGGCGCCAGCGGCGTGGCGCTGGACGTTATCCACGGAGGCACCCATCAATGGCCCGCACCCGCGGCGTCCGGCACCGACTCGCAGTTCCCAGCCGCCCAGGCCGTGTGGGCCTTCTTCGCGGCGCACCCGTGAGCTCCGCGGGTCCTACGCCGTTTGCGACTCGTCGATGACCTGGGCCAGATCCTCGCCGCTCGCTTCGGCCAGCAGCTCGGTGGCGATTGCCTGCGCAAGCTCGCGGATGCTCGGGCCATCGAACAGCTGGCGCAGGGCAAGCGAGATGCCCAGGCTGTCGTGCACGCGCGCAAGCATCTTGACCGCGAGCAGCGAGTGGCCCCCGAGATCGAAGAAGTCGTCATCGACGCCCACGTGGTCGATGCCAAGCACCTCGCACCAGACCGATGCGAGCGCCTGTTCGAGGGCGTTCTCGGGGGCGGCGTAGGGGCGCATGAGGTCCGGCCTGGCTCCGTCGGGTGCGGGCAGCGACGCACGATCGAGCTTGCCGTTGGGCGTCACCGGCAAAGCGTCGAGCACGACGAAGGTCGAGGGCACCATGAACGGTGGCAGCTTGCTCTTCAGCAGCCTGCGTAGCAGCTCCTCCTCGGGCGTCTCGCCATCCGCCGCCACCAGGTAAGCCACCAAGCGACGGTCGCCGGGCTTGTCCTCGCGCACCGTGACCACAGCCGCGCCAACGGCCGGGTGGGTGCCAAGCACGGCCTCGATCTCCTCGAGCTCGATCCTGAAGCCGCGAAGCTTGACCTGATGATCGATACGGCCGAGGAACTCGAGCGTTGCGGCCTCGCGCCAGCGCACGAGGTCACCGGTGCGGTACAGCCGCTGTGCCCCTCCGAATGTAAATGGATCATCGACGAACTTCTCGCTCGTTAGCTCAGGGCGCTGGTGGTAGCCGCGCGCGACGCCTTCGCCCCCGATGTACAGCTCGCCGGGCACTCCGATCGGCACGGGCTGACGCTCAGGGTCCAGGACGTAGAACCTGGTGTTGGCGATCGGACCTCCCAGCGGGGGTGGTCCGTCGCCGGGGAAGAGCTCGATCGTCGAGGACCAGACGGTGGTCTCCGTCGGCCCGTACATGTGCCACAGGCAGGCGCCACGCGTCAACAGCTCCTCAGCCAGGGTACGCGGGAGCGCCTCGCCGCCGCAGACGATCTTCAGCTGCTCGCTGCCCCTCCAGCCCGCGTCGACGAGCATCTGCCAGGTCGTCGGCGTGGCCTGCACGATCGTCGCACCCGTGCGGGCAAGCCAGTCGGCGAGCTCGACGCCGTCGAGCGTCGCTTCGCGTGGGACGATCACGAGTCTCGCCCCGGAGGTCAGCGGCAGGTACCAGTCCGGGACGGACAGATCGAAAGACGGTGTCGTCAGGTTCGCGAGCACGTCGTCATCGCAGATGCCCGGACGCTCGCGCATCTCGGCGATCAGGTTGGCGACTGACCGGTGTCTGACCTCCACGCCCTTGGGCTCCCCGGTCGAGCCCGAGGTGTAGATGACGTACGCGAGCGCATCGGGGCTGACGGCGATGTCGAGGGGCCCGTGGGGGTGCCCGTCGAGACGCTCACGGTCGCGATCCATGCAGATCACGGTGGTGCCGCGGGGGTAGATCGCCGCCACGTAGCGCTCCTCGGTGATCAGGATCGGCGCGCCCGCGTCGGCAACCAGCTGTTCCTGGCGCTCGGGTGGGTAGCTGGGCTCGACCGGGACGTAGGCCGCTCCGGTTCGCAGCACGCCGAGCATCGCCACCAGCAGATCGGGCGAACGCTCCAGGCAGATTGCCACCAGCGTCCCTTCCTGCGCGCCGAGGGTGGCGAGCTCGCGGGCGAGCTGGTTCGAGCGCCTGTCGAGCTCGCCGTAGGTGATGCGCTCATCGGCCGCCGCGACGGCGATCGCGTCGGGTGCTCGCGCGGCCTGATCGGCGAACTGCTCGTGCAGGCAGCGGCCGTCGTATTCACTGCTCGTCGCGTTCCAGTCGACGAGCATCTGTGCCCGCTCGTCCGCCGTCAGGATCGAGAGCTCCGACAGCCGCTGCTCGGGCCCGCGGGACACGGCCGCAAGGACGGTTCGATAGTGGCCGATCAGGCGCTCGATCGTGCTCTCGTCATACAGGCCGGTCGCATACTCGAGCTGTGCGCGCAGGGACCCGTCCTCGCGCTCGCGCAGGATGATGGAGAGGTCGAACCGCGACGACTGCCATCCGGGCACCGGCAGCTGCTCGAGCGTGCAGCCGGCGAGGGTCGGTGCCTGCTGGGCGACATCGAAGCCGAGCAGCACCTGGAAGATCGGCGTGTGGCTCTGATCGCGCTCGGGGTTGAGCGCCTCCACGAGCCTCTCGAACGGCAGATCCTGATACGCACGCGCCTCGAGCGTCGTCAGCTTCACGCGTGCCAGCAGCTCGGCGAAGGTGGGGTCTCCGGAGAGGTCGCTGCGAAGCGCGAGCGTGTTGCTGAAGTAGCCGAGCAGCGGAGCGGTCTCGGCATGTTGACGACCCGACACCGGACTCCCGAGCACGATGTCCTCGACGCCCGTGTAGCGGTGAAGAACCGTCTTGAAGGCCGCCAACAGCACCATGAACAGCGATGCCCCCTGGCTGCGAGCAAGCTCCCGCAGAGGAGATGCGTCCGCCGGCGACAGCTCGAACTCGACCAGCCTCCCGCTATGGCTCTGAACACTCGGACGCGGGCGATCCGCCGGCAGCTCCAGGCGCGCGGGTGCACCCGCCAGGCGCTGGGTCCAGTACTCCAGAAGCTCCTCCAGATAGGCTCCTGACAGATGCTCGCGCTGCCAGTGCGCGAAGTCCCCGTATTGGACCGGGAGCTCTTCGAGCACGGGCTCGGTTCCGTCCCGCATCGCGCTGTAGAGGCGATCGAGCTCGGCAAAAAGCACCGCGCTCGAGGCGTGGTCGGAGGCGGCGTGGTGGAAGACGATCAGCAGCAGATCCTCGTCCTGCTCGATGTGAACCAGGCCAGCGCGCAGCAGAACGTCGCCGGACAGGTTGAAGCTCCGCCGGGCAAGGTCGCCGAGGATCCGCTCGGCCTCGCCGGCGCGCTCGGACTCGGGATGCCAGCGCAGGTCCGCAACGATCAGCTCGATCTCCGCGTCGGATGTGACCTCCTGGGCCGGTACTCCGTCGATCAGGCGGATGCTCGTGCGTAGGATCTCGTGCCGCGCGACGATGGCGTTGAGCGCGTCCCTCAGCAACTCCTCGTCGAGCGTGGTGCCCACGCGCACCAGCGTGGGCACGTTGTACGCTGCCAGCCCGGGCATCATCTGGTCGAGCAGGAACAGGCGCTCCTGGGGGCTCGACAGTGGCGCCGGACCGTCATCGAGCCGGCGGGCGATCGTCGCGGCCTCAGCGCCCTCCGGGCACATCAGCGCCGTCCGGTCTCGGGTGGCAGATCCTCTGCCAGCAACCGCTGTGCCTCCTCGTCGGACATCCCTTCAAGCTCGGACATCAGCCTGGCCGTCTCATCTCCCTCGGAGTCGCCCATCATGCGGACGATCTCTGCTGCGAGGGTCGCGACCGTCGGACAGGTGAAGAGGCTGTGCAGTGGCAGATCGACCGCGAAGTCGCTGCGCACCTGCGCGACGACCTGTGTCGCCAGCAGCGAGTGTCCGCCGAGCGCAAAGAAGTCATCCTCGACCCCGACCCGCTCCATCCCGAGTACCTGCGCCCAGATTGCGGCCACCGCCTCCTCCAGCGGCGTGCGAGGCGCCACATACTCGGCGCTCTCGGCTCCCGCGAGATCGGGATCGGGCAGCAGTTGCCTGTCGATCTTGCCGCTCGGCGTGCGCGGCAGCTCGGCGACGATCACGATCGCGCCGGGCAGCATGTAGTCGGGCAGCCAGTCGGCGAGGTGCGCACGCAGCTGCTCGGAATCGAGTGTGCCGTCGACCGTGCAGTAAGCCACGAGACGGAGCTCTGACGTGGGGCTTGGCTGTGTCACCGCGATCGCCTCGCGCACGCCCGGATGCGAGCGCAGGGCGGTCTCGACCTCTGCGGGCTCGACGCGGTAGCCACGGATCTTCACCTGCTCATCCGCGCGACCAAGGAACTCGAGCGTGCCATCTGGCAGCCAGCGCGCGAGGTCGCCCGTGTCGTACATGCGTGCTGAGTCGTCCGCCGCAAAGGGGTCCGGCGAGAACTTCTCGGCGGTCAGCTCGGGCTCGCCGATGTAGCCACGCGCGACGCCCGCGCCGGCGATGAAGAGCCTGCCGCCGACCCCGATCGGGGCGAGGCCCTGGCCTGCGTCCAGCACGTAGCAGGAGGTGTTGGAGATGGGTCGTCCGATGGGGACGCTGGCGGGCTCGTACTCGCCGGGGCCATCGCCCACCAGGAACGTGCACGAGCCGACTGTGGTCTCGGTCGGGCCGTAGTGGTTGAGAATCGCGCAGCTCGAGAGAGCGCGTACGCGCTCGATCAGATCCCAGCCCGCGCGCTCCCCGCCCAGCACCAGCCAGCGCCCGGGAAGCACGCGTGGATCGCCCGCGAGGAGCAGCGCGCCGAGATGCGAAGGGGTGATCTTCAACACGTCGATGGGTGTCGCCTCCATCTGGCTCGCCAGCGCGCCGGGGTCGGCCGCGGCGGTGGGCGGGATCAGCACGAGCGTGCCTCCCGAGCACAGCGCGCCGAACACCGAGGTGTTGCCCAGATCGGTCGAGATCGATGTGACCAGCCCAAACGACAGTGGCTCTGCGTCGGCGCCCAAACGGTGGACGATGTCGGCCGCGTAGTTGGCGAGGTTGGCGTGGGTCACCTCGACCCCCTTGGGAGTGCCGGTCGAGCCGGAGGTGTAGATCACATACGCGAGCTCATCGCCAGAGACAGCGCCGTCCGGCGCGCTTGACGGCTCGCGCTCGAGCTCCGCGCGATCGCGATCGAGGCACACGACCGATCCCCCGAACTGCTCGAGACGGTCGAGCAGTGCCTCCTGCGTGACGACGGCAACGGCCTCGGCCCTCACGAGTTGACGGTGCAGGCGCGCCGGCGGGTGCTCGTAGTGAAGAGGCACGTAGGCTCCGCCCGCCTTCAGGATCCCGAGGACGCCGACGATCATCTCGATCGAGCGGTCGGTGCAGAGTCCGACGGTCGAGCTCGCACTCACCCCGGAGCCACGCAAACGTTGTGCGAGTTGGTTTGAGCGTTTCTCCAGCTCGGCGTAGGTGATCGAGCTCTCGCCGGCGCAGACGGCCGTGCGCTCCGGTGCTGTGCGTGCCCAACTTGCCACGAGCTCGTGCACGGGCACCGGCGGGACGGTCGCGGCTGTGTCGTTGAACTCGCGCAGTACACGCTCGCGCTCCCGCTCGCTCAAGAGCTCGACGCTTGCCGGTGCGACGCTCGGATCGGCCGCGACGGCTTGGAGCATTCGCTGCAGGCCGTCGGCGAGCCCGCCGACTGTCGCCAGGGCGTAGCGGCTTGGCTCGAATGCGAGGCTGAGCGAGAGGCGATCGCCGGTTCCACACATGAGCAGCAGGCGGAGCTCCGGCCCGTTGCGCAGCACGCGCTCGACTGCGAGGCGCACGCCCTCGGATTGGGTGAGCTGCGTTCGATACTCGATAAACCCGATCTCCACAGCCTCCAGGCCACCGGCCGGGGCGTAGTCCTGGTTGACGAGCGCATCGCTCCGCGCCCGGTCGATCTCGGCGAGCACCTCAGCGAAAACACGCGCGGCGTCGACGCGGGCCTGGATGGGCACCGGTCGCGCAAATGCTCCGATCGCGCCCTCGAGGTCTGGGTGGCGGCGCTCGCCGGGGAGCAGCACGACGGTGGTGAGCTCCTCGCCGCTGAACTGACCCAATACCGCGTGCCAGGCCGCCTGGGCCAGTGCCGCCGGAGTCGTTCCGTAGCGCCCGGCCTGCTCGGCGAGTGCGTGTGCGAGGGCATCCTCGATGTCGACCGCGATCTCCTGGAGGGCGGTTGCGCCGGAGCCGGCGCGGGTCAGCGGAAGCACGGGAGAGGCGATCGTCCCGAGCTCGCTCCAGAACGTGCGGGCGGCGCTCGCCTCGTCCTCATCGGAGTCGCTCAACTCGTGCTGCCAGGCCGAGAAGTCCGCATACTGGAGCGGATCCTCGATCAGCTCCACGGCGGCCAACTGGGCGGCGACCTCGCCCAACAGCAGCGCTGTAGATGCGGGATCTGCACATAGCGCGGAGAGCGTGAGCACTAGGTGGAGAGCGTTCTCGCCGTCTGTGAGGAGGGTGGCGCGCACGAGCGGTCCCTGCTCGAGGTCGAGCGGAGCTTCGAGATCGGAGCGGCGGGTGCGCTCCAGGCGCCCTGGGCGCTCCGATGGCTCGGTGTCGTGCAGGTCGATCCGCTCCACAACGGGCTCAAGCAGGTCGTTGACCACCTGCAGGGGGACTCTCAGGCCGGCCTGATGGGTGAACGTGGTGCGAAGGCTCTCGTGTCTGCGTACAGCCTTTCGCAGGGCGTCGAGCACCGAGGAGGCGTCGAGCCCCCCGGAGATTGCGAGCACGCCCTGTGTGCGAGCGCTCGGACCGCTGGGCTCTGCAACCCACAGGTGCTCCTGCTGTGGCGAGGCCTGGAAGCTGTCTACGGTGCTATCCGACATTCCGTTGTCATCCGACATTCCATTGTCCACGACCACGCCACCCCCCCGGGCTGATTTACGGAGTGACAGCGCGAAGCTAAACCATCCTGTCTGGGACTGTATCGCACGCCGACTAGCGTGTCGAGCGGCGAATCGTTCGCCCTGCGGGCCTCGGTGGGCGCCTACGACCAAGCGCGAGAATGGGAACGTCGGGGTTCTCAACAACCTGGCTGAGCAGTGCTCGCAGGTCCTGCTCGAAGCCCACCACAGAGGAAAGATCGAACAGGTCGCGGTCGAACTCGAAGAATCCACCGAGCGCCCGCGGGCCGAGCTCGAGCTCGAGCGCGAGGTCGAAGCGCGAGAAGCCGATGTCGACCGCGATCGGCTCGATCTGGACTCCTGTCAGAGCCAGCGCCGGACGCTCGCTCGCCTGGGCACGGAAGTTGACCTGGAAAAGCGGGTTATGACCCGGGTCGCGCTTTGGCGCCACCGCCTCGACGACCTTCTCGAACGGCAGATCCTGATGGGCGTAGGCGCCCAGGGCGGTGGCACGAGCGCGTCCCACGACCTCCCTGAAGGTGGGGTTGCCCCCCAGGCGAGTTCGTAGTGCGATCGTGTTTGTGAAGAAACCGATCAAGCCCTGAAGCTCGAGGTTGTTGCGGTTGGCGATCGGGCTGCCGATGACGATGTCCTTTTCGCCTGTCAGGCGATACAGGAGCGTGGTGAAGGCCGCCAGCATCGTGATGAAGAGGGTGGCTCCCTCCTGTTGCCCGAAAGCGAGCAGGCGGTCCGCGAGCTGCCTGTCGAGCTCGAACCTGTGATGTGATCCGCTATGGCGCTGCACGGCGAGACGTGGGCGGTCGCTCGGCAGGCGCAGTAGCTCCGGCGCGTCCTCGAGCGTGCGTGCCCAGTAGGAGCGCAGCTCCTCCAACCGGGCGCCCTGCAGCCGCCCGTGCTGCCATTCGGAGTAGTCGGCGTACTGAATCGGTAGCTCGGGTAGGCGTGGCTCACGCCCCAGGAGCTCGGCCTCGTAGCACTCCGCGAGCTCGGCGAACAGGACGCTGTCGGAGTGGGCGTCGGCGGCGATGTGATGCATTCCCAGCAGCAGCACGCGGTCCTCCCCTCCGAGCTCCAGCAGCGTCGCGCGCAGCATCAGATCACGGGTGAGATCGAACGGCTTGCGCGAGAGCTCGCGTAGCAGCTCCTTGAGCTCGCTCGTGGAATCCGCCGGCGGCCCGGGCAAGGTCGAGAGCTCGAAGGACCAGTCCTTGGGGACTGTCTGCAGCGCCTGTGGGCCCGGTATGACAACCGTTCTCAGGCTCTCGTGTCGAGCGATCACCGCGCGCAGAGAGCGCTCGAGGGCGTTCCTGTCGAGGGCGCCGCGCAGCCGGAATGCGCGTGCGCCGTTGAAGGTGGGGGCCCCTGGCTCCCACTGCTCGAGGAACCACATGCGCTGTTGGGCGAACGACAGCGGCGTCGGTCCCGTGGTCCCGCGCCGAGGGATCGTCGTGCTCGTCCCGGCTGAATCACGGCGACGTAGCAGAGCGCGCTCGAGCAGCGCGCGCTTGGCCGCAGACAGCGGTTCGCCGTCGCTCACGTGGCGCTGAGCGTACCGGTGGCCCGGACCACATCCGCCAGGGCGGCAACGGTCGGTGCAGCCAGAAGCGCCCGCAGGGGGATGTCGCCGTACAGGCGGCGAATCCTCATCGTGGCCTGGGTGGCAAGCAGCGAATGGCCTCCGAGCGCAAAGAAGTCATCGAGTGCGCCAACTCGCTCCACCCCGAGCAACTCGCCCCATATATCGGCGATCTGTTGCTCAACAGCGTCCCGCGGCGCTATGTACTCGGCCTCGCGCCTGGCCTGGACCTCGGCGATGCCGGCAAGCGCCCGGCGATCGATCTTCCCGCTTGCACCAAGCGGTAGCGCCTCCACGGTCCTGAAGGCAGAGGGGATCATGTGATCGGGCAGTGATTCACCCAGAAACGCCCGCAGCTCCTCCACGGCGGGCGGGTCGCTCGAGACGAGGTAGGCCACCAGGCGCAGCCCACCACGCTCGTCGTCCTCCGCGCTGACCGCCACCTGACGGATGGCGCTGTGGCCGAGCAGCGTCGTCTCGATCTCACCCGGTTCGATCCTGAAGCCGCGGATCTTCACCTGATCGTCGAGTCGCCCCAGGAACTCGATCGCACCGTCGCGCAGCCGCCGGACGCGGTCGCCGGTGCGATACATCGCGCCCGGTGCAAAGGGGTCAGCGGTGAAGCCGCCGCCCTGCTCGGCCGCTCCGAGGTACCCGGCGGCGACGCCGGCTCCGGCGACGCAGAGCTCGCCGGGGACTCCGGCGGGCACGGGCTCGAGCAGACGGTCGAGCACATACAGACGCGCGCCCGCAAGCGGGAAGCCGATCGGGACCGTCAGGGAATCCGGGCGCGGCTGCTCTCCGAGGAGGTAGGTGGCGCATCCCACGGTCGTCTCGGTGGGCCCGTAGTGGTTGACGATCTGGCAGCTCGGGGACTGAGAGCGGATCTGCTCGACGAGCTCCCACGAGAGGGCCTCGCCCCCGACCAGCAGCCATCGCATGGGCAGTACCCCGTCGGGGCCGAGCAGGGCGCGCAGATGAGAGGGAGCGATCTTCAGCACGTCCAGCTGCTCTCCGGCGAGCTCACCGGCGAGGGACTCGCCGTCGGTCGAGGCCTCGGCGCTGATCAGGCGAATCGAGCCGCCCGTGATGAGCGGCGTGAAGATGGAGGTGTTCCCAAGGTCGGTGCTGATCGCGGAGACGACGCCGAACACGAGTCCGTGGTCGTCCTCGTCGGCGGACAGTCGCGCTGAAATCGCTGTGGCGTAGTTCGCGAGGTTGGCATGTGTGACAGCCACACCCTTGGGCGTGCCGGTCGAGCCGGAGGTGTACATCACATACGCTAGATCCTCGGAGTCCACCGTCAGATCCGGTCCGGCAGGTGAGCTCTTGGCGATCGCCTGGGCGTCTCGATCGATGCATACAACCTTCGTCTCCAGCGCCGGCAGAGAATCGAGCAGGTGCTGTTCTGTGACCAGGACTTTCGCGTCGGCGTCGCGCAGCTGGTGAGAGATGCGTGCCGGTGGGTGCTCGTGGTTGAGCGGCAGGTAGGCGCCACCTGCCTTCAGGATCGCGAGCAGCGCGACGACCATCGATGGCGTGCGCTCCATGCACAGGCCTACAGGCTGGCGGCTGACATCTCCCAGCTGCGAGAGGTGGTGGGCCAGCCGGTTCGCGGCGGCGTCGAGCTCGCTGTAGCTGAGTGATTGCGAGGCACTCCTCACTGCGGGACGCTCAGGCGTGCGTCGGGCCTGCTCGGCGAAGCGCTCGTGTACCGGTGGCTCGGTCGTGGCAGGCTCTGCGCCCGTCGTTGACAACAGGCGCTCACGCTCACCGGCTTCGAGGATCGCCAGCTCGCCTACAGGCACCGACGGGTTGCCGAGAGCGCTGCGTAGAAGCGTGGAGTACCGGGCCGCGAGCTCCATCGCGTCATCGTGGGAGACCGCCCCCGAGTCATAGACGAGCTCACCTGCCAGCTCGCTCTCGCTGCTGCGCAGCGCGAGCGTAATCCGCGAGGTGGGAGCGACACGCAGCGCGAGCACTCTGGCCATCGGGGGGACGGTGTGAAAGGCCCATCCGGCAGCTGCCTGCTCGGTCACTCGAGAGAGGTCCTCGGCCGTGGCGAAGTCCTGCCAGCGGACGGCGAGGGCGCGGGAGCGACGAACCTGATCGAGGATCTCGGCGAACGTGATCATCTCTTGAAAGCTCGAGCGCACCGGTACAGGCTGCTCGTAGGGGCCCACAGCGTGGGCAAGATCGGGCTGTGCGCGACCGTCGCACATGCCGGCGACGAGGATCTCCGAAGCTCCCGACATGCGTGCCAGCAGCGCGTGCCAGGCCGCCTCGAGGAAGACGGCGGCGCTGACGCCGGCGCTGACGGCGGCGCGCTGCAGGTCATCGAGCTCGATCCAGTCGAGGGCGAGCGGCACGGCCGCCGCTCGATTGCGACCGTCAGCTGCAGTTGGGAGTGCGAACAGGATCCTGGGTGCCGGGGGACGATCGGCCGCATCCTCGCGCCAGAAGGCAATTCCGTCCTGTGCCTCGGTCTCCTCACCGGTGATCAGCTCGTGACGCCACTCGGCGTAGTCGGCGTATTGCAGCGGCTCATCGCCCTGCTCGCCGTCGCGGTATGCCTCACACAGCTCTCCCGCCAGCGTCGCCAGCGAGGTGGCGTCGGCGCAGGCGACGCAGGCGGTGAGCAGCAAAAGCGCCGCCTTGTCGCCGCCGCCGGCCAACCGCGCTCGGATCAGCGGGCCATGCTCGAGGTCGAAGGCGCGTCCGGCCTCGCGCGCCATCAGCGCCTCGAGCGCGGCGCTGTCGTCGATCGCCTCGGGGGTGGTCGGCTCATCCTCCACCGGCCACATCGATACGGGCTCCTCGGCGATCACCTGCTGTGGGGTGCGCACTCCGCTGGGCTGCACGAAGGTGGTACGCAGGATCTCGTGGCGGGCGCCGACGCGGTCGAGCGCGGCCCGGAGCTTGCCGAGATCGACCGGTCCGTCGAGCAGCACGGCACACTGAACGACTCCCAGGCTTCCCGGAGATGGAAGCAGTCGCTGATGCTGCTGCGGTGACAGTCTGAAGCCGACGGTCTCGGTCTTGGTCTGCTGCATGGAAGATGTCCTTATCCCGTGTTGCCCACCCATGAGCGGCCTGTCCTGGCCGCCCCCGAAGTCTTAAATGCTACCCGCGTCAAGGTCCGATGGGAATGCTTGGGCCGCCGCGTGCTCACGTCCCGCGAGCTCCCCGAGGGTCTCGGGAACACTGGCTGACGCCGTGCGTCCCGCGCCGAGCGCCAATGTGGCCTGCATCAGCAGTGGGGCCATGTGACTCCAGCGCTTGGCGAGCGCCTCGCCGTGCTCGCGCCCCCATTCGGCGAGCGCACATCGGTCGGCGTCTTCGGCCAGCGCCGCGGCGTGACGGGCGAGGAAAGCGCGATGGCGGGCGATCGACCAGATGTCATCCGCCTGGCGGTATGCGCTCAAGTCCTGCCCGTGCTCGGCGAAGAACCGGGCGAGTGTAAGCACGCCCTCCGGGCCCTCAACGCCCGCCGGCTCACGCGAGTCGGTGGCCTCGCCGCGCACGAACCACTGACAGGCGCCGCTCGGCACGGGGCACTCGTCGCCCAGGGCCAAGCGCTCGCGCAGCTCCAGCACGGGATCGTCGCCAGGCAGGCCGACGAGCAGCTCTCCAAGATCATCCCGCGCGACTGGCGTGCGTGTGGCGGCCTGCAGGCCGAGCTCGTTGCGACAGGCGAAGGGGTCGATCGCCTCGAGCCTGTCGGGCTGGCCGGCAAGCACATACCAGTGCGGCACGTGGCGCCTGCCGTGCGCGACGTGCCAGGGCAGCCTGAAGCCATCGCCTGCGACGATTACCCGGCCGCTGCGCTCCAGCTCGTCGAGCACGCCACCGAGTGCCTCGGTCCCCGGTCCGTCGAGACCCACACGCACGAGCCCGAGCTCTGAGCGCAGCCCCGGGGGGAAGTGCGCGAAGCCGAACAGGCCATCGCCCGCGTCGAGCACGCTCAGCGCAAGTCCGGGGTTTACGGCGGAAGGCCAGTCGGTGCGGTCATGGGCGACCCAAGTTGCGACCGCGGAGCTGTAGCAGGTGTAGGTCTCGCTGAACGCCTTCAGACCCTCCCACAGCGAGTCCTCGCTCATACTGCCGCCGCCTCTCGCGCAGGCGGCTCGAGCACCGTCACGCCTGCTTCGAGCTCGCCGCCGGCGAGCTTCTCTGCTGTCCAGAGAGCCACGGCGTCGGCTGAGGCCGCTCCGATGCGCCCACTCGGCGTGCCGGTCATGGCCGTCAGCATCTTGGGCGGGCGCACGATGACGGTACGCAGGCGCGGGCATGTCGTGGCCACCCACTGGGCCAATCCTTCGACGGCCCCCTTGGCGGCGACGTAGTGGGGCCAGTCTCGCGGCGGGGCGGTGACCGCGCTCGAGGAGCAGAACAGGATCCAGCCGTGCTGCTCGTCCAGCTGTCCGAGCAGCGACCCGAGGGGGACGGCGACTAGCCGCAAGCTCGTGGCGACGTAGTCGCTCAGCTCTGTCGCCGACTGCGCTGTGAGGCTCATGGCCAACGGCGGCGGAGCCGCATTTAGCACGAGGCCCATCAGCGGGCTTCCCGCGCCGACGACGGTGTCGCTGAGCGACTGCATCGCCGCGGGGTCGCTCAGATCGGCTCGCACCAGGTGTAGGCGCGACGCATGAGGACCAGCCAGTTGCAGGAGCTCGGCGGCCCGTTGCTGTGAGGTTGCATAGGCGACGTGCACCTCATGGCCGAGCGCCAAGAGGGCAAGCGTGAGCGAGGCACCGAACCCGCGGCTTCCGCCGGCCACGATCACCGCTCCTCGGTCCTGCTCCGGCGCACGATCGAGCCCGAGAGTCACTGGATCGGGGAGTGCGGTGGCGGCAAGCGCGAAGCACTGGATGCGAGCCGTCGCCCCTCCTTCACCCGAGCGCGCTGCCAGCACGCCGTCGATTGTGAGCTGCCCAGTGCGCTCGTCGTGGTCGCGAACAAGGAGCGTCTGGCGGGATCCGTCCGGAGTCAGCTCGTCCTCGACGCCCAGTGTGAGGCCGGCGAACAGCGAGTGCAGGCCCGGTAGCTCCATGCCGACCACGTAGCTGGTCCAGGCGAGTCCATCCAGCAGGCGGGGGTCGACCCCGGCGGCCCGGAAGCGCTGGGCGAGTGCCTCCAGCTCGGGGCCGCTTGCGTAGTGGCCCCGTAGCGTGTGTCCTGCCTCCAGCTCAGTGGCGGAGGGCTCCGCGGGGCTCGTGCGCATTGAGCCGATTGGAGCCTGGGAGGCGATCGCGCTCGACTGTCGCTCAGCCGCCTGGCGTGCCAAGACACGCGCGAGCGTGCGACCCCGCGCCGTCAACCGGATCTCCCAGGCTCCATGCTCGCGCTCGAGCGCGCGAGCAGCGGCGGTGGCGCTCGCCCCCCGCAACAGCGCGCCGGAGAAGGAGGTGCGCAGGGAGCGGATTGCTCCCAGCGCCTCGGCGGGCAGCACGCCGAGCATCGCGATCGTGATCAGGGCACCGTGGACGATAGGCGCGCCAAAGGCGGTCCCGGCGGCGAACTCGGGGTCGATGTGAAGCGGGTTGCGATCTCCGCTTGCGGCCGCGAACTGCTCGAGATCCTCGCTCGTGAACTGCAGCTCGCGCTCAATCCACATGCGCCAGCACCAATGCCTTGAGCGATCCCACGCTCTGCTCCTCCAGCAGCGCGGTGTCGGGCAGGCGCGCGCCAAAGCGGATCTCGAGCTCGTGTACGAGGCGGATCTGAGCGAGGGAGTCCCACTCCTCCACCGTTGCTGGACCGTCCTGATCGCCGATCTCGATCCCCCAGCCGAAGATGTCCTCGAACACCGACTGGAAGTCCCGCTCGAATTGCTCGTCCGCGATCATGGCTGGTCGGAGATATAGCTGCTCTCGATCGGCCCGTTGGCGGCGAGGTCGTACTCCCAGGAATCCTCGTCGTCGCGGGGCCCGAATCCTACCCGTGGATACAGATCCGCGACGAGCCCGTTTCTGGGCCCGGGGACGTATATGCCGCACAAGCGGGTGAAGCCTTGCTCGAGCGCGGCGGCGCTCAGGTGCGCGAGCATGTGAACCTCGGCCGTGCGCCCGATCACGCGGCAGCTCAGCAGGAGCGAGTCGATCAGGGCTGTCTGGGGGTCCTGATCGCTTGGCAGCGCGATCGCGAGACCGATCAGGCCGTGGCTCGCGAAGCGGTCCCGCAGCTCCATGGTCAGGCAGATCGCCATGGGCTCACCAGCAAGGCGCTCCACCTCCTCTCGTGAGTGTCTGCGCAGCGTGAGGTTGAACTGGTTGGTCTTCTGGATCAGCTGTGCGGCGCGCTCCAGAGAGGCATCGTCGAGTGCGCGCACACGGGCGTGCATCTCGAGCGAGCGCCAGAAATCGTCGAGCGTCGTAGTGCCTGCCCTAAGCTCGGCAGCCTCTGCGCGCGCTGCATATGAGCGCTGGCGCTGCTCGTCCTCGCGTGAGAGCGCTGAGACCTCGAAGCGCACGCTTGCGGCCAGGATGCGCACGCGCTCGGACGGGGCCAGGTCGAGACAGATGCTCGACACCTCCGGGAGCGCGGCTGTGACCTCCGCGCACTCGGCCGGGTTGTCGTCGGCGAACACGATCGCATCGAGCCCGAGCCCGAGCGTATCGGCGATCTCTGCGATCTGCTCGGGCTTGCGCCTCCAGTCGGCTACGAACACCGCGAAGTCGTCGAGCTTCAGGCGCATCTCGGGCCTGTCGATAAACGCCCGGCGAGCATCCTCCAGGTCGTTCTTGGAGGCGACCGCCAGCACGATGCCGCGAGCGCGCAGCGCGCTTACGTACTCCTGAAAGGCCGTGTATGCCTCGCCGTCGGGTCCTTCGCCGATGACTATCCCGGACAGGCCGTCCTCGCCGAGCACGCCGCCCCAGAGTGTGTTGTCCAAGTCGAGGACCAGGCAGCGAGCCGTGAGGCCTACGTCGGCGGCGAGCACCGCGGCGGTCTCACGGGCGAGCATCGGGAGAGCGTCGTGGGCGACCGGCTGGCGCGTCCTGTACCAGAGGCGCGGATCGATCCAGTCGCGCTTGCCGATCCGTGCTGCCAGCCGCTCGCAGTCGATGAGCAGCACATCCTCGCCGGCCTCATCCGCCAGTCGGCGGTTCAGCTCCCGCACCAGCGACGGGCGGCTCGAGGGGAGCCGCAGCGCGAGATGGCCGAGTGGGGTCTCGTCTGGCACGACGAACGTGTGCTGGGCCACTCGTGCGCCGTGGTCGTGGCGGATCGCATCCCACAGGACCCGCCACCGCTCGAACGCTGTCTCGAGCAGCGCCTCGGGATTCTCGGCAAGCTCCGGGAAGGCGAGATCGGCGCTCGTTGGGGCGAGCAACACGTGCGTGGCGTGAAACTCAGAGAGCTGCGAGCCGACCCCCAGGACCTCCTGCTCGACCTGCCCATATGGCGCGAGGTAGAGCTGTGCGTCGATCCCCAACGCAAGACATGCGATCTGCAGCAGTTTGGACAGCTCTGCCGCCTCGTAGGTGCAGAGAACCGCAATTCGGATCTCGCGCTTGGTTGCAGGAGCCCAGCCCGCCTCTGCGCCGGCGCGCAAGACGTTGCGCGCGACGCTCCAGCTCGCGGTGTGCTCGCCGTCCAAGAGCTCGGCGCGCAGGAGTTGCCACGCTTCCTCGAAACGGCCGTCCGCGACCAGCTCGCGGATCAGAGCCCGCTCGGCATCTGCTCGGACATTTCCCTTCATCTGTTTGCCTTAACGGCTTGACGGGCTGCTATTTCGCGAGAATACCGGCGACGCGGTAGCATCGAATTCGTGGGCGAATTTCAGCAGGGCGGGGGTGGCGCGCTGATACCGTCCGATGGCTCTATCGCGTCTGAGATCGCGATCGTCTGGAGGGAGACGCTCGGCGTAGAGGCCGTCGGGGTGGAAGCAGACTTCTTCGAGCTCGGGGGGGATTCGCTCGCTGCGGTTCGCATGCTGGCGGCGCTCGAGGAGCGCCTCTCGGTGCAGGTGAGCTTCACCGACTTCCTCGAGGGGCCGACCGTGGAAGCGCTCGCAGAAGCTGTGGAGCGAGGAGCGCCGCGGGAGGCGGGCGCCGAGCCCCAGCTCATCGCGGTGGATGACGGCGCGCCCGTGCGGCTCAGCTTTGCCCAAGAGCGGCTGTGGTTCCTAGAGCAGTTCGGTGGCTCCACATTTGCCTACAACATGCCGATCGGCGCGCGCCTGCAAGGGCTGCTCGACGTGGATGCGCTACGGCGCGCTCTGCGCGAGGTCGTAGCGCGGCACGAGGCGCTGAGAACCACGTTTGCAACCGAGGGTGGACAGGCTGTGGCGGTGGCCGCGCCCGCAACGGAGGTCGAGCTCGAGCTGGTCGACCTCAGCGATGCGGATGCACCTGAGGCCGAGGCCGAGCGGATTCTCGCCGAGCTCGCCAGTCGGCCGTTCGACCTCGAGCGTGGGCCTCTGCTGCGAGCTGTACTGCTGCGCCTCGCCGAGCGGGAGCACGTGCTGGAGCTGGTCTTCCATCACATCGTCTGCGACGGGTGCTCGCAGTCGGTGATGATGCGGGAGCTGGGAGCTCTCTATGAGGCGAACCGGACTGGGGCGCAGAGCGCGCTGGGTGAGCCGGGGATCCAGTACGGGGACCACGCGCGTCGCCAGCGCGCCTCACTGGAGGCGCAGGGCATGGATGCGCTGGTCGCGCCGTGGCTCGAGCGCCTCCAGGGGTCGCCCGAGACGCTCGAGCTGCCAACAGATCGCCCGCGACCGGCAGTGCCCAGCTACGTTGGCGCGACCTATCGCATGCCGCTCGCGCCCACGACTGCCGCGGCGGTGCGCCGGTTCGCGAAGGAAACCGGTTCGACGCCGTTCGTGACACTGTTGTCCGCCTACTATGCGCTGCTGTACCGGCACGGCGGTCAACGGGACATCGTCGTCGGCGCAACCACAGCCGGTCGCGAGCGCCAGGAGCTGAGCGATGGGGTGGGGCTTTTTGCCAACACGGTGGCGCTGCGCGGAGATCTCGCCGGAGAGCCCAGCTTTCGTCAGCTCGTCGCACGGGTGCGCGAGACGGTCCTCTGGGCGATCGCCCATGAACATGCTCCGCTTCAGGAGATCGTGGCGCGCATGGACCTGGAGCGCGACCTCAGCCGCCACCCCCTGTTCCAGGTCTTCTGCGCACATGTGCCCCTGGCCAGCCTGGGGATCGAGAACGCCGAGCCCTATGACGCCCATCCGACCACTTCCAGGTTCGATCTGACGCTGTTCGTGGAGGAGGAGCCGGCGGAGACGCTGGAGCTGGCCTGGGAGTACAGCACCGATCTGTTCGACGGCGAGACGATCGAGCGTCTTGCGCGCCGCTACGTGCGGCTGCTGGAGGATGCGCTGGCCAACCCCGGGCAATCGATCGACGAGCTGGCACTGCTCGATGCGGACGAGCTCGACGAGTTGCTTGCAGCCGGTCGCGCCGACGGGCGTGAGTATCCGGTGGGGCTCATGCACGAGGCCTTCGAGCGCTCGGCCGCCGCCGCGCCGGATGCGACCGCCGTGAGCTTCGAGGGCCGCTCGCTCAGCTATGAGCAGCTGAACGCCCGTGCCAACCGGGTGGCGCATCGTCTGATCGAGCTGGGCGCGGGACCGGAGACGCTTGTGGCGCTGTTCCTGGAGCCCTCGCTCGAGCTTCCGACGGCAATCCTCGGCGTGTTGAAGGCCGGAGCGGGCTATCTGCCGCTGGATCCCGAGCATCCGCGTGAGCGGCTTGAGTTCGTGCTCGGCGATGCGAGCGTCGAGCTGCTTATAACCGAGCAGCGGCTGTTGAAGCGCCTCGGCGACATCGACGTGAGAGTCGTCTGCCTGGACGGCGAGGACGCCGAGCTCGAGGCTCTCGGCGCGGCGAACCCGAAGTCGGCGGTAACGGTCGAGAACCTGGCCTACGTGATCTACACCTCTGGCTCGACGGGCCGTCCGAAGGGTGTCCAGGTCGAGCACCGCCATATCGCCCGCCTGTTCAGTGCGACCGACGAGTGGTTTGGGTTCGGCGCCCGCGATGTCTGGATGCTGCTGCACTCATACGCGTTCGACTTCAGCGTGTGGGAGCTCTGGGGCGCTCTAGCCCACGGCGGCGAGCTGGTCATCTCGCCGGTGTGGACCACACGCTCGCCCCAGGCGTTGGCCGCGCTGGTGGCAGACCGCGGCGTCACGGTGCTGAATTCCACCCCGAGCCTGTTCAGTGCGGTGCAGGAGGAGCTCCTTCGTCGCTCTAGCGAGCTGGCGCTGCGCTTCGTGGTCTTCGGCGGCGAGGCGTTGCGCCCGCCGGCGCTGCGCCCCTGGTTCGAGCGCTACGGCGAGGAGGGGCCGACGCTGGTGAACATGTACGGGATTACCGAGACCACCGTGCACGTCACCTACCGACCCCTGCAGGCGGCCGACTGCGAGCGCGAGAGCAGCCCGGTCGGTGTGCCGATCCCGGATCTGGGCGTGTTCGTGCTCGATGCCAAGGGGATGCCGGTGCCGAGCGGTGTAGCCGGCGAGCTGTACGTGGGCGGAGCCGGCGTCACACGCGGCTATCTGAACCGGCCGGAGCTCACGGCTGAGCGGTTTGTCGATAACCCCTATGGCGAGGGGCGCCTGTACAGGACCGGGGATGTTGCGGCACGGCTCGCCGACGGCCAGCTCGAGTTCCGCGGCAGGATCGACGATCAGGTGAAGATCCGTGGCTTTCGGATCGAGCTCGGCGAGATCGAGGGCACGATCCGCGAGCAGCCGGGTGTGAGCGACTGCGCGACGGTCGCAATTGAGGTGGCGCCCGGAGACAAGCGCCTCGCTGCGTATGTGGTGGCGGACGGTGCCGCCGACCCGATCGCGCTGCGGGAGGGCCTGTTGTCCCACATGCAGCAGCGGTTGCCCAGCTACATGGTTCCAGCGGCTGTGAGCGTGCTCGAGTCGATCCCGCTGACACGCAACGGCAAGATCGACCGCCGCGCGCTGCCGTCGCCGAGCTGGGAGAACGAGGCTGTGGCGGGCTTTCTCGCGCCCGAGACGGCCACCGAGAAGACGGTAGCGGAGGTGTGGCAGAGCGTGCTCGGGATCGAGCAGGTGGGCGTGCGGGACAACTTCTTCAACCTCGGTGGCCACTCGCTGCTCGCTGCCCGCGTAGTGACCCAGGTGCGCAAGCGCTGCAAGGTGGAGATCTCTGTACGGGCCCTGTTCGAGCAGCCGACGCTGAGGGAGTTCGCGGCGGCACTCGAGGAGGCGCACGAGACAAGCAGGGCGGCAGCGCAGCTCACGCCAGACCAGGGACCGCAGCAGTCGCCGCTGGCCGTCAACGGCTCAGCAGGGCCCGGCCCGCAACAACCGCAGGGATCTCACCCGCTCTCCTTCCCGCAGCAGCAGCTGCTGTTCTTCGATGAGCTCACGCCGGGGAGCGTCACCTACAACGCGGCTCTCGCCTCACGAGTGCTTGGTGCACTCGACGTGGATGCGCTGCGGTGGGCCCTGGCCGAGCTGTTCAGACGCCAGGAGGCACTGCGCACGGTGCTCGTGTGGGGCGAGCATGCAACACCCAGCCAGGTGGTGCTCGGCGAGTGGGTTGTGGAGCTTCCGGTGGTGGATCTCTCGGGGCTGAGCGGCGAGCGCCAGCAGGCGGAGCTTGCGCTGTTGCTGAGGGAGCACGCGCTCACACCATTTGACCTCTCCGGCGAGCTGATGTTGCGCACGACGCTGTTCAAGCTCGGTCCCGAGGAGCACGTGATCCTGTTCGCGCCTCACCACGTGGCATTCGATGCATGGGCAGTGGAGGTCCTCTACCGCGAGGTGGGAGAGCTGTATGCGGCGAGGCTCGAGGGCCGCGACGCGGATCTGCCGGCGCTGCCGCTGCAATATCGCGACTTCGCGTCCTGGCAGCGAGAGAGCCTGCAGGGCGAGTTGCTGCAGGGCGAGCTCGACTTCTGGCGCAGCCACCTGGCGGGAGCCCCCACCGTGACGCGCCTGCCCGCCGATCGGCCACGAGGGGGAACGCAAAGCTTCGTGGGCGCCACGCATCGCTTTGTGCTCGACGCGGAGGTGGCCGAGGGCGTGCGCGAGCTGTCTGCAGCGCGCGGTGTGACCCCCTACATGCTGCTGCTGGCCGCCTTCGGGACGCTGCTGTATCGCGCCAGCGGTCAGGACGACATCCTGATCGGTGGACCGATGGCCAATCGCGAGCGCCCCGGGCTGGAGCACCTGATCGGCTTCTTCGCCAACACGATCGTCGTCAGGGTGCAGTTGGGGGGCAACCCGACGTTCGGCGAGCTGCTGAGTCGGGTGCGCGACTCGGTGCTCGCCTCGTATGAGCATCAGGCGGTACCGCTCGAGCTCGTGGTGGAAGCGGTTCGCCCCCAGCGCAACCCCGGGGTCAACCCGCTGTTCCAGGTCAACTTCCGTGTGCGCGTCGGCGATGCGCCGGGCCTCGAGCTGCAGGGCGCAAGCACCCAGTCGGTCCCGGTCGACCTAGGCCTCGCGCGCTTCGAGCTGGCGTTTGAACTGCACGTGCTCGAGGAGCGAATCGAGGCAGAGCTCAACTACAACACGGCGCTGTTCGACCCGGAGACCGTGCAGCGCCTTGCGGAGGACTTCGAGGTGCTACTTGGGGACCTGATCGCCGATCCGGACACTCGCCTGCTGGGTGTCAGCCTCGCGTCTGAGGGACGGAGAGAAGAGGGCGACGAGCTACCCGCGGGCGGCGCGGCCACGATCCGCAGCTTTCGCCGGGCGGGCGGCTCGACGCGCTGACTTCAGCGTGCCGTGAAGCCGCCGTCGACGGGGATCACGGCTCCTGTGACGCTGGCTGCCCCCGCTGAGCACAGCCACACGATCGCGCCCGCTACGTCGCCTGCGCTGACGAGCGAGCCGAGGGGGTGATGGGGCAGCGACAGGGCCTCGTAGTCCTCTCGATCGACCCCCAGCATGGAAGCCACCCCGGCGAGCATCGCGGAGTCGAGCTCGGGCTCGTCACGGATGGACGTGGGACAGACAGCGTTGACGCGGATTGAGTGGGGCGCGTAGTCGAGGGCGAGCGCGCGTGTCAGCCCGATGAGCCCGTGCTTGGCCGCAACGTAGTTGGCGAAGAACGGGAATGCGACCAGCCCGGCGGTCGAGGCGACGTTGACGATCGCGCCACTGCGACGCGCGAGCATGTCGGGCAGGACGGCCTTTGCGCACCGCCATGGCCCGTTGAGATCGACATCGATCATGGTCGTCCACTCGCTCTCCCCGAGCTGGTGGGCGGGCGCTCCCGCTGGGCCGACGAGCCCGGCGTTGTTGATCAGGACGTCGATCTGCCCGAGCTCGGAATGACAGCGCTCGACAGCTGCGGCGATCTGCGCCTGATCGCGGACGTCAAGGCGCGTTGTCATGGCCTGACTGCCCAGCTCACGGCATTTGCGCGCGCTCTCCTCCAGCTGCTCGGCTGTGCCGAGCGGATAGGGGCACTCATCGATTGGCTCGCAGATGTCGCCCAGCAGCAGGTTGGCGCCCTCGCGCGCGAACGCTAGGGCGCTCGCACGGCCGACTCCGCGGGAGGCGCCGGTGATGAAGACTGTGCTCGTCACGAGCGGATCCTATGGTGGGCGCGGCGGCCGGTGAGGCTTGCCTAGCGATCCCAGCCGAAGTCGGCCCCGACGAGCTCGTAGAGCCGTTCGTTATGGGGGCGGAAGTAGTCGGTCAGCTGCGAGCGCGCGTCTGCGTCGATGGCGTCGTAGCGAGCGACGTGCAGGCGTGGCAGCTCGGAGTACTCATGAGCGGGGATCTCGAGGAAATCGTGTACGCCGTCGAGCGCCTGCTGCGGCGCGGTGGCGAGCTGCTCGAGGGTCACGAAGTGGAATCGCTCGCGTCCAAAGAGCTCCATCCAATGCTCGATCTGCTCGGCATAGCGCCCCCGCATCAGGTAGGACCAGCAGCCGATCGGCCAGCTGTTGTACCCCTCGTCGGCGAGCATGCGCGCTCGCTCGGGCGCCAACCGCTGCTCCTCCGCGGCGATCGCCTCGGTGAAGGACTCGAGCGGCTCCTCGTTCTCTCGCCGGGACATCTGGAACTGCGAGTAGGCGCGCTCGATGGGGTTTCGCAGCGTGACCAGCAGCTTGGCGCCGGGCAGGAGGCGGGCCAGGCGCCGGGGCGCCCAGGTGTGGGACATGTAGGAGGGGCTGGCCTCGCCAGTCAGGAACGGTCGACCGGTCTCGGCGGCGAAGCACTCGCGCTCGGCCTGCAAGGGAAAGTGCTTGCGGTACCAGTCCTCGCCGCGGAAGTGGTTGTAGTCGAAGTAATGCACCTCCTTGGTGCACGCCGGGGCGATGTAGGGATGTTCGCTGAGCCAGCCGAAGAGGCTCGTCGTGCCGGCCTTGGCAGCGCCGATGATCACGAAGTCGGGGAGCAGCCTCCCCCTGCCGGGGCTGCGGCCGCTCAGCGCGCGCAGATCGTGATAGCGCCCGACAAGCGAGCGGTAGACCGGCCGAGGAAGGTTGCGGCGGGCGCGGCCGTCGAAGTCGCCGAGCAGTCGCGTCAGCTGGGCCGAGCGGGCTCCACTCACGCCGCGCTCGCTGCCTCAGCGTGGTCAGCGCCCAGCAGGTACCGCTCGATCTCGTCGGCGACGAACTGAACGCCGGGCTCTTTCATGACGTCTCGGTTGTTGTTCTGCTCGCCGGGCACGGCGTAGGTCCGCACGCCGCCCTCTGCCAGTGGGCCCCAACCGAGCTCGGGGTCTTCGTAGAGACCCTGTCCGTAGAAGACCAACAGGTCCTTGGCGTAGGGGGTCGGCTCATACATTCGCTCGGCTCTGGCGTGCAGGTCGAAGAAGAATTCCTCGCGCTGACGCTCGGGAATCGGCCGGCCCCACGCAAGCGCCAGCTTCAAGCGGACCTTGCCGAGCTTGTAGCCGCTCCACCATGCGAGAGCGGTGAAGAAGCGCCACGGCTCACGCAGAGCACGGCGCAGGCGCTGCTCACGCGTGATGCGGGGGGGTTTGGGCCTGATCTCGAGCTGGCTGGGCTGGTTGCCGAACCAGCCCCACCTGTGGATCCAGGCGGGGCTTGGGCCGTTGAACAGAGCGAGCATCTGGACCTCCTCGCCCTGCGCCAGCAATCGCTGTGCGATCTCGAACGCGACGATCGTGCCGAAGCAGTACCCGGCCAGCAGCCACGGCCCTCCGGGGTGCACCTGGCGCATCTCGGACAGGTAGTGCGAGGCCATCTCCTCGACGGTTCTGATCGGCGGGCTGCCGCCGTAGAGACCGCTTGACTGCAGGCCGTAGAACGGCTGCTCGGGGCCGAGGCGGCGTGCCAGCGGCTGCAGATGCAGGATCGTTCCGGCGCCACCGTGGACGCAAAAGATCGGGGGCCGTGAGCCCTGCGGCTGAATCGGTATGAGCGAGGTCCACCGGGAGGAGTCCTCGCCGCCTTCGATCAGCTGTGCGAGGGTCTCGATGGTGGGAGCCCGGAAGATCGCGCCCAGCGGCAGGCTGTCTCCGAGGTCGTGCTCGATTGCGGCGAACAGCGTGGCGGCGACGATCGAGGTGACGCCGAGATCGAAGAAGTTGTCGGTCACTCCGATCGGATGAATCGCCAGCTCACGCTCCCAGATCGAGGTCAGCTTGTGCTCGAGCCGTGTGCGCGGGGCGACCAGCTCGTGTGAGCCTGAGCGTTCACGGACGGGCTCGGGAAGCGCCTTGCGGTCGACCTTGCCATTGGGGGTCAGCGGAAACGCCTCGAGCGTTGTAACGGTGGAGGGGACCATGTAGTCGGGCAGCGTCTGGCCCATGAACAGGCGCAGCTCGTGGGCAGGCACGGGATTCCTGCCGGCCGTCACATATGCGGCCAGCTCAGCTTCGGCTCCGCTGCCACGGGCCACGACGACCGCGTCGACCACCTGGGGATGGCGGGCGAGGACTGTCTCGATCTCACCCAGCTCGATGCGGAAGCCGCGAACCTTGACCTGGTGGTCGATTCGGCCGAGGAACTCCACGGTGCCGTCGCCGCGATAGCGGGCGAGGTCTCCAGTGCGGTAGATCCTGGCTTCGGGCGTTGGGTCGAATGGATGTGCGACGAAGCGCTCGGCTGTCAGATCGGGGCGTCCGCGGTAGCCGCGAGCAAGCCCATCGCCGCCGATCCACAGCTCGCCGGCGATGCCCACCGGGACGGGCTCCATCGACTGATCGAGGATATAGAGAGTGGTATTGGCGATCGGACGCCCGATGGTCAAGGTCTCGCCTTGCGTCTCGATCCGCGCACAGGTCGACCAGATGGTGGTCTCGGTCGGGCCGTACATGTTCCACAGCTCGAGCCCTGCGCCAACCAGCCGGTCTGCGAGCGCCACCGGGAGGGCCTCGCCCCCGCACAGCGCCTTCATCCCGGGCCGGCCCTGCCAGCCGCTGTCGATGAGCATCCGCCACGTCGTTGGTGTCGCCTGCATGACGGTTGCCTGCGAACGCTCCAGCAGGGCGGAGAGCGCTCGTGGATCCTCCGTGGCCTCGGACGGAGCGATGACCACACGAGCACCGGTGGTCAGCGGCAGGTAGAGCTCGAGCCCGGCGATGTCGAACGACAGCGTGGTCACGGCCACCAGCACGTCCTGGGCGACTAGGCCTGGCGTCTGTCGCATCGTCGTCAGGAAGTTCACGAGCGCCCGGTGTGAGATCTGAACGCCCTTGGGCTTGCCGGTCGAGCCGGAGGTGTAGATCACGTATGCGAGTTGCTCGGGGTCAGCCGCGACCAAGGGGCTGTCGGTCGGACGCGATGCGATTGCCGGCCAGTCGGTGTCGAGGCAGACGATCTTGGCCGTGCTCGGGGGCAAGGTGCCACGCAGGTCCTCCTGCGTGAGGAGCACCGGCGCATCGGAGTTGGCGAGCATGTACTCCTGACGGTCGGCCGGATAGGCGGGGTCGATCGGCACGTATGCGCCCCCGGCCTTGAGGATGCCCAGCAGGCCGACGACCATCTCGAGTGAGCGCTTGATGCAGATCCCCACCAACACCTCCGGCCCCACCCCGAGATCGACGAGGTGGTGTGCGAGCTGGTTGGTGCGCGCGTCGAGCTCTCTGTAGGTGAGCTGCTGCTCCTCGATCTCGATGGCGACCGCCTCGGGCGTGCTGTGCGCCTGCTCGGCCACGAGCTCGTGCAGGCAGGCATGCGGATAGGGAGCGGCGGAGTCGTTGAAGTCGACCAGCAGCTCGTTGCGCTCGGCCTCGGTGAGCAGCGGCAGCGCTGCGACGGGCGTGCTCTGGTTCGCGAGCGCCGCGTTGAGCAGAATGCTCAGATGGCCGACGAACGCCTTCGGGTTCGCTGTGCCCTCGCCACGCAACTCCAGATCGAGTCCCTCGGGGCCATGGCGAGCGTAGAGCCAAGTCTCACCGTCCGGGGCATCCCCGACATCGGTACCGAGCGCGACCACGAGGTCGGCTGGCGTTCCGCGATCCCCCTTGCCGGGGCCGGCGAGGGCCGCGTCAAACTGGGCGAGCAATTCTGAGAAGGTGGCCTCAGGGGCGACGTCCACCTGTAGTTGGCGAGGTGCTTGGGCGTGACCGCTGACCAAGCCCAATGTCAACTGTGAGCGGTCGCTGGAGCGGTACAGCAGCGCGGCTGCAGCCGCTAGGAGCCGGGGTCCCAGCTCATCCTCCCGGGGCCCCGGGTGCGCAACGCGGTCGGTCGAAATAGCCCCTGGTTCCACTGCGCAATATGATGTTAAGGTGCCCTAATCCGTTCTCGGCCGCCGGCGACCGAGCCCCAAACTCGCGACGATGGTAGCGGATGGCATTACAATTGCTGAGTGGTCTTGGCCACCAACAGGGGGGGCGATGCCCGGTCAGGCTTCGGTGTTTGACGAGGTGAGCGCTGGGTGGGCACTGCCGACGGACGAGGTTCATGTGTGGTCGGCCAGTCTCGAGCAGCCGCCGGCGATCGTCGAGCGGATGCGCGTTTCTCTGGCTGAGGACGAGCGCGCTCGCGCGGACCGCTTTCGCTTCGAGCGCGACCGCTCCCGGTATATCGTCGGACGAGCTTTGCTGCGCGATTTGCTGGCCCGCTATCGCCGGACGGTGCCTCAGGATCTGGTGTTCGAATACGGCGAGTTCGACAAGCCGGGACTGTTCGGTGGGCCATGGTTCAACCTCTCCCATTCGGGATCGATCGTGCTGTACGCGTTCAGCAGCGCGGCGGAGATCGGGGTGGACGTGGAGGTCGACGATGCCGACTTTGCAAATGAGCGCATTGCCGAGCGGTTCTTCTCTGCTGCTGAGGTGCGTGCTCTGCGCGCCCTGCCGAAGGAGGACCAGCCGCGGGCCTTTCTCACGTGCTGGACCCGCAAGGAGGCATTCATCAAGGCACGCGGAGATGGCCTGAGCTTGCCCTTGGATAGTTTTGATGTCACGCTTTCACCGCACACCCCTGCTGAGCTACTTCGAACCGCATGGAGCGAGGAGGAGCCGAGGCAGTGGTGCATGGAGGACTTGAGCGACCGTCGGGCCGGCTACATCGCGGCAGTGGCGCTGCGCTGCTCCGGATGGAGAGTCCTTCAGCGACAGATAGTTGACAACAGCGAGGGCCCCATGCCCGGAGAGGAATCGAGATGAGCGCACAACAAGGACCGTCTGTCGCCGCGGGAGGCCTCCGAGGCATGCGTCGCAAGGCGGTACAGACGACGGAGCTCGTGCAGACGGGCTTCTTGCCGGGTAACGAGGGGCGTCTGCCGCTGGTGGTCACGCCGGCGGTCGACAACGTCGATCTGGCGGCCTGGTGTGCCAGTCACGCGGAGGACGTGGAGGGCTACCTGGATCGCCATGGAGCGATCATGTTCCGCGGCTTCCCCCTGACCGGTGCTCCTGAGTTCGAGGCCGTCGCATCGACGATCGCAGGTGAGCTGTTCGGTGACTACGGAGATCTGCCTCCCGAGGAAACCGGCGAGAAGATCTACCACTCGACGCCCTACCCACACGACAAGATGATCCTCTTCCACAACGAGAGCTCGCACTTCTCGAGCTGGCCGATGCGCCAGTTCTTCTTCTGTGTGCTCCCATCTGAGACGCAGGGCGAGAGCCCGATGCTGGACTGTCGCGAGGTCTATGAGAAGCTCGACAAGGAGATCGTCGAGGAGTTCGAGCGCAAGGACCTCATGTACGTGCGCAACTTCTCGGAGGGCGTGGATGTGCCGTGGCAGGACTTCTTCCACACAGACGACAAGGCCGCCGTGGAACAGACGTGTGCGAAGGCGGGGATGGCATGTGAGTGGACGGAGCTCGGTCTGCGCGTGCGCCAGCTCGCGAAGGGCGTGCGGACCCATCCGCGTACGGGCGAGCCGATCTTCTTCAACCAGGTGCAGCTGCACCACGTGGCGTGCCTCGATGAGGAGACGCGGACGGCCCTACGCCAGCTGTTCGCCGACGAGGATCTGCCTCGCAACGTGTATTACGGCGATGGGACACCGATCCCGGATGAGACGATGGACCGGATCGGCGAGGTCTATGAGCAGCTTTGCGTGGAAACGCCATGGCAGAAGGGCGATCTGATCGCACTCGACAACATGCTCGTCGCTCACGCCCGCCGTCCGTTCACGGGCGATCGAAAGATCATCGTCGGGATGGGCAAGATGGAACACGCAGACGACACGGCACCGGCGACTGCGTAGCGGATCTGACGCCGGCAAGCCCGCCGACCGCCGCCGAAGGCGGCCGGCGGGTATTGACCTTGCACTCGGATTGAGCTCCAGCGCGTGTCGCCGGCGCTTCCCCTGCAAGAACAGGCAATTGTGCGCGTTAGTCAAACAATGATCGGGGCGCAGCCATCCGGAGGGGCGTCTGTGCGCGAGCTGGATCAGGTGCAGACGATGGTCCAGCAACGTCCGTCAGTCAGCACGCCGGTCCCAGGACCGCTGTCGCGGCGCCTGCTTGAACGACAGGAGCAGAGCGAGTCGAGCGTTCGCACCTACCCTCGCGGATTGCCGATCGCAATCAGACGAGGGCTTGGATCCTACGTCGAGGATCTCGACGGCAACGTCTTCATCGACTTCCTCACGGGCGCCGGCGCGATGCCGCTGGGCCACAGCCACCCCGAGCTGGTGGAGGCCGTTGCCGCCCAGCTCCCCCTGCTCACGCACGGGCTCGACTTCCCGACGGAGATCCGCGACGAGTTCATGTCGATGCAGCTGTCTATGCTTCCTGAGAGTATGCGCTCGCGCATGCGGATCGAGTTCTGCGGTCCCAGCGGCGCCGATGCCGTCGACGCGGCGCTGAAGCTGTGCAAGACGGCAACGGGACGCTCAGAGATCATCACCTTCCAGGGCGCGTTTCACGGTTGCTCGCATGCGGCCATGACGGTCACGGGTCTTGTAGCTCAGAAGGAGCGCGTCGCGGGCCGGGTTCCGGGAGTGCACTTCTTCCCATATCCCTATCCGCTCAGATGCGCCCTGGGCGCGGGTGCGGACAGCGGCCAGCGGTGCCTCGAGTATCTCGAGCGCTCGTTGCGTGATCCGCTCGGCGGTATCCCGCTCCCGGCTGCGGTGATCGTCGAGATGGTACAGGGCGAGGGTGGCGTGATCCCGGCGTCCAGCGACTTCGTCCAGGGGTTGCGACGTGTCACGCGTGAGCTCGGCATCCCGCTGATAGTCGACGAGGTACAGACGGGCGGTGGCCGGACGGGAACGTGGTTTGCATTTGAGCAACATGGCATCGAACCAGATGCGATTGTCGCGTCGAAGGCGATCGGCGGGATGGGGATGCCGATCGCGATAGTCCTTCACGACGAGAGCCTCGACGTGTTTGCGCCGGGCGCGCACACGGGCACCTTCCGTGGTAACCAGCTCGCTTTTGCGGCGGGCGTCGCGGCGGGGCGCATCATCGAGCGCGATGAGATCCTCCGCTACGTTGGCGAGCTGGGTGCGTATGCGCTGGGAGCGCTCGAGGGATTTGCGCGGGACCACGAGATTGTGGGCGAAGCGCGTGGCCGGGGGCTGATGCTCGGCCTGGAGCTCGTCGACAGGGAGACGGGTGAGCCGAATACCGAGGCTGCAGTAGCTGTGCAGCGCGGTGCGCTCGAGCGCGGGCTGATTGTCGAGCTCGGCGGTCGCGGCGACTGCGTCGTCAGGCTACTTCCCCCGTTGAACGTCTCGCAGGAGACCGTCGACCAAGCGCTTGAGATCCTCGACTCGGTGCTGGCTGAGGTCACGCTCAGCCAGATGAGCAACGGTCGAACGGCACAGCTCAGCGAAGCGCTCTAGAGGTTCTAAGGCAGCGTCCCGCCGCCGAAGTTGGTCAGCCTCACAGCGCCATCGCGAGCGGTGAGGTTGAGGTAGCCGGCGCTCTGGAAGGTGCCGTCGGTTGCGGACAGGATCCGGGTCCAGCTGCCGGCGTCCAGGCGCCAGAGCTCGAGCGTGGTGCCGATGGCCCGGAACAGGAGCTCGTCGCCGGGACTGAGCGTGGGTCCGTTGACGCTGGCGAGGGTCGTGCTCGTGGTGCCGTTGATGCGAGAGATGATCCTGTACTGGTCGGCCTGGCCTGAGCGGAATATGTAGTAGGCCTGATATCCGCTGGCATTGGCGGCGCCGGGGTTCTGGAAGCGCAGACCGAGCACGACGGGGTCCTGGTCGAGGGTCGGCTTGGCGGCAACGGTGACCCAAACCTCGCTGTTGGGCCCATACGTCTGAGGGTTCCAGTAGTCGGCGTTGCTCCCAGTGCGTCCTGTCACCTGGTGATTGGTGATGAAGAGGTCGTTGGTGGGGCCGGTGCTCGATACCACCATGTGCGTCCAGTTGGGTCCAGGGGGTCCGCTGTTGTTTGCTCGGGCGAAGTCGTCCAGGAGTCCTGTCACGGGTCCGGCGGCGGAGACCACGACCGGGGTTGGCCCAGAGCTGATCTGAGCTGAGCCCAAGCTATTGGTCGCCGTCAACGTCACGAGCAGCGTCGAGCCGACATCGGCGGAAAGCGCGGTGTAGGTCGAGGCGCTCGCGCCGGGGATCGCCGCGCAACCCTGGCCTGAGCTGTTGCAGCGCTGCCATTGGTATGTGAACGATGGCGTGGGATAGCCGGACCAGGTGCCGGTGGAGCTCGACAGCGCGCTGGCCTCGGCGGCGGAGCCCGTGACGGCTGGCGGCGAGATGTTTACCGGCCCGCCGGAGATCACTGGGCTCGTGGCGGAGCTGGCCTGGGCTGAGCCGCTGCTGTTGGTGGCTGTGACGACCACGACGAGTGTGGACCCCACGTCGGCGGCTTCGAGGGTGTAGGTCGAGGCGGTGGCTTCGTTGATCGGTGTGCAGTTTGAGCCGCTTTGGTCGCAGCGCTGCCACTGGTATGTGAACGATGGTGGGGGATAGCCGGTCCACGTGCCGGTGGAGGCGGACAGCACCTGCCCCTGCGTCGGAGATCCGGAGATCGTGGGGGCGGAGGTGCTTGCGGGTGGTCCGCTGGCGATTGGGCTCGCGGTGGAGCTGGCCTGGGTTGTGCCGATGCTGTTGGTGGCTGTGACGACCACGACGAGCGTGGACCCCACGTCGGCGGCTTCGAGGGTGTAGGTCGAGGCGGTGGCTTCGTTGATCGGTGTGCAGTTTGAGCCGCTTTGGTCGCAGCGCTGCCACTGGTATGTGAACGATGGTGGGGGATAGCCGGTCCACGTGCCCGTGGATGCGGACAGCACCTGCCCCTGCGTCGGAGATCCGGAGATCATGGGGACAGCGCTGTTTGCCGGTGGACTGGTCACGGCTGTCGTGGGATTGGATTCGGCCGACGTTGTGCCTGCGCTCGTGGTGGCGGTCACGAGCGCCTTGAGCGTCGAGGCGGCATCGGCGCCTTCGACGGTGTAGCTGGAGGAGGTCGCGCCGGGGATCGGCGAGCAGCCCATGCCGTTGGCTTCGCAGCGCAACCACTGGTATGCGAAGCTCGGAGAGCCGGTCCAGGACCCGGTGGACGTGCTCAGCACCTGTCCGACGCTCGCCGACCCAGAGATTTCGGGGAGAGAGGTGTTTGCTGGTGCTGTGACGGTCCAGCTGTAGGAGGCGGTGCTCGTTTTGCCGGCCGCGTCGGTCGCCTGTACGGCGAACGTGTGCGAGCCGGCGCCGAGCGAGGTGTAGACCTGGCTGGTGTAAGTCGTGCATGGCAGCCACGAGCCGCTGTCGAGCTTGCACTGCACTGTGGCCACGGCGTCATTGACGGAGAAGCTGAAGTTCGCGGAGGTTTCGGCGGTGGGGCTGCTCGGCTCGGAGGCCGGGGTGATGGTTGCCGCGATGGTCAGCGGGTCGAGCGTGATGGCGGACACCGATCCGGTCAAGGTCGGGCCGCCGGCTTGCAGCGCGAACGGCGGATAGAGCGGCTGAGTCTGAGTGGAAAGGAAGGGAGAGCTGGCGATCACGTAGCGCCCAGTCGGGTCCACGTCCAAGCCCGTGGTCTTGTTCAGATGAGCGACGCTGCCCACAGTCGCTGCTATCCGCGGGCTCGCCGGGCTGGAGATGTCCACCACCGCCACCGATGAGAGCGCGGAAGCGGATACATACGCGAAGCTTCCGCGGATGCGCACACGATAGGCCCCGTTGAAGCTGCTGCTGGCCACCGAGGTGAGCACCTGCGGGTTGTTTGGATTGCTCACGTCCACGACCGTCAAGCGACCGGGGGTGATCTGGTCGGTGACGTAGGCGTAGTTGCCGCTCACCGCCACATCCACCGGGAAGTTGAGGTTCGTCGTGTCCCTGATCGACGCCACGATCGTCGGGTTGAGCGGGTTGGCGATGTTGATGACCGTCAGGCGATCCTGGTAGGCCGCCGTCACATAGGCATAGTTCCCGGAGATCGCTACGGAAGTTGCGTGCGAGAGGGCCCCGGTCCCGGTCCAAGGGGCGGGCAGGTGGTTGTTGCGGATCGATGCCACGACGAGTGGGGACGCGGGAATGCTCACGTCAACGACGGCAAACTCGTTGCCCACCGAGGTATTTGGACACGGCTGGCCGCTCAGACAGCCCTGGGAGGCCACAAACGCGTATTGGCCAGACATCGCCGCGCCATAAGCCCCGAACAACTGACTGGCGTCCCGCACTGAGCCAACGATCGTCGGCGAGGCTGGATTGGTGGCTATGTCGAGAATCGTGAGGCTGTTGCCGGTCCCGTCGTCGTTGCTGCCGGATTCGGCTGGCCCGTTGCGGTTCTTGGAGACCACATAGGCGTAGCCACCAGCAATGTTGATAGTTGAGGCGTTCAGTAGCCCGTTGCTCGCCGGGCTGGCCCCCGCGAGCGTAGGGGCCGCCGGGTTGGAGATGTCGATTGCTGCCAGCTTGCCCGCGTAGTAGCCGGTCACATAGGCGTAATGGCCCGACACCGCCACTGCCGTGGCTCCCGGCAGTGTGGTCGTCGAGTCGGCGATGCTGCCGCTCAGCACAGGATTCACGACCGCCTGCGCACTCGTCGCCGCGAGGGTCATGGCGAGCACTGCGATGGCAGTCACCGACGCCATGCGTGCACGCAACAGTCGTGCGCTCACCTCGCTTTTGCCCATCCGTGCCCCATTGCAAGCCGGGCGATCACCCACTGCCCCCTCCCGGTTCTCCATCGCTGCCTCCGTGCCCTGTGGATATCGATTGCTTCTGCTCCGGGATCTGCGGTAGATCGTAGCGCAGGCGATCCGCAAATGAACAGTGGCGATTGCCCCTCGCAGCTCGCTACGAGCGAGTGCCTTGTCAGGTCTGGTAAGTCGATCTGCAAGCGAACCGGACCGAGACTGGGGGCTTTTTGGGCCGAAGCAAGCCCGCTTGCAGGACTAACGTCCAAAACAGGCTCCGATTCTCCATACCTGCGGTGACGAAGCCGATAGCCATCGCATAGCCACTCCAAGGGAATAACGCAGCCTCACCTGCTACCCGCGCTGCAAGCCCTCCAGGGCAAAGGAGCCTCATGTCTGCGCAATCTGTTCAGCGCTCGCCGCTGCTGCGAGCCCACGGTCCAGTCGCCTATGCCCATCTTTGCTGCATGCTCGTCTTCGTTTTCGTCGCGCTTGCATTCGTTGGAAGCTCTCGCGCCGCCGTTCTCGGTACTCGCGGCGAGATGCTTCCTGTCGCGACGCTCTCCCAGCACCCCGGCCGCGCGCGCAACGCAGCCACGCGCCCGGCCGCGTGCCGAGTCTCGAAGCGTCATGGGGAATCGGCAGCCGCCAAGAAGTGCAAGGTCGCCCAGCCTGTCCGTCGACGCACGAAAGCCCCCAATCCTCGGTCCAAGGGCGGCACGATTCCGCCTCAGGATTTCCTGCCCGTCGCGGTCGAACAGGAAAAACTGCCCACGAGCTTCCCCGAAAAACCGATCTTTCCCGAAGTGACGTCTCCTGCGAAGACGCCGCCAGTGGAGACTCCTCCTGTGGAAACACCGCCGGTGGAAACTCCCCCAGTTGAAAAAAACCCGCCTGTGGAAACGCCTCCGGTTGAAACTCCTCCGGTCGAAACGCCTCCGGTTGAAAAACCGCCTGTGGAAACTCCGCCTGTGGAAACTCCTCCGGTCGAAAAACCGCCTGTGGAAACGCCTCCGGTCGAAACTCCTCCGGTCGAAACGCCTCCGGTCGAAACGCCTCCGGTTGAAAAACCGCCTGTGGAAACTCCGCCTGTGGAAACTCCTCCGGTCGAAACTCCTCCGGCTGAAAAACCGGTCGAAACGCCTCCGGTTGAAACCCCGCCTACTGTTGAAACGCCTCCGGCGGTCGAACCATCGCCCCACTTCCGGTTCTTCTCGTCAACGAGCATCTGGGATGCGGCGCTGCCTGCGAGTGCTCCACTGGATCCGAGCTCGGAAGCTGTGGTCAGCGCTTTGGGTCGGCAGATCGCCAAAGAAGCCGAACTCAAACGAGGTCCCTACATCAACACGAGCTCGTGGTCGGTCCCGGTCTACACGGTGCCTGCGAATCAGCCGGTGGTGAAGGTGACGCTTGAAAAATCCTTGAGGGCGCTCACGCTTCAGGCGGCATGGACGGCTGTTCCGCTGCCGTCGAACGCAAAACCGGCTGCCGGCAGCGATGAGCATCTGGTTGTGTGGCAGCCGAGCACGGATCGGCTGTGGGAGTTCTGGCACCTGCAGCTCATCGGCAGTGTCTGGCAGGCTGGCTGGGGTGGGGCGATCCAGAACGTGTCCTCCAGCTCGGGTGCCTACGGGCCCACGTCTTGGGTCGGTGCTCTGACGGAATGGGGAGCCAGCGCATCGTCGCTGTCGATCGCAGGCGGCCTGATCACACTGGAAGATCTCCAGAGCGGTCACATAAACCACGCCTTGGCGATGGCGGTTCCCAATCCGCGAGCGGTTGTCTACGCCTCGCCGGCGCAGCGGACCGATGGATGGTCGCTCGAACCGAACTCGCTCCCTGAGGGTGCCCATCTGCGGCTCGACCCGAACCTCGACCTCGCAGCTCTGCGCCTCCCGAAACTGACGCTGATGATGGCCGAAGCGGCACAACGCTACGGAATCGTCGTCAGGGATACGGCGCGGGACGTGACCTTTTACGGGCAAGATCCGACGCCCACAGGTACGGAACCCTACACCGGCGCGCACGGCTATTACGAAGGGAAAACCCCCCAGCAGCTTCTGGCGTCCTTCCCATGGAACCACCTGCAGTTGCTGAAAATGGAATTGCACTAGGCGGACAGGCTTTCAAGCAACTGATTGCAGGGTAGAAGCTGTAGATTCCGGAAGGTGCTGGGCCTGTCCTCCGATCCGCACCCCATGGCCTTCGAGACGAGCGGAGCAGATTCGGGTGCTACGCGGACGCGGGGAGCTGGCCCACATGGCTAGTTCCCTGGCCGAACGGCAGCTGATCCTGCTCAGTGCCGGTACCACGGAGCGTCGGCAGCAGCAGCAGCAGCATGCCGGGCGGCTGGTGGTAAGCCAGGATTGGCCGAGACTCACTGAAACGCTGCGACTGCGCAAGCTGTTGCCGGTGCTCGGTCCACGCATTCTCGAGTTGGCCAAGGGATCCGCGGACGGCGCCTTCGCCGAGGCGGTGAGGGAGTCGGTCGAGGCCGGACGGCGCCAGGGCGCGTTCCTGCAGCTGATCTCGCTTCGCGTCACGGCGATGCTGGCCGAAGCGGGGATTCGCTCGACTCCCTTGAAGGGGCCGCTCTTGGGAGAGGCGATCCACGGCGATCCGGGAAGGCGTTTGTCCACAGACATCGACCTGCTCGTGGCGCCCGATCAACTGGAGGAGGCCGTGGAGGTCGTGCGGAGACTCGGCTATGGCACGCCTGCGGACCATGTGTATGAGTACGGACTGCCGCTTCTGCACTACGTGCTCCTCCACGAGCGGGGGGAGCTCCCGTCGGTAGAGCTTCATTGGCGCGTCCACTGGTATGAGCGGAGCTTTGCGCCTGAGCGACTGCTTGCGCCTTCGGTGGATAGCACGGAGGCATGGCAGCCGGCCCGTGTAGATGAGCTGGCTGCGCTGCTGCTGTTCTACGCGAGAGATGGCTTTGTCGATCTACGTCTGGCGAGCGACTTGAGTGCGTGGTGGGACGTGTATGGCACCGAAGTCCGTCCCGAGAAGATGGACGAGCTCCTGCACGCCTATCCAAAGCTTGGCCGAGCGATACATACCGCGGTCGAGGTGGCCGAGAAGACGGTGGGATTGCCGGCAGGAAAGATCATCTCGGACAGACACAGGCTGGGTCTTCGCGGGCGTATCGCCGCGCGTCTCGCCAACCCCAACCCCGACTCCAGCCCAGCGCAGATCTATGCAGATATGGGACTAATCGATGGACTGCTTGCGCCACGGGGTGGATTCGGTGGATTCGTGCGGCGTCAGGTGCTGCCTCCATCTGAGGTCTTGGATCAGCACGCGCGCTACAGCGAAAGGTCAAGACAAAGATCGATGTTGGGCCGCGGCGCAGGCGTGTTGGCGCGTTACGGGCTCACGATGACGCGCCTGCTTCGGACTCGGCAATAGCGCCGTTGTCCTCTAGTGGTGGGTAGCGCACCTACGGCGTTCGCAGGCTGCTGCATAGAGCCCCCGAAGACGCGCGTCGATGACATCGACGCTGCGCGTCTGCAGGCAGAACTGCCGACCCCGCTCGCCGATCGTGCGGGCGAGGCCGGGGTCGGCAAGCAGTTCCGTCAGGTGGTCGGCGAGCTCGCTCTCCTTGCCAACGTCGGCAAGCATTCCGCCGGCTGCAGCGAGCTCTGGGATTCCACCGACCGGCGTGCTGACAAAAGGCCGGCCAAGGCTCATCGCCTCAGTCAAGACCATGGGCATCGCCTCAGCACGGGCAGGCAGTGCGACAACGCGCGCGTGCAGCAGGATCTCCTTCATGTCAGCCGGCCCCACCGGCGCGCGAACCTCGAGACGCTCTGTGTGGGAAGGGGCGAAGTCGCCCGCCGGGCCCACCATCAGACACCGTGCCGCGGGACGTCGTTGCGCCACCAACGGCCAGGTGCGGTGCAGGACGTCGGCGCCCTTGCGCAGACCGATCTCACCGGCGAACACGACAAGCTCAGCAGTCGTGTCTGCGGGTGGAGGGTCCTCGTCGTCGAACGCCACGGCATTTGGCACGACCTCAGCCTGAGTGTCAGGTGCGAGGCGGTGAATGGCATCCAGTACTCCCTGCTCTAGGCAGATCACGAGGTCTGCCCGTCTCAGCACCGCCGCTACGAATATTGGATGGCGATGGGCGAACGGGATGAACGAGGCACCGTGGATGGTTGCGACCGTGATGAGCCCGTGCTTTTGCGCCAAGGCTAGGAGCGCACCCTCGCGCAGGAAGGACCCTCGCTCGGAGAGATGAATGTGGGCGACTTCCCCGGCTTGCATGGTTGTCATCGCGCGCGCTGCGCCTGCCATCAAACGCAGACGCGAATGGGGGCTCCACGTGGCGTGGGACTGGACGAAGGTGCCGCCCACGTTGTGCTGGCAGAGAATCCGGATCGCGCTTGCCATGCCCCCGACCGTGGCGGGATCGGGACCGAAGTGATGCACTGACTCGCAAGGCGTCACGCGAGTTGTGTTGGACGCTGCATTCGGATGCCCAGGGCAGCAATGACGATGAGCACGGCCGCGTAACAGGTGGGGCTGTTCAGGAAGGTGTTGTCGGCGAGCGAGTTGACGAGGCAACCGGCAAGGATGGCAATGGCGAGCGTCGGGGCGTTGACGGCGCCCGTGTCCATCGGCTCGATTCCTCGTCTACGAAAGAGATTGGCCAGGAGGATCGCAAGGGCGCCGAGCAGCAGCGCGAGACCGATGACGCCGGTCTCGACAAGGTAACGCAGGTATTCGTTGTGGGGGAGCGCATCGCGCAGATACGCGCGCCGGAACGCAGCGACGGTCAGCTCGGGTTCGGCGGGGGCTTCGATCGTGGTGGTTGCGCCGAGACCCCGCCCTAGCACCGGCGAGCGTTCCCATTCGGGCAGCAGCAGCTTCCACTTGCGAAAGCGCCAGGCGAGTGAGGTGTTCGGTTCGCCGCTGAGGCTCGTGGATGACTCCTTGGCTATGCGTTCTGAGCCTAGGGGCGTACCGAAGAAGACCAGGGCCACGAGCCCGGCGGCAAGGAAGGGGACCAGCCGCGCGCGGGGTGTGCCGCTGTGGAGCGCGCCGAACGTCATCAGCATCGCGAGCAGGGCAAGCAGCCCGTCGATGCTGACGGTCGTTATCAGAGCAGCTGCGAAGATCGCCGCCAGAAACGCGTCAAAACGGCGTCGCCCGTTGTCGAGGTACAACCACAGCGAGGAAATTGCTCCGATTGCAAAGAACACGGCGGCGCTGTTGGGGTGCGCGAACGTGCCGTTGGAGCGAATGTGCCCGGCCACGACCGTCCCGGTGTTCGTCACGAGTTGGTATATGGCGAGCAGCGCCGCTGCGAGGCCGGCGATTTGAACGAGGCGTGCTGCTACGGGAACCGTCACGATCTCCCGGGCGTTGTAGACGATTGCGGCGAGTGCGACTACCGACGCCTCACGCACGCCCTCGCGTAGGGTCTCGGTGGATGCGCCGTGGGCAGCCAAGGCCACAGCCGTCCACACCCCCAACCACAGGGCAGCCAGGCTCGTGGGAGCCACGCCCTGGCGCCGCCGAAGCAGCAGGCCTAGCGCCACCAGCACGAACAACACGGCGATGCCTCCGGACAGATTGAGGCTGCCGGAATGGCGACTGTCGGACGAGGAGGCGTCATCTGTCAGCACCCGGACGAGCAGAGTGGCGCCGAGAAACGGCAACAGCATCAGCTCGAGCCGACTCCGTGTACCGAGTCGATCGCGCCACGGTGAGAGTCGGGTTGGCTGTGACAGAGAGGCACTCACGATCGTGCCTGGAGAGTCCTGCGCAGCGGCACGCACCGTGACATAGCCATTAACGCTCCGCCTTTAGGACTTTTTATGCTGGTTCCTGAAAGTTCTTCGGCGCCTCGACGGTTCTTAGACGCAAGGAGCTGCAGCAGATCGGATCTGAGAGGATACAGCACGTGCAGCAGAACTCTGAAGGGCTCAGTCTCGAGCAGATCCTCGGATTCGTCCGTCGTCGCCTGCTGCTGATCGTGCTCTGCGTGCTGGTCGTGGCGGGTGCCGCGTATGCGTTCTCGAAGCGTCAGACTCGGGAATACACGGCCTCTTCGTCCCTGGTCTTCAGCGACGGCTCTCTCAGCCGCCAGATCGCGGGACTTCCCGCCAGCGTCAGCAGCGGCAGCAGCCTACTTGCCCAGCAGGCCAACGACCTCGAACTCGTCAGGGGCGGCGATACGGCGGCGAAGACCGCGAGCGCAATCGGCAACGGGGTGGGCCCAGGCAGGGTCGCTGCCAGCTTGGAAATATCTGGTCATGCGGAATCGGGGGTGGTGACCATCGCTTCCACCACGACCTCGCCGGTGCTGGCAGCGAAGATCGCGAACACCTACGCCCGCGTGTTTGTCAACGAGCAGCAGGAAGCGAACAGCCGATACTTCAAAGCGGCCCTCGCGCTGGTGCACAGGGAGCTTGCGCATCTCTCGTCGGCGGAGAGGAACGGCGCCGGCGGCGTGCAGCTTCAGGATCGCGCGCAGACACTGAGCCTGCTCTCGGAACTTCATGACGAAAACGTGCAGGTCGCCCAGGAAGCATCGGTTCCGTCAGCCCCTTCGGCTCCAAAGACGAAACGCAATACGGCTCTGGGTGCGCTGTTGGGACTCCTGATCGGGCTTGGCTTGGCCTTTGCCCTCGGTCGCTTGGATCGCAGGCTCAGGGGGCCGGAGGACCTGGAGGCAATCTACGGGCTGCCCCTGCTGGGTGCAGTTCCGGAGAGCACGGCGCTATCGCGTGCCGGTGGGAAGAGCGGCAAGCGTGGCAAGCGCTCCGTCCTGCCGGTCGCCGATGCGGCGGCGTTCAGCCTGATTAGAGCTCACCTGCGTTTCTTCAACGTCGATCGAGAACTGCGCACGTTGATCATCGCGTCGGCAGCGCCTGGCGATGGGAAGACGACGATCGCTCGGCACCTCGCCGAGGCGGCGGCCAGGCTGGGCACGCGTGTACTGCTGCTCGAGGCCGATCTGCGCGATCCGACTCTGGCTGAGCAGCTCGATATCACGCCGGGGCCCGGATTGGCCGATGTGCTGATCGGCGCTACGCCGATGAGAGAGGCGATTCAGCCGGTTCACCTTGAGGCGCCTCCAGGTGAGGGGGCAGAGGGGCGGACCCTGGACGTGCTGGTCGCCGGCGCGGTGCTTCCCCCGAACCCCGGCGAGCTCACCGAGGGACGTGCCATGGGGCGCGTGCTCGAACAGGCGAAGCTCGCATACGACCTCGTTGTGATCGACACACCGCCGCTATCGGCCGTCTCAGACGCGTTCCCGCTGCTGACGAAGGTCGACGGTGTGGTGATCGTCGGTTGGATCGGACGCAGCCGACGCGATGCCTCGGAGCGACTGCACCACGTTCTTGCCAGCGCGGGCGCGCCGCTTCTGGGCGTGATTGCCAATGGCTCGAGCTCGGGTAGCCCCGCCGGCTATGGCTATACCAAGGGTGAGAAGCCCTCGCCCGCCGAGGCCGCGCCGACCAACGAGGCCGCGCGATCCGAGCTCGTTCCGAGTACATCGGACTGAGCTGCTCGCGCGAGCAGCTTGCGCAATTCGGCTGCGTGGTGGAATCCGCCCCCGCCCACATCGAAGTCGCGGCCGCGGATTGGTCGCCGCACGTCGATGATTGGCCATCGGCTGCTCGTGTAGCGGAATGATCGACACGAGAATGCGGGTCCATCACGTGTCGGCCATGTTCCTCGTCATAGCGGTGGCGGGAACGTGGGTATGGGCTCGGTCGACTGCCACGAAGACTCAGCGGCCGCCAGCAGCGGCAACTCTCAGCGTGGAAGCCGGCCGGCCCCAGGCGACGTTTGCGCCTGGCGCGGTCGGGCTTTCGCTCGAGGCCCATGAACTGGACTCGGGCCGTATCACCTCCTCGCATTCACGGCTGGTGCGCTTGATGCGTCTCCTGGGACCATCGGTGCTGCGAATTGGGGGTGGCAGCGTGGATCTGGCGTGGTGGACCAGCCATAGCGAAGCGGCGCCTCAATGGGCCAGGAGCACAATCACTCCAGTCGACCTGTCAAATCTGCGCGGCCTGCTGAAGGCCACCGGATGGCGGGTACTGCTGGGGGTGAATCTCGGCCACTTCGAACCCGTCCGGGCTGCTGACGAGGCTCGTTACGCCCAGAAAATCCTCGGATCGGAGCTGGCGGGCATTGAGATCGGCAACGAGCCCAACGACTACGGCCACAACCCACCGGGTCTGCGTCCGTCGACATACAGCCTCGGCGAATACCTACACGAAGCCGACGTGTACAGCCAGGCTCTGGCTGCGGCAGTGCCCGGCGTTGCGCTGGACGGTCCCGCTTTGACGAAGGCAAATACATGGCTCGCCGAAATGGGCGCCAGTGCACAAATGTTCACCAGCCTCACGCAGCATTTCTATCCGATAAAAGCCTGCGGTCCCGTTGCGCCTCAGTCGGATCTGAAGCCAACGGCCTTCGAACTGCTCTCTCCTGCGGTCAGGGCTGAAGAGGACCAGCTCCTGCAGGTGCTCGCGGACGCCGGTGCTCGAGTGGGACGCTCGACGCGGATAGGAGAGACCAACAGTGTGGCCTGTCCAGGTAACACTGACGCGAGTCCGGCGTTCGCCGGTGCGCTGTGGGCATTCGACTGGGCGCTGCGCGCCGTCAGCAGTGGTGCTGAAGGGGTGAACTTTCACGGCGACCTCGGTATCTGCCAGGTCTACACGGAGAGCCCGATCTGTGCCTCGAGCCTCAAGGCGGCCCGCGCCGGCGAACTCCTCGCGACGCCGGAGTACTACGGGCTCCTGGCTGCCCGGCAGCTCGAGGGCGGTCGATTCGTGCCGACGCGCATGACCGGCGGCAGCTCGCTGTCCAATGTGACCAGCTGGGCCACCGTCAACCCTCAAGGCACGATCAAGATCGCGCTCGACTACCTCGCCTCAAGCGGTCCCACGCAACCGGTCTCGGTCTCCACGACTGGCTACGAGGCCTTCGCGCAGACACTGTCCGCACCGTCGATCGAAGCTGGGTCTCGCATTGCGCTGGATGGCGCCTCGGTCACGGCGTCGGGTCGCTGGCTCCCCAGGCACGCGCGCGCGCTTCACGCGCCCCATTCGGCGCGAGTGCTCGTGAGCCCTGCCAGCATCGTGATCCTCACGTTGCGCCCGCGGAGCTTGAGCCGATGACCCCAATTATGGACGAAGATTCGATTATGTCCAATGCGCGTGGCTGTCGTCAACCCGCACTTAACTCCACCGTCTGGGGGCTCCTCGATCCGCTACGATTCGGCCTTCCTTGCTGCGAATCTCGACCCACCCATGGCGATGAAGTTCGCAATCCTTGGTAGCCGCGGCTTTCCCAGCACATACGGTGGCTATGAGACCCTCGTTCGATATCTCGCCCCCTATCTAGTAGAGCAGGGGCATGACGTCACTGTCTACTGTCGTGCGCGCAACGCCGGTCAAAAAGTCTGGTTCAAGGACGGCGTGCGCTGTATCGCAACAATTGGGTATGACACCAAGTCAATCTCGACTTTGAGCTTTGGGCTCACGGCCACGGTGGACGCGAGTCTCCGGGATTTTGACTCAGTGCTAGTGTTGAATATTGCCAACGGTTTCTGGTTCCCGGCGTTGCGCGCAGCCCGTATTCCGTTTGCTGTCAACACGGACGGCATCGAGTGGGAGCGGGGCAAGTGGAGCCGCTTGGGTCGAGTCACCTTCAGGGTCGGCGCGTGGATGACAGCTCGTAATGCCACAACCTTGATATGCGACTCGCGGGCAATAGGCACTGTCTGGAAGGAGAGCTTCGGCAGCGATTCGGTGTTCATCCCGTATGGAGCCGGAGTGCTTGAGGGTGTCGGTCGAGACAGGGTGGACGCGCTGTCAATCCAGAGCGAGCCGTATCTCTTGGTGGTGGCACGACTGGCGCCCGAGAACAACGTCAACCTGACACTCGATGCGCTCGACCTCCTCGGCGAGGATGCGCCCCTGGCCGTGATCGTTGGCAGCGCGAACTTTGACTCACCTATCGAAGCGCGTCTGCAGCAGATGGAAGCACGTGGGCGCGTCCGCTGGCTCGGACATATCAGCGATCAGGAGCTCCTCACCCAGCTGTGGGCGAACTGTGGCGTCTATGTTCACGGCCACTCGGTCGGCGGCACGAATCCAGCGCTCTTGCAGGCGCTTGGCGCAGGGGCACCGACCCTCGCGCTGGACACGCCGTTCAACGCGGAGGTGCTGCCGTTCGCCGGGCATCGCTTTGCCTGCGATCCCGCGGCGCTCGCCGAGCAGATCCGGACGGTCATCGGCTCCTCCGTGGTGCAGGAGGAGATGGTCCAACGCGGCCGCGCGATCGTGCGCGAGCGCTACTCTTGGGACGATGTGTGCCGGGCCTACATGGATACGATGATCGGGTTGGCAAGTGGTCAGCGCTCTCGAGCCTGATCGTCAATTGGAAGGGCACGAGCCAGCGACGGAACGCGGATGCTGACCAAACAACAATCCCCAAGCGATCAAGACTTGCAAAGTATTAGCTTTCTCATAATCGGGGCGCAGAAGGCTGGGACGACTTCGCTTTTCGAGTACATGCGCCGCCATCCGGATATATACATGCCTCCGGAGAAGGAGATCGCCTACTTCGAGGCCGACCTTGCATATCGGCGAGGCTTCGACTGGTTTCAGACGCAGGTGACAGGTGCGGCGCCGCCGGGGGTTCGCTGTGGCACGGCATCCGTGGGCTATATGACAGGCACGCCATTTCGCGACATGCCGCTCGACGACTGGACTCCTGAGCAGACATCGGCGGAAGGACCGATCGAGGATGTCATCCCGAGACGCATCGCGGAGGTGCTACCGGATGTGAAGCTCCTTGCCGTGTTGCGCGACCCGGTGCAACGCGCCATCTCACATCACAGGATGGCGGTGCTCGACGGGCTCGAGTCCCAGGCCTTCGACGTGGCGGTCGCGCATCTGATGGAGCCGCGCGCCATGCAACACGCGCGGTCGGTGGCGACGGGACACAACGGCTATATCGCTCGCGGGGAGTACGGGCGCATACTCGGTGGCTTCCTGCGACTTTTCTCACGCGATCAGCTGAACGTGATCTTCTCGACGGATCTGGCGGAACACACCAAACGTGTCCTCCCAGAGGCCTTCGACTTCATCGATGTGTCGTCGAGCTTCATACCGCCCAATCTCGACAAGCGCTATCGCGTGGGGGCAACCCATCCACGCGTCCGTGGACTGAATGTGAAATTGTGGCAGGAACGGCTTGCCCGCATGCATCTAGCGCAGAGGTCGTGGCATCGTGTCCCGCCGAGGTCGCGGGGGAGCATCAGTCGTGCGGTGGGCGTAGCGAGCTACCGTGTTGAACTGTGGAACGCTCGCAGAAGCATCGAGCCCGATCGGATGGATCCATCGATCAGAGACGCGCTGATCGAGCATTTCCGCCCTGACAGCGAAACGCTTGCCGAACTGCTCGACATCGAGGTGCCGTGGCTGAAGGCGTGGGAGCAGTCTCGGTGCTAGCCGGCGCTGGCTACTGATTCTGGGCCTGGAGCGGTGAGCTGCACGATGTATGTCTGAGGTGAACGAAGCGGCGGGTCTGTCGCAGGCGCTCAACGAGCCGCTGCCCGGCACCGACGGCAACAAGGAGGGCCAGGAGTCGGCGACCTCCGCCGGGGCGCCTCCGGCCCCGTTCGTCCGCAGAATGCTTCTCGGAGCATCGCTCACGGCTGTCCTGCAGGCAACGTCGAGCGCGAGCGGGTTCATCGTGGCGGTAGCCCTGGCCCGGCTTCTGGGCAGCCAGCGCTATGGAATCTACGTGTTTGCCTTCGCCTGGGCTTCGGCGCTGACGATCCCCGCTGGCCTCGGGCTCAACAGGTTCGTGATCCGTGGGATCGCTCGCTATGAGGTAAGCGAGATGTGGGATCACCTGCGGGGCCTCGTCGTCCGCGCCAACACCCTTGTGGCGGCCGCGTCAAGCACCATCGCTGTCATTGGTGGCGCAATTGCTCTGACGACACTGGGTCCGTCGTCCAGATGGGTGTTCGTCGTTGCCATGAGCTTGATCCCGATCAGCGCACTCGCGATCCTGCGCCAGAGCACAATGCAGGCGCTGGGCCGCGTCGTGTCTGGCCAGATCCCAGAGTTCGTGATCCGACCACTCGTGCTGCTCGCGGGGGTCGGAGTGCTGGCGATCGTCGGTGGAAAGGTGCGCACGCCGATGGCGGCGATGATCATCAACGTCATCGCCCTGTCCGCGGCCTTCGCGGCGGGGCTGCTCGCGCTCAGGCGGGCTCTACCTCAGCAGGTGCGCACGGCCACTCCCTCTTACCGCATGCGCGAATGGGTAACGGCGGCGTTGCCCATGATGCTGATCGGGGGGATCTGGCAGTTGAACGGCTACGTTTCGACGATCGCCGTGGGCACGATCGGCGGTCCACGCGAGGCGGGAATCTACAGCGCGGTCGAAAAGGGCGGAGAAATAATCGTTCTGCTGCTCGTCGCCGCCAACATGCCCTTTGCTCCACTGGTGGCGCGCATGCATGCCAGGGGCGAGATCTCCGGTCTGGAGCACGGCGCGGAACGGATAGCCCAGGTTACGGTGCTGGCATCGCTGCCGATTGCCGTGTTCTTCCTCGCTGTTCCCAGCGTGTACCTAGGGATCTTTGGAGGCGCGTTTGCCTCAGGCGGCACGGCGCTGCGTGTGCTCGCAGTCGGTCAGTTGTTCAACGCTGCGGCGGGGCCCGTCGGAAGCGTCCTGATCATGACCGGCAACGAGCGGGCCGCATGCTGGGGAATTGGGTCAGGGTTGGTGACCACAGTCGTGCTGAGCATCGCGCTCGTGCCGTTCCTGGGTGTCACGGGGGCCGCGATCGCGGATGCTGCCAGCTTCGTCGTATGGAACGTGGCGCTGAACGTGCTGTGCAGGCGTCGAGTTGGGATCAATGCAACGGCTGTTCGAGGTCTGGCCATGACCGCTCGCAAGTGAGCTGTTCGGTACGATAGACAAGTGAAGGACGAGCTCGATTTCATTGTCATAGGCGCGCAAAAGGCTGGCACGACATCACTATTCGAGTATCTCAGGCGCCACCCGGAAATTGGCCTGCCGGCGGGCAAGGAGGCACCGTATTTCAGTCATGATGCGGTCTATGAGCTGGGCTGGAGAGACTTCATGTCAAAAGCGGCGTTCGTCGACGAGACGCGCAAGTGGGGAACGATTACACCGCACTACATGGTGGGGGGCGTGTATGAGCCTTCGCCGACTCGAAGCCTGGGGGGGGATCGATACGACGAGCGGACGATCCCATTGCGTATCCGTGAGCAGCTGCCGGATGTGCGCATCGTGGCAATTCTTCGCGATCCGGTTGAGCGGGCCCGCTCTCACTACAACATGGCTGTGATGAACGGATTCGAGCAGCGATCGTTCGACGTCGCGATCGGTGAGCTGCTCGAGCAGCCGCTGCTGGAGCGTGCGCGCGAGATCCCGGAAGAGACCACGGGATATGTGACGTGGGGAGAGTACGGGCGGATCTTGGCCGGATACCGGGATGTCTTTCCGGCCGATCAGATTCTCGTCGTCTTCACCGATGAACTGGAGAACGCGCCAGAGCTGCTGCTGCGCCGAGTGCACGAGTTCATCGGTGTGGCCTCCGACTTCGTACCTGACAACCTTGGCACGAAGTACCGCGCCGGGGGTACGGAACGGAGGATTGCCTGGATGAGCCCGTACCACTCGACTAGTCCTCAGGGAGTCCAGCGCATTGCCACGCGTAGCGCCGCAGCGCGGGCGCTCTGGCACCGCCTGCCGACACGGGGCCGACTGCGACTGAAGCGAGGCTATGAACACTTTGGCTACAGGGTGGATTTGTGGAACAGGCGCGGCGGCAAGCAGGAGAACGGGACAAGCCCGGCGATCGTCGATCGCTTGGGTAGGCATTTCGCTGGGGAAACCGAGCAGCTAACGGGGTTGCTCGGCGTTGTGCCTCCTTGGATCGTGCGCGCCGGCTCCAGCTAGTGGCGGGCGGGGTCGGGTCCAGACACAGGCTGTCGGAGCAGCCCCGCCAGCAGGCCACGCAGGGCTGAACGGCACCATGCTGCGTTCTCGACCGGGCGGTACACGCCCACGGTGGTGCGTATCGGTGAGCTGGCCAGCAGGAACAGTATGACGGCCACCAGTGGCAGGGAGCGGAGCGCTCCGAGGGCAAGTCCTGCGTCGGCGCAGTTGCGGTTGCGTCGGTAGTTCAAGGCGCGCGTGCGGTAGTACTGCTCGACTGCGAAAGCGGGAGTCTTGGCAAGGGAGGTGTGCTCTGCATGCGTTATGAGAGCCCGTTGCTCGAGTCTTGCCGACAGACCTTCGTGTGCGAGTCGGAGCGCCAGATACTCCTCCTCGCCGAAGAGGAACAGCTCCTCATCGAAGCCGCCGAGCTTGGCGAAGCGCTCACGCCCCACCGCCATGCAGGCTCCCTGCACATACGGAACGACGCCTCCTTGCTCGTAGACCTGCTCTCCGGCTGGGATGTCGCGCCGCCACCGACGCGGCTGCAGCTTCAGCGGCACGAGCAGATCGACCGCATCGGTCCAAGGGGTGGACCAGTTGCGGGCGCGCGTGATGTCCTGCCCGTCGGCGTCGCGGATGCTGGGCCCCGTAAGCGTGCCGGCATTAGCGAGTGTCGTCTCGGCAAGACGCTCGGCACAGCCTGGGAAAAAGCGGGCGTCTGGGTTGAGGAAGATGATCACCTCACCGGTCGAGTTGGCAGCGCCCAGATTGCATCCGGCACCAAAGCCGCGGTTTCGCCCGGAGGCGATCACACGGGCGTCCGGCCGCTCGTGCTCGGCGATGGCGCGAACCTCATCGGTGGCGGCATCCTGGCTGACGACGATGACCTCGGCCGGAGCGGGAATTGAGGCGAGGCACCCAGCCAGGACGTCTGCTGAGCGGTAGGTCACGATCACAACCGTGATCGTGACCTGCTCAGGAGCAGGCACGCTGGTCGCCACGGTGGCCGATCGCTCGTGCGGGGACGCCGGCGACCACATCTCCGGCTGCAACAGGCTTGGTGACGACGCTGCCGGCAGCGACGACAGCTCCCCGCCCGATGCTCACCCCGCCCAGAACCACGACATCCGAGCCGATCCAGCAGTCGTCCTCGATAGCGATCGGATCCCATGCCACACCCTGCTCCTTGATCGAGACGTCAGGATCGTGGAAGCGGTGGTTCTCGGCGTGCATGCTGACCCTGGGGCCGATCAGGACGTTCTCGCCGATGGTTATGAGACCCGAGCAGCCGATGTAGCCCATGGGTCCGATGCTCGACCGTGCGCCCATGCGTAGCCCCTCGCCGAGGCTACGACCGTAGTAGCTGGTGGGCTTGATCAGCGTGCCGCGGCCGATTGCGACGTTGTCGCCGAGCCAGACGCCATGCCTGGAGAGTGCGACTATCTCGACGTCGTCCTCGATTACGACATTTGTCCCGAGATGTAGATGCGCACCGTGCAGCAGGCGGACTCGTCTACCCACCAGCACCACCCCACCGGCGCTTCTCACAGAGAGCCGGCGCAGGGCACCCCGGGTTGCGTGCTCGGCCACGCGCATTGTCACCGCCAGGGCGTCGCGGGCGGTTATGGCGTCATCCAGCTGAAATGAGCTGTCACGTCCAGTCCGACGCAGGACGGTGCTGAGGAACTCTCTCACTGCAGGGCGAAGGAGGGGTTGCCTACGGTGCCCAGGATCTCGGCATATGTATGGGCTGCGGCCTCGCGCCCGACCACCGGCTCGAACTGGGCGCGTAGCGCATCGGGCGAGACATGCTCGATGGTGTCGAGGACCAGGCGCTTGTCGAGGGTCGCGGCACTACTGACCACTATAAACGCGCTTCTCAGCGCGGGTGGATAGCCTGCAGCTCCGAGCTGTGTCGTTATGACGGCCTTGCCGGCAAGTGAAGCCTCGCCCAGCTTGCACTTCATGCCGGTGCCGTTCGTGACGGGAACTACCGTTGCGTGGACGCGGTCGTAGAATTCGTCGGTGCTCGCGATGGGCCCGAGCGCCCGGATTTTGGTGCTCGCCGCGTAGCGCTCCGATCCGATTCCAGCAAGGATCACCTCCACGGCTGGATCCCTTGCCAGCGGGCTCGCAAGTAGCTCTGTAGCCGCTCCGGAGGTTGCGCTGTGAAAGAAGTTGCCGAGTAGGCCGATGCGGAGTTGACCGTGCTCCGGCATGGGCGAAAGCAGTGCCTCGAGGCCGGTGGGCGCCCACTGCGCGGCCCTGAGCCCAAGCCCTCTCAACATGCGTGTGTCATCCCAGCCGGCGACGGGCAGGCGGGTGGCGGAAGCGAGGGCACGCCGCTCTCGGTTTCTCACGGACGCGGCATAGACCGTTCTGATGGGCCGCATCGCGATCGGTGCGTCGCCTGCGGCTTCGTCCATGTGGCCACGGAATATGGCGTCGTGGACATCGACGACCACGCGTCGTCCACCGCGGCGAAGCTCATCGGCAAGCGGCGCCATGAAGGTGGTGTGCAGAACGAGCGTTGCCTGGGGCTGCTCAGCCAGCACGTGTGCCGCGCGGGAGCGCGGCCGTCGACCGGCCTCCCAGAGAACGAAGGGGAACACGGTGCGCTTGAGTCGGGCTGCGGCGGAGGCGCGGGGGATAGACGCCGGTGCGGGATCGGGCGCCCCGATCTGCTCCACCGCGACGTCCGAGCGCCATTTGCCTTGAGTGTCATCCCACCATGAGAACGTCGTGATGCCGTGCAGTCGCGAAGCTTCAACGGCTGTGCGAAGTCGCAAGGTGCCGCCGTGGAGCCCCCAGGGACTGAAGGGGTAGAGGTGGTGGTAGGTAGCTGACGTCATGAGTGGTTCAACCCAGCACGCGAGCGTAGGCGCCATATGTCGCTTCGGCCGTTCGCTGCCATGTGAACTCGGTCCTGATGCGCTGTTCGAGTGTGGCGCTGGGGCCGCGCCCGTACGCCCGAATGATCGCTTCGCGGATCGAGGAGGCGCTGGCCGGGTCACAGTATTCGACGTCACCGCCAAAGTAATCGCGCGTATCTCCGTTGGGCGAGACGACGATCGCACAGCCGGCAACGGCCGCTTCCAGAGAGGAGAGTCCGCAGGTCTCCATCCAGCTCGGCAGTACATGGACACGGGCAAGCGAGTACAGCCACGCCTTTTCCTGGGGGGTCACCGAGCCGAGGACGTGGACGTTGGCGAGGGACGCTGCGGCGTCTTTGACGTGCTTGACAAAACGTCCCTGGTTGGCGGTGGGGGGGCCGGCGAGGACGAGCTTCATGTCGGTGTCGCGCATTGCCTCGATGAGGCTGGATTGGTTCTTGCGGGCCTCCAACCGGGCCACGCACAGCACACAGCCCTCGAACCCGGCGAGGTGGGGCGGAGGCGCACTGGTGGGGTCGATGAGATCGTGGTGATCGCTGTCGAAGCCGTTGGGAACCACGGCGACGCGGGGGTCGTGAGGCTCGAGCTCGAGGTCATTGGCCACGCGCAGCCACTCAGAGTGTGAGTTGGGCAGCAGCAGCGACGACAGCGAGACGACCTCGCGTTGCATGCGTGAGAAGCCGCGCAGGAACAACGCCAGCGAGCCGCGGCTCCACTCGCGATTGTTGAGTCCGCGACCGGCCGCCTTGAGCGCCTCGATGACGTCACGATTGCTGTGGCGTGCGATCCAGCCAACGGGACCCGTTCGCACCTCGCGCTCGAAGTCCCAGACGTCGCAGTAGACGGTCGACAGGAAGACCGGCTTACCCTGACGCCGTGCGCTTCTGGCCTGAAGCCATGCCTCCTGCGGACGGACCATGCCGAAAAGATGCACTCCGTCGAAGTCTCTGAGATCGGGCTCGGCCTCGGCTGAGATCTGCGCATCGATGCCCATCGGGCGCAGGGCTCGCGCGGTGGCTTCAAGCTGAATCTGGTCTCCGCCCGGGTTGACAGCGATGCTGCGCGCGGAGCGTCCCTGCAGCAGGATCCTCATGCGTATGGCGCGGACAGCGCCCGAGAGAACCCTACAGTTTGCTCGGCAGGGGGTGGCTCCGCAGTGGCGGGTAGCGCCTGCCGCGCTCCCAGCACGGTGGGGTGCGTGAAGATCGCAAGCGCGACACCGGTGAGGGCGAGGCCGCTTGTGCTGAAGAGGGTGACGAGGGTGATGGAAGAGGCAAGCGCTCCGACGATCCACACCGCTCCGCCATAGGGCAGCCAGGAATACTCGCCGACGCGTTCTGTGGCGAGGATGCGCAGGCAGTGGACGAGGACGAGGATCACCGGGACGTAGATGAGCACGGCTCCCACGACTCCCATGGTCACCACGGGGTTCAGCACCCCGAGATCGGCGTCGCGCAGCGAGCCGTTGGGCAATCCGACCACGAAATGGACGGATGGCGGCAGAAAGCCGAGTCCCAGCGGCCATTCTTCGCCAAGCGCCAATTTCAGGACTTTCGTCGCGGTCTCTCGCGCTGCGACCGTTCCACCGTTGCTTTCCAGGTCCGTGAACAGCGATGTCAGGCGCTGTACGGCGGTACCGCTGGAGATGAGGCTCGGCGCTACGAGCAGGATCGTCGTGATCGAGCCGGCGAGCAGTCCCACGGAGACGGCGACCCGCCGGCGCAGCGCCGCCATGCGCGGCGTCTCGCCCTTGATCATGATCCAGGCGCCCACGACGACCAGACCGACGACGATGCCGACCCACCTGGCCCGGGTGAGCTGCACGATCACGCTGACCATCAACAGCAGCGTGACGGGCAGCGCGATGATGCGCACTTTTCTCTGCGGCGCCGCAAGGGACGCCGCCATGCCCATGACTGCCCCGATCGTGACCAGGTCGGTCATTCTGGCGTAGACACGGATCAGCCCCGACTGCACGCGCGTCTTTTCGAAGTGGATCAAGCTCCCCGGGTGTCCGGCACCGACGGCGATCATGATCTGACCCACTGCAAATATGCACACTCCCACGAGCAGGACCGCCAGCAGCGCGCCGACATCGCGAGACTTGAGCTGAATGCGGGGCAGCACCATGAGCAGTAGAGCGAAGAACGCAAAGTCGCGCCCATAGGCCGCGGCACGCATCGTGGGCACATCGTGTTCGACGACCGTGCGGGCCACGCTGAACACGTACCACAGGAGCAGAGCAGCGCCGGCGCGCGAGATCGCGCGGCCGACCCGACTGGGACGGAAGCCCTCCTCGGCGGTTGCGATCCAGACGATCGCGGTTGCGATCAGGACGTAGATGGCGACTTCTTCGAGAGTTATCTTGGCGCCGACTATGCGCGAGGTGTCGAAGAACGGCAGACCGTTCATCGCAGCCAGCAGCAGGATGCCGATGTAGGCGCCGCGCCGGGTGAACGCCAACACGGCCACGGCGATCACGGCCATGATCTGGAGCAGCAGCTTGGCGTTGCCCGCCGCGATCTCATGGCCGCAGCCGACGAGCACGACCAACAGCCCGAGCAATGCGGCGACGCGTACGCCGAGACGTCCGAGCGGAGAGCGTGCCAGCTTGAGAAGGACTGTGACCGTCGCCAGGCGCAACTAGACGACCTCCTGTGCTTTCTCGATGGCTTGACCGTCTCGCCAAGCGGGAGAGCCGCCCGGGCGCAGGCGGTGCCAAGCAGCTGCGGCCATGAGTCTCAAACCAAATGGCAGTCCGTTGACGATGTAGCGCCGAGCAAGGCGCCGTGTGGGTTCGTGGGCGAGACGATAAGCCCACTCCAGGCCGAGATTGCAAACCCATACAGGCGCGCGTGACAGGTCTTTCGTGACATAGCTGAGACTGATGCCGACTCCGAGGAACGACACATGCGGCAACGAGCTGCGCAGGCGTCGAATCAAGAGATCCTGCTTGGGGAAGCCGAGCGCAACAAACACAATCTGGGGCTCTGCATCGATGACCTGGCGCTGAATGTGGGCAAGCTCGCGCTCGTCGGTCTCGAAGCCCACCGGAGGGCAGGTCGTGCCGGCGATCACGAGGTTCGGGTAGGTGTCTTGGAAGATGCGCGCAGAGCGCTCCGCGACGCCAGGATCGCCGCCGAGGAGGAACACCGATTGCCGGGCGGCGCTTGCGGCCTCGCAGATGGACCAGACGATGTTCGATCCAGAGACCCGCTCGGGTAGCCCTTCGCCGGCGATGCGACTGGCCCAGATCAAGGGCATCCCGTCGGGGACGACCAGGTCGGCCTCATCGATCAAGCCCTTCTCCACGGAGTTGCGATGGTAGCGGCGAAGATGGTCCAGATTCGCGGTGATGATCCAATGGCCCTGGGCGGTCTCTGCCGCACCGACGACAGCCTGTACCGCGGACGCTTCGGACACGACTGCCATTGGCATGCCCATCAGACGCATGCGCCGACGGTCCGCGGTCGGTGCATCCTCGGTCGGGCATCCCGGCGTCAATGTATTAGAAGTGCGACGTGGTTCCAGCGCCAGAGACGTGTGCCCTTGCCGGCTGCGGAGAGTACGTGTTGGCGCATGCGCCGAGGTTATGCTCAGTGCCTCGCTGGTCCTCGTGCTCATCATCGTCTTCGCCCTGCGTCATGATCGCGCCGTGGCAACGGCAGGGCCAACGGGCTCCCCACCCAGTGCGAGAATGCCCATTCCCAAGCCGCGCTCTGGGTCCAGGATGAGGTTCACGGCCTCGTTGCGCGAGCGCACTCCGAGCTTGCGAAAGGCCGATGACAGATGACTCTTGACGGTGCTCTCGGCGAGGAACAGCTGCTGGGCGATTTGGACATTCATGTAACCCATCACGACCAGTCCCAGAATCTGCTTCTCGCGTGAGGAGAGCGCCGGTGGCTCGACTTGACGCCAATGCGCCCGGGGGATACAGATCTGTCCCGCCTGAACGGCTTGTACGCATGGGCCGAGGGCCGTGGCGAGGTCCTTCCAGAGCACGACCCCGGCGGCTCCTGCCATCAGCGCCGCTCGTACGCCGCGGCGTTCGATGCTCGGGCAGGCGATGATCAGCGGTGTCTCGTCAAAGGAGCGTGTCAGTGGCTCGATCTGGCCCATCAGCCCAGAGCCGGTATCACCGACCCAGAGCACGACCAGCGCTGGATTGAGATTTGGAGATCGCTCGATCAGTGCTTGAAGATCGTCAAACGCGACGAAGCCTCGCTCTTCTTGGCCGAGAATCGCGGCGAGCTTCTCGAGGGGGTCTCCGCCCGCGACGAGCGCAACCTGCCCCGACATCGCACTGTGCGGGACAGCCGACGATGGAACCTTGGCGATGGCGCTAGGCATACATGACTAACGGTGGGCTTCCCGCGAACTTACGACCCGCGGATGCTTGCCGAGTATACGGATCGACCCACATAAGGTCGAGTGCAAGAAGCGAGCTTATGAGGAGTTATTGTCGTATGCGTAGGCTAGTAGGGAAGATGGCTGTGTTGGCAAGCGCGCTCATGGTGTGCGGCGTGCCGGGCCTCAGCATGGGCGCAGCGTGGGCTACGTCCCTGCCCCCCGGTGTCGCCACCGGCGCGTCTACCAACGTGACGTCCTCCTCGGTGACGCTTGGCGGAGAAGTCAATCCGCACGGCCAGGAAACGAGCTTCTACTTCGAATACGGGCAGACAGCGTCCTACAGCTCGCAGACGGTGCCCGCCACGGCCGGCAACGGTGGGCAGACGCACGGCTTGACGACCCCTGTGAGCGGCCTCCTAGCGGACACTCTCTACCACTACAGGCTGGTGGCGGTCAATCCCACGGGCTCGACACTGGGCAAGGATCGCACTTTCACGACCAAGAAGATTCCGCTGACGTTCAAGGTCTCGGCGGCTCCCAGCCGTGTCGTGTTCGGTAATCCAGTCACGGTGAGCGGCACGCTGTCGGGCTCGGGCAGCGCAAATCATCAGCTCGTCCTGCTCGCCAACACGTTCCCCTTTCTGGCAGGCTTCAAGAATCTTGGCACGCCGCTCCTGACCGACGCCAACGGTGCGTTCTCGTTCAGCGTCAATGGCCTCACCCAGAACACGCAGCTGCGGGTCTCAACGCTCGAAACGCCGCCTGTCACCAGCGGTGTGATCATCGAGCGCGTCGCTGCACGGGTGACGCTCCATGTGGGTCCAACCCCCCGGCATGGGGTCGTTCGTCTGTACGGTGCCGTGGCGCCGGCGCAGGTGATTGCATCCGTGAGCTTTCAGCTTCTCAGGCCAGGTCACAAGCCGCAGACGGTGGCAACCACCAACGTCAGGAAGGCCTCTGGGGGAGTCTCGCGCTTTGAAAGCCTTGTGCCCATTCGCCATGGCGGCGGCCTGTACAGGGCATCGGTGCAGGTCCTGAGCGGCGCACAGGTGTCGGGCCAAAGCCGCGCGGTCTCGATCCGTTAGGCGCAGCACGGCGCACCGGCCGGGCCCCGGACGCCCTCTTGGCCTGTCACGTAAAGCAGCCGCCCTGAGGCGGCTGCTTTACTTCGCGCAACATATCTGCGCCTAGCGGCGCCGATCCCTACGGTGCTGACTTGCAGCCTGCCGCGGGGTTACTTGCGCCCACCGTGTATCCGCCAGCCGTCCCCGAAGGGTCAAAGGCGTCTCCACCGGTCCCGCCCAGGCATGCGGCCGTCAGCTCCTGCAGGTCGCCATAGTCGACAACTCGAGGGGCCTCATAGGCCAGTGTCCTGATCTCATCCATGGAGGATCCTTATCTCTAGACGCCGCCTCACGGTATGCGAAACGGCTGCACAACTGCCAGTAGAGTAGAGGATCCGGGGGCTCCGTCAAGGTGGAAAAACGTACTAGCCAAGCGGAACCGCGCCAGTGGGTGAGCTGCGCATCTCGACTTGTGGCGCGCTCACTGGCTGGGCGAGGGCACCGGCGCTGTCTTGCATCTGGGAGCGTAGCCAGTACTCGGCGTTGACCAGGCGCCACACCTGCCACATCCAGCGGAAGGACTGCTGGGCGGACGGGCCAAACAGAGCGCTGCGAAGAGACGGCAGATCGACGTAGGCACCGAGCTCGGCTCGAGGGTCTGTGAGCAGCGCCTGGGCATGTGCGCCGTCCGTGCCTGCGAGGCAGTCGAGCAGCAGTGAGTCGAAGAGCGCCTTGCCGGGCCGCATACGTACTGAGTCGGGTAGCAGGCCGGCCATCGCGGCACGAAGCACAGGCCGGCTGCGATCGCGATCGAAGGTGGCCCGAGGCGGGGTGCGGAGGCACAGCTCCACTAGCTCCAGGTCGAACAGCGGATGGCGGGCCTGCAGGCCGGCGGAGGCTGCGCGGCGACGCTGGTGCTCGAACACCCCCGTCTCCTCCACGCCCCGAGTCAGCCCATGGGCGATCTCCGCCCACCAGCGAGGACCGTTCAGCCGCTTCCATCTCAGCGGATCGTCGGAGCGGAGCAGGTCGCGGGCGATTCGCGGGCGCAGCCACGCGGGCGCGTCGTGACGGGCACGAGGGGCCTGCAGGAGCCTGTGAAGGGGATAGGGCAGGGCGCCCGCCAGAGAGATGTTGGCGAAGATGCGCGCGACCTCGCGCCTCGGGGGACGATCGCCCGCGCCAGGCAGCTCCTTGACCAGCGCCAACGCCTGCAGCGGACGCCCGGCGCGCAGGCGATCGGCCGCCAGGTAGGCGCGTGCGCCGAACAGCTCATCGCCGCCGTCGCCTCCCAGCGTGACGCGCACTCCGGCTGCAGCGGCGGAGCGCAGCAGCGGAAGCGCCCAGAAGTCACCCCAGCTGCGCAGCGGCAGCTCCCACTCTCGAATCGAGTCAACTGCGCTGGCCAGCAAGCCCCCTGCGCGGACCTCGGCGGTAATGCCCGCGAGGCCGAGCGCCTTCCGCAGGTCGTAGATCAGAGTGGACTCGTCGACAGCGGGATGATCGGGAAACACAGCCGACTGCGCGCTCACACGGCCCGGTGCCTGAGCGGCGGCGACAGCGGCGATCGAGGAGGAGTCGAGGCCGCCGCTCATCAGCACGCCGGTGAGGCCCTCGTCACTGATCCTAAGCGCCACCGAGCGTTCGAGCGATGTGCGCACCCGTCGGGCGAGCTGCGGTTTGGGATCGCTCAGTGGCTCTACGAAGCGAGGGGTCCAGTAGGTGACTTCCCGTGCGCCGCCATGATCGAGCAGCAACATGGCACCAGGGTTGAGGCGATGCACCCCAGCGTAGAGGGTGGTCGAGCCCGGCCGGTTGCTCATGGTGATCCAATGCGCCACGCTCACTGGGTCGGGCGGGGGACGGTGGGGCAGGAGCGCCAGCAGGTTGCGGATCTCGCTGGCGAAGCTGAGGACCCCGGAGGCCTCGTGAATGAACATCGAGCGCACGCCGAGCTGATCTCGTGCCAGCAGCCCACGCCCGCGCGTCTCATCCCATATCAGGAGGGCAAAGTCGCCGCGCATCCGGGCCGGGAGCTCCGGCCCCCACTGCAGCCAGGCCGCCGCGAGCAGCTCCTCGTGCGGCGCCCCGAAGTGAGAGCCCAGAGCGTCGCTCAGCTGGGTTGCATTATCGAGGTAGCCGTCGAGCAGGCACAGGGGAGTGCGCCCCCCGATCTCGTGACCGCTGTGGGCGACCCGCAGCGGTCCTGCCTCGGCGAGCGCCGCCCCATGGGGTTCGAGCGAACGCAGCAGACGCGCGGAGCTTGCGCGCCCGCTTGGATCGAAGATGCCGGCCAGCCAGCGTGTCATGTCGGCGAGCTCAGCCGCCGCTCGATCGCATCGACGAGCTCGGGAACGCTCGTGTCGGAGCCACTCGTTATGAGCTCGACGCGGAGCTTGGCTGCGAGCGCGCATACCTCCAGCAGGCGCTGCAGTCGCTTGGGCGTCGCCAGCACGAAGTTGAACGTCGCCGCCAGCAGTAGCTGCGGGTCGGCGGTTGGTGCGAAGTGGGGGCTCGCGGGGCCTTCGGAGCGACGGTCGACGAAGAACAGCGTGCTCAGCGGTGCCGGATCTGTGGCGCCGTGGATGCGCAAAATCCGCTCCCTGTGGTTCTCTGCGACAACGTGCTCTGGCGGAGGGCTGTCGTGTTCCTCCTCAGAGCGCGCCACGCCCGCTATTGGGGAGCCGGGATTGCCGAGCAGCCTGCCCTCACGCACCTCCAGCGCCAGCACGTCATCGGCGAGGAAGCTCGCCCCACGGCGGCAGAGCGCCTGTGCCAGCGAGGTCTTTCCCGAGCGTGACGGCCCAAGGAAGGCAATCGCCTCGCCGTCGCGCACGACGGCGCTTGCGTGAAAGATCTCGAGGCCGTGCAAGAGCGCGGCGAAGGGCAACACCTGGGCGATGAGCAATCGCTGCCAGGCACTCTCGGGCTGGCCTTCGGGAAAGCAGCATAGGCGCCGCCCATCGCTTGACAGCAGGTGGGCCCCATACTCGGGACCGGCGATGAGGTAGCCGGCGTCGGGGTGAGATTCGATCTGGAAGTTGACCGCTCCGTCGGGACGGACTTCGTCGCAGATGAGCGTGGAAGGGGAAGCCCAATGCGCACGCGCCGAGTCTCCGGTATGAACGGAGAGCGAAAGCGCGCGCCCGGTCGGCGCAGCCGATGCGCCGATGAGGAATGAGATGGGCTCGGTGGTGTCGATGTCGAGTCCGAACGCCGTCGCTTTCGTTCTCACCGTCTGCTTCATTACAGCTCAACGAGTCGCCCGAATGAGCCGTCGCCGGGGTCGAGTACGGCGTCGCCGGCGTGCTCGACCCATGCGTGCGCTAGGAACTCTGGTTTGGCGCGCGCCCCGATCACGAGCTTGGCCTGAATGCCGCGCCGGGCGAGCAGTCGCGTCAGTACGAGAGATCGTGCCAGGCAGCGGGTGTCGCCCGGAAGGTGCGATAGCAAGCGCGTGACTGCGCGGCCAAGGCGTAGAGCCTCGTCGAGCGAGCCAGGTGTCGCTGGGGTCGCGGACGGGGATTGCGCGCGCAAGCTGGCGACGACCGAGGCGATGGGCACTCGGTGCAGGGCACGCCGAGCCTCGGCGTATGCCGCCAGGATCTCCAGCGCGAGACGCGCACGGGCGGTGTGGCTCAGGGGCTGCGCACGGTGACATCCGTGGGTGGCCGCGATGGCGGGAGTTGCGCCGGGGTGCCGCTCAGGACTGGGGACTGCCATCGGTCTCTATCAGCCCTCGCTCGAGCAGCGACGAGCACAGCTCGCAGAGGTCGCTCTCGATGACGTCCTGAGGCTGCCCATAGCCTGCGGCCAGCTCGGCGGCAGCGTCGCGCAGGCAGTCGGCGCGCTCGAGCGCTTCCAGCATCTGCCCGGCGGTTGAGTTGAGCCCGTGGTACTTGCCGGTATTGAGATTCAGCACCACCGTCTCGGATGGGAAGCTGCGATAGACGACGTGCTGGGGCACCTTGACCTTGGCTGTCGAGAGCGAGTGGACGTCGGGCACGGTTCGATGAATCATAAGTCAATCGTCCTGACTGTTAGTACTCGATGATCGTTCCTCGTCGTTGGCCGAAGCGGATGGAGAGGCCCAGCACGTAGACGGACAGGGGTAGGAGCACAGCGGCGAAGCCGATGAGCTTCAGGAGAGCTGTCCCAGGGGCCTCGCCGAGCGAGCTGTTGACGAGCAAATGGCGCAGCAGGTCAGTCGCTGCCGTGAAGGGCTGGAGCTTGGCAACCGTCTGCAGCCAGCCAGGCAGCAGCGAAACGGGGAAGTAGAGCCCGCCGACGATCGAGAGCAGCGCGACCACCCAGCTAACTCCCACGTTGCCCTGCTTCACCACCACGGTGAGCGATGCGAAGAGAACGCCGAACGGCAGGAACGCAAGCAGGACCAGCACCATCACGGGGATTGCCACAGGCACGGTCGACCAATGCAGATGCAGGCCAAAGACCACGCAGCCCAGGCCGAGGGTGATCGCGGCGAGCACAAACGAGTACACCATCGGGAACAGTGTCATCGCGAGCACGCTGCGGATGGCTCCGAAAGGGGAGAGAAGCAGTCGATCGAAGGTTCCCGCGATCAGCTCTTGGCGCACCAGTTCGGGGATCGAGAAGCATGAGTAGAGGACGCTGATGAGGGAGATGCCGACGACCACGAAGCCGAAGTACGCCTTGGGGGCCAGTCCGCTGACGTGCACGAGCCGGGAGACGTAGTAGAAGAGGGTGAGGCTGAAAAGCGCCGTCAGCACCTGACTCACGAGGCGCGTGCGGTAGGACATATAGACGTGCAGGTCGCGCCGCATGACGGCCAGGAAGGCGCGTCCGCTGGCGATCGAATCGCTCATGCCGCCACCAGGCGTCCGCGTTCGAGCATCCAGTGGGAGTCGAAGGTCAAGTCGAGGTGTTCTCCGCTGGGGGAGCACCAGAGCACCGCCCCGTCGCGCTGGAGCAGCTCCGCGATGGCTCGCTGCAAGAGCTCTCCCGCCTCGGCGTCGAGGCTCGTCAGCGGCTCGTCCAGGAGCACGACTTCGGGCTGCGGAAGGAAGGTCATGGCGATGCGTAGTCGCTGGCGCTGACCCATCGACATGCGGTCGACGCGGCGGTCGGCGAGCTCGGCGAGCTCGAACTTCAAGATCGCCTCCTCGACGGCATCGCGAAATCGCTCGTGGGGAACCATCGCGATGCGGGCCCAGAACTCGAGCTGTCGGCGGACGGTCAGACGCGCATAGAGGCCACGATCGCCGGCCGGCAGAAACGAGACGAGCCGCTGGTAGCGGGCGCGATTCTGGTTGGGGGAGACCCCCCAGACCTCTGCGCGACCGCTGTCGGGCTCGATCAGGCCGGCGGCGATGCGCAACATGGTTGTCTTGCCGATTCCGTTGCGCCCGCCGACCCACGTGGTCGTCCCGGACTGGAGCGTGAGGTCGAGGGCGTCGAGCACCAATGGCAGATCCTTGCGCCAGCGCTTGCTGACCCCGCTCAGTCTCAAGGGCATCGCCTCGGGCTCAGCGCTGGCGCCCAGCGGCCCGAGTTCGTCGGCTTGAGCTGCCGGAGGGTCGGTGGCCTGCAGCGAGCGTGTCATCAACCGGCTGTCCTGACGGTCGGCTGGGGGTGGGAGTGGAGCGCGTCTTCGAGCAGGTCGGCTAGCTGCTGGGGCGGCTGCTGGAGATCGGCGGTCATGCGCACGAGGGGCGTCGATTCGATCATGTCGGCGTAGAGTGTGAAGCGGTCGCGCTGACGCTGAGCGTCGCTTTGCAGACCCAGCATGTACGGCGCGAGCGGCAACGGGCCGAGACCGAGCGAGCGGGTCTCGCTTGCCAGGCCCGGAGCCCGTTCGAGCAGGCAGAGCATGCGCACTGGTCGCGCACGGGTGGTGGTGTTGGCGGCCACCAGCCAACGCTCGCCTGCGAGGAGGCCCAGAGTGTCTCCGAGGCACTGGGGATCGGTTGAGCTCGGCGAGTGTTCAGTCAGGTTCATGTGCGGTGTGCCCGGGTGAGCGCGAACGGAGCCTGCGTCGTCCTCGAGGATCAGCACGTCATCCGTGAACAGCGGCCAACCGCGCCCGAGCAGCTCGATCGCGAGAGTCGACTTGCCGGATCCGCTCGGCGCCATGATCGCGACTACGCCGCCGGGGGAGTCGACGGCGGCGGCGTGCAGGGCCTCATATCCGCGCATGACACCGATTGCTGGGAGTACCTTGCTGATTAGCGTCCGCTGCCAGTCCAGGCCGGGATGCTCGGGGGCGCAATCGAGGCAGGCCAGGTCGGTGTGCAGGTGGAAACGGGCGCGATCGCCGTAGGCGAACAGCAGATCGTCGGCTGAGCCGCGTTCGATGGTCAGGTCAAGGCCGTCGCCCAGGCGCCCGCGCCACTCGGGTGGACCGCTGGGGCCGCTCCATCGGCGGTCGAGCTCCGCGGGATCCTGCAGGTCGAGAGTCAGCGTCGGAAGCGCACTGTCCGCCGACCCGGTGGCCTGCGTCCCCGGCAGTGTGAACGAGCAGGCCAAATGCAGGCCATAGGCGGCGTAGTGCGTTGCCATTGCTGAAGGTTAACCTGATGTCTGCACAGGCCTTTGCTTCGTAGGCCCGAATGCAGCGAGCGGGCCAGTCGACGATGTCAATGCTTTTTCCTGGACTTCGATCTATTGAGCGCTTTTTTGGCGCACGTGTGATACGTGCGGTTGCCCGAGACGATGTTGCCGCGCACGGTCGTGCCCTTGATCTTGACCGTGAAAGCGCCGCGAGGCAGATTCCTGAGGTTTACCGTCGCGATGTAGGTGCTGCCACGATGGACAACCGCCAGTTTGTGTCCTCTGAGCGTCACGACGACGCTCTTGAAGGGGTCGTACTGCGTGTCGCGGATGTGGATCAGGAACTTCCTCGCGCTCAGGCACTTCTTGCTGCTGGGCAGGGAGACGACCTGCTTGAAGGTCCCCACTCCAGAGCCTGCCAAAGGTGCGGTGAGCGCGGAGGCCACACAGCCGTAGCTCGCGCCGACACCGGAGCTGCCAGGAGGGATCGTCGGCTGCGGCTTGCCCGGTTCGCTCAGGCAGACCTGCAGGTAGCGCGAGCCGTTCGATTCTTCAACGACGCGCCAGGCGGTGGCACCAAGGGTCGGATTCTTCGTGCAGGGCACGCTTTCGAAGTACCACTGATGAAAACCCCAGTAGGAACCGTCTGCCTGCGGCGTCATCCCCGTCCAGATCTTCTCTTCGACCGGGTGGGTGCAGGCGGCGAACTTGGTCGGCACGACCACGATGCCCTCGAATTTCCCGTTACCTTCGGGCTGGACGGCGATCTGGCCGCCGTTGAAGGACCAGACTCCTTCGATGTTGGTAGCCGTCGCGGCTGTGGCAGAGCAGACGGTGAGCAGAAGGATGGTCGCGGCGATCGCGAGTGGCAGCGCCAGGCGACGCCTCGAGCGTGTTGGAGGGGGGATCTCGGTCCTTGACATTGCCCTATCAACGGCGGATCGTTTGGTTTCTTCCACGCCCGCAGCAGCAGAGATCTGGGCATGTGGTGCGCATATGCGCTCAGCGATCCAGGGCCTGCTGCAGCTGCTCCAGCACCCGCACGACCCGCAGCCCGCTCTGCCCGTCGGATCTGGGCGTCTCGCCTGTGCGAATGCACTGCACGAAGTGCTCGCACTCGATGCGCAACGGCTCGAGGTTGGGTATCCGTGGCGAGAAGGTGTCGCCAGAACGGGCGATGTACTCGCCCCATGAGCGCGTGTCCTCGTCAAAGCCCTTGTCGTAGATGGTCAGCTTGCCCTCGATCAGCATGTCGTCGAAGGTGGCCATGCGACGCGACCCCACCACGGTGATCCGCCGCTCCTTGTGCGGGTCGAGCCACGAGAGATGCAGGTGCGCCACGACACCCGAGGGGAAGCGCAGATAGCAGAAGACCACGTCCTGGACGCCCTCGCGCACGTAGGAGGCGCCGTGGGCGAGACACTCCTCGGGCTCTTCGCCGATGAGGTGCAGCGCCACGGAGACGTCGTGCGCCCCCAGGCTCCACAGGGCGTTCTCGTCCTTGCGCAGCTGCCCCAGGTTCAGGCGGTTGCCGTAGATGTAGAAGAGCTCGCCCAGCTCCTCACTGTCGAGCAGCTCCTTCAACCGGGCCACGGCCGGGTGGTACTCGAGCAGGTGCCCGACCATCAGGATCTTGCCCGCGGCGGCGGCGGCCGCGACCGCGCGCTCAGCATCGGCGGCGTTGGTGGCGAGCGGCTTCTCCACGAAGCAGTGCTTGCCGGCTCCCACCACCGCGATCGCCAGCTCGGCATGGGTGGGAACGGGCGTTGCCAGCACGATCGCGTCTAGCTCGGGGTCGGCGAGCAGGTCCTCGATGTCGGCGGTGGAGCGTGCCGCAGGGAAGGAGCGCTCGAGCTTGGCGCGCGCCTCGGGCGAGGCGTCGCACAGCCACGCCAGCTCGCAGCCTGCGATCGCGCCCAGGTTGCGAGCCAGGTTTGGCCCCCAATAGCCGAGGCCGACGATGCCCACGCGGACAGTCTGGGGCGAGTCGCTCACGAGGTTGGTGTCGCTGGGCGGCTCATGGTCTCGTAGTTTCCCGCCTCGGTCGGCGGGATGACGTCATCCGAGCGTTCCGATCGCCGTCACGCAGCGCTCGGCCGCGTGACCGTCCCCATAGAGCTCGGGCCGCTCCGCGGGAGGCTCTCGGCGCAGTGCTTCGAGCGCGGCGGCGGCGTCCAGGTCCACGAGCGTGTTCCAACCCGCTTTCACCGTCTCTACCCACTCGGTGTTCGCTCGCAGGGTCACGCACCGAACACCTGCCAGGTAGGCCTCCTTCTGGACGCCTCCCGAGTCGGTGAGCACGGCCTTCGCATGGCAGAGAAGGGCGGTGAACTCGAGGTAGCCGAGCGGCTCGGTCAATGTCACCCCCTGCATGCTCTCGAGCTCCCCGAGCAACCCGGCCTCGAGCAGGCGTGTACGGGTACGAGGATGCACGGGGAAGAGGACGGGATCGGGCAGCACGCGGATCAGCTCGAGAAGCGCACGCAGCCGCGCGGGGTCGTCGACGTTGCCCGCGCGGTGGGCGGTCACCAGCAGATAGGCGCCCGGCCGTAGGCCGTATGCGCTCAGGGCCTGGGTATCGGCGCGCGCAGTTGGCTGTCGGCGCAGCGCAACGTCGACCATCACGTCGCCCACCACCTCGACGCGACCGGCCACCGACTCGGCTTTCAGCTGCTCGGCGGCGCTCACGCTGGGGCACAGCAGCAGCGAGGCGATGTGATCGCTCAGCACGCGGTTGAGCTCCTCGGGCATACGCCGGTCGAACGAGCGCATGCCGGCCTCGACGTGCACAACCGGAATTTTGGCCTGCGCTGAGGCCAGTGCGCCCGCGAGCGTGGAGTTGGTATCGCCGTAGACGAGCGTGGCGTCAGGCCGTAGCTCCGAGAGCAGGGGCTCGAGCGCGCCCAGCATCCGAGCCGTCTGGGAGGTGTTCGTGCCTCCCCCGAGGGCGAGCTCACGATCGGGACGGGCGAGCCCGAGCTCGGCGAAGAACACACTCGAGAGCGAGTCGTCGTAGTGCTGGCCGGTGTGCACCAGGATCTCCTGGTGGCGCTCGCGCAGCGGCCCCGAAACCGCGGCCGCCTTGATGAACTGGGGCCGGTTGCCTACCACGGTGAGGATCCGCACGGGCTTAGCCTAGTCGGCGGCGCTCACGTAGCTGAGGCTGGCGGCCGAGCACCATGCCCAGGCAAGATGGATGTCATTGCGGGTACATGCACATGCTAATGTATGCTCATGTTGGAGCATCGGCTGCAGATCCTCTTGGACGAGGAGCGCCACGCGCGCATCACATCTGTTGCACGTGAACGCGGGGTGTCTGTAGCGACGGTGGTCAGGGAGGCGATCGACCGTGGAGTCGCCGACCCCTCGGACCGGCGCAGGGCGGCGGGGCGGCGCCTGCTGGATGCCCCCGACATGCCCGTGTCGGATCCTGGGGAGCTCAAGGAGGAGCTCGAGGCGCTACGCAGCCGACACGCGTGATCGTCCTGGACACGACTGTGCTCGTGTACGCGAAGGGCGCCGAGCATCCGCTGCGCGACCCATGCCGGGGGCTGATCGAGGCGATTGCCGACGGTGCAGTCGAGGCAACCACTTCGGTTGAGGTGATCCAGGAGTACGTGCATGTCAGGGCACGGCGGGGCGAACGCGAGGAGGCCGCTGCAAGCGGGCGAGACTATGCCGAGCTGCTCTCGCCATTGCTCGAGGTCACGCGCCAAGACCTGGAGCACGGACTCGCGTTGTTCGAGCGCGACAGGCGGCTCGGAGCTTTCGACGCGGTGCTTGCTGCTGCCGCGGCAGCAAGCGGTGCGCGCGCGCTGGTGTCTGCCGACAGTGCATTCGCAGGCGTAACTGATGTCGTGCACGTCGTTCCCGATGCTTCAGGGGTCAGGGCCCTACTCGAGTGAGTCTTCAGCGACGCATACCCGGTCTGATCGTCACCGAGCGCGAGCATTCGGTCCCGCTCGACCACGCCGATCCCGATGGCACGCGCATCACGGTATTCACGCGCGAGGTGGCCGACCCGGAGGGCATGGAGCGGCCGCTCCTCGTGTTCTTGCAGGGTGGGCCTGGGTCGGAGGCGCCAAGGCCCTCGCGGACGGACTCCTCACCGCCGTGGCTGGCTCGCGCGTTGGCCGACTTTCGGGTGCTGATGCTCGACCAGCGCGGCACCGGACGCTCGAGCCCGATCGGGACGGGGCTGGCGGGCAGCCCCCAGGAGCAGGCCGACTACATGGCACACTTCCGCGCCGACTCGATCGTGGCCGACGCAGAGTGGATCCGCCGCGAGCTGGGGGTCGATCGCTGGAGCGTGCTCGGGCAGAGCTTCGGGGGCTTCTGCACGATGCGCTACCTGTCGGCGGCGCCGGAGGGGCTGCGCGAGGTGCTCATCACGGGCGGTGTGCCCCCACTCGACACCCATATCGACGACGTCTATCGCGCCACCTATGCGCGCATGCGCGCACGCAGCGAGCGCTTCTATGACCGCTATCCCGACGATCGCGAGCGGGTGCTCAGCCTCCTGGAGCGCGTGCGCCGCGAGCCACTGAAGCTGCCGAGCGGTGACCGCCTGCACCCTGCGCGCGTGCGTCAGCTGGGCCAGATGCTGGGTATGAGCGACGGCGCTGAGCGCCTGCACTACCTGCTCGAGCTCGATCCGGACTCGCCGGCGTTCCTATATGACGCCGAGGAGGCCACGACGTTCGGACGTGGACCGCTGTATGCGGTCCTGCAGGAGGCTTGCTGGGCCGACGGGGGGCGGACTGCCTGGTCGGCCCAGCGGGTGCTCGCCGAGCACGCCGACTGGCCCGAGGAGTTCTTCACCGGCGAGCACGTCCTGCCGTGGGTTTTCGAGGAACCCAGCATGGAGCCTTATGCCGAGGCCGCCGAGTTGCTCGCCATGCGTCAGTGGCCGGCGCTTTATGACCGCGAGCGGCTGCAACGCAACGAGGTGCCCGGCGCCGCGCTTATCTACGCCGAGGACCCCTATGTGGAGCGGGTGTTCTCTGAGCAGACGGTACGCACCGTTCCAGGGCTGCGCGCGTGGCTCACCAGCGAGTACGACCACGACGGCCTGCGCAAGGACGGCGAGCGGGTGCTCGGCCGGCTGTTGGACCTGGCACGCGGCAGCATTTGAGGACTCGCTCGCGCTGTCTGACAGGCGGGTTGGAAGTCTTCGACTGATCGGTATGGCGTGACAAATTTGAGAAAAGGAACACTTCTTATTCTTGACATGCATCGCCTGGCCGGATAGAACCCTCCTGTCAGCTGCCCTGGAGGGGTAGCAATACGTTCAAGGAGATGGACATTGTCTCGACGAGTCTTTCGTGCCGGCGCCCTGTGCGCCGCGACCACCGCAGCGCTCGCCGTCGGCGTGGCCAGTGCCTCGGCCTCAGCGCTCTACGTATCGAACTCAGCACCCGTGGTGAAAGGCGGCAAAAGCTGCACGGCGCCCGGCTACAGCTCGGTGCAGGCCGCCATCGAAGCTGGGAGCACGATTGACGTCTGTCCCGGCACGTACACCGAACAGCTGAGCATCACCAAGGCGGTCAAGCTGGTGGCGGTTGCCGGCACCGGCACCGCCACCGTCCAGCTTCCCCCGACCGCCCCCGACTCGACGAACAAATGCGACACCGAATCACCCGAAGGGCAGATCGACGAGATCTCGATCTGCACGTCGGGCACGGTCACGATCACCGATCTCAACGTCGAAGCTCTGATCCCGCTCGAAACCTGCGCCAAAGGCCTCAACGGCATCTTCGTCGCCGGTGGCGCCACGCTCAAGGCCAGCAACCTGACGGTGAACGGGGCCAGCACCACCCTCGATGGATTCAAGGGCTGCCAGCACGGCATCTCGATTGCGGTTGGCTTGAAAACCCCCAACGAGGTGGGGCACGCGATCCTCAAGGAGGTGACCTCGGTCGGCTATGAGAAGAACGGGCCGACGGTCAGGGGCGTCGGATCGACGCTCGCGATGAGCGCATCGACGGTCACGGGCTGGGGAGCCACCCCCTACATAGCCCAGAACGGTGTGGAGATCGCCTATGGCGCCACCGGCGTCGTGAAGTCCTCGACGGTCTCGGGGAACGAGTGCGAATACCCTGGCGTGTGTGGTGCAACCGGCGAACAGGCCACGGGTGTGCTCTTCTACAAGGCCGCACCGGGCTCGAGCGTAGCGTCCTCGACGATCACAGAAAACGACCAGGGCGTCTACTACGCCTCGGGGAGCGCAGCTGTCCCTGTCAGCCCCGACGTGACGATCAGCAAGGACGTCCTCGCGAGCAACCGCTACGAGGGTGTCTTCCTGGAAGAAGGCAAGGCGGCCCTGACGAACGACACGATCAGCGGCAGCGGACTGGTGGGTATCGAACTCTTCCAGACCGACGAACAGGGATCCGCGAGTGAATCGAGCGCGACCAACACCAAGATCAGCGGCCAGAGCCAAGCCTCGATCAAAGTGAGCTCGGACAAACAGCCGGCCGACAAGGCAGGGAAGTTCACCTTCAGCAAAGGCACCGCCGCGGCGCCCGTGCTGATCAACGAAAGCAGCAGCTTCGAAGTTATCTTCTAGCCGATACGGGCCCCCGCCCGGGCTCTGAACAGAGGCGCGCGCAAGTCTGCCTTATCTCATAGCGCGCTGCCGTTGGTGCGCAGGGTGTTGCATCCTCCCTGCGCACCAACGCGCCGACTGCGTCAATGACGCCTGTCAGCCCATCAATTCAGCTTCCACGTTCGTCGTGATTTTCTCCGTCGTCACCTCGTTCGATTTTTCGAACGATCCCGAGTTGAACTTCGATTCAAGGCCAACTTTTTCTTTTTCGGTTTCACTGTTTTCCTTGAAGACTTCGGTGATTGCCTGTTCGCCTTTACCGGAACCAGCTTTACATTCGCTGGTGAAAGACGTCGTTTTTTTGTTCTGTGGCGAAATGGTACAGGCCAGCGTTCCCTTGACTTCAATGGTGTTCCCGAAGCATTCGATTTTGAATGTCGACACTAAGTATAGGATCACTGCTTCCGCCGGTGAGGTTTTGAGCAGTCGTATGTGGAACGTACCCGAGGTTAATACCACGCCTTCGGCGTCACCTGAGGTGTTGCATTTGATGAAGCCAAAGGCCGAGCAGCCTTTGAAAGCGACTTTGAAGCTGCCTAATTTGCCTTTTTCTTTCTCTTCGGAGGTAGACGCTTCATCGCTGGTGCATTCGATTTTCGAGCCTCCAGCCGTTTCAAGTTTGCCGGCCCCGCTGGTGGCTTTGGAGGTGACACCAGTTTCCGGTAAGAACCGTGGAGCTTCGGCGAACGCCGGCGAGACAGCAGCCAGCGCGATGAGTGAAAGCACGGCCATGACGGCCGCGCACAGCATTTGGATCTTGCGCATGTTCCCTCGTTCTCCTTATCGATTACTAGTTGCCATAAGGCTTATGCAGGGTCGCACGCGGATGCATCCCGCGCAGGTCCCCGAACCCTGTCAGAGCCTCGCCACAGTCTTGCCTCCGAGCACGGGCGATGTCAAGGGAATGCCGCATCCGTTTCTAACTCCATCTGTGTGTACTCATGCCCAGGAGCTAAAGAGACAGATATGTCTCATAGATTCTGCCCTACAGAAGGGTTAGAAACAGCCCTGGATCAAGAACCTCCCTAACGCCTATAGTCGTATGCTGCTTGGCTGGTGGAGAACCACGGGGAGTTATGGTGTGAGAGGCAGACCATCGGTGATACGCTGCGGACAGCGGGTGATCCCCACTCTCCTTGGTGCGTGCATTGCAGCGGTTGGCGTAACGACCTTCACTGCAGCTCCGGCCCTGGGGCTCGAGACCGGGAGCCTGAGGTCAATCGGCCCAGTGCGCTTCATGGCAGCCACGCCACCGGAAACGCCTGAAACGCGGAGTCCCGCCAAGGCGATTACCGCCACGACAGCCACTTTGGAAGGCGTACTCAACCCCAAAGCCAAAGCTGACGCGCCGGTCGAATACGACTTCGCTTACAAGGTCTCCTCGAGCGAATGTGAACCAGAAGGCCTCGTCGCGCCAGAAGCTCCTGTGCAGGTGCCGGGCGCGCCAAAAGAAGTAGTCACAGTGGCGCTGAGCGGCTTGGAGCCGAACTCCGATTACACATTCTGTGTGGTCGCCCGCAACGCTGAAAGCCCTCCGGAAGTCTCCACCGGACTGCCCGTCACGTTCAAGACTCTAACGTCCAGGCCGACCGTCCTCAGCGAGACCGTTGCCTCTACAAACGGCCACGAAGCCAGCGTCGAAGCCGTGGTCAACGCCAGCAACCAGACAACCGACTGCAGCGTTCAATACGGCGCGACATCGGTGTCTGAACACTCGGTTCCCTGCGAACCGGCCGAAAGTCTCGAAGGCGGCGAACAAGGCGTTGTTGCGACGCTCACGGGGCTGACCCAGAAGACGGGCTACCGCTGGCGGATACTCGTCAAGAACGCGACTGGAGAAACGGCGGGGGCCACGCAGGAACTCAGTACCGGAAGTCCCGAACCTCCCACGGCGCTCGTCCCAACGGGAGTAAGCGGCTCGACGGCGACCCTGCACGGCCTGTTGAACCCCAAGCACCCAGGCGATCCCGGCTCCTACGAACTCCTCTATGCACGCTCTGCATCGACGTGCCAGGGTGGTCGGGCACTCACCGGCAGCGCACATGGTGACGAAAAGGAAGCGGTGAGCGCTTCAGTGACCGGACTCTCGCCAGACAGTCAATACACCTTCTGTGTAATCGCCCGCAACGACGCGGGCGAAGCTGCGATGAGCTCGCCAATCTCTTTCTCGACCATGCCGGCACCGGTGGTCGAAGCTCTCGAATCAAGGAGCACGGGCCCCGGCGTGTTCGAGCTCAGTGCGGAGGTGGCGCCAGGCGGAGAAGAAACGAGTTGCGCGATCGAATACGGGACCTCGAGCAGCTATGGCGCCGCGTTGCCCTGCGAACCGGGTGTCGGCGCGTCTCTCACGCCGGTTGCGGTGAGCGTCCAAGTGGAAGGGCTCGCCGCGAACACGCTCTACCACTGGCGCCTGGTTGCCGCCAACCACAGCGGCGTAACCACCAGCGCCGACCACACATTCGTGTACGACAGCTCGGGCGGCGGCCTCCCGGACGGTCGCGCATATGAGATGGTCACGCCGCCTCAGAAGAACGCGGCATTGATCGGCCACGTGTTCATCGACTACCCCCCGGACATCGGGGAATCGGGCTCACGCGTGATCATGTCCAGCGTCCAGTGCTTCGCCGGCGGGGGCTCATGCACCGGGACACGCGAGAGTGAGGGCGAGCCCTTCCTCTTCACTCGCACGAGCGGGGGTTGGGTGACGACCCCGCTCGCGCCGCCGGCGACGCAGTTCGAAGCGAACACCAGCCTGCTGCCCAGCGCTGAAGCGGGCACGGCGCTGTTCAGCATGCCGACGGCGCCGGCGTCGGAGGACGACTTCTACGAGCGCCAGGCCGACGGCTCCTTCCTGCACATAGGCCCTGCCACGTCACCCGCATTGGGCGCTCAGGGCGCGCCCTTTGCCGGCGTCACGATGGAGGCGACAGGCGACTTCTCCCGTATCGTCTACCAGCTGGAAACGGCGGAAAATCTGTGGCCGTCGATCAACACGGGCAATCCGGGAACCAGCGCGGCTTACGAGTTCTTCGGCCCCGAAGAGTCGGCTCCTGTGCCGGTTGGTTTGAGCGCGGGTCCAGGAAGTGAACCGCTCAGCAAATGCGGGACGGAGCTCGGCGCGCGCAAAAATCTCAGCCGTCCGGGCGAGATGTCGCAAGACGGAGAAACGGTGTACTTCACGGCGGATGCGTGCGAAGCGAGCGAAAACGGCGGCCGCGAAGTCCCCGCGAACGCGGTGTATGCCCGCATCGGCCGCGCAAGCCCGGTCGAGGTATCTCAGCCCGAATGCGGATCTGGCGCAGCGCCCGCAGAAGAAGCGTGTAGGAAAGCGCCGGCGAGCCCGGCTCTGTTCGAGGCAGCCTCCGACGACGGGTCGAAGGCATTCTTCCTGAGCACGCAGCAGCTCACCGCAAACGCCAGCGAGGACACCGTCAGTGGTGATCGAGCTGTGGAAACCGGCTGCTCGGAAACCATCGGCGCGAACGGCTGCAACCTGTACGAGTACGACTTCGCTGACCCGGAAGGGCACAAGCTGATCGACGTCTCCGCCGGCGACTCGAGTGGCGGCGGCCCTCGGGTCCAGGGGGCGATGGCGATCTCGGCGGACGGCTCGCACGTCTACTTCGTGGCGAAGGGTGTCCTGAGTGTCGCGGCCAATGGCAACGGCGAAACTGCTCAGGACGGGGCAGAGAACTTGTATGTGTTCGAGCGGGACACTGCATTTCCGCAGGGGCGTGTGACCTTCGTTGCGCAACTGGCCTCCTTGGACCGCGAAGAGTGGGTGGGTGGTCCAGGCGAGGCCAATGTGACGCCGGACGGGCGCTTCCTGGTCTTCACCAGCGGCGGTGAGCTGACGCCGGATGACACCCGTACCGATGGTGCGCAGCAGGTGTTTCGCTACGACGCGCAGACAGAAAGGCTCACGCGCATCTCGATCGGCCAAAACGGCTTCAACGACAACGGCAACGGATCCTCCGGCAGGGAATGCCTGTTGCACTACGCTTGCCCGGACAACGCGAGCATTGTGCCGGCAGCGGTGGGCTCCGACCAGGCTGGGCCGTCACGCTCCGACCCAACGATGGCTCATAGCGGCGCGTTTGTGTTCTTTGAAAGCCCTCTGGGTCTGATGCCGCAGGCGCTCGACAATACGCAGATCGGGACGAGTTTGAGGCCGATTGGACCAGGCGAACCAGGTCCCGAGTATGCGCAGAACGTCTACGAGTGGGAGCAGGAAGGTTTCGGTAGTTGCCCCGCCGGACAAAGCTCCGGCTGCGTGCACCTGATCTCGGACGGCAAAGACACCGCGAAAGTCGGTTCGGAAAGCGCCGTCAAACTGTTGGGCAGCGACGCCAGCGGCGCGAATGTGTTTTTCACGACCGCCGATCCGCTGTTGCCCCAGGACAGTGACACGCAGGTAGACATCTACGACGCCAGGATCTGCGAACCGGGCAGCGGCAACCCCTGCATCCAGCGTGCCGTGCCCCCGCCGCCGGCGTGTCAGGGCGATGAATGTCATGGGCTTCCAGCTGTAGGCCCGTCTGCACCGGTCGCGGCCAGCGCTTTGATCGGAGGTGATGGCAACCTCTCGCCGGGGGGCGTGCCGGTGGCTAAGGTGAAGGCGAGGCCGCCGTCGCGCGCTCAGAAGCTGGCGCAGGCGATGAAGGTGTGCAGAAAAGACCGACTGAGGAGCCGGCGGGCACGCTGCGAAGCTGCGGCCAGAAGGCAATACGGGCCCCGGCGAAAGCCCCGACGGCCTCATCCCAAGAAGGGCAGGCGGCCATGACTGGCTGGCTGCGTGGTCTATGTGGCCTGTCGATCTGCCTGTTTGCTGGCCTCGCGTTCAGCGTATCCTCTGCCGCGGCGACGGGGAGCGCGGGCTTCACGGTCGAATCATTTGCCGCTCCCACGCATTTCTCCTCGGGCAACGAATTCAACAGCTACCGAGTCTTTGCCTCGAACGTCGGCAGCGTCTCGACGAGTGGGCCGGTAACGCTCACGGACACTCTGCCGGAAGGCACCACGCCAGAGCCGGGAGGCATCAAGCTGGTCTGGTCGACGACGGTCGGCGAAGGCGAACACCTCACGGAAGAATATGCCGAAAAATACTGCACCAGCCCATCCGTGCAGGTCGTGCAATGCACGTTCCCGGAAGCGCTGGCGCCAGACGCATGGCTGGAGCTCAACGTGCATGTCACCGTCGATGAAGCGAAGCTCGTCCCAGGCTCGCTCTTGACGAACAAGGCTACGACTGCAGGCGGGGGAGGCGAGAGCGTCTCCACGGAAAGCCACAACGAAGTTGACCCTGTCCCGGCGGCATTCGGCGTGTCCAGCTTCGATCTCGCCAAAAACGGACAGGATGGTATGCCGGAAACACAGGCCGGCGCACATCCCTACGAGTTGACGACGACGATCGACCTCAACAATGCCTTCCGTGAGAACGGTCCGCAAGGACCCAAAAGCACAGACACCACGAGTGTCCAGGATGTTAAGGACGTCGTGGTGGATCTTCCGCTTGGCTTCGTCGGCAGTGCGCTCGCAGCGCCCGATTGCACGCTCGCACAGCTCTCGTCGGGCTCAGCCGGTGAAGGCGGATGCGCCTCGGACACGGTCGTGGGGCATATCTTTACCGAACCGGTCGGCTCGGCCTCGGTCAACAGTCCGATCTACAACCTCGTGCCTGAGCAAGGCGTGCCCGCCGAGTTCGGTTACGTCGACGCGCTCAATGTCGCGCACGTCATCTATGTGCACATCGTCCCGACCCCCGCGGGCTACGTCCTACAGACAACGAGTCCCGAAATCCCCGCGGTGGACCTGGCACACATAAGCGTGAGCTTCTACGGCGATCCAGCGGCGCGGGATACCAGCGGCAATGCGCAAGTCCTCCTCTTCACCAACCCGACGGATTGCTCGGGCGCTCCTCAGGTGGCGACGATGTACATGGACTCGTGGGAGAACCCGGGCACCTACGACGCGGAGGGCACCCCGAACGTCGGCGACGGAAAATGGGTCTCAGCGACTGCTAGCGCCCCGCCGGTGACTGGCTGCAACGCCTTGGAATTTGCTCCTGAACTTTACGCTCAGCCCACCACGCACGAAGCGGATGCCCCTTCGGGCTTGGAATTCGAGCTGAGAGTGGCGCAGGCGGAGACGACAGGCACTCGAGCGACGCCGGCGTTGAAGAAGGCTGTCGTGACGCTGCCGGAAGGCATGACCATAGATCCCTCAGCGGCGAACGGGCTCGGCGTGTGCTCGGAGGCGCAGATCGGCTGGATGGGCGCCAGCCTCTATGACTTCACCTCGGCGCCGCCGGAATGCCCCGACTCCTCGAAGGTTGGCTCGCTTGAACTAGAAACGCCGCTGCTTGCACGCAAGCTTGAAGGCGAGGTCTACCTAGCCACTCAGAACGAAAATCCGTTTGGCAGCACGTTCGCGCTCTACCTCGTCATCGATGACCCGGTGACGGGCGTCCTCGTCAAGGTCCCCGGCGAATTGAAAGCAGACCCTCAGACTGGGAGGATCGTGGCGAGCTTCAGCGAAAACCCGCAACTACCGTTCTCGGACCTGAAGCTGCACTTCTTCGGCGGCCCCCGAGCACAGCTGACGACGCCTGCGAACTGCGGTGCGTACTCCACCGGCGGCGAATTGACGCCGTGGTCGGCGCCCGACTCCGGCCCGATTGGGGCTCCATCTGACAGCTTCGCGATCGACGAAAGCTGCACTCAGGGCTTCGCGCCGACCTTCTCCACCGGCTCGACCATCGTGCAGGCCGGGGCATATACCTCAGTCGTGGCGTCTTTCTCCCGCTCTGACACCGATCGAGAACTGGGCGGGCTGACTCTGAGCCTGCCTCCCGGGCTGCTCGCCGACATTGCGAGCGTCCCGCTGTGCCCCGAAGCTCAGGCCAACGCTGGCACCTGCCCGGAAAGTACTCAAGTTGGCAACACGGAGGCGGGCTCCGGCCCTGGCCCGAGCCCGCTGTTCCTACCCGGGAAGGTGTATCTCACGGGTCCCTACAACGGTGGCCCGTACGGCCTGTCGATCGTGGTCCCGGCCGATCCAAGCCCGTTTGACTTCGGCACGGTCGTTGTGCGCCAATCGTTGCGCGTCGACCCGCTCACTGCGGCGGTCACCGATGTGTCCGACCCGTTTCCCCGGATTCTTGACGTTACGGGCGCTAACGGCCAGGTTAGCGGCATCCCGATCAAGCTGAGGCGAGTCGACGTGAGCATCGACCGTCCCGGATTCGCCTTCAACCCGACCAACTGCAACCGGATGCAAGCCGCCGCGACGATCACGAGCGTGCTCGGCGACAGTGTGAGCCTGGCTACGCCGTTTCAGCTCACCAACTGCGCGCATCTGAAGTTTGAACCAAAACTCAGCGCCTCGACAAGCGGAAAGACCTCCAAAGCCTTGGGTGCAAGCCTCACGACGAAGGTGTCCTATCCCAGCCAGCCGCAGGGCGCCGAGGCTAACATCGGCTTGGTCAAGGTCGAACTGCCGGTGGAGCTACCGTCGGAGTTGAAGACACTGCAGAAGGCCTGCCTTGCTGCCCAATTCGCAGCTGACCCGGCCCAGTGCCCGGCGGCCTCGGTCGTGGGACACGCCGTCGTACACACCCCGATCCTGCCCGCGCCATTGCAGGGTCCGGCGATCTTCGTATCGCACGGAGGCGAAGCTTTCCCGAGCCTAGTCATAGTTCTTCAGGGAGACGGCGTCACAATCGACCTGGTTGGGACGACGTTCATAAGCAAAGCCGGGATCACGAGCACGACCTTCAAGGCGGTGCCCGACACTCCCTTCAGCTCGTTCGAATTGACGCTGCCCGAGGGCCGGTTCTCAGCGCTCGCCGCTCATGGCAATCTATGCACCGAGGCGAGTAAGCTCCTGATGCCGGTCACTTTCGTTGCACAAGATGGTGCGGAAGTGCACCAGTCGACGCCTATCAGCGTCACTGGCTGCGCTGCTCACATCTCGATCAAGCGCAAGAAGCTGGTCGGCACACGCGTGTCGGTGACCGTGGTGAGCTCCCTGGCGGGACGGGTCACGATCTCAGGACGTGGCATACGCGAGACGACAAAGAAACTCAGCGCGGGGACGCACACCCTGCTGGTAGCGTTGAGTGCGGGTGCTCGCTCGATGCTTCTCAAGCACCGCCGCCATCACGAGCTGGAGATCAGAGCGAAGCTGCGAACCGGCAGGCACACCGTCTCATCGAAGGTCGCCCGCCTTACACTCTGAGGCTCCTGGAGACCCAGCGCCCCGCTCAGGCCTAGGCCGCTGCGCCCACCACTGAGGTCGACCAGTCGATCACCGAGGTGGGGCGCACGACGTGGCGTCCGAGGCCGATCTGCTTGGGGTCGAGGCCGAGTGCGAGGCCAACGAGCTGGGGCAGGTGCAGGACGGGCATGCCCAACTCGCGCCCGACGACTTTCTCGGCGATCGGCTGCTGCATGTCGAGGTTCAGATGGCACAGGGGGCAGGGCGTGACGAGGCAGTCGGCGTCGGCGTCGACGGCGTCGCCGAGGTGGCGGCCGGCCTGCTTGAGCGAGGCCTCCTTGTTCATGGTGATGATCGGGAAGCCGCAGCACTTGCGCATGCCGGCGTACTCGATCACGGTGCCGCCGAGGGCCTCGATCACCTGGTGGAGGTAGTGGTCGCGGGGGTGCTCGGCGTCGATGCCGAGGCGGTTGCGCGGGCGCACGATGTAGCAGCCGTAGAAGGGTCCGACCTTGAGGTTGGTCAGCGGCCGCTTGACCCGCGAGCGCAGCTCGTCCAGGCCGATCTCCTCGACGAGCAGCCACAGGAAGTTCTTGTTGGTGAGGCCCTTCTCGTAGCTGAGTCCCTCGGAGGCCAGGGTGGTGTTGACGTGGTCGCGGTACTCGGTGTTGGCGTCGAGGCGCTCTTGGCACTCGCTTTGGGCGCCCTGGCAGGTGGAGCAGATGTTCATCATCATCGACGCCCCCTCGACCTGCTGGGCGAGGGCGAAGGTGCGCGCGTTGAGCGTGTCGGCGAGCTCCTGGTTGTGCTCGGCGATGACGCCCGCGCCGGTGCAGCAGGCACGGTCGAGCTCGACCAGCTCGATGTCCAGCAGCGGAGCAACCTGCGCCATCGAGCCGTGGAGCTCGGGGGTGAAGCCGCGGCTCACGCAGCCGGGCCAGTAGGCGACCTTCATTGGTTGCTCCCTTCAGCTTGCGCCGGCGCCTCGTCCTCGCCGGCGATGTAGAGGTTCAGCTCATAGCGCTCGGGGCGGCTCTCGACCTTGTCGTAGATCGCCTGCACGCTCTTGAGGTCGGCCTTGGGGATCTTGTGCGGTTTGAGGATTCCGCCCAGGGTCATCTTGCGCCGCAGCAGCCCGTAGAAGGCAACCGGTAGCGAGGACAGCAGCTCCTTGCCGGCGGCGGGGGCGAATTTCCCGAACCACGAAGCGCCGCCGTAGGAGCGTGGCAGCAGCTCGGCCTCCCAGAGGATGCCGTTGTCGCGGATCAGCCCGGTGAAGGCGGCCTCGTGGCGCTCGCCGTTGTTCTGGTCGACGATGTGGTGATCGCCGATGGCGATGCGGCGCAGGCGCATGATCTGGCCCATGGGGTTGACGTCCTTGGGGCAGGCCTCGACGCACTTGAAGCAGTGGGTGCAGTCGAAGATCCCCTGGGGGTCCTGGGCGAGGTCGTTGAGGCGCTCGAACTGCTCGTCGTCGCGGGGGTCGCCGACGAAGCGGTAGGACTTGGCGAGGGCGGCCGGTCCGATGAAGCCGGGGTCGACCTCCATTGCCAGGCAGTCCGACACGCAGGCTCCGCACTGGATGCAGGCCATCGACTGGGTGACGTCGACCATGGAGTCTTTGGAGACGATGTACTCGCGCTCGGGCACGGGCTGCTTGGCCAGGAGCCAGGGCGTGACGCGGCGGATCTTCTTCCAGTGCACGGCGTCCATGTCCACGATGAGGTCCTTGAGCACGGGCATGTTGCCCATGGGCTCGATCTCGATCACGCCGTCCTTGGCGCCGGCCTTGGCGGCGTCGAGGTGGGTGTGGCAGGCGAGGGCGGGTTCGCCGTTGACGCGGATGCCGCACGAGCCGCAGATGGCCTGGCGGCAGGAGCAGCGGATGCCGATGGAGCCGTCGAAGCGGTCTTTGGCCTGGAGCACTGCCTCGAGCACGGAGCGGTGGGGCTCGAGCTCGATGGTGTGCTCGTCCCAGTAGGGCGCCTCGCCGGACTCGGGGTCGTAGCGACGCATCCGCAGCTTGAACTGCTCGGGCGGGTGGTGGACTTCGGCCATCAGCGGCGCTCCTTTGGTTTGGCGGCGACCATCAGTATTTCCTCTCCTCGGGCTGCCACTGGGTGATGGTGACCGGCGAGTAGCTGACCTTCGGAGCCCCGTTCTCGAGCGTGATGTCGATGTGCTTGAGCCACTCCTCGTCGTTGCGCTCGGGGTAGTCGGTGCGGAACTGTGCGCCGCGCGACTCCTTGCGCTCGATGGCGCCCACGACGGTGGCCTCGGCGCAGTCGACCATGTAGCCGAGCTCGATGGCGCCGAGGACGTCCTGGTTGAAGACGGTTCCGCGATCGTCGATCCAGGCTTTGCCGGCCTCCTCTTTGAGGCGGGCGATCTCCTCGAGGGCGCCCTGCAGACCCTGCTCGTCGCGGAAGACGGCGGCGTGTTTGTTCATGAGCTCGCCGAGCTCGTTCTTGATCTCGGAGACCCGTCGACCGTCATGTGGCCGGGCGATGATGGAGTCGATCCGCTCGGCGTCCTCGCGCAGCTGGCTCTTGGTGTCGATGCTGGGCATGCCCATGGTGGCGGCGCGGGCGGCTGCGTGTTCGCCCGAGCGGCGGCCGAAGATGAGGGTGTCGAGCAGCGAGTTGGCGCCGAGGCGGTTGCCGCCGTGAACGGAGACGCAGGCCACCTCGCCGGCGGCGTAGAGGCCCTCGATGGGGGTGCGCCCGTCGATGTCGGTCTTGACGCCACCCATGATGTAGTGCTGGCCGGGGCGGATCATGATTGGTTCTTTGGTGATGTCCACGCCGGCGAAGTCGCGGCCGAGGTTGACGATCTCGCGCAGCGCCTCGAGGGTGCGCTTGCGGGGCACGACGGTGACGTCGAGGTAGATGCCCGAGCCGTTTGGCCCCACGCCGCGGCCCTCGTTGATCTCGATCTGCTCGGCGCGGGAGACGACGTCGCGGGAGGCGAGCTCCATCTTGTTGGGAGCGGATTTCTCCATGAAGCGTTCGCCGTTGGCGTTGAGCAGGTGCGCGCCCTCGCCGCGGGCGCCCTCGGTGATGAGGATGCCGGTCTCGACGAGGCAGGTGGGGTGGTACTGGACCATCTCCATGTCCATCAGCGGCGCGCCGGCACGGTAGGCCATGGCGATGCCGTCGCCGGTGACGATCAGGCCGTTGGTGGTGGGCTTGTAGGCCTGGCCGGCCCCGCCGCAGGCGAGGATGACGTTCTTGGCGGTGAACGCCTCCATGCGCCCGCTGCGCACGTCGCGGGCGATCACGCCGCAGCAGCGCCCGGCGTCGTCCTTGAGCAGCGACGTGGTGAACCACTCCTCGTAGCGCTCGACCGTCTCGTGGTGCTTCATGAGCTGCTCGTAGAGCACGTGCAGGAGGGCTTGGCCGGTGATGTCGGCCACGTAGGCGGTGCGCTTCATGGAGGCGCCGCCGAAGGCGCGCAGGTCCATCTCGCCCTTGTCGTTGCGGTGGAAGGTCACGCCCATGTGCTCGAGGTGCATGACCTCGCCGGGGGCCTCTGAGCACATGACCTCGATGGCGTCCTGGTCGCCGAGGAAATCCGAGCCCTTGACGGTGTCGTAGGCGTGCGAGCGCCAGTCGTCGTCGACGCTGATCGCTGCGTTGATCCCACCGGCGGCGGCCACTGAGTGCGAGCGGACGGGGTGGACCTTGCTCATGATGGCCACGCTTGCGCCCTTCTCGGCGGCGGCGAGCGCTGCGCGCTGGCCCGCGAGACCGGCCCCGATGATCAATACGTCGTGTGCTGGCATGGCTCCCTGAGGTCGATGGGGGAAAAGGCGGTTGTGCCGCCGGGGACTCTATAACGCGGGCGCTCGCGGCCCCTGCGTGACCACGATCCGCTCACGGTGGAGCGCTCAGGTGGCTTGGCGTGCAGGGCGCAGCGCCTGGCGTACCTGGCCGAGCGTGACAACGCCCTGCAGAACGCCTTCGCTGTCCACGGCCACCATTGCCCCAAGCCGTCCCAGCCCCTCGGAGCCGAGCAGCGCTTCGAGCGGGGCCTCTTGGCCGATCCGCACGGGCATGTCGGCCTCGAGCACGTCGATGACGCTGAGGGCGGGCCTACCGGCTGCAATCTCGCCCTCGACTCGCTGCTGGCGCACCACGCCGAGGAAATGGCGAGCCGGGTCGACGACGGCGAACCAGGGCCAGCGATAGCGCAGGAAGAACTGCTCCTGGGCGTCGAGCAGGGTGGTGGCGGCGGGGATGGTGACGGGCTCGCGGTCCATGATGTCGCCCACGGTCACATGCTGGATGCGCCTGCCGAGCGCGCCCTGTACGACTGCGGCGCCGGCGGCCTGGTAGAGGAAGAAGGCGAGCATCAGGGTGAGCAGGGCGAAGAACGAGCCGCTGCTGGCGAAGTCGACGACGCCGAGGGCGCCCACGACCAGGGCAAACAGCTGCCCCATGCGTCCCGTGACCTGGGTGGCGCGATTGCGTTCACCGGTGCGCCACCAGATCACGGCGCGGGCGATCCGGCCGCCATCGAGGGGGAAGGCGGGGATGATGTTGAACAGGAAGAGCAGCGCGTTGATGAAGCCGAGCCAGCCCACGAGGGCGAGGGCTGGGGTGGTGGTGAAGCCCTCTTTGGTGAGCGCGACATCGGTGAACTGCCCACTGGAGGCGAGAAGCGTGCCCACGCCAAGGCAGATGGCGAACAGCAGCAGCGTCACGGCCGGGCCGGCCGCGGCGACCCTCAGCTCCTCGCCGGCCGACTGGGGCTCGCGGCGCATCTGCGAGAGGCCGCCGAAGAACCACAGGTCGATGCCTGCGATTGGGATGCCCAGCCTCCGTGCGGCGAGCGCGTGTCCGAGCTCGTGCAGCACCAGCGAGGCGAAGTATCCGAGGGCCGCTGCCACGGCAACCAGGTAGGCGGTGCTCTGCGAGCCCCCGAGCACTTCGTGGAAGTACTGGGAGAGGTAGTAGATGAGGAAGAAGAGGACGATGAACCAGCTGTAGCTGACCCCGATACGGATGCCGAAGATGCGGGCCAGCTGGAGGTTCGAGCGCGTGGGCATCGGATCAATGGTAGGCCGAGTGAAGAGCCCTCAACAGGGCAGTCCCAACCGCTTGCACCTCAGCTGGCGGCCCGAAGCGCGCACCGGCGGCTCCCGGCCCCCTACACGGGCGGGCGACGATCGCTTCGCAGGGCGCGCTGGCACGCCGACATGAGCGCCGCTATACGAAAACGTCGTCCTGAGGTTCGCTCAGCGCTCCGCTTCGACAACTCGCGGATCCCCACAGCCATGACACCGGGCGGTGCGGCCTCGGGCATCGGGTTTGACGGACGGGGCTTGGGCGAGGGGGGAGTGTCACTCATCTCAATACAGGATTGTAACGACCAGGGCGACCGTCAAGACGAGGATCTCGACCGTCAGAAAACGAATGGCACGGTCAATTCTTCTCGCGGCGTTCTCGAGGATGAGCTGGTTGTGCTCGTACCCCTTGTCAAGGTATTTCGCCGCCGTGGCCTGCATGTCGCGAAGATCGGCGCCGGTCGTCTTGGCGCTCGCGAGCAGCTTGCCTCCAAGGAGGCCGACGTTGACGCCACGCGGAACGAGCGCTGCGCCGCAGTCGCGCACGCAGAGGGCGTATGCTAAGCGCAGGCCTCCTAGAGCTGCGGGCGTGACCGCGCGATGATGCTCTCGAAGTCGACGCCGGCGGGCAGAGTGCCGTACTCGAGGCCGCCGTCACCGCCGAGGCGCGAGGCACAGAAGGCGTCGGCGACCGCGGGTGCGCCATGGCGCACGAGCAGCGAGCCCTGCAGGCACAGGGCCATCGCTTCGACCACGCGGCGGGCGCGGCTCTCGAGCGTGGCCGGGTCGGAGAACTGCTGCTTGAGCTTTGCCACGGCGCCGTCGAGGCGGGCGTCGGCCCCCTGTGCCTGCTCGACCTCGGCCACGAACACCTCGAGCGAGCGCGGCGAGCGTGTGAGGGCGCGCAGCACGTCGAGGCTCATGACGTTGCCCGAGCCCTCCCAGATCGAGGCCAGGGGGGCCTCCCGATACAGGCGCGGCATGCCCGACTCCTCCACGTAGCCGACGCCGCCGAAGCACTCGAGCGACTCGAAGGCGTGGTTGGGGGCGCGCTTGCACGTCCAGTACTTGCCCACGGCGGTGGCGAGGCGCTTGAACAGCTGGGCGTCGCTCGAGTCCTCGCCGTTTTGGGCGTCGAGGTGGGCCTCGTCGTAGGCGCGCGCCAGGCGCATGGCCAGGGCGGTGGTCGCCTCGGACTCGACGCACAGGTCCGCGAGCACGTTGCGCATCAGCGGTTGGTCGCTCAGGGTCTTGCCGAAGGCGGCGCGGTGGGCGGTGTGCCAGGTGGCGGCGACCACGCCGGCGCGCATTCCGGCTGCGCTTCCGATCACGCAGTCCAGGCGTGTGTGGCCGACCATCTCGATGATCGTGGGCACTCCGCGTCCGGGCTCGCCGACCATCCGCGCCCAGGCGCCGTGGAGCTCGATCTCAGAGGAGGCGTTGGAGTGGTTGCCGAGCTTGTCCTTCAGGCGCTGGATGTGAAAGGCGTTGCGGCTCCCGTCTGGGAGGATGCGCGGCAGTAGGAAGCAGGAGAGCCCGTCGTCGGTCTGGGCCAGCACGAGGAAGATGTCGGACATGGGCGCCGAGCAGAACCACTTGTGGCCAACGATCTCGTACTCCGCACCGGCGCCGCCGCCGTTCAACGGCGTGGCCACGGTGGTGTTGGCCCGTACGTCTGAGCCGCCTTGCTTCTCTGTCATTGCCATGCCGGCGATCGCCGAGCCCTTCTCTGAAGCTGGGATCGAGCGCGGGTCGTAGGTGGTGGCTGTGATCAGCGGCTCCCACTCTGCCGCCAGCTCGGGCTGTGCGCGCAGCGCCGGCACGACGGCGAAGGTCATGGTGATCGGGCAGGCAAACCCGGCCTCGGCCTGCATGGCGGTCATGTACATGGCCGCGCGCGCCGTGTGGGCGTATGGCTCCTCGCTCGTCCACGGCAGCGAGTGCAGCTCGTGTTCTACGCCGAGCGTCATCAGTTTGTGCCACGCCGGATGGAACTCGACCTCGTCGATGCGATTTCCGTAGCGGTCGTGCGTGCGCAAAATCGGCTTGTTCTCGTTGGCCAGGCGCCCCCACGACTGCTGTGGATCGCCGCCGACGACGCGTCCGAGCGCAGATGCGCGCTCGCTCACCCAGTCGGCTCCCTCGCGCTCGACGGCCTCCACGAGCGGCAGGTTGCTGGAGTAGACGTCCAGCCCCTCCAGCGGCGGGGGTTGGTTGAAGACCGTGTGCGTCTGCCACGGCACATCCCCACGGGTTGCTCCTGACAGCGTGCTGGCCATCGTTTGACAGTCAAGCAGAGATCGGACGCCTACGGGCGTCGGTGGGTGTAGCTTTGTCCGGCATGAAGTCGATTGTGCGCTTCCGGGGCAAGGCGCTGCTCATCCTCGTGGTACTGCTCGTCTCTGTTTGGGGCGGCGCGTCAGCCGATGCCACGCCGGAAATCCAGTACGTGCCCCCTGCACAGTTGGCCTACGTGACAGGCACGGCTCGTACGTTGCCTGCTGTGTGGGTTGCGTGGGCGAATGGCAGCGCACCCATCCGTCTTGGCCCGGGACTCGACCCGGTGATCTCCCCGAATGGCCAGGCTGTCGCCGCCAGTCTCTTCGGGACCACGGCCAACTCTGGACAGGGCCCGGCCCTGGGCATCTATGCGAGGGGGGAAGCGGGCAAGCTCCTCGGTGAATACCTCAGCCTCGCCGCTGTGACGGTCACCCCGCTCGTGTGGTCGCCGGATTCGCGTTACCTGGCCGTGGCCATGCAGTCGACTGCTGTCACCAATGCCGGCGCACGGTCGGGCCTGGCTGTGATCGACACGACGAGCCGTACCGTCACAACGATCGCCCACGGGCAGATCTATGGCGCGAGCTTTGCCCCTGGCACGAGCGATCGGCTCGTGTTCGCCCGTGCCCCCTCGCTGTTGCTCTCGGCGCCGACCAACCTCTACACGAGCATGCCCGACGGCTCGGGCCTGAAGCAGCTCACCCACGATGGGCGCAGCCTGTATCCGATCTGGGGAGCCCGCTACATCGCCTACGACCGCGAGCGTCCCCGCAGGAACGACGCTTCGGTGTTCCAGATCTGGCTCACCCCGGCCGATGGCGGTCGATCCCGCCGTCTCACCGACCTGCCCGCCCGGCCTCTCGTCTCGGGCCTGGTGCCGCTGGCCTTCTCGGAAGACGGCTCGCGGTTGCTCGCCCAGTACGAGGGCCAGGACACGAGCGAAGCGTGGACTGTGCGTGTCCCCTCGGGGCGTGCACGTCGGATCACGGTCCACGGTCAGCCCGTGCAGGCGGCCGGACTCTCGCGCGACGGGAGCACGGTGCTGGTGAACGAAAAGGGCTTCGAGGGGCCTCCCTCGGAAGGTCGCGTGGCAGCGATCCCTTTCGCAGGCGGCCGGCCACGAGTGCTCGTCGCCCACGGCTCCCAGGCCAGCTGGAATCGCTGAAAAGGCGCTCCGGCGTGTTTGGATAGCATCGGCGGCCCCCCAACCAGAGACCCCGAGGACCGCTTATGGCCAAGATCAAGGTGCAGAACCCCGTTGTGGAGCTCGATGGCGATGAGATGACACGGATCATCTGGTCGTTCATCAAGGAGCAGCTGATCCTCCCCTACCTGGACGTGGATCTGCGCTACTACGACCTCGGGATCGAGAAGCGGGATGAGACGGACGACGAGATAACGGTCGAAGCTGCCGAGGCGATCAAGCGGTATGGAGTGGGGGTGAAGTGCGCGACGATCACTCCTGACGAGGCGCGTGTGCAGGAGTTCGGACTGAAGGAGATGTACCGCTCTCCCAACGGCACCATCCGCAACATCCTCGGCGGGGTCGTCTTCCGTGAGCCGATCGTCATCGCGAACGTCCCGCGGCTCGTGCCTGGTTGGACGAAGCCGATCGTGATCGGCCGCCATGCCTTTGGCGATCAGTACCGGGCCACTGATCTGGTGGCGCCGGGCCCAGGCAAGCTGACGCTCACCTATACCCCCAGCGATGGGACCGATCCGATCGAGCTCGACGTCTATGACTTCCCCAGTGCCGGCGTCGCGATGGCGATGTACAACCTCGACGACTCCATCCGCGACTTCGCCCGCGCGTCCATGCGCTATGGGCTGGAGCGCAACTACCCGGTGTACCTCTCGACCAAGAACACGATCATGAAGCGCTACGACGGACGCTTCAAAGACATCTTCGAAGAGGTCTACGAGTCCGAGTTCAAGAGCGACTTCGAGGCGGCGGGCATCAGCTATGAACACCGCCTGATCGACGACATGGTCGCGGCCTGCATGAAGTGGGAAGGCGGCTATGTGTGGGCGTGCAAGAACTACGACGGCGACGTCCAGTCGGACACCGTTGCCCAGGGCTTCGGCTCGCTGGGTCTCATGACCAGCGTGCTGACGACAGCCGACGGCAAGACGGTTGAGGCCGAGGCGGCGCACGGCACGGTCACGCGTCACTACCGCGCCCATCAGCAGGGCAAGCCCACGTCGACCAACCCGATTGCCTCGATCTTCGCGTGGACGCGCGGCCTCTCTGCGCGCGGCCGGATGGATGGAACGCCAGAGGTGAGCGCCTTCGCCGAGACGCTGGAGCGCGTGTGCGTTGAGACGGTGGAAGCCGGGAAGATGACCAAGGACCTCGCGCTGCTCGTGGGCGCTGACCAGCCTTGGCAGACCACGCAGGAGTTCCTTGCGTCGATCGATGAGAACCTCCAGGCGGCCGTCGCCTGAGCGCAGCATCTGAACTGAACCCGAATCTCAACGTAGAGCTACTAGGAGATGAACTCGTGAGCAATCCCGTACGTGTGACCGTCACCGGCGCAGCCGGTCAGATCGGCTACAGCCTCGTCTTTCGCATCGCCAGCGGACAGCTGCTCGGCCGTGAGCAGCCCGTAGACCTGCGCCTGCTGGAGATCCCGCAGGCGATGGGCGCGCTGGAGGGTGTGGCGATGGAGTTGATCGACTGCGCCTTCCCGCTGCTCGAGGGCCTCGACCTCCACGACAACCCGGCCGACGCCTTCGATGGCACGAGCGTGGCTCTGCTCGTGGGCTCGCGCCCCCGCACCAAGGGCATGGAGCGCGCAGAGCTGCTCAGCGCCAACGGCGAGATCTTCACAGTTCAGGGCAAGGCGCTGAACTCGGTGGCAGCCGAGGACATCAAGGTGCTGGTGGTGGGCAACCCGGCCAACACGAACTGCCTGATCGCGATGAACAACGCGCCTGACATTCCCAACGAGCGCTTCACCTCGATGATGCGCCTGGACCACAATCGCGCGATCGCCCAGCTCGCAAACAAGCTCGACGTACCGGTCACCCAGGTCACCGAGATGGGTGTGTGGGGCAACCATTCCCCCACGATGTACCCCGACCTGTTTCACGCCAAAGTGGACGGCCATATCGCTGCCGGCGTCGTCGACGACCAAGCCTGGCTGGAGAACGACTTCCTGCCCAACGTCGGCAAACGCGGCGCTGCCATCATCGAGGCCCGTGGCGCTTCCTCAGCCGCCTCGGCTGCGAGCGCTGCAATCGACCACATGAGCGACTGGGTGGCGGGAACGGACGGCGAATGGGTCTCGATGGGTGTTCCCTCCGACGGCTCCTACGGCATCCCCGAGGGCCTGATCAGCGGCTTCCCCTGCACGTGCTCGGGTGGCGAGTACGAGATCGTCCAGGGCATCGACCTAGACGAGTTCTCCCGCGCCAAGATCGACGCCTCAGTAGCCGAGCTGACAAGCGAGCGCGACACGGTCAAAGAGCAGGGCCTGATCTAAGAATCAGGAAACACCGCGCAGACTCCGCGCCTGTCAACAAACGCCTCGGCGTTATTGGGCAGGCGCGGGGCAAGCGGCAGCAGCACGCAAAGGCAGCAGCCAGCACATAAAAGAGGGGCGCAGTTATGACAACCGCGCCCCTCTTTTCCTGAATATTCCTACAGGCCTACTTGGCAGAAACTCCCTCCACCCCAATACGGAGGGGAAGTCCGACGGATCGTTTTTCCTGGCAAGGACGCAGGGAGCGTGGCGTGCTTGGCACGCGAGCGACCGAGGACGCCGCCAGGGAAAACGAGACTAGGACTTAGGACTTGGGGTGCCAGCCGCGGCCCTGCTTTTGTACCTTGCTTTCCTGCTCGAGGCCGGGAAGCACGCGGTAGAGGTAGTTCTGCTTGATGCCCATCTTGGCTGCCAGCTCGGGGATGGTGATGCCGGGCTGACCCTGCACGAACGAGAGGGCCTCGGCGGCCCTGGTGCCGCTGCCTTTGCGGCGGCCGGCGCGACGTTTGGCGGGGCGGCCTGCTTTTTTGGCGGCTTTGGGGGCAGTCTCGGTTGCGGTTGCGGTTGCGCTCGCACGGTTGACCGATCCACGCGGACGTCCGGGCCCACGACGGCGGGTGGTGGGAGCGGCGGTTGCGGAAGCGCTCGAGCCGCCGACTCCTGCGAGTGCCGATGCGGCGGCCTCGAGGCGGGTGTACTCGTCCACGAGCGGCTTCAGCTCTTTGAGCCTGTCGGTGATCTCGCGGCGCTTCTCGTCAAGAAAGTCAGTCACGGTTTGAGTCCTCTTCACTAGTTTCTACGGTTTTGGTGTCACTTGACCTTACACTAGTTCCCTTTGTCTCCTCGTTCCATGTGGTCGCGTAGCCGTTCGAGTGTGCGCTTTGCCTCGCGTTCGGGCATGCCACCGACGAGCGCTCGACTGACTATCGCTCCGAGGGGCCCGAGCGGCGGGCGGAATTCGTTGCGATAGTCAAACCGCGTTCCGTCTTCCTCTGGCGTCAGCGCATATTCGCTGCGAGCGTGCGAGCGGGCTGGTCCGCGCCCCTCCCATACTGCGAGCTTCTCGGGTCGGCAGTCCACGAGCTCCCAGTGAACGTCGAGGCTCACTCCGCGCATGTGGATCTGCTGCTCCATCTTGTATCCGACTTTGGGAGCGCCTTCGTCGGCCGCTATGAGCTTGCGGTGAATCGTCACCCACTCCTTCAGGCAGCTGGGATCCATGACCGTGTTCCACACATCTGCGGGTGGGGCGGGGATGTGGGTTGAGGCGGTGACGAGGCTCATGTGTTGCTGGGGCAGGGCTCGGCGGGGCGCTGGAACGGTAGCTGGTGGTTGCCTGGCGGGGAGGGCTCACCCATCAGCGCGCTGCCAGTCGCTCGTACTGTTCCCACTCTGCCAGGGCGTGTTCTACAGCGGAGTCGAAGGAATGTAGTCGTACGCCAAGCAGCTCCGCCGCGTTGTCGTCGGCGGGCAGCAGGTCGCCCTGCAGGCCCTCCATCAGCGGCACGACCAGCTCGGGGCTCTCGCTGGCGATGGCGGCCGCGACGCGTGCCGCAATTGCGGTGAGGTTCACTCGCAGGCGGACGGATGGTCGGCCGATGAGCATCGAGTCGGCGATCCGCGTGAGCAGCTCGCCGTAGGTGAGTACGTCGGGGCCGCCGATCTCGAGCCGACCGGTGAAGGACGTCCGTGCGGCGGCGAGCAGCATCTCGATCACGTCGCGCTCGTCGATGGGCTGTGTCTTGAAGCGTTGCCATGCGGGGAGGGCTAGCACGGGGAGCCGCTCCACCAGGCGCACGAGCAGTCGAAATGAACGCGAGCGTGCGCCGATCACGATCGAGGCGCGCAGGGCGAGCGAGTGGTCGACTGAGTCGAGCAGGATCTGCTCGACCTCCTCGCGGCTTGCGAGGTGACGGGATACGGGCGCGGCCCCTCTCCCTGTGGGTGGGCTCCAGCGTGGGACCAGCCCGCCGAGGTACACGATTCGGTGTACTCCTGCCTCGACGGCGGCGTCTGCGAAGTTCTGGGCTGCGATTCGCTCGCGCTCGGCGAACGGGGTGGAGGATGATGCTGCCTCCATCGAGTGGATCAGGTAATAGGCGATGTTCACTTCGTCGAGCGCCTCTCGGAGGCCGGCTCCGCTGAGCGCGTCGCCGCGCAGCATCTCGGCGGTGCTCCACTGCGACGGGGAGGCTGTGCGGGCGAGGGCGGCGCGGATACGCGTCTCGTCGCGGCCGAAGGCGCGAACGGAGTGACCTTCGGCGCACAGTCGTGGTATGAGCAGCGAGCCCACGAAGCCGCTGGCGCCAGTGACGAGGACTCGCATTGCCGTAGATGATGACGCCGAGATGTGGTGGCGGCGCGGAAACGCGCGGAAAGTGCGGGAGATGTGGAGGGATTGTCACAGCCACGTGACAGCTCTCCAGCTATTTCCGGCTAGAAAAACCTTTTGTCTGCGATTTGCGGGGTGGGCCCTCCGGCTGCCTTGAGCGGGGTGCGCGATGCTGCTTTGATCGCTCTCGTTCAGGTCGTCGATACTCGATTGGGGGCATGCGAAGGTGCACGGGACGCAAGGTGCTCGAGCGGTGAAGCGCTCGACCAAGAAGGTCAGCTGTGAGCAGTGCTACTTCAGGGTCAACCTCCTGTGTGCGCTCGAGCTGTCCGAGCCCTGCACCACCTTTCGTCCCAACGAGGCGCAGCTGAGACCGCCGCAGCAGATGCGCTTCGTCTTTCGCCAAGAGCGTCGCACGCGTGCAGCGTGGGCGTTTCCCTCCGCTCAGGAGCAGGCCGCTCTCCACGCCTAGATGGCCCCGCATTGTTTGGCGCCCTGCAGGGTATATTGAGCCAGACCAGCAAGCTTTCGGCAGAGGCGGTGCAACGATGGCAGCGAAAGACAGACTGAGCAAGGCTGAAGAAGCGGCCAAGGCGGCGCAGAAGAACCCTTACCTGCAGCGTTTGATCGAGGACGACGAGCTGCGTTCGAGCCTGCTTGCGGCCTATGGCGCGGCACGCAACGCGTATGGGCGCATGAGCAATGGCAAGCCGCCCGCCAAGGCGCTGATGGAGGATCGCAAGCTCCAGAACGAATTGAAGAACGCTGCGGGTGCGTTGAGGGATGCTTCCAGCTCGCTGCGCGAGCCCCCCAAGCGCGCTCGTCGCAGAGGCGGGATCGGACGGACGCTGCTGCTGATCACGGTGGGTGGAGTGGCTGCGATGGCGCTGAGCGAGGGTCTGCGCTCGAAGGTTCTCGACCTCCTGTTCGGCGCCGAGGAGGAGTTCGACTACAGCTCCACCACTGCGCCGGCCACGCCTGCCCCTGAGCCGGTGGCTGGCAGCTGAGGAGCTGTCAGTCGCGTCGGGGAGACAGATCCAGATGGGCGCAGTAGACCTCACCAGCGAGGAGTCCTCGCGCGCCGCGGAGCGCGCCGAGGGCCCCACGCCGGGCGGTCCCACCCGCTCGCTGTCCGGCGAGAAGGCCAAGCGGATAGTCGATGCGATGCGCTCGAGTGTGGCGCAGCGCGGCACAGCCGGCTCGACCTTCGACCACGTCTCGCGCGAGGCGGGCGTATCTCGGGGGCTGCTGCACTACTACTTCGGCACCAAGGAGCAGCTACTGGTGGAGGCCGTGCGCCGGGACTGCGAGCTGCGTCTCGAGCGCCTCGAGCGCCAGCTCTCGACGGCGACGACGGCCGAGGACTTCATCAACCTGATGGCGCAGACGCTGCAGGAGACCGTCCACGAGGACCCGGACTTCGTCACGCTGATCTTCGAGCTGTTCACGCTCGCCCGCCGCAACGCCGACATTGCGGCCGAGTATGCGGGGCTGATGCGTCGCACACGCGAAGCCGTGGCGGGGATGCTCGACGTGGCTCAGCGCGAAGGGGTTCTGCGCCTTCACGCCGATCCTGAAGCGGTCGCCGAGATCCTGTTCTCGCTCGGTGACGGCTTCGCCTTGCGCATGCTCAGCGAGCCTGAGCGCGACTTCACGGCCACCATCGTGGCGGGCATCACCTGCGCGCAGGCGCTCCTGACCGACTGACTCAGGTCTCTGCCCGACGACGGGCGCTCCTATAATCGGCCGTCGATGCCGATCTACGAGTACAGGCGCCCCGACGGCAGCACCTTCGAAGTGCAGCAGTCCTTCAGCGAAGACGCGCTCACGGTCGACCCCGACACGGGGGTGCCCGTCCAGCGCGTCCTGCACGCTCCGGCTGTCCACTTCAAGGGCAAAGGCTTCTACAACACCGACTACGGCACCCGCAATCGCCAGCGCGAGACAGCCGCTGCCGCGGCCGACAAGTCCTCCACCTCGTCTGAGAAGTCGTCGTCGGAGAAGTCGTCCTCTGACGGGTCGTCTTCGTCGTCCTCGTCGGAGAGCAAGGGCAAGAGCGATACGAGCAAGGACTCGAAAGCCAAGTCCAGCGAGTCCAAACCGGTGCCTGCCAAGAGCTGAGGCTCGCCGAGGGGTTCTGGCTACCCGCTCAAGAAGCGCGCGACCGCGGCGTGCTTTTCAGTTTCAGAGACTGTGAGTCCCTGCTCGCCGTCGGGGAGGGTGAGGGCTCCAGAGGGCTTGAGGATGTGCGTGGGCGGTGTGCCGCCGATGGCCAAGCCCCCGAACAGCGACAGCAGCGTCTCACCGCTCATGTCCGAGATGATCGCCGGGGGTGTGTTCCAGGCGATCAGCGGCAGGCGAAAGAAGCTCGAGGGCGAGAGCAGGCGGCTCTTCATCGAGTTGAACAGCGCCTGCTGGTGTTCCTCGCGCTGAAGGTCTGTCTCGTTGGGAGCGCAGAGGTTCTCGCGGGTGCGGGCGATCGCCAGTGCCTGCTTGCCGTCGATGTGGTGGGTGCCCGCCGGTAGGCGCAGTGTGAAGCCTCCGCGGATGAAGCCCCCGTCCAGTCGCGAGATGATGCAGCCGCCGGTGTAGTCCACACCGCCCATCGCGTCGATCAGCTGGGGGAAGTTTTCGAAGTTCACTTCCACCACGTGGTTGATGGGAACTCCCAGCCAGCGCTTGATTACTGACACCGACTCGGCCGGGCCGCCGTAGGCGTGTGCGGCGTTGACCTTCTGCAGGCCGTGGCCGGGGATTTCCACGACGGTGTCGCGCGGGATCGACAGGCGCGCCGAGTGCCCGCCCCCGGTGCGGATCAGCATGATCGTGTCCGAGCGGCCGAACCCTGTCGTTTCAGCGTTGGGTTCCTTGCTGTTCTTTTGACGGCGGTCTGAGCCGAGCACGAGGATGTTGTTGGCCGAGGTCAGCGGGTTGCCGGCCGGGTCGAGCACGCTCGCCACGTTCCCCGGAAGGGGGGTGCGGTTGAAATGCGAGCTGATCAGGAACAGGATCAGCGCCAGCGCGAGCCAACCAATGATCAGCAGCAGCAGGGCCAACAGCCCGCGCTTGGGGGTCGCCCAGCGGCGCCAGCCGCTCGCGCCGGGCAGCCTGCGGACACGCCTGCGGCCCAGAAGGGGGGCTCTGCCCCTGCCACCGATGGGCGCTCGTGGCTCACGCTTGCTCGGTCCGCTTCGGGATCCCCCGAGATCGTCGTCTCTGTCGCCGAGCAGGCGGCGTCGGGCGCGGTAGCGCGTGTACTGCGGGGGCTCGTCGCGGTCGGCGGGCATCGAGGGACACTATTCGCGGGACATCGAAGGGACCCTATATTTGCGAGATGACTCGCACCGAGGCGCCGGTTGGGCGGCTGCTGGTTTGCCCCACCCCGATCGGAAACCTCGAGGACGTGACGCTGCGCGTGCTTCAAGCGCTGGCGGCGGCCGACGTGGTGGCTTGCGAGGACACGCGCCACACGCGCGTTCTGCTCGAGCGTCACGGTATATCGGCTCACCTGGTCAGCTTTCACGAGCACAACGAACGCGCACGCGCCGTCGACTTGGTCAAGCGGATCGCTGCGGGGGAGGTGGTGGCCCTGGTCTCCGACGCGGGCATGCCGCTGGTCTCCGACCCGGGCTATGAGCTCGTGCGGGCCTGCCTGGAAGCTGGACTGGAAGTGGAGGTGCTGCCCGGGCCGAGCGCTGTCATGACCGCGCTCGTTGCCTCGGGGCTGCCAGCCGAGCGCTGGCGCTTCGTGGGCTTCCTGCCGCGCACGCGCGGTGAGCTCGAGCGGATGTTGGGCGAGACTCCCGAGACGCTCGTGGCGTTCGAGTCTCCTCGTCGCCTGGCGGCCACGCTCGCGCTGCTGGCTGAGCGGGATCCCACTCGGCCCGTGGCCATCTGCCGTGAGCTGACGAAGCTCCACGAGGAGGTGCGCCGCGGGAGTGCAGCCGAGCTCGCCGAGGCTTACCGCGAGAGGCCGCCGCGCGGCGAGGTGGTGCTGGTGTGCGGCGCTGCGCCCGCCGGCCAGGCCGACCGAGGGCAGGCGCTGGAGGCGCTCCGTGAGCTGATCGCCGCCGGCGCCAAGGCGCGGCCGGCGGCTGCGGCTGTGGCGAAGCTGACCGGATTGGGGGCGAACGAGCTGTACAGGGAGCTTCTGAGCGAGGAGAAGGCTATTACACGGTAGGTGCTAAATCGTGTAGAGTGCTGTCGATGGATCAGGCGACAACGCGGCTGAATGTGACTTTGGACTCCGAGCACGCGGCCAAGCTCTCCATGCTCGCCGAGCGTACGCATGTCCAGGAGGGGACGCTTGCCCGATCGCTGCTGTCGAGCGCGCTCGACGAGGCCGACCCCGATCCGCGCACGGTCACGGCATTGCTCGACGGCATCCCTGGCGCGCTCGAGGAAGCTCGCCTTGGCTTGAAGCAAGCCAAAGAAGGCAAGACCGTCCCGCTCGACGCACTCTTTTCGTAGGAAGCAAGCGTGGCGGGCGTAGAGCTGAGCCTTGCGGCGAGCGAACGGCTCGATCGCATGATCGTGACGCACAGTCTGCCCGTGAACACCCGTCTGCGCGTTGGACGCTCGCTACTGACGCTGGCGCGATTTCCGTCGATGGGGCGCCGGCTCGAGGGCGAGTGGAGCGGCTTTCGCTTCATCCTGGGACCGTGGCGCTGGCTGCTGATCGTCTACGTCTACGATGACACAGCCGAGCGTGTGCTCGTCGTCAACTTTCAAGACGCCCGCTCATCCGGTGCGGTGACCAACCTCGCGCGCGCACGCTAGTCGCACGCTAGTAGTTGCGCGCAGCTAGATGTCCTTCTACGTAACCACCCCCATCTACTACGTCAACGCGGCGCCGCACCTGGGCCACGCCTACACGACGATAGGCGCGGACGTGATGGCGCGCCACCACCGCCAGCGCGGCGAGGAGGTGTTCTTCCTCACGGGCACCGACGAGCACGGCGAGCCGGTGGCCGACGCGGCCCACGCGCTGGGCATCGAGCCGCAGGAGCTGGCCGACCGCAACGCCGAGCGCTTCAAGGCGCTCGCGCCGCAGCTGAACGCGAGCAACGACTTCTTCATCCGCACCACCGACCCCCAGCACGAAGCGGTCGTCCAGCAGGTGCTGAGCCGGGTGCGCGACAACGGCTTCGTCTACATGGGCACATACGAGGGCTGGTACTGCCCGCGCTGCGCCGACTTCAAGGCCGACAACGAAGTGGACGAGGGCAACCGCTGTCCGATTCACCACATCGAGCTGACGCGCGAGCAGGAGGACAACTACTTCTTCAAGCTGTCGGCCTTCCAGGAGCGCCTCGAGGCGCTGTACGGCGAGCACGAGGATTTCGTGTGTCCGCGCACCCGCTACAACGAGGCGCTCTCGTTCATCCGCTCGGGCCTGCGCGACGTGCCGCTGACCCGGCACAAGCTCACCTGGGGGGTCAAGGTCCCGTGGGACCCCGACCATGTCTTCTACGTGTGGTTCGACGCGCTGCTGAACTACTACTCGGCGCTCTCCTATGCACGCGAGGGCGAGGATCTGACACCGCGTCTGTGGCCGGCGAGCTATCACCTCATCGGCAAGGACATCCTGCGTTTTCACACCGTGTACTGGCCGGCGCTGCTGATGGCGGCCGAGATCGAGCTGCCACAGCACGTGTTCGTCCACGGCTTCTTGCTGATGGACGGAGAGAAGATGAGCAAGTCGCTGGGCAACGTGCTCGACCCGTTCGCCGTGATCGAGCGCTTCGGCGCGGATGCGCTGCGCTTCTATCTGTTCCGCGACGTGCAGTTCGGTCAGGACGGCTCGGTCTCCACGGCCGCGTTCGAGCTGCGCTATGAGAGCGAGCTGGCCAACGAGCTCGGCAACCTCGCCAGCCGCACGATCGGGATGTTGATGCGCTACCGCGACGGCAGCGTCGCCCCGGGCGAGCTCGATCCCGCGCTGGTCGAGGACTTCGAGGGACTGCCGGAGCGCGTGGCGGCACACGTGGACCGCGCCGAGCTGACGCTTGCGCTCGAGGAGATCTGGCAGCGGGTCAGGCGCCTGAACCGCTACGTGGAGGAACAGGCACCGTGGGTGCTGGCCAAAGACGAGGAGCGCTCGGGTGAGCTCGATCGTGTGCTGCGTAGCCTGGTCGAGGGATTGCGCTCGGTCACTGTTCTGTTGTGGCCCTATCTGCCCACGAGCGCAGAGCGGCTGCTGGCGGCGCTTGACACAAAGGAGCTATCGCTGGCGAGCGCCGAGTTGGGCGCCGGGGCGATCGAGCGGGTCGAGGCGCTCGAGTCGCTGTTCCCCAAGGATCTGTAGCGATCGATCTCGAGGCGCGGTGATCGACTCCCACACCCACCTGCACCTGTGCGATCCCCCGGACGCCGAGCTCGTGGCGGCGGCCGACGCGGTGGGTGTGACGCGCATGCTCACCGTGGGAATCGACGGCGCGTCCTGCCGTGCGGCGCTGGCCAGCGCAGAGGACTTCCCACAGGTCTTTGCGGCGATCGGGCGGCACCCCAACGCCGCCCGGGGCTTCGATGACGCTGACCTGGCCGAGCTCAGGGGGCTGGCCGAACACGAGCGCTGCGTGGCGATCGGCGAGACGGGCCTCGACTTCTATCGCGACACCGCGCCTGCCGCCGATCAGCAGCGCGCCTTCGCCGCGCAGATCGCCCTCGCGCGCGAGACGGACAAGCCGCTCGTGATCCACTCACGCGCCGCCGACGAGCAGACGCTCGCTCAGCTTGCAGCCGAAGCGGATGGGGTGAGCGTGGTGATGCACTGCTTCTCGATGCCCGGCCACCTGGAGGAGTGCGTGCGGCGCGGCTATGCGATCTCGTTCGCCGGCAACGTCACCTACAAGAGCGCCGCCGATCTCGCCGAGGCTGCCCGCCGCGTCCCCGCGGAGCGGCTGCTGGTGGAGACCGACGCCCCCTACCTCACACCCCAGACGGTGCGAAAGGAGCGAAACCAGCCGGCCTTCGTGATGCACACCCTGGGCTTCATCGCCGAGCTGCGCGGCGTGGAGGCGGATGAGTTGGGGGAGCTCGTGACGCGCAACGCAGCCCGTGTCTTCGGCTGGGCATACCCATGAATGGGCACAAGTGAGCGCGGCGTCCGACACCCCTCTCCAGCCCAGCCTGCGGCGCATGCGCCGCTTCGGCGTGCGGCCCGACCGCGATCTGGGGCAGAACTTCCTGATCGACTCGAACATCCTCGGCGTGATCGAGCGCGCGGCCGAGCTCGAAGCGCAGGATGTGGTGCTGGAGATCGGTGGCGGCCTCGGGGTGCTCTCCGAGCACCTGGCAGAGCGTGCGACCCACGTGCACGTGATCGAGATCGACGAGCGCCTGCGCGAGGCGCTCGAGGACGCCACCGATCCCCACTCGAACGTGACCGTGCACTGGGGCGATGCGATGAGCGTCGACCTGTCCGCGTTCGAGCCGCAGCCACAGAAGGTCATTGCCAACCTCCCCTATGGGATCGCTGCGGGGGTGCTGTTGCGCACGGTGGCCGAGCTGCCCAGCGTGGAAGGCTGGGTGGCAATGGTGCAGCGCGAGGTTGGCGAGCGGCTGGCCGCCGCCCCCGGCAGTGGCGCCTACGGCACCCCCTCGGTGCTCGCCCAGCTGGAGTGCGAGGTGCAGGTGCTGAGGTCGATTCCGCGCACTGTCTTCTTTCCCGTCCCCAACGTCGACTCGGTGCTCATCGGCATGCGCAGGCGCGCGGCCTGCACGCCGGGTGAGTCCACCACGCCGGCACTGCGTGCGCTCGTCAGCGGGGGCTTTGCCCACCGCCGCAAGCAGCTCGCGGGGTCGCTGGGTATCTCCGGCGGGGCGCCTGGGCGCTCGCGCGAGCAGGTGCGCGCGGCGCTGACCCAGCTGGGGCACCCGGTGGACGTGCGCGCCGAGCGCCTCTCGCCGGAGGACTTCAGGGCGCTGGCGGGCCTGCTCGAGCTATGAACCGTCTGCGCGCGCTGGCGCCGGCCAAGATCAACCTCGGATTGTTCCTCGGCCCGGTCCGGCTGGTCGACTCTCGCCACGAGCTGGTCAGCGTGATGCAGTCGATCTCGCTGGCGGATGAGCTCACGCTCGAGCCGGCCCCGTCGGATGCGAGTGAGGACGAGGTGCTGTGCCCAGGTGTGGAAGGTCCGGCACGGGAGAACCTCGCGGCGGGCGCCCTACGCGCGTTTCGAGCGCGCACCGGCTGGGACGCGCCGCCGCTGCGACTGAGCATCGTCAAGCGGATTCCTGTGGCCGCCGGTCTGGGCGGTGGCTCCGCCGATGCGGCCGCCGCCCTGCGCCTGGCCCGTCACGCCTCGGGTCTGGGAGACGAGCGCCTGCTGCTCGAGCTGGGGGGCGAGCTCGGGGCGGATGTGCCCGCGCAGATCTCCCCGGGTCGTTGGCTGGCGAGCGGGGCGGGGGAGCTGCTGCAGGCGCTGCCAGACCCCCGGGCTCCTTTTGGAGTGCTGGTTCTGCCTTCCGCCGAAGCGCTGTCAACGGCAGCGGTCTACGCCGAGGCCGACCGCCTGCAGCTGGCGCGCACGGCGGAGGAGCTGCGGGCGCGCCATGCGGAGCTGAGCGCGGCCCTGGCCCACGGCGAGTCGCTGCCGAAGGCGCGCGAGCTGCTGCACAACGACCTCCAGCGCGCCGCCGCCTCGCTGTGCCCGCCGATCGCGGGCGCGCTGCGGGGAGCGCGCGCCACAGGCGCCGATCTGGTGCTCCTCAGCGGCTCGGGACCGACCGTGCTTGGGCTGTTCGACCACGCCGAGCGCGCCGAGCAAGCGGCCCGTGCGCTCACGGGCGCGGTCCCGACGCCAAGTAGCGCCACGCCGGTGGGGGCGGCCTTCGGCGAGGTCAACGACCTGGACCGCTCGGCGTAGTGCCCCAGCGGCGAGTACCCGTCCGTCGGCGCCTCCTCGGCGCACGACACCCGCGTGCGTCACAATCCCAGCTTCAGCTATGAGCAGATCGACGATCAACGAGCTTGTTGCGGGTGGCGCCGGCATCGTCGGCCTGGGTGTGTACGCCGGGCTGATCCTGCGCCCGGCATGGACCTCATATGCGCGCCTGTGGGAGCGGCTGGCTGCAACGGTCCTGTCGTTGTACGTGCTCGCGGTGCTCGTGGGAGCCGGGGTGGCGGGCGCTCTGGCAGCCGTCTACTTCTGGGGCTGAGGCATGTCAGACCTTGCAGCGCTCGACGCGATCACCGAGGCGGTCGAGTCGGGAGCGGGATTGCCCGAGGTCGTCAGGGCTGCCGCGCGAGCGCTCGAGGCCAGCCTGGCGGTGACAGACGCGTGGGGAGCGACGCTGGCCGTCGCCGCGCGCTCGCCGGCTGAGGAGCGGGCGCTGCTCTCGCAGGGCGAGGGGGTGAGCAGCTCACCGCTGCGCGTGGCGGATACGGTCGTTGGCACCCTGCACATGCGCGCCAAGACGGAGCCAAGCGACTCGATGCGCAGGCTGCTGTTGACGATGATCGCCTCGGAGGTCGAGCGCGTGAGGGCGCCCGAGCGGGTATCGGAAACGGCCTCCGGCGATTTCCTGCGCGGGGTGCTGCAACGCGAGCTGACGGGGCGCGAGGAGATCTTGGCGCGAGCCAAAGAGCTCTCGCTGGACATCGAGGAGGGCGCCTGCATGATCGTGGCGCGCGCCCATCCGCAGGCGCCGACCGACGAGGGCTGGCGCGGACGCGTGCGCGCAGTGGCCGAGCGCGGCGCGCGCGCAGTTGCGAGCCGCTCGATCGCGGCGCTCTCGGATCGCGACGGGATCGGCGGGGCGGAGGTGCTGCTGCTGGTGCCCGGGGGTGAGGACGCCACCGCCGCCCGTGCCGCCGAGGCGGTCCTGCACGAGATGGAGTCGGGTCTCGGCGGCTACGTGTTCGCGCTGGGGCGCAGCCGCATCACGGAGGACCCCGCCGAGCTTCCCCGAGCGGCCAGCGAGGCGCTGCTCGCGGCCAACGTGGCCCAGGGCTCGCGCGAGTCCTCCGCCTTGGCCTTCGAGCAGACAGGCGCCTACAGGCTGCTGTTGAGCGCCATGAGCGAGAACCCGACCGAGCTGCAGCGCTTCTACGCCGAGACTGTGGAGCCGCTGGTGGCCTATGACGAGCAGTACGAGACCGATCTCGTGCGCACGCTCGAGACCTTCCTCGAGGCCGACGGCAATGTGGCGGGGACGGCGCAGCGCCTGTTCACGCACCGCCACACCATCTACTACCGCTTGGAGCGCGTGCGTGAGCTCTCGGGGCTGGACGTGAGCTCCAGCGACGGCCGGGAGAAGCTCAGCCTGGGCCTGAAGTCGATGCGCGTGCTGGGAATCGCCTCGGCAGCAGGGCCGGCGCTCGAGGCAGGCGCCGAAGGCGGGCGTGTGCCGCGCCGCACTGGACGACGCGCCTAGCCACTCGGACTAGTTCGCACGCCCAGCTCGATTGCATACAGCGCACCGTGCTGCCCAGCGCCGAGCACGCTCGGCAGCACAGGCGTCACACCGGTCCCCGCGTCGTGGAATTCGCCGTCGAGGATGATTTCCCGGTGGGGCGGCGAGGCCATCCATTCGGCCACGATGTGTTCAGGGGTGGAGTAGCGGCCGGTGCCCCAGGCGATGTTCTGCCCGACTGCGATCCGGGCTGCGTGTGCGCGGTAGCGGGTGCTCCCGACGAGCGACATCGGCGTCTGTCCCGTCGGGCGTACGTCGGCGAAGTAGTCGGAGCGCACCATGCTCGTGACCTGACTGGCGGCCACGGCCCCGAGTTCCGCGTTGACGTGCAGCGGACGCAGCCCGTGGGCGGCGCGAATCTGGTCGATCAGGCACAGCGTGGCTGCGTCGACGACGGCCGCGTTGGTGCCGTTGGGGCGCACGCCTGCGCCCCGACAGCCCGCGGCGCGAGCGTGCGCGATCGTGGAAGGCAAGCCGACGGAGATCACGAGGACGAGGGCGAGCAGGCCTGCCGACCATGCCATCCCGATCCCAGTGCCCTTTTTCGGCCTTCCCCCCAACAGAGTGCAGGAATGGTTGCAGGCAAAGGAGACCACTGCGTCATCAAGTTGTAACCGCTGCCCCGGCGGTCCAAACGTGGCCCCCGTCCGTATGCGGTAGCGGCCGACTTGCGGTGGGAGGGCGAGCTGGATCGCTCGTGGGAGGGATCCAGGATCTATCCTTGGAGGCGCCCTGGGGGGTCGTCCAATGGCAGGACATCAGGTTTTGGTCCTGAGAATCGGGGTTCGAGTCCCTGCCCCCCAACTCGCGATGCGGATCTGCGGCCAGCCAATAGCATCTGTCTCTTGAGCGCTCCCATCGTTCTGATCCTGGCGGCTGGACAGGGGACCCGCATGCGCTCTGCCACCCCGAAGGTGCTGCACGAGCTGTGCGGTCGTCCGATGGTGCTGTGGCCGCTCAGCGCGGCTCTGGCCGCCGGGGCGGGCAAGGTCGTGGTCGTGGACTCGCCGCGTCGTGCGCTCGAGTCGATCCTGCCCGAGGGGGTCGAGATCGCGGTCCAGGAGCGCCCCGATGGCACGGGCGGCGCGGCAGCGGCGGCGATGGCCAAGCTCGGCTCGAGCGTCGACCCAGCGGCTCCCGTGGTGGTGCTGAGTGGCGATGTGCCGCTGGTGAGCGCGGAGACGATCGCCGAGCTGGTGGACGCGCACAACGCCGGCGGCGTAGCCGCCACGATGGCGACCACGGTGCTCGATGACCCCACGGGCTATGGCCGGGTGCTGCGTGACAGCAGCGGGGCGGTGCTGCGCGTGGTGGAGACCAAGAGCCATGGCGACTCAACCCAGGCGGAGCGCGAGATACGCGAGGTGAACACAGGGATCTTCGTGTTCACGGCACGCGCGCTGAGCGGGGCGCTTCCACGTCTGGACACCGAGAACGCGCAGGGCGAGCGCTATCTGCCGCAGGTGCTCGACCTGCTCAGAGCGGACGGGGGGCAGGTGCAGGCGCACATGGTCGAGGACGAACGTCTCGTGCTCGGGGTCAACGATCGCGCGGGTCTTGCGCGTGTGCGGGCTCTGGCGCAGGCGGCCATCCACGAGCGCCACATGGAGGCGGGGGTGGGAATAGTCGATCCCGCCGCCACGGTGATCGACGTCGACGTCGAGATCGGACCGGACACGGTGATCGAGCCGTTCACCACGATCCGCGGGCGTACGCGGATAGGCAGCGGCTGCACTGTGCGCCACTCCTATCTCGTCGACTGCGTGCTCGAGGACGGGGTGAGCGTGGGGCCCTTCGGCTACCTGCGTCCCGGCACCGTGCTGCGGGCCGGGTCGAAGGTGGGGACGTTCGTGGAGGTCAAGAACTCCGACATCGGTCCGGGCTCCAAGGTGCCCCACCTCTCCTACATCGGCGACGCCGACGTGGGCGAGGGATCGAACCTCGGTGCAGCCACGATCACTGCCAACTACGACGGGCACGCCAAGCACCGCACCACGGTCGGCAGCGGTGTGCGCACGGGGGTCGACACGACGCTCGTCGCGCCCGTGACCCTCGGCGAGGGCGCTTGGACTGGGGCCGGCTCGGTGATCACCGAGGACGTGCCCGACGGCGCGCTGGGGATTGCGCGCGAGCGCCAACGCAACGTCGACGGCTACGCTGAGCGCAAGGACTAGGCGCGATGACCGATTCGACCGGGACCTTTACACTCTCACAGCAGATGAGCGCGATGGATACGCGCAGCCGGTCCTCGCGGGCGGCCAGCCTGCCGATCGACTACAACAAGCGCCTGATGCTCGTCAGCGGGCGGGCCAACCCGCAGCTGGCGATCGACATCGCGGACAAGCTCGGCGTGGACCTCGGGCCGGTGACGCTCAAGACGTTCTCCAACGGGGAGGTCTACTGCCGCTACGAGGACTCGATCCGCGGCGCCGACGTGTTCATCGTGCAGTCCACCTGCGGCAACGTCCAGACGGGCGTGACGGCCAACGACTCGCTGATGGAGCTGCTGTTCATGATCGACGCCGCCGTGGGCGCCTCCGCGCATCGCGTGATCGCTGTCACTCCGTGGTTCGGCTACTCGCGCCAGGACAAGAAGTCCGCGCCCCGTGAGCCGATCTCGGCACGACTGGTGGCGCGCATGCTCGAGGCCGCCGGCGCCGACCGCGTGCTGACGATGGACCTGCACGCCGGGCAGATCCAGGGCTTCTTCCAGAAACCGGTCGACCACATGACCGCCCTGTTCATGCTCACCCAGTACTTCAGCGACCTCGGCCTGCCGGACCTCGTGGTCGTGGCGCCGGATGCCGGTCGTGTGAAGCTCAACAAGAAGTTCGCCTCCAAGATCGGGGCTGAGCTGGCGATCCTCGACAAGGAGCGTCCCGCCCAGCAGGTGGCTGAGATCGGCTACGTGATCGGTGACGTGAAGGGCAAGACGGCGGTGATCGTGGACGACATGATCGACACCGCGGGCACGCTCAAGGCGGCCGCCAAGACGGTCAAGGAAGAAGGCGCCACACGGGTCTATGCAGCCGCGACCCACGCCGTGTTCTCGGGCGACGCCTTCAAGAACCTCGAGGAGGCCGGCTTCGAGGAGATCGTGGTCACGGACACGATCCCCGTGCCTCCCGGCCGTCCCGCCAACGTGCGCATCCTGCCCTGCGCCGAGCTCCTAACCGACTCGATCCGGCGGATCTTCGTCGACGACTCCGTGAGCGAGGTCTTCGGCGGCGAGAACCAGCTGTTCTGAGCGCCCCGTCATGATCTCGGGTCGTGTCGAGCCCACCCCCGACCCCCGCCACAGGCGCACGCGGTCCCCGCGAGTGGTGGCAGGGCATACCCCCGCGGCGCCGACGGGCGCTAAAGTTGGTGCTCGGCCTCGCCGTCGTGGTGATCCTCGTCGTCAGCGCCCTGCTGGCCCGCTTCCTCAGTGTGGAGAACGCTGAACGCAGCGACGAGGTGGCGCTTGTGCAGGCCGAGGTGCGAGGCGATCTGACGGGCATGCTGGCGCAGCTCGACGGCTGCAGCCACGACGCGAAGTGCCTGAGCCTCGCGAAGGCCAATGCGAGCAACCCGCACCTGCGCCGCTCGGGTGCCGTGAAGATCCTGCAGATCGAAGCCCCCACCGCCTACTCGCCCTTCGGCGCCACCGGCAAGACGCGCCTGGCCTGGACGGTCATCGGCTCGCTGCCCGTGGTGCAGTGCGTGCAGGTGCGCCGCACGGGCAACTTCCTGTCGGGCATCCACGTGCACCTGCTCGAGATCGGCGCGCCGATCTCCGGCGAAGGCAAATGCCGCAAGGAGACCACGCTGGAAAAGGAAGAAGAAGAAGCCACCGCGGTCGAACTGGGGACGCGACCGGGAACCCAATGAACGGCGATTGCTAGAGTCTCATCTCCTCCGATGGCCAACACCACCACCAAGCTCAACGTCAACAGCCGTGCCGCCGAGGGCTCGCGTGCTGCGCGCCGCCTGCGCCGCAGCGGGCGCGTGCCCGGTGTGCTCTACGGCGGCGGCTCGGACCCCGTCGGCTTCGACGCCGACGCCCGCGAGCTGCGTCAAGCCCTGGCGGGCAGTGGGGCGGTGCTCGACCTGAGCGTGGACGGCGCCAAAGCCACCCCCGTGGTCCTCAAGGAGTCCCAGCGCGACCCCGTGCGCGGCGAGACCACGCACGTGGATCTGCTGCGGGTGCGACTCGACGAGAAGATCCACGCGGTGGTGACGGTGGAACTGGAGGGCGTCGATGACGCTCCCGGCGTCAAGCAGGGCGGCGTGCTCGAGCAGATCACCCGCGAGGTCAACGTGGAAGCGCTGCCCACTGCTATCCCGGAGTCGATCGTGCACGAGATCGGCGAGATGGAGATCGGCGACACGATCCTGCTGTCCGCACTTGCCACCCCCGATGACGTCACGCTGCTGGACGACGTCGACGAGACCGTCATCGCGACCCTCTCGGCCCCCCGTCTGCAGGCCGAGACGGCCGAGGAAATCGAGTCTGAAACAGAGCTCGTGGGCGAGTCCCCCGCGGGCGAGGGCGACGGCGGCGACTCCGAGGGCTCCTCCGAGGAGTAACCAGCTCTGCGACGCCCCTTTGGTGGCGGTGGCGGAGCCGTCGACTGGTTGATAGTCGGTCTGGGCAACCCGGGCCGGGAGTACGCGCACACCCCGCACAACGTGGGGTTCATGGTGGCTGAGGCGCTGGTGGAGCGCTGGGGGCTGGGGCGCGCCAAGGACCGCTTCCGTGGGCGTCTGGCAGAAGGGCGTGCTGTGGCGGGCTCGCCTCAGCTCGGCGCGCCGCCGGCGCCGCGCGTGGCCGTGCTGTGCCCGCAGACGTTCATGAACGACGCGGGGCGCTCGGTGGGCCCGGCGCGGGGCTCGTTCAAGTTGCCGCTCGAGCGGGTGCTGGTGGTGCACGACGAGATCGACCTTCCCTTTGGCGAGGTGCGCACGCGCCTGGGGGGAGGCCTCGCGGGGCACAACGGCCTGAAGTCGATCAAGCGCGAGCTCGGCGGCGCTGAGTTCATGCGCGTGCGTGTCGGCGTGGGGCGCCCCAACTCGACCGACCCCGAGATCGTCTCAGCGCACGTGCTGGGCCGCTTTCGCGAGAGCGACGCCGAGGTGCGCGAGCTCGTTGAGCGGGCCTGCCAGCACGTCGAGGACGTGGTGCTCGCTCCCCCTGCGCCGTCCGCCTCACCCGAGGGCGAGGTCATCTAGATGGCAACCAAGACAGGCGCGCTGCGCAGCCTCCTCGGCCTGGTGGAGGAGGACGGGCAGACGCTGAAGCTCGCCCGCGAGGGGGGGCACGCGTTCGTGTCGAGCGCGCTGCGCCCCTACACGATCGCTGCGCTGGCCGAGATCGACCAGGCGGCGCGCCGGCGCCCGCTGCTGGTGGTCGTGGGCGACGACCGCGCGGCGCGCGACCTAGCGGGCGACCTGCGCGCCTGGCTGGCGCCGCGGCGCGTTCGCTACTACCCCTCGCGCGGCGTGGCCTACGAGTCGCACCTGGCGCCGCCGGCGCACCTGGTGGGCCTGCGTGTGGCCGCGCTCGATGCGCTGCTCGCAGGCCCCGGCGCGGACGGCGGCGACCCCCAGGGCGCGCCCGTGGTCGTGGTCAGCGCTGTGGCGCTCTCTGAGAAGGTGCCCGACCCCGAGCTGCGCCCGCACTCGTTCACGCTGCGCGTGGGCGAGCTGCTCGACCTGGAGGAGTGCGCCGGGGAGCTCGTGGGCGCGGGCTATGAGCGAGTGGACCAGGTCGAGGAGCGGGGCCAGTTTGCCCTGCGCGGAGGACTCCTGGACGTGTTCCCCGCCACTGAGGAGCGGGCGGTGCGGGTGGATATGTTCGACGTGGAGATCGAATCGCTGCGCTGGTTCTCCACGTTCACCCAGCGCTCGCTGGGGGAGGTGGAAGAGGTCGAGATCGCGCCGGCGGCCGAGCTCGCGGTGGAGCACCGGGAGCTGGCTGAGATCGCTGCCGCCACCGGCGCCTTCTCCAACACCACCGAGGCGGAGCGCCCCGACATCGCTGAGCTGTTGCCCGTGGAGCGCTTCGGCGCGCTGCTGGATCTGGTGGGCGAGGCCGAGCTGGTGGTGGCGGCCGAGGAGGAGATAGACCCCGTTCTCACCGACCACTGGAGCGACGTGTGCGCTGCCTTCGGCGACGAGGACGCCCACCACCTATATGTCAACCCTCAGAGCATCCACTCGACGCTCGAGCAGCGCGCCCGGATCTGGCTCTCGGCGCTCTCGAGCGGTCAGGAGATCGAGCTGCGCGCCCAGTCGGCCGACACGGCCGCCCGCTCGCTGGGCGAGGCCGAGCCCGAACTGGAGAAGCTGGTGCGCTCGGGCTATCGCACCGTGGTGGCCTTTCCCCGCCGCGGCGAGGGCGAGCGCGCGGCCTTCAATCTGGGCCGTCTGAAAGCCACCTGGCTGGCCGAGGGCGAGAGCCTCGACGCCGGACATCAGGTGCTCGAGCCGTCCCTGCGCTTCGCCGCGGCCTCGCTGCGGGAGGGCTTCGTGGCGCCGCAGCTGAAGCTGGCCGTGTTCCCCGAGCATCGCCTGCTGCGCCGCCGCCGGGCCGAGCGTGCGGGGGAGGGCGGCGCCCGTCACGGTGGGCCGGGAGGCGTCAGGCGTGGTGCGCTGCGCTCGTTCACAGAGCTGAGGACGGGCGACGTCGTGGTGCACGAGGACCACGGCGTGGCGCGCTTCGCCGGCTTTGAGACACGTACCGTCGCAGATGTCACCCGCGATTATCTGTATCTGGAATATCAGGGGGACGACCGCGTGTTCGTGCCCACGGACCAGCTGGCCAAGATCTCCAGATATGTGGGCGCGGGCGGCGAGCACCCGCCGCTGTCGAAGCTGGGGGGCACGCGCTGGGACACGATGAAGGCCCGTGCGCGGCGCGCTGCGCAGGAGCTGGCGGGCGAGCTGCTCAGCCTCTATGCCGAGCGCCGCCGGCGCAGCGGGCATGCCTTCGAGGCGGACTCCGACTGGCAGCGCGAGTTCGAGGAGCGCTTCCCCTACACGGAGACGCCCGATCAGCGCGAGGCGATCGAGCTGGTGAAGGCCGACATGGAAGCGCCGCGGCCGATGGACAGGCTGATCTGCGGCGACGTGGGCTACGGCAAGACCGAGGTGGCGCTCCGCGCTGCCTTCAAGGCGGCGGGCGACGGCAAGCAGGTGCTGATGCTGGTGCCCACCACGATCCTCGCCCAGCAGCACTACGGCACGTTTGCCGAGCGTCTGGCCGACTATCCGTTCACGATCGAGCACGTCTCGCGCTTTCGCACGGCGGCCGAGCAGAAAGAAGCCGTCAAGGGGTTTGCCGAGGGTCGAGTGGACATCCTCGTGGGCACCCATCGTGTGCTCTCCAAAGACGTTCGCGCCAAGGACCTGGGCCTGCTGATCGTCGATGAGGAGCAGCGCTTCGGGGTCAAGCAGAAGGAGCTCTTGCGCCAGCTCAAGCTGAAGGTGGATGTGATCTCGATGTCGGCCACGCCGATCCCGCGCACGCTGCAGATGTCGTTGGCGGGGCTGCGGGACATCTCCGTGATCGAGACGCCGCCCGAGGGCCGGCGGCCGGTCAAGACGTATGTGGGCGAGTACGAGGAGGAGCTGGTCAAGCGGGCGATCGAGCGCGAGCACGCCCGCGGCGGGCAGGCGTTCTTCCTGCACAACCGCGTGGAGTCGATCGAGGAGACGGCCGAGCGCCTGCGTGCGCTGTGCCCGGGGGTGCGCTTTGCCGTGGCCCACGGTCAGATGGGCGAGGGCGAGCTGGAGTCGGTGATGATGGACTACCTGCGCGGCGGGGCCGACGTGCTGGTGTGCACGTCGATTATCGAGTCGGGCATCGACATCCCCCAGGCCAACACCCTGATGGTCGAGCACGCCGACGCCTTTGGCCTGGCCCAGCTCTACCAGATCCGCGGCCGTGTGGGCCGCAGCCGCGAGCGCGCCTACGCCTATCTGCTCTACGACTCGGCGGCGGCGCTCACGCCCGAGGCGGCCCAGCGGCTGGCTGCCCTGTCGGACTACACGGAGCTGGGCGCCGGCTTCAAGATCGCGATGCGCGACCTGGAGATCCGCGGCGCTGGCAACCTGCTGGGAGACGAGCAGTCGGGGCACGTTGCTGCCCTGGGATTCGAGCTGTACATGCAGATGCTCGACGAGGCCGTGCGGGCGGCTGGGGAGGGTGGGGATGGCAGTCAGGGCGAGGAGCTGCCCGAGCCCGTGCGCCTGGATGTCTCCGTGGATGCCTACGTGCCCGCCGACTACGTCCCCTACGAGCAGGCCAAGATCGAGATCCACCGCCGCGTGGCCGGGGCGCTGGAGGTAGCCGACGTGGAGCGCCTGCGCGAGGAGCTCCAGGACCGCTTTGGGCCGCCGCCTGAGCCGGTGGAGAACATGCTGGCGCTGCAGCGGGCGCGCATCAAGTTCGGACAGGCGGGGGCGAGGACGGTCAGCTTCAAGGGCGATCGCCTGGCGGTGGTGCCGATCGAGCTCGACTCCAGCCGGGCCAAACGGCTGCGCGAGGAGCTGCCGGATGCCCTGTACGAATCGAGCCGCTCGCAGGTGTCTGTGCGCGTTCCAAGGGACGGGGCGGGCCGTTTCCCCAGCGTGGTGCGTGCCGCGGACGTGTTGCTGGCGCTGATGCGAGAGGCCGCATAGCCGGTGCTTAGAAACTCATTAACCACACTTCAGGGGCTTTCCGCTAGAGTGCCCGCCGTCGTGTCCAAGACTTTGCGTACCACCTCGGCGCTAGGCGCCGTTTTGTTTGCCCTGATGGGTCTCTCCGCCTGCGGCGGGGGCATTCCGGGCAACGCCGTCGTGCAGGTTGGCGGCACGCCGATCACCAAGGCGACGTTCGGGCACTGGATGTCCGTGGCGTCAGCTTCGGGCAAAACGAGCGCCACTGCCAAGACGGTCGTGCCGGAACCGCCGAGCTACACGGCCTGCATCTCGAACCTGGCAGCGACCACGGCCAAACCGGCCAAGGGTCAGAAAGCGCCGACGAGCGCCCAGCTGAAGACCCAGTGCGAAACCCAGTACAAGACGCTCAAGACCGAGGTGCTCGGCTTCCTGATCTCGTTGAACTGGGTGTTCGGCGAAGCGAACTCGCTGGGCGTCAAAGTGAGCGACGCGGAAGTCAGGAAGCAGTTCATCAAAGTCCGCTCCTCGGAGTTCCCCACCACGGCAGAATTCGAAAAGTTCCTGGCCAGCTCGGGCCAGACCGTGTCGGATCTGCTGCTGCGCGTCAAGCAGAACCTCGTCTCGCAGAAAATCCAGACGAAGATCCTCAAAGAACACGGCAAAGTCACCGAAGCCGAAGTTCAGAAGTACTACAACAACAACAAGTCCAAGTACGGCACGCCGGAAAAGCGCAAGGTCGAGATCATCCTGACCAAGACCGAAGCGGCAGCCAAGAGCGCCAAGAAGGAAGTGGAATCGGGCAAGAGCTTCGCCAGTGTGGCCAAAGCCGTGTCGATCGACCCGACGAGCAAGGCCAAGGGCGGCCTGCTGCCGGAAGTGATCAAAGGACAGGAGGAGGCTGCGCTCGACTCGGCCATCTTCTCGGCCAAGGCCAACGCCCTCAGCGGCCCGGTCAAGACTCCCTTCGGCTACTACGTCTTCGAGGTCCTGGGGAGCACGGCCGGCAGCCAGCAGAGCTTCGCCCAGGCCAAGAGCGCGATCAAACAGCAGCTCGCCTCCACTGCCCAGCAGACGGCCTTCACCAAGTTCGTCAAAGAATTCAAGGCCAAGTGGAAGGCCAAAACGGAATGCCGCGCTGAATTCGTGGTTGAAGACTGCAAGCAGTACAAAGCCCCGAAGACGGGCAGCTCCACCGCCGCCACCCCCACCGGGTAGCGGTTCTTGAGCCAGATCGAGCGCATCCACGGCCGTCAGATCCTCGACAGCCGGGGCAATCCTACGGTTGAGGTGGAAGTCACCCTCCGCTCGGGCGCGCTCGGACGGGCGGCTGTTCCCTCGGGCGCCTCCACGGGCGAGTTCGAGGCGACAGAGCTTCGCGACGGCGGCAAGCGCTGGCAGGGCAAGGGCGTGACGCAGGCCGTGGCCAACGTCAACGGCGAGATCGCCGAGAGCCTGACGGGTGTCGACGCGGCCGAGCAGGAGACCCTTGACCGGGCCCTGATTGCGCTCGACGGCACGCCCAACAAGTCCCGCCTGGGCGCCAATGGGATCCTCGGCGTGTCGCTGGCGGCGGCCCAAGCGCAGGCGGCCGAGGGGAACCTGCCGCTGTGGCGTTATCTGGGCGGCGAGAGCATGCGCACGCTGCCCGTGCCGATGATGAACGTGCTCAACGGCGGCGCCCACGCGGACAACAAGGTGGACTTCCAGGAGTTCATGGTGGTGCCGTGCGGCGCTGAGAGCTTCTCAGAGTGCCTGCGGATGGGCACAGAGGTCTTCCACACGCTCAAAGGCACGCTGCACAAGCGCGGGCTCGGCACGACCGTGGGCGACGAGGGCGGCTTCGCTCCCGACCTGGGCTCCAACGAGGAAGCGCTGCAGATCCTCGTAGAGGGCATCGAGGCTGCGGGCTACACCCCGGGCGAGGACGTGGCGATCGCGCTCGACCCGGCCACGAGCGAGCTGTATGAGGGTGGCGCCTATGTGCTCGAGCACGAGAACCGCACACTGAGCGCAGCCGAGCTCACCGACTACTGGGCCGATCTCGCCGCCCGCTACCCGATCGTGTCGATCGAGGACGGCATGGATGAGGAGGACTGGGACGGCTGGAAGACGCTCACGGAGCGCTTGGGCTCGTCTTTGCAGCTGGTGGGCGACGATCTGTTCGTGACAAACACAGAGCGCCTGCGCCGCGGCATCGAGCTGGGCGTGGCCAACTCGATCCTGATCAAGGTCAACCAGATTGGCACGCTCACAGAGACTCTGGAGGCGATTGCAATGGCGCGCCAGGCCGGCTACACGTCCGTGATGAGCCACCGCTCGGGCGAGACTGAGGACGTGACCATTGCCGACCTGGCCGTGGCCACGGGCTGTGGACAGATCAAGACGGGCGCGCCCTCGCGCTCGGACAGGGTGGCCAAGTACAACCAGCTGCTGCGCATCGAGGAGCAGCTGGGAGACGCGGCAGAGTTCCCTGGGCGCAGCGCCTTCCGCGCTCGCTCCTAGCAGCCAGTCCGCTCCCACCGGCAGGAGCCCGGCCGCGGAGCGCGAATGCGTGTGGAGATGCCCAGCTCCTCCGCCACTCACACGCCCCCAAGGGCTCGCCCCCGGGCGCGTAGAGCCGGTGGCAGCCGTGGCGGCCTGCTGGCAGGCACAGGGGCCGCGGCACGCGTGCGCTGGGACCGGCTTGGCCGGGCAGCGATGCTGTGCGTGATGGGCGCCCTCGTGTACCTGTACCTGAGCGCGGGCATACACATGTTCTCCACGTGGCGCCAATCTCACCGCGACAGCGCCGCCGTGGTGGCGCTTGAACACGAACACGCACAGCTGCTCCGCCAGCACGAGCAGCTCAGCCAGCCCGGCACCCTGGAAGCGGCTGCCCGCCAGCTGGGGATGATGAAGAAGAACGAGCAGCCCTACGTGATCAGCGGGCTGCCCGACAACTAGAGGATCTCGTCTGGGTCAGGGCCGCATGCGGCCCTGCCACGGGCCGCACATGTGCGGCCCGGCCACTCGGCACATGTGCCGAGTGGAACTGCTCCATCGCTGCAGGCCGCTGCTAGCCTCGGCCGCGTGTCCTATGAGAACGCGATCTACCAGTGGCAGCAGGGCGAGCGTCGCCTGCGGGGGGCCCCCGGCGAGCGCCTGGCGCTGCTGGAGCGGGTGATCGACGCGCTCGTGGCCGACCTGCGTCGCCGCCTCGGCGGGCGCTTCTCGGTGGATGAGCTGGTGGAGCTGTACGGCGCAGGCACGGGTTGGTGCTTGCAGGTGGCCATGAAGGTGGCGCCGGCGGACCCGTGGGCGTGGGAGGCTGGGATCGTGATGGATGCGGCCTTCGGGCGCTATCTGCGCGAGGCCAGCGACTATGCAGGCGGACGGCGCGAGATCGCTACCTGAGAGAAACACCGTCGCGCAGAGCTGCGGCGGTGGGACGGCGGGGAGGCGCTAGTCGTCCTCGCCCACGCGGCGGATGACGATGCGGTCCTCCTCCACGACGACCTCGACGGGGCGGTGCCCGGCCCAGTGCTCAGCGTAGATGGGGTTGTCCTGGATGGCAGGGTCGAGCCACAGCCCGTAGCCCTCCTCGCCGTGGTCGAAGGTGCCCTCCAGCGGTGCATTGCGGGCGGAAGAGCGCCGTCCGCGTCCACCACGGCGGCTGCGTGTGCGCGTGCGGGGGGAGCTGGGCTCCTCCTCATCTCCCTCCTGCTCGCCGGCCTCTGCACGAGCACGCTCGGCCTCGGCTTCGGCAGCTTCGAGCTCGGCTGCGATCAGCGCGTCGTCCTCGGCACGAAGGTCGATCTCCTCGGGATAGTCCGCTCCGCTCGAGCCCTCGGGCAGCTCGTCGTCGGAGACGAGCTCGTTCTGGCGCTTGAACTGCTCGATGTCGCGGACTGTGACCTCGAGCTGATGGGCGACCCAGGCGTCGGTACGGCCTTGGCGCACCCATGCGCGGATCTGGTTGAGGTGCGGGCGCAGAGATTTACGGGGCATGGACGGTCCGGGAGACTAGCGCAAAGGGGGCACATGCGCCGCCGGGTGCCCGCTCGCGGCATATATTGAGGCTGGTTGGCGCGCGGTCAGCATCGCGTTCCCCCGGTGCTGAGACTATGCTTGACGCACCGGCTGTTGGGGGTTTGGCCGGGGTCGCCAGACGAAGAGGAAGGTTTACCCAATGCTGGTTCTGACACGCAAGTCCAACCAGAGCATCATGATCGGGGACGAGATCGAGGTCTCGGTGCTGTCGGTCATGGGCGAGAAGGTTCGGATCGGCATTCAGGCGCCCCAGAAGGTCCCCGTGTTCCGCAAGGAGATCTACCTCGAGATCCACCGCGAAACGGGCGTGGTGACAGCACACGAGAGCGACGGCGTCCCCGAGCATGCAGCCGACGTCGACGACTCGCTACGCGAGCTCGGCGAGAGCGCCTAGCCCGGGCCGCGGCTCTGCCTAGCCCAGCAGCAGGTATAGCGTGCGGAACATGACCACGGTGACGATTACCGCGGTCGCGATCAGCGTGAGCACGAGCATCGCGTAGCGCAGCGAGCCACGCTTGTGGCGCTTGTCGATCGTCCGCTTCAGCGTCCGCTGCTCGGCCGTACGCCGCAGCGAGTCGCGGCGATGGCGATCCAGCTTGATCTCTTTGACCAGCGCCTCCTCGAAGTCCGCAAGGCTCTGCCGCATCTTCACGTGGATGCCTCCTTGCCCCTGGCGGCGTCCTCGGTCGCTCGCGTGCAAAGCACGCCACGCTCCCTGCGTCCTTGCCAGGACCAACGATGCACCCACGTCATTGTCACATCCTCCTAGGAGCGGACGGGGGCTTTGGCGCGCTCGTAGACGGCCACGAAGCGGAGGTAGTTCTCGGCGATCTTGCGGGCGCCGGCGGAGCGCTCGATCTTGCCGTCGACGTAGGCCTTGAGCGGGTCCCACCAGATGGAGCGGCCGATGGCAAAGCCGATGAAGCCGTCGACGGGGGCGGCGGCAGTGAGCCACTGGTCGACCTTCTCGTCGTTGGCGCCACGGCCGAGGACCACGCAGGTGACGCCCTCGCGTCCGTTGCCCGAGCGGGCCTGGGCCACGAGCATCTCGCAGTCGGAGCGCTCGTCCACGCCCTCGATCTTCCAGACGTCGACCTCGATGCCCCCATCCTGGATCTCGGCTATGGCGCGGCGCATCAGCTCGGGGCGCAGCTCGGCGTCATAGCGCTCGCCGTCGCCGCCGACGGACTCCAGCTGGGCATCCTCGGCGGGGACGAGCAGCTCGAACAGAAACTTACGATCGTTGGCGTGCAGCCAGTCGCTGAGGCGCTTCAGCTTCTTCAGCTGCTCGACGTTCTCGTCCTTGGGGCCGTCGGGGTTGTAGCGGACGAGGACCTTGGTGAAGTCGGGGTCGAAGGACTCGATGTGGGCGCCGAAGTCATCGCCGTACTGGAAGTCGAACATGTTCTGCCCGGAGCGCTCCGCGGGCATGGCCAGCTTCAGCCCCTTCTCGCGAGCCTCGTGGGGAACGGTGGAGCCGAACTGCTCGTCGACGAGCACGCCCGTGGCGTCTGCGTCGGCGCCTGCGCTGACGGCTTGGAGCAGACCCTCGTAGATGAGGTGCTTGGCGTCGGCGATGATCGCCGTTTGCTCTGAGTCGGGCTCACCCTCGATCCCGAAGAACTTCTTCTGGAAGGAGCCGCGGTGGTCGAAGGCGAGGATGTAGAGCTTCTGGTCATATCCGAGGTTCATGACATCCAGTATTCCAGAGGTGCGCAGGCCGTGGTCTGGAGGTCCTTAGAATGGGCTGACGATGCCTTCAGGTGCTGATCTCTTCGTCGTATGCAAGCAGTGTGGATCGGAGGTGAGCCCCTACATCACCGAGTGCCCCTACTGCGGCCACAGGCTGCGCAGGCGCGCGCCCAAGCTGCCCCGCGTGCATGCTCCCAGCCGCTCCGGCTCCTCGCGGCCGGGGGTCTCCTCGCTGCTGCGTCGCAGCTCGCGCGTGGGCGCACCAGCAGGGATCTCGCGGCGCCGCCGGGCGGCGAGCAGCTCGCGCTGGGAGGACACCCGCCCCTACGCAACGATTGGGCTGGTGGCCATAGGGGCGCTGGCCTGGATCGTGTTCCACGCCGAACCGGCGTGGTTCGAAAAGGTGGCCATCGTGGGCCCCCTCCACGGCGACTGGTGGAAGCTCCTCACCAGCGAGTTCGCCTATCTCAAGGGCATCTACGGCTTTGTGGCGCTGGTCGTGTTGGCGTTGTTCGGTTGGCTGTTCGAGCGCCGTCACGGCCCGGCTGCCGTGTTGGCGCTGTTCTTCGGCGCAGGTGTGGCGGGGGCGCTGGTCGAGCTGGCGGTCTATCGCGTGCCCGTCGTGGGTGGACCGAACGCGCCCGCGCTCGCGCTGCTGGCGGCATGGGCGGTGCCCGATCTGCGCGCGGCCCGAGCGGGTGATTACTACGAGGGCGACCTCCTCGGCGCGGGCGCCCTCGCGGCGCTGCTGCTGGCGATGCCGTTTGGGCTGCCGCTGGTGTCAGTGCTCGTCTCCGGCGCCTCGAGCGGGGTCCTCACCAGGGAAGCCGCATTTGCCGCCGTCACCACCGAAGCGAGCTGGGTGGCGGGTGTGGTGGGCGCGGTCCTCGGCCTGATCGTGGGATTTGGTCTCGACCGCGGCTCACAGGCGCAGGGCTGAGCGGCCTATCATGGACGGCACATGGCGATGACTCATGCGGTGGTGCTGATCGAGGCTGAGCGCGATGCGCTCTCCACCCTGGGAGGCGCGCTGGCGGACACCGAGGGCGTGGCCGAGGCCTATTCGGTGACGGGGGAGTGGGACTTCGTGGCGATCGTGCGCGTGCCCGACCACGAGCAGCTGGCCGACGTGGTCACAGGACAGATTGGCGCGCTGCCGGGCGTGGTGCGCACGCAAACGATGGTCGCCTTTGCCGCCTACTCCCGCCACGATCTCGAGGCGATGTTCTCGATCGGCGAATGACCGCCTGAGGACGATGGCCACAGTTCCCATGAAGTCCGAGTACGGGCCGACGCTCGGGCAACTGCTGGCGCCCCGCTGGCGAGCCGCCTCGCGCTGGATGCGCATGGCGGTGATCGGGGCGGGCTTGCTCGCGGTGGTGCTGGCAGCAGGGCTCGCGCTGACACTCGAGAACGCCCGCTACTCCCATGGCGGCAAGGTGCCGTTTGGCTTTGAATACAGGGGCCTCTACCGCGTGGCAGCGGACCCGGGCGCGTTCGTGAAGATCGACAGCCGCGACTCGGAGGGAGAGCTGAACTACTCCTATGAGGTCTATCCGCTGACGCTCCCTGCCTACAGCACAGGCCTGTGGGGCGAGCTGCCGTTGTACTCGGCGAGCTACATAGCAACACTCGCCCGCACACTCCCCGAGTTCGTCCTGATCGGTGAGGGCAAGACGAAAATCACCAACACGACGACGGGCTATGACGTCCTGTACACCACCGAGGTGAACGGCAGGGAGATGTATGGGCGCAACGTGATGCTCTTCCCGGACGAACGCGCGGGGGTGCGCAAAGGCGTGGTGGTGGCGATGCTGACCGCCGAGGTGGCCAGCGCACAGATCAAGTCACCCAGCGAAGTTGCCTCCACCGGCGTGCTGCTGCGTCCGCTGAAGACCTTTACCTTCGGTTAGCGCGGCGGCCGTTCCAGACGCCCAGGGGCAGGCGTTGTGTGGCGGGCGCCGGGGTGCCGCCGGTGTCGGGCACGTGGTGCGCGACTGGCGCCTTGGGAACGGTGACGACGCCTTCCTCCACGGGCGGCTGGGGCTGGGCGCTCGGTTCCTGTGTGGCGGGGACGGAGCCTGTTGCTTCGACGGGGGTGCTCACGGGCGGCGTGGGCGTGGGGGTGGTGGAGGTGGTGGGAGGAGGCGTGGTGCTCGTGGGTTCGCTCGGCGTGGGGCTCGGTGCCGGGGGCGTTGTCGTGGGCGGCGTGGCTGGGGCGCCTGCGCCGGTGGTGGCCGTGGCGGGAAGTTCGGTTGTCTCGGTGGTGACCTCTGTGACCTGGGTCGTGCTCTGGGGGTCGCTCGGCTTGGCCGGCGCGGCGGCGGGAGGAGCGGTGGTAACGGGCGAGGTGGCAACGGCGGGCACGACAGCGGCGGCGGCCGACGGCGTGACTGGCTTGGCCGGGTGGTGCGTGCGGCGTGTGCGCAGAGCGGCAGTTGCAGCGTGACGTCCAGCTGAGGCGCCGGGGCTGCTCGGCTGGGCGAGCTCGCGAACCACCGTGGGGGCGCTCGCATAGTGGTCGGCGGGGACACTCGAGGCGCTGGCCACAGGAAGGCGATGGTGGTGGTGCACGACCACGGCGTGGTCGGCAGCGACTGCGCCGGCGGTGACGATTGCTGCGGCGGCGAGTCCTGCCACAGCTTTGGTGGCAAGCGCACCCGCGCCAGCTGTCACGAGGCCGCTGGCGAGCCCGCCTCCGCCGGCGGCAGCTCCCGCGCCGACAGTTGCAGTGGCGGTTGCGCCGACGGTGGCGCCGGCCCCGGCTGCGTGGGCGCCGCCGGCTGAGGCGGTGGAGCCGAGCTTTGCCAGCAGGACCTTCTTGAGCAGGAACAGAGGCGCTACGGGCATGATGGCGGCCAGCGCGCGGTTGTTCTCGCGCAGATGCTTCTTGAAGGACAGGCAGCGCTCGCAGCCGCGCACGTGGCGGCGAGCGGAGGTGCTCAGCTTGGTCAGTCCCTCGGCGACTTCGCCGAGCTCCAGACGGACCTCCTCGCAGCTGAGCTTGCGTGCCTCGGCGGCCTCGGCGAGCGAGATGCGGGCGCGCACGAGCAGCGACTTGACAGACGGCACGGTGGTCTCCATGGCCTGTGCGATCTGGTCGTAGGAGAGCGCATCGATCTCGCGCAGCAGCAGCGCCGTGCGCTGGGTCTCCGGTAGCTCGTGCACATCGCCGATCAGCTCGCGGAAGCTCTCCCGGCGCAGGACCTTGTCGCCGGTGGAGATGCCGTGCTCGGCGTAGTGGACGTCCATCGAGTCCACGCCAATGGCGGCCGTGCGGCGCAGGTGGTTGAGCGAGCGGTTGCGCGCGATCCGGTAGAGCCAGGGTCGCACGTTGATCTCGCGGTCGTCTGCCAGGACGGCGTTGAAGGCGGCGGCGAAGACCTCCTGCAGGACATCCTCGGCGTCCTCGCGCGAAGCGAGCATGTGGCGGCAGAAGGACAGCAGGCGCGACTGGTAGCGCGTGCAGAGCGTCTCGAAGGCGGCTGGCTGGCCCTTGCGGGTCAGCGCGATCAGACGCTCGTCGGACTGAAGGCGCAGCAGAGCTGACGGGCCACGCAGGCCCGGCATGGCGCTGGAGTGTGTGAGAGCGGAGACCTCCATATTTCCTCTGATGCTGCCTTCGATCTCAATGACACGCTAGCAGCGCAAAAGTTGCGCCACAGGCCGCGAAAGGGTGCCTGCGAGGGACCGAACGGATAGAGTCGCGGACGATGGCGACGGAGAGCGCGCAGGACACGAGGACCTTCCACGGCGGACGCTTGGTGGCGCGGCGCCTGAAGGCCCACGGCGTGAGCAAGCTGTTCACGCTCTCGGGCGGGCACCTGTTCTCGATCTACGACGGGTGCCGCGAGGAGGGCATAGACATCGTTGACGTACGCCACGAGTCCACAGCGGCGTTTGCGGCGGAGGGCTGGGCCAAGGTCACACGCGAGGTAGGGGTGTGCGCGCTGACGGCCGGTCCGGGCGTGACCAACGGCATGAGCGCAATGGCCTCGGCGCAGGCCAACCACTCGCCGATGCTGGTGCTGGGCGGTCGGGCGCCGGCGATGCGCTGGGGGCAGGGCTCGCTGCAGGAGATCGACCACGTGCCGTTCGTGCGCCCGCTGACGAAGCTGGCTGCCACGCCTGAAAGCACCGGCGAGATCCCAGGCCTGGTGGAGGAGGCGTTTGCCGTGGCGCTGGCGCCGCACGGCGGACCGACGTTCGTTGACTTCCCCATGGACTATGTCTTCCAGGAGGCCGAGGAGCCAGATGAGGAGGAGCTGGGTCGCCCTCCCGTCTCGCAGAAGGGAGCGGAGGAGGCGAGCATCGAGCGTGCGGGCGAGCTGCTGCGCACGGCCGAGCGACCGGTGATCATGGCCGGCACAGACCTCTACTGGGGCCACGGCGAGCAAGCGCTGGTGGAGCTCGCGCAGACGCTGCGAATCCCGGTGTTCCTCAACGGCCTGGCGCGTGGCTGCGTGCCGGCGGACGACGAGCTGTTCTTCTCACGCGCGCGCTCGCAGGCGTTGAAAGGCGCCGACGTGGCGCTGGTGCTGGGCGTGCCGATGGACTTCCGCCTCGGCTTCGGCGCGTCGTTTGGCGAGGAGACGGACATAGTGGTGATCGACTCGACAGAACCGGAGCGTCGCCACCCACGTCCGGTGGCCGTGGAGCTCTACGGCGCGATGGGGCCCATGCTTGAGGGCCTGCGCGCGGCGGCGGGGGGCAATGCGCTTGCGAGCGAGGCGTGGATCAGCGATCTGCGCAAGGGCGAGAGCGAGAGGCGAGACGCCGAGCGAGCGGAACTGGAGGACTCACGGGAGCCGCTGCACCCGATGCGCCTGTATGCAGAGCTCGCCAAGGTGCTGGACCGCGACGCGATTGTGATTGGCGACGGCGGCGACTACGTCTCGTATGCGGGCAGGGTGGTGGACAGCTACCAGCCGGGCTGCTGGCTCGACCCGGGGCCGTTCGGGTGCCTGGGCTCGGGGCCCGGGTATGCGCTGGCGGCCAAGCTCGCGCACCCCGAGCGCCAGGTTGTGCTGCTGCTGGGGGACGGCGCGTTTGGCTTCTCGGGCATGGAGTTCGACACGCTGGCCCGCCACGGTGTGAATGTGGTGGGGCTGATGGGCAACAACGGCATCTGGGCGCTCGAGAAGCACCCTATGGAGTTCCTGTATGGCTACTCGGTGGCGGCCGATCTGCGCCCTGAAACCCGCTACGACCAGGTGGTGGAAGCGCTGGGCGGCCACGGCGAGCTGGTCTCACGTCCGGCCGACGTGGGTCCGGCCCTCGAGCGGGCCTTCGCAGCGGGCAAGCCGGCCCTGGTGAACGTGTTGACAGACCCGACGGTGGTCTACCCCCGCCGCTCGAACCTGGCCTGAAAGGGGCGAGCGCCTTGGCCCTGCTGTGCCCGGAGGGCGGGGCTCAGCCGATGCCGGCGAGGCGCAGGGCGCCACCGTAGAGGATGTCGTGCTCTGAGACCTCGACCTGCTCGAGCTCGAAGGCGCGCATGGCCTCCTCCAGCAGGATCATGCCGGCGACGATGGTGGGAGCCCTGTCGGGGTTGAGCCCGACCACGCTGCGCCGCTCTGCTTCATCCATGTCGGCGAGACGGGCGATCAGCAGTTCCACGGTGGCCAGCTCAAGCCGATAGCCATGCACGCGCGCTGGGTCATAGGGGTCGAGCTCCTGGTCGATGGATGCGGCCGAGGTGGCCGTGCCGGCGACGGCGATCCCGTGCTTGACGGGCGCGCGCTCCTCCGCGGGAAGCCCCTCCAGGAGCGTGGAGCGCACGTCGTGGGCGAGCTGTTGCAGCTCATCGGGCTTGGGCGGGTCGGCGTGGATGTGGCGCTCGCTCATGCGCACCACGCCGGCGTGCAGTGAGACGTGAAAGCCGGCCGTGCGCCCCGTGCCGACGACGAACTCGGTGGAGCCGCCGCCGATGTCGATGACGACGGTGGGCTCGGCGGCGGCCTTGCGTCCGGCCATTGCGCCGAGGAACGTGAGCTGGGCCTCCTCCTCGCCCTTGAGCACACGGGCGTCCAGGCCGTAGTCCTCGCGCACGCTGGCAGCGAAGTCGGCGCCGTTGGTGGCGTCGCGCACGGCTGAGGTGAGGACGGCCAGGTTGGCCTCGCACTCGTACTCCTGGATCTCGGCGTGATACAGGTCGAGAGTGGAGAACACGCGGGCGGCGGCCTGCTCGGAGAGAGAGCCCGAGGCGTCCACTCCGTCCCCCAGTCGAGTGACCTGCGAGCGGCGCACCAGCTCGGCGACGGAGCCGTCGGCGGGCTCCACGTCGGCGATCAGCAGCCGCGTGGAGTTCGTCCCGATGTCAACGACCGCCACGCGCACCGCTCCGATCCTAGACGGACGGAGTGGACCTTGGCATGACGAAGCGCCCGTTCTTTGCTAGAACATAAGCAGCGACGCGGGGTGGAGCAGTCTGGTAGCTCGTCGGGCTCATAACCCGAAGGTCGCGGGTTCGAATCCCGCCCCCGCTATTTTTCCCTGCAAATGAGCATTTTTTGGGTGTTTATTGGTAGCGGAGGGTGACTTAGTAGTCTGGTCGTAGCCGACGGCTGTAGGCAGTAAGGATCGCCTTCAGTGTCTCGAGGCCAAGGTGGCCACTACCTATCTGTCGACCGCATGCTGGTGGTTCTTGATCCGGCGCCCGAAGTAGCTGGGCATTGGGCTGGTCTATGGACGCAGTCCTAAAGATCCACCTTGTCTAGCCGATCTTTATGTTAGGTTCGGTGTTGGTTCGGTACGCTCAGACCATGGCACGTTACGAGAACGCACCCCTACGATATGTGTTGTTCGGTGCTGAGTTGCGCTCGGCGGCGGTGCTCGGTGAAACGGCTGCTCTAGATGAGATTCACGCGGCTCTGAAAGACGCGCTACCAGTCCGAGAGGACGGGCCGGCGATGCTCGGCCCAGCGGCTGGCTTGCGAACGGCCGGTGCTCGTTTCGTCGACGGTGCTCAGCATCGGGCGGTTGCCGTCGGTCCTGCGATGGTGACGGTGGATACTACGAGCTACTCGACGTTCGACGAGTTCTCGGAATTTCTCGGCCTCGTGCTCGACACAGTCGCAAGCGTCGCACCGGGCCGGGCCTGCCAAAGGCTCGGGCTACGCTACGTAGACGAACTACGCATACCCGACGCCGAGCCGAGCAACGTCGAGCAATGGCGTCACTGGATCAACTCTGACCTGATCCCGCTAGTGGCGCTCAGCGAGACCGCCGGTCACCGCGAGATATCGGGTGTCATCGACGAAGACAGGGGTGAGGGTTTCGGTGTGCGCTTTGCGTGGCACACTGGGATAGGGCACGTAGTTGAGCCACAAGGACCCCTGATCGTCCCCAATCCAAGCGAAGCTGGCCCGTACTTCGCGATCGATACCGACAGCTATTGGAACTTCGCACCAGGGGCCGATATCCTCGCGCTTGGGGATCCGGTGCTCAAGCAGCACGTGCAGGCACTCCACGAACCGGTGCACGACTTCTTCGAGATGAGCCTCACCGACCGACTGCGCAAAGAGATCCTGATCCCGATCAAACCATGAACGCCACCACCTCGCTCACCCAGCAAGAACCAGCCAACGCCACCAGCCCGCCCGTCAAGCAGCTGCAAGAGACCCCTGTCGTCACGCGACTGCGGGAGTACTCCTTCAACCGCTCAGGTGCCCACTTGGTCCACCAAGACGCGGTCGCCGACCACCACAGTGTTCGCGCCGAGTACATCGACGATCTCGTAGACCAGCTCACCGCAACGCCTGTCGCTGAGATTCTCACTGAGCTACGACAGCGCGGACTACTCTGGAGCAAGGTCGCCGAAGTCGTTGGCGTCACCGAAACTGCCGTGCGCAAGTGGCGCAGAGGCGCCCCAATCGACGCAAAGCACCGACGCAGCCTGAGCCGGCTTGCGGCCCTCGGACAAATCTATGACCAGTACAACATGCTGGCGGGGCCGACCGCGTTTGGGGAGTGGCTCGACAGCAACATCGTCCCGCGCTTCTCCGCGACCCCAACGCAACTCTTGGCGCTCAACCGCGAGCGCGAGGTCGCGGTGTTGCAGCCACTACTCGACTGGATGCTCAATCTCTCCGACGCCGCCCATGCCGAACATCTGCTCGACCAATACCTCGGTGAGCAATGGCGCGACGACGCAAAAGAGGAGCAGCGCTTCAGGATTGTCACGAATGCCGCGGGAGAGCGCGTCCTGCTCGTAGACGGCTAGGCGATGGCTGTCGCTGGGGACGCAGCCGCGGAGATCCGCGAGGTGGACGCTTACGAACTGCTCAAGGCCGACGACGTAGACAGCGACCCGCCGGACTTTCGGCCCATCGGCCCCGGCGACGTGTTCCCCGAAATCGCGCTGAACCATCTCGCCACCCCACTGCAAGGCCCGGTGATAGTCGTCGGGTACCCCTGCTCACTGCGACGTGGTCTTGACCTGCAAGACGATCTCCCAGTCGCGCCAATCGTAGAGCCAGGGATCCCCACCAATCAGCATCCGATCGCCGAGCGCGTGCTCCCAGTAGCGAAGCTGTTGCCGCCCGGATCAGACAGGAACCGCGTAACCCAGCTCACCCTCACAACAACCGTCCCAGCTGCAGCACTTGACGCAAGCCGGCGGTGTGCGTCACTGAACCGCGCAGGCGTGGTCGCGCTTCAGCAGCGACTCGTAGGAAATCAAACGCGCATCAAAGTGCCTGGAGGCGTAATTGCCGCCCACTGCCGCGGACCGTTGGCCGAGCTTGAGCTCTGGACGGACTGGCGCGAAGCCTGCCAAGACGCAGACGAGGAGCCAATGGCGAGAGACACAGCATTCGACGACTTCATGAACAGCGCATCTGGATTCGGAAGCCTCTCATGGCGAGAGGCGCTCGGCGCCCACGAACACGCTCAGTCACGAGCGACTGCCGCAATGGAAGCTCTGCTCGCCACGCTCTTTCAGTGACCTCGGATCCGGAGGTGTCGAAGCGTTCGGTGCCGCCGAAGCCGCCGCTCACGTCCGCTTGGTAGTTCGCGCAAGCGGACGACCGTGTCGTGATCAACGGCGTCCAGCGCATCTAGGAAGCGCACCGCCTCGTCCGCAGGCGCTCGAGCGTTTTCGCTGTGATCTGACTGGCTTGCTCCGGTTCGGTCGTCAGGCGCGGCGGGGTCAGCGCGAACAGCAAGAACTCACCCGCCCCCTCCGCAATGCGCCGCTGCAGATCCACGCGCCGAAGCGTAACCAAACGCCTATGCACGAAGGCTGGGCGCCGACGGTTGTGAGCTTCCGGTTACACGCGGCGTCCTTTGCATCAACGAGAGCCGCGTCGAAGGCTGTCTGGACGCGCCAACCCGCGCGGCAGTCGCCGCGAGTCATGCAACTCAGGACGACCGTGACGCAGCCGATTCCGCCGCATCCAGCACGCCGGAAGCCGCGAAGCGGGCGTCCGGCGACATCCCGTCACTGCAGCGCGACATTAGGCTACGCATGAGGACGCATCGTCGTCTGCCAGGCGAAGCTCGAGTCGCTGAGTGCGCTTAGCCTGGCGGTTCGAGTCCTTCTAGGGCAGCGTCCCGATTGTCGACAAGGAATATGTCTTGGCGCCAGCGGCCGGGCCATGCTGCCATTAGAAGGTCGCCGTCATCAGCAGCCTCCACGATGGCTCGCTTCTCCCCGATGGTTTGCGCTTGCGTGACCATGCCATCTGCGGTTACGCGAACAAATGTCACGTCTTGCGCGCGCCAAGGGAACACCTCGCCCGAGGCGCTGGTGCGCCGAAGTCTGGACGCATCGAACTTCATGGGCTCGCGAGCGGCGGCTCGGGCTCGTAGTCATTCTCGCCCCCGGAGATCTGCCATGGTCGGTTGTAGCTCTCGGCGAATGCTTGAAGGACCGACACCAAGGCTATGTCCAGAAAGTCAGCGATGAGCGCGGCGAGTACCTGTCGTGACTGGATTTCATAAGTGGGCGGTGTTAGCCACAAGGCTGGAGCGTCGTTGCCGTCGTTGCCGCCGGGTTCAGTGCCATCGACCCACAGTTGGGCGTACCACACACTTTGCCCTGGATCCCAGCCCCAGTTACTCTCACGCTGCCATCCATCCACATACAAGGTGTGCCGGCTCATGGAACGAATCCTAGAGCCAGGATAAGGACGCTCGCTGGAAGGAACCTGGCCGACTTCGTCTCGTGCGCGGATCAACCGAGCGAGGTCCCAGATCAATACGCGCGGATGGGAGCCCCGGTGTAAATGGTGCCTTCAGGGCTGACCCAGCGCACGCGCCAGCGCGTGGCCGCCACGGCGGAGCTGAGCGTCCAGTAGCCACGGGCGTCGGTGTTGACCTGGGCGAGAGGCTTGAAGCGATGCTGTCCCCGGCGTTCGGCTTCGACGGTCAGCGTGGTGGCCTGCCCGGCGGGACGCACATAGCCCCACAGCGCGTAGGCGCTCCCGCGATGGGACACAGTCAGCGGAACAGGGAAAGCTGCCAGCAGCGGCTTGGCCTTGCCATTGGAGTACTCCAGGCCGGTGGTGAACGCGACGGCGTAGCGTCCTTTGGCCTTGTCGTCACGCAGCAGGTACTGCGAGAAGGAGGCAACCCGGGGATTCGAGTAGGCGATGCGTTCGGCGATGGCGTCGTACTCCGCCTGCTTGGCCACCGGTTGGCCGATGTAGCGGGCCGGCTGGCTGATCACGCCGAACTCGGTTATGTAGAGAGGCAGCCCGTTTGGAAGTGTCCCGGCTCGGGCAGCGCGGTCCAGAGCGCTGGTCATCCGCGAGAGCACGCCAATGGTCACCGATTCTCGGTTCTTCGGCGTGTACAGAGGTCCCTGGATGCTTGCGTAGGGATGCAGTCCCCACCCGCTCGCTTGGAGCTTGCCGCAGGAGTGGGCTCGGTGGTAGCTGCTGTCCAGGCAGAGGACTCCGCGCAGGAAGGCGATTGGCGAGAGGTTGTGGTTGGGCCCGCGCACGGGCGCGCTTGGGCGTGATTCCCCTTCTGGCGCCGTTTCGCCAATCAGCACTCGCGGAGATGGCAGGCCGGCTGCTTTCAGCCCCGCGTAGCCGGCTGTGTAGAGCGCGCGGTAGATGCTCGGCGAGGCAGGTGTCCCGTTGGTGTTGAACTGGGGTTCCAGGAATTCGTGGTGGTTGGGCTCGTTCCAGATCGAGAACAGCGACACGAGAGAGCCGTAGTGGCGCCCCACGGCTGTCATGAAGGCTTGGAACTGGCTGGCGCTGGGACGGAACAGCAGCGAGCGACCGTGTGGATTGCCCGTCGCCCAGCGCGGTACCGGCGAGGTGACCGTCAACAGGACCTGCCACCCACGTTCGTGCGCTTCCTGGATCGCCGGGTCGTACTCGCTCCAGTTGTAGGCAGCAGGGTTCGTCGCGTCGAAGGAGGGCCGGCGCGCGCTATTGGCTGCCGGGGCCACGTTGTGCCAGCTCAGCTCGACCCTCAGCGCCCTCACGCCAAGGCGCTGCAGCGTCGCGATCGTTCCGGGCCGCGTCGCCGGGTTCGTCAGCAGGGCGGGAGACTCGAAGAAGCTCGTTTGGGAGTGCGACGCGCTGGCCCCGGGGGCGAGCGCCGCAGCCGCCACGAGGGCGAGTACGAGGGCACGGGCAAGCTTGGGCAGAGGCAACACGTCTCGCTAAGACACCTCCCGCGCCCCCAGGGTTGCGGTTGGAGGAGTCAAACGTCCGCCTAGCTCGATGGCGGGCACCTCGGCGAGCTCCCCGACTCGGGTCCGTTCCAGCGACCGTCGAAGGCGCCTTCGTGGTCCCTGCCGCGATCCGGATCGTCACTGCATGGCGTCGCCAGAGTCAGCCCACCAGTCCCGTTGCTGCCCACTCGTGCCCTGACTCGTCGGCCACGATCGGCTGGGCGGGTAGCAGTAGGGCCGCCGCGACCGCGCCCCCGAGGGCAACGGCCGCAGCCACCAGGCAACCAGCACTGAGGCCGTGGACGAGCGCCTGTGCCGCCGCATCGTGGACCTGGGCCGCGAGCGCTCCATGGCCGGCCGCTGCAAGCTGGGTGGTAACCGTGAATGCCGCTCCGGCCGAGGAGTGAACCACTGAGGCGATCCCGTGGGGAAGCCCTCTCGGGAGGGCTGCTGTGAGCCGGCTCCCGTATACCGACGCGTAGACGCTGCCGATTACAGCCACGCCAAGCGTCCCACCCAGCAGACGCGTGGCGTCATTCACGGCCGAGCCAACGCCGGCCTTTGCCGCCGGCACGACCCCCATGATCGCCTCGGTCGCAGGCGCGCTCGTGAGGCCCATGCCCACCCCGTACACGACCATCTGCGCCGCAATCGTTGCGTAGCCGGTGGTCGTGGACACGCTGGCAACCCACAGGTAGAACGCGGTTACCAGCAGAAGGCCAGCGGTGACGATGACCTTGGTACCGATCCGCACCGCGAGCTTCGTTCCGATCACTGACGACACGCCGACCGACAAGGCGACTGGGAGCAGGTGCACCCCCGCCGAGAGCGGGTCGTAGTGCTTGATCAGCTGGAAGTACTGCGTGATCACGAAGATGAAGCCGAGCAGCGTGAAGAACGACACCGTCACCGCAGCGCATGCGGCGCTGAAACGCGCGTTGCGAAACAGCGATACGTCGAGCATCGGCGCGCTGGAGCGACGCTCCCACACCACGAACCCGACCAGCAGCAACGCGGCGAGAACGAAGCCCGCGATGCTGCGGCCGCTGCCCCAACCGTGAGCGGGCGCCTCGATGATCGTGAACACGAGCAGCGAGATCGCCACGGTCGACATACCGAAGCCGGCGCCGTCCAGCGGCTGGACGGCATCCTCGCGCGAAGTTGGGACGTAGCGAGCCACAAGCCATGCGCCCAGTGCGGCGACGGGAGCCATCGCAAAGAAGATGCTTGCCCAGGAGAAGCGCCCCAACAGCCATCCACCCACGATTGGACCGAGCGCGATGGCCACACCCGCAGTGGCGCCCCAGAGCCCGATTGCGCGCGCACGCTCGGTCCGCTCGGTGAAGATGTTCGAGATCAGCGACAACGTCGCCGGGAAGGCCATGGCCGCGCCAAGTCCCATCACGCAGCGCGCGACGATCAGCTGCGACGAGCTGGCGGCCAAGCCCCCGACGGCGCTGGCCAAGCCAAACACTGCCAGTCCGGCGAGCAGCATGCCCTTGCGCCCGAGTCGGTCCGACAAGCTGCCCGCTACGAGCAGGAAGGCTGCGAACACGAGGTTGTAGGCATCGACGATCCACTGCAGCTGGCTGTTCGATGCGTGCAGTTCGCGCGCCAGAGTCGGTAGCGCGACGTTGACGATCGTCGTATCGAGGTTGATCGCAAAGGCAGCGAGCAGCAGTGCAGGCAGAGCGAGCGAGCGACGTGTCATGAGCGCGCTCCCCTTCGAGCGGCGGCGGAACGGGTATGGCGTGGAGGCGGTGCTTGGCTCGGCATCGGGCTGCTCCTATCGAACGGCGGCTGGTCTTGTAGATGCAAGATAACATGCCCGCGAGCAATCTTGTAGCTACAATCTATTTGTGGCCAAGAGTGATTCGACTCCAGTCGGACCGAGAGGCACGCAGATGGCCGAGGAATGCCTCGCGGTTCGTGTGCGCCTGCTCAGCCGCCGATTGAGTCGAATCTACGACGCTGCCCTGAGGCCACTCGGACTGACTGTCGCCCAGCTCAACCTCCTGTCCGTGATCGAGGTCGCCGGCCCCGCGCCGGCCGGTCGTGTGGCCGAGCTGCTGGGGATGGAGATCTCGACTCTCAGCCGCAATGCGCGCATCATGGAGGGCGAGGGCTGGGTTGGCATCGCCGCGGCTGAGCGCGGAAACGGCCGCATCCTCACGCTCACCGCCGCTGGTCAGCAGAAGCTGCGCGAATCAAAGCCCGCCTGGGAGAGTGCCCAAGCGCAAGCACGTGCACTGCTTGGCCCTGAGGGCTCCCGTGACCTCAAGCGGATCGGCGACGCCACCTGGGATGCAGAGCTCGCGACTGCCGGTCATCCAAGGTAGTCGTCGATTCGATCGACAGCCTCGGCAAGGTTGGCGCGGCCGAAGCCGACGCGCACGTGTCTTGGCTGCTCATACACGGTGCCCGGAAGCAGCAGCACACCGGCCTCCAGAGCTATTCCCTCACACCAATCCTGCACGTCGAAGTCACCCGTGACACGCGGAAAGCCGATCGGCCCGGCTGTGGGCCGAATCCACTCGAACAGGTCGCTGCGCCTGGCGATGAATTCATCGATGAGTGCCAGGTTCTCGAGCACCAGCTGTCGGTTGCGCTGCACGATGACGCTCGCGTGTCGCAAAGCGAGGGCGACGAGCAGTTCACTCGGGGCACTGGAGCAGATTGTCGTGTAGAGCTTCAGCTCGCGTATCCGTCTGAGAAGCTCGCCGTCACGGCAGCACAGCCAGCCGATCCTGAGACCTGGCAACCCATAGGCCTTGGACACGGTGTTCAACGAGATCGCCCGCTCGTAGACGTCGCAAGCGCTGGGCAGAGCACTGTCCGAAGAGTGCTCGAGACCCGCGTACACCTCATCGCTGAACAGCACCGCAGAGCGCTCACGAGCCAGGTCGATGACACGGGCCAGCGTAGCGGGCGACATCTGGGTGCCGGTCGGGTTGTGGGGCGTGTTGATGTAGATCAGCTTCGTCTCCGGACGCAAGAGCCGCTCGAGCTCATCGACGTCATGCGCCCACCCGTCCTCGTAGCGTCGCTGCCACAGGCTGACCTCTGCTCCGGTGCTGCGAGCAAGCTCGATCGCCGAGCCATAGCACGGGCTCTCCACCACCGCATGATCCCCAGGCCCGAGAAGCCCGTGGTAGGCAAGAAAGATGCCCTCCTCGGCTGCTGCCAGGACGAGCACGTCCTCCGCTGCAATCCGGTCGTGCCCGACGGCGATCGCAGCCCTCAGCTCCTCCGAGCCTGGGACCTCTGTGTATCCCAGTCGCAGCGAGCCGAGTCGGCTCTCTGCATCTGCCTCGAGCGCCAAGAGATCTGCCACGCCCATCGACTCGCAGTCGCTGCTGGAGAGCATGAGCTCGGTGGTGAACTCCCAGCGCTCGTAGAAGCGCTCGATGGCGAAAGGTCGTATTTGCAAGCTGTGCCTCCCTAGTCGTAGGAGTTTGTCGTGGCCTGGGTGTACTGGACTCGCTGATCACGCACGTCGTTGCGACGACCGCGGCGATAGCAGACCTCAGACCCTGAGCACTGTCACGTCTCCGAATGAGGAGAAGTCCGCATCCTGGGTGATGATCACGGCGCCGTGGCGCATGGCAGTCGCGGCTATCCACGTGTCATGGCGTCGGAGGCGACGTCCTTTTGACAACTCTGCTGACGCGATTCGTGCAAAGCAGCTGGCAACCGCGGGATCGATTGGCAGGAGGCTATAGGTGGCTTGGACTCGAGAAAGCGTTGACAGTCGCGTTGCTCGCGCTGCCGGGTCTGTGGCGCGCAGTACGCCCAACTCGAGCTCGGCGGCGGTTACCACTGAAACTGCAATCTGCTCGGGAAGCTTCCCTAGTTCTCGTCCGCTCTCCTGGGCGATGAAGACCGAGGTGTCGGCGAGGGCTCGACTCAAGCGTCGTCAACCTCCGCTTCACGGACACCCGCGAGGTCGGTGAGCAGCCCTGCGTCGGCTGGCGCCTCGTGCACGATGCGGCGCAACTCGCTAGCGGGAACCCACGGGTCGCGATCTTGAGTGTGGGGGAGAATGTCGGCCACAGGACGGCGGTTGACGGTGAGCGTCAGTCGCTCGCCCGATTCCAGCTCGGAGATGACGGAGGCAGTTGAGTTGCGAAGCTCCCGAATTGACACATTTCGAGCCATGTGCACTAATGTAGCATCAGTTGCTACGGAGTCGTTGGGGATGTGCGGGCCTCCCCGGGGTGGCGCACTGGCTTCCCGAACAGCGTGCCCGTCAGCTTGGTCTCCACGACGTCGCGAAAGCCGTCCGGGGAGACCTTCCAGAATGGCTGTGGGTCGGAGATGAACCGGGGGTTGACCGTGCGCATTCCGATCCCCGCGTTGTTGACCAGCATCTCCACCCCGCCGAGCCGCCGGTAGGTCTCCGCGACGGCTCTGTGTACAGAGGCCTCGTCGCGCACGTCCAGCTCGACCCCCGCGGCTGCGTGCCCGAGCTCATCCGCCGTGGCTCGTGCGCGCGCCAAGTCCCGGCTCGTCACGACGACGCGTGCGCCGGCTGCGCTGAGCGCCTCGGCCATCGCCCGACCCAGTCCGCTGCTCGCGCTCGTCACGAGCACGCGGGTGCCGTTCAACTTGCTCACGGAGTAAGCGTTGACAGTGCGCTCTGCAGCCGATCGACGAAGAGGATCTGGCCCTTCACCAGCTTGTGCCGCGCTGTCGCAAGATCAAACCAGCCGGCGCGATCCACCTCGGGAAACTCTCGCTGTGCGCCCGAGCCGCGTGGCCATTCCATCGTGAACGTGTTGCTCTCGATTTGGGAGGCATCGAGGTCTCCCTCGATCGCCCATACCCTGATCAGCTTGCCGCTCGGCTGGCGAACCTCGCCCAGCTCGAGTGGTGCTCCCGCCGGGGGCGCCGCCCCTGTCTCCTCCTCGAACTCCCGTCGGGCGGCCGCATACGCGTCCTCGCCCTCACCGTATTCGCCCTTGACGATCGACCACCCGCCGTCGTCCTTCTTGGCCCAGTAGGGCCCACCCATGTGGCCGATGAGCACTTCCACCTGCTCCTCACGGACGCGGTAGGGCATCAGCCCTGCGCTTCTTCTTGCCACGCTAAGGCGAGAGCCGTACAGGCAGCGTCTTGAGCTGGCTGATCCACGGCGACTCTGCGTAGACGGGCGTGCCGTCCAGCTCGATCTCGGGATAGCGCGCGAACGTCTCCTCGAACAGCACCCGCAGCTCCAGGCGCGCCAGTGCCGAGCCCAGGCAGAAGTGGCGTCCCCCCGCTCCAAACGCCTGGTGCTCGGCGCTCCGCCGGATGTCGAAGCGGTCGGGGTCCTCATAGCGCGACTCGTCGCGGTTGGAGGACGCGTACCACAGGATCACCTTCTCGCCCTCTCGGATCGTGCGGCCGCCGAGCTCGTAGTCGCGTGTGGCAGTCCGGCGGAAATGGGCAAAGGCGGGGAACATGCGCAGCGACTCCTCCACCAGGCCGTCGAGCAGGCTGGAGTCCGCGAGCAGCAGCTCTCTTTGCCCGTCGTCTTCCATGATCGCGCGCATGCCGCTGCAGTAGGTGGCCTTGGTGCTGTCGTTGCCCGCGGCCACCAGCAGCACGAAGCCCATCACGATCTCGTGCTCCTCCAGGCGCTCGCCGTCGAGCTCGGCGTGCACGAGCACGCTTGTCAGGTCATCGCTCGGCTGCTCGCGGCGGGCCGCGATCAGCTCCCGGCAGCGCGCGAATATCTCTGGCACTTCCCGCTGCACCACCGACTGCGGCCCGTCGGGGTTCAGGTCGCGGTCGCCTGCCCCCAGTGTCGCGTTCATCAGCCGCGCCCACACGGCATCGTCCTCGGGCGGGATGCCCATGAAGCTGCCGATCACCCGCGAGACCACCGGCTGGGCCACGTCGCTGACCAGATCGCAGCTCGAGCGGCCGTCGAGCTCGTCGAGGACGCCACGGGTGATCGTGCGGATCGAGTCCTCGTGGTCGGCGATGCGCTTCGGCGTGAAGCCTCGCTGGAACAGCGCCTTCAGCCGGTCGTGCTTGGGCGGGTCCATGCCGATGAACATCGCCTGCACCAGCTCGAGCGGCAGAGTCGCGCCCGTCAGCGCCGTGATCCCCCCGCGTTCTGAGGAGAACGTCTCCCAGTCGCGGCTGACGGTGTGCACATCCTCGGCTCTGGTCACCGACCAGAAGCCGTCCTGGTCGGGGAACTCGGGGATCTCAGAGGACCAGTGCACGGGGCACTCGCTGCGCAGCTGCTTGAACAGCTCATGCGGCGGTCCGTTGCTCCAGCGCTCGCGCTCGATGACCAGCGCGTTCTCCAGTCCGCTCTCCTGCGGCATGACGGCGCCCACCTCCGTTGCTCGCTTCGGTTCGGTCCTCGGCCGCGATGTTACCGCCCGCCCGTCCGATGCGGGAGGGCCGGTTCAGTAGACGAAGGCCGCCAGCGCCTGGGCGATCGCCGTCGCCTGCAGAGGACCGAACCGCAGCGTCCAGCCACCGTCAAGCTCCTGACGAAACGTGTGTGCAACCCTGCTGTGTGTCAGCTCGGCGTCGTGCTGCAGGGCGCGCGCGTATCCGGTGGCGCCCTGGAAGGTCGCGTCGAGCCCATAGCGGCCGTCGTCCATCGGCCAGATCGTCAGGCGATCTGGCACGGGACCCACCGGGAGCGCGGGTAGCGCGTCAGAGCTCATGGCATCGGGAAAGCTGGGGGAGGGATCGCTAATGTTGGAGTCGAGATGATGACTGCAGCCGAGCCTATGACTACCCGTGGCGCCCACTACACGGCGCTGCTCGAGACGATGGACCACCAGGGGGCGACCAAGCTACACGCCAAGGAGCGTGAACAGCTCCTGGAAGCCGCCGACGCACTGCTGTTCGGCGAGCCCGAGAGCGAGGAGCTGCTGAGGTCCGCCGAGTCGTTGATCGAGTCGCTCGAGACCAGCGAGCGGTGGTCGGCGGAGAGCTGCGATCAGCTGCGCGAGCATCTCTACGGATGCGACGCGCCGCCCGCCGTGCCCTGAGAGGCGCTCCCGCCGGGACGTCGTGAGCACGCACATGGAGCATCCGGTGCAGTGGCTCGGCCAACGTGATCGCGACCTGGCTGCGCTTCGTCGTGCGGCACGAACCGCGATCGTGATGCCGGCCATGTTCGCCGTGGGGGACAAGGTGATCGCCAACCCGGTGCTGGCGACCTTCGCCGCCTTCGGGTCCTTCGCGATGCTGCTGCTGGTCGACTTCGGCGGCCCCATCGGCTCGCGTTTGCAAGCCCAGTGCGCCCTGGCCGTAACGGGCGGCCTGCTCGTGTGTCTCGGCACGCTCGTCTCGCAAGATGTGTGGCTGGCGGCGGGCATGATGGCGATCGTGGGGTTCGTCGTTATCTTTGCCGGGGTCGTCAGCTCGGTGCTCGCGGGAGCGAGCACCTCGCTGCTGCTGGCCTTCATCCTGTCGGCGACCAACGCCGCTCCGCTCGCCTCGTTGCCAGACCGGCTCGCAGGGTGGGGCATGGCCTCCGGCGCGGCTGTGCTCGCCGTTGGGCTGCTGTGGCCCGCGCCCGTGCGCGGAGCGTTGCGCTCGGCGGCCACCGATGCCTGCCGGGCGTTGGCGCAGCGACTGCGATCTGAGGCCGCATATCTGCTCAGCGACCGCGAGGAGACGCTTGCCGCCGAGCACGAGCACGCGGTAGCCCAGGCAGAGCAGGCCGTCGCTTCCCTGCGTCGCAGCTTTCTCGCCACGCCCTACCGACCCACCGGGCTGAGCACATCGGCCAGGACGGTCGTGCGCCTCGTCGACGAGCTCGACTGGCTCGCCGCGATCGTCACCCAATCCGCTCGCGCGATGGGCGAGGCGCCGGTCAACCACGAGGCCTGCGCGGTCAAGGTCGCCGCTGCCTCGGTGCTCGAGCAGGGGGCGGATCTGCTCGCGGCAACGGGAGGCGACTGCGCCGCGTTGCATGCTGCGATGGCGCAGCTGAGCGAGCGGCTGGAGGCGATGGAGCGGGGCGCCACTGTCGATCTGCACGTCGGCGAGCTCCTCAGCTCGCTCGATCCAAGCTTCCGTGCGCAGGAGCTCGCCTTTGCCACGTTCGCCGTGGCACGCAACATCGATCTGACCGCCGCCGCCGAGCGGCGCAGCCTGCTGGCGCGGCTGCTCGGCCGCCAGCCCGAGGGCTTGACCGGGACGTTTGCCAGCGTTCAAGAGCGCGCCGGAGCCCACGTCGACAGGCGCTCCGTTTGGCTGCACAACAGCGTGCGTGGCGCCGTCGCGCTCGCGCTGGCCGTGTTCGTCGCCAACCGGACCGGCGTGCAGCACTCCTTCTGGGTCGTGCTCGGCACGCTGTCGGTGCTTCGCTCAAACGCCTTGAACACCGGCCAGAACGCCGTTCGTGGCATGTCGGGCACGATCGCCGGCTTCGTCATCGGCGCGCTGGCGCTGGAAGCGATCGGCGCTGACACCACGCTGCTGTGGTTCCTGCTGCCCGCCGCCATCCTGCTCGCCGGCGTGGCTCCCGCGGTGATCTCCTTCGCGGCCGGACAGGCGGCCTTCACGCTCGTCCTCGTCTTCCTGTTCAACATCATCCAGCCCACAGGCTGGCGCGTCGGGCTGCTGCGGGTGGAGGACATTGCGATCGGCTGCGCTGTGAGCCTGCTCGTGGGGGTGCTGTTCTGGCCGCGGGGCGCAGGTGCTGCTTTGCGGAACGCGCTGGGCGACGCCTACACAGCCAGTGCCGCTTACCTCACGAGCGCCGTCGACTTCGGGATGCTTCGCTGCGATCGCAACACCACAACCGATGCAGCGCCCAGCGACGACGCGGTCCGCGCGGCCGCCGCTGCACGGCGCCTCGACGACACCTTCCGTGGCTATCTGGCAGAGCTTGGCTCCAAGCCGATCCCGCTGGCCGAGGTGACGAGCCTCGTCACCGGCGTCAGCGGCCTGCGTCTGGCAGCCGATGCCATTCTCGAGATGTGGCAGCGCGAGGACGGCTCCGATGGCGGCGATCGCAGCCGTGTGCGTGAGGAGCTGCTGCGCGCCAGCGAGCGCGTGGAGAGCTGGTATGACGAGTTCGCCGAGCGACTTGCGGAGGGCCTGGGCCCGCACGATCCGCTCCCGCACGATCGCCTCGCCGACGGGCGCCTGCTCGATGCGGTTCGCCATGATCTGGGCGGTGAGGACGGACGGGCGAGCGCTACTGCTGTGCGCATGATCTGGACCGGCGATCATCTCGACGCCGCGCGGCGTCTGCAGCGGGTGATCGTCGGGCCGGCGCGAGCTGCAGCCGAGCTGCGGCTCAGCTGATGGACGCCTCGGCTGCAGAGCCCGGATCGAGCGCCTACGCGGGCCGTACCGCCTGGGCGCGCAACCTCGCTGCCCCCGTGCGCGACTTCCTTGGCACCGAGACGGGCAGCGGCAGCGTGCTGGCCGCGGCCACTGTCGTAGCGCTCGTGTGGGCCAACTCGCCCTGGTCTCACTCCTATGAGTCGCTGTGGCGCACGACGCTCGCCATCAGGATCGGCGGCGGGGGAATCACAACCGACCTGCGTCACTGGGTCAACGAGGGGCTGATGACCTTCTTCTTCCTCGTGGTGGGGCTCGAGGCCAAGCGCGAGTTCGACCTCGGTGAGCTGCGCGAGCGCAGGCGCCTGTGGATCCCACTGGCCTCTGCCATCGGCGGCATGACCGTCCCGATCGCGATCTACCTCGCCTTCAACGCGGGCGGCGCGGGGGCACACGGCTGGGGCGCAGCGATGTCCACCGACACCGCCTTCGCGCTCGGCGCGCTGGCGCTGCTCACGCCGCGCGCTGCCACGCGACTGCGCGTCTTCCTGCTGACGCTGGCTGTGATCGACGATCTGTTTGCCCTGCTCGTGATCGCCTTCGCCTACACCGGCCACGTGTCATGGGTGGCTCTGGCGATCGCCGTGGCGCTGCTCGGCGTGCTGCTCGCCCTGCGCTATGCCCCCGCCTGGTCGAGGCCGCTCAGCGTCGCTGTCGCCGTCGGCCTGTGGGCAGCGATGTTCAAGTCGGGCATAGATCCCGTCATCTCGGGGCTCGTGGTGGGGCTCGCGACGAGCGCCTACTCGCCCTCTCGCGACGACCTCGAGCGCGCGACCGCGCTGGCGCGCTCGTTCCGCGAGCAGCCCACGCCCGAGCTGGCGCGCTCGGCTCAGCTCGGGGTGATCTCGGCGATCTCTCCCAACGAGCGGCTGCAGTACACCCTGCACCCGTGGACCAGCTACGCAATCGTGCCCCTGTTCGCGCTCGCCAACGCCGGTGTGCACTTCACCGGCACGCTGCTGAGCGATGCCATCAGCTCGCCGATCACGCTCGGGATCCTGATTGGCTACGTCGTCGGCAAGCCGCTGGGGATCGCAGGCGCGTCGTGGCTCGCTTCGCGCCCAGCCATGCACGGACCGCGCTCGCCTCTCAGTGGGCCCCTGCTGGCAGCGGGGGGCGCCTTCGCTGGCGTCGGCTTCACCGTCTCGCTGTTGATCTCCAGCCTCGCCTTCACCGGGCAACGCCTCGACGAGGCCAAGGTCGGCGCGCTCGCCTCGGTGCTGCTCGCGCCACTGGCCGGGTGGCTGGCCCTGCGCGTCGTGCGAGCGCTGCCGAGCAGCGTGCGTGCGCGCCAGCTTGCGCGGACGGCCGAGGACATCCTCGACCTCTCCGACGACGTCGACCCGGAGCGCGACCACATCCGCGGCCCTGACAACGCGAGCGTCACACTCGTCGAGTACGGCGATTTCGAGTGCCCCTACTGCGGCCAGGCGGAGGGCGCGATCCGGGAGCTCTTGTCCTCATTCGACGATGACGTGCGCTACGTCTGGCGCCACCTCCCGCTCAACGACGTCCACCCCAATGCGCAGCTCGCCGCCGAGGCCTCCGAGGCCGCTGCCGAGCAGGGCAAGTTCTGGGAGATGCACGACACCCTGCTCGCCCACCAGGGCGAGCTGCGCCCCAGCGATCTCACTGCCTATGCCAGGGAGCTGGGACTCGACTCCGAGCGCATGATCGAGGGGCTGAAGCGCGGTCGCTACGAGCCGCGTATCAGCGAGGACGTGGCGAGCGCCGACGAGAGCGGCGTCTCGGGTACCCCCAGCTTCTTCGTCAACGGTCGTCGCTATTACGGCGCCTACGACATCGACACCCTCACCGAGGCAGTGCGCGCCGCCCGTGGCCGCGTGACACTCACCCGTGTAAAGTGACGCGGGTCCGCATGGTGAACGCAAAAGGGTCAAATGCGGTGGTGGTCGTTGCCGTTGGTACAGCACTGGTGGTGCTGTTCGCGGGCGCTTGCGTCATCCTCGCGGTGGGTCGCACCGTGCCGACCGAGCTGTGGGCGGCGGCCGGCTCACTCAGCGGCGCACTGGTTGGGATCCTCGCTCCGCCCCCCTCTCAGGTGACGCTCGGCGCTGTGGCCACGACGCAGGCTGCCGCGACGACCGCTCACGAAAGCGCCGTGAACGCCGCCAAGGAGGTCGCGTCGACCCAGCAGAGCGCTCCGGCGCGGGAAGCTGCCCAGCGTGCTGTCAAAGCAGCCGAAGCCCAAGCCCCGGTCGATGCGACGAGGTTGAGCATGGGCCCTGTTCGCATGGCGCCGCGCGAGCTGGCCATGGCCGCTGTTGCTGCGACCTATGCCAGTCATCGTGTGGCGGCCGAACGGGCTCGAGGGCTCGCCGACGTGCTCAAGCAGCAAGACGCCGCAAACCCAGCTCGTGTGGAGGAAGCCAACGCCACCAGCGACGTGCTCGAAGCAGCGGCGAAAGGCGCGCAGACTGCAGAAGGCGAGGCGGTGAAAGCGGGTGTCGATGCCGGCGCGGCCGCACCCCACGCAACGCTTGAAGGCGTCGACAAGCGGGTGCTCGTCCTGCTGTTCGTGGGCGCGATCGCGTTCATCGCCGGAATCGTTCTCGCCCTGCAGGTCGGTCACGACGCGGCCAAGGAAGCCTTTGAAGACGACGCAGCCTTGAAAAACGCAGCAACCACCTTGATCGCGCTCGGATCATCGGCCGGCGGTGCGCTCGTCGGGCTGCTCGCGCCTCAGGCGCCAGCCCACTCCGGCGAAGGAACCGCCAAAGCCTGAAGCGCCTACAGCACGGGCTGAACGTGTGAGATCAGCTGCTCGCCGACGAGAGCGTGGATGGCGAAGCCGGGTGGCTCGCGCTCGAGGATGAACTCTGGGCCGGCGAAGTCGAGTCGCCCCTGCAGATAGGTGCTTGGCACCGCGAGCACCGAGCGGCCGGCCAGCTCGCTGACGATCGTCCGGTGCATGTGGCCGCCCACGACCCGCAGCACCTGGGGGTGGCGCGCGAGCAGCTCCCCGAGGGCGAGGCGATCGGGCTCTGAAAGTCCGATCTCATCCCACGGCGCGACGCCGGTCACGAGCGGGGGGTGGTGCATCGCCAGCAGCGTCGGGCGCTCGGCGGCGGCTGCGAGCGTCTGCTCCAGCCACTCCAGCCGCTCACCGTCGAGGCGCCCCGCGTCCAGGCCCGGGGTGGTGCTGTCGAGAGTGACCAGTCGCAGCGGCCCGAGCTCGACGGCCTGCAGCAGCGGTGTCCCGGGCGCGCCATCGAGGTGGAACCAGCGGCGCATGCCATCACGGTCGTCGTGGTTTCCCGGGAGCACGAACGTGGGTGCCTGCAGGCGCGCGAGCAGCTCGGCGACGATCGCATATTCATCGTCGCCGCCGCTATGGGTGAGATCCCCGGTCACGACGACAGCGTCCGGGCTGTCGGGCAGCGCCTCCACCGAGTCGAGCGCCGCGGCCAGCGCCGTCGCCGCGTCGAGATCGCCGTCGGCCACCCCGATGTGCAGGTCGCTCAGCTGCAGGACCAGGAACGGTCTGCTCACGAGCAGATGCACGGCGCCGCGATCACGAGGCCGATTATCCCGGGCTCAGCCTTCGAGTGCCTCGGAGGACTCGAGCCACGCCGTCTCGAGCTCGCCGCGCTCGGCTTCGGCATGGGCCAGCTCGTCCTGCAACTCGGCCAACAGCTCGTGATCTGTGGCGTTTGCAGCCATCCGCTCCCGCAGCGCCGACTCGCGCTCTGAGTGCTGCTCTATCGCCCGCTCCAGGCGCCGCAGCTCGCGCTCGCGCTCGCGCGTCTGCTTGCGCTGCTCGCGCACCGTCGCGCCGGGAGTGGGCGTAGCGGGTCCATCCGTGGGGGTGGAGGAGACGACGCCCGCCCCGGCGTGGCGCTCCTCGATGTACTGCTCGATCCCGCCCGGCAGATGGCGGATGCCCCCTGACTCCCCGAGCGCGTAGACGTTGTCGCACACCCGCTCTACGAAGTAGCGGTCGTGGCTCACGACCACAAGCGTGCCGGGCCAGCCGTCGAGCAGATCCTCGAGCGCTGTGAGCGTCTCTATGTCGAGGTCGTTCGTGGGCTCGTCCAGGAGCAGCACGTTGGGCTCGCCCATCAGCAGGCGCATCAGCGCCAGGCGCCTGCGCTCCCCGCCTGAGAGGTCGGCCACCAGCGTGCGTGCCTTCTCGCCACGGAAGCCGAAGCGATCGCAGAGCATCGCCGCGGTGATCTCCTGCCCGTCGCTGAGCACCGCGTGGGTCTTGACCTCTTCCAGCGACTCGAGCACACGCAGCTGGGTTGGGATCTCGGCTGTGTCCTGTGAGAGGTGCGCCACGCGGATCGTGGCTCCGCGTTCGACCTGGCCTGCCGAGGGAGCCAGCTCGCCGCTGAGGATCCTGATCAAGGACGTCTTGCCCGATCCGTTGACGCCCACGACTGCCACCCGCTCGCCCGGCCCAAGACGCCACGTGAGCTCGTGCAGGACCTGCCTGCTTCCGAGCTCGAGCGAGACCTCGACAGCGTCCAGCACCCGATCGCCCAGGCGCGCGGTGGCGAAGCGCAGCAGCTCGGGGCTGTCGCGGGCGGGGGGCTCGTCCGCGATCAGAGCGTTGGCCGCATCGATGCGGAACCTTGGCTTGCTCGTGCGCGCCGGCGGCCCGCGGCGCAGCCATGCGAGCTCCTTGCGCATGAGCTGACGGCGGCGATCCTCGCGCGCGCTCGCCTGGCGTTCGCGCTCGGCGCGGGCGAGCACCCACGCGGCGTAGCCACCCTCGTAGCGGTTGACTGCGCCGTCGGCCACCTCCCAGGTGGCTGTGCACACGGCATCGAGGAACCAGCGATCGTGGGTCACCACCAGCATCGAACCCCGCCTGGCGCTCAGATGCCGCGCGAGCCAGTCCACGCCTTCGAGATCCAGGTGGTTGGTCGGCTCGTCGAGCAGCAGCAGCTCGGGTGGCTCGAGTAGCAGCCGCGCCAGCGCCACGCGCCGACGCTCGCCTCCCGAGAGTCCCCCCAGCGGGGTGTCCATGCCCTGCGCAAACAACGCCAGCGACATGCCTCCGAGCAGACCGTCGAGGACTCCGCGGAAGGTCGCGTCGGCTGCCCACTCGTGCTCTGCGCGCGTGCCCACCAGCACGTCGCGGATGGTCCGCTGCTCATCCAGCTCGTCGCGTTGGTCGAGCAGCGCCACGTCCACGTCGCCCGTGCGCGTGAGTGCCCCCGAGTCCGGCTGCTCCACGCCCGCGATCAGGCGCAGGAGCGTCGACTTGCCGTCGCCGTTTCTTCCCACCACGCCGATGCGCTCGCCGGCTGAGATGCCGAGCGTGACATCGTCCAGCACCGAGCGGCTGCCATAGCCCTTGCTCACGGACTTCAGGTTCACGAGGTTGCGCGGTGTGGGCATGAGCTGAGCATCCTGGCGGATAGCGGCTGTCACTACGATGCCTGGGTGACGTCCCCGCGAGGAGCAAGGACAACATGGCCGGCGCTGGTCGTGCTCCTCGTATGCCTCTGCATGGCGTCAGGCCAAGCAGCGGCGGCGAGCCTGAGCCCCGGCTCGCCGTTCGCCGGGACGGCGCTGTGGGTCAACCAGGTCCCGGCTGCAGGCACACCGCAAACGCTCGCGGCCACAGCCGCCCGGGCGGGAGCGCACACGCTGTTTGTAAAGGCCGGCGATGCCTCCACCCCCGATCCGCAGTTCACGCCCGCGCTGGTCGGCGCGCTGCGCGCTGAAGGCGTCTCGGTCTGTGGATGGGCGTTCGCCTACGGCCAGGATCCGCTGGCCGAGGCCGCTGTGGCGGTGGCCGCTGCGAGGGCGGGCGCGCAGTGTCTGGTGATCGACGCGGAGGGACAGTACGACAAGCTCTACGGCGCCGCCCAGCTGTTCGTGCGGACGCTGCGCACACAGCTCGGTGCGCGTTTCCCGATCGGGCTCGCGGGACAGGCAGAGGTCGCCCAGCACCCCACCTTCCCGTACTCGGTGTTTCTCGGTCCCGGCGGTTTCGAAGTGGATCTGCCCCAGACGTACTGGCTCGAGCTCGGCGTGAGCGTCGATGCGGCCTATGCGGCCACGCTCGGCGTCAACTCGATCTACGGTCGCCCGATTCTGCCCGTCGGCCAGCTCGCCGGGAACCCGGCCGCCGGCGAACTGGGTCGCTTCAGGTCACTGGCGCGTGCCTTCGGCTCAGCGGGCTCGAGCTTCTTCGATCTCGACGTGGCGCAGCCGCAGGAGCTCGCCGCTCTTGCCGCGCCCGTGGCCCGCACGGCCCGGCGGACGATCGTGCCCCCGACGCTCCACGCCGGGGCGGACGGCGACGAGGTGGTGTGGGCTCAGGAGTTGCTCAACGCGGCTGGAGCCAGGCTGCCGGTCGGAGGGTTCTTCGGCGCTCAGACCGCCCGTGCGCTTGGGCGATTTCAATCGTCTCATCGGCTGCGGGCGAGCGGGGTCCTGGACGCGGCCAGCTGGAAGGCGCTCGAGCGCCTGCATCCGCGCGAGCCATCGTGGGCGCTGGCGCCACCTGACAGCGCCCGCTAGACGTAGTTCTTAAGTAGGTTCGTCCCCGCTCAGCTCCCTCGCCATCAGGTAGTGCGCACCAATCATCGGGATCTCGTACTGCTCGCCCTCGACGGTGAAGCCGGCGCGCTCATAGAGCGTTCGCGCGTGAACCCGTGCGTTGCACCAGATCCGCCTCCCGCTGTGCTCGCGGACGTGCGCCATGCACCGGTCGAGTAGGGCCGTGCCGATGCCTTCTCCGCGTCGGCTCGGGCTGCTTGCCATCCCCCGGATCCGCCAGTCGCTAGGGAGCGGGCTACGCGGGTATCCGTCGCGCATGACGCTCACGACGCCCACGATCTGGCCCTCGTGCACGACCGCTGCGTGCAGCGTGTCTGGCGCCTCGTCGCCGTCGTATTCGAGCTGCTCGGCCGGCTGGCCCGGCCTCAGCACATCTCTGCGCAGCGGCCTCACAGCCTCGGGGTCAACTGCTTCCACGTCCCACATGGCCCGGAGCATGCCGCACGTCGCAGGCTACCGTCGAGTTGGGACGCGAGCGGCTCAGGCGAGGGTGGCGAGGACGGGCGCCGAGGTCTCGCCCGAGCGCATCTCGCCGACCCAGTCGTCGAGCTCCTGCCAGCGTTCGTAGAGCCAGGTGACGAGCTCGCCGTGCTCGAGCGGCACCTCGGCGGCGGCGAAGCGCCAGAACTTCAGGTGCACCGTGCTTTTCACCAGCCCGCCTGACCAGATGTCACTCACGTGCTCGAACCCGTCCAGCCCCACGTGACCGAAGATCACGACGTCGGTGCCTCGCGCCGACTGTAGTAGCTCCAAGGTGCCCCCGAGGCGTGGGGGCAGCAGGTTCTGCAGCCGGTCCGCCAGCGGCGCGATCTCGGGTTGACGCTCGGCGATGATCGCCTTCGCGTGGGCGAGCTTCTCGGGGGTCCAGCGCGTGCCCTCGGGGTAGATCAACAGGCCGTCGTGAGCGCCCAGGTTGAGCGTGAGCTCGGTGATCTGCTCGACCTGCTCTGCTGTCTTCCCTGATGCGCGGCGAACGAACACTGTCGGCACCCAGCGACCGCCGATGTCGATCGTGGGGAGCGACTGCAGCTCCCGCTTGATGATGAAGCGAAACCCCAGCCCGTGGGCGCGTCCCACGATCGCGTCAGGGAGCGCATTGTCGATGATGCTCGCGTGTCGAATCATGACGAGCACCGGACCCGGGCCCGCAAGCTCCAGCCCCTCGATCTCGAACCGCAGACCGAACAGCGTGCGGATACCGGCGAGGTGACTTGCCAGCCACTGGCGCTTGAGTCGATAGAGACGCTCGCGTCGGCGCGCGCTGTCGTGTCGACCCGACGCGATCCAGATCGCCAGTAGACCGAGCAGCGCATACAGCTCACCGGCGAGGAACCACCAGGCCATGGCGAGCAGGCGCACCGCCATCCACGGCTTGCGCCGACGCAGCCAGAGCACCGCGTCCACACCTGCGGCACAGAGCATCAGCAGCGGCGCGAGCAGTGTCATAACGACAAACAGGAGCAACTCGATAGCGATGCCGCGTGCGCGACGCCGAAACCGGGATGCACGGCGACTGTCGTCGGGGATCAGCGGTCCCAGATCTCCCATTCAGCGCAATCGTACTGGTCCGACGTACCGAAGAGCCGAACCGCCCTCCGCCTCCACGGATGGAAGCCAGAAGCGAAGAGCGTGCCCGACAGGGAGGATACCGCTGGTCCCCTCTCGGCTAAAAGCCCCCGTCGAGAAGTTGGTTGGTCTGCCCCATGAAAGCTAGGCATCCCGTCGTCTCCGAGCATCGGGCCTAGGCCGCATGCTTAATGAGGAGAACTACGCTCGCTGATCTGCTGGACATCTGTTCGATCGGGCCGTTGGTGTTTAAGCGCTAAGGCGCTCCTGTCGAAGATAGAGCTGGACGTGTCAGCGAAGTATGGCTCGGCTCGGCACCGGGCTCCTCGACAACCCGCTAGCGCGCGAAGGAGGGACCGACCATTCTCGGCAAAGTCGACACACCGCAGGCCCCGGAGGTCCCGACTCAGTTCGCGATCACCTGCCAGGAGCTCGACGCCCTCACCAGCCTCGTGTCGATCGAGGGGGAGCTCGATCTCACGACGGCTCCGCGCCTGAAGTGGATGCTGCTCGACTCACTCCAGGAAGGCCGCAACCGGCTTGTCGTCGACCTCTCGTTGACGAGCTTCATGGACTCGACGGCGCTGGGTGTGCTCGTCGTGGTCAATCGCCGCCTGGAGGCCGGGGCGCAGATGGTGCTCGTGTGCTCGCGTCCCAACGTCTTGAAGATCTTCGAGCTCTCGGGGATGGATGGAGCGTTCACGATCATCCCCACGCTCGAGGAGGCGCTCGCGCAGGTTCAGGGGAAGGCCGTCGAAGCGGGATGATCGAGTGACCCGGCCGAGCAACAGCGAGCGAGGGCGCAGCCCTCTACGCCGACCGCACATCGCGGCGCTTGTGGCGCTCGCTTGCTCTGTGTCGTTGATCGCCCCCATCGCGGCGGCAACGGCGAGGCCCGACCACTCACGCAAGAGCTCTGACACGAGCCCGCCAACTTCGAGCGAAACGACACCGGCTTCCAGCCAGCAGACCCCCGCCCAGAGTGGGGGAGGCACGTCGGCCACCACCGAAGCGGCCGCACCTGCAAACCAGGCCCGCCCGGAAAGGCACTCTCGTCACGGCTCCTCCGGAACATCCGCGAGCCCCCCCTCTGCAACCCCCGAATCCTCGAGCAACGCCACTCCCGAAGCCGGCCATGGTGGCGCCGGACCACACCATCAGAGCGCCGGCCATGACGGTCAGGGCTCTCACCAGGGTCAGGAAAGAGGCTCTGCCAGGCAGGGGCAGGGCACCCCCGCGGTCTCGCCGGCGACGAGCGGGGCTCAGTCGGGCAGCGAAGCGGAAAGCCCGACGGAAGCCCGCCGCAAACATGAACGGGCGGCCAAGCCCAGCACCTCGCACGTGGCGCGCGGCAAGGCGAAGGAAGTCGAATCGGCTCGGCCGACGAAGCTGACGAGCGAACCAGCGAGCTCGCGGTCCACGAGCTCGCCTCCCGAATCGGTGAGCCCCGCGCGATCGGCGGCGAGCTCGCCGGCCGCGAGCGTCCCGGCCGCCCAGCCGATCGCCAAAGCGTCGCAGGCCACGGGAGCTGCGCCGTCGATCGCGCGTCGCTCACCTCAGGGCAAGAGCTCAAAGGCCCGGCGTAACCCGCGGGCGGCGTCCACCCACTCCACTCGTTCCACACCGGCGAGCCGTGAAGCCGGCGGTGCCGGCAAGGTTGCCGCTGCGGCCTCCGTGTCGCTGGTGTCAACCGCCGTCCACAAGGCCGCCAAGCCGCAGGCCAAGCACTCCTCGCCGGTGCGCTCCTCGCCGCTGGCGACCACGATCACGCGCATCGTCGGCGTCGTGCCGACGCCAATCAAGATCCTGATCGGCCTGCTCGTGGCGCTCGCGCTCGCGATGGCCGCGCGCAATCGCCTGACCGACCGTCGGGCTCGCCGGCTGGAGCGCCAGCGGGGTGAGCTGCTCGAGGACGTTGGCCTGCTGCAGGCGGCGCTGCTCCCGATCACCCCTCCGCGGCTGGGTCCGGTGGGTACGAGCGCGGCCTACCGTCCGGCCGAGGGGCCTGCTGCAGGCGGTGACTTCTACGACGTGTTTGCACTCGAGGACGGCAAGATCGCCGTGATCGTCGGCGACGTGTCCGGTCACGGACGCAAGGCGCTTCCGCACACAGCCCTCGTGCGCTTCACGTTGCGGGCCTACCTCGAGGCGGGACTCTCCCCGCGCGGGGCCGTGCAGACGGCGGGTACCGTGCTCGAGCGCCAGCTCGGCAGCTCCTTCGCCACCGTCGTGGCCGCCACCTACAACCCGCGCGAGCGGCGCCTCATCTACGCCAGCGCCGGTCATCCGCCGCCGATTGTGCGCGGCTGCGAGCCCGAGTCCCAGCCGCTCGAGCCGGTCACGGCCTGCTCCTCGCCGCCGCTTGGCGTGGGCATGGCCACAGGCCTGCGCCAGAGCGTGGTGGACATTCCCGGCAGCGCCCAGATCTGCTTCTTCACCGATGGCGTCACCGAGGCGCGGGTCGGCGCCGAGCTCTACGGCTCGCAGCGGCTCGCCGAGGCGCTGGCCGAGCTCGGTCCCCAGGCGAGCGCCGACGAGCTGCTCGACAGCGTCTCCCGGAGCGCCGACAGGCGCCCCGACGACATGGCTGCATGCGTGCTGCACGTGGAGGGCTCCAAGCAGCCGCCTGTGGCGGTGCTGGAGGAGCTCGAGCTCGATCGCGAGCAGGCGTCGAGCAATCGCGCCGAGGAGTTCCTGCGCGCGGGTGGAGTGGGGGCGCGAGATGCGGCCGACGCGATGTACGCGGCTCGCGCCGCGGTCGAGCGCAGCGGCAGTGTCGTGCTCGAGCTTCGCCACGGCGGCAAGGCGCCCGAGGTCTCGCTCCAGCAGGACAACCTGGCCTACCTGCAGACGCGTCACGCCGCCCGTCAGTCCGACAGGAGGATTTCGGTATGAGCACCATCGGTCTCACGCTTGCCCCCGACGCGGCGATGGTGCTGGGCATCGCCTCCACCGCAATGCCGTTCGCGCGCACGCGCGAGGACGAGGCCGAGCGCTGGCTACGACTGCTGCGCCTGCACGGCGAGGTGGGAATCGCGCTGCAGGCGCTCGGCGTCAGCGAGGTGCCCCTTCCCCGCGGCCGCGAACACACCGAAGCGGACGACACGCGCCCCGACGCGGTCGCCGCCGTGACCGAGCACACGGTCCGCATCGCCGCCGAGCGCGGTGTGAACGGTGTCGGCACCTCCGAGGTGCTGATGGCCGTGATGGAGGTCTACGGCGAGGACTTCGACCGCGTGCTGCGGGCCCATGGCACCGACCGCGACGAGGTGCTCGAACGGCTGGGCGGCCCCTCCGGCGCCTGATCGCGTCTGCTTGCGGCGCCTCGCAGCAGGTAGCGCCGCAGCTCATCAGCACCCCAGACCACGAAGGGGTAGGGGAGCAGCACGACCAGGTCGCGCAGCGGCAGGGCCGCGGTGCCGAGCAGCGACTGCAGTGGGGGCGCGTATACGAACACCGCTGCCAGCGCGATCTCCGCACCGATGGCGTAGAGGAGGTAGGGGTTGCTGAACACGCCCACCGAGCGCAGCGATGCGCGACGGGTGCGAACGGCGAATGCGGTACCGATCTGACCGGCGATCATGCCCAGGAAGGTCATCGTGGTCGCCTGCAGGTAGGCGTGGTGGAGGGGGTGCCCGGCGCCGACCGGATCGCCCGCGTGCCAGCCGGCGCGATCGAGGACGTAGAAGAAGCCGGCGATCGAGAGCGCGGACACCAGCACACCCAGGAACAGCCAGGCGCGCAGCAGCAGCGGGCCCTGGATCACGTTCTCGCTGCGATGCCTGGGCGGGCGCTGCATCACGCCCGGCTCCGCCGGGTCTCGGGCGAGGGCCAGCGAGGGCAGCGTCTCGGTCCCCACGTCGAAGGCGAGCAGTTGCAGCACGCTGAGGGGCAGTGGGATGGCCCCACCGCTGAGGGCGAACAGGAGGAAGGGCACGACCTCGGGTGTGGCGTGGGCGAAGATGTAGACGATGAACTTGCGCACGTTCTCATAGACGCGCCTGCCGGCCTCCACGGCAACCACGATCGTGGCGAAGTTGTCGTCGGTGAGGACCATCGTCGAGGCCTCGCGGGCCACGTCGGTGCCGCTCAGGCCCATCGCCACGCCGATGTCCGCGCTGCGCAGCGCGGGCGCGTCGTTGACCCCGTCGCCGGTCATCGCGATCGTGTGGCCTTCGGCGCGCAGCGCTTCGGCGATTTGCAGCTTGGCCTCGGGTGAGGCGCGCGCGAAGATCAGCTCCTCGCCTCCGGCCAGCAGCTCACGCAGCTCGCGCTCGTGCAGGTGATCGACGCCGGAGGCGTCCACTGTCCGCGGATGCTCGCCGCCAATGCCCACCTGGCGGGCGATGGCGGCAGCCGTCAGGGGATGGTCGCCGGTGATCACGATGATCCTGATCCCAGCGCTGTGGCACGCTCCCACCGCGTCACGAACCTCCGCCCGCGGCGGGTCGAGCATCGCGATCAGGCCGAGGAAGCAGAGGTCGTGCTCCGCCAGCTCGCGAGGCGGCGGCGTCGAGCCCGCCGGCAGCGACCGCTGGGCGAGCGCAAGCACGCGCATGCCCCCACCGGCGAGCTCCTCCACCCGGCTCGTTATCCGCTTGCGCAGCTCCGCGCTCAGCTCGGCCTCGACTCCGTCACCGTCGAGCGCCCGCAAGCAGATCGGCAGCACGCTCTCAGGAGCACCCTTGGTGTGCACCCAGTCCGTCGACTCGCCCGAGTCGAGCGTGGACATCAGCTTCAGTCGTGGGTCGAAGCTGTAGTGTGCGCGGCGTCGCCGCTCGCGCGCAGCCGGGTCGATGTCGGCGCCGAGTGCGTTCGCTGCCTGCAGCACGGCGACCTCGGTCGGGTCGCCGCTGACGCCGCCGTCGTTCTGCAGGCGTGCGTTGTTGCAGCTCGCCGCAACCAGCGCAAGTGCGCGAATGTCGGCGGGCCGACTCGCAAGTGAGGCCTGTGTGCCCACCTGCCCGGCGAGCTCGATTGATGCGCTGATGCTCCAGACGGCGACGGGGCGCATGCGGTTCTCGGTCAGCGTGCCCGTCTTGTCCGTGCAGATCACGTCGGTGGACCCGAGCGTCTCCACAGCGCTCAGGCGCTTGACCAGGGCGCCCCTGTGCGCGAGTGAGCTGACCGCCACGGCCAGTGCCAGGGTGATCACAGGGAGCAGGCCCTCGGGCACGTTGCCGGCGAGCAGGCCGACGGCGAACACAACGCTGTTGCGCAGCGAGAGCCCGGCGCCGAAGAACGCTACGGGGACGAATGCAGCCGCCATCGCCACGGCGATCGCTGCGATCAGCCACGCCACGCGGCGCACCTGGCGCTCGAGCGGGCTCGGCTCCTGCTTGACCCGCTCGGACAGCGCCGCGATCCGTCCCAGCTCGGTGTGCATGCCCGTCGCGAACACGATCCCCCGCGCCTCGCCACCGGTGCAAGCGGTGCCGCTGAATACGAGGTCTCGTGCCTGCAGTCGGGGCAGGTTGTGATCGACCGTGTCGGCCGAGCGCACCGCCGGCGCCGACTCGCCCGTGAGCGTCGAGAGGTCGAGCTCGAGCGCGCCCGAGAGTAGGCGCATGTCAGCGGCCACGCGGTCGCCTTCCTCCAGTAGGACCACATCGCCGAGCACGAGGTCAACCGCCTCGATCAGCGTCGGCTCGCCGTCGCGCAGGACGCGCACGTGCTGGGGCATGTACCTCGCCAGGGCCTCCACGGCGCGCTCGGCCTGGAGCTCCTGCACGAAGGCAAAGCCCGCGTTGAGGACGATCACGAGCAGCACCGCCACGGCGATCGTGTGGCTCCCCACCGCGAAGGCAAGTGCCCCGGCAATCCACAGCAGCAGCGCCAGCGGGTGGGTGAGCTGGCGCGCCAGCTCACGTGGCCACTGCGCACCCCCGCGCCGGCGCAGCTCGTTGGGTCCGTACTGCAGCAGCCGCCGCGCGGCCTCGGCCGAGGAGAGCCCCTCGCGCGAGCTGTGCAGGTCGCGCAGCAGCAGTGTGGCGCTCTCGGTCGCGTCCAGCTCGGCCGGCGCGGAGGCCGGCGTTTCGCCTCCCGGGCTCGGCGGCGACGACACGCTAACCGGCGGTGCGATCCGCGACGGTCGAGCAGCCCAGCGTCGGCCACCCGCCGTAGCGGTCGGGGGAGACGCTGCCCGAGACGACGGCCTCGCCGAGCCCGCCGAGCTCGGAGAGCGACTTGGTGAATGCGACTCGCATGGTGGTGGTCATGCATTCACCATCCCGTCTGCGCCGGCCCAGGCCATCCGTGCGCGGCCGCCGACTCCGCGGGCGAGTCCCTTGACTGGTTGCGGGATCTCACGGATGCCCCGCGTGCTCCTGGGCCCCAGGATTGCCTGCATATGTCTGCTTCTGCACAGATCGCGCCGCCCGGCTATCCAGCTGGGTGCGAGGTCGACGTGGCGCTGCGTGACGGCTCGACTCTGCACGTGCGCCCCGTCGTCGCGGAGGACAGGCCGGCGATCGAGCGGTTCCTGCACGCGCTCTCGATGCGGTCGATCGGCTTTCGCTTCTTCGGCCAGGTCGATCTCGACTGGGCTGCTGACTGGTCGACCGATGTCGACTTCGCCGACTGCTACGCGCTGATCGCGACGACCGGTCACGAGCAGACGGTCGTGGCCCACGGGGCCTATGTGCGGACGGGTCCCAACAGCGCCGAAGTGGCGTTCACCGTCGCCGACGAGTGGCAGGGTCATGGGATCGCGACGATCATGCTCTCCCACCTCGCGAGTGCCGCTGAGGAACGCGGGATCGTGCTCTTCACCGCCGAGGTCCTGCCGGCCAATCACCAGATGATCCAGGTGTTCCGCGATAGCGGCTATGCGGTGGAGGTGCACTCGGCCGACGGGGCAATCCACGTCGAATTTCCAACCTCCCGCTCCGAGCAGACCCGGGAGCGCTTCGAGCAGCGCGAGCGCTCGGCAGCGATAGCGGCAGTGGGTCGCTTCCTGCGTCCGGCATCGGTGGCCGTGATCGGCGCCTCGCCGAGACGCAGGACGGTGGGTGGTGCGATCCTCGTCAACCTGCGCACCTACGGCTTCACCGGCGAGCTGTACGCGGTCAACCGCCGCGTGGGCACGATCGCAGGCAAGCCCGCCTACAGCTCGATCGCCGATGCCCCGGGGCCGGTGGATCTCGCGGTGATCGCAGTCCCGGCTGCCCAGGTGGGGACGATCGCGGGTGAATGCGCCGCGGCCGGGGTGCATGCACTGCTCGTGATCTCGGCCGGCTTCGCGGAGATGGGTCGGGAGGGAGTGGCGCGCCAACGCGAGCTGATCCAGATCTGCCGTGAGGCGGGCATGCGCCTGATCGGCCCGAACTGCCTCGGCGTGCTCAACACCGACGAGGACGTCCGCCTCGATGCCACGTTCGCCGAGCGCCAGCCTCCGGTCGGGGCGATCGGCCTGCTCACGCAGAGCGGCGGCCTGGGGATTGCGATCATCGAGGTGGCGCGCCGGCTGGGGCTCGGTCTCTCCTCGTTCGTTTCTGTCGGCAACAAGGGCGACATCTCCGGCAACGACCTGCTCGAGTACTGGGAGCAGGACCCACATACGAAGGTGCTGATGCTCTATCTCGAGTCCTTCGGGAACCCCCGGCGCTTCGCGCGAATCGCGCGTCGCGTCAGCCGCTCGAAGCCGATCGTGGCTGTCAAGAGCGGTCGCTCGGCGGCGGGTGAGCGTGCGAGCGCGTCGCACACCGGCGCGCTGCTGTCCGCCTCCGATGTGACGGTCGACGCGCTCTTTCGCCAGGCGGGCGTGATTCGCACGGACACCATGCAGGAGCTGTTCGACGTCGGCGGCCTGCTCTGCTCCCAGCCGCTCCCGGCGGGCACGCGGGTGGCGGTGGTGACGAACGCCGGAGGCCCGGGGATCATGTGCGCCGACGCCTGCCAGGCTGCGGGTCTGGATGTGGTCGAGCTCGCACCGCACGTGCGCTCCCGTCTCGCCGGCTTCCTTGCGCCCGAGGCCTCGTTGTCGAACCCGATCGACATGATCGCCACGGCGAGCGCCGATAGCTACAGGCGCACGATCAAGACGCTCGTGGCCGAGGGTTGCTGCGATACGATCGTTGCGATCTTCGTCCCGCCTCTGATCACGCGCGCCGAGGACGTCGCTCGCGCGATCAGGACGGCGGCGCTGGATGCCGACGGGGTGGCGATAGCTACCGTGTTCATGAACAGCGAGGGCGCTCCCCCGGCCGAGGACGGCGAAGCCGGTGTTCCGAGCTTCGGGTTCCCGGAGGATGCCGCTCGCGCGCTCGGTCACGTGGCCAGCTATGGGCATTGGCGCAGCCAGCCCATCGGCCGCCTGCCGCGGTTGGATGACGTCCGCTCAGACGAGGCCGCCGCGATCCTCGCTCGTCAGAGTGATGGCTGGCTCGAGCCGCTCGACGTCATCGCGCTGCTCGACTGCTATGGACTCGTGCACGTCGCTACACGCCGGGTCGGCGGGCCGGCCGAGGCTGCGGCCGTGGCCGAGGAGCTCGGCCTGCCGGTTGCGCTGAAGGCCGTGGCCGCGGGTCTAGTGCACAAGAGCGACGCCGGCGGGATGCGCCTCGGTCTCGACGGCCCCGCCGCTGTGAGGGCGGCCGCAAAGGAGATCTTTCGGGCGGTGAGCCGCGCCGGACACCGACCTGAAGGCCTGCTCGTGCAGCCGATGCTCGCGGGAGGTGTGGAGCTGCTGATGGGCGTCGTTCACGACGCGAGCTTCGGCCCCGTGATCGCCTGCGGAGCGGGCGGGACGAGCGTCGAGCTGCTGGGCGACGCCGCGGTGAGGATCACCCCGCTCACAGACCTGGACGCACGCGAGATGCTGCACGGACTTCGCACCTTCCCCTTGCTCACGGGCTATCGCGGCTCGGTGCCCTGCGACGTGGAAAGCGTGGAAGAGATGCTGCTGCGGCTGAGCGCGATGGTGGAGGCGCATCCCGAGATCGCCGAGCTTGACGCCAATCCCGTCGTGGTGGGCCCAGACGGCGCCACGATCCTCGACGCCCGCATCCGCGTGGCCGCCGCGCCGCCGCGGCGCCCACGTCCGTCGCTCTGAGCGCGGCCCAGCCGTCAACGTAGAAGGGCGCAGCCGGATTGAGGCAAGTTCCCGATTACACGGCCTCCGCGCGCGCCTACGGTCGATGTATGGGCAAGTCGCCGCTCCGCGCTTGCCGGTCACCTAGCGAGGGAGAGCCCCGATGAAGGCACTTGTGTACCACGGTCCCGGTCAGCGTGGCTGGGACACGGTGGACGACCCGACGATCGTCGATGCGACGGATGCGATCGTCCAGATCGACACCTCGACGATCTGCGGCACAGATCTGCACATCCTCAAAGGCGACGTGCCCGAGACCACGCCAGGTACCGTGCTCGGACACGAGGCGGTGGGGACGGTACGCGAGGTTGGCTCGGCCGTGACCACTGTCGCTCCGGGCGACCGCGTGCTGATGTCCTGTGTTAGCTCCTGCGGGCGCTGTCGCTACTGCAAGCAGGGCCGCTACGGGCAGTGCCTGGGCGGAGGCGGATCCTCACTGCGAGGCTCTACACGCCGGGGCGGATCGTCGCGATCGACCTCGCCGACAGCCGCCTGGAAGCCGCGCGTCGCTTCGGCGCGGACGTGACCATCAACGACGATCATGAGGATCCGGTGGCACTGGTCATGGAGATGACCGACGGCCTCGGCGCCGACGTTGCCTTCGAGGCGGTGGGAGTACCGGACACGTTCGAGCTGGCCACTGAGCTGGTGCGTCCTTGCGGTCGCGTGGCCAACATCGGCGTTCACGGCACCTCGGCGACGCTGCACCTCGAGAAGCTCTGGATCCGCGATGTGACGATTACCACCGGGCTGGTCGACACGTACAGCATCCCGCAGTTGATGCGGTTGATCTCCTGCGGGCGTCTCGACCCGTCGCTCCTCGCCACCCATCGCTTCGCTCTCGGCGAGACGATGAGCGCTTACGACACGTTCGCCGATGCGGCCAACACGACCGCGCTCAAGGTCGTGCTGCACGGTGAGGGCGCGGTGATCGCCACGAGTCAGAAGGAGCACGATGCTGCACTCGTGTGAGTCGCGCCCGCACCCAGGCGTGCCCATGCCGCTACGGATCTGGGGATACGTAGAAACGCACATCCCTGAGCGCAGAAGGTCCCGATGCTCGACCGGCGCGGCCAGCTTACGGTCATCTCAGGGCCACAACCGGAGACCGAAACGAAGGAGATAGCGATGGCCGAGTCAGCTGTGCTGCAGGAGTCCACGTCCCCACTGACCTACGACGGGAAGACGACGGGCAAGGTCGCCGTTGTCCACGAGTTCAAGGGTCCGCTGACGATCGAGGAGCGTCCGATCCCGGCCCCGGAGGAGGACCAGGTGCTTGTACGCATCGAGGCCTCGGGGCTGTGTCACACGGACATCCATGCAGCGCACGGGGACTGGCCGGTGAAGCCGACGCTGCCGCTGGTGCCAGGTCACGAGGGGGTGGGCAGGGTGCTCGCGCTCGGACGCGGCGTGCACGGCGACATCGCCGAAGGCGACCGCGTGGCAATCCCCTGGCTCGGATACGCCTGTGGGGAATGCCGTTACTGCAACGACGGTCGCGAGACGCTGTGCGAACGCCAGCTCGACAGCGGCTACTCGTGCGACGGCGCCTACGGCGAGTTCGCCACGGCTTTTGCCCGCCACGTGGTCAAGGTGCCCGACGGGGTCGACTCGCTCGCGGCCGCGCCGCTCACATGCGCCGGTGTGACCACGTACAAGGCGGTCAAGGTCTCCGGTGCGCGACCCTCGATGCTGGCGGTCGTCTTCGGTGTTGGTGGACTCGGTCACATGGCCGTGCAATATGCGCAGATCGCGGGCTGCACGGTGGTGGCGGTTGACATCCACGACGACAAACTGGCCTTTGCCAAGCAGCTGGGCGCCACGTACACGGTCAACGCGCTCGAGCAAGACCCGATCGAAGAGATCAAGAAGCTCGGCGGGGCCGACGTGGCGATCGCAACGGCCGTCTCGCCACTGGCCTTCGAACAGGCCTTTGCGTCGATGGCGCGCGGCGGCACGCTCGTGTTCGTGGGATTGCCCGCTGACAACTTCGTGAAGCTGCCGATCTTCGAGACGGTGCTGCAGGGCATCACGATCAGGGGCTCGATCGTGGGCACCCACCACGACCTCGAGGAGGTCTTCCGCCTGCACGAGCTCGGACGCACGCGCGTGCTGTATGAGACGCGTCGCCTCGATCAGGTCAACGAGGCGTTCAAGGAAGTCGAGGAGGGAACGGCTGGCACCGCCCGCCTCGTGTTCGAGTTCTAAAGGCATCCAACCCACAGCGATCCGAAGGGGACCACAAATGGCAACTATCGAGCAGACAACCAGCTCAACGACCTTCGAGGCGCCGGGCAACCCCGGCAGCCCCGTGCAGGTGAATGAGCGCTATGACAACTTCATCGGCGGCGAGTGGGTGGCCCCGGTGACGGGTGAGTACCGCGAGAACCTCACCCCGGCGACGGGGCGGCCGATCTGCGAGGTCGCATACTCGGGCGCCGAGGACATCGAGCTGGCTCTCGACGCGGCGCACGCGGCGAAGGACGCCTGGGGCGAGGCCTCCACGACGGAGCGCTCGAAGGTACTGAACGCTGTGGCCGACGCGATCGAGGAGAACCTCGAGATGCTGGCGGTGGCCGAGAGCTGGGACAACGGCAAGCCCGTGCGTGAGACGCTCGCCGCGGACATCCCATTGGCCGCCGATCACTTCCGGTACTTCGCCGATGTGATCCGCGGCGAGGAGGGCAGGATCTCGGAGATCGACAAGGACACGATGGCCTACCACTTCTCCGAGCCGCTCGGCGTGGTCGGGCAGATCATCCCGTTCAACTTCCCGCTGCTGATGGCCGCGTGGAAGATCGCCCCCGCGCTCGCGGCGGGCAACTGCACGGTGGTCAAGCCGGCCTCGCCCACGCCCTGGTCGATACTCAAGCTCGCCGAGCTGATCGAGGACATCGTTCCCCCCGGGGTGCTGAACGTCGTCAACGGTCCCGGTGCCGAGACGGGCAGGGCGCTGGCCTCGAACAAGCGCATCGCCAAGATTGCCTTCACGGGTGAGACGGTGACGGGTCGGCTGATCATGTCCTATGCGGCGCAGAACCTGATCCCCTCGACAACCGAGCTGGGCGGCAAGTCGCCGAACATCTTCTTCGAGGACATCATGGCTGCCGACGATGAGTTCTTCGACAAGGCCATCGAGGGCCTGGTGCTGTACGCGTTCAACAAGGGCGAGGTCTGCACGTGTCCCTCGCGTGCCCTGATCCAGGAGTCGATCTACGACGATTTCATGGCTCGCTGTCTCGAGCGCATCCAGGCGATCAGGCAGGGCAGCCCGCTCGATCGCACGACCCAGATCGGCGCTCAGAACTCAGCTGCGCAGCTGGAGAAGATCGAGAGCTATGTGCAGATCGGTCGCGAGGAGGGCGCTGAGCTCTTGATCGGCGGGCAGCGCAACATGCTCGGCGGCGAGCTTGCCGGCGGCTACTACTACGAGCCGACCGTGTTCAAGGGCACCAACGACATGCGGATCTTCCAGGAGGAGATCTTCGGTCCGGTGCTGGCGGTGACCACGTTCAAGGACGAGGCCGAGGCGCTCCAGATCGCCAACGACACGCTCTATGGGCTTGGAGCGGGTGTGTGGAGCCGCGACGGCAGCCGCGCATTCAGGATGGGCCGCGCAATCAAGGCCGGCAGGGTGTGGACGAACTGCTACCACCTCTACCCAGCCCATGCGGCCTTTGGCGGCTACAAGAGCTCGGGCGTGGGACGTGAGAACCACAAGATGATGCTCGATCACTACTCCCAGACGAAGTGCCTGCTGGTGAGCTACGACAAGAACGCGATGGGGTTCTTCTAGGCCGGTCGAACACCGTTCGCATCTGGGCTCGCGGCGAGGACGCGTTCGCCGCGGGCCCACTGCGGATTTGCACGGATGCGGTGGCGTGCACGCGCTGGTGAACTGCGATGTAGATGAGCGAGACCGTCACAGCCACCCCCGCGGCGATCGCGATGCTCGAGCGTCTCACGGCCGAGCGCGGTCCCCTCACGATCTTCCAGTCGGGCGGCTGCTGCGATGGGACTTCTCCGATCTGCCTACCCCGCGGCGAGCTCGTCCCGGGGGCCGAGGATCTGCTGCTGGGTGAGTCGGCGGGGACCCCCTTCTACATCGATCGCGAGCAGTATCAGCGCTGGGGATCACCTGCCTTCCTGATCGATGTGGGAGCCGGTCCGGCGCAGGGCTTCTCGCTGTCGCTTGCGGACGCGCACCTCGTGACGCGCACCCCCTCGGCGGCCCCGGCGCCCGAGCCGGGCCTGTAGCGCGCTGTTCCAGGTTCGCATCCACGGTCGCGGCGGACAGGGGGTGGTGACTGCGGCCGAGCTGCTGTCGCTGGCGGCCTTCAAGGAGGGCCGCCACGCGCAGGCGTTCCCCAGCTTTGGCTCGGAGCGCACCGGTGCGCCGGTGGTCTCGTTCTGTCGCATCGACGAGCACCCGATCCGCACCCGCGAGCCCGTGTCGGCGCCCGACGCGCTCGTGATCCAGGACCCCACGCTCCTTCACCAGGTCGATGTCGTCGGCGGCCTGGGCAGCGACGGGTATGTGCTGATCAACTCGCCGCACACATTCACCCAGATGGGCTTGGAGGAATGGGTCGGCGACTTCAAGGCTGAGCGCGTGCTGACGGTTGCGGCGAGCGACATCTGCCGTGCGGGTCAGCCCCGGCTGCGTCCCAACGCTGCGCTGCTCGGGGGCCTGGCGGCGCTCACCTCGGTCGTCTCGCTCTCCGCGGTCACCGCGGCCATCGACGCCCGTTTCGCGGGCAGCCTGGCCGCGGACAACGCGGCCGCTGCAAGAGCTTGCTTCGAGCACGTGCTCGCCGAGATCGAGTCAGGGGTGACGGTCGATGCTTGAGCAGCTCGAGGGTCCCGGAATCTTTGCCGGTGGTGACATGGTGCCGGCCGAGCGCTCGGTCACGGTTGGCGTCGGCCACGGCAAGAAGGCCGCCCGCAACATCGACGGGTGGCTGCGCGGCGAGACGTCCCGATCGCGCAGCTCGCAATCCGGTTCGCCCAAGCACGAGGAGGCGAGCTTTGCGGGGCTGAACACGTGGTACTACGACGACGCCCCAAGGCGCTCGCTCCACGCCTCGATCTCGTCCGCCGCCAGTCGAGCTTCGCCGAGGTGCAACTTGGCCTCGATGCTGAGAACGCGCTGTTCGAGGCACGGCGCTGCCTGTCATGCGGCAACTGCTACGGGCTGTGCCCCGACAACGCGGTGCTCAAGCTCGGGCAGGCGAGCGCTATGCGATCGACTACGTGCACCAGAGCGTGCGTGCCGACTACTGTAAGGGCTGCGGCATCTGTGCGCAGGAGTGCCCCTGTGGGGCGATCGAGATGGTCCCCGAGCCGAGCCGAGCCGAGCCGAGCTGAGCGGAGTGCTACTCGAGCACGATCGCGCGCATGGTGTGCTCGTCGGGGAGCTTGTCGAGGATGCTGTGCAGCGCCTCGCGCTCTGACACCTGCTCGCGCTGGGAGTCGTCGAGCATCAGCTTGACGGCGGTGTGCGTGATCTTCATCTGCGGGGGGGTCAAGGTGACGGTCAGCATGCCCTGGGCGTCAGGGACTCCCTCGAGTCCCGCGATGACCTCGCGCGCGAGACGACGAATCTCCTGCTCGTGCGCCTCGTCGGAGATGAGCAGCCCAAGCGCTGCTGCTGCCACGGGGACCTCGGCGGCGTCGAGGAACAGGTGGTAGTTGGGCTCGGGGTCGCTCATGGAACGGGCAGCCTACTGGGCGACCGAGCGTCGCGGTGTTTCACCAACGGAGTTTCGGAAATCAACGGATGCCTGCGTGCGGCGCGAGCCATAGCTTGGAGGCATGTCCAACACACGCGAGCTTCACCCAGAGCAGACCCCGACGGCCGAGGGGGGACGGCTGTACACGGACGTGCTGTGCGCGGTCGACGGCACTCGCAAGAGCTTTGCCGCGGTCGAGCAGGGGGCCGTGCTCGCTGGCGCGGAGGGGCGCCTGACGCTCCTGGCCGTTACGGCGGTAGCCGGGGCTGGTGCATATCGGACAGCGGCGATCAGCCCGCTACGTGCGGAGCGCCTGCTCGAGCGGGCGAGCGGTCTGGCCGGACGTCTCGGGGTTGTGTGCGAGACGATCGTCGACGCCGACGGTCCTCCCCCGCAGGTGATCCTCGAGCGCGCTGCCGAGCATGATCTGCTGGCGTTGGGTGCTCCTGCGGCGTCGTGGTTTGCGAGCAGGCTGGCCGATGGGGTGGTGGCGGCGGCATTGAAAACGCTCGAGCAGCCTGTACTGGCGGCGCGCCAGCTTGCCCACGGTGAGCACCGCTTCGCTGAGCGACTGCTCGTAGCCAGCGATGGCACGGAGGACTCCGATGAGGTGGTCGAGGTCGCACGGCGACTAGCCGAGGAGCACGATTCGAGCGTGGTGCTCGTGCATGTCGCCGCGGACGAGTCGCGCGTCCCGCCGGAGCGCGTTCATGAGCAGTCGCAGCGGTTGGGTGGCCTGATCAAGGACTCGCGTGACCTGCGCATCGAGCTCGGCGGGGCTGCTGAGGCGATCGCTGCCGCCGCCGCCGAGACGGAGTCGACGCTGATCGTGATGGGCAGCCGGCGCCTGGGTGGGCTGCGGGCGATCGGAAGTGTCTCCAGGCGCGTGGTGCGCGAGGCCGGGTGCTCGGTGCTGCTCGCGCCACCGGCGTCGCTGTAGAGCGCTCTAGGAGCCGGGATCGATTGTCGTGCTCGTGTCGGCAACGGTCGTCATGCCTGTCGGCCCAATCACTTGCACAGTGCGAACTGCTCGGCGCAATTTCCCGGCGGACGGATCTCGCTTGGCGCAGGGCGCAGGCCCGCCACACGGGATTCGTTGCTTAGCGATCGCTGACTAGCCGGCGGCTTAGTAAGCGTTTCTGCCTTATCGCTTAGTAAGCTTCCCCCGTGGCAAACGAACGAAAAGATCCCCCTAGCCCAGCATCGAGCCCTCGTACCGGCGAGTACCGACTAGCGGACAGCGGTCCCGACGGGTACTGGGCCTTCCATCCCAATCCGCTTCCACCCAAGCCGCCTCTGCGGATCGACGCGCCGATGCAGTCCCTGCTGGACCGCACCAACCAGGCCCTTGGACGCCTGGACGGGATCACGCTACTGCTCCCCGACCCTGACCAGTTCATCTGCACGTTCGTCCGCAAGGAGGCTGTCCTGTCATCTCAGATCGAGGGTACACAGTCCTCCCTGTCAGACCTGCTCCTGTTTGAGCACGACGCTGCACCGGGCGCGCTACGCGAAGACGCCCAAGAAACCGCGAACTACATCGCAGCCCTTGACTACGGCCTCGACCAGATCGCGAAACCGGAAGCGCCGCCGCTCTCCGCGCGACTACTACGAGAAGTGCACCGACGGCTACTACAGACGGGGCGGGGAGCAGACAGGAACCCTGGCGAGTTCCGCCGCGACCAGAACTGGCTTGGCGGCGCGCGCCCCGCCACGGCGCGATTTGTGCCGCCACCATGGCAAGAGGTAACCGTGGCGATGGGCGCCCTCGAGAAATTCATTCATGACGATCCAGATCCAACCCCGGTGCTGGTGAAGGCCGCGCTCGCACACGCCCAGTTCGAGACGATCCACCCGTTCCTGGACGGTAACGGAAGAGTTGGACGGCTCCTCATCACCCTGCTGTTGTGCTCCGAGGGGGTCCTCAGCCGGCAGCTCCTCTACTTGAGCCTGCACTTCAAGCGCAACCGCGACAGCTATTACGAGCATCTACAGCGCGTCCGCACTGACGGCGCTTGGGAGGACTGGCTGCGGTTCTTCCTGGAAGGAGTCATAGAAGTCGCCGAGTCCACGACACTCACCACCCAACGTGTCGTCGCGATGGTGGAGAACGACCGCCAGAAAATCCACACCTTCGGACGTGGCGCCGCCACGGCGTACCGTGTGCATGACCTCGCGACGCGCTCTGTTGTCATCGGCGCCAGCAGCTCCGCCGAACGCCTCGGTATGACAGGCCCCCCCGTGTACGCCGCGATCCAACGACTCGAGAAAGCCGGGATACTGCGTGAGGCAACCGGGCGGCAGCGAGGAAAACTCTACGTATATGACCAGTACTTGAAGATCCTCAACGAGGGCACCGAACCATTCTGAGCGCCCCGGTCGGCTCACGCGGTTCGCGTTGACTCAATTTATGGGTGAACCGGTGATCGATACCTCTCGAAAACTACCTCGCGACTACCACCTAAGGTCCCACCAGCCTCAGAGAAGCACTATTGGCTACTCCACAGCTGAGGCGTGGCGTGCGCGCTGGCTGCGCGCGAACCATCCGCCGAGCGCGCCGAGGAACATCCCGATGATCGCTGTCAACACGGCTAGAAATGGCGGGAAGCTGCCGAGTGAGACTTTGGCGTGTGTGCCGGCGACGGCATGGGCGATGAGCAGCGCCGCGCCGTAGATCGCGCCTCCCACCAGGCCGCGATCGGCTCCTCCCCAGCCGTCCTGGTGCTCGAAGCCCGCGATGATCCCGCCGATCGCCACCACGGCGGCGATCGCCCAGTAGGCGCCTGTCGAGACGCCGATCAGGATCCCGGCCACGACGCCGAAGATCGCCGGGATCACCCCTCCCAGAACAATCTGCACGGAACGTGCACGGTCTCGGAACAGCGTCGGCTCGAACATCTGACTCCCTCCCCGGGATGTGAGCTGAGTCTAGCGTCCTTCCCGCGCCGCCTAGCATGGGAGTCGTGCGCCTGTCCGTCCTCGATCAGTCACCGATCTCACAGGGCTCGAGCGGCTCGCAGGCGCTGCGCAACACGATCGAGCTGGCGCGCCTCGCCGATCGACTCGGCTATCACCGCTACTGGGTGGCAGAGCACCACGGCGGCCCGATGCTCGCCGGGCCGAGCCCCGAGGCGCTGATCGGTCCGATAGCGGCCGCGACGGAGCGGATTCGGGTCGGTAGCGGCGGCGTGATGCTGCCGCATTACAGCCCGTTCAAGGTGGCCGAGACCTTCAGCCTGCTCGCCGGGCTGTTCCCCGGGCGAGTCGACCTTGGGCTGGGCCGCGCGGCCGGCACCGACCCGCTGACCACCTTTGCGCTGCAGCGCGACCGCAGGCAGGCGAGCGCCGATGACTTCCCCCAGCAGCTGGCCGAGCTGCTCGGCTATCTCGACGACAGCCTCCCAAGCGACCACCCGTTCAAGCGCCTGGCAAAGTCGCTGCCAGGCCTGCCGGAGCGGCCCGAGCCGTGGTTGCTCGGCTCCTCCCAGCAGAGCGCCTTGTGGGCGGCCGAGCTGGGCCTGCCGTATGCCTTTGCCGATTTCATCAACCCCCGCGGCGCGGAGATTGCAGCGCTCTACCGCGAGCGCTTCGCCGAACACGAACACGTCGGACGTTCGGCCCGCACGGCGGTGGCGGTGTGGGTGATCTGCGCCGAGGACGACGAGCAGGCACGGTTGCTGGCGGCGAGCGGGCGCATGACCTTCACGCTCCTGCGCCGCGGCCAGCTGATCGCCGTCCCGCCGCCAGAGCGCGCGCTGGCGTTCCTCGAGGCTGACGAGCAGGCACGCGGCGGACCCAAATCGGAGCGCCGGGCCGTACAGGGCTCCCCGGAGACGGTCCGGGCCCAGCTCGAGCAAGTGGCCGAAAGCTACGGCGCGGAAGAGGCGATCGTGGTCTGCATCACCTACTCGCACGAGGCCCGCATGCGCTCGTATGAGCTGCTGGCCGAGACGTTCGCATTGAGCGCGGCCGCGAGCTAGATTCCCAAGCGATGGAAGTCGAGCCGCAGGTGCGCCGCGCGACCGCGGCCGATGTACCGGCGCTTTCGCGGATGCTCATGCGCGCGTTCTTCGATGACCCGGTGGCCGGCTGGGCCTGCCCGTCTGACGCCCTGCGCCCGTCCTCGCTCGAGCGCTTTCAGGCGATCCGTCTGCGCCAGCTGCTCGCCCACGACGAGGTGTGGACGACCGACGAGTTGCGCTGTGCGGCCCTGTGGGCGCCGCCGGCGCGTTGGAAGAGCACGCTGCGCGAAGACGCGGCGCTGGTGCGCATCTTCAACCACCCGCGCCTGCTCCCCCGTATGCCTCTTGTCGGTCTCGGCTGGCTCGACCTCGAGCGCAGGCATCCGGTGAAGCCGCCGCACTGGTACCTGGCGGTGCTCGGCACGGACCCCGATGCACAAGGCAACGGGCTTGGATCGCGGGTGCTGGGAGCGGTGCTCGAGCAGTGCGATCGGGATGGGGTGGGCGCGTACCTGGAGTCCTCGAAGGAACGCAACATCGACTTCTATGCCCGCCACGGCTTCCGCGTGACCCGCGAGTTGAAGCTGCTGCGCGGACCGATGATGTGGGCGATGTGGCGCGAGCCTCGAAGCTGAAGGACTCGCCGCTTGCCGAGCGTCTGAGCTCTCAGCTGCTTGCCGGCGAGCCGGCGCGCGACCCCGTCGAGGTGACGCGCCGCCTGCTCGCCGTGCAGGGGCAGGACCCGCGGGGAGCGCGACTGGCGATCCGTGTACGCAGCAGCGGCCTCACGGCGGCGGACGTGGATCGTGCCCTCAGCGAGGATCGCTCGCTGCTCATTACCTGGGTCAACCGCGGGACGTTGCACCTGGTGGCGAGGGAGGACTACCCATGGCTGCACGCGCTCACGGCGCCCACCATTGCCGCCAACAACGCACGACGCCTGGCGCAGGAGGGGGTGAGCCCGGCGGCGGCCGAGAAGGGTCTCGCCACGATCGAGCGTGCGCTGGCTGGAGAGGGGCCGCTGACGCGCTTGCAACTGCGTGCGCGGATCGAGGCTGCCGGCGTACGGACCGAGGGGCAGGCGCTCATTCATCTGCTGCTGCTGGCGAGCCTGCGAGGCGCCATTGTGCGCGGGCCGATGATCGGCTCTCAGCAGGCCTTCGTGCTCGTCCGCGACTGGCTGGGCGAGCCCGCTCCCGTGGATCGCGACAGCGCGCTCGCTGAGTTGGCGCGGCGCTATCTCGCCGGCCACGCTCCCGCCGACGAGCGCGACCTGGCGAAGTGGGCGGGTCTGCCGCTGCGCGACATCCGCGCGGGGCTCGGCGCGATCGCATCGGAGCTGAGCGAGCGCCCCGACGGGCTACTCGAGCTCGCACGCGGCTCCGTGCCTGCGCCGCCTGTCCCCCCCAGGCTGCTCGGTGCATTCGACCCGCTGCTGCTCGGCTGGCGCTCGCGCGAGGAGCTGCTGGGGGAGAACCGGCAGATCGTCACCACCAATGGCCTGTTCCGCCCGTTTGCGTTGGTTGATGGTCGCGCCGTTGCCATCTGGGCACTCGCTCGTGGTGAGGTCGAGATCAGGCCCTTCGCCAAGCTCGCGCGCGGAGTACGACAGGCGCTCGAGCGCGACGGCGAGGATGTGCTGCGCTACCTCGGTGTTGGTTCCTAGAGGGCGCCCGGGCTCTTCACACGCAGCACCACGGGGCCGCTGGGGGTGGTGCTTCCGCCCAGTGGCTCGCTTGTAACCAGTACTTCGCGGACGCTGCCGGTGCCGCCGCCGGGGACCTCGACGGTCGCGCTACCGGCCTTGGTGACCGTGAACAACGCGTCGGTGGGCTGTGGCGAGGCGCTGCCCGAACGCAACAGCCAGACCTCGTACACCTCCCCAACGGGCGGCTCGGGCATGCCCGAGACCGACAATTCGGCGTGTGAGTCGAGTGTTCGCAGCGAGGCTTTGAGGCTCCGGGTGGAGCTGTTCTCGGTGCGTGGACCGGAGGAGAGTGCGCTCACCAGGATCGCCCCCAGGGCGACGCCGAGTAGGAGCGAGAGGGACGGTAGGAGCAGCACCCGAGGGCGCCGGCGCGGCTGCCTGCCCGTCGCGGGGTGTTCGCCCCGCACACCGGCCAGCACGCGCCTGCGCAAGCGGCTGGATGCGCTCGCCAGCGGAGCACCCTGATCAGTCGATCGAATGGGCGCGCTTCTGGCCGAGGGTGATACGTGAGACATCACCCACCCCTACGCACAAACCCCCATTGCGGATCACTCAATCGCAGGCTACTTCTAACTCCAAGAAATTCCCACCTCCGGACTGATCCGCTTTGCTCCGCACGCCGTAGTGACAGAAAGCAACGGCTCTATGCAGGGGGTTGAACCCCGCGGCCGATCCGACAACCCGAGATGGGAGAAGCAATGACTTATCAGATCAACCTCGATGAGGTCGACGTAGATGGTGCTGTGCGCGAAGCGGCCGACGCGGTCTCAGGCGACACACGCCTGACGTTTCTGAAGAAGGCCGGAGTGGCCGGCGGTGCAGCGATGAGCGGAGGAGCGATCCTCTCGATGTTCGCACCGAGCGCGTTTGCGGCCGGTGGCGGACGTCCGCCGGCCTCATTTGGCAAGGGCGACGTGGGAATTCTCAACTATGCCCTCACGCTGGAGTACCTGGAGGCAGCTTTCTACAACGGTGCAACGGCGGCGAACATGTCGCTCAGCCCCCAGGTCGGCGCCTTCCTCAAAACGGTTACAGCCGACGAGAACGCTCACGTGGCGTTTCTCAAGAAACACCTCGCCGGCAAAGCCGCCAAGGAACCGAAGTTCAACTTCAAAGGCGCCAACACCAGCCCGGAAATGTTCATGAAGACGGCACAGGTGCTGGAGAACACGGGCGTTCACGCCTACTCGGGCCAGGCGCTCAACATCAAGACGCCGGCCTACGTCAAGGCTGCCGTCTCGATCCTCACGATCGAGGCACGTCACGCCAGCGTGATCGGCCTGCTCAACGAAGGGGCTGCACCGAGCGGGAAGGAAATCGCTCCCAACGGCCCGTTTGACACGCCGCTGACCGCCTCTGCGGTTCTCACCGCGGTCAAGGGCACGGGCTTCATCGTCTAGCGCCCCATGGCCGGCGCCGCCCCGGGTTGATGATCTCGGGGCGGCCTACGGTCGCGCATTCAACACAAAGTCAGCGCGCGACCCGCACGATCTCATTCTCAAATACAACGCGGAGGTTCTGAAGATGTCTAGTCCACCCACAGAGGAGACGGCGCCGCAGCCTGCGGGCATCGTCGAGCGTCTCGTACGCGACGACGTCGACCGCAAGCGGTTCTTGAAGATGGCCGGAACGACAGGCGCAGCCAGCTTTGGTGCGTTCGTGCTGGCGGCCTGCGGCAGCAGCAGCAAAAAAACCGCAACCACGGCGGCTGCCCCGGCGAGCACGGGGACGACGACATCATCCAGCGGTACGGGCGATGTGGCGATCCTCAACTACGCGCTCACGCTCGAGTACCTCGAGACCGAGTTCTACGAAAAGGTTGTAGCCGCCGGGCTCTTCAAGGGCAAGGTCGGCTCACTGGTGGCGGACTTCGGCCGCCAGGAGGCCTCGCACGTGGCCGCCCTCAAAGCGGCAGTGATGAAGCTGGGCGGAACGCCCGCCGCCAAGCCGGAAGGAAAATTCCCGATCACCACGGCGACGGCGGTGGCTGAGCTGGCCTACACGGTCGAGAACCTCGGCGCCTCGGCATATCTGGGGCAGGCGGGAAACATCCAGAGCCCCGAGGTGCTGGCGTCGGCGCTGGCGATCCACTCGGTTGAGGCTCGTCACGCGGCGACCCTCGGCACGCTGGTGAAAAAGTCGGTCACTCCGGATGGCGCCTTTGCCAAGCCGGCTGACATGTCAACTGTGCTGGCTGCGGTCAAGCCGTTCCTGGCCTGAGCGTAGGTCGAGAAAAGGAGCTTGAAAACAATGTCAATTGATACGACAGTCGACGCCGGTGAGACCGGCTTGGCAAACCCGGAGCTGACCGGCTTCGAGGTCCACGGGATGACGCGATCCAGCTTCATCCTCCGCGGCGCTCTCGCGGCCGGTGCGTTCTACGGCACGGCCGCCGTCACACCGTTCGTCTCGCAGGCCCTGGCTGAAACCGGAGGTGGGGACGCGGAAATCCTCAACTTCGCGCTCACGCTGGAGTACCTGGAGGCGGACTTCTACAACGTCAAGGGCAAGTCGCTGAACCTCAGCGGCGAGGCCAAGACCTACGCCAAGTTGTTTGGCGAAGAGGAGGCCGAGCACGTCACGGCGCTAACCGCCGCGATCAAACAGCTCGGTGCAAAACCGGTCGCCAAACCGACGTTCGCCTTCCCCGCAACCAGCGAGAGCTCATTCCTCGCGCTGGCGTCGGTTTTGGAGAACACGGGTGTCGGCGCCTACAACGGCGCCGCTCCGTCGCTGCAGAGCAAGCAGGTGCTCGCTGCCGCCGGCTCGATCGTCCAGATCGAGGCGCGCCATGCGGCCGCGATCGATCTGCTCCTCGGTAAGAGCCCCACGCCCACCGAAGGGTTCGACACTCCGCTCACCAAGGCGCAGGTGCTCGCCAAGGCGGGACCGCTGATCAAGAAATAGTGAAGACCGAGGTGATCGTGGGTGATCTGCCCGCGGTCACCTCGCGTAGTAACTGCAGGTGTTGGCCCGTCGGATGAGGGCACAAGAATCGATTTCAGGAGGCATCACCAGTCATGGGTCTCGACAATCCAATTCACATCGCTTTTCTTCTAATTCTGCTTCTGGTCGTCTTCGGCGCCAAGCGCCTCCCCGAGATGGGTAAATCACTCGGTAGCGGTATGCGCGGCTTCAAGGACGCGCTCAGCGGTGAGGCCACCGAGCATCCCGTGCAGCAGCCGCTGGCAGCCGCCCCGGCGCTGGTGGTTCCCCAGCAGCCTGTCGCCGCAGTCCAGCCCCAGGCAGTGGCAGAGCCGGTCGTCCGGGAGAAGCTCCCCGCATAGGGGGCTTCACCCGGCAGTGCTTTGAGCCTGACACAAACACGACAAGACGAGTGGAGAGATCATGGCAGTCGCGGTAGGCACCATCGGACATGAAGACCGCCTCAGCGTGGTCGATCACCTGCATGAGCTCCGCGGGCGCCTGATCATCTCCTTGGCGGCGCTCGCGGTGGCGTTTGGCTTTTGCATGTGGCAGAACCACGCACTGTTGAACATCATCAACGCGCCGCTCGCGCACCAGACGCAGAAACAGGTCAAAGCCGGCAACGGGCCGCTCGGCGCCACCTATTCGGTGCAGCAGAGTGCCCGTGCCGTCGCGACCGAGCTGCAGAGCGTGGTCCAAGCCCTGCGCCGGCCCGGCAGCGGCGTCTCGCCCGCCACTCGCAGCTCGCTCGAACATGTGACACCGGGTCTGCAGGGCGCCATCAAGCACCTTTCGACGGCCCCTGAAGGCAACAAGCCGGTCACGCTCGGCATCGGCGAGCCGTTCACCACCACGATCGGGGTGTCGCTGATCTTCGCGCTGATCCTGTCGCTGCCGATCATCCTCTATGAGCTCTACGGCTTTCTGCTGCCGGCTTTTAGCCCCGACCAGAAGCGCATCGCCACGCCGCTGATGCTGGCGATCCCGTTCCTGTTCGTAGCGGGCGTGCTGTTCGGCTACTTCGTGGTGCTCCCCGCCGCGGTCCGCTTCTTCCAGAATTTCAACAGCGGACAGTTCAACGTGCTGGTGCAGGCGAGCCAGTACTACCACTTCGCGGCCATGATCCTGCTCGCGATGGGGCTTGTCTTCCAGGTCCCCGTGGCGATTCTTGCGGCAACTCGCTCGGGAATAGTCACGACCAAGCAGCTGCGCCACAACCGCCGCTACGCGATTGCGGCTTGCGGTGCTGTCGCCGCCTTCCTTCCCGGGGACGCCGTGACACTGCTGCTCGAGACCGTCCCGCTGTACCTGCTGTTCGAGCTGAGCATCCTGCTCGCCCGGGCTGTCGATCTCAAAGACAGACGACGTGCAGCCGCAGCCCAATGATCCGATCCGTCCTGTTGGGCGTAAGAATGGTGTAGATGTTCAATCCCCTGCGACTAGGCGGTGCAAGTTCCTCGGCCGAGCGTTTGCGGGTGCTCGCCGATGAGGAGCTCATGCAGCTCATCTACCGCAGCAACGCAGATGCCTTCGAGGTGGTCTACGACCGCCACGCCGACGCTGCCTTCTCACTCGCTTATCGCATGTGCGCTCAGAGGGCGCTCGCGGAGGACGTGGTGCAGGAGGCGTTCCTGTCGCTGTGGCACAGTCGCGCGCGCTATGACCGCCACCGCGGCAGCGTGCGTACCTGGTTGCTGGGGATCGTTCACAACCGGGCGATCGATGCTCTGCGGCGTCGCAGCGTGCGCGACCGCGGCGTCATCGCCGAAGAGGGGATCGAGGAGCGTCTCGAGGCACCTGAGCGGACAGATCTCGAGGTCGCCCGGCGTGAGGAGGCGCGCGAAGTTCGTAGCGCCCTCGACGAACTTCCAGACGAGCAGAGCCGCGTCATCGAGCTGGCCTACTTCGGCGGAATGACCCAGGTGCAGATCGCATCGATGCTCGACACGCCCGTGGGCACGGTCAAGGGCCGCATGCGCCTCGGCTTGGCCAAGATGCGCATGTCGCTGGGCGACCCCGCGGAGGTGCTGCCATGAGCTCGCAGGAGAGCATGCGCCCGCCCGGTTGTGAGGAAAACGCGGCCCCCTACGTGCTCGGAGCGCTTACCGAGGAGGAGCACGAGAGCTTCGTGCGCCACCTCGCTTCGTGCGCCGTATGCCGCGAGGAGGTCGCCGCGCTGCAGCTCGTCGTCGACGCATTGCCCGCCGTGGCGCCACAACGCAGCGCTCCATCTCCACTCAAGCGGCAGGTGATGGCGACCGTACGAGCCGAGGCTGCAGCTGCCGGCGCTCCCGCACCGAGACGTTCACCGCGTCGGTCGTTCAGCTGGCGCCCCGCATATGGAGTGGCTGTAGCGACGGCCGCGGTGATCGCCATTGCTGTGATCGCGCTATCGGGCGGAAGCAGTGGCCCCGCGAACAGGGTGATCAAAGCGCAGGTGACGGCGCCGCGCGCCAGCGCGTTGCTGCGGCTGAGCAGCGGCCACGCCGAGCTCGACCTGGCCAACATGCCGCAAACGGAACCCAACCGCGTGTATGAGGTCTGGGTCAAACGCTCCGGTGCGCCACAGCCGACCGACGCGCTCTTCACCGTCACCTCAAAGGGAGCTGCCACTGTCGGCGTTCCCGGCGGCGTGAGCGGCGTCAAGGAGATCCTGGTCACATCGGAGCCGGTTGGCGGCAGTCGTGTCCCGACTCGCACCCCGGTGATCGTCGCGAACCTGAGCTGAGCCGCGGTTCCCGCCCGCTACTCGGGCGCTTGGATCGAGGCATCCACCTGCAGCTCGCGCCCGTCGATCGACACGGTGTCGCCGTCTCGAAGTTGGCGCCCACGGCGGGTCTCGCGCTCGCCGTTGACCAGCACGGGACGCTCGGCGAGCAGCGCCTTGACCTCGCTGCCGCTGTCGACCGCTCCGGCGAGCTTCAACAGCTGTCCTAGCCTGATCGACTGCTCACGGATGGCGACGTGCTCAGGCATTGGGTGAATGTAGCGGTGGGCCTTCGCGCCGCGCGCGAAACTCAGCCGCTGCCGCCTCGTGATCGACGAGGGGCTGCGGGTAACGCAGCGCTCGCCGTGCAGCTCCCAGCTTCCACGGCTCGTGCACTGCACGCCCCTTCACGCCGGCGAGCTCGGGCACGTAGCGGCGCACGTACTCGCCCTGAGGATCGAAGCGAAGGGCCTGGCGGAGCGGGTTGAGTACCCGGTTGGGCCGCGTGTCGTTGCCTGTGCCCGCCACCCATTGCCAGTTGCCCACGTTGTTCGCCACATCGGCGTCGAGCAGCAGCCGGGCGAAGTGTGCAGCGCCGGTGCGCCAGTCGATGTAAAGGGTCTTGGTGAGAAAGGAGCTGACGATCAGGCGGGCACGGTTGTGCATGAAGCCCTCCTGGGCGAGCTGGCGCATACCAGCATCGACGATCGGGTAGCCGGTCAAGCCCGCCTTCCAGGCCTCGGTCGAGAGCTTGTCGCGATGCCAGCGATCGCCTCTGGGGCGGTAGTCGCTGGAGGGCAGCTCGGGGTTTGCGGCCAGCACCTGATGGTGGAAGTCCCGCCAGCAGAGTTGACGGGCAAAGCCAGCGGCCGCACGCGAGCGCTCGGCCCGGGTGAGCACCGTGCGTGGGGACAGGCAGCCGAAGTGCAGGTGGGGGCTGAGATGTGAAGTCCCGTCGGCGGGCAGGTCGTCGTGGAGGTCCTCGTAGTCGCCTGCGTGGCGCAGCCAGCGCTCGAGCTGCGCGCGGCCCTCGCTCTCACCGCCCTGTTGGAGCTCGGTCGAGGGAGCGCCATCGACCAGGCTCTCAAGCGCGGGGATGGTGCCCGATTGCGTGATGCGGGCCATTGCGATCCGTCGCGGTGCCTGCAGGACGGGGCCTGGGTCGAGCTTGCTCCACACGCGCCAGTAGGGGGTGAACACGCGGTAGTGATCGCCTGCGCCCGGCGTGATCTCGCCCGGCGCGATCACCGTCACGCCGGGGTGTACGCACAGCTGCACCCGCGCCTGCTCGCAGGCCGCTTCCAGCCTGCGGTGACGTTGCTGGGCATAGGGAGTGAAGTCGGCGCTCATGTGAATCGCCGTGAGCCCACACTGCGCTACGAGCCTCATCGCCTGCTCGACCACATCGCCGCGGCGAACGATCAGGCTCCCGCCGCGCTCGCGCAACGAGCTGTTGAGGTCGCGCAGGCTCTCGAGCAGGAACGTAAGCCGGTTGGGAGAGCCACAGCTGCCAGGGAGCAGCTGCTCGTCGAGCACGAACAGGGGCACGACCTCGTCGAACTCGCGGGTTGCCGCGGCCAGGGCCTCGTGGTCGCGGATTCTCAGGTCGCGCGTGAACAGCACCAGCGCTCCCCGCTTGGCGCTCACCGATGCCCCCCTGGGGCCTGCTCCTCGTCCTCGGCCACAGCTCGCCGCAGGGCCTCGTCGAAGGACAGTGGCTCGATCCCGAACGGCTTCGCGCCCGTCGGGTCCGTGACGATCGTCTCGGTGGTCAACCCCTCGACCAGCGGTCGTGCCACGTTGGTGTCGACGGGTGTGACAAGCCCGAGCCACAGCGCTGAGAGCCAGGGGGTGATGAAGGGCACGGGCAGCCGCGGTCGTGGACGCAGCCCCATGGCGAGCGCCATCCGGTCGAGCATGTCGCCGTAGGAGAGCACGTCCGGGCCGCCGATCTGCACTTCGGCGCTGGCCGACTCGCTCACCTCGGGGGCCCTGCGCAGATACTCGATCACGTCGTCCACAGCGATCGGCTGAGTGGCTATCCGCAGCCAGCTGGGGGCGATCATGACGGGCAGGCGTTTGACCAGATGGCGCAGGGTGGCGTAGGACTCGCTGCCGGCGCCCACCACCATGGCCGCGCGGAAGTAGGTCAGGGGTGGCCCCTCCGCTGCCAGCACTAGCGCCGTCTCGTGCCGGCTGCGCAGGTGCTTCGACACGCTCTCGTCGCCCAAGCCGCCCAGATAGACGACCCGCGGGATGCCCTCCCGCTTGGCCATGCGGGCGAAGTTCACCGCGCCCTCGTGCTCGCGCTGCTCGAAGCCGGGACCGCCGGCCATGGCGTGAATGAGGAAGTAGGCCACATCGACGCCCTCGCCGGCGCCCTCCAGGCTCGCCCCGTCGGTCACGTCGCCGCGACGCAGCTCGCAGCCGTCGCGATCCAGGTGCGAGGCCCGGGCGGGATCGCGCACCAGGCAGCGCACCTCCACGCCGCTGTCGAGCAGCGATTCGGTCAGCCGGCCGCCGATGAAGCCGGTTGCCCCTGTTACGAGCGCCTTGGTTGCGATCAGCCGAGGTTAGCCGCGATCGGGCGCTCGACCCTCAACGCGGCGGCGTCACGTGGTTGCCGTTGCGTCGCTCGGCCATGTCCGCACCGGTGGTGGTGGTCATCACGCTCGCGGCGCCACCGCCGAGCGCGCGGCGCACCAGCCGCGGCGCGAGGACACGCAGTGCGGCCGCGAGCCCGTAGGGACGGGGCACGTAACGTTCGGCGCGTCCACCCAGCCCAGCCTCGTAGATGGCCTCGGCGGCGGCCTCTGGCGTGGAGACCATCCAGCGCGTCCACGGCTTGGCGGTGAGCTCGGACTGGGGGAAGCCCTCGGTAGAGATGAAGCCGGGCAGCACCAGGCCCACGTGGACGCCGTGGGGACGCTCCTCGGCCCACAGCGCATCCGACCATCCGGCGAGAGCGAACTTGGAGGCGCTGTAGGCGCCACTGCCGGCACGGGCCACACGCCCAGCGGTGGAGGCAACGTTGACGATTGCACTGGGCGCGCTCGAGCGCAGCAGTCCGAGCAGCGCCTCGGTCAAACGCAGCTGCGCATCGAAGTTGATGGCCATTGTGCGGCGCACGTTCTCGTAGCCTGCCTCGGCGAAGCGCCCGCGCCAGGCGGCGCCGGCGTTGTTGACCAGCAGATCCAGGCGGCCGTGGCGCTCGAGCACGTGGTCGTGGATCCGGGCCGGTGCGTCCTCGTCGAGCAGATCGACGGCGAGGAAGCTGACCCGCTGCTCGCCGAGCTCCGTGGCGAGGGCACCTAGCCGCTCCTCCCTGCGGGCCACGAGCACGAGGCTGGCATTTGGCTCGCGTGCGAGCCGGCGCGCGGTGGCCTCGCCGATGCCGCTGGAGGCGCCGGTGATCAGCATTACGCGCGAGGACGATGGGGAGCTGGGGCGCTGGGATGGTTCAGCCATGGGCTTCCTCGCTGTGGTCGTGGGCGGGACCGGCACGGAGCCGGACGGCTAGCCTGTCAGATCGAGAAGCACATGAGCTCGCCCGCAGCCAGTGACGCCGACGGCGCCACGTCACCCCGCAAGCGCGAGGCGCTCGAGCTGTTCAGCGGGCTGCCGCGTCGCTATGACGCACTGTCGGCCGCACTCAGCTTCTGGCAGGACCCGCGCTGGCGACGCGCGCTGGTTGCGGCGGCCGATCCACGGGCGGGCGATCGCGTGCTCGACGTGGCGACGGGCACGGGCATGGTGGCCGCCGAGCTGCTCTCGCGCTGCGAGTGCTCCGTGGTGGGCATCGACCAGAGCTCGGCGATGCTCTCGGCGGCACGGGCCCGGTTCGCCTCCGAGCCTGCCTCGCGCGTGGAGCTGATCGAGGGCCAGGCCGAGTCGCTGCCGTTCGCCGACGGGAGCTTCGACGCGCTCACGTTCACCTATCTGTTGCGCTACGTCGACGACCCCGCCGCCACCATGCGCGAGCTGGCACGGGTGGTGCGACCGGGCGGGCGCGTGGCCTCGCTGGAGTTCGGGGTCCCACCGCTGGCTCCCGCGCGGTGGGCCTGGCGCTTCTACACAGCGGTGGGGCTGCCTGCCCTCGGCCGGATCGACTCACGCGACTGGGCCCAAGTCGGGCGTTTCCTGGGGCCGAGCATCCGCGGCTTCTACGCCCGCCACCCCGTGGAGCGGATCGTGGGCTACTGGCGCGAGGCGGGTCTCGAGCACGTGCACGTGCGGCGCATGAGCCTCGGCGGGGGGATCGTGATGTGGGCGCAAAAGCGCGCGGAGACCCCGGCCGATAGCGCGGACACGAGCACTGCAGGAGACTGACGGGCATGGGCGCCTCGCAGCAGCGCCCGGCCTTCTACGCCGTCGGTCGTGGACGCGTCAGCGACCTGCTCACGCTGCTGCACCCTCCCTACACGATCTGGCACCTGAGCTACTTCGCGCTCGGAGCGGCTGTGGCTCCGAAGGTGCACGTGGATCGGCTGCTGTGGGGCCTGGCCGCGTTTGCGCTGGCTGTGGGCGTGGCGGCGCACGCCCTCGACGAGTTGCACGACCGTCCGCTCGGCACGGGCATCAGCGATCGTACGCTGCGGGCCTTGGCCGGCGTGAGCATGCTTGGCGCGCTGGCGATCGGCGTGGGCGGCGTGGTGACCGTGTCGCCGTGGCTCGCGCTGCTGGTCCTCGCCGGGGGCCTGTTCCTGCCTGCCTACAACCTCGAGCTGCTCGGCGGGCGCTTCCACAGCGATCTCTGGTTCTCGCTCGGCTGGGGCGCCTTCCCTGCATTCGTCGGCTACTTCGTCAACGCCGAGGAGGTTGCGCTTCCCGGAGTGTTGATAGCGCTCGGCGCAGCCGCGATGAGCGTGGCGCAGCGGCGGCTGAGCACGCCCGCCCGCGAGCTGCGCCGCCGCACGCTTGCCGTGAGCGGCACGCGCACGCGCCGGGACGGCAGCAGCGAAGATCTCTCGCTCGAGCGCCTGCTGGCCCCGCTCGACGGCGCGCTCGCGGCGATGTCGCTGGCGGTTTTCGTGACTGCCTGCGCGCTGCTTGCCGCGAGGCTGTGACGCTGCCTCTAGGCCTCGACCAGGTGCGCGCCGGCGCTCGGACGCACCTCGAGCGTTCCCGCCGGCGGGGTTACGTCCGGGGCGAACAGGCCGAGGACACTGCCTCCGAAGCCGCCTCCGACCATGCGCGCGCCGGCGGCGCCGGCGCGGTGCAAACGCTCGACTGTCGCCTCCACGGCGGGCGTGGAGATCTGGTAGCGGTCGCGCAGGCTCGCGTGCGATTCGTTCAACAGGGCGCCAACGGCTGAGAGGTCGTTGGCCTTCAGCGCGGCCACCGTCTCGCGCACCCGCCGGTTCTCCCCGAGCACATGACTGGCCCGCAGCTGCATCGGTTCAGGCAGCTGCTCGATGGCCGCCTCTGTGGCCTCGCGCAGCGACTCGATGCCCAGCAGCTCACACGCCATGGCGCACTCGGAGCGGCGCTCGTTGTAGCCGGAGCTGGCGTGGGCGTGGCGCTCGCCGGAGTCGAGGACGACCAGCTGCCAGCCGTCGAGCACCAGTGGGACGGGGTCGATCTGCAGGGTGCTGAAATCGATGCACAGGGCGGTGTCGGGGGCGCCGTAGAGCGAGGCGAGCTGGTCGAGCAGCCCTGTCTGGGCGCCGACCCACTCGTTCTCAACGCGTGTGCACAACTGTGCGATCTCCATGCGGTCGACAGGCCCCTCGCCGTTGGGCGTGCTTGCGGCCCCGAGCGCTGTGAGGGAGAGACAGAGGGCGACCTCGAGCGCGGCCGAGGAGGACAGGCCGGACCCTTGGGGCACCTCACCCCGGATCTGCAGCTGCGCCCCGCGCAGTGGATAGCCGGCGCGGGCGAGCTCGGCTACGGCGCCGTGCACGAAGGCTCGCCAGCCGCTGGCGGGAGGCGGATCGGCGAGCATGAAGGCGTCGTGCTCGCCGAGGTCGCAGGCGTAGGCTTCGATGACCTCACCGAGGGGTGAGCCGCTGCTCGCGCCCTCGGCCTCCACGGTGACCCCCTCGGCGATGGCGAAGGGGAGCGCGAGGCCGCCGTTGTAGTCGGTGTGCTCGCCGATCAGGTTCACGCGCCCGGGAGCGAAGGCACAGCTGCGCTCAACCGGCACGGGCAATCGCCTCGCGCAGCTCGACTGCAGACTCCTCGGGGAGCACGTCGGAGATGAACGTCCCTGCCCCCTGCTCGGAGCCGGCGAGGTACTTGAGCTTCTCGGGAGTGCGCAGCGGCGGGTAGAACTCGACGTGCAGGTGCCCATGTCCGGCGTGCGCGGGGGCCGTGGGAGCCTGGTGTACCGCCATCACGTAGGGGAAGGGACGCTCCCACAGGGCGTCGAAGCCGCGGGTGACGCGCTGCAGGGCGTCGGCGAGCAGGCGCAGCTCGACAGGCGAGCACTCGGACAGGCTGGGTCTGTGCTCGCGCAGGCTCACGTGGACTTCGTATGACCAGCGCGCGGCATAGGGGACGTAGGCGACGACGCTGTCGTTCTCGTAGATCACGCGGGTGTGCTGCTCGAGCTCGGCTCCCAGCAGCGCGCACGGTGTGCAGCCGCCGAGGCGCTCGTCGGCCGCGAGCTCGAGTGCGGGGACGGGTGGCAGGAAGGGGTAGCCGTAGATCTGCCCGTGGGGGTGGTGCAGCGTGACGCCCACCTCGACGCCGCGGTTCTCGAAGATGAACACGTAGTCGATGTCCTCGCGGGCCCCCAGCTCGAGGTAGCGGTGGCGCCACACCCACATCAGCGCCTCGGCCCGCTCGGGGGAGAGCGTTGCGAAGGAGCCATCGTGATCGGGGGTGTAGACGACCACCTCGGCGGCCCCCCGGGGTGACTCGAAGGCAGGGAAGCGGTTGTCGAACACCGCTATCTCGAACGTCTGGCGGGGGATCTCGGTCTCGGGTCCACCCGGCCGGGTGGGATCGAGCGGGCAGTGCTCGCGGGCCGGTAGGAAGGTGCGGTCCTGGCGGTGGATGGCGTAGACGACGGGCTCGCCGCGCAGCTCGTTGAAGCGCTCCTCGCTCACGCGTCGCCGCGACCTGTGGCGGAGTAGAGGATCAGCGAGCGACCGTCGGCTTTGCGCAGACGCTCGAGCTCTAGCGGGCCCACCAGCTCCGTCGACTTCCCCGTGCTGCCGGCGCTCTCCTCGGCGCTGCCGGCGGAGGGCGTGCACGCTGTCGCCGGCTCGCTCGGTTTCCCGGACATGACCCGAGGGTATCCAAGACAGAGTGAGCGCTACCCATCAGGCCGATGGATCGAAGGGTGCGGACAGGCCGCATGCAAACTGCGGATTACCCGATGACCGCAACATTGACTATGGTTGGGGGAAGAGAGAGGGTGGTGGCCTAGGCTCCACTGGGGGTCATGGGTGTCGAAATAGGAGGAGGAGCAATGTCAGAGGCCGATGAGGGAGTTCAATCGGGAGAGGCGCTCGAGCGGGGCCGCTTCTCATGGCCGGAGATAGATCGACGTTCGTTCCTGCGGCGCACGGCGCTGACGGGTGTGGCGGCGGGCTCGGTGAGCACGATCCTGAGCGCGTGCGGTTCCAGCGCCTCGAGCGGCTCCGGCAGCGGAGGCAACTCGTCAGGTGTCTTCGGATCGCACAAGAACTACAAATTCGTGTTCGTCAACCACGTGACGACGAACCCCTTCTTCACGCCGACCCAGTACGGCGCGGCCGATGCCTGCAAGCTGCTCGGCTGCTCCTACCAGTGGACGGGCTCGGAAAACAGCAACGTGAGCCAAATGGTCAATGCGGTGAACACGGCTGTGACCAGTGGAGCCGATGGGATCGCCGTTGCACTGATCGACCTGCACGCGTTCAACGCTCCGGTCGAAGCGGCGATCAAGGCGGGGATCCCGGTCATTGCCTACAACGCTGACGCTGCAGGCAACGCGCGTCTTTCATACGTCGGCCAGGACCTATTCAAGGCCGGTGAAGAAATGGGCAAGCGGATCGTGGAAGCGGTCGGCTCTGGAGAAGTTGGACTGTTCATCGCGACGCCTGGTTCGGCCAATCTGCAGCCCCGCATCGAAGGCGCGGAAAAGGCGATCAAGGACTCGGGCAAGTCGATCACGGCGCACTCCGTGGCGACGGGCGCGGCGGTGGCACAGGAGCAGTCGGCGATCGAAGCCTGGTACCTCAGCCACAAGAGCGCCAAGGGCATGTACGCAGTCGATGGCGGTAGCACGGAAAGCCTCGCCAAAGTCATGCAGAAGCTCGGCCTGGCGGCCAAAGGCGTGAAGGCGGGCGGCTTCGACCTCACAGAACAGACGCAGAAGCTGCTGCAGGAAGGCAACATCGAATTCACCATCGACCAGCAGCCCTACCTGCAGGGGTTCCTGCCGGTGCTGCAGCTGTTCCAGTACAAGGTCTCGGGCACGCTGACCGGCCCTTCGGAAGTGGACACGGGCCTGAAGTTCCTGAACAAAGAAACGGTCAAGCCCTACGTATCCTCGAAATCACGCTATGAGGGCACGTCAACTACGGCCGCAGTGATCAGCTAGGTCGCGAAGAGGAGTCCGAGGAGGGATCGTGGCGAGCGCAGCACAGACTCCCGCCCAGAGCGGTCCCTCCTCAGGCCAGCGCAGCCCCGAGCACCACCGACCGGGCATACCCAGCGGGCGGGAAGTTCTCAATCGCCTGATCGCCCTGCGCGAGGGCAGCATCATCGTCGTCACGATCGTCGTGGCGATCTACTTCTCGGCCAACACGAGCACGTTCCTGACGGGAGCGAACTTCAAGACGCTGCTCCCGTACTTCGCGCCGCTGGCGATCCTTGGCGCGGGCGAGGTGTTCGTGATGATCCTGGGCGAGATCGATCTCTCGATCGGCGCGATGTACATGTTCGCTCCGATCGTGTTCTACAAGTTCGACACGGCCGGTCTCGGGCTAGTGCCGTCGATGATCCTGGCGCTGCTCGTGTGCGGGGTGGTGGGCGTTGCCAACGGCGCCTTCGTGGCACTGCTGGGGGTCAGCTCGTTTGTCACGACGCTGGGGATGCTGTTCAGCTTCGAGGGGCTCAGCTTGATTCTCTCGCACGGCACTCCCGTGGCGACGCCGGGAGGGCAGATCCATCAGACGACCGTGCAGGTTCACCACATCGTCAACGGCCACAACATCACCTTGCCGGAAAAAATCAACCACATCGGCACGTTCGCGAAAATCTTCGGCGGCGGCGTGTATTCGGAGTTGATCTGGGCGGTGGTGATCGTGGTGGTGTTGCAGGTGGTGCTGACGTTCACCCGCTGGGGTCTGTACACGGTGGCGATCGGCTCGAACAAGCTCGGCGCGGCCGAGGCCGGGGTCAAGGTCAAGCTGGTGACGATCCGCAATTTCGTGTTGAGCGCGCTGCTTGCGGGTCTGGTGGGGATCTTCGAGGCGGTTCGCTCGCAGACGATCCAGCCCGACCCGTCGGGACCCAACAAGATCCTGCTGCTGGCGATCGCAGCGGTGGTGATCGGGGGAACGCTGCTGTCGGGCGGCTCGGGCACGGTCGTGGGAGTGCTGATCGGAGCGCTGTTCCTGGGCATCCTCGAAGACGGCCTGATCCTGCAGGGCGTAAACGCAAACTACCTGCTCTTCTACACGGGCCTTGCGATCGTGGTGGCGATGACGGCGAACGTGTACGTGGGCCGGGCACGAAGGGGGCATGGCAGCAGTGGCTGACGAGACCACACCTACGGCGACGGGAGTGGTGGGCCCAAGCTCGGCGCCCGATGATGTGCTGCGGGTGGAACACATCGCCAAGCGCTTCGGCCCGGTGACGGCGCTGACGGACATCAACTTGCACCTGAAAAAGGGTGAGGTGCTTGGCCTGCTAGGAGACAACGGCGCGGGCAAGTCGACGCTGATCAAGATCCTGTGCGGCTTCCAGAAGCCGGACGAGGGGAAGATGTTCCTGCACGGCGAGCCGTACGAACCGAAAAGCGTGGACGAGGCGCGGGACAAGGGGATCGAGACCGTCTACCAGGACCTGGCTCTGATCGACGAACTGTCCGTCTACCACAACCTGTTCCTGCGCAAGGAGCGCGTGCACCGTCCGATCCCGCTGCTGGCCAACCGCCAGATGAAGCGCGAAGCGCGTGACGCGCTGGACGAGATCGGGATCAACATCCCGCGCATCGACGTTGCCGTCGCGCGCCTCTCGGGCGGCCAGCGTCAAGCGATTGCGGTGGCGCGCACGGTGAACTCCGACGCGGACATCATCCTGCTGGATGAGCCGCTGGCGGCGATGGGCGCAAAAGAGGGAGCGCAGATCCTCGATCTGGTGGCGCGCCTGAAGGAGGAGGGTCGGGTCTCGATCATCATGATCCTCCACAACTACGTCCACGTGCTGCAGGCGTGCGACCGGGTGAGCATGATCCAGGACGGGAAGATCGCGCTGGACAAGCCCACGGCGGAGACGTCGGTGGAGGAGCTGACGGACATCGTGGTCAACGAGTACCGCCGCGCCCGTGAGGCGGCTCACGAGGCGGAGGCCGCGGGCCTCGCTCGAGAGGCCGCACGCGAGTCGAGCTCGCACTGAGCGCTTTAGTGCTGTGCGGCTGCTGCCAGAGCTTGCTCGACGTAGGGGCCCAGCAGCTTCGCCACTGAGGACGCGGTCATTGCGGCCGGTCCTTTGGGTAGGGCCGCGTAGCTGATGGCTAGACGCACGAGGCATTCGCTCAGGAGCTCGGCGTCGGCAGCGCCCACGAGCGGCCAGCCGGCGAGCATGACGGCGGTGATGCGCTCGACGGCGCTGTCGACGAGGGGCTTGCCCTGTGTGGTGAACAGGGCGAGCAGCTCCTCGCCGCCCTCGCCGCTGACGATGGTGCTCACGAGCGGGTTCTCGGCAGCGGCCGTTAGGAAGACGTCGAAGGCGGCCTCGAGCGCTCGGGCGGGATCGTCGAGGTTGGCGTGCACGGCCTCTTCGACGGCGTCGAGGAAGCGCTTGGCCTCGCGCATGACGAGGATCTGGGCGAACTCGTCACGGGAGCCGAACTCCTTGTAGAGCGTCTGGCGGCTGACACCGGCGGTGAGGGCGATGTCGGCCATGGTGATGTCCGCCCAGCGGCGCCGCTGCAACTCGTGGCAGGCGGCATCGAGCAGCGTGCTGTGAAGCAGCTCACGTGCAGCCACGGAGTAGGGGACTCTCTGCTCGGCGGTAGGCATGTGGAGGGCCACGCGGTCGTGAATGGGCTCAGTCGGCGGGCTCGAAGTCGACCTTATCGCGCACGCCGCAGTCCGGACATGCCCAGTCGTCTGGAACCTCGCTCCAGTTGGTGCCCGGCGGGAAGCCCTCGCGCTGATGTCCCCGCTCCTCGTCATAGACGTACCCGCAGGCGGGGCAGCGGTAGGCGCTCATGATGGGGCCACCGTGCGTGCCGCCGTCTGGTAGTGGCGGAGCCTGCGCTTGGAGAGGCCGGGCTTGAGGTTGACCAACTCGAGGTCGCCGCCGTAGTGGGCCATCACGCGGCGATCCATCGTCCGCCTCCACACGGGCGGGATCACAGCGAGCAGGATCATGCCGGCGTAGCCGGTGGGCAACTGGGGGGCGTCATCCACGTGGCGCAGCGCCTGGTAGCGGCGGATTGGGTTTGCGTGGTGGTCTGAGTGGCGCTGCAGGTGGTAGAGCAGCACGTTGGACGCGGTGTTGTTGGAGTTCCAGCTGTGCTCGGGGCGGGTGCGCTCGTAGCGGCCGTCCTCACGCTTCTGGCGCAGCAGGCCGTAGTGCTCGAGGTAGTTGACGACCTCGAGCAGCGAGAAGCCGATCACGGCCTGGATCAGCAGGTAGGGGAGCACGACGAATCCGAAGATGGCAACGAGCGCGGCGAACAGCACGACGGTCATGGCCCAGGCTCCGAGGATGTCGTTACTGGGGCTCCACATCGAGCGCTCCAGCCGGTCGAGGCGTACGCGCTCGAGCTCCCAGGCCGAGCGCAGACTGCCGAGCACGGTGCGGGGTAGGAAGGCGTAGAAGCTCTCGCCAAGGCGCGAGCTGGCGGGGTCCTCGGGCGTTGCCACGCGCACGTGGTGGCCCCGGTTGTGCTCGATGAAGAAGTGCCCGTAGCCGCTTTGTGCCAGCGCGACCCGGCTCAACCAGCGCTCCAGGTCATCGCGCTTGTGCCCGAGCTCGTGGGCGGTGTTGATGGCCACACCGCTGACCATGGCCACCGTCAGGGCAAGCCCGATGCTGTCCACGGTGGAGAGTTTTCCGCTCGACCAGAGCCAGCATGCGAACACCAGTCCCGCATATTGGATGGGCAGGTAGAGGTAGGTGCACCAGCGGTAGTAGCGATCCTGCTCGAGGCGCTTGATCATGCTGTCGGGCGGATTGCGCGCGTCCATCCCGACTGCGTAGTCGAGCAGGGGAAAGATGCCGAAGATGAGCACGGGCCCGTAGAACCAGAACGCGCCCAGGCCCGTCAGTTCGACGAGACCCCAGGCGAGGAAGGGAAGCGTGGGCACGACCAAGCCAAGCAGCCAGCCGTAGCGCTTGGGGTCGTGCCATGTCTCCTCGGCCGCAGAGCCGGCGTCGGCTTGCGGTTGTGGACCCTGTGGGGCGATTGCGGGCATGGCGGATGACATGGATGGCTCCTCCTGCGTAGGGACTCTCGGCCAACTAGCGGCAAGTTTACACAGATACCCCGCTGTGTCAACCTAAGTTACATCGCGAGTGCTCCGTGCAAAGCAGAACCACCTCAAAGCAGAACTCACCTTGTAGGCGGCCGACGAGCAGCGTCGAGCGGCCCACGGCGCAGGCGGTATTGAGGGGTCCTGGGCGCGCACGGCTACGCGCGCGAGTTGTCGAGACGGATACAGCCAGTGCGCTTGCTGGCGCTACGAGGGGGGCTGGACTCGGCTCAAGAGCCGGGCGGGCGACGCGAAGCCAGGAATTCCTGGTTTTGCCTGCGCTCGCCTCGAATCTGCACGGCGATGTAGACGATGATCACGTTGACGATCACGCCGATTCCGCCGAAGGTCACGATCAAGCCGAAGGTCTTGCTGAAGGCTGGGCTGGCTGCGGCGAGGAGCATGTGCGAAGCCTAGCAACGCGCGAGGCGCAGGTGTCGTAGCCTTGGGCATGCCGCCGCCGAGCCAGCTCGGCGATCAAGCGCCGGGAGAGGTGCCGGAGCGGTTGAACGGGCGCGACTGGAAATCGCGTAACGGGGGAAACCTCGTTCGAGGGTTCGAATCCCTCCCTCTCCGTCCACTCTCTTCGTGAGGGCGTTTTTGGCTTTGCGACGCCAATCATTCAGCGCGATTGGAAGTGGCAGCTTGTGCCTTCTGCGACCCCGGCAGGCTGCAGTTCTCGTCGGCTTGTAGGCATTCATATGCCGCACATGATCGATCGACTGCTGCGATGACAGCACTGACGTCACGTGGCAGGCCATCGCCGACTTTCGCGATCTGGACCCCGAACCCCTCATGGCGCTCGAAATCGCTAGCCTCGGCCCGGTTGTAGGCGATAATGGCCGGGACGTCGGGATTTTCGAGGATGTATTGCAGGGCAGCCGCGGCCTCCACTCCCTGCGTCATCGCCTCGCCGTCGTAGGGAACGACGACCATACTGCAGCCGTCCAACGCGGACAGGAGACTGGCATGCAGCATGCCATGAAGACGACGGTCGGCCCTCGTCCAGGGAGGAGCCGCAGCGTTGCATCCCGGCTCGTACACATCAAACCCAGCTTCCAGCAGCCCTTGTGCGATCCAGGCCGCCATTCCGTTTGCGATGCCCGCGGCCCAGCCGCCCGTTGTCGGCCCGGCCACTACGACCAACCCGCGGCACACTGCTCGATTTGCATGCTCAAACCACGCGTCGAGCTCTGAGACGGGGAGCGTGAATGCGCCTGCGGCCAGATTTGAAACGACCTCTCTCTCGAACCGAGCGCGGAGTTGCGGTCGCGGCAAGAACCCGAGATAGTCGGCCAGGATGGAGGTCGCGCCCTCCTGTGACCCTGACCCGCCGTAGCCCCACCGCGCTTCCGGCGCGGCCAAACCAAAGACTGGGATCGGCTGGCGGCCGCTTTCCAGGGCAAGCTCCACTCGCGCCGAGCGGTCTGTGCTGACCCCAACATAAGCGCCGTCGGTGGAGTGTCGCCGAGGTGCGGATCGCGCTCGCCACATTCGCGCGCGTCGGTTTGGCTCTTCCTCACAATTCGGGTTGAACCCGCAGTATTCCCCGTACGGGGAAGGTCCGTGGGTAGGGCACACGAGCCCTGTCTCGATTAGCAGGTCGAGTAGTCGCTTGGCTGGCTGTCCGCTTACAGCTTCTGCCAGCGCCCTCGTGTAGAACCCGTAAGGGAACATAAGGACGGGTCGGCCTGTTAGCGCCTCAATCGCCGCGAGATCCACGGGGCTGAAGCACGCAAGGGCCACTTTGGAGCTCTCGAGCGCTTTCGACGAAGGCCGCAGCCTGCATCCATCGAGCTCGAATGTCACCTGGCGGAAACAAGGTTCGCCGCTGAGCGGACTTCTTGGGGTATAGGCGAACATCGTGAACTCCCCTCCCGGAGGGATCACGGTCTCGGCTACCTCTCTGGCCACCGAGGCGGCGTTGGCGATCGGGCACAGACCGCCATTAAGCTGACTCACGACCACAACATGTACATCATTGTGGACGTAGTGGCGCGCGTGGCAAGCGAGGCTACTTGGCTGGTCCGACAGCTCCAAGATGAGGTCGTGGTCGGGTAGGTCCGAGTCGCTCCTGACATATCTGCGCTCCGCAGAGTCCCCAGAGATCACCGCGACCTCGAGACGAAAACCAGACTGTCATGCCAATCTTGCGGGTCAGGCCGCGTCTCGAACGTGCCGTCCAGCGCGCGCACGATTGCGCCAAACTCGTGGTGGCGGATGCCCACCACCACCGCGCAGCCGTGGTGGGACTTCCCGGCCTCCAACCACTCGTGACAGATGCGGGGGAAGTCCGCGACGTCAAATGTCACCATGATGCGCTGTTGGGCCTTGGCAAGCTCCATCAGCTCCTCGTCTGGACAGCCGTCGAGGTCGCGTTCCTCGGCAACCGCAAGCACGTCGTGCTCCTGTGCTCTCAGAGCTGCACCGATCCGACGGCCCGACACGTGCGCATCGAGTAGCAGACGCAACTTATCGCTTAGTCGAGCTGGATCGGGAGGATGTCAGCGTGCGGATACTCCGCGCGGAGCTCCGTCAGCGGTCGCCGGTCCAGCGCGATGAAGTCGTCGATCTCTTGCGGAAAGCGTTTGTAGTAGCTGAGCGCGGTCCGCAACTCGCGTTTGCTGATGTCGGTCTCCGTGACTACCCGATCGAGACTCTCGCTGAAGTCCTTGTACGCCTCAATCACCTGCCACACGTCTAGGCTGGTGCCAATCAACCAGGCGCGTCGGTTGTAGTCATCGCCGCGAAACGCAATCCCGGGAACCGTCCGAGCCTTCAGTGCCTCCTCTGCCAGCGCCTCCACTACGCTGCCCTTGCTGCGCTTCGTGCGCTTGGCCTCTGCTGTGACGAGACGATCGGTCTCGTCTGAGAGGCGCAAGCTGAATGGCGCTGACTTGGCCATGCCTACGATTGTAGTCGATGTATTACGCGGTATCGCACAGCTGATGCTCCCTATACGGCGACCTGGCGAATACCACCTCATGCAGGGCCGCAGGCGCTGGCGATGTCAGGGCAACGGCGACATGGTCGGGAGGGGGACCTGACGCGATGTTCCAGGCGTCGGTGCCAGCACCATTGCGCGCACGAAAGTCGTCGCGTTTCCGACTTCAGTCACGCACCGCGTGGCTTGAGCTCCCCCCAAACCGCTATGCACGTTATCGACGTAAGCACGGCCATCTCGAACCCTAGGAGATGGTCAATTGTCGTGAGTTGTGAGATTTCAGCTGGTACGAGCACTGACCGGGACCGTGACGCCCTCCACGAAAGATCAGTACGCAACAGCAAGCTCGGCAAAGTTTGATTTCTTCCGGTGCTTCACGATTCGCGCAATATGTAAGCGGTCGGTTGTTACGGTCAGACAGGTAGACCGACACGCTCTTTTGGCCCGCGTACCAGTCAAAGGGAAACCTCCCCGCCCCACCGGCCATCTGTGCGCGCTAACCACGTATGCGGATTGCTGGCCATCAGTGGAGCTAATATGCTCCCCTTCAACAGCACGGACGGGGGTGGGCAATGGGACTTTCTCGACGGCTAGCGAAGTTGGCTCTGCTGGTGGTGTGCGCAGCTCTGCTGGTCGGCGTGAGCGGCGCCGGCGCGACGGGTGGGGGGCCGGTGAAGAACGGTCGCTACGCGGGCGAGGTGGGGCCTGGATGGCCGATCAGCTTCCGCGTGTCGGCCGATGGGACGAAGGTGGAGCAGCTCGTGGCGGCGTTCGACGCGGGGTGCAACGGCGGGGCCCCGACCGTAGCGCCGAAGTTCCACTTCGGCTCGCTCGAGATACGCGACGGACGCTTCTCGGGTCGCACATCTGACTCGTTCGGCACCAAGGTCTCCGACGTGCTGCACATCTCGGGCACCTTCGCTGGGCATACCGTCACGGGCAAGATCAGCGACACGTCAAACATCGCAAGCTTGCCCAGCTGCACGGAAACCTCGCCGTTCACAGCAACCGCCCACTAGCTCCATAGGGGTCGGGTGGGAGCGTCAGAGCCTTCTCTGGTCGTGCGCCTGACGCTCCGCCCACTGGCCGAGGGCGATGAGGATGCGCTGCTGCGCATCCATCGGACCCCGGAGGTCACGCGCTGGTGGGACCTGCCCGCAGAGGGCTTTCCCTGGGACGAGCCGGAGTCCACGCGCTTTGCGATCGAACTGGACGGGGCAGTTGTGGGCCTCATCCAGTATTGGGAGGAGCCTGAGCCGAAGTACCGTCACGCTGGGATCGACCTGTTCGTCGACCCAGCCCTGCATGGGCTCGGTTTGGGCAGCGAGGCTGTAAGGCGCGTGGCACGCCTGCTCATCGAGAAGCGCGGCCACCACCGCATCACGATCGACCCGGCCACAGCCAATATGGCCGCGATCCGGGCCTACGAGAAGGTCGGCTTCAAGGCCGTGGGCGTGATGCGCAGAGCCGAGCGAGACGCCTCAGGCGCTGGCTGGCACGACTGCCTGCTGATGGAGCTGCTGGACGTCGATCTCGGCTAGGGCCGTCACGGGACCAGTCCCAGCGCCCACTTCCTCGGCCTCCAGCCCCTTCGCAAGCAGGGCAACTAAACTACGAGCCCTGCGCCCGTAGCTCAGCTGGATAGAGCGTCGGTCTACGGAACCGAAGGTCAGAGGTTCGAATCCTCTCGGGCGCGTCAGGAGGAAGCCCCGCAAACGCGGGGCTTCTCGCGTTCTAGGTCAGGGTCGGTGCCGTGCGCCCTGTCAGCGCGGGGTGCTGGGCACGGCGGGCTGGGTACTTGAGTTCGGCTCGGTGAGCCATGCGAGCAAGCCTCCGTCGATCAGGAGTTGCGCGATGGTTTGATAGCCCTCGGCTCCTGGGTGCGCACCATCCCCAGCGCTCACCTGCGACATCCAGACGGACGATGCCAGCAGCGTCTCGGCTACTCCTATGAACGGTACGTCGCGCTCGCTGCAGACCTCCGCAAAGGACTCTGTGAGTGCCACGATGCGCCGGTTCTGCTCAACGTCGTCCACGGGAGCCGGACCGATGACGAATGAGCCGAAGCCGAGAGGGCTCGCTTCGTCGAGGACGGTCGCTAGTGCGCGGCGGGAGCTATCGGCTGGCACCCGGACGTGGCCGTGCTCGATGGTCGTGTCATTGGCGCCGAAGGACAACACGATCCGGGAGTCCGAGCCGGCCGGAACACGTGGAGCTGCCTCTGCGCGCCAGCGTGCGGCTATCTGGATCGAGGTCTCGCGTCGAACGCCGAGGTTGTAGGCGGTCACTGGCAGCGCGTTATCGAAGCAGGCGCGAACCAGCAGGGCGACCCATCCGCCTCCAGTGGGGTCTCCGATGCCGGCGACGAGCGAGTCGCCAAAGAACAAGACACGTCGAGGCGCGACTTCCAGGCCCATCGGCCGCCGAGCTTATCCTGCCGACGTTCGCATAGCGCGCTCAGATGCTTGATCTGCGGATCGTCGATCCAATCAACGCCGAGGTGCGTGTTTCGGTTTACTGGGCGACTTGCAGAGTCTGGAACGGCCGGTAGGATGGTCTGATTGGCTCTGGCGGGCTTCGTTGGCGGAGGTTTCTGTGGCGGTTCATGGGTTTGGCGAGGAGCACGGAGTTGGCGTTTCGGCGTCGTCGTCGCCTGTGTTGCGCTCGCAGGCGGCGATCCTGGTGCTTGGTCTGGTCATTGAGAAGCCGAGTCATGGGTATGAGATTGGGCGTCGGTTCGAGGATCGATTCGGGGCGTTGGTGCGGACTGGTCGTGCCGCGATCTATCGGACGTTGGGTGCGCTTGAACGTGATGGGCTAATCGAGGCGATGTCGGTCGAGGAGCTTGGCGGGGTGCGGCGGGGTGCGAAGGCGGGGGTTTCGTATCGGGCGACGCCTGTGGGCGCGAGGGCTTATCGGGGTTGGCTGGCGCAGCGTGTTCGGGATGATCCCGATCGGGTGGAGATGCTGGGGCGGTTGACGCTCGCTGGGGTTCAGAGCATCGAGGCTGCACTGGAGTTTCTTGATCACTACGAGCAGAGCTGCGAAGAGGATGCTCGCTCGCTTGTCGCTTCTACACCTGGTGAGGGGGAGGATGATGGGCGGGTTCGTCTTGTGCAGGAGTTGTTGTTGGAGGAGCGGCGGCGGATGATTGATGCTCAGTTCGAGTGGATCTCCTACGCCAGGCGGCGCCTTCGAGCGGCGCAGCGGGGCCGGTGCGAGCTATGAGTTTGCTTTCGTTTGAGCGTGTGACGAAGCGCTCTCGGCGGGGGCGTCTCGAGCGGATAGCCGTTAGGGATGTTTCGCTTGAGGTCCAGCCTGCTGAACTGCTCGCGGTTCGTGGTCCGCGTCGGTCTGGGCGCAGTACGCTGCTTCGCCTCGCCGCTGGCATGGAACCGCCTGATGAGGGCATTGTGCGCTTCGAGGGGCGTGATTTGGCGCGTGTTCGCGATGAGGTTCTCGGCAGCAGACTCGGCTATTGCCGGGCGTCGTTTGGGTCCAGTGCTGCTGATCTAGCTGTCGAATATGCCGCGCACGGGTTGCTCGCTCAGCATGTGCCGCCGAAGGAGGCGACTCGTCGAGCCGAGGCGATGTTGGCTCGTGTCGGCGCCGATCATTGCGCCTCGCTTGCTTGCTATGAGTTGAGCGCGGCCGAGAGGGTGCGCGTGATGATCGCGAGCGCTCTCGTGAGCGACCCGGTGCTGCTGGTGATCGATGAGCCCACGAATGGCGTTGACTTGCTTGAGCGCGACCCCCTGCTCGCGCTGCTGCGCTCAATCGCAAACGAAGGCGTGGCCGTGCTGATGAGCGCTGGTGACGCTCAGGGTCTGAGTGGGGTAGACCGCTCGGTGTCGCTCGATAACGGCGAGCTGCGCGGTGCCGTTGTTCCGCTTGGTCACGTGGTGCCTTTGAAGCCGTCAGAGGCGTCGGCCGATGCGGGGTCGCGGACTCAGCGGCTGTGAGTAGCGTCGCCTCGGTCGCGATGCTCGAGCTGGAGGATGTCGTAAAGCACTACTCAGGTCCTGGGGCTGAGAAGATCCGGGCCGTCGACGGCGTGACCCTGACGGTGGGGGCGGGCGAGATCGTCGCCCTGCAGGGTCCCAGTGGCTCGGGCAAGAGCACCCTTTTGATGCTTGTCGCGGCGCTGATGGCGCTCGACGCGGGCCGGATCTACTTCGAGGGCACCGATCTAGCTTCGCTGTCCTCGAAAGCGACGACCAGCTATCAGCGTGAGCAGATCGGGTTCGTGTATCAGTCGTTTCATCTGATGCCAGGGGTTCCCGCGGTTGAGAACGCGGCGATCAAGCTGCTGGCCGATCGTGTCTCGCTGAGGGCGGCTCGCCGCGCGGCTGTGCCTTGGCTTGAGCGGGTGGGACTCGGTGGACGGTTGAATCACGCCCCGGACCAGCTCTCAGGAGGGGAGCGTCAGCGTGTCGCTATCGCGCGAGCGCTCGTCAGCGAGCCAAGATTGATCCTGGCCGATGAGCCGACCGGCAACCTCGACACCAAGCGAAGTGCTGAAATCCTCAGCCTCCTGGCGGGGATATGCACTGAGCGCCAAGCCTCGATGCTGCTCGTCACGCATGACCCGCAGGCCGCATCGATCGCCGATCGCGTGTATGTGCTGCGGGATGGAAAGCTCGCAGTCGCAGACTTGGACGGCGAGCCCGTCCCTACTCCTGATCGTGTGCTCGGCTAGTCGTGCGTCTGACGAGCCTCTTCTACTTCTACCGCAGGCGTCTGCGTCGCAGCGCGGTCCAGGAGCTGCTTGCAGGGGTCGGCATCGCGATCGGGGTTGCGCTCGTCCTCGCGGTCCAGGTCGCCAACAGCAGCATCACGGCCGCCTCAAGCGCGATCGTCCGGGGGATAGCGGGTACCGCCACGCTCCAGGTGCGCTCCCGCGACTCCAACGGTTTCAACGAAGCGCTACTCACCCAGGTCCATCATCTGCCCGGTGTTGCCCGTGCCGCGCCGATCCTCGAACAGGACGCCACACTCGTCGGCATCAAAGGGCGCAGCGTGGCCGTGGACCTCGCCAGCTCAGCCCCAGCGCTGCTTCGCCTGAACGGCGACATCGTGCGCAACATCTCTGTGCACGACCTCACCGCTCCTGGCGTGATGCTGCCAACAGCGACCGCTGCCGCGCTTGGCATCTCGCCCGCGGTCTTCCAGCAGAGCGAAGGCGCTGCGCCGCGTGTAACGCTCGACATCCACGGCTACGCCCGTAGCGTTCCCGTGCTTGCTGTTCTTGGCCCCGAATCGATCGGGGCGCTTTCGAGCGCGATGGCCGCCATCTCGCCGCTTTGGTGGGAGCAGAAGATCACAGGCCGCACATCCATCGATACCCGCATTCTCGTCAAGAGCAAGCGGGGCCAACAGGCGCTTGTCCTGGGCGAGCTGAAGGGTCTTGCCGGGGGACGTCTGAATGTGGGTCCTGCCGATCAGGATGTCTCGCTGCTCAAGCAGGCCGTTATCCCGAACGCCGAGGCCACCGGGTTCTTCGCGCTCGTCAGCGCGATCGTTGGGTTCCTGCTCGCGTCCAGCGCGATGCTGCTGACGGTCCCCGAACGGCGGCGCATGATCGCCGACCTACGCATCCAGGGAGTCGGGCGCCTCCAGCTCGTCAAGATGCTGATGTTCCAAGCCGTCTGCCTAGGCGTAATGGCATCCGTGGTTGGGGTGGGCGCCGGCATTGTTCTGTCGCGGACGATCTTCCACACAACACCGGGCTACCTCGCGAGCGCGTTCCCGCTGGGCACACAGACCGTCGTCGGGGTCGTGCCGGTGCTGATCGCGTTCGGGGGCGGTGTGCTCGCGACATGCATCGCCGCTTGCCCGCCGCTTCTCGATCTACGCCGCAGCGCCGTCGACGCCGTGTATACGGAGGAGGGGGAACCAGGACAGGCCCTCGATCGCCACGAGCAGCTACGGCTATTCGCCTACGGAGTGCTGCTCATGGCCGCCACCAACGGTCTGCTCATCTTCTGGCGCTCGGGAGTCATCGTGGCAACGATCGGCCTCGCGATCGGGACTCTCCTCGCGATCCCGCTCGCGTTCCGCGCAGCCCTATGGCTGGCCGAGCGGACCGCAGCGCTCACCCCCCGTCTGAACATGCTCACCGTCGCGGTCCGTACGCTGCGACGCAGCACCGTCCGCTCCCTCGCGCTCGCCGCGACCGGCGCGATCGCGGTCTTCGGCTGCGTGCTTGCCGAAGACTCCCACCAGGACCTACTGCACGGCCTCTACGGCGACTACTCCGAATACGTCTCTACCTCGAATCTGTGGGTCGTCAACAACCATGACGACCTCGCCACGATCAGCTTCCCAAGCACCCACCTCCAGACACAGATAGCCAAAATCCCTGGAGTCGCCGAAGTCCGCCCCTACCAGGGCGGATTCCTGGACTTCGATGGGCGACGAGTCTGGATCCTGGCGCGCTCCCCCAAAGCTCACGGGATAATCCCCACGGCCCAGGTCGAGGAAGGCTCCACGTTCGATCCAGAAACGCATCTTAGGGAAGGCGGCTGGATCACGGTCTCCCAGCAAGTTGCAGAAGCCCATCACGTCATCCCCGGCGATTCCCTCACCCTTCCCACCCCAAGCGGGCCGGTCGCCTACCGCGTTGCGGCGACCACGACTAACCTCGGATGGACCTCGGGCGCGATCATCCTCAACAGCAGCGACTACAGCAAAGCATGGGGCACCAGCGACACAAGCGCCCTGGAAATCGATACCCAGCCCGGCGCCAACCTCGCCGCCGTCAAGCGCTCCGTCCAAGCGACCCTCGGCCCCCAGGACGCACTGAAAGTGCAGACCAGCAGCGAACGAGCGACACAGGCAAACGCGCTCGCTCGCCAGGGACTCAGTCGTATGAACCAAATCTCGCTCCTGTTGATAGTTGCAGCGGCGCTTGCGATGGCGGCAGCGATGGGCGCTGGGATCTGGCAGCGCCGTGCGGCCCTCGCATCCCTGCGAATCCAGAGCTACACCCCGTGGCAGCTACGCACGATCCTTGCCTACGAGTCCATCATCGTTCTCGGCACAGGCGCAGTCGGAGGCGCACTCGCCGGTGTATACGGGCACCTTCTCAGCGACCGCTTCCTACGGCTCACAACGGGATTCCCAGCGCCATTCGCCTGGGGTGGAGCGCAGACGATCCGGACCATCCTCATCATCCTGCTAGCGGCTCTGCTCGCTCTTGCTGGCCTCGGCTATGCCGCCTCGAACGTCGCGCCGGAGTTGGCACTAGAGCCCTAGCCGGACCCGCTGATGCCAAATAGAAACCAGCAGCGCGCCAGACCAGCATGGCTCGCATGCAAACCAAACGCAGCAGCACCCCACACGAGCTCGCCACTCTCCTCGGAATCGGCGCAAGCTACTGGCTGCATATCAACCCGCTCGCCAAACGCGAGATCGCCCACTGGAGGCGCCTCGCCGAAACTATCCCCAACGACACCCTCCGCCGCCAGGCGCTCCACAAGCTCACCCACGAGCGACTAAACCCCGAGGCCGCCGCACTATTCGCCGTCACCGCCGGCCCCCGCCACCGCAAACGCCTCGTCCGCCTCATCGTGGCGTTCCAAATCGCCTATGACTACCTAGACGCGATCAACGAGGCACCCGACACATCCAACTTGCAAAACGGCTTCCGGCTCCACTGCGCACTCGATGACGCCGTAGCCTTCCAGCGCGGCGACCGGGACTACTACCGCCACCACCCACACAAAGACGACGGCCACTACCTGGCCACGCTCATCGACACATGCCGCACCGAGTTCACCCGTCTGCACTGCGAGCCGGCCACCCGCCAAATCATCCTCACAGCCATCCGCCGCGTCGGAGCCGCGCAAACCCGAAACCACGCCGTGGGAGTCGACGGGGAGGACCAGCTCATTGAATGGGCACAGGCCAGCTGCGAGCGCCCCGGCTACCTATGGTGGGAGCTCGCCGCAGGAGGAATCTCATCCCTCGGCGTACACGCCCTCTTCGCAGCAACAGCAAGCAAAGCACCAGCGGCGGAAGCAAAGCGAATCGATGCCGCCTACTTCCCAGCCGTCTGCGCCATCAGCGCGCTACTCGACAGCCTCGTCGACTACACCGACGACGCCAAGACCCAAAACCACAGCTTCGTAGCGCACTACACCACCCCAGCACAAGCAGCAAACCGCTTCGGCGAAATCACCACCGAAGCCAACACCCAGCTCGAGCGCCTCCGGCGTCCCCGCCAGCACACGATCATCCTCGCCGGCATCGCGAGCTTCTACCTCTCCGCACACCAAGCCCACGACCCCTTCGCCGCTCCGATCACAGCCTCGACCCTCCACCAGCTCAGCCAAACCACCCGACCAATGCTCGCCACCATACGCCGCATGCGCCACCACCTCGGCCACTTCCCAGGCCCGCTGCTCTGAAGCGCGCTCCTAGGGCGAATCGCGAGACTTGACCCAGCGCTCATCGGCTGGCTATACGGAATAAGCGAGAGCCGGAATATTCCGAGTTGGGACTATTCAAACCATGTCGCGCCCTGCATGATCGCGGGGATGAGCCGTCCCGGCCAGACTTCGTCCACCGTCGTGATCGCCGACGAAGAAGCATTCCAGCGAGTCATAGGCGGCCTTTTTGACCCGTTCCGGGAGATCCCCTACGTCCTCGTAACACGAGGCACGGGCGACAGAGCCCCGGCACTCCCGCTGCAATCCATTCGAGATGCACTTGGCCCCATACCACGGATCTATTTCATAGCCACTGGCTCGCTCCTCCGGAAGCTCCGCGCCCGCTTGGGCTCGGGACTAATGGTCAATCACGGCGCTGTGCGGATCTTCTGGCCAGGAGTCACGCTCGAAAGCGACCCATACGCACACCCGCTCGTGCCCGTCCTCGAGGACGAGCCGGTCGAGGCCACCCTACAAGAGCTCGCACGGCGCTTCGACCTCAGTCGCCCCCGCGTACGCGCTGAGATACGCCTCATCGAAGACGCCCGTTCGATGCTCGAATCAGCGGCCACGAGTCTGAAGAGGGACCTAGCCGACGCGACGCGCCAGCGCGACCACGCACGCAACCAGCTCCGCACGATGACCTTACGCGCTGAAGCCGCCGAGCGAGCACTCGCCGCACACGGCATACCTCAGCCCTAGTACAAGCATCAAGCGACACTCACCCATATGACTTCGCGAGAGCCCAAATCAGCCCGGCGCCCCAACGGATGGCCACGGCGACTAAGCCCCCTCGGGCTTGATCAATGGGAAGGAGCTATCACCATCAGCAGACTCGCGGACACCATTAGATCGCTTCGAACCGAGCGCAACTTCTCGCAGGCGTCCCTTGCCGCTCGCACGTTTCTGCGCCACGATCAAATATCAGGATTTGAGCGCGGTGTACAGATGCCGTCGCTCATGGCGGTACTCGCGCTCGCTGACGCGCTCGGATCGACTGTGAGCGGGATCACCAGAGGGCTCCCGCCGCAGACCCGCCAAGCCGAGAGCGCCTGGGCGCTCGCCATCATCACAGCCAACCCGCGAATCGATACGTGGACCCTCGCAGAGTCCATGGAGCTGCCGACCTACTACATAGGCGAGGTCATCAGAAGACTCGAGGCGATTGGTGCAATTCACGGCGGTCCGGCAAGCTGGACCGTCCTCACTCCACTAGATGACCAGTAAGTTCGCGGCCATGCCCGTCTGATGACACCAATTCCACGCCCTGGCTCATCCGTCGCCGTCCAAGAGTCGTCTCGCCCGGAGGAATCAGCGCCGACTCGAAAGCGCCCCAAACGAGGAGGCCGAAGGTTTACCGTCGCTCTGATGAGCTTCAATGAACTCTTCGCTCGCGGGGTAGGCGCGGCACTCAAAGAAGTCGATGACCTCGAACTAGTCGACTTGCCATTACATCCTGATCTGGGATGGCCGCACGTCGTGGTACTCGACGGGGATCGCTGCAAGCCAGCATCAGCGCGCAGTCTGCGGACGATGGCTCCCCAGATTGGCCTGGTAATTCTCGCCGCGACGGCGGAACGTTCACGAGTCTTTGGGGCACTGGGCGCCAACACCTTCTGCCTGCCCAAGGACACCTCGGGCCGCGAGGTGACGCTCGCGGTGCTCCTAGCAGCCGAAACCAGTGTTGCAGCGAGGCCGAGCATACAATCGAGCGAAGGAGAGAGGTACCCCCAGCCGAAGCTCACTGACCGTGAGCGCCAGGTGTTTATGCTGGTTGCGCTCGGGGGCACACACGCGTCGATTGCCAGCGAGTTGCACATCGGTGTCGAGACTGTCCGCACTCACACCCAAAACATCCGGCGCAAGTATGACGTGCAAAGCAACCGCGATCTCGTGCGGCTTGGTGCGGGTGGCCACGCGGCATCGATGCGCCGCAGCCACTAACACAAGCGCACGAGCTTGAAGTCACCCCACGTGAGCGCCAGAGTTGATTATCGAGTTGGCGTGAGCTCGAACCGATCTGGCGCAACTACCCGCGTGCCCACCTGGCCCACAGGCGTTAGATACTGACAGCTATTGAGCTTCACGGTAACGAGTTGCCACTCCCCCGAGCGGTGCCGGTGAAAGATCACCCGTTTCGGGGGATAGACGTGGCGCGCCCGGTGAGGCTATGGTGCTCTCCACGAGGGGCTTCGGCCCGCCGAAGTGGCGAATTGCGCCGCGGAGTCATTCTCGGCTACACGGTGGGCACGAGTTGTCCGCTGGTCGTACTGATAAACAACAGCAAATAACTAGAACGCGATAGCGAGGGGCGGCATGAACAACCGGTGGATGGATGGTGGGCTCCGCCCGCGCGTTTGGTTGCTGGTCGTGGTTGTTGTAGGGGTGTTGTCGTTGGTGGTGTTGGCTGGAGTGGCGTCGGCGGAACCGTTGTGTACGGATTCGTGGGTTGGTGGTGTTAGCGGCGAATGGCAGACGGCCGCGAACTGGTCAGCCGGGCATGTGCCGAGCTCGTCGGATGTGGCTTGTGTCGGTAGCGGGGACACGGTTGAAGTGAGCGGTAGCGCCGAAGTTGGGGTCTTGGTTGACGCGGGCGGGCTGCGTCAGACGGGGGGTTCGCTTGAAATTGCGGGGGCGCTTGAACCGTCCAGCATCGCGAGCTACGCTCTTAGCGGGGGTGTGTTGAAGGGTTCAGGCGTGCTCGATATCACGAGTTCGTTGTCGGATGGGTCGACGGTGACGATGGAAGGGTCGGGCTCGACGGTTATAGGGTCTTCTGCTTCGGCGGAACTGGGGGGTGATCTCAAAAGCCGAACGTTGGTGAACCATGGGATGGCTACGGTTGGGGCCGGTGTGTTTGAGATAAGTGGTGGTGGGCGGGTTGAAAACTCGGGGACGTTCATAGTGAACTATGAATCGCGGTCTGCGATCAATGGCCTGTCTGGCTCATCATTTTTGAACACGGGGAAAGTCCGTAAGACGGCTGGGTCGGGGATAGCTGGCATAGAAGTGGTCTTCGAAAACCAGGGCGCTGTCGAATCCACGACTGGAACTCTTGAATTTGAGGAAGGCGGCTCGAGTACGAGCGGCTCGAGTTGGGTTGCATCGCCTGGTGCCGCTATCAACTTCGACCGCGGGACGTTCACGATGACCAACGCGACCTGGCGTGGTTTGATTGAATCCAACGGCGGGGCGATCAGAAGCGAAGGGTTGGCGGGGGAAAACGCCACGCTTCATCTCAGCTATGGCGGTACGTGGAGCTTGCTGTCGGGCACGACCACGCTAGCCGGCTTCGAAATGACGACTCCGACCGATGTTGTTGCTGTGTCGAGTCCCGGTGCTCTGAGGGTCTCGGGCCTGTTCAAGTGGGCTGAAGGCACCATAGAAGGGTCGGGGGAAGTGGTGGTTGAGGCGGGTGCCGCAGGGACCATCAGTGGCTTCCTCAGGAATGAAAGCTTCCTCAACGAAGGTCAGCTGACCGTCGGCAGCGCCACGTTGGAGATGTTCGCTAAAGCACGGTTTGAAAACACAGGCACGTTCATCGACAACTTGGAGGTGCCTTTCAGCATCAGTATCCCTGGGCGCGTAGATGAATCGAGGGGTTTCTGGAACCGCGGGACGTTTCAGACGACAGGCAGCGGCACTCCAGGTGTCGAACCGACGTTCTATAACGGCGGCGTTATCGAAGGGTACGGTCTTGGCGCGACGGGGTTCGAAGCTTTCAAGCATCTGATCCAAGACGGCAGGCTGGATTGGGGCTGTACTTTGGAAGATCCGTCCTATCCGAAACGCGAAGTGGCAGAAGAAGGTGGGGTTTGTACGGGTAGCGGGGATCTCTCAGAAACACAGAGCGACTTTTCGATTGGCGGGCGAGGCGTTGGCCTGGACCTTTCACGTACGTATAATTCTCAGGCCGCTCAGGACGGGAGCAAAAGCGTGTTCGGGAACGGCTGGACGAGCCCGTATAGCGCGTATGTCGTGGCCCACTCGGAAGCTAGCGAATCTGAACAGGAACTCGAAGTGCCACCGGAAGCACATTTCGTGACGCTGGTCCAGGAAAACGGGAGTACGGCTGAATTCATCGAAGAAGCCGGTGGGGGCTGGAAAGCGCCGCCTGGGTCGCCGGATGTGCTTACGGGTAGCGCGACCAGTGGCTATGTGTTGACGTTCGAATACCGTCAGGTCGACCGGTTCTCTGGCTCGACTGGGCGGTTGGAAAGCATCACCGATCGCTTCGGCAACAAAACGAGTCTCTCCTACAACGAAACGGGCCAGCTTGAAAACGTGACCGACCCCACTGGGCGGACACTGAAATTCACGTACAACTCCGAAGGTCTCGTCGCGAGCGCCGAAGACCCGATGAAACACGTCGTCGTATACGAATACGGTACGGGCTCGCTTGCGGGGGATCTGTTGAGCGTAAGCCAGCCCGGCGAAACGGCGGCCCGCTGGCAGTTCAAATACGAAGGTACCGCTCAGCTCACTGAAATGACGGACGGTCGCGGTGGCAAAACGAAGTACCTGTACAACTCGGAACACCGGGTGACATCCAAGACCGACCGATGGGGCGCGTCACAGCGTTCCAGTATGGCCCAGGGCGAGCAACGATCACAAACGAAGCAACAAAAGCCGTCACGGTCCAGTACGTAACCGGTAGCGGACTGCTCGCCAAGCAGGTTCACGGGTTCGGTACTGCTCAGGCGACCACGGAAGCCTTTTCCTATGACAAAGCGGGGAACAAGCTGACCAGCACCGACGGGGACGGACACACCACAAAATACGGTTATGACTCCGCGGGCAACATGATTTTGAAGGAAGACCCCGAAGGCCACAAAACCAAATGGACCTATGACTCAACTCACGACATCGAAACGGAAACCTTGCCGGAAGGCGAGACGACGACCTACAAACGCGAAAGTGATGGCAACCCGATGGCGGTCGAACGGCCTGCTCCCCACAGCGAAACGCAGATCACTGGCTACAAATACAATTCCTATGGTCTCGTCGAATCGATGACGGACCCGCTGAAACGCGCCACGAAATACGAATACGACACGGCAGGGGACAAGACCGCCGAAATTGACCCCGAAGCAGACAAGCGCACCTGGAAATACAATGAAGACTCCCAGGAAACCAGCATGGTCACCCCTAGAGGCCATGTTTCCGGCGCTAAAGAATCAAGCTTCACGACGAGCACCGAACGCGACGCGCAAGGCCGTCCGATTAAGGTGACCGACCAGCTCGGCCACGAAACGAAATACACCTACGACGGGAACGGCAACCGCGAAACGGAAACCGACCCTGAAGGCAGCAAAACCGTCTACACCTACGACGCTGATAACGAGCGGACAAAGATTGAAGAACCCAACAAAACGGTCTCCGATAGCGAATACGACGGCGCCGGACAAGTCATCAAGCAGATCGATGGCAACAAACACGCCACGACCTACAAGCGCAACGTGCTAGAGCAGGTCGAAGAAATCACCGACCCGCTAAAACACAAGACGCTCAAGACCTACGACCACGCCGGTAACGTCATCGAAGTCACCGACGCCCTCAAACGGACTACCACCCGCAAATACGACCCCGAGAACCGCGTCGTAGAAATCACCTACTCCGACGGCAAAACACCGACCGTGAAATACGAATACAACGGCGACAACTCCCGGACGAAGATGGTCGACGGCTCCGGCACAACAACTTATGAATACGATCAGCTCGACCGGCTGACCGCCACCAAAGACGGCCACGGCAACACCGCCGGATACGAATACGACCTCGCCAACGAGCAAACCAAGATCACCTACCCCAACGGCAAAGCCATCGAACGCGAATACGACAACGCCGGCCGGCTGAAGAAGGTCACGGACTGGCTCAAAAACGCGACAAGCTTCAAATACGACGCGGACAGCAACCTCAAAGCCACCGTCTTCCCGACCGGCACCAGTAACGAAGACACCTACGCCTACGACGAAACGGACGCCATGAAAGAAGTAAAGATGCTCAAAGGCGCCGAAACACTCGCCTCGCTCCTCTACACCCGCAACAAAGACGGGCTCGTCCAAGGCACCACAAGCAAAGGGCTACCGGGCGAAGAAAAACCCGCCTACACATACGACACCAACCGCCGCCTAACCAAAGGCGTCGGCATCGAATACAAATACGACGCCGCCAACAACCCCACGACCATCGGCAAAGAACACACCTACAAATACAACGAAGGCAACGAGCTAGAAAAGGCCGAACTCAAAAAAGCCCTCGCCACAACCTACACCTACAACGAAGTCGGCCAACGCACCAAAACCGCACCCGCGAGCGGACCAGCAACAACATACGGCTACGACCAAGCCGGAGACCTGACCACCGCAAGTAGAATCAAAGAAAAAGAAGTGCCCGCCATCGAAGACGCCTACACCTATAACGGGGACGGACTCCGCATCTCCCAAACAATCTCCGGCACCACGGCCTATCTGGCATGGGATCTCGCGGAAAAGCTACCGCTCATCCTCAACGACACCACCAACAGCTACATCTACGGCCCCACGGGACTACCAGTTGAGGAGATCAACAACACCACCGGCACCCCGCTCTATCTACACCACGACCAACAAGGCAGCACCCGAATGCTCACAACCGCCTTGGGAACCGCGGCAGGGACAACAACCTACGATGCATATGGCAACGTTCTCGGAACCACGGGAACCAGCACCTCGCCGCTCGGCTACGACTCCCAATACACCAACAGTGATACGGGACTCATCTATCTCCGGGCTCGTAGCTACGATCCGGCGACAAGCCAGTTCCTGAGTGTCGACCCGCAGATGATGGAAACGAGGGACGCTTACAGTTACGCTGCCAGTGACCCGACAAATCAAGGCGATCCGAGTGGACTGACGCCGTGGTCGCCAAAGGTAAAGCAAGCTATCACTGCCTGCCGCGTCTGGAAGACGGGTCCAGCCAAGAACAGTCGGGGAAATCCGTTCTACCATAACAAGGTGATTTACCAGGCCTGCGAAGACTTGCTGCATCTGCCGCCAGAAGTGTTCGGCACTGGGCAGCAGGCTGAAAGCCATGTGGGTCTGAGGGTGACGGCCGGAGTAGCAGGCGCGTCGTCTGTCGCGTTCGGCGTCGGTACCTTCCTGGCGTGCGAGGGGGCGACGGACGCCGTCGGAACCGCATATTGCGCCATGGCGACCTTGCCTTCGGTTCAAACTGGCCTTGTGGCGCTTACCTATGCTGTCTTTGGAGAATAGGGCCTCAGGGATGACACATGGCGCGTCCGAAGTGTTGCCGACGTGGCGACTGATAGGATTAGGAATATGACCGTCGTCTATTTTTGCGTCGCGGTACTCGGCTCTGTGGGTCTAGGCGTGATCTTCGGGACGCGACTGTCGCCTTCCGAGAACAAGGCGAGTTTGAGCGCCCGACTCGGGGCGCGATCGTTGAGAGTTTGGATGAGTCTAGGAGCAGTCATCGTTGCGTCGGGCGTCGGGGCACTGGCCATTGTCAAGAATCACGTTCTCGTTGGCGTGGCGGTGCTTGTTGCGGCGTACGCGCTCCAGTTCGCAGCTATTCGGGTACTGATCGCAAAAGGTCGCAAGCCGTAAGAAGGCGTGATCGTCATCGTGTCGGGATGCAGATTCCGGCGGAAGTCGTGCAGCGCGCAGAACTGCGCTGGCAGGTGAACTCAAGCCAGTAGCGGTGCCGTGACGGACGGCAAAATCGGTGACGAGAAGATGGCGAGGGGGGCGCGCATGCGACAATCGGATCGGCATAGAAAGAGCGAGAAGGGGACAGGGCGGTCGTAGCGAGATCGCGATTGGCGATAGCGCAGACCTGCTCCTCCAAGAATCGCGGGGATGAGAAACGTCGCTGACGTCGCCGTGGCTTGGCGATTCTGCTCGGTCCGGCGGGCACGGGGAGGGTGTTGTGATCGACGCGGCCGCGGGTGCGGCGTATCTGTCTGGGCGGGTGACGGTGGGTATCGCGGTGTCGTGGTCTACGGCTGAGCGTCTTGGCCGTGATAGTTCGACACTCGAAGGTGTCTACAGCCGTGATGCGCTTGTGAACCCGCGCCGAAGATGGCCAGGTCCTTGTGGGGCGGATGCGGTCGTCTTCGATGAGGCCGGGAGGGCCGACAGACGTTGATGAGGCGACGCTCGCGTTGTGCCAGCGCGTCGCTCGCCGCGCGGCTTTGATCCGGGTCCCGCACCAGGATCAAGAATCAGGGTGCATGGTGTCGTGATGCGCTGTCCGCTCGGTCGCCCGCTGGTGAGTGATCTGTTCGGCCTCAAGGCTGCGTCTGGCTCGCCGAGCAACCGCTTCCGGAGGAGGAGACGGAGATGGTGCATGGCGCTCTGCGTCAGATCGGTTTGATCAACGGTGAGACCCGGTCACTGGAACTCGCGGGGGATGTCACGCCGCCCGCGCCCGTCACGACGGAGCGCCTGTCACGCAGACCCTTTCCAGCGGGCGGCCGAGGGTGAGCTGCGAAACTGGGTCGAGCAGCAGCGATGCGCAGCGCGCGTGGGGAGATGCCGGTGCGCCCCGCTCTTGTCGTTGGACAGCAGTCGCTCCACGACCCCACGCGCGCACCTGCGGGCGAACACACTCTGTACGTCTACGCGCACGTGCCGCCGGTCTATGAGCAGAGCGACGAGCAGGTCGCTGCCCTGATCGAGCGCCAGCTTGAGCGCTTCGCTCCGGGATTCGCCGGAGTGGTGCGCGAGCGCGCCATCCGCTCACCCGCTCAGACCGAGCGCGAGAACCCGAGTCTCGTCGGCGGTGACCTGGGTGGTGGGGCATATGAGCTCGACCAGCAGCTCGTCTTCCGCCCCTCCCCGCAGCTCTCGAGATACGGGACACCCATCAAGGGCCTATTCGTGGGGGGCGCCTCGACGCACCCTGGGGGAGCGGTACACGGAATCAGCGGACGAGGCGCCGCCCGTGCGCTGCTTCGCCAACGACGGCTGGTGCCCTGGCGCTGAGCGTCTGTGAGTCAGGTGGTGGCTGGGCCGCTGCTACCGGTGACGTGCCCTTCGCGAGCGCTGTCGCGAGGCGGCAGCTCTCGGAGAGCGTGATCGGCCAGACCCCGACCTTGTGGTCGAACGCGGTGCCGACCGCGGGCCACTCCGGGTCCGCCCGGCGTATCTCCCTCGACCCTACGACCCAGCGCGCAAACGATCGCGGATCTGAGAGCACGGCAACCACGCTCTCCGGTGGAACGCCCATATCGATCGCGTTGTGCGCCACCGCCTCATAGATGCCCGAAGGCCGGAGACGCAAACATCGCCGCCAGAGGCGCTCCGGCTCTTGGCCCGGCCACGAGCTGCGCCTTTGTGAGCGCAACGTGAAGGGCTTGTGAACGCGCACCTCTGGATTTCCTTGATCACATCCTTCCTGGTACGATCCCGCTGGTTAGGCTGCCGCACGCGCAGCCTGCGAGGGGTTGTGGACGTACTCGGGACAGGCTTGGAGGGGTTGGCTAACGGAGGGTTGGACCAGTCGGAGGGCCGCTCGTACCGCGAGCGGTATCGATCCAGCGTCAAGGAGAATGCGAAAAGTCATGAGAAATCTACGGAGGACGGCGATTGCGGCTGCGGCGATCTGTTCGCTCGCTGTTGCTGTGACGCCCGCCATGGCAGGCGAATTCATCTCGTCAGGGGGCCCCTCAAAGGGCAGGGGCGAAGAACAGACCTTCAAATTGGGGCCCTTCATAATCACCTGCAAAGCGGTATCGGCCAAGGGTGGCGAAACGACCCCGCTGGCATCGCCGACCTACACCACTTCGTTGAAGTTCAAAGGCTGCACGACCGAAGCCAGGGTGGGGGGCAACCCGATCTACCTCAACACCAAATTCCTCACGCCGCTGGCGGTCGAATACCACGCCAACGGCTTCGCCGAAGTCGGCTCCGAAACCGAAGAAAGCGGCGGTCAGGCGACGCTCAAGGGCGGCTCGATCGAACTCAAAATCAACGCGATCAAGTGCCTGATCACGTTGCCTGAACAGACCGTTCCACGCAAAGCGGAAAAAAAGCCCAACGGCGAATACACCGCTGCCAGCTACTCCAATGAAACGGAAACAAAGGGCAAGCGGACCTTCAACAAGCTGCTCATCGAAAACGAATGGACCGGCCTCACCTTCGAATACGGCGAAGGTCAGTGCCAGGGCTTCAAGTTGAGCGAAGAAGAACGCAAGGGCGGCAAATACACGGGAGAAATCCTCGAGGAAGTGCCCCACGGCAACCTCGAATACTCCACCGCTGTCCTCGGCTAACGCCGGACACTGCTGGATTCAGGAGGGGCGGGACAGCCAGTCGGCGGTCTCGCCCCTCCTGCGTTTCCGGTCCGCCCCAAGGATCGCTCCGCCCCCGAGGGCTGGTCCGTCCCGGGCTCGTCCTTGCTTGGCCAACTACGCCGGGTTTTCGCTGGGCCCTTCACATTGCCCATAATCCTGATAAGATCACTGAGCAATGTCGATCACACGCTCTACGGCGTGCCCTGTCCTCGGACTACGGCACGTCGGGCACTCGGGAACCTATGGGCCTGGGCGCCGTGTGACAGGCACTGCTCATGTATCTCACGTTTCTCTCCTCATCTGAGGGGCGCACAGTGCTCCTCAGACCCCTCCAGCAGACTGGGCCGGCTCCCCTCGCCGGCCCAGTCTCGTTTTTGCGCCCGCTCACCCGTCGCCGAAGTCAGCCACCTGCACGCCGTGGTCGCGCTCGCGCATGCCCAGCTCGTAGGCGCCGCCGTGTGCCGTGCGGAGCGCCACTGGGGCGCCCGCGCCGGGGATCTCGACGGTGAGATCCAGCTCCGCCACCGAGCAGTTGACCACGTCGTGCTCGCCTCCGTCGGGGTCCGCGTAGCGCCAGCCCGCGGCTGCTTCGTCGGGAACTCCGACACGTCCCGCGAGCTTCACGCCGTGCTCGCCTTCCACGCTCAGCTCGCATCCGTGGGCGCTCTCGCTCACCCTCAACCCCCGCGCGAGCAGGCCGCCGAGGCGATACCGCCGTCCACCCACACAGAGCGCGCCGTTGGCCACCCACGGCGTCATCCGCCCCGCGACCCGCAGGCGTCCAAGCGCCACGTCCAGCCATGCGCCCTCTGACTGCTCGAAGTCGACGCCGTGCAGCCAGATCCATCGCTCGGCGTGCTCAGAGCCCCAGTTGTGCCCCACCATCCCATGCCAGCCGTCCAGGTTCAGGGTCCGGCCGCCGCTCAGCTCGAGCACGCCCTCGAAGCCGGCGCTCGGGGCTGGGCTGGTCAGCTTGGTGCGCGGCAGCGGCGAGCGATAGAGCCAGCCCGGGTTGAGGTGGCGAAGCTCGGCCTCGTGCGTGGAGAACCTCAGCGACCAGCGCGCATCGCCGCAGCTACCGCTTGCCTTGCCCGGACCCATCGAGGCGTGCTCGGCGATCGCGATCCATTCCCCGGCGGGTACCCACACCGTCTCGCTGCTGAGCTTGTGCATGAACGGTCGTCCGGCGGCGGCGTCGAAGACCGTGCACCACACCGAGCCTCGCGGCGGGCGCCCTGGAGCCTTGTGCACCGTGTGGCGGATCCACACGCCCACAGGCTCTGTCGGGGAGACCGCGCGCAGGTAAAACGACTCGTACATGCCGGTGCGCAGCGGCACCTGGGGGAACACTGCACGAGCGTCCATCAAGGGCGATCCTAGTCTCACGGGCGAACCTGAGAGGATCCGCCGATGAATCGAGACCCCCTCGTCAGGCTCCCCGCTGCCATCACGGCTCCCCATCCCCGCGAGGGCGCTCGTTACCTGCTCGGAATCGACGGTGGCGCGACCAAGACCCTGGCGGCCGTTCTGGACCTCCAGACCAACGCACTGCACCTCGGTCACGGCGGCCCCAGCAACCAGGACGCAGTCGGCGCCAAGGCCGCCGGCGAGGCGCTGATCGGCGCCGCCGACGAGGCGATCGAGCAGGCGGGAATCACTCGCAAGCAGCTCGATGCGGCTGTTCTGGCCATCGCCGGCACCGACACCGAAGCCGTGGCCAAGCACGTGCGCGGGGCCGGGCTCGACGAGTGGATCGTGGTCAACGACGTCGTTGGAGCGTGGGCCACGGCCACAGGCGTGGGCCCAGGGGTGGCGGTGATCTCTGGTACGGGCTCGAACGTGTTCGGCGTGGGGCCGGACGGGCAGGCGTGGCGCGCCGGGGGGTGGGGGCACCTACTCGGGGACGAGGGCTCTGGCTACTGGCTGGGTGTGCAGTCGATCAAGGCCGCCCTGGCCGACCGCGAGGCATCTGGACCGCCCACCGCCCTCAGCGACGCCGCCCCGGCTTTCTTCGGCTGCGAGAGCGTCGAGGCGCTCGCCAGCCATGTCTACTCCAAGCCCCTCACCAAGGGCGAGATCGCCGCTTTCGCAATCGAGACGGCCAAGCTGGCCGAGCGCGGCGACGCGGTCGCACGTGAGCTGTTCGAGCGGGGCGCCCGTGAGCTCGGAGCTCAGATCGCCGCTGTCATCCGCCAGAGCGGGCTCGATGGCGAGGAGGCGCATCCGTTTCCCGTGGGGCTGATCGGCAGCGCCTTCAAGGCCGGCCCGATGTTCATCGACCCGCTCACCCACTCCATCCATGAGCTGGCTCGCGCGGCCGAGGTATCCCGTGTCGAGATGGCACCCGTGGGAGGCAGCCTGCTGCTCGCCGCCGAGGCCTGCGGCGCCGGGGACAGCCTCAATACGCGCAAGCTCTCGCCGCTGATAGACGGCGCGCTCGCGCGGCGCTAAGCCCGTCCCGCCGCCACGGCCTGCAGACGCCTGGCGATCGCCGCTCCATCTCCAATCGCGCCGGCGCCCGAGCCTTGCATGCGAACGGCTGCCGCCGCGGTCGCATACGCCACAGCCTCCTCCGCCGCCGTTCCCGTGGCAAGCGCCACGAACAGCGCCGCCGCGAACACGTCGCCTGCGCCGAGATCGTCGAGTGGCTCACCCACCCTCGGCACCTCGACCTGCAGGCGAGACCCATCTCCCAGCAGGAGCGTGCAGGGACGGGACTCGTCCGTGATCGCCACCAGAGCGCTGGCGTCGACGCCGCGTTGGATCAGTCCCGCGGCGGCCGCACCCTCGTGGCGGCTGAGCACCAGCGCATTGCAGCGCGCCGCCACACGCTCCACGCTTCGGCCCGGTGCCACGAGCGCGACCTCCCCGCCGCCCGCCGTCCACACGCGCATCAAACCCTGGGGTGTGAGGCCGACAAAGGCCGTGGGAGCGTGCCATCGGCTTGGGGTCTCGCGCGCCACCGGCGCCACGTGCAGCACCCGCGTGTCGAGCCGCAGCTCACGCTCGATCGCCCCGGCCCACGCCAGCACGCGCTGGCTGCGCGTGGGCCCCCAGCCTGCAGTCAGCAGGGTGGTCGTGTGGCGTGCCGGGATCACTCGCAGCTCGAGCTCAGCGCCGTAAGGGGCCAGTAGATCCTCCACCTCGCGGGGCACGCCCTGGGTGACGATCAGCGTGCGCTGCCCCAGCCGCGCTGCCTGCAGGGCGGCATAGAAGGCCGACCCGCCAGGACGTCGGGAGCCGTCTGCCAGCACGTCGATCGTGACGTGGCCCACGGTGGTGTAGTCGAACTGCAAGCGCTCCTTCACCCTCTCCGCTGGGCCTGTGCCACCATGGCCCGCACCCGCCCCAAGCGGCTCGCGACGGTGAGCTGCAGAAGCACGGCATCCGTATACCAAATCGAATCGCTTCCTCGACTGTTGTGCTTGCTTGAGCCCATGATTTCCACGATCCCCAACCCTCGCACCCTCGCACGAGCGCTGTCCGCTTGTCTCGTGCTGTCGCTGGCAATCGCCGCGCTCGCGCGCACGGCCACGGCCGACGCTCGCGCCGTGGCCCATTCAGCCTCCAGCTACCCGGCCGGCGCCACCCGGCCGTTCCTGCGTCCCCGTCCCGATCAGTTCGCCCACACGGCCGCCGCTCGCGGCGGTGCGCTCGCGCCTTCCTCCTCGTCCTCCACGGCGGGCAAGCACACCAAGAAGAAGCCCACCAAGCCGGCCCTCAGCGGCAATCCGGCGCGTGCCGTGCTCGCCTTCCAGGCGATGCAGAAGGTCTATTACATCCCTGGCTCGGGCCTCTACGACGGCGAACCCTTCTCCTACCTGTGGCCGTTCTCGCAGGCGCTCGCTGCGACGGTCAGCATGGCCAACATCCCCCACAGCGGCCTCTCCTTCAAGCACGAACTCCAGGCCGAGATGCTGGGCCTGACCTCCTATCTCGACAGCAACAACTCCGGTGCCCCCGAAGGGGTCTACACGAGCACCCTGGCAGCCTTCGACGGCACGGTGGCGCCCCCGGCGGGTCCCGGCGGGGCCAAGTACTACGACGACAACGACTGGGTGGGGATCGAGCTGGCGAGGCTGTACAAGCTGACCCGCAACCCCTCCGCGCTCGGCGACGCCGAGGCGATCATGAACTTCGAGATGGCCGGCTGGCAGACCAACCCCGAACTCGCCTGCCCAGGCGGCATCCCGTTCTCGAACACCGTCCAGAACACCGATCGCAACACCATCACCACGGCTCCCGCGGCAGAGCTGGGTCTGCAGCTCTACAAGATCACCGGCAACGCGCAGTACCTCCAGTTCGCCACGATGGCCTACGAATGGGTGCGCACCTGCCTGCTGCAGCCCAGTGGGCTCTACGCCGATCACCTGAGTCCCAAGGGCGTGGTCGAACCGATGCTGTGGAGCTACAACCAGGGCGTGATGATCGGCGCCGGCACGCTGCTCTACCAGGCGACGGGCAACGCCGCCTACCTCTACCAGGCGCGCCAGACCGCGCAGGCCGCCCGCGCCTACTTCACACCGGAACGGTTGGGCGGCGAAAACCCGTTCTTCCCATCGGTCTACTTCCGCAACATCATGTACCTCGACTCCGTCACACACGACCCGCCTGGGCCGAAGATCGCACAGGCCTACGTGAACTACGCCTGGGAACACCTGCGCCTGAGCGACGACCTGTTCGTGGCCGGCTCGCCCGCCTCGGCGCAGCTGCTCTACCAGGCGGCGATCGTGCAGGTCTACGCGCTGCTCTCCTCGCCGCCGAGCACCTACTTCTGAGCCGGGGCCGCGCGGGTGGGCGGAGCGGGGGCGCATCGGGCTCCAGCTCCGAGGGAGTAGGCTCCCTGTATGGCTCAAGAAGCGACCAACCTGATCACGGCCGAGGGCCTCGAGTCGCTCGAGGCCGAGCTCGACGCCCTCGAGGGCGAGGGCCGTCGGGAGATCGCCGAGCGGATCAAGACTGCGCGCGAATGGGGCGATTTGAAGGAGAACAGCGAGTACCACGACGCAAAGAACGAGCAGGCCCACCTTGAGACCAAGATCGCGCGGCTACGCGAGAAGATCGCTGACGCCGTGGTGGTGGAGGAGGACAGCTCAGGCGCAAACGGCGTGGTGAGCTTCGGGTCGACCGTTGTGGTGCGCAGCGACGATGGCGCCGAGCAGACCTGGCGGATCGTCAGCTCGCACGACGCCGCACCGGGCGCTGGGCGTCTGTCGGCCGAATCGCCCGTAGCGGTCGCCTTGCTGGGCCGTGCTCAAGGCGAGCAGATATCGGTGTCGCTGCCCAAGGGCAAGCGCACGCTCACCGTCGTAAGCGTCAGCTGAGCGTTCAGCTCAGGCGCTGCGCGCCGCGCACGCGCCGCATGAGCTGCTTGGGGGAGGGGGCATAGAGCAAGGCGCCCTCCTCGAGCGCTCGCTTGCGCAGCTTGGCTCGTTGCTTGGCGATCAGCTTCAGCAGCGTCCTGCTCGTCTTCCTGCCCGGTCTCGCCCTGGGAGCATCGGCTTCGATCAGCTGAGCGAGCACCGCCAGATCGTGATCCTCGCCCAGTAGTTCGCCGAGCTTGTCCGCGCGACGGGCCATCCGTGCCAGCCACGCGGCGTCCTTGCGCGCTCGCGCCACGCGCTTGCGTGCGCGCTTGCCCTTGGGGGCACTGCGCCGGCGCTGCTCGTTGTCCAGTGGCCGGAGCATTTCTGCCACATAGCGGAGGTCCTTGACGCGTTTGCGCCATTCGTGCAGCTTGTGCAAGTCACCCCGCTTGGCCGCCGCGGCGCGCCGCCGTCGCTTCTCGCCCTTCCGGTAGAGACGCATGAGACCCGCCTCGACGAGCTGCAGCTGGCTGCGCTCGGGCAGCCGCCATGCCGCCACGCGTACCCTGCACGCGCGCAGCTCCGCCAGCACGTGCGTCCTTGCGGCAGGATCGCCCAGTGTGTCTCGGCGGGCTGCTTCGCGCTCGGCCAGGAGCGCCGCGCGCAACCTGATCACGCCGCCACGTCCGCTCAGCTTCCTGCGGTTGCCCTCCACGAGCCCGTCGAGCGTGGCCAGCATCACCTCCGCATCGCGAGCCCCCGCCAGCCTCCTGCCGGCTTCCCGCAGCGCGGCGTCCTCGCGCGCGTAGGCGCCCGGGTCGAGCTCGGGCTCGAGCATCCGCAGCAGCGCTCGCAGGCGCTTGAGCGCCTTGCGCGTCTCGTGCACCGCCTTCTCGCTCGGTGGCCCTTCGCCGTCGCTCAGGACCTCGAGCGCTAGGTCGAGCTGCTCGAGGGCCATGCGCTGCAAAGCGCCACCGAGCGGTTCGCCGGGGCGCAGGCCCAGCTGCTGCGAACGCTTGGCCCGCCGCTCGCGCGCGAGCCGCGCCATCGAGACGCCCAGCCCAAGTGCCACCGACGCCGTCACGCCGGCGATGAGCGGCGCCACAATGGAGCGGTGTCCGGACTTCCCAGCGCTCCATGGTGGACGGTGCGCCCTGCCGCCAATCGCAAGCCGGCGACGTATCGCTGCCCGTTGTGTGATCAGCATCTGCCCGCCCTGAGCGAGCACATGCTGATCGCCCCGGAGGGCGACACCCGTCGTCGTCGCCACGCGCACACCGCCTGTGTCATGCGCGCGCGCTCGCAGGGACGCCTGCCGTTGCGCGAGGAGTGGCAGGCCGGCCAGCCGCGCCGGCCCTCGCTGTGGCGGCGCCTGATGCGACGGACCTGAGCGAGGTCACGTCGCATCGTCGGTTCGCCTGAGCTTGCGCCTGGCGCAGCTCTCAGCCACCCCACACTTTCGCGTGCTCAGGCTCCACGCGGATGATCACGCGCACTTCGCCCGGCTGGCGCATGGGGTACTCGTCGACGTCCATGTACTTCTTGGCGAGCGAGTCGATGTGCGCGTCTGCGCCCTCGCGGGTGATCTCGGCCACGCGCCCGCGCACCTCGAGGTACTCGTAGGGGTTCTCCATGTTCTGCACAGTCAGCGTCACGCGGGGGTCGCGTTCGAGGTTACGCGGCCATGCTCGGCCCTCGGCCGAGTTCACCACCGGCAGCCCGTCCTGCACGTCGACCCAAACGGGTACACCGTGCACCGAGCCGTCGGCACGCAGCGTAGCCACGTGGCAGAAGTTCTTCGCCTTCAGGAGCTCCTCGCCCCGGCCTTCGATCTTCACGCTCATTCCTAGCCTTTCTCGCGTTCGAGTGGACTACTCGACACACTACCCCTCCCGCGAGGCGGCAAGCGCATGTGACCGGGCGGGGTGGCCGACCGATTGGTCCGGCGATGGGTCCGACGCCTACGGGACTTTGCCGATGGCTGTGAGTTTGCCGTTGTTGAGCTGGTAGCGAACGGTCACCTGACCGCCGCTGGGCGAGCCGGGGGCATCCCCGGCGCGGTAGCGCGGATAGCCGAGCGTGATTTCTGTGTCGCTCTGAGCGACGACCGTCACCGCGGCGCTGGCTTCCTTGGTGTCGGTGCCCAGGTAGCGGCCGCCCACGAAGAAGAACGCCTGCTGACCCATGCCGGTGCTCGAGCCGGTGCGGGTGCCAACCAGCACGCGCAGGGTCTGACTTGGGTGGTATTGAGAGGTTTCGTTCGGTGTGTAGCCCTTGGCGCGCACAATTTCAGCGGCGGCGCTGAGACCTTCCGCGTGGGATTCGTGCTGGGTGAATTCTGGCTCGGGCGCCGTGCGCGTGGTCGATGGCGCCGAGGTCCCGCCGTTGGTCGTGGTCTGCGCGGGCGTGCTGGTGGTTGGGGTTTTGGAGGTGGTCGTGGCGGGGGTGGTGCTCTGCGTGCTGGTCGTGGCCGGGGTGCTCGTCTGGGCCACAGTTGGTGAGTTGGCCACGGACACGGTCTTGGTCTGGGAGCCGCAGCCGCCCAGCGCCACGCCACCTGAGATCGCCAGGCAGAGGGCGGCAGCGGTTCCAAGCTGGTTCGTTCGCCTCATCGCACCCATGGTATTCGGCGGCGTGCCTGCTCCTCCTCGGCTTGGGATTTCTCGACCGGAGCCGCAGTGGAGCACGGATTACTGCTTAGTTATTAGTAACTGCTAATCTACTCCCAGTGATGAACTCGACACGCAAGGAGCACTGATCATGAGTGGCACCCCGCGCAAGAACAGCTGGACCTTGGGCATCGTCTCCGTGGCGCTGTTCATGGTCGTCCTCGACAACCTCGTGGTGAGCGTTGCGCTGCCCACGATCCACCGCGACCTGGGAGCGTCGATCCAGTCGCTCGAGTGGACGGTCAACGCCTACGTGCTCTCCTATGCCGTGCTGCTGCTGACCGGGGCGGCGCTGGGCGATCGCTTTGGACGCAAGCGCATGTTCGTGATCGGCATGAGCGTCTTCACTCTCGCCTCGGCGCTGGCTGCGCTCGCGCCCAACACCAATCTGCTGATTGGGGCCCGCGCGGTGCAGGGGGCGGGTGCAGCGGTGGTCACGCCGCTCACGCTCACGCTGCTGGCCGAGGCTTTCCCCGCCGAGCGCCGCGGGATGGCGATTGGAATTTGGTCGGGGGTGAGCGGCATCGCGGTCGCGCTCGGGCCGCTCGTCGGTGGCGCCGTCGTGCAGGCCATCTCCTGGCACTGGATCTTCTGGATCAACGTCCCGATCGGCGTCTGCCTGATCCCCCTTTCCACGCGTGTGCTGTCAGAGAGTCGCGGTCCCTATGGCTCACTCGACGTGCCCGGGCTGCTGCTGGCCAGCACGGGAGCGTTCGGGGTCGTGTTCGGCCTCGTGCGCGCCCAGTCGCTCGGTTGGGGCAGCCCAACCATCCTCGCCAGCCTGATTGCCGGCGTGGTGTTGCTCGGCGCCTTCGTACGCTGGGAGCTGCGTGCGTCGGAGCCGATGCTGCCGATGGGCTTCTTCGCCAGGCGCTCCTTCGCAGTCACCAACGTGGTCTCCCTGAGCATGTACTTCGGCATGTTCGGGTCGATCTTCTTCCTCTCCCAGTACATGCAGAACGTGCTCGGCAACACGCCGCTGCAGGCCGGTCTGAAGCTGCTCGTGTGGACCGGAGCGACGATGGTCGTGGCGCCCCTGGCGGGCGTATTCTCTGAGCGGCTGGGCAGTCGTCCGTTCATGTTCGCCGGGCTCGCCCTCCAGGGCGGGGCGCTGGCGTGGCTCGCGCTGCTGCTCTCCACCCACCTTCCCTACTCAGAGATGATCGCTCCCTTCATCATGGCCGGCGCCGGCATGGCCCTCGTGTTCGCCCCCTCAGCCAACGCGATCCTCTCGGCCGTGAGCACGCAGCAAGCGGGGCAGGCCTCGGGCGCCAACAACGCCATCCGTGAGCTCGGCGGCGTGCTCGGCGTGGCCGTGCTCGCGTCGGTCTTCACCGGCTCGGGCGGCTACGCCTCCCCGCAGGCGTTCATCTCCGGGCTGCGCCCCGCCATGTGGGTCGCCGTGGCGGTGCTGGCAGCCGGTGCTCTCGTCGTGGCGGTGCTGCCCTTCGGAGCGCGCGTCGCGAGCGCGCCCGAGGGCGAGGAGTCGCACGCGGGCGCTCGCCGCCCGGTCGAGATGGCGGGCCCGTCGATTGCCGGCGAGGCCGCGTGAGCGCAGGCCCGCCAACGCCGGCTGCGCCCGGGAGCGAGGCTCCCGTGGCGCCGCGCAGGCGGGTGCCGGCGGCCGAGCGACGCGAGGAGCTGATCGACGCCGCCGTGCACGAGTTCGCTCGCGGAGGGCTGCACGGCACACCGGTCGAGCGCATCGCCCGGCGCGTGGGCGTGGCCCAGCCGTATGTGTTCAGCCTCTTCTCCAACAAGCGCCAGCTGTTCCTGGCGGCGATCGAGCGCAGCTTCACGCGCGTGGGGGAGACGTTCGAGTCGGCCGCCCGCGACTACGAGGAGGGGCGCTGCGCGGACTGCGAGGACGTGCTCGAGGCGATGGGCCGCGCCTACACGCAGCTGCTGGCCGCCGATCGCGATCACCTCATGCTCCAGCACCAGGCCTATGCGGCCTGCGACGACGAGCTCGTGCGGGCTCGCGTGCGCCATTGCTACGCCGAGCTGGTGGATCTCGCCCGGCGGCTCTCGGGCGCAGATCCCGAGCGGCTGGATGACTTCATCCGCCACGGAATGGCGCTGAACGTGTCGGCGGCCCTGGGCGTGGAGGACCTGTCGATCGGCTGCCAGTGGGTGCAGGCGGAGCTGCGGTGATGGCCACGCCCCGGGTTCCCTGAGGGGCTACGATCCCTCAGGCAATGGCGTCTTCCTCACAGCCGACACCGTCGGGTAAACGCCGCAAAGCCCGCCTGGGTGGCAAGGAGCGCAGCAGCGGCGAGCTGGCGCGTACGGGAGCGCTGGTCGTTCTGTCGGTCCTCATCACGCTGTTCGCCGTGCTCAACCTGAAACAGGTCAAGGTCGACTGGATCTTCGGCTCGGGGCACGCACCGCTGATCATCGTGATCGTGGTCTCGCTGCTGGTGGGCATCGTGCTCACCTACTTCGCCGAACGGCTCGTGCGCAAACGCCGCTAACGGCCAGGGTCCTCGGTCACGACCTCGGTCGCCCGCTCGGCGCCGATGTATGGGGCCAGGACCACGTAGGAGAAGTAGTCCGAGAGCGCAGGCAGCAGCTGGATGCGACCGCCGGCCACCTGGCAGCGAACCGTGTGCATGAACGCTCCCGCGATGCCCTCTACCGTCAGGCCGCTGCGGGGCTTGTTCGGCGCGCCCTCTGTGAGCAGCGTGGCGATGGCCATCGTCAGTTCGTGTATCTGACTGACTGCCTCTGAGCCGGCGAAGAATGCCTCCTGCACGATCGTGCGCGTATACAGCGGGTGCTCGCTCAGGTAGCCCATCAGCTGTGAGACGACACGGCGAACAGCATGCGCCCAGTCGTCGGCGATCAGCTCGGGCTTGGCTACCAGCGTGAGGATCTCGTCGGAGACCATGTCGAGTGCAGCCAGGTAGCACGCGTCTCTGTCGGGGAACAGCTCGAGGAAGTCGTCGATCGTCACGCGCGCCTCGTCTGCGATCTGGGGCGCTGTCAGGTCTCGGTAGTCGTGGAGGCCGGCCAGACGCAGGGCGTTGTGCAGCAAGCGCTCGCGGGTGTCGCCGTGAGCGCTCGTCTCCGGATCGTCTCGATGGGCGCTGGCAAGGGATATCTCGCGCATGTGCTGTGCCATGCGGGGAGCCATCCGCTCGGCCAGATCGGCTGCGGCGGGGGCTTGGAACAGGAGCGTCCAGCGCAGCATGTCCTCGGCGAGCCTGGGCCGATCCTCGATCTCCTCTTCGCACAGCACCGTGGACATGGCCCCGTGCAGGCCGCCGACGATGCCCCGCACGACCGGCGCGGGCAGCGCGACCGCCTCGCTCGACTCGCTGAAGCCGTGGGCGAGCATCTGTTCGCAACTGGCCAGAACCTGGCGTAGGCGCAGCACGCCTCCCATGCCCGCCGTCTGTGACTCCACCAGCACGAGCGTGCTCGCCTTGGGGTTCTCCTTCGCTGACTGGACAAGTGCTCTGAAGGCCGCCCGCAGTCGCTTGTCCATGCTGCTGCTCGCGGTGCAGGCCTTGGTGATGCGCTGGATGTCGCGGCCCGCGAGCACGTCGAAAGCGGACAGGAAGCACTGCTCCTTGTTGGTGAACTGCTCGTAGAAGGAGCGTCGCGACACTCCCGCCAGTCCGATCACCTGCTTGACGCTGGTGTGCTCATAGCCGCTGCGCGCGATCGCCTCGACCATCGCGCCGTAGATCCGGGCGCGCTGATGGCGGACGACTTCGCCCCGCTCCAGACGGTGCGGCCCGTGGGGCAGCCGCTTGTAGATGGGACCTACACGCGTCGAGCTGCCCGCCGCTTTAGCGCGCTCGGATGACTGCGACAACGCCCCTCTTCCTCCCGATGCCATTCGACCTCCCCGAACTTACCTTTCGAGCCAGACGACTGCTGTCATGCAATCTGGCCTCAGGGATCATTCCATGTCAGCGGTTTTTTGTCTACATGGAACTGTCTGACGGTCTGATCGTTCCGAAGAGTCTGAAAAGGCCTGCAGGCCCAGCAGTACTCTGACCCTAGTGCAGGACGACCTTCAGGGCGATGATGCCCAGGCCCATGGCCATTCCCACTGCGACCTCGAGCACGAGCTCGCCTGGGGCTGCACGCGAGCGGACGCCGGCGATCAGCTCGAGCGCCACGAGGCTCGCCACGGCACTCCACAGCGCCACCGTGATCGCAGTCTGCTGTCCCGCGCCGCTCGCCCATGCGATCACGAGCGCCAGCACCGGCGTTGCCGCGCCGCGCAGGATCGCCCAGTTGTGACCCAGGGCCTGCACGAGCGCCGAGGATGTGAGGCGCTGCTGTGTGGAGAGCCGGCGGCCGAGCACTTCGGCATAGGAATGGGCCAGCCAGTAGAGCGCAGCCGCGATGAGCGCCGAGGCAGAGGTATCGAGATGACTCTCGTGACGAGCGCTCTCGGCGGCCAGCAGGGCCCCGATCACGATCACCCCGTAGACCATCCCCGACGGGTTGTGCTCCGGTACGAGCCACTCGCTAGCCCGCGTCGCCCAGTGAGCGGCGCCTCTCGATGGTGGCCGAGGTGGGGTTGAGGACCGCTCGATGAGCGGATTATCGATGCTTCAGCGGATGAGCACGGGCGCGCTGTAGGCGGAGACGTGAGCGCCGTCTGAGATCTTCACGAGCGCCTGGTAGAGGCCCCTGTGCACGTGCACCACTCGGTTGAAGCTCGCCACTGCGCTCGTGCCCGCTTTGACGGTCGTTCCACCCACGTTCGCCGAGCGGTGACCCGGCTCGAGCAGTTGGAAGCCCACCAGGGCTCCCACCTCGGCTGGGGCGACCGTGCCGTAGAGGCGCGCGAACCCTCGGCGCCGTGTGGCGCGCGCATGCAGCACCACTCGCACAGCCACGCCCTCGACGATCACAGGGCTGGTCACTGTCGGCTTGCCCACGGTCACCACGCGGATCTGGGCGTTCTGCAGGAGGCCCACATAGGGGAACGAGAAGCCGCCCGTGGCGTTGGTCAGCTCGGGGTTGCCCACCTGCTGGAAGCCGCTCAGGTAGGGAAAGGGGTTGGCCTGGAGCTCGACCTCGTGGTTGGCCGAGCCCGTGCCCGAGAGCGTTCCCTCGACCACGAACGGGTCGCCGAAGATCACCGGGTTGGGCACGCCCACGATCGCCACCGACAGGGGGACCTTGAGGGTGGTGAAGGTCCTGTCCGCGCCGAGCGCCGCCCCCGTCGCGCTGATGGCCACCACCCTGTAGTGGTAGGTGGTGAGCGGCTGCAGCCCCGCCACAGCCTGGCTCACGCTCACCGAGGTGTTGCCGCTGCCGACCGGCGAGAGGGGGCTCTGGGAGCCATATTTTCGGGTGGGGCCGTACTCGAACATGTAGTTGGCGGCCTGGCCACGGGGGTTGACCCGCCCGTGCAGCACAGCTGTGGAGTAGGCCACGCTGGAGGCTCCATCGGTGGTGGCAGTCGGGGAGCTACTGGCCGCATCCGCGGCAGCGTTTCCGAGCGCCGCCAGCGTGGCCGCCACCGCCACCGCCACGAGCAGCGCAGCCAGGCACTTGCCCGAGCGGCTTGGTCCCAAACCCATTTTCGTTTCCTACCCAGGCTTGGAGAGGGGCAAACCGCCGGCCTCTCGATCAGTCTCAACGGCGATCCCCAGCTCGAGCGCGAGCAGGGGGGCGATGTCGATGAGCTGGAGCGCATCGATGGTCGCTCCCTTCAAAGCGAGCATGGAGCCGGCGAGCTCCAGCTGCGAGCCGCGCAGATCGACGGACTCCATCTGGGCGCGGGAGTAGTCGGTTTCCAGGAGCTGGCACCCGGCGAAGCGTGTGGCGTGGATGGTGGCGCCCTGGAAGTCGGTTCCCCTCAGGCTGCAGTCCTCGAAGGACACGTGCTCGATGGTGGAGTTGCGGAAGTTGACGTAGTCGAGCTTGCACCCATTGAATTGCACCTCTTCGAGGTGAGTCTCGGCCAGGCTCAGGCCAGTGAGGCGCGAGTCCTCGAGCAGCACGCGACGGAGCTTGCCTGCGCCCCAATCGCCGTTGGCAGCGTCGATGCGCTCACCCAAGGTGTCCACCATGCTGAGCGCCCGCAGACGGGCATCGCCCAGATCCACATCGCTCAGATGCGATCGCTCCACGCGCACCGAGCCGGCGTCGGAGCCACGGAACGAGACCGATGCGATGAGCACGTCTTCCAGGGACAGCCCTTGCTCGAGCCCGTCGATCGCTGCCCGCTCCAAGCTTTGCATCGCCACGTCCGGTGGCTGGGTGGCGCCGATCACGCGTGGCGCTGAGCGTCGTGGCATTCGGGCGATCCTACTGGCGGTGCTGCTAGTCGACCCGCGCAAGTCTCACCGCGTTTTGGGTGCTGGACGGTTGCCTGTGGCGCGCATCCGCGACTTTGGCCGCGCTCCGGGTATAGAGCACATATGAGCAAATCCCGCCCGATGTACCTCCGCCGTTCGACGGTCCTGATGCTGAGCCTGATTGCAGGCGCTGTCGCGCTGCCGGCGTCAAGTGCGTTTGCAGCCGGCTCGAAGCCGAGCGTCGCAACCTCCGGGGCTTCCAACGCGACCTACTCCTCGGTCGTCCTCTACGGCTTTGTCAACCCGCGTGGCCTGGCCACAGGCTATGTCTTCCAATACGGCACATCCGCCGCCTATGGGGGCCAGACATCGCTCGCCCCCGCCGGGAACGGAACGATTGGAATCAAGCTGAGTCAAAGCGTCACCGGGCTGCAGCCCGACACCACCTACCACTACCGGATTGTGGCTGTCAACTCCGCTGGCACCACTGACGGGGGCGACCGGACCTTCAAAACGGCCAGCGTGCCGCTCTCGGTTCAGATTGCCGGCGTGCCAAACCCCGTCGTCTTTGGCGATCCGTTCGTGGTCGAGGGCAACCTCTCGGGAACCGGTGCCGCCAACCATCAGGTTTCCCTTCAGGCGAATCCCTACCCCTACCTGAGCGGCTTCAAAGCCGTAGGCAACCCCGAGGTCACCAACTCGACAGGAGGCTTCTCCTTCCCCTACGTCGGTCTGCTCGAAAACGCTCAGCTGCGGGTCGTGACCGTCGGCAAGCCCGAAGTGGTCAGTCCCGCAATCACGGAGGGCGTGGCCGTGCGTGTGAGTTTCCACGAGCGGCGTGCCCGTCGACGTGGCTACACGTATCTCTACGGCACGGTCGAACCCGCCGAGGTCGGTGCGCTCGTCGGCTTCCAGCTGCTGCAGCCTGGTAACTCGGTCAATGAGGGCGGCACAGTCGTCAAGGCCGCTACACCCACGATGTCGAGCTTCGCGCGCAATGTGCGCGTGCGCCACGCCGGCGTCTATCGCGCGCTCGTCAAGATCTCCGACGCCGCACACGTCTACAGCTACAGCGATCCGATCCTCATTCGCTGAATCCAGGCCGGTTTTGCTCTACCGTTGAGCGCGTGGCCAGGCGGGGTCGCATCGTCGCATTTGCAGTCGCTGCCGCGCTCGTCGTGGCGGGTGGCGTCTGCGCCGCAGCGGTCGAAGGTCTGACGGGCGAAGTCCTCACGATCGTCCTCATGTCGCTGGGCCTCGCCGGTGGGCTGCTGTCGATCTTCCTCGACATCGGACTCGGCGAGGAACGCGACCTCGCACGCGAAGCGGCAAGCCGGCGCAAACGCGAGCTACGCCGCCTCGATGTGCTGCGCCGGCCGCGGCTGCGCCAACGCCCACGCCGCCCGAGCTGACCGCTGAGCCCTCTGCCGCCGCTGTCATGCTGGCAGGGTGGACGCTGACGTTCCCATCCACGTAGACGACGTGCGCAGCGAACGCTGGGAGATCGGCGAGATCGCTGCGAGCCGGCGCCGCCTCGGTATCGCCTGTGGGGCCCGGCGTCTTGGTGTCGCCCTGATCGACGTCGATCCCGGCATGCGCGCCACCCCGCCGCACAGCCACGCCGACGAGGACGAGGCGTTCCTCGTGCTGGCGGGCAGCGGTCTGAGCTACCAGACCTCCGGCTCCAAGGATGTGCGCACCTATGCGATCGGCGTCGACGACCTCCTGTGGCATCCGTCCGGCGGTGACGCGCACACGCTGATCGCGGGCGAGCACGGGCTTCGCGTGCTCGTCGTCGCAGAGGGCTCGCGCACCCACATCACCCACCTGCCGCGCACCGGACAGTTCTGGCTCGGTCCGCGCTGGACGCCCGCCGATACGCGTAACCCCTTTGCCGCCGATGCCGATCTCGGTCCGCTCGAGCTGCCCGAGCCGACAACCGAGCGTCCCTCCACCATCCGGAACCTGGCCGAGCTGCCGCTGAACAGCGGACGCGAGGGCCGCATCGCCTATGCCACCCGTGGCCTGTATGACATGGGCGCCCGGGACCTCGCCCTGGCTCAGGACGAGATGCCCCCGCACACGCACAACACCGAGCTTCACTACCACTCCGCACGCGAGGAGGCGTGGTTCGTGCGCGGAGGTAGCGGCGTGGCGCGCGTCGGCGAGCAGGCCCACTCACTGCGCGCCGGCTCCTTCTGGCTGTGTCGCGAGAACGTCCCCGTGGGCCACCGCGTGGAGGTGGGCGAGGAGGGCATGACGCTCGTCACCATGGGTGACCTGATCCCCGGCGACGTTTGTGTGTATCCCGAGAAGCGAACCTTCAGGCCCGCCCGTGGGGTGGAGATCCCCTACTGACGCCGGCGCCCCTAAGGTTGCATGTGTGATCGACCTGCACTGCCACGTGCTCCCCGGCATCGACGACGGCCCCGACACGATCGAGGACACGATCGCGCTCGCGCGCGCTGCCAGGGCGGCCGGCACGCACACCATGGTCGCCACGCCGCACGTCAATCGGCACTATCCCAACGGGCCCGAGACCATCGCTCGGCTCGTCGCTGAGGTCAATTCGCGTCTGGCTGCCGAGGAGATCGCGATCGACGTGCGTGCGGGCGCCGAGATCGCGCTGCTGAGCGCCGTTGAGATGAATGCCGAGCAGCTCGGTCGGCTGACCCTCGGCGGCGGTCCCTGGTTGCTGGTCGAGCCGCCGTTCACGCCGGCGGCCACCGGACTCGACGCGATGATGCTGGCCGTCGCCCGCCACGGCTTTCAGATCGTGGTCGCCCACCCCGAGCGCTGCCCCGCCTTCCACCGCGACCGCGCCGTGCTCGAGTCGCTCGTGCGCGCCGGGATGCTCACCTCGATCACCGCCGGCTCGCTCGTGGGGCGCTTCGGCAGCCAGGCCCGACGCTTTGCTCTCGGGTTGATCCGTGACGGGCTCGTGCACAACGTCGCTTCCGACGCCCACGACCCCTTCCACCGTGCCCCGGGGATGGCCGCCGAGCTGCACAGCTCGGGGATGGACTCCCTGGCCGACTGGTTCACCTCGCAGGTCCCCGCCGCGGTTCTCGACGGCGGCGTGGTTCCGCCTCGCCCGGGCATGGCCGTCGAGGCGCAGCGACCGCGGCGCGTGTGGCCGTGGCAGCGTGGCCACAGCTAGGAGCAAACGATGCGGACGGCGATCCTCCGAATATCGTCCCCGGTGTGAGCCCGGACAGACCTCGTGTACGACTGCGCCAAGCGGTGCTCGTGGCGCACGAGCTCGAGCCCAGCGTGCATGGTGGAGCGGTTGACTTCGAGCAGGCCACGAGCGTGCGCGGGGAAGGGATAGGGGAGATCGCACTCGAGCTTCCCGCGGCGCTTCCAGGTGGAGGCGAGACGCTCGAGGTGTGCGGTGTGCGGCTGCGGCGGGTGGACGCGGTATGAGCATGCAATCGATCGAGTTGATGGCAGCCTTCGAGCTCGAACGCGACGCTTCGCCTGGTCGACGCCGCTATGTGCTGCTGGACGTCTTCACGGATAGGCCCCTGCAGGGCAATCAGCTGGCGGTGTTCACAGATGCTCGTGGGCTCTCCGGCGATGACATGCAGAGCCTGGCTCGTGAGCTGAAGCTGTCCGAGAGCGTGTTCGTGCTCCCGCCGCAAGCAGACGGAGACCTGGCCATCCGGATCTTCACGCCCGCCGCCGAGCTACCGTTCGCCGGGCATCCCACGCTGGGCGCGGCGGCCGTGGTGGGAACTGCCCTGCAGCGAGGCGAGGTGACCCTGGAGACGGGCGCCGGTGCGGTGACGGTGCGGGTGCGACTCGAGGATGGGATCGTGGCCTCGGGCTGGATGAGCCAACCGATCCCCACATGGGAGTCCTGCGCTAGCGAAGGCGAGCTGATGGCAGCGCTCGGCGTAAACGGCTCGGGGCTGCCGGTACTGGTCTATGACACCGGTCCACGCCATCTGTTCATCGAATTGGAGAGCCTTCAGGCGGTGGCTGAGCTGCGCCCTGACATCGGTGCGCTGGCCCGATGGGGTGAAACGTGTGTCAGCTGCTTCGCCGGCTCGGGGCGGCATTGGAAGACGCGGATGTTCGCTCCCGCCCTGGGTGTGTCCGAGGACCCGGCCACCGGCTCGGCTGCAGGGCCTCTGGCTGTTCACCTCGCCCGCCACGGGCGTATTGGCTTTGGCGATGAGATCGAGATCAGCCAGGGCGCCGAGATCGATCGACCTTCGCTGCTGTATGCGTTCGCCGAAGGGTCGGCCGAGGGGATCGAGGGCGTGCACGTGGGTGGGTCGGTGGTGATCGTTGGGCAGGGGGAGTTCAGTGCGCACTGCCCGTTTCTGACAGGCTTCCCGCCATGCGCGAGGCCGTTATCTGTGAACCGCTGAGGACCGCCGTGGGCGGCTTCGGCGGCATGTATCGCGATGTGCCCGTCACCGTTTTGGCGGCCACAGTGATCGAGGAGCTCGTGCGCCGCACCTCCCTGCCTGAGCACGAGATCGAGGACGTGATCCTCGGTCAGGGCTACCCCAACGGCGAGGCGCCGGCCCTCGGTCGCGTGGCCGCGCTGGACGCGGGACTGAGCATCGAGGTCCCGGGCCAGCAGGTGGACAGGCGCTGCGGGGCTGGTCTGCAGGCGATCGTGACGGGCTGCATGGAGGTCCAGACGGGGGCAGCCGAGCTGGTGCTGGCGGGCGGAGCCGAGAGCATGAGCCAGGCCGAGTTCTACGCCACGGGTATGCGCTGGGGGGTGAAGGCGCCGAGCGTCGCGCTCGACGATCGCCTGGCGCGGGGCCGGATCACGGCGGGCGGCAGCGCCCACCAGATGCCTGGCGGCATGATCGAAACGGCGGAGAACCTGCGCCGCCAGTATGGGATCGCCCGCGAGGAGCAGGACGAGCTGGCGTTACGCTCCCACCAGTTGGCGCTCGCCGCCCAGGAGGACGGGACGTTCGCCGAGGAGATAGTCCCGATCACGCTGAGCACACGCAGCGGCGAGCAGACGCTCGACCGCGACGAGCACCCGCGCGCTGACACGTCGCTCGAGCGCCTGGCCAAGCTGCGGGCGATCATGGGCCGCAGCGATCCCGAGGCGACTGTCACGGCGGGCAACGCCAGCGGCCAGAACGACGGTGCGGCGGTTTGCATAGTTACCCACCCCGACAAGGCCAGGGAGCTCGGCCTGCAGCCGTTCGCGCGGCTGGTCTCGTGGGCGGTGGCGGGTGTTGCCCCCGAGACGATGGGCATCGGCCCCGTGCCCTCCACGCGCAAGGCGCTCGAGCGCGCCGGGTTGAGCATGGCCGACATGGATCTGATCGAGCTCAACGAGGCGTTCGCCGCCCAGGTGCTGGCGGTGCTGCGCGAGTGGCAGCTGCCCGATGGCCTCGAGCGGGTGAACGTGCACGGCTCGGGCATCTCACTAGGTCACCCCATTGGTGCGACGGGCGGGCGGATCATGACCACGCTCCTGCGCGAGCTGTGCCGTCGCGGTGGGCGCTACGGTCTGGAGACGATGTGCATCGGCGGCGGTCAGGGCATGGCGGCAGTGTTCGAGAACCTCGCGGCCTGATCGCATGGCGCCGCGGGTTTCGGCGCGAGCGGCTACGGGCAGATGGGGTTGATGAGCGCCGAGCACGAGATCGAGGACGCGTTCGGCTCGGAGCGCCCGTTCTCGGTGGGGGTGGAGGAGGAGCTGTTCCTGGTCGATCCGGTGACAGGTCGTCAGACGAACGCCTCGGCGGCTGTGCAGAAGCGCCTCGGCCCACTCGACGGCCAGGTCGAGCGTGAGCTGCACGCCTGCCAGGTCGAGCTGATCACCGACGTGTGCTCGACTGCCGGCGAGGCTGTAGAGACGTTGGGCGGTCTGCGGCGTGCCGTGATCGAGACCGGGGCCGGCCTGATCGGATCGGGCACGCACCCGTCGGCCACGGAGGGGCAGTCGGAGATCACCGACAAGGAGCGCTACGAGCGCATCCGCGATCTGCTCGGCGACGCGGTCGCCACCCCGGTGGCCGGCTTGCACATCCACGTGGGGATGCCCGATGCGGAGACGGCGATCAAGGTCTTCAACGGCATGCGCCACCACCTCCCGTTGCTGCAGGCGCTCGCCGCCAACTCGCCCTTCCGTCACGGTCGCGACACGGGCCTGGCCTCGGCCCGTGAGGTGACGATCCGGGGTTGGCCGCGCTCGGGTGTGCCGCGGGCGATGCGCGACTACGAGGACTTCCAGGAGATGACGCAGCTGTTGGCAAAGGCAGCCGATGTGCCCGACTACACGTGGTTCTGGTGGAAGATGCGCCCCCACCCACGCCTGGGCACTGTCGAGATCAGGGCGCTCGACGTTCAATGCACGCTGCAGGATCTGGCCGGGCTGGTGGCGCTCGTGCATTGCCTGGCTCGACACGAGGCCGAGGCTGCGCCGGTGGCCAACTCGGCCACGCCGGCAGAGGTGCTCGAGGAGGGAAGCTTCAGGGCGGCGCGCTACGGCGTGCGCGCCAACCTGCCCGACGCCGACGGTCGGCTGCGTCCTGTGAGCGAGCTGCTCGACGCGGCGCTGGCGGTGGCGCGCACCCACGCCGGCGAGCTCGGTTGCGAGCAGGAGCTCGACTCGCTGCCCGCACTGCTGGCGCGTGGCGGCGGGGCGGGGCGCCAGCGGGCGGCCTATGAGATAGCGGGCATGGACGGGCTGCTGCGCGAACTGACACGGCTCACGGGCGCAGATGCGCCCGAGCCCTCGTCGTCTCGGGTCCTTTGAGCCTCAGGCACTGACGCCGGCGAGCTGAGTGGCCTCGCGGGCCAGGGCGCGGTGGAGGTGGCGATGTGCGAGACGGATGCGGCCCTTCACCGTCCCAGTGGGAGCCCCAGCCTGGCCGCGATCTCGGTCTGGGTGAGTTCTCGGTAGTAGGCGAGCTCGACGATCTGGCGCTGCTTGGTGGGAATGGTGCTCAGCAGTCGGAGCATGTTGCGCGAGCTCTCACGGCGGGCTGCTTGGGCCTCTGTTCGCTCGGGGGCCTGCAGCTGCATCGCGGCTTCGAGCGAGACATGGGTGCGTTGGGAGCGCACGCGACGGAGGTGATCGATCGCTCGGCTGCGCACGAGCAGCAGCAGCCATGCCTTCGGGTTGGAGCGCTCGGGGTCGAATCCAGCAGCTCCACGCCATAGGCCGAGGAATGCCTCCTGGGTGACTTCCTCAGCGGCTGCCGGATGGCGCATCACGCGCATGGCCGTGCGCAGGGCGACGGCGTGATGGCGACGATGGAGCTCCTCGAAGGCAGCCCGCTCGCCGTCGGCAACCCGCTCCATCAGCTGACCGTCGGTGGCGTTTGGGAGCGACAGCGGCATGGAGAAACAGTGTACAGGTTTTGTAGAGGTTTTGATGAGGTTCTGTTCATCCGCTACTGTCGAGCGATGTCTGAGCGGCCACGAATCCGCATTGGCGAGCTGAGCCGACGGGTGGGAGTCAGCCCGGAGCTCCTGCGCGCGTGGGAGACGCGCTACGGGCTGCTGAGTCCAGAGCGCACCGCCGGCGGCCTGCGCCTCTTCTCAGAGGAGGACGTCAAGCGTGTGCAGAGCATGTGCGCTCACATCGCTGCCGGGATCCCCGCGTCGGAGGCCGCGCGCCTTGCCAACTTCGACGAGCGCTCAGGTCGAGCTGGGGATGGGCAGGCCGCGGAAGAAATCGAGGAGCAGCTCGAGCGCGCGGTCCTGGAACTCGACGACGGCCTCGCACAATCTGCCCTCGATCGGCTGTTCGCGGCGCTGCCCCTGCAGCGAGCGCTGGCGGAGGTGATTCTCCCGTTCCTGAGTCGGGTGGGCGATAGCTGGGCTGCGTCGCGGATGAGCGTGGCTCAGGAGCACTTTGCGAGTAACGTGATCGGCGCTCGTCTGCGCGGACTGACGAGCGGATGGGGAGTCGGCGTGGGTCCGCGGGCGATTCTTGCCTGCCCTTCAGGGGAGCGCCACGACCTCGGGCTGCTGTGCTTTGGGCTCGCGCTGCATGAACATGGCTGGCGGATCACCTACCTCGGTGCCGACACGCCGTTGGGGGATGTGGCGGCGAGTCTCGATGAGCTCGCGCCGACGATCGTGGTGCTGTGCGCGACCTCACCGGAGCTGCTGCGAGACGCCCGTGAGGAGATTGCCGCGCTGCGAAGCGGCACGCGCGTTGCCGCGGGTGGCGCCGGCGCGACGTGGGCGCTGGCGGAGGAGCTCGACATCGAGTATCTGGGCGGCGATCCCATTGCGGAGGCGGGTACGCTGAAACCGTGAGCGGCGATCGCGAGCTCGACGTGGTGGTCTTCGGGGCAGGCGGTGTGACCGGTCGTCGTGTGGCCGCCTACCTGGCAGAACGCGCGGCCGAGAGCGGGCTGAGCTGGGCCGCCGCTGCCCGTGACGTGGCCAAGGCGAGCGCCCTCCTGAGCGAGCTCGGCGTGAGCGTCCCCGAGCTGATCGTGGCCGACGTGGCCGACCCGGCTTCGCTGGCGAGGATGGCGGCACGCACGCGGGTTGTGCTCGACCTGGTGGGTCCCTACACGCTGTATGGCCGCCCGGTGATCGAAGCGTGCATCGACGGTGGCGCTCACTACGTGGACCTCACCGGTGAGATGCCGTTCGTGCGCTCGATCATCGAGGAGCTGGGTGGCGCGGCGGTCAAGGCGGGCGTGAAGGTCGTGCAGGTGTGTGGCTTCGAGTCGCTTCCACCTGACCTGCTCGTGGCGCTGGCTGACGAGCAGGCACGCGAGCGCTTTGGTGAGGGCATCTCGCAGGCCGACTTGGAGGTGTCGCTGATCTCGCCGCCGGGACTGCCGCGACCCTCGGATGGTGTCTCGGGCGGCACCTTCCAGAGCCTTGCCGCTGTAGCGGCCTCCGAGGATGCCGGTTCGATCGAAGACCCCGCCGTGTTGATCACCGATCCTGCTGCTGCCGCGGCCGTGCGGCGCATGAGCCCGATCGGCCTGGCGCCGCGGCGTGGCTTCAGCGGCGCGGTCGTTGCGCCGATGGCGCCCGCGCCGTTCATCAACCCAGCTGTCATACACCGCACGGCGACGCTCTTGGCCGCCGAGCAGGGTCGCCCGCCAGAGCCGTTTCGCTACCGCGAGGGGATGGCGTTCGGCGGCTCTGCGGCCACGCTCCCTGGACGGTGGGCGATAGCCGGCGCGCTGTCGGCAACTCAGCTCGGGCTGCGTGGCGTGACGCGGGCGCGGACGAGGGTTCGCCGACCGCTTGCGCAGGCGATGGCTCGTATCGGTCCCTCCTCAGGCTTTGGTCCGAGTGGCGAGCGACTGGAGGGATGGCGCTGGCGGATGGTGGTGCTAGCGCGGACGCCGTTGGGGCGAGAGTTGCGCACGCAGGTGGATGCTCACGGGCATCCTGGATACTTGGCCACGGCGCGGATGCTGGGCGAGGTGGGGATGCTGCTGGCCGAGGACGGCGCCACCCCCGAGCGGGCCGGCTGCCTCACCCCGGCCGTGGCGCTTGGCACCGCCTGTGTGGAGCGCTTCGAGCGGGCTGGGGCGCGGTTCTCGGTTGGGGCTTGAACGGGGCGGCTATTCGACGATGAGGCCAATCTCGCTGGCGCTACCTTCATACTTGGCGTTTTTGCCTTCTTTGGGTATGAGTCCGGCGCATAAGTTGTTGCTAGTAAACGAGATTTTTTCCATTTTGGCTTTCACCGTCGCGCCCGTTTTGCCACCGTTGTTCACGATTTTCGTCGATTTACCGGCGATTGCCTGAACTGGAATGCTCGTTTCGCATGCTTCACCTTCGAGCGTCGCCGAGATCTTGATTTTTGCCCCTATTGGACCCACGAGAGCCGCAACTACTGAAAATTCGTTGCTTTTCACTTCTTCGAGCGTGCTGAATTCGTAAGCGGCTCCACCTTCAGCTTTGATCGAGACTGGTATTTCCCGTGTTAAGCATTCTTTGTACACCGGGGATACGTCGATTGCGCCGAATTTTCCGATGGCACCCTCGAAGGCCGAGCTTGGCCAGGTGACCGAATCTCGCATCGCGCGATCCATCTGTCAAGCGATCGAGAGGTTCGTTTCCAATTCTGCGGGACGACCGGTCGGTGGTCGGTGGACGGCTAGGGTGTGGTGATGGGAGACATCTGCCGATGAGCTCACTGCCCAGGCGGGCAGCGCGCATAGTCCCGATCGCGCGCCTGCTGCTGATCGGTCAGGTGGCGCTGATGGCCGGGCGGCATCTGGGCAGGCTCGACGGCGGCGAGCGTAAGCGGCTTGCCGTACTCCTCGGTCGCTCGCGCGGAGTTCCAGGCAGGCTCACCGCGGCCGAGCGGCGTGAGCTGGCAAGGCTTGTCGCGAAGCTAGAGCCCCGACTGTTCATGGGAACTTTGGTGCGCCGCTTCAGTCCGGTGCCGCTGCCCAAGCGGCTGTTGTACGGGTCGCGCGACAGTCCCGCTCGACGTGCGCTCACCCGCGGCCGGTCTTCTGAGAACTAGCGCCCCGGGCGCCACTCGGGCGTATATGCGAGAAAGCGGGGCGAGGCGATCAGACGCCTTATTTCGTGCCGCGAGCTCGGGTAGCGGGTGAGGCGAAAGGGGCCGCCTTCGCGTTCCCCCTGGTTGTACAGAGCCATGCGCACACGGCGGTGGGTTTCGATGAAGGAGAACAGCTGGCTGACCCAGCTGGGGTCGTCCCCGTTCCACAGCGCCCACTCGCCGAAGGCGAAGGGCTTGCCCGGGTGTTCTGAGTAGAAGCGCTGTAGACCGGAGAAGTTGGGGTAGAGGCTGTAGAAGTCGGTGCCGACCCAATCGACGTAGGCGTCGCCGGGGTAGTAGGCGTTGGGGCTGTTGGCCTGTGTTTCGGGCGAGCCGGCAGTCTGTGGCACCCACAGGAAGGCTACGGGCAACTGTGGCAGGGCGCTGGTATGGGCGCCGCGCACGGGCGGTAGGCCGAGGGCGTGCAGGCGGGCGTCGATCGCGGCGAGCGGACCGCCGCGGAGAATTAGGACGGTGCGGCGCCATGCCTGGCGGAAGTTGGCCGTCGAGTGCGAGGCGCCGCGTGAGGAGCCGTCGGCGTTGAACGCGCAGTAGGCGTTGTTGGCCTGATCCATCTCGGGCAGCAGCCGAACGTAGACGGGCTGGTTGCTGCGAGCGATTTCTTCACCCAGGCTCAAGAGGTAGCCGTCGCCCTGGCCCTGAGCGATGCCCAGCGGTGTGATCTGCTCTGGGGCACCGTAGCCCTGTGCTGTCGAGATGTGGAGCATCAGCCGGGCGTGGTTGGCGCGTGCCTGTCCAAAGGCGGATTGGAACGAGCGACCCCAGGTCACGAACACGCCGTCGACGGCCGGATGCTTGTCCACCTCGCTCGAGAAGGTGCTGTAGGAGCCGCCGGTGAGGCCGGTGAAGACAGCGCCTCCAGGCGGGAGCAGCACCTCGGCGTCTGCCTGCCCGGTGCACCATCCAAGGCAGAGGGTGAGTGTCAGCGCGCCGAGGAGCCGCATATGAAGCCGGGAGTTGCGAGTGGTGCCGGATAGGTGGCTCATCAAGCTCCTTCTAGCAACGCGCCGTGCCCGATCAGTGGCACTAGGCGAAAAGCCCACGCCGGCCCAGATTCATACCTCCCCTTCTTATACAACCCCTACGCATTCCACCGCTTCGCAATTAGCGTGGGGCCACAGGATGGGAATCAGCATCACCCACCCATCAGGAGGTTTGACCCGATGCGAATATCAAGAATGCTCCAGGCGACCATGGTCGCCGGTGCGCTGGCCACAGGCGGCGCGGCGGCGGGTATTGCGGGAGCCTCGGCGGCGACCACGAGCTCGACGACAACCACGCCGACGACGCCTACCACGCCGACGACTTCGACGCCATCGACGAGCACCGCTCCAGCGCCGGCGACGCCATCGCAGAAGACGGCCCCACAGACGGGCTCGGGCACGAAAGCGCCCTGCCCCAACATGGGCAAATCGAGTGGCAGCTCCGGCTCGGCCTACTCAGGTCCGGGTCCTGGCGCGAGCTACCAGTGATCGGACGCGCCGGTTAGCGCGCCCGGCAGCACGCTCATCCTCCCACGGCGGGTCGCCTGACCAACGGCAGCGGCCTGCCAAAGGAGGGGCGAAGCTCAGCCGCCGAGTGCCGCCTGCTCCTCAACGGTGCGATCGGCTGTGGGGACGGCCTCCAGGCGCTCGTCGGGGATCGGCTCCCCGCTCTCGACCGAGATGCCGTACGTCCCGGCTGCGAGCCTTGCCTCGGCGCGCTCGACGGCAGCGAGCTGCTCGTTGAGGTCCTGGGCAAACCCGGAGTCGAGCTCCTTCTGGTAGAGCTCCTCGGAGCCACGTTCGCCCGGTTCGCTCTCCTCTGAGCCGGCCTCGTGCCCACTCTGGTCGAGAGCGGCCATCGCCGTCTCGATCCGTTGGCGCTCAGCTGCGAGTAGTTGACGTGCGCGATCGCTGTCCATGCGTGGAGACTACCGCGACGGGCGTAGCATGGCTCTGACAACGACTTGAAAGGGACCCATGGCGCTGAGTGACAGGTTCAAGGACATCAGAAGCAAGGCCGAGGATGCGGTGCTGGAGCGCAAAGACCAGATCGAGCAGGCGGTGCAGAAGGCGGGCGACCTGGCCGACCAGCGTACGGGCGGCAAGTATCACGACAAGATCGAGAAGGCCGGCGGCAAGGCGCTCGGCTATGTGGACTCGTTGGGGGACGGCGAGCGGGATGTCCCGGCAGACGTGGAGCCGCCCCCGGCGGCATAGTGGCAGCCGCTCGTCGATCAGTCCGAGCGGCTAAGACGTTCGAGCGGTGGCTGATTTGCGACGCCTCCCGTTGACGAGCGCAGCGAACAGACCAGCGAGCAGGAGGAAGACTACGAGCTCGGCGATGGCACGGTAGGACCGGTGGCGCGTCGCAGCCGCCGGGAAGTTGACAGTGGCGCTTGCGCTGCGTTCGAGCAGTCCGCTGCGGAGGGTGACGAGCGTGTGCCACGGGCCGTCGGGTATCTGCTTGTCCAGCATGATCACGATTGGCTCGGTGGCGCCAATCGTCACGGTGGTACCAAGGTTGGCGGCGAACGGGCCGGCGCTGAGCCCACCGGGGCCGTGCGAGAGCTGTAGGGCTCCGCTCATGTCGAGCGCTCGTCCCCCGGTGTTGTGGACGCTCGCCACGACCTCTGGCTGACCGTCGGGTGAGCGTTTGCCGGTAAGCGAGTCGATGGTGAAGTTGGATGCGGGCGCGCCCCCTTTACCGACGGAGATATAGAGGCGGATCCCGACGCGGCTGACTCGGGTGATGCCGCCGCCGGCGGGCGCGGCGGAGCGTGTCTGTGCCCACACGACGCCGTACTGTTCCCCTGGGGGCGCACCCCGAGGAACGGCAATGGTTACGGTGGCGATTGCATGCCCGCCGGAGGTGACCTCGGAGGAGCCTGGAGAGACCGATGTCCAACTCGACAGTTCACTGGCTGTGTGCGCGGGCGCACCCATGAACGCGCCCTGGCTAATCGTGGCGGGGGTGGCGTAGCTAACGACTTGCAGGCGCGATAGCGTCGTGTTGATGATCTCGATCCGGCGGTGGATGGTCGTACCCGGGTGCAGGTGATCGATGATGTACAGGCGCGCTCTGGGATCGCCGGATGCGCTGAGCGGGACGTCGAGCAGTTGCAAGCCGATGCTGCCATCCGTGATGGCTCGCGCCCTGGAGGCCGGCGCCGCGCTCGACACTCTGACGGGTGCTCCAATTGCAGCCATGACAACGACGGCGGCCAGCACTCCTGGCAGGGGATGGCGCAAGCGCTCGGCCGCCCGTCAGCGCGGTTGCCTTGACAACCGACCATGCAGGATCACGAAACGGACTGCGTGATCGTGGCGGAATAGACGCCGGCGGCCATGCCTCCCGCGACGAAAACGCTGATCGTGGGGTCCCAGGTCGCCGAGTCATCGCCCGTGATCGCGGATGCGGTGACGGCAGGTACGACACCGGCGAGGTTGGTCGGGTTGTTCGCCGTGAAGGTCGCCGTCCCGACCTTTGTGATCACCCCGGCCGTGTAGCCGACTGCGGCTGCTCCGATCGTCGGCCCCGCGGTCGGCGTGAAGGCCGTGGAGATGACCGTCACGACCCAGCCGGCACCGGCGGCGGCGGCGCGCGCGTCGTCAACCTGAACTTCGCCCAGCTGTCCGCTGATGGTCCCGCCGGAGACAGTGTTTTCCCGCGTTCCAAGATTCCCGGCGTTGACCGGCACGGTCATCGACAGGGCTCCGCCCGTGACGGTCACGGTGGCGGAGGTTTCCGCCGCCGAGGCAGGACCGGCGAGGCCGAGCACGAGCACGCCAGCGGCACCGGCCAGCAGTAGAGCGCGCATTGGCGTGCTTGTCATTGTGGTCCTATCTCCGCAACAGAGCGGTTTAGCGGTAACTCTTGACAGGCATCGGCAGCGACGGTCCATCACGACCCAGTAGTTACCCGAATTCGTTGATGTGGACTTTGCCCTCTGTGATCGACGTGCCTTCAGCTCAGCGGCTCACAGGCAAGTCCCACGTGGCGATCGGCAGCGCCATTCCCCCAGCTCGAGAAGGCCCGGATCCTCACGAAGCTCCACGAGCGCAAATGGGCCGCGTCTGGGAGTGCGGCGAGCTGCTCGAGCTCGTGGATGACTTCGAGAAGGCCCTCTCAACGCCCTAGCAACCGGCTGTCGACGAGCAAGAAGCTACATCCACCCCTTGCGCTTGAAGAAGCGCACGAGCACGGCGCAGGTGAGGAGCATGCTGCCGATGCCGAGCGCCCAGAAGGTCCACGTGGGAGCTATGGCGGAGTTGACGAGCCAGCCAAAGTTCATGCCGAAGAAGCCCGTGATGAAGGACAGCGGCAGGAAGATCGTGCCGACGATCGTGAGCTGCTTCATGACCTCGTTCTGGCGGTTGGAGACCGTGGAGAGGTAGAGGTCGGTGGTGCTGGAGAGCAGGTCGCGGTAGGAGTCGATCAGGTCGGAGATCCGGATCAGGTGGTCGTAGACGTCGCGGAAGTAGTCGCGTTCGTCCAGCTGCAGGCCGGGCAGATCGGCGATCTGGTCGATCGAGCGTGCGAATAGGTCGCGTTGGGGAGTGAGCACCTTGCGCATCGAGACGAGCGTGCGCTTCATGGCGAACAGCCGCTGCAGTTGCTCATCGGTCGGCCCCTCGAGCACTGCTGCCTCGAGCTCGTCGATCTCGTCGTCCATCCGTGAGAGGACGGGGAAGAAGCTGTCGGTGAGCGCGTCAAAGACGCGGTAGAGCAGAAACTGCTCGCTGTGCAGCACGAGGCCGTCAAGCCGCTTGCGCTGGTCGTCCAGCGGCACCAGCCGGTCCTTGTGCACGGTGACGAGGTATTTGCCCGAGATGAACATCTGAACCTCGTGCAGGAGCTCGGGTTGGGTCTTGGAGGGCTCGTGGGCGCCGTAGAAGACGAGGAAGATGTAGTCCTGGTAATGATCGAGCTTGGGCCGCTGGCCGAAGTGCAGGGTGTCCTCGAGCGCGAGAGGGTGAAATCCGAACAGCTCGCGCAGCTCCTCGACGTCGTCGGCGCTGGGGGCCGTGAGGTCGAGCCAGAAGAACAGGTCATCGGCGAGGTGCTTGCGAATCGCGTCGCGGTCGATCACGTTCAGGCAGGGTACGGCGCAGGTGAACCCCGAGGATGCGGCGCGCTCCGGGTTGTGGGCCTCAGCCTTACCGACAGTCATGGCTGGTCCTTCGCCCAGCACCCGCCGAGTTCCTGCTCAGGGCCTACGGCTGGGCGGATTGGGCCGAAGGTGCCACGGCAGGCTGGTTGCGCGCCGTGGCACCCGGCTCAGGACGCTCCGAGGAGCGGCGCTCTAATAAACGGCGATGATTTTGAACTTCTTGAGGTTTTTCGACACGGTGTAGGTGAATTCGTGAGTTTCTTTGCCGTTGAAGTCGGAGTCCCAGCCGGTGGTGAACCCGCCGCTGGTGTTTTCAAACTCGGTCTGACCCTTGCCGGCAACCATGTGTACGAGTTTGCCGCCGTTCGTCGCTTCGCATGTCTCGACGTCCCGGCCTTCGGGGTATCGTTTGTTGACAACATGCTTGACGATGCATTTCACTTCACCGTAATATTCACTGGCATCGTAGGTAGTTTCGATGGTGGTCGATTCGGTCGTAACCAGAGCCTTCGCGTCGATGGACGGCCTTGTTGAGCCGCTCGTGGCGGCGGGAACTGCCAGCGCACTTGGCGCAAAGGCCCCCAGCGCGACAACCACCAGCGCTGCAGGCAGCGAGATGCGTTTCATTCCGTGTCCTCTTTCCTTGCCCGGATGGGCGTAGCGAACGAGGCCCCCTCCAGGAGGCTCGCGGCGACGATATAGAAAGTCGAGTTAAAAGTCAAATCCCGAATATCGAACTAAATGTCAAGCCGCGGCTTTCTGGGCGCCACTTGTTACCGACCGGTGAAACGACTCCTGATAACTGTAATTACGGGGCGATCTAGACGCTCGGCTGTTCGATCTACCGCTTTCCGTTCGACCTGTTGCGCAAGGGTGTGGCTGGGTGAGATCTACGTAGTTCTCGGCGAGCAGCAGGTCGGTAATACTCGCGAGTATTACCGTATGCGGGTCACGCAGAAGGGCCAGGTCACCTACAGCGGACGCAGTCGCACGGGCAGCGTCTTGTGTTGGTTGGCGAACGCTGACTCGACGTGTGTGCACTCGCCGGCGATCTGGATCTCGGGGTAGCGTTTGAGTGTCTCTTCGATCAGGATCCGCAACTCCAGTCGCGCGAGCGCGGTGCCTAGGCAGAAGTGCCGGCCACCGGCACCGAACGCCTGGTGCTCGGCTTCGCGCGTCAGGTCGAAGCGATCGGGGTCCTCAAAGCGCGTCTCATCGCGGTTGGACGACGGGTACCACATGACCAGCTTCTCGCCCTTACGGATGCGCTGCCCGTGCAGTTCGGTGTCGCGTGTGGCCGTGCGGGCGAAGTGCGCGAACGCCGGGAACATGCGCAATGACTCCTCTACCGCCGCCGGCACCAGCGAGGGGTCCTCGATCACCATCCTTCGTTGCTCGGGGTTTTCCATCAGCGCGCGCATGCCGCTGCAGTAGGTCGCCTTGGTGCTGTCGTTGCCGGCGGCCATCAGCAGTAGGAACCCCATCACGATCTCGTGGTCCTCGAGCCGCTCGCCGTCGAGCTCCGCGTGCACGAGCACGCTCGTCAGGTCATCGGTCGGCGCCGCGCGTCGTTCGGCGATCAGCTTGCCGCAGCGCGCGAACACCTCGGGCACCTCACGCTCCATCACACTCTGCGCGCCCTCCGGTGTCGCGTCCGGGTCGCCCGCGCCGACGATCGCGTTAATCAGGTTCGCCCATGCCTGGTCGTCCTCGGGCGAGAGGCCCATGAAGCTGCCGATCACCCGCGCCACTACCGGTTGGGCGACGTCGCTGACCAGATCGCAGGTCTCCCGGGCGGGGGGGCCCTCCAAACGTTCGAGCACCTCGACCGTGATCGCGCGGATCGCGTCCTCGTGCTCGGCGATCCGCTTCGGCGTGAAGCCACGCTGGAACAGCGCCTTCAGCCGGTCGTGCTTGGGCGGGTCCATCCCGATGAACATCGCCTGCTGCATCTCCAGCGACAAGCCTGCATTGGATGCGGTGAAGCCGCCGACTTCGGAGGAGTAGGTCTGCCAATCACGGCTGACCTCGAACACGTCCTCGGCTGTCGTCACCGACCAGAAGCCGGCTTCGTCGGGAAACTCAGCGATGCCGCTTGACCAGTGAATCGGACACTCGGCGCGCAACCGCCTGAACAGCTCCAGTGGCGGACCCTGCTGGAAGTGGGCGCTGTCAGCGATGCCCAGCTCGTCAAGCGGTGCCTGATCCTGGCCTGTAGTGCTCAAGTGTCCCTCCGACTCGACTTGGCTTGGCCTACAGGCGTAGCGTACTCCACCTAGCTCCGCCCGTTGCGCACTACTAGGTGAAAGGGCTCGACGATATGCGGTAGTCGCGGCAGCGGAGAGTCACGATATCGCCTGAATAAAGCCGCTCGGCAGCGCCCCAACAGTCTCGGGACGCGCCGAGACAGTGAGCTCAATCAACTGCTCGTCTCGGAGCGGTCCCGGTCGCCGTGGCGGCCACTACGCATCGCCCCCCTCTGCCGGTTGAGTGCTGCTTGTCCTGTGCTCATCGACTCCACCTAGCGTCAGCCACACCCCTACGGAGCCGATCAGGATGAAGCCCAGCGCAGCCAGCCCGAGGAGCAAAAATGCGAGCGTGCCACGCCGTACCCCGAAGAGTTCGGTAGCCTGAGCAACGAAGCCGAGAACGAGGACGGCGATCCACAGTGCCCCCAACACCCCGACGATCGCGCCGCGGCTGAGACGACGCTTCCCGCACTGGCTCATTTTTCACAAGGGAGAGCGGTTCGGCGTGGGAGGCTCGGCGGCACCCTCGCGGAGGCTAGGAGACTGCTCGCCTGCTGACCACGCTGCTAGTCAGGGATCTGACCGTCGTGGCGTTTCGCGCCTTGGCAGTGGTGAGGTCCGCCGGAACGGGCGAGAGCTCCATCAGCTCGCCTGGGGGCTCTCCGCAGAGTAGCCAGCCGTCGTCGGTGGGCTTTACGAGTTCGCGCCGTGAGAGGTCTGAAAGGGCGCTCGTCACGGTTGGGCGTCGCGCGGCGACGAGGTCGGAGAGGAAGCTGTGAGTCAGGCGCAGCGGGAGCAGCACGCAGTCGCTGCGGACACGCCCCCAGCGTCCGGCGAGGTACCAGAGCAGCATGTGCAGACGAATGTCCACTCGGGCTTGGTGGACGATTGCCATGTTGACCGTCAGGTTGCGCGAGCGTTGTAGCGCTCGGCCTATGAGGCGGCTGGCGAGCTGGGGGTGCTGGGCCATGCGGCGTGCGAACGCTTCGTCGAGGATCGCGATGCGTGTCTCTTCGAGAACCTGCCAGCCGGTGGTGACGCGGATGGTCACCGGTTCGCCTTCGCCCTGCCAGGGACGCAAGAGGTCGCCCTCGCCCAGCAGCTCAGCTCCGAACTGCGTGTTGATGCCGACCCGCCGGAGCAGCAGCCCGTTGAGCACGAGCAGCCCGATCCCCTCGTTCGGCAGGGAAGGGTCCTCTGCGCTAACCCAGCGGCCGACCGGAACCAGCAGCACTCTTGCCAGGCACCCTTTGGTGGCATGGTCGCGTTCTGCGTCTGGGACCGCCTCGGCGAGGTCGTGGTCCTCCTCGAGTACGCGACAGATACTTGACGCAGGAGGAGCGCGGTTCATCTACTGCCAAGATACCCGCCAGCGCAACGCGCGAAGCGCGTTCTGGTGATGCGTGCGAGCCAGAGGCAAGCGTTGACGTCAGAGTTCTGACCGTTGATGGTCGGTGGCCGTTTGGGGAGGAGGCTTCTGCGGAAGCCTCCGTAGGCTCGTATGACCGTGGCCGACCAGAACGAGGATCTCGAGGAGCACGACGCCGCCGAGCATGCGGTGACGACTGCCTCTGTTCCCCTCGAGGATTCCGTTGCGGGCGACGGGTACTCCTCGGCCGCACGCTTGGGACGCTCCTCGCTGGACGTTGGCCGTGGTTGGCTTGAGCGCTTGCGCCGCTCGGCTGCACGGGAACAGGGGGCTCTGACTGCGCTTGCGCTTTTGACGGGCGCTGGCGCTGGGGTCGGGGCGATCGCGTTCCGCTACATGATCCTCGGTGTGACCTACCTGTTCAGCGGTCACCGTGACTACAGCGCGGCCGGTCATGTGGCTAATCCTCTCCTCCCGGGCCTTGGGATCTGGTTCGTCGTGATCGCACCGGTCCTGGGTGGCTTGATCTACGGTCCGTTGGTCAGCCGGTTCGCGCCGGAGGCGCGGGGACACGGTGTGCCGGAGGTGATGTATGCCGTCAACCGTCTCGGTGGACGGATGCGACCTCAGGTGCCGATCGTGAAGTCGCTGGCCTCTGCGATCTGCATCGGCTCTGGCGGGTCTGTCGGGCGTGAGGGCCCGATCGTGCAGATCGGCTCGGCGCTCGGGTCAGTCACGGGCCAGTTGATGCGCGTGTCGGAGTCTCAGCTGCGGCTGCTCGTTGCGTGTGGCGCGGCGGGCGGGATATCGGCGACGTTCAACGCTCCGATCGCCGGAGTGTTCTTCGCGCTGGAGTTGATCCTGCGCAACTTCGAGACCCGCTCCTTCGGGCTGGTGGTGCTCAGCTCGGTTACCGCCGATGCGATCGGCCGCGCGGCCTTCGGCAGCCACGCCTTCCTCTCGCTCCCGGCGTTCACGTTCAGCTCGCCGCTGGAGCTCCTTCTATATGCGGGGCTGGGTGTCCTCGCTACGGGTGTGGGGCTTGGCTTCGTTCGCATCCTCTATGCCGGTGAGGACATCGCCGATCGCCTGTGGCGCGGCCCGGAATGGCTGCGGCCTGCCGTCGGTGGAGTGCTCCTGGGATTGCTGCTTCTCGCCGTACCCGAGATGTATGGCGTCGGCTACCCCGTCCTACAAGACGCGGTCGCTGGTCATTACGTCGTGTTGGCTCTGCTCGGGCTGCTGCTGGCGAAGATCCTGGCGACCAGCCTCACGATGTGGATCGGCGGCTCCGGAGGGGTGTTCGCGCCGTCTCTGTTCATGGGCGCGATGCTGGGAAGCGCCTATGGGGCGATCGCTCATCATTTCGTTCCTGGTCTCGCCATAGCAGCAGGCGCCTACGGGCTCGTGGGTATGGGCGCGGTGTTCGTCGCAGCCTCGCGCGCGCCCATCACCGGCGTACTGATCATCTTCGAGCTCACCGGGGACTACCGCATCATCCTGCCGCTGATGATCGCGGTCATCGTGGCAACCGCGCTCAGCAACGCTGTGACGCGGGACACGATCTACACGCTGAAGCTGCGCCGCCGGGGGATCGACATCGAAGCTCCACCGGCGACCCTGATGGCGCAGATCAGTGTGGGTGGCGCTATGGGCAGACTCCCGACGCCGCTGAAGCCGGATGCACCGCTCGAGGATCTTCTGAAGCGGTTTTCCCGTGAGCGCGTCGACGCCCTGCCGGTCCTGGACTCTGACGGCAGGCTGCTGGGTGTCGTGGCCGCGGTGGACATCGAGCAGGCGATCACTGCGGGGCGAGGGCATCTGCTGGCGAAGGCGCTGGTTCACGAGGTTCCCGAACTGAGGATCGATGAGACGCTCGAGGATGCGGTGCGTGCGCTGGCGGCCACCGACGAGGAGAGCCTCCCCGTATTGGATAGCGAGGGCAGGAAGGTGGTCGGTTGGCTCACTCACCGGCGCCTGCTACGGGCCTACCACTCTCACTTGCGGGAAAATGGGCGTCTCCCCCAGCAGCTCGAACCAGCGCTGGTAGTCGGTGGCTGCTCGCTGGGCAGCGGCGAGGAGCCCCGCGTCGGAGGCCGGATTCCCTTTCCCGCGGACTTCTCGACGAGGAGCTAAAGCTCTTGGTCCTCGGCGGCCGTCTCCGCCTCCAGAGCCTCATGCCTTGATGGCTTCCTGACGCTCCTCCTTGTCAGCGGTTCCTCCTGCTTTGAGGGGCTCAACGTCACCGACTGGGCTCGTAGCGAGAAGCAGCAGATATAGGGGACTCGGAGTAGTCTTTGCACTCGTGGTTCAGGCTCTGCTCTGTTTGCTGCCGGTTGTCGTACTTTCGGTTCCGCTGCTTCTACGGCGCTATCCGGGGGAGCGTGCTCTGCTTGCACTGCGTCGGGTTGAGCCGGTTCGGTGGCCACGGCCGCGTTCTCGTGTGGTTCCGCGGCGGCGTATGGTGGTGTTGGTGGTGCGTGGGGGGCGTCTGATTGGGCGCTCTCTTGCGGTGCGACCGCCGCCGGTTTTCCTCGCTGCGAGCTAGTCTTTTCGGCCTTCGCGTAGGTTGCGGGTCGTTGGCTGGCTCGTCCTGTTGAGCTTCGCCTGCTTTGAGCACGGGACGGGCGTCCGTGGTCGGTGGGCGTCCAGTCCTATAGGCACGTATGCGAGGAGCCTTCGATGTCCCGTCGCGTTATCGCTGTCGCGTTTGGTTTCCTGCTGTTGGGGTCTCCGATCGCGGCGCAAGCACAGAGCAGCAGCCCGTCTCTAGAGAAGGAGAGCGGGAGCCCGATCAACGATCAGGGCAGCAACTACAACTACCGCTCCACCATCACCGATGTCACTCCGGGCGTGGCGGGCCTCAAGCTCGAAGTGCTGGAGTTTGCGGATCGGCTGGTGTTGACGAACCACACGGGCAAGACGGTCACTGTCGAGGGCTATCAGGGTGAACCGTATGCCCGTGTCCTGGCGAACGGTACGGTCGAAGAGAACGAGCATGCGCCTGCTTACTACTTGAACCAGAGCTTCTACGGCAACGTGACCGTGCCGCCGTCGGCGTCACCCACCGCGAAGCCTGACTGGGTCGTCCTTGACCGCACCGCGCAGTTCGAATGGCACGACCACCGGATCCACTGGATGTCCCCAGCGCTACCGCCGCAGGTAAAGGACACCGCCAAGCGCACGAAGATCTTCGACTGGCAGGTGCCGATCACGGTGGGCTCCTCGTCAGCGGCGGTCAATGGCCAGCTGTTCTGGGTTCCGGAGGAAGGCACCAAGACCCCGCTCGGCGCGATTCTCGCACTGGTGGCGATCGTGCTCGCTGGGCTCGTGCTGGTGTTTGTCGCTCGCAGGCGCAGGCGCTCAGCCGGACCGCCCGGCGGGGAGGTCCAAGCCCCTGCACCTCCGGATCGAGGACCGGGCGGCAGCGGAGCTGACCGGCAGGCAGGGGAGGCGTGGTGAGCCCGGTGGGCAGCGACGACGCAGCCGTTGGGCGATCGCAGTCGAGCTGGCGTTTCAGGGGCTCGCTGCTGGGGGCGCTCGTCGTGGTTGGTGTGCTCGTGAGCGCTCCGGCAGTGTGGGCGCATGCGCAGCTGCTCGGTACCTCGCCGACATCTGGCTCCACCGTGGCGGTTCAACCCAAGGAAGTCATCTTCCAGTTCAACCAGGACGTCGGCGGGACGCTCGGCGCTGTCAGGGTCTATGACGCAGAGGGCAAGGAGGTCGACAATCTGAACGTCAGCCATCCTGGCGGGAACGAGCACTGGATGGGGGTGGGCCTGAAGCCGGGCCTACCGGATGGGACCTACACGGGCACCTATCGGGTGATCTCTGCCGATACGCACGTCGTCTACGGCGGCCTGGTGTTCAACATCGGCCATGCCGGCGCCGCGCCGAAGTTCACGGTCGCTGGGTTGATCGGCAAGAACAAGAGCGGCAAGGTAACGGAGGTCGCCTTCGGTGTCGTGCGTGGCCTTGACTACCTCACGCTCGCGCTGATGGTCGGTGGTCTCGCCTTCTTGTTGTTCGCGTGGATCCCAGCAATCGGTGCGCTCGCGAGTGACGAGCAGCGCTGGTGGGAGGCCTCACGTGTGTTTGCCCGGCGGCTAGGGCGGCTGCTCGCGCTTGCGATCGTGCTCGGGGTGATCGTGAGCGTGCTCGGTGTGCTGCTGCAGGGAGCAAGTGCAGCGGGCGTGTCGCTGTGGAGCTCGCTGAAAGGCTCGATCCTCGAAAACACGCTGGAAAGCCGCTTTGGCAGGGTATGGGGTCTGCGCGCGATCGACTGGCTGGCGCTCGGCGGGCTGCTGCTGGTCGCCAGAGCGTTGCGCCGCAATGCGAAGTCAACGCTCACGGCGGGGGATCCCAGGGGTGTGGGCGGTTCCCTCACGCCACGTCCAGCGTGGGCGATCCTGCTTGGGCTGGGGGTCGGCGCGGTGTATCTCGTGCTCACGCCTGCGTTGGCTGGTCATGCGAGCATCGAGAGCCCGGTCGCGGTGTTCTTCCCGTCCGATGCCCTGCATGTGGCTGCGGGCAGTATCTGGGTGGGAGGGATCGCATGTTTGCTGTTGGTGCTTCCTGGCGCGACCCGGCAGCTGGAGGGCGGGGAGCGAAGTCGTCTGCTGCTTGGGGTCTTGGCGCGGTTCTCGCCGATCGCGTTGGGTTCGGTGGTTGTGATCGCGGTGACGGGTGTGGTCCAGGCGTATATCGATGTGCGCAGCGTTCACGGTCTGCTGCATACGACCTACGGTGCGCTGATCATCGTCAAGACCGTGCTGCTCGCTGTGTTGATCGGCTTCGGCTGGGTCAACCGCGAGCGCGTCATCCCCGCACTCGAGCGTGTGGTCGGTGATGGTCGGCTACCGGGAGGTATTGGGGTGCTCGCTCGCCGCACGATGCGGGGCGAGCTGGCGGTGATGCTGGCGGTGTTCGGTGTGACTGCCGCGCTCATCAGCTACGCCCCTCCAATCGACGCCGCCAGCGGACCGTTTTCCACGAACACCACGATCGGTGCGGCCGAGCTCGAGATGACCGTCGAACCGGCAAAGGTTGGGCTCAACACGATCCACCTCTACCTCATCAACGCAAAGGACGGGAGCCAGTTCACCGCGACCAAGGAACTCACCGCCACGGCCAGGCTGCCCTCCAAGGGGATTGGGCCGCTCGTGTTGAAGCCGATCGTCGCTGGACCCGGACATTACGTCCTGGACTCGACAGTGCTCAGCCCCGGTGGGACATGGGAAATCAAAATCACCGACCGGATCTCCGAATTCGAAGCTTCCAGCCGCACGGTGAAGGTACCGATCCGATGAGCCTCAACAGCAGTCGCCATTTGCAGATCGCGCTCGCCAGCGGCGCGGCGGTGTTTGCATGCGTCACGCTCTCGCACGTCGCTGGCGCGACGCTGGGACTGGCCTACCTCGCGCCGGCCGTGTTCGTGTTCGTGCTGCTGTGGCTGGGGCACTATCCGGGCGCGAGGCTGCTCATCGCGCGGTCGCGCTCAACGCCGAGAAGGCGCAAAGCGCCGCCCTGCCTCGGCCGCCGCATCGTGTTTGCATATATGCCACGCGGCGGCAATCTGCTCGCGACTGCGCTCGCTGATCGCGCGCCACCCCTGGACTGACAGACCCACAAGCAGTTTCCCGGCGGGCGACAAGCCCGCCGGGATATTCAGCTCTGTCACTTACCCAGGAGGAACAACGCACATGAGATCCAAGAAGCTCGCCGTACTGCTCACGGCGGGAGCGCTGCTCGTCCCCGCTGCAGCACAGGCCCACATCAGCCTGCATCCCAACACGATTCCCGCCGGAGCGTTCGCGACGCTAGACGTGCGCGTGCCGGGCGAGCAGGAAGGCGCCTACGTGAAGAAGGTCGACGTGCTGTTCCCCGCCGGGTTCACCGGAGTCGACTATGAAAACGTCCCAGGCTGGAGTACGAAGGTCATCGAAAGCAAGCTCGCGACGCCGATCAAAGAAGACGGCGAAACGATCGACACCGAGGTATCCCAGATCGTCTGGACGTGGACCGGGCCGCTGGGGAAGGTCAACAACAGCCAGTTCATCAACTTCCCGCTCTCCTTGGCGATACCGGCCGATGCGACCGGGAAGGCCCTTGAATTCAGGACCGTCCAGACTTACAGCAACGGCCAGATCGTGCACTGGATCGAACCATCGCTGACGGCCGAACACCCATCGCCACGAATCAACGTCACCGCCAAGGGCGGCGTTATCCAAGACGTCGCAGGCGATGAGGCAGGACCAGAAGCAGGCCAGACTGCCGGCAGTCCCGCAGCGCCAGCGGCTCCCGCTGTCGCGAAGTCAACGAGCAGCAGCGGCGCGAGCAAGGGCCTCGGGATCACCGCGCTGATCCTGGGCGCCCTCGGACTGCTCGCGGGTCTCGGCGCGCTCGCTGCATCCCGTCGCAAGCCAGCCGCCCGGGCTTAGCAAGCGATACCACCCAAAGAATGAAACGCTCGTACCCACGACACCCTGCACTGCAGGTGACTCGTGGGTACGAGCACCCAGCTCGCCCGATCAACAAGCTCCCTCACCTCCTTGGTGCTGTGCTCTTGGCGAGCATCCTCTTTCCCCAGCCGGCGCTCGCGCACGGCATCGTCGGCAAGGCGGACCTGCCGATTCCGGTCTGGCTGTTCAGCTGGGCCGCGGCGATCGTGCTCGTCGTCTCGTTCGTCGCGCTCTCGACCCTGTGGAGGACCCCACAGCTCCAGCGCGAGCGTCTGCAGCGGGTCCTCCGCCTCCCAGTGCGGCTCGAGCCCGTGCTGAACATGATCGGACCCGGCCTCTTCGTGCTCACGATCTACCGCAACGTCGAAGAGGCCGTCCGCTCGCAGTACTGGATGCTCGCCGTGATGGTCGCATTCACCAGCTTTGGCCTCTGGCTCCTCTCCGCAGTCGGCACATGATCGACTCGATCCACCAACCGAATAAAAGCGCTACCCCGACGCAATCACGACTGGTCGTCGCAGACGGCTGCTCAGCCTGTCACCTCTCGGCCGCCGGACGAAAACTCGCTCCCAGCTTTGCGAGCTTCGCCGGCCACCCTGTGACGCTCGCCAACGGCCGCCATGTTCTCGTCGACGAACACTTCTTCCGAGACGGCCTCCGACACCCAGCCAAGAACCGCATCAAGGGATACGACGCAACCCCAATGCTCCGCCTGGCCACGCGTCGAGTGATCGGGCACCAGCGCAACAATCGACACCCACTTCGGGATCGCTGCACTAGAGCGCAAAATCTGGCTCTGTGTTAAGCCAAAAACCCTAAGCCGACGCGGGGACTCGAACCCCGGACCCCCTCCTTACCATGGAGGTGCTCTACCAACTGAGCTACGTCGGCGCGAGCGGCTGATCGTAGCTGTTTCCGTGTCCGGACGCTGTAGTCTTTGACAGGTCAGGACAACAAGAGTCCCAGCCGTTTGTGGGGGCAGACCTGGCCTTGAAGCCTGGTCTAACACGGTCTCCCCGGAGCACAAAACCCCCGACACGACGGGACTCCGCGAACCAAGGAGACACCCTTTCTCACCATGGTAAAGAGGGGGTCTCGGGTTCGAGTCCCGACGTCGGCTTCGGCCCGAATCCCGCATAGATAAGCGCTTTATGGGCCTCTGAGCGAGTTCGCCACGGCCGCAGGCGCGGCGGTAGTCCATACCGCCACGTGGAATACCGCCCCACATACTGCGCTGACTCCGCGGAGCATGTTCTGCCGACGAAGGCAGGTGTCGGCGAGTTCGGCGAGCGGGAGCTCACAGACGGCGAGCCCGAGCAGGTGCTCACGGACGCTGCCCGGGACGGCATCGAGCTCTACGGCACGCTGCGCCTGCTGCGCTGGCTACAGCCACGAGCACATCAGCATCGCGGGGTGCAAGCGCGCCCAACGCGCAGCCGAGCGCCTCCTCCGGGCTGCCCGAGAGCGACGCATCGGCCACTAACGGTCCCGGTGCGCCGGTCGGCGATCTCGCCACGCCTCGGAGGCAGGGTAGCACTACTGCTACCCTGCCGGAATGGCGACCATTCCCCAGAAGGAGCTGCGCAACCAGGTCGGCGAGGTGCTGCGTCGCGCAGAGGCCGGCGAGCAGTTCACGATCACCGTGTCGGGACGCCCGGTCGCCGAGCTGGGTCCTGTGCGCGCTCGACAATGGGTGTCGAGTGCCGCGCTCGCCGACCTGTGGGCTACGCCTCCCGATCCCACGCTCGAGGAGGATCTCAGCGCGCTCGGCGGGCAGCTCAGGGATCCTTGGCCCACCTGACAGTGGCTGTTCTGCTCGATACCTCGGTTCTGATTGCGGCTGAGACGGGGCCTGACGACGACGCCGCCATCAGCGTCGTCTCGCTGACCGAGCTCCACTTCGGCGTGCTCATCGCCCGCGACGAGGAAACGCGCGCCCTGCGCACGCGCCGTCTCGGCGCCATTGAGGCGCACTTCGACGCGTTGCCGTTCGACGCTGCCGCGGCGCGCGAGTGCGGACGGCTCCACGCCTTGGTCGCGCAACGGGGTGGAGCGCCCCGACGACGAGCCATGGACCTCGCGATCGCCGCCACAGCCAATGTCCACGGAGTCCAGTTGCTGACCTACAACATCAAGGACTTCCAGATCATCGCCGACAAGATCGACCTCAGAGGAGCCTGAAACGTACTACTCGCAGCCCGCTTCCTTGACTAGGTAGTCCTCGGGGGGCTCAGCTGATGCCCTCGAGCAACAGGCCCGGGGATGAGAGTTCGAGTCCGCGCGAGAGGATCACAATCGTCTCCAGCCGCGGGGAGCGCTTGCAGCGCTCGAGCAGGCTGATCTCCGTGCGGTGCAGGTCGCACAGATCCGCCAATGCCTCCTGCGAGAGGCCTGCTGCGTCCCGATGGTGGCGGAGGTTGGTAGCGAATTGCGTGCGGACATTCTCCATGGTTCCAACTCTCGCGTTGTGCAGACGAAAGTTCCACAGACAACTGTCGTCTGTTGGACGAATGGGCGCACGATCGCAGAGAGACTATGAACGAGACTGTATCTCGACGACAACTGTCTGGCAGTTGGGCGTCTGGCAAGGGTCGTTATGCGCGACCCGCCGTTGCGACGGACGGGCCGCAGTGCTTGTAGCGGCGAACACTGCGTCACCGCTCGAGACGGTCGTCAGTCCTCGTCGTGGGGTGTGACGGTGGTCACTGGCAGCCCCATGCCGGCCACCTTGCTCGGGAGGTCGAGCTTCAGCCAGCGCGAGACTTTGGGGGAGAGGGTCGAGATGATGATCTCGTCGAAGCCGCGCAGGTTGATCGCGTCTTGGACAGCGGCCGAGGGGTCGGGGTCGCCGATGATGCCCTCGACCTCGGCGCCCGCGGCCTGGCCCAGGCGTGGCAGGGCGTCGTCGAGCACCTGCTGAGCGTCGCCTGCTCCCTGGTCCTCAGCGTCCACGACCTTGTGCAGTCCGTGCGCGGCATTGGGCACGAGCAGCGCGAACGTGGCAGGGCCGCGCCGGGCGCGCTCGCGCACCGCGTCGAGCAGCGGCTGGGTGGCGGCCGTCTTGTGCGCTACGACCAGGACCCTGGTCGGTTGTGAGGACTCCATGGCGGGAACTCCCTTCTAGCTGCTGGATGTTCGGCACCGTCGAATTGCTCGGTGGTGCTCATCTCACTTGTACCCCAATCCGTCGCGGCCATGTTGGCGCTCGATAGTTAGGCTCAGTGAATGCACCTAAACGTCACGCAGGAGATGGTGGAAGTTCGTCTGGCCTGGTGGGAGAAGCTCCTCGGGCTGCTCAAAGACATCCGTGTTGCGCGTGCGGACATCAGCGACGTGCGCGTGGTCGCGGAGCCGATCCGCGAGGCGATGGGCGCGGGGATCAAAGTCGGGCTGCGCCTGCCGTGGCTGCTGTTCGTCGCGCGCACGATCCGCCTCGATCAGGTCTTCGTGGTGCGTAGGGGGGTGCCGGGCATCTCCTTTGCCGTTCACAACCATGGTGCGTTGGAACGCGTGCTGCTCAGCACGCCGCGGGCCGAGGAGCTGGCGCGCGAGCTCGGGGGAGCAGGCTAGGCGGAGCGTTCGGCGTTGCGCAGGCCGCTGAGCGCCCACACGCTGAACAGCAGGATCAGTCCCGCCGCGCAGATGAAGGCCAGGCCGGTGTGGTCGTGCACGCCGGAGATCAGGCCGCGGCCGGCCTCGAGGAAGGCGGTTGCCGGGTTGATGGAGGCCACGCCGTGGATCCAGCCTTTGAGCAGGTGCAGCGGCACGTATACGGGCGCGAGGAAGATGATCAGGAACACGGGTGTCTGCATCAGCGGGCCGGCCTGGATGGAGCGGAAGCGGAAGGCCACGCCGGCGGCCCAGCCGTAGCCCACGAGCACGAGCAGCGCTGCGAGCGCGTAGAGGCCGAAGACGTCGACGCCGTCGCCGGTGATGCGCATGCCGGTGGCGATAGCCACGGCGGTGACGACGCTGAGCGTGATCACGGCCCGCGAGAGCGCCACGAGGGCATAGCCGAGCACGATCCCGCGACGGTCCTCGGCGGCGAGCATCAACCGCCGGGCGAAGCCGCTCTCGAAGTCGAAGGCGAGGCTGAAGCCGGTGAACAGGCCGGCGAACATCGAGGACTGGCACAGCACGAACACGAACTGGAAGGCCGTGTAGCCGGCGGGGAAGCTGAAGCCGGGCACTTTGCCGAGTGCCTGCAGTCCGCCGGCGAAACTCGCAAGGAACACGAGCGGGAACACCAGCGAGGGCACGAACAAGTCAGGCCTGCGCACGTAGGTGTAGAGGCTGCGCCAGGCAATCGTGAGGGCCACCCGCCACAGGCCACCACTGCTCTCGGTGCTCATGTGCGCTGCAGCCTCGTGCGCAGGGCGCCGGCGACGGCGAAGAGAGCCACGATCGTCAGGCCGATGGCCACAGCGAAGCCGCGCCACAAGGCCGTGCCGTCCCAGCCGAAGATGAACAGGCTGCGAAAGCCCTCGATCAGGTAGGAGATCGGGTTCCAGTCGGCGATGGCGTGAAACCAGCCGTGGCCGAGGAGGTTGCGGGGCAGGTTGCTCGAGGAGAGGAAGATGAACACGAAGAACAGCGGGAACAGGCCCTGCACGGCCTCGCCCGAGCCCGTTTGCAGCGCGGCCGCACAGCCGAGCGCGCCGAAGGCCACGGCGGTGATCGCGCCGAGCACGAGCAGCACGAGCGCGCCGCCGAAGCCCGCGTCGAGGTGCGCGCCGGCGATCAGGCTCATGACGATGTAGACAGCTGACTGCAGCACCCCGAGCACGCCCACGCCGACGAGCAGGCCGGCGATCAGCGAGACGCGGTGCAGGGGGGTGAGCGCGAGGCGGTTGAAGAAGCCGCTCTCGATGTCCTCGGCGAGGTTGGTGCCGGTGTTGATCAGGGCGAACATGCCGCCCTGGATGAAGGCCACGGCGATGGCAAAGGACACGTAGGAGTGGGTGGGGAAGCCGGGCAGCAGCGTTGCCGCCTTCAGCCCGCTGGCGTTCACCGCCAGCAGCACCAGCGGGAAGAACACGATTGGGAACAGCTGGAAGGGCTGGCGCAGCGTCTTGAGCATCGATCGCCTGGCGAGCACGGCCACCTGAGTGAAGTGACCTGTGCTCATGTGTGCCTGGGGTTGGATCTTGGGGCGCTCATGTGTTGGCCGTCTCGGCCTCGGCTGGGGAGCGCTCCTCGTCGGCCTGCTCGTCGCCTGCGCCCTCGAGCGAGCGGCCGGTCTTGGCGAGGAAGACGTCATCGAGCGTGGGAGAGTGCAGGCGCAGGTCGGCGATCTTCAACCCCTCGGCGTCGAGCGTGCGCACGATCTCGGCGAGGTCGCTCACGCCCTCGGGCAGCCGCGCGGCCACGCCGCCCGGCGAGGCGGCAGCGGGCTCGCCAAAGCGGTGCAGGACCGCCTCCAGGCGCTCGCGGTCGCCGGGGTCCTGGGGGATCGCCTCGACGCTCGGCCGCCCGATGGCGGCCTTGAGTTCAGTGGGTGTGCCCTCGGCCACGATCGTGCCCCGATCGATGATTCCCACCCGGTCGGCCAGCACGTCCGCCTCCTCGAGGTACTGGGTGGTGAGGAAGACGGTCACACCGTCATTGGCCAGTCGGCGAACCTCGTCCCATAGCGCCGCCCGGCTCTGCGGGTCGAGGCCTGTCGTGGGCTCGTCGAGGAACAGCAGTCGCGGTCGGTGAACGAGCGCCAGTCCGAGGTCGAGGCGTCGCTTCATCCCGCCCGAATAGCCGCCCACCTTGCGGTCGGCCGCATCGGTCAGCCCCACGCGCTCCAGCAGCTCGGTGCCGCGGGCTTCGCGCTCTGCCTTGCCGAGGCCGTGCAGGGCGCTCTGCAGGCGCATGTGCTCGCGCCCCGTGAGGAACGGGTCGAGCGCCGACTCCTGCAGCGAGGCGCCGATCGCGCGGCGCACGGCTGCGCCCTGGTGGACCACATCCAGGCCTGCCACGAGCGCCTTGCCGGCCGTGGGGGGCAGCAGCGTGGTGAGCACGAGCACGGTCGTCGACTTGCCCGCCCCGTTGGGGCCGAGGAAGCCGTAGATCTCGCCGGGCTTGACCTCGAGGTCGATCCCGTCGACGGCCCGCACGCCGCCCTTGAAGTCACGGATCAGGCCTTCGACCACGATGCCGTTCTCGGTGTCACGCTCGCTCACAGAGCTGCTCCCTCGGTCGTCGGTGTTTGGGTGGGGTGCGCTCGCGGCGCGGGGATGCGCAGCACGCTTGCCACCGGTTTTGGCAGCCACCAGTTCCAGCTACCCAGCAACGACACCAGCGCGGGCAGTAGCAGCGCTCGCACGATGGTGGCGTCGAGCAGGATGCCGAAGCCAAGGCCGGTGGCGAGGACCTTGATGTCGGTGTTGGGCGCGGAGGCCAGCGAGGCGAAGGCCAGGAACAGGATCAGTGCCGCGCTCGTGACCAGACGCCCGGTGCGACCGAGCCCTTCGATCACCGCCGCGTCGGTGTCACCCGTGCGGTCGTACTCCTCGCGCACGCGAGCGAGGATGAAGACCTCGTAGTCCATCGAGAGCCCGAACAGGAAGGCGAAGACCATCAGCGGAATCCAGAAGGTGATAGCACCGGTGGCGGGCACGCCGAAGATGGCACTCGAGCCGTGGCCCTCCTGCCAGAACCAGGTCAACAGACCAAAGGCTGCGCTCATCGAGATCAGGTTCAGCGCCACGGCCTTGACGGCGAGCACGAGCGAGCGGAAGGCCCTGGTCAACAGCGCGATGGTGAGCAGCGCAATCACGGCGAACATCAGGGGGAAGTTGCCGAACACGGCGTGTTGGTAGTCGAGCTCGATGGCGCCCTCGCCGGAGATGCCGATCACGCCAGGGGCGTGGTTGAGCGTCGAGCGCGCGGCGCGGACGACGCTCAGTGAGCTGGCGTTGACGGTCTCCGTGCGGGGAATTCCCAGCAGCACTGTGGTGCCGCCGCGGACGCTGTCGGCGGCGCTCGAGCGCACCGCGTCGGCCATCCCCGGCACGGCCGCGAGTCGGGCTCGCGTGGCGTCGGCGGCGGAGGAGCGCACGAGCACTTCGATCGGCGTGAGCACTCCGCTCGGCGCCCCACCGTTCACCAGGCGCGTGTAGGCGTCGTGGGCTTCGCCGCTCTTGGCCAGTGCGCCGGCGCTGGTTTCACCGGTGGTGAGGCTGAACACGGGGATGATCAGCACGGCCAGGATCAGGGTGGCCAGCCCGGCGGTGAGCCATTTGCGACGAACGACCGCACGGGTCCAGGCCGTCCAGCCGCGGCTGGCCTGTGCCTCGTGGCGCACACGCGGCCAGTCGACGCGCGGACCGATGCCGCCGAGCAGGGCGGGCAGCAGCGTGAGCGCCACTCCGGTGGAGACGAGTGGGATCAACATGCCGCCGTAGCCGACGCTGCGCAGGCCGGGAACCGGTAGGACGATGAGCGCGATCAGCCCGATGGCGACGGTCAGGCCCGACAGCAACACGGCGCGCCCCGCAGTGGCCATGGCGGCGACGACTGCGTCGTGGTTCTCGCGCCCGTGGGCGCGCTCCTCGCGCCAGCGGGTGACGATCAGCAGCGAGTAGTCGATCGCCACACCCAGACCGACGAGCGAGACGAGGAACTGCACGATGAAGGAGACATCGGCGATGTAGGTGAGCGCCAGTACGACGAGCAGAGTGGTCAAGATCGAGACGGCGGCGATCAGCAACGGCACGAAGGCGAGCAGCGATGCGAACACGAACGCGAGCACCGCCAGTGCGCCGCCGGCTCCGATGAGCGTCTCGACGAACACGCCGGGGCCCTTGTTCGATCCGCCTGTGGATAGCTGTTGGAGACCGGTCAGCTGCACGGTCGTCCCGCGAGGCAGGGCGCGGGCGAGCGCATGCTGCGCCGCGACGGGCACCTTGGGCGCGCCGAAGGACTTCTCCAGGGGTGTGAACAGCAGCGCGTAGGTCGAGCGACCGTCGCGGGTGATCATCGCCTGATCGTCCGTGGAGGCGAAGTCGACGATGCGAGCTCGGGGCGAGGCAGCACGCGCGCTGGCGAAGGCGGCGGCGATCTGGGCTCGCTCACCGAGGATCGTCTCACCGGCCGGCGCTGTGACGACGAGCACGGCCGAGGGGCTGCTCCCGCCGTTGCCGTAGGCCTTGGCGATCTTCTGGCCGGTCTCATATCCGGGCTGGCCAGGCAGCGAGAAGTCGAACGACAGCCGTTTGGAGACGTGGCTGGCGCCGAAGCTCCCGGCCAGGAAGGCGATCACCCACAGCACGATCACGAGGCGGCGGTGGGCGAGGACCCAGCGGGCGAGGCGGGCGATTGCGCCGTCGGGGTAGGACCGCAAGTCGGTCGATGCGTTGGTGAATGATTCCACGACGAAACGGTTTATACCACAAGTGTTTACGAGGGGATATGATTATTGGGGAAATGGCCGCGTCAGATCAGACGAGCGAGGCACTTCCGGGCCCCTGGCCTGCGGGCGTGGGGCCGGCGCTGGTGGACGGCGCGCCCTTTACGCCCGACTCGACGGTCCCGTTTCGATCGGTCGGCTTCACGCTTTCGACGACCGGCTATGCCGTGGCCAGCCGTTTTCGCGAGCTCCTCGCACCGCTGGGACTGGAGCCGCGCGAGTTCGCCCTGCTGCGTGTGGTGGCGGCCGCCGAGGGGCACTCTCAGCAGGCGATCGGCGAGCGCTTGCGCATCCCCCCGAGCAGGATGGTCGCGTTCGTGGATGCGCTCGAAGCACGCGGGCTGATCGAGCGCCGACACAACCCCAACGACAGGCGCACGCGCGAGCTGTACCTGACCGACGAAGGACGCGCGCTGCTCGGCCGTGCCTTCAGCGAGGCCGTGGCTCACGAGCGGAGCATCTGCGCGGACCTGAGCGAACAGGAGCGCGAGCAGCTGCTCGACCTGCTCGCCCGCGTGGCGAGGAGCCTTGGTCTTCCGCCCGGGGTGCATGCCCATACGGCGCTCGCTGACGAGTAATGCGATAGGAAATGCCGACTGTTTGAATCGACATGCCACTGGTCGAGATCGGGCGTGAACGCTAAAGCGGCTCCCCGGCTGGGTCGACCCAGGATCAATGGCGCTGCCCGACGCGCGAGTTCCGATCGAGAACGATGATCACATCCTGCGGGCCCGCAGGACGGCTGCGCTGACACGCGTTGCCGTCGGGCTGGTGGGCGTGGGCCTGATCGTCTTTCAGCCGCAACTGCTCCCACGGCCTGCGCTGGGGGTGGCCGGCTTTGCTGTCATCGCCCTCACGGCGCTGGTGCAGCTCGCCGCTCCGCGCCTGTCGTGGTTGAGCGTGGAGGAGTCGCTGGCCGCGATGGCGGGCTTGCTGATCGTGGGCCTGGGACCCCAACACGTGGGCGTGCTCGCGGTGCTGTGGCTGGTAGCTGTTGCCAGTGGCGTGCTCGCCCGTGGTGGTCGCGTTCACTGGATCGGGCGCAACGTGGTGCTGTTCTCGCTGCTTCTGCCGATAATTCGCGAGGGCTCCATCAGCGCCGAATATGCAGCTCTGTGCGCTGCTGTGATCGGGTTGTTGTTGACCAGCGGGCGCCTCACCCGCGAGCTGAACCTGCTGCTCCGGGCGGCTCGCCTGCAGGCGGAGAAGGCGGAGACGCTGCTGCTCGCAGGTGACATCGCGGCCCGCATGGGCGACCTCGGCGAGCGTGGCGGCGCAGGTGCTGCGGTCGTGCCCGCGCCGAGCCCAAACGTTGCTGGTGTCTCCCGGCAGCGCGAGGAGCTCGCACGCCTGATCGGCGGCGAGGGCCTGACGATGGCCGTGCAGCCGATCGTGGACATCCGCAGTGGGCGGATCCACGGCTATGAGGCGCTTGCGCGCTTCGAGTGCAAGCTCGAGGACGGTAGCCCGCTGCACTGGTTCGAGCTGGCCGAGGAGCTGGGCGAGCGGCAGGCGCTCGAGCTGGCGTGCCTGCGCCGTGCTCTCGAGCTGTTCGAGCTGCGCCCCGCGGGAACGTCGTTGTCGGTCAACCTCTCAGCGCCGGTGCTGATGCATCCTCAGGCGATGGCGCTGTTGCACGGCGCCGGGGCGGGCCGCCAGAAGGACCTCCAGGGTTTGATCGTCGAGATCACAGAGGAGACGCTGGTGCACAGCGAGTTGGATCTCGCCGAGGCGATCGAGCCGCTGCGTGAGCGCGGCGCGCTGCTGGCGGTCGACGACATGGGCGCGGGCTACTCGGGGCTTCGTCAGATCACGACGGTCAGGCCGGGCTATCTCAAGCTCGACCGCTCGCTGATCACGGGGATCGACACCGACGGTGAGCGCGCGGCGCTGGTGGGCGCGCTGGCCGGCTACTCCACGCAGGTGGGCTGCCTGCTGGTGGCCGAGGGCGTCGAGCGGGAGGCTGAGCTACGCACAGTGAGGGAGCTGGGGGTTGGGCTCGTCCAGGGCTTTTACCTGAGTCGCCCGGGCCCGCCCTGGCCCGAGGTGTGCACCGATGCGAGAACGGCCGGCTCGATCAGCGCTGTGGCGGAGCTGATAGCGGCCGAAAGCGCGGCCCGCGGCGTGCTGCAGACCGCCTAAGAACCTCTTTCAAAATGAGGGTGCGGTCGGGGCGTTCATGGACCAAGCTGGGCGTCGCGGGCCGGTGAAGCCCGTGCTGGTGGCACGGGCAAGACGGCACGTGGCGATCCAGCGCCGCGTACAAGGGCGCATCCGGGCGTGCCGATCATTTTGAAAGAGGTTCTAAGAGAAGACGTACCAGATGATCAGCGCGGCGAAGGCCACGTACACGTTGATCACGACGATGCCTTCGAGGGTGGCCGCCCTGCGCCTGCCCGCGTCGAGCTCGACCTCGGCGGGCACGCTGCGTAGGCCGATTGAGCGTTTCACCGTGGGCGGCAGTCCGGCGATCTCGCGGTAGAGCGCGCCGAGCCATGTCAACGCCATCGTCAAGCCGAAGTCGAGCGCGGCCAGCGCCAGCACGACCACGCTGACGCCGAGCATGCTCAGGCTGCTCTGGCCCGCGGCCTTCGAGCCGATCCACATGGCAGCCAGCGGCGCGCCCGTCCAGATGTTCAGCGTGATCAGCGCTGTGGCGGCGGCGATCGCGACCTGCTTGGCGGTCGCGTAGCGCACCCTGCTGCTGTGAGGGACCGCGTGCACCATGCTCGGGCGAGCATAGTCGGCGACGCCCGCGTGGGGATGGAGTGCCGCGCAGAGCGATGTCTATGGATGTCGATCGCGGGGGCGAGGGGGGAGCCCCGGGATTCTCGGGAACTCTGGAAATTAGAGTGTGTATTGAAGTCAATTGGGTACGATCAACCGCGGGGGAACCGATTGGTAAGCGAGAAACGGGAGGCGGGGTTCGATGGCACGGAGAGTGGAGGCCGAGGAGGTTCACGAGCGGTCTGGAGCAGGGCGGGGCAGGCTCACCACGGGGCTCGTAATGGCGAGCATGGCGCTTGGGCTGATGCTCGCACCCTCGGCCGTGGCGGGGCTTCAGAAGGAATACTCGGTGTTCAACGACTGTCCCGTGAACACCCCCGGCGTGGTCGGCTGCGTCGTCTCATACACCACAGGCGGTGAATTCCACCTCGGCTCGAAGACGGTCCCGATCAACAAGACGATCACCCTCCAGGGGGGCACGAGCTCGACGTCTCCCGACCTGGTACCGGCGGCGGATGGCAACACGCTCTCGAAGACTCGGCTGACGCTCCCGGGCGGCCTGATTGGGGTCGAACTGCTGCCGCCGTTGACGGAAGTGACGGCCACAGCTGAACTGGCCGGACCGGTGGTGCTGAACGTGGGCAACCTGTTCGCCGGCAAAGACACCGCGGTGGCATTGCCGATCAAGGCAAAACTGGACAACCCCTCGCTGGGGAGCACCTGTTACATCGGCTCGGAAGCGACGCCGATCGCCCCGCAGCTGACGGCCGGCACAACGAGCCCCCCGGGGCCGAACACGCCGATCACGGGCAACAAGGGCACGCTGGAATTCGCCGGCGACGGCAACATCGTGATCGTGAAAGGAGCCTCGCTCGTGGACAACGCCTTTGCGGTGCCGGGTGCTAGCGGCTGCGACGGCCTGCTCTCGCCGATCGTCGACCCGTCGGTGGACCTGGTGGCGGGCGTGCCGGCTGAAGCCGGTCACAACACGGCGATCCTCGACAGCACGTTCGAGAACGTGTCCTCCGATCTGGTCAAGGCACAGCGTGAAATCCCCGAGTTCGGGCGCTGCGTGAAGGTGGAAGGGGTCAAGGAAGGCAAAACCAAGGTCTATGACGGCAGCTACAACGACTCGGGCTGCCTCAGTCCGTCCAAGGGCGGGGAATACGAATGGACGACGGGACCGGGTGCCAATCCGACGTTCACAGCCGGTGCGGGCAAGACCACGCTTGAAGCCGTGGGCGGCGCCTCGACGCTGAGCTGCTCGCATGCACTTGTGGCTGGCAGCATCACGGGCGCCAAAACGGCGACGGCCACGGTGACGCTGACGGGCTGCAAGCTGGCGAGCAACAAGGCCTCATGCCAGAGCGCGGGCGCGGCCAGCGGCGAAATCGTCACGAGCGCGCTGCAGGGCTCGCTCGGGTTCGTCAACGACGCGGTCGAAGGCGGTCAGCTGAACGTGGCGGTGGGCCTGGATCTGACGCACTCGCCGAGCCTGCTCACGGCGGAATGCGCAGGCGGGGCGAGCGTCACGGTGGCGGGCTCGGTGATAGCGCCGTTCACGACGATCGACAAGACCACGGCGAGCAACACGCTCATCTTCAGTGCAACCGGCGGCAAGCAGATGCCGGAAGCGTTTGAAGAAGGCGCCAAAGACACGCTCACGACGGCCGTGAGCGGTGGCGCTCCGGTTCAGTCGGGCCTGAGCTCGAAGGCCAAGGTCAAGAGCGCCGAACCGATCGAGGTGAAGGCGGAAGCGCGCTAGCTGCGAAGCGCCCGCCACACCACCCCGGGGTGGCGGGCGACCTTCGGGCCGAGCAGCAGCGCAAACAGCGTGATGGCGAGCCACGGGCGCAGATGTGGGCGGATGCGGCGGATGCGCCCATCCTCGGCCAGGTCGAACACCATCGCGTCGCTGAGTCGCACCGGCCCCACCCTGCACTCGCCGATCGCCAGCCGCAGGGGACCGTCGTGGGCCTGCTCGCTCCACGTCAAGTCGACCAGCGTTCCGTAGACGGCGCAGAGCAGCACACGCACGTCGTCGCTGCCGCGAAAGACCATGTGACCGGAGATCGGCGATACGAGCTCCACGTCAGGGGTGAGCGCGCTCATGAACAGCTCGGGGGCGTTCCTCTCGGATCCCCGACAGAAGCGGGTTACCGCATCGTCCATCCAAGGAATGATGCCGCTCCGCGCCCGGGACCGCTTGACAACTAGCGCTGATCCATGTCGGGCGCGGGTCTCGCTCGCGCCCGAACTGTTCCCTGGGACGGGGTGTCGGGCCGCCGGGTTGGCTCGATTCGGCCCCCGGACAAGTCCTGACTATTTGATCGAGGTTAGAGTCATGGTGGATGGAGCAATTCGACGCAATCGTCGTCGGGGCTGGTCCTGCGGGTTCGACCATGGCCTACCGCTTGGCGCGCGAGGGCGCTCGTGTGATGCTCCTGGACAAGGCGCGATTTCCACGCGATAAGCCGTGTGGGGGTGGTCTGTCCGTCCGAGCGATGCGGGAGCTCCCGGTTGACCCACAGCCGGTCGTGGAGCGCGTAGTAGACAGCCTGGAGTTGAGCTTTTGCGGTCGCCGTTCATTTCTTCGCGGTGGTGGTAGGCCGTTGGCGTCGATGACGCAACGGCGGCGACTGGACCACTTCCTTGTTGAGCAGGCGGTGGCCGTGGGCGCTGACTTTCGAGATGGCGTGGCCTTGTCCGAGGTCTCCGAGCATGGTGCGCGCGTTGACGGCAGATGGATCGAAAGCGAGCTTCTGGTTGGCGCCGACGGCGCCAACGGCTCCACGGCACGGTCGCTCGGTCTCGCCGACCGACCCATATACGGGGTCGCCTTCGAGGGCAACCTCGCGCGTAACGTCGGCGAGGTCGACCAGTGGCGAAGTACGGTTCTGATCGAGCTAGGCACGATCCGCGGGGGTTACTGCTGGATCTTCCCCAAGGGCGACCACGTCAACGTGGGAGTCGGCGGTTGGGAAAGCACGGGCCCCACGCTGCGCAAGCATCTGAAGGAGTTCTGCGAGCGACGAGGACTCGACTACTCCAAGCTTCAGGACTTGCGGGGGTATCGACTCCCAGGGCGCCGTTCTGGCGCCGCTCTCGCGCGGAAGAGAGCGCTGCTGATTGGCGATGCGGCAGGGCTCGTCGATCCGCTTGCCGGCGACGGTATGTATGCGGCGTTTCTCAGCTCGAGGCTGGCAACAGAGGCCGCACTGGATCTTCTGGCTGGGCGAGCAGCGGATCTCGAGCCCTACGCACGAGCACTGGTGGCCGAGTTTGGCCGGATGTTCGCATTTGCGTGGAACGCAAAGGTTGCGTTGGACCGCTTTCCGCGACTTGCTCTCGGGGCCGTGCTCAGCCCGCCGGGATGGCGCACGCTCGAGAACATGCTCCGCGGCGAGATCCGCGAGCCGGAGACAGAACGAGGCATCGCTGGGATCGCTGTGCGGAACTTCGAAGTGCTGGTCCGACGAGCGGGATGGCCCGGAGCCGAATACCGGATCGAGGCGGGCGCCGGAGGCGGGTAGCCCGCGCTGGGTTCGCCGCGACTCTCGTGCCTGGCGCGCGCTTGCATGTCTCAGTGGCGGGGGAAGGATTCGAACCTTCGAAGGCAGAGCCAACGCGTTTACAGCGCGTCCCCTTTGACCGCTCGGGAACCCCGCCGGGGGGTCGTCAGTTTAGGGCCTGCCGCGATGTCTCGGCAGGCCCCTGCTCACGGAGTCGCGGCCTCGGGTTAGGAGGCCTCGCGCAGCTGCTGCGCTTCGGGCAGCGTCTGCAGCTTTTTCAGCGTCCTGTTCTCGATCTGGCGGACGCGCTCGCGGGTGATGTTGAAGGCGCGCCCGACCTCCTCGAGCGTGCGTGAGCGACCGCCGACGATGCCGTAGCGCATCTCGATCACCTCGCGCTCACGCCGTGGCAGGCAGGCGAGCACGCGCATCACGTTCTCCCTGCGCAGCGCCTCCGAGGCGATCTCGAAGGGCGACTCGGCCGAGACGTCCTCGACGAAGTCGCCCAGCGAGGAGTCGTCCTCCTCGCCCACGGGCTTCTCCAGCGAGATCGGCTGCTGGGTGATACGCATGATGTCGCGTACCTCACGCACCGTGCACTCGAGCTCGTCGGCGAGCTCGGTGGGGTTGGGCTCGCGCCCGAGCTGCTGGATCAGGCGGCGTTCGGCGTGGATGAGCTTGTTCAACCGCTCGACCATGTGCACAGGGATGCGGATCGTGCGCCCCTTGTCCGCCAGCGAGCGGGTGACCGCCTGGCGGATCCACCACGTTGCATACGTGGAGAACTTGTAGCCGCGGCGGTAGTCGAACTTCTCCACCGCCCTGATCAGGCCGAGCGAGCCCTCCTGGATCAGGTCGAGCAGCGTCAGCCCACGGCCGACGTAGCCCTTGGCGATCGAGACCACCAGCCGCAGGTTGGCCTCGACCATGTGCTGCTTTGCCGACACGTCCCCGCGCTCGATGCGCTTGGCCAGCGACACCTCCTCCTCGGCACTCAGCAGTGGCACGCGCCCAATCGAGCGGAGGTACAGCCGTAGCGAGTCCAGGCTCGGCTCGACCGTGAGGTCGACGTCTGGTCGCTTGAGCTCCTCCAGACGAGCGTGCAGCCCCTGGATCTGCTCGTCGCGCTCCTCGGTCTCGCTCTCCTCCGGCGCCACCGGGGATGGCTCCTCGGACACGCTCGCCGAATCTGCGCCGCTGCTGCGACCGGAGATATCCCCGTGGGGATGCAGCTCGGCAACAGCCTCGCTGGAGCCGACCACGTCGATCCCGTGCTCCTCCAGATAGCTGAGTAGATCCTGCGTCTGCTGGGGAGAGAGCTCCGCCTCCTCCAGCGCTGTATCCAGAGTCTCGGCCGCCAGGAACCCCTTCTCCTGACCCTCTGCCAACACCCCCTGCAATTCCTCGATCTCAACCACGGCCGTGGCCGGGACGATCAACAGGCCATCAAGCTTCTCGCTCAAGTGGACTCCCAAGGACGTGTAACTCCCCTCGGAGCAGCATGCCGCTCCGACCTCCCCTCACCTACGCTAAGCCTCCTGTGCGATGCGTTTGCATTGGTAGTTTCGTTGCGTCTCGCCGCAGCTCCCGCCCCAAGTCTCGTCAATCCCCTGAGCCTTGGCGCAATGAGCTAAGTGCGGAGTGATACCAGAATCGACGGCCGAGGAACGCAGCACCCTGTGAACAGCGTGCAACCGCGATCCGGCGCTACGCTTGCCGCGGTGCAGGCCACGCGAGCGATCCCTACTGTGTCTCCCACCCGGGGCGTCGGTGACGACGTCCAGGCACGAGTGCCCGCGATTGCCGTGGGCCTCTCGCGCGTGGGTGTGGTCGGCGTGGAGAAGGTCGTGCGCATTCGCGAGGAGCTGTTCTTCGCCCGCTTCGACTGCTTCGTCGACCTCAGTCGGGCGCAGAAGGGCGCGCACATGTCGCGCTTCGAAGAGGTCGTCAACGAGGCGATCAGCGAGGTGGTGCTGAGCGAGGCGCCGTTCCGAGCCGAGACGCTTGTCCAGCACATCGCCGAGCTCGTGCGGGCGCGCCAGGGCGCTGAGCGCGCCGAGGTCACGATTGCGGCGCGCTATCCAGAGCACAAGCCCGCACCGGTCTCGGGCGTGCAGACACAGGAGATCTACACGCTCCACGGTCGGGCCGTGGCCTTCGCCCACGGCACCAGGCGCACGGTGGGGGTCTCGGCGACTGGCATCACGGCCTGCCCGTGCGCCCAGGAGCTGATCGCGGCCCGTGCGCGCGAGCGCCTGAGCGCTCAGGACTTCAACGCCGAGCAGATCGAGGCGATCCTCGAGAGCGTGCCCGTGGCCACCCACAACCAGCGCGGGCTGGCCACCCTGCAGATCGGCTGCAACGAGGACTGCCTCACGGAGATCGACGCCACCGACCTGCTCGCAATCGCCGAGTCGAGCATGTCCTCGGAGATCTACGAGCTGATGAAGCGCTCGGACGAGGTCGAGGTCGTCGAGAAGGCCCACCGGCGCCCCCGCTTCGTGGAGGACTGCGTGCGCGAGATGATCGGTGGGGTGATCGAGCGCTTCGGCGAGCTGGACGGCGCGAGCTTCGTTTCAGCTCGTCAGGAGAACCTGGAGACGATCCACCAGCACAACGTCGTGGCTGAGCGCCACGGCACGCTGGCCGAGATCAGGGACGAAATCGCCTCGGGCACACCGGCGGCTCATCAGACCAGCCTCGAGGAGTGGCTCGAGGGCGGCGGGCGCCCCGGGGTCCCTCAGCCGCCGGCCTGAGCGCGTTCGCTCTGCTGCATCCGGCGGCGGATGCCGAAGAAGTAGTCGAGGCCCGAGAGCACCGTCACCACGACCGTCACATACAGCAGCGCCGAGACCCACAGGGGCGTGCCGTGCACCGCGATCACAGCGAGGATGGTCACGATCTGCAGGCAGGTCTTGACCTTTCCGAACATGCTCGCCGCCATCACCACACCGGCCTGCGTGGCTCCCAGGCGCAGCACGGTCACGGCCAGCTCGCGCGTGATGATCACCATCGCCACCCACGCGGCCAGGCGGTGCAGCGAGACCAGCGAGATCAGCGCGGCCACGATCAGCAGCTTGTCCGCCAGTGGGTCCATCAGCTTGCCGAAGTTGGTGATCGAGCCACGTGCCCGCGCGAGGTAGCCGTCGACGAAGTCCGTCAGCGAGGCCAGTGCGAAGACGACCGCCGCCAGCACGTCCCCGGCGGGCGTGTTGCCCAGCAGGGCGACCACCAGCACGGGCACCAACATGATGCGTAGAACCGTCAGGAGATTGGGTAGGTTCAAAGGGAACACGCTGCGGGACATTATGAACGCGACTCAGCAAGCGCACTCCCGCACGCACAGACTTCGACTGAAGGGATTCGCGTGATGAAGAAGCGCACACTCGGGCCGGACGGCCCCGAGGTCTCGGCCATCGGCCTCGGTTGCATGGGCATGTCGGCCTTCTACGGCTCGACCGACGAGCAGGAGTCTGTGAGGACGATCCACCGCGCCCTCGACCTCGGCTGCAACTTCCTCGACACCTCGGATATGTACGGGCCGCACACCAACGAGCGACTCGTCGGCGGCGCCATCGCCGGACGCCGCGATGAGGTGTTCCTGGCGACCAAGTTCGGCATCAAGCTCGAGCCAGGTGAGGGAGGCGGATCGGGTGGGCGGGCTCCCAGAAGATCGATCGACGGGAGTCCGGCCTACGTCAAGGCGGCCTGCGAGGGCTCACTCCAGCGCCTGGGTGTGGACCACATCGACCTCTACTACCAGCACCGTGTCGACCCCAACACCCCGATCGAGGAGACGGTGGGCGCGATGGCCGAGCTCATCGCCGAGGGCAAGGTCCGCCACCTCGGGCTCTCAGAGGCGAGCGCCGAGACGATCCGCCGCGCCCACGCCGTGCACCCGATCACCGCCCTGCAGAGCGAGCTCTCGCTGTGGACGCGCGACGTCGAGCCGCAGATCCTGCCCACGCTGCAGGAGCTCGGGATCGCGCTCGTGGCCTACTCGCCGCTCGGACGCGGCTTCCTCTCGGGGCGCTTCTCCTCGCCCGATGAGCTCGACGAGGGCGACTTCCGCCGCCACGGTCCGCGCTTCACCGGCGAGAACCTCCAGCAGAACCTCAAGCTCGCCGAGCGCGTCAAAGAGCTGGCAGCGGAGAAGGGCATCGCGCCGGGCCAGCTGGCGCTCGCGTGGGTGCTGCACCGCGGCCGGCACATCGTGCCGATCCCCGGCACCAAGCGCGTCTCCTACCTGGAGGAGAACCTCGCGGCAGCCGACATCGAGCTGAGCCAGGAGGAGGTGCAGCGGATCGCCGAGGCCGTGCCCACGGCCACCGGCGAGCGCTACGACGAGGCGGGGATGCGCGGGGTCAACATCTGATCGGCCAGCGGGTCGCGTCCGCTCCACTCGCCCTTCGACGCATAGGGGCGAAAGCGGATGAAGGCCGATTCGTGGTGGAAGGGCCGCGCCGAGTTGGCGCGTAGCGCTGCGAGGTGGCCCGGGGCGGAGCCGCCGGTCACATAGGCGCGCATGGCGGCCGTGCTGCTCCACAGCGAGAAGGTCGCCACGAGCGCCGGCGGTCGCGCCAGCCCCGTGGAGGCCAGCAGGGCGGGGCTATCCACCGCCGAGCCCTCGGCGCCTGCGCTCGCGCGCAGGAAGCGCGCGCCCTGGGAGAGGCGTAGGCGCCCGAGCGTCATCACGGCCGCGGGCTCCTCGTCGTCCATCGGTATCTCGTCCGTGACCAGGCTCCCCATCGCCGGCCACGCTCCGACGATCCGGGTGGGTTGTAGGCGCACCTCCCAGCCGTGGGCGAGCTGCGCTGCGAGCGGATGGTGCGCCGAGAACTCATCGAATGCCTGATCGTCCTCCCAGGTGGCGATCAGCCCCACGCGGCCGGGGCTCGGATGTGGAAGCAGGCTGCTGCTGAGCAGCGTCCTGGCCGTCACACGCGCGTAGTGCAATCCCGGGACCTCACTCGGGTCGGGCTCGCTGCGAAGCAGGGCAAGAGCACGGCGTGGGCCGACGTCGGCGAGATGGACAGTGGCGATCACGGGGCCTCCTAAGAGTCGTCTGCCAGTTAGGTTACTATCTAGTGTACTAAATGGTAACTTCGATTGAGCAGAGCAGCGCCGAGCAGGAGGATCAGCGCCCTCGCAGGCTTCCCGCGGCCGAGCGGCGCGTGCTGATCGAGGAGGCTGCCGCTCGCCTGTTCGCTCAACGCGGCTATGCGGCAACCACAGTCGACGACATCGTTGCCGCCGCGGGAGTGAGCAAGCCAATGCTCTACCGCCACTTCGAGTCGAAGAAGGAGCTGCTGGTCAAGCTGCTGGAGCACCGCCGCGACGAGCTTGCCCAGGCCCCGCTCGAACGCTTCCTGGAGGAGCGAGGCGACCCATCTCAGCGACTGTGGGCGATGATCGATGCGTGGTTTGCCAACGTCGAGCAGCATCCCGACTCCTCGCGGGTCCTCTTCCAGGATGTGACCGGCGATCCGGATGTCCAGGAGCTTCAGCGCGAGCTGCGCGCCCGTCAGCGGGCGGCCGACGTGGCCCTGCTGCGCGAGCTCGCTCCCGGGCTGCCCGAGCAGGAGCACGAGCCCCTGGGCGAGATCATCCGCAGCTCCCTCACCGGTCTGGCGCTGTGGTGGCTCGATCGTCCACAGGTGGGACGGGAGGTGGTCGTTGCGGCGGTGCTGCGCACGACCGAGGGCGTGCTCGCGAGCGCGGGATCTAGTAGCCGACCGAGTAGAAGCTGATGTGACGGCAGCCGTCGAGCTCGTAGTGGGGGAGGGCGTGATGGCTCGTGAACACGACGATCCCCGCGCTTTCGCAGTGGATCACGCCCGAGCCCTCATGGGCATGCACGACGGTGGCTGGGTTGGTGCCCGTCCACACGTAGTTGACGGTGTCGTTCGCGTAGATGAAGTTCTTGCCGTTGCCCGCGTGGATGGTTGCCGTCTGGTAGGACTCGCCGCTGGGGTGGTAGTCGCCCCAGATCACATCGCCGGCGTCTCCTCCGTAGATGGTGTCGTTGCCATAGCCGCCCAGCAGGTAGTTGTGCACGCCCTGCTCGCCCGTGAGCGTGTTGGAGCGCCCGGTCGGCCCGTGGTCCATCACCAGGTGCTGGTTTGGTGGCCAGCCCGCATGGCTGGTCATGGCGAGGGCGGGCATGGCGAAGGCGAGCAGCCCCACGAGGGCTGCGGCGGCGGTCCTGCGGGTTCGGCGTCCTGCGTTCATAGCGGCTCCAGGCGTGGCTCGGAAGGCGCCTGCAAGGGGAGCAGGCTTCGGATTGTGCATCGTCGTCCTGGTGTCTACCCCCAGGGTCAGGGCGTGAACTCGGACATGCGGCCAGTGCGAGCGCTAGGGTGGGGCCATGCCGCTGATCCCCATGGTCGTCGAGCGCACCGCCCGCGGCGAGCGCGAGTTCGACATCTACTCGAGGCTGCTCAACGAGCGCATCATCTTCCTCGGCACCCCAATCGACGATCAGGTCGCCAACCTGGTCGTCGCCCAGCTGCTGCACCTCGAGAGCGAGGATCCCGACAAGGACATCTCGATCTACATCAACTCGCCCGGCGGCTCGATCTACTCGGGCCTCGCGATCTACGACACGATGAACTTCATAAAACCCGACGTTGCCACGATGTGCGTCGGCGTGGCCATGTCGATGGGATCGCTGCTGCTGGCAGCGGGCGCCAAGGGCAAGCGCGCCTGCCTGCCCAACTCCAGGATCCTCATCCACCAGCCCTCGGCGGGCTTCGAAGGCCAGTCCACCGACATCGAGATCCATGCGCGCGAGATCCTCAACATGCGCAAACAGATCGACGCGATCTACGCCAAGCACACCGGCCTCTCGGCCGAGGAGGTGCGCAAAGACATGGAGCGCGATCGCTTCTTCACCGCCGAGCAGGCGCTCGAGTACGGTCTGATCGACCGCGTGCTGGACAGCCACTGAGCCGGCCCTTGCAGGACCGCCGGTAGGGATGTCACGGCTGACTCATCTGGAGCGCTCGGCGCTCGTCGCGATCATGCTGCTGACCGCGCTGGCGGGGGTGGCCGACTACGGCTCGTGGGCTGCCGTTCCGCGCTTCCTCATCGCCACGCTGGCCCTGGCCGGACTGGCCTGGGTGGTGTCGTTCGCAACCGAGCAGCTCGGCGAGCGCTTCGGCCCGGGCGTGACGGGGATGATGCAGTCCACGCTGGGCAACCTGCCCGAGCTGTTCGTCGTGATCTTCGCCCTGCAGAAGGGCGAGCTCGTGGTCGCCCAGACGGCGATCGTGGGATCGATCTTCGCCAACGCACTGCTCGTGCTCGGCCTCGTGATCGTCGTCGGCGCGCGTCGCTCCGACGACGCCGTGATGCGCTTCTCCAAGCGCCTGCCCCGCGACACGGCCACGCTGCTGCAGGTGACCGTGTTCATCATCGTCCTGCTCGGCCTCTCGCTCTCCTCCCACGATCCCGCCAGCCACCACGTCAAGGCGATCTCCGCCGTGGGGTCCGTGTGCCTGCTGATCGTCTACCTCACCTGGGTCGTGCCCTACCTGCGCTCCGACACCGCGCCCGGCGCGGGCACTGCACCCGGCAAGAACGCGACGGCAGACGCGCACGGAGGGGAGGGGGAGGAGCGCCCCGAGCCACGGCTCGGGCTGGGGGTGACGCTGACGCTGCTGATCGTCGCCGGGTCGGCCTCTGCGTTCGTCTCCGACTGGTTCGTCAACGGGCTGCAGCCGGCGATCGTCCAGCTGCACATCTCACAGGCCTTCGCCGGCCTCGTGATCGTGGCCATCGCCGGCAACGCCGTGGAGAACACCGCCGGGCTGGTGCTCGCCTGGAAGGGGCAGGCCGACCTCGCCATCTCAGTAGTCAAAAACTCCGTCGCCCAGATCGCGGCCTTCCTGTTCCCGCTGCTGGTGCTCGTCTCGTTCCTGCTCTCCACCCAGCTCACGTTCGCCCTCGCCCCCGTCTACATCGGCGCGCTGGCGCTCACCGCGCTGGTGCTGTGGCAAGTCACTGGCGACGGCGAGGCCGCCGAGTTCGAGGGTTGGGCGCTGGTGGCGATCTACGTGATCCTGGGCACTCTCACCCTGTACGAGTAGCTTCCTAGCCTTTGACGATCCCTGAGATCAGCGCGCCGGCCACGCCCCCGGCGCCGGCTGCCGCCGCGGGGCTCTCAACGCCCTCCAGCGGAGCGATGAACATCGTCTGGATGGCCAGCCGGCCCGGTCCCGTGAAGCGGTTCCACGTGAGCTTGCCGCCGCCGCCGAAGATGCCCGTCTTCAACCCCATGGTGACCGCCTCGAGCTTCACCGTGGGGTCCTTGAACAGCCAGCCGCCCGCCTCCACGTCGAGCTGCTCGCCGTCGTCGAGCTGAACCAGGAACACGTTGCCGTGTCCGTGCAGCCACACCAGCGCGTCGCCGTCGGTGGCCCTGAACTTGTCCATGAAGAAGCCCGAGCCGCCCAGCAGCATGTTCTGCACGCCCTTGATCCGTTCGAAGCTGTAGTCGAGGTTGTCGGTCGCCGCGATGAACTGGTGCTCGCGCACGTCCAGGCCCTCGCCCTGGCGCAGGTGCAGGGGAACGCACTGCCCCGCAGAGTCGCGCGAGAAGGCGATCCGTCCCGATCCAGACGTGCGCGTGACGAAGAACTCCAGCCCTGCGATCTTGCGCTTGATTGCGCCGGGGAGTTTCTTCAACTCGACGTTCAGCTGGGTCTCCTTCCACAGCAGCACGTGGTGCTCGAACATCACCGCTTGCGATCCAATCTCGATCTGCAGCTCGGGAACCAGTTCGCCCCGTATGTGGTAGGTGACACCCGCAAAGGTCTCGTCGTGAGCGCTCGGCGGAATCGGCTCGGGCAGGTGCATGGAGGTGTGTCTCCTTCTCTGGATGGGCGAATCGGCGCCCCGAGCTTGTCTGTTCGGGCTGCGCGAGTCAAGCAAAATGAGCGCACTCGCTCCGACGGCGCAAGCGCGCTAGACTGCTTGGACCTCGCGCCTGGGCGGGGTTTTTCTTCGCCCAAGGCCGCTGTCCACAACGACGCAGGGATTTCTGATCATGGCCCGCGGAGACGTCCGAATTGCTATCACCCTCGCCTGCGAGGAGTGCAAGCATCGCAACTACCAGACCAACAAGAGCAAGCGCAACAACCCCGACCGGGTCACGTTGCGCAAGTACTGTCGCTGGTGCCGCAAGCACACCAGCCACCGGGAGACCCGTTAGCGCGGGAGCGCTGCTGTGGCTCGTGACCGCAAACGTGCAAAGCAGCGCCGCCAACGCGGTGCCGGTGCGGCTGTCCGCCGTCTTGGCTCCGCCGTGCCCGACAGCGCCCCTGCGACCTCGCCCAGCCAGCCGATCCGCGAGGACCTGCCCGGCTCGCTCGACCACGCAGCAGCCGAGGTCGACGAGTTCGACGCGGCGCTCGTCCGTGGCGCGGGCGGCGTTCCAGTCGAGGGCGACCTCGAGCAGGCGACCGACGACGAGCTGCAGGAGCTACAGGGTCCCGGCGGCCCCGCCGGCGGCGGCCCCGGAGGCAGTGGTGGCGAAGGCGGCGGCGAGAACGGCAGCGGTGGCGCCCGACCTTCCGGTGCGCCCATCCGCGGCGGCAATCGCGTCCTCGGCTTCTTCGCCGCGAGCTGGGCTGAGCTCCAGCGCGTACAGTGGCCAGACCGGCGTCAGGTCACCCAGGCCACCGCTGTTGTCATCGGCTTCGTCGCAATCGCCGGCGCATACCTCGGCGCAGCCGACTATGTCGCCAAGGAAATCGTCGAATTCATCCTTTAGGGCCGTGCCAAGGTCTATGACCGTCGCATCCGCTGGCCGTCCCGTCCCCATCCGTCACTGAATCTGTCGAGGAACCCCGAATGTTTCGCTGGTACGTAGTCAACACATACTCCGGGCACGAGAACAAGGTCAAGCACAACCTCGAGCACCGGCTGATCTCATTGGGACAGCAGCGCGCCGTGCGTTCGGTCGTCGTCCCCACCGAAGCCGTGTCCGAGATGAAGGACAACCAGAAGGTCACCGTCGAGAAGCGCACCATGCCCGGCTACGTGCTGGTGAACATGGAGCTCAACGAGGACTCGTGGGGCGTCGTCAAGGGCACCCCCGGCGTCACCGGCTTCGTCGGCGCCTCCCAGGAGCCCGTCCCGCTCACCCAGGGCGAGGTCGACAGGCTGCTGCACAAGGAGGTCGCCACCGCCACCCGCACCCGCGCCCAGTTCTCCATCGGCGAGTCCGTCAAGGTGGTCTCCGGGCCGCTGTCAGACTTCTCCGGAGAGATCTCCGAGATCAACGAGGACGCTTCGCGCCTCAAGGTGCTGGTATCAATCTTCGGGCGGGAGACTCCGGTCGAGGTGCAATTCGATCAGGTCAAGAAGCTTTAGGAATCTAAGGAAGAACGATGGCAAAGAAGGTCCTCACAACGATCAAGCTGCAGGCCAACGCCGGGCAGGCCAGTCCCGCCCCGCCGGTCGGTCCTGCCCTGGGCCAGCACGGGATCAACATCATGGAGTTCTGCAAGGCGTTCAACGCCCAGACGCAGAGCGAAACGGGAACGGTCATCCCCGTCGTGATCACGGTCTACGAGGACCGCTCGTTCACGTTCGTCACCAAGACCCCTCCCGCCGCCGTGCTGATCCGCCAGGCGATCAAAATCAACAAGGGCTCGGGCGAGCCCAACCGGGTGAAGGTCGGGACCATCACCCAGAGCCAGCTGCGCGAGATCGCCGAGCGCAAGCTCGACGACCTCAACGCCCACGACGTCGACCAGGCGGCCAAGATCATCGCGGGCACGGCCAGGAGCATGGGCGTGGAGGTGGCCTCATGAGCGCCAAGCACGGACGTCGCTACATAGAGACGCTCAGCCACGTGGACCGCGAGCGCGAATATGAGCCCGCCGAGGCGATCGCCCTCGTGCGCGGCACCACCTCGGCCAAGTTCGACGAGTCGATCGAGGTCCACATCCGCACCGGCCTGAACGTGCGCCACGCCGACGAGCAGCTGCGCGGAACGATCGCGCTGCCCAACGGCCTCGGCAAAGACGTCAAGATCGCGGTCTTCGCCCAGGGCCCCAAGGTCCAGGAGGCGGAAGCTGCCGGCGCAGACCACGTCGGTGGCGACGATCTGGCCAAACGCATCGAGGAGGGCTTCGACGACTTCGACGTCGCGATCGCCACCCCCGACATGATGTCCGTGGTCGGGCGTCTCGGACGCATCCTCGGACCGTCGGGCAAGATGCCCAACCCGAAAGTCGGCACCGTGACCATGGACGTCGCCAAAGCCGTCGAAGAGTCCAAGTCGGGCAAGGTCGAATACCGCACCGATCGCACAGCGATCGTGCACCTCGTCATCGGCAAGGCCAGCTTCGACGATCGCAAGCTGCTCGAGAACTACGCAGCCGTGATCGAAGAGCTCGTCCGCGCCAAGCCGTCGGCCGCCAAAGGCCGCTACCTGCGCTCGATCGCCATCGCCTCGACCATGGGTCCCGGCGTGAAGGTGGACACGAGCCGGACCCGTGAAATCGTCGAGGAGGCGCCCGCAGCCGCAGCTGCATAGCGTCACCCGAGCAGGCCACCAGAGACCCCCGGCAGCGGCGCCAGCCGCACAAGCCCGGGACAGGAGCCCCACATGAACCGAGAGCAGAAGGCCGTGGCGATCGAGGAGATCGTCACTCACATACAGGAGTCAGAGGCGGTGTTCGCCGTGGACTATCGCGGCATCACAGTGGCTCAGGTGGCGGAGCTGCGCACCAAGCTGCGCGAAGGCGACGCGACTTTCAAGGTGGTCAAGAACTCGCTCACCGAGCGTGCCGCCGACCAGGCCGGCGCGGCCCCGCTGAAGGAGTTCCTCGCCGGACCCACCGCACTGACCTTCGTCCGCGGCGACATCGCCGTGGCGGCCAAGGCCGTCGCCGACTACGCCCGCACCACGCAGCTGCTGCCCTTCAAGGGTGGCCTGATGGGAGACGAGGCGCTCGACGTCGAGCAGATCCGCTCGCTCTCCAAACTGCCCTCCCGCGAAGTCCTCTACGGACAGCTCGTCGGTGTTGTCGCCTCGCCCATCGGTGGGCTCGTGCGCAGCCTCGGCGCGCTCGTCGGGGGACTGGCTGTGGCGCTGGGTCAGGTCAACGAGAAGAAGCAGTCGGGCGAGATCCCCGCCGGCGAGGCGCCGGCCGCGGAGGCACCTGCCGCCGAGGCCGAGGAGCCCGCAGCTGAGGAGGACCCTGCGGCTGAGGAGCCAGCCGCCGAGGCGAGCACTGAGAGCAAAGCTGAGCCGGAGACCGATGAGCCGGCGCAAGAGAACGACAACGAGGCGGACGTCTCGGCTGAGGCCCAGCCGGAGGACGCCGAGACAAATCCCCCCAAGGAGGACTGACGCATGGCAACCAGCACACAGGATTGGATCGAGGAGCTGAAGGGCATTTCGGTGCTCGAGCTCGCCGAGCGGATCAAGGCGCTCGAGGAGGAGTTCGGCGTCTCGGCTGCCGCGATGGCGGCTCCGGCTGCCGCGCCGGCCGGTGGCGGCGGTGGCGGCGACGCGGCCGAGGAGGAAGCGAGCAGCACCGTCGACGTGCTCCTCACCGGAGCCGGCGACAAGAAGATCCAGGTCATCAAGGTCGTGCGCGCCGCGACCGGCCTCGGGCTCAAAGAGGCCAAGGCGCTCGTGGACGAGGCCCCCAAGCCGGTCAAGGAGGGCATCGACCGCGAGGAGGCCGACAAGCTCAAGCAGGAACTCGAGGAGGCAGGCGCCTCCGTCGAGGTCAAGTAGCGAACCGACTCACCATCTCCTCCCGCTCGCAGCTCTGCTGAGGAGCGGGGGGAGGAGCGGTCTGTAGCATCTGCCTCACCATGCTGCAAAACCGCACCATGCAGGCGTGCAGCGTCATCCCCGAACTCGTCTACGACGACGTGGCCGAGGCGATCGACTGGCTTTCTGGCGCCTTTGGCTTCAACGAGCGTTGGCGGGCGGGCGGCCATCGTGCACAGATGCGTGTGGGCGACTGCGCGATCGTGCTCACCGAGTCGCGCACAGGCCAGCGTTGGCGCGATCAGCCCGACGCGACCGTGCTGCGAACGCCGCGCGCCGAGGAGTTCAGCCAGGCGGTGCTGGTGCGGATCGAGGACGTCGACGCCCACCATCAGCGCGCGCTTGCCGCGGGCGCGCGAATCCTGCATGAGCCCACCGACTATCCCTACGGCGAGCGTCAGTACTCGGTCATGGACCTGGCCGGGCACCGCTGGTGCTTCACGCAGTCGATTGCAGATCTCGCGCCCGAGGACTGGGGCGGGACGAGCGCCGATCTCAGCTGAGCCTCACGCGAGCGCTCGGCGCCGGGCTGCGGACGTCATCTGCAGGCTTCCCGCAGATCTTTATCCACACATAACAAAATCACGCGCTTTCCGGTAAAGTGCCCTGCGCTAGCCGATAGTCGCAGCCGCCCATACAGGCCGAGATCGCGCCACATACGCGATTTCTCGAAGGGCGGGGTCCGTGAGCGCTGGTGGCCCTTCGGGGTAGCGATGGCCTGTGCTATCTTTCTTAGTCGCGCTTCGGCGCCCTCCTCTGCCCGTGTATCGCCCTCCGAAGGAGTCATTTCTTGGCTGCTGTAGACGCTCTCCGGACGCGCAGGACCTTCGCGCGCCTGAACAAGACAGTTGACGTTCCCAACCTGATCGACATCCAGCGCCGCTCGTTCCTGTGGCTGACCGACCCCGAGACGGGCGGCCTGCGCGAGACGATCGACGACATCTCGCCCATCGAGGACTACACAGGCAACCTCGCCGTGCAGTTCGGCGAGTTCACCTTCGACGAGCCCGTCGCCTCGCTCGACCAGTGTCGCGAGAAGGACCTGACCTACGCCCGTCCCCTGACGGTCACGGTCGCCTTCATCAACCGCGAGACCGGCGAGATTCGTGAGCAGTCCGTGTTCATGGGCGACTTCCCGTGGATGACCGAGCGCGGAACATTCGTGATCAACGGCACCGAGCGCGTGGTCGTCACGCAGCTCGTGCGCTCACCCGGCGCTTATCTGATGGAGCCCAAGGACCGCGAGAAGCAGGTCTTCATCGCCAACCTGATGCCTGCTCGTGGCTCGTGGCTGGAGCTCGAGATCGACAAGAAGGGCAAGGTCTTCGTCCGCATCGACCGCAAGCGCAAGCTGCCCGTGACCGTGTTGCTGCGGGCGATGGGCTACGCCTCCGACGAGGAGATCCTGCGGCTGTTCGACAACTCGCTCTACATCCGCAACACGATCGAATCGGACACCGAGGTCACGCGCACCGAAGAGGGCGCCCTGATCGAGCTGTTCAAGAAGCAGCGTCCCGGTGAGCCGCCGAGCGTGGACAACGCGAAGGCGCTGCTCAACCAGCTGTTCTTCGACCCCAAGCGCTACGACCTCACCCGCGTGGGCCGCTACAAGCTCAACTCGCGCCTGAAGCAGGGGACCGACCTCGATGTGCGCACGCTGACCAAGGACGACATCGTCGCTCTGATCAATGAGCTCGTACGCCTACCCAAGATCCTCGGCATCCCCGAGGACGGCGAGGTCGAGATCAAGGACTACGCCGCCGAGGCCATGTCGATGCCGCGTGAGCCCGTGGCCGAGCACCTCGACGAGTACGAGCACTTCGGCAACCGCCGTCTGCGCACGGTCGGCGAGCTGATCCAGGAGGCCTTCAGGATCGGTCTCTACCGGATGGAGCGCGTCGTGCGCGAGCGCCTCACCACCGAGGACGCCGACACGATCACGCCGCAGACGATCATCAACATCCGTCCCGTGGTGGCAGCGCTGAAGGAGTTCTTCGGCTCCTCCCAGCTCAGCCAGTTCATGGACCAGACGAACTCGCTCGCCGGGCTCACCCACCGTCGGCGCCTATCGGCGCTGGGCGCTGGAGGCCTCACGCGCGAGCGGGCTCCGATCGAGGTTCGTGACGTGCACCCCACCCACTACGGTCGCATGTGCCCGATCGAGACCCCTGAGGGTCCGAACATCGGCCTGATCGGCTCGCTGTCGTCCTTCGCAGAGGTCTCCGAGTACGGGTTCGTGACGACTCCCTACCGCGTGGTCAAGGACGGTGTGGTGACCGAGGAGGTCCGCCACCTGGACGCGACCCAGGAAGAGGAGCTGCTGATCGCCCAGGCCAACACGCCAGTGGACTCCAAGACGGGAAAGCTCAAGGGCACCGAGATCCTCTGCCGCACCCAGGCCGGTCAGTACGTGACGGTGGGGCCGAAAGACGTGGACCTGGTCGACGTCTCACCCGAGCAGATCTGGTCGGTGGCCACAGCCATGATCCCGTTCCTCGAGCACGACGACGCCAACCGCGCGCTGATGGGCTCGAACATGCAGCGCCAGGCTGTCCCGCTGCTGAAGTCCGACGCCCCGCTGGTCGGCACCGGCATGGAGCGCCGCGCGGCTCTGGACACCGGCGATGTGCTGCTGGTCAAGAACGCCGGGACGATCGACTACGTCGACGCCAACCAGATCGTGGTGGCCACTGACGAGGGCAAGAAGGACGAGTACGAGCTGCAGAAGTACATGCGCTCCAACCAGGGCACGCTGATCCATCAGAAGCCGCTTGTCCACACGGGCCAGAAGGTCGCTGTGGGTGACGTGCTCGCCGACGGCTCCTCGACCGACAAGGGCGAAATGGCCCTGGGCAAGAACCTGATGGTGGCCTTCATGTCCTGGGAGGGCTACAACTTCGAGGACGCGATCATTCTCTCCAAGCGCCTCGTGCAGGACGACGAGCTCACCTCGATCCACATCGAGGAGTACGAGATCGACGCCCGTACGACGAAGCTCGGCGAGGAGGAGATCACCCGCGACATCCCCAACCGCTCAGAGGAGTCTCTGCGCAACCTCGACGACCGCGGCATCGTGCGCATCGGCGCCGAGGTCCAGTCGGGCGATCTGCTCGTGGGCAAGGTCACGCCCAAGGGCGAGACCGAGCTGACGGCCGAGGAGAAGCTGATCCGGGCGATCTTCAAGGAGAAGGCGCGCGAGGTGCGCGACACCTCGCTGAAGGTCCCCCACGGTGAGGGTGGCGTCGTGATCGACGTCAAGACCTTCCGTCGCGACGACGGCGACGACCTGCCGCCCGGGGTCAACGACCTGGTGCGCGTGTTCGTGGCCAAGAAGCGCAAGATCTCCGAGGGCGACAAGCTCGCGGGACGCCACGGCAACAAGGGTGTCATCTCCAAGATCGTCGACCAGCAGGACATGCCCTTCCTCGAGGACGGCACGCCCGTAGACGTGATCCTCAACCCGCTGGGTGTGCCCTCGCGTATGAACGTGGGGCAGATCCTCGAGACGCACCTCGGGTGGGCCGCTGCTCAGGGCTGGTATGACGACGGTACCGAGGCCTACAAGGAAGCCGACGCCAGCGCAGGCAAGCGGCGCGTGTACGTGTCCACGCCCGTGTTCGACGGCGCCACAGTGGCCGACGTGGACAACGCCCTGGTCAAGTGGCAGGACGCCCACGAGGGACGCATCCGCATGGATGTCGACAAGTCCCGCCGCGAGGGCGAGCAGGCCTCGGGCAAGATGACCCTGTTCAACGGTCGCAGCGGCGAGCCCTTTGCCGAACAGGTAACCGTTGGCTACATGTACATCCTGAAGCTCCTGCACCTCGTCGACGACAAGATCCACGCTCGCTCGACCGGTCCGTACTCGCTCGTCACCCAGCAGCCGCTGGGAGGCAAGGCGCAGTTCGGCGGTCAGCGCTTCGGTGAGATGGAGGTCTGGGCGCTGGAGGCATTCGGCGCCGCCTACACCCTGCAGGAGATGCTCACGATCAAGTCCGACGACACGGTCGGCCGCGTGAAGGCCTACGAGGCGATCGTCAAGGGCGAGAACATCGCCGAGCCGTCGATCCCGGAGTCGTTCAAGGTGCTGCTCAAGGAGATGCAGTCGCTGGCGCTCGACGTCAACGTGGTCTCCGAGGAGGGGCAGCGCGCTGAAATGCGCGACGAGGACGACGACCTGCTGCGCGCGGCCGAGGAGCTGGGGATAGACCTCTCCGGTGTGAGGGCCGTCGCGGGCGATGCCAGTGACGAGCAGCTCGAGGGCGAGGACGCCACCGATGCAGCCGCCACCGGCGAGGCCGACGGGGAGGAGGCCGCTGAGCCAGACGCGGTCGCCGACGACGATCTGATCGCAGTCGACGCCACAGAGGACATCGACCTCGAGAGCATCGCCACCGAGGAGGCGCCCGAGTAGATGTCGGGCGCTTTCTCTCCCACCACCACTAGTTACAGCTTGTCTTGCCACCTCAGCCAGAAGGGCCTCCATGATTGCCCAAGGGGGCTTCGCCCCCTTACGGCCTTCGGCCTAACCCCCAGTTACACCATGTCTTGCCACCACTCCCAGAAGGGCCTCCATGATTGACATAAATAACTTTGACGCCATCGAGATCAGCCTCGCTTCCTCGAAGCAGATCCGTAGTTGGAGCTCGGGCGAGGTGACGAAGCCGGAGACGATCAACTACCGCACGCTCAAGCCGGAGAAGGACGGCCTGTTCTGCGAGCGGATCTTCGGGCCGACCAAGGACTGGGAGTGCTACTGCGGTAAGTACAAGCGTGTCCGCTACAAGGGCATCGTGTGCGAGCGCTGCGGCGTGGAGGTCACGCGCTCGAAGGTTCGCCGCGAGCGCATGGGTCACGTCGACCTGGCCGCCCCCGTCAGCCACATCTGGTTCTTCAAGGGTGTGCCCAGCCGCATCGGCTACCTGCTCGACATGGCTCCCAAGGAACTCGAGAAGGTCCTGTACTTCGCCGCATCGATCGTCACATGGGTCGACGACGAGGCGCGCACGAAGGACCTGGACTCGCTCGAGAAGGAGGTCAACAAGGTCCTCGACGCCTATGCGGCCGAGCGCGAGGAGCGTGTGCTTGAACTGCGCGAGTCGCTCAAGCGCCGTGAGAAGTACCTCCAGAACGGCAAACAGACCAACTTCAACGACGAAGACCACCTGTGGGCCGACTCGCTCGACATCAACCTCGCCAAACTGTCTGACGAGGAGCGCGAGAAGCAGATCAAGGAGCTGACCAAGACCTTCGAGGCGGACATCTCCGACACCGAGGCCTACATCGAAGACGCCGCCGAGCGCATGCGCAACGTGTGGGAGCTCTTCAAGACGATGGAGCCCAAGCAGATCGAGCACGACGAGACGACCTTCCGTGAGCTCAAGGAGCGCTTCGGCTCTCCCTACGGGTTCGGCGAGTACTTCCGCGGCGGTATGGGCGCAGAAGCGATCCGCGACCTGCTCCAGCAGGTCGACCTCGAGGCCGAACGCGTCGAACTGGAGGATCAGGTCAAGACGGGCAAAGGCCAGAAGCAGGCGCGTGCAGTCAAGCGCCTGAAGGTGGTCTCCGCCTTCATCCAGTCGGGCAACAAACCCGAGATGATGGTTCTCGACGCCGTGCCGGTGATTCCGCCGGAGCTGCGTCCGATGGTCCAGCTCGACGGCGGACGCTTCGCCACGTCGGACCTCAACGACCTCTACCGCCGCGTGATCAACCGCAACAACCGCCTCAAGCGGCTGCTGGACCTCGGTGCGCCGGAGATCATCGTCAACAACGAGAAGCGGATGCTCCAGGAGGCCGTCGACGCGCTGTTCGACAACGGCCGCCGTGGGCGTCCCGTCACCGGACCGGGCAACCGGCCGCTGAAGAGTCTCTCGGACATGCTCAAGGGCAAGCAGGGACGCTTCCGCCAGAACCTGCTGGGCAAGCGCGTGGACTACTCGGGGCGTTCGGTGATCGTGGCCGGCCCCTACCTCAAGCTGCACCAGTGCGGGCTGCCGAAGATCATGGCGCTGGAGCTGTTCAAGCCGTTCATCATGGCCCGCCTCGTCGAGCGCAAGTCGGCGCAGAACATCAAGGCGGCCAAGAAGATGGTCGACTCGATGATCGGCGAGGTCTGGGACGTGCTCGAGGAGGTAATCCACGAGCACCCCGTGCTGCTCAACCGCGCACCCACTCTGCACCGTCTGGGCATCCAGGCGTTCGAGCCGATGCTGGTCGAGGGCAAGGCCATCCAGGTTCACCCCCTGGTGTGCCACGCCTTCAACGCCGACTTCGACGGCGACCAGATGGCGGTCCACCTCCCGCTCTCGGCTGAGGCACAGGCGGAGGCGCGCATCCTGATGCTCTCCTCCAACAACATCCTCAGCCCAGCGCACGGGGCGCCGCTTGCGACGCCCACCCAGGACATGATCCTGGGGGCCTACTACCTGACCTACGGTCCGGAGGCGGAGGAGCTGGCCAAGATCGACCGCGCGACCTACGAGCCGCGTCCGCACGTGTTCCGTACGGCGCAGGAGGCCGAGCTCTCATACGAGGGCAACGTGGTCAAGCTGCACGACATTGCCGAGTTCCGCCCCTACGGGCGCGAGGGCGGCCACGTGCTGACCACGATCGGGCGCATCATCTACAACGACCGCATCGAGCGGGCGCTGTCGGAGGCGCTGGGCGACGAGTTCGACCCCTCCAAGTACACGTTCGTGAACCAGTCGATGAAGAAGCGCGACACCACCCGGCTGATCGACCTGCTCGTTCAGACCTACGGTGCCGCCACGGTCTCGTTGGTCCTGGACGCGTTCAAGGATCTCGGGTTCAAGTACGCCACCCAGGCGGGCATCACGATCTCCAAGAACGACGTGGTCGTGCCGCCCTCCAAGCAGCAGATCCTGGACAAGTTCGACAAGCTGGTGGGCGACATCACCGACCAGTACGACGAAGGCCTGATCACCCAGGAGGAGCGTCACGAGGCCGTGGTGGAGCAGTGGAACGCCGCCACCGACGAGGTCGCCGAGGCGATGATCGAGAACCTCGACACCCTGAACCCCATCTTCATGATGGCCAACTCGGGTGCCCGTGGCTCGTTCAAGCAGATCCGCCAGCTGGCGGGGATGCGCGGTCTGATGGCCAACCCGAAGGGTGAAATCATCGAGCGTCCGATCAAGGCCAACTTCATGGAGGGCCTGTCGGTGCTCGAGTACTTCATCTCCACCCACGGCGCGCGAAAGGGTCTGGCCGACACCGCCCTGCGTACCGCCGACTCGGGCTACCTCACGAGGCGCCTGGTCGACGTCGCCCAGGACGTGATCATCCGCGAGGCCGACTGCGGCACCGAGGACTACATCGAAATGGTGGCCTTCAAGCCCAGCGGTGAGCCCAACGACGGTCTCGTCGGGCGGATCGCTGCGCAGGACATCACGACCAAGCGCGGACGCATGCTGGCCGAGAAGGGCATTGAAATCGGACGGGCTGAGATGGCCGAGATCGTGTCTGCCTTCCAGGAGGAGCACGACAAGGGCACCGAGGTGCGCGTGCCCGTGCGCTCGACGCTGAAGTGCGAGGCCCCAAGTGGCGTGTGCCAGGCCTGTTATGGGCGGGCTATGGCCACCGGTGCCCTCGCGCAGATCGGCGATGCAGTCGGCATCGTGGCGGCTCAGTCGATTGGCGAGCCCGGCACGCAGCTGACCATGCGCACGTTCCACACCGGTGGAGTGGCCGGCGCGGACATCACCCACGGTCTGCCTCGAGTAGTGGAGCTCTTCGAGGCACGTCGGCCCAAGGGCCTGGCGAAAATCGCCGAGGAGGATGGCGTGGTCGCGATCGAGGAGACCGACAAAGCGCTGACAGTGGTGATCACCGACGAGGCCGGCGAGGAGCACCGTCACGCCTTCCCACGTCGCACCCGGCTGTTCGTCAGCCAGGGCGAAAAGATCGCCGCCGGCAAGCAGCTCAACGAGGGGTCGGTCTACCCGCACGAGCTGCTGGCCATCCGCGGACGCACCGAGACCGAGCAGTACCTGGTCAAGGAGGTCCAGGAGGTCTACAAGTCCCAGGGCGTGGACATCGACGACAAGCACATCGAGCTGATCGTCCGTCAGATGCTCAAAAAGGTGCGAGTCGACCAGAAGGGCGACACCGACTACCTGCCTGGTCAGTTCGTGGACCGCTTCGAGTTCGCCAAAGTCAACGATGCCGTGACCGCGCAGGGCGGCGAGAGCGCTCAGTATGAGGACATCATCCTGGGCATCACCAAGGCCTCGCTCAACACCGACTCGTTCCTGTCGGCGGCCTCCTTCCAGGAGACCACCAAGGTCCTGACCGATGCTGCCCTCGAAGGCAAGATCGATCGCCTCAACGGTCTCAAGGAGAACGTGATCATCGGCAAGCTGATCCCGGCAGCGACCGGCCTGAAGCGCTACAGGCGGATCGAGATCGAACCGTCTGAGCCGCTGCCCCGCGCGATCGACGACGTCGGGCTGCTCGACCAGGACGAGATCGCTGCCGAGCTCGGCCTGGCCGGCGCAAGCGGATTCAGCGGCGGCGGCTACGGCCAGGAGTTCGACGCCGACCTGGCCTCGCTGGAGAAGATCGGGGCCGGCGGCACCGACCCGGGCTTCGCCGAGGAGCTGGCCGACCTGGAGATCCCCGAGGAGAGCCCCGCGGGGGAGTAGGCCCGCAGGCCACAGTTACAAGCAGGCGGTACTCGGGGCGGCTCATGGAGTCGCCCCGAGTCGTTCCAGGGCGCCCAGTCGAGATCGCTGAGCGGATTCTCATCGCCCACACCGCGACCATGCGGCCTGGAGTGTGTAGAAGGAGACGATGAGTGCGCGCCGGCTGACGCGCAGGTCCCTGCTGGCCACGACGGCGGGCACGATGGCCGGTGGGCTGATCCGCCCAGGCGGGGCGCTGGCTGCGCTCGCCGGTCCGCCGCGCCCGTCGCTGCGCACGCACTGGGTGGGCCGGCTCGGCCCCCACGGCGTGACCGTAGAGCTGGGGGAGAACGCCGACCTGGTGGGCGTGCAGTGGCAATCCCCGGCAGCGGCCGCTGTCGAGCTGCGCTTTCGTGCTCAGGGTGGGGGCTGGAGCAGTTGGGCGGGCGCCGGCGGGCACGGCCATGGACCAGACGGCGCACGGACGCGCGAGGAGCACATCGGCGACCCCCTGTGGACGGGCGGGACCACCGCCCTGCAACTGCGCTCGAGCGAGGAGCTGAACGGTGTGCGCCTGCAGCTCATCGACGCGAGTGGGGGAGGGGGCGCGCGTCGAGGAGCCCTCCGCCAAGGGCCCCTGGCGCTGCTGGCCTCGCTGCCCACTGCGAGCCCGGTCCTCGCGGCGGGAGCCGGCCAGCCCCCGATCCTCGCTCGCCGCGGCTGGGCCCAGGGGATCTCGCCCCCGCGAGTGGCACCTGAATACGGGGACGTGCGCATGGCCTTCGTGCACCACACGGAGAACCCCAACGGCTACAGCGCCGCTGAGGTGCCGGCAATGCTGAGGGCGATCTACGCCTTCCACCGCTATGTCAACGGCTGGAACGACATCGGCTACAACTTCGTGATCGACCTCTACGGGCGCATCTTCGAGGCCCGGGCAGGAGGCATTGACGAGTCGGTGGTGGGCGCCCACGCAGGTGGCTACAACTTCCACTCCACAGGCGTGGCTGTGCTCGGCTCGTTCATGAGCGTGCCCATCTCAGCCCCTGCCAAGAGCGCCCTGGAGCGGCTGCTGGCGTGGAAGCTCTCCCTCCACGGGCTGCCCTCGCAGGGGCGCGTCACGGTCGAGGTCAACCCGGCCGGCGCCGTGTACAGCCGCTTTCCGGCAAACGCCCAGGTGTCGCTGCCGCGGATAGCCGGCCACCGCGACGGCGACTCCACCGACTGCCCCGGCGATGTCCTCTACGGCGAGCTCGGTGGCATCCGGGGGGCAGTGGCGCGGCTGGCCCCGCGCCCTGTGCGCGTGACGCTTGCCGAAGTGCCTCCGCCTGCGCCCAGCCCCACGCTCACAGGTGCGCTGACGTTCCTCGACGGCACCCCCATCTCCGGCGCCACCATCGTGTTGCAGATGCGCAGGGTGAGCGGCAAGGGGGAAGTGGTCGCCGAGCAGCCCCTGGCCGAAGTGAGCACCGATGCTCAGGGCCAGTGGTCGCTGCCGATAACGCTGCCGAACGCACCCGCCGCACGGGTGTGGGTGCGGGCCCTGTGCGCGGGCGCCAGCGGCTACGGCGCAGCCGTCTCGCCTGCGCTTCGCGTCCAGCTCAGCCCTGCTCCAGCTCCCGTGCCCACGCCGCCAGCGACTGCGCCTCCCGCCGGGTGAGTCCCTGCTGGGGGTCGGTCTGCACGAGCAGGGTGGGGTGCTCGCGCGCCTGCGCCCAGGCGTGGCAGGCGGGGTTGAAGGCGTCATCGATCCATGCAAGCGGGCGCCCAGCGGCGTGGGCATCGATGGCATCGAGCTTCCAGTGGGCGTTGGAGCGTCCAACCGCGCGCTCGAAGCGCAGAAACGCCAGCCCAGGCGGCAATCCGAGCAGATGGGGGAGATGTTCGTTTGCCCGCTCTTCCCACCCGCTGGCCCACACGAGCTCGAACAGCTCGGCCAGGCCGAGGAGGTGTGAGGCGGCGGTGGCCGAAAGGAAGTGCGGAATGCCCTCGATCGAATGGAAGGACCCCGCGACCGAATCGCCGGCCGCCGAGGCTCCGAACAGCGAGATGACCCCGTCGATGTCCACCATCAGCAGGGGTTTTGATGTATTGGGTAGCGCTTGGTTCTCGCTCTCAAGCGCCATGTCGCTGCGGACTTCCACCCGCCCGATGTCCTCTTTAGCTCGCATACAGGTTCAGACGGGTACTCTGCCCAGGTCAGGCGATTCGCCTAGGTCCTTCCCGCGGAGTAAAGCAGCGGGCGACCGCAGCCGATGGATCCGCCTGTCACCGACGCACTCCGCACAATGACCCTAGATCTCGGAATACTCCTTGCCCTCGCCTGCGCCTTCGTGGCGAACCTGGGCTTCTTCTACAAGTACCGTGGCGCCAACTCGGTGCCCAAGATCCAGGTGCTGCACCCCTGGAAGTCGGCCCGCAGCCTGTACTCGTCCAAGTGGTTCGCCCTGGGCATGCTGATTGCAACGGGCAGCTGGGGCCTGCACGTGGCCGCGTTGGCGCTCGCGCCGATGTCCGTCGTCCAGGTGTCGCTGGCCGCTGGCGTGGTGTTCATCGCCGTGATGGCCGAGCGCCTGTTCGGCTTCACCGTGGGGCGGCGCCAGTGGGTGGGCCTGATCCTCACGGCCGTGGGCCTGGTGCTGCTGGGCGTGACCCTGCCCGCCATGCACGGCTCGCACTCGCACTTCTCAGACGTGGCCATGATCTCCTTCGAGGCCGGCCTGTTCGGACTCGGCGGCCTATTGATCATGGGTCCGCGCATGGGCGGCCCGGTGGAGCACCACGGGGTAATGCTGGGCGCCGCCTCGGGCATCCTGTTCGGCGTCTCCGACACCTCCATCAAGGCCCTCACGGGCATCACAGGGGCGCACGGCTTCATGGGCCTCCTGCTCAGCCCCTGGCTGGCAGTGGCAATCGCGGCCTCCGTGGTGGCCTTCTACGCCTCCGCCCGCGGCCTGCAAGACGGCGAGGCGGTACCCGTGATTGCGGTAACGGGAACAGCCGCCAACATCGCCGGCATCGCCGGCGGCATCGTGGTGTTCGGCGACCCGATGGCCGCAAGCCCGCTCGGTGTGGTGCTCCAGGCGGTTGCGTTCGTGCTGGTGATCGTGGCTTCAGCACTCATGCCTGCGCCGATTCGTGCAGCCGGCGTGCCCCAGGCCGCTTAGCGCTGCTAGCATCTGCGCCGAATGCCGACGACCTCACAACTAGTACGCAAGGGCCGCGTCGCCCCGAAGAAGAAGCTGGCGACCCCTGGACTGAAGTCTGGCAAGGGCCGCAAGAAGAAGGTCGCGGCCCCTCAGCGCCGTGGAGTGTGCACCCGCGTGTACACCACCACCCCGAAGAAGCCTAACTCCGCCCTGCGCAAGGTTGCGCGTGTGCGCATCTCCGGCTCGATCGAGGTCACGGCCTACATCCCCGGTGAGGGACACAACCTGCAGGAGCACTCGGTGGTGCTCGTTCGTGGCGGCCGCGTCAAGGATCTCCCTGGCGTTCGCTACAAGGTAGTGCGCGGAACGCTCGACGCTGCCGGCGTGAGCGACCGCAAGAAGGCCCGCTCGCAGTACGGCGTGAAGAAAAAATAGTTGTGGTCCCGTCCGTAGACACAACGCGCCCCCGACGGCGCCTCGTCGCCCCTGGCGGTGTCCTCGGACTCGTCCTTGCAACCAGCAAGGACTTCGTCCTGCGTCCTGGCCAGGAACGACGATCCATCCGTCGCTGGCCCACCGTGCCCACGAACGGAACCACTGATGCCACGTAGAGCAGCCGCCCAAATCCGTCCGGTGGAGCCGGACGCAATACACCGCTCCAAACTGGTCTCGCAGGTGATCAACAAGGTGATGCTCGACGGCAAGAAGTCCACAGCCGAGCGGATCGTCTACGACGCCCTGGCGCTGATCGGCGAGCGCAGCGACAAAGACCCGTTGGAGACACTCGAGGCATCGATCAAGACGCTCACCCCTTCGCTCGAGGTCCGCTCCCGCCGCGTGGGAGGCGCCACCTACCAGGTGCCCGTCGAGGTCCCCAGCTCCCGTGCCCGCACCCTGGCCGTCCGCTGGCTGGTCGAGTTCGCCCGCCAGCGCCGCGAGAAGACAATGGCCCAGCGCCTGGCCAACGAGCTGATGGACGCACAGTCACAGCAGGGCGGCGCATACAAGCGCAAGGACGACATTTACCGCATGGCGCAGGCCAACAAGGCCTTCGCCCACTACCGCTGGTAAGCGGCCCGAGGATGCGGCGCGATACTGCGTCCTCGATCGCTCGTGTGCACAGCACACTTCGCTCACTGCGTCCTTGTCTCGCTTGATCCTCGAACCGCTTACGGGTTCGTGTAGAAACACATTCACTTTCTCGGGTGCACACCCGCGCATGCGCGGGTGTGCCGGGCGGCGCATGCGCCGCCCGGAGGCTGCGCCACATGTGGCGCAGCCCGGGTCGCACATGTGCGACCCGAGAGACGAAAGGCCGCTGGGGAGCGAGCGCCTGTCGTTCTGACTCAGCTCTCTTCGTCCTGTGGCTCTTCGGGGATGAAGAGGTGGCCCAGCCGTGGAAAGGCGCGGTACAGCTTGGCATCGAGCCAGCGCCCGATCCGAGGGAAGGCCGTGCCCCATTGGGTGATGCCTACGATCAACGCGTATAGGCACAAGCCCAGGCCCAGCAGTACACCGAGGACCACGCTCATGGTCTGAGTCTTTCAGAGGGAGGCGCCCTCGTTCATACCGGCAGCGTTGCCCGGGTTGTGATTCTCCGATAGGTTCCTCGCTGTGGGGGCAAATCTGAAGGGTCTTCTGCTGCTCGGCCTCGCCGTGCTGCTCTGTTTGGCAGCCACGCCTGTAGGGCTCGCCTCGGCCAGGCCTGTCCGGCTGACGCCGGGGAAGGGCAAGCCGGGGAAGCGTGCCAAGGCTCCGAGCTGCACGGTCTTCTCCGCTCAGGTCGCCTCGCTAGAACTGGGTCCCGTCAAAGCGCCCGGAGTGACAACGCTCCCAGGAGGCCACAGCCTGTGCTCGTGGTCTGGACAGGCCTCCGGGCAATACGCATTCGTGGTCACCGTCGCCGTCTTCCCCGCCCCCTCCTTCCTTGGCAAGAGCCTGATGGGCGTGGCCAAAGCCTCCGAGGCCAAGGCCCTTCGCAAGCCAGGTGGCGACGGGGGAGTCCTGACCGCCAACCCCCAGCGCGGCTTCTTCTTCGAATCGATGGCCTACTGGAGCGAAGAGGAACCCAACAAGGAAACCGGCAAATGTCCCGGCGGCGAAGAAGGCGAACCTCTGCGGACCGCCATCCAGCCCGGCCAGAGCGGACCCCAATGCGCTGGGCAGCCCGGTACCGAAGGCAACTTCGCCGAGGCCTACGGCTCCCCGAAGCCCAACTACGAACCGATGATCATCCAGATCAACGTGGCCAGCCAGATCAACAAGCTCGGCCCACTCCCTCTGGCTCGCATCCTGCGCACCGCCTACGCCGGGCACTTCTGAGATCTCACCCCCGGCGGGGGCCGTCCCTGCGACGCCTCCGTTTCAATATGGCGTGCACCGCTGCGATGTCCCCGAGTACGAACAACACCAGGGCGGCGATCAGGATTGTGGCTGTCGTGCTCACGATCACGGTCACGGGGTGAGCTTGACGTTCGTGAACTCGCTCTCGGCGTCGATCGAGTACTTGACATTGGGTCCGATCTGATGCTTGGCCTGCCCGACTTCCCAGTCCCAGGTGACGTCGAAGGTCTGTTTACCGTGCAGGCGCAGTTTCAGGCCCCCGTGGACCTGGGCCCCTCCGACTTCGAGCTTTGGCGAGAGAGCGGCCTGATATTCCGCGAGCTTTTGCCTGCTGACGACCGGCGGAGGATCGTCGCCGAACGGTGTCGGTTCCACGAACACCTCCAGCGCCCGAGTGTCGAGGTCGGTCACATTCCCTCGACAGTTGTTTGCAGCCGTGCTCTGGAACGCGGCTGCTCCCGGGAGGGCCATCGAGACGCCCAGGAACCCCTTCGGCTCGACGCCGGCGGTTGGGAAGCCCGGGTTGGGCGCCCGGAACCATTCCGGATTGGCGCTCACGTGAACGGAGCACGTCGGGTGGAAGGTCGGAGCGCCGGGCTGGGGGCACAGGCTGCCGAAGTCTTCGCACCCGGCCTCCGGTTCCTTCGTGATGTCCCCGCTGGCCTGGACGGAGGTGACGATCGGACGCCCCACGACGCCGGTGACGTCCACCTCCTTGCCCTGCCTCTTGATCGTGACCCGCATCTTGACTCCCACCTGCCATTCGTTCTGAACCGACTCCTCGCCGTAGCCCCCGTCGGGACCAGTGGCGCCGATGGCTATGAAACCCAGCGTGTTGGCGGTGTGTTGGGTTGTGTTGCCCCGGTAGTCGAACGACAGCCACGCCCGCTGGTCACGACCCTGCGCCGCGCTGCCGTCGGTGTGGAAGGCCAAGCCCCACACCACCACGACCAGCGCGACCCCGACAAGCGAGCGTCCTGTGAAAGCGCGCCCCTGAGTCAATCGCGAACGCATCCCCCTGAATCCTAACGGCCGGAACACCGCCGTGACTCCTCTGTGCTTGCCCGCGGGCTCAATGTGGAGCCGGGGAAGCTACTGGACGACCTACCGGGCGCCTGACCTTCCGGATCGCAGCCACCATTTCTATTGCTTCTTCGGCGGGAAGCAGATATTGCATCGCCGGTCCTTGCGAATCCTCTGCCCGTGAACTACGGGATCGAGTCGATGCAATGCGGCCAAGCAGAAGGCGGGCCATTCTTTCGCCGCAATGCGATAGTCGTCGGCCTCCGCCGAATGGCTTGCCTCGCTTGCCCATGCCTTCAATTGCTCGGCCGCGGCGGCGGCATCGAGCGGGTCGGCTAGCCCATACGCATTGAAGACGATGGTGGTCGTCCAGACGACGCCACCGTCGTCGTTTGTCCTGATATCCAACTCGTTGCCGTCGATAATGTCCGTCAAATGCGTCTCACTGCGTTGAGCGACCCCGCCCCAGGACCAGCCCTCCACCTGACCGAAGCGCTCGAAAGCACCTTGCTTGAAGACCTTCTGGATCAGAGTCTCTCTTGCTTGCTGCGCTGCCGCTAGCGCCTGACCGTAAGACGCCACATCCTTCGCAGTCCTTGGGAAGTGTGCCCGGAACATGTGCTCCATCGCCCAACCTGCGAGTGCCTCGTCGGGGTATATCGGCGGCTGGGCGCCTTGTAGCTGTCCGCGCAGCCTCTCGGCTATGACCCGGAGCTTGTCACCGTGATCAGGGTCCACGTCATCAACCCAGAGGTCGCGCCATATGAGGAATTGGGCGACGCTCAGACAGCCCAACGCGATCAACCCCCACGCCCAAGACGGAAGAACGATCTGGTGACTCGCGGATCGCAGCGAGTTGACGACGGCCAGCACCGTGAAGCCAAGGCTGAACACCAAAAACGGCAACTTGGATCGAAGCTGGTTGCCGTAAGCGCGCATCGCGCGAACACCCTTACATGCACATCGGACTCTAGAGCCGCGTACTTCGCGCTCCTAGACTCCCTGTGAGATGCCAGACAAGCCCGATCAGGAGCAGGAGCCCACAGAGACGCTCCCCAAGACCAGCATAAGGGTTCCTATACCCAAGCGCGAGGACGTGATGGCCGCCATCGCCAAGGTCAGCCAGCCTGAGCCAGGTGAGGATCAGAGCGACGAGTCTGCGTAGGGCGTAACTACGGCGAGGGTATAAGTGTGCGATCGGACACAGAGGGGTTGAAGAAAGAAGCTTTGGTACCTAACATTTCGGTACCGAATGGCTTCCGCGACGACCACAGCCTCCCCGCAGCACTCTCCGTCCTCGACGGACAAGATCGAGCCGTACGTCTGGAAGATCGCCGGCGTGGTGATCCTCGGGATGATCATGTCGATCCTCGACACCACCATTGTCAACGTGGCCCTGCGCACTCTCAGCGTGGACCTGCACAGCTCCATCTCGCAGATCCAGTGGGTGGTGACCGGCTATCTGCTCTCGCTCGCCGCTGTGATTCCCGTGACCGGCTGGGCCGCTCGGCGCTATGGGGCAAAGCGTGTGTACATGACCTCGCTCGTGCTCTTTACGGGCGGCTCGGCGCTGTGTGCAATCGCCGCGTCCACAACCACGCTCGTGCTGTTCCGCGTGCTGCAGGGAGCAGGCGGCGGGATGATCATGCCCGTCGGCCAGCTGATCATGGCCCAGGTCGCCGGGCCCAAGCGGATGGGTCGCGTCATGGGCATCGTCACCATGCCCGCAATGCTCGCGCCCATCCTCGGACCGGTTGTCGGCGGCGCCATCCTGCAGAACCTCCACTGGTCGTGGATCTTCCTCGTCAACCTGCCCGTCGGCGTGCTCGCCTTCGCCCTCGCCTGGCGGATGCTGCCGCAAACCGACTCGGGTGAGGCCGGGCGGCTCGACGTCGTCGGTCTGAGCCTGCTCTCCACCGGCACCACGGCGCTCGTCTACGGCCTTTCCGAGCTCGGCACCCACGCGAGCTTCACCGCCCCCACCGTCATCTGGCCCACGCTCGCCGGGATCGTGCTCATCGGCGTCTTCATCCGCCACGCGCTGCACGTCGAGCGTCCCCTGCTCGATGTCCGCCTATACGCCAACCGCGTGTTCGGCGCCGCCTCGCTGACGACCTTCGGGCTCGGCGCAGCGCTGTTCGGCGCAATGATCCTCGTGCCCCTCTATTACCAAGAAGTGCGTCACGAGAGCGTGATCGTGACCGGCCTGCTCGTCGGCCCCCAGGGTCTCGGCATGCTGCTCGTGATGCCCCTCGTCAGCCGTTTCACCCAGCGCTTCGGCGGTGGTCGCGTGGCGATCGGAGGCGTCGTCATCCTCAGCCTCGCCTCGGTCCCCCTCGCCTTCGTCGGCGGCAACACCTCGATCGCCTTCATCTCAGTCATCCTGCTGCTGCGCGGCGTCGGCATCGGCTTCTCCTTCATGCCCGCCATGACCGCTGCCTTCGCTGCCCTGCGCCCCGAGCAGCTCTCCGACGCGACTCCGCAGCTGAACGTCGTGCAGCGTGTCGGCGGTGCCATCGGCACGGCCGTGCTCGCAGTCGTCCTTCAACGCGCCACCGGACACGCCGTGACCAAGCCGGTGGGTGCCTTCCAGGACGCCTACTGGTGGTCAGTCGGCATCTGCGTGCTCTCCCTGATCCCCTGTCTCGTGTTGCTGCGCGCCGAGAACCCGCGCGCGAGGCTCAGTCGCGACGCGACCAGCGCCGAGTCGGCGATAGAGCCGCTCGGGGCATAGGCAACCGAGCGACAGCCATGGGTGCGCCGAGCGTCGAGAAGCAGACCAAGGGTGCTCCAAGCGATCAGCGCCAGGCGCAGGTCACCGAGCTCGGAGCAGCCTTCAAGCGCGTGTTCCGCAGTCTCAACCGGCTACGCGGGCGCGACACCCACCTGGCCGGCGGCGAGCTCAGCCACGCCCAGTTCGAGCTGCTGATCGAGCTGCACGAGCGGGGCCCGCTCTCGGCCGGCGAGCTCGCCACGGCCGCAAGACTCAGCCCGGGAACCGTCACACAGATGCTCGACCACCTGGCCGAGTGCGGGCACGTGGAGCGCGTGCGCTCCCAGACCGATCGCCGCGTGGTCGTCTCGCGCCTGACCGCCCAGGGCCGGCGCAAGATCGAGGCCAAGCACGCAGCCTGGAAGATCCGCTGGGAGCAGGCGCTCGAGGGTCTCCATGGTGACGAGCTGGAGGCCGCCACGCGCGTGCTCCAGCGCCTTGGGGCGATGTTCGAAGACGGTCCCGCCCAGGACGGCTACGCCGCCTCCCCGGACCCCTCGGCGAACCCCGCCGAGGCCGCTCAGAATTGACAATTGCTCTGCTATAGTCGGCACCGCGTCATGGGCGGACGCAATCTGTTTGCCTGCCTCCCGTGAGCCGCAAATCAAGATGGAGACCTCGAGCAGATAACCACGCGGACCGGTCCAAACCAGACCAGCAGCGTGCGTGGGCCCGAGGGGCCCATTTTTTTGCCCGCATGAACCATCCCCGCCCCGCGACGACCCGGACCTTGAGATATGCCACGTAAGTTCACACTTCAAAACACCCGCAACATCGGGATCATGGCTCACATCGACGCCGGCAAGACGACGACGACCGAGCGGATCCTCTACTACACCGGTCGTACCTACAAGATCGGCGAGGTCCACGAGGGCGCGGCCGTCATGGACTGGATGGAGCAGGAGCAGGAGCGTGGCATCACGATCACCTCGGCTGCCACCACCGCCCAGTGGAAGGGCCACCGCATCAACATCATCGACACGCCCGGCCACGTCGACTTCACCGTCGAGGTCGAGCGCTCCCTGCGCGTGCTCGACGGCGCCATCGCCCTGTTCGACTCCGTCGCCGGCGTCGAGCCCCAGTCCGAGACCGTGTGGCGTCAGGCCGACAAGTACCACGTCCCGCGTATCGCCTACATCAACAAGATGGACCGCATCGGCGCCGACTTCGACATGGGCGTTCGCACCATGATCGAGCGCCTCGGCGCCCACCCCGTGCCGATCCAGCTGCCGATCGGCGCCGAGGGCGACTTCCTCGGTGTGATCGACCTGGTCGAGATGAAAGCGATCGTCTACAAGGACGAGATGGGCAAGGAACAGGAAGAGACCGACATCCCCGAGCATCTCGCCGAGGCCGCCCAGGGCGCTCGCGAACACCTGCTCGAGGAGGTCTCCCACTACGACGACGCCCTGCTCGAACTGATGCTCGAGGAGGCCGACGTGCCCGTCGAGGTCCTCAAGAGCGCAATCCGCGCTGCCACGCTGTCGACCAAACTGACGCCCGTGCTGTGCGGCTCCTCGTTCAAGAACAAGGGTGTGCAGCCGCTGCTCGATGCCGTCATCGACTACCTGCCCTCGCCGCTGGACGTGCCGCCCGTGGTGGGCACCGAACTGATCAAGGGCGAGGAGGAGGAGCTCCAGGTCACGCGCAAAGCCGACGACTCCGAGCCGTTCGCAGCGCTTGCCTTCAAGATCGCCGCCGACCCCTACGTGGGCAAGCTCACCTACTTCCGTGTCTACTCGGGCCATCTCGAGGCCGGCGCCAAGGTTCTGAACGTCGGCAGCGGACGCACCGAGCGCGTCGGGCGCATCCTGATGATGCACGCCAACGAGCGCGAGGAGGTCACCGAGGTCTACGCCGGCGACATCGCCGCGGCCGTGGGCATCAAGCAGGTCATCACCGGTGACACGCTGGCCCACCCCGCGCACCCGATTCACCTCGAGAACATCGTCTTCCCCGAGCCCGTCATCAAGGTTGCAGTCGAGCCGAAGACTAAGGTCGACCAGGAGAAGATGTCGGTCGCGCTCGGACGTCTGGCCGAAGAGGACCCCACCTTCCAGGTGCGCACCAACGAGGAGACCGGCCAGACCGAGATATCGGGCATGGGCGAGCTTCACCTCGAGGTGCTCGTCGACCGCATGAAGCGCGAGTTCGGCGTCGAGGCCAACGTGGGTCGTCCCCAGGTTTCCTACCGCGAGACCGTGCGCGGCACCGTCGAGAAGGTCGAAGGCAAGTTCGTCCGCCAGACCGGCGGCTCGGGCCAGTTCGGCGTGGTCTTCATCGACCTCGAGCCGGCGCCCGGCGTGGGCTTCGAGTTCATCAACAAGATCAAGGGCGGGAACATCCCCTCCGAATACATCCCCGCCGTCAAGAAGGGCATCGAAGACGCCCTCGACAACGGCGTCAAGGCGGGCTACCCGATGGTCGACATGCGCGTCACGCTCGTGGACGGCAAGTACCACGACGTGGACTCCTCCGAAATCGCCTTCAAAGTGGCAGGCTCCCTCGCCTTCAAAGAGGCCGCCAAACGCGCCAAGCCGGTGCTGCTCGAGCCGATCTTCTCGGTCGAGGTCGTCACGCCCGAGGATTTCCTCGGCACCGTGATCGGCGACCTCAGCAGTCGCCGTGGTCGCCTCGAAGGCCAGGAGCGTCGCGGCAACGCGCTGGTGGTCACCGCGAAGGTGCCGCTCAGCGAGATGTTCGGCTACGCCACCGACCTGCGCTCCAACACGCAGGGGCGAGCCAACTACACGATGCAGTTCGAGGCCTACGAGGAGGTCCCGCCCAACATCGCCGAGAAGATCGTCGAAGCGCGGACGGGCGAGCCGGTCCCGGCCTAGGAGCCTCGGACCGGGTCGGATTGGAACAGATACAGCCGAGGAATCACAGGCAGCAGTCAGCAAAGCCCGCAGTTAGATAGATTTCTGAGGTTCGCCTTCACAGAGGGCGGACATACAAGTCGATACAGGAGCGAGTCAAAAGTGGCGAAGGAGAAGTTCGAGCGCGATAAGCCGCACGTCAACGTCGGGACCATCGGTCACATCGACCATGGCAAGACGACGCTGACCGCTGCCATAACGACGGTGCTGGCCGAGCACGGAGGAGCGGAAGCCCGCACCTTCGCGGAGATCGACAACGCGCCCGAGGAGAAGGAACGGGGAATCACGATCGCTACCTCCCACGTCGAGTACCAGACGGAGAACCGTCACTACGCCCACGTGGACTGTCCCGGTCACGCCGACTACGTCAAGAACATGATCACGGGTGCCGCCCAGATGGATGGCGCGATCCTCGTGGTCTCGGCCGCCGACGGCCCCATGCCCCAGACGCGTGAGCACATCCTGCTCGCCCGCCAGGTCGGCGTCCCCTACATCGTGGTGTTCCTCAACAAGGCCGACATGGTCGACGACGAGGAGCTCCTGGAGCTGGTCGAGGTCGAGGTTCGCGAGCTGCTCAGCGAATACGACTTCCCCGGCGACGAAATTCCCTTCATCGTCGGCTCGGCGCTCAAGGCGCTCGAAGGCGACGAGGCCTACAAGGCCAAGATCCTCGAGCTGGCTGCTGCGCTCGACACCTACATCCCCGAGCCCGTGCGCGAGCTCGACAAGCCCTTCCTGATGCCAGTCGAGGACGTCTTCTCGATCACCGGTCGTGGCACCGTTGCCACCGGCCGCGTCGAGCAGGGAATCGTCAACACCGGCGACACCGTTGAAATCGTCGGCGTGCACGAGTCGACCTCCACGGTTGTCACCGGCGTGGAGATGTTCCGCAAGATCCTCGACCAGGGCCAGGCCGGCGACAACGTCGGCTGCCTGCTGCGTGGTACCAAGCGCGAGGAGATCGAGCGTGGACAGGTGCTGTGCAAGCCGGGCTCGATCACCCCTCACACCAAGTACAAGGCAGAGGTCTACGTGCTCAAGAAGGAGGAGGGTGGACGTCACACCCCGTTCTTCACCGGCTACAGGCCGCAGTTCTACTTCCGCACCACCGACGTCACCGGCGTGGCCAAGCTGCCCGACGGCGTCGAGATGGTCATGCCGGGCGACAACGTCCAGATGGAGATCGAGCTGATCCAGCCGATCGCCATGGACCAGGGCCTGCGTTTCGCCATCCGAGAGGGTGGCCGCACGGTCGGTTCTGGCGTGGTCACGGAGATCATCGAGTAGTACCTGCGCGCCGACCGCACGTCGGCGGCGCGCACTATTGGCAGTCCGATACGACTAATACGGCCCCGCCACCTCGGTGGGGTTGGTGGGAAACCCGCCCCGTCACCGCCCGGGCTCATCCCGGACGGTGAAGTGCGGGGCGGGGAAGCTCCCGCCGGCGGATCAGCATCAGCAGCAACAACAGACCACTCAAAGACACGAAACAGACGCTAGAGAGACACCATGGCAGCCGCCAACCAAAACAAGATCCGCATCCGCCTCAAGGCCTATGACACCTCGGCCATCGAGTCTGCGGCCAAGGAGATCGTCGAGACCGCCACGCGCACCGGCGCGAGCGTCTCGGGGCCTGTGCCGCTGCCCACAGAGAAGAACGTCTACTGCGTGATCCGCTCGCCGTTCAAGGACAAGGACTCGCGCGAGCACTTCGAGATCCGCACCCACAAGCGGCTCATCGACATCCACCAGCCGACACCCAAGACGGTCGACTCGCTCCAGCGCCTGGATCACCTCCCGGCCGGCGTCGACATCGAGATTCGTCTCGCCACCTGAGCCGATGCCCGCGATCCTCGCCAAGAAGCTCGGCATGACCCAGGTCTTCCAGGACGATGGCAGCCTCGCGCGCGTGACCGTGCTCGAGGCCGGCCCCTGCCCTGTGACCGCCATCCGCACCGAGGAGCGCGACGGCTACGAGGCCGTCCAGCTGGCCTTCGGAGCGACCAAGGAGAAGCACCTCACCAAAGCCGAGCTGGGACACCTCAAGAAGGCCGACGCCCCGCCAATGCGCACCGTGGTCGAGTTCCGTAACGAGGCCGGTGAGCTCCAGGTGGGCGAGACCGTGACCGTCGAGGCCTTCGAGGCCGGCGCCCGCGTGAAGATCGCCGGTGTCTCCAAGGGCAAGGGCTTCCAGGGCACGATCAAGCGCCACAACTTCGCCAGCGGCCCCAAGTCACACGGCTCGCACAACGTTCGTGCGCCGGGCTCCATCGGTGCCTCGGCCTGGCCGGCGCGCGTGATGAAGGGCATCCGCGGCCCCGGCCAGATGGGCAACAAGCGCGTCACCCAGAAGGGCCTGCAGATCGTGAGCATCGACTCCGCTCAGAACCTGTTGCTCGTCCGCGGCTCCGTCCCCGGTCCCTCGGGCTCGATCGTAGAGGTGAGGACCGATGGCTGACGCTCCCGTGCTGGGCTCATCCGCAAGCAAGAAGGTCAAGCTCGACGACGCCGCCTTCGGCGCGCGCTTCGCCGGTCCGCTCGTGCACCAGAGCGTGCGTGCCGAGCAGGCCGCCCGCAGGCGGGGAACAGCCGCGACCAAAACCCGCGGCATGGTCTCCGGCGGAGGCGCCAAGCCCTGGCGTCAGAAGGGCACTGGCCGTGCCCGCGCGGGCTCCAACCGCTCGCCCATCTGGACCGGCGGTGGCACTGTGTTCGGCCCCCAGCCCCGCTCCTACACCTTCAAGGTCAACCGCAAGGAGCAGCGCGCGGCGCTGCGCAGCGCTCTCTCGCTGCACGCCGAGCGCAGCTCGGTCGCGATCCTCGACGCCTCTGCCTTCAGCGCTCCCAAGACGCGCCAGGCGCTCGACCTGCTCGACGACTGGGGCCCCGAGACCAAGCGGCCTCCCTCCACGCTGGTCGTGCTCGCCGCCGAGGAGTCCGCAGCAGCACTGTCCTTCCGGAACCTCGAGCGGGTGGCCGTCCTCACCCCCGAGAACGTCGGCGTCACCGACCTGCTCGGAGCCGCCAGGCTGCTCGTCTCCGAAGGCGCGCTCGAGTCCCTGACCGCCCGCACCGGCAAGCCCCGGAGCGGCGAGGAGGCCAACGTCTGATGAAGCACACCCAGGTTCTGATCCGTCCCGTGGTCTCCGAGAAGAGCTATGTCCTCTCGGCCGCCGACCGCTACACCTTCCGCGTCCACCCCGACGCGCACAAGACCCACATCCGCCAGGCCGTGGAGGCGCTGTTCGACGTCCACGTGGTCGAGGTGCGCACCATGAGCGTCAAGTCAAAGCCCAAGCGTCGCGGCAACACCAAAGGCCGCACGCGGAGCTGGAAGAAGGCCATCGTGCAGGTGCGCCCAGGCGAGTCCATACCCATCTTCCAAGGCCTCGCCGCGCTGGAGGGCTAGACCATGCCGATTCGCAAGCCAAAGCCGACCAGCCCCGGGATGCGCTTCGTGTCCTACCCGGACTTCGCCGAGGTCACCAAGTCGAAGCCCGAGAAGTCGCTCGTCGAAGGCCTCAAGAAGAGCGGCGGTCGCAACGCGCGCGGACGCAAGACGGCGCGTCACCGCGGCGGGGGCGCCAAGCGCGCCTACCGGCGCGTGGACTTCAAGCGCCGCAAGGACGGCGTGGTCGCTCGCGTGGCCGCCATCGAGTACGACCCCAACCGCTCGGCCTACATCGCCCTGCTGCACTACACCGACGGTGAGAAGCGCTACATCCTCGCCCCCCAGCGCCTCACGGTCGGCATGACCGTGGCCTCGGGCGACACTGCCGACATCGCTGTGGGCAACTGCATGGAGCTCGCGCGCATGCCCGTCGGCACGGTCGTGCACAACATCGAGCTGCAGCCCGGTCGCGGCGGGCAGATGGCTCGCTCCGCCGGCGCCTCGGCACAGCTGATGGCCAAGGACGGCGAGATGGCCACCCTGCGCCTGCCCTCTGGCGAGATGCGCATGGTGCGCGCCGAGTGCCGCGCCACCGTCGGAACGATCGGCAACGCCGAGCACCAGAACGTCAAGGTGGGCAAGGCCGGACGCAAGCGCCACATGGGCGTGCGCCCCCAGACCCGCGGTGTGGCCATGAACCCCGTGGACCACCCTCACGGTGGTGGTGAGGGCTCGACCACAGCCGGACGCCACCCCGTCACCCCCTGGGGCGTGCCCACACTGGGCTACCGCACCCGCAAGAAGAACAAGACCTCCAGTCGATACATCGTGCGCGGACGCCGCCGCGGGAAGGGCAGGAGCCGCTGATGAGTCGCTCGAGCAAGAAGGGACCGTGGGTCGAAGAGCGACTGATGAATCGCATCGAAGCCCTCAACTCCGCCAACAACAAAAAAATGCTGCGCACGTGGTCGCGCGCCTCGACGATCTTCCCGGAGATGGTCGGCCACACCATTGCCGTGCACGACGGCAAGAAACACGTGCCCGTGTTCATCAGCGAGTCGATGGTCGGTCACAAGCTCGGAGAGTTCGCGCCCACCCGCACCTTCCGCGGGCACGCAGGCTCAGGGAAGGTGCGATGAGCCCCGACGAGGACACGCCGGTGGACCCCAAAGAGGGCGCCGAGCAGCCAGCCGAGGCCAAAGCAGCCAAAAAACCGGCTGGCACAAAAGCAGCCAAACCGGCCAAAGCCAAAGCTGAGACGTCGGAGCCCAGCGCCGAGGCGGCCGAAGGGGAGAAAGCCCCGGCCAAAAAAGCCGCAGCCAAAAAAGCTGCTGCGAAAAAAGCTCCCGCGGAGGCCAGCGAGAGTGAGAGCAAGCCCGCCGGGGAGCAGAAAGTCACCGCGGAGAAAAAACGCACCGCCAAAAAAGCCACCCGTGCAAAAGCTGCCGCTCCAGGGGACGCCGGCGAGGCGCAGGAGGCCGCAGAGGCCCAAGAGTCGGCCAAGCCCGCCAAGAAAGTCGCTCGCGCCGCAGCCTCCAGCGTAAAAGCCGCACCCCGTCGCAAAGTCGTCGCCGCCCACGCACGCTACGTGCGCACCTCCGCCCGCAAGGCGCGCATGGTCTGCGGCCACATCCGAGGCAAGTCCGTCGAGGAGGCACGCGCTATCCTCGCCTTCACCCCTCGTGAGGTGGCGCGCGACTGGAGCAAGCTGCTCGAGTCCGCGGTGGCAAACGCCGAGAGCAACCACGAACTGCTCGAGGACGATCTGATCGTCCGGGAGGCCTTTGCCGACGAAGGACCGACCATCAAGCGCTTCCGCCCGCGCGCGATGGGACGCGCCACACCGATCCGCAAGCGCACCAGCCACCTGACAATCACATTGACCCCGCGCCCTGAGCCCGGGACGAGCAAGCGACACCGCTAAAGAGACTGAGATATGGGACAAAAGGTTCATCCAGAGGCAATGCGCGTGGGTTACATCCACGACTGGAAGTCCAACTGGTTCAACGAGAAGCACTTCGCCGAGTACCTCGCCGAGGACGTGGCTGTGCGCGAGCACATCGTGAACAAGCTGGCCCACGCAGGCCTGTCCGACATCACCATCCGCAAGGACGCCCAGGAGCTCGAGGTGAACATCCACACGGCGCGTCCCGGCATCGTGATCGGCAAGTCCGGGACCGAAGTCGACGCCCTGCGCCGCGACCTGCACCGGATGACCAAAAAGCAGATCAAGGTCAACATCCTCGAGATCAAGCGCCCAGAGCTCGACGCCAAGCTGGTGGCGCAGTCGATCGCTGAGCAGCTGCAGAACCGCGTGGCCTTCCGGCGCGCCATGAAGCGCGCGCTCACCAGCGCCATGCGCTCGGGCGCCAAGGGCGTGAAGGTCCAGGTCGCCGGTCGCTTGGGCGGCGCCGAGATGGCCCGTACCGAAAGCTACTCGGACGGACGCGTGCCGCTGCACACCATGCGCGCCGACATCGACTACGGCTTCTACGAGGCGCGCACCACCTTCGGGCGCATCGGCGTGAAGTGCTGGGTGAACAAGGGCGAAATCATGCCCGAGGGCTACACCGGCGCAGACCTCACCGACATGACTGCACCCGCGCCCCCGAGCAACGACCGCGACGGACGCGGTGGACGTGACGGGCGCGACGGACGCGGACGTGGACGCGGCGCCGGTGGACCCGGCGGCGGTGGCGGACGCGGTCGTGGAGCCGGCGGTCCCGGCGGTGGACGTGGTCCCGGTGGTGGCGGGCGCGGTCCCGGCGGTCCCGGCGGCGGTGGACGTGGTCCCGGCGGCGGTGGCGGACGTGGACGCGGTCCCTCCGGTGGAGGCGGACGCTGATGCTCTCGCCCAAGCGCGTAAAGCACCGCAAGCAGCACCGTGGCCACCGGCGTGGAAACTCGCGCGGGCAGCTGCACGTCCAGTTTGGCGAGTACGGCCTGAAGGCGCTCGAGGGCGGTTGGCTGACCAACCGCCAGATCGAGGCAGCCCGTATTGCCATGACGCGCAAGATCAAGCGTGGCGGCAAGGTCTGGATCAACGTCTTCCCCGACAAGCCGGTCACCAAGAAGCCAGCCGAGACCCGCATGGGCTCAGGCAAGGGCTCGCCCGAAGGCTGGGTGGCGGTGGTCAAGCCCGGCCGCGTGATGTTCGAGCTGGCCGGTGTGTCGGAGCCGCTTGCGCGCGAAGCGATCCGACTGGCCGCCCACAAGCTCCCCGTGAAAACCAAGTTCGTGCTGCGTGAGGACTAGCGATGAAGGCCAGCGAACTACGTGACCTCGACGACAAAGAACTAGCCAAGCGCACCGGCGAGCTGGGCAAAGAGATCTTCGGACTGCGTTTCGCCAACGCAACGGGCGAACTCGATGACACCGCCGGCATCTCACGTGCCAAGCGCGACCTCGCCCGGGCACTGACCGTGGCGCGCGAGCGCGAGCGCCAGGCTAATCGCTCGCAGAGCAACTGACTTCCCTTCAGGACAGGATGAACCAAGCAAATGGCTGACGAACCAGACAACGAGACCGCAGACACTCCCCAGGACGCTCCCGAGGTGCAGGCCCCCGAGGCCGAGGCCCCCGTGGCCGACGCACCGGAGGCCGCTGCCCCTGAGGCTGAGGCAACGCCTGAGGCCGAGGCGACGCCCGAGGCCGAGGCGACGCCTGAGCCCGAGCCCGCCGCGCCCAGTGCGCCCGAGGTGCAGCTTCCGCCCAAGGAGCGCCGCCGACAGGCGCGCTCGAAGCACGCGGGCGAGGCCAAACCGGCACGCTCACCCGAGGAGCGCCACGCCGAGCGCGTGACCGAGCGTCGCAACAAGGCCGTGCGTCGCCGTGCCCGTCGCCTGCAGGAACGCGCCAAAGCGGCCGAGCGTCGCGCCGCGGCCCCTGCGCCCGAGCCGCTCGCTCCCGTCCACGCGGCCGTCGAGGGCACACGTCGCGTGCGCCAGGGCATCGTGGTCTCAGACAAGGCCGCCAAGACGATCACCGTGCGCATCGACGTGGCACGCAGGCATCGCCGCTACGAGAAGATCGTGCGCAGCTCCTCCACGGTTCACGCACACGACGAGAACAACGACGCCCACGAGGGCGACGTGGTCCGCGTGATCGAGAGCAGGCCGTTGTCGCGCACCAAGCGCTGGGCGCTCGTGGATGTGCTGGAGAGGGCTCGATGATCCAGAACGAGACCAGACTGCGCGTGGCCGACAACTCGGGCGCTCGCGAAATCCTCTGCATCCGCGTCAAGGGCGGATCTCAGCGCCGCTACGCGTTCGTGGGTGACGTGATCACTGCCACCGTCAAGCAGGCCAACCCTCAGGGTGCGGTCAAAAAGGGCGACGTTGTCACCGCTGTGGTCGTGCGCACCAAGAAGCCCATCGGCCGTCCCGACGGTACCTACATCGCCTTCGACGAGAACGCGGCGGTGATCATCGACGACCAGAACAACCCCCGGGGCACCCGCGTGTTCGGCCCGGTGGCCCGCGAACTGCGCGAGCGCAACTTCATGCGCATCGTCTCACTGGCTCCAGAGGTCCTCTGATGGCGATCAAGAAAGCACCCAAGCGCGGCACACGCACCCACTTGAAGATCCGCAAGGGCGACAACGTCGAGGTGATCTCGGGCAAGGACCGGGGCAAGAGCGGCCGCGTGCTGCGCGTCGACCCCGACCGTCAGCGCGTGTTCGTCGAGGGCCTGAGCATGGTCAAGCGTCATACCCGCCCGCAGCAGGTCGCAGGCTCCCAGACACAAGACGCCATGGGCGGCGTGATCGAGCGCGAGGGTCCCATCCACGTCTCCAATGTGATGCTGCTCGACTCCAAAGGCAAGCGCACCCGCGTACGCATCGAGCGCGAGGACGGCAACCGCTACCGCGTGGCCAAGAGCACCGGCGCGAGGCTGGACTGAGGCCATGGCTGCAGCTACCGACACCGCCCCTCCGGCCCGCCTGAAGGCGCGCTACCTCGAGGAGATCCGTCCCGCGCTGATCGAGCGCTTCGGCTACTCATCCGTGATGCAGGCGCCGAAGATCGAGAAGATCACGCTCAACATGGGCGTGGGCCTGGCCAAGCAGGACTCCAAAGTGCTCAAGGCCGCCACCGAGCAGCTCGCCACGATCGCGGGACAGCAGCCCAACGTGCGCCGTGCGCGCAAGTCGATCGCGGCCTTCAAACTGCGCGAGGGCATGCCCGTCGGCCTCACCGTCACGCTGCGCGCCGAGCGTGCCTACGAGTTCCTCGACCGCCTCGTCTCCATCGCCATTCCCAGGATTCGTGACTTCCGCGGTCTGAACGCGCGCTCGTTCGACGGGCGCGGCAACTACTCCATGGGCGTCAAGGAGCAGATCATCTTCCCCGAGATCGACTACGACGCGATCGACACAGTGCGCGGCCTGGACATCACCATCACCACCTCTGCAGCCACCGACATCGAGGCCTACGCCCTGCTGGCCTCCTTCGGTATGCCGTTCTCGCCCGAGCGTCGTCCCAAGGGCTATGACCCCGAGGCCGACCTCGCCGCCGAACGCGCCCACGAGCAGGCCGAGGCCGAGAGCGCCGCCGCTGCCGTCACCGCAGCCGCAGACGCCGCCGAGGCCGCCGCCGCAAAAGCCGCCGCCGCCGAAGCCAAGGCCGCCAAGGCCGCAGCCGGCAAGCCCGCCAAAGCCAAACCAGCCCCCAGCGAGCCCGAGCCTGAGCAGGAAGCCGCTGAGCTCGAGGCTGAATCCGAGCCCGAGGCGAGCACGGAGACTGAGCCCGAGGCAGCTGCTGAGGCGGCGCCCGAGGCAGCGCAGGACGAGGCCCCCGGCGACGGGGACGCGCAGACCACCGAGAAAGAGAGCACCGACTGATGGCCAAGACTTCTCAGCGCGTCAAGCAGGCGCGGACTCCCAAGTTCAAGACACGTGCCTATACTCGCTGCACCCGCTGCGGACGTCCGCGGTCGGTGTACAAGAAGTTTGGGGTGTGCCGCATCTGCCTGCGCGAGCTCGCCCACAACGGCCAGATCCCCGGGATGACCAAGTCCTCCTGGTAGAGGTCTGAAAGAGAGCAACGAACCATGTCAATGACCGATCCGATAGCCGACTTCCTGACGCGCGTGCGCAATGCGATTCACGCTGCGCACGAGACCGTCGAGCTTCCCGCCTCCAAGCTCAAGACCGAGCTGGCCCGTATCCTCGACGAGCAGGGCTACATCGACTCCTACTCAGTCGTCGACGCGCCCGAGGGCAAGGCCGGACGCCTGATCGAGATCCGCCTGAAGTACACCGAGGACCGCCGCTCGGCGATCTCGGGTCTGCGGCGCGTCTCGCGTCCCGGTCGGCGCACCTACGTCGATGCCAAGCACATCCCCAAGGTGCTCGGTGGCATGGGCACGGCGATCATCTCTACCTCCCACGGCGTGATGACCGGCCACGACGCGCGCGCAGCCGGCGTGGGCGGCGAGGTCCTGGCACAGGTCTGGTGAGCTGAGCGCGTGTCCAGAATCGGTAGACAGCCAATCCCCGTCCCCGCCGGCGTGACGGTCTCGATCGAGCCCGAGGAGGTCCGTGTGAACGGGCCCAAAGGCGAACTCGCAGAGCGCGTGCACCGCGACATCGAGGTGACCCAGGACGGCGACCAGCTGGTCGTCACGCGCCCCACCGACCGCGGCGAACACCGAGCGCTTCACGGCCTCACGCGATCGCTCGTGGCCAACATGGTGCACGGCGTGACCAACGGCTATGAGAAGCGCCTGGAGATCCAGGGAGTGGGCTACCGCGCCCAGCTCAAGGGCAAGAACCTCGAGCTAGCCGTGGGCTACTCCCACCCGGTGCCCATCCCGGCACCCGACGGCATCGAATTCGAGGTTCCCCAGCCCACCCGCGTGGTCGTCAAAGGCATCTCCAAGCAGCTCGTGGGGGAGACTGCGGCGATCATCCGCAAGCAGCGCCCGCCCGAGCCCTACAAGGGCAAGGGCATCCGCTACGAGGGCGAGCACGTGGTGAGAAAGGTCGGAAAGCGCGCATGAGCGTCATCACCAAGGAGGCCCAGCGCCTCAAACGCCGCCGTCGTGTGCGGGCGAAGATCTCGGGCACGGCCACGCGTCCGCGCATCTCGGTCTTTCGTTCCAACCGCGGCCTCTCGGCCCAGCTCATCGACGACGTCGCCGGCCACACGCTTGCGGCGGTCAGCTGGTTCGAGCCCGAGCTCAGCTCCGTGGGCAAAGCCGAGCGTGCCACCCGCGCCGGGAAACTGCTGGCCGAGCGCGCCAAGGCGGCCGGCATCTCCGAGGCCGTGTTCGACCGTGGCGGCTACCGCTACCACGGCCACGTTCGCGCTTTTGCAGAAGCCATCCGCGAGGCCGACATCACCGTCTGACGTGTCCGCACGCCAGCTACCGCTACCCTCTCCCTCCTGCCCATGTCCATATCGATAGATCGCTCAGTCAACCAAGCCGGCCTGGACCTCCAGGAGCGTGTGGTCGAGATCAACCGCGTCGCCAAGGTAGTCAAGGGCGGCCGGCGCTTCTCGTTCACCGCCCTCGTGGTCGTGGGCGACGAACGTGACGTGGTGGGCGTGGGCTACGGCAAGGCCAACGAGGTACCCCTGGCCATCCAGAAGGGCGTGGAGCGCGCCAAGAAGGATCTCTTCAGGGTCCCCAAGCACGGCTCGACGATCACCCACCAGACGACCGGCGTGTTCGGCTCAGGGCGCGTGCTGCTCAAGCCGGCAGCTCCCGGTACCGGCGTCATCGCCGGCGGTGGCGTGCGCGCGGTGCTCGAGCTCGCGGGCATCCACGACATCCTCTCTAAGAGCCTCGGCACGCAGAACCCGATCAACCTCGTCAAGGCGACGGTGGCCGGGCTGCGCGAGCTATACACCCCCGAGGAGGTGGCCAAGCTGCGCGGGCTCACCATCAACCAGGTCCTGGGACTCGGTGGCGGTGACGGCGAGACTGTTAACGGCGTGATTCACGCCGACGAGGCCGAGACAGAGACAGCCCCGGCCGCTGAGGCTGCCGCGGCGGGCGTCGACGGAGCCTCCTGATGGCCGAGCTGAGCGTCACCCAGCGCCGCTCCAAGAACGGCGCCAACAGCAAACAGCTCGACACGCTGCGCTCGCTCGGACTGCGCCGCATCGGCCACACGGTCGAGGTCAAGGACACAGAGCAGGCGCGCGGCATGCTGCACGCCGTCCGCCACCTGGTCGAGGTCGAGGAGGGCAAGTAATGAGCCCCACGAGCAAAGACGACGAGCGGCCGATCGGGCTGCACAACCTCGCTCCCTCGCCCGGCAGCCGCCGGCCCCGCAAGCGGATCGGCCGCGGCGAAGGCTCGGGTACGGGCAAGACCTCAGGGCGCGGGCAGAAGGGCGCTGGCTCGCGCTCCGGCTCCAAGCGCAGAGCGGCATTCGAGGGTGGGCAGATGCCGATCCACATGCGCATGCGAAAGCTGCGCGGCCCACATATGAAGAAGTCGATGCCCTTCGAGATGTTCCGCACGCACACCCAGCCCGTCAACATCGACGCGCTGGAGAGCCGCTTCGACGCCGGCACCGAGGTCACGCTCGAGCTGATGAAGGCCAACGGGCTTGCCACCCGCAAGGACGTGCCCGTCAAGGTGCTCGCCAAGGGCGAGCTCTCGAAGGCGCTCACGGTTCACGCCCACGCCTTCAGCGCCGGAGCGCGCGAGCGCATCGAGGCGGCCGGCGGCACCTGCACCATCGTCGAGGGCTAGCGAGCCCCGGCCGTGCAGGCGGCTTCGCGCGCGAGCGCATCCACTAGAATCGCCCGCTGCGTACGCATATCGCCACCGTGCCTGACTGCGGCGCACTGAAGCCATGCTCGCCACCATCCTCAACGCCTTCCAGGTCGCGGAGATCCGCAAGAAGATCGCCATCACGGCAGGTCTGCTCCTGATCTACCGTGTCGGCTCGCACGTGCCCGTGCCGGGCGTCAACCTCACGGCCGTCAACAACATCCAAAAGCAGTTCGGCGGCGCGGGCATCCTCAGCTACCTGAACCTCTTCTCCGGCGGCGGCCTGTCGCGCATCGCGATCTTCGCCCTGGGGATCATGCCCTACATCACCTCCTCGATCATCCTGCAGCTGCTGCAGGTGGCCGTGCCCTCCCTGGAGAAGCTCTCCAAGGAAGGCGAGGTGGGCCAGGCACGGATCACCCAGTACACGCGCTACCTCACCGTCGGGCTGGCCTTCGCCCAGTCGATCGGCTACGTCTTCCTGTTCCACAGCCTGCAGGCAAAAGCCGGCGAATCGGTGATCAGCCACTTCGACGCCCCCCACATCTTCCTCGTGGTCGTCTGCCTCACAGCGGGCTGCGTGCTGTTGATGTGGATCGGCGAGCTGATCACCCAGCGCGGCATCGGCAACGGCATCTCGCTGTTGATCTTCGCCTCGATCGTCTCGCGCCTGCCCTCGGGGATCCAGACGTGGTGGACCTCCACCGACCAGGTCTTCAAGGTGATGATGCCCTTCCTCGTGCTCGCCGTGGTGGCCGCGATCGTGTTCGTGCAGGAAGGCCAGCGGCGCATCCCCGTGCAATACGCCAAGCGGGTGATCGGGCGGCGCATGTCCGAGGGCGGACAGACCTACCTGCCGCTGCGCGTGAACATGGCGGGGGTCATCCCAGTGATCTTCGCGGCCAGCCTGATGGCCTTCCCACCAACCGTCGGGCAGCTCGTGAAAACCAAATGGGGCCAGTCGATCTCAGACTTCTTCACGCCCAACGGCTGGCACTACGTGCTCGGCGAGTCGCTGCTGATCCTCGTCTTCACCTACTTCTACACGGCTGTCACGTTCAACCCGGTCGACCAGGCGGACAACCTCAAGAAGTACGGCGGGTTCATCCCCGGCGTGCGTCCCGGACGCCCCACGGCGGAATTCCTCGACCGCATCCTCGCGCGCCTGACGTTCCCCGGCGCGCTGTTCCTGGCGGCGGTGGCGGCGCTGCCCGCGATCCTGTTCGCCCGCACCCACCAGCAGTTCAACTTCGGCGGCACCTCGATCCTGATCGTGATCGGGGTGGCCCTGGAAACCATGAAGCAGCTCGAGGCGCAGCTGATGATGCGCAGCTACGAGGGCTTCCTGAAGTAGCCCCCGACGGCTGGAGCGGGTAGGCTGCTCCGGTTGTGTCCCAGCTGAACCTGATCCTCCTCGGCGCGCCGGGCGCCGGCAAGGGCACCCAGGCAGATCGCCTGCGCGACGACTTCTCGCTGCCGCACATCTCAACGGGCGACATCCTGCGCGCGCAGGTCACCGAGGGGACGGAGCTGGGGCGCGAGGCCAAGCGCTTCATGGACGCGGGCGAGCTCGTGCCCGACGAGGTGATCGTGGGCATGATCACCGACCGCGTCTCCGGCGGCGACGCTCGCGACGGCTTCCTGCTCGACGGCTTTCCGCGCAACGAGGAGCAGGCCGACGCGCTCGACAAGGCTCTCGCCAAGCTCGACCGCCACCTCACGGCGGCGCTGCTGATCGAAGTGCCAGACGAGGAGGTCGTGCGCCGGTTGGCCGGGCGCAGGGTGTGCGTGAAGAACCCCAGCCACATCTACCACGTGGACTTCGACCCTCCCAAGCACGAAGGCGTGTGCGATCAGGACGGCTCGCGCCTGGAGCAGCGCAAGGACGACAGCGAGGAGACGATCCGCCGGCGCCTGGAGGTCTACCACTCCCAGACAGAGCCACTGATCGGCTACTACGACCCGAAGGGCCTGCTGCGCCGCTTCGACGGACGCCGCAGCCCCGACGAGGTCCACGCCCACATCCGCGCCACGGTGGCCACGCTGCGCCTCGAGGAGGACCTATGAGGGCCTACAGCGCAAGCTAAGCTCTCCGGGTGATCATCAAGAAGTCACCCGAGGAGATCGACAAGATGGCCCGCTCGGGGGCGATCCTCGCGGCTACGCTCGATCTGATGGCCGCCAGCGTGCGACCGGGAATCAGCACCGGCGAGCTCGACTCCATCGCCGAGCGCTTCATCCGCTCGCAGGGCGCCACGCCCACCTTCAAGGGCTACCGCGGCTTCCCCGGCTCCATCTGCGCATCGCCGGGCGCGATGATCGTGCACGGCATCCCCGGCAAGTACAAGCTCGTGGCCGGCGACATCATCTCGATCGACGTTGGGGTCACGTTCGACGGCTGGGTGGCAGACGCCGCCCGCACGTTCCCCGTCGAGAGCATCGGTCGCAGCGAGCAGAACCTCCTCAGCGCGACCCAGGAGTCGCTGCATGCGGGCGTGGCGCAGTGCCGCGTGGGCAATCGCATGGGTGACGTCTCCAATGCGATCCAGCGCGTGGCCGAGGGCGCGGGCCTTGCCGTCGTGCGCTCGCTCGTGGGCCACGGTGTGGGGCGCAGCATGCACGAGGACCCGCAGGTCCCCAACTACGGCAAGCCGGGCAAGGGCCCGATGCTGGAGGAGGGGATGGTGCTGGCGATCGAGCCGATGACCACCGCCGGGCGCCCAGCGGTGCGAGTGGGCGCTGACAACTGGGCGATCTTCTCCCAGGACGGCTCCCCCGCCGCGCACTTCGAGTTCACCGTGGCCATCACCGGCGACGGTCCGCGCGTGCTCACGCCCTGGCACCTGCCCGTCGAGGAGCGTGCCGGCGAGGCGCTCGCGGAGGGCGTGGCGGGCGCGAGCTGAGCTGCCAAAGTGGCGGCGCTCGCCGGCTTCGCGCCGGTCCGAGGCATCGGGAGGAATCGCCCGAGCGAAGTTGCTACCATCACGAGTCCTGCCCGTGCGCCAGGCGCTTCGCCTGCCCAAGGGTAATCCACGACCTGGTAGCGGCGGCCGCAACGGCAGCCAGAGCCGCGTCGCCGGAACACAGCCGCTGAAAGGGATCATGAAGGTAAGACCGTCGGTCAAGCCGATGTGCGAGAAGTGCAAGATCATTCGCCGCCACGGGGTGGTGCTGGTGATCTGTCAGAACAAGCGCCACAAGCAGAGGCAGGGCTAGTGGCGCGTATTGCTGGCGTAAACCTCCCTCTGAACAAGCGTTCTGAGATCGGCCTCACCTACATCTACGGGATCGGGCGCTCGACGTCCAACAAGGTCCTCAGCCAGGTCGGGGTCAACCCCGACACCTACATCCGCGACCTCACCGAGGACGAGGTGTCCAAGCTGCGCGATGCGATCGACGACGGGCTCACCGTCGAGGGCGATCTGCGACGCGAGCGCTCGCAGGACATCAAGCGACTGCAGGAGATCGGCTGCTACCGCGGCCTGCGTCACCGCCGCGGCCTGCCCGTACGTGGACAGAAGACCAAGACCAACGCGCGCACCCGCAAGGGCCCCAAGCGGATGCAGGTGGCGGGCAAGAAGAAAGCGGGTAAGAAGTAGTGCCTCCCGCTCCCAAACGCGCACGCGGCCGGCGCAAGCCGAAAAAGAACATCCCCGTCGGCCAGGCGCACATCAAGACTTCGTTCAACAACACGATCGTCTCGCTGACCGACACCCTGGGCAACGTCATCGCCTGGGAGTCAGCGGGCGGCGCCGGCTTCAAGGGCTCGCGCAAGTCGACCCCGTTCGCCGCCCAGGTGACAGCCGATGCGGCCGCCCGCAAGGGCCTCGAACAGGGCCTGCAGAAGGTCGAGGTCTACGTCAAGGGGCCCGGCTCGGGTCGCGAGACGGCGATCCGCTCGCTGCAGGCGGCGGGACTGGAAGTGACGGGCGTCAAGGACGTCACCCCCCAGGCCCACAACGGTTGCCGGCCCAGGAAGCGGCGGAGGGTTTAACAGATGGCTAGAGACACGAGCCCCCAGTGCAAGCAGTGCCGCCGGGAGGGACAGAAGCTGTTTCTCAAGGGCGAGCGCTGCCTGACGGACAAGTGCGGCGTGGAGCGCCGGGCATATCCGCCGGGCGAGCACGGCCGTGGGCGCATGAAACAGAGCGAGTACCGGGTGCAGCTGCGCGAGAAGCAGAAGGCACGCCGCTACTACGGCGTGCTGGAGAAGCAGTTCCACGGCTACTACGTGAAGGCCTCGCGTCAGGCTGGGATCACCGGCGAGAACCTGCTGGCGCTGCTCGAGTGTCGCCTGGACAACGTCCTGGTCCGCCTCGGCTTCGCCGCCTCGCGTCGCCAGGCTCGCCAGCTCATTCGCCACGGCCACTGGACGGTCAACGGCCGCCGGGTGAACATTCCCAGCTATCAGGTGCGCCCGGGCGACGTGATCACGATCAAGTCCGAGACCCCCGCCACCCAGGTGGTCAGAGACGCCACCGAGCTCACTGGACAGATTCCCGCGTGGCTGCAGGCCGATCACGAGTCGCTCTCGGCCAAGGTGCTGCGCAAGCCGGAGCGGCGCGAGGTCGCTGCACCGGTGCAGGAGCAGCTCATCGTCGAGCTGTACTCGAAGTAGTTAGCGAATTTCCGTGCGCTGCCCGTTCGGGCAGCTGCACTTCAGAGCCGGCGGCCATTGGCCACGCCGGTGCGACATCAAAACGACGTTAGGACTCTCATGCTCGACTTCCAAATCCCCCGGATCACAAGCGAGTCGGTGGAGCAGAACCGCGGCACGTTCACGATCGAGCCCCTCGATCGCGGTTTCGGCTACACATTCGGCAACTCGCTGCGCCGTGTACTGCTCTCCTCGCTCGCCGGCGCCGCCGTCACGAGCGTGCGCATCGAGGGCGTGGCACACGAGTTCTCGACGATCCAGGGCGTCAAGGAGGACGTGACGGACATCGTCCTGAACCTCAAGGGCGTGGTCTGCCGCATGCACTCCGACGCGAGCGAGGTGGAGGCTCCGCTGGTGGTCACCGGCCCCGGCGACATCACCGCCAAGGACATCGACCTGCCGGCCGGCGTTGAGATCCTCAACCCCGACCTGCACATCGCCACGCTGGAGAAGAAAACCAAGCTCGAGCTGTACATGACGATCGGCCGCGGCCGCGGCTACCGTCCGGCCGAGGAGAACAAGTCGGCCGACCAGCCCATTGGCGTGATCCCGATCGACTCGATCTTCTCGCCCGTGCGCCGTGTGGCCTACGCCGTCGAGCAGGCGCGTGTTGGGCAGAAGACGGACTTCGACAAGCTCACCCTGGACATCGAGACGGACGGTTCGATCGACCCGCAGGCAGCGCTGCGCGAGGCAGCCGAGCTTCTGATCTCCCAGCTTGCGATCTTCACCGACGCCGATCGCATCCAGGAGTTGCGCGCCACCCCCGGCGGACAGCTCGACGGTCACGGCCTGGCCGTTAGCGGCAGCCCCCAGGCAGCGCTGCAGGGCGAGGAGTTCGGCATCCTGATCGAGGAGCTGGAGCTGGGCGTGCGCTCGTACAACTGCCTCAAGCGCGCAGGCATCCAGACGGTGGGCGACCTCATCTCCAAGTCCGAGGCCGAGCTCAACGCGATCCCGAACTTCGGCAAAAAGTCGATCGACGAGGTCATCGAAACGCTGCACGCACGCGGCCTGAACCTCCGCGCGGACTGACAACGCCCTAGACTTCTCGATCTCATGCGCCACAAGAAGACAAAACACAAGCTAAGCCGCGACTCGGCGCACCGCAAGTCGCTGCTCATGAACCTGTCCAAGGAGATCATCGAGCACGAGCGCATCAAGACCACTGAGGCCAAGGCCAAGGCGGTCAAGCCGGAGATCGAGAAGCTGATCACGCTGGCCAAGCGCGGCGATCTGCATGCGCGCAGGCAGGCGCTCTCGACGCTCTCGCAGGACAAGTTCGCCGTGCACAAGCTGTTTGCAGAGGTCGCTCCCCGTTATGCTGAGCGGCCGGGTGGCTACACGCGAATCCTGAAGCTCGGGCCGCGTCGCAGCGACGCCACCGAGATGGTCTTCATCGAGCTCGTCTGAGTCGAGTCCCCGCGGTCGCGCGAGCGCCGCGGGGGAGGCCAAGCGTGGTCACCAAGCTCACGCTCGAGTACGACGGCACGGAGTTCGCCGGCTGGGCGCGCCAGCCAGAGAAGCGGACCGTGCAGGAGGAGTTGGAGCGCGTCCTGCGCCTGATCCTCGGCGAGACGGGAACGGACGGGCGCCCGTTGCGGCTGAGTGTGGCCGGACGCACCGACCGTGGCGTGCACGCGTGGGCGCAGGTGGCCAGCTATGCCCACGAGGCGCTCGACCCGCTGCGGCTGAACGGGCTGCTGCCGGCGGACATCTCGGTGCTGGCCTCCGAACCCGCCACGGCGGATTTCGACGCCCGCCGCGACGCCCTCTCGAGAACCTACTGCTACCGCGTGCTCGCCCGGCGCACGCGCAGCGTGTTCGAGCGCCGGCGTGCCTTCTGGTGGACGAGCAGGATCGACGCCGGGGTGCTGCACGAGTGCGCGAATGCGCTGCACGGCCGCCACGACTTCACTGCCTTCACGCCCACCGAGACGGAGCACTCGCGCTTCGTGCGCGACGTCTCCCGGGCCGAATGGCTGATCGACGGCCAGCTGCTCGAGTTCTGGATCGAGGCCGACACGTTCATGCGCCACATGAACCGCGTTCTCGTGGGGACCATGCTGGACGTCTGCGCCGGGCTGATCACCCTGGAGCACTTCAAGGAGCTGCTCGATGGGCGGCCCCGGTCGGAGGCGGGGCGGACGGCGCCGGCTCATGGGTTGGCGCTGGCCTCGGTCGCTTATTCCGTGTGAGCTCTAGAGGCGTAGATCAGCCTCGATGAACGCGGAGCGCCGGCAACAGCTCAGCGAGCACGTCGAAGTCTTCGTCCTGGGTCCAAACGGCGAGATCGTGAGCGATGGCTGTAGCGGCGATGATTGCGTCCATCGCTCCCGCACGCCGTCTAGCGGCCCGCGCGCTGGTAAGCAGCTCGCCAAGCTGCTGGGCGACGTTCTCGTCATAGGGCAGCGCCACAAACGTGCGCGCCCGGGCAAGCGTGGCTTCGCGCAGTGTCCTCAACGGCCCAGGGGTTGCACGGCGGGCCCCGACGATCAGCTCTGTCAATGTGGCCACGGAGATGCGAGCGTCTCCGTCAGGCGGGGCTAGGAGGGGCCGTTGCTGCTCGGCGGCAACGAATATGCTCGTGTCGGCGAGGTAGCCGCTCACGCGACCATGTCATCGGTGGTCAGTCCGATATCGAAGTCGATGGCGTCGGAGGTGACGTTCAACTCGCTGGCCAGCTGGCTGATCGCGGTGAGGTCCGCTACCAGCAGCTCGCTTGGGCGGCGTTCACTGCGCGTCCGTCGGGGGACGATATCGGCTACAGGCCTGCCGTGGACGGTGAGGACGACCGGCTCGCCGCCCTCGATGGCGGCGATCACTCGGCCGGTGTGGTTGCGAAGCTCACGTACAGACACATCCATGTGGCACAGCGTAGCACAGCTGTGTGGGAGTGCTTGAGGCGCAGCACCGCTTCACACCCTCAGCCGCCACGGCCCCTATGCTGGAGTCAATGCTCAACGTCCTGCTCACGAACGACGACGGGATCGAGGCCGACGGCCTGCAGGCCATGCGCCGTGCGCTGATGGGCGTGGAGGGGGTGCGCCTGGCGGTGATAGCGCCCGATGGCAACCGCTCGGCGATGGCACGCTCGATCACCACGCGCAGGCCGCTGTGGGTGGCTGAGACGCAGTTCGAGGACGACACGGTGGGCTACGCCACCGACGGGACGCCTGTGGACTGCGTGCGTCTGGCGAGCCTGGGGCTGATCGAGGACTTCACGGCCGACCTGGTCGTGGCTGGCATCAACCACGGGGCCAACCTGGGCGATGACATCACCTACTCGGGCACTGTGGCGGCTGCGCTCGAGGGCGTTGTGCTGGGTCTGCCCGCGATCGCCGTCTCCCAGCAGTCGGGGGCGGGGGCGCTCGACTACCGCTTCCACGGCGGCTTCGGCTTCGAGGTGGCAGCCCGGTTCGTGGCGAGGATGGTGGAGCGGATCGAGGACGTGCCGCTGCCGGCCAAGACGCTGCTCAACGTGAACGTGCCCACTGGCGAGCCATCGGGGGTGGAGGTGACGAGCCTCGGCAAGCGCATCTACCGCGACGAGCTCAAGCTGGAGCGCGAGGAGGAGAAGCGCAGGCGCTACTGGATCTACGGCTCGGACCCCGGCTTCCACGACGAGCCGGGCACGGACCTCGCTGCTGTGGCCGCCGGTCGGATTGCCGTCACCCCGATCCACTTCGACCTGACCGACCGGCCCAGCCTGGATGCGCTGCGCAGCTTCGACCTGGAGGGGCTGCTGGCGCCACCGGTCGGGGATCTGCCGGCGCACGACGCGGTTCAGTGAGCGCGGCAGAGCGCGCTGCTGAGCTGCGCAAGCAGCTCGAATATCACTCGCACCGCTACTACGTCCTCGACGACCCCGAGATCGGCGACGACGTCTACGACAAGCTTCTGGACGAGCTGCGCGAGCTCGAGCGCACCAACCCCGAGCTGGCCACTGAGGACTCGCCCACGCGCAGGGTGGGGGGCCAGCCGGTGGGGCGCCTGGAGAAGGTGGCGCACCTCGAGCCGATGCTCTCGCTGGGCAACGTGCGCTCGGAGGACGAGCTGCGGGCGTGGGTCGAGCGGATGCGCAACCACCTCGCGCGTGAGGGGATTGCAGAGCCCAAGTTCACCTATGTGGTCGAGCCGAAGATCGACGGCCTGGCAATCAGCCTGATCTACCGCGACGGCGTGCTCGAGCGGGGCGCCACGCGTGGCAATGGCGAGATCGGCGAGGACGTCACGCACAACCTGCGCACGATCGGCGCGATCCCCCTGCGGGTGGAGGACGCGCCACCGTTGGTTGAGGTGCGGGGCGAGGTCTACATGTCGCTGGCCGACTTCACAGCGCTCAACGAGCGCCGCGCCGAAGCGGGCGAGTCGACGTTCATGAACCCGCGCAACTCGGCAGCCGGGACCATCCGCCAACTCGATCCCGCTGATGCGGCCAAGCGCCCACTTTCGATCTGGTGCTACCAGGTGGGTGTCGCCGAGGGCCTGTCCTTCAAGGCCCACTCGCAGGCTTTGGAGTGGCTGCGCGAGCACGGCTTCCGTGTGAACGACGGGGTGAAGCTACTGGGCAGCGCCGAGGAGGTGATCGCGCAGTGTCTCGAGTGGGAGCGACGCAGAGGCGAGCTCGACTTCGAGATCGATGGGGCGGTTGTCAAGGTGGACGACCTCGAGCTGCAGCGCAGGCTCGGCTCGGTTGGGCGCGACCCGCGCTGGGCCGTGGCGTGGAAGTTCCCTCCCACCACTGCGCTCACGCGTCTGGAAAAAGTGATGTGGAACGTGGGCAAGTTCGGTGATCTGCGCCCCTATGCGGTGCTGAAGCCCGTGGCGGTGGGTGGTGTGACGATCAAGCTGGCAACGCTCCACAACGAGGAGGACATCGTCCGCAAGGACATACGCGCGGGCGAGGACGTGATCGTGGTGCGCGCGGGTGACGTGATCCCGCAGGTCGTCTCGCCGGCGCCGCACGTGGCCGAGCAGGCCAAGCGGCCGCCTCTGCCGCACCCGCCCGAGCGTTGTCCCTACTGCGACACGCCGACGTTCAAGCCTGAGGGCAGCGTGTTCACCAAGTGCCCCAACCGCGACTGCCCTGCGCGGGCGTGGCAGCTGCTCAAGCACTTCGTCTCGCGCGGAGCCATGGACATCGACGGCCTCGGCGAGAAGCAGGTGGCGCTGCTGCAGGAGCGTGGGCTCCTGCGAACGGCGGCGGACTTCTACCGTCTCACGGCCGAGCAGCTGCTCGAGCTCGAGGGCTTTGGCCAGCTGTCCGCAGATCACCTCGTGGACGCAATCGAGGCCTCCAAGCAGCGACCCTTCGCGCGGGTGCTGTTCGCACTGGGTATCGAGGAGGTGGGCGAGGTCACCGGTCGCAACCTCGCACAGGGCTTCCGCGACATCGATGCCCTGCTCGCGGCCTCAGCCGAGCAGATCGCGGAGATCCCCGGCATCGGCGAGAAGATGGCCGACTCGATCCACATGCAGCTCGAGGAGGAGCGCATGCGGCAGTTGGTAGCCGAGCTGCGCGAGCTGGGTCTGCGCTTCCACGAAGAGGGCCCCGCACCATCGCAGGGGCCGCTGGCGGGCAAGACACTGGTGCTCACCGGGGGCTTGCCCGAGTGGTCGCGCGAGGAGGCCACAGAGCGCATCTCCGCGGCGGGAGGACGGGTGACGGGATCGGTGTCCAAGAAGACCGACTACCTCGTCGCGGGCGAGAGCCCCGGGTCGAAGCTCGAGAAGGCCGAACGGCTGAAGGTGGCAGTGCTCGACGAAGCGGGCCTGCGGGCGCTGCTCGACGGCTAGCGGCAGCCGTTGTCGCCGCGGCGACGGCAGGGCTTTCGCAGGCGTGGCTCGTGGGCGAGGACATGGCGTTGCAGCGTTTCGCGGCGCCTGCTCTTGGCGCCGCGTGCTACGGCAATCAGCCGATATCTGAAGGTATGACGCTGGACCGTCTTCACGATACTAAGACCATCGTCAGCCTGACGTCTGTCCGCAAGGGCGCGTTTCTGACTTAAGGGTCCGTGTTTGCGGGCTCGCCTCAGTAATCGGCCACTGTGATCGTCATGTGGTCCTGGAAGGTGTGGGCCGATTCGAGGCCGATGCCGTCGTTGAAGAAGGCGAAGGCGAGCAGGTGCCCGTCGGCGGCCTGGCAGTAGCCGACGAGGTTGGAGACCCCGGTGAGGGTTCCCGTCTTGCCCTCGCAGCGACCGGAGGCGCCGGTGTGGCGCATACGCAGTTCGAGTGTGCCGGTGTGTCCGGCGATAGCCATGTGTTCGCGCAGGACCGTGCCGACGGGCGTGCCTGCGACCTCGACGAGCAGGTCGGCGACCTCGTAGGGGGAGGTGCGGTCGGCTTCTGAGAGACCTGAGCCGTCGACCACGTGGGGGTCGATGGCGAGCAGCGAGGAGAGCGTCTGGGAGACCACGGCTGCCCCGGCGGCGGTGGTGCCCGCACCGGCGAAGTGGGCGCCGAGGTCCTTGAGCAGCGTCTCGGCGAAGAAGTTGTCGGAAGGGGGCAGCATCAAGCCGAGCAGTTCGGCCACCGTGGGCGAGGCGACGGCGGCGAGCTGGGTGGCCCCGGGCGGGGTGGCGGCGGCGGCGCTGGAGCCGCGGATGGACACACCGTCGGCGGTGAGCGCCTGGCGGAGCTTGCGCGCGGCATAGGCTGCCGGGGCGTGGGCGCCGTGCTCTGAGCCGCTGGCCCCGCGGTCGAAGGCAAGCGCGCTGAGGGTCCCTTCGAGGAAGGGGTCGAAGGCGTAGTTGCTCGAGGGCTCGCCGCGCAGCGAGTCGAAGTAGGACTCATCGCCCTCGATCGAGCCGACGATGTGGTGGATGCCGTCGACGCGCACGAGCTGGGTGACGAGCGTGGAGATGTTGGCGCCCACGCCGCCGTAGTGGGAGGCGATGAAGGAGCTGTCGCCAAAGGTGGGGTCACCGCCACCGCGCAGGTAGAGGTCGCCTTCCCAGATGCCACCGGGGGCCAGGTGCCCGACGCCGAAGACGGTCGTCTGCAGACGGGCGGTGGGGCCGAGGCGCTCGAGCGCCGTGGTGGCCGTGTAGAGCTTCTCCACGGAGGCGGGGGGGCGCATGGCGGTGGCGCGCTGGGAGAACAGCGCCTGCTTGGTCGTGAGGTCATAGACGTAGGCGCCGTCGTGGGGCCCTGCGAGGGCGATCTGGTGGGTCAGATCGGCCTGCAGAGCGCTCAAGCTGCCGGTTGCGCTTGCCGTCAGCGGGACGGTGGCGGAGAGGGCCCAAAGTCCACAGACAAGAATAAACAGCTTGTTGAGGGGGGACCGGGGCACGCGCACGTAGAATGTTCCTGTCATGGGCAAGGTTGTCAAGCTGGAACCGACGTTGCAGGCCAAGGCGAAAGCCAAAGCCAAAGCCAGGAACGCTCGCCTGGCCGCCCGCGGGGTCGGCAAACCTGCATCTGTCGAGCGTCGGCGGCGTCCCAGACGGGACAAGACGGCGCTAGTGCTGGGCGGCGGGGGCTTCACGGGCGGGGTGTATGAGATCGGGGCCCTGAGGGCCATCGACCTGCTGGCTGTGAACAGCACGGTGAACAACTTCGACGTCTACGTGGGTACCTCGGCGGGCGCGTTCATCGCGTCGCTGTGCGCCAACGGCGTGACGCCCGACGAGATGATGAAGGTGGTCACGGGCCAGGGCAACCTGCCGTTCAAGGACGTGGACCTGGGCGATCTGCTGCACCTCAACCTCGCCGAGTTCGCGCGCAAGGGTGCCACGATGCCGCTGCGCGCCATCTCTTTGGCGCGCCAGCTGATCTCCCAGCCGGGCGGCGTGTCGCTGATGGACATCGTGATGGGCCTCGCCGACGGCCTGCCCTCGGGCCTCTACACGGGCGATGGGATCGAGAAGTACCTGCAGAAAGTGCTGAGCGAACCGGGTCGCACGGACGACTTCGGCAAGCTCGACTGCGAGCTCTACCTCACGGCCACCGACCTCGACACGTGCGAGCGGGTGGTGCTCGGGGTGGATGGCTCTGATGATGTGCCGATCTCCACAGCTGTGCGCGCCTCTGGGGCGCTGCCGATGGTCTACACGCCCGTGAAGGTCCACGACAGGGAGCTGATCGACGGGGGCATGGTCTCGACGACCAACCTCGACATCGCCATCCAGGCCGGGGCCAAGATGGTCGTGGTGATCAACCCGATCGTGCCCTTCATCAACGACTTTGCCACCAACGTGACCACCCTGCGCGGCCGCCGGCCGCGGCGCGTGTCGGACATGGGCTTCGCCCAGATCGGCTACCAGGTGTTCAAGCTGGTGGCCCACCAGCGCCTGCACGAACTGGCCAAGAGCTGGGAGGAGCGCTACCCCGGCGTGGACATCGTGCTGATCGAGCCCGAGCCCACGGACGAACTGATGTTCCAGACTTCGATGATGAGCTTCACCTCGCGCGTGGAGATCGCCCGGCACGGCTTCCAGTCGGTGACCAAGCAGCTTGCGGGGGAATACGAGCGCTACCAGGACGTGGCCGAACGCCACGGCTTCCAGATCTCGGGCAAACGCGTGCGCGAAGTGGTCGAGCACTTCGACGAGCAGGACGAGGAGGTCAGCGCCTGGCGCAAGATCCTCGAGGGGACCACGGGCGCGCTGTTGAGGCAGGCCGGGGCCTAGCAGCGAGCGGCTAGAGCAGCGCTTTCTCGACGGCGTCGATCAGTCGGTCGGTGGCGCCGGGGGAGTAGAGGCCGATGCGCACGTGGTCGGGCTCGCCAAGAGCGTCGCCGGCGGCCACGAGCACGCCGGAGCGGGCCAGGCGCGCGGCCAGCTCGCCACCCTCGAGGCGAGGGTGCGCGGCCCACAGGAAGTTGGCCTGCGAGTCGCTGACATCGAAGCCCCGCTCGCGCAGCGCAGCAGTGAGGCGGGGACGCTCTGTGCAGATGACCTGCACACGGCGCTCGATCAGATCGGAGCAGTTGCGCAGCGCCTCCAGAGCCCCGGCCTGGGAGACCTCTGAGACGCCGAGGTCGGGCTCGAGCTCTGCGAGCAGCTCCTCTGCGCCGGGGGCGCCGATGGCGTAGCCGATGCGCAGGCCGGCCAGGCCCCAGGCCTTTGAGAAGCTGCGGAAGACGAGCAGGCGGGGGTGGTTCTCGAGCAGCCCCAGCGAGGAGTTCGTGGGCTGGGCGTCGGCGAACTCCACCAGCGACTCGTCGAGCAGCACGGCCACGCCCTCGGGCAGTCCGTCGAGCAGGCGCCTGAGCTCTGAGGTCTCGAGCAGCTCACCGGTGGGGTCGTTGGGGGAGGCCAGCGCGATCACCCTCACGCTGGGTTCACGCGCGGCGGTCTCGAGCAGAGCGTCGACACCAGCCTGCACGCGTGTGGCCACGCCGTGGGCGCGCCGGGCCATGATCGGGAAGAGGGGGTAGGAGGGCCAGGGCGTCAGCAGCTGCTGCCCCGGCTCGATCAGGGCGCGGGTGGCATTGCTGAGCAGCTCTGCTGCGCCGTTTCCGAGTATCAGCCGGGCGGGGTCCACGCCGTGGCGGGTGGCGAGCTCGACGCGCAGGTCCGAGCCGGCGAGATGGGGGTAGCGGTAGAGGCCACGGCGGGCCACGAAAGTGATCGCGTTGACTATCCGCGGGTGGGGCAGCTCGGGCCAGGTGGTGTGGGAGAGGTCGAGCGTGTCAACCCGGGTGAGCGCTTTGCGCTTGCGCTCAGCTGCGTTCTCGCGCAGGCCAGCGTTGACCTCCTCCTCGGACATGCCTTCGAACTGGCGGTAATAGTCGAGAAGACCCATGGCTCACTACCTGATTTCAGCAGCGACAGTCAGGCGTGAAGGCACCAGCGAAGGCAAGCGGCGCTGGCGGCCGCTCACGCGCCCCCGTTGCCCGAGAAGGTGCTCGAGCCTGGTCCGTGGATGACGATGAACCACACAGCGAAGATGAGCCCGCACACGACTGCAGTGGCGCCAAAGATCCGCCCCAGCACGCCGCCGCGCTGGTCGTGGCCGGCTGCGCGGCGCACGAGGATCCAGGTGTTGTCCAGGCGGCGCAGCAGCGACAGCGCCCCGAACAGCAGCACGAACAGGCCGATGAAAGCCACGAGGATGCCGAGGCCCACGCTTCCGGAAAGGTAGTTGGCCTCGGAGCCAAGCCACAGGCAGGCGATCGGTATGGGCCCCCAGCAGAGCAGGCTGAGAACGATCATGGCTGCCAGCAGCAACCCTGCGAAGGAGCTGTCGAGACGCTGGCGCAGATCGCCCGCACGCTGGGGCAGGTTGCGAAAGCGGATGGGCGCTGTGCCTGGACGGCGCCCAACGAACAGGCCGCCGTTCTCTGATGGGTCGCTGCGCATGTCCCTATGTTCGCAGCTGAGGCGCCGGAGGCCGGTCAGCCCGCATACAGAGCGTCGAACACGTCGGCGTATTTCTCGTTGACGACGCCCCGCTTGACCTTCAGCGTGGGCGTCAGCTCGCCTGTCGGCTGGGAGAGATCGTGGTCGAGGACGGCGAACTTCTTGACCTGCTCGACCTGGGCGTATTTGGCGTTTACGCGGTCGATCTCGCCCTGGATCAGCTCATGGATGGCAGGGTGGTTGCACAGCGAGGGAACGTCCTCGGGCAGGCCGTGCTCGCGAGCGAAGATCGGGATCTCCTCCTCGTCCAGCGTGATCAGAACCACGGGGTAGGGGCGCTGATCCCCGTGCATGACGGCCTGGGATATCCAGCGGCACTGCTTGAGGTCGTTCTCGACGTTGGCCGGAGTGAGGTTCTTGCCCCCGGCCGTGATGATGATGTCCTTCTTGCGACCCGTGATCGAGAGGTAGCCGTCCTCGTCGAGCGAGCCGAGGTCGCCCGTGTGCAGCCAGCCGTCTTCGACTGCGCCAAAGCTTGTGGGCGCGTGGTTGTGGTAGCCGTGGAAGATGTTGGGGCCCTTGATCAGGATCTCGCCGTCGTCTGCGATCTTCAGCTCGACACCCGGCAGGGCGCGCCCGACGGTGCCGAAGCGGTGGTTCTCGACCGTGGAGACGGTGGCCGCGGTGGCGGTCTCGGTCATGCCGTAGCCCTCGAGCACGGGCACGCCGCAGGCCCAGAAGAACTCCAGGATCTCCCTGGCGATGGGGGCGGCGCCGCTGGTGGCCCTGCGCACGTCGCCGCCGAAGATGGCACGAACGTTTTTGAACAGCTGCTCGTCGGCCTGCTCGAAGGGACCCTGCAGCTCGGGAGGCACGTCTTCGCCACGGTTGATCATGTTGCGCACCTTGACCCCGAGGGCGATGGCCTGTTCGGCCTGCTTGCGCTCATCCTCGGGCTTGGCCTCGATGGCTCCGTGGGCGAGCGTGTAGATCTTCTCGAACACACGCGGAACTGATGGCAGGTAGGTGGGTTTGACCTCGAGCAGCTCGGGCACAATGGCCTTGGTGTCGCCGCCGAAGTAGGCCAGCGTGCCACCGAGGTCGAACACGGCGAGCTGTATCAGCAGCGCATAGGAGTGGGCGAGGGGCAGATACAGGTAGATGATCTCGTCCGACTCGATCTCGCCCGCCTGGCGGATCATGTCGATGATGGCGCGGTAGTTGCCGTGGGTGAGCACGCAGCCCTTGGGCGGGCCGGTGGTGCCCGAGGTGTAGATGAAGGTGAAGGCGTCCTCGGGCTTGACCGCTGCCCGGCGCGCGTCGAGCTCATCGGCCGAGTGGGTACGCCCGCGCTCGCGTACCTCGTCGAGGGAGATGGCGTCGAGCTGGCGGGCGATGGTGGAGGCGCCGTTGCCGTCTGGCTCACCGGCGGGCGGGTCCATGACGATGACGGTTCGCAGGTTGGGAACCTGGTCGCGGATGGCTGCGACCTTGGCGAGCTGCTCCTCGTTCTCGCACACGATCGCCGAGGCGTCCGAGTCGGAGATCACCCACAGGCACTCCTCGGGGGAGTTTGTCTGGTAGATGGGAACGACCACGAGCCCGGCGGAGGTGGCGCCCATGTCCGCGTAGGACCACTCGGGGCGGGTGTTGGCGAGGATGCAGATGCGCTCGCCGGGCTGCAGGCCTAGGTCGATCAGCCCGAGGCCGACCTCCTGGACGATGTCTGCTAGCTGAGCGTAGGAGACGTCCTGCCAGGCACCGTCACGTTTGTAGCGCACTGCGGCCTTCTCGGCGAACTCCCCGGCCGCGTGCGGAATCAGGTCAGCGATCGTGCGCGTACCCGTGGTTGACGCAGTGGCCGTGGCCTCCATCAGAACTCCCTCCCTTGCGAACACCGAATAGGCGTCTGATGTTAGTCGCTGTTTGCGCCGATTGGTACGGGCTGCGATGCGAGCTCAGACTGGGTTGGGGACATCGAGGAAAACATGGCGCAGATGGAAGCGCTCAGCGAGGTGCTCGCCGAGGCGCTTTACGCCAAACGTCTCCGTTGCGTAGTGCCCGGCGGCGATCAGATGCAGGCCCAGCTCCCGTGCCTCGGCCATGGAGCGCTCGGGCACTTCGCCCGTGATTAGGCCATCGGCCCCGGCCGCGGCGGCCTCGTGCAGGTAGTCGGCGCCGCCACCCGAGACGATGGCCAGCCGTCGCACGAGCGCCGGCCCGGAGTCGTAGACGAGCGGCTCGCGCCGCGTTATCTCACCGACCCGCGCGAACAGCTCGGTTGCGGGCAGACCACCCTCGCCTGGAAAGTCGGCGATGAAGCCGATCGTCTGCCCGGCATGCTGGGCAAAGGGCTCGATCTGCTCGGCCCCGCCAAGGGCCTGGGCGAGCAGCGCATTGTTGCCCACCTGCGGGTGGGCGTCGAGCGGCAGGTGGTAGGCGGCGAGCGCGATGTTGGCGTCGAAGAGGATGCGCAGGCGACGGTGGAGCAGGGGGTCGATTGCTCGCACGCCCGAGCCCCAGAACAGGCCGTGGTGTACTAGCAGCAGCTGGGCAGGCTCAGCAGCCGCCAGCTCGAACAGCTCGGCGTGGGCAGAGACTCCTGTGGCGAGCGTGTCGACGTGCTCGCCGCCGGGCACCTGCAGACCATTGACGCAGTAGTCCTCGAAACGCTGCGGCTCGAGCAGGCGGTCTAGCTCGGCGATGATCTCGCTGATGGCGGCGGCCATTGGGCGACCATATCGCCAAGCGCGTGGAGGGTGGCGCCGGCGCCCGTGTGTGATACTTCGGGATCACATCGGGGCGTGGCGCAGCCTGGTAGCGCGCACCGTTCGGGTCGGTGAGGTCCCGAGTTCGAATCTCGGCGCCCCGATTGGTTAGAGAACCACGAACAGCAGCGAACACGGGCGAAAATCCCCGAAAACGCTGGACATCGGGGGGGCCTGTTCGCTCGTGTTCGCGGCTGTTCGTGGGTCTGGGTGACCGCAAAAGGACCGCAGGGAGAGCGAAAAGGGACCGCAAAAGGACCGCAGCGGGCCGCCCGTGCATGCGCGAGACTCATGGCATGGGCGAGAGTCCAGAGATTGATCTGGTGCGCCGGGCGTGGGATGCCTTGACGCAAGTACGGCCTGGAGGTCTTGGGCGAAGTGCTGGCGCCCGATGCGCAGTGGTACGGCATGGAGGACGGGGCAGCTCTGCGATGGCCGCAAGGCGATCATCGACGTGATGAGTCGCAACCTCGTGGTTCGTCTGCGAGGCCGAATCGAGGAGACCATCCAAGACGGGCCGCGTTAGGCTGGGGCTGGGGCATCTCCGCGCGTTACGCGACGACGTGCAGGCGGGGCGCCTCGGCGGTCGCGGCGTCCTGGCGTTCCTGATAGGCCGCCATCGCTTGCTGAGCGCGTCCGAGCGCGCGGCGTTGGCCTAGCTTGGTGTAGACGGTGGCGATGAGGTAGCCGCCGTCGTCGTGGCCAACCATTTCCGCGACTGTCGCGGCGTCGAGACCGAGGCCGCCGTCTGAGACGGGATCGACCATCCATTGAATTGCGCGGTGCTTTAGCTCGTAGAAGTCTTGGTCGGGCATCCCTGCGGCGGCGCGTACTGAGTGCCAGTGCGTGTGCCATGTGCTTCTGAACATGTAGCCGCCGCGTGGTGCGGGGAACACGATCTCGCCGTACTTCTCATGCACGACTTTCCCCATGCGCGGCATCCGTTCCAGGTGTGCGCGTAGGGCGGGGCTCATCACGACGCGGCGTCCGTCGTCGTCCTTCGGCCATGTGAGCTTGCCGGTGTCGAGGTCGAGCTGGCGCCGTACATGGATCATGTTCTCGGCCAGGTGTATGTCGGGGCGATGCAGTCCGAAGATTTCACCGGGGCGCATCGCCGTCTCGCCCACAGCGAGCACTGTGCCCTCTAGGACGAGGCCGTAATCGTCGGCGCGGCTTTCGCGTGCGCAGAGGCGTAGCCGCTCGTATTGCTCGTCGGTGATGATCTCGAAGTCGGGGCGATCGACACGGCGCTTACGCTTGCTCGCGCCGAGTTTGGTGAACTGGTTGTGCGGGATGAGGTCGCGGTCGAGTGCGTGGTTGAAGAACTGCCTGACCGCCTGCTGGATGGTGGCGTTCTTCGGGCGCGTCCACGTCACGGCTTCGTCCCGAGTGAAGCTGTCGAGGCGCCGGTCGTGGAACTCCCGCAGGAACGGTCGCAGCCCATCGCGTAGACGGCGGACGGAGGAGTCGCGTCGTCCGGTCTCCTTCTGTGTTGCCTCTCCGTCTGGCCATGTCATCGTGATCCGGCCGTTCTCGTGGAACGTGGCGCCCGCGAACTCAGCCACCGTTGGCGCGAGTCGTCGGGGTCCGTTATCGACTTCCTCGCGCAGTTCGGCTAGGCATCGTTCCTCAGCTTCGCGGTAGGCCTCGATGCTGTTGTGCGTGCCGACCCACTTCTTGTGGCCCTTGTACTTGACGTGCCCGACCCATTTGGGCTTGTGGCGCGAGCCCCGGTTGAACGCCATCAGCGAGCCTCCGACCGCGCGGTCGAGGCATAGTGCTCGCGTAGCCATGCCTCGACCTCGGAGACGATGTAGCGGTTCATGCCGCCCATCCGCAGATAGGGGAGGCCGAGCTGCTGCTGGGACTCAATCCAACGCCGGGTGACTTGCAGGTGATCGGCGAGCTGCTGCTTGGTCACCCAAGGCTCGTGCGCCTCGATCGCGGCCGTCATATGCCTGCCGCGTTGATACTCGTTCGGGTGGTGCCAGTGGCCTGCACTGGGCGCCGACCGAAGATGGGCCGGCGTTGACGCTGCTTGCCGTATCCCGCGTGGCTCGTCCATCGCTTGCTTCGATCAGACCAGACCCGAGCCCTGATCTCAAGGCCCTGACAACGCGGCGCGGAAACGTGCCGAGATGGCAGAGCGAAGGCGCGGAGGGACGGCCTGCTCATCGCCGTGCCAGGCAGCTTCGGGTACGGCTGCTCGGCACGTTCGCGTGGCGCTGGCGGCTCTCGCACGACTCGCACAGCAGCCCGGCTCGCTGAGGAGACTGTTCTCCCGCGCGGTTGCCGTGGATGTCATAGCCGCCCCAGCGGCACCAGCGGATGCCCGCTGCTTGTGCCTCGGTCTCTAGTGGTGCGATCGTGGAGCGCCACCACTCGGGGTAGAGCGCTTGAAGCATCTCGCGCTCGCCCTTCTCGGCGAACGCGCCGCAGTTACACTCGCCACTTCGATGAAGGAGTGCGGCGGCGGGCGACTCGGGTATGTGGTGCTCGGTGCGGTAGCGGCGCATGTCCGCTGCGGTCCAGTCGATCAGCGGGCAGGCGAACACCATCGAGCCGGCGGGCCGATCTACTGCAGGCCGGTTGGCGCGGCGGCGTGACTCGCCGCGTCTGAGCCCGGAGAGAAAGAGGACTCGGGCGCTGCGCGGGTGTCCGTGCTTGCTGTGCTTGAGCAGCGCCATGAGTTGTCGTTCCTTGAGCCGGTTGTACGCGCGGCCGTGCGCGCCTGGGCCGGGGAACCCGTGCGGGCACTGGCCGAGCTCGCCGCCGGAGGCGCGGCCGTATCGCTGGTGGTCTCGTGCGATGAACGCCTCGATCGAGAGGTCTGGGTGGCGTTCGTGTGCGGCGATGTAGCGTGCCCACCAGAGGAGATCGCCGAGCACCATCCGCCGGAAGGCGTCCCCGGCGCTCAGCACGCGCAGTGGCTTACCGATCCATTCGGCGTATTCGCGGACGAACTCTGCGACACCTGGAACGGCGGTGCCTGTGTCGATCCACACCAGCTCCCGGTAGTGCTCCCGGCAGCGGTGCGCGAGCACGGTCGAATCGTTACCGCCACTGAATAGGCACCATGAGACGATGGGATGGTGCTCGGCCCGCGCCCGCGCGATGACCTCTTCCGGCCGCTCGCTGCTTTGTAGTCTCACGTTCCACCTCCTTCCGCTGCCGCCAATGCTCGTCGGCGAGGCGCTTGTGCAGTCGGCTTGCGGAAGACGAGCACGTCCTCGTGCGCGACAACGTGTGTGCGGTCTCCCCGGGCGCGGCGGCGGCGGGCATGGAGCAACTGCCAGAAGGAGGGGCGCATGACAAGCTCGCCGTCCCCGATCCTCGCCAGCAGCCCGATTACGCGCTGCCAGTACAGCAGCCCGATCTCTTCGCAGAGTGCGATGGTTTCCCCGGAAAGGTTCCGCATTGCGCCGCCGCCGGCTGAGCGCATGTCCTTGGTCACGCAGACAAGAAACCCGCCCGGCTTGAGCACGGCCGCGCACGCCTCGTAAATGTCACCCATCGCGGCCAGATAGGTGCCCCCGCGTGCGTGGCCGAGGTTGCGCCGATCACGGCTGTAGTTGGTGGTGTCTATCCGGCGCAACGGCTCCGATCTGACTGGGTTTACATCTGCGACTTCGCACGCATACGGCGGCGAGACGAGGATCAGGTCGGCGGCACCGACCCCGAGGCGGCGCGCTCGGCTTCCGGGCTCCCCGAGCAAACGGGGCGCCCGTAGGCTGAGCACTCGCGCCAGCTCCCTTGCGTCACCTTCGACTACGGCCGCCAGCGAGCGAGTACGGCGATCCTCGTGCGCGTGCTCGATGTTCGCGGCGGCGAGCTTGGCCCAGCGAGGCTCAAGCTCAACGCCGATCGCGCGCCGTCCGAGGCCGGCTGCCTCCACGAGCGTTGTGCCGATCCCGCACATCGGATCGACCACGAGCGCTCTGGGCTCGCTGTATGCCTCGATCGCGTGGCGCGCGAGCGCCGGGAGCATCTTGCCGGGGTGGCGGTTTGAGTCCGGTAGATAACGTCCGTAGCGCTGCCATTGGCTCGTGCGTTGCGCGCACGGCCAGACGGCTAGTGGGAGGTCGGCTGTCTTTCGTTCAGTTTTCGTCAATTGTGTGGGCGCTGGTTGAGAGACCCTGTGCAATACACAAAGGCCCAAAACCCACCCGTCGCATTACAAAAAAGCCGAAAACTCCCTAACACTGCCTTACGATGCTGCGACGTGCGCGGCGATGAGCAGCGCCACGGCCGCCTCGCGTGTGCGCTCGCCCCCCGTGGGCTCAGCCTCTAGTCTGATGCCGATGCGGTGCGGTTGACGCATTGGCCATCGGGAGAGCGCGCGCACCAGTGCGAAGCTCCTAGCAGTCCGGGTGCTCCGCGTGTCGCCTCGTGAAAGAACACGAGGCCTATTCGTGCGCCGCGATGGTGTACGTGAAACCAGCTAGGCTCGCCGCTGGCGTCGGCGCCACCCTCGGCGACCAGCCTAGTGCCCTCGCTCTCGTCGCGCTCAAACGGCGCGTCGTTTGCCTCTCGCGGTGACTGCGCTTCCGGTGGGATCGCGGGCTCTGTCAGGGCGTCGGCCGTGCGGCCACCGATGACGCTACCGTAACGCTTATGTCCTCTGTGGGGGTTTGGGCGCTCACTGTGCAACTCCTTCCCGTGTGAGCTTTTCGAGGCGCTTGCGGTTGCGGCTGATGTTCGCTGAGAGATTGCGCAGCGTGTAGGCAGGGAACCGGCCGCCCGCGCATTGGCCCTCACCCCACACCCGGATGCTGCTCACCAGTTCGCGTGCGAGCTTGGGGGGCAGCGTCGTGGCGTCGGCTGTTCCTTTGCGGCACGCGGCGTTGTATGCCTTGATCGTGTCGCGTTCGCTTTCAAGCTCGGCGATGCGCTCGCGGAGTCTCGCCAAGGCGTCGGGGTCATCGGAGTAGATCGCGTGCTCGGCTGCCGCTTCGATGTTCTCCGCGCGCTGCTGGAACTCGTGCGCCTTGTTCGTGTGCTCGATGCTGTCACGTGTCCCGCGCTCGATGCGGTCGCGGTCGCGTTCTGCTCGCCGTTGTGAGTGGTGGCCGAGCAGGATTGGCTGTCCGAGCGGGATGCGATCCGCCAGCGCGTCCGTGGAAGCTCTGGCTTGCATGGCTCGTTCCTCGCGTTTGCCGGCCCAGTCCCGCAGCCGCTCGGCTCGCGCTTCGCGTTGTTCCCGGTAGGTGCGGCGTGGTGTGTCAGTCGATGTGTGAGCGTGTGTCATGGTCGCTTTCCCCTTTTTAGAGCGCGTCGGTTATTGCTTCCGCGTGGTGCATGGCGACTCGCTCGGCGTTCTCACGCCGCGCGCAAGTCTCCTCGTCGTATTCGTCATCGCCGGGGCCGAAGTAGCACGTGGCGCGCCACGGGCCGAGGCTGCGACGGTATACGGCGGCGAGCACGATTCCCAGTTCAGCATTTTCATATGTGGTGCTGCTGTTGGTGCGAGTCACTGTTATGTCGGCGGTGGTGTTTGTCATACTTACACCAGACCAGACCAGCGAGTGAACGTCAAGGGGTAAAGCTCTAAGATTCGCTAAATGTTTGCCTCGCTTTCGTAGTGTGAGTGAGCTTCGGCGGCGGCGTGTGTGACTATTGCGAGAACGGAGCGTGTCGTGGTCGTGTTCCATACCTTCACGGCGACCGGCGCGGGCACGTTGCGGATGGCGGCGCTCACGGTTTCCGCGCGGCGGGCGCTCGGCACGGCGAGGATCACGACCGGCCGCCGCCCGGCGAGGCTGCTGTGGGGGAGAATGTCTGTGTAGCGCTTTGCCTTCTCGCGGATGATTTGTGTGGGCTCGGTGGCGCGGTCAAGCTCAAGCAGCATGTGAAGCGCGGGGCGGTTGGGCATGGTGAGCAGGCCGTAGCCGTCGGGGACGACGACGCCGGAGAGCAGGTGGGCGAGGGTACGCACGCCGAACCATTCAGCGAGCTTGCCGCCGGCTCGGTTGGCTTCGACCGCGAGGCGGACGAAGAACTCGTTAGCTGCGACGTGATGGGCGAGGTTGCGGCTCGCGGCGATGCGTAGCGCATCTTCGTGGGTGAAGCTCAGTTGGCTGCGCTCGATGCCTTGCTCGTCAGCGACGATCAGCGCGCCTGCTTCATCGAGTATCCAGTGGTAGGGGATTGAGCCCTCGCCTCGCTTGGCGATCGGACGGAAGCGGTCGAGGACACGCAGCTCGTAGAGCACTTGCAGTCTGACGGTCGCTGTCCGCAGCCCTGTGAAGTGAAGCCGCTTTAGCTGGTCGGTCGTGAGGACGTTGTGCTCATGGCAGTCCAGGGCGATCTGCCTGTCACGCTCTGTCAGATGCGATGCCAGCTTCACGAGATGACCCTCGGTCAGTCGACCCGGCCGTGTCTTCTCTTTCATCCTTTCATTCGCTTTTGTACTACCCGCTCCCTTATCGGGGAGGTTTACCCGGCCGGGTTTCTGTGGGTTTGCGGGGATTTTCACGGTTTCGGGGGCCTCCATCTTTAATTCGAGGACGGGTTGGAGGACGGAATCGAGGGCGGATTGGAGGACGGATCGGCGGGCATCGCCGGACGCGGTTTGCTGTGCGTCCGTGGTGGCACGGCGGGGGTGCGCTGGCGTTTGGCGAGCTGCGCCTCGATCTGCTCGCGGGTCGTGCCGTAGCGTTGCCGGGCCGAGGCCCTGACCGCCTGCGCCTGCTCGGGCCCCGCAGGGGGAAGGTTCTCGGTGGTGAGCGTGAACGCCGGGCCGGGCTGCCCGTCGTTGCAGAGCCTCGCGGCGGCGGTGTAGACGGGCAGGTGGGATAGGTCGTGCGCGGAGAGCTCGGGGCGCACTTCACGCTCAAGCGTGCTGGCGTCATCGCGCGAGAGCTGGAAGTAGACCTTGCTGCGCGCGTTCGCGCCGATCGCCTCCCGCAGATCGCGGGGAAGCTGCCCGAGATGCTGATGGGCGAGAACGAGCGACAGACGGTAGGAGCGAGCCTCCGCGAGCACGTCCTCAAACGGCGTCGGCAGGTTCAGATAGTTGTGAACCTCATCGACATAACACGAGGCGTCGCGGCGCTGATCCGGCGCCACGGCTGCGCGTGCGAGCGCTGCCTGCCAGACCCGCGCGAACAGGAACGAGCCGAGTAGCCGGCTTGTGTCATCGCCGAGGGTGCCCTTCGGGAGCTTCGCCAGCAGCAGCCGTCCCTCGTTGATCGCTCGCGGCACGTCCAGGGTTGTGGCGGGCTGCCCGACTATCGCCCTGACCGGCCGGCGCAAAAGGAACGCCCTGAGCTTGTTCAGCAGCGGCCCCGACGTTTGCGCCCGCAGCGGGTCGGACATCTCGCCGTACCACTCCCAGAACGGGCCGAGCACCGGATCGTCAATCTGCGCGGAGAGCTTGGCCTGCCACGCACGGTCGCTCAGCAGCCGGGGTACGTCCGCGAGCGTGCTCTCGGGCGAGGCCGTGCTGAGCGTCAGCACCGCCGCCCTGAGAATGTCATCGGTCCGCGGACCCCAGTAGCGGTCGAACACCCGCCGGAAGATCCCCACGAGCTGATCGACACCCAAGTCACGGTCGGGGCTATCGAGCACGTTCAGACCGGGCGGCGCCTCATCCAACGGGTCCAACAGGTCAACCTCGCTCTCGCGGCCGGCGGGGATGCGTGCCAGCAGGTCCTCCACGAGATCGCCCTTCGGGTCGATCACGACCGCACCCCGCCCAGCGTCGAAGTCCGCCAGCACGAGCCTTGCGATCAGCGTGGACTTACCGACCCCTGTCGGCCCGAGAACATGAATGTGCCGGCGGGCGTCGGGCACCGAGAGGTTCACCGTCGCGCCGGTTGAGCTGAGCCCGAGCGGCTTACCCTGCAACGGCAGGCCTGGCGGCGGGGCGACCTCGCGCGCCCCGGCCATCACCACGCCGGGGATCGCCTCCACGCCCGGCAGGTGCGCGAGCGCCGCCAGCTCGCCCGTGCTGAGGAGGAACGCGCGGCGGCCAAGCCAGCGCTCGCGCAGCTTCACCGCCGGGCGGCGCACGCCACGGCGACGCAACCCGACCCTGCCCTCATAGGCAGCGAACCCGCCGAGGATGCCGTGTATGCGACCGCGCGCCTCCCCGCTCGAGGACGCCGTAACCGCCACCCGTACTAGGCAGCGGTAGAGCGGCTGGGTGCTCTTGCCCATCACGTCGCGCACGTCCGGGGCGATCGTCGGATCGTGCGTCGGCGGCTTCGGCGCACGGGAGCTTGTGAAGAAGTCCAGCAGCCGCAAGAGGCGGTGCGGTGAGACGCCCGCCCTGAGCCTCCGTGCGGCGGCGCGCAGCCGTTGTTGCTCACGGATCGTCGCCGGGCGCGTCAAGACCTGCACGAGCGCTCGCTGACTCCCGCGAAGCCCGGATAGCTGCCCGAGGATCAGCGGCAGCGGGTCCGGTTTCATCCCCGAGTTGAGCGAGAACCAGCCCGGCCCGGAGAGAACAAGCTCAGAGGCGACCACCACCATCCCCTCGCCCGGCTCATCCTCGTCCGTGACCGGCTCGGTTGTGGTGCTCGCCCCGGGCCACGCCGAGGCGACGGCCCGCTCGATCAGCCCGGCCGGGATCGCCTGGGGCACCCACACGCGGAATGTGGTGCCAGTCTCGCTCGCGGCGACCTCCCACGCTAGATGCGGCTGGCCGCCCAGCAGCCGCGCCCAGCGAGGCCGCAGAAGATCATGCAGAGCGGACCACAAAAGCAGCGCGCCGGCAGGGTCAACCTCAGGCGGGACACCGATCCGAATGAGTCGCGCGCCGCTCGCCAGCCGCCGACGCTTCACCCTGCCAGCCGCCAAACGCAGGACGAGCACGATCGCGGCGACGCCGAGCACGATCGGGGCCAACTGCTCGACGGTCACGAGCGCGTGATGAGCGAGGACTGGGATACCACGCAGCGGCCTGTCCGGTTCCTCAAGCCAGCTCTGCAACGGGCGTGCCGGCGCTGGGTGACGTACACGATGGACGTGTCTCACGTCGCGGGCCGTGTTGCGCCGAGGTAGTGGTCTTCGCCCCATTCGGCGCCGAGGGTGGTGGGGAATGGCTCGGTGCGGACGAACGCTCCGGTGTGCGGCGCGTCGACCATCTCGCCGGGGCGCAGGACCATCCCGACGTGCGTCACGTCGCTTGTGTTGGGGCCGAAGAAAACGAGGTCCCCTGGTTGCAGCGGGGCGCTGGGCGGCAGGTGGGGGCCGGCGTCGAATTGTTCTTGGGTGGTGCGCGGCAGGCTGACCCGGGCGGTGCGGTAGGCGGCTTGCACGAGCCCGGAGCAGTCATAGCCGCTTGGGCTCTCCCCGCCCCACACGTAGGGCACCCCGATTTGTGAGAGCGCGAAGGAGAGCGCCTTGCCTGCCGCGCCGCTCGCGGGTGGCGTGGTGGTGAGGGTGGTGGCTTCGTGTTCGTAGGCGGCGGCCCACCGCAGGACCGTTTCGACGTATTCCTGGGAGTGGTTGTAGGCGAAGATCGCGCGTTGCAGTTCCTGCGGAGCGCCGTTGGCCTTCAGGTAGCGCGCGGCGGTGAAGATCGCATCCGCAGCGTTCCACCGGTCCGGGGTGTCCTTGCCACTGGCGCTTACGCCGTACTGCGCCCAGGTGGAGGCGAGGAACTGCATCGGCCCGCCTGCGCCCGCGTAGTTGACCGCGCCGTGCTGGGTGCATGAGGGGTCGGGGTCTTGGCCGTCGTCGCACTCGACCTTCCCGATGCCGGCCAGTACCTCCCACGGGATGCCGTAGCGTGCCCCGGCGGCCTGGAAAAGCTGGAGGTATTCCGCCGGGATACCGGCGAGCTGTTGGGTGTAGGCGGCGGGCTGGCCGAGGCTTACGCCCGTGCCGCCGCCGAGCACCCCAACGGCCGCGCCGATGAAAAGCACGGGCAGCATGAACAGCAGCCCGCACGAGCTGAGGACGAGACGCTTCACTCGCTGGCCTTGGCGAGCTCGGCGGGGTCGCTGGTGACAAGCTCGTGCTCGGCGGGGCTCGCCTTGACCGCGAGCGGGATGCGCTGCTCCCCGGTCAACAGCAGCCCGTGGCCGACAGGGCAGCTGAGCAGGTAGGAGCGCTCGCCCGCTGTGAGGGCGAACGCTTGGCCTACCCTGTCGATCGCTTGCGGTGATTGGCGCAGCAGGAAGTGCTCGGAGGCGTTGTTCACAACGGCCTGCCCGAGCGGCGAGTCCAAGAGGTCCCCGGGGTCCTGGGTGATCGTCGTGAGGCCAGTCCAGCGCTTGCGTGCCTTCTTGGCGAGGCGGAACAGGAACCGTGCGCCGGGTGCCTCGCGGGTCGCGCTCGGCGTCTCGCGCATCAAGTCCCAGGCCTCATCGACCAGCACCACGCGACGCCGCAATGGACCCTCTAGTGAGCGCCAGATCGCGTCGAGGGTCAGCATCAGCGCCGGGGCGCGCATCCGCTCGGGGAGCCCCCGCAGCGAGAAGCACACGAGATGACTGTCGGGTGCAACCGACGTGGGGCGGTCAAACAGCGAGGAGTGCGAGCCCGTCGCATACGGGGATAGGCGCTCCGCGAGCCGCTTCCCCGTCTCGCTCTCGGATTCCAGGGCGCCCACGAGGTCGGCGAGCAAAGGTGCGGGCCGGCGGTGAGTGGCGGGGTCAGACGTGATCCCGGCCGTGTGGTAGGCGGCACGGGCGCTGCGATCCAATACGGCCAGCTCTCCGCCGTCGAGGCCTCCCGCCAACAGTTCGATGAGGTCGGCGAGGAACATGATCCGCTCGTCAAGCGCGCGGCCTTCCTCGCCGCCGCCCTCGGGCAGCTCAAGCGGGTTCAGCGCGATCGCGTTCGCGCCGGTTAGCGGGAGGTATGCGCCGCCGACTGCTTCACAGAGGGCGTGGTACTCGTCCTCGGGGTCGAGGATGAACACCTGCACGCCCCGGTAGAGCAGCCTGAGCGCTTCGAGCTTCGCCTTGTATGACTTGCCCGCCCCCGAGTAGGCGAGCACGACGGAGTTGAAGTTCGTCCGCGCGAAGCGATCGACCAGCACGGGGGCGCCGCTGTCGGTGAGCCCGTAGAGGACGCCGTCCTCCAAGGGGGGGTCTGAGGAGGCGAATGGGAACCCGGCGGCGAGCGCGGGCGTATCGAACGTGCGCCGCAGCCCCAGCCGGTCGGTCCCGAGCGGAAGTGTTGAGAGCCACCCGTCGAACGCCCGGAACGTCGCCGGAACGACATGAAGCAGCATCGACGCGCAGAGCGCGCGGACGCGCTCGGTGCGCTCCTCAAGCTCCTCGCGGCTTCCCCCCGATACCCGGAGATACAGCCCCGAGCGAAAGAGACGGCTCTCGCCCCTGGCGAGCGCACTCGCCAAGTCCTCGGCGTCCTCGGCGGCCGCCGCGATTGTCGGGTCACTCAGACGGCCACGGTCAAGGTCGAGGCGGCGGCTTGACTCAAGCCTTGCGCGCTGGCGGCGCAGCCGGTCAGCCGCCAGAACCGGCGGGATCGGCCCGATATGCAACGTCAGGTCGAGATCGCCAGCGGCCTTCAACAGCGGCGCGAGCCAACCTTGATTGACCTCGCGCGGGTAGCCGACAACGGCGAGGCTTCGATGCCACACCTCCCCGGTGCGAACCCAATCACGCTCGACCTCGACGGCGCTCGGCGCCGGCAGCGAGGCACCGCGCGCCACTGGACTCGTTGGGTGTGGGGTTGGTGTGGGGGCGCCCTTCAGGCGCAGCAGGGGGCGGGGGTTGGTCAGCATCGGTGGATCACCCCTTGCAGTTGCGAGCCTGCTGGTGGCCCTGGTGGTTCGAGCGCGCTCAGCAACAGGCCGGCTGCCTCGTGGCCGTCGAGGGGGTGAAGCTCGACCCCGGCTGTGTGCAGCAGCCCCTCGGTCTCGCTCGCGCGGCGCTGTAGCTCGGCTCTGGCGGTGTCGCGCTCGCGGCTTCGGCTGCTCAGCACGATCAGGATTTGACGGCGGCGCAACCCCTCGCCCTGGCTGGCGAGCCCTGCGAGAAACCGCGCGTAGCTCTCAGCGCAGCTCCTGAGCGCGGGGTGTGGCAGGCCCGGGGCGGCGTGCTCGATCGCGCTCGCGCGCTCGGTCAAATCGACTGGCTCTGAGCGGACGGTGATCGCGGTCGCCTCGACGAGGCTGTTCAACCACTTTCCATACGCCTCAGACAAGGCCGTCTGCTCCTCGGGGGAGCGAAGCGCCCAGCTCGTCCCGCTCGCCGAGAGCAACAGGGCGCTCGTGCCGTCGCTCAGCTCAACGACGCCGCTTGCGAGGATCGCCTTCACTGGCACCCGCAGCAGCGACACCCCCGGCTGAGACGGCGCGCTCGCAAGCGGCGCAGGGAGCCCGTCCGGCGCAGCGACGCGGCGGGGGGACTGGGTTACGTGCCGGGCGACGGCGAGCGCCAGCCGGTCACCCGGGAGGCCATCGAGACGCCCGAGCGCGAGCGCGACGCCCGCCAGCGCCAACGGCGCCGCGAGAGCCACCGCGACAGGGAGAGGAAGCGTGGAGCTGGCGGCCGTGAACGCGCCGTAGCAGAGCAGCGCGGTGGCGGCGAGGATCACGAGCTGGCGGGCGGTGAGGCCCCACGCGAGACGGTCCTCCATCTCCACGTCGGCGGGCAGCCGGATACGCGACCCGTTCACAGCACACCCCCGACCGCGCCCTTGACGACCCGGAAGAGGACGTAGGTCTTCGCCATCCGGGCCGTGGGGGAGGAGTAGCGGCGTGAGCCGACAAGCTCCTTCGCCCAGAACGGGATACGCAGCAGCACCCAGAACAGGCACAACACGAGCAGCAGGTCGATAAGGCTCCCGCCCGTCCCGACCCCAAGGATGCTGTGACCGCCCGAGGCGAAGAAGATATGGACCGCCGCTGCGAGCGTGAGAGCCTGCGCAGCCTGGACACCGAGCAGCGCGAGCATCACCCGCCACCACAGCCGCGCCATCCCTTCGGTCTGCGGCAGGCCGTGGCCGAGCAGCATCAGCGGCGCCGCGCACACGAACAGCACGATCAAAGACGCCCGAACCAAGTAGAGGATCAGCAGCGCTACCGCGAGCAGCGCGCACGCAAGGCCGAGCAGCACGAGGAAGATTCCCCCGTCGGTGATCGCATGCAAGACCAACTGCTCAAGCGTGTGGCCCGCTTGTTCAGGATCGACCCCGTTACCAAGCAGCCCTGACGAGAGGACGTTGGCGAGATTGACCATCTGCCCCGAGATCGCGAGGCTCGCGTTCACCGCGATCCCAGCAAGCGCGAGGCGGGGCAGCACGTCCTTGATCGCGTAGGAGGTTTGCAGCGTCTCGTGGCCCATCACGAGCGCACCGGCCGCCATCACGATCAGCACGAGCAGCGAGTCAGCGACCCCGAGCGATAGCTGCCAGTAGCCGCGTATCTGCGCCTCGCCCGCGACCTGCGGAGTCGAGAGCAGAGTGCGGCCAATCAGCACCATCGCGGGATTCAGTGCGTCCTTGACGAGCCCCGCGAACCATTCATTGATCGCCTGCTCCACTTTCCCCGGGACATCGAAGAACCCGGGGTGGCTGGCTTTGCCCGCTTCGACTTCCCCGCCGCTGGTCGGCGCCGACGGCGCGGGAAGCGAAGGCCCCACTTCGATACCGTCTCCCGCGCCTTCCAACGGTGGAGAGGCGGCCGGCGGCGTAGCTTCGGTGGGTGCCTGTCTCGCGGGTGCCGCAGCGGCCGGCATGACGCCGGCCGCCAGCGCGACTGTGAGGGAGAGCAGGAGCGTGGCTGTCAGGCGTCTGCTCAACCGACGATGTGCTGCAGGATCGTGACGAGCACGGGCGCGAGCGCCGCGAGTGCATACCCAGCGATGGCGGCCTTGATCGTGCCCTTTGCTTTCTCGATCGCGCCGGGGTCACCAGCGGCGAGCAGGTAGCGCACCCCGCCGACCGTCAAAAGCAGAGTGGCGAGCGCCACGAGCAGACCGATCAGCCAGTTCCGCAGGTTTTCGATGACTTGGTTCAGGCTCGTGGCGGCGTCCGCTACCTGCGGGAGCAGCAGGGCCGCCACGAGCGCCAGCGCGAATGTGAGCGCGAGCGTGCGTCTCATAAGGGTTGCTCGGGTCCGGCGCGGGACGGACCCGGAATCACCTCCTTCGTCTAACTCGATTGGTTCTCTCAACCAGCCGGGCTCTGAGGCCCAACGCCGGCAACCCGAGCAACAGACAAAGGCCGCTTCTGAGGGCGTTTCATTACACGCCCGTAGCCGAGGAACAAAAGAAGGCGCCGCTCCGCGCGATGACGACGCACCCTCATCGCGTTCAGGGAGAGCCCCGCTGACTGGGCGACCTCCGCGAGCCGGCACCCGTCGATACGGGTCGCCAGGATCACCGTCGCCTCCTCCCCGGTGATCGCCCCAGCCTCCACCGCCCGGACGAGCACCGCGACCACGTTGCGGGCGCCGCGCAGTTCCTCGGCCTCATCGGTGGGCGCCGTCCCGCCCGCACGATTGAGCTCGACCCGGCGGGCCTGCCATTCGCTCTCGCGGCCCATCACCTTGAGGGTTCGCTTGAGCGTGTCGAGCAGGAGATTCGCAGCGACCCGCCGCCGCCGGCTCTCAAGCGGATAGCAGCGAATCCCCTCCCACACCGAAGCGAAGATCGTGGCCGCCATCGTGTCGGGGTCTCGCGCGTCGCGGGTGAGCCGGACGATGAGGTTCAACAGCCCCGGCTGGATCGCCTCGAGGACCACCCTCCCACCGACCGGCTCCCGCCGCGCCCACGCCAGCAACGCCAGCAGAACGGCGTCCTTCTCGATGGGCTCGCCGGGGCCGCGTAGGAAACGTATGACCGCCGCGGTATCGGTGAAGCGGGCGAGCGCGGGCTCGCTCCCCCGCCACAGATCGAACCGGGCGCGCAGGAGCGGGCTTGCCAGCTCTTGGCGCCAGTCGCTCAGAAGATTGTCTACAGGATGTCTCATCAGGCTCCCTTCGGTCGGATAAAGCCGAAGATGGCCCGTGCCACTGACCCGAAGCTGACAAACCACTGACACGCCTGGCGAAAAGAAACGTTCGGAGAACCGGATCGCCGGGTAGACAGGACTGTTAGAGGAACGGAGATCCAATGCGTCGTGCTGCCACACCCATACCCGGTGAGCACGCCGCCGCAGCAAGCGTCGGTGTCCATGACGGCTGCCCACATACGGACGCTCAGCGCGCCGCCTCAGCACCGAAAACAGCTACGGAAGCGCCCGGCGTAGCCAGGTGTCTGGGTGCCCAAAACCCCAGTGTTTTCGGGCGTGTAAGTGCCGTGTCAGTGATGTGTCAGCGATTTGTCAGTGCGGCGAGGAAGGAATAGGCCCATGAACGCACCCCGCATCTCACTCCCCCGCCGCGACGCCGCCACGCGCGCCCCGGCCAGCAACGGCTCGCCCCGCCTACGACTACGCGAGCAGCCCAATACGCCGGCCACCGGCACCCCAGCGAGCGAGGGCGGCGGCCCGCGCCGTCTGCTCCAGCCGCTCCCGCTCGCGGGGATCGTGCTCGTGCTCGTCGCGCTGCTCGGCTACTGGGCGGTCTACAGCGCCGGCACGAAACGAACACCGATCCTGCTGACGACCCACGCTCTGCCCGCCGGGAGCGTCCTCTCAAGCAGCGACCTCCGCACCGCAGAAATCTCCGGCGAAAGCTCGTTGCTCTCCTCGCTCGTGCCCGAGCGCGAGCTTTCACAGACGATCGGCCGGCGCCTATCCACCGGTCTGCCGGCCGGTACGCCGCTGCCCGCCGGGGCGCTCGCCACCCAGCAGGCACAGACCTCCGCGATGACGCTCGCCGTACCCGAGTACGACGTATCCGGCGCGACCCTCCAACCCGGCGATCAGGTCACGGTGCTGGCGACCTTCGGAGCAGGCAGCGCGACCGCGAGCACCCGCCCGATCGCACGAGCGCTGCAAGTCATCGCAGTAGGGGAAGCGCCACCGAACGCCGACCCGTCCACCGCGACCGTGCCAGTCACCCTCGCGGTCAGCAACCCCTCGATTGCGTCCTCGCTCGCGCTCGCCAACGAGGACGCAAAGCTCGACCTCCTGCTCGAAGGGCAAGCCGCGTCGACCGCCGCGATCCCGCCAGCCACGTCCACGGGTGCGCCATGAGCCGCCCGAGCGTCATCCTCGCGCTGACACCGATCGCCGAGCGGGAGATCGAGCCGTTGCTGTTCGACCCCGCTGAGGCGCCCCTGACGCTGCTGAGCAGCGTCGTGGAGGGCGAGGAACTACAACGCACCATCGAGCAAGAGCCGCCCCAGGCCGTGCTGCTCTCCCCAGCACTATCCGGGGTCACTCCCGCTCACTGTGCCCAAGTCAGAGCGAGAGGCGCGCGCCTGATCGGCCTCGCGCTGGATGACCGCGACCGTGAAGCCCTCGACACGCTCGGGGTCGATCAGACGATCCCTTCGACCGTCACCCGCGCGGAGCTTTTGAGCGCCATCGAGGGAGCCCCAGCGGCCTCGACACAGCCGGTCCCAGCGCCTCGGCCGGCACCGCAACGTGAGCGGCGCGAGGACACGGGAAGCGTCCTTGCCGTCGTCGGCGCGAAGGGCGCCCCCGGCGCGAGCGAGTGCGCCGCCTCCCTCGCGGCGCTCGCCTCCGCACACTGGCCCACCGTGCTCATCGAGCTAGACGCGCTCGGCGGCGGCCTGGACGTTCGCCTCGGCGCCGACGCTACCCAAGGCTCACTCCTCGGGCTCATCCGCGCCGCCGATGGCGGCGGGGTGCAACGCGAGCTCGTGGAGCGCTGGCTGATCGATCCCGCCGGCTGGCCCACAGTCATGCTCGGCGCCCCCGACCCTACCGCCGTCGCTGAGCTTGCCAAGCCCGGTGCGATCACGACCGCGCTTCACGCCCTCGCCGACCTGTATCCATTGAGTGTTTGCGACGTAGGGGCGTTCCTGGCTGAGGACGGCGGGCAGCTTCCAGCCGCCGCGCGTGTCCACCGCGAAGCGCTGATCGCCGCCGATGCGGTGCTGCTCGTGCTCGGCTCCCGCGACACCCAGCTACGCCACGGACTCCGCCAGCTCGACCTGCTCCAAGGGACGCTCGGGATACCCTCCGAGCGGCTACGGGTCATCGCCAACGCGATCGGTGCTCCTGGCACCCCGAGCAAGCAAGCGATCACTCAGACGATCACCGGGCATCTCGCGCAGCGTGGCGTGACCGTGGACGCTTGGCTGCCGTGGAACGCACGCGCGCTCACCCAAGCCCAACGGCGCGGGAGCACCCTCGCCACCGCCCGCAGCCGCAGCGGCTACACCCGCGCCCTGAACGGGCTCCTCGGTGAGCTGTTCCTGCCCGCCGCCGCCCCAACACCGAAGAGCCGCAAGCGCCGGCTCGCCGCACCGCACCACACGCCCGCCCAGCAGCAGGAGGAGGAGATCGTATGGCAGCAATAGACGTCACCGCCGCGCCGAGCCTCGACGCTACGGAGACAGTCCGCCTCCGCGTGGAACAGCTCCTCGCGGCTGAGCAGGTGAACCTCACGAGCCCGGCGGGCCGCGAGCGCACCGAGCAGATCATCGAGCAGGAGATCGACACCTTCCACGCCCAAGCGCTGACCGGCGCCGGGGGCGAGCTTTCAGAGCAAGACCGCGCCAATCTCGCACGGTCGCTGCGCGATGACTTCATCGGACTCGGCACCCTCGCGGAGCGGATGCTGAGCGACCCCGACGCGCAGGAGTGGATGGTCAACGCCCCCAAGCGCGTATTCCGAGACGACGGGCAACGCATCGAGCGAGTCCCCGACGTCGTGTTCGCGGACAACCGTCAAGTCCGCGCGTTCCTCGAACGGCTCTTGGAGCAGGTCGAGGGCAAGCGCCTCGACCGCATCACCCCCCGCGTCGAGGCCCGCCTACCAGACGGTTCCCGCCTCACAGCCGCGATCCCGCCCATCTCCTCCAACGGAAACGTCATCTGCTCAATACGGCGGTTCCGGCTGCCCGCCGGCACCCTGGAGGAGCTGGTCGAGCTGGAGTTCCTGAGCGAGCAGGCCGCCGACTTCCTCACAGCCTGCGTCCGCGCCGGCAAGAACATCGTCGTCGCCGGCCGCGTCTCGGCAGGCAAGACGACACTCGTAAACGCGCTCGGCCGCTCCGTCCCAGGAAGCGAGCGCGTCGTCGTGTGCGAGTCCTCAGCCGAGCTGCAGCTACCCGCCGTCCTGCCCAACTGCGTCGGCTACGAGGCACGGCCAGCGAGCGCGGACGGCCTGAACGCCGTCACGCTCGAGGACCTCGTTTCAGACGCGCTGAGGATGAACCCAGACCGGATCATCGTCGGAGAGTGCCGAGGCCCCGAGACGATGGCGATGCTATGGGCGTTCGCTACCGGGCACGCCGGCATGACAAGCGTCCACGGCGAATCCGCCGAGCACGCCCTGACCAACCTCGCAAGGTTCGCGTTGACCAGCGGCGCCAGGATCGAGGGCGACCAAGCCCTCGAATGGCTCCGCGAGATCGACCTCGTAATCCACTGCGACCGACCCCGCAGCTACGACACCGGAGAACGACGATTCCTACCCCGGCGCATCGACCAGATTGCCGAGGTCTCAGGCATCGAGGGACGACGCATCACCCTCAACCCCCTATTCACAGGCACCGGCTCAACTCTCCAATGGGCCGCCACCGGCCCCGCATACCTCAACGACCTCCAAACCGCCGGCTTCGAGGCACCGCGATGAGCCGAGCATCAATCCTTCTGATCGGCTGTGCCCTCCTCGCCGGATGTGGCAGCACCACAGGCCACCATGCCTCACCAACCACGAGTACCGCAGTTGCTCCGACGCCTGACCCTGCGGCTCAACTCGAACAAGCCGTGCGTACAGCCCTGCAAGCAAATGCCCGGGTCTCTGACTACGTGCTGGAACACAACGCGATCCCTGCTGGAGCTGCACAGTCCACCGCCGGTCCCGCGCTCGCCGGGATGCGCGGTTCCGCTGCTCAGCGCAAGAGCGGCCACATCACCGTGCACGTTCTCTCAAATGAGGTCGAAATCCACTCGATCACCCTCGCGCCTACCTACGCTACTGCGACCGCGATAGTGACCGATCGAAGCCGCGTCGTTCCGTACCGTCGCGGGCGCGCTGTCGGCAAAGCGATCACAAGCAAAGAACAAGTGAGGTTCGAGCTTCATCGGCTCGGTAGCGGGACGACGTTCGTGGTCTGGAGCGTGGCGGCGGCATGAGAGGGATCGTCGTGAGCGTATTGGCGATGGCCGCGCTACTAGCGCCGACCGCGACTTGGGCCGCCTCCTACCGGATAACCCCCGACTCTCAGCAGCTCGGCCCCAGCCAGGCGTCGGCCGGCAGCTCGGTCAACGTCTCGACATCGAGCCCTGGGTCGGGCGGTAACGAACGGCTGACTCGCTCGTCGTCTACATCAACATCGTCCTCGGGTGGCGGCGGTTCCTCGTCGAGCGCGGGAATCGAATACACGACCACGACCGGGGAAACGTGCCTTGCTACTCCGACACAGACTCCCTGCTATGGGGTGACACGCCCGACGCAGGCAGGCCCGGAAGCTCGCAAAGCCGCTGAACCCGTCAACCCGGCTGCGCTCGCCGCCGCTGTCGCTAGTCGGGTGTACCTTGAAGCCGGCAAGATCGCAGCGAGCCCGTCGGCGCACGTAGCCGGACTCACGGGAGTAGCCTCATGGTTCTGGCTCGAACCGACGCCTCCGAGTCAAACGCAATCTGTGGCGCTACGCGGGGAGCACGTAACCGTGTCTGCTTCGCCAGCCCCGGTGCAGTGGGCCTTCGGTGACGGCTCACAGTTGACGGGCGGGGCTGGTGTCCCGTACCGGCAGGGTGGGACGCCTTCCGGTGCTGTCCGCCACGTATACGAAACCCGGTGCCTGCCGGGGGATCGAGGACACGATCCGAAGGTCTTGGCGAGCTGCGGCCCAGACGGCTATCAGGTGCAAGCGAGCGTCAGCTGGACGATCACGTTTACCGCGGCCGGCCCGGTGACCACCTCGGGGACACTGCCTGGCCGTACCACGAGCGCTACGACCTCCTATCCGGTCAGCGAGGCGCGGGCGTTCCTCACGGGAGCGAACGGGCGATGACCGGGTTTCTCCTCGGGTTGATCTTCGCGGCCGGGATCGCGCTCCTCTGGCTCGGCACGGTGGTTCGCGTGCGTGTATCGCTGCCATCCGCCCGTGCCGCACGGCTGGCAGCGCTGCTCAACGAGGCGGGGCTTGCGTGGCCTCCGGTGCTGTTCGTGGTGGCGGTCGTCGTGTGCGGCTTGCTGGCGGGACTTTTGGTGTGGTGGATCGTGGACGTGCCGGCGGTCATTGTCGCGGGCGTCCTCGGCGGCGCGAGTGGCCCGGTGGCGTGGGCGCGCAGGCGACGCGAGCGGCTGCGTCTTGAGCGCGAGCGTGCGTGGCCTGCGGTGCTCAGCCAGTTGGCGGATGCGCTTGAGGCCGGGTTGGCGTTTCCGGCGGCTGTCGCGCTTGTGGCTGATTCTGGACCGCTCGCGCTGCGTGGCGAGTTCGCGGCGTTTGGCGCACGGTTGCGGGGAGCGGACCTGGCGAGCGCGCTTGACGGGCTGCGCCGCTCGGGGGAGCGCACGGCCGATTCGGTCGCGCTGTTGCTGCGCGCGGCTCTGCTTGAGCTTCCAACGGGCGGCCTCGCGTCGGTGTTGCGCGAGCTGAGCGGCGTCCTCTCAGAGCGTTTGGATGCGCGGGAGAAGGCACGATCGCGGGCCACGAACGTGAACGTGGAAGCGGCGATCCTCGCGCTGAGCCCGATCGCCATTCTGTTGCTGGTTGGTGCGTCCTCGCCCGGCTACCTCGACTCCTACCGCACCGCTGGGGGAACGATTGTCGCTCTCGTGTGTGGCGGGCTGATCTTTGGCTGTTACCTGCTGATGCGCAAGCTGGGAAGGGTGCCCGAGCCGCGCCGCACGGGGAGGAGACCATGAACGCGGGCCTGCTGTTCTGCTCGCTGTGTCTGGTCGTCGGTGGGCTGCTGCTGTGCGTGCATGTGCTCTCCGGGCGGCGCCCGGCACTCGCGTCACGCCTCGCGCGTGCCCAAGGCGCCCGGCAGGCAGTCGGGGTGGGGGGTGTGGGGGAGAGCATCCCCGAGCCGCTGCGGAAGTGGGGCGAGCGGGTCTATGCGAACTATGAGAGTCGGCTACGCCGGGCGGGCAAGAGCGAAACCGTGGGGTTGTTCTTCACCAAGAAGGCGTTGCTCGCGTTCGCGGTTCCGTTCGTGCCGCTTCTGCCCTACGCCGCAGCCGCAGATGCGCTTCCCTCGCTGGCGGTCGTGCTCGTCTTGGCGGTGATCGGCTTCTGGCTGCCCGATCTCGCGTTGCGCACGGAGGCCAAACAGCGCCGCGAGGCATTGTTCCTCGACCTACCCGAGGCGCTTGCGGTGATGTCGCTCTCGCTGCGCGCCGGTCAGTCACTCAGACAGGCTTTGGAGCTCGCGGCGCGTGACTGCGAGGGGGTGCTTGGCGATGAGCTTACCCGTGCCCTCTCGCTTGCCCGCCGGGACCGGCAGCTCGGCGAGCGCGAGGCGCTGGTCACTGTCGCAAGGGAGAGCGGCGAGCCGACGTTCACCCGGTTCGCGGAACTCCTGGCGGCGAAGGAGAGCCCCTACGGCGAGTTCCTGAAAAGCCAAGCCGCGCAGATGCGATCAGAGCAGCACCGATACCTCGAACGCGCCGCAGACCGTGCCTACCTGGCGATGCACGCGCCGCTGGTGCCGCTGCTGGCCGTGCTCGTGCTGCTCGTCGCCTACGGCTTCATCCACTTCTTCTCACAAGCAACCTAACCCTGGAAGGGAGACAACACATATGGGAATCCTCGACAAGATCTGGTTCGGGCTCCTCGCGTCCGCTCAACGTGTACGGGAGGAGGAGCGCGGAGATAGCCTCATCAACTGGCTGGTCCTCGCTATCGGGCTCGCCATCGCCGCAGCTGCGGTCGTAGCGATCCTGAGCCCCGCGCTCAAGAACGCCGCGAACAAAATAGTGAGCGTCCTCTCCGGCTGAAAGGCGAGACCGATGAGCTTTCGGCAACGTCTCAGCTCTGAGCACGGGGACGCGCTCATATCGGGGCTGCTCGCGCTCGGCCTGGTGCTGCTCGTGATCGCGGTCGCGATCCAGGCCCTTGCCTACGCGCACGCTCGCTCAGTTGCCCAGGCAGCCGCGCAGGACGGCGCGCAGGCAGCCGCCGCCGAAGGCAACGGGGCGGGCATCGCCCGTGCGGACGCGCTACTCGCGGCGGCCGGCGGGACAGGATCGCGCCTGCACCCGGCGGTGCAGAGCAACACGAGTGTCGTGACCGTCGTGGTGGATGGCTCGGCACCCCAGGTATTCCCCGGGGCTGGCCTGCTTCTGCCGGCGGTCACCGCAAGGGCGAGCGAGCCACTGGAGCGCTACCCCCAAGACGAAACTCACCAATGACCATCACACAGCGGATAGTCCGTAGGCTCGGCGATGAGCGCGGCGAAGCAGCGCTAGTCAGCGGTCTGCTGCTGCTCGCGGGGGTTCTGATCCCGCTCATGTTCATCGTCCCGCTGTACGCGAGGATCGAGCTTGCCCAGGTAGACGCTCAACAAGCAGCGCGTGACGCGGTGCGCTCAGCCGTCCAAGCCCCAAGCGCCTCGGCCGCTCACGCCGCCGCCGCGGCCGCCGTCGCCCGCGAAGGCGCCGGGTCACGCACACCGCTCTCCCTGAGCTTGACTGGAACCTATGCGCGCGGGGAAGTGATGAGCGCACGGGTCAGCACGAGCGTCCCGATCGGCACCCTGCCATTCCTCGGGCACTTCGGGAGCGTCACCGTGCATGGCGAAGCTCGCGCGCCAGTTGATCGCTACCGAAGCATCCTCACACCGGAGGCACCGTGACGCTCCGGGCGCGCATCTCAAGTGAGCGCGGATCGGTGCTCATCACCGGCCTGCTGCTCTCCCTCGCGCTGATCCTCGTGATCGGCGCGGCCGTGGACATCGGGCACGCCTTCCTCGTGCGCCGCCAGCTCGCCTCGATCGCTGATGACGCTGCGCTCTCAGGCAGCCAAGCCATCGACGTTCCCGTACTGCACGCCGGGCATCTCGAGCTGAACCCCAGCCAAGCACAAGCCCAAGCCCTACGCGCAGTTACAGCCAACCTCTCGACCACCGGCCATGCGACCGCAACAACCGGCAGCGTGACCGTGACCGTCACTCGCCGCGTGCCGACGATCCTGCTCGGACTCGTCGGCGTGCAGACCCTGACCATCTCCGCGCACGCGACCGCAGCGCCACGCGGACCATGAAACCGCTCGCAGGCAGCGTCGTAGGCGCCCTCGCGATGTTCGCCATAGGAGTCAGCCTCGGCGTGGACACGCTGTCACTCGCTCGGCTCGGGGTGCTCGGTGCCGCGCTCGGGCAGCTCGTCCCCTATGACATTCGCGAGCACCGCATCCCCAACCGGATCGTGCTCCCCGCCGCCGCCAGCTGCGCTGCGCTCTCCATCTTCGACCGGGTGCCCGCCGTCAGTCTGATACCCGGTGGGGTGCTGCTCGCCGTCCTGCTGTTCGTCAGTCTCGCGCGGCCCGCGTGGCTTGGGATGGGCGACGTCAAGCTTGCCCTACTCCTGCTCTGCGCGCTCGACAGCGCAACAGCACGCGCGTTGGTGTTCACCGTCGAGCTCTACGCGATCATGGCCGTGCTGCTGATCATCCGGCGAGGACGCCCGGCGTTCCGGGTTGCACTACCGCTCGCCCCTTTCATGGCCGCCGGCTCTCTCCTCGCGCTGCTCACATGAGATCCCCGAAGGCACCTCTGCGGCGGATGGCCGCAGCCGTCCGCGCTCTTGTCGCTCTCGGCTGTGTCGTAGTGCTCTGCCTTCTCCGTCCAGGCTGGCCGCGCATAGCCAGTCTCACTGCGCCGCTCACAACCGGAGAGGTTCAAGAACTCGTCCTCGATATCGCCTGGCTGCTCGCGCTCGTCCTCGCGCTCGCCGTGCTCACCAACGCGACCCGCAGCCTCAGACACCGCGCAAGCAGCCCCGCCCCGGCGATACTCCCCGGCGTCCTACCAAACCGCTCGGCACTCCTAGCACGAGCCACCCACCCCACCCCGCCCGGCCGCTACGTCCTCACCATCCCGCCTCCCCCTGCAGACAGCCCGCTAGCGCGAAACGCTGCGCTGTCGCATCAGGACTCACCGGCAGATCTTCAAGCCGCCCGGGCCCCAGAGGACACGCCGACTATCTCGATCGCCGTACTCGGCCCTCTCGCTATCGAGGGGCTTCACCATCGGATCAAGCGCGCGGCGACACGCGAGCTACTGACCTATCTCGCTCTGCACCCCCGCGGCGCCAGCCGAGACGAGCTGGTCGAGGCGCTATGGCCCGCCCAAGACCCCGCCCGCACACGACCCCGCTTCTACCAGAGCGTGACTGAGGCGCGCAAAGCGCTCGGCGAAGCCTGGGTCCATCAGGACGAGCGCTACCAGCTCGACCGCGCCAAAGTCTGCATCGACCTGGACGACCTAAACAACCTCGCGACCAGCGACGCCGATCCCAACGCGCTCGAACGAGCGCTCGCGCTCTGGCGCGGAGAACCCCTAGAAGGAACCGACTACCTCTGGGCCGACAGTCACATACGCAACCTCTGCGCCACCCTCCTCCACCTCCTAGAGCGAGTCGGACGCCACCGCCTCAACCACAACGACGCGAAAGGCGCCCTACAAATCGCTGAGCAAGCAATCACCCTTGACCGGCTACACGAGCCGAGCTGGCGCCTCGCGCTCCAAGCCGAACAAGCCCTCGGACAACGCGAGGGCATCACCCGCCGCTACGACGAACTGACCCAAACCCTCGACGAACAGCTCGGCCTCCAACCGTCCCTTGAGACACGCACCATCTACCGACAGTCGCTAGCGCAAGCCTGATCCGTACACACAGTGGTCCCAAGTCTGAGGACGGACCGCCAACGTCAGCCCATTGATACCGTCCCCGGATATGGGCTTGCCGGCTCGCTGCCCCACACTTCTGATTCTGCATGCGCAGGGCGCCGTTCAGGCGGACTGGTGGGCGCCTCGGCTACAGCCGCTAGCCGACCTCGTGACGATCTACCGACACGACATGCTGCATTCCGAGGATGAGGAGCAGGTGATCCTCGACGCCGGTGAGGCGGTCGCGATCGACGAGTCCGACGATCCTGTTGCCGTTGCCACGGCGTTGCGCCGCGATCGATCGATCGATGGCGTACTTACCTTCAGCGAGCCACTCTTGCATGCGGCCGCAGACATTGCTGAGGCTCTGAGTCTTCCGCATCACACGGTTGAGGCGGTTCGCCGCATGCAACTGAAGGACGTGCAGCGCGCGACACTCACACGAGCTGGCCTGCCGTGCCCTGAGCACGTGGTCATTGAGACTCCCGCCGACCTGACAACAGCCTCAACCAAGTTGCGATTTCCAGTCGTGTTGAAGCCCGTTTGGGGCTTCGGCAGCGCCGCGACAGTGCTTGTCGACCGGCCCGAGGACCTGAAGTTGCGCTATGGGGAGGCGCGGGAACTCTACGAGAGCGATTGGCGCCTCGCTGGACGCGGCGCTCTTTTCCTCGTTGAGGAGTTTATAAACGGCGCTCGCTACCACGACGATCCCAGGATGGGGGACATGGTGAGCGTCGAGAGTCTTCTCCATCACGGCACGATGCATCACCTGACGGTCACCGACAAGTTTCCACTCGTGAGGCCGTTCCGCGAGACCGGCGACATCATGCCGAGCTGGCTTCCGGGTGCTCGTGTCGAGCAGATCCTTGCCTCCGCAAGTGATGCGATACGGGCAGTAGGGGCTTCGCACGGGGCGATCCACACTGAGATCAAGCTCACCAAGGAAGGGCCGCGGATCATTGAGATTAACGGTCGTCTCGGGGGCTATATGGCGCGCCTCCTCGATGCCGCATTCGAATACGACGTTGTTGCCGAAATCGCGCGCATCGCTCTCGGTTTCCCGCCGACAGCGCCGCGCTGGACGAAACGCTATGTGGCCGATCTGAACCTCATATCGCCTGCAGAAGACGTCATGCTCCTGGATGTCGAAGGCATACGGGCGGCAGAGCGCGTCTCCGGGGTGCGGTCGCTTTCCATTTACGGACTAGGAGGGGTGCCCGCGTGGCGCCTCGGCGGTGGATGCTACGGGTATGTAGAGGCTGAGGCAGACGAGCCCCACGCACTCTTGGACATCCGCGATCAGGTTCTCGCGACTCTGAGACTGCGAACCACCTCACCGGCAAAGGGTCGGCAGCCCATCAGCGAGCCAACATGAACAATGTGTTCGCTACGGTGGCCATAACCTCACGGGTTTGTCCCTGCGGCACAGCCGCTCCAGCCCACAGGCCGCGTCCGATCAATAGAATACGCCGCGCTACCAGAGCGCATTGCTAAGTCCCGGCACTAGACCTACGCAGGCACGGTCATGTAGGCTTGCGCGGAATTGCCCGATCTAATGGAACCCCAGCGAACCAACCTCACCCAATTGGAGCTGTGTGCGCTCGACGCGCCAGTCAACCTGGCCGATGGACACGCTCGGCAAAGCCTCACGCAGTCTCAACAAGGCCTGATCGACGAGCTGCCTCGCTTCTTCACCGAAGCCAACGACACTCCGTTTGCGACCGTCGAGCATCGTGCCCACGAGGCGTTTTTTTCCGCCCTAGGTCAGATGCGAGCTCCTATCAAGGTGGGCCGAGTCAGGAGCGCGTATTCATCGTCGGTCGCAATAGACGTGGTGGGACGTTGCCTGGCGGCTGTTGACGCCCAGGTGGGTCTGATACATCCAACTTTCGACAATATCCCCGATCTGTTGAAGAGCCGTGGCCTCAAACTCATTCCGTTTGAGGAGACCGCCATCAGCGCCGGTGTCCTGCCCGAAGAGTTGCGTCCCGGCGATTGTGTATTTGTGACGGTCCCTAACAATCCCACGGGGCACACTCTCAGCGCTGCGCAGCTAGGGGATCTCGCGCAGGCGTGTGCATCCTTGTCTCTGACGCTGGCGATCGACGCTTCCTTTCGTGGCTTTGATTCGCGAGCGCAGTACGACTATTACGAGATCCTGGACGCTGCGGGCGGCAACTACGTGGTCATCGAGGATTCTGGCAAGCTATGGCCTATGGCCGAGCTGAAGCTTGGCTTCATAGCGTTCGGAGAGCGTTGCCCGCTCGCATTGGATAAGGCGCTCTCGGACGTTCTTCTAAGCGTGTCTCCCGTCATCCTAGGCCTGATCGAGCGGCTCGCGATCGACGCTGCCAGCGGTGGTCTACAGGCGCTGCATCACCTCATCAAAGACAATCGTCTTGCTGTTGCCCGAGCGATCGCTCAGTCTAGGTCCCTTTCTTGGCCCGATTCTGATGCTCGAGTTAGCGTTGCGCGCATTGGGCTTGACGAGCCGCGGGCGTCGGCTCTGGCACGCCAACTGGCCGCCGACGGTATTCATGTGTTGGCCTGTGGACCGTTTCACTGGGCTGATAGGTCCGGCGGCGAGCGGTATCTGCGGATCGCTCTGGCGCGCGACACGCATGAGGTTGAAATCGCGGCGGCCGCGCTCGTGGACCGGATCACGCGCTACGGCGACGACGAGCCTCGCTCCAGTCCACATGAGCAACGCCCGAGGGCGATGAGCGAGGGAGCCGCGTCCAGGCTTCTGTAAGCCCGTCTCACGTCTGGCCAATGCGGACACAGAAGTCCCTGAGGGTACTGTTCTCATAGAGGGTTCGCACAGAAACTCGGATGTCCATCTCACGCCTTATCAGCGCAACGAGTCGCATGGCCAGAAGTGAGTGCCCGCCAAGGGCGAAGAAGTCGTCTGTTTCGTCGACCGCTGAGACCGCTAGCACCTGACACCAGAGGGCCGCTACAGTTCCGATGATCCCATCGTCGGCGTGACGAGCCGCAGTGCTGGCGTCGTTCGCCTCGGCGCCTAGCGCGCGCAGTGCCGCCATGTCTACCTTTCCGCCTACTGTTTGGGGAACGCTCTCAAGGTGTGTGAGGCGCGCAGGAACCATGTAGGAGGGAAGCCGCTCGATCAGAAAGGCTCGCAGCGTCTCGTCGGACACGCTCGTTGGCTTGGGCACTCCGCCGGTCGTGTAGAAGGCGACAATATCCGGCCCGACCGAGATCTCCGGCCTCTGCGCCAAAACAATATAGACCTCATCCACAGCCGGGTGGGTACCTAGGACGAGCGCGATCTCGTCGAGCTCGATCCTGAACCCCCTGAGCTTGACCTGGCTGTCGGCGCGGCCGCGGAAGACGAGATCCCCATCAGGGCCATTAATGCTTGCCAGATCACCGCTCCTGTACCACTTATTGGCGCCGCCGGACTCCATCGTCACAAACCGCTGCTCGGTGAGCTCGGGGCGGTTTAGATAGCCCCGGGCCACGCCGGCACCGCCGACGAGGATTTCACCCGTCTCGCCCTCCCGAACCGGCTGGAGCTGCGGATCGACCAGGCGAACCGACGCGTTGGGCAGCGGTCGGCCTATAGGCGTCCCCCCGCACGCACTGTCGAGTGCGTCTGGAGTCAGCACCTGTGCAGTCACATGAACAGTGGTCTCTGTGATGCCGTACATATTAATGAGGGTGGCGCGTTGGCCATACATCGCCCACCACCGTCGGACACTGTCCGCATCCAGCGACTCACCGCCGAAGATGACGTGCTCGAGCTCGAGCGGCGGCCCTCCAAGGTCCTCGCACGCTCTCACGAGATGCTTGAAGACGGACGGCACCTGGTTGAGTACGGTCGTCGGGGAGTCAGCGAGCAACGCCACGAACTCGGCCGGGTCCGTCGCCTGCCGCTCCGACACCACCACCGCGGTGCCTCCGAAGAAGATCGGACCCCACATCTCCCACACGGCGAAGTCGAACGCGTGGGAATGAAACTGGGTCCAGGCTCCGGGCCGGAAGTCAAACCTCTCACGGGCCGCCTCCAGAAGTGACATCACATTGCCGTGCGTCACTTCGACGCCCTTTGGCTGACCTGTCGACCCTGAGGTGTAGATTACGTAGGCGGGGCTAGCCGACAATACTTCCGGCCATGGGGCGACTGGCGAGTTCGCCGCCGACCCGATCTCGAAGTCAAGCCAGGCGATCGAAGTCTCGAATCTGCTCCGGTCATCGCCGAGAATGACAGCGACGGCGGCATCGTTAACCATGAAGCGGCGCCGGGTCGCTGGATGGGAAGAGTCGAGCGGAACGTATCCGCACCCAGCCTTAAGCACCGCGAGGATCGCGACGCCAACCCTCCAGGAACGCTGGAGGGCGATCCCGATAAGGGATGTGCCTGGCTCGACGCCTGTCTCGATCACGGCGTTCGCGAGCCGATCTGAAAGGTGATCAACCTCGGCGTAGGTCAGCGACACTCCGTCGTCGGCATCGATCACGGCGACGGATGATGCCTCGGCTAGCACCCGCTCGCGGAATACCGTGACGAGCGAAAGCGCCTCCTGTCGCGACGACGGCACGATACTTGGAGTGGCAGGTGCGTGGTGAGATGGCGCTCCGGCGCTTTGCTGGCCCACGTGCGAAACCCTAGCAAGTCGAGTGTTTCAGCGACGCCGGATATACGATCGATTCTGCCAGCGGGCACTACTGTTCCGGCCCCCGTATAGCCTGGTAACCTCCGGCCGACGCGACAGACCCCAGCCATCGATACGCGGAGGCCCGCGCAGTTGACTAGACAGTCTTGGTTTATATCAGGAGGCCCCGAGCGCGATGGCCAAGTTGGTGTCGCGGGCAGTACCCAGGCCCCGCCCGTGGGTAGGGCAATCAGGATCAGTCGTCCGCAGGTCGATTTCCTGGAACTGCCCGATCGAGCGTCACGACCACGCGCCTGCGGACTCACGCATGTGGTCGACAACGGACTTGCGTGTTCTCAAGTCGCCAATCTATTGGACGTCGCCGGCGAGTGGATCGACCTCGTGGAATTGAGTGAGGGGACCGCCTTGGTGACGGCGAACCTACAGACCAAGCTCAACATCTACCGGACACATCACGTCCCAGTTGTCTTCGGCAGCATCATCACGCGACTCGCAATGGCCCAGGGTCGCCTCGATCGGCTACGGGGGTGGCTGCGCGATCTTGATGTGACGGTGCTCATGGTGCCCCATGTTGTACCCACACTTACCAGTTTGGAACGCTTGCTGATGATCGAGCAGCTGGCTTGTGACTACACGGTCCTGTCGGACTTTGCCGGAGACGCTAGTACGGACGCTGTGTTCACGCCCGCACGGAGTGCGCGCCTCGTTCATGACGAGATGTCTGCTGGTGCGACTGGTGTGTTGATTGGTTATCCGATGCCGCTCGATTTGTCAGGCAGTATCTGCGATCTGCATCGGCATTGGCTGGAGGGGCTCATCGGTTGCGCTGGAGTGGACGATCTGATCTTCGGCGCGCCGGACAAGGCTCTTCAGGTTTGGTTGCTTGAATATGTAGGGCGCGAGGTCAACCTCGGCTCGATCCGCACCGACGACGTGATCTCGCTTGAGACGCTCAGGCTGGGCTTGCGCTCAGACACCATGTAGCGGCGGCGGCGGTTGCTAACCGATCAAACGCAGCCGATCGAGGCAGTGAGGTCGTCCACCAACCGCGCTAGCAGACCTTCAACTGTCGAGCGCGAGTATTGCGCAGCGCTGTAGCGCCATCCGATCGCTATACCCTCCTCGTAGTCAACGTCGCAGGTGACGATAAAGCGGTAAGGCTCTATCTCGTCAGGCGAGCGAGTGGGCCCTGTGTCGTGCTCCATCGGAAGCAGCCAAGGCCGCGAATAGTACGAGTACAGGCGACCTGCCCGCCCACGGTAGTTGAGTCGAATCTCTGGCTCCGGGAGAGCCGACAACCGATGGTCGGCCATGTATCGCAGCGCCTCATAGGTCCACGCTCGCCCGTCGTGCTCCCTGCGAGTCTCGGCGAAAAGCTCCGCTGCGTCAACCGCTGGCGATGAGGAGGACAGGTCGAGGATAATCGGGAGGTTGGTTGAGAGCCACGCGACGGTGCGGCTCACGTCGAGGCTTGCGTCGCCCACTTCGCGTCCGTGCATGTAGAGATCGATCATTTGCCGCGGGCGACCGGTCCACTCGGACAGAGCTCGCAGGAGAGCGCCGCCGACCAAATCGGGGGGATCAAGCCCCCTAGCCGAAGCGGTTGCGTGAAGGCCCGACGCCGCTGCGGTGCTTAGACGCGCCGTCGCGGTGCGCAGCGACTCTGCTCGTACTTCGCGCACGGAGGTGTCAAGAGGCAGCGGTTCGATTAGGTCGAGCCCGGCGTCACGCCATCGCGTCGCATCATGTGCTGCTGAGGGCGAACTCAGGTAGTGGCTCACTGCTCGCACCACGTCTAGATAGCCGGGCGGCGGATGTCCGAGGTCACCATCACCGGTCGGGGCGAGGAGCGTCCCGAGCTCGTCGGCCAAGACGTTGAGGCTGACGCCGTCAACGATGAGCTGGTGAGCGATCAGCAGAAGCGGCCCGGACTCTGCCTCCGAACCACGCACGAGTCGCCACGTCAGGCCCGCCTCTGGGTCCAGGGTTAGGCGCTGCTCAGCCGCCCAATCGGCCCATGAGCCCTCGCGAACAGCCGTGCCGACAGCCCCCTCCGCAACGGCGGTTGAGTCGATGGTTGTCCAGCCAGTACGGTCGGCTGCTAGCCGCATGCACAGAGCTGGATGGCGAGCCGCCAGCACCCGCCCAACCTCGCGGAGTCGTGCCTCGCTCGGTAGTGGATCGGAGTGCAAAAGAAGCGCAAGACTGCGACCGCGCGGTAGTGAAGGTTGGCTGCGTATCAACCGCACCTGGTTCCCCAGCATTGGCGTCGGCGCGCCGGCCGTCCTCTCGTCGCTGGGCCGAGCCGGGCTCTCCAGGCTCCCAGCGGCCAGCGCGATCGCGGACGGCGTGCGAAGTCTCAGAATCTGCCTTGCACTCACAGACATTTCATGTGCGCGAAGCTTTGCAGCGACCGCGAGAGCAAGCAGAGAGTCGCCCCCCAGGGCGGTGAAGTCATCGTTTGGAGAAATCCGCTCGATCCCCAAGACCGTCGCGAAGACTGCGGCGACCTCCTCCGCGTCATGCCGAGGTGGCACGGCAGGCTCGTTCGGCGATTGGCTCGGTCGCATGTCGGCTGGCATTCACTCAGCCTGAACTATCACAACCATCGAGATTCCTGTACGGCCAGATGGCACACGTCGATCATACCCTTACACGGAGACCGGTTGCGACCGGTCGCTGTTGTGCAGGGTTCCGCGCCCAATGAGCATCACGACAATGCTGCTCGCGGCCAGCACGCAGGCGAGGATGATCCCGAGCCTCCAGCGGTCGCTGGCGATGAGTGCTCCCGCCGCCGCGGCTCCACCGCTGACGCCGACCGAGAGTCCAAGCGAAACCCAAGTAAAGGTCTCCGTCTCGGTGCCAGGGGGAATCATAGTGCTGACCAGCTGGCTTCGCACCGCCAGTAGAGGCGCAACCCAGCAGCCCGCGAGCACCGCCAGGGCACACACCGCCGCCGGCGAGGACGTCGCCAGCAGTGGGAGCACCGTAAACGGTGACAGGAGCGTAAGCCCCACGTAAGAGCGCAGTGGAGAGATGCCCAGCCCTGCGACCGCTCCATATAGTAGGCCACCGCAGACCGAACCGAGGGCGATCGCCCCCACGAACACGCCGCTCAGGGACGCTATCCCATGGCTCGTTGCAAACGCTGGAAGGGCGACATCGAGGGCCCCGATCGCGGCTCCTGACGGGAATCCCGAAATGATTACGACACACACGCCCGGAGACGAAAGCGGACTGCGCAGCGCGTGACTCGGGTCAACTGCCGGGGACTGATGCCTTTTAGCTAGGAACGCGAACCACGAGCTGCCCACGATGCTGCACAATGCTGCGGCAAGGAGAGGGGCCTTGGGCCCGACAGACGTGAAAAGGCCTGCTGCGAGCGGGGGGCCGAGAAGTGCGATCAGCTCCAAGGCCACGGCGTCCAATGAGTACGCACGCACCCGATCGTCGTCCCGCGTGACGAAGAGCGGCCAAAGACGTCGAATCATGCCCCCGATTGGCGGGCTCGCAGCGCCGGCACAGATGGCGAATGCGATGGGAGCCCCGCTTTGCGCCGCATTGACTCCGAGCGCGACGATCCCCAAGAGCGCGGCACACACTGCGACTGCGCCGCCCACCACGAGCCGCGCCGAGCCGCGCCGATCGATCACACGTCCCCACAACGGCCGCGTTACGGCCAGGCTTGCGGTGAACGCCCCCGCCGCTGCTCCCCCCGCAGCAAACGAGTGCGTTTCGCGGTGCAGATAGAGCACCAGCGCCAGCGGGATGAGTGCAAGCGGCATCCGTGCCAGGATCGAGGATATGGCGAGTACGGTCACGCCCGGCGCTTTGAGTGTCCTCCTGTAGTTCTCAAGCATGGTGAGTCAGAACCTTGCTTATTCATTCCAGTTGCGTACAAATGATGTAGCGGTGCGGCTCAATGCTGCCGCTGCCTCAGTGGATTCGAACAGATCTCGCTGCTCGACGGGCAACTCGACCACCGGCCAACCCTGCCCGATCCATGCTGGAGCATTCTCACGCCGCCAGTCTCGTGAACACACTAGATGGACCGGCACCGAAAGCTCGGTTGCATGATCCTTGCGGGCAGCCTGGACAAAGGCAAGCCATTCGATGTAGCGCGCGACAGTTTCCTCGCGGAAGTCCTCCATGTCAGAGCTCTCTGCGTCCGACCAGATGCGCGCATACTCGCGGTAGGCGCGATCGAGGTTCGCGGCAATAGTTCGCAGTGATGTGACCGACTGAACAGGCGCACGCAGGCGTCGGAGCAACGCGTGGTATTCGACCTCCATCGCCATCTCGTCGTTTGCGACCGGATCAATCAGAATCAGGCCAGCGATGCCCGTACCCAGACGCTCGGCAAGCTCATAAGCGATGTTCGCGCCGGCGCAGAAGCCGGCAAGCACAAGCCTTTCCCTCGGCAGGCGCCGCAGCACCAGTTCGGTATACGCGCCCGGCTCGCTGCTGGCCAACAGCTCGGCGGCCGGCGGGAGCTCGACACGCACTGCACACATTTCCAGCCCGCTTAGGGGAAGATCTCCAAGTGAGCCGGTTGTTCTGAGCCCGTCGAAGTCCACGTAATGCATCGCGACCACGGGTGTCTGAGATTCCTTCATCGGGCTTTGCCGCTTGCGCGCGGCCGACTTGGAAAGGCTCTCACGTGCGCATCGCTACGACACCGGGTCTCGCGCTGCCGAGGATCAGCCCGATTGACCGTACATCGGCCATTTCCTCCATGCCAGTGAGCGCTTCAGTCAGAGTATCGACGTGGGTGTCCTGAAGGCTAAGCTCAGCGTTCGTTTGAAACTTCGCCAATAGAGCACCGTCGGACAGAGGGTTGGCCTCGCTCCCTCGCTCATGCTTGACATCGACCACGAGTGGTGCCAGCCCTGGGCGCTCGATCGAGACCCCGCCCGGGAAGCCGGCTGCGTCGGTGCAGAAGTCGACGACTTCGTAGTCGATCTGCTGTGCGACTCGAAGCGCGACATCGTCGTTGTGCGGCGCGCTGAGGAGTCCGTTCGGCGCGCGACCGGCGAGGACGGTGGCGAGCAGGTAGGGGAGACAGAATCTCGCATCGTAGGGCGAACGGGGACAGCGCTTGGCCGCGAGCGGCTCAAGGACGAACGGCACCGCTGCGCTGGGTACGCGGGCAATGATGCGGGCGTCCTCAAGGCCCACGTTACCCCTACCTCCAGCAATCACAAACGCAGCGTCCACGGCTCCGTGCGCGAAGTGACACACAGGGTGGGCCTTAAATGAGACATGCTGGGTCTCCCACTCTGCTCCCAGTGTTTCACTCGCCGCATCGAGGCTCGCCAGATCTTCACGCTTGCCATAGACGTCGAGGAGACCAGCAGGACCCTCGAAGATCTCCGTAGGCCCGACTATGCCGTCTGCGGCCAGAGCCGCTGCGACGATCGCCGCCTGCGCGGCCCAGCCAGAGTGAACGGCCTTAGTCTCGACCCCTTCTCGAAGGGGCAGGCCCAGCCCCGAGGCGAAGCTTCCGGCAATACCCAGAGCATTTGCGAGGCTCTCGGTCGACATCCCCAGGAGGGTGCCCGCGGCCACGGCAGCTCCGAATACACCGCATATCGGAGTCGAGTGGAATCCGCGCGCGATGAAGCTAGAAGAGCTTGCTCGTCCGACGCGCGCCGCAATCTCAGTTCCGATCACGAACGCATGCAACGCATCGGCGCCGCTCGCCCCGACCGCTTCGGCGGTGGCCAGGACGGCCGGGCCGATCACTGACGACAGGTGAGCGACTGCGCCCGGGTGGGTGCTGTCAAAATCGAGAGCGTGACAGAGCATCCCATTCGATAGTGCAGCCACGGAGCGCGAGTCTGGCTGGGTCAATCCGATAACCGCCGAGTCACCTTGACCGCCGAGTGCGCGGCCGGTCTCAAAGAGGCCCACGCGCTGGCCCTGGCCATAGGCGGCCAGAGCGCACCCTAGGGCATCCATAAGCTGATCAGCGGCCGCTTGCCGCGTCGCGGCGGTGTCCAATAGCGACGTCTCGACAGCCCAGCACGCGAAACGCTGGGACAGAGTGGACGCGGCACGAGCCTCGCTAGATCGCATCCCGGCCGCTCGCCGCCAGCGCACGTGCTTCCTCGAGCATGGATGCCTCAGCTCTTGCGACTCGCTCGCGGCAGTTGCCGACCCAGTCGCTCAGAGCACGGGCCTCAGCGTGACATTCACGAACCATCTCTTGCATTGGCCCCGGAGCAGCTCCGCCGACGACGGTTCGGCTCCTAACGACGTGCTCGGCGTTTAGCGCATCGGCGATGACGCTTGCTGGGATCTCCACCGGGTGGCCGAGGACCGCCTCTGCAGCTTCCTTAATGCCGCGCGGGGAGATCGTCTCGGGCCCCGCGTCACGGGAAACACAGTCGGCAACGAGTCGGCCCACCACCTTGTACGCTGAGCGATAGTCGATTTCAGCAGATATCATGATCGCGTCCGCTAGATCAGCCGCCTGCGCGAAGGTTTCGCTGACGCCGCAGCGCATCTTCTCCCGCTGGACGGACAGCCCCCCAACGACGCCCGTGCCAAGCGACAGCATGCGGGTCGCCAGCTCAATCGAACGCGGGACAGCGCCGTAAACGTGAAGCAGGTTGTCGGTGCGCGCAGAGGGCGTCTGTTGTGCGGCGGCGACCGCGACGGGCGCGCTAAGAAGCTGCCTGGCGCCAGCCCGCAATAGCGTGAGTGCATATGGATTGCGCTTCTGCGGCATGAGCGCGCTCGCTCGGCAGAAGGAGTCATGCAACTGCACAAGTCCAAACTGACTGCTCCCGTATATTTCGAGGTCCTCGGCTAGCTGGCTAATGTTCGTTGCGAGCGAGCTGCAGGTCGTAGTCAGGTCCACCAGCCCGTCCGTCTGCCACATGGCATCCCGCGTGTGTCGCACCACATCGTCGAATCCCAGTCTGTCGGCTAGGCGCGCGCGATCGACAGGCAGGCTCGAGCCGCATACCCCGCCAGCACCCGCCGGACTGCTATTGACCCACCGAAAACCATCCTTTAGACGAGATCCGGCCCGTAGGGCAGGGTAAGCAAACGAGAGCAGGTAATGTCCAAAGGTGGTCGCCTGAGCGGTTTGCAGATAGGTGTAGTCCGGCATCAACGTGCCAGCGTGCTCCTCGGCTTGCGTCGCCACTGTCTCAGCGAATAGTGCAGTCGCTTCGATCAAACGGATGAGCCGCTCACGGACAGCGATCCGAAACGCGATTCTCCCCGCCTCTCGACGCGGCCTGCCTGCGGAAAGCCACCCAGCGCCACTCCCAAGAGAGTGCTCCAGCATCCGCTCGCGCACGTTGAAGACATCGCCGTAGCGCTCGTCATAGCTGATCGTTTGCCACTCAAGCTCGCCAATCGCCAACAACTGTTCGCTCAAAGCCGACAGCTCGGCCCGACTGCCGATGCCGAGGTCGCACAGCTCAAGCACGTGAGCAAGATCTGCCAACCCGAAGCCCCGATACAGGATCTCCCCGTCGGCAAGCTCAAGCCGATATCCCGACTCGACCAGCTCTGGTGCAGGGCCGCTCACAATCCGGGCGGTGCTGCCCAAATACCCCTCTGGCAGCGGAACGCTCCCAGCCGGCATTGCGTCATCGAGCGCCACCGCTCGACCGCCATCAATCGAAAGAATAAGCCTATCCTGGTTCATTTCCACGAGCGAATGCCCCCTACGTCGTCTGGGTTGCGGCCTGCGACGATCGCGACGGCTCAGCCAGCAACTGCTCCACCTGCGTCGCGGCGCACTCGATGGCATGAGCACCCGTCAGTGCTGCTTCCACCTCGCCGCGCTCCGCCGCGTCGTAGACCCTGCCGTCTGCCTCAAGGGCGTCCGCAAACGAAACCCCCTGCTCTCGTCCCTCTCTTGCAACCTGCCACAGAAGTGTTTGCGCTTCATGCTTGCCGAGCGACTCAACGAGCGTCGCCATTACCCCCTCCGAGAACACGTAGCCACCCTGGGCCTCGATGTTGGCCCGCATACCTCTCTGGTCGACCTCCAGACCGTCGCAGAGCGATGCGCCGAGACGTACGCTGCTCGATGCCATCATGCAGATCTCAGGGATGTAAGACCACTCAGTCTTCCACGCGGCTCCGTCCCGCTCGTGATCTTGGACGAGGCCCTCTAGAGCCATCGACGTGTTCGCGCGTACGACGCGGGCGAGGGTGACGAGGTGCTCCGAGATCTCGGGGTTGCGCTTGTGGGGCATGGTGATGCTCCCAACAACGTCGAGCAACCCACGCTCGCGGAGCTCTCCGATCTCGCTACGTTGAAGGTTGTAGACCTCCCTGCCGATCCTCGCAAGAGCCCCCGTGACGAGGGATAGCCACACCGCGAAGTCCGCTACACGGTCGCGTGCATTGAACCACGAGATCTCGGGTGCATATAGCCCCAGGCGGTGACAAAAGTCGTTCCTTAGTCGCGTGGCTGCCTGTCCGAAGAAGGCCCCCGTGCCAACTGCCCCACCCAACTGGCCCACTGCAACCATCGGCAGTAGCGCCTCCGCGCGCGTCAGATTTCGGCGAATCTCAGCGAGCCAACACGCGGCCTTGAAGCCGAAAGTAATCGGCTGGCCCGCCTGCCCGTGGGTGCGTCCTAGCATGATCGTGCGTGCGTGCTCTCCAGCGAGGCGGCAGAGGGAGGTCTCCACATCGACTAGGCCGCGGATGAGATGGCGCGTAACGTCGCGCATGACTATCCCGGTCCAGGTGTCACTGACATCTTGGACGGTTGCGCCGTAATAAGCCCAGCGCCCAGTATCCGACGGCAGCTTGCGCACGATCTCCTCGATCAAGCCTGCGGTGGAATGACCCGTGTTACGGGTACCCGTGGCAATCGCAGAGAAATCGAGCATCTCAACACGTAGCTCGGCGTCGATCGTCTCAGCAGCTGACGACGGTATGAGGCCGAGGTCTGCCTGGGCGAGAGCCAGCGCACGGAGTATCTGAAGCCATGCAGCAGTCCGCCCGCGATCCGTAAACAAATCCCGGACGACGGGATCGGCCCAAGAATGCCCATAGATCTCCGAGTCGGTGATATGAGCGCTCATGGGCAACCTAGCGTACAGGAGTCGGAACGCTGAAACCAGTCCGGTCTATAGACGTTTCCGGTTTGTCCCTAATCCGCAGTTTGGGAATCGACTACCTCGCCTGTCTCTGAGGCGCTACGATCTGGGCGGACAGGCTCATCGCAGGCTTGATCCGTAGGTGCAGGTGAGTCTCTGTGTGGCTGCTCGACCAGATCGTTGAGCACGCCAGCCAGCCGCCGGACGGCCTCGCCAAGCCGGTGAGGCGGCTCCGAAGACCAAGAGAGGCGCAGCGTCGCCCTCCGGGTCGGGTCTGGTGAGGCGTAAAACGCCTCACCAGTACGGACATCGACGCCGCGTGACACACATACTCGGCGAAACTCCTGCTCAGTGACCGGCGCGCGGTCCCCTTCGGCCCAGACGAAGAACCCGCCCCGTGGCTCCTTCCATCGCCACTCCGGAAGGTGTGCCGTCAGGGCATCAGACAGGGCCTCGGCCCTCAACTGGTACTCCGCCTTCAGACGCTCAAGCCAAACTTCGTACATACCCTCGGCGCAATACCTCGCAACGGCGAGGCCTGTCAGGTGGGCTAGGCTCCCCCCGCTGCGATGAAGCGCGCAATTGACGAGAGGATCCCTGTACTGGTCTTGAGGCAGTAGCCATCCCACTCGAACACCGGGGCCCAACGTCTTGGAGAACGTTCCCACCCGCACAACCAGATGCTCCTCCGGCGCCTGCTGTGCCCACAACGAGTTCAGCGTTTGAGTAATCCCCAACTCGCGATAGGCCTCATCCTCGATAGCGAAAAGACCGAGCTCAGCCAAAGCGTCTAGGAGCTGTCTGCGGCGATCCCCGTTGAGAGAGTGGCCCGCAGGATTCTGGAAGGTCGGCTGGCAGTACAGCCATCGCACCTCGCTTCCGCCGGCACGTAGGTGCGCGACCGCCGCTCGCAGCCCATCAATTCTCAACCCACCGCCGTCCGTCGGTACTCCAACCGGCACCAAACCACGCTCGCGAAAGATGGCCAACGCGAGGTCGTACGTTGGCGTCTCCACGAGGATCACCTCCCCCGGCGACAGCAACCTCCCGCAAATCAAGTTCAAGGCATAAGACGCTCCGGGGGTGACGATCACGTCGTCGGCAGTTATGCGCCGGGCCCCCTCGGCGTTGAACCGTGCGGCCAACCACTCGCGCAGCGGTCTAGGACCAGCGTTATTGCCATATCCCAGCGCGAGCGCTCCTGCACGCGGCCACGCGGCACTTGCGGCCAAGGCAAGCTCATCCACGGGCAGGAGCGTCCCCTGGGCTTGACCGATGCTGAGGTCGATGACCGCAGGGTTTGGGAGACGCTGGGCGATCCCGTCAGCGCCCATACTCAGCGGCCTTCGGCTCGGCCCACAGGCTCATCGCGTCATGTGGGTGCGCAGATCTGCGATGTCGCGGTAGAAGCACTGGATATAAGCGTGCCCCTCCTTCTCGAGTGGTGTATGGGCGTAGTAGCTGCCGTCATAGCTGCGATACGGACGGCGCAGCATCGTCGCCACGGGGAAGGTGCTCAGATATTGCTCTCGCAGTCGGGGCTCGGTGTTGAAGAACGGAATGAAAACACCCCCCGGTCGAAGAAGCCGCGCCATCTTCGGTACGACGCTCGCCCATAGCTCGACGTTATTCCAGGTCGCCGGCGGCAAGGCGGGGTCGAAAAAGATTCCATCAAATGTCTCAGCGGGGGCTGTGTCTAGCCATTGGAAGAAGTCCGCAGTCACGATCTCAAGGGTGGGGGGAACCGATTCCTCGCTCTCGTAGAACAGCTTGACGACCGCCTCGTACTTCTCCACGAGGACGTGGCGTTTGGTAGCTGGCGCGGCGGCGATGCGCATGGCGGACAGTCCGAGGCCGAGGCCCACCTCCAGGAACACGCTGCCGTGTTCCACCAGTATGTCAGCGCACTCGTGCATGAGATCGAGCTCCCAGGCTTGCATCGCCTGATTGCCATCAATCCACAGCGTGGTCTCACCGTCCGGGGTTGTCTCCCGCCGGATCTGTGCGTCATCCGGGTGCCCGATGCTCTTGCTCACAGGTTCATGCTCCCTCGTTCGTAGTTGGCGACGTTCTCTCTGATCAGGACGACCAGTGTGACAACACAGTGACGCTTGCGCCACCACACTCCCTGGACGGGCAATAGCTCGCCTGGCCGGCCCGGGCGCGTGAAGCGAAGGATCCCGTTAGCCTGGGGGTGGACTTCAACGCGGTTGAAATCGGCGTCTCGCTGCATGTTGCGGGGCAGCGCCTTGAAGAGCGCCTCCTTGGCGCTGAACGCAAGTGTCAAGCGTGACTCACGTTGACCGATCGGCGTCGCGGTGATCGCGTCCAGCTCCCTCGGGGTGAGCGCTAGGTCTATAGCTTCCCGGTGCATCACTCCCGACTCGGCGTCGAGTCCAATGCCCTCGAACACACTTTCACAGCCAGCCGCCGCTCCGATGAAGCCGTCAGTGTGCGTAATTGAGCCCACGAGCGATTCCGGCCACACCGGGCGTCGCCCGTCATCAGGTATCACCGCACCGTAGCGATCAAGCGTAGCCGCGGCGGCGCGTGCTAGTTCGCGGCCGGTATAGAACTCAGCGCGGCGTGCGTCACACGCGCCGCGGACACAAAGCTGCTCGGCTGGATAGGGCGAGCGGCGGCCGTCGGCGGCACGCTTCCACGCGAGGACGCAAACTCTGTCCCCCGAGATCATGAACCGCGTGATCCTCGGGGGCGTAGGGCGACTTCGAGCGGGGCGCATGTCGAGGCCGTGAGCCTGTTCGAGTTGCTTCTCGCAGTTGGCGCTGCTCTGACCGCGCTCATCCCTAAGTGTGGGCGACATTAGCCCGCATCCAATAGCTTGGCAGCTAGGTATCGCTGAAATTGCCAGACTGGCCGCTCTAGCGCTGAGAGCGGACCACCCGTTGAATAGCGTGAGTCAAGGCTCCGCTGAACCGCCTCGATTTGCTCGATGTCCTCGGTCTGCACCGTCATAGTCGAGGCGCGCAGAATCTCGATGACGTCTTCCATCTCGGGCTCGGAGGTCTCCGCGATAGCCGCCTCGTGCGCAAGAAGGTGAATCGTGAGCTCATGGGCTTCGGGACCTAGTGGCAGCACCCGGAAGACTGCACAGACGTCAGGGCTGGCGGTTATGAAGAAGTTAGGGTAAACACCTACCAGCAGCGTCTGCGAGCGACTGAACGGAGACAGCGGGACGCTGACGGGCAGCAACGTCGGGTGCTCCAAGTGCCCACCGTTCTCTCCGACCGCTGACTTTCTGGAGATCATCATATTCTGGTAAAACCAACGGCTTGAATCGGTGGTGGCGGTCTTGACGTGCCTTGTCGGCCACACCGGCTCAAGGGTAGCCTTATGTGTACCTTGGTGGTGGTAGCACTCGCGTGCATTCTCCATCACGAGCTTCCAGTTGGCTTTGACCATCTCCCAGCGAAGGCTGGTGATCGTACGCCACTCGGCCAGACGGTAGGGAGCGACCAAGGGATCTGCCTCTCCAAGCTTCGCGGCAAGGGGTGTCGCATCGTCGGTGAGGCTGACGAAGATGAAGCCGTGCCACTCTTCGATCCTGTAGTTGTGAAGTCTGATAGAAGACTTGCACTCCCGAAAGAGGGTGCTGCCGTCCATTAGTGGAGCGGCGGACAGGCTCCCATCGAGTTGATACGCCCACGAGTGGTAGGGGCAGACTAGCCGCGAGACCGTGCCGGAACGCTGATCAGGGAATAGGTCGGCAAATCGATGCTGACAGACCCTGGACAACGCACGCACTTGGTGGCCGCGGTCGCGGACGATGACAAGTGGCTCGCCCGCAATCTCGACCGTGAAAAAGTCGCCTGGCGCCGGGATCTCCTGAGAGGTGCCAACGTAGATCCAATCGTCCTTAAAGATGCGCGCAAGCTCAAGGTCGTAGAGCCACGGCGAGCGGTAGACGAGCCCAGGCAGCGCCAGTGCTTCTGCGAGTGGTCGCGCAGCCCGGTCGGCCAGGGCGCTAAGAGCGGTGTCGGATTCAGCCAGGGCGGCTGGGCCAGGGCGCCGAAGCTCGCCCAGCTCGATCACATCCCTCGCCATAAAAGCGGACGCTATCAAACAGTTCGCGCTATCGGGCTCGTAGGATAGTATCCCGCCGCGTGATCCTAGTGGCTTCATATCTAGACTGGAGTGCCCCCACGGCGCCGGCCAGAGGCGACGAGGACTAGGCCGCCTTGTCCAGCCGGCAGCCGCTCGGATATACTTTGCCGGTTTCGCCCAGCGGCTCGTCCTCCCTGGTGCGGCGGCCGCCTTGGCACTTCGCGGGAGAAGTGCTCGTTGTTGAGTATCTTGCCGACGCCGACACGGTCAGGCGTTATCTTCCGGAGGATCTCGAGCCCACGGGCGACGGCGCGGCGGCAGTCGTGTTCGGTGAGTGGAGCTGCGTTTCAGGCGTGGAGCCTGCGTTCGTCGAGCCCGCTCTGGGTCAACATGGCGAGTGCTACATCGTGCTGGCATGTGAGTTCGAGGGGCGCCCATGTGGGCGCGTGGCCTATGGGTGGGTCGACAAGGACGTATCTCTAGTACGTGGCCTGATTCAAGGCTTCCCGAAGAAGCTAGGGTCCATCGCCATGACTCGCCCTTGGTCTGTCGGACGACATGCTTCGCGGCTGACGGCGGGCGGACATTTTGGCGCTTCGCTGGCAGCTTCGGATCGTCGCTTGATCGATGCGGAGGTCACGCTCACCGAGTCGGTCACCGCGCCGCCTGAGATTATGATCGCCCCGCTAATTCACAGCAGGGTTTTCCCAGCGTGGACGCCTGGGGGCGACGACATCAACGAGCTTGTCGTCAGCGAATCAAGACAGCACGAGTGGACTGGCGTCTGGTCCGGGCGTGCCGAGCTGCGATTCGGCTCGACCCCCACAGATGACATTGCCGCTCTGGCTCCGCTTGAGGTCAAGGGGGCCCATCGTTTCGAGTTTGCCGAGACGCTTGTGGGCGGCAGAGTGGTCAGAGGCGGCGGCCAGCTAACCCGGAGCGTCCCATAAGCGGGTTCCTCAAGATCCCCGGCCGGTCGCGCAAGCCGCGGGAGCACGGTATTACGCATGTGATCGACAGGGGCCTGTCGGTCGCGGAGGCCGACGGGCTGATGGAAACTGCCGCAGGGATCGTGGACATCATAAAGCTCGGTTGGGGCACGGCTGTCGTCAGCGCCAACCTGAAGCCCAAGCTCGAACTCTATGCAGCGCACGGTATTCCGGTCATGCTCGGCGGGACTCTTACCGAGGTCGCGATCCGTCAGGGACGGCTCGCCGGCCTTGTCGCGTGGCTGGGAGAGCTAGGCCTCAGTCACATTGAGGTCTCGGACGGCACGATCGCGCTTGAGCCTGCGCACAAGCGTGAGCTAATCGAGCAGTTGGCGCGCGACTTCACAGTGCTCGCGGAGGTCGGCAACAAGGACTCCCACTTCGTTATGGCGCCGTACGTGTGGGTAGAGCAGATCGAACGTGATCTTGCCGCAGGTGCCTGGAAGGTCATCACCGAGGCGCGGGAGTCGGGTACTGCAGGGATCTTCCGGGCGGACGGCGAGGTACGGACGGGGCTGATAGACGAGATCGCCCATGCGATCGAGGCCGAGCGCCTGATCTTTGAGGCGCCGCGGCGTGAGCAGCAGGTATGGCTGCTCAAGCGTTTCGGCAGCGAGTGCAACCTCGGCAATATCGCGCCCGACGAGGTGCTGGCGCTCGAGACTTTGCGCCTTGGGCTGCGTGCCGACACTGTCGATCTGTTCGCCTTGGGCGGGGCAACCGAGGCCCCATCGACTGGATAACTCCTCCGGGATAGCTGCCGTCTTCCCGCAATGGCATTTCGATCGCCGAGCCGATGTTAGACGTCACGCGGGACAGGTCAAGAAACCGGCCCGAGTGTCCAGAGGGCATATAGGTAGGCGAGGGCACCGGACAGTACCCACGAGATTGTGAGGCTTACGAGGAACCCGAGTCCACCGCGATGCCGTTCTCGGCTCCAACGCTTTGAGGACGCTTAGGGATTGTGCTTGACGCCCTCGAACAGCTTGGTTGTGGGGACGCTGAGCCCGTGAGCGATCTTCGCCGCCACCTTGACCCCGGGATCTCGGCGCAGCGTCTCGACACGCGCAATATCGGTCAGGTTAAGGCCGGCTTTGTCGGCCAAACCTTCTTGCGTTAGATTGCGTTCGTGGCGTAGCCGCTTGACGTTCTCAGCGAATGTCGCCAGCGGCTCCATGCGCGGAGCCTGCACGGCGGCGCTCCCTTGGTCTATGGCCGCTAAGCCATAACCGTAGCCGTTGAACGACCTAAGGAGCGGGGCTGCTCACTTTCGCGTCGTTCTGGCCAGATCGTCGGGATGGTGCTTGACGCGCTCGAACAGCTTGCTTGTGGGCACGCCGAGCCCGTAGGCGATCTTCGCGGCGACCTTGACGCCCGGGTCGCGCCGCAGTGTCTCGATGCGTGCGATGTCGCTCAGATTCAGGCCGGCTTTATCTGCCAGGCGTTCTTGCGTCAGGCTGCGCTCGTGGCGCAGTCGCTTGACGTTCGCGGCGAATGTTTCCAACGGCTCCACACTTTGGAGCTTTCCTGGTGAGGACCCCCTAGTCTATGGCTGATAAGCCATAACCATAGAACCGAACGAGTCCATGTTGCGCCCCACAGTAGCTGCGCGCGGCCCTCTCTTGCGATCCGACGCGAGTTCTGCTCTGCTCTGCCGCCAGCCAACAAAATCGAGTGGCCGGGCGAGTGCTAACCAACACCCGCCCGGCCGGTGGACACCGAAGCAGCAACCTTCGGCGCCACGGGACGAAACCGTAGCTCTCCGAGGGCACGGACGACCTAGCGACCGTCGGGTGGCTTCTTCGGCCGAGCGAAGGAGAATCCCCTATGACTGAGCACCGCGGCCCATCGCCTGAGAATCGGGAGGTCGACCGGGCCATCCTCATGCGACTGCTGCCCAGGCACTACGAGCGGCGCACCAGCCTTCAGGCAGCGCTCAAGCACATTGACCCACCCGAGCTGGAGGCGGCGCTTGAGCGCTTGCAACAGCAAGGCGTCGTGGACACGCTAACCCCCGACTCGGACTCGATCCGTCTTTCGGCGTGCGCGCAGCATCTGGAGGACCTGGGGCTGATCGGCATATGACGACCCCACGGCCCTCCGAGCTTGGCCCGTACACGCCTGTTAGCGACGCTCTGGTGCTCGCCGCGCTGGATCGAGCTCAGCGCCACAACCCGCACGGCTATGAGGTCGGCGTGTCGTGGGCAATCCTTGTTGAACATCTTGGCTTCGTTCATAGCTCTGCGACGACACGCAAGCTCCGCCCCCAGGTTGCGCAACTCGCCGGTGCCGGCCTCGTCGCGACCACCAAACCCCATGGCTTCACCCGTTGGCTGCTTACGACCGACGGCCGCAAGCAGCTAGCGATAGCCCGGCGCAAGCGCGAGGACTTGAGGCTGCCCGAGTCACCGCAGCATCGCGCGTGGCGGGACGCGCGAGCGACCGCCGCACGAAGACTCGACGGACTCCGCGAGCAACTGCGCCGCTCCGTGAACGAGGCGACCACGCTGCTAGCTGACGATGGCGACTCAGATGCGTACTTCCGATTGCGCTTCCGCATCGGGTCACAACTGGAGCGGCTCGGTGCGGCGGTCCACTGCCTAAGCGAGTGGCCCGAGCCCGACGACGCGCACGCAGATGTCGATGACGACTCCAAGTACAGCGCGTGGCGCCGCAACGTCTATGAGGGAGAGGCCGAGGAATGCGCCGACCGGGCCGACTGAGCCGCAGCATCTGTCCTTCCGTGTGGTGCCGCCGCGCGCACGCAGCGCCGCCTCTGGCGTTGCTTTCGCGTCGCTGGTGCAAGCGCGAGCACCCGACGTCATCCTGGCGGCGCCTGCGTCGCGTGCGCTGAGCGGAGGGTAGGGGAGTGGAGGGCTGCCCTCAGCCCCCCCGGATCTATGTCTCCGCCGTGCGGGGTGCTTCGACTGGGCGGCCGTAGTGGTCCTCGATGCGAACGACGTCGTGTAGCTCAGGGGTCGAGACCTCAAGGATTATCGCGTCTTCCAGTGCCTCGATCGTGTGTACGACCTTCGGGGTAATACAAGCCCGCTCGATGCGGCCTTTGTGTAGGTGGCGAGGATCACCGAGACAGCTCAAACATACGTGCGTGCGGGATGGCATACGCTCGGCCTCACCCCGCGTAAAGCCCCGGCATCAGCGCGGTATCCAGGACCGCAATTGGACCGCAGATAGCCCGAAAACCGCATTAGAAAGCCAACTCTAACCGTTCGCCCCGATTGGTTAGAGAACCACGAACAGCAGCGAACACGGGCGAATATCCCCGAAAACGCTGGACATCGGGGGAGCGTGTTCGCTTGTGTTCGCGGCTGTTCGTGGGTCTGGGGACCGCAAACAGACCGCAGGGAGAGCGAAAAGGGACCGCAAAAGGACCGCAGCCGTCCGCGCGTGGATGCGCGAGAATCGTGGCTGTGGGCGAGAGTCCTGAGATTGAACTGGTGCGTCGGGTGTGGGATGCCTTGGCGCAGGACGGCCCGGAGGTCTTGGGCGAAGTGCTGGCGCCGGATGCGCAGTGATACGGCGTGGAGGACGGGCAGCTCTGCGACGGCCGCGAGGCAATCATCGACGTGATGAGTCGCAACAGGTTACTAACTAGTGCAGGCGGGCTATCGAGGATGAAGTTAGGGTCAATCTGAGGTTATTGCTGGCTTATTAGCCACATGATGAATCGGAATCTCATCGTTTTTTCAGTCCACATCTTGACACCGTGGCGGCCCCCTGTAGTGTCGCCGCGTCTAGTTTCTACAGCCGACGGAAGCGGTCGGCCGGGTGAGCGTTACTTAGTCGCCGTTGTGCCGGCGGCCAACACGCCGAGGGCGGAGGCAATATGACGGAGGGGCGGAAGATGGAGACCGATGCTTTGGATCGGCGACTAAGTAGCGTGAAGGGCCGGGCGGCTTCTGGAACGTCGGACCGTGGATTTCGCGTTTGGTTGTTGGTCGTGGTTGTTGTTGGCCTCTTGTCATTCGTGGTGTTGCCTGGGGTGGCGTCTGCTGAAGGGTTGTGTACGGATTCGTGGGTTGGTCCGGCGGAAGGTGCGTGGGGGGTTGCGGCTGATTGGTCTGGGGAACATGTGCCGACGTCTTCGGATGTGGCGTGTATTGGTTCTGGGAAGACGGTCACGAGTGCGGGGAGTGGTGTGGCTGGGGTGGTGCAGGGGGCGGGTACGCTGGTTGTGTCGTCTGGGACGTTGGAAGTCGCTGATTCGCTTGAACCGTCGATGATTGCGCACCTGTCGCTTGGTGCTGGGCGGCTTTTGGGTGTTGGCACGATTGACGTTGGCTCGTCGCTTGTTGTTACGGGGTTCGCGGAAGATGAACTGGGCGGCTCACTGGTGCTCGAAGCTGGTGCGACCGGATCGATTGGGACGAGTGGTGGTGCGAGGCTGCTGTTGATGGGCGGTCCGTTGGTGAACGGTGGGACGCTCACGGTCGGGGGGGAAGGTAGCCTGTATTGCTGGTCTGGGCAGAGCGTCACCAATAGCGGCACGCTGGTCGTAAACGGGGAACCTGGGGGACTGGCGGGCGTCGGGACCCTTGTGAACACGGGCACGGTAAAGAAGACGGCTGGGTCGGGCGTCGCGCGCGTTACGACCGCCGTCGACAACGAAGGTACTGTGAGCGCCACATCGGGGATGCTTGAGCTCACGGGTGGGGGATCGTGGAAAGGAGGGAGTGCGGGTACGTGGTCAGCGTCCGGTACGGGCGCTTCGATCGCCGTACTCGACGGGTCTACCTCGGCGCTGTCATTGGGATCAACTGCGACCGTCTCGGGTGCATTTGAAGTCCTCGGCGGAACCGTCTCGGCGGGGAAGCTTGAAGCGGCAGCCGGGTCAGTGACCGTCAGTTCAGAACTTCACGCCGAAGGTATCCTCGAAATCACGGGTACAAGTCCTTCGACGATCTCGCACCTGACGCTTCAGAAAGTCGGCGAAGCTGCATCTGGTGGTGTGCTCGCGGGCCCGGGCGAGGTCGATGTGACGGGTACCTTTACGGCTGGCCATCAGGGTTCTATGCGGGGCAGCGGGACGACGGTGATCAAGGCGGGGGCGTCTGGTGTGGCGGCGGCTTCCCCCGCTGAAAGCCTGATCCTCGAAGAACGTACGCTTCGAAACGAAGGCACGTTGACGGTTGGCTTGGAAGGCGGAATTCGTGGGGCCAATCACGCCACGCTCGCGAACGCCGGGACCCTGATCGATGACGGTGAACCACTTGGCTCTAACCACGGTCTTCTCGTTTCGGCCGCTACCACGGCGACCCTGCTCAACACCGGCACGATCGAAAAGAACGAAGGCTCCGGGGCCACCCGCATCGACTTTCCGCTCGAAAACGAAGGCAACGTTGTTGATAGCACGGGGCAGCTCTCTCTCTACGGCGGCGGGACCTCCGGGTCTCACCACATCGGCAGTTGGACGGCGGCCGCGGGCGCAAAGCTCGTGTTCGACTCGCCCTACAGCGCTTTCAATCTCGGCGCGACGGCCTCGCTGACCGGTGCGGTGGAAATCTTCACGTCCGTCACGGCCGGGACGATCCACGGCCCGGGAGCGAAAGTCACGCTAACAGGCCGGGGCGAATGTGCGTGCGAGGCCGGCAAGCTGGAAGTCACGGGCAGCGAACCAACCTCGCTTGAAGCACTCACCTTGACCTCAGCCGGAGGTTACGAGCAGGGAACGCTGACGGGCTCAGGGCAGGTAGACGTGAGCCATGCATTCGAATCGAACGACTACGCCACCATCGAAGGAGCCGGCGAACTCGTGCTTGAAGGCACCGGGGCGATCAACTCCTCCAAGCGTACGTTTCTCAAGCAGAGGACAATCCGGAACTCGGGCACGCTGACGGTCGCCAAAGGTGCCGGGATCCAAGGCGAACGCGAAGGCCGGATCGTCAATACCGGCACTTTGATCGTAAACCCCGAGAGCTCCGAAACAACCGAAACGCCTCAGGGGCTGCTCTCGGGCGTCGAAGGCAGCGGCGTGCTTGAAAACTTTGGTGTCCTCGAAAAGACGGAAGGCTCGCTGACGTCGACCATCGAGTTCCGGTTCGAGAACTACGGGCCGGTCATGCAAGGACCGGGCAAGCTCAAGTTCACCAACGCAATCGAACAGCCGGGCGCTCGGGCGTGGGGAGAAGACGAAAGCCCGACTGCCGGCGGGGACATGTCGTTGAGTCAGACCGACTTCGAAATCGGCGGCCGAGGGGTCGGGTTGAAGCTCGTGCGCAGCTACAACTCGCAGGCGGCGAGAATCGATAAGACCTTCGAAGCGCCAGGGCCATTCGGCTACGGCTGGTCCAGCTCGCTCAGCGACCATCTAACAATCGAAGCCGAAAGCAATAATGTCGATTACACCGAAGGCAGCGGAGGAACCATCGCATTCAAAAAGGCCACGGGAGAAACCTTCAAAGGTCCCGAAGACACCCAGGACATTCTCCACGGCTCGTCGGAATCCGGCTACACCCTCACCCTGCCGAACCAAACCGTCTACAAATTCTCCGGGGGCGGGCGGCTGGAAACCGTGCGCGATCGGGACGGTAACCAGACGACACTCGGCTACAACGAACATGGGCAGCTCGCGACTATCACGGATCCCGCAAGCCGCAAAATCACGCTCACGTACAACTCTAATGAACAGGTCGAAAAGGTCGAAGACCCGATGAAACACGTGGTCAAATACACCTATGAATCGGGAGAGCTGACAAGCGTAACGCTTCCCGGCGAATCCGCCGCAAACTGGACGTACAAATATGACGGTGAAGGCCAGCTCACCGAACGCATAGATGGACGTGGCGGCAAAACAACCTACGAATACAAAGAAGGCACCCTCGTCTCTGAAACCGACCCTGCGAGCCGCACCACGAGCTACGAATACCGAGGGCTCGCCCGCCAAACCTGGAACCACTCCACCGGGGCCAAGACAGTCGAATACTTCTCCAGCAACGGCAAGCCGGTCGTGATCACCCGAGGCTTCGAAACGCCTGCCGCGACAACCGAACTCGCGACCTACGACACGGCCGGTGACCTGCTCAAGAAAATTGACGGCAACGGCCATACCACCCGCTACGAATACGATAGCCACAGCAACCCCACCAAGAAGATCGATCCCAACGGTAACGAAACGAAATGGACATATGACGAAACCCACGATGTCCTGACAGAAACAACGCCGCTGGGGGAGACGACGACCTACAAACGCGAAAGCGACGGTAACCCGACGACTGTCGAACGGCCGGCTCCTCACGGCGAAACACAGCTCACCGGCTACAAATACAACTCCTACGGTCTCGTCGAATCAATGACGGACCCGCTGAAACACGTCACGAAATACGAATACGACACGGCTGGCGATAAGACCGCCGAAATCGATCCCGAAGAAGACAAGCGCACCTGGAAATATAACGAAGACTCCCAGGAAACCAGCATGGTCACCCCGAGAGGGCATGTAGCGGGCGCCAAAGAATCGAGTTTCACGACGAGCACCGAACGCGACGCGCAAGGCCGCCGGATGAAGGTCACCGACCAGCTCGGCCACGAAACGAAATACAGCTACGACGCGGACGGTAACCGCGAAACCGAAACCGACCCCGAAGGAAACAAAACCGTCTACACCTATGATGCCGACAACGAGCGGACAAAGATCGAAGAACCAAACAAAACCGTCACCGAAAGCGAATACGACGGCGCCGGACAAGTCACGAAGCAAATCGATGGAAACAAACACGCCACGACCTACAAACGCAACGTCCTAGAGCAGATCGAAGAAATCACCGACCCCCTCAAACACAAAACGCTCAAGACATACGACCACGCAGGGAACCTCATCGAAGTCACCGACGCACTCAAACGCACCACGAAGTTCAAATACGACCCCGCCAACCGCCTCATAGAAACCAGCTACTCCGACGGCAAAACACCAGCCGTGAAATACGAATACAACGGCGACAACGACCGTACGAAGATGATCGACGGCACCGGCACTACCAGCTATGAATACGACCAGCTCGACCGCCTGACCGCCACCAAAGACGGCCACGGCAACACCGCTGGATACGAATACGACCTCGCTAACGAGCAAACCAAGATCACCTACCCCAACGGCAAAGCCATCGAACGCGAATACGACAACGCGGGCCGGCTGAAGAAGGTCACAGACTGGCTCAAAAACGCGACGAGCTTCAAATACGACGCGGACAGCAACCTCAAAGCCACGGTCTTCCCGGCCGGAACGAGCAACGAAGACACCTACGCCTACGACGAAACCGACGCCATGAAAGAAGTAAAGATGCTCAAAGGAGCCGAAACACTCGCCTCACTCTTCTATACCCGCAACAAAGACGGACTCGTTCAAGGCGCCACAAGCAAAGGGCTACCTGGCGAAGAAAAACCCGCCTACACCTACGACACCAACCGCCGCCTAACCAAAGGCGTCGGCATCGAATACAAGTACGACCCTGCGAACAACCCCACCACCATCGGCAAAGAACACACCTACCAGTACAACGAAGGCAACGAGCTAGAAAAGGCCGAACTCAAAAAAGTCCTCGCTACCACCTACACCTACAACGAAGTCGGCCAACGTACCAAAACCGCACCCGCCAGCGGACCAGCAACAACATACGGCTACGATCAAGCCGGAAACCTAACTACCGTAAACAGGACTAAAGAAAAAGAAGTCCCCGCAATCGAAGACACCTACACCTACAACGGAGACGGACTCCGCGCATCCCAAACAATCACCGCCTCCACAACCTACCTCGCATGGGACCTCGCAGAAAAACTACCGCTCATCCTCAACGACACCACCAACAGCTACATCTACGGCCCCGACGGACTACCCTTGGAGCAAATCAACACCGCGGGAACCGCAACCTACCTACACCACGACCAACAAGGCAGCACGCGGCTGCTGACCAGCAGCACCGGGGCCAAAGAAGCCAGCTTCACCTACGACGCCTACGGCAACCTCACGGGCAGCACCGGCACCACCAAAACGCCGCTCGGCTACGACGCCCAATACACCGACACCGACACCGGACTCATCTACCTACGCGCCCGCTACGACGACCCAGGCACGGGCCAATTTCTCGGCGTCGATCCCGCGCTCGAAACCAGTCTCGCGCCGTATGGGTACGCGAACGACAATCCCCTAACGTTTGCTGACCCAACGGGCCTACGGCCTTGGTCCGCCCAGGTTCAGGCGGCGGTTGCAAAGTGCCGCGTGTGGCAGGGGTGGCACAGTAAGCTCAGCCCATTTTATGGGAATAGAAGTATTTATTCTGCTTGCGTAGACTTGCTGAATATCCCGCGAGAAGTGTACGGTACACAGCCAGGCTCGTCCGGACACAATATCCCGCGAGCCTTTACTTACCTTATTAGTGGTGCCGCTGTAATCGCGTCGGGCGTGGTAGTGTTTGTAGGGTGCGGAGTAGGTGAAGGTGCCGCCGGGCTCGAGGGGTTGGCCGTAGAAGGGCACTGTGCCCAGGCGGCGATCGGTGCAACTACGCTCGGAACCGCTATCTTTGGTCGAGGCGTGTACGAACTTGCTCACTGACGGTGGCTAACTCATATCAATTATGGATATCCGCAGGTCTCTATTAGAATGGTTTAGTGCTCCAGGGCGTTTTCTGCGTTATGCTAGACGCCCAATGCGCGAACGTAACGCACGATTTCGGGCAATGACTGAGGAGGAGCAGCAAAGGGAGCTAGCCCGTGGCGATCGCAGATCCGATCTATGGATGTTCTTCCAGGAGCCGCCCGCTAGGCAAAGTCCCCCTCGCATATCCGAGTTAAGGACGAAGCGTTCGGACTAGGTGGAAGAGATGCTTTGGGTTGTTGCTATTTCTGTGCTGCTACTAGCTGTTGCTGTGGCGGGTGGCGTGGTGATTGGCCGTCGCGTGCGCACCTGGGACAAGCAGGAGCCAGCAAGAGAGATTTCAGGCGAGATGCGGACCGCCAGCTTTCTATTTCTCGCTCTGGGAGCGCTGGTCGCCGTGTTGTGGCTGGCGACGGACAGCTTGAACTGGTCACTGCTGCGTGACGCCGGATATGTCTATGCGTTGGTAATGGCAGCGATTTTCTCGCGTGCGTTCATCAAGCGTAGACGACAGTCGCGCGGCCGTCCGAGGTAAGTGTCGGTACCAATAGGTTTAGATGGACAGAGCGAGGTCGCAACTGGATGGACGCTCACCGGTTGACGTTCTCGATATCCGCCGCGCGGGCGGGGTCGAGCAAGTTCAAGCACCGTTCATGCCCCCACGCCTCCTATCTTGCGGCCACCGCCGGGGTGGCCGGTGATCGCCCCGCGTGTGTGCTCTTCCGAGCTCGGCCTCTACAAGCCCGTCTCCGACGCGCTGGTGCTTCCCGCGCTCGACCGCGCACAGCGCCATCACCCGAAAGGTGCCAGCGAAGGCGTGCTGTGGAGCAGTTGGGTTGAGCATCTGGGGTTCCTCCACGTCCCAGGCACTACCTCCAAGCTGCGCCCGCAGGTTTCGCGTCTCAGAGCCCTCGGGCTAGTCGAACGCCGCAAGGAGCACGGCCTCATGCACTGGAAGCTGACGAGTGACGGACGCAAACAGCTCACAAAGGCGCGACGGAAACACGAGGACTTGGGGCTCCCGCAATCTCCACAGCATCGAATGTGGAGTCACGCACGAGCGAGCGCCGCCGAGCAAATCGACGGCCTCCGCGACCAACTACGCCAAAGCATGAGCGAGGCCGGCGAGCTACTTCGAGGCGCCAGCAGCTCCGATAGCTGGTTCGCCCTCGCCAAACGCTCCGAGGAGCAGTGCCAGCAGCTCGGATCGGCGACCTACTGCCTGCATAAGTGGCCCGAGCCTGACGACGCGCACGCAGACATCGACACCTCCCGATATGGCGAGTATCGCCGCAGCTTCTACTGGACACGCGAGCAATGACGCCCCGCCGTCGATCAAGGCGTGGGTTCTGCCCAATCGAGCCGCAGGCTCCTCGTGCGACCCGAAGCTCGACCCTCGGCCGCCGCTGGTGTCTTCGTCTGCGGCCGGCGTCGTCGTGGCGCCGCGCGCCGCGCTCGCTAAAGCCCCACAGAGCTTGCGCGACGCGCGTATGGGGTCGGACTCCCGGACGCCTATCAGAGCTTTCTCGACGGAGAGCACCGTCATCGGCAAGTGTCGTCGTCCAGGTCGCTGTAAGCGCTCTGCTACAACCGAATCTCGACGGTAAACCTGGGGTGGCTTTCTGGTGTTTTCGTCGTCGCGGCATCGGTTGCGGCGGCGAAGTACCGCGCGAACGCGCCGTGCGGTTTGACGGCGACGATCGTGCCGTCCTTCTGCCATACCTGCTCGAACAGGGACGCTAGTAGCTTGCGCCGCTCGGCGGGGTTCGGCTCGGCCTCCCAGAACCGCGCGAAGTCCTCGATGAGCGCTTGAGCACGGTCGAGGTCGGGGTCTGTTGGTGGCTTGGTGCGCTGGAGTTCTTCCTCTAGCGCCTGGCGGCGCATGACGTACTGCGCTTTGGTCAGGTCGCCCATCGTGTAGAGGTCGCGCAGCCGCTCAAGCTGCGCGAGCAGTTGGGAGCGGCGGGCGGCGTCCTCGCGGTGGCTTCCGGTCTTCTCGCGGATGGTGTCGATGATGAGTCGGCGCAGCGTCGCGTCGGGCTGGAAGGTGCGCAGCCAGTCGATTAGCTGCTCCTCCAACGGCTCGGCAGCAACGATCGTCTGCTCGCAAACACCGCGATAGCGGCGGGTCGAGCATTGATAGCGGCGAACTCCTGCCCGTCCGCCGCGCGTGCCGTGCATCCGTGCGCCGCAGTGCTCGCAGCAGAGCAACTTGCGCAGCAGATAGTCGTCTGAGGGACGGTCTGGCTTGGTGACTCGTGTACGCCACCCGCGCACTTCCTGTACACGGTCAAATAGGCAACCCGTACCGTTACCTCGTCTGGAGGCTGACGAGCGACGGACGCAAGCAGCTAGCAAAAGCTCGCCGTAAACGCGAGGACTTGGAGCTGCCAGAGTCTCCGCAGCACCGCGTCTGGCGGGATGCGCAAGCGACAGCCGCGAGGCGATTCAACGGACTGCGCGAGCAGCTACGCCGCTCCGTCAGCGACGCGGCCACGCTGCTCGAGGACGGCGGGCCCTCCGATGCGTACTTCCGGCTCCGCTTCCGTATAGGGCCCGCAGCTAGAGCAGTTCGGGGCGGTGGTCTACTGCCTAAACGAGTGGCCCGAGCCCGACGACGCACGCGCAGATGTCGATCACGACCCCGAGTACAGCCACTACCGTCGCAACGTCCAAGAAGGAGAGGCCGAGGAACAGTGCAGCCAGCGAACCGGCTGACACGCGACACCTGTCCAGTCGAGCTCCGCCCTCGCCAGTACGGGCCGCCGCTTGCATTACTCCCCCGCTGCTGGTGCCTATGGAAGCCCCCGCCGTCATCGTGGGGGCGCCTGCGGTGACGGGGCCCCGGTGACGAGTCCAGGGGCTATGTGTGTTCTTGGTTGTTTGTTGTTGTGAGTGTGGCGTACTCGCTTGGACAGCGTCCTCCGAGTGCTGAGTGGGGCCTGTAGGTGTTGTACTCGTGGCGCCAGTCCTCGATCACGACCCTGGCCTCTGTGATCGAGCCGAACTCCTCGATGTCCAGCAGCTCGTCGCGGAGCCGGCCGTTGAAGGACTCAACGAACGGGTTCTCCCACGGCGATCCGGGCTCGATGTAGCTGGTGGCCATGAGCGTCATGCGGCAGTAGTCCCGCAGCGCCCACGCGATGAACTCAGGGCCGTTGTCCGAGCGCAGAAAGGCGGGTGCGCCGCGTTCGGCGATGAGCCCGCCGAGGACCTCGACGACATCCTCGGCGGTGCAGGATCTGCCAACGCGGATCGCGAGGGCCTCGCGGGTGAACTCATCCACGATGTTGCACAGCTTGATCCTGCGCCGGTCAGAGGTCTCATCGAACTGGAAATCAACAGCCCACACCTCATTCGGCCTGCCCGCCCGCAAACGCTGTTTCTGCGCTCCGGGCAGCCGACGACGCTTCCGTGCTTTCACCGGCCGCCGCAGGCCCTCCTGGCGCCAGATACGGCGTGTTCGCTTGCGGTTCAGCGTCCAGCCCTCCCGCAACAGGATCTGATGCGCGGTCTTCCATCCCCACCGCGGATGCTCCCCCGCGATCTCCCTCAGCCGAGCAGCGAGCCGCTCATCCGCCGGCCTGGGCACCGGCGGGAGTTTGCGTTGCGTTGAGCGATGCTGCCCCGCGACACGACACGCACGGCGCTCTGAAACCCCGAAACACTGCTGCAGCCGAGACACGGCGCAGCGTCTGCGTTCCGGGGTCAAAAGTTTCCCCGGGACAACTCCTTGAGCATGTCGATGTCCAGCGCCTGCTCCGCCACCAGCTTCTTCAGCCGCTGGTTCTCGTTCTCGAGCGTCTTCAACCGCTTGGCCTCATCAGCCTTCATCCCACCGTACTGGGCGCGCCACCGGTTGAACGTCGACTCGGTGATCTCGAGATGCCGCAGCACCTCGGCGAGATCCTGCCCCTCGTTGAGTAGCTTTTCGCCCTCACGGATCTTCCTGACAGCCTGCTCCGGCGTGTGCCTGTGTCGCTTCATGATCGTGTCCATCCTCTCATCCCACCAACGGGACATGACGAACACCCACAGCACCCGGCTCACATCACAGGGACCCCGTCAACGGCGTGCCCGCTAAGCTCCGCACCCAACCGGCTTTTTCGGCTAGCCCAAGCCAGCCTGGGGACGGGTCCTCTCGACGGAGAAGTCGTCCTTTAGGGAGCAAATCGAATCGGCCCCTCGCTTCGCACCCCCCCAAGGTCGCAGATGTCGATGGACTCGTGGCCTGTAATGCAGGCCCGCTCGATGCGGCCTTTGTATAGGTGGCGAGGATCACCGAGACAGCTCAAACATACGTGCGTGCGGGATGGCATACGCTCGGCCTCACCCCGCGTAAAGCCCCGGCATCGGCGCGGTATCCAGGACCGCAATTGGACCGCAGATAGCCCGAAAACCGCATTAGAAAGCCAACTCTAACCGTTCGCCCCGATATTTTTTCGATGGGTCTCCCACATAGAAAGGTCGTCTCGGGGGCCGTTACGGGACAAGAACTTCGGTGGAGCCGACTTGAGGCGAACGACGGCGAATCGGCACGAAGTCAGCGACGCCCTCGGTCAGCGATTGCGTGGCTGAGACGGCTCTGCGGGGTAGCCGTACCGCTCGCGCAGCCAGGCTGAGATCCGATAGCGGATCATGCCGCCAGTGGACCAACGCGGAAGGCCGAGCGGCTGCTGGAGCTCGATCCAGCGTGGCGTCACGCTTAGGTGGTCGGCGAGCTGTCGCTTGGTCACCCAGGGCTCGGGTGGCCAGTGCTCGTGCTCGGGATCACGGTTCATGGGTGCGCGATGAGATCAGATCGCCGCGAGGGTCTCAAGGCCCCTACCGTCAATGGACGCAACGACGGCCGTATTCAGGCTCGCGCCTGCTTATGAGGTCGTCGCTGCGGTTAGGCGACCGATGTGGGTGGTGCGGACGAGCCCCGGCGTCGATGCCGAGATGGTCCTGGCGCGAGGCTCGATGTCGAGCATGGGCTACGGCTCGTGGTGGGCCGGGAGTATATGTGGCTCGTTCTCGTGCCAGAACGTCTTGGCCTGTCCAGATGTCGGGTCGAGAAGTCCGGCGCGCTCGCGGATCGCCTCGGCGGAGGCGTCGGGCGCGAGCTTCATCTCGCCGGTAGCGTCGCGCCAACGGGAAATGTTCTCTAGTGCCGCTCGAGCTGCTTCCCGAATCATGGGAAACTCGCTGAGCAACTCGTACATCAGCCGCTCGAACCGGAACATTCGGTCGAGTAGCAACGGCCCAAGCTGAAATCCCTCTGGCTGTAGCCCGCGCATCTCGAAATCCTCTGCGCCGCCAACCAGGTTCATGGAGATAACGCCATCAGGGCTGAAGTGCAGATTGACGTGGCCGGGAGGCTCCGGTGAAGTGTGCCCGACGCGATCACGTGGAGCACGGGCATCGCCTCTGCCAAGTACGTCCTCGAAATCGGCTATGGCGGCTTCGACGCGGACGATCAGCGCCTGCGCGACGACAGCCGGTTCCGCACCGTTGAGCGCCTTCGGAAGCCTGCGGAAACTCCCGCTAGATCGTTCGAAGTAGCTAACAACCGCTCGACTCAGATACTCAAAGCATCTCCGAATATCGAATAGGAAGGCGTGGTATTCGGCCGTGAGCTTCGGTGCTGGAATCGCCGCCGTCGTGACGGCCTGCATGTCGATTGGAGGGCCTTGTGCGTAAGCCACTTGGCATACCTCAAGAATCGAACGCTCAAGTTGAGCTACTTGCTGCTGGTGATGGGCCGCGCCTTCGAGTCCTTGGACGACCTCCCCTACGACTCCAAGCACATGTCTAGAACGGGCGTCAACATCATCGCCACCGCTGTCCGGTGCCTGGATGGCTGTCTGCGCCGAGTGAAAGAACGCTCGATATCGAGCGTCAATATCGCCGGGCATCTCGATCTTGGTTAGCGCAGCGACAGGGCCAAAGACGCGTGCGGCCAATTCCGACATTTCTCGAAACGGCAGCTCATCCGGCACAGGCTTATTCATCGCCTCATCATATGAGCGCCCTGGCTCGGCGAGGGAGGGGCAATCTGCCGACGCGCCGGCCGCCTATCCGAGTGCTGCTGCCAGTTCTCTTGCCTCGACTTGGACTGCATGTGGGAGCGTGATCGTCACGTGTCCGTCGCGTCCGATGATGCGTCGCGCGTTGATGATCGTCACGCCGATCACATCGCCATTGGTGTCATAGCGGACGCCGTGCCCCTCCGGCGTAAGCGCAGCCTCGGAAGCCACGCTCGTGTTTCCGCGCGCCAGATAGAGCACGTCGCCATCGGCGTCATAGTTGGCGCGGTCGAAAACGAGGTCATCGATCTTGATGTTCATGGCATCCATCCGGCAGGTGATCGCCCGTGTCCGTAGCCGAGCGCGGTCACGATCCGGGCTGGGTCTCGCTCAGAGTCTACGACGACCATCAGCCAACGGCTTGGTCCTACGTCCCTCTTGAAGAACCGCTCTCGGTGCGGCCAGGCGTCTGCTTCTCGATGGGCGAGTTGATAGACGGTCGGGCGCGGCGAGCCTTTGGCGATGGTGGTACGCCGGAGGCGATGTCCCGAATCGACCGGTGGGCTCCGGCGCGTATACCTTCATACGGTCTGGAAGATGGTGCGGTCGTGACCGTGCTCGGCAACGCGGTACAGCTGATCCCAACTGAGCTAGGCTCGGCGCAACATGAGTGATGATCAGCACGACATGCCGAAGCTGGAAAGGGAAAAGCCGGAGCAGTACGAGGACCCAGTTCTCTTCACCGCGCCGCCCGAGGACGATGAGGGCAGACAGTCGCCGGAACCTTGGTACAAGCGGCACGCGTTCGACGTTCTGCTTGCTTGCGTTGTCATCATCCTGGGAAGCATCTTGATTCCAGTGTTCGTTGTCCCTTGGCTGTCTGGGTCCAGCTCGACCCGATCTGTCGGGATTGGAACCATAGTCTCGAAGAATCAGGGGACAGTCGTACCGACTCCGCCCAAGCCAAGAGCGCGGTTGAAGAGATCGCTCAGCGAAACATTTGGTCATCGCCTCCAGTGACATACTCCGAAGCGAATGAAGCCGCGAAGCGGATGCCCTACTCAGGGGAAGAAGTTGTCCTGCCCACAGAGCAAGAGGGAGAAGAAATCAACCAACGGCCGGATGCTGTATTGCCCGCCGAATTGGCCGAAGAACGGGGAGAGAGCAACGACAAGCCGATCCTCGTCGTAGGCAAGGTCCGCAATGTTCAGACAGTCGCGAGCCGCTTCCTGGGCCGACGCCTTACCGAAACAGAAGAAGAAGGAAACGGCGAAAAGCCCGTGGACCAACTAGAGCTGATAGGTACGCGCAGTGCCAATGCTTACGTAGAGTACAGTCCTGTCGTGACAAAAATCTCGGCGGGCGAAATTGTGCTTGCTCTGGGAAGGCTGGCAGCTATTGGTGAGACACAAGGCAACCAGGTAACGTCAGCCTATCTTATAGCCGAAATCGCCGAACCGATACACGAAGCTTCAGAACTGGACAGTGTGTATCTTCGCGAACTTTACAAACTTGTGAAATCTGGAGCGGCCAAGAAGCCAGAACGCAGGAGCGTTCCTTTCATCCCGTAACGTCGGCGTCGAGATGTGTCCGGCGTGGGACTCAAGTGTCAAGCACGAGCGACAGCTCGCCGCTGGCCCGGCGGCCGGTCAGGACACGGCCACCGTTGATATCGCCGCTGAGCTTGACCTGCGCCTGCTCGACCATGCCTACATGATGCCAGGGAGCGAGAGCCTGTTGCCGACAGGACCATCGAGCGGAGGCCTCTGGCATTGGCGCAGCTCATCGTACGTCGGTCATGTCCGCTAGCGTGATCGTCATGGATGCAGACATCGAGCGTGCCGCGCGAACGCTGGCAGAGACGGCCGGCTCACCGGTACGGGTGATTCTGTTCGGCTCCCACGCTCGTGACGAAGCACGTGCCGGGAGTGACCTCGACTTTCTCGTCATCGAGCGAAGCGTGCCTGATCGGCACGCCGAGATGGTGCGCCTACGCAGTGCTCTTCACGATATGCGCCGACCGATCGACGTGCTCGTCTACAGCGAGGCGCAGGTAGACGAGTGGGGCGATGCGCCGGGAACAGCACTGCATGCCGCCCTTGCCGAGGGTCGGGTACTTGTCGAAGCGTGACGAGCACGACGTAGCCGAGGCCCTCCTTGTTAAGGCCAGCGGCGACGAGGCCGGGCTCCGTGCGCTGCTCGACCGTCTCGATGTCCCCGACCATGTACCTGGTTTCCTCGCACAACAGGCGATCGAGAAGGCCTTCAAGGCGGTTCTGACTGCGCGGGGAGTGCCGTTTGAGCGAAGCCACGACCTCGACTACCTGTGTGGCCTGCTTGAGGAGTCGGGGCTCCAGCTCACGAACGAGCTGCGCGAGGCCATCGAGCTGACGCCGTGGGCCGTCGAGTTCCGCTATGCCGACCCCTTCGACGCGACCCCGCTCAACCGGACGCAAGCACTGGCGACCGTAGAAGTGGTGCGTATGTGGGCAGCCAACACGATCGCCGCGGCGCGTCTGGCGCCTCTTGAGTCCTGGACGGCGGTTGAAACGTTGGACGTGACGATTGATCGTGGGGCGTCCGAGGAGGAGATGCGGGGACTGACTCTCATGTTTGAGCGAGCTGGGATCAAAGCGTCGATTCGAGACGACTACCTCCGGTTGAGCGCCGAGGCGCTGCCCTATGCCATCATTTTCATTGGCTCAGTCGCATGGATCGCTGCGAAGTTCGCTGGCGGAGCGGCCGAGAAGGCCGGTGCCGATGCATGGGACGCATACCGCGACGGAGGTTGGCAGGGTCTTCGCCGGTTCCTCGTCGAGGTTGGGCGAGTGCGCGGCAGCAATGGGACCGTCACGGTGCGCGACCCCGCTGGACCAGATCTGCAGCTATACCAGCAGATCCCTGATGATGCGCTGCGCGAGCTAGCTGATCTCGCCTGGGATGAGATGACCGATGGACGGCTCGGATGGGGCGGAGACCAATGGCTATACCTACAGGGTGGCCAGGCTGAAGCCATACCCGCTCCTAGACGTCGTCCTGCGGCAGATGGCTAGAAGACATGCGGTCGAAAAGTTCGTCAGCGAGGTTGCGGACCGGCAAAGCTTACGCACGTTCACGATGGCATATAGGCGACCTCATCTGGCGCATGCCCCGGTTTCGGCTCGGTACGGCGGTAGAAAATCGGTAGCAGACGGAACGAAAACCGCGTCAGTAAGCCAACTCTAACCGTTCGCCCCGATATTTTTCGATGGGTCTCTCGACCTAGAAAGGTCGTCTCGGGGGCCGCTACGGGACAAATACGTTGCGTCGAGTTGCGCTGAGGAGAACAGGGGCGAATCGGCACGAAACCAGCAACGCCCTCGGTCAGCGATTGTCTGGCGGAGGTGCCTCAGAGGGTGAGCCGTAGCGCTCGCGCAGCCAAGCCTCGACCTCTGAGATGCGATAGCGGTTCATGCCGCCGGTGGACAGATGCGGAAGGCCGAGCGGTTGCTGGAGCTCGATCCAGCGTGGCGTCACGCTCAGGTGGTCGGCAAGCTGTCGCTTGGTCACCCAGGGCTCGGGCGGCCGGTCCTCGTGCTCGGCATCGTGCTTCATGGGCTGCGCGATGAGATCAGATCACCGCTGGGGTCTCAAGTCCTGCCCACGAGAGGGCGCAGCTGGGGCCGGGTTCAGCTTCAGCGCCTGGTGGTTGTTCTTGGAGGCGCTGATAGGCGATCTGATAGACGGCTGGCACTGGTGAGCCTCGATGATGATGGCGCATGCAGAAGGCGAGGAACGTCAGCACGAGTCGGACGTGATGCTCTGAAACTATGTCCTGATGCATTAATTCGGTGCTGGTGGGGTAGGCAGAATGTATGCCTATCTCTGTTGCTGTTTTCATTGAGCTGTTCGGGGCCGGCGAGACTCACCTCGCGTCCCTCAGTACGGTCGCTTTTTGCGACAGGACGCGAGACGCGATCGGTCGGTGTAGACAGTGAGCACTGAAGCGGGCAGGAGCGCGAAGCCGGTATCGAGCGTGACGATCGCCTCGGCGTCCGCGGCGATGGCGCTGGCTGCGTGGGCCGCGTCGTAGGACGCGATCCCGTAGCTGGTCATGACGTTTCTCGCGACGGTTGCTGTGTCGGCGAGGGGCACAGGGAAGTGATCGATCGACAAGAGCAGTGTCTCGTAGCGGGAGATCGTGTCGTTCAGCAGATGTTTGGCGGGGCGGCGGGCGCGTCCGTCGGTGCGGTGTCCGCGCCAGTGTCTGCCCCAGCGTTCCTTCAGGGCGATCGCAAATGCCGTCTCGGCAAGCTCGACGGCAAGGAGGTCGCTGGTGACGACGGTGATGTCACTGTCGCCGATGCGTGTGAGGAAGTCGTCACATACGGCGTGGAGCGGCTGCGTGGAGAGCAGAGCCTCGACGACGAAGCTGGTGTCCAAGGCGATCGGGTCGGGAAGGACAAGCGCCTGATCCTCGATCGCGAACACACCGCGCGTGGCGGTCCGACGCCAGCCTGTCGGACTCATCTCGGTCTACCGAGGGCGGTACATATCGCGCGTGACGCGGACCTTGACCCGAAGACCCTCAGTGGCTCGCTTCAGGGCCGCCCGCTTCTCCTCAGGGGTTCTGTAGACGGCCGGGACCCTGAGTTCGGCCAGCCTCTCGGGGCTGAGCGGTTTGGGCCTTCCGTTGGTCTGTACTTTCGTCATGCATTCGTGATGGTAGCTCTCCCTTCGGTCGTCATCGGCCGCCGGGAGTCCGCCGCCGCCATCATGCGCCATCCGCTTCATCGAGGCCACGAGACCACCGAGCGTGGCTTACAAACGTTAGGCATGGCATACGCACGGACTGGACAGGAACGAAGCCCGGCATGAGGTCGGTATGGCCGTTGCAAATCCGTAGACCACGCCCCGAAAACCGCATAGAAAAGCCAACTCTAACCATTCGCCCCGATATTGAGTCTGGGTCTTCGGGCTGCTTGGCTGGATTAAAATAAGACCCTTTGAGCCCGAGTTTCGCCAGCGTCAGGGTTTGTTGGGGGGTCGATCCGTCGCGGATCTGTTGCAGCCGGACTCGAGATCCGTTGCAAGTCCGTTGCACGAGAGCTAGGGGTCTGAGTGGCGGTAGCGGTTGAGTGCCACGACGGTCCATATGGCCTCGACCACGCCAAAGGGCCATGTTCCGGCAAGAAATCCGTAGGCGCTCGATAGGGCGCACCCGCAGGCGAAGGCGAAGATGTAGCGGCGGTGGCGTCGCTCCAGGGCATACATGCAGACCATGAAAGTCACGGCCGCTGCGCCGAAGGCCGTGAGCATCGCTGCTCAGTCTGACGCTTGGAGGTTCAGGGCGAAAGCGATTGCGTCGATGGCCGGCTCGTGCGCGGCTTGGGATACCGAGATGGTTAGCCGCCGCCGATCCGGTTCCCAGGTCAAGGCGAAGAACGGACAGCACTCGCGCTCGATTGCCACCGTCTCCGCCACTAGCTCGGCGTCCACGTCCTTATCGAGGTCTGCCACCAGGCTGCGGGGTGTCCGCTCGATCAGGTGAGCGTTCCAGCCTGCCTGTCGGTAGCGCTCGAGCTGCGAGTGCAGCCCGGACTCGTCAAGCGCGCAACCCGGAGCCATCGGCAGGTCCACAGAATCAGCCTCGAATCAGACTCTCAGGGGCCGTCTCGCGCGCACGGCCACCAGCGAATAGAGCAGGAGTCCCGCGCCGGCAAAGGGCGCGGTACAGGTGAGCGCGTCGGGTCCGGTCGCTGACATCAGCCCGGCCCCGGTGGTGTGGTAGACAGCCGTTGTCCCGCCCAGGCAGGAGACCGACACGAGGAACACGATGGCGAACAACGCCGCGCCCGCGAGCGAGAGGATCACGCCCTTGGCGTCGAGCGCTTCGGGCCTTGGCTCGGAGCCGGTTTCAAGTTGCAGGAGGCGCACGTCGAGCAGTTCTGGGCTCAAGAGTGCGGCGGCGCCCGCGCGCTCGCTCCAAATGGGACCGCGCACGACCTTGAGCAGCGCTCCGGCCAGAGGGCGGCGTCCGCAGAGCGCGACTGCGCGGCGATCTGCCGCAAGCTCCCGACCGGCTACATAGCGAGCGCGCAGAGAGTCCAGCGCCGGCAAGAAGAACAGCGCCTCCGAGAGCACCCTCACGATTGCAGCCTTCAACGGGTCGACGTTGCGGACGTGGTAGCGCTCGTGCTCAAGCACCGCGCGCAACTCGTCGTCGGTTGTGCGTTCGAGTAGACCGCGGCTGACAGCCACGCGGGGCGTCATCAAGCCGTAGACGAACGAGAACGAGTCCGCCGCATCCACGAGAACCACGCGGCCGGCAAGCCCCGCTTGCCGCGCTGCCTGCTCAAGGGCCTCGGGCGTGGTGCTCGCCAGTGCGCGCACGCGACGCGAAAGCACTCGTGAAGCGAGCGCTTGGCGCACGAACGCGCGAGCGCCGAGCCCCAGGCCCACCGCGATCAACACGAAAAACACGAACGGCGCCAGCAGCGACCCCCGATCGCGCCACATCCCGAGGAGCCCGCCGTGGGAGATGCGCGCCAAGCTCAGCGGCACGAGCACGCCCCCGATCGCTCCGCAGAGAACCGTGACGCCGAACAGCAAGGCGACTCCGACGAACACGAGAAAACTGCGGTTGGCCCGATCCAGTCTCATCGGTCCTCCGCGAGTAGAGCCCGCAGACGCCGAAGCACCGTAGGGTCGGTGCGGGCCTCGTCTACGAAATGCGCGACCGCAGCGTCCCCGTGCGCTCGAAGCACGTCGCGTACAGCGAGCCCGGCCGCGTCCGCGGCGGTCGCTTCGTAGACGTAGCGGCGTCGCTCACCGCTGCGCGCAAGCACGTTCTTTGTGAGCAGTCGGTTCATCACGGTCATGACCGTCGTATAGGCAAGCGGCGGGTCCCGTTGGCTGTTCAGCGTGTCGAGAACCAGGCGCACGGAGACTGGCGAGTCTGCCTGCCAGATCACGCCCATCACGTCGGACTCAAGCGGCGCGAGCCCGCTATCGGTCTTTCTCGGGCGGCCCGCCATGAGCGAAACACTACTACATTTTTGTCGTGTAGTCTCGGTCGCATGACCAACGCAACTGAGCACGACTATGCAGCGCAAGCACGACAAGCCATCGAGATCGTTTGCTCCGGCGACGTATCGCGGATGGAGGAGTTCTACAGCCCGGACTTCGTGGATCACGTCAACGACATGACCTTCCACGGATACGAGGGCGGGCGCGAGTCGCTTGCCTTCTACGGGACGCTGTTCAAGGACTACCGAATGGGCGTCGAGGAGCAGGTCACCGAGGGCAATCGCGTCGCTTCTCGATGGGTTCTAAACGGCACCTACCACGGCCGGGCCGTCGCGCTCCGAGGCATTACGATCAGCCGTCTCGATGAGGACGGCAGGACCGTCGAAGATCGAGGGCACTCCGACTCGCTCGCTCTACTCGGGCAACTGGGCGTGATCCGCACGCTCATCTTGGGGCTCGAAATCCTCACCCGCCGCATCAGGCTCCCCAAGGGAGTTATCAAGGCGCACTGAATCCACGCGCGTTTGCGGATACAGAACCGAGAACGGGAACCGGCGAATAAGCTGCCGTGCGGTGCCCGAGCTTGACAGTCGCATCTACGAGCGCGCCGCCTCACGGGCGAGTTCCGTCTGCGCTCGGGCGCGACAAGCAGCCGAGCCGAGCCCCATCGACCGTGATCGGGACCGCTGTGCAGCCGCCGCGTAGAAACGTTGAGATGAAGGCGACCGACCCGGACCCGTCTGCGTCGCTCGAGGTATGCCGGGCGCTCGGGGCCGAGGACCGCGGCACGATCGCGCAGCGCGATACTTACTTCGGGGTTGCGCGCGGTGGGCTCAAGCTCCGCGAGGAGCAGCCAGGTCGCCCGCACTTGATCCAGTTCGAGCGCGCCAGCGAACCGCAGCAGCGAGAGAGCCGCTACCGCATCGTCGAGGTCAGCGACGGCGCAGCGCTGTGCGCGGCGCTCGCCGCCGCGATCGGCATAAGTGGAGTTGTCGCCAAGCGTCGCCATCTGCTGGTGTGGCACAGCGTCCGCATCCATCTCGATGAGGTCGAGCAGCTTGGGACGTTCATCGAGCTTGAGGCCGTCGCGCCGGCAGACTCCAATCTCGACCACGAGCATCGGCTCGTCGCCGAGCTAAGCGACGCACTCGGAATCACCGACGACCGCCTCATCGCCCTCGGCTATGCGGCGCAACTGCTCCAAGCGAGCGGCGATGCCGACGCAGCCTGAGTGCGAGGGGCGTGCCGCTTGGTGCCAGCGGACACACGTTCACGATGGCATACACATGGCCTTCGCTAAGGCCCAGGAAAGCAACCGACTATGGAGTCGTGACGCGTTGATGAACGTCCCGCCAGCGCCGATCGAACGTCCACACTGCGTCCGCATCGATCATCTCAGCGACAACGAGCGCAATCGCGTCAGGCAGGCTGAGGCCGCGGTGGCGGGCCTTCAGCGCCGCTGCGTCGTCAGCGATGGCGCCGCCGACGGGGACCGTCTCGCAGCCGTCTGCGAAGTCTCGAGCGGCCGTCAGCGTCTTGCCGCCCATGCGTGCGGGTCCAACGAGGATCTCCGCCCTGGTCGTGGCGGCGAGCACGAGATCGTCATCACTCGCGCCGGCGAGCGCATTTACGGCCGCGTCATGGTGCGCGTCGTCGGCCGACAGCGCGGCTATTGCGACACTCGCGTCGAGAACGATCAGCCGCGCCACTGGGCGCGCAGCTCATCGAGATAGTCGGCGGGGTAGGCGGAGCTGTCGAGCTTGCCCATCGCCGCCAGGAGGCGAGCGCGCCGTTGCGCGCGCTCCTGCTGATCTGCGGGGGCGCCGAGCAGCTCGTGACGGACGGCCGTGCGAATCAGCTCAGCCTCGCTGGTGCCGCGCTCCTTGGCCGCGTGCTTGATCCCTTGATGAAGCTCATCCGGCAAGTAGATCGTCGTCTTTACCACGAGCGGAATGTACCATACAAAACATATGGCATCGATTAGTCTCGCGTTCTCGGGACCGCAGAGGGATCACAACCTGAAGGCGCTGACATCGACGAGCAGTCTGGCGAGCTGCGTTGCAAGCTTTCGGTCTGCTCAACGGCAAAGGGCCTCGACAGGCGCGGCCCACGACACCCGGAGATTGGAGGACATACCTCATGTCGCACATACGACGTTTCGACCATGTTGGCATCACCGTCGCGGACCTCGACGCGGTGACGGCGTTTTTCGTCGGGTTGGGACTCGAGGTCGAGGGCCGGATGTTCATCGAGGGCGAGTTCGTGGATACCGTCATTGGCATTCCCGGCTCCCGCAGTCACATCGTCATGCTGCGGCTGCCCGAGGGAGGCCCTGGGCTGGAGCTGTCGAGCTTCGTCCGGCCGGACCACGAGCCAGGGTCGCCCACCGCCATGGCGAACGAGCTGGGACTGCGCAACGTGTCATTCGAAGTCGACGACCTGCAGGCGACAGTCGACCTGCTGGCGGCGGACGGCTACGGCCTAGTCGGCGACATCGGTCAATACGAGAACATCTGGCGCATGGCCTACGTGCGCGGGCCAGAGGGCATCATCGTTTCCCTGGCTGAGCGGATCGGCTGACGCCACCCGCGGGCTAGGCTCCGCGGATGCACTGGCAGTGGCTTCTCGGCGCAGGGTGTGCGTTTCTGCTCGCGCTCGTGACCACACCGGCAGGCGTCTCCGGCGCCGTGCTGCTTCTGCCCGTCCAGGTGAGCATCCTTGGCGTTCCAAGCCCTGCCGTCACGCCGACCAATCTGCTCTACAACGTGTTCTCCACGCCGGGGGCGCTGATTCGCTTCGCCCGGGAGGGACGCCTGCGGGGCCCCCTCGCGTGTCTGCTCGTTGCCGGCACGCTGCCGGGCGTCGTCATGGGTGCGATCGTGCGCGTGGAGTGGCTTTCGAACTCCCGTGACTTCACGTTCGTCGCGGCCGGCGTGTTGCTTGCGCTCGGACTGTGGCTGCTACTTGGCAGTCAGCCGATCCCCAGGGAGCAGCCGGCGGTGTCGCCGCGGCTGCGCGGCGCTGTGTGGACGTTGGCGCTCGTGGTTGGGGTCGTCGGTGGCATCTACGGCATCGGTGGCGGCTCGTTGCTTGCGCCAATCCTGATCGCGCTTGGTTTCAGCGTGTACGAGGTAGCGCCCGCAACGCTCGCCGCCACGTTCCTGACCTCGATCGTCGGCATCGCCACCTACCAAGTCCTTCAACTCAGCCATGGCGGAGCCATCGCGCCCGAATGGGTCCTCGGTGCGTTCATGGGAGCCGGTGGCTTCGTCGGCAGCTACTGCGGCGCACGGCTGCAAAGCCAACTGCCGGAGCGTTCGCTGCGACGCCTGCTCGGCTGCGTGGCCTGTCTCGTCGCCGCGCGCTACTTCCAAACGGCTACACCCGAACGGGTAGCTCCTAGGCCGGTCCCGCACCGCGCTGGCTGAGCGGCCGCGACGTAGCCGCAGCCAGGGCGAGCGTCCCGTCAGGGCCTTGATGTCGAGGTTCGCTGGCTGGGGCCTCGACGGCGAGGTCGCGCGGAGCAGATCAAGCAGTCGGCGCCGGCTCCTTCTTTTGCTCGATGTCGCTGATGATCGAGCTTGTTGCTCCTGACGCGCACCATGGTGCGCTCACCGTGGGGTCGATCGACTCAGAACGGCTTGATAACCACGCCCCGCGGCCGGGGGCCGGCGTGCAGCCTCACGCTGGCGCGGCGCCCGGCGCGATGTCCATGCCCGGGAGCTTGAGCGGCGATGCTCACGCTGACCCCCAGGTAGCTGGGAACCGCAAGCGTCAGCTGCCGGGCTTTGCCGGAGCCGCGGATTCCGAGCGCGTAGTGCTGCGTCACGCCGTTGGAAAGGTGGACGTTCAGCGTGTAGCCCACAGCTCCAGTGACCGCGTGCCAGCGGACCGTGACCGTGGCACCATGGCGGGCTGCCTTCAGTCCTCGGGGCGCGGGGAGCGCGGGCGGCGGGGGCGTCGTGTAGTGAACGAGCGCGACGTCTTCACGAGGATGGCCATCCTGCGTCACCCAGGCGATGACTTCGTGGTGGCGGCCGAGGTCGGCGGATGGGCTGAAAGTGATCGTGCCATGGGTTCCACGGGCCTGTCCCAGCATGCGAAAGCCATGTCCTTTGCGAGCGTCGACGAAGCTCACCTGCTGACCCGCGATCCTCCGCAGGGAGTAGTGCAGACGCTCTCTGCCTCCTGCGACTCTGCTCAGCTTGGCGTGCAGATCGGTGCTCGGCAGCGCGGATGACTGATCGACGCCTGCCACCGGCACAGAGCCCGGGTTGCTCGTGATCGTCCACTTGCCCGGCGCAGGGCGGTTGATGAAGAAGTAGGTCTCCATCGTCTTGCGTGCGTCGGCGATCACGACCTCCTTGGGGTCCTTCAGGTACCCGTCGGCCGGGGTCGCGATCGTGCGTCCGTCGGGTCCGCTCAGCGTCACGTTCGGAGCCCCGCCCGTGCCGAGCACGCCGATCGCGGCCACACCCTCACCGCGCGGGACGGTGAAGCTGGGCAGCGCTTGAGCCGCACTTGCGGCGGGGTTGCTGGAGGTTGGGATGCGACGCAGGGATGCGAGGTTCGCGGGCATGGGCAGCGAGCGGAACTGCGCGATGTTGCACGAGTCGAGCATGAAGTGCGTTTCATCGGGGAACACAATCCCTGCGCCTGCATGGGTGAAGCCGAGGTCCGCACACACGCCCACACCGTGATCGGAGACGACGACCTCCGCCCCAAGGCAGTGTTCGCCGAGGACTTTCAGACAGGCATTGACGTTGCCGTCGAACTGGAAATGACCCTGGCTGACTTCAAAGGCGATCCCTGCTTCAAAGGACAGCACGTAGATTTCGATTTTCACGTTGCCGCCGAGGCCGATGTCGCCCGCTTCATCCACGTGGAAATACTCTTCGGAGACCTGGTTGCACAGCAGTTCGCCCGCTGCGTTGGCATTCAGTTCAAACGGAGCGAACTGGATTGTGAGCGTCCCGCTGATGCCGAACAGCGAGCAGCCCAGCACATCGCCGCCGCCCGCGATCGCGCCTTCCGCGCTGAGCACCGGTGGGTTCACTGTGATCCCGCCGCCAAGCCTGGTCAGGAAGATCGGGATCGGCCCGCCGAGGTCGATGCCGGGCCCCGCACCCGCGCTCCAGGCCACGTGGCCTTCCTGGAAGGAGCTGTGAACGAACGCGAACCGGGCCGTGATTTCGCCGCTGGCGAGCAGATCCAGAGTCGCTTCCCCGCGCAGCGAATCATCGGAGTGGCGATAGCGGAAGTCCACGTTGTCAACTCCGATGCCCGCGATCTCGGCATGCGGGATCTTGACCTCCAGGGAGTCGAGTTGCAGGCCCTGCTGATCATCGGCCGTGATGACCGCGCCGGCGCTGAGCCCATGTCCGTTGCCGTCGCTGAACACGCCCGGAAGTTCGGCGTTCACCGAGATGGCGGCGCAGTCGAACGTGCACGTGTCGCCGTTTTCCAGCTTGTCCCCGGCGCGTCGCAGGGCCACGTCGATGCTCCCGCTGAACGGCAGGCTGCCGATGATGGGCAGCTTGTGAGGAAGCGAGATTTCGCCGAGGCTCCCGCCGGCCGCCGGGAGATACAGGGCCACGGTGTGCACCGGCGAGATTTGGTGGCCGAGCAGGTAGATCGAGGCGTTGGCTGAGACGACGATGCTCGCCGAGGGGATCACGAGGATCGGCTGGCCGCCCTGGGGGTCGATGTCGAGCCCGTCGATACGCACGGCGGTCCAGGAGTAGTAGCTGGGGAAGCCCATCCGCGCCAGTGCTCCGGGGACGGCCTGCGTGGCCCTCTGCTCGATGACCGAGGCCTGCCGGGCGGTGGGCCTCCTCGCCGCTGCCGCCGAGCCTATTCCTTCTTCGACGAGGCTCGCGCCGGCGTTCGCCGCCGCGCTCAGAGCCGGGGTACAGAAGGATTTGTCGTGCGCCCCACACAACAGGCCCGCGAGGGCGGTCGTAATGCCACCTGGCAGCTGGTTGGGTTCTTCGAGCTTTTCCAGGCAGCCCAGGACATCGGCCGCCCCGAACTCGACGTCCTGGGTGCATTCTTCGGGTGGGGCTCCGATGCTCCCCAACGGACGTACGCCAAGCCCCACTCCTTTGACTGCGAGTCGCGCGCCTGCGCTGGTGAGCGGCGCGAGCGGCTGATGTGCGACCCCGGAGCATTCGCCCAGCACCGTAAAGGCGGGGCTCACCGGCGTTCCCACCGCGCGGCGCACGAACGGCGGGCTCACAGCCGACACGCGCGCGGCGTGCGAGCCCGCGAGGGTGGGGGCTGGGATCGCGAGCTGCTCGCTGACGGTGCTCACGGCCCCCTGGGAATCGGTGGCCGTCAGGCTGACAGTGCTGTTGAGCGCGCCGTGGGTCATCACGGTCAGCTGTGGATCGCTGCCTTTGCAGACAGCGTCGGGGTGGGCTCCGCCGGTGATGTTCCAGCTGTAGCTGGTGGCGCTCGTGCCCGGTGGGACCGAGGCCGAGGCGTTGAGCACCGCGCGCCCAGGCGCCAGCAAAACCACATTGAAAGCCGCCTTCACCACCGGGGGCGGGGGGGCGGGTGGCGGCGATGTGGCGGGGGGCTTGGTTTCCGTCGACGTGGTTTCCGGCGGCTTGGTTTCCGGCACGGGCACGCTCACGATCGCCTCGAGCGTGGCGGTTGTCGAAAACTTGGTGGCGTTGCATTCGTAGTTGAGTTTCACTGAGCCTTCGTAGGTGCCGGCGGTGAGATAGGTGTGCGTGCCACTGACCGAAAGGCCTGTCCCCGCGGAGTCGATGCTCACTGTCCCGGCGGTGGTCGGATCGTCGCCCCACACGATCGACGCTTCCTCGTGGCTCAGATCTGCCACCGGACACACCAGCGGCGGAGCTTTGAAATCCGCCACCTGGCCGCTGAACGGCTTGCCTTCGGTGGCGGTGATCGTCATCGCCGGTTCGGCTGCCGCGGCCGCGGAGGGCAACGACACCAACGCACACGCGAGTATGCAGATGACAGACCACAGGATCGCGCGGGCGGTCTTTAGGTTCACGTTAGGCAGCCTATCCGCAAGCCGGAGCTGCGGCTGGCCGCGTGGACACTCGTTGACCTCAGGCGGCCACGGTCTCAACCTCTCCCCGCCGTGCGGCCGCGGCATGCTCGCGGCTGTCACTCGAGGAGAGGAGAACGGTGGTGAGGATCGCGCCCACGATCGCGAAGCCCGCACCGATGAGAAAGGCACGGTCGAAGCCTTTGGTGAGCGCGACCGACGCGTTGTGCTGGCCGCCGCTCAGGATGCTCTGAGTTCGGCTGTTGGCCACCGTGGCGAGGATCGCGAGGCCGAGCGCCCCGCCCACCTGCTGGGACGTGTTGATCAGCCCCGAGGCGAGGCCCGCCTCGTGCGGTCGCGTTCCCGTCATGGCCGCGATCGTCACCGACACGAACGAGAACCCGAGGCCGAAGGCCGCAAGCAGCGACGGGCCGAGCACGTTGGCGCTGAAGGACCCTCCGGGGGCGGGTACGCGTGAGAACCAGATGAGGCCGGCCGCGATCAGCAGCAGGCCCGCCGTGAGCACCGGCTTGAAGCCCACGCGTGTGACTAGCTGCGAGCCCACGCCGGCCGAGATGATGATCCCAACCGCCAGCGGCAGGTAGGAGAGACCGGCTTTGATAGCTGAGAAGTGCAGCACGTCCTGGAGGTAGAGCGAGACGAAGAAGAACATAGAGAACAGCGACATGCCGATCAGCAGGCCCACCGCATCGGCTCCGCGGAGCGTGCGCAGGCGGAAGATCGAGAACGGCAGTAGCGGGTGGCGCTGGCGGCGCTCGATCATGACGAAGGCCACCAGCAGGATCGCCGAGCCGGCCAGTCGCAGCAGCGTGCCCGTCGAGCCCCAGCCCACGTTGACCGCGTCGACCACCGCATACACGAGCAGCGCGAGGCCTGCCGTGACAGTCACCGCACCGGGGATGTCAAAGCCTTCTGTGCCGTCTTCGGCGTGGCTCTCGAGCAGCAGCCGGGGGGCCATGACGGCCGCCGCGATGCCAATTGGAACGTTCACGAACAGCACCCAGCGCCAGCTCAGCCCACTGGTCAGGATCCCGCCCAACAGCACGCCCGCAGCACCACCGGCGCCTGCGACCGCGCCCCAGATCCCGAGCGCGCGATTGCGTTCAGCGCCCTCGGCGAACGTTGTCGTGATGATCGAAAGCGCCGCCGGCGAGACCATCGCTGCGCCGAGGCCCTGGATTGCCCGGGCGGCGATCAGCCACGCCTCTGACTGCGCAAGTCCTCCGCCGAGCGAGGCCAGCGAGAACACGACCAGGCCGATCATGAACATGCGCCTGCGACCCAGCAGGTCGGCCAGTCGCCCGCCGAGCAGCAGGAAGCCGCCGAACGTGAGCGTGTAGGCGTTCACCACCCACGAGAGGTCGTCGCGGGAGAAGTGCAGATGGGAGCCGATCGAGGGGAGGGCGACGTTTACGATCGAGGCGTCGATCACGATCACGAACTGGGTCATCGCAAGCAGCATCAGGGCGAAGTTCTTGCCGCGCGCGGAGCTGAGATCCGCGGTCGCGCGGGGCGTGCTCGAGGCCATCATCGCTGCACCGCGGCTGAAGTCTGAATGGGGTTCATGCTGGTCCTCTCAGGAGGTCAAGCGCCGGAGCGACCCGGAAGCGGAGGTACGGTTCCCCTTGTTTATAGCACGATACGGAGCTAAGATTCCGTTTGTAGATCATGGCCACCGATCAGCGAACACTCCGCTCTGACGCCCGCCGCAACCGTGAGCGGATCATGTCCGCCAGTCGCGAGCTATTTGCTCGTTTTGGGCCCCAGGTGCAGATGGATGAGATCGCCGCCCACGCCGGCGTGGGCATTGGCACCGTCTATCGCCACTTCCCCACCAAGGAGGCGCTGCTGACGGCAATGGTCCGTGACCGCTTCCAGGAGTTCGCAGAGCTCGCCGCGTCGGCCGAGGACATCCTCGATCCGCTCGAGGCGCTCGAGAGCATCGTCGTCCGCTCCGCCGAGGCGGTGGAGGGCGATGCGGGCTTCCAGCTCGCGATGATGGGCTCGAGCCAGCTCGAGTGGGAGGGCATCGAGGAACAGAAGGCCGCCCTCGCCGAGATCGTCACCCGCATCATCGCTCGCGCCGCCGCCGCCGGTGTAGTGCGTGACGACTTCGTCTTCGAGGACTTCGCCATGGTGATGTGCGGAATCACCTCAACGATGTACTTCAAACCAGCTGAAGCCGACTGGCGGCGCCATGTCGAGCTGCTCCTTCACGGCGTGTGCTCCCCCGCCCGCGAGCCCGAGCGGCAGGCCGTCTAGGAAGCAACTGCCTCTGCGGGGAAGGCGAAGAGGTCGAGCATACGTTGCAACGTTTCGTCCTTGCCGCTGACCAGGACGGTGCCGCTCGCCAGTGCCTCGCTCGCAGCCAACTGACCCGTAAGCAGCAGGTGCATGTGCATGTCGGTGGCCGTCACAATCGCGTCTGGGCTGTCGGGGGCACCGGCCGTGATGGTCAGCTGATTGCCGTCGACACTGACCGTGAATGGCCCGTCGTTGAGCCTCAGCTCCCACGTGATCGGCGGCGCCACACGTTGACGCTCGTCGTGAAAGGCGAGCATTGCGGCGGCCAGCCAGCGAGAGCGTGTGGCGATGTCCGGCCCCAGCTCGTCCATCCTTCTCGCTCCCCATCGCCCGAGCGCCATGAGGATGGGCTCGAGCTCGTGTCCATACTCGGTGAGCTCATACACCGTGCCGCCGTCTGGGAGTGCCAGCAAGCGTCGTCGAATCACCCCCTCGGTCTCGAGCTCTTTGAGGCGGGCCGTGAGGGTGTTGCTGCCGATCCCTGGTAGCCCCGAGGCGAGCTCGCTGAAGCGCAACGCGCCAAGCATCAGGTCGCGCAAGATCAGGAGCGCCCAGCGATCGCCGATCATGTCGAGCGCCGTTGCAATTCCACAGAGCTGTGAGTAGCTGCGCCTCGTCACCGGCCCCAGCATACGATGCTGACATGCCAGTCCCCATGCTTTTTACAAGTTGACTTGCAAAACGCAAGTATTGTGTATATGGTGGCAACGCGCCGCGCTCGATCGCGGAACCGGAATAAAGCAGGGGAGAGCTATGAGCAAGACGGTGACCGTCCGCTATCGCACCAGTCCCGAGGCAGCGGAGGAGAACGTCCAGCTGATCGAGGGGGTATACGCGGCGCTCGCACGCCTCCAGCCAAGCGACTTCCAGTATTCGACCTTGCGACTCGCCGACGGTGTGACCTTCCTGCACATCGCCCACATCGACGGCGAGGAGAACCCGCTGACCTCGCTGCCCGAGTTCGCCGAGTTCCAGCGCGAGTTGGCCCAGCGCTGCGTCGAGCCGCCGGCGCCGAGTGAGGCAACGGTCGTCGGCGCCTATCCGCCGAGCTGACGACGTAGCCTTCAATCAGACAAGTGAAAGGACCGGACATGCGTGCCTATGAGGCATCGACGCTCATCAACGCCTCGCCCGAGCGCGCCTGGCAGGTGCTGTCCGACATCGCCGCATGGCCTGACTGGAACTCGGGTGTGAGCAAGGTCGAGGGGACTCTGGCGCTGGGGGAGAAGCTCTCGATCGGCGTCGAGGCCAACCCTGGTCGCGTGTTCCCCGTCGAGGTCGTCGCGCTGAGCGAGCCCCAGCGGATAGTCCTCCGCGGTGGCATGCCGTTGGGTCTGTTCACCGGACTGCGGACCTACATGCTCGACGCGAGTGAGGCACAGACACGCTTCACGATGCGCGAGGAGTACTCCGGTCCGCTCGCGGGCGTGATCTTCAGGTCGATACCCGACCTGGGGCCGTCCTTTGAGCAGTTCGCCGAGGGGCTGAGGCAGGAGGCGGAGCGCAACTAGCGCTCCGATGAGGCCAGCCGACCCTGACACGGTAGGGGCGCGCGATAATCACGCCGGCAGTTTGAGTCCTCCTGAGCTGGAGCTGAGAGATGACCGACGGGACCCTGGTGTTCATCGGATTCTGCTGGGCGGCCTGGCTGGTCTACTGGGTGGCGATGGCGTTTGTGACCAAGCGCACCGTCGAGCACGGGGGCTTCTTCGCCTATCGCGTGGTGGCGCTACTGGTCTTCCTCGCGTGTGCGGCCGTGGGCAAGCTCATGCACGTCACTGCGCAGACGCGGCTCTGGCATACGCCGCTCGCGTTGGGAATAGCGACCGATTGCATCGTCCTCTCCGGTGTCGCTTTCACCCTTTGGGCGCGGATGGTGCTGGGGCGCAACTGGAGCGCTGAGGTGACGTTCAAGCAGGACCACGAGCTGATCGAGTCGGGTCCCTACAGGCTGGCGCGCCATCCGATCTACACGGGCCTGATCGCCATGGCGCTCGGCACCGTGATCAACCTCGGGCGACCTATTGGCTTTGCGATCTTCCTCACGGTGTGCGGAGCCCTGTGGTGGAAGTCACGCGAGGAGGAGCAGATCATGAGCCGCCACTTCCCCGGCGCCTATGCCGATTACAGGGCGCGAGTCAACGCGATCGTGCCAATTCCCAAGAGGGTGGCCAAGCCGTAGCGGCTCACGCCTCGGCTAACGACTCAGGCCATCCAGCATGGCGCCCAAGGCGAGCGACCAGCGCCGCTCGATCGAGGCCGCGCTCGAGCCGAGCCGCTCGGCTGACTCGGCGGCCACGAGCCCCTGCACGAGAGCCATCAGCACGTGTGCGACGTCTGTCTCCTCGCCGTGCACAACCCCCGCCTCGATCGCTCGTCGCACGCGCTCGAGGATGAAGCCCCTGACTGAAGCGCCCGCTTGGATCTCCGAGCGGCTGGGGTCGAAGTCGGCGAAGGGCCGAGAGAACATCAGCTGGGTGAGGACTGGGTGCTCGCGCATGAAGCTGCGATAGGCGCCGGCGAGCTCGATCAGCCCAACGCACGGATCCTCCGGCTCGGGGAGGGCGTCGAGCTCGTTGAAGAGAAGGCGGAAGCCTTCGAAGAAGACCTCGCGCAGTAGTCCCGCCCGATCGCCGAAGAGCTCATACACAGCCGGGGGGGAGGTATCGGCTTCGCGCGCAACCCCGCGGGTGGTGAACCCCGAGACGCCTTCCCGCGCCAACAGCTCCACTGCCGATGAGAGCAGTTGGTCGCGGAGCGCGGGCGTTCGCTGCTTCGGTCTTGGCATCAGCGGCCCACGTGAGCGATCCATTTAGAAACGACGTTACGAAACATTGTTACATTATAGTCTGACGTCAACCTTGGAGCGAACGAGAGGATCACGATGAGCGAGCTGGTGAGCTATGAGCTGGATGGTCGGATCGCGACGATCACGATGGACGACGGGAAGGTCAACGCTCTCTCGATCCCCATGCTCCAGGCGCTCCACGGAGCCTTTGACCGGGCCGAGCAGGACAGCGCCGTAGTCGTCTTGACAGGCCGTGAGAGCTACTTCTCGGCGGGCTTCGACTTGAAGGTGTTCGCAGGCGGCGAAGTGGAGAGCGTTGTCGAGATGCTGAGGCTGGGAGCCACGCTCGCCGAGCGCATGCTCGCGTTTCGGACGCCCGTGCTCGCGGCTTGCAATGGCCATGCGGTTGCCGCGGGCTCCTTCCTGCTCCTGGCTTCAGACCTGCGTATCGGAGCCAATGGTCCGTTCCAGATCGGCCTCAACGAGGTGAAGATCGGGCTCACCGTGCCGTGGTTCGCGATTGAGCTTGCGCGCCAGCGCCTGCAGCCGGCGGCCTTCTCGCGGGCGGTGATCAACGCCACCATGTACGGCCCGGGCGAGGCGATGACGGCCGGCTTTCTCGATCTCGTGCTCGCGCCTGAGGGGCTGCACGACGCTAGCCTCGAGCAGGCCGCCCGGCTCGCTGAGCTGAACGCCCCAGCGCATGCCGCCACCAAGCTGCGGGTGCGCGAGGGAGCCCTCAGCGCGCTGCGAGCAGCGATCGAGACCGAGCTGAGCGTCGAGGGTCTGAGCGGCGCCGGTGCACCGGTTTAGGCGGGTGACTCCGGCGCGAGATCCGTCCCGTGACGTGCGTGTGTGATGAGCGCGGTGCTCGCGCTCTGACACGGCGAAAGGCTAGTCCGATCGGGGCGACCACTGGAAGACCCGTGCCGCGACCAGCAGTCCGGCGACTCCCCACGCGAGCACTACCAGCAGGTCGGTGACCCTGATCGCGCTGCCGTGGGTTTCGATGATCGTCGCCCGCAGCGCCTGTGCCAGATGGCGGATGGGGAAGACCGTGGCGATGTCGCGCAGGACCCTCGGGATCTGGCTTTCGGGGACGAACACGCCGGAGATGAAGTAGAGCGGGAGCACCGTGATATTGATCGCGGGCGCCGCGGCTTCCGCGCTGGAGATGCGCGTGGAGATGGCAAATGCCACGCAGGCGAAGGACGCTGCGCCGAGCACGACCGTGATGACGAGCCCGAGCAGCGTCGACTGCGGGATGCGCACGTTGTAGGCGAGCTTCCCGATCGCCAGCAGCAGCGCCGACATCGCGACTGCCACCACCACACCCACGACCGCGCGGCTGCCGATCACGATGCTGGCCGGCAGTGGCGTGCCGCGCAGGCGCTTGAACTCGCCGTTCTCGCGTTGGGTGACGATCGTCTGCGTGAGGTTTACGAACGTGGCCGAGATGATTCCCAGCGCCATGATCCCAGGCACATAGAAGGTGGTGATCGAGATCCTGTGGCCATCGGCCACGGTCGTGCCTTTGAAGATGGTCGCGAAGATCAGTAGGAAGACGATGGGCATCAGCAGGGTGAAGTAGCGCGACTGCGGGTTGCGCCAGAAGCGGGCGAGGTCGGAGCGGAGCTGATGCGCGAACAGGCGGCTCATTCCACCCGCTCCTGTGGGCCGGTCAGTCGCAGGTAGACGTCCTCGAGCGTGGGACGTCCGACCGTCAGGTCGCTCAGCTCCTCACCGCGCTCCAGCGCCCATCCCGTCAGTGCATGGAGCGTGCGCGCAGGTTCGCGCACGCTGACGTGCACGCGGCCGTCATCGCGCAGATGAGACACCTCGGCGAGCGTGGGCGGGAGCTCCTCCAGGAAGCCGCCGTGCGGCAGCGTGAACGAGATGTCGCTCAGCTCGCGGTCGCGCCCGCCGAGCGTGTCGGGCGTGCCCGTGGCCACGATCTCACCGGCCACGATCACGGCCACGTGGTCGGCCAGGGTCTGCGCCTCGTCCATGTAGTGCGTGGTCAGGAAGATCGTCTTGCCCAGCTCGCGGAGGTTGGCAATCACCTCCCAGGCGTGATGACGGGCCGTGGGATCGAAGCCCGTCGTCGGCTCGTCCAGGAACACCAGCTCGGGATCTCCGATCAGCGCGAGCGCCACGTCGAGGCGGCGCAGCTGCCCGCCCGAGAGCTGGCTGGTGCGAGCGTCGCGCTTCTCGGCAAGGCCGACCAGCTCGATCGTCTCCCTCGCGCCGCGCGGGTGCGGGTAGTACCCGGCATAGAGCTCCACAAGCTCGCGGACGCTCAGCTCGGCAGGCATCGTGCAGGACTGCAGGACCAACCCGATTCGCGAGCGCCACTCGCCGTTGGCGCAGGACGGGTCGCGATCGAGGACGCGCACCTCGCCGGCATCGCGCCCGCGGTAGCCCTCGAGGATCTCCACCGTTGTCGTCTTCCCGGCGCCGTTCGGTCCGAGGAACGCGAACACCTCCCCGCCGTGGATCTCGAGGTCGATTCCGCGAACCACCTCATGCTTGCCGTAGGACTTGCGGAGCCCGCTGACGGCGATCACGGGTGGCGCGTCGTGGGCTTGGCTCACCCTCCCACCGTACTCGCGGGCAGCGAGGCGGCATCGGGGATTTGCCGAGGGTGTGTTGCGTAGCCCTGCACGCGGCGTGTGGCCGCCACTCGCCTTCTCAGGCGGGTGGCTCCGGCGCGCTGAAGTGTGAGCCGTCCCGTGCGGCGCGACGGATGGACATCCAGAGCAGGAGCCCCACTGCTATCGGCATCACCCACCAGGCCGCGATCGACGTGGTGGCGAGCAGGGACGTGAGGGCGAGGGCCGACACCACGCCGATTGCGCTGCGCCAATCATCGCCCACGACGAACTCCCATATCCCCGCGAGGAGCGCTTCGAGACGCCTCATGCGCTCACCTTCGCCCTCTTGGGCGCGGGCACCGCGATCTGCACCAGCGCGATCGCCGCAAAGAGCACCACGGGCACGATCACCAACAGGGCTGCGTCTCCGCCGGGCCAGCGGGCGCCCGCACCCTCTGTGCCCCAGAACATCCCAAACGAGCTCAGCATCACGCCGACAGCGAACTTCATCGTGTTCTCGGGCACCCTCGCCAGCGGTGCCCGTGCCGCCACTCCCCCCAGGACGACCAGCAGCACGGCCACCCCCGCGGCCGCCGCCGCAAGCGCGACATGGTGTTGGTTGGCGCCGAAGGTGAGCACGATGAACGCCACCTCCAGGCCCTCCAGCAGTACGCCCTTGAAGGCGATCGTGAACGTGTAGCCGTCGAAGCCCGCGGCCTTCCCAGCGGCTGCCGCCGCCTTGCGCTCGTCTTCGAAGATCTGCTGCTCGTCGTGCTTGGCCTTCAGGCCGGCGGCGCGAAGGATCGCCTTGCGCAGCCACTGCAGGCCGAAGATCAGCAGGAGGCCGCCGATGAGCACTCGCAGAAGGTCTATCGGCAGGGCTGTGATCGCCGGTCCGAGTGCGGCAACGATCGCAGCGAGCGCCAGCCCTGCCGCTCCCACCCCGCTCATGGCCGATGACCAACTGCGGGTGGTGCCGACCGCGAGCACGATCGTCAGCGCCTCCACCGCCTCCACCGCGCAGGCGAGGAACACAGAGACCGCGAGGCCTATCTCGGGTCCGCTCATGCTCGCACGATAGCTTCGTGCCATGAGAAGCGGCCGAGGTCTTCGATGGGTGTGCTGAGGACGATCGGCCATGCCCTCGAAGACGCCCTGCTGATGGGGTGGGAGGTTTGGTGGGCACTCGTGCTCGGGTTCGCGATCTCGGCGATCGTGCAGGCATGGGTGCCGCGAGAGCGGATCCAGAGCGCACTTGGCGGGTCGGGCTCGCGTCCAGTCGCTCTCGCCACGGCACTCGGAGCAGCTTCCTCCTCGTGCAGCTATGCGGCGGTTGCAATCGCCAAGAGCCTCTTCCAGAAGGGCGCCTCGGCGGCATCCGCTTTGGCTTTCCAGTTCAGCTCGACGAACCTGGTGATCGAGCTCGGCATCGTCATGTGGATCTTGATCGGCTGGCAGTTCACGCTCGCCGAGTTCGTCGGTGGGCTCGTGTTGATCGTGGTCATGACGGTGCTGCTGCGAGTGTTCGTCTCCAAGCGCCTGGAGGAGCGGGCACGCGAGCATGCCCGCCACTCCGACAGCGGGCATCAGCACCACAGCGCCGGCGAGCGGATGGGGCTTCGGCGGCGCATCACGAGCGTGAGCGCATGGTCGGACGTCGCGCACAACTTCCGCAACGACTGGTCGATGGTCTGGAAGGAGGTGCTGGTCGGCTTCCTGCTCGCAGGCTTCGTCGGGCAGCTCCACAACGGGTTCTTCAACGCGCTGTTCATCACACACGCTCCTGCCGGGCTCAAGCTCATCGAGAACGCGATCGTGGGCCCGATCATCGCCGTGCTCAGCTTCGTCTGCTCGGTCGGCAACGTGCCCTTGGCGGCGGTGCTGTGGTCGGGCGGGATCAGCTTCGCGGGCGTGATCGCATTCGTGTTCGCCGACCTGATCGTGCTGCCGATCGTGCAGATCTATCGGAAGTACTACGGCGACGCCTATGCCATACGGATCGTCGCGCTGATGTTTGTCACGATTGTGATTGCGGCGCTCGTGGTCGACCTCGTGTTTGGCAGCGTCGGCCTCATACCCCACGTTCGACCGAGTCGCGCAGCTGTCTTTGGTCGGGTCGAGGTCGACTACAAGCTGTTCACCAACCTCGTGGGAGCATCTGTCTTCGCTGCTCTGTTCCTCCTGACGATGCGTCGCGGTGTCATCGATCCCGTGTGCGGCATGAAGGTCGACAAGGCCAAGGCGATCACCCTGGACGTTGACGGTGAGACGTTCTGCTTTTGCTCACAGCATTGCCTGCATACCTTCGAGGCAGATCCCAACCGGCGCTCCGCCCAGGAGCTCAGCGTCGAAGGCTCCCGATAGTCTCGAAACCGATGTCCAGCGCCATCTATTCGCCGCTCGACGGTGACCTGCACCGCCACGGCGCGCTGCGCCACAGCCACCCGCACACAGGACCGCACGAGCACGATCGAGGGCGCGGCGACAACGATCTCGCGGAGGCAGGGCACGGCCACTCCCACGGCCTCGTGGACGAGAGCATCAAGCGCTCGCGCGAGGGCGTCCGCGCGGTGTCGCTCGCGCTCGCCATCCTCGGGACGACGGCCGCCGTGCAGGCGCTGGTGTTCGCCCTCAGCGGCAGCCTGGCGCTCCTGGCCGACCTGATCCACAACGGTGGCGACGCCCTGACGGCGATCCCGCTAGGCATCGCCTTCGCGCTGCGCTCAGCGCGCGCTGAGCGTGGGGCGGGCCTCGCGGTCGTGGCGGCGATCTTCATCTCTGCCTGCGTAGCTGCCTACGAGTCGGTACTGCGCCTGGTTCATCCCTCCACACCCGGTCATCTGCCCGTGCTTGCGCTGGCCGGTGTGGTTGGGTTCGCCGGCAACTGGCTGGCAGCACTGGTGCGAACACGTGCCGGTCGGCGCCTGAACAGCCCCGCGCTGATCGCCGACGGCGAGCATGCCCGCGTGGACGCCTACGTATCGCTTGCGGTCATCGCCAGCGCCATCGCCATCGCAGCCGGCGCCCCCGTCCTCGACCCCATCATCGGCCTTGCGATGACCGCTGTGATCCTGCGCATCACACATGAGAGCTGGCGCACCGTGCGCGGACACTCACACCACCACTAACGACCGATCGAGACCTCTGGTGTGCGTAGTTTCTCCCGTCTGCGCTGTGGGATTTGGCGGGTGTGCGTAGGAGGGCGTGAAGCCTAGGCTCGCATTGAGTGGCCGCACCTCGTGGCCCGCCGAGAGATCCCCATCGATAGGAGCCTTGTCATGCGCCGCAGAGTCTTCGACGTCCTCACCAGTGCCGTCGGGTTGGTTCTCGTGCTGGTCCTGCTCGTGGCAGGAGGACTGCTGATGTGGGGCTACAGCTACGACCACAACAACGTCCACAACCAGCTCGCCCAACAGCAGATCTTCTTCCCGCCCAAGACCGTGTGGGCCACAGCGAAGCCTGGAACCGAGATCACTCCGGCGATGAAGCCATACCTGGAGAAGTACTCCGGCCAGCAGCTGCTCACAGGTCCGCAGGCCGAGGCCTACGCCGATCACTTCATCGCCATCCATCTCTCCGAGATGCCCTATGGCGGGGTCTACTCGAAGATCAGCACCGCGGCACGCGCCGAACCGAAGAACGTCAGCCTGAAGGAACTCGAGACGACCTCCTTCCAGGGGACGACGCTACGCGGCCTGCTGCTCGAGGCCTACGGCTTCTCCAAGATCGGCGCGATCATGCTCTGGGGCGCGATCGCCTCGTTCATCCTGGCGCTGGTCATGCTTGGGTTCGTCGTCCTCGGCTTCGTGCATGCGCGGCGCACCCCCGAGGAGGAGGAGCTGCTCTCGCCCAAGCACACCAGGCCGCTGGCGGGAACAGCCTCCTAGCGCACGCTCGGCAGCTACGGGCTGGCCTGCACCGTGACGGTGCCGGCCAGCCTGTTCGCCGACTCCGGGTCGTGGGAGGGGAGGTAGACGGTTGGGTGCTGGGCGCAGTGGGCGAGGATCGCCTCCAGCGTCGCCACGTGCACAGCCGGGTCAGGGCCGATCGCATCGGCACGCAATGAGTGCAGTTGCTCGAGTGTGTCGGTCGCGTCGCCAGCGAGCATCACGTGGTGCCCGGCGTCGTCGACGCAGATCACCGACACGTGTCCCGGGGTGTGACCGGGCGTCGCGACAGCCATGATGCGACCGTCCTCGCTGAGCGCCCGACTGTGGGAGAACGCCCCGAAGGGCCCGCCGTCGAGGGCGAAGGTGCGCGGTGCGAACCCGGCCGGCAGCGGCTGGCGCAGGATGCGGCGCATGACCCTCGATAACGGGGCTTTGAGGTGGCGCAGCTCAACCTCGCTGATCGTGACCGGCGCGCGCACGTGGACCAAGCCGTCGACGTGGTCTCCATGGTGGTGTGTGAGCACCACCTCCGAGACGTCCTCGAGTGAGAGTCCTGCGGCGGCCATCGTCGCCGGGAGCTCCTGCTCGCCTGTCACCTCGAAGCGCGCAAACGCTATGTCCCTGGCGGCGGCAGTCTCGCCGCTGTCGATGAGCAGCAGACGGTTGTCGTGCTCGATGGCCCAGCAGTGAATCGGCAGGGGGTCTGACCATGGACCGGGCAGGAACAGGTCGAGCTGGCGGCGTGGCCCCATTTTTGGGAACAGGAAGGAGCGCTTGACGCGTACGCTCCCGGTCTTCAGGGCGTGGATCCTCATCTGGTGGGCTCCGATTCGGTGCGTGTGAGCAGGGTCACGAAGCTACCAGGCGATGGATGTTTCCAGCTTTTCGAGGCATGATTTTGCTGTGGGAGGCTTGTCCTGGCGGTTGGGAAAACCCAAATGTCGGCGCTCTTGACGGGCGCTGTCGCCCGCGGTTAGGTTGGAACGGTCCGTGCTCGGGGAGAGGGGGTCGTGTGAATGCCCCCTGGGCACAATCATCAACGAGGGAGAACAGGTGAGCAAACGAACTCGCATCATCGGCCTTGCCGCACTCGTAACAGGAGTGCTGGCCGCGGCAGCGTCATCGGCCGCGGCGTCGCAGTATGTAGCTCTTGGGGATTCCTACTCATCGGGTGTCGGCACCCGAGTCTTCTATGAAGAATCGGGCAGTTGCAAGCGCAGCCCCGACGCCTACGGGCCGAAGATCGCGGCGGCGAGGGGCTACACGCTGAGCTTCCAGGCGTGCAGTGGCGCTGTCACCACGGAAGTCAACGAAAAACAGCTGGGCACTCTGAGTAGCAGCACGGCGCTCGTGACGATCACGATCGGCGGCAACGACGCCGGCTTCAGCAATGTGATCATCAACTGCGCCCTCTACTACTTCACCTGCGGCAGCGCCATCAGCGAAGCCAACGAATACATCGCCAAAACCCTGCCTGGTCGTCTGGAAACAACCTACAAAGACATCCGGGCGAAAGCCACGACGGCCGAGGTGATCGTGCTGGGCTACCCCAAGCTGTTCACCAAAGAAGGCAAGACGTGCAACGTCAACTTCCTCACCTCGGGCAACGAGAAGAAAATGAACGAAACGGCTGAAAAACTCGACGCCGTGATCAAGGCGCGGGCCGAAGCCATGAAATTCAAGTTCGTCAACCCGACGGCGCCGTTTGAAGCGCACGAGGTCTGCGCTTCCGAAGAATGGCTGAACGGACAGTCGAACCCGCTGGAAGAAAGCTACCACCCGAACGTCAAAGGCCAGGTGGAGTTCACCACGTTGGTCGAAGGCGCGATCTAGAGAAGCCTGAGAGCAAGGCTGCTCGGCGTCGCTCTTGGCGTCGAGCAGCGCTCAGGGCCGCGAGTGTCGGCAGGGTGATGTCCTCACCTGCTCGCCGCCTCCAGCACGTAGGCGGCCTGCACCACGCCGACGAGGCGGGCGCCGCTCCAGCGGTTGTGCTGCACGTTCACGGGGACGGCTGATGTGGGCGCCGGGGCTGTGGGTGTCTGCGTGGGCTGCATGCGACTGGCTCCTCGAGATGGTTTCAAAGTACGAGGAGCATCGTACCATAAATACGGCAAACGTCGTACAATGGTCTCATGGGCCTGCTTCATCCCAGTTGTGACGAGATCGAACTGCCTCGCGTACTCCACGCACTCAGCGACCCCCAGCGGCTGAGCATCGTGCGCGCTCTCGCTGAGGACTCGTGTGAGCGGCGCTGTGGCTCCTTCGGCTTGGAGGTGACCAAGTCGACGCTCACGCATCACTTCCGTGTCCTGCGCGAAGCCGGGGTGATCGACCAGCGCGAGGAGGGGACGGCCCGGCTCAACAGCCTGCGTCGTGAGGATCTCGACGCCCGTTTTCCAGGTCTGCTCGCAGCGGTCTTGGCGTCCTGCGCCTTGGGCGAGCCGGTCGCCGCGTCGGATGGCTGAGGCGGTTACCGACATATAAATTTATACCGTGGTAAATTAGTCGGGTGGACGCCATCGCCTCGACCCGAAGCCGACTGCCACGAGCCGAGCGCGAGTCCCAGATCCTGGACACAGCCCGTGCCCTGTTTGCCGAGCACGGCTTTGGCGCCGTGACGATGGACGCGCTCGCCACGCGCGTGGGCGTGACCAAGCCGCTGCTCTACGCGTACTTCGCAAACAAGGACCGCCTCTACATCGCCTGCATGGAGCCGGCGGGCGAGGCGATGATCAAGACGGTGGCCGATGCCGTCAGCACCGCCGGTGGGCCCGCCGATGCCCTGCGCGACGGAGTACGCGCGTTCTTCGCCTTCGTCGAGGACGACCGCAGCTCCTGGCGCGTGCTCTTCGACGAGACGCTTCCCGCCGGCGGTGAGATTGCGCAGCGCGTGGGCGAGTACCGCGATCGTCTGCTGCGGCTGATCGCCGACTCGCAGTTGGCGCTGCTGCCCACGCCTCACAGCGCCCGCACCATCCTCGAGACAGACGCCATCTCCACGGCCCTGCTCGGAGCCAGCGAGGCGCTGGCGCGCTGGTGGCTGAGAACGGGCGCGATCAGCGCTGCAGCTGCCGCCGAGCTTCTGATCGAGACAGTCGAGCCCGGGCTGCGTTCGCTGGGCGAGCGCACGGGCGCATCGAGCGTCAACAGTCACCGACCCAACTCACCCACGGAGCCCACTGCATGAACTCATCAACGCGTCCAGTCGCCGTGCTCGGCGGCAACCGCATCCCCTTCGCGCGCTCCAACAGCGCATATGCGACGGCTTCCAACCAGGACATGCTCACCGCTGCCCTGGAAGGCCTCGTCGCCCGCTTCGATCTCGCCGGCGAGCGCCTCGGCGAGCTCGCGGCCGGCGCCGTGCTCAAGCACAGCCGCGACTTCAACCTCGCCAGGGAGTGCGTACTCGGCAGCCGCCTCTCCCCGGAGACTCCCGCCTACGATGTGCAGCAGGCCTGCGGAACCGGCCTGGAGGCGGCGATCCTCGTGGCCAACAAGATCGCGCTGGGGCAGATCGAGGTGGGCGTTGCCGGTGGCGTGGACACCACCTCCGACGCTCCCCTGGCCCTAAACGACGATCTGCGCGGAGTGCTGCTCGAGGCAAACCGCGCCCGCTCCACCCAGGGCAAGCTCCTCGCCCTCACCAAAGTCAGGCCGCGCCAGCTCTTGCCGGCCATCCCTCGCAACGAGGAGCCCCGCACGGGTCTGTCGATGGGCGAGCACCAGGCGCGCACCGCCGCTCAGTGGAAGATCACCCGCGCGGCCCAGGACGAGCTCACGGCACGCAGCCACCACAACCTCGCCGCGGCCTATGAGCGTGGCTTCCAGGACGATCTGATGACGCCCTATCTCGGGCTCGAGCGCGACCAGAACCTCCGACCCGACTCCACGGTCGAGAAGCTGGCCAAGCTGAAGCCGGTCTTCGGGGGTCCTGAGGGCACGATGACCGCCGGCAACTCCACCCCCCTGTCAGACGGTGCGGCCGTCGCGCTGCTCTCGAGCGTGGAGTGGGCCGAGGCGCATGGGTTGCCCGTGCTCGCCCACCTGATCGAGGCCGAGACGGCCGCTGTCGACTACGTGCACGGTCGCGAGGGGCTGCTGATGGCGCCCGCATACGCCGTCCCGCGGATGCTCGCTCGTGCCGGCCTGAGCCTCCAAGACTTCGACCTCTACGAGATCCACGAGGCGTTCGCCTCGCAGGTCCTCTCGACGCTCGCCGCCTGGGAAGACGCCGACTTCTGCCGTGAGCGGCTCGGCCTCGATGCTCCGCTCGGCGCCATCGACCGCGAGCGGCTGAACGTCAACGGCGGCTCGCTTGCCGCCGGGCACCCCTTTGCCGCAACCGGTGGGCGGATCGTGGCCAGCCTGGCCAAGGCACTGCACGAGCGTGGTTGCGGGCGCGGTCTGATCAGCGTGTGCGCTGCAGGCGGGCAGGGAGTGGTGGCGATCCTCGAGACACCCCGATCACAGGAGAGCTGATGGCTGACAGATACACCCAACTCGTCAACACGCCGATCGGCAAGGTGCTCACCAAGCAGGTGGGCCTCCCGGCGCCGGTCCCGCTCAAGCGCTACAGCCCCGGCGCGCGGCTCATCGACGGCTCGGTCGTGCTCGGTGGCGCAGCGGGTGGCCGCCTGCACGACGCCCTCGCGCAACTGCTCGCCGACGCCGGGGTGGAGGTGCGCGAGTCGAGCAGCTCGCCGGGCGCGCGCCATCAGGCACTCGTGTTCGACGCCACCGGCATTGCCGCCCCCAAGGCCCTGCACGAGCTCTACGACTTCTTCCATCCCACGATCCGCTCGCTCGGAGCGTGCGGTCGGGTGCTCGTGCTCGGCACACCGCCTGAGCTGGCCGCCACGCCTTCGCAGGCGATCGCCCAGCGGGCGCTCGAGGGCTTCACCCGCTCGCTCGGCAAGGAGCAGCGCCGCGGTGGCACGTCCCAGCTCGTTTACGTCGAGCCGGGAGCCGAGGACCAGCTCGCCGCGACCGTGCGCTTCCTGCTCTCACCCCGCTCGGCCTACGTCTCCGGTCAGGTGGTCAGGATCGGGGCGGCCGAGGCGCCCCCGGCGCTCGACTGGGAGCGCCCGCTGAGCGGCAAGGTCGCGCTCGTCACGGGAGCGTCGCGCGGTATCGGCGCGGCGATCGCCGCCACGCTCGCCCGCGACGGAGCCCACGTGGTCGGCCTGGACGTCCCCGCGCTCGAAGGCGATCTCAGGGCTGTCACAGGATCGCTTGGCGGCTCGGCGATCACGCTCGACATCACCGCCGAGACGGCCCCGGAGGAGATCGCGTCGCATCTGCGCTCCGCCCACGGCGGGGTCGATGCGGTCGTGCACAACGCCGGCATCACGCGCGATAAGACCCTCGGGGGGATGGACGCAGAGCGTTGGGACAGCGTGATCGACGTCAACCTCGCCAGCGCCCAGAGGATCACCGACGGGCTGATCGCCGGGGATGTGCTGCGCCGCGGTGGCCGGGTGGTGTGCGTGTCGTCCATCAGTGGCATCGCCGGCAACGCCGGCCAAAGCAACTACGCCACCTCCAAGGCCGGCGTGATCGGCCTCGTCGACGCCTATGCGCCACTGCTGGCAGCCCACGGGGCGACGATCAACGCGGTCGCTCCCGGCTTCATCGAGACGCAGATGACGGCCAAGATGCCCTTTGCGCTGCGCGAGGCCGGGCGGCGGATGAACTCGCTCTCCCAGGGCGGGCTGCCCGTCGACGTGGCGGAGGCCATCGCGTGGTTCGTCTCGCCCGCCTCGGGTGGGGTCAACGGCAACGTGGTCCGCGTCTGCGGGCAGAGCCTGCTGGGGGCATAGCCACAATGAGCACCGCCACCACCCGCGAGCTCTCATCGCCTCCCGGAACGCTCGGACTGTCGCTGCGCGCGGCGCTGGCGCTCATACCGGGCGCATCTGCACTGCCGTTCGTGGCAGGCGCCGGGACCGAGATACCCGACGTCGAGCTCAAGCTCACGGGCGCTCGGCTGGAGCCCGCACGCTTGAGCGACTACGCGCGCGTGTGCGGCTTCACTCTCGGTAGGAGCATGCCCGTCACAGCGCCGCACCTGCTCGCCTTCCCGCTACACATGGCGCTGATGACCGACGGCTCATTTCCCTTCGGCGCCGTCGGCCTCGTGCACATCGCAAACCGCATCGTGCAGCACCAGCCGATAGCGACAGACGAGGCGCTCGAGCTGCGCGTCCGTGCCACGCCGCTTCAGGCCCACCCCAAAGGCCGTACCTTCACGATCGTCACCGAGGCCAGCGTGGGCGGCGAGGTCGTGTGGGAGGAGCACAGCACGATGCTGCGCCGCGGCAGAAGCGAGCAGGCGCGCGCGTCAGCGGCCGAGGTCGCGCCCCGCCCGGCGCTCGCCGACACGGCCGAGTGGCGCCTGCCGGAGGATCTCGGACGCCGCTATGGCGCCGTCTCAGGCGATCGCAACCCGATCCACATGCACGCGCTCAGCGCCAAGGCGTTCGGCTTTCCCCGCGCAATCGCCCACGGCATGTGGACCAAGGCGCGCTGCCTCGCCGCCCTGCAGTCCTCGCTTCCCGACGCCTATGCCGTCGATGTCGACTTTCGCAAGCCGATCTTCCTGCCCGGCCGTGTGAGCTTCGCCGAGACGCGCGCCGAGCGCCAGAGCATCTTTGCCGTGCACTCCAGCAAGGACAACTCGACCATCCACCTCGAAGGGACGGTGACGCCGTGAGCGTGACGGACCGCAGCATGGGCCTCGGCCTGCGAACGCTGGGGCGGATCGCGGGCTCTGATCTCGTCGATCGCCTCGGCGTGCGCCGGCCAGCGGAGCGGGTCATCTACCGCGCAACCCGCGACGGCTTCCGCGCCGCGAGCGCGGGTGGGCGCCGCTTCAAGGCGGCAAAGCGGGGGAATGCTCCCGCGCGGCTGAAGCCGGCGAGCGAGCGGGGCCTGTTCGACCTCACGCCCACCGACGAGCAGCAGATGGTGCAGGAGAGCTTCAAGGCCTTCGCCGCCGAGCAGCTGCGCCCGGCTGCGGGCGCAGCCGACGCCGCGGCCGCTGCGCCACCTGACCTGATCGCTCAGATCGGCGAGCTCGGCCTGAGCATGCTGGGCGTGCCGGAAGAGCTCGGTGGGGCGGTCAGCGAGCGCTCGACAGTCACCTCGGTGCTGGCTGCCGAGGCGCTGGCTCACGGCGACATGGGTCTGGCGGTGGCGGCGCTTGCTCCCGCCTCGGTCGCGAGTGCGCTCAGCCTGTGGGGCGACGGCGACCAGCAGGCCACCTACCTGCCGTCGCTCGTGGGCGATGACATCCCCGCCGCGGCAATCGCGCTGCAGGAGCCACGTGCGCTGTTCGACCCGCGTGCGCTGCAGACCGTCGCCCGTCCCGACGGCGGCGACTACCTGCTGAGCGGCGTCAAGGCGCTCGTGCCGCTCGCCGCCGAGGCCAGCCTGCTCGTGGTCGCGGCGCAGATCGCCGGTCGTGGCACGGGCCTGTTCCTGCTCGAGACCGCCGGCTCCGGCGTGCTGAGCAAGCCGACGCCGGGGATGGGGGTGCGCGCCGCAGCCATCGGTGAAGTGCTGCTCGAGGACGTGCGCGTTCCCGCCGGAGCCCTGCTCGGTGGCGGCGACCCCGAGGTCTACCGCGAGTGCGTGCGCCGCGCCCGCTTGGCCTGGTGTGCGCTCGCAGTGGGCACGGCGCAGGCGGTGCTCGACTACGTCATCCCCTATGTCAACGATCGCGTCGCCTTCGGCGAGCCGATCAGCCACCGCCAGGCGGTCGCCTTCTCGATCTCCAACATCGCGATCGAGCTCGAAGCGATGCGGCTGGTGACGCTGCGTGCGGCGAGCCGCGCCGACGCCGGCAAGGACTTCGCCCAGGAGGTCGCCCACGCACGCGTGCTGTGTGCGCACAAGGGCGCCCAGATCGGCTCGGAGGGAGTGCAGTTGCTCGGCGGCCACGGCTATGTGACCGAGCACCCCGTCGAGCGCTTCTACCGCGACCTGCAAGCCGTGGGCGTCTATGAGGGCGCCCTGCTCGTATGAGCCCGTCCGTGAACGACTGGAGAGCACAGCGATGATCAATCTCGAGGTCCCCAAGAAGTTCGTGCCGCTGGTGGCACAGGCGCACCAGGTAGCCAAAGAGGTCTTCCGTCCGATCTCGCGCAAGTACGACGAGGCCGAGCACACCTACCCCAAGGAGCTCGACATGCTCGCCGCGCTGATCGACGGCATGAACGACGGCAGCGACACAGGCGGAGCGGGCGCCGCCGGCGTGCGGCGTACCAGCAGCGCCGATGACGGTGTGCGCAACGGGTCGAACATGTCGACTGCGCTGTCGATCATGGAGCTGTGCTGGGGCGATGTCGGGCTGCTGCTGTCGATGCCCCGCCAGGGTCTTGGCAACAGTGCCATCGCCTCAGTCGCCAACGACGAGCAGAGCGAGCGCTTCAAGGGGATGTGGGCCGCGATGGCGATCACCGAGCCGGAGGCCGGCTCGGACTCTGCCGCCATTCGCACCACGGCCGTGCTCGACGAGGAGACCGGCGATTACATCCTCAACGGCGAGAAGATCTTCGTCACGTCGGGCGATCGCGCCGACCTGATCGTGGTGTGGGCGAGCCTCGACCGCAGCGTTGGGCGTGCCGCGATCAAGTCCTTCGTGGTCGAGCGCGACAACCCCGGCCTGATCCTCGAGCGCCTCGAGCACAAGCTCGGCATCCGCGCCTCCGACACGGCCGACTTCCGTCTGGAGAACTGCCGTGTTCCCAGGGAGAACCTGCTGGGCTCGCCTGAGGTCAACGTCAAGGGCGGCTTCGGCGGGGTGATGCAGACCTTCGACAACACGCGCCCGCTCGTTGCCGCGATGGCGGTCGGATTGACGCGCGCCTGCCTGGAGGAGACGCGTCGGCTGCTCGCCGAGGCGGGCGTCGAGGTCGATCCCGACGCCCCCGCCGCCGTGCAGAGCGCCGCCGCCGCGGAGCTGCTCGAGATGGAATCCGACTATGAGGCCGCCCGACTGCTGACCCTCCAGGCCTCGTGGATGGCCGACAACGACAAGCCCAACTCGCTGCAGGCATCGATGGCCAAGGCCAAGGCGGGGCGCACCTGCGTGGATGTGGCGCTGCGCTGCGTGGCGCTGTGCGGATCGCTCGGCTACGGCCGCGAGCTGCTGCTCGAGAAGTGGGCGCGCGACGGAAAGATCCTCGACCTGTTCGAGGGTACCCAGCAGATCCAGCTGCTGATCATCGCGCGCCAGCTGCTCGGCAAGAGCTCGGCCGAGCTGCGCTGAGGCCGGGTCCGACCTCACGTTCCCCTTCTGGGGCTACGGTTTTCCCGACATGAAAGATCGCCGTATATAGGCCTTTTCTCGATCGGTTCATGCGATCCTCGTCATCGGACGGAGTGATATCGCCCTCTCATTCGACGAGGATCGACCACCATCAGGCGAAGGCAGTCGCGTACGAACAGGCGACCACGATGTTCATACGCTTCCCACGAGCCGCGGACACGAGTTTATTCGGTCCGACACCTCGTGACGACTTTGGCGACGCGGGTTAACTCTCAGCGTCGCCCCGGTCTCTCTCTAGGGTCGCTCGAAATGGCAAGCGATCTTCAATAGAGCCAGGCGTCGGACCAATCCATTAGGACACGGGGACCGCTTACTGCGGTTTGCACTGCGGACTCGAGCGCCAAGCCAAGTACAACGAGCCAAGGTGTTCCGCGAGTAGCCCGGCTGTATACACCGAGAGCCGGTAGTAAGTGGTATGTGACGACTCAAGCCAAAGCGTCGTGGATTCGACCGGTGCGCCATAAATGGCCGCCGCACTCCTCTGAAGCCACAAACCGCACGAAGAACAAACCGCAAAATGCGGCCAATAGAACGGCCCAGCACGCTGAACTGGTTGATCTGTAGGAGCTATGATCCTTTGCAAAGCCAGACAAAAAGCGGCGAGACTATGGGAAGCTACGCAAAGGGAGCAAATGATGCTCGGGGCGGTCAACTCTGTACCAGCGGCAGGAGATCTTCCGGTAGCCGAGCAGTTGTTTCCACGCATGAAGGTCGTGGTTCTATGGCGTCTTGGGATTGTGGTGGCTGCTGCGGTCGCAGTGCTCGTCTGTTCGATCGCCGTTTTTGCGGGCTTCGGTCCTGCTAGGAATTATGGGTCAAATGTGTCGCAAACACGGGTGTCTGGAGAGCAAGAGCAGGCGTCTCATTCTCAGTTTCAGTTCATTGCGGCCGCAAGAGCAGCGAAGTGGAGGCGTTGGCTTGAGAGTCCGGGTGCGCGTGCGCAACGAGCGGAGTCACAGATGGAGTTCCACCGGCTCGCGGGGTATGAGGCCCGACGACTGCTGGTGCGCGACTATGGTTCTTTCTTGGCTGGCGTGAGCGCGACTCCGTCGGCGTCGATCGCGAAGATGGGCTCCGTCGTTCACTATCTGAGCGACTATCGCGCACTGGTTAGAACGCCGCGGGGTTTGCAGATTGAGACCTCGACGGTGCCGTTGGTTGTGGCGGACGGCACCGGAAAGAAACGCCCGGTCGATTTGCACCTGACGGCACGGGGTGACGGATTTGTGCCCGTTAGGTCGCTGACGAATGTGTTGATCGCGAGACAGTCGGCTGGCGGCGTGGCGGTTGGCAGGAATGGTTTGCGCGTCACTTTGGAGGGCGCCAACGCGGATGGCAGGATGATTACTGGGCAAAGTGTGTTCTTCGGAGAAGTTGGCCGCGACATGGATGCGACTGTCGCGCCGAAGTTGAGTGGCGCGGAGTTGTTCACGGTATTGCGATCGGCATTGAGCCCAAAACAGATGCGGTATAGGATCACATTGCCGCCGGACAGCGACCTGCAGTCTGTGTCAGGGGGTGCAGTCGTCTTACAGAATGGTAGCGTATTGGCGCGTGTGCCGGCCCCTACCGCACGCGACGCTCAGGGCGAGCTAGTGCCGGTACAAATGCAGGTAGTCGGTGATGAACTATTGTTGAGCGTCACGCATTTGGGGCCTGGCACGGCCTATCCAGTGCTGGTCGATCCAGAAGTCGTTAATATTACAGGTAGCAACACAGGCTGGAAATTCTATAAGGAACCCGCGTCGCGCTCTTGTGGGGAAGAATCATTAATTCATGGAATAGCCCCCAGTGAAGGTCCGATTTCAGTCGTAGAGCCAGAAACGAACTATCCTCTTCCTTTGGCCGAACACTGTGGAGAACCTGAAGGTGGTTATGTTCGCGCGGTAGGCCTATGGCGGTGGAAAGGGACCACGCCGGGCGGTACCGTCGAGTTTTACGGTGTTAGTTTTTCTGGAAGCTCGACAGGTGGCCCTGAATTTGTTCATTGGCACCTGACAGGTTGTGGCGGCATTCGTGAAGGATATGTAAATGAACCCCCGCCTTCAATAGTTAGTATTTCAGGTGGAGGGAGCTGTAATACTCACAACGAAGTAGAAATGCTCGTAGAAGCTGGCGAGCTTAGTAAAAAAGGATCGGTCACCGTCAAAGCTACCCTTTCAGCTGAAGCGGTATTGACGTCCAGTGCGACAGCGATTATCGAACCGTCTGAAGAATATGGCCCCAGTAATGCCGCCGAGCCGAACCGATATAAATGCCTAGTTGGCCGCCCCGTTGACTGTGGGACTGGCTACCAGACTGTGAGTCAAACCGATCTGACAGTAGGTGGCCGAGGTCCCGGATTGCATCTGACACGCACATATAACTCTCGCCAAGCGGCGACAGAGGGAGAACACAAAGAACATGGCGCGTTTGGATATGGGTGGACAGGTTCTTATAGTGCTCACATAACCTTTGGAACGGTATGTCGAGGCGAAATGTGTACTCCCGTAGAAACTGCTCAAGTATCACAAGATGATGGGAGTACCGTATCGTTTGAATATTTTCACGAAGCATGGGTCCCTATGGGTCCATTGGTACAAGCTACACTCACCAAAGAAGGCAGTAGCTATATCTACACGTTGCCCGATCAGCGCAAACTTGAATTCAATAAATCTGGACAGTTGGCAAGGGAACTGGACCGTAACGGGAATGCAGTCACGCTAACGTACAATGCAGAAAAACACCTAGAATCGGCAGTCGATAGCGCTGGACGCAAACTCACCTTTACCTATAACTCTGAAGGCCTTGTAGAAAGCGTAAAAGATCCAATGGGTCACACAGTGAGATACACATACGAAGCAGGAAATCTTGCCACTGTGACCCAACCTGCTGAAGCGACACTTCGCTGGCAGTTCAACTACGATAGCGAACACGAGCTAACGTCGGAAACCGATGGACGCGGGCACGTTTACACTACGGAATATGACAGCACGCATCGCGTAAAGTCTCAAACGGACCCGCTGAAACGCACACGTAAATGGGAATATGCCGGTGTATATGGCGTGGAAAATACGGTTACCACGATCACTGAACCTAACGAAGCGCTAACCCGCGATGAATTTAACATGCAGGGGCTGCCGATCAGCGTCACGCATGCATACGGCTCTGCACATGCTGCGACCACAAAAGATGAATATGATATAAACTGGAACCTGGTCGCCGTAACCGATCCCGATGGCCACAAAACCGAATACGGCTATGACTCTGCCGGTAATAAGACGAGCGAAAAGAACGCTGACGGCGATGAAACCACATGGAAATATGATGGTACGCACGACATCGAATCCGAAACGACCCCTGGTGGAGAGAAGACTACGATCAAACGCGATTCTCACGGAAACCCCGAATCCATCTCGCGTCCGGCGCCGAGCGAAAAAGTGCAAAGCACCAAACTCAAATACGCGTCAAACGGCCAGCTTGAAAGCATCACAGATCCGCTCGAACGCACAACGAAATACGGGTACGACAGCTACGGAGACCGTACGAGCGAAACGGACCCGGAAGGCGACAAGCGGACCTGGAGCTACAACGAAGACTCCCAAGAGACCTCCACCGTAAGCCCACGCGGAAACGCGACCGGAGGCGAACCCGCAAACTTCACAACAACGATAACCCGCGACGCGCAAGGCCGACCGACCCTCATCCGCGAACCAGGCACTGCAGGCACAGGCGAACCGGCCGACAAGACCGCGTCATCTATCATGGGCTCGGCACAGGAAGGCCAGACCCTCTCGGCCAATACAGGGATATGGGCAGGCGCGACTACGCTGAGCTACGCCTACCAGTGGCGTCACTGCAACAGCTCGGGCGAAAGCTGCACCTCGATCTCCGGCGCAACAAGCGCGACCTATGCCCTCACCCATTCCGACGTGTCCTACACGATTCGTGTCGTCGTTACGGCCACAAACGCGCTCGGCTCGGCGTCGAGCACATCGGCCGCTACTCCCGTGGTGGCCGTGCCCGTGCCAGCGTTCTTCGCCAAGTTTGGTGTGCACGGCTCTGGTGAAAGCGAACTCGCCGGGGCGAAGGGCATAGCTCCCGATGGCAAAGGCGATGTCGTGGTCTCTGATGAAGGGAGCGCGAAAGTCAAGGTGTTTAAGGAAAACGGCGAATTCGTCAAGGCGTTCGGGTCGTATGGTTCGGGTGTGGGGCAGCTCAAAGAAATCAAGGGTATTGCGGTCGACTCGAAAGGTAATGTTTGGGTGGCCGACCAGGGCAACAGTGTGGTGTCTGAGTTCAACGAAAAAGGGGAATGGCAGAGATCGATTGGGACGCTTGGGTCTCCTGGGTCCGGTGCTTCGCAGTTCAAAGAAGTGAAGGGTGTCGCTGTCGATTCGCATAACAACGTTTGGGTGGCGGACACGGGTAACAACCGGGTTGAGAAGTTCAACGAAAAAGGCGAACTGCTTGGTATCTATGGGTGGGGCGTCAGCAGCGGCGAAGAAAAATTTCAGACGTGCACCTCTGGCTGCCGGGCTGGGAACCCGGGGGCGGGGCATGGCCAGTTCTCAAAACCACGGACGCTAGCTGCGGATGCTGCAGGCGACATTCTGGTCACGGACACGGGTAACAACCGGGTTGAGAAGATCAACGAAAAAGGCGAATACGTCCTCGCGTTCGGGGAATCGGGCTCGGGGAACGGGCAGTTCTACGAACCGATCGGCATCACCGTCGACTCCCACGGCAACGTGTGGGTCACAGACGCCGCGAACAGCCGCATTGAGGAGTTCAGCGCGACTGGCGAATACCTGACCCAGTTCGGGTCGGCCGGCAGCAGCGAAGGTCAGTTCAACGAACCATGGAGCATCGTGGTCAACAGCCACAGCGAAATCTTCGTCAGCGACTCAGCCAACTACCGCATCCAAAAGTTCGCACCGAGCACCGTCGAAGTACCGCTCACCCCGGCGTACGTATCCAAGTTCGGTACGCACGGCTCTGGTGAAAGCGAACTCGCCGGGGCGAAGGGCATAGCTCCCGATGGCAAAGGCGATGTCGTGGTCTCTGATGAAGGGAGCGCGAAAGTCAAGGTGTTTAAGGAAAACGGCGAATTCGTCAAGGCGTTCGGGTCGTATGGTTCGGGTGTGGGGCAGCTCAAAGAAATCAAGGGTATTGCGGTCGACTCGAAAGGTAATGTTTGGGTGGCCGACCAGGGCAACAGTGTGGTGTCTGAGTTCAACGAAAAAGGGGAATGGCAGAGATCGATTGGGACGCTTGGGTCTCCTGGGTCCGGTGCTTCGCAGTTCAAAGAAGTGAAGGGTGTCGCTGTCGATTCGCATAACAACGTTTGGGTGGCGGACACGGGTAACAACCGGGTTGAGAAGTTCAACGAAAAAGGCGAACTGCTTGGTATCTATGGGTGGGGCGTCAGCAGCGGCGAAGAAAAATTTCAGACGTGCACCTCTGGCTGCCGGGCTGGGAACCCGGGGGCGGGGCATGGCCAGTTCTCAAAACCACGGACGCTAGCTGCGGATGCTGCAGGCGACATTCTGGTCACGGACACGGGTAACAACCGGGTTGAGAAGATCAACGAAAAAGGCGAATACGTCCTCGCGTTCGGGGAATCGGGCTCGGGGAACGGGCAGTTCTACGAACCGATCGGCATCACCGTCGACTCCCACGGCAACGTGTGGGTCACAGACGCCGCGAACAGCCGCATTGAGGACTTCAGCGCGACTGGCGAATACCTAACCCAATTCGGCAGCGCGGGGAGTGCGAACGGCCAGTTCAACGAACCATGGAGCATCGTGGTCAACAGCCACAGCGAAATCTTCGTCAGCGACTCAGCCAACTACCGCATCCAAAAGTTCGCCGCTCCAGGCACACCCACAGACACAAGCACCCCCAGCATCTCCGGAGAGCTCCTCAGCGGCCAGACTCTCCACGCCAGTACCGGCAACTGGGCAGGCGCCGCCACCATCACCTACAGCTACCAGTGGGAGGACTGCAACACCGGAGGCGAAGCCTGTACCTCCATCCCCAGCGCGACCACGCCCTCCTATGTCCTCGCCCCAAGCGATATAGGACACACACTACGCGTAGCCGTCACAGCTACCAACCCCGCCGGCTCACTCGCGGCCACCGCCAGCGTCACCGAAGCCGTCGCCGCCGTGCGAACGACGCAATACACCTACGACGGCGACGGAAACCTCGAATCCGTCACCGACGCCGAAGGCCACAAAACTACCTACACCTACGATGCCGATAACGAGCTAACCAGGACCGAAGAACCAAACAAAACGGTCACAGAAGCGGGCTACGATGCAGACGGGCGAGCTACCAGCCTGACAGACGGTAACAAAAACATCACAAAATACACAAGGAACCTGCTCGGGGAGGTGACCGAAACAATAGACCCAAGAGCACGGACAAGCACCAGCGAATACGACCCAGCAGGCAACCTAAAAGCCGCCAAAGACGCCGCTGGACGAACCACGACCTACAGCTACGACGCCGCCAACCGCCTCAAAGAAATCACATACTCAGATGGCAAAACGCCAGCGCAAAAATACGAATACGACAGCGACGGCAAGGTCACCCACATGACCGACGGGACCGGCGAAACCACCAACACCTACGATCAACTGGACCGGCTCACAGCAACAGAAAACGGCCACAAAGAAAAAACAGGCTACGAATACGACCTAGCCAACGAGCTCACAAAGCTCACCTACCCGAACGGGAAAGCCGTCACACGGAGCTTTGACAAAGCGGGCCGCCTCGAAAAGATTACCGACTGGCTCGAAAACACATCCAAATTCTCATATAACCCGGACTCAGAGCAAACTGTTACCACATACCCAGCCTCCACTAGCGAGGAAGACCAATACAGCTACAACGAAGCAGACCAAATTACCGAAATCAAGATGAACAAGGGCGCCGAATCGCTCGCATCGCTTGGGTACACCCGGGACAACCACGGTCAAGTTAAGGGCAGTGTCGCAAAAGGCCTCCCGGGCGAAGAAATACAAACCTACGAATACGATGCCAACAGCCGGCTAAAGAGCACCGGCCCAACAAGCTACGAATACGACGCAGCTAATAACCCCACCAAGCTCGGCTCGGGCAGCTACACCTACGACAAAGCCGACGAGCTTGAAACCGGACCCAGCGTCAGCTACTCGTATAACGAAGTCGGTCAACGCACCAAAACAACCCCGACAGCAGGGTCCGCCACTACCTACACCTACGACGAGGCCGGCAACCTAACCACCGTCGAACGACCCAAAGAAGGCGAAACCCCCGCGGTCAAAGACAGCTATATCTATGACGGAACCGGCCTCCGTGCTTCCCAAACGGTCACAGGCACAACGACCTACCTCGTCTGGAGCCTCGCGGAAAGTGTGCCCCTTCTTCTCAGCGACGGCACCAATAGCTATATTTATGGACCACTCGGGCTACCTGTCGAGCAAATCAACAACTCGACCGGCGCAGTCCTTTACCTCCACCACGACCAGCAAGGCTCCACGCGGCTCCTAACGAGCACGACCGGAGCCAAAGAAGCGAGTTTCACCTACGACGCCTACGGCAACACGACCGGCACAACCGGCACCGCGAAAACACCGTTGGGCTACGACGGGCAATCGACAAGCAGCGACACGGGGCTCATCTACCTCCACAACCGGGTCTATGACCCCAAGACCGCTCAGTTTCTCAGTGTGGACCCTATTGCGGCGGACACTGGCGCCCCTTACTTTTATGGGGCAGACGACCCGGTTAACTACGTCGACCCAAGCGGGCTTGATGCTAGTCCGGTCCCGGTTGCGCCGGAGGCGCCCGCGTGCCTCACACCGGAGACGATCGGTCCATGCTTGGTCGTCGTTGGTGGCGGCTACGTTCTCGTTGAAGGCGCCAAATCCATAATCCATGCCTGGGGCGGCGAAGAACCCGGCAACGACGAAGGAGAAGCACTCCTCAAGCAGCGCCAGGCAGAAGAAGGTGCACGCAAGGTCTGTAGCGAGATTTCACCCAACTTCAACAACCCTGCCAAATCCCCCGGTGAGGGCTGGGAATGGAAAGGCAACGGGCCGGAGGGCAGCAGTGAAGGCTCGTGGGTTAACCCGGAGACTGGCGAGAAACTGTATCCAGACCTCAACCATCCTGAGCCGCTGGGTCCACATTACGACTACACCGCCCCGGATGGCTCGCAGTACCGCATCTACCCCGACGGTCGGATAGAACCCAAGGAATGACAGGTTCGGTTGTACCCACTGAGATAGACCAGATGGTCGCGCTGGAGTGGCTGCGTCACTCGCTCGGCCAGGGCGAGGTGGAGGTGATTTCACCTGCAGCCCTGAAGTTCATCGAGGAGCGCGAGGGGCACGGCTACGCGCTCGTGCCGGAGACGATTGATCCTGCCCGGCTGACGACTCCGCGTTGGGGAGGGGTCACCAGAATGCACGCTGCGCGGGAGAGTCTGGTCACGGTTCTCGAAGGGCTCGTCAAGCGGGGCGCAGCGTGCGTGGTGGTCGAGGACGAGGCGAATTGGAAGCGTTACCCGAAACCGAGCTTGGATGGGCTGCTGCTGACGGGGTTCGTTGGCGAACAGGTCATTCACTGGGCGGCACTGGCTAAGGGCATGGATGACGCGGTCGTTGTGGTTCATCGCGGGTCGGGTGGCTATCCGACGAACGCTTTTGTCACGTCGGCGTCGGCCGAGGAGCTTGGGCTGGTAGATGGTGCTGATCTCGGTTCCGGCGTCGCCGGACGGGTGGTTGGGTCGCTGATGGCCGTGATCGTGGCGGCCTACGACAACGAGACGTACATCATCTGGGAACCGAGCTAACCCGGTGAGGCGGCTTTATGTGGCGAGGCATTCGGACTCAAGCTCACCGGCACGCTTTCGGACGAAGTGTGGGGCATCTTTTACAACTTAACCTGAGCCAGGCGCTGCGGCGAGGAAGTTGAGCGGAGCACGGGTATGGGGGGTGCATCCCCCGTGCTCGTGCTGTGCCCGGTGCCAGCGCATGGCGCGAAGCCGCTGCTCGTGGCGCTACCGTCAGGCGGTGTCCGCCACCGCTCCTCCCGCGCCCGAGGCAACCGAGCCCGAGTCCGGTCGCGCGGGCGGGGTCGCGCTCAAGACGGGGATGGCAGCGCTCACACTCGGTGCGCTCGGAGTGGTCTTCGGCGACATCGGCACGAGCCCGCTGTATGCGCTGCAGACCGTCTTCACGGCCGACTCCCACGCCGTCCACGTCAACCCCCTTGACGTATACGGGGAGATATCGCTCGTGTTCTGGGCGATCACGATGGTGGTGTCGGTCAAGTACGTGAGCTTCATCATGCGCGCTGACAACGGCGGCGAGGGCGGGATCATGGCTCTGACCGCCCTGCTGCAGGGGGCGAAGGTGAAGCGCAAGCGAGCGAAGTGGGTGCTGATCACGCTCGGCATCCTCGGCGCCTCGCTGTTCTACGGCGACGGCGCGATCACGCCCGCGATCTCGGTGCTCTCGGCTGTCGAAGGCGTGAAGGTCGCCGTGCCCAGCCTGAGCTCGGCGGTGCTGCCTGTAACGGTGGTGGTCATCACGGGGCTGTTCGCGATCCAGCGCTTCGGCACCGGACTCGTGGGCAACCTGTTCGGCCCTGTGATGGCCGTTTGGTTCGGCCTGCTGGGGGTCATCGGCGCGGTCGAGGTGGCCTACCACCCGAGCGTCCTGAGGGCGCTCTCGCCCAGCTACGGGGCAAAATTCTTCCTACACAACGGTGGTGTGGCCTTCATCTCGCTGGGCTCGGTCGTGCTTGCCGTCACCGGCGCCGAGGCTCTGTATGCGGACATGGGCCACTTCGGACGTACGCCCATCCACCGGGCCTGGTTCTGGCTGGTCTTCCCTGCTCTGACGCTCAACTACCTCGCACAGGGGTCGCTGATCCTGCGCTCACCGGCAGCGGTGCGCAACCCCTTCTTCCTGCTGCTGCCCGCGTGGGCGCAGGTGCCGATGGTGCTGCTGGCCACGCTTGCCACGGTGATCGCCTCCCAGGCTGTGATCTCGGGGGCCTTCAGCGTCACCCAGCAGGCGATGCAGCTCGGCTTCCTGCCGCGCCTGACGATCAGGCACACCTCCAAGCGTGAGGTTGGGCAGGTCTACGCGCCCGGCGTCAACGCGGGCCTGTTCGTGGTCGTGCTGGCGATCGTCCTCGGCTTCGGCTCCTCCGCGGCGCTGGCTTCGGCCTACGGCGTGGCGGTCACCGGCACGTTCATCCTCAACACGATTCTGTTCCTGTCTGTGGCACGTCTGCTGTGGCGCCGGCCGCGACGTCTGATCGCGATCGGTGCCGCCGTGTTCCTCACGATCGAGGTCGCCTTCTTCACGGCCAACCTCACCAAGGTGGTGCACGGGGGATGGCTGCCGCTGCTCATCGCAGCGCTCGTCTTCACCGCGCTCGTCACCTGGCGGCGGGGCCGCGAGATCGTGAGCGTCAATCGCAAACGCAAGGAGGGTCCGCTGCTGGAGTTCATACGCGAGCTCGACGCGCGCAGGCCCCCGATTCGGCGCGTGCCCGGCACGGCTGTCTTCTTGAACGCCAACGCGAGGACCACGCCGCTCGCGCTGCGCGCAAACGTGGAGCACAACCAGATCCTGCACCAGCGGGTGATCATCGTCACGATCGAGAGCCAGCGGGTCCCATATGTCTCAGACGCCGAACGTCTGAGCGCAGATGATCTCGGTCATGTCGCCGACGGCATCACCGGGTTGACCGCTCGCTTCGGCTTCCGCGAAGATCAGGACGTGCCGGCGGCGCTGCGCCTGGCTCGTCGCCAACACCTGCTCGAGCGTGCGTGCGACCTCGAGAACATCTCCTACTTCCTCTCTCAGATCACGATCACGGAGAGCGAGGAGCGCGACATGGCGAGCTGGCGCAAGCGGTTGTTTCTGACGATGGCGCACAATGCGGCCAATCCAGTGGCCTTCTTTCGCCTGCCCGACGAGCAGACGGTGACTATGGGCGAGCGCGTTCCGCTTTGAGCTTGCGGATTTGGATCTTGTCGATAACGTAAGTGGAGAATGTCCCGGCGCCTCCTCTCATTTCCAGATCGGACAGGCTGATGCTGTTCAAGCAGATCACCCACGACGATCTCGGTTGCGCCTCGTATCTGATCGGGGATGTGCACGCGGGAGTGGCGGCGGTCGTCGACCCGCGCTTCGAGATCGACGAGTATCTCGAGCTGGCCCGCTATCGCGGGGTCAACATCGAGCACGTGCTCGAGACCCACAACCATGCCGACCACGTCTCCGGTCACGGTCGCCTGGTGGCCGCAACGGGCGCGCGCATCCACGTGCACCGGGAGGCCGCACCCGACTACGCACATGAGCCCTTCGACGACGGCTGGGAGCTGCAGCTGGGGTCCCTGACAGTGCGCGCGCTGCACACTCCGGGACATCGCCCCGAGCACACCGCCTTCCTGCTGATCGACCGCAACCGTGGGCCAGAGCCGTGGGCGGTGTTGAGCGGCGACAGCCTGTTCGTGGGAGACGTGGCGCGCACCGACCTCGCTATGGAGAAGTCGTTTGGAGCGAGCCAGATCTTCCAGTCGGTGCACGGCAAGCTGCTCACCCTCCCAGACGACTGCGAGCTGTGGCCCGCACACCTCGGCGGATCGATGTGCGGCGGCCCGGGCATGGACATGAAGGTGTGCTCGACGATCGGCTTCGAGAAGCTGCACAACCCGACGCTCCAGATCGACGACGAGACCAAGTTCGTGGCGCAGGCAGTTGCCAAGCTCGGTCCACAGCCACCGAACTTCGAGAAGATCGTGTCGCTCAACCGCGGAGCGCTCATCACCGCAGGGGTCGAGGTGCCGGCGCTGTATCCGCATCAGGTGCAGCTCAAGCACGACGAAGGCGCCCTGCTGGTGGACGTCAGGACCGACCTGCAGTTCGACGACGTGCACATCCACGGCTCGGTCTGCATCCCCTCCTTCAGCTCCGGCTTCGGCTCCAAGTTGGCGTGGGTCGCCGATCACGATCAGGAGGTCGTGTTCATCGGGCGTGACGACGCCGACGGACGTCGCGCGGCGAAGCTGGCCCTGGCGGTGGGCGTTCGCCAGATCGCCGGGCTACTCGCCGGGGGCATGACCAACTGGCGCCAGGAAAGGCAGCCCGCTGCTCACACCGAGCGGGTCAGCGCCGAGGATCTGCCCGGATGGCTGAGCAGCGAGCCCGATCTGCAGCTGCTCGACGTTCGCGAGCGCGACGAGTGGAACGCCGGTCATGTTCCGGGCTCGTTCTTCACCGCCTGGCACGACATCACGGGGATCCCCGCCGGGCTCGACCCCGCTCGCCCGATTGCGGTCATCTGCGCTGCCGGTGTGCGTGCGGCCACCGCGGCCAGCCTGCTCAAGCGCTTCGGTGCGAGGGATGTCATCCACGTGGTCGACGGCGGCGTGCCAATGCTCGCGCATGGGGGCCTGAAGCTCGAGTCCAGCGTCGAGCCCGCCGGCGAGGTACTGGTGTAGTGCGTTGGCTCGGAAGGGGGCGGCGTCATGGCACGAGCCTCTGTCACCGGCCTGAGTGCTGTAACGCGGGGCTATGTGAGCGGATGGCCGCCGTGAGCGGCGGCCTCCAGCAGGTCGGGTAGCAGCGACTTGTCAGCGTGCTCGGGCTCGAGGAGCTGCTCGATCGCGAGTCCGTTTGAGAGGGCGAGCAGTGTGATCGCGAGTTGTGGCGCTGGTAGGGGGAGGGTGACCCCGAGTCGCGCTGCGTGGTCCTCGAGGTAGTCGGCGATTGCGTTGCGTGCCGCCTGGCGGTGGGCCGCGAAATCACGACGTAGCTCCGGGTTGCGCATCGCTCTTGCCCAGAATTCGATGAAGGTCAGATGCCATTTCGGGTCGCCGGCGGTTGCGTCGCTGAGTACTCGGCCGGCGTCGCGGCTGAACTCGGCGAATGTTGTGTGCGTGCCGATGGAGCTCGTGATCTGCCCCAGCCGATCGTTGATCTGGCTGCTCATGAGGGCGTAGAAGAGGTCGTCCTTGCTGCCGAAGTTCGAGTAGATCGCACCCTTCGTGAGTCCCGCGGTCGCCGAGATCTCATCAAGCGATGTTTGCTCATAACCGCGGTCAGCAAACACCGTCGCCGCTGCCGCGAGCAGGCGGTCGCGGGTCTGTTCCCGCGTCGGGCGGCGGCGAACCCGGGTTCCGGTGTCCGAGGGTCTCGTCATCGCGTCTACCATACCGGTGGTATTGGATACTATTGGTATCGAAATGCGAAGAAAGCGTGGGAATGATGGCTCGAACGGGTTTTGTGACGGGTGCCGCGGGCTTCCTCGGCCGACATCTCGTAGAGGAGCTAGAGCGGCAGGGGTGGGATATCACCGCGTTCTGCCGTGCGACGGACCGCACCGATCTTCTGTCCTCGACGGTCCGGATCGAGATCGGCGACCTCACCGACCCGAACTGCGTGCGTGAGGCTCTGCCCGATCACGTCGACACGATCTTCCACCTTGCCGGCAACACCACCACCTGGTCGAAGAATGCCGCTGCGCAATTCCGCGATAACGTCGACGGGACGGCGCAGATCATCGAGGCAGCAGTCGCGAAGCACGCGCGGCGCCTGATCTACACGTCATCGACGTCGGCATATGGCTATCAGCCCGGCGTCCGGATGGACGAGCGCACCACGTCGAACGCGCCGACCCGCGGCGACAACTACGGCAAGAGCAAGCTGCAGGCGGAGAGCCTGATCAAGCAGGCGTGCGCCGAACGCGGACTGTCGGCGGCCATCCTCAACCCGGTCAACATCCTCGGCCCCTACGACACGTCGAACTGGTCCCGGCAGCTGATCCTGCCGATCTCGAAAGGCAGCCTGCGCGTTATGCCCCCAGGATCGGCAACCTGGATCTCGGTCCACGACGTCGTCAAGGCTCACATCGCCGCCGTCGACGTCGAGGAATCTGGCACGAACTTCGTGCTCGGCGGTGTCGAGGCGTCATTCCTGGAGGTCGCCAACGAGATCGAGGCGATCCTCGGCAAGCCACGCTCGCGGCACGCGACATCAAAGGCCACACTGCGACTGCTGCTGCTCCTCTCCTGCGCAAAGGCGCTCGCCACCCGAACCGAGCCGGAGCTCACCCTCGCTAAGTACCAGCGCGCGGTCGGCGACCTCCTCGTCGATGACCGCAAGGCACGCGAGGTCCTCGGACTCGAGCGCACGACGCTACACGACATGCTCGCCGAGACCATCGAGTGGCTCCAGCAAGCTGGCACGCTCGATCAGCCGGCGAGCGGACAGAAGATGCGCACCTCGCCTGGACGTTCAGAACCAGCATCTAACCCGCTCCGCGGCATCGACTGGGTCGAGGTGAACGACGAGCCCCACCACGTCGAGCTGTTCCGCAACGACGCGGTTCGCGTCTACCAGGCACGCATCGACCCGGGAGCCGCGACCCTCTACCACCACCACAGCCTCGACACCATCTACCTGATCATGGCTGGCGGCAGACTCCGCTCCGAGGAACCTGTGCGCCAAAAGTCAAGCACCAAGCTCGGACGCTCGGTTTCGCTCCCCACGAAGCTCGTGTGGGGGATTCGGCGTGCACTGACTTTCGGAACGCTCCAGCTGCCCGCCGGAACGTTCCTGATGCAGTACCACCGCGCGCACCCTCTCATCCACAGAGTCCTCGCGTCATCCGAGAACGCCATGCCAATTCGGATGCTCGGTGTAGAGCTGCACGCAACAAGCCATCCTTCAGTGCTCTCGACGAGCTCCGGCGTCCGTCTCGAGTACGCAGATGAGCACGCACGCACATACCGCGTCCAGCGGGGAGCGTGCGAGTGGACGGACATCCTGCAGCTGGCGCATGGCGCCGTGCTCACGGTCATCGCCGGCACCGGCGTTCTGAGCATCGAAGACACCGAGCAGCACCTTCCTGCAGGCTCCGTCAGGTGGATCGCGCCCACGCCCAGCATGCGCCTCGGCAACCCCAGTGCAGCCACGCTCGAATGCTTCCTCGTCGTCGTCTGACACCGACAACACGACAACTGGATCAAACGCGCTCCTGTGTCACACCGCGTGGCGCAGATGCTGGCGGAAGCTCATAACCGCGGACCCCAGCCGTCGTGCGTAGGCGTTTGGCTAGCTTCGGCGCGTGGAGCTGCGGCGGCCATTTCCTGCGTGCGCGCGAACCAGACCACGCCCGCCAGCGCCAGCAGGCTCGCCACCCAGAAGTTCAGGCGCTCGCCGAGGATGTGGTGGGCGGGGTCGACGCGCAGCAGCTCCTCGAGGATTCGAAACGCGGAGTAGCCGGCCACGTACAGCGCGAAGATCCCCGGTGGGCGTATCCGCCGGTGGTGGATCAGCCAGACCAGCGCCCCTGCCAGCGCCAGGTCCCAGAGCAGCTCGTACAGGAACGTCGGCTGGAAGGTTGCGTAGGCGAGATAGCCGGCCGGCCTGTGAGCCGGGCTGATCTGCAGGCCCCAGGGAAGGCTCGTGGGTCCGCCAAAGAGCTCCTGGTTGAAGTAGTTGCCCACGCGGCCGATCGCCTGCGCTACGAGCAGTCCCGGCGCTGTGGCGTCCATGAACTGCGTAATGCTCACGCGCGCTCGCCGCAGCGGGATCACGCCGCCGATCACGCCGCCTACGATCCCGCCCCAAATCCCGAGGCCCCCCTGCCACACCGCAAGCCAGCCCCACCAGTTGTGCGGCACTTCGTTCCAGCTGGTGATGTCGTGGTAGAGACGCCCGCCGAGGATTCCGGCCGGCACGCCCCACAGCGCCACGGTGTAGACCAGATCGGGGTCTCCGCCCCTCTCCTTCCATAGCTTGCGCGTGAGCACGATCGCGCCGGTGATGCCGACCACGTAGCACAGCCCGTAGAAGTGCATGAACAGCGGACCGATGTGGAACCCGTTGCTCGACGGGCTGGGGATCGAGGCGAGGAGCACTGGCTCGAAGCAGGCTAGAGCAGGCAGTGGCTCATCGACCCCAATCGCGGGCGTCCGACGAGCCCCAGCCGGCGGTGGTCAGTCCCCGGGCCCTGCGATCGTCGCGACGTCGATGACGAAGCGGTAGCGCACGTCGCTGCGCTCAACGCGCCCGTAGGCCTCGTCGACTGCCTGGGCGTCGATCAGCTCGATCGCGGGGGCGATGCCGTGCTCGGCGCAGAAGTCGAGCATCTCCTGGGTGTCGGGCAGGCCGCCGATCGCCGATCCAGCCAAGCTGCGGCGGCCACCGATCAGCGTGAATGCGCCGACCGAGTAGGGCTTTGACGGCGCACCGACGTTGACGAGCGTTCCGTCGACGCGCAGCAGTCGTAGGTAGGCGTTGATGTTGAGGTCGGCGGAGACCGTGTTGAGAATGAAGTCGAAGCTGCCCGCCAGCTCGCGGAATGTGCCCTTATCGGAGGTGGCGTAGTAGTGAGAGGCGCCGAAGCGCAGGCCGTCCTCCTGCTTTGCGAGAGACTGGCTCAGCACTGTCACCTCGGCGCCGAGCGCCGCGGCGATCTGCACGGCTACGTGGCCGAGGCCGCCCATGCCGATGATCGCCACCTTGGCGCCCTTGCCGATCTTCCAGTGCTTCAGCGGGACGTAGGTGGTGATGCCCGCGCACAACAGCGGCGCCGCGTCGGCGAGCTCGAGGCTCGCGGGGATGTTGACCACGAAGCGATCGCTGACCACGACCTGCTGGCTGTAGCCACCATATGTCGGCTCACCGTCGTAGTCACGGCCGTTGTAGGTGGCGACGGCGCCCTTGGTGCAGAACTGCTCCTCGCCGGCCCGGCAGTACTCGCACTCTCCACACGAGTCGACCAGGCAACCCACGCCCACGTGGTCGCCCACTGAGAAGCGCGTGACCGCGGACCCGACCGCTGCGACCACGCCCGCGATCTCGTGGCCGGGAACCATCGGGAAGATCGACCCGCCCCACTCGTCCTTGACCTGGTGGATGTCGCTGTGGCAGATGCCGCAGAACTTGATGTCGATCAGGACGTCTCGCTCGCCCAGCTCCCTGCGCTCGATCGTCGTGTGCTCGAATGGAGCGCCCGCTGACGGGGCGCTCAGGGCGGGGGTACTGGTCGGTGGCATCGGGGCCTTTCTTGTCAGGTGGCAACGCCGGCGAGGGCCGCGGGGTGCGGCGCTCGAGCCCTCAGACTCATAGCAGGGCGCCCGGTAGGCGGTTCGCCAGCCGCTCAGGTTTCGACGGTGACGAGCGTGCCGATCGGCGTGTAGGGGTAGATCTCGGCCGAGGCGGCGAGCGGGAGCTCGACGCAACCGAGGCTCTGGGGTGTGCCGAAGGAGGAGCGGTCGAAGTTGTGCAGCGCATCGCCACCGTTGAAGTAGCTGACCCATTTGATGCCAGGGTCGCTGTAGTGGGAGCCGTCGGGGTTGGTCCCGCTCATCGTGGTTTCTGGCACGTGCTCGAACACCGGGAACGTTCCAAGCGCGGTTTCCGCTCCCGAGATGCCCGTGTTCGCCGGTGAGCTCAGCACCGTTCGTCCGGCGCTCCAGAGCGTTGCCGTCTCCGGGACTTCGCGGTGCACGTAGACATAGCTGTAGGGGCTGGTCGAGTGCTTGCCGGCGATCGCGTCGCTCAGCAGGAGGTGCCATACCGCCGGTCCGGCCAGGCCGTCGGCGGTCATTTCGTGGTCGTTCTCGAATTTCATCACCGCGCCCTTGGTGATCACGTTCGCCTGGCCGGGGCTCCACATCGCCTGCAGCTGGTGGGGCGTGTTTCCGTAGCGCCAGTTGAAGCTGCCGCTGGGAGGTTCCACCGCCGCTTTCACCTCTGCTGCCGGGTCGCGCTGGACCGCGGGGCCGGAGGGCTGCCAGTCGACCGGGAGATAGCCCGCCTGGGCCAGCAGCTGCTGCAGGCGCAGCGTCGACCCGGGTGGCACCGTCCATTCGACCTGGCTGGCGCTCTGCAGGGCGCCTGAGCCGCTGGTGACGGAGACCGACCGGGGGAGCTGGACGTGCAGGTGCGAGCCGAGCGCCGCCCCGAAGCCCGACGGCGTGAACTCGAGCGTGTGGCTGTTCACTTCGTGCCAGCTCCCCGGTGTGCTGGGGTAGAGCCGAGGGTGAGAGGAGCCGAGCGAGTCGTTCACCGTCTTCGAGAACGTCAGATACAGCGGCGTGGCAGGAGATATCTGCGTGCCCGCCGTGGGGAGGGTGACCATCACCGCGGAGTTGGACGGGGGGAACCAGCTGACCTGGGTGGGCTTGCTGAGTCGCTCCCACGGCCGTGGCGCCGCGGCTACTTCGGTGGCGCCCGTCTGCGCCTGGCGGCCGAGCGAGATCGAGCTCTGGGCGCTTTCAAGCGTGTGTTTGACCATGTGACCGCCGCTCCCGTAGGCCACCGCGCTGACCGGCTGATCGAAGCTGACGCGAACCTCCGAGCCGCTGGGGACGGTCAACCAGCGCTCGGTCACCTGTGCAAGGGGTGCGTGCAGGGTGAGCTGCTCGTGGCGCACGCTGCCCAGCGCCCAGCCAAGCCAGCCGGGGCGCCGAACGGCTACGTCGACGGAGACCTGCTCGCCGGGGGTCAGGTGCTCGAGCGGGGTCAGGCGTCCGCCTGAGACGCTGAGGGGGATGCTCCTGCCGTTGGGGCCGTAGGCCTCGACGTGCTCGATCGACCCGCCCAGCGGCTGCACGGACACTCGCGCGAGTGCCGTGGCATCGCCGGCTAGGGTCACGCCCGACAGCGTCAGGGCGGCCACGACGACCGCCACGAGCGCGACGAGCAGTACCACGCCGATGCCAAGCATTAGACGTGTTCGGCTGTGCCCATACGACGACGACAGGGCTCCGCCTTCAGCGGTCTCGATCGCCATTACCAAAGAGTAGGACTCTGCGGCGACAGTTGCGAAGATTGACCGTGATCCTGCGGGCGCTACCCGACGAGCGGGGAGTCCTCGGGCTCGTGCGAGTCGGGACTGCCCGCCGGCAGCTCCGGTGTGATCAGCCGCTCCACCTCGTTCGCGCTCGCGGCCTTGCCCATCAGGGGACCCTGCACGATCGTGCAGCCCATCTCGTGCAGGTCGTGCAACTGCTCGCGCGTCTCGATTCCCGTGGCGATCACCGTCAGGGACAGCTCGCGTCCCACGATCAGGATCGCCTCCAACAGCCAGCTGCGGTAGTCCTCGTCCTCGGAGCGCGCAAGCGAGGCACGGTCGACCTTGAGGGCGTCGAGCGGCAGACGCTGCAGATCGGAGTGGCGCGCATATCCGCTGCCGCCGAAGTCGTCGATCGCGACGCGCACACCCATCCGCTTGACCTGCTCGAGCCGCTCTGCGGTTGCGGACAGGTCACGCATCGCGGTGGTCTCGGCCACCTCGAGCGAGAGCAGCCCAGGGTCGATCCCCGACTGCTGCAGCGCTCGGCGCACGTCGGTCGCGAACCCGTCACGGAGCAGCTGGTTGGGGGAGACCTTCACCGAGACCGCCACACCGTGCCCGGCCACGTTCCAGGCCGCACCGTTGATGCAGGCCTCCTCGAGCGCCCAGCGCCCGATCGGCACGATCAGCTCGGTGTCCTCGGCCAGGGAGATGAATTCCTCAGGGAGCAGCACGCCCCGCTTGGGGTGCTGCCAGCGCAGGACCGCCTCGAGCCCGACCACCCGGCGGGTGCGCATGTCGTAGATGGGCTCGTAGAGCAGGAAGAACTGCTGCTCCTGCAGCGCCGTGTTGAGTTCGGCTTCGAGCACGCTGCGGCTCTCGATGACCGAGCGCATGTTGGCGTTGAACATCGTGTAGCGATCCTTGCCGGCGACCTTGGCCGAGGTCAGCGCAAGCTGGGCGTCGCGGAGCAGGTCCTCGGGCGTGTCGTAGCGCCCGAAGGCCACGCCGATGCTGGCCGTGGGCGAGAAGCTCGGCCCGAAGCCGGCGATCTCGACGGGCTTGTGCAGGGCCTCGATCACTCGCCGTGCAAGCGAATCGAGCCTGATCCCACGGGCCGCCGACTCGACCAGCACCACGAACTCGTCGCCGCCGAAGCGACCCACGGTGTCACCGGCTCGGATCACGCCCTCGAGCCGTTCGGCCACGATCTTCAGCAGCTGATCGCCCGCCGCCTGTCCGAGCTTGTCGTTTACGTCCTTGAACCAGTCGATGTCGATGTAGAGCGCTCCGGCGAGCATGCCCGACTGGCGTCCCGCGCGGGCGACCATGCGCTCGGCTCGATCGAGCGTGAGGGCGCGGTTGGGCAGGCCCGTCAGCGGGTCGTAGAGGTCTTCGTTCGGCACCGGGTTGCTCGCCACGACCGGCGCGGGCATGCTGCCGCGTTTGAATGTGAGCACGAGCAGGCCGAGCAGCACGCTTCCCAGGCATCCGGCGATCAGCAACGCGAGCGCGCCTTCGTCGCTGAAGACGCCGCCGGGGAGCGCTGCACCGTAGATCCTCACCGACCATCCGTTGTGGAGGTTGGTGCTCGTGCTCTGCCAGTTGGCGCCGGGCGTGCCGCTGAGGAAAGTCGCGTTGGAGGCTCCAGCGTGGTAGTGGAGGCGCACGGCGCTCGTCGGGTGCCCGCGTAGCGCCTGTTCGAGCATCACGCTCGGTACCAGTACCTCGCGCAGCCAACCGACGAAGGCCGCGGTGCGCCCGGCGACCGTCAGGGGCGTGACCTCGCCGCGGTAGACGGGCGTCTCGCTGGCAAGCGCTTCGGCGTGGCCGATAGTGACCGACGTCGCGGTGCTCCGGCCCGAGTTGCGTGCTGTCAGCGGGGCCGATGAGCGCGCACAGTAGTCCTGGCCCGGAGAGGGAGCGAGGGCCGGATTACGGACGAGTTCAGCAGTCGCAAGACAGTTGAAGGAGTGGTTGCTCGGGGGAACGATCTGGAGGCCGCCGGCGGATGCCTGGCCCGTGATTCGTGCCTCCAGCGCGTCGAGTTCCGAGCTTTTGACGATCGCCACCAGGCCGAGGTTCTGGAGCTCGGGGAAGCGTCGCACGGTCTGCGCCCATTTCACCCAGGTAGCGAATTCTTCAGGCGAGGCCTTGGGGTTACGGGCGAAGAACGTGCTCGCGCTGACTGTCAGCTCTTCCTCGCGCTGGACCGACAGCTTCAAAGAGGAGGCGATCGCGGTGGAGCTCTGTTGAAAGGCCGAGGCAGCTGTGCTCCTGTCGTGGCTCGCGATCGAGCTAGCGGCGAGCACGGAGCCGAGGATGCCCCCCACCACGCACAGCGTCGCCAGCGCCATGCGACGCACGCTCACCCGCCGCCGCGGCCTGCCCTTGGGGGAGCCATCCGCAGGCGCGGGGGAGGGGGGATCGTTCTGGAGGTTGTCTTGGTCCCTGTCTGGCATTGCGCGTGGCCTCGCCAGGTCTCATCGAGCCTGGATTCCGATTGCTCGGCGATTCGAGGGCTGCTTCGACAAATGGCCGAGCGGGCTTTACCCCTGCAGCTTCACTGACGCCCCAGGCTGGCCACCGCACGGTCGAAGCAGACGCCTGAGCGCTAGCGTTTGCGCATGGACGCGTCTGCTCAGCCCGCCGAGGAGCCGCGTGCACGTCGCCCCGTGATCCTCGCCGTGGACGATGAGCCGGCGGTGCTCGCCGCCGTATCGCGTGATCTGCGCCGTGGTTTCGGCGAGCGCTACCGGATCATGCGGGCGGGCTCGGGGGCTGAGGCGCTGGAGCTGATCGCTCAGATCATGGCGCGCGGCGAGCAAGTCGCGCTGCTCGTGGCCGACCAGCGCATGCCGGCCATGCCCGGCACCGACTACCTCGTCAAAGCGCGTCAGCTGGTTCCCGACGCCAAGCGTGTGCTGCTGACCGCCTACGCCGACACAGAGGCTGCGATAGCCGCGATCAACGAGGTGGCGCTCGACTACTACCTGCTCAAGCCGTGGGATCCGCCCGAGGAGCAGTTGCTCCCGGTGGTCGAGGATCTGCTCACGACGTGGGAGGCCGGCACTGCCTTGGAGGCGGGCGGTGTGCGCGTGATCGGTCACCGCTTCTCCAAGGAGTCGCACGACCTGCGCGACTTCCTTGCTCGCAACCGCATACCCGCCCGCTGGCTCGACGTCGAACGCGACAGCGAAGCGCGCGAGCTGTTGACGCTCGCGGGGGTGGAGACCTCAGGTCTGCCCGTGGCGCTGCTCGAGGACGGCTCGGTGCTCGAGCGTCCGAGCATCCTCGAGCTGGCTGAGCGCCTCGGTGTCGCGGGGGCGCCGCTGGCCGAGCACTACGACCTGGTGATCGTGGGCGGGGGTCCGGCAGGGCTCGCGGCGGCCGTCTATGGAGCCTCGGAGGGACTGCGCACGGTGATGGTCGAGCGCGAGGCTCCCGGCGGACAGGCGGGGCAGTCGAGCCGGATCGAGAACTACCTGGGCTTCCCGGCCGGCCTGTCGGGCTCGGACCTGGCTCGCCGTGCGACCGACCAGGCACGGCGTCTGGGCGCCGAGCTGCTCACCGTCTCAGATGCTGTTGCTCTGAGGGTGGAGGGGGCGGGGCGGATCGTCGAGCTCTCGAGCGGCGGCGCCCTCAGCGCCAACTGCGTCCTGGTCGCCTCCGGGGTCTCCTACCGTCAGCTCCAGGCGCCGGGCTTCTCCGACTACACGGGCGCGGGCATCTACTACGGCGCGGCGCTGACCGAGGCGCGCGCCTGCGCCGAGCAGCACGTGGTGGTCATCGGCGGCGCCAACTCGGCGGGTCAGGCAGCCGTGTACTTCTCCGGCTACGCGGCGCGCGTCACGATGCTCGTGCGCGCGGACTCGCTGGCCAAGTCGATGTCGCACTACCTGGTCGAGCAGATCGCGGCGCTCGAGAACGTCGAGGTGCGCACCGGCACCGAGGCCATCGGGGCCGAGGGGGAGGACGGTCGCCTGCGCGCGCTGCGCATCCGCGATCGGGACGGCAACGAGACGCTCGAGGAGCTCGATGCGTGCTTCGTGTTCGTTGGGGCGATGCCGCGCACCGACTGGCTCGAGGGCGTGCTTGCGCGCGACGAGCGGGGTTTCATCCTCGCCGGCGCGGAGGTTCGCGAGCAGGGCTGGCCGCTGCGTCGCGACCCCTACGTCCTCGAGACGAGCGTCCCAGGCGTGTTCGTCGCAGGCGATGTGCGCGCACGTTCGATCAAGCGCGTGGCAAGCGCCGTGGGGGAGGGGTCGATGGCTGTGTCCCTGATCCACGAGTACCTGGCGAGCGCGTGAGCCATCCCACGCTCGAGCAGCTGCGGGCGGTCGACCTGTTCGACGATCTCAGCGACCGCGAGCTCGAACGCTGGGTCGAGGTGGCCGAGCTTCGTCAGTTGCAGCCCGGCGCGGCGGTGGCCGAGCAGGGGCAGCGCGCGCCCGCCTTTCGCCTGGTGCTGGAGGGGGCGCTGGAGGCCTTCGCCATCGACCCCGGCGGCAGGGCTGAGCCCGTGGGCATGCACCCGGCGCCCACCTGGGTGGGCGCCACGGCGGTGCTGACGGGGGGCGTCTCCGGGGTGCGCATGCTCGCCGCCGGCGAGGTTCTGCTCGCCGAGGTCGAGACCGAGGCTTTCATCGGGCTGGTGCTCGCGCAGCGCCCGGTGTTCGACCGCGTGATGCGCCAGGTGCGCCCGGTCGTAACCCGTATCACGGCGCTCGAGTCGAACCGTGAGCGTCTGGCCGCCCTGGGCACGATGGCGGCGGGTCTCACGCACGAGCTCAACAACCCCGCGGCCGCGGCGCGGCGCGCGGCTGCCGATCTGGCCGAGGCGCTCGAGGTGCTCAGCTCGACGATCGGTCATTTCGTGGAGTCGGGGGTGGAGCGCGGCGAGGCCGAGCAACTGGTCGAGCTGCAGCGCCAAGCTCTCTCGCAGTGCGCTGCTCGAACCAAGCTCGATGCGCTCGACGCGGCCGACGCGGAGGATGAGCTCACGGAGAAGCTCGAAGACCTGGGCGTGCCCGAGCCGTGGAAGCTGTCGGAGCCGCTGGTGGCGGCCGGTGTCGACTCGCAGTGGCTGGAGCGGGTGGCCGAGCTGGCCGGTCCGGCCACCGTGCCGGCGCTGCGCTGGGTCGGCGCGTCGCTGAGCGCTCAGCAGCTGGCGAGCGAGCTCAGCGAGTCGACAGCGCGTATGAGCGCACTGGTGGCGGCGGTGAAGTCCTACGCCTACATGGACCGCGGTGAGCTGGTCGAGACCGACGTCCACGAGGGACTGGAGACGACGCTGACCGTGCTCGGCCACAAGCTCAAGCACACCGAGATCGTGCTCGTTCGCAACTACGAGCGGACGCTGCCGAAGCTCACGGTCAACGGCGGCGAGCTCAACCAGGTATGGACGAACCTGCTCGACAACGCGATCCAGGCGCTGGGCGAGCGTGGGACGATCACGATCTCCACTGCGCTCGAGGGCCCATGCGTGCGCGTGGACATCGCCGATGACGGACCGGGCATCCCCGATGAGCTGCGCGAGCGCATCTTCGAGCCGTTCTTCACGACCAAGGACGTCGGTCAGGGCACCGGGCTGGGACTCGACACCGCTCGCCGGATCGTCGTCGAGCGCCACCGCGGCTCGATCGATGTGGGAAGCGAGCCGGGAAGGACGGTCTTCCACGTGTGGCTGCCGATCGAGAACTCTCTACCATCCTCTCCATGAGCGCCCAGAGCTGCTCGCACATCGACCAGGTCGACGTACTCGAGGTGCCCACGCGGGCCGATGTGCCGGGCTGCGAGGAGTGCCTGAAGATCGGCGGTCGCTGGGTGCACCTGCGCATCTGTCGCACCTGCGCCAAGATCGGCTGCTGTGACTCCTCGCCGAACAAACACGCCTCTCGTCACGCGGCCGATGACTCCCACCCGATCATGAGCTCGATCGAGCCGGGCGAGGACTGGTCGTGGTGCACGATCGACGAAGTCGCCTTCGTCCTGAGCTAGACACGCCTTCTCAGTGCGGCGGGATCGGCGTCCCCTGCTCCAGTGCGTCGAGGCCGCCCTGCCACAGCAGCACGTAGGGGGTCAGCCAGCGGGCGAGCTCGGCGAAGCCCTCTCCGCGCAGCGTGTAGAGGCGTCGCTGTCCGACCGTGTGCGACTCCACCAGACCCGCTTCCCTCAAGATGCGCAGGTGGCGGGAGGTGTTCGGCTGGCTGAGGCCCGTCTCGGCGACCAGCTGGCCGACCGCGCGGGGGCCGCGGATCAGCAGGTCGAGCAACTGACGGCGGGCGGGCTCTGCGACGACCTCGAAAGCATTGGCGGCCATGGAAGATATATAATCATATATTTATATGTCTTCAAATTTATATGTCGAGGGCCGATCACCCCACTCGTCTCGATAGTGATCACTACCCTGCAACAGGAGGCAGTCGATGCAATACCTGATCCAGATCTACACCGGCGAAGCGATGTCCTCGTGGGAGAGTCTCTCGGAGGCCGAGAAAGACGCGGTGACAGCCGAGTACATGGCGATCAACGAGCACCCCGGCATCGGCGGTGGAGCCCAGCTCCAGCCGCCGTCGACCGCAACCACCGTCCGCGTTCAGGACGGTCGCACGCTGACCACGGACGGCCCCTTCGCGGAGACCAAGGAGGCTCTCGGCGGCTACTACCTGCTGGAGGCCGATGACCTCGACACGGCGATCGAGCTCGCTGCTCGAATCCCGGCGGCGAGGATGGGCGGGGCGGTCGAGGTGCGACCACTGGTGGGGCGCTGATAGAGCAGGTCTTTCGCGAGCAGTGGGCTTGCGTGCTCGCCGCCCTGGTGGGCTTCCTCGGCGACTGCGATCTCGCTGAGGAGGCCACCCAGGAGGCGTTTGCGATCGCGGCCGAGCGCTGGCCGCGCGATGGCGCTCCCGCCAGTCCGGGCGCGTGGCTCGTGGCGACGGCGCGCAACCGCGCAATCGATCGGATCCGTCGCGAGCGCACGCTCACAGCCAAGTCGAAGCTCCTGGAGGTGTCCGAAGCCGTGGAGGACGAGATCGAGCAGAGCTTCTTTCGCGACGAGCGCCTCGAGCTGATCTTCACGTGCTGTCATCCCGCGCTCGGCCTCGATGCCCAGGTCGCGTTGACGCTGCGTGCGCTTGGCGGAATGAGCACCGAGGAGATTGCCCGCGCGTTCCTCGTCTCGGAGGCGACGATGGCGCAGCGGCTCGTACGAGCCAAGCGCAAGATCAGGGTTGCCGGGATCCCGTTTCGCATTCCGCCCGCGCACCTGCTTCCAGATCGCCTCGCGGCTGTGCTCGCGGTCGTGTACCTGATCTTCAACGAGGGCTATGACGGGCGTGGCGCTCAGCTTGCCGATGAGGCGATCCGCCTCGGTGTCTCACTGGGGGAGCTGATGCCGGACGAGCCGGAGGTGTTCGGGCTGCTGGCGCTGATGCTGCTGCACGACTCGCGGCGTGCGGCGCGCGCCCAGGGGGATGAGCTCGTGCTGTTGGCCGACCAGGACCGCACGCTGTGGGATCGCGCGCAGATTCGCGCCGGCAACGAGGCGCTCGAGCGCGGGCGTGCTCTGCGCGGCGAGGTGGAGGGGGTCTATCTGATGCAGGCGCAGATCGCCTCGCTGCACGTAACGGAGCACTGTGACTGGCCACGGATCGCCGCTCTCTACGAACGGCTCCACAGTGCGACTGGATCGCCCGTGGTGGCGCTCAACGGCGCGGTGGCCAAGGCCGAAGCCGAGGGTCCCGAGGCGGGTCTGGCGGCGATGGAGCGCTTGCAGCTGGACGGCTATCACTATCTGCACGCCGCCCGCGGTGAGTTGTTGCGGCGGCTGGGCGATGCGGTGGCGGCGCGCGAAGCGTACGAGCAAGCGCTCGTGCTCGTTCGATCTGAGTCAGAGCGGCGATTTCTGTTGCGGCGGCTGGAGGAGCTGAACGTTGGTTAGGCGTGCAGCTCGCCCGGTGCGGTGACTGTCCGCAGGTGCGAGGTCATGCCCGTCACGCTGAGCAGGCGCTCCACCTGCTGTGAGCCACGCGTTACAGCGAACTCCTGGCCGCGCTCACCGCAGCGCTTGCGCGCCGAGAGGATGATGCGCAGCCCGGTGGAGTCGATGAACTCGAGGCGGTGCAGATCGAGCACCAGCAGGGGCTTGGCCGCGCTCTCGGTCCCCTCGACCGCGCTCTGCAGGAGCGGTGCGCTGGCCATGTCGAGCTCGCCGTCGAGCGCGAGCACAACCCGGTCCTCCTCCTGCGACACGTCGATCTGAAGGTGATCCTGTACCCCCATTGTCATTTGATTCTAGCCAACAGCAGCGTTGACGTGACACCTATGGAGGATCGGTGCAACTGCGCTCAGGAGTCAGACAGGCGCACTCCGAGGAGGGCCATGTCGTCGCGCAGGCTTCCTCCAGCATGGGTGAGCGCCGTCAGCTCGATGTGCTCGAGCAGGCCCTCCAAGCTAAGTCCGGGCGCGCGGGTCGCCTCGAGCAGGCCATGCTCCCCGAGCTGCGCGCCAGAGGGGCCGGCCTCGGGGATGCCGTCGGTGTAGAGCAGGAGCGTCTCGCCGGCACCTAGCTCGGCGTCCACTTCACTCACCTTGATCTGGTCGAGTACCCCCAGCAGCGTCCCCGGGCGGCCGAGCTGTTTCGGCTCACCGTCCGCGCCTACGAGCACCGGCAGCGGATGCCCTGCGAGTGTCACGGTCAGGTGTGCCCGTCCAGGCCCTGGCTCGATCGTCACCAGGCAAGCCGTGCACATGTCGGCTCCCGGGGGCTGCAGCCGCAGCGCCTCGTGCAGCGTTTCTAGGATGCCGGTTGGGCTCTGGCCGAGCATGGCCGCTGCGCGAATGGTGTGCCGGGCAAGCGCCGTCACACCGGCCGCGCGCGGGCCCTTGCCGCAGACGTCGCCGATGGCGAGCAGCCAGCGTCCAGGACCGTAGGCGCACACGTCGTAGAAGTCCCCGCCCACCTCGTTGAGCTCGCCGGCGGCGTGATAGAGCGCCCGCGCCTGCACACCGGGGAGCTCGGGCAGCGATGCGGGCAGCAGGGCATCCTGCAGGGTGTCGGCAATCCGCTTGCGCTCGGTGTAGAGGCGCGCGCTCTCGACCGCTGTTCCGGCGCGGCGCCCGAGGCGGATGGCCACGCCGAGATCCATCTCGTCTAGGTTGCGGTGCGAGTCCGAGGTGATCAGCGTGAGCGTCCCGAGTGTTTTCGTGGGCGCGGCGAGCGGCACCATGATCACGGCGCGCACGCCGAGGCTCTGGAGTAGCTCGAGCTCGACGCTGTCGTGCGCGTGGGCGGCGAGCTGCTCAGGTTGTACGTTGGTGAACAGTTTTGCTTTGCCGCTCCTGACCACCTCCGCGACCCCCACGGGGTCCTCGATTGAGGGCAGCTGGCTGCGCTCGAGCGCCTGTGCCCGGGCGAGTTTGGCCGGATCGCTGTGGTGGACAGCGACACGTTCGAGCCTGCCGTCCTCAGCGAGCACGTCGACCGCACACCAGTCGGCGAGCGCAGGCACTGCCAGGCGCGCGATCTGCCGCAGCGTCGCCGAGTAGTCCAGCGAGGAGGCGAGCACCCGGCTCGCCTCCGCCATGAAGCTTTCTGCCAGCTGGACGCGCTTGACGTCGGTGATGTCCTCGTACACGTTGACCGAGAACGTCAACTCTCCGCTAACAGGATCGGTGACAGCACCGGGGCGGGCTATCAACCAGCGCTCCTCGCCGGTCTCGCGCAGAATGGTCCTGAGGAGCAACGGCTCGGGCTCCTCTCCGGCGAACAAGCGCGCGCGGGGCATGTGCTCGGGGCCGAGTTCGCGGCCGGTCTCGTCGAAGGCCCGGAAGCGGACCATCAGCTCCCGCTGCTTGACGCCGGTGAGCTCGTGGGGGGTGCCGGCGCCGAGCAGCTCCGCGGCCGCCTGGTTGGCGAACACGATCCGGTCCTCCGCGTCGGTCAGGGTGATCGCCTCGGCGAGGCTGACGAGGATCGCCTCCAGGCGTTGCTCAACGCTGCGCACCTCCGAGAACAGCCGCGCGTTGTCGATGGCGAGGGCCGCGCGGCGAGCGAGCTCAGAGACGACCTCGAAGTCGTCCTGTCCGTAGGCGGCGCCGTCCCCTAGGCGCAGCACGGACAGCGCGCCGAGGGTTCGCCGACGGGCGACGAGCGGGGCGACGATCGCCGAGCGGTAGCCGTTGGCGATCATGAAGCGTGCGTGCGCGGAGCCCGCGGCGAAGCTACGGAGGAGATCCGACTCCATGTGCGCCAGCAGTTTCCCCTCGCCGCTGGCAATCACTCGGGCTACTGGATGCTCACCGGTGGGATCCAGTTGCCGTCGCTCCCGCAGCTCGTGCAGCTCCTCGGCCACGCGCTCCTCGACCGAGGCGATCGCCATCTGACGGATGGAGCCGTCTTCGTCGAGCAGGTCGATTACACACAGATCGGCCAAACGCGGCACGGTCAGGCGCGCCACCCGCCCAAGCGTCGTGGACAAGTCGAGCGACTCGGTGAGCGCTATTCCGGCCTCGACGAGCAGCTCGACGGCTACATCCGCCGGCGGGCCGCGGTGGGGGGAGGTTGGCATCGGATGAGGGTCCCAGGAAGCCGCTTGGCTCGGGCCGACCTGTGCGTTAGCGGTGCGCAGGTGGCGGGTAGTTCTGCTGCGCACAATCGTATCGAGCGACACAGGAGGTGAGGGCAATGCCGCCACGTGGGGTGAAGAAGGGAACCAAGCGCGCACGCCAGTACGAGCACATCAAGGACAGTGAGCGCGAGCGGGGCGTGCCCGAGGGGCGGGCCGAGGAGATCGCGGCGCGCACGGTCAACAAGGAGCGCGCACGCAGCGGGGAATCGCATAGGCGCTCGCGGAGCTCGGTGGAGGCCCGTAAGGGCTAGCTCGGCAGTTTGCTTTAGCGCTCGCCGTTCGCAGCGCGGCGCTTGTGCACGCGTATTGCCGTGCCCGCTGCCGATGAGCGGATCTGCACCAGGTCGCAGAGCTCGTGTACCAACCACAACCCTCGCCCCGAGTCCTGGTCGGAGGTGGGCCGGGCGCGTCCGATCAGGGGGTCCTCGATGTGTCCGGCGTCGCGGATCTCGCACATCAGCGTGTCGTGCTCGCGCCAGAGGATGAGCCGGCCATTGCCACCGCCATAGCGGACGCTGTTCGTGGCAAGCTCGTTTACAGCCAGCACGAGCTCCTGCGTGGGGTCGGAGCCGAGCCCTTCTCTCATCGACCAGTCTTTGAGCGTATGGCGTAGCGTGACCAGGTCGGCTTCCGTAAAGGTCAGCTCCTGCGTCGGGGCGCGTGGTGCAGGCAACGCTCCCGAGAGTGGATTGGGAGCCTCGGGCGGGTGAGGGAGGGTATGGGTGGCCTCATCCGCAATCCCTCGGTCCCCGGCGATGGACGGGTGCGAGTGCTCCGCGGCTTCGATCACCTGGTCGTCCAGGCTGTCCACGTCACAGGGAAATAGCAGGTGCCGCGGTTTTCCACTGCCTGCGGCCCGGCTGGTACGTGTCGCTGAAGCTGACGTGTGGGAGCTCACCATTCAGGGCCTTCCCCCGAGAGGCCGTCCGCCTTCCCGCCCGTGACGGCGACGAAACAGGCTCGTCGGCGCCGTCACGGCGAGGGAGATGGAGGGCAGCACTCGCTTGACGGAGCCGTCCGCTCCAGCGCTACCAGCGACCGTACCAGCGACGGCGTCCACCTCCAGCGGGCATGCCGCCCACGAAGAAGCCAATGAGCCACAGCAAGATCGCGATTACCAACACGATCCAGAGCAGATGCACTGCAAACCCCAGTCCACCGAAAATAGCCAGTATCAAGACCAAGGCAAGTAGAGCCACCATCGTTGAGTACCCCGTTTCGTTGACCCCCGGCACAGGATGCGCCGGGCCTGGCTCATAGTTGCCCGAATCCCGTTCTCACCAAACTGAGGAGGGGGCGCCTACGCGCCGTTTCCCGGTTGCCCATATGGGTAGGCAAAGGGAGACAAAGCACACACATCCCCAGCAAGGAGCACGTATGGCATCGCAATTGGAGGGAAAGAAGATCGCGTTCCTCGTCGCCCAGGAGGGCATCGAGGAAGTCGAGCTGACGGAGCCTTGGCAGGCTGTTGAGCAAGCGGGAGCGAGCCCCGAGCTGGTTGCTCCGGAAACGGGGGAGGTTCAGGCGTTCAACCACTTGGACAAGGGTTCCAAGTTCAACGTGGACAAGACCCTGGCTGAGGCTTCTCCGGCAGATTACGACGGAGTGGTCCTCCCGGGTGGTGTGGCCAACCCCGATCAGCTTCGCATGGAGCAGGATGCAATTGACTTCCTGCAGAAGTTCTTCTCCGAAGGTAAGCCCGTGGGAGTCATCTGCCACGGACCGTGGACATTGGTGGAGGCCGACCTGGTGCGTGACCGCACCATCACGTCGTGGCCTTCGCTGCAGACCGATATCCGCAATGCCGGCGGCAAGTGGGTCGACGAGGAAGTGGTGGTCGACGAGGGCTTGGTGTCGAGCCGCAACCCCGACGACCTGCCGGCCTTCTGCGCAAAGATCGTCGAGGAGTTCGCCGAGGGGCGCCACGAGGTGGCGGGGGCAGGGGCCACCAGCGGGTCAGGCGTCTAGCAACCCGAGCTCATGCGGCGGTGGGCGCCGGCGCACCCGGACGAGATTGAGTCTGGGAGCCGGCGTCCTCCACCGTGAGCGGCTGGGCGATGCTCTCGAGGCTCTGGCGCTCGGCCTTCACTCCGAACAGCAGCTCAGCGATTCCGCCGAGGATCATCGCCACGGCTCCGATCATGAAGCCGACGAAGACGTGGCTGGTCTTGCCGCTTTCGATCAGGTGCGCGAACAGCAGCGGGCCGATGATCCCGCCAACGCCCGTTCCGACGGCGTAGAACACGGCGATGCACAGCGCCCGGGTCTCCAGGGGAAAGACCTCAGAAACGGTCAGGTAGGCGGCGCTCACGCCGGCTGAGGCGAAGAAGAAGATCACCATCAGCGCGATCACGAAGCTCGCGGCGGTGAACTCGCCACCCTTGAACAGGAACGCCGTCAGCACGAGCAGGGAGCCGGACAGCAGGTAGGTGCCGGCGATCATCGGCTTGCGGCCCACCGTGTCGAACAGGCGCCCCAGCGTCAGCGGTCCGAGCAGGTTGCCAACGGCGAAGATGGCGACGTAGTAGGGGACGTTGCCACTTGCCACGCCAAAGAACGTTTTGAGCAGGTCGCCGAGGCTGAACAGCAGGGCGTTGTAGAGGAAGGCCTGCCCCACGAACAGCGCGAGCCCGAGGAGGGTGCGTCGGGGGTAGAGCGTGACGACCGAGCGCACGATCAGGCTCAGCGGGATCGTCCGACGCTGGCGGACAGTGATGCTTCCCTCGGGCTCGCTCAGCTGTCCTCCCGACTCCTCACGGACCTCGTCCTCGATTTCTTTGACGACCTTCTCGGCCTCCTGCTCGCGTCCGTGGATGAACAGCCAGCGCGGGCTCTCGGGCACGTTGCGCCGCACGATCAGCACCCCCATGCCCAGCACGGCGCCGAGCGCGAAGCACAGGCGCCAGCCCACGTTCACGGCGAAGATGCTCGTGTTGAGCGCCACCACCGCCAGCAGCGAGCCGCCGATCGCACCGCCCCAGTAGCTGCCGTTGATCGAGATGTCGGCATGCCCGCGGCTCCTGGCGGGGATCAGCTCGTCGATTGCGGAGTTGATCGCGCTGTACTCGCCGCCGATGCCCATGCCGGTCAGGAAGCGGAAGACGAAGAACCACAGGGAGGAGAACGACAGCGCTGTGAGGATCGTGGCCAGCAGGTAGAGACCGAGGGTGAGCATGAACAGGCGCTTGCGTCCAAAGCGGTCGGTCAGCTGGCCGAAGATGAGCGCGCCGACACAGGCGCCCGCCACGTACAGCGACGCGGCCAGGCCAGAAACGTCCGCAGCCGAGATGCCCACCCCGGCGCCCTTTTCGGAGAGGCGTCCGGAGATCGCACCCACGATCGTGACCTCGAGGCCGTCGAGGATCCAGACGGTGCCAAGGCCGATGATCACCCGCCAGTGGAAGCGAGACCAGGGCAGGCGGTCCAGACGGGCGGGAATGTCCGTCTCGATCGTCCCGGTCTCGACTCCCCCGCTTGCGCCGTTGGTCACATGGGGCATCTTTCCCCGCGAGCGCGATTTGAAAACACGCTGTCGCGAGAGCGCGCAAGTCGGCAATCAGGCGTTTAGGCCTGGCCGCATCGGGCAATTGACTTTCGCCAGTTAGTCGCCCTGCGGGCGGCGGTCACGAGCCCCCCGTGGCCGTCGCCCAATGGGGTGGCTACCACGGCCTGTCGGCAGGTCCGCCGCGACGCTGGCCTGCCGACACGCTCCCTTATCGGTCACCGCGCCAAGGCGGATCGCGTGGCCGCAGGTCGTGGTGGCAGGTCGTTTCGGGGTTTCGCGGGGCTCTCAGCGAGCGTCGCTGAGATGCAGGTTGAGCGTCTCCAGTGCACCCAGGCTGGCGACCTCATGACCGTCTGAGAGGCGTTCGAGCACCGGGCCCATGCCGTCCACGGTGGCGGCTTGAAGCACCGCCTCGCCCTGACCGGGGCCGAGGGGTCCTATCCGCAGCTTCAGGTCGCGGGGTTGGAGCTCGACCTCGACGCTCAGGCTGCTCGTGACGAGTGATCTCTGTGCCTGAGCCACGATCGCATCGGCCAGCAGCTGCGTGTCGGAGATACGGTCCGTCGAGAAGTAGGCGCGTGCCGCGAGCGCGCACAGCACGCGCGGCACCACCGTGCGCGCGAGCGGCGGAGGGCCGACGGTGAACGTCAGCAGATCTGCGGAGGCGATGGGAGCGTCCGCGTTCGGCAGGGGCGCCGGCGCGTCCTCCTCCCTGGCTGGCTCCAGTGTGGGGGCGCAGGACACGTCAAAGCGCATCCTGACCTCGGTTCCCGCCCCCGAGAGGTCGTCGAAGTGGACCTCCTGCGCAAGCGCACGGATGACCGGGATCCCAATTCCGCCCGCGAACTGCTCGTGGTCGCTCTCGCTTGGCCTGATGCCCACGCCGTGGTCGCGGACGGCGACCTCCAGGCCTGACGGCAGGAGGCTGATGTCGACTTCGAGCGGCCCCGCCTCACCGTCGTAGGCGTGCATGACGACGTTGTTGCAGGCCTCGCTCACAGCCGTGCTCACGTCGTTGAGCTCGATCGGATCGAGCGCGATCGTCTCCGCCAGCCCGCTCAGGGCTTGGCGAACGAGCAGCACGTTCTCAGCCTTGCTCGAGAGGCTGAGTCGAACGTTGGGTATCGCCGCCACTGACGTGTCGCCGTGGGATCTCACAGAGGCGCGTCAGAGCCGGCCACGGCAGAGGCCCGCAAGCAGCGGGTCTCCATGGCGACTAGCGCGCCTCTCCGGGCTCGTGCGTCAGCGCCCTCAGCTGGTCGAGCGAGCGTCGAAGCAGCCGCGAGACCTGCATCTGCGAGATGCCGATGCGCTCGGCGATCTCGGTCTGGGTCAGATCCTCGACGAAGCGCATCTTCAAGATCAGCCGCTCACGTGGGGGGAGATGTCCAAGAACGGATGAGACCGTGACGTCGAGCTCCACGAGTTCGTAGCGCTCGTCCTCACCGCCGATCAGGTCCACGTAGGCGGCGCCCGCGTCATCGTCGGCGCCGGGACGGGGGGCGTCGAGGGAGACGGTCTCATAGGCCTGAATGGCCTGAAGCGCGTCGATGACGTCCTCGCTGTCCAGCTCGAGGTACTCGGCCAGCTGGTTTGCGGTGGGGGCGTGGCCCCGCTCGTTGGCCATGCGCTCCTGGGCGTCGCGAACCTTCAGGGCGCGCTCCTGTGCTCCGCGGGGAACGTGCACGGCCCAGCCGGAGTCGCGGAAATAGCGACGCATCTCCCCGAGGATCGTGGGTACGGCAAAGGACTGGAAGGGGTGGCCGCGTTCGACGTCATAGCGGTCCATGGCCTTCAGTAGCCCGAGCGATGCGACCTGGAGCAGGTCCTCGAACGGCTCGGACGAGCGGCCGTAGCGGCGAGCCAGGCTGCGGGCCAGTGGCATGAAGCGCTTCACGAGCGCGTCGCGGGCGCTTGCGTCCCCGTCGCGCTGCCAGCGCACGAAAAGCTCGCGTGGATCCTCTGTGATCCCCGGAATGGTGCTTGGTGTCGAAGCTGCGAAAGCGGTCCCTGGCATTTCGACTCCCTTCTCGGTTGTGGGCCCCCTAGGGGATTCTACCGACATTGAGTTCAACGGTTACCGCTGGACTACCCCTTCTGAGCGGCTTCAAACCTCGACAGCGGACTTTTTTCAGGCTCGTGGCGCGGAGCAATGCCTCATCCGGCGAGGACGGCGCCCGGGAGGGTCGCCGGGAAGCCCTCGTTGGCCGGCAAGGGCTGCGCAAGCTCGACGCTCTGCGCTTCGCCGTGCTCCGGCGCTGACATCACGCGGTTGCGACCATTCGCCTTGGCTTCGTAGAGCGCCCGGTCGGCGGCCTTGAACAGGGTGTCGTAGTCGACCTGCTCGCCCCAGCCCGCGCTCAAGCCGAGTGAGATGGTGACCTCGCAGCCCATCGGCCTGGTCTGCTCGACCGCTGAGCGCAGACGCTCCGCCACCTCGCTCCCGCGGGCGGCATCGATGCCCGGGAGCACCACCAGGAACTCCTCGCCGCCGAGTCGGTAGACGAGCTCGAACGAGCGCAGGTGCTTACGCAGCGCGTAGGCGACGTCGCGTAGCACGGCATCCCCGCAGTCATGTCCGTAGCGGTCGTTGATGGTCTTGAAGTTGTCGACGTCGCACAGCAGCAGGCACACCGGCTGGCGGGCGAGGCGGGCCTGCATCGTGATCTCGACGAATCGCGGGACGAGCGCATGGCGGTTGAGCAGCCCGGTGAGTGGATCGAGGATCGCCTCGCTGCGGTGGTGGAGCTCGGCCGCCTGGAGGGCCCACACGATCGAGACGACGCCGATCAGCAGCGCCAGCGTCGCGAACACGGGCACGGGGTCGTGGAGGGTTGCGTGCGGGGCGACGCCAAGGGTCGCCACCAGGATGACCATGACCGTGACGCCCATGCCGGCGATGACCACCTGGGGGCGGAAGCGCGCCGCGACCATTGCCGCCGGGAGCACCAGCCATGGCAGTGCGGGGCTCTTGGGGCCGCCGCTGAGCATGGTGCCAGCGGCGATCAGGGCCAGGGTGATCAGGATCGCGCACACGCTCAGGCGCTCGGGGTGGGCGCTCTTGTCGATCCGGCGATCGACGTTGAGGAAGTTCGCGACCGCTACTGCGAACAGGGCGAAGGTCCACCAGCCGAGCCAGGGGGCGGAGATCAAGAGCGCGATGCCGACAGCGCTCGAGCCGACCATACGGATCATGCGTACCCGCGCGTTCGCGTCCACGACGCGGCTGCGGTCCAGCTCCGTTGGGCAAAGCCACGATTCCCCCTTCATGGCTAGGGCTTCGGCCGCTTGCCCGAGCTGCTTGAGGACTGAGTAAATCGTTCAAACATATGCCCGATTACGACAACTGTCTGCAGATATGATGACATTTGTCAGAAGGGCACCAACCGGTGCAGTTCGAACAGTCGGCAATCGGGAGGCCACACCGCTCCACCTGACCCCCGTCGGGGTTTATGGTTGCGAATGCGCCGCGCGGCTCTCGGGGAGCTACTTGTGGACCGATGCGGACCTGGTCATCTGAAGAGGGAGAGAACGATGCGAAGATCACTCACAAGTCTCGGCGTGGCGGGCGCCGTCGCGCTGGCACTGTCGGGGGTGGCCTCCGCGGCCCCCACGGTCAGCGTCAAAGCCGAGGCCGTACCAATCCCGGGTTTCCCTGGGACGGGCAACATCCTCGGCGCCGGGGCGGCAGTCCAGTCTGAAATCACGATCAGCGGCACCGAATACGGCGGCTACCCGCCTCCGTTGATCGGCGTCAGCGTGTACCTGCCCAAAGGGACCAAGCTGCACCCCCAGGGCTTCCCAACATGTCCCACGAACACGATTGCCGTGCAGCATGAACCCAGGAAGTGCCCCAAGGCATCCTCGGCTGGGCCGGTGGGCCACGCCAACGGGTTCGTCGTGTTCGGCAGCGAACGGGTTCCCGAGCAGGTCAGCATCGAACCCTTCTACGCCCCCGGCGGCGGGATCAACTTCTACGTCGAAGGGCACACGCCGGCCTCGATCGAAATCGCCTCGGTCGGCAAGTTCGTGAACTTCAACGGGGGCGAAGGCTTCGGCCCCAAGGCCGTGGTCGAAGTGCCTCTCGTCGAAACCGTGCCCGGCGCTCCCGACGCGTCCGTGGAACGGATCGTCACAAAGCTCGGATCGGCGATCAAGAAGGGCGGCAAGACGATCTACTACGGCACCGTTCCCACGAGCTGCCCCAAGGGCGGCTTCCCGTTCAAGGTCGAACTGACCTTTGCGGGCCTCGGTGGGCTTCAGCAGCAGGTGGTGACCGTGAACAGCACGGCGCCCTGCCCCAAGGCGACGAGCAAAACCAAGAAGGGCAAGAACAAAATCAAGCACGGTAAGCGGAAGACCAGGCACGGCAAGCGGAAGTAGCCGCGGGCCGGATGGTGCGTGAGGCTCTCGGGCCTCACGCACCGCCGGGCGAGCTCACCCGTCGCGGGGAGGGGGGCGGGGGTCGAGCTCCGCCCCGGTGGGGGCGAGCTACGCTCAGCCCATGCAGGGGGAGACCCATCCGACGGTAGGTCAGATCCTCGCCGAGCGCAGCGGTGAGGAGATGGCGCTCAACCAGCGCTATCTCAATCCGCAGATGGGTCGGATCCTGCGGACGCTGGGGTTCGACAAGACGTGGACGGGGGGCGAGGGGGCCCACCTGATCGACGCCGACGGCGAGCGTTATCTCGACCTGTTCGGCGGCTACGGCGTGTTCGCCATCGGGCGCAACCATCCCGAGGCGGTGGCGGCGATCCAGGAGGTGATGGCGGCGCGCACGGGCAACCTGCCCCAGCTGGGGGTCACGCTGCTCAGCGGCGTGCTGGCCGAGCAGCTGCTCGAGCGTGCGCCCGGAAGCGTGGCGGCGATGATCCCCGCCAACACGGGCACAGAGGCCGTGGAGGCAGCGATCAAGGTGTCGCGGGCGGCGACGGGACGTCCGCGGGTGCTGTTCGCCGAGCATGCCTTCCATGGCCTGACGCTCGGATCGCTGTCGCTCAACGGCAACGAGGAGTTCCGCGAGGGGTTCGGTCCGCTGCTGCCCGGATGCGAGCCGGTCCCGTTCGGCGATCTGGACGCGCTTGCGCAGCAGCTCGAACGCGGCGACGTGGCGGCTTTCGTGGTCGAGCCGATCCAGGGCAAGGGCGTGAACCTCCCGCCGGCGGACTACCTGGCGGGCGCCCAGCGCTTGTGCCGGGAGGCGGACACGCTGTTCGTCTGCGACGAGGTCCAGACGGGAATCGGTCGCACGGGACGATTTCTCGCTCTCGAGCACTGGGATCTGCAGCCCGATCTGATCTGCCTCGCCAAGGCGCTCTCCGGCGGCCTGGTGCCGATCGGGGCCGTGCTGGCCTCGCGCCAGGCGTTCGAGAAGGTCTTCGACGGGATGGAGCGAGCGGTTCGCCACGGCTCCACCTTCGGCGGCAACGACCTGGCGGCGGCTGCTGCACTGGCGACGCTACGGGTGCTCGATCAGGAGCAGCTGGTGGCGCACGCCGAGCGCATGGGAGCACTGCTGTTGGAGCTGACGATGCCACTCGTGGAGCGCTACGAGGTAGTGGCGGACGTGCGCGGAATGGGGCTGATGTGGGCGATCGAGTTCGGGCCGCCCGCCCGTGGCGCCTCGCGCAGGCTGTGGCAGCGGGTCGAGCGTCGCCAGCCGGGCCTCTTCTCCCAGCTGATCACCGTGCCGCTGTTTCACAAGCACCGCATCCTCTGCCAGGTGGCGGGCCACCACATGAACGTGATCAAGGGGCTGCCGGCGCTCACGATCGAGGAGTCCGAGATACGCCGCTTCGCCGCCGCTTTGGAGGAGACGGTGGCGGCTGCTGAGCGCTATCCGCGGGCGATGGCGAGCTTCTCCCTGCGCACCGGAATCAGGGCCGCGGCCGCGCGCCGCTAGCCTGTCGACCCGTGCTCGTACCGAGAGATAACATCCGCAACGTCGCCATCGTGGCGCACGTCGACCATGGCAAGACCACGCTGGTCGACGCCATGCTGTGGCAATCGGGTGCGTTTCGCGTCGGCCAGGACGTCGCCACGCGGGTGATGGATTCGATGGACCTGGAGCGCGAGAAGGGGATCACGATCCTCGCCAAGAACACCTCGCTGCGCTACCGCGACGTCAAGCTCAACATCATCGACACTCCCGGGCACGCCGACTTCGGCGGCGAGGTCGAGCGTGGCCTGACGATGGTCGACGGGGTGCTGTTGCTCGTGGATGCCTCCGAGGGACCGCTCCCGCAGACGCGCTTCGTGCTGCGCAAGGCGCTCGAGGCCAGACTGCCTGTGATCCTGGTAATCAACAAGGTCGATAGGCCCGACGCGCGCGTGGCCGAGGTCGTCGACGAGGTCTATGAGCTGTTCCTCGACCTCGACGCCGACGAGCACCAGATCGAGTTCCCGATCGTCTACAGCAACGCCAAGGCGGGTGTCGCGTCCCTGACCTACGACGCCACGCTCGAGGGCGGGATCCCCAGCGAGGGCACGCTCGCGCCACTGCTGGATCTGCTGCTCGAACGGATACCCGCGCCGATGTACGACCCCGAGCACCCCTTGCAAGCGCTGGTCACCAACCTCGACGCCTCGCCCTATGTGGGGCGACTGGCGATCTGCCGCGTGTGGAACGGCAACATCCGCAAGGGCCAGCAGATCGCCTGGTGTCGCGCCGACGGATCGATCCAGCGCGCCCAGGTTGCCGAGCTGTATGTCACCGATGCCCTCGAACGGGTCGACGCGCCCGAGGCCGGCCCGGGAGAGATCATCGCCGTGGCCGGGATCGCCGAGGTCACGATCGGGGAGACGCTGGCCGATCCCGAGGACCCGCGGCCGCTGCCCGTGATCACCGTCGACGAGCCCGCGATGTCGATCACGATCGGCGTCAACACCTCACCCCTGGCGGGCAAAGAGGGCGACAAGATCACCGCCCGCCAGATCAAGGCGCGTCTCGATCAGGAGCTCGTCGGAAACGTCTCGCTGCGTGTGGCCGAGACGGAGCGACCGGACACCTACGAGGTGCAGGGTCGAGGCGAGCTGCAGCTGGGCGTGCTTGTGGAGATGATGCGTCGCGAGGGCTTCGAGCTGACCGTGGGGCAGCCCCACGTCGTCGAGCGGGTGATCGACGGCAAGCGCCACGAGCCGGTCGAGCGCCTCTCTGTGGACGTGCCCGAGGAGCACGTGGGCACGGTCACGCAGCTGCTGGCCGCGCGCAAGGGTCGCATGGAGCACATGATCAACCACGGCACGGGCTGGGTGCGCATGGACTACCTGGTCCCCGCCCGTGGCCTGATCGGATTTCGCACGGAGTTCCTCACGGAGACGCGTGGCACGGGGATCATGCACCACGTGTTCGACCGCTGGGAGCCGTGGGCGGGCGAGCTGTTGACGCGCCAGAGCGGCGTGCTCGTGGCCGACCGCCGCGGCGCCACTGTGACCTTCTCGCTGTTCACGCTGCAGGAGCGCGGCTCGCTGTTCGTGGGGCCCGGCGAGGAGGTCTATGAAGGCATGATCATCGGCGAGAACGCGCGCTCTGAGGACCTCGACGTGAACCCGGTGAAGGAGAAGCACCTGACCAACATGCGCTCCTCGACCTCCGACGTGCTGGTCCGTCTCGACACCCACCGGCGACTGACGCTCGACGAGGCGCTGGAGTTCGTGCGTGAGGACGAGGCCGTCGAGGTCACGCCCGAGAACGTGCGCATGCGCAAGGTCGTCCTGTCCAAGGTCGACAGGCTCAAGGCGGTCCGCGCCGCGCGCAAATAACGTGGATATGGCAAGCGAGATCCAGCTCAGCGGCCTGGTCAAGTCCTTCAACGGCCCCGACGGCCCGATCCGGGCGGTACGCGGGATCGACGTGGGCATCTCCGCCGGTGAGACCGTCGCGCTGCTCGGCCCCAATGGCGCGGGCAAGTCGACGACTCTGGACATGCTGCTCGGGTTGCTCGAACCGGATGGGGGCAGCGTCTCGGTCTTCGGCCGTGAGCCCGCGCAGGCGATTGCCGACGGGATGGTCGGGGGCATGCTCCAGACGGGCGACTTGATCAGAGACCTCTCGGTGGGCGAGCTGGTGGCGATGATGGCCTCGCTGTATCCGGACCCGCTGCCGGTCGGGGAGGCGCTCGAGCTGGCCGGGATCAGCGAGATCGCATCGCAGCGAACACAGAAGCTCTCCGGTGGGCAGACGCAGCGGGCGCGCCTGGCGGTGGCGCTCGTCAGCAATCCTCAGCTGCTCGTGCTCGACGAGCCGACGGTCGCGCTCGACGTCGAAAGTCGTCGCTCGTTTTGGGCGACCATGCGCGCCTTCGCATCGCGCGGCAAGACGGTCGTGTTCGCCACGCATTACCTCGAGGAGGCCGATGCCTACGCGGATCGCGCGGTGCTGATGGCCCACGGGACGATCGTGGCCGATGGTCCCACGACCGAGATTCGGGCACGGGTGGGAACGCGCACGATTCGCGCGACGCTGCCCGACACGGACACGGAGGCGCTCACGCGCCTACCGGGCGTGAGTGCGGTGGAGCGTCACGGCGAGGCCGTGGCGATGAGCTGCACCGACTCCGACGCTGCGATCAGGGCGCTGCTCGGCGCTCATCCCGAGGCCCGTGACATCGAGATCGTGGCGGCCGGCCTCGAGCAGGCGTTCCTCGAGCTCACGGGCGATGAGGGCTCGCGCTGATGCCACTGCTGTACATGCGCTTCGAGCTCCTGCGCACCCTGCGCAACCGGCGCTTCTTCCTGCTCTCGCTCGGCTTTCCCCTGGTGCTGTACTTCCTGATCGCAGGGCCCAACCGCAACATCCACAATTTCCAGCACAGCGGCATCTCGGCGCCGCTCTACTACATGACGGGGTTGGCCTCCTTCGGGACGATGAGCGCGATGCTCTCGGCCGGGGGGCGGATCGCGAGCGAGCGGGCCGTGGGCTGGAACCGGCAGCTGCGGATCAGTCCGCTGACCCCGCGTGCCTACTTCCGCGTGAAGGTCGTGACCGCCTACATGATGGCGGCGATCAGCCTGGTGGCTCTCTACGCCGCTGGATCGTCGCTGGGTGTCAGCCTGTCGGCGGGGGCGTGGCTGAAGATGACCGGCCTGATCTTCGTCGGCCTGATCCCGCTGGCCGCATTGGGGATCACGATCGGGCACATGCTCACGCCGGACTCGATCGGCCCGGCGGTGGGCGGTGGCATCTCGCTGTTGGCGTTCCTCGGCGGGACGTGGTTCCCGCTGGGAAGTCACGGCGTCCTGCACGACATCGGCCAGTTCCTGCCCTCCTACTGGATCGTGCAGGCCTCTCATGTGGCGCTGGGAGGCCGCCCGTGGAGCGCGATGGGCTGGATTGTGATCGCCGCCTGGACGGTCGTGCTGAGTCTGCTCGCGGCCCGCGCCTACCGGCGCGACACAGGCCGCGTCTAGCCTGCCGGCGGCTGGGCGAGAGGGCAGCGCCTCGCCGCGTCCGCGACTGTAGGGTACCGGCGATGATTAGAACGACAAAGACGTCTCTCACCACCAGCGTCGCCTTCCTGGTGGCGTGCATGGCCTGCCTCGCGCTGATCCCGGCCGCGCTTGCCGCCGCCGCCGAACCCACGATCAAGTACGCGCCTGAGAGCTTCGGCCAATATCAGAAGCAGCTCAACGAGGGCAAGATCAAGGCGGTCACGATCAACAAGCGGGTGCGCTCGCTGCGCGTGACGCTGAGCGACGGTAGCTACGTCCTGGCCAAATACGCGGCCCACGAAGAGTCGAAGATCGACGCCGCCCTGCAGGCGAAGGGCGTGCAGGTCACCATCCTCAAGCCGGCCGAAGCCGCCAAAGAGGTCAAAAAAGCTCCCGTCAAACACAAACTTCGCTACATCGCGGGCGGGATCGTGATCGTGGTGGTGATCGTGGTCGGGCTAGTGCTGTTCGTCGACCGCAAACGCAAACTCGAGCGCGAATAGCCGCTCAGCAGTGGGGCCGCCGGCGTGCGTGGGGGTGGGCACGCGCGCCGGACGCCAGCGTCTTCATGGCCACACCGACGTCGTGGGCGAGCATGTCCACCATGTCCCGTGAGAAGTTCTCCTTGATGACCATCCGCAGCACGGTGATGTGCTCGGCGTTGGGGGGCAGCGTGTAGGCGGGGACGATCCAGCCGCGCTCGCGCAGCAGCTGGGAGAGGTGGTTCAGGTCCGTCTTGGCGGGGTCGCTGGCCCTGAGTGCCACGATCGGGAACTCCGTGCCGTCGGTGAGCGGCTCGAGACCGTCGAGGGCGCTCAGCTTGGCGCCCAGTGCGGTTGAGTTCTCGAGGACGGTTCGCACGATCTCCTTGTAGCCCTCCTGACCAAGGCGCAGGAAGGCGAAGTACTGCAGGATCACGGAGGTGGAGGGACGGGAGAAGTTCAGGGAGTAGTTGGGCATGTCCCCGCCGAGGTAGTTGATGTGGAAGACGAGCTCCTCGGGCAGATCTGAGGCGTCACGGAAGATGACGGTGCCCATGCCGGGGTAGACGAGCCCGAACTTGTGGTTCGAGACGTTGATGGAGCGCACGGAGGGCAGGCGGAAGTCCCACTCCTGATCGGGCCGGGCGAAGGGTACGATGAAGCCCCCCGAGGCGGCGTCGATGTGCAGGGGGATGCGCCGGCCGGGATCCTCGGCCACGCGCATCAGCAGCTCGTCGATCGAGTGCAGGTCGTCCATCTGCCCGGTGAAGGTCGTCCCGAGCAGGCCGGCGACGGCGATCGTGTTCTCATCGAGCAGGGGCTCCACCTGCTCGGCACCGATCGTGTAGCGGCCCTCCTCCATGGGAATCACGCGGGCTTCCACTTCGAAGTAGCGGGCGAACTTCTCCCAGCAGGTGTGGACGTCGGCGCCCATGACCATGTTCGGCTTGTCGGTCGGGAGCCCGGCCTGCTCGCGCCGGCGCTGCCAGGTGCGCTTGTGGGCAAGCATCGCCAGCATGATCGCCTCGGAGGAGCCGATGGTGGCCGTTCCCGTGGGCTGCTGGTGGGCGGGTGCGTGGAACAGGCGCCCGATCATCGAGACGACGCGCTGGTGGACCACCTCGGTCTGGGGGTACTCGTCCTGGTCGATCATGTTCTTGGCGAGGGTCTCCGCCGCGAGCACCCGCGCCTGCGGCTCCATCCAGCTGGTGACGAAGGAGGCGAGGTTCAGCGCGGGGTTGCCGTCGAGCTCGAGCTCGTCGTGGACGAGCTGGTAGGCCGTATCCGCCGGGACGCCCTGTGCCGGGAGCCGGTACTTGGGGATGTCGTGGGAGAACGAGCGTCCGGCGTACGTGGGTGAGAGCTGCTCCTCCGAGTCGACGTTCAGCTTGTGCACGAGGGTGTTCTCCTTTGAGATGGGCTCCGGGCGCGGAGCGCCCTGCGCCGATCGGCGTTCGGGCGGTCGAGCAGAGGATGATGACGACATGGGGGAGGGTAGGCCGAACCAGCCGATTGGGCCTGCGAGAAGCGTTCAGCAGGCAGCCGGGGCAAACGTAGCCCCCGTATGGTTGAGAACAAGACTCATTCTTATGGTAGGTTCGCCGGGTGGCAGCGGTCGAGCAGTCGCGTCCTGAGAGCCCTGCCCTCGAGTTGCGGGAGGCGGCGGTGCGCCTCAGCGGTCGCAGCATCTGGAGCGAGGTCACGATCAGCGTGCGCCCGGGTGAGTTCGTGGCGCTCCTGGGGGCAAACGGGTCGGGCAAGTCGACGCTCCTGAAGGTGCTCCTCGGCGCGCTGGCGCTGAACGAGGGGACAGCCACGGTCCTCGGTCGTGCCCCGGGTCGGGCCAACAGCTCGATCGGGTACCTGCCCCAGCGCCGCGCCTTCGACGCCGGCATGCGCCTGCGCGGGCGTGACATCGTCCGGCTGGGCCTCGACGGCGACCGCTGGGGGTTGCCGCTGACGCGGCCGTGGGGGAGGGCAGGGGGGCGAGCGCACGCGGCTCATGCGCGTGTCCAGGAGGCGATCGAGCTGGTGGGCGCGAGCGCGTACGCCTCGCGAGCGATCGGCGAGTGCTCGGGCGGAGAGCAGCAGCGTCTGCTGATCGCACAGGCGCTCGTGGGCAGGCCGGAGCTGTTCCTGCTCGACGAGCCGCTCGACAGTCTCGATCTGCCCAACCAGGCCGCGGTGGCGGCGCTGGTGGCCGAGCTGTGTCGCAGCACAGGGGTGACCGTGCTGCTCGTGGCCCATGACGTGAACCCCTTGCTTCCCTACCTCGACAGGGTCGTCTACCTCGCCCGCGGCCGTGCCGTGGAGGGGTCGGTCGACGAGGTGATCACGAGCGAGACCCTGAGCGCGCTCTACGGTGTGCCGGTGGAGGTGCTCAAGGCCTCAGACGGTCGTCTGGCCGTCGTCGGGCAGCCGGAGCCCCCGGCCCACCATCACGACCGCCACGAGCACTCCCACGCCCATGTCGGCTGACGTCGCCGGTCCCCATCTCGGCTGGAACGTCGTGCACGACGTGAGCCAGGTGGTCGAATACCACTTCATGGTCAACGCTCTCCTGGCGGGCGCCGTGGTGGCCGTGATGGCGGGAGCGGTGGGGTGGGTGATGGTCCTGCGCCGCGAGACGTTCGCGGGGCACACGCTCTCGATGATGGCCTTCCCGGGGGCGGCCGCGGCGACGCTGATCGGCGTGGCGAGCGCCTGGGGCTACTTCGCCTTCTGTGGGGCGGGGGCGCTCGCGATCGGCGGCCTCGCGGGCTCGGGGCGGCGCAGCTGGAGCGAGGAGTCAGCGAGCATCGGCTCCTTCCAGGCGCTCGCTCTGGCGGCCGGATTCCTCTTCGTGAGCCTCTACGGCGGCGTCCTCGGCGACCTCGAGAACCTGCTGTTCGGGAACCTCCTGGGGATCTCCGACGCGCAGGTGCTCACGCTGGGGGCGATCGCCCTGGCGAGTCTCGCCCTGCTCGGCGCTCTGGCTCGCCCGCTGCTGTTCGCCTCGGTCGATCCCGATGTAGCGGCTGCACGCGGAGTGCCCGTCCGCGCGCTCTCGATCGCCTTCCTGGCGCTACTGGGGCTGGCGGTTGCCGCCACCAGCCAGATCACGGGGCCGCTGCTGGTGTTCGCCCTGCTGGTCATGCCCGCAGCGAGCGCCCAGGCGATCACTGCCCGGCCCGCGCTCGGGCTCTTGCTGAGCGTCGTGCTCGCCCTGGCCGTCACCTGGCTGGGCCTCGCGATCTCCTACTTCTCGGTCTATCCCGCGGGCTTCTTCATTGCGACGATCTCCTTCTGCGTCTACCTGCTGGCGCGCATCGGCGCGGCGCTGGCGCACGGCGGCCGCGAGGAGCAGCCTGAGGTGCAGCCGCTCCCTCAGGGCGTGATCGCCTGATGCTCTCCCAAGAATTCATGCGAAGCGCTTTGCTGGCGGGCACGTTCGTGGCGCTCGCGTGTGGCGTGTGCGGGTGGTTCGTGGTGCTGCGCGGGCAGGTGTTCGCAGGGGATGCGCTCAGCCATGTGGCCTTCCCGGGCGCGCTGGCCGCCGCCGCGGCGGGGCTCGACCAGCGCATTGGGCTGGTGCTCGCGACGGTGCTCGTGGCGGCGGGGTTGGGGTTGCTGGGGCGGGGCGCGCTCAGCAGGAGCGGGGGCGCGGGCGCGCTGCCGGCCGACGACACAGCCATTGGGATCGTGTTCACGTTCATCCTCGGCCTCGGCCTGTTCTTCCTCACCCGCTTCGGCATGAGCTCGGGCGGCGCCAGCGGCATCCAGGCGGCGCGCACGCTGTTCGGCTCGATCTTCGGCCTCTCAGCCGGCGAAGCGCGGCTGACGGCCGTGGTGGCTCTCGCGGTGATGATCGCGATGGCTTTGCTCGCTCGGCCGCTGCTGTTCGCCTCGGTTGCTCCCGAGGTGGCGGGTGCCCGCGGAGTTCCCACGCGATTGCTGGGGATCGGCTTCCTGGTGGCGCTGGCGGTGGTGGTGGCCGAGGCCACGCAGGCCGTGGGCGCCCTGCTGCTACTCGGCCTGCTGGCGGCGCCGGCGGCGGCCGCTCACCGGCTCGTGCGTGCGCCGGCGCTGGGGATAGCGCTCGCGGGCGCACTTGCCCTGGTCTCGATGTGGGGCGGGTTGGCGCTCGCCTATGCAGTCCCCACGCTGCCGCCGAGCAGCGCGATCGTGGCGATCGCAGCCACGATCTACTACGCCACGGTGCTCCTCGCATGAGCGCCGAGACGTGGGTGCAGAGCGCCGAGGCGCGTCTGGCTGAGGCCGGCCACAAGCGCGGTGGGGCACGACGCGAGCTGTTGACGCTGCTCGCCGCGCAACGGTGTGCGCTGACAGCGCTCGAGATCGAAGACGCGCTGAGCGGCGCGAGAACGCGGCGTGTGAGCCGTGCGAGCGTCTACAGGATCCTCGACGAGCTCGAGCGCCTGCGGCTGGTCCAGCGCGTGGAGACCGGTCAGACGATGGTCCGCTATGAGCGTGTGGGTGAGCACGAGGAGCACCACCATCACCTCGTCTGCAACGAGTGCGGAGCGATCATGCCCTTTGCCGATCAGGAGCTCGAGCAGGCGATAGCGAGCCTCAGCGAGCGGGTGCCGCTGGTCGTCTCCGAGCACGAGATAGTGATCCGGGGCGCATGTGAGAAGTGCGCCGACTGAGCGGCTTGCCTGCCCACAGGTAGGTGAGCACGCAGCCGAGGGCGAACACGGCGACCACCAGCAGCACCGGACCTGAGTCCTCGACCAGGCTGCCGAGCACGCCGGCCGCAAGACCGCCGCTGAGCGCGGCCAGCCAGCCGGGATCGCCGCCCACCGCGTCCAGCAGGCGCTCGCGCTCGCGCACGCCGAGCACCGCTGCCGTCAGCGCAACTGCGCTCGCCACCGGCATGGCGGAGTTGATCAGCTCGCTCCAGGCTGCGCCGTAGCGGCGCACGATGATGTCGCGGAGCTCAGCCGGTGAGCTGGCGTGCAGGACGCTGCCCGTGTAGTGACCGCTGCCGCCGGCGGTGAGCAGGTCGATGAGCGCGAGCACGACCAACCCGACGACAGGGCTGATCAGCACGACCAGCGCGCGTCGGCGGGTGAGATCCCCGGCTGCGAGCATCGCCACAGCCACGGCGAAGGCGCCACACACGAGGATCACGCCGCCCACCCCAGCGCCGATCCGAGCCGATCCCTCGATCGCCGCCAGCACGACGCCGGCGGCGGCCATGGCCGCGGCGGCTGTACGGCCGCGCACGGCGGGATACAGCGCCCCCGCCACGGCTGCCAACACGAGCACGGCGAGCCCTGACTTCAGCTCGTTGCCGATCCCGTAGAAGCGCGCGCCGAGGATCGGATCGGGACCCAGCAGCGAGCGCATCAGCAGCTGCGTGTGCGCCAGCGCGTCGGCGGTGATCGCGACCAGCGCCGTGACAGCCGGGGCGATCAAGGCCCGCGGCCAGGGTATGAGCAGGTCGGTGAGCGCGCCGAGTCCCAAGCAGGCAACGGCGATCGTGGCGTACTCGACGCCCGCACCCGGCTCGAGGGCGGCCGGGATCAGCACCGCCACCGGCGCCCACAGCATTCCGACGGCGCCGATCCGCAGCGCCCGCGCCCGCGCGCGTGGCCACGGTGACGCCGCGAGGACGAGCGCGGTCCAGGCGAGCAGCAGCCAAGCGAGAGCCCGCAGCCGCCGCCCACCGAGCGCCCGCAGCCGCGCCATCAGCGAACGCAGGCCGGCGGAGCGCAGGCTGCCATCGGTCACGATCGTTCGACCGCGCATGGGCACCGGGAGCGAGCTCACGCCGAGGTGGGCGAGGATGGTCGGCGCGAGGTCGATCGAGACGATCAGCCCCCGCTGCTGGGTGCTCGGCGAGCTGAGCTCCTTTCGTCCGCCGCCCGCGAGACCGACGGCCGCGCTCCACAGCAGCGCCCCCACGCGCGGGTCGGCGCTGCGCTGGACGACCAGCAGCAGCTCCCCGGGCGCGCGCTCGGCGGCCAATTCCGCCAACTGCAGGCTGCCGGACTGACCGCCGGGTAGGTCGGCCACGACCAGTCGCCGACTGCTCAGCATGCCCTGCGCCCGCGTGGCCACGGTGGAGGTGGCTCCGACCGCGACCGCGGCCACGCGCCCCGCGGGCCCTGCCGCCACGGGCGCATCGGGCGCACTGGTGCTCGCGAGGCCCACGTAGCCGGCGCCACCCGGGACGCTGCCGGCGAGCAGCCCCGGGCTCAGCAGTTGGGGCGCTCTGGCGGCACGTCTGCGCACAGCGCCCCAGCCTTCGATCAGCCCGCCCGCGCCGACTTGGCGGAGGGTCAGCGGTGGGGGCGTTTGGCGGGCATAGGCCGAGGCGGAGATGCGGGCGCCCTGCCCGATGTCGAGTGCCAGTTGAGCCTGGGAGTAGCGTCCCTGACTGGCCGAGAGCATCCCCACGGAGGCGCCGGGGATGCTTGCGAGCTCGCCCTCGTCGACTGGGGCGAAGGCGAGCAGCACGGTGGGTGGGGCAGGCGCGGCAAGTGTTACGGCCGGGAGTGCGCACCCGACGAGCACGGCCGCCCAGAGGGGGGCGAGAACTGCCCCCCATCGGGTTGGGCTCAGACCTCCGCTCCCTCGGTCGCCGGGCGGCTGTGAATCTGGCCGCCCTGAACGCCGCCTGCGATCCCGTCTGCGATGGGGTCGTGGACCGGCAGGGCGCCCTCGACGTTCAGTTTGGGAAGCGCGCGCGAGAGCCACTCGGGAATCCTCCAGGTGACCGGGCCGAGCAGGTGCAGGGTGGCTGGCAGCAGCAGGCAGCGCACGACCAGCGCGTCGAGGAAGACGGCGCTGGCGAGGCTCAGGCCGAACTCCTTGATCACGCGGTCTTCACCGAGCATGAACGACAGGAAGACGCACACCATGATCGCCGCGGCGGCGGTGACCACGCGGCCGGTAAGCGCCAGTCCCTCGGCCACGGCGCGGGAGTTGTCGCGCGTCTGGGTCCAACGCTCATGGATACGCGAGACGAGGAACACCTCGTAGTCCATCGACAGGCCGAACACGATCGCGAACAGCATCACCGGGATGAACGACTCGATCGGGCCTTCCTGGACTCCCATCAGGCTCTTGAGCCAGCCCCACTGGAAGATCGCCACGATCACGCCAAGTGAGGCGCCGATGCTCAGCAGGTTCATCACGGCCGCCTGCAGGGGGATGATCAGCGAACGGAAGACGACCATCAGCAGCAGCGCCGAGAGCAGCACGACCACTCCGATGAACAGCGGCAGCTTCTTCCCGAGCGTGGTCGCGAAGTCGACCGCCCCGGCGGTGACGCCGCCGACATAGACAGTCGTTCCCGTCTGTTTTGCCAGCGGCGGAACCACCTTGTCGCGCAGTCGTTCCACCAGCTGGGTGGTCGCCAGCGCCTGCGGAGAGGAGACCGGATAGACGGTGATCGTGGCCACTTCCCCTGTGGGGTTGAGCTTGGCCGGGGCCACCGCCGCCACGCCCGGCGTCGAGGAGATCGCCGCGCGGAGTCGTTCGAGCGAGCCATTCGGGGAGCTTGGAACCTTGGCGACGACCAGGAGCGGACCGTTGAAGCCCTGGCCGAAGCCTTCTGCCAGCAGCTCGTAGGCGCGATGCGTGGTCTGGCCGGCGGGGTCGTTGGAGGCGTCGCTCGAGCCGAGACGCAGCGCGGTGGCGGGCACGGCGATGGCCAGCATCAGCACCGCAGAGACCGCGGCGATCATCGCTGGGCGCCGCTGGATGAACGCGCTCCAGCGCAGCCAGGCCGCGCCTGCGCTGGCGGTGCTCGACGTCGCCCCTGCGGCCTGTGCGCTCGTGGCGCGCTGGGCGGCGCGGGCCCGTGCCCGGCGCCCGCCGGCGGCGACACGCGGCCCGGCGAACGTGAGCAGCGCCGGCAGCAGTGTCAGCGAGGCGAGCATCACGAGCAGGACGCCGATCGAGGCGGAGATGGCCACGCCGTAGAGGAAGTCGACGCCGAGCAGCATCATGCCCAGTAGCGCGATCACGACGGTGGAGCCGGCGAACAGCACCGCGCGGCCGGCAGTGTCGATCGACTGCACGACCGACTCGCGCGCGTTCTGGAAGGTGGGGCCGGGTGTGGCGTAGGCCTCGCGGAAGCGGGTGAGGATGAACAGGGCGTAGTCGATGCCCACGCCCAGCCCGATCATGGCGGCGAGCTCGGAGGAGAAGTTGGGGGTGTCGACGACGTGTGTGAACAAGGCGATCGCGCCGAGGCCCGTTCCCAGCCCGAACAGGGCCGTGAGGATCGGCAGCCCCATTGCGATCACCGAGCCGAAGGTGAGCAGCAGCACGACGATGGCCGCCAGTAGCCCGACGGCGGTCGAGATGCCGAAGCCGGCCTGCTCGGTGGTCTCGATCGCCTGTCCGCCGAGCTCGACCTCTAGTCCCGACCGCTGTGCGGCGCGAGCCACTTTGACCACGCGTTCGGGCGCGGTTTTGGGGAGCAGGTTGGCTTTTTCGTCGAAGACGACGGTGGCGAAGGCGATCTTCCCGTTGGCCGAGATCGACTTGCCCGCGGAGGTGGTGGCATAGGGGCTGATCACGGCGCTGACGTGAGGCAGCTTGGCCACTTCGGCGAACATGGCGCTCATGTGCGTGCGCACGCTCGGGTCGTTGACGCTGCCGGAGGCGACCTTGAAGGCGATCGTGTCGCGGTCGCCGGCCTGTGCGGGGAAGCTCTTCTGGAGCGTGTCGGCCGCGCGCTGGGCGTCGGAGTTGGGCAGCGTGAAGTTGTTGGAGTAGCTGGTGCCGGCGGACTGGGCGAAGCCGTTGACCACCACCAACAGCGCTATCCATCCGATCACGACATACAGACGATGGGTGGTCGACCAGCGAGCAAGCTTGAGCATCTGTCTCCCGGGGGGTTCGACTAGAAGGGGACGGGGTAAGGGTAGCCAGCGAGCTGCGGGGGGAGCTGGCGCTTCACAGGACTTTAGCGACGGTTGAGGCGCCGGCCATTGGGGATTGCCCCTAGATGGTTGCGCGGCCCATCTGGCAGCGGCGTGGGTGCGATCTCAGTTGACGCTCGGGTCCACGGGCATCCGTGCAATCAGGGCGTAGCTTCCACCCTTGCGGGTCAGGACGCTGCCCCACAGCTCCTCTGGGTCCTGGGAGAAGACGTCCTCGGGTTGTGCAGCGTGGACGATCCAGTCGCCCTGGTCGAGCTCGGCGTCGAGCTGTCCCTCACTCCAGCCGGCGTAGCCGGCGAACACACGACCGCGGGCCGTGGCACGGGTCAGCTCCTCGACGTCTGCGTCCGGGGCGGGGAAGCCGATGCGTCCCAGCACGAGCAGACCGGCCGGTCCGGGGTCCAGGAACTCGGCGAGCAGCACGATCGAGCTGGGCTGGACGGGGCCGCCGATGTAGACGGGCTCGTCCTCGTCGAGGGTCGGCTCGAGCGCCGGGACGGCCTCGCCCACGGTCAGCGACGAGGGCCGGTTGAGCACCACCCCCATGGCGCCCTCCGCACTGTGCACGCCGATCAGCACCACGGTGCGCGCGAAGTTGGGGTCGCGGAGCGCCGGAGAGGCGAGCAGCAGCTGGCCGGTCAGCGATTCCTCCATGATCCCTGTGAGGCTAGCGCTCGTACACCCACTCAAAACCTTGAAAGGACACTGGAGGTGAGCGACATTCGAGACTTCGACGTGATCGTGCTCGGAGCCGGACCAGCCGGGGAGGTTTGCGCCGGTCGCCTGGCGCAGAACGGCAGCTCGGTCGCCCTGGTCGAGCAGGAGCTGGTGGGAGGCGAATGCTCGTTCTACGCCTGCATGCCCTCCAAGGGGCTGCTGCGCCCGGCGCAGGCGCTTGCCGAGGCGCGCAGGGTTCCGGGCGCGGCTGAGGCGGCCAGCGGCGAGCTCGACGTGGCCGCGGTCCTGGCGCGCCGCGACGAGATCATCCACAACCGTGACGACTCGGCGCAGCTGCCGTGGCTGGAGGACCGCGGGATCGAGCTCGTGCGTGGTCATGGAAGGCTCGCGGGGGAGCGCGAGGTGCAGGTGGGTGAGACCCTGCTGCACGCGCGCAAAGCTGTGATCCTGGCTCCCGGCACCCGCGCCGCTGTCCCCCCGATCCCCGGACTGGCCGAGGCCGAGCCGTGGACCAACCGCGAGGTCACCACCAGCGAGGCCATCCCTGGCTCGTTGATCGTGCTGGGCGGCGGCGTGGTAGGAGTGGAGATGGCCCAGGCCTACACTTCGCTGGGCGCCCGCGTGACGGTAGTGGAGGCGATGGCGCGATTGATCGCCTCGGAGGAGGAGTTCGCCTCCGATCAGGTGCGGGAAGGACTGGAAGGGCTGGGCGTGGAGGTGGTGCTCGGCGTCAAGGCCACGTCCGTCAAGCGGGAGGGGGGAAGTGGTCCCGTGTCGATCGGCCTCGAGGACGGTCGCAGCTTCAGCGGCGATGAGATCCTGGCCGCGGTCGGGCGCCGGCCCAACACGGACTCGCTGGGAGTGGAGTCGCTGGGCCTGGAGCCGGGTAGGTCGATCGCGGTGGACGACACGATGCGCGTCCCTGGGCACGAGTGGCTGTACGTGGTGGGGGACGCCAACGGTCGGGTGCTCCTGACGCACATGGGCAAGTACCAGGCGCGCCTTGCGGCCGACCACATCCTCGGGCGCCCGGTGTTGCTGCGCTCGGATGGGAAGCTCTCGCCGCGTGTGATCTTCACCGAGCCGCAGGTGGCGGCGGTCGGTCACACGCTCACGAGCGCGCGCGAGACAGGGCTCTACGTGCGCGCGGCCGATGTGCCGGTCGGCGCGGTGGCGGGCGCGAGCTTCATCGGCCACGGCGCGCCGGGCACGGCCCGTGTGATCCTGGATGAGGAGCGGGGCGTGCTCGTCGGTGCGACGTTCACCGGCGTGGACGTGGCCGAGTGGCTGCACGCGGCCACGATCGCTGTCGTGGGCGAGGTTCCGATCGAGCTTCTGGCCCACGCGGTTCCCAGCTTTCCCACCCGCAGCGAGGTGTGGCTGCGGTTGCTGGAAGAGCTCGGGCTGTAGGGCTCAGCCCGCGGAGAAGATCTCGAGGGTGCCTGTGAGCTTGTGGTCGTTGGCGTTGCCCTCGGGCTCGACCACGTGCCCGTCGAGCACGATCGGGCTGTTCCAGTGCCCCGGCTGGCCGGCGAGCTTGGCGATCGGGCGCGCCGATCCGGGCCGGTAGACGTCGATCCCTCCGGCGGATGGGTCGTATACGTAGAGCAGGCCGCCGGCGAGCACGGGGCTGGTGCCGGGGGTGGAGCTCTCCCACGCGCGATACAGGCGACCGGAGCGCAGCACATAGGCGGCGGTGCCGCCTTCGTCGGCGAGGAACATGGTGGTATGACTGCCGTGCTGCCACACGGCTGGAGTGGTGAACAGCTCGCCGCCACCGGGTATCGCGAGACGCTGGACTTCGCCGCCGAGCGTGTGATGGCTGGATGGGGGGTGGCCGTCGAGGCGTGAGAGCTGGAGCACGCGCAGCACGCCGTCCTTGCCCGCGAGCACGATGCGGTCGTGGCCGAGCAGTGCCGGGGCGCTCGAGCCGAGGTCGGTGTCGCTGCTGTTCAGCTGCGCCTGGTTGGTGGGCGTGAAGGCCTGGAGCAACTCGAGTTGGGGGAAGCTCAGCTCGAGCACGCTGTCGCCGAAGTTGCTGGTGCCGTTCCAGGGCGCGTTGCCGGTGTCGATCAGGATGCGTCCACCTCCGGGCTCGACGACGGGACCGCTGCGCGAGAGGATGGCCGAGTCGCTGGCGGGGCAGCTGCCGGGGACGAGCAGTTGGCGGCGCCCCGAGCAGAGCGTGTTGAAGACCTGCTGGAGGCGGCCGCTTGAGCGTTCGATCGAGACGAGGTGTCCCTGGTAGGGGGGCGCGTCGCCGAAGTAGCCACCAGTGGCAGCGAGCACCGAGGACCCGTCGACGTTCAGGGCGGCCGCGATCTTCTCGTGGGTGGGGTCGCGGGTGATCCGCACGGGCCAGCTGCCGCTGTGGTCCTCGCTGCCGTCAGCCAGGGAGAGCTTGTGGATCAGGCCGTTGGGGGAGGCGGCGTAGACGAAGGCGCCGTCTGGGTCGGCGACGGGGCTTGCGGTGGTGATCTGGGCGCTGCCAGCCCAGCTGTCGATCCCGGGGGGCGTGAACGTCCACAGGATCCGCGCGCTGTCGGCGTCGATGGCGAGGGTCCTCCCGTAGGTGGTCGTGACCACGATCACGTTGTGCGTGGCGCCCGCGACGCTCACCCCGTGGAGGTAGATGGGCGAGGAGTCGACGGTGCCGGGGAGCGAGACGGTCAGGTGGCGCAGGTGGGCGACGTTGGCTGCGGTGATGCCGGTGGAGTCTTCACTCGTGTCGGCGCGCTGAGGGTTGAGGCCGAACTCGGGCCAGTCGAGCAGCCGCGTTGCGGTGGCTGAGCTTGCCGCCGGTGCGATCGCGCTTGGGCTGGTCGTGGGTGTGGAGACGTCGGCCGGGGCGCTCGAGCCGCAGGCGGCGAGGAGCACGCAGGCGATGATGGGCAGGAGCAGCGCGCGGAGACTGGGAACGGTCACTCGGGCACTGTTCTAGCGCATCGAACTTGGCTCGTTGGGACTATGCTGAGCGCGCTGCGATTCAGTTCACCGAACGGGAGGATGCGAGCATGGCCAAGACACCGCAGGTGGGCGAGCAGGCGCCGGACTTCGAGCTGCAGGGCACCGACGGACCCTTCCGGCTATCTGAGCATCGCGGTGAGCGGGTGGTGCTGCTGTTCTATCCCGGGGACAACACGCCGGTTTGTAAAAAACAGTTCTGCTCGTACCGCGATCGGGCGGACGACTTCGCGGCACTCGATGCCACGGTGGTTGGTATCTCCGCGCAGGATCTGGCGTCCCACGAGGGCTTCGTCCTGAAGAACAGCCTCACGGTGCCGCTGCTTGCCGACGTGGAGAAGACGGTCGGGAAGGCGTACAGCGCGAGCGGCAAGCGTGCCGTGATCATCATCGACGAGCAGGGTGTGGTCCGCCACCGCCACGATCACCGTTTGGGGCTCGATTACCAGTCGGTGGACGAGTTGAAGGCGGCGCTGGATGCGCTGCCGGCGTCGAACGCGGCGTAGAAGACGTATCCGGCCCCGAATGTCGGCAAGGCTCCATTTGATGGAGCCCCATTACCCCTCGCCGCTGGGTAGCCGCTACCGCTGCAACAGGTGGTTCAGCCTCCGCTCGGTCGAGGCGCAGGGCGCGGAGACGAGCCACCACGACCTTCCTCGATGCCGATCGACGTCGAGGGCGGCTTGATCTCTTGCGGTGGTAGAGGCTTCGGCGCCATGAGAAATCAGTGTATCGCCAGCGCAGCGAGCCATGCAAGAGTCTGTGCCACCACTAGGACACCCAATGAGCCCGATAGCCAAGACATTCGCCGGACCTTGTCCCCGTTCTCTGCTCGTAGCTTCTGGTAGCCGAAGCCTGCGGCGGCGAGCCAGCCCAGCGTGTCCGCCTCCGCTTCCGCAGCGGCCTGGTCATAGAGCTCCCTGTAGAGGTCGCCTGCGTCCACCGCGAACTTGAGCTTCCAAGGAGCAAGGAGGATCGCCGATACGACCAGTCCTGTTACGAGTGCTGCCAACGCTACCCAACTCCAGGTGTGCAGGCCACGGGCGTGGACAGCCGTTGCGCCCAGGAACGACGCCACGAGTGCGTGCGCTGCGAGCTGCATACCGGTCCGCTGGCGGACACCCGCGACGACAGACTCCTGGTCAGCTAGGGCGGATCGACCAGCTTCGTAGGTGATTTCCTCAAGGTTCGGCACCGGCCAACCGTAGGCCCAGTCGCGGACGCTGCGCTACGGACCTGGATGCCGATGACATCGTAATCCGTGGCGTGGCACCCAAGGGTGGGCCACGATCGTACGACCTAGGCCATCCAGGCTGAGACGGACGCGGGAGTGGGCGCGGGAGTCCGTCGGCCTGCGTCTGGCTGAACGACATCGACGCAGGTATCGGATCGCTGCGCCGCGGACTGTCGCTGAAGCTCAGTGGCTCGAGTCCCAGGCGCCTGCGGGCCCGATCCTCGACCTGGCCGCGACGGAGCGAGTCGACGAGCTTGTGGTGGGCGATCGTGAACAGCCACGCCAGCGCGCTGCTGCGCTCGGGCCGGTAGCGAGGAAGCGAGGTGAGCGCCGCGGCGAATGTCTCCGCCGTCAGGTCTGCCGCCAGCTCGCGGTCGCCTGTGCGGCGCAGGAAGAAGGCGAGGACGGCATCCACCCGCCGGCGGTAGAAGAGCCCGAACGCCTCGGCGTCGCGTCTCCCTGCCACGAGCAGCGCCTCATCGTCACGATCGTCATCTCCGCCCACGACTACTACATCGTTGCGGTGGGCAGATTGTGACGGCGCGGTACGGCCCGTGCGGGCCGCGCCAGGCGCTCAGCGCCCCAGCACCCCGGCCGTCTCCCGCCCCTCGGCGGGGCGCTCGGCGGAAGCCCGCGCGGCGTAGATCTCGGCGAGCTCGAGTTGCAGGTTGCGTGGCTCCTCGCCGGGCCCCGGCGAGCGCCGGTGCCACACGCCGTCGCCGTCGAGATCCCACGAGCTCTGGTTGTCGGCAAAGGCGCGCTGCAGCGTGTCCAGCAGCTCGGCGCGCAACTCCTCGGACTCGATCGGCACGGCAAGCTCCACCCGGTGGTCGAGGTTGCGTGGCATCAGGTCGGCCGAGGCGATGTAGATGGTGTGCGTGCCCTCGCGCTCGAAGGCATAGATGCGCGAGTGCTCCAGCAGGCGCCCCACGATCGAGACCACGCGAATGTTCTCCGAGAGGCCGGGGACCCCGGGGCGCAGGCAGCAGATGCCGCGCACGTTGAGCTCGACCTTCACTCCGGCCTGCGAGGCCACGTAGAGCGCGCGGATGCAGCGGCCGTCGACGAGCGAGTTCATCTTCATCGCGATCCGCGCGGGCGAGCTGGGAGAGTGAGCTGCGACCGTGCGCTCGATCTGCTCGATGATCCCGTCGCGCAGCTGGTTGGGCGCCATCAGCACTTTGCGGTAGTGCAGGGGGCGCCCGTAGCCGGTCAGGTAGTTGAACATATCGGCCACGTCGGCGCCGATCTGCTCGTCGGTGGTGAACAGCCCGAAGTCCGTGTACAGCCGGGCGGTGGCCGAGTGGTAGTTACCGGTGCCGATGTGCACGTAGTTGCGCACCCCGTCACCCTCGCGGCGCACCACCAGCACGCACTTGGCGTGCGTCTTCAACGCGGGCTGGCCGTAGACGACGTGCACGCCCGCCTCCTCCAGCGCCTTGGCCCAGTGGATGTTCATGCGCTCGTCGAAGCGCGCCTGCAGCTCGACCAGGGCGACCGCCTGCTTGCCGCGCTCGGTCGCATCGATCAGCGCCGGTACCAGCGGCGAGTCGTCGCTCGTGCGGTACACGGTCTGCTTGATCGCGAGCACGTTGGGGTCGGCCACGGCCTGCTCCACGAAGCGCTCGACCGAGGTGGAGAAGGAGATGTAGGGGTGGTGCACGAGCAGATCGCCTTCGCGCATCGCGCCCAGCACGTCAGGGCGCTCGCCCTCGTGGCGCAGCAGGCGGGGATGGGTGATCCCGACGAGCGGCTCCTCGCGCAGCTCCTCGTGGCCCGGGAGGCGCACGATCTGCCACAGGGCGCCCATGTCCAACAGGCCGTCGACCGGGTAGACCTCCTCGTCCTGGACGCCCAGCAGGCTCTGCAGCGCCTCGCGCAGGGGCTCCGAGCAGTTGGCTCCAACCTCCACCCGCACGATCTCGCCGAAGCGCCTGCGCCGCAGCTCGTCCTCGACGGCCTGCAGCAGGTCGGCAGCGTCGTCTGAGACCTCGAGGTCGGCGTCGCGGGTGACCCGGAAGACGTCGTAGTCGGCTATCTCCATACCCGGGAAGAGCGCGTCGAGGTGGTGGGCGATCACGTCCTCGAGCGGCACCAGGAGGGCCGGCTCGGGGGCGGGCTGCTTGAGCGTGACGAAGCGCGGCAGGATCTCGGTTGGGACCTTCACGCGCGCGAACACGGTCTGGTTGGTGACCGGGTCGCGCACCAGCACGGCCAGGCTGAGCGAGAGGTTGGAGATGTAGGGGAAGGGGCGTCCCGGGGCAACCGCGAGGGGCGTGAGGGCGGGGAAGATCGCCCGCTGAAAGTGGCGCGCCAGCTCCGCGCGGCGGTCTTCGTCGAGATCCTGCACGCCGACCACCCGGATGTCATGTCCGACGAGGGCTGGACGCAGCTGCCCTTCGAAGCAGTCGGTCAGCCGTCTGCTCTGCTCGAGCACGCGCTCGCGGATCAGGGCGATCGTCTCGGAGGGTATGAGCCCGTCCTGGCTCGACTTCTCCACGCCGGCGTCGATCTGGTCGCGCAGTCCGGCCACACGGACCATGTAGTACTCGTCGAGGTTGGTCGTGTAGATGGCGCAGAACTTCACGCGCTCGAGCAGGGGGACGGTCTCGTCCTCGGCCAGCTGCAGGACACGGTCGTTGAACTCGAGCCACGAGAGCTCGCGGTTCAGATACAGCGAGGCCTCGCCGCTCGCTGCGCTCGCGTCGGTCATGGAGGGGTTGAGCGCGGAGCGCTCGACGGTATCGTGGTCTCGGTCTGGCATCTGCTCCCAAGCTACACGCTGTTGCTCGAATCCGGAACGGTCGGGGTCGGCTCGGTCCTCACGCGCTAGGCTGCTCTCCATCGGAATGGCTCGTCAGCTCTGGCTACTTCGTCATGCGGACGCCGAGCCGCACGGCGCTCGGGAGGACTCCCAGCGCAGGTTGACGGCGCGCGGCGAGAGCCAGGCGCGCGTTGCCGGCCTCGCCTTGGCGCGCATGGAGGCGAGCTTCGAGGCGATCCTGTTCAGTCCCAAGGTCCGCGCGCACCAGACTGCTGAGCTGGCCGCCGAGTGTCTGCCTGCGGCCGAGCGCGCTCGCATGGCTGTCCACCCGCCGCTGGCCGGCGGGTTTGACGGGGCGCAGGCGCTCGACGCGCTGGCCGGCGTGAGTAGCGAGGGCCGGCTGCTGCTGGTGGGCCACGAGCCCGACCTCTCCAACGTGCTGGCCGAGTTGACCGGGGCCCGCGCGGACGTCAAGAAGGGGGGGCTTGCGATCGTGCGCCTGGATGGCACACGGGCCGAGCTCACGGTCCTCATGCGACCTCGCGAGCTCGCCCTAATCGCCGGCGATGACGCCCTCCGCGGCGACGACGCCGTCGGGGCCGTCGGCGCTCCACTCGGCGGGGAGTGAGGAGGGCACGTCGTTCGGGTCCACGACCTCGGTCGATTCGGCCGCGAAGCGGTAGCCGATGCCGAAGTGGGTGTGGATGTAGCGCCAGTTGGGTGAGGCCTTCTCGAGCTTCTGGCGGAGCTTGCGCACGAACACGTCGACCGAACGGTCGCCGCGGACCATCGTGTAGCCCCACAGCCGCGAGTAGATCTCCTCGCGCTCGAGCACTCGCCCCTCGGCCGAGGAGAGCAGCTCGATCAGCTCGAACTCACGGCGCGTCAGGTCGATGCTCTCGCCCGATACGTAAGCCTGGAAGCGGTCGGGACGGATCTCCACATCGCCCGCGCAGACCGGCTTGGTCTCGGTCCGCGAGGTGGTCCGCCGGCGCCTGCGCACGACGCTCTGCACGCGGGCGATCACTTCCTCGGGGTGGCAGGGCTTGGTGATCCAGTCGTCGGCTCCGAGGCGCAGTCCGCGCACCCGCTGTGCGACGGTGGAGGGGCCTGTGCAGACGACGATGCCCAGCTCGGGCAGCGCCTCGCAGAGTCGCTCCAGCCAGCTCCAGGCCTGCGGCCCGAGAACCGCGAGATCCACCACGAGCGCGCTCAGGCGCATTGCGACCACCGCCTCGGCGGGCACTGGGCTGGCGAGCACGCGGTGCTCCCAGCCCAGTCGGTCCAGGCGCTTGGACAGAACCTGGATGAAGCCGCTGTCGCGATCGAGGACGGCGATCCGAAGAGATGCTGAGGAGGGGGCCGTGCCGTCGGGGGCGTCAGACGGCCCCCCCTGGGCTTCGGCGCTCACGCTTACCGTCATCGCGGCGAAGTGTAAGCGAATAGACGACCCTGGCAACGGTTGGAGACAAATTGTCACAGGATCTTCACAGACCCAAATTCGCTGTTTGCGGCCCCGAAGGACCTGAGGACACCGGACCGGCTGCGATCAGCCGGGCAGCGAGCCCGAGGCGGGGCGCGAGGAGTCTGAGAACTCGCGGAACAGGCCCGTGACCACGAAGGCCACCTGCTCGCCGATGTCGACGGCGTTGTCGCCGATCCGCTCCAGGGCGCGGGCGACGAGCGTCATGTGCATGGCCCACTCACGCGTGTCGGGGTCGTCGCCGATCTCGATGGCGAGCCGGAAGATGTCGCGGTTGAGGCGGTTGATTTCACGGTCCTGGCGCACGAGGTCCTCGGCCAGGCCGATGTCGCGCCCGGCGAAGGCCGCCTTGCACTGCACGACCTCCGAGCGGGCGTAGGCGCCCATTTTGCCCAGCGCGTCGAGTAGTTCCTCGTGCACGGGCGGCTCGTAGCCCGACAGGGGGATCATCTTGGCGATGTTCACGCACTGATCGCCCATGCGCTCGATGTGCTTGATCGTGTGCAGCAGGGCGGCCACCAGGCGCAGATCGCCGGCGACCGGCGCCTGCAGCGCGAGCAGCGACAGGATGCCCTGGTGGACCTCCAGGTAGCGGCCGTCCACGCGGTCGTCGTCGGCGATCACCATCTGCGCCAGCTCCACGTCCTGGTGGCGCAGCGCCTCGAGCACGCGGTCCAGCTGCTCGACGATCAGGTCGAGGCCGCCGAGGGCGTGCTCCTCCAGGGCTCGCAACTCGGCCTGGAAGTGAGCACGGCCCGCCGCGGGGCCGCTCGCCGGTGCGCTCTGCTGGAGCTCGCTCGGGCTCGCCACCGATGCTCCGTCCTCGCCGTTAGCCGAACTTGCCGGTGACATATTCCTCGGTTCTGGAGTCTTTGGGGTTGGTGAAGATCTCCTGCGTGGGGCCGATCTCTACGAGGCCGCCGTCGAGCATGAAGGCTGTGCGATCGGCCACCCGCGCCGCCTGTTGCATGTTGTGGGTGACGATCACGATCGTGACGCGCTGCTTGAGCTCGTCGATCAGCTCCTCGATCTTGAGCGTGGCGATGGGGTCGAGGGCCGAGCAGGGCTCGTCCATCAGGATCACCTCCGGGTCCACTGCGAGCGAGCGGGCGATGCACAGGCGCTGCTGTTGGCCGCCGGAGAGGCCCGCTCCCGGCTCGTCCAGACGCTCTGAGACCTCCTCCCACAACCCCGCGCTACGCAGCGCCGCCTCGACCCGCGGGCGCAGATCGCCGCCCCGGCGCGAGCTCAGGCGCAGGCCCGCGGCGACGTTGTCGAAGATCGACATCGTCGGGAAGGGGTTGGGCTTCTGGAAGACCATGCCGATCGCTCGGCGCACCGCCACCACGTCGACCGATGAGTCGTAGACGTTGAGATCGTCGAGCAGCACACGGCCCTCGGCGCGCGCGCCGGGGATCTCCTCGTGCATGCGGTTGATGCAGCGCACCATCGTCGACTTGCCACAGCCCGAAGGACCGATGATCGCGGTCACCTCGTTGGGGCGGAACTCGAGATCGAGGCCCTTGACCTGTTCGGCGTCGCCGTAGAAGGCGCGCAGTTGCTCGAGCTTCACGCTGATGCCCGGCTTGGCCTGCACAGCCTCGGCGCCTGATCCAGGCGCCGAGGTCGACGCCGCGGACGTCAGGCGCGGCGGCCCCTGCTGCGGGCTCGACTCGAGCTCTGAGCGAGCCTCGGGGTCCGCGTCAGCCACGTTCGTGGGCGGTCGTGTGGATGTCATGCAAGGCGACTCCTTCGCGAGACGAGGCGGGCGATGAGGTTGAGGATCAGGATCATGACGACCAGCGTCAGCGCGGCGCCCCAGGCCCGGTGTTCCACCGATTCTGTCGGGGATGTGACGTCGCTGTAGATTTGCACGGGCAGCGAGTTCATGAACGAGCCGAGACCGAAGCTCGTCTTCAGCGTAGCTCCAGCTGTGAACAGCAGCGGCGCGGTCTCGCCCGCCGCGCGGGCGATCGCCAGCAGCACGCCCGTGACCATCCCGGGCAGGGCCGTGGGCAGCACCACGCTGAAGATGACCCGCCAGCGTGGAGCGCCGAGGGCGAGCGCCGATTCACGCAGGGCGGCGGGGACCAGCAGCAGCACGACCTCGGCCGAGCGGATGACCACGGGCAGCATCAGCAGCGACAGGGCGAACGCGCCCTTGTAGCCGGCGTAGGTGCTGCCCGTGCCGACGATCAGCACGATGTAGATGAACAGGCCGAAGACGATCGAGGGCACGCCCGTGAGCACGTCGACGAAGAAGCGCACAGCGTGGGCGAACCAGCTGGTGCGGCCATACTCGACGAGCCAGATCGCCACGCCGATGCCGATCGGGATGGCGATCACCGAGGCGAGCGCGACGATCTCGACGGTGCCGAGGATCGCGCTCTTGATGCCACCGATGCTCGAGCTTTTGAAGAACGTGTTGCCGGTCGGGTCGGTGGTGAAGAAGCTCGTGCTCCACGAGCCGAGGCCCTTGGCGAGCAGGTAGTAGACGATCAGCACGAGCGGCACGAGCGCGACAAGCGTGGCGGCGAGGATCGCACCGCGCGCGATGCGGTCCTTGCGCCGGCGCGCGGGGCTGACCGCGAAGCGCTCGAGCAGCGGCGATACAGAGGCGCTCGGCGCGCTCATGCTCCGCTCGCCGCGTCTGCGACCATCATCCCGCCGCCCACCGGCGTGGGCGTTGTACTGGTCCCGCGTGCGGCCCTCACGACGAAGAAGCGCGCCAGGCCGTTGACCAGCAGGGTGAGCACGAACAGCACGAGACCGGCCGCAAACAGGGCCGAGCGGTGCAGGCCCTGGGCCTCGCCGAACTCGTTGGCGATCACCGCCGCGAGACTGTAGCCCTGCCCGAACAGGTGGCTGCCCAGCTGGGGCGCGTCGCCAACCAGGATCGTGACGGCGATCGTCTCGCCGATTGCGCGGCCGAGACCTAGCATCGCCCCGCCGACGATGCCCGAGCGGCAGTAGGGGAGCACGGCGATGCGGATCATCTCCCAGCGTGTGGCGCCGAGGCCGAGTGCGGCCTCCTTGTGATCGGAGGGGACGGTGGTCATGACCTCGCGGCTGATCGCGCTGACGATCGGCAGGATCATGATCGCGAGCACGAGGCCGGTGATGAAGTAGTTGGGGATGGTTACCAGGCCACCGCCGATGAAGGGGATGAACGAGAGCCGGTCGGCGACCCACTGCTCGGCGCCGTGCAGCTTGGGCGCGAGGAAGAAGATGCCCCACAGGCCGTAGACGACCGAGGGAACCGCCGCGAGCAGCTCCACGAGGATGGTCAGCGGCGCGCGCAGGCGCAGCGGGCACAGCTCGGTGGCGTAGATGGCGCCCGCGACGGCGACCGGGACACCGATCAGCAGCGCGAGCGCCGACGTGAGCAGCGTTCCCACCAGCAGCGGCAGGGCGCCGAAGTGTTCGGCGCTGACGTTCCAGTCGTTGTTGAACGTGAACCCGAGGACTCCCGCATGGGAGAAGGCGGGGCTCGCCTCGCCGACGAGGCGGATGAAGAAGTAGACGATCAGGACGAGGATCAGGCCGGCCAGTCCGGTCAGGCCGTACTTCAAAGCCCTGTCGGGCAGGCGCGCCAGTGGCGACCGCGAGAGAAGCCCGCGGTCGCCACTGGGAATGGTCGCTGCCTCCATGCCCCGTTGTCTATCGAATCCGAGGCTGGATCGTCACGTCAGCCGCCGAGCGAGGCGCCGTTGCACTGCAGTCCGGCAACGGCCGCCTTCGACTTCGCCAGGATCGCGGCCGGTAGCGCCGCGTAGTCGGCCTGCGCGAGGATCTTCTGGCCTTCGCCGAGACCGTAGTCGAGGAACTTGACCACGCCCTTGGCTGCGCCTTCGCCGCCGGGGATGCCGGCCTTGCACATGTCCTTGCTCACCACGACGAACGTCTGCGAGGTGATCGGGTAGCTGGCTGCGCCTGCGGGGTTCGAGATTTTGATCCCGAGGTTGGCGGGCACTGCGACCCCCTGCGCCGCGGCGCTGGTCGAGGCGAGGGTCGGTTCCACGAACGCTCCGGCCTTGTTCTTCACTGAGGCGTAGGTGAACTTGTGCTCGAGCGCGTAGGCCTGCTCGACGTAGCCGATCGCGCCGGTTGTCTGCTGCACGGCGCCGGCGACGCCGGCGTTGCCCTTGGCGCCCGTTCCTGTGGGCCACTGCACGTCCTTGCCTTCGCCGACCTTGCTCTTGAATTCAGGGTCGACCGCGGCGAGGAAGCCGGTGAAGCCGGCTGTGGTGCCCGAGGAGTCGGAGCGGTGGATGACGGTGATCGAGGTGCTCGGCAGCGTCACTCCGGGGTTCAGCGCCTTGATCTCGGCGTCGTCCCAGGTCTTGACCTTGCCGAGGTAGATGTCGGCAATCGTCTTGCCGTCGAGCTTCAGGCCGGTTTTGACGCCCGGCAGGTTGTAGGAGACGGTGATCGCGCCGAGGAACATCGGGATCTGCACCGCGGTGCTCCCGTTCTTGGCGATGGCTTCTTCGTCGGCGGCCTTCAACGGCGGGTCGCTGGCGCCGAAGTCGACGGTCTTGGACTCGACGGCGGTGATCCCGGCGCCCGAGCCGACGGCCTGGTAGTTGACGGTCAGGCCGGACAGTGACGATGCCCACTGCTCATAGACCGGAGCCGCGAACGTCGAGCCCGCTCCCGAGATCGTTCCCGATCCCGCGCTGACGGCGGTTGCTGTGGTGCTGGGAGTGCTGGATGCGGTGCTGGCCGCCGTGCTGCTGGACGAGCTGGAGCTCGATTTTTCGGAGCTTCCACATGCGGCGATTCCCAACGCGAGCACTACGCAACCGGCGAGTGCGCCCATCTTGTTCTTGATCACTACGTCTCCTCTGACTGGATTGTCTCTTGACGACGGCGAGCACGAGGTGCTGCGCCGGATCGACGTGGTGCGGCGTAGTGTCTTCACCCGCGGGCGGCCTCCATGTGAACATTTCGTGAAGGCTGGGGTTGAAAGCGGTACCCGAAGCCCGGGTGGGTGTGGATGAAGCGGCGGTCGGGAAGTGCCGCCTCGAGCTTGCTGCGCAGCTTGCTGACGTAGACGTCGACCGAGCGGTCGCCTGCCCGCAGCTCGCCTCGCCAGACTGTGCGGTAGAGCTCCTCGCGGGTGATGATCGCACCCAGACGCTTGACCATCGCCACGAGCAGTTCGAACTCTCGCACGGACAGCGTCAGTGGGCGCCCGGTGGCGAGCACGAGACCCTCCTCGGGCCTGATCTCGAGCTCACCCGCATACAGGGTGTCCGCGGGGACGTCAGGACTCTCCGGGAAGGCCGCCACGACGCGGAGCGTCCCACGCGCGCGGGGGGGCAGGAGTTGCAAACTGGTTATCCGGTCGTGAAAAATCTGTGAAAGCCAACGGCGTTGGCGCCCCGATCAATATCCTCGCCAGATGAGCTTCCTGCGCCGCGGCATGGACACCGCCCTGATGGGCCTCGTGGAGGAGGCCGGGCGCAACGTACAGCGCTGTGGCCTGCTGCTCCGAGAACTGCTGGTCGACTACCCCGAGCATGCCACGCTGGCGCAGGATCTGAAGGTGTGCGAGCAGGAAGGCGATCGCATCACCCACGACATCATCCACCGCCTCGCCGGGCGCGGGCGGGTCGGTGCTCCGTTCGACGCGGGCGATGGATATGCCCTCGCCACAGCGCTCGACGACATCGTCGATCACTCCGAGCAGGCGGCGGCGCAGCTGGGCCTCTACGGCGTGGAGGCGCCGATGGAGCAGGCGGTGGAGTTCGCCGAGGTGCTGGTCGGCGCCGGCGAGCAGATCGCCCAGGCGCTGCGCTCGCTGCGCACGGGCACCGAGTTGGGACCACACTTGGTGGAGATCCATCGCCTCGAGAACGAGGGCGATCGCCTGCAGCGCGACGGCGTGGCCTCGCTGTTTGCCGGTGGGATCGACCCGATGGTGGTGATCCGCTGGAAGGACATCTTCGAGTCGCTCGAGGCTGCCGTGGACGCGTGTGAGACGGTCGCGCACGTGCTCGAGGGCATCACCCTCAAGCAGGGCCGCCGCCAGCGCTAGCTCGGCTAGGGAACCGTGCTTGGCGGCGCGCTCACCTGGAGCTGGGCTCCGCGGGGGTCGCCGATGAAGAACAGCTGGAATGGGATCGACGCGCCGGCAGGCACCTGGGAGAGGACCGCTCGACCGGCGGCGAGGATGCGAGCGCCGCGACGGGCAGTGGCGTAGACGACGAGTTCGGCCTGAGCGACGGTCGAGTGGTTGACGACGGCTCCCTTCGCTCCGAACCCGCTGCCGGGTTCTTCGAAGATGTGCGCTCCCACGACCGCTACGGCGGGGACGGGGCCCTCAACGGTCGTTCCTTCGCCCACCTCTGCGGTCGCGCTCGGGCTGCCCGGCGTGCTCGTCACCTGGTCGTCGATCCACGTGAGCTGTCCATGGGGCGCGATCAACGGCGCGGAGACGAGCGAGTGGACGAGTCCCGGGCTGCTGTTCGAGTAGGCCGTGGTCCCCCCGGCGCCGCGGACCGTGACGGCGATCGGCACATCTGCCACCGCGCGAGGCGAGCTGTTCGCGAGCGTCACCGCCACGGCAGCCCCTTCGGAGCTGTGCAAAACGGTGCTGTCGAGCACTCTGATCGTGCTGCTGGGGTGGGTGATCGTGAGGCCGGTGGCGTGTTGCGCGTGCGCGGCGGCGCGCAGGGCCTGCCGTTCCAGCTTTGCGCTCTTTTCCGCCGTGGTCTCGCAGCCGGTGAGTATCAGCGCGACGAGTACGAGCGCCCCAGCTCTCACCCGAAGGCCCCGCTGATGTAGTCGCGCGTGCGCTGGCGGCTCGGATGGTTGAAGACCTGCTCGCTCGACCCATACTCGACGAGCTCGCCGAGGTGCATGAAAGCCACGTGATCGGCCACGCGGAAGGCCTGCTGGAGGTTGTGGGTGACGATCACGATCGCAACGCTCTCGCGCAGGTCCACGATCAGCTCCTCGATCGTCGCCGTCGAGATCGGGTCGAGCGCCGAGCAGGGCTCGTCGAGCAACAGCACCTCAGGCGAGGCCGCCAGCGCACGCGCAATGCACAGGCGCTGCTGCTGACCGCCGGAGAGCCGCAGCGCCGAGCGGCTCAAATCGCCCGCCACCTCGTCGAAGAGACCGGCCCGTCGCAGCGCGGTCTCGGCAGCCTGCTCGAGCTCCGGCGTGCGGCGCCGGCGGCGCCCGCGAGGCGGCGCCTGCTCGGCCAGCGCGTAGGCGACGTTGTCGTAGATGCTCATCGGGAACGGGTTGGGCTGCTGGAAGACCATCGAGACCCGCCGACGCAGGTCGTTGACCTCGAGCTCGTAGATGTCGCGGCCGTCGAGCGTGATGCGGCCCCTGCGGGCGGCGCCGACGGTAATCTCAGTGAGCCGGTTGAGGGAGCGCAGCAGCGTCGTCTTTCCCGAGCCCGAGGCGCCGATCAGCGCCAAGACCTCGCCCTGACGAACCGGCAGCGTTACGTCGCGGACCACCCAGTTCTCGCCATATGCGAGGGAGACCGACTCGATGCGCATCCGCTCCGTGGTCCTGGAGGCCGGACGACGCAGTTTGGCGTGGGCAGCCACAGGAGCGGCGCCACCGTTGCTGGGGATCGACCGCGGAGGGGCGAGGTTGGGCTCGACGTCGAGCGCAATCCGCCTGATCGGCGGTGGCATCAGTGGGTCCATCAGCGCGCCCCTCCCGTCAGGCGGCCAGGCAAGAACAGGCGTCTACGCTCGCGCGGCGCCTGCCCTCGATTGACGAGGTGGGTAACGGTCGCGTTCAGCGCCAGCACGATCATCAGCAGCACGAACGCCGCGGCGTAGGCCTTCTCGTGCGCATTTCCCTCACCGGCGGGGGAGTTGTTGTAGACGTAGCTCGTGAGCGTCGATCCGGTGCCGCGGAGCGTGCCCAGAAGCGGCACGTGGCCGACCGGTTCGTTCTTCAGCGTTGCGCCGAGCAGGATGGTGACGATCGCGGTGTCGCCGATGATCCGGCCCATGCCGAGCACGATCCCGCTGGCGATGCCCGGTCGAACGGCCGGGAGCAGCACGTGCCGGCTGGTCGTCGAGCGCGTCTTGCCGAGCGCGTAGGAGGCCTCGCGCAGGCGATCGGGCAGTTGGCCGAGGGCCTCGCGCGTAGATCCGACCACCAGCGGCAGCGCCAGCAGCGACATCACTATCCCGGCGTTGAGGAACGACTCGCCGAGTGAGCCCTGTGCTGCGCCCTGGGAGAGGAAGCCGAGGAAGCCCTGGGAGAGGACCAGGAGCCCGAAGATCGCTAGCACGATGCTCGGCACGCCGGCGAGCATCTCGATCGCCGACTCAACCGCACGGGCGAGCCACGCCGGACGTGCGTACTCCGATAGCCAGGTCGCGATCGCCACGCCGAGGGGCGCCGCGATCGCGGTTCCGATCGCGGTGACGATCAGGGTGCCGATGATCGGGTCGCTGAAGCCTCCGCTCTGGCTTTGATGCAGCGACGGGGCGGGCGACTGCACGAACAGGCTCGGGCGCAGATAGGCGATCCCCTTGACGAGCATGAACACCACGATCGCCGCGGCGACCAGGCACAGCCCGAGGCCGGTCGCCCAGCACAGGCCGTAGCAGAGGCGATCGACAAGCGGCCAGGAGGAACTGCGCTCACGTGGCGGGCGCAACGCGGCCGCGGGCGCCAACGAGGAGCCGGCGGCCATCAGGCGCGGATCCCGTAGCGCTTGAGCGGTTGCTTCGCCGCCCAGCCGGCCAGGGAGAGCATCGTGGCGGATACCAGCAGCACCGCTCCCATCGCGTAGATGGTGTGGGCGAGCGGCCCGATCGTGAGCCCCTCGGATTCCTGGAAGATGCTTGCCGCGAGTGGCCGCACTGGCTCGAACAGGAAGGTCAGCCCGTCGAGCGGGTTGGCCGCGAAGCCGCGGCTGCCGGAGACCATCGCGAGCATCACCGCCTCGCCGAGCGCCCGTGCCGTGGCGAGGACGGTAGCGGCGGCGATCGCCGGCCACGCCGTGCGCAGCGATACCCGCCAGATGGTCCGCCAGCGGTTCACCCCGAGCGCCGCTGAGCCCTCACGCCAGGACGCGGGCACCGCCGCCAGGGCGTTGGCGCTGATCGCGACCATGATCGGCAGGATCATCACCATCAGGATCAACGTCGCCGTCGCGAGGTCGGCGCCGTTCAGCTGGACCACGTAGATGACCGACTGCTTGCGCGAGTTGCTGATCAGGTGTTCGTTGATCCACGGCGCGAGCGCGAGGATCCCGATCAGCCCGTAGATGACCGAGGGCACCGCCGCGAGCAGTCGTATGACCGGGTCGAGCGTGCGACGCAGCCAGCCCGGAGCGAACTCGGTGATGAAGATCGCGGCAAAGGTCGAGACGACGAGCCCGAGCCCGACAGCGATGATCGTCGTCAGCAGCGTCCCCCAGATCAGGGGCCACGCCCGGAAATAGAGGAGCCCGTGCCCAGGCAGCGGCGTGCTTTCACGCATCACGCGCAGCTGGGTGTCGACGTCTCCTCCGGAACCGAACCAGCTGAGCCCGTTGTAGGAGAACGACGGCCATGCTTTTACCAACACCGTCACGACCATCGCCGCGATCAGCACCAGCACGGCTCCGGCCAGCAGGCCGAGGGTCAGCTCGGCCCGCCGGTCGGTCGCGGCGCCCGCGCGCCCGCGCCGCATCGTTTTCACCCCAGCTGACAACGCTGTTAGTGAACTGCGATCCAGCTGGAGTTGATGATCGATTTGGTTACTGAGTTCCCGCTGGTGACCCATGCCAGGAACTTCGCGGCTTCGCCCTGCGGAGCGCCTTTTGTGACCATCCAGAAGTTACGCACACCGGCGTACTGGCCAGACTTGGCGTTACGAAGCGTGCACGGAATGCCGTTGTACCCAACTGCATTCACTCCACTTGTGTAGGCGAAGGACACGAAGCCAACTGCCTGTTTGTCGCTGGAGACAGCATTCTGCTCGAGGCCGTTGGACGTCTTCGCCGTCGCCGAAGGGGAGATCTTGAGCGTTTCCCCGAGAAATATGTGCTGGAAGGCATCCTGTGTACCTGAGGCGCCGTCGCGATCGAACAGGTCGATCGGGCCGGAGATCTTCGCGCCGGGAACCTGACTCCAGTCGCGGACGCGGCCTGTGAAGATCGCTTCGACGTTTTCCTGAGAGAGGTTGGAGATGGGGTTCGAGGGGTTGGTGATCACGCACACGCCGTCGCGGGCGATCTTCGTGAAGACCAGACCCGTGGGGTCGACGCCTTTGATCGGGTCGCGGGAGGAGTCGCCGATGTCGAAGCGCCCGCTGGCGGCGCCGCTGATGCCGATGTCGGACTGACCGCCGCCGACCTTGGGAGCGGGGATCTTCGGAAACGCCTGGTGGTAGGCGCTCGCCAGTTTCTGGGCGAGGGGGAGGACGGAGGTCGAGCCGCCAATGATCAAACGTCTGGCGGCGGCGCCTGCAGGAATGGCAAGTGCTACCGCCAAGATCGCGGAAACGACGAGGGTGCGATGCGCGCGCACGGTGCGGGCTCCTTTGTTGGGAAGTGAACTCTTGAGAGCGAGTGGGTCGCTCGGGTCGGCTAACAGCTCTGAGGGCGAATCGATGCGGTGGCCGTACAGCGGCACCCGCGGGAAGAGTGTCGATCACCGATTTCGCTGGTGTTTCGTTTTTGTGAACGCTGCGTCGGGAGTGCCCGGTTCGTCGGTCTTTTGCCTGCGTGGCCGCAATGTTCACATTTTGTAAATGCCAAATTGGTGAAGCCTGTCCGCGATGTGTTGTTTTTGTGAACGGCATTGCTTTTGGGTGTCGAGCGTGTGACTCTCCCAGCCAGCCGCCGCCCGATGGCAGGCGCGACTTGTCGTCCGCAACACGTTTGCGACGGCGTTCAAATGCTGCCCGTGTGGATGACAGGGCAGAACCACAAGGACTCGATGACTGACGACGACCCCACACCCGCACAGCCTCCACTGCCCCCGCCCCCGGCGGGCGGAGCATCGACCAACGGTCACTCGCCGAGCTCCCGGCCCACGGTCCGCTCGGGTTTGGCCAAACGGCGCAATCCGGTGCTCGCGAGCGCCGGCTCTTTCCTCTCGAACGCACGCCGGATCGCGCTGCGTGATCCCCTTTCGCTGTTCCTCCTGATCGCGTCTATCGCTCTGGCAATCACCTTCGCGTCATTGCTCGGCGCGATAAAGCCAAGCAGCTCGGGGGTGCAGGTTCCGCTGAGCGCGGTGCAGACGCTCAGTAAGCACAAGCAGATAGCGACGGCGGTCCTGCTCGACCACGACAGCCGCGTCGAGCTCACGACGACCGCAAGCGCCCCGGTCGTCACCTCCAGCGGCGTGCCCAGCGAACCATCTGCCGGGACAAGTGGGAAGACGGGAGGCAGCACGGTCACCGAAGCGCCAGGCAGTGGCGCCCCCCAGCACCTCTGGACCGCATATCCGGCCTCCGGTGCGCTCACACAGCAACTGCTGCGCGAACTCGCCGCCGGGGGGGCTGTGGTCTCGGTGGACCAGCAGTCCGGGAAGCCGACAAAGGCGATCGTGGTGCAGTTCCTGATCCCGATCCTGCTGCTCGTGTGCCTCTTCTCGCTGTTCACGCGGCTCGGTGGAGAAGGCGCCGCGGGCGGGATCGCCTCGTTCTCGCAGTTCACCGGCAAGGGCCGCAAGAAGGGCAAGGGAACCGCGGATAAGACCACCTTCGCTGACGTCGCCGGCGCGGGCGAGGCACTCGCCGAGCTCCGGGAGATCCGCGACTACCTGGCCGATCCAAGCAAGTATCTGGCGGTGGGCGCAGCCGCCCCCAAGGGAGTGCTGCTGGTCGGTCCCCCTGGCACGGGCAAGACCCTGCTCGCCAAGGCTGTGGCCGGTGAAGCCGACGCCTCGTTCTTCTCGCTGTCGGGCTCTGATTTCGTCGAGTCGCTCGTCGGCGTTGGCGCGGCCCGCGTGCGCGACCTCTTCCGCAAGGCGCGCAAGGCCGCGCCCGCGATCATCTTCATCGACGAGCTCGACGCCGCCGGGCGCAAGCGCGGCGCCGGCATCGGTCAGGGCAATGACGAGCGCGAGCAGACGCTCAACCAGATCCTCGTCGAGATGGACGGCTTCGCCGGCGACGGTGGGCTGGTGGTCATGGGCGCTACCAACCGTCCCGACATCCTCGATCCGGCACTGCTGCGCCCCGGGCGCTTCGACCGCCAGATCGTGGTCGACAACCCCGACGTGCACGGGCGTCTGGAGATCCTGCGCTTGCACGGTGGCAAGCGGCCGATGGCCCCCGACGCCTCACTCGAGGAGGTCGCTCGTCAGACCCCGGGCTTCAGCGGTGCGGAGCTCGCCAACGTGATCAACGAGGCCGCGCTGCTGAGCGTGCGCGACGGACGTGGGCAGATCGACCAGGCCACGCTCGAGGAGGCGATCGACCGTGTGGTCGCCGGTCCCGCCAAACGTCACATCCTGACCGAGCAGGAGCGCTGGTTGATCGCCATCCACGAGGCCTCGCACGCCGTCGTTACGGAGGCGCTCGGGCACACCACCTCGACGCGCAAGCTCTCGATCGTGGCACGCGGGCGTCAGCTCGGGATCGCCGCGCACATGCTCTCCGATCGTGACCAGGTGATCATGTCCAAGCTTGATCTGCAGAGTCAGCTGATCGTGATCACGGCGGGCCTCGCGGGTGAGCGGATTGCCTTCGGGCACACCTCGACCAGCGTCAACGACGACCTGCACGCTGCGACGGCGCTCGCCCGCAGCATGGTCACCTCCTTCGGCATGTCCGAGGCCCTCGGCCTGGTGACGATCGGTGAGAAGAGCGGCGAGGTCTTCCTCGGCGCGTCCCTGCAGGATCTCGGCTCGGTTGGTCCCGAGACGCTGAACCTGATCGACAACGAGATCGAGCGGCTGGTCGGCGACGCCGAGGCCCGCGCCGGGGTCATCCTGGACCGCAACTGGAGCACGGTCGAGGAGACAGCGAGCGCACTGCTCGAGCAGGAGACGCTTTCCGGCGTAGCGCTCGACGCGGTTCTGTCAACGGTCCAGGAGGCAACACTCGAGGAGCTGCACGATGTCCGTCGTGCCGCTCCGCGCGACCCCAAGCAGACACCGTGAAACGACCCTCGCCCGCACTGGTGGTGGCTCTCGTGGCGCTCGTGTTCTCCACCACTGGGCTAGCGGACGCGGCGCGCCGCGCTGTATTGAGCTCGATCGCGGGGCATCCGATCAGCACGCAGCCCCACGCCGGTGGTGTGCTCCTGCTGGGGCGCAACCGTAAATTCCCAGCGTCCGCGATCCCAACCGTGCACAACGCGTCACGGCTTGGCGGGAAGACCGCCGAACAGATCTCCGGAAGCTGTCCGCCCGCGACGGTCGACCTCGAGAGTTGGTGCCTCGATACGGCCCCGTACCCGCTGACGAATGCGGAGGCCGGCAAGAACAACTACATCTGGGCGAGCAAAGCGTGCGTAGCCGAAGGTGGCTGGCTGCCCTCGGCGGCGGAACTGCTCGGCGCCGCCGAACGCGTGAAGCTCGAGTCCACGATTCACGACTCGCCGCTGACGGCGACCGTACCGCTGGACCCGAGCCGCGGTCTCAAAGACGAACGCGAGATGAGCTCGACGCTGGTCACCACCGAAGCAGGCTCGGCCGCGGCGGGATTCGAGGGCGTGAGTGAAGGCGCCACCGGCAACCCGCGTCAAGGTCAGGCCAACCCGATCCCGCTGCCGGCTGACCCGCTGCCCGAATCGTTGCAGTACGTCACCGTCTATAGCAACGGCCAGAAGGGCGGCTTTGCCGGGTCCGAGCCGATCATCGACCCGGAGAACTTCCGCTGCGCCTTCAACAAGACGCCGGGTGCGCTGAACAACTCGGAATCTTGAGCGCCCTCTCCAAGCTCGCGCTCCTGCTTGTGCTCCCGGCCATGCTGTCTGCCGTCACGGCCGCCCCGGCCGGCGCAGTGATTCTGCCGGCCCAGACCCTCGACGGGCCCAGCGAGAACATCGTCGGGTTCGGCGGCGTCGCAATGGCCGAAGACGGCACGGGCGGAGTGGTCTACCTCGAGCGCGAAGCCGGCGTGGTCCACGTGTTCGTCTCGCGCTACCTCGGCGGCCACTGGCTGGCGCCCGTGCGAGTCGACACAGAACAGCCCTACGCCGCGAGCTGGCCGCGCATCGCAGCGGCAGACGGGGGGGAGCTGCTCGTCGTGTGGGCCACTCCGTTCGCATCCGAGAACGAACGGCCCGTCGACGAGCTGCTCGGAGCCGAGCTCGCCCCGGGATCATCCCGCTTCTCGCCCGCGGTGATCATCGATTCGGGCCTCCGTGAAGGCAACGGCACGAGCCCTGACATCGCAATGAGCAGCACGGGTCAGGCCGACGTGGTGTATCGCGTCGTAACCCAGCGCCAGGGCGAACGCAGCAGCGTCCCCCTGCTGCGCCCCGGAGATGTCGTCGAGGAGGTACGCGTGGCTCACTTCGACGGTGCGAGGTGGTCCGCGCTGGGCGCCATCAACCGTAACCCTGGCGCTTCCATGCGTGCTCCCACGCAGGCAAACGCGCCGCAGATTGCGATCGGTCCGACGGGCAACGGCGTCGTCGTGTGGCAAGAGCCCGAAAGCGAAGGCGTGGCCCGTATCTGGGCGCGCAGGATCTTTGGCACCGCGCTCGACTATGTGCTCCCGGTGAGCACCACGAGCTACAACGGCGTCGCCATCGGCACTGACGCCGATGCTCCGAGCGTGGCGCTCTCCCGCCTCGGTCAGGCCGAGGTCGCCTACCGCCAGAGCGTCGGCCCAGGCTCGCCCTTGCCCGGTCCACGGATCTTCCTCAACACGCTGCCTGACGGCGAATCGATCAACGGCGCCGGGTTCGCGGGGGCGAGCATCGTGGACACGGCGGTCGCCGGAGGAGCGAACGCGGCAGTTGGGCGCCCGGGCATCGACATCGACGAAAAGCAGGACATGCGCTTGCTCTACGACAGCAACGGCACGCCACGTGTGATCGAAGGCAACGACCGCGGGCTGTCGGGGACACTCTCCCTCGGACCCGCGTTTGTCGGCTCGGAAGGCGCTCCGGCCAGCGAAGTGGGCGCCGCCAGCGTCATGAACCCCGAAGGCGGAGGTGTCTCGGCCTGGCCGAGCGCAGACACGCATGGAGCCCCGGCGGTGGCGATCCGCGAGGACTTCCCCGGCGGGGGCGTGCAGACGGCGCTCGTGAGCGGCGGAGCGGGAGGCGCGATCGACGAACTGGCAGTCGGGCGCTCGGGCCTGGGCGACGGACTCGTGGCCTTCCAGCAGGGTCCCGTGGGGGACGCGGCGATCGTGGCGGCACAGACCACGGCGCCTCCTCAGGAGTTCGTGGTAAGCGTGCCCAAAGGCTGGGTGAAGCCTTCCCAGGCGACGATCAGCTGGGAACAGGCCGTCAGCGCCGATGGTCCGTTGAGCTACTCGGTGATCCTCGACGGACGTCGTCTGCCGGTTGCAGCCGGTGTGGATCAACTGCAGCTGAATCCCCGCGGTCTCGGAAGCGGCGTGCACAAGGTGAGCCTGCTCGCCACCGAAATGTTTGGCGGCAGCACGCTGACGCCCGCCTTCGACCTGCATGTGGACGGGCAGCCGCCGACGGTGAGTGTCAGGACACACTCAGGGGGCGTCGTGAGCGTCCGCGTCAGCGACACCGGCTCCGGCGTACAGGCGAGCAAGGTGACGATCGGCTTCGGCGACGGCGCGGGCGCCCACGGCCGTAAGGCCTACCGTCACCGCTACGCGCACCCGGGCACCTACGAGCTGGTGATTCACGTCGAGGATCGCCTCGGCAATGCCGCCACGCTCCACCGGCTGGTGCACGCACGATGAGGGCGCGGACACGATCGTCGCTGCTCCTGGTCGTGCTGTGCGTCGGGGGAGCGTCACTACCAACGACGCAGGCGTCGGCTGACACCTTCGGTCCGATCGCGCTCGTCTCCGCGAGTGGGCGCGAACAGGCCGGCTTCGCGCACGACGTCGCGATCTCGGGCAACGGACGCTATGTCGTCTTCGATGGTGTCTTCGAAGGCAAGCACGGAGTGTGGCGACGCGACCTGGCCACGAGCGAAGTTGCAGAGGTAGCCGGTAACAGGCTCGCGGGGGAAAGCGACCTCGGCGAGGGTGACGCCGCGCTTCCGTCGATCAGCGAAAACGGTCAGTACGTGAGCTTCACCACGACGGCGGCGCTCACTCCGAAGGCCCTCAGCGGCAAGCCCACTGCGGCCAACGTGTTCGTGCGCAACATGGACCTCCCCGAATCCGCGCAGGCGCAGCCGGCGTGCGAAGGAGAAGAAGCCGAAGAAGCCGCGCTGGCTGAATACGGCCAGAGCTGTCCCTTCACGCTCGTCTCGGCCGTCAACGGCAAGAGCGAAGGCCTCACCTACGGAGGACTCGAAGGGTCGATCAGATACGGAGCCGTCGCCAGTTCCCGCAGCGCGATCAGCGCTGACGGACGGCAGGTGGCGTTCGTGACCACGGCCACGTCCAACCTGCTCGACCCGACCAGTGCAAGCACACCTGCGATGCAGGTCGTGGTGCGGGACACCGCCACGAGGACGACGCAGCTGGTGAGCGTGCGCGACGAACCGGCGAGCGGCGCTCCAGCCGTCGACCCTGAAACCGGAGGCCCTGAAGCAGTGGAGGGCGGAGAAGGCTACACCGGCGCGGCGTACTCCGACGCGGGCAGCAGGCCTCCGGAATTCAGAGGGCCCGAGCCGTACGCCCTCACTCCCCCGCTGGGTGCCTCGATCAGCGCTGACGGCTCCACTGTCGCGTGGCTGGGCGTCAACATCGCAGAACAGGCAAAGGTGCTCCCCGGCGAAGCGCATCTTGCACCGCCCTACACAGAGCCGCTGTGGCGACGGGTAGGCGACGGACCGGGGGCGCCGACGCGCAGGATCACGGGCGGCTCCGATCCGGAGAGTCCGGCATGTCAGGCGGCGGGCGAGCAGGTGCTCCCAGAAACGAGCTCGAACCCGTGTCAGGGACCGTTCTACGTCGGCGCGGGAACTGAAAGCAACTCGGGCATCTGGAAGACCGGCCAGCTGGAAGACTTCGTCCCGCAACTGAGCGCCGACGGCTACAAGGTGGCCTTCCTGGCGCAGGCGCCGACGCTCACGCGCGAGGAAGGCTTCGCCCGCGGCCTGCGCGACGCCGACCTGTATGTGGCCGACATGCATGGAGGCCTCACGCGCACCGAAGCGCTGCAGCCGCTGACGCAGCTCGCCAGTGGCGATGAGGCCGACATCGCCACCACCGGCTCGATCGTGGATCTCGGCATCTCCCCGGACGGGACGCAGGTCGCCCTCTCGACGCAGCGCACGCAGTTCCCGCTCGGAGTGCCCGCCTACGTGAGTACGCCGATGGCGGAGCCCGGGATGAGCGAACTGTTCGACGTCGATCTGTCCAACTCAACGCTGACGCGGGTGACGCAGGGCTTTGAAGGGGGGCCGAGCGAACACCCCCATCAGGAAGTGGGCTCCGGCACGAACCCCTACGACCTCGGTGACGGCGCGCTCTCGCCTTCCTTCGCCGATGGCGGCAATCTCCTGGCGTTTGCCTCGACCGCCGCCAACCTCGTCTATGGGGACGGGAACACACCGGCGCTCGTGAACGGGAAACTGGAAAAGACCGAATTCGACGGCAGTGACGCGTTCGTCGTGGGACGCATACCGTTCGTGCCCACCCCCACGGAAACCTACGTCTCGGTCCCTCCGAGCGTGGCCGGTCTCACCCCTTCCTGGCAACTGGGCGTCACGGCCGCGTCGCTGCCCAACGGGGACGTGCGCCTGTATGTGACTGTGCCCGGCACGGGACGACTCAGCGCGGGCGCCGAGGGCGTGGTCAAGATCGCGCACAAGGTCCGTGGGCGGAGTGCCCGCTCGGCGCGCAAGGGCCGTGGTGCGAAGGTCCTCTACACGCTGGCCACGCGTCGGGTGGCCAGCACCGCCAAGACGATCGGTACGTCGGTTGCACTCGTGCAGCTGACGCTCGCACCGGCTTCGCCCTATTCATCGCTCGCGCATGCGCGGGGCGGTCTACCGGCCAGCGTCACCGTCTCCTTCGCGGCGCCGGGCCATCGGACGCTGACACAGACGCTCACCGTGCTCTTCAGGCGCATTCCGGTGCCGGCCAAGAGCAAGGCCAGGCATCGATGAGTTACCGGTGCACGAGGCTCATGGTCGCTGTCGTCGCCCTGGCGGCGGTGAGCTGTGCCTTGGCTGCGTCCGGTGCATCTGCGCATCCGCTCGAATGGCGCCTCGAACAGCCGAATCCCCCTGCACGTGTCGCGGGAGAAGCCCCGGCAGCTCCGATCGGGCTGGGCCGCGTCGGGGACGTCGAGTTCTGGGCTCCGAACCGCGGGCTGCTGATCACAGACGGCGATCCGCCCACGATCCCGGCCGGCCTATGGGCCTACAACGGTGAAGGCTGGCACGAGCTGGCAACCGTCTGTGGTGCTACCGACGGGCGCATCGCGTGGGCGGGGCCGGACGAGTTCTGGACGATCTCCGACGGGCGGCCGGGGCAGGCCGCCAACCCGCAAAACGGCGAACCGGCGCCGCTGCAGGACAACACGCTCTGCCATTTCTCGAACGGGCAGGTGGTGGGCTCCTACGCCTCGCTCGCGTTCAGACCCACCTCCTACCAACCGATGCACGCCGCCGCATGCCTCGGCGCGAGCGATTGCTGGTTCGGCGGCGATCCCCTGAGCGAACCGCAGCTCGGCGCGTTCCACCTCCACTGGAATGGGTCCTCGGTGAGCCCTGAACCGGGCCCTCAGGGACACGCCGTGGAGGACATGCGCACGTTCGAAGGCCACATCTACGAGAGCGTGGCGCTGAGGCCGAGTGATCGGTTGAGCGAAGCGGAATCGGCCGAACACCCATCGATCTTGCACGAGATCTCACTGTCCGGGTCGCCGTTCGTCTCGTTGCTCCCACGCTCGCTGGCGAGCGGGGCGATCGTGCCCGCTTACGGCGAAGAAGAGTTTCCCGAAGCCCTGGACGCCCTGCACCTCTCGCCCGATGAAGAAGCACTGTGGGGAGCGGCGGGACCCGTCGCCGAACCCCCCGCGGGATCGAAAGCCGCAGCTGTGACGGTCATCCGCTACGCGCACAACCCTGAAACGGGCGAGCTCGGCGGGACGGAACTGGTCGGTCCCGAAACAACGCCGTCGGGCGCCCAGCTGTTCGGCAAAGACGTCGTCGACGGCGTGGGCGCCAACCCCGGTACCGGCAGCGCCTGGCTCGCGTTGGACTCGCGTGATGACTCCGAACACCCGAGCCCCGGCTCAGATGCGCTCGTGGCGCGGGTCTCGAGCGAAGGCACGATCTCCGAAGAACTTCCTTCCAAGCACGAAGCCGAAGAAGGCGTTGGTCCAAAGGGCGCAGCGGCAAAGGTCACCTGCCCAGCAGTCAACGACTGCTGGATGGTCACCACTCAAGGCTGGCTCTTTCATCTCAGCGAAGGCCAGCAGCTGCCGCTCGACACCGACCCGGCGTTCGCCGGCCTGATCACCTTCCGCCCCGAAGACGAAGGCGTTCCCCAGGTTCCGCCGGATGCGCCGCCGGTCGACGACTCGGGCCTGCTCGGTGAAATCCCGTTCGCCTTCGGCTCGCTGCCTGAAGAAAAGAAGACGACGGCCGAATCGAAGGTCGCCGTGCCGCTGCTGTCGCGGATCCACAGCCGGCTGGTGCATGGCACCACGCTCGAACTGAGCTTCCACCTCGCGGCCAGGGCGCGGGTGCGGCTGATCGCCAAGCGCCGTGGACGGGTCGTGGCAGCAACCGCCTCGAAGACCTTCGCAGCCGGCAATCGCCACCTGATGCTGCACCTGGACCGGCAGCGCTGGCCGACTGCCCTCGAGCTCGAGCAGCACGCGCTCGCGCCCTTGCCGACTGTGGCGGTGCACCAGGAAGGGCCGCTGGCGTCGAACACCGTCAGTACCTCCCTGCGGGTGCTGCCGCGTGGGAGCGCGCTGGGTGGAGCGGACCAGCTGCCGTGAGACGTCCAGCCGCACACGCTCGCCGGGCATGCTGGCCCCGGCCCGTGGCTCGCAGGCCGGTGCGTCTCGCGACCCTGCTGCTCGGCGTCAGTGCCGTGGTCGCAGTGGTGCTCGGCGCTCGGCCGACCTCGCCGCCGCTGCACGCAGCGAGCCTCGGCGAAGTCACGGCGCAGACAGACGCCTCGCTGCCACTACGCAAGGTCACGATGCTGGGCTCCTCCCCCGAGGAGGCCGCCGGGGAGACTTGGGGGGCTGGCCTGATGGGGGAAGGCATCGGCGAATTTCCCACAGGAATCGTGAGCTACACACCCGCGGGCGGGTGGTCGCTGGCTCCCACGCCGCAGGATCACAACGGTCAGCCGCTGGCGCATCTCAAGCTCTATCGCGAGGCGTCACAGTCGAGCCCGAGTCCGCTGGACGGGCAGATGGCGCCCGACGGCAGTGGGGTGCTGGCCGGCACGATCCCCCTCCCTGGTGGAGGCTCGAGCGAAGAACAGCAGATCCTGCTCGTGCGCAATCCGGGCGATGCCTTCAAGGCGACGGCGCCCGTCCCGAGCGAAGGTGAAAAAGCGCTCCTGAAATCGGGCGAATCGCTGTTCGGAGCCAAGCGTGCGCCGCTGATGGCTCCCCTTGAAGAAAGTGGGGAAGCGGGAGCGCTCGTAGTGCCCGTCGGGCAGTCGGGCTCCACGCAGCAGCAGATCCTGCACTGGCATGGTGGCGAATGGAGCAGTGAGCCGATCGAAGTGCCGGGTACGACCAAGCAGGAAAAAGAAGAAAGCGGCTTCCAGGTGCTCGCCATCGGCGCCAGCTCCCCATCGAATGCGTGGCTGCTGGCCAAGCCGTCCGCAAGCTCAGAAGGAGTGGCGCTCTACCGTCGCAGCGATCGCGAATGGAAGCCAGTTACGCCTGCGCCGCTGGAAGTTGGCGGCGAACAGCTGGTCGTCCCGGGCGAGCCCGAAAAAATTCAGACCCAGGTGCTGACGGTCTCGAGCCAGGGGGTGTGGATCGACGGGGAGCGCCCGGGCTCCAAGGAGTCCACCACCATCTTCTTCAAGACTCAATCCGAAAGCGCTCTCAGCGGTACGGTCGGCGCCAGCTGGTGCGCTGTCCCCACATCGGGACCGGCATGTACCTACACGCTGCCCGAAGATCTCCCCACGACGGCTATGCGCAGCTTCGCCTGGGCCAACACCTCCTCTGAAACCCCATATGGCGAACGGGTGATCACGGGTCTCCCCGAAGGTGTGAGCCTGCGCCTCGAAGGCACGAGCTTCACGCGTGTGCTGGCGCTCGGAGGATCGAGCTCGCAGGTCCCCGGAGGCGCATTCGGTGCGGCCTTCTCCAACCCCAGGGAGGGCTGGCTTGGAGAGGAAGGCCTGCCCGTGCACCTCACGCTCCAGCCGCAGGCCAGCCGCCTGGCGCCATGGCCGGTCTCCTTCCGTCATGCGCTGCTGGCGGTCGCACCGCAGCCCGGCGTTGCCGTGGGCGCGCTCTCCAGCGAAGCCATTGCCGTTGGCGACCTCGGCGAGGTCGCGCGCTACGAGCCAGGCAAGGGATGGATGCCGGAAAGCCTCCTAGGTCCCGGCGGGCGCCATGAGTCGCCGCGGCTGCGGGCCGTCGCCTGGCCGACCCCCGAGCGCGTCTATGCGGTCGGCGACCAGGGCGAAATGTGGCTGTGGCGCGGTGAGACGGGGCTGTGGGAAAAGGATCCCGCGACTCCCGTCAATTTCATCGGCAACCTGCTCGGGATCGCGTTCGATCCCAGTAACCCCTCGCGCGGTTACGCCGTGGGGGCCGGTGGCGTGCTCCTGCGCTATGGCAAGACCTGGACACAGGAAAAGGCTCTCCCGCCGCAGGTCGCCGGGGCGAGCTTCACCTCGATCGCATTTGCCGGCTCGGAAGCGATCGTGACCTACCGTCAACTGCCCGACCACTCGACGGATCGCTATGTCGGCGGCCTGCTCGTCAACAGCGGCTCGGGCTGGCATGTCGATGAATCGGCCTCCGCGGCTGCCGGATCGCAGGCGCCGTGGACGGTTGCGGCCCTCCCGGACGGAGGTGCGGCGTTCTCGGCCAGCGGCTACATCTACGAGCGCAACGCTCCCGGCGAAGGCTGGCAGCGAAGCGCCACACCACTGCCCGGCGGCGGCGAACCCGGCTCGCTTGGGCTGTTCCGCGAAGGTGGCGCTCTACGGGCGGTGGCGGCGGGCACGCCACCCGACTATTACGCGGCGGAAAAGGAACCGCAGGCGCCGCCCGACTCGCCGCCGACCCTGATCAAACCGTACCCGCTGCTGTCCAACAGCGCCAAAGGGGTACTCAGGCAGACGGCGAGCGGTTGGAGTGACGAGGAGCACGAACTCAACGACGTCACAGAAGGACCCGGCAACTACGCCAGCTACGACACCGTCTACCAGCCCGATCCGATCGCGGCGGTGCTGATCGGTCCGGGAGACGCACAGGGCTGGGCGATCGGCGGTTTTGTGGAAAGTGAAATGCATCAGGGCGTCCTGGATACGGCCGACGTCGATCGCTACCCGGCCGAAGGCACGACACCGGTCGGCGTAGGCTCGTCGGCGGTCCCCGTACAGGCGGGCCAGGCAACCGTTGCGATCGGCGGCAACGCGCAGTGCGCCGCCACGTGCGCCGATCGTGCGAAGGCCGGCATCGGCCCGGACGTGTGGCTCTCCGCGGCGCTCTCGCGCGCCAGCCAGGTCCCGGGCGTGCGCGCGTTCTTCTACACGGGACCACGCCTGAGCACGTTTGAAACCAAGGGTCCGAGGGTGCTGTCGATCGACTACCAGCGCGAGCTCGCGCGCTACGCCCAGCTGCTCGGCGGGAGCCCGCTGCCGGCCTTTGCGGCGACGTCGCCCACCGATCTGGATGGCGCCGGCACGGAGAGCACCTTCAGGGAATCGTTCTCCGGCTTTCCCCAGCCGTTCGGCACGGGCTCCCAGGACGCCGGGCTCGGCTCGGCGGGCAGCTCCGAAGAGGGGTGCGTCTCCACGCCTGGCTGTCAGACGGCCTACTACGCGATCAACTCCGAAGGGGTGGGCGGGACGATCCGCGTCGTCGTGCTGGACGACAGCAGCGACGTCGGGGCCACCCAGCTCGCCTGGCTGCAGAGCGAGCTCGCCCACGCAGCCGAAGCGCAGGAGCCCGCGATCGTGATCGGCGATGCCGATCTCGGCGCGCAGGTGGCCGCTCACGACGCAGCGGCTGTCAATGTGCTGCAGGCGCTGATAGGCGGGGGCGCCTCGGCCTACTTCTACGACTCGCCCGAACGCAACGTCCGCCGGCGGCTGAGCCTGCCGGGCAACGGGGGCTCGATCGAAGCCTTCGGCTCGGGAACGCTCGGCTATGTCAACTACCAGGCCGAGAGCAGCGGCGCTTTTCTCGGCGCCAGCGGCTTTCTCGTCGCGCAGGTGAACGTGTCGAAACGCAACCAGGCCAACAACGTCGCTCCGGTCAGCGTGAAACTGATTCCCAACATCTCCGAACTCGCTCTGGAAGCTCAGGACGGCACGCTGTTGCGCCGCAGCCAGGTTGCTCTGTTCGCGGCGCTCGCGCGTCGCCCGCGAGCTGGAAACCGCGCGCAGAACGGCTCGACCAACTTCGAAACCGACCCCTACATCCCGATCCCCTCCAACTGCGTGGGGGCGGCCTGTGAAGAACGCATCGTCCCGGAATACACGTTTTCCTCCTCGAGGACCGACCTTGGGAACTTCGTCACACCGAACCTGGCATCCCCCGACCCGCGGGCGGTGTTGCAGAACCCGTCCACTCACGAACCGACTCCCGACCCCGAATCGGGACTGTTCTGCGCGTATAACGCCGGTACGACGATCGTGACGATCAGCGCAGGCGGCCTGTCGGCATCGCTGCCGGTGACTATCCAGGCCGGGAGCGTCCGTGAGCCCTGCGGTACAGTGCCGTTGAAAGAACTCCCAGCCCAGCAGAGCACCGTGGGCGCGCCCGCGCCGCCGCCACCGGCGCCGCTCGGCGCCAGTCCGACCCCGAGCCCGGCCTCTTCACCTCCGCTGGTTCCCGTGCCGCCCGTGCCGGCAGCGACTCCTGCGCCGCCCCCGGTGGTGCATCCCATGGCGGTCATTCCCGCCCCGTTCCTGCTCCCGGCGGCCCTCGCGCCGGCGCCGCTTGCGTTCGTGCCGCCACCGCTGCCAACACCGGCACGGCCGACGCCGCCGAGCGGGACCTCGCCGGTGACCTCGCCGATCGAGGTCGCCGAACACGAAGAGGAGGACGAGGAGGCCACGGAGTCCGCGAGCGCCCAGGCGGTCGCGTACACCTCGACCGAACACGAGCCTTCGTCGCTTTACATCCTGGGGGCTGTGCTGCTTGCTGCGCTTGCAGGTGCGAGCGTCAAGCGGCGCCCTCGACGCGACAGGCGCGAGCTGCGTGTGGCGCCCGCGACTCTCACCACGATGCGTCGCCAGCGCCAGTACGAGCGCGAACGTCCCGGGCGTAATGGTGTGACGAAATGGTGAACACCCGACCCTGTAATGAAGTGGTGAAACCTGTTGCCTCAACTGAACCCATGTGCGACGGTGCAGCTCATTGACAAGAAGTCAGAACTGGAGGCAGATGTCCACTCTTCGAAGCATCCGCCGGCGCCTGCCGGCTCTCACGCTGCTCTGTATCCCGATCATGGTCGCGCTCTGCTCCCAGGCACAGGCGGGCACCTACGGGGAGATCTCTCGCTATGCGCTCGGCTCCAAGGTCACGCTGCAGGCGGAAACGGATGCTTTTGGAGTCGACCAAGCGGATAACAGCGCGTTTCTCGGATATCGCGACGGCGAAAACGGCAAATACGGGATCGAGAAGGTCAAAGTCAACGCTGCCAACAAAGGCGAAGTGCTCGGATCGATCACCTTCAAGCCTCCCAAGGGCTCCAGTGAAGAACTCTCAGAAACCGCCGAAGGCATGGAGGGCATCGCGGTCGACCCGGTCAAGGATCGCATCTACGCGCTCGCCCGCTATGAACACGTGGCGTCGAACGGCACTGTATACGTGGCGGGACTGCTGTACGCGTTCTCGACCGAACCGCAGAGCGGAAAACTCGTCTTCGCCTCGGGCACGAACGAAGGCGTCCTTTCCGAATTCACCACGCTGAAGGCGGCCACGGGCGAAGGCATTCTGTCCCCACAGGGGATCACTGTCGATCCGACGACCCACGAAGTGATCATCCTCGGAGAAGTCGAAGAGGGATCCACCGGGCACCCGGCAAGGCACCTGGTGCTCCAACGGATCAAGGAAAACGGAGAAGCGGGCAAGCGTTACGTGTCGAGCAAGACGGCAAACGAAGAAGGCGCGCTCGAACTGGCGAACTCACCCGTCGCGACGGAGACGGGCAAGGTCCTCATCCAGCGGGGCCAGAACATCCTCCAGGTTCCGACGAACTTCGAATCGACCACGCCCCCGAGTCCAGTGTTCGGCTTTGAAACGTTCCCCGAAGGGGTCTCGCAGAAACAGGTCGAATTCGATGTTCCCAGCGAAGGCGAAAACCTCGGGGGAACGCTCTCGCTCGTGTCCACCGGCACAAATGAAGGTGCCCTGTTCTCGAGCGCGGAAGTCTTCCCGTTCGTCGTCAAAGAAGGGAAGGTCGCCGAAGGTGTCGGTGGACCCTACCCAGCGGCACTTTCATTGGGCTACTCGGAAAGCGGCGAAACGGTCAAGCTCTCCGACCGTGGCTGGACTGGCGGCCAGGCGTCGGGCACGTGCTCGATCGGGTTCCTCGGCGAAACCTATGCGACGCTCGCAGCCGGCAAGGAAGGTCGCCTGTTCGTCCTCAACAACCCGTCTGGCGAAAGCGCCGAAGTCATTGAATTCGGCCCCGAAGGCAAAGGCTGCCCGACCGCGCAGGCCGCGCCGTTGCGCGCTGAAATCAACGGCAAGGCGGTAACCACCGTCACGGCGGGAACACCGCTCAAGCTGACTGAGGAACTCACCGCAAACGCGACCAGCGTCGAATGGAGCTTCGGCGACGGCACCACGCAGACGGTGACGACCGGCGAGTATCAGACGGCCACCGTCAAGCACACCTTCTCCACGGCCGGGAAGGTCAAGGTGACAGCAAAGGTCCACACCGACGATCTGACGACCGAAGAAGTGAGCGGCGAAGTGGAACTGACTGTCCAGGAAGGCGGCGGAGGGGGTAGCAAAGCTCCTGAAGTCACGGTCAAACCTTCTGGCCAGACAGTCGAAGAACACCGGAACGCAACCTTCCACGCCGAAGCGTCGGGAACACCGAAACCCGAAGTCCAATGGGAAGTCTCCACCAACGGTGGATCCAGCTGGGCGGCGGTGAGCGCCGGCACCTCGGGCGGCGCAACGGACACGCTTACCGTCGAAAGCACGTCCATCTCGGAGAGCGGCTACGAGTACCGCGCGAAGTTCACGAACTCTGTGGGCAGCGCTACGAGCTCGACAGCGACGCTGACCGTCAACAAAGCCAGTAGCGGCGGCGGCGGTGGCGGGAACGGTGGCGGTGGGGCAACGGCGGTGGTAGCGGCGGAGGTAACAGCGGAAGCGGTGGCGGCAGTGGCAGCGGTGGAGGCGGCGGACAGGGCGGAGTTCTGCCGGCGATCGCCGTTTCTCCTGCGGCAACGATCGCCGGGAGCTCATTGAAGGTGAGCCGTAACGGCGCCGTCGTCGTCAAGATCAGTTGCCCGGCCGGCGCTACGAGCTGTGCCGGGACGGTCACGCTGCGCACACTCGGCGCGGTCAGTGCCCGCAACGGTTTGGCCGTGACTGCCAAGAAGGCCATTCTCACGTTGGCCTCCGGCTCGTTCTCTGTCTTCGGAGGGCAGACGAAGGCGATCACGCTGCATCTGTCAACGAAGGCGAAGACGCTGCTGAAGCAGTCCCACAACAGGCTGCGTGCCCGCACGACCATCGCGGCACACGATCCAGCCGGCGAAGCGCACACGGGGGTTGCCGTTGTGACGCTCGTTCTCGCCAAGCACTAGCCGGCACTCACACTCGTCCGGTCCCGCACGCAACGTCGTAGCGGGACCGGACGGTTGTCATAATCGACGCTGTTCGGAACACCCACACTGTCGGTGCGCGTGTGAAAGAAACGCTAACGGACGGTCATATCATGGCTATCACAGCATCGTAACCTGCGCAACCCTGGCCGCTGAAAGAGTGGTTGATGGGAGCGGAATGGTACCCGCGGGGTAAAGCTCCCAGTGCTATCAGACAAGCAATGGAAGCTGACCAGGAGGTAGCAACAACATGAAGTCTCTCTCTGCACGCCGGTTGATTCCGGCCTGTGCAATGGCCGCATTCGCGGTCGCCGCAGTTGCGGCGCCCGGGGCGGCCAACGCGAGTCTCGGCGAACAGTGCTCGGGTGAAAACCTGCTCGGCAACGGCTCGTCGTTCCAGAAGATCGCTCAGATCGAAGTCTGGAGCAAACAGTTCAACAGCTCGACCAACGCGGCCGCCTGCAGCGGTTCGCAGGGCGACAAAAAAACGCCCACGGTGACCTACGAATCGACGGGCAGCGGCACCGGCATGGAAAAGTGGGGCCTGAACGCCCACGCGGTTGAAGTCAGCAAGTACGGCTACGTCGGCACCGACGAACCGCCGAACAACGCTCAGAAAGCTGAAATCGAAGCCGGCGTCAAATCGACGATCGAGGAGCTCCCCGTCGTGCAGGGCTCGGTGGCGATCATCATCCACCTGCCTGAAAACTGCACCGCGACCAGCGAAGCCAAGAAGAAACACCCCGAAGGACGTCTCGTCCTCAACAACGTGACGCTCGAGGGCATCTTCCGCGGCACGATCAACAAGTGGAGTGAAATCACAGAAAGCGGCGACAAACTCGTCGGCGCCGGCTGCAACCCCGAAACGCAGATCCTGCGGGTTGTCCGGTTCGACCAGTCTGGCACGACGCACATCACCAAGAAGTACATGAGTCTGATCAACTCGGGCAAGTTCGAAACCGAAAAAGGCGCCGAAAAGACCTGGACGGAAATCTCGGAAGGCACCGAAAACACCACATGGCCCAAAGGTCTCGTACCGGTTGTGAGGCCGGCCGCCAAGGGTGGTGGCGAACTCGTCAAGAAGGTCGCTGAAACCCCGAGCTCGATTGGCTACGCGAACCTGGCCGACGCGCGCGCCAACACCAAATTCACCACGGAAGGTGGAGCGGGCAAGGCGACGTTCTGGGCCGAGGTCCAGGACAACGGCGTGGTGACTGAAAAACCGAAATACGCCGACCCGTCGGACAACCTGGAGGCATCGACCACGTCGAACTCCAACTGCGCCAAGACCAAGTACACCAACGGCCAGGGCGTCAAATTCCCGCCGAAGCACACGACCGAAGCGTGGAATGAAGTGACGACGTCGACCAAAGAGTCCAAGTACGCGATTTGCGGGCTCACCTACGACCTGCTCCTCAAGGAATACTCCAAGGCCGCGAGCCTCGGGGCGACCCAGGGGGAGGCGACCAGCGCCAACAACTACCTGAGCTACCTGCTCAGCGAAGCAACTGGCGGTGGTCAGGTCGTGATCGAAGGCAAGGACTACGAACGACTCCCGTCCAAGCTCGTCAAAGAGTCCTTGGCAGGCGTCGCAGAATCGACGTTCTAGCCGATTGACGGAGGCTGCTGCCACGGACACGGCTAGATGCAGCCGTCAGCTGGTCTCGGGCCGTCCCAGATGGGGCGGCCCGAGCCGTTCCGTGGCCGTGGTGTTGTTGGGTTGTTGTTGGTTGGGGGGGTTGCTTTGGGGTTTGGTGGTGTTTATGATGCGGGGCGTTAGTGGGGTTACGGAATCTCGACATTTGTTGGGGTGGGGCGGGGGAGTATGTGGGCCCGTGTGGCGAGCAAGGAGGCTGGTGTCGCTGTGAGTGTTGAGGCTGGTAGGGGGTCGGAGGAGGGGGTTGCTTGGGTTCCGCCGTTGGCTGCCTCGCGGGGGTTGTGGGGGCGTGCGGGGCGTCGGCGTGTGTGGGCTGCGGGGATATCGGAGGTTCGGGGGCCTGAGGCTTGTATTCGTCGGGATGCGTTGTTTCGCCGGATGCTGGTGTTGGCTGATGTTCTGGCGATTGTTGGGGCGTTTGTGTTGACAGTTGCGGTGTCGCGTCGGTCGGTGCAGTTGACTTGGGTGGGGATTGCGGGGGTGCCGATCCTGGTGGTGTGCGCGAAGTTGACGGGGCTTTATGACCGGGATGAGACGTTGTTGCGCAAGACGACTTTGGATGAGGCGCCGAAGTTGTTGCAGTTGGCGACTTTGTGTGCGCTGGTGGCGTGGCTTGCGGGGGGGTTGATCGTTCGTGGGCAGCTCGATCGTCATGAGGCGATGGTGTTGTGGTTGGCGCTGGCGGTGTTTTTGTTGCTCGCGCGGACGGTCTCGCGGGCGATCTCGTTGCGGATCGCTGCGGCGGAGCGGTGTTTGTTCATCGGGGATGAGATGTCGGCGGAGACGATCAGGGCGAAGTTGACTGGTCATGGGGGCGTGAAGGCTGATGTGGTCGCGCATCTGGATCTCGACAAGGTCGCGCCGTGGTCGACGGACAGCTTTTCTGAGGCGCGGCTTGCGGAGATCAGGGATTTGGCGCAGACGCTGGATGTGCACAGGGCGATCATCGCGCCGCGCAGTGTGGATGCGGGGGAGATGTTGAATCTCGTGCGCACGTTGAAGGCGGTCGGGGTGAGGGTCAGTGTGCTGCCGCGGCTGCTGGAGGTCGTGGGCTCCTCGGTCGAGTTCGATGATCTGCATGGCGTGACGGTGATGGGTGTGCGGCGCTTTGATTTGACGCGCTCCTCGGCGGCGTTCAAACGGGTCTTCGATCTGGTTGGTGCTTCGGTGGGGCTGCTCGCGGTCTCGCCGCTGTTGGCGGTGATCGCGGTCGCGATCAAGCTCGATAGTCGCGGGCCGGTGTTCTTTCGCCAGCAGCGGGTCGGGCGTCACGGGCATCGTTTCCAGATGCTGAAGTTCCGCACGATGGTCCCGGACGCGGAGGCGTTGAAGGACGGGCTGCGGGATCGCAACGAGGCGCAGGAGGGGCTATTCAAGATCGCTGAGGACCCGCGCGTGACACGCGTCGGGCGGCTGTTGCGCCGAAGCGCGCTGGACGAGCTGCCACAGCTATGGAACATCGTCAGGGGCGAGATGAGCCTCGTCGGCCCGAGACCACTCGTCCTCGACGAGGACCAGCGGATCGCTGGCTGGCACCGCCGGCGCTTGGAGCTGATGCCCGGCATGACCGGCCCCTGGCAGATCCTCGGCCCCGCGCGCGTGCCCCTCAGAGAGATGGTCGCAATCGACTACCTCTACGTCGCCAACTGGTCACTCTGGAGCGACATCAAGATCCTCCTACGCACCATCCCCCACGTCCTCGGACGCCACGGCCTCTAACCAAGGCGCCGGAGGTCCACCCGGCTCAGCGGGTGACGCAGTCCGACCGACGACTGCGGCCGCTGCCGGTCGTTTCCCTCACGAACTGTTCGCGGCCAATCCGTTCGTCGTGGGAAACGGGCTCGGTGTTGCCCCGCTCGAACAGGATCAAGCCGGCAAATCCCTGCGATGGCGTGCCTGGCTCGATGTACTGCGCCATCGCGCGGTCCCCACGCGCGGCTGCACGGCAGACGACTACGGCGAAGAAGGCGCCGATCACGACCCACACTGCCGGGATGAGGATGTAGAGCATCGCCTGTTCCTTTTCGAGGTGGCCCGCGCCATCCCTACGAATGCGGGGCTTGTACCTGATATCGGATGTTGCCGAGCAGGCCTTTAGCCACCCTCAGGATCCGTCCTACGACCGTCTACTCGATGTCCGGCTGGGGCCTCATCTCGGGAACCTCGGCGAGGCCGCCCGAGCTTTGCCAAGGTCGCTTGTAGGCCAGCCAGCTCGCGCCGGCGATCAGCAGCACCGCAACCAGGATCCAGCCGAGCGCGGTTGTTTCCACGCCCACGTACTTCAGGCCGGAGGCGGCGACCACGAACGTGATGACCGGTCGGATGTAGCGATCGGGCGCGCTCGAGGAGAGCAGCGAGCCGATCAGCACGGCGGGAACGCTGCCGATGATCAGCGAGGTCGTGACCCCGAATTCGATGTGCCCGAAGGCCACCGCCCCGAGCGCCGCGGCGATCGTGAGCGGGACAGCCTGGCTGAGGTCCGTGCCCACGAGCTGCTTGGCGCCAAGGGTGGGGTAGAGGAAGAGCAGAAGGATGATCATGAGTGATCCCGATCCGACGGAGGTCATCCCCACGATCACGCCGCCGATCATTCCGATCGCCACCGTGCGCACGGGGCGGGGCACGATCTCGTGGACCGCGGCCGTGCGGCCTTCGCCCGAGCGCTGATCGAGTATGTAGCGCAGCACCATCGCCGCCGCGCCGAGCAGCAGCGCGGTGCCCAGCGCGGTCTCGATGTGTGTCTGGGCGGACTTGGCGTGTCCCAGCAGGTGCAGCAGGTATGCGCCCAGGAAGGCCATCGGCACAGAGCCGAGCACCATCCAGCCCACGAGCTTCTTGTTGACTGTGCCTTTGCGCAGGTGGACTCCCGCTCCCACCGGGCGCATCACGACCGCCGCCACCAGGTCGCTCGAGATCGCCGAGGAGGGTTTGACGCCGAACAGCAGGATCAGCATCGGCGTCATCAGCGCACCGCCGCCCGCGCCGGTCATCCCGACGAGGAACCCCACGACTGCGCTTCCGAGGACTATGTAGGGATCGACGTGCATTTGCTCATGGACCGAGCAAGGACGTTGACACGCCTCGTTCTCGCTCCGACGGTCAAGGGTAGAGCAATCCTCACGTCCGTGGTGCGATCGATCTGGAAGCTATGGATCGTTTGTGGTTGTCGTTCGTGGTGTTGTTGGGTTGTTGTTGGTTGGGGGGGTTGCTTTGGGGTTTGGTGGTGTTTATGATGCGGGGCGTTAGTGGGGTTACGGAATCTCGACATTTGTTGGGGTGGGGCGGGGGAGTATGTGGGCCCGTGTGGCGAGCAAGGAGGCTGGTGTCGCTGTGAGTGTTGAGGCTGGTAGGGGGTCGGAGGAGGGGGTTGCTTGGGTTCCGCCGTTGGCTGCCTCGCGGGGGTTGTGGGGGCGTGCGGGGCGTCGGCGTGTGTGGGCTGCGGGGATATCGGAGGTTCGGGGGCCTGAGGCTTGTATTCGTCGGGATGCGTTGTTTCGCCGGATGCTGGTGTTGGCTGATGTTCTGGCGATTGTTGGGGCGTTTGTGTTGACAGTTGCGGTGTCGCGTCGGTCGGTGCAGTTGACTTGGGTGGGGATTGCGGGGGTGCCGATCCTGGTGGTGTGCGCGAAGTTGACGGGGCTTTATGACCGGGATGAGACGTTGTTGCGCAAGACGACTTTGGATGAGGCGCCGAAGTTGTTGCAGTTGGCGACTTTGTGTGCGCTGGTGGCGTGGCTTGCGGGGGGGTTGATCGTTCGTGGGCAGCTCGATCGTCATGAGGCGATGGTGTTGTGGTTGGCGCTGGCGGTGTTTTTGTTGCTCGCGCGGACGGTCTCGCGGGCGATCTCGTTGCGGATCGCTGCGGCGGAGCGGTGTTTGTTCATCGGGGATGAGATGTCGGCGGAGACGATCAGGGCGAAGTTGACTGGTCATGGGGGCGTGAAGGCTGATGTGGTCGCGCATCTGGATCTCGACAAGGTCGCGCCGTGGTCGACGGACAGCTTTTCTGAGGCGCGGCTTGCGGAGATCAGGGATTTGGCGCAGACGCTGGATGTGCACAGGGCGATCATCGCGCCGCGCAGTGTGGATGCGGGGGAGATGTTGAATCTCGTGCGCACGTTGAAGGCGGTCGGGGTGAGGGTCAGTGTGCTGCCGCGGCTGCTGGAGGTCGTGGGCTCCTCGGTCGAGTTCGATGATCTGCATGGCGTGACGGTGATGGGTGTGCGGCGCTTTGATTTGACGCGCTCCTCGGCGGCGTTCAAACGGGTCTTCGATCTGGTTGGTGCTTCGGTGGGGCTGCTCGCGGTCTCGCCGCTGTTGGCGGTGATCGCGGTCGCGATCAAGCTCGATAGTCGCGGGCCGGTGTTCTTTCGCCAGCAGCGGGTCGGGCGTCACGGGCATCGTTTCCAGATGCTGAAGTTCCGCACGATGGTCCCGGACGCGGAGGCGTTGAAGGACGGGCTGCGGGATCGCAACGAGGCGCAGGAGGGGCTATTCAAGATCGCTGAGGACCCGCGCGTGACACGCGTCGGGCGGCTGTTGCGCCGAAGCGCGCTGGACGAGCTGCCACAGCTATGGAACATCGTCAGGGGCGAGATGAGCCTCGTCGGCCCGAGACCACTCGTCCTCGACGAGGACCAGCGGATCGCTGGCTGGCACCGCCGGCGCTTGGAGCTGATGCCCGGCATGACCGGCCCCTGGCAGATCCTCGGCCCCGCGCGCGTGCCCCTCAGAGAGATGGTCGCAATCGACTACCTCTACGTCGCCAACTGGTCACTCTGGAGCGACATCAAGATCCTCCTACGCACCATCCCCCACGTCCTCGGACGCCACGGCCTCTAAACCGCCGAGTCCTGCGCACGATGGGTGGGTGTCGTCACAGCCATGAGCTAGGTGGCTACGCCACCGGTAACGGTTGCGTGGGTCGCCTGCCCCGCGGTTGCCTCGGCCGGTAGGAGCAGCGACAGTGCTCCGGCGACGAGAACACAGCCGGCCGATGTCCAGAGGCAGGCCGTGAGACCGTGCCACTCGTAGATCAGCCCCGAGAGCACCGTCCCAGCAAGGCGTCCGCCCGCGTTTGCCATGTAGTAGAAGCCGACGTTCATGGCGACCTTGTCGTTGTCTGCGTAGGCGAGGATCAGGTAGGAGTGGACGGCGGAGCTCATCGCGAAGGCGACCCCGAACGGGATCAGCCCGGCGACGATCGCAAGTGTCGGATCGACGTGGAGTGTGAGCGCGAGCGCGATTGCGGCTGGACATAGCGCCAAGAGGAGTGCCAGCCGGCTCGCGGTCTTGCCGTCGGGCTCGTCGTCCGGCCCGCCGCTGTGACCACGGATGAAGCGAGGCGCGGCCGCCTGGACGGCGCCGTAGCCGATGACCCACACCGCCAAGAGCGTCCCGGTTGCCCAAAAGGACCAGCCCAGGACGGAGTAGAGAAAGAAGGGCAGGCCGACCACGAACCACACGTCGCGGGAGGCGAACAGAAAGATGCGAGCGCCAGCGAGGACATTGACCGCCCGGTTGTTGGAGAACATCTGCTTGAACTTCGCCTTCTTGTCGGGCGTGCCGAGGTGGCCACGCATCAGTCCCGCGCTCGCCACCAGCGCGATCAACGTCATCGCAGCGAGAGTCAGTAGCGCGGCCTGGAAGCCGACGAGGGTGAGCAGCACAGCACCAAGGAAGAACCCGACTCCCTTGAGCGCGTTCTTCGAGCCCGTAAGAGCCGCGACCCAGCGATACAACGAGGAGCTATCGCCCTCGGGTGTGACGAGCTTGACAGCGCTCTTAGAGCTCATCTTGCTCAGATCCTTGGCGATGCCCGAGAACGCTTGAGAGACCATCACATAGGGAACGACCAGGAGCGAGGCGGGCGCGAGGCCGAGCATCAGCAGCGCGAGGATCTGTATCGCCAGGCCCATGAAAAGGGTGCTCTTGAGTCCCAGGCGGGCGGCGAGCCAACCACCTACGAGATTGGTGACTATCCCCGCGATCTCGTAGAGGACGAACAGCGACGCAACCTGCAACGGGCTATAGCCGAGCTTGTCGAAGTAGAACAGGACCAGCGTTCGGGTCGCCCCGTCCACCAGCGTCTCAGCCCAGTAGGCGCCTGTCACCAGGACGTAGTTGCGCATCTGCCCCCGACCCGAGGCGCTCCCTGCGGAGACCGTCGCCGGCTTGCTAGCCATCGGTAGCCCTCGGCAAGTCAGCGGTGGCGCTCTCGCGACCCGGAAGGGTGAGGGCGACCGTGCGCGCCAGCTCGGCAAGCCGGTTTGCGTAGCCCCACTCGTTGTCATACCAAGCGAGAATCTTCACCTGCGTGGCGTCCGTCACCATCGTTGAGAGAGCGTCGATGATCCCCGAGCGAGGATCGTCCTTGAAGTCGATCGATACAAGCGGCCGCCGCTCGTAGCCCAAGATGCCCTCGAGTGGGCCCGTGGCCGCTGTCTCGAGTAGCCCGTTGACCTCCTGGACCGTCGTGGGGCGGGCCACCTCGAACACGCAGTCGGTAAGCGATGCGTTCAGCAGCGGCACACGCACCGCGAGGCCGTTCAGCTTGCCCTCGAGCTCGGGCAAGATCAGCCCGATAGCGGTCGCCGACCCAGTGCTAGTGGGGATCAGCGAAACGCTTGCGGCGCGCGCCCTACGCAGATCCTCGAGCGGAGCGTCCACGACCGTCTGGGTATTGGTCATGTCGTGCAGGGTCGTGATCTGACCATGCTTGATGCCGATTCCCTCATGGATCACCTTCACCACCGGGGCGAGGCAGTTGGTCGTGCAGGATGCCGCCGTCAGCAAGCGATGACGCCGGGGGTCATAGAGGTGGTCATTGACCCCGACGACCACGTTCAAGACATCGCCCTTGACCGGGGCGGCCACGATCACCTTGCGGACTCCTCGACGGAAGTAGGCATCCAGCGCGTCGGGGGTTCGAAACCGGCCTGAGCACTCGAGCACCACCTCGATGCCCAAGTCGTCCCACGGCACATCGCCGGGGTCTGCCGTGGCGGTGTAGCCGAGCGGCGTGCCCTGAACGGTCAGCCTGTCCCCATTCCCCTGAACGTCCTCAGACCAGCGTCCGTGGACAGAATCGAACGTGAGCAGATGGGCGGCCGTGCTCGCGTCGCCGTTGATCTCGTTGACGTGCGCGAACTCGAGCTCCGGCCAGTCCCATGCGGCCCGCAAAGCCAGCCTGCCCATGCGGCCGAAGCCGTTGATGGCGACGCGGACACTCATCAGACCAGCCCGGAGTCGAGTAGCTCGCAAGTGTCCTTGAGCAGTTCATCCCCCATGGTCATGACGCAATCGTATTACATTGACGGATATAACTGTTATTGATATAAGTAGATTGATGACCATCGATCTGGAGCTGGCTCCCAAGCAGAAGAGACCCAATGGTTCGCCGTGCTGTGAGCCCGTCGTATACCCCGACGTACAGCGCGAGCAGGCGTTGCGCATGGCCGAGGTTGCCAAGGCCCTCGGTGACCCAATCCGGCTGCAGCTGGTCGACGTGCTTCGCAAGCACGCGGGGAAGGTCTGCGTCTGTGAGCTCGTGCCGCTCTTCGACATCGCACAGCCCACGCTCTCCCATCACCTCAAGAAGCTCCGCGACGCCGGGATCGTTGACTCCGAGCGCCAGGGACTGTGGGCCTACTACTACGTCATCCCCGACGCACTCGAGGAGCTATCCGCATGGCTGAGCTGACCACCACCGCCGAGACGACGAGCAGCTCCTGCTGCGCGCCGAGCGACACCGCAAGGCAAAAGTCGAGAACGTCGTGTTCCACAAGGGCTACATCGAGGAGATACCGCTCCCCGACGCAAGCGTCGACGTGGTGATCTCCAACTGCGTCATCAACCTCTCAGGCGACTGGCGCTTAGCAGCCACCCCCACTCACCTGAGAGCCCCCCACGAGCTCACTCAGCGCCGCGGAGATCCGCTCGCACACGAGCTCTGAGGAGAACAGCCGCTCGGCCTCGCTGCCCGCCCGCCCGCGGATCTCGCCCGGCGCGGCCCGCAGCCGCTCGGCCATGGCCGCGATCGCGTCGGCCATGCCCGCGATGTCGCCCGGCTCGACAACGGACACCACGCTCGGATCGGTCCCCTCGCTCGCGCCCACCTCGCTTGTGGCCACGACCGGGACACCGGCGGCGAGCGCCTCGGCGACTGTGAGCGCAAATGGCTCGTACTTGCTGGCCTGAAGCAGGATGTCAGCCGCCGCCAGCTCGCCTGGGACCTCCGCCGGCGGAACCTGCCCAGCGTATTCGGCGTTCTCGCTGGGAAGGTCCTCAAGCAGGCGGGTGTAGTCCGACCACAGGCTCGGGCCGCCAACGACCCGTATCCGCGCCTCGACCCCACGCTCCAGCAGCAGCTTGGCCACCGCGATCACATCCTCGATGCCCTTACGCACGGCGATCCGGCCGAGCACCAGCACGACCGGAGGGCTGGCCGGGGCACGGTCGCCAGCGCCGTTCTCGAAGCGCTCGAGCTGCACTGGGTTGGGGATCACGACCGTGTGCTCGCGGGGGACTCCGTAGTCGCTGATCAGGTGCTCGCGGAAGACGGCGCTGATGCAGATGATCAGGCTCGCGCTCTTGATCCTCATCCGCTGGATCAATGCGCGCACCGCCATCGTGCTCGCCGCCACCGCCAGCGTGCGGCGGGGTTGACAGCGCAGCCCCAGCCGCCGCTCGGAGATCAGGAAGCGAAGCTCGCCCGCGACGTGGGTCTCGGGGTGGATGACCAGGGGCACCTTGCCGCGCAGGCTCGCCGGCATCGCCAGCGCCTCGATGTTCGAGAACTGGTAGATGACATCGAAGGGATCCTGCCTGTGCCTTTCGCTCACCTTCTGCCTGAGTCGCAGCGAGGCCACAGCGCGGAAGTACAGGCCGGTGACGAACACGCCGATGCGGGTGCGGCTGTACCAGCGATTCCAGCGCCACTGGTTGGTGCCCCAGATGAACGTCAGGTTCTCGAGGTCGGTCAAGCGCTCGGGCATCGGGTGGCCCGTGCCGGGGAAGAAGCAGTCGATCCGGTGTCCGCGGCTGGACAGGCCGTGCAACAGCTCACTCGCCACGCCGGGTACGCCGCCTGTCTGCCGCGAGGTCGGCCCGGCGCCCAGCCAGGCGATGTGCAGCGACTCCTCGGGCATATGTCAACCCTATAGAAGTCCGGCAGCCCCGCTGCGGGGAGCCTCGCGGCGTTGCTGCAGAGCCATTTGGACGTGCTCTGAGATGCCGGCCTGGAACTTCGCCACCGAGAAGCGCTCGGCGTTCTTCACCGCCAGTGCGGGGTCGAGCCCGAGCCCATCGATCTCCAGGATGGCGCCGGCGAATGAGTCGACGTCATCGAGTCGCGCTAGGCGCCCGGTCTCGCCGTCGATCACGGTCTCCAGGGCGCCGCCGGCGGATGCTGCGATCACGGGGCGTCCCGCCGCTTGCGCCTCGACGGCGGTGATTCCGAACTCCTCCATGCTCGGCACGATCACGGCGCGAGCGCTCGCATACAGCTCGGCCAGCTGAGCATCGTCGAGGCGGCCAAGGAAATCAGCCTCGGGATACGCCGCCCTGAGCGCCTCGAGCTCCGGCCCGGAGCCCACGATTCGAATCGGCGCGTGCGCCCGGCGCGCGGCCTCGAGCGCGATGTGGACTCGCTTGTGGCGCACGATCTCAGACACCACCAGCAGATGCTCCCCGGGAGTCCCCAGGCTGAAGCGCTCCGTTTCCACAGGCGGGTGGACGATGCTCGCCTCGCGCCCGTAGAAGCGGCGGATTCGCTCCCTGGTGAGCTCCGAGTTGGCGATGTAGGCGTCCACGCGCCTGCTCGCCCGCAGATCCCAGTTGCGCATCCTCGCGAGCTGCAGGCGCAGCAGCGGACGCAGCGAAGGCGGCATCTCGCGGAGCGCCCGCTCCTGCTCGTACCAGGCGTAGCGGAAGGGAGCGTGGCAGTAGCAGACGTGCACTGCCCCGGCGGGAACGCTGAGAGCGTGGGCGAACGCGCTGCTGCTCGACAGGACCACGTCCGAGGGCGGCGCCTGAAGGCGTTCGGCGGCCCAGGGGTACAGCGGCAGCAGGCGCCTGAAGCCGCGCTGCCCCACACCGAGGCGCTGTAGTGGCGAGGTCGTGATGGAACGTCCTGCGAAGCGTCCGCCGGTGCCGTGCTCGTCGTAGAGCAGGGTCAGGATCGGCGCCTCGGGGTAGAGGTCTGCCATCGCCGCGAACGTGCGCTCAGCCCCTCGCATCACGAGCAAGTAGTCGTGGGCGAGGCTTACGTTGTCAGTGCCGGGCATCTGTCCACGTCGTGAGATGTAAAGAGCTTTAGAGATCCGCTGGTGATGAGCGCGGATTGGATAAGTGACGCAGACACGACAGTCTTACAGCAGTCCGTAGCCGCCCTTGTTTATTTCTCGCGGGGCGGGCGTCGAGAACGGATGCTTTGAGTAGTCTATAGAGGTGATTCAGGGGTGCCACACCCGTGGTCGTGCGGCGTACGACGACCTCGGGAGTTAGGGACGACGACATGCGCGTGCTCGTGACCCTGCCCTGGGGACAGCGGCTTGGGGGCGCTGAGGCGATGCTGCAGGCGGTGCTCGACGGCGCTCAGGCCTCCCACCACGAGCTCGAGCTCGTGTTCTTCGAGAACGGACCGTGGCCGCGGGAGCTGCGTGAGGCCGGATTCCGCGTCGACGTGATCGTGGCGGGACGACTGCGCGAGCCGCACCGATGGGCCGCCACGGTGTGGCGACTCGCGCGGATGTTCCGTTCCCGCCGCCCCGACGTGATCCTCAACTGGTCGGCCAAGACCCAGCTATACGGCTCACCTGCTGCGGTCCTGGCCGGAATGGCAGATCGGGTGCTGTGGTGGCAGCAATCGATCCCCTCGCGCGGTTGGCTCGACTCGGTGGCGACGCTGTTGCCTGCAGCAGCCGTCGGGTGCTACTCGCAGGCCGCCGCCGAAGCGCAGGGCCGCCTCTTCCCGCGGCGCCGCACGTTCGTCGTCGCCGCGGGCGCCCCCGCTCCCGACCCCGACACAGCCGCCGGCTCACCGCTGCCGCCCACCGGCGAGCGACCGGTCGTGGGCTTGGTGGGGCGCCTGCAGCCGTGGAAGGGCCAGGACCGGATGATCCAAGCCCAGGCGCTGCTGCGCGAGCGTGGTCGCGAGATGCACCTTGTGATCGTGGGTGGCGATGCCTACAACCTGTCGGCCGAGTATGCGGCCTCGCTGCCGGGACTGGTGGCCAGCCTTGGTCTCACCGACGCCGTCACGCTGACCGGTCAGGTCCCCGACGCCGGACCCTACATTGAGCAGATGGACGTCCTCGTCAATGCGTCTGACCCCGAGCCGTTTGGGATCGTGCTGCTCGAGGGGATGGCGAGGGGCGTCGCGGTGGTGGCCGTCGACTCAGGCGGTCCGGCCGAGTTCATCGAGGATGGCACGACCGGGGTCCTCGCGCGTACGGGGGAGCCCGAGGCGCTCGCCGACGCCCTCGAGGTCCTGCTCGACTCGCCCGATCTGCGTCGCACGATTGGTGAGCGCGGTCGCGACAGCTTCAACCGGAGCTTCACCGATCTTCACCTGAGAGAGCGGTTCTTCGCCAATCTCGAGGCCCGTGTGAGCGAGCGAATCGGATCGAAGTGACCGCCACGAGCACTGCTGAAGCGCCGGTGCATCCGGAGCGATCGGCGATCAACAGGAGCATTCGCCGACGGGTGCGTCCGTTGCGTGGGCGGGTCATTCACCCAATGCTCGACTGGTGGTTCAACCGCCGGATCGCCGCCCGGCTGCTCAAACGCAGGCACGTTCTGTGCATCGGTGACAGTCACATCCGCGTACTGGAACACGTCGATGCACCACGTACTTGGTTTCGCGTGAAGCCGCTGGACGGTGCGACCGCCACCGGCATCCTCAACCCCAAGAGCAGGTCTGGGTCTTTCACCATTTTTACCTCCTACCTACGCCGTGCCAAGCCATGGCAGCAGGTGATCGTGCAGCTCGGTGAGGTCGACTGCGGGTATGTCATCTGGGACCGGGCGGCTCGACATGGGATCAGCCTGGAGGAGCAGCTCGACAGCACGCTCCAGAGCTACGCCACGTTCATCGCCTCGGTCGCCGCGATGGGATTCCAGCGGGTGACGATCCTGAGCGTCCCACTGCCGACAATCGGCGATGACCCGCGGCTGCGCGGGCAGGTCGCGCGGGTCAGGCAGGGAGTGAGCGCCACGCAGGCGCAGCGGACGCAGCTCACCTTGGCCTTCAACGAGCGCCTGCGCGAGCGCTGCGACGAGCTGGGAGTCGAGTTCGTGGATGTCAGCACCGACCTATACGACGCCGCCACGGGGCTCATTGCTCGCCGCTACGTGCGTCCCACTCACCACGACCACCACCTCGCCGACGCCCCTTACGCAAAGCTCGTCACCGAGCAGCTGGCCCGGTCGCGGCCGACCAGCGCGTCGCTGCCCGCGGTCACGATCGTGGCCCACGACGCAGGCTCGGTGGGAGGGATGGAGCGCCAGCTGGGCGAGCTGATCGAGGGGCTGCGCGGTCGCGGCCACGAGGTGAGTGTGATCGCACGCAGCTGCAAGATCGCGCACCTGGAGGGAGTTCGCTTCCATCGCGTGCGTGGCCCCAGTCGCCCGTTTCTGCTGGCCTATCCGTGGTTCCTGATCGCCGGCACGCTCGCCGTGTGGGGCCACCGGCGCGGGGTGGTCCAGGCGACGGGGGCGATCGTCCTCAATCGTGTGGACGTGATCGCCGTGCACTGCTGTCACCAGGCATACGAGGCCAAGCCGGGGCGCCCGACACGACTGTTTCGCGTCTACGGCAGGGCCGTTGGCGTGCTCAAGCGCGTGGTCGAACGTTGGTGTGTGCGCCTGAACCCAAATGCCACGTTCGTATGCGTCTCAGACGGCGTGGCCGCCGAGATGCGCGAGTACTTCCCCCGGACCGCCGGGCGTGTGGTGACGATTCACAATGGTGTCGACACGCGCGCCTTCGCGCCGGGGTCGCGCCGCACGGACGCGCTCGCGCTGCGCGCACGTCTCGGCCTCCCGGAGGACCGATTGGTGGCGGCGTTCGTCGGCGGCGATTGGGAGCACAAGGGGCTCGCCCATGCGATCGGGGCGCTCGAGCAGGCGCCTGAATGGGATCTCGTCGTTGCGGGGCGCGGACAGCCCGAGCTCTATCGCGACCTTGCTCGCTCGAGCGGCGTCGAGGCGCGCGTCCACTGGCTCGGGGTGCTCGGCGACATCGAGCCGGTGTTCGAGCTCGCGGACGCCTTTGTGCTGGCGTCGAGCTATGAGACCTTCTCACTGGTCACCTTCGAGGCCGCGGCCACGGGTCTGCCGATCATCGCCACGCCCGTCAACGGTGTGCGAGAGCTGATCGAGGACGGCGTCAACGGCTACCTCATCGCTCCCAGCACCGATGCGATCGCCGAGCGTCTGCGCGGGCTCGCGTCGGACCCAGGGCTGAGAGAGCGCCTGGGCGTGGCTGCGCGCAGCTCAGCGCTCGCCTTTCCCTGGGAGCGGATGATCGCGGAGCACAGCGCGCTCTACGTGCGACTTGCCGATGCGCGTGCGTGATCGAGCATCCGCTCCAGCGCGTCCGTGGCCGCCTCGACGGTGAACAGTCGCTCGACCGCGGCTCTGCCGTCACCCGCCAACCTGCTCCGCAGCTCGGGATCCTGGCGCAGCCTGACCAGCTGCTCGGCCAGCGCATGGGGATCGCCCTCGGCGAAGACGAGCCCGCCGCCAGTGAGCCCGATCAGCCAGGGGATCTCACCCGAGTCCGAGCCGACGACGGGAACTCCACACGACAGCGCCTCGACGATCACGCGCCCGAACTGCTCCTTCCAGGTGGGTGTTGTGTGCGAGGGCAGCACGAGCACGTCCATCTGTGCGAAGCCGCCGGCCATCTGGTCGTGGGCGAGGCCGCTCAGCACGCGTACCTTCGAGCCCGGAATCGGCTGATCCGCGAGCATGCTCCGCAGCTCGCCGTCACCGATGAGCAGCAGCTCGACCGGAGCGTCCAGCTCGCGCACTGCCGCCAGCAGATCGTCGAGGCCCTTGCTCGCCACCAGCCTGCCGGCGTAGCCCACGGTGAAGGGGCGCTCGGTGGTGCTCGGCGCGTTCTCCCAGGCGGGTACGGCCGGTGGGGCGAGCCCGATCTCGCCGCGTGCTCCCCAGTCGCGAGCGAGGCCCGCGGCGGTGTCCGAGCGCGCGGCCACGAAGGCGGCCTGCCTCAGCACCCGGCTGCGCATCCAGCGCACCGGGAGCGGTAGTGATCGATCGATGTTCTCGTAGATCTGCACCCCGAACGGGATTCTCAGCCGCGACAGCGCCAGACTCCACTGGGCGGCGGGGAAGGCGAACGGCTCGGCCTCGATGAACGCCACGTCGGGGTGGAGCTCGGTGCACACCGAGCGGCAGCGGGTCAGGTAGAGGTGGCGCTGGGGGCGTCCGGGCAGGAGGATCGGCGTGGGATGCAACGAGTCCTCCATGCCCTCGAGCGCCCGAGGGCGAATCGTCGTGCCCGAGTACTCGCTGCGCCAGCGGTTCGGCAACAAAATCGTAACAACCCAACCGCGACGCTTCAGCTCGCGGTAGACCTCCTGGTTGACGTTAACCACCGCAGGGTGGCTGATGACCAGAAGCCGACGTTTAACCATCTGCACGCTGCCACGTTACCGGCCATCGGGAAACACGACTGTTTAGGATCTGGGCGCGGTACTCTCGGGGCCCTCGGCAAAGGGGCAAAATCACTGGATTAGAGCGGAATTTGGCCGTTCTCGACGCCGTTCGTGCGAAGCTTTCCAGGGCCGTCTCAGCACGCTACTCTTTAGCGGCTGGTTACGTTGGTCTTTATGATTGCTGACCCCTGGCACTGAACGGATTCGACCTGATGAACGACACGACCGACGCCACCGCGATCCTCGCTCCTCTCTGGAGGCGCAAGTGGATGATCCTGATAGTGGCGCTGCTGGTCGCGGCGGGAAGCTACCTCTACTACAAGCGCCAGCCCACGGTCTTCCAGGCCTCGACACAGGTGTTCCTGGGCGCGGGCGCCGAAGAACAGTTCACTGAAAAAGGGGTTGGCAAAAGCACCACGATCAACGCTGCCAACCAGACGACGATCATAAATTCGATCGTTGTCGAAGCGACCAAGCACCAGCTGCGCAAAACGCACAAGCACCTCTACAAGGCGGCAGCGAGCGGAATCGTGCGCGCGAAATCAGCCGAAAAGAGCCAGTTCGTGACGCTCACGGCTGAAGCGCCGAGCGCACGTGCCGCGGCGCTGCTGGCGAACTCGGTGGCCCAGACGTACATAAGGCGCGAGCAGGCGCAGTATCAGCGTGGCGTCAAGGCCGCGATCGAAATCGCGCGCCGGCAGCTGCGCCGGATCGAAACTCCGCGGGTCACGCCCGGAGCCAAAGGCAAAGCCTCGACGCTCAGCGCGACCAACGTGATCCAGGGCGCGACGCTCAACAGCAAGATCAACCAGCTCGAAGCCGAGCTTGGGATCGTCGGCGTGCAGCAGGTCAAACCGGCCACGCCGCACAACGCCGTGCTGCTCGCCCCGCTGCCGAAAAAAAATGCGATCTTCGGCTTCGTGATCGGCCTCGTGCTGGCCTCGATCGCAGCCTTCGCCCTGAGCAGGTTCAACCGCAGGCTGCGCTCACTCGCCGACATCGAGGCGGTGATCCAGACGCAGGTGCTGACCGCGCTGCCGAAGGTGGGGCGCCCGATCGTGCAGCGCGACGGTCAGCCGGCGCCCTCGCGAGCGCTGCTCGAGCCGCTGCGCCGGCTCCACACCACGCTGCAGCTGGGCAACGTGCTCGAACAGGAGCGCCAGGCCCCGCCGCGCTCGGTCCTGTTCATCAGCGCCGATGCCGGCGATGGCAAGTCGACCCTCGCGGCGGGACTCGCGCTCGTGCAGCGCGAAGCGGGAGAACGCGCCGCCATCGTCGAGGCCGACTTCCGTCGTCCCGTCCAGGCCAAGCTGCTCGGCCTGGACGCCCAGCGCGGGCTGGCCGATGCGCTCACGGGTACGGCCAGCGTCGGCGAGGCGCTGCAGAGCGTGCCCTCGCGCGAGCCTGAGCCTGTGGTCAGCCAGCAGGGCGGTCACGGCCCGGCTCTCGCCACTGCCACCGCCCCCAACGGCGGCGGCGCGGTGTCCGTTCTCGTCGGCTCCACCTCGGTCGCCAACCCTCCGGCGCTCACGGCGAGCACGGCCATGGGCGAGGTGCTGCGCTCGCTCGGCGAGGACTACGACCGCGTGCTGATCGACGCGCCCTCGCCGCTCGAAGTCAGCGACGTGGTGCCGCTCCTGGGCTCGGTCGATGCGATCGTGATCGTGGCTCGCATCGGGCACACCCGCGAGACCTCCGCCCAGCGGCTGCTGCAGCTGTTGATACGGACCCCGAGCGCGCCCGTCATCGGCGTCGTCGCCAACGGCGTCACCCGCAAGGACAGCGAGCGCTACGGCATTTCGCTGGGAGGCCGCGAGCGGGGCTGGCTCGCCAAGCTGACACGGCGATGAGCACGCCCCAAATGGGCCTGGGGAGTCCAAGTCGGGGTGCGCATCCAGCCGTGCTGAACCGGCGTGCGCACGACCTGTTCGTGCTCGGCGCCGCCGGTGGGATCGCGGTTCTTGCTGCGCTCGCAATCGCGGTGGCCGTGCCCAAGCCGAGCTTCACGCTGCTCGCAGGCGTGCTACTTGGAGCGCTGGCCGTGACAGCCCTCGTGGTCAACTCCAGGCTCGAGCTGAGCGTTGCCTTCCTGGCGATCTTCCTCGGCTGCCTGGATGGGCCGATCAAGCTCCTGACCGCGGGAGGCACGGTCACCTCCGCCCTCCAGAACGTCGTGATCCTCGCCGTCTGCATCGGTGTCGTGCTCCGCGTGCTCAGCAGGCGCGGACCGGTGAAGCTGCCGCCGCTGGCAGGCTGGGTGCTCGCGTGGGTGTTCGTCGTGGTGCTCGAGGCCTTCAACCCCAAGACGCACGGCACGCTGAAGATCATCGGGGGCTTTCGCCAGCAGCTGCAGTGGTTCCCGTTCTTCTTCTTTGGCTACATGGTCATCCGCTCCAAGGCGCGCATGCGCCAGTTCTTCATCCTCCTCGGCATCGTCGCGCTCGCCAACGGCGTGGCTGCCACGGTCCAGACGAAGCTCAGCCCCGCGACGATCGCCAGCTGGGGTCCCGGATACCGCGAACGGATCTACGGCAACGCCGAAAAGGGGATCACCGGTCGCAAATACGTCAGCGAAGGCCAGGGGCACGTGCGGCCGTTCGCGCTCGGCTCCGACGCCGGCTTCGGCGGCGGCGTCGGCGTGATCGCCCTGCCGGCAAGCCTCGCGCTGCTGGCCACGATGCGAAGACGGCGCTGGCTCGCGGCGGTGTTCTGCCTGGCCGCGATGGTCTCCGTCGCCACCGGCCTCGGTCGCCTGCAGGTCGTGGGGGCAGTGATCGCCGTGCTGGGCTTCGCGGCGCTCTCCTCGAGCGCGGGGCGAAGAATCGGGCGGCCGCTGGCCGCGCTGCTCGCGATCATGGCGCTCGCGCTGCCGCTCGGCGCGCTGTTCATATCCGCCATCGGCGAAGGCGTGTTCTCCAGGTACAGCAGCATCTCTCCCGGCAAGGTCGCGGAAACGTCCACGGGCTACAAGGAAGTGAGCCTCAAGCAGATCCCCAAGGACATCGCCAGCGCTCCTTTCGGCTTCGGGCTGGGGACCGCCGGAGCCGTCGGCGGGTTCGGGGGCAAGGTCACAGAAGAGCTCGAAGGCCACGGGGTGAGCGCCGAGACGCAGTACAACTTCGTCGTCGACGAACTCGGCCTGCCCGGCCTGATCGTCTACACCCTCTTCCTGCTCAGGCTGATCCTGCTCGCCTTCGGGCGTCTGCGCTTCGTCACAGATTCCGAGCTGCAGATCGACCTGATGGGTGTGATGGCGCCGCTGATCGCATTCCTGTTCATGGGCATCGATGGGCCGGTGATGGCCAGTGCCGCAGCCGGGCCGTACTTCTGGTTCGCCGGAGGCATCGCAGCCTATTGGCTGCTCGGGCCTGGACGCGAGGTTGCGATGCGGCCGCTCGAGGGCCGTCGCCGCGAGGGCGAGCTGAGCGTGGCCCTCCCATGAAGCTCCCATCGCTGGCCGACGAGCGTCGTGGGCGCCCGGTGCCCTCCGCGATGGGCGCGAGGGTGAAGCTCCTCATCGGAGATCGGCGCGGCGCGGTCGTGGGGCTCGCCCTCAGCTCCGTCTTCGCCGGCTTCACCGAAGCGGCCTTCCTCGCGCTCGTGGCGCAGATCGCCACGAGCGTGGTCGCCAAGGGAAACCGCGCGTCCGGGCACAGCCTGCTGCATTTCCACGCGAGTACAGGCACCTTGATCTTGGTCGCCTTCGCGCTGACCGTCGCGCGTCTGATCCTCCAGGTGCCTTTGTCGGTGCTCCCGGCACGCATCGCCGCCGACGTCCAGGCCGGCCTGCGCACGAGGATCTTCCACGCCTTCACGCGCGCCTCCTGGACGGTGCAGTCGGCCGATCGCGAGGGCCAGCTGCAGGAGACGATGACCAGTCAGGTGATGCAGGCCACGGGCGGAGCGCTGCAGGCGACGGCATTGATCACCTCCTCGCTCACGTTCATCGTGCTGCTCGGCGTCGCCTTCGTCCTGAACGGCCTCGCGGCGCTCGTGGTGCTCGTCTCGGCGGTGGGCATCTTCGCGCTGCTGCGACCACTGCGGGCGCTCGGCGTCAGGCGTGCCCGCGAGCTCTCAGAGGCTCAGGTCGCCTACGCGCGCGGTGTCGCAGAGGCGAACCGGCTCGCCGAGGACACGCACGTGTTCGGCGTGGGCGGTGCGCAACGGGAACGGATCGATGCCGCGGTGGAGCGCTCGCGCCAGCTCTTCTACCGCACACAGCTGCTGATCAAACTCATCCCCAACCTCTACCAGAACCTCATCTACATCCTGCTCGTCGCAATGCTCGCGGCGATCTACCTGTCGGGTACCGCTCACGCGGCGTCGCTGGCGGCGATCGTGCTGCTGCTCGTCCGCGCCGGTCAGAGTGGCCTACAGGTGCAGAGCGCCTATCAGAGCCTGTCCCAGTCGACCCCGTTCATCGAGCGCACGCAGAACGCCGAGCGCCGCTACGAGGACAGCGGCTCCGAGGACGGCGGCAAGCCTCTGCCACAGATGGACACGCTGGCTTTCGAGAACGTGTCCTTCGGCTACCACTCCGAGCGGCCCGTGCTCTCGGGCGTGAGCTTCGAGGTCAAGGCGGGCGAGGCGATCGGCATCATCGGGCCCTCGGGCGCAGGCAAGTCGACGCTCGTGCAGATCGTGCTCCAGCTGCGCGAGCCGGTCACGGGTAGCTACCTGGTCAACGGTGTGCCGGTGCGCGAGTTCGCCCGCGCCGACTGGAACAGGCGTGTCTCGTTCGTTCCGCAGGAGCCGCGCCTGCTTCACGCCTCGGTGGCCGACAACATCCGCTTCTTCCGCGAGCTCGACATGGAGTCGGTGCAGCGCGCCGGGCGCTTGGCCCGGATCCACGACGACGTGATGAGCTGGCCAGACGGCTACGAGACGATCGTCGGTCCCCGCGCCGATGCCGTCTCGGGTGGCCAGCAGCAGCGGATCTGCCTCGCACGCGCGCTGGCCGCCAGGCCGCAGGTACTCGTGCTCGACGAGCCGACGAGCGCACTCGACCCTCACTCCGAGACGCTGATCCAGGAGTCGTTGACAGCGCTCAAGAGCGAGCTAACCTTGTTTATTATCGCCCACCGTATGTCAACCCTGGACATCTGCGACCGCGTGATGGTGATCGTCGACGGTCGCATGGTCGCCTTCGACACCCGGGCGCTGCTGCGCGAGCAGAACCACTACTACCGCTCGGCCTCCCTGATCGCCGCGGGCTCGCCGGGAAGCGCCCTGCCTTGACGTCCGGTGGGGAGATCAGGCAGTCCGGACGCGGCGGGGCGGCAGCCGTGGCGAGTTCCACCCCGGAGTCTCCTCGGCTCCACGAGGGACGCCTGCCGGACTTCTTCGTGGTGGGTCACGCCAAGAGCGGCACCACGGCGCTGTACTCGATGCTCAAGAGCCACCCCCAGGTGTTCATGCCCGACGGCAAGGAGCCGTGGTACTTCGCCACCGAGCTGCACGACCGCCCGCCGCCCCGCCCCGAAGGCATACCGAGCACGCTCGAGGAGTACGAGGCGCTGTTCGCCGGCGCTCGTCCCGGGCAGCGCGCGGGGGAGGCCTCGGCGCTGTATCTGTGGTCGCACACCGCGGCCGGGCGTATCGCCGAGGTCGCGCCCGAGGCGCGGATCGTGGCGATCCTGCGCGAGCCCGCGAGCTTCCTGCGCTCGCTGCACCTCCAGTTCGTCGAGGTCTACGTCGAGAGCGAGACCGACTTTCGGCGCGCGATCGAGCTCGAGCCCGAGCGGCGCGAGGGGCGTCTGATACCGCGCTACACCTACTGGCCACAGGCGCTGCTCTACTCCGAGCACGTGCGCTATGTCGAGCAGCTGCGCCGCTACCGCGACCTGTTCGGGGCGGAGCAGATGATGGTGCTCGTCTACGACGACTTTCGGGGCGACAACGAGGCGACCGTGCGCAAGGTGCTGCGGTTCCTCGAGGTGGACGATGAGCTGCCGTTCCGTCTGACCGAGGCCAACCCCACGGTCAGCGTGCGCTCGCAGCGTCTGCACCACCTCGTGCACGCGCTCTCCGTCGGGCGCGGTCCGGTGTCGCTGGGAATGAAGGGCGCGCTGAAGGCGGTGACGCCGCGGCGTCTGCGCCGCCGGGCGCTCCACGCGACCCAACAGCGCCTCCTCTACACGAGCCCGCAGGCGCCCGATGAGCAGTTCATGGACGAGCTGCGCAAACGCTTCAAGGGCGAGGTCCAGGCCGCGAGTGAGTATCTCGAGCGCGATCTCGTGAGCCTGTGGGGGTATGACCGTGTCGAGTGATCGGATCGCCGCGCCTGTCGTGGCGGGCACGCGGATGCCCGACTTCTTCATCGTCGGCCACGCCAAGTGCGGCACCACTGCTCTTTACGAGATGCTTCGCACCCACCCGCAGATCTACATGCCCGAGCTCAAGGAGCCGGCCTACTTCGCCACCGACCTGCGCACACGCTTCCAGCGTCCGGCCGCCGGGCCGCTGCCCGAGACGCCGGCGGAGTACCTGGCGCTGTTCGCCGATGCGCGGGAGGACCAGCTCTCGGGTGAGGCCTCCTCGCTGTATCTGTGGTCGAGCACAGCCGCGGCGGGGATCGCAGCGGCGCAGCCCGAGGCGCGCATAATCGCGATCCTGCGCGAGCCGGCGAGCTTCCTGCGCTCGCTGCACCTGCAGCTGCTGCAGAACCACATCGAGTCCGAGCGCAGCCTGCGCAAGGCGATCGCGCTGGAGGAGCTGCGCCGCGAGGGCAAGCGGATCCCGCGGCGCTCGGTTCGCCCGCAGGCGCTGCTCTACTCAGAGCGCGTGCGCTACGTGGAGCAGTTGCGCCGCTATCACGACGTGTTCGCCCCCGAGCAGATCCTGGTCCTGATCTACGAGGAGTTCCGCCGTGACAACGAGGCGACGGTGCGCAAGGTGCGGCGCTTCCTCGGCGTCGACGACAGCCTCCCGGTCGACGTCACTGACGCCAATCCCACCGTGCAGATGCGCTCTCAGCAGCTCGACGAGCTCGTCAACGCCGTCTCGGTGGGGCGCGGTCCGCTCTCGCGCGCGGCCAAGACCGCCGTCAAGACGATCGTGCCCGGCGAGTTGCGCGCACGGGCGCTGCGGGCGACGCAGCGCCGCGTCCTCTACGGCAAGCCCGCGCCGCCCGACGCGGCGCTGATGGCTGAGTTGCGCTCTCGCTTCAAGGGGGAGGTGGAAGCGCTCAGCGAATACCTCGACCGCGACCTCGTGACCCTGTGGGGCTATGACAGCGTCGAGTGAGGAGCTCGCGAGCAGGCTGCGAGTCCCCGAGTTCTTCATCGTCGGGCACCCCAAGAGCGGCACCACCGCTCTGTACGAGATGCTGCGGCGCCATCCGGGCGTGTACATGCCCGACCTCAAGGAGCCGCGTTTTTTGGCCGGCGATCTGCGCTCGCGCTTCCAGGGCGCCGGCGGCTCAGAGCGCTTCCCGCAGACGCTCGAGCAGTACCTCGCGCTGTTCGCCGACGCGCGACCGGAGCAGCTAGTGGGGGAGGCCTCGCCGTCGTACCTGCGATCGCGCACGGCTGCCGGTGCGATCGCGGAGCTTCAGCCCGCCGCGCGCATCATCGCGATCCTGCGCGAGCCCGCGAGCTTTCTGCGCTCGCTGCACCTCGAACTCCTGCAGAATCACGTCGAGACCGAGAACGATCTCCGGAAGGCGATCGCCGCTGAGGCGCTCGCGCCCGCGGGCGATGGCGAGCAGACCGCGGTGCCGTTGCTGCGCTACACCGATCGCGTGCACTACGTGGAGCAGCTGCGCCGCTATCACGATGTGTTCCCACCCGAGCAGGTGCTGGTGCTGATCTACGACGACTTCCGTCGCGACAACGAGGGCACGGTGAGAGCGGTGCAGCGCTTTCTCGGGATCGACGACACACATCCGATCGAGGCGATCGAGGCCAACCCGTCGGTGGCCGTGCGCTCGCGTCGCCTGGACGAGCTGGTGCGGGCGCTCTACGGTGGCTCCACACCGGCCGCTCGCGCCTTCAAATCGGCCATCGGGGCGCTCACGCCGGAGCGGGTCCGGAGCGAGGCGTTCGCCGCCATCCGGCGCAAGCTCGTCTATGCCCGTCCCGCGGACCCCGACGAGGATCTGATGACAGAGCTGCGCTCCCGCTTCCGCGGGGAGGTGGTGGCCCTGAGCGAGTACCTCGACCGCGATCTGGTCAGCCTGTGGGGCTATGAGGAGTGATGGCGGCCGCGAGTGTCTAGCGCGCGGGTGTGGCCAGCCAGTTCACCACGAGCCCCGGCTCGGCGAACATCGCGCGCGTGAACGGTCCCGCGCCGGTCACCGCAAAGACGGTGTAGCCGAGCTCTGAGAGCAGGTCCCAGAGCTCCTCCGAGCTCGTGCCGTAGGCGCGTCCCGCCGCGGCCACGTGCTCGAGGATCAGCAGCGGCCGTGCCCGCGCGAGGACCGTGCGGCCACCCTGCAGAACGCCGAGCTCGGCGCCCTCGACGTCGATCTTGATCACGCTCGGGGCCAGCTCTTCGAGCTCCGCATCGAGCGTGGAGACGGTCACGTCGATGTACTCGGGGCGGCCCTGCTCGTCGCTGATCTCGGGGTTGCGGCGCAGTCCGCTCCAGCCGTCGAGCTCGGTGAAGTGGCAGAAGCGGCTCGTTCCCGCCTGGGCCCCAAGCGCCAGCGCCCTGCAGTCGACGCTGGGAAACCGCGTCGCGAGCTCCTTTGCAAGCGCGGGGATCGGCTCGAAGGCCATGTGTCGAGCTCGGGGAGCGATACGCACCGCCTCGGCCAGCACCTGACCACGATTGGCGCCGATGTCGAGATAGAGCGCCTCGCCGTGCAGCGTCGCAGCGAGGATCGCGCCGATCGCGATCGCCTCGTTGTCGGCCTGGCGGATCACCGGGTCCACGGCCGCCAGCAGCTCGGGACGATCCAGTCGGCGAGAGACCGCGCCGAGCGCTCTACGCAGGAGTGCGACGTGGCTCATCCGGACCGCGACTATACCGGGGGTACTCCGTCCGCTGACGATACGGTTGACTACAGGACACCATGCCGTTTGGCATTTCGCCTTCGGATATGGTCCAAGCGACGATGACGGTGCCGAGCTCAGTGCTGTTGGTTACGCCACGCTGGGTCAGGGACGGCGGGGTAGGCGCGCACATCGAGGCGAGCGCGGCGGCGCTCACCCAGCGCGGCGTACGCGTATCCGTCGTGGCTGCAAGGATCGAATCCGAGGAGCGCATACCGGGCGTCGAGGTGCACCACAGCCAGCAGCTGTTCAAGGCCGATGTGCCCGTCGAGCAGCGGTTCGGTCAAGCGCTCGCCTCGCGTCCGGCCGTGGTTCACCTCAACCAGCTCGACGAGCCGGAGGTGGTCGAGTACCTGCAGGAGCGCCATGGATCGCCGGTGGTGATCAGTGCGCACGGGTACCTCGCCTGCACATCAGGTGTCCACTATTTCCGCCCGGGCCAGGAATGCACGCGTGCGCACGGTCCGGGCTGCGTACCGAACCTCCTCCGGTGCGCTCACACGCGCGACCCGCGCAACCTGCCGGCCTCCTACAAGCAGGCCGGCAGGGCGCTCGCTGCCCTGCGCCGCGCCGACCTCGCGGTGTCCTACTCGAGCGCCGTGGACCGTCACCTGGAGATCAACGCCGTGGGCAGGCGCAGGCTCGTGCCCTACTGTCCCACGGTGCAAGCACGCAGCGCCGGTGGCCATGCCCAGCGGCGCCGCGTGGTGTGCGCGGGCAGGGTCGTCACCCCCAAGGGCGTGAGCACGCTGATCCGCGCGGCCCGCCTGGTTGACGCCCACTTCGTCGTGGCCGGCGACGGCTGGCAGCTGGAGGCGATGCGCCGCTTGGCCCGGCGGCTCGGCGTGCAGGAGCGGGTCACGTTCACCGGCTGGCTTGCCCCGGACGCGCTGGCCGAGGAGCTGGCCGAGGCCTCGATCGTGGTCGTGCCGTCGTGGTGGCCCGAGCCGTTTGGGCTCGTCGGCATCGAGGCCTTCGCCGCGGGGCGACCCGTGATCGCCAGCGCCACCGGGGGGATCGGCGACTGGCTCGACGACGGCGTCTCGGGCGTGATGGTCCCGGCGGGCGATGTCGAGGCGCTCGCTCGCGCGCTGAACGAGCTGCTGGACGATCCCGAGCGCCAGGCCGCGATGGGCGCGGCAGGACGAGCGGCCGCCGCCGCGCGCTTCTCGCCCGAGCACCATGTCACGGCCATCCTCGACGCCTACGGCGCCGCCATCGAGCACTGGGAGTCCTCGCGCTCTCAGAGCACCTCCTCGATCAGTCCCGCCACCACCTCGGCGCTGTAGTCCGGTCCCATCTGCTGCGCAAAGGCACGCCCGCGTCGACCAATCGCCTCACGCCGTGGCTCGTCGTCGAGCAGCCTCGCCAGGGCCTCGGCGAGCGCCGGCGCGTTTGGCGTGACGATCTCGGCGGCGTGGGCCGCGAGCATCTCCCGCCAGCGCTGAGGCCCGTCCAGGGCAAGCACGGGGCGACCGGATGCGAGTGAGCCGGCGAGCGTGCCCTTGCGCGAGGACGGTCCGGGCGTGTCGGCGAACAGCAGCACCTCGCAGGCGCTGAGCGCGTCGGCCAGCTCGGCGGCTGGGAGCACCCCTGTGAAGGAGATGCGCTCACCCAGTCCTCGCTCGTTCGCCGCTGCGATCCATTGGGCGCCTGCCTGCGACTCGGCTCCGGGGCCGCCCAGCAGTACCAGCTGGAGCTCGCGCTCGGCCAGCGTTCGCAGGGCGTCAAGCACGATGGCCGTTGAGGCGCCCTGGTAGGAGTAGCCGAACAGGCCAACCGTCTGCCTTGTCTGACCCCGCGGGGGAGTGGATGTGGACGCGGGCAGGTTCGAGAAGACGGGCGCGAGGGCTGTGGGGCGGCGTGGCAGCCAGCGCCTCGAGCGAAACCACTGGCCGCGCATCTCGGTCGTAACGAGCAGCGCGCGCGAGTCCCGCACCACCTCGACCAGCGCCGCGCGCTGGGTGAGGGCCCAGACGTTGCCGCGCAGATCGCCTGCTCGCCAGGGGTAGACGAACTCGTGCATCACGCTCACCACGGGCACACCGCTGTCGCGTAGGACAGAGAGGACGCGGTGTGCGAACAGGGGGATGCCGCGATGGGCAAAGGGAAAGACGGAGTAGTGCAGCAGCACGGCGTCGGGCCTGTCCGTCTCGAGCTCCCGCGCGAGGCGGCGGGACCAGCGGGCGACCTCGCGACTGCTCCTGCGCAGCGAGTGCTCCTCGCGCCACAGCCAGTGCATGCTGCACTCGACTCCACGCCGCTCGAGCGCCTCGGCCAGCAGTCCGGCATGGTCGCGGGCGCCGCAGGTCGGGCCCTCGGACATGCCCACCACGGCCACGCGGCACGTACGGGCGCCCAGCGGCTCCGGGTCGCCGACAAGCGGCCCGTCGGCCCCCGTGGCGGCCGGCTCAGCCACCGAGGATCTCACCGCGGTAGAGGGCGTCGATCGCCCCCGTGAGGGCGTCGAGATCGCCCGTGGGCAGGATGAGGCCGTTGGTGCCCACGTCGATCAGCTCCTTCATGCCCGTGTCCTCGCTGACGAGCACCGGGAGGCCGCACGCGAGCGCCTCGGCCGGGGCGTAGGCGAAGCCGTCCTCGTAGGCTGGGTGCACGCACAGGCGTGCACTACGCAATACCTCGAGGGGGTCGCCCGGACCAACGCTGATCCGCGCGTCTCGTGCGCATGCGCGCTCGATCAGGCGGCGCATCCCGCGCGTGCTCCAGCCGCCGATCAGGCGCAGGCGCAGGTCGGGGTGGGACAGGCGGCGCATCGCCTCGAGCAGCAGGGGCGTGCCCTTGTGGACCATCAGGCTGCCCACGTAGACGAGGTCGAAGGTCGAGGACGTGGAGGGCGCCGGTGCAGGGGTGTAGCGGGGGTCCGGCGTCAGCGGGAAGCGCGCGAGTCGCTCCTCGTCGAAGCCCTCCGCGAGGAAGGAGTCCCGGATGTAGTCGGATGAGACGTAGATGCGCTCGGCCTGCGCGTACTCGGCCAGGTTGCGTCCCAGCAGGTGCTTCGCCCACGGGCGTTCGATGCCCGGGTGGTTGCGGTGGGCCTGGGCATGGCGGCGCAGCAGGTGCTCGAAGTGGGAGTTGGCGGCGACGAGCGCCACAGAGCTGTAGCCACGGCTTCTGGCGCCCGCGAACTGCGCGAGTGCGGTGCCGTTGAAGGCGATCAGGTGCTCGGCGGGTGTGAGTCGCGCAGCTGCCTCGCGGTCGAAGGCGACGCTGGCCGCCCACATGCGCCAGGCGGGCGAGCGCCCCACCAACGGTGCGAGCACCCTGTCCAGCGCGAGCACCGGCCGTTGCCCCGATCCAGCAGCCGGCCCGACGTCGTGGGCCGCGTCCTGCCCTTCGCTGACGCATATCCCCGAGCTGCCGCTCCGATCGAGGGCGGTGAGGATCTCCTGCAGATGGCGCCCGAGCCCGCCTGCGCCCATACGCGCCGGGGCCGAGACGAGCACCTTGCCGACGGGCAGGTCGGCCTGCTGGGCCGCCTGCGCCTTGGCGCGCCAGCTTGCGCCCAGGGGCGGCTCGGCCTGCATCCCGCTTTTCACTCCCAAATCAGTCGAGGCGGTCATAGCCCCACAGGCTCACGAGGTCGCGGTCGAGGTACGCGCTCAGCGCCTCCACCTCGCCCTTGAAGCGGCGGCGCAGATCGAGCATCACGCGCTCGTCGGGCGGCGGCGGAGCGCCGAAGACGAAGCGCCGCTGGGCCGCATCGAGCGCGCGCCGGCGAAGCCCCTTGGGCGTCAGCGCGGTGATCGCCCGCTTGGCTGCCCCCCCGAGGGGTCCACTACCCACGGACAGGGCGTAGAGGATGTCGTCGGCGCGCTGGGAGCGCATTCCCACCGTCGGGTTCGCCTCGGTGGCGGCGATCGGCGGGGTGTCGTCGACGTCGAGGAAGCGCAGCACGCTGCGCACGGTCCGCTCGTTCTCGCGGCGGAAGTCGTCGTAGATCAGCACCAGCATCTGCTCGGGTGCAAACACCTCGTGGAAGCGCTCGAGCTGCTCGACGTAGCGCACGTGCTCGGAGTACATGAGCTCCTGGGGCCACAGCGAACGCGGAGGCAGCCGTCGGCCCTCACGCCGCTCCGGCTCGAGCGCGAGCGCCTTGGCGAAGTCCTTCTCGCTCTCGTAGTGAGCCTGCACGCACTGGAGGTGAAACGAGCGCAGGAAGCTGGCCGGCTCGCGCAGGATCGCGATGATCCGCGCATCGGGCTGCGCCGCGGCGATCCTGGCGGCGGCGGTCGGGGACTTCAGATAGGAGGCCGAGGCCTCGCCCGTGCGCTGATGTGGCGCGGCTCCGGAGAACAGCGCCAGGTAGTCCTCGAGCGTGATCGGCGGCGAGTAGCGGTGAGCTGTGCGCGGCAGCTCCTCGGCGAAGTAGATCGGCTCCTTGATCGCGGACATGAAGATCTGCGGATGCAGCTTGAGCATCTCGTACAGCGCCGTGGTGCCGCTCTTGGAGTGACCGACGATGAAGAAGTCGGGGAAGCGCTGGAGCGTGGCCGCGGGCGGCTGCTCAGCCGAGGCGGTCATAGCCCCACAGGCTCACGAGGTCGCGGTCGAGGTACTCGCTCAGCGCCTCCACCTCGCCTTTGAAGCGCTGCCGCAGCTCCAACATGAACTGCTCGTCAGGTGGCGGCGGGTCACGGTAGACGACACGTCGCTGAAGTGGGTACAGCAGGCGTTTGCGAAGCGCCGGGCTCGTCAGTCGCATGAGGGTGTCGCGCAGCACGCGCAGGGCGGGATTGCGCCCCGCTCCCAGCTCGCGCCTGAGGTTGTCGAGGCGCACCGAGCGCACGGCCACTGTGGGATTGGCCTCGATCGGCTCGATCGGATGTGTGTCGTCCACGCCGAGGAAGCGCAGCACGCTGCGCACCGTCTGCTCGTTCTCGCGGCGGAAGTCGTCGTAGATGAGCACGAGCATGCGCTCGCGCCCGAAGTGCTCCTCATAGCGGCGCAGCTGCTCCACGTAGCGGATGCGGTCGGAGTAGATCAGGGCCGCCGGCCAGTAGGAGCGGGCCGGGATGTGCCTACCTTCGCGGCGCGGCTGGTCGAGCTCGACGGCCTTGCGGAAGTCGCGCTCTGACTCGGTGCGGTTGCTCAGCAGCTGCAGGTGCAGGGAACGCAGGAAGCTGGCGGGCTCGCGGATGAGCGCGATGATGCGCGCGTCCGGGCGCGCCTGGGCGATCCGCTCGGCGGCGCAGGTGGACCACAGGTAGGAGGTGGAGGCCTCGCCTCGCAGCTGGCCCGGGCCGGCTCCCTCGAACAGCGCCAGATATTGCTCCTGGGACATCTCTCGCCGGCCGGTGAACTCGATCGAGCGCTCGCCTGTCGTCTGTGGGTTGGGGTTCTCGCGAGCGAAGTACCACGGCTCCTTGCCCCTGATCCCGTCCGCGTAGGGCATGTAGATCTGCGGATGGCGGCGCAGCATCTCCCACAGCGCGGTCGTACCGCACTTGGCATGCCCGACAATAAAGAACTCGGGCATTCTTGTCTGCTGCGCGACCGCGGCAGACAACGGTTCGGCGGCAGCCATGGCTCCTTGGAGTCTAACGGGAAGGAGGGTTCTCGCCAAGGTCATGGGAGCTGGCGCGCTGATGCCCTGATCGTCAACCCCTGGGCCACCCTGCGCTAGCATCCGGCGGGATGGAACGCCACCGGGGCACTACGTAGAAATTCACAGTTGCTTCACATTGCCACTGTGCACTATCGGTCCCCGATGTGGATCGAGATTCAAACGAGTTACCTGCGCAAGCATGTGACAATCCCGTTTCAGACGTGGACGTCGCTCGAGCACATCGACCCGTCCTACGGTGCCCATTTCGATCATGTGATCCAGCAGCGGGGGTCTCACGCCGGCAAGCTCAACCACCTCGCGATGGAGATCTCAGAGGTTGCCGAGGACGGGGATCTCCTGATGTTCATCGACGGCGATGCGTTCCCGATCGCCGACCCGATGGAGCTGATCGAGAACGGTCTCGCGCACGCGCCGCTGCTGGCGGTGCGCCGGGCCGAGAACGCCGGTGAGCCCCAGCCGCATCCTTGCTTCTGTGTCACCACCGTGGGGACGTGGCGCACATTGCCGGGCGACTGGACCGCCGGTCCCACCTGGCCGGGGGCACACGGAGCTCCGACGACGGACGTTGGCGGAAATCTCCTGCGCCGGCTCCAGCTCACTGGCACGCCGTGGACCGAGGTGCTGCGCTCGAACCGCAACGACCTGGACCCGCTCTACTTCGCCATCTACGGCGATGCGATGTATCACCATGGTGCGGGCTTCAGGGCCGGCGAGCTCAGCCCCGTGCATCGCCAGCAGGCTCCGCCGGGCCTGCCGGTGCCACGGATCGCCGCGCTGCGGCCGGTCCGGGACTACCTCAATCGCCGCCGCTGGAAGCGTTGGGAACGCAGAACCCAGGAGCACCATGCGAGCGAATCGAGGAGGGTCTACGAGCGGATCGCAGCCGGCGGTGAAGGCTGGCTGGCGGACCTCGTCTAATGCCTGGCTCGGTGCGCCCGAAAGTTGTGTACGTGATGGGCACGGCGCGCAGCGGCAGCACGATCGTGGGGGTGACGCTCGGCAACTGCGACGGGGTGTTCTTTGCGGGCGAGCTCGGGGGCTGGCTCGAGAAGTCGGGTCGCTCCAACTACGACGGCTCCGAGCGGGAAGGTCTGTGGGGCAAGGTGCTCACTCGAATCGAGGACCCGTCCGAGCTGTTTGGGAGCGAGGCCCGTCACACGCTCGAGCGCTCGACGGCGGCATATCGGATCGACAAGTGGCCGGCACGGCGACGTCTACGTCGGCCTTGGCAGCGCATTACGGCGGGTCTCTACAGAGCGATCGGCGCCGAGACCGGTGCTCGCCACATCGTCGACACCTCCTCGCACCCGCTGCGTGCACGCGAGCTTCAGAAGCTGGACAGGGCGGACGGCGTCGGGGGGGTTGACGGCGTTGAGCTCTATCTCGTCTACATGGTGCGAAACCCGCACGGCGTGGTCGCCTCCTTCACCACACCCGGCCCGGCCAAGTTCTCGGACTCGATCTTCATCACCAACGCCTACATCTGGCTCACCAACCTCCTGGCCGTCTCGATCTTCCTGCGCCAGCCCCGCGAGCGCCGCCTGTTCGTGCACTACGAGGACTTCGTCGCCGATCCGGCGGGCGTGCTCGGGACGCTGCTGAGGGGGATGGGCTCCGATGCGCAGGTACCCGACCTCGAGGCACTGCAGACCGGGCCGGCCTTCCAGGGCAACATCCTGCTGCGCAAGGGCCAGGTCTCGCTCAAAGGAAGGCCTGATTCGCCGCCACGGCGGGCGCTGACCGCGGTCTTCCAGTGCGTATGGCCGGCGATCCACTCGCTGCTGCGCCCAGCGGCGAGCGCTAGCGAGAGGTGAGCGCGGAGGCGCTGGGGCTCACACCGCTGCGCTGCTGGCGTTCGATCGTGTAGGTGAGCGGTTCTGAGGCGCCGGAGGTGAACCCGTGGGCGCGAGCAAGGATGCGAACGGTCGTGGATCCGGGGATCCTGAAGGTGTGGGTGATCGAGAAGTGCCCTTCGCCGTCCACTTCTCCCAGCGCCACCATCCGCCATTCACCAGCTCCACCCGGACGCTCGCGCTGGAGCACCACGCGGGTGCCGGCGGGAGCGCCGCTGACAGTGCCCTTGAACGTCACGGTGTTGGTCGCGGGCAGCGAGGCGGCGCTTGCATGATGCGAGGCCATCAGCAGCTGCGTGCCGCTCGGTGGAGCTTCGACGCTCACGTGGGGAGCGATCTCGATCTGCACGCGTGGGCTGCGGGCTCCCTGGGCTGAGACGTACAAGATCGTGTTGGCGGTGAGCGCTTCGGTTTCGAGTGCGAACGTGCCGTCGGCGAGCGTGGTGGTGCTCGCTCCCGCGAAGAAGCCGTGCGTGCCGACACTGTGCGCGTAGACGGTCACGGTCTGTTCGGCTGCTTCTTCAGGAGTCGAGCAGCTGAGCGCTCCCGACAGCGCCGCGCCTTCGCCGGCTGTGAGTTTTTGGGAGCCGGCCGTCAGGGTGAGCGTGCACGCTCCATCTCGCTGGAGGGTGCCCAGGCGCTGCTGGGCGGCCAGGGCGGACGACGGCGCGAGCAGCGCCACGAGGATCAGCGCGATGAGGGGCACGAGCCGGTGGGCCGGTCGTTTCTCGAGGGCGTCGATGGGAAGCTCTGGTGTGGTCATCGCGACGAGCCACGCCTACCCGTTGGAGGGAAAGCCGGTCGGGATCCAATCGGCAGTGCTGCTCGCTTCCTTTAGCTCCTCTCGAGCAGGCGGTCGTACAGCTGCTCGATGCGGTCGGCGAGGTGCTCGGGCCGGTAGGCCTCGACGGCGCAGCGCGCGCCCGCGCCCAACCGCTCGCGCTCGCCTCGATCGGCGCTCAGGCTGCGCATCGCAGCGGCCAGCGAGTCGCGCTCCCGGCTGCGGAACAGGCGTCCCGTCTGGCCGTCCTCGATCACGCTCGCCGGTCCGCCCTCATCCGGGGCGAGCACGGGAAGGCCGGCCGCCATACCCTCGAGCACCACCTGGCCGAAAGGCTCGGGAATGACCGACGCGTGCACGAGCACGTCGAAGGACGCCAGCTCGGGCCAGATGTCCTCGCGAAAACCGCGGAACTCGACGCGCTCGGCGATGCCCAACTCGTTAGCCAGCTGGTGCAGCTCGCGCTCGTAGTCCTCCTCGCCGAACAGCGGCGCGCCGACCACCACCGCCCGCTCCTCGCCCGCCGGGAAGGCAGCGGCGAACGCCCTCAGGAACAGGTCCTGGCCCTTCCACGGCGCGATCCGCCCGAGCATGCCGAACGTGGTCGAGCCGCTCGCGGCGGTCGGAGGGTGCGTGGAGGGCTCCACCGAGTCGGGGATCACTTCCCTGAGCGCTCGGCTGCGGGTGGGAGGAAGCGTCGCGAGGGTCGCCTCGGAGTTGGCCAGCACACCCGTGGCCAGGTGGCGCACGAGCGCACGCACCAGCCGCACGGCGGGCTTCGGGATGTAGTCGTCGGCGATGCGGTCGCGGGCGTGCCACAGCAGCGGAACCCCCGCCACCCGTGCGGCCAGCGCTCCATACACGCCGGCCTTCAGCGAGTTGGTGTGCACGAGGTCGGGTCGCAGCCGGCGCAGGCGCAGCGCAAGCCTGACGACATGGGCGAGCGTGTGCAGAGCCGCCAGCGGCGAGGCACCGCCGAAGCGCACGGTGTCCTTGCGCAGGTCGCGGGTGGAGGGGGCGATCGGGAGGATCTCCACGGATACGCCCGCCTGTGTCAGACGCTCGGCGAGCGGGCCGTCTTCGCCGAGGATCACGTGGGCGTTCACGCCGCGCATGTGTGGCAGCAGGCGCAGCAAGGCGATCTCGCCACCGGAGAGACGTGCGATGTGGTCGAGGTAGACAACCCGTGGGCGTTCGTCTCGACGACCGGCTGCCAAATCGCCGTAGAGCTTGCGATGGCGCTCGGCCACGACCGGCCAGCTGAACGCCTCGGCGTAGCTGCGCGTGCGCTCGCGCGAGGGCAGCTCGCCCTGGGAGGCCCGACGCAGGCGTGAGGCGAGGGCGGGCGGATCGCCCGGCGCCACGAGCAGCGAGGGGTCGAGTGCCCGGATGACCTCAGGCAGTCCGCCGACTGCGCTGACCACGCTGGGCGTGCCGCAGGCGGCGGCCTCGAGCACGACCAAGCCAAACCCCTCGACGGACAGCGTCGGGACCGCCGCCACGTCGCCGGCCCGGTAGAGCTCGACCAGCTCGCTGTCCGAGATCCGCCCGAGTACGCGCACGCTCCCGGAGGGCTCGATTTCGGCGGCGCGTGCCTCGATCTCGCCGCGCAGCGGTCCTTCGCCAGCGATCAGGAGCACCGAGCCGCCTGGCAGCTCCGAGACGATCTGCGCCCACGCATCGAGCAGCACGTCGATGCCCATGCGCGGCACGAGGCGGCGCACGCACACCACGGCGAAGGCCTGCGCCTCGATGCCCAGCTTCGCCCGTGCGGCCATCTGCTGGCCCGGGGTGAATGCGTCGAGCTCCACGCCTGGGGGCCACACCCGGATGCCCCACGGCGGCACGCCATAGCGCTCGACGAGCACGCGGCGAAAGGCCGATGAGAGCACCACGTGGGCATCGGCACGGCGCAGCACTGCGCGCTCGAGCCCTCTTCGCACGGCGTACCTGGCCTGCGAGCGGTCACCGGCGGCGACGTGCTCCTCGGCCCACGGGCCGTGGAAGTGGAACACCGACGGCAATCGCCGGCCTCCCAACAACAGCAGCGGCGCCGCGTACAGCGCGAAATGCGCGTCCAGCAACTCGACGTCCGCCAGTGCGCGCCGCGCGGCGAGCCAGTAGCGAAGCATCCGCCAGGGGAGGGGGTTGTTCTCGCGGGCGGCGAGCGTGAGCGAGCCCGGGGCGCCCTCGGCCGGTCCCACGACCACGCCGCTGGCCTCGGGCAGCTGTTCGTAAAGCGAGCGGTAATAGCGGTCGAGGCCGCCGGGATTCGCTCCGAACCAGCTCATTCCCAGCATCAGCACGCGCGGGCGGGGGCTCGAAGTCCCCTGGGCGCCGGCTGCGCCCGGCGCCTTCGCCCGGAGCTCGGCTCGGTCTTGAAAGTTGCCTAGATGCACCCTAATGTTCACATTACTCAAGGGGGGAATGCGCGAGTTTCTGGGCGCACGCTCCGTTAACCGTCCACCCAGTTGAACCCGCAAGGATGCCAGCAGCCACCTATCACCTCTCGCACCTGCGCACGCTCGAGTCCGAGGCGATTCAGGTCATGCGCGAGGTCGTCGCCGAATTCGAGCGCCCCGTGCTGCTGTTCAGCGGCGGCAAGGACTCGATCGTGCTGCTGCGCCTGGCCGAGAAGGCGTTTCGCCCGGCGCCCTTCCCGTTTCCGCTGATGCATGTGGACACGGGCCACAACTTCCCCGAGGCGATCGAGTACCGCGACCGGCGCGTGGCTGAGCTGGGCGAGCGGCTGATCGTGGCGAGCGTCGAGGACTCGATCCGCGAAGGCCGCGTGGTCGAGGAGACCGGTCCGCGCGCCTCCCGCAACGCGCTGCAGACGGTCACGCTGCTCGACGCAATCGCCGAGCACGGCTTCGACGCGGCCTTTGGCGGCGCGCGCCGTGACGAGGAGCGGGCACGGGCGAAGGAGCGGATCCTCTCCTTCCGCGACGAGTTCGGGCAGTGGGAGCCCCAGCGCCAGCGCCCCGAGCTGTGGAGCCTGTTCAACGGCCGCCTGCACAAGGGCGAGCACGCGCGCGTGTTCCCGATCTCCAACTGGACCGAGCTCGACGTGTGGCAGTACATCTTCGAGGAGCAGCTGGAGGTGCCGTCGATCTACTTCGCCCATGAGCGAGAGGTGTTTGCCCGCGACGGGATGATCTACGCTGTGAGCCCGTTCATCGAGTTGATCGAAGGCGAGCAGCCCTTCATGGCCAGTGTGCGTTATCGAACGGTCGGTGACATGAGCTGCACAGGTGCCGTTGAGTCCGATGCGGCCACGCTCGAGGCGGTCGTGGCCGAGATCGCGGCCACCGAGATCACCGAGCGCGGGCAGACCCGCGGGGATGACCGGGCGAGCGAGGCGGCGATGGAGGATCGCAAGCGCAAGGGGTACTTCTGATGAGCGCACCGGGCAACTCATCCAGCTCCAACGGCTCCGGGCCAAGCGCCGCGCCGGGCGCAGTGGCGCTCGCCGGCGAGACCGCGCAGGCCGCCTTCAAGCGACTCACCGAGCGCCCCGCCGATCTACTGCGCTTCGCCACCGCCGGCAGCGTCGACGACGGCAAGAGCACGCTGATCGGCCGCCTGCTCTACGACTCCAAGCAGGTGCTCTCCGACCAGCTCGCCCACGTCGAGCAGACCAGCCAGCGCATGGGCCACGACTTCCTCGACCTCTCGCTGCTGACCGACGGGTTGCGCGCTGAGCGCGAGCAGGGGATCACGATCGACGTCGCCTACCGCTACTTCGCCACCGCACAGCGCCGCTTCATCATCGCCGACACACCCGGCCACGAGCAGTACACGCGCAACATGGTCACCGGCGCCTCGACCGCCGATCTGGCGATCGTGTTGATCGACGCGCGCAAGGGCGTCATCGCCCAGTCCAAGCGTCATGCCTTCATCAGCTCCCTGCTGGGCATCCCGCACGTGGTCGTGTGCGTGAACAAGATGGATCTCGTGGACTACGAGGAGGAGGTCTTCGACGCGATCGTCGAGGAGTTCGACACGTTCGCCGCGCGCCTGGAGATGCCCGACGTGACGTTCATCCCGATCTCGGCGCTGCTGGGCGACAACGTGGTCGATCGTTCGCAGTCGATGCCCTGGTATGAAGGCCCGCCGCTGCTCTACCACCTCGAGCACGTGCACATAGCCTCCGACCGCAACCTGATCGACGTTCGCTTCCCCGTGCAGTGGGTGATTCGGGTGGGTGGGCGACAAGTCGGCTCGGGTCTCGCCGACTACCGCGCTTACGCCGGCCAGGTGGCGGGCGGGGTGATGCGCCCGGGCGACGAGGTCGTGGTGCTCCCTGGGGGCCAGCGCTCGACGATCGCGGGTATCGACACCTTCGACGGGCCGATCGAGGAGGCCTTCCCACCGATGTCCGTGGCGCTGCGGCTGACCGATGACATCGACGTGGGCCGGGGCTCCACGATCGTGCGCCCGCAGAACCAGCCGACGGTCTCGACGAGCTTCGAGTGCCTGGTCTGCTGGATGTCAGAGCACCCGCTCGACCCGCGGCGGCGCTACCTGGTCAAGCACACCACGCGCACGGCGATGGTCGGCGGCGTCGATGTCCGCTACCGGATCGACGTGGAGACCTTGCGCCGCGACGACGACGTCACCTCGCTCGAGCTCAACGACCTGGCGCGAGTGCACATGCGCCTCAGCACACCGCTCGTGTTCGACTCCTATCGCCGCAATCGCGTGACGGGCAGCTTGATCGTGATCGACGAGGCAACCAATGAAACGGTTGCCGCCGGCGTGGTCCTCGACACCGAGGTGGAGGATGCGACCGAGTCGCTGGAGAAGACCGAGCGCAGCCCCAACGTGCGCTGGCAGGGCACACGCATGACGCGCGAGCGGCGCTGGAGCACCCTCGGGCATGCGGGGGCCACGCTGTGGTTCACCGGATTGCCGGGAGCCGGCAAGTCGACCGTGGCGGCGGCTGTCGAGGAGCGCCTGATCGCCGCGGGCCAGCCCGCGTTCCTGCTCGACGGCGACAACCTCCGTCACGGCCTCAACGGCGATCTCGGCTTCGACGAGAGCGCGCGGCGCGAGAACGTGCGTCGCACCGCACACGTCGCCAGCCTGCTGGCCGAGTCCGGCACGATCGCCCTCGTCAGCCTCGTCTCCCCCTACGCCGCCGACCGCCAGGCGGCGGCCGATCTACACGCCAAGAGCGAGCTGGGCTTCCTGGAGATCTTCGTCAACACCTCACTCGAGCTGTGCGAGCGGCGCGACCCCAAGGGCCTGTATGCGCGCGCCCGCTCCGGCGAGCTCGCGGGTCTCACCGGGGTCGGCGCGCCCTACGAGGCGCCGGCGGATGCCGACCTGGTGCTCTCGAGCCACGAAGAAACGGTCGAGCAGGAGGTCGAGCGCGTGATCGGGCTGCTCGTGGCTCGCGGGCTGCTCGCGGCCTGAGGTCAATGCTTCTTGGCTTTGGGCGCTGCGGCGAGCACGACCGTGGTGCTCGCGCCGGCGACCAGCGGGCCCTTCTTCTTGACCTGGACGTAGGCGCGGTAGCGCCCGCCGTGGGCCACTTCCACGATTGCGCTGAAGCGCGAGCTGGTTTTGGTGGCGCGTTTCACCACCGTGGTGAACTGGGTGGCGAAGCGGGTCGTGTTTTCGGATTTGCCGCCCGGCCGCACGGCCTTTTGCAGCTGGAAGTAGACGCGCGCGCCAGGCGCCGCGGGGGAGATGGTGCCGTATAGGCGCACGAGGCCCTTGTGGGCCGAGGTGCGAACTTTCAGCGTCACCTTGAACGCCACCTGCTCGGTCACAGTTGGGCTGTAGATCGGACGCGGGTCGACTGTGCTCACACGGAACTGGGTGCTCGAGGTGAGGCTCGCGACGGGGAAGACGAACCCCCCGGCGGCGTTGGTGAAGATCGGTGTTCCGAGCGTGGCAAACGGGTCCAGGAACGGGTAGGGGCTCTCCTGCAGCACGATCTCCCGATGCGCGTTGGCCGGCCCGGCCAGGCTCCCGGTGATGGTGAGGGGACTGCCGTAGACGGTCGGCGCGGTGGGCTTCGCCAGGGTGAAGGCGACCTTGAGCGTTTTCACCGTATAGATGCGTTCCTTGCCCGTCGATGAGCCGGCGGCGCTGGTTGCGATGAGTCGGTAGTGATAGCCGGGAAGCAGGCCGGTGACGGTCTGGCCGACCTTCACCCGCGCTGAGCCCGGCGGCAGGCTGCCGGGTGTCGTCTGCGAGCCAAAGGCGGCCGTGGGCCCATACTGGAAGTAGTAGCTCGTGGTCTGGGTTCCCGGTGTGACCGTCCCGTCGAGCTCGGCGGAGGTACCACGGACACGGCTGACCGCGCCGGTCACGGCCAGAGGCTTGCCGTTCGCTATTGGATGGGCGCCCGCCGAGGAGGCGAGTAGGAGGACGGCCACAGTCGCCATTGCGGCGAATCCTCTGCTGAGGGTGGGTCTCATCGTGCTGAAGCGTAGCCGAAGGGGGGTTGACATCGGGCCACATCTCGAAGGAGATGAGGCATAATGCTGATATGTTTAGTGAACAACAGACCTGCTACCCACCGGAGCTTGCATGATTCTTCTGCTGATCGTTGCAGCATGGTTGCTGATCCTCTCGCTGGTCGTCGGACTGTGCGCGATGGCGGCCATGGCCGATCGAGACGAGGCTAGAGTCCGTGGCGAGGTCATGCCCATGGGCGCCAGGCGAGAGCTGGGCCGAGCGATGCAAGCACGAGTCGCGCATTCCCCGTCATGGCGGAGGGCCCAGCGCTCGCGCGATCGCCACATGGCTGCTTAGAGTGGGCGGCCTCCGAGATGTGCCGACAGGTGCGGCTCATCTTGCCTCCATCTTTCGGGCACGGTAGACGATGTCTGCGGGTATGCGCCCGCGCGTGAGGCGTCCGTGGTGAACGCGGTCGTTGTTGTAGGGGCATGAAGATGTCTTTCGGAGTTGTCGTGTCTGGGTGCCGTCGTAGGTTTGGCGGCGTTCCGGGGCGGGGGCTCCGGGAGAACGCTGGTTGGGCAGGCCGTCGCATTTCTATGGGCTGAGAGCCCGCAGTTTGTAGTTGGCCGCCCCTGCGACTTGCCCGGGTGTGCTTTGAGCACGGATCCGTAGTTGTCGTTTTGCCCGCCAGCTCTCCACCGTTTCTTGTTCAGCGAGAGGAGGTGCTGGTGAGGTTCATAGGGTTGGATGTCCATCGTGACTTCTGTGAGGTCGCGATAGCCGAAGACGGGGTGGTGCGTTCTGCTGGGCGCGTAGCCTCGGCGAGGGCAACGCTCGAGCTGTTCGCACAGAGCTTGGCGGGGGATGACGTGGTCGCGCTGGAGGCGACCGCGAATGCGCTGGCGATTGCGCGGATCATCGAGCCGCATGTCGCTCGAGTAGTGCTGGCTAATCCGAAAGCGGTCAAGGCCGCGACGGGGTTGCGTGCGAAGACCGACAAGATCGATGCCCAGATGCTCGCTCGACTGCTCGCAGGCGGGTTCTTGCCTGAGGTTTGGACTCCGGATGAGCAGACCAGGGTGCGCCGGCGGCTGATCTCAAGGCGCGGCCATCTGGTCCGCCAGATGGTGCGTGAGAAGAACCAGGTTCATGCGGTGCTGCAGCGTCAGCTGAAGGAGCGCCCGCCGATGACAGACGTATTTGGTGTTAAGGGCCGAGTGTGGCTAGCCGCTCAGCAGGAGCATTTGCCTGTTGATGAGCAGCAAAGCGTCGACGCGTGTCTGCGCCAGATCGATTTCGTCAAGAAGGAGATCGAGCTCGTGGATCTGGAGATCGCCAAGCAGGTCTTGGGCAGCGAGGATATTCGCCGGCTGATGACACTCCCGGGTGTTTCCGGGGTGACCGCGACAGCGATGCTCGCGGCGATCGGTGACGTCTCAAGGTTCCCAACGCCTGGGCATCTTGTTGGGTATCTCGGGCTCAGCCCACGGGTGCGCCAGTCCGGCAGCGAGCCCGCCAAGCACGGGCGCATCAGCAAGCAAGGCCCCGGTGAGGTCCGCGGGCTACTGGTGGAGGCCGCATGGCACGCGGCGAGGACCACAGGCCCGCTGCGGGCCTTTCATCAGCGCGTCAGCGCACGCCGCGGCGTGAATATCGCGACAGTCGCGGTTGCCCGCAAGCTCGTCGTGGTCGCCTGGAACATGCTGCACCGCGGCGAGGACTACGCATTCGCGCGTCCCTCTCTGCACCGAGAAAAGCTGCGCCGCTTTGAGCTGATGCTCGGAGCACCGCGCCAGCAGGGAAAACGCCTCGCCACCACCGGACGCACGTTCGCCACCGTCGATCAGCGCAAGGCCGAGAAAGAGCTCGCTGCTCAGGCCGAGACGGCATATCAACGCCTCATCGCTGACTGGCAGCCAGCCAAGAAAAAGGCGGGTGCGGGCGCGACACCGGGGCGCGCATCTCAAAGGCCCTCGCAGGGCAAAGCCGCGCGACAGACTCAATAAGCCCCAAGGTCTGCTCTTCGCTTCCGTCAGTCGCCCGCACCACCACCAACTCTGCCAAAGGAAACCGCCAACGTCCAGCCCAACTTGACTTTCATCCGTAGAAGCTGAGGTAGGTATCCAGCTCGCGTCTGAGGCCGGTGTAACGGGGGTAGATGTAGCGGGCAAAGGCAGGGCGCCAGCACTCATCGAGGATCGTCTTGTGCAGCGCCTCGACGTTGCCGTTGGTTTGCGGCCTGCCTGCGTGGATGCGGCTGTGGCGGGCTCCCAGCTTCTCGAGGGTGCTAGTGAAGTCACTGCCGCGGAACTCGTTGCCGTTGTCCGAGAGCATCCGTTCCAGGCGCCAGCCGGCTGCCTTCAACTCCCTCGCGACACGCTCGGCGAGCTTGCTCGTCTGCCGGGCGGTGGGATTGCCCTGCTTGCAGATCACGAGCTCCGCCCAGGCGTAGGAGGAGGCGATGTCGATCGCGGTGAGCTGCCAGATCGCGCCCTCGGTGCCTCTCAATCGGCCGACGTAGAAGCAGTCGATCCCCACCAGCTCACCCGGTCGCTCGACGTCGATGTGTTGTTCTGGAGCGGGATCCCTGGGCGGCTCATAGGGCGCGGCGTAGCCGGCGATCAGGCCGAGGCGCTTGGCGCGGGTGTTCAGGCCGTGGCGGCAGAGCACCTTCCACACCCCGTTCGGCGAGACGATGATCCCGCCCCACTTCTCCCTGGCCAGCTCGGAAGCGACACGTCTGGGCCCGAGACCCGGGTGAGCGATCGAGAAGGACACGATTCGCTCCTCGATCATCTTCGGTAGCGCGTTGGGCATCTGCGGACGCCGGCGCTCCCTGGGGCGCAGCATCTCAAGGCCATGCCGGTCGACCTGGCGCTTCCAGTGGTAGTAGGTGGAGCGGTGCACACCGAACGTCCGGCACGCCGCTGAGACGCTCGTCCTCGCTGCCTCCGCGAAAAGCTGCTGGCGGTAGCCGAACAGCACGTCATCCTTGGTCATCAGGCCCAGTCCTCTCTCTTCACTTGGCGGTGAAGGAGGCAGCCTGAGCCGAGGCACGGACGGGTTCCCCGGCAGGGGAACCCGTCCAACCCTCAAAGACCTATCGAGCCCCCAACTGTCGGGAGCACCCGGAGACAGCCCAGCTTAGAGTCTCTTAGAACCTCTTTCAAAATGAGGGGTGCGGTCGGGGCGTTCATGGACCAAGCTGGGCGTCGCGGGCCGGTGAAGCCCGTGCTGGTGGCACGGGCAAGACGGCACGTGGCGATCCAGCGCCGCGTACAGGGGCGCATCCGGGCGTGCCGATCATTTTGAAAGAGGTTCTTAGCGGGCTCGAGCCGCTTTCACAGAATCATCACGCCGCTGCGGCCGTGTGCCTGGACGATATGCGGGCTCAGGCGGCGCCCGGCGCCGCGCGTCTGACTGTGCTCCGACGCCGTCGGGGCGCTGACCCGAAGGTAGGTAGACCTGTCAACCGAATCGATCGTCGACTCTTCGCCGCAGGCTTCAGACGCGGAGCGTCGCTGCGCCGGATGCCATGCGCCGTTGGCGGCAGACCAGCGCTACTGCCTCGAGTGCGGCGAGCGTCGGATGGCGCCGAGTGAGTTCCTGCTCGCAGGTCCGCCCCATGAGGCAACGCTCACGACGTTGGCCCCCCTGTCGCCGACTCCTCCAGGTCCCCCGACGGCCCCGCGCAGCAGCACGCTGACAGTAATCGCGGGCGTTGGGGTCCTGCTGCTGGCGATGGGCGTGGGCGTGCTGATCGGACGCTCAGGCTCGGACAGGACGAGCTCTGCGCCGGCTCAGGTGATCAGCGTCGCCTCGGCGCCGAGCTCCGGTCCGGCCGCCACCGGGGCCGCGAGCGAAGCATCCTTCACCAGCGACTGGCCTGCGGGCACGAGCGGCTACACGGTGCAGCTCCAGACGCTGCCGCAGTCGGGCACTGCGGCGAGCGCCCTCGAAGCGGCCAAGTCGAGCGCGAGTGCCAAGGGCGCAAAGGGGGTTGGTGCGCTGAAGTCAGAAGAATTCTCGAGCCTCAGCGCAGGCAGCTACGTGATCTACGCCGGGATGGATCACAAGCGCAGCGAAGCGGAAAAAGCGCTGGCCACATTGCGGAGGAGCTTTCCTGCAGCGAAGGTGATCAAGGTCTCAAACGGAGCATCCGGCACCTCGGAAGCCGCCTCGTCCTCCAGCTCCACGAAAGGTGGGGTGGGCTCGAGCGAGAGCAAACCGGCGCCGCCGGCGGTTCTCGAAAGCCTCAAAGGCGCCAAAGGCAAGAGCTACGAGGAAAAGTCCAAGAACCTTCCCGACGTGGTCTCGACCGGATAGCACGATGGGAATCCTGGGTGAGGACATCTCGAGCAGAGACCACCAGTCGCCCGTCCCGGCGCGGAGCTCTCGGCCGGTTACGCCGGTACAGGAGGCGTCGCCGACGCGCGCCGCTTTAGAGACGGAGCTGGGTCGCAGGCGCGACCGCCTGGCCCACGAGGTCACTGAGCTCCACTGGGACCTCGGCGGACTGGCCTACGAGATGGCGATCCGCGACCACTTCCGTCTGGATGTGCTCGTGCGCCGCGCTGCCGTTCTGCAGGAGCGAGACGCGGAGCTCGCCGAGGTGGAGCGCCTGCTGCGCATGGAGGCCGACGGGACGGCCGGAGCCTGTCCCCAGTGCGGTGCGCCGCACAGCCGTGGCGCTGTCTTCTGCTGGCAGTGCGGCACCGGGCTGATGCAGCGTCTGCCCAGCGCGAGCGTCGGTCGAGCTGACGCGACTGCCGTGATGGATGCGCTGCTCGCGCCGCAGGCGTCGGGCGAGCCCTCCGCAAGCGCAGACGAGTGAGCCCCGAGCGCCCAGTGCTCTGCGCCGAGTGCGGCTCGCCGCTCGTCGCAGGCCAGCACTACTGCCTGACGTGCGGCGCCCGCGCCGGGGATCCGAGCCCACTCCTGGAGGAGCTTCAGCGGCGGGTGGCGGCGCAGAGCGCGGAATCCGAGCCCGCTGCGGCCGCGCCGGCGCCAACGAGTCCCGGACCTCCTGCGCCTGCGCGCTCGCCGGCTCTGCGCCTGCCGCCGCCGAGGATCGCGGCTCTGCTCGTGGTGGTGTTCCTCGGCTTCGGTGTGCTGATGGGCGGCGCCGCGAGCTCACCCGTCCAGGACACCCTCGCGGCCTCGGCGCACCGGCTGAAGGTCGTGCTGCCCGCCGCTGTGGCTGCGACGGCCAGCGCCCCTGGCACCGGGGGAGGAGCATCCACCGAAGCGCAGGTGCCAGAAAGCGAACCTGCGACGACACCGGAACCGGCCGCCACGACGCCGACGGCGCCCGCCAAGGCACCGACCGCCACGACGCCGAGCACGGGCAAGCACGAAGCCGGCAAGGAAGGCGGCTCACCGAGTGCGCCCGCCACGAAGCTCCCGCCGATCAAGCACGTGTTCGTGGTGATGCTCTCGGATGAGCCCTACGCCTCCGTGTTCGGGCCGATCTCCCCCGCGCACTACCTGTCGGGCACACTCGAGAAGAAGGGCACGCTGCTCGTGCGCTACGACGCGGTCGCCCACGAGGAGCTGGCCAACGGGATCGCGTTGCTCAGCGGCCAGGGCCCCACGGCTGAAACGGCTGCCAACTGCCCCACCTACGCGCCGCTCATGGCTACGGGCAGCGCAGCCGACGAACAGGTGCTGGGCACCGGCTGCGTATACCCGACGAGCACCCGCACGCTCCCCGGCGAGCTCGCCGAAAAGCACCTCACCTCGCGGGCCTACATCGAGGGGCTGGGCGAAGGCGCGCTACCAGCCTGCAGCCATCCCACCACCGGAGCGAGTGACCCGAGCGCCGACCAGACCGCGAGCACGGGGCCCTATGCGACGTTCCGCAATCCGTTCGTGTACTTCCAGTCGATCGTCGGCGGGACGAGCTGCTCGAGCGAGGACACTGGCCTCGGCCAGCTGAAGGGCGATCTTGCCTCGCCGGGGCGCACACCCAACTTCACCTACATCGCCCCCGATCGCTGTCACGACGGCAATCCCACGCCGTGCACGCCTGGCGCCCCCGCCGGGCTCGTGCCCGCCGACGGGTTCCTGCAGAAGGTGGTGCCCGAGATCCTCGCCTCGAAGGCCTACAAGCAGGGCGGCCTGCTCGTGATCACCGTCGACGAGGCTCCCTCGAGCGGCGAATATGCCGACTCGAGCTCTTGCTGTGGCCAGCCGCGCTTCCCCAACGTTCCCCCCTCGGCGGCAACTGCGGGCCTGTCCCCGCGCGGCGGTGGGACGGTGGGTGCGCTGCTGCTCTCTCCGTATCTGAAGGGCGCCGCGACGAGCCAGGAACCGTATGACCACTTCTCGCTGCTGCTGACGATCGAGGACCTGTTCGGCCTCGAGCACCTCGGCTACTCGGCGCTGCCCGCGGTCAAGCCCTTCGAAGCCGCGATGTTCAGCTCAGGCAAGCTCGGTTAGCAGCCGGTCAGTCATTTGTTGGGGTATTCGAGCGTGAGCACACGCGGGTAGTCGGTGGCCGTGATTTCAAACACGGCGCTCGAGCCTTCCCGCGAGACCAGTCGCGCGGGCGTGGACTGACCGAGCAGCGGGTCATAAGCGCTGACGGTCGGAGCCGCAGTCGTTTCGGGGAGGTTGCCGAGCGTGATCTCGAAGCTCTCGTTGGGCAGGTCGAAGCGGTGGACATCTCCGACCGGTGCTCCCGGTTCATACAGCGTGAGCAGGTCTCTGGTCATGACATATACGGGGATGACGAAGCGCGTGGGTGAGGACTGGAAGGGCAGCACGGCGAGCACGTCGCGGTCATACAGGCTTGGGTGCGCGGCGGTGCCGTCGCCGGCGAACTGGGCGTGGCTGCCTTCCTGGACGATCGAGCGCAGCGTCAGCTGACGCGCGGCCGCACCGGGTCCGGGACCCTGGAACTGACCGAGCAGGCTGTGCAGGGCGCTCATCGTCTCGCCGCCTGCCTGATCGCCGGGGTAGGCGCCGTGGTCGGCTTCCACTTCGGTGAAGAAGCTCGGGCTGATCAGGCTTTTGCTGCCGGGGGAGGCCGTGAAGAAGTACTCGCGAGAGAAGCCCTTGTTGACGCTCGATACGAGGCTGCGCAGGGCGACCTTCGCCTGGAAGTGGGCGCGGTCGGCGGGGGTCAGCTGGGCAGACGGGCCGCTCTGCGGCGTGGCCTCGTCGGGTCCGACCACGGTTCCGTGCTGGCTCGAGAGGTTGAACTCGGTGATCCACTTCTGGATCGGCTGGCCGCCGGCGGGAGCGACTTCGCGCCCGTGGGGGAAGCCGTAGATGTCGGTGGTGAAGGGTGCGAGGTCGCGGACGAGCGTCTCGGTGGAGATGGCGCTCAGCCAGTACTCGGGGAACATCGCCTGGAAGGTGGGAACGAACAGCGGCGTGAAGCTCTTGTTGTTGGAGGTGTCGCGGAATCCCTGGGCGTTGAGGGGATGGCCGTGGGTGACGTGGTAGGCCGCGGGGAAGCTCTTGGGGCCGGTGTAGGGGTGCTTGCTGAGCGCTGTGAGCCCGAGCGGCGCGTCGGCGCCGGAGGGGAACGGCGTCTGGCTGGCGAAGCCGTCGGTGATGGCGACCGACGGGGAGATCCCGTTGACGGGGTTGCGGATGAAGGCCACGGTTTCGGCCAGCAGGGCTTTGCGGATCTGCTTGCTCACGAGCTTTTTGGCGCTCTTGCCCTCAGCCGTCGCCGGAGCGGCGGCGTTCTGCACCTGCACGCCTTCGCCGGCTTCCGGTTCGCTGCCGCTTTCGCCTTCGGCTTCTGCTCCTGCGTCGGCTTCTGTGTTGGTTTCGGTTTCCGATTCGGCTTCGGCTTCGGGGCCCGCTTCTTCACCGACGGGAGATTGCGAGTAATAGTGTTCGGCGTTGAGGAACTGGGAGCTGAACGTCAGCTCGTTCCAGACCTCGACGTCATAGCCGCCGGGGCCGACGATCGAGCCGGCCAGCGTGGTCACAGCGCGTACGTAGGTGAGCCAGCCGGCGAGCGTGGCCTGGTAGGAGGGGTTGGGGGCTCCGCTGGGGAGCGTTGGCGCCTGGAAGGGCGCGTAGCGGAGCGTCGTGCCCCCGTGCGAGCCCGCGGGAAGCGGGTTCAGCAGCGGCCGTGACAGCGTGGCCACGTCGTGGGCGTTCACCGAGGTGATCAGCTCGTCGGGGCTGCCGCCAAAGGTGAGGTTGTTGAACCCAGTCTTGCCGGGTACCACCAGAGCGGCGCTGGCGGGCGTCAGGGTGACGCTCTGTGCGCCCGCGGCCGCCGCGGTGACGGTTTCGAGTTTGACGTTCACATACGGCGCGGGGGCGCCGCTGTTGGCGTCGAGGACGATCAGCGGGCGCAGCCCGTGTTCGCGCAGGGCCGTGAGGATGGTGGTGATGTGAGCGAGGTTGCTCGCCCTGAAGGTGCTCGGTTCGGAGTAGGAGAGCGCGCCCCAGTTGATCCCCACACGTGCCAGCTCGAAGCCGCTGTCGTGCAGCAGCTGTGCCGTGGCGTCGGCCTGGGCGGGGTTGGTGGTGAAGTTGATGCCCAGCGCCTGCTCTAGGCGGGAGGCGGGCAGCGTGTCCATGTAGGCGCGCCAGGGCTGCAGCCAGAACGAGGTCTTCCCAAAGGGCACGTCGGTGAGAAAACGCGGGTCGATCGGGTCGCTGACCGTTTCGCCGCTGTCGAGCGGGAGGTTGCCGCCGGCGGCTTCGGCCAGCGATTCTCCTGCTTCGCCTTCGCCGGCCTTGCCTTCGGCGGGTGCTGGGGAGCTGGACGCGGGGGTTTCGCCGCCGTGGGCTTTGGCCGGGGGGTTGACATTTGGCTTGGCACTCGGAACGGCGTTGGGAGCAGCGCTGCTGGGCACTGGGGAGGAGGGCGCGGGCACTGAATTCACGGTGGTGTGCTTGGCGGGAGCGCCCTTCGCGCATGCTGCGGCGCCGCGACGGGCAGCAGAGCGAGCGTGACCGCCGACGAGGCAATGGACGGCATTGCGATGAGCGCGTGCAGCGGTGTGTGAGTGCAGTGCCGATGCGGTGCTTGCGGCGAGCGCGAGCACCACCACAGCAGCGAGCAGCGTGGTCAGGGCGAGCGACGAACGCGAGCTGCGGCCGCGAGGCGAGAGTAGGGGAGAGCGGGGGAGCATTTGCCTGGTCGGCGCCTCGAGTGGACGGCCTGGCCAGGAGATCGGCGCTCCCTTAGATGTGCATTACGCCTTGCAAGGTGTACGGACGATCGTCCGGTTTGTCAGGCGCTGAAGGCGAGGGCCTGCTCGTAGGTGACGGCCTCGCGTCGCGGTGCGCCGCGCGAGAGCACCCACTCGAGCGCCAGCATCTGCCGGGGATGCTCCAGTGCGGCGGGGTGCACGTCCACGCGCAGCGTCTCTCCGCAGAGCAGGCTGCCGACTCTGATCAGCGCTGGCGAGAGCAGTCGCTGCAGCGGGCGCTCGGTGCCCATGCTCCAGGCCGGCACGAGACGCCGGCGGGAGCCCGTGTCGGGGTTGCGCTGGACGGGATGCAAACGCAGCAGATCGGCCCACCAGCGGAAGCGTCGCGGCAGCACGCGGCGCAGCTCGGGTGTGTAGGCGTAGGCGGGCGCCACGAAGCCTTCCGGCTCGATGCCCGCCAGCTTGAGCACACGCCAGCCCGCCTCGACGGCCCTGCTCGTCTCCGCCCGGTCGAGGCCGACGAACTCGGCCGCTCGCCGGTCGCGTAGCGAGCCTCCGCGCAGATGCTGATGCTGGAAGCCGTGCTGGGCGATCGAGTCGCCGGCCTGACGGCGCTGGTGCAGCCACGCGGTCATCTCCGGCGAGCGCTCGCCCAGGGGATGCAGATCGCGTGCGGGGATCACGAGCAGCGTCACGCGGGCGATGCCGTGATCGTCGAGCCAGTCACGGATCAGCGCGCAACGCTCGAACGTCGCCGGCTCCACGTCGTGGAGCGCCACTGCGATGGTGGGCCGGCGTCTAGGCTGCACGGACGGCTCCCACGTCCTCGGTCCCGAGGACTCGTGCGTAGCTGTCGGCGAGGCGCTCGAGCGCCCGCTCCCAGGTGCGCTCGCCGACGGCCGCGAGGCCCGCGCGCGCCAGGCGCCTGCGCAGCAGCGGCTGGTCGGCCAGCTCGAGGACGGCGCCGGCGAGCGCGTCGGGCTCGGCCGGGCACAGGAGGCCGCTCACCCGATCCTCGATCAATGACAGCGGGCCGCCCTCGGCGACCGCCACGACGGGTAGGCCGCTGGCCTGCGCCTCGAGGACGACCTGGCCGAAGGTGTCGGTGGCGCTCGGGAACAGGAAGATGTCCGCGTCGGCATAGGCGCGCGCGAGCGCCTCACCCTCGAGCCAGCCGAGGAAGCTGACGTCCCCGCCCAGGCGCTCACGCAGCAACTGCTTCTCGGGACCACCGCCGGCGACGATCAGGTGCAGCCGCTGCCCCAGCTCGCTGCGGGCGCGCGCGTGGGCTCGCTGGAAGCTCTCGGCGAGCAACTCGACTCCCTTCTCGCGCGTGATCCGCCCGGCGTAGAGCACGGTGATCGCGCCGGGAACGCGCGGCTCGCGGCGCAGCGCCGGATCGAAGCGGGTCGTGTCCACGCCACGATCCCAGCGCACGATGTGACCGTCGGCAACGCCGATCCGCGCGAGCGCACGGTCGGCCGCGGGGCTGGGGGAGAGGACGAGATCGCAGGCGCAGTAGAAGGCGCTCACGGCGGCTGCCATCGCCGAAGCAACGCGCTCATCGCCCGATCGCAGGGACGCGTAGGCGGTCAGCTCCGTGTGGTAGCTGCCCACGAGCGGCAGTCCCAGGGCACGCGCCAACAGGGCCCCGGCGGCCCCGACAGGTCCGGGCGAGCAGACCTGCACGGCGTCGAAGCGTCCGTCGGCGAGCGTCTGCACGGCCGCGGGCAGGCTGGGGACGCCGATGCGCAGATCGGGGTAGAAGGGCACGTCGACCTCAGCCACGGCTGAGAGCCTCCGATCTACCTCGGGGTCGGTGCCGATCACCTCGATCTCGAAGCCCGGGACGCCGCGCTGGCGGATCTCGGCGATCGTGCGCGTCACCCCGTGGGTCGAGCCGATGCCGTCGACCATGATCGCCACCCGCGGTGTCTCGCCGTCCTGGCCGTGGCGCTCGCCGGTTCGCGGCGCCAGCCCGGCTCGGCTGGTGGAGTAGGGGATGGCTGCGAGCTTGGCCTGCTCGTGGGCGAGGAAGGCTGTGGCCGGTGCGTAGGGGATCGCGGCGATGCTCGCTTCGAACAGGCCCTCGGCGGCGAGCAGCATGTTCTCGCCCCCCGTGGCCGCGCCGAGCGCCACCTCGACGGCTCCCCGCAGCTTGCGCTCGTGCACGCGGCAGGCACGCCGGTAGAGACCGGAGTGGCTGAAGCTCTCGTCCTGCATCATCGCCAGCAGGGCGCCCTCGTCGAGGTGATCCAGGCCGACCGCTCCGAGCCACGCGCGCAGTAGGCAGCGCGCGTCCTCGGGCGTGAGCTCGCCGCCCCCTGCGCCCTGGCGGGCGTCGGCCTGCACCAGCAAACGACGCATCATCGCCAGCACTCGCAACGGGTCGGGGCGGGCACTCGAGCCGTCCGGCGCGTGCAGCCCCAGTGAGCGCACTGCGAGCGCGATCGCGGCGTGAGCCCACTTGGCGGCGCTGCCCTGGGCGCCGCGGGCAAGAACGTCGCCCGCGCGCATGTGTGCCAGGAACTCCTCTGGGCCGGCGGCGGAGGGCGCTTCTGTGAAGGTGCGCCCGATGTCGACGCCCGCGTGGTCGTCCGATCCGCCGATCCCGATGGCATCCCGCGTGACGACGTAGGTGGCCGCGGGGCTGTTGAGCTCCGGGGCGCGGGCGCCGTTGCGGATCTCCCAGATCGGGAACAGCTCCGCCAGGCGCCGCCGGTGGCGCGCGGTCAGAGGAGCGGCAACCGTGTAGTAGGGGTGGGCGAGCGCGCAGGCGACGTCGCGCTCGTGCAAGTAGGCGGCGCACACCTCGACGTCGCCGTTGTGAGCCTGCAGCCACTCGTGGTCCTCGGGGGTGATGCCGTAACAGAGCACGTGCACGGCCTGCCCCTCACCGCGAAAGCCCGCTGTCAGCTCCTCGGAGACGAACACGTCCGGGCGGTCTGAGATCTCGAGCACGCCGGCGATCGTGTCGTGGTCGGTGATCGTCACGAAGTCCATGCCGCGGCGCTTGGCCAGCGCGTAGACCTCCTCGGGGGGCGTGGCGCACTCGGGCAGCCCGACCGCGCGCTGAACTCCGAGGCGTGACTCCTGTGAAGCTGTTGAGTGGCAGTGCATGTCCACTCGTGTGTTCGGCACCGTCTGTGCCGTTGTCTTTTTCATATCGTTCATATCAGGCAGATTCGCCTGCAAAGGGCCGTCTTTTGTGACCAGGCCGCAACGATGGTGTGAAGCGTCTGTGAACATCGCGCCGACCGGGTGGGTGGCGGAGGCTCTCAGTGTGGAACGGGCGCGCCGAGCAGCCCGGCGCCGACGCCGAGGCAGCCGGCCGCCAGCAGCGTTGCCACCACGCCACGTCGCAGCACGAGCAGCGCCATCGCACATGCGCCGAGCAGGGCAAGCTGCCACGTCTCGCGGAAGGCCAGCGTCAGCGGGACGGCCGCGCCCAGAATGGCTCCGGCGGCACACGGCGCAGCGCCCTCGAGAAAGGCCCTTACCCGGGGGTTGAGGAGCAGTCGCTCGAAGCGCTCGGCGCCCAGCAGCACGAAGGAGAAGGACGGCGCGAACGCGACCGTGGCGGCCAGCAGACCACCCGCCAAGCCGCCTGCGGCATAGCCCACGGCGGCGACCGTTTGGACAATCGGTCCGGGGGTCACCTGTCCGAGCGCGACCGCGTCCAGGAACTGGGTGTGGGTCATCCAGTGATAGGTGCCCACCGCGTCGCTTTGCATCAGGGGGATGATCACGAAGCCTCCCCCGAAGGCGAGCGCGCCGACCTTCAGAGATGTCCAGACGAGCGCCAGGGTTCCACCTGGTGCAGCGGCGGCTGCGAGAGCCAGCAAGGGGTGCGTACCGGTGAGCGACGGGGCCAGACGCCGGCCGTAGAGCTCGATCAGCCCGCATCCCACCAGCATGAGCACGAGCCACTGTCCGGCCACAGCCGCGGCGATGGCGCCTGCGAGTCCGTAGGCGAGCACGCGCGCCCGTCTGGAGCCGGCGGCGCGTGCCCAGATCGGGGCGGCGATCGGGCCTCCGGCACGGAGGGCGACGGCGGGGACGGCAGCGCCCGCCCCCATGCCCGCGGCGCGCAGCCACGTGGGCGGCGAGCCGGAGAGGAAGAGAACGGACAGCCCCAGGATCATTACGAGGCCGGGCAGGATGAAGGCGAGACCGCCGAGCAGCGCGCCCCGCGCTCCCTGCAGACGCCAGGCGCAGTAGATGGCCAGCTGCGTGGAGGCCGGCCCGGGAAGCATGTTGGTGGCCGCTATCGCCCGCTCGAACTGCGCATCGCTCAGCCATCCGCGTTCGGCCACGCACAGCTCGCGCAGCAGCGCAATGTGAACGGGTGGTCCGCCGAAGCCGATGCACCCGATCCGTCCCCACTCGCGCACGATCTCAGCGAGCGCCGGGCGGACGTGGTGCTCCCCCGGTGGCATGGCTGCAAGCGTATGTGCTCCGGACAATTGGCTCAGCCAATAAGCTCCGCGGCCATGTCAAGCGTTCTCGTGTTTCCAATCGCTTCTGCGCTCAGCTACTTCCAGGCGATCGTGCTGGGGCTGCTGCAAGGTGTGAGCGAGCTCTTTCCCATCTCGAGCCTCGGGCACACGGTGCTGTTCCCGACGCTGTTCGGCTGGAACGAGCTCGTTAAGGCCCAGTCCCAGTCGGAGTCCTTTTGGCTGGCGTTCGTAGTGATGCTGCACGTCGGTAGCGCCCTCGGGCTGCTGGCCTACTACTGGCGCGACTGGGTCGAGATCGTCTCGGCGTTCTTCCACACGCTCAGGGTGCGCCGCATCGAGACGCCCACCGAGCGGCTGGCCTGGTTGCTGATCGTGGCGAGCATTCCCGCGGGCATCATCGGTCTGGCGCTGGAGCATCAGCTGCGAACGCTCACCGCCAAGCCCGAAGTGGCCGCGGTCTTCTTGATGGTCAACGGGCTCGTCCTGTTCGCGGCCGAGCGCTTTCGGCGGCGCGCCGAGGTCCGCGAACTGGCTGTGCGTGAGGGAGCCAAGCCTGACGGCGCCCGCGAGCTCGCAACACTCGAGTACCGCGAGGCGCTCGTGGTAGGTGTTGCTCAGTCCACTGCGCTCGTGGCCGGGATCAGTCGCGGCGGGGTGACGATGGGCGCCGGCCTCGCGCGCGGTCTGGATCACAGCGATGCCGCACGCTTCGCCTTCCTGCTCGCCACCCCGATCATCCTCGCGGCGGGGCTCGTGAAGCTCCCAGACCTGTTCGGCCACCTCGGCGACGGCATCCGCGGTCAGGCCTTCGTGGCCTGCGCAGTCGCCGCCGTCACCGCCGTGTTCACGGTCCGCTTCCTGGTGAATTACTTCAAGACCCGCACGCTGACCCCGTTTGCGATCTACTGCCTGCTGTTCGGCCTGGCGATGGTCATCTACACCCAGGTCTAGCCTCACCCCACCGACGCGCGGCGGCTGGGCGCCCGTTCCCGGATCAGTGCCCGTCTTGCACCATCATTGACGCCGATGCCCGTTCCGAGAACCCCGCAGAAGATGTTCGAGACGCGCAGTCAGGCCTGGAAGGAGGTCGGGCTCCTGCGCCAGATCAGCCCTCGTGTGGTCAAGCGCGCAAGGCTGGAGGCGCTGGTGCTGCTGCCGCTGTTCGTGGGCATCGTGGTGCTCTACGACAACCGCGTGAGCCTGCTGGGCAAGGCGGTCCCCGGCTATCACGCCCACGGCGGCGCGTATGTCCCCGCCCACAAGGTGCTCGAACAGGCGCTGGACACGCCGGTGACGGTGGTGACGGTGATCCTGCTGATGATCCTCGGCTGGGCGATCGCACGCGACGTCGGGCGTGGCCTTGGCCCGGCGCTGTTCAGGCGCCTGGACCCGGCGACGGCTGGGACGGTCGGCTTCCTGATTCGCCTGGCGACGGTGGTGCTCGCGCTGCTGGTGGCATTGCGAGTGGCTGGTATCGAAGCTCGCACACTGGCGCTCGGCGGTGCGTTCACGGCGGTGATCTTCGGTCTGGCTGCGCAGCAGACGCTGGGCAATCTGATTGCGGGCACGGTGCTGTTGAGCGCGCGTCCTTTCCGTGTGGGCGATCGCGTGCGCCTGCAGGGCGGCCCCCTGGCCGGCCAGGTCGAGGGAACGGTGAGCTCGCTGGGCCTGCTGTACACGACTTTTGCCACGCGCGAAGACGTGGTGATGGTCCCCAACAGCGTTGTGCTCAACGTGGCGATCCTGCCCCTGCGCGAGCCTGAGGCGGTCAACCTGCGGGCGCGCTTGCGGGCGGGTATGAGTCCCGGCGACCTGCAGGAGATACTGGAGAAGTCGCTGCAGACACCGTTGCGCGACGCTCCCCGCATCACGCTCGAGGAGCTCGACGGCGAGGAGGTTGTGGTGCGAATCGCGGCGACGCCACGGACGGCGGCGCAGGGACGTCAGCTGGCCAGCGAGCTGCTGGGCATCGTCTCGCGCGAGACGCGTCCGCGCGAGCCAACGCCATAGCGCAGGAACAGGTAGGAGTCGGCCTGCAGCACGCCGAGCAGCTCGAGCTCGGCCGGGGGATCGAGCTCGGCCCCGGCGAGGATGCGCAGCGCCTCGCCTCCTGACGGCTCGCCGCCCACGAGCTTGGGCGCGACCGACAGGAACAGCTCGTCGACGAGACCGGCGGCGAGCAACTGGCCGGCGAGGTGCGGCCCGCCCTCGCACAGCAGGCTCCTCACGCCCAGGCGCTCCCCGAGCTCGCCGACCGCCGCCGGCAAGTCGAGGCGACCTTCGTTACCTGCGCGGATGTAGTCGAGCTGCGCCCCGCTTGCGGGCAGGCTTGCGGCGGAGGCTGTGAGGATCGCCACCCGCGCCGCGGGCTCTGTCAGCAGGGGAAGCTTCTCGTCGAGCGCGAGCCGACCCGAGACGATGCATGCCAGCGGCTCCGCGGTGAGACCTCGCTCCACGCGCAGCTGTCGCACGGAGACCTCGGGGATCAGCCGCCCGTAGCGCTCGGTGCGCACCGTTCCCGCGCCAACGAGGACGCCGTCGACAGCTGCCCGCAGGCCGTGGAACAGCTCACGGTCGGCGCGTGCGCTGAGCGGTCCCGAACGCCCCGCGAGCGTGGCGCGCCCGTCGGCGGTAGCGACCATGTTGAGCAGCACGTGCGGCCTGTTTCCAGCCGCGGCGGGCCGCTGCCACAGGCCGAGCTCCTCTACGATCTCGGCGATCGTTCCCGGCTCGCCGGGGGGGAGCAGGCGCCCCAGACGCAGCGCCGGGCTCGCTGTCTGGCTTGCCTGCTGGCTCTCACGCGCGGACATGGGGGCAGACTAGAGGATCGCCTCGGTGGTTCTGGGCCGTCGGCGGGCACGTTTGGCTGCGTCGGCCGTTGGCAACATTCCCACAACACGTAACAGCGGCTACGTGCTACGGTCGTGCGTGCATGGCCGGCACAAGACCGGCGAAAGTAGTGCAAGCGCTCGCAGGTCGAAGCTATAAGCATCCTCCGCGTAGCAGCACGCACATACCGTGGAGGAGTTCACATAATGCCTACTGGCACAGTCAAGTGGTTCAGCGACGACAAGGGGTTCGGCTTCATCACCCCCGATGACGGCGACAAGGACCTCTTCGTACACCACACCGGGATCAACGGCGAGGGCTACCGCTCTCTTCAGGAGGGGGCCAAGGTCTCCTACGACCCGGAGCAGGGCGACAAGGGCCCCAAGGCCGTAAACGTCCAGGCGATCTAGAGCGCTTAGCAACAGATCTGCTTACGGGGGCCCGCTTCGGCGGGCCCTCAGTGTTTGTGCGGGTAATGTGGCAGCGCCTGCATGTCTTCCAGCGACGCCACAACCATCCCGCTCGATCAGCCGCTGGACGGTGCGAGAAGCGGTCTGATCGGCCGCCTGCGCGGCCGGCGGGAGCGGGCGGCGGCCCTCAGCGGTGTGCGCGCGGGCGGGGTGGCGCTGTGCATGATCGTGCTGCTGTGCTTGATGGTGGTGGTGCTGGCAGCCAACCGCCCGAGTCTGCTGGCGCCGACGACTCACTACGGCTTCTATCCGCGGTGGATGGCGGGGCCGTTTGGCGGCCTGGTGCCGTGGATGACCCAGAACAGCACCGTGCTGAAGGACCTGTTCACGGGTGCTCTGGTGGTGATGTACGGCGGCTACTTGGTCGTGCTGCGCTCGGCGCCGCGCCTGCCCACGCGCTGGCTCGTGGGGGCGATCCTGGCGGTGCACGCGATCTTCCTGCTCTCCCCGCCGCTGGCGCTGACAGACGTCTTCAACTACATCAACTACGGGCGGATGGAGGTACTGCACAACCTCAACCCCTACACGACTATCCCTGTGTACGAGCCGCACAGCGAGCCGAGCTTCATCCTCAGCAACTGGCATGAGCTGCTCAGCCCCTACGGTCCGATGTTCACGCTGCTCACGTTCGTGGTGGTGCCCCTGGGCGTGGCGGGCTCGTTCTGGGCGCTGAAGGCGGTGCTCGGGCTGGCGAGCCTGGCGACGATCTTCCTGGTGTGGCGCTGCGCGCAGATGCTGGGACGCAACCCCCGCAGCGCAATTGCGCTGCTCGGGCTCAATCCGATCGTGCTCGTGTGGGGCCTGGGCGGCGACCACAACGACTTCCTGATGATCCTGTGCATCATGCTCGGCTTCTACCTGCTGCTGCGGGGGCGCTCGAGCGCGGACGCCAGGAGCGCCGAGGCCCGGCGCGGGCACGTCCGCAGCGCCGAGGAAGGCCACCCGGAGAGTCGCCTGCAGTGGTTGATCCGCGAGGTCTGGGCGGCGCTGCGCGCCCCAGCCCCGGCGGACATGGGGGCGGGCGCGGCGTTCGTGCTCGCAGCCGGCTTCAAGGCTTCGGGCGCGGTCCTGCTGCCGGTGGTGCTGGCCGGTCTGCTGCGTACCCCACGCCGGATACCTCATGTGGTGCTCGGAATGATCCTGATGAGCGCCACCGTCGGCGCGATGAGCCTGGCGGCGTTCGGGCTGCACATCCCCGACCTCAGCACCCAGAGCCGCCTGGTAACAGGCGAGAGCATCCCCAACCTGATTGGGCTGGCGCTGGGCGCGGGCGGCGAGAGCGAAGCGCTCCGCTACCTGATGAGCGGCGCTCTCATCGCCTCGGTGGCGCTCTGCTGCTGGCTTGCGTGGAAGCGCAGGGACGCGATCACGGCCTCGGGCTGGGCGAGCGTTGCGCTGCTCGTCACGCTCAGCTGGGTGCTGCCCTGGTATGTCCTGTGGGTACTGCCCCTGGCTGCGCTTTCGACCTCGCGCCGGCTGCGCACGGCCGCGCTGGTGATCGGCGTGTACATGATCGTCGTGTGGGTGCCCATCTCCGGAGGCATCTGGCACGCGATCGGCTTCCGTCCCGAAAACACCCCCCTCGGGCGCCTGCATCAGCGCTATGTGAGGGAGTACTTGAACTAATCCCCGTCGGGGGAGGGCGGGCGTCGCTCGGTCTTGCGTTGGGCGGCGCGGCGCTTGTCGGCGAGGCGCCGCGCTCGCGAGGCTCCTGTGGGACGGGTTGGGCGTCGGTGGCGGGGGACGGACAGCGCCTGCTCGAGGCGTCCGGCGAGGCGCGTGAGGGCGAGCTCGCGGTTGCGGCTCTGCGAGCGCTCGTCCTGGGCCACGGCCACCACTCGCGGCCCGACGCGATCGAGCAGGCGTGCGCGCTGGGTCTCGCTCAGTGAGGGCGAGGCGAGCACGTCGAAGACGGCTTCTACGCGCGAGGCGGTCACGTTGGCGTGCTGTCCCCCCGGGCCCGAGGAGCGGCTTGCCCGCAGGACGATCTCGGCCAGGGGGATGTGGGGCCCGCCCTTTACAGGCAGGAGCCGCTGCTGGGGGGAGGCCGAGCCGTCCTCAGCCTCGCTGTCGGCGGGCTCCTCCATCGTTGCTCACTTGGGCTGCTCGGCGGAGAGGTCGTGGACGGCTTTGACGCGCTGCTCCTCGCCGGGGCGCACGCGCCCGTCGCGCCCGATGTAGCCGTCCTTGCCGCCCGCGCACAGGTACACGGCATCGACGTCGCCGGCGTTCCTGATCTTGCGCACGGTGGCTGCATCCACGCGCGCCATGCCGCCCTCACGCAGCGTCTGCACGGAGCCGTCGCCGAACTCCATCTCGATCGTCCCCCGGTGCACGAAGTAGAGCTCCTCCTGCAGGTCGTGGTAGTGGAACCCAGTTTCGATGCCCGGCGGCAGCACGATTGCGTTGACGCCGAAGGCGGTCACGCCGAGGCCCTTGCGCACCTTGCGAAAGCCGGGCCCATCGCCCAGGTCCTCCAGGTGCCCTACGGCGTAGCCCTCGCCCTGCGTCACAGCCGGAAAGTCGCTCGAAGCCTCCATCAGCATGCCTCCTCAGTGGTCTGCCACGGTCCCGCCCTCGGGCGAGAGCGGGCGGCCCTCGCTCGCCCACCGGGCGAGACCGCCGGTCATGGAGTATGCCTCGAAGCCGGCCGCGCGGAATGCCTGGGCAGCCATGCTCGAGCGGCCGCCCACACGGCAGTAGAAGACGACGGGGCGCTCACGATCGACGCTCGCGGCCTGACCCGAGAGCTCGACGAGGCCAATCAGGCGAGTGCCCTCGATGTGGCCGGCCTCGTGCTCGTAGGGCTCGCGCACGTCGATCAGCTGCAGGCTCGCGTCCTCCTCGCGCCAAGCGGCCACACGCTCGGGGTCCACGTCCATAGGGGCTTCAGCACTCATGTACTGAGCCTAGCGACGGTGCGGCGCGCCGCGAGCTGCGAAAGGACCTGCCGCCTTATCGGCTAGTAGACGGGAGGCTCGCGTTCGACGACGCGCTCGCCGACCACAGCTCGACGCCGGGGACCCCAGCTGAGCATGTAGAAGATCGAGAGGAGCAGGCCGACGACCCCGACGATCATCAGGATCAGACCAATGGTCGTGATCGAGATGCCAGAGACGGTGGCGGTGACGGCATAGCGCAAAATGGCGCCGACGGCTATGAGGAATATTGAAGTTCCAAGGGGCATGCCCTCTCCATACCCGATCCGCGCCAGTCCAAACTCCCGAACGTAGGTTGTGCAGACGCGCCGGAGGCGCGAAGCGATCGACTCATCACTAGGATCCAGCCCATGGAGGCAGTGAGCGACGTCTACACGATTCCCCAGGAGCACCTGGACTTCTGCGCCACGATCGGCCAGATAGCGCGCGAGAAGATCGCCCCGCGCTCGGCTGAGATCGACGAGAAGGCCGAATACCCCTGGGACATCCGCAAGGTGCTCGGCGAGCAGGACATCCTGGGCCTGCCGTTTCCCACTGAGTACGGGGGCACGGGCACGGGCACGCTGATGTTGAACATGGCGGTGGAGGAGATCGCCAAGGTCGACGCGGCGTGTGCGCTGATCCTGATGATTCAGGAGCTGGGCACGCTGCCGATCCAGCTGTTTGGCAGCGACGAGCTGAAGGAGCGCTTCCTGCCGAAGTGCGCCACGGGCGAGTGGTCGCCGGCGTTCGCTCTGTCCGAGCCGGAAGCCGGCTCGGACCCCGCGGGGATGACCACGACGGCCGTAAAAGATGGCGAGGAGTGGGTGATCAACGGCACGAAGAACTGGATCACGAACCTGGGTGTGGCCGACTTCTACATCTGCTTCGCGGTGTCAGACCGCGAGACACGCCGCCTGACTGCCTTTGTGGTGGAGGCCGATCGCCCGGGCTTCAGCGTGGGCAAGCTCGAGCACAAGCTCGGGATTCGCGCCTCACCGACGGGGCAGCCGATCTTCGAGGACGTGCGCGTGCCGCAGGAGAACGTGATCGGCGAGGTCGGCAAGGGCCTGTCGGTGGCTCTGGGCACGCTGGAGCGCACGCGCCTGGGCGCGGCGGCACAAGCGGTTGGCATCGCCCAGGGCGCCACTGACTACGCGGTGGCCTATGCCCGCGAGCGCAGGCAGTTCGGCAAGGCGATCAACGAGTTCCAGGCGATCCAGTTCAAGCTGGCCGACATGGAAACACAGACGGCAGCTGCGCGAGAGATCCTCTACAAGGCGTGCGCGATGGCAGATCAGCGCCATCCACAGCGTGCGAAGTACTCATCGATGGCAAAGGTGTTCTGCTCGGACACCGCCATGGCGGTCACAGTTGAGGCCATTCAGGTCCTGGGCGGCTACGGTTATGTCAAGGAGTACCCAGTGGAGCGCATGATGCGAGACGCCAAGATCACCCAGATCTACGAGGGCACCAACGAGATCCAGCGTCTCGTGATCGCCCGCACGCTGAAGTAGGACGGAGCGGCCCGGCGATGCGTGCTCCCCAGCCTCCCGGCCCCTCTAACCAACTCCGCCGTATTGGCTTGGCGGCGCTGGTGGCGATGTCGGCGGGCCTGGTGGTGCTGGTCATCAGCCAGGGCTTCAGCTCGATTGGCGCAGTACGGGCGCTGGAGGACGTGGCCCTGGGTGTGATCGTGGCGGCGGTGCTGATGGGCGGCGTGGCGTTCGTGGCCGTGCGCCTGGCCGACTGGCGTGAACCCGAGTCGGAGGCCGAGTTCGAAGAGATCGTGCGCCACTCCGAAGCGCTGGCCCGGGAAGGGCTCGCGGTCGACCCCGACGAAGCCCATTTCATGGAGCTCGATCCCCTCGACGACGAGGATTTCGAGGAGCTGGTGCGCGACGCGCTGGACGACCTGCCGGACCTGCTGCGCAACGCGCTGGGCCATGTGGCGGTGGTGATCTCCGACGGCGGCAGGCGCCGCGGCGCCTATGGCCTCTACCAGGGCGACGGGGCCACCCGCGACAACGTCCACGACCGGATTGTGATCTTCCGCGACACGCTGCGCCGCGACTTCGGCCACGACCCCGACCTGCTGCGTGACCAGGTCACGCGCACGGTGCGCCACGAGCTGGCCCACCACGTGGGGTTCGACGAGCTGGGCGTCTCCCGCTTGGATCTCTGACGGCCGGTTTTGGCACTGATCCCATAGGATTCCCGACCTCGCGCTCACCGGCGGCATTGGCTGCCCGCGCGGAGAAACCGACCAAGGAGAGAGCCCCACATGCCTGAAGCTGTGATCGTCGACGCCATCCGCACGCCCATTGGAAGGGCGGTGAAGGGATCGCTGAAATCGGTTCGTGCGGACGACCTCGCGTCGATCCCGCTGAAAGCCCTGCTCGAGCGCAACCCGCAGCTGGACTCCTCCTCGATTGTGGACGTGATGATGGGCTGCGGCTTCGCCGAGGGCGAGTCGGGCTACAACATCGGCCGCAACGCTGCCCTGCTGGCCGGCATCGACCACCACGTGCCGGGCACGACGGTCAACCGCTTCTGTGCCTCCTCGCTGCAGACGACGCGGATGGCATTCCACGCGATCAAGGCGGGCGAGGGCGACACGTATGTGGCCGCCGGCGTGGAGGCCGTCTCGCGTGCAGGCCAGGGAGCGCCGTTTGAATTTCACCCCCAGCTGGATGGCTCGGAGGGCTCGATGTACAACGTGTACATCCCGATGGGGCTGACGGCTGAGAACGTGGCCGAGCGCTGCAACGTGAGCCGCGAGGCGCAGGACGAGTGGGCGGCGCTGTCGCAGTCACGCGCAGTGGCTGCACAGGAATCGGGCCACTTCGACGTGGAGATCGTGCCTGTGACGGCCCCCGCGCACAAGGACAAGGACCGGGAAGGCAACGAGATCGACGTGCCCGAGCAGGTGGTGAGCAAGGACGACGGTCCGCGGGCGGGCACGACGGTGGAGAAGCTCGGTCAGCTCAAGCCGGCGTTCAAGCCCGACGGGACGGTGACGGCTGGTAACGCCTGTCCGCTCAACGATGGCGCGGCGGCGCTTTTGATCACCTCTGAGGAGCGCGCCAAAGAGCTCGGCCTCACGCCCAAAGTGCGCATCATCGCCTCGACAGTTGCAGCTCTGCGCCCCGAGATCATGGGCCTTGGCCCGATCCCGGCGATCGAGAAACTGCTCAAGCAGACGGGCATGTCGATGAGCGACATCGACGTGGTGGAGATCAACGAGGCGTTCGCCGCCCAGATCGTTCCGTGCAAGGAGGACCTGGGCATCGACGAGGAGAAGCTCAACCCGTTCGGTGGCGCGATCGCCCTCGGGCACCCCTTTGGCATGACGGGCGCTCGCATCATGACCACGCTGATCAACGACCTGCAGACGCTGGACGGCACCTATGGCATCGAGTCGATGTGCGTGGCCGGTGGCATGGGCATGGCCATGCTCGTGGAGCGCCTGAGCTAAAAGGCTTCGATGTGCGCTGCGCCTGGAGCGATTCCGGGCGCAGCGTCGCTCGACTGAAACCTCGCGGCGCGCCGCGCGAGGATAATGGCCGCATGGCCTTCGATCCGCCAGATCGCCACCTGCTGCGCGCGAAGGATCTCGTAGATGCGCGCTACTGCGAGCCGCTGAGCGTGGCGGAGCTGGCGGCAGCGGCGGGGCTCTCCCGCGCGCACTTCAGCCGGGAGTTCCGCAGGGCGTTCGGTGAGCCGCCCCACGCCTACCTGCTGACCAGGCGCCTGGAGCGAGCGGCAGCGCTGTTGAGGGGCACGGATCGTTCGGTGCTCGACATCTGCCTGTCGGTGGGGCTGCAGAGCGTGGGCTCGTTCACGACATGCTTCACGCGCACATATGGGCGCTCGCCCACGGCCTACCGCGAAGCGTTTCCCCCGGCGTCGAGCTATGCGCCCGTTCCAAGCTGCGTGGTGCGGGCCTATGCGCGCCCTCAACGCCGCACGTTTCGAGAAGACGGCCGCGATGGGCAGACCTAGGATGGCTTGCAGAAACCGTCGAGCAAGGAGAATCGGATGATCAGGATCGCCAGTACGCAGCTGTGGGTCAACGACCAGGACGAGGCGCTGGAGTTCTACACGCAGAAGCTGGGCATGGAGGTTCACATGGATGTGACGATGCCCGAGATGGGAGGCTTTCGCTGGCTGACAGTGGGGCCGGCGGGCCAGCCGGATGTGTCGATCGTGCTGATGCCCATTCCCGGTCCTCCGGTTATGGACGGGGAGACAGCCGAGCAGGTGAAGGCTTTGATGGCGAAGGGCTTTGCGGGGACTGTCTTCCTCACGACCGATGACTGCCATGCCTCCTATGAGGAGTTGCGCGGCCGTGGGGTGGAGTTCGTGGAAGCGCCAGAGGAGCGTCCCTATGGGATCGACTCCGGTTTTCGCGACCCGTCGGGCAATCACCTGCGCATGGCTCAGTTGCGGGAGATGGCCTCGATCTGAGCGTTGGGCTGAGTGCTCTCCCCTCGGCGCATGCGCCGAGGGGCGGGGCCGCGCATGCGCGGCCCCGGACCCTGCCGCATGCGGCAGGGTCTTCCAGATATGAGAGGAGGACGGAGTCGAGAGCACTCTCAGCTGGCAGCCACGCCGTCGGCGGCCTCGCGCACCAGCAAGACCGGCAGAAGTCATCGAACCGAGTTGAGCTAGTTGTCCAGTCCGGGGATCGGGTCGACTGGGAGCTCACCGTGAACTTCTGTCAACCCAATCAAGTCGTTTCGATCTCTGGGGCGTCCGGCAAGACGCTTGAAGCCTACGATGCTGCTCAGGCCAGCAACCAAGAACTCCACGTCGCTGTAGTCGGCCGGCATCGCCCGCTGCTCGACAGTCTCGTAGTCGAGCGGCGGCAATCCGCCTCGCAGAATGTCGACAATGCCGGCGTGCGTCTTCGTTCGCAGATGCGTTTGCCCGACCAGGTGCTCCTCGCGGAGCGTTATGTCGTCACGAAAGCGCACTGCGTCGAGGTCGCTGAGTGCGGTCAGCACTCGGCGGTCGTTTTCGGTGTCGTCGGGTACGAGAAAATCGATGTCCTCGGTTGCCCGAACGAAACGGTTGGCGATCACCGCGAACCCACCGATTACGACGAAACGGGCACCCCGCGCGACCATCGCGGTGACGGCGACATCGAGCTCAGGTTCGAGCGCGGCCATTGGCTCGCTCGACGGCTTGCAGCAGCTTTGCCGCTTGGGCTGAAAGGTGCTGCCCTCGCCTGAGCAACTCGCCGACCGGAGTGTCAGGCGGAGGTGTCAGAGCACGACGCTTCTCTTCGTTGAGCGCAGCCCACTCAGCCTCATGACCTGGCTCGAGCAAGGTGGGGCGCACGCGAGTGCTCATAGCGTCAAGTCTACCGCAGCCACACGGCTTCTGCAGCCTATTGTCTGCGGAGTGACTTCAGCGCGGCGGCATCCGCAGCGCGCCGTCGAGACGGATGGTCTCGCCGTTGAGCATGCGGTTCTCCACGATCTGGCAGGCCAGCTGGGCGTACTCGGCCGGGCGTCCGAGACGCTGGGGGTAGGGGATGCCAGCACCGAGCTTGGTGCGCGCCTCCTCGGGCAGAGCGGCCAGCAGGGGCGTGTCGAACAGTCCGGGGGCGATTGTGTTGACCCTGATCCCATACTGCGCCAGGTCGCGCGCTGCGGGCAGCGTCATCGCCACCACGCCGCCCTTGGACGCCGCGTAGGCGATCTGGCCGACCTGGCCGTCATAGGCGGCGATCGAGGCCGTGTTGACGCACACGCCGCGTTCGCCCTCCTGCAGGGGGTCGTTGGCGATCATCGCCGCCGAGGCGAAGCGCAGCGTGTTGAACGTGCCGATGAGGTTGATCGAGATGATCGTCTCGAACGGCAGCAGCGGGTGGGGTCCCTTCGAGCCGGCCACCTTCTGCGCCCAGCCCGTGCCCGCACAGCAGAGCGCAATGCGCAGGCCGCCGTCGCTCTGCGCCGCCCGCGCCACAGCCGCCTCCACCTGGCTCTCCTCGCGCACGTCGCAGGAGACGAACTCCAGGCTCAGCTCGGCTGCCAGGGCCTGTCCCTTCTCGGCGTTCACATCGGCGATCGTCACCCGTGCGCCGCGCTCGTGCAGCGCACGCACGCTCGCCTCACCCAGGCCCGACGCCCCGCCCACGACCAGTGCTGTTGCCCCCTCGATCTCCATGCGCGGGAGCCTATCGATCAGGCGCGCCGCGAGAGCGTCAGGGCGAACAGCTCATCGGGGTCAGTGAGCCAGCTCACGAGCTCCAAACCAGCCGCACCCAGATCGCCCTGCAGGCGCTCGGGCGTGAACTTGGCGCTGATCTCCGTGCGCAGCTCCTCGCCCTCCTCGAAGTGCACCGGCAGGTCGAGACCTCCGACCACCGCCCTCACCTCGCGGCGGGCGCGCAGGCGCATCTCGATCCACTCGTTCTCCGTGTCGAACAGCGCCACGTGGTCGAAGTCATCGAGGTCGAAGTCGGCCTGCAACTCGCGGTTGAGCACCCGCAGCACGTTGCGGTTGAAAGCCGCTGTGACGCCCTGCGAGTCGTCGTAGGCCGCCTCCAGCACCTGCGGGTCCTTGACCAGGTCCGTGCCCATCAGCAGGTGGTCCCCGGGGCCGAGCAGGCGCGAGATCTCGCGCAGGAAGCGGCGGCGGCTGCCGGGGGGGAAGTTGCCGATGGTGCCGCCCAGGAACGCCACGATCCGGGGGCCGTCGGCGGGCGGCACATGCTGCAGGTGGCGCTCGAAATCGCCAATCACGCCGTGGACCTGCAAGCCGGGGTACTCGGCTGTGAGCTCCTCGGCGCACTCGCGCACCATGCTCTCCGTGACGTCCACCGGCACGTAGCGCTCGAGCGTGCCCGCCGCGCTGAGCGCGTCGAGCAGCACGCGCGTCTTGGCCGCTGTGCCCGAGCCCAGCTCCACCAGCTCCACGGCCCCCGTCAGCTCGGCGATCTCCTCGGCGCGTTCGGTGAGGATCGTGCGCTCACAGCGCGTGGGGTAGTACTCGGGCAGCTCGCATATCCGGTCGAACAGCTGCGCGCCGTGAGCGTCGTAGAAGTGCTTTGGCGGCAGCTCCTTGAACGGGCGCGTGAGCCCGTCGAGCACGTCCTCGGCCAACGAGCGTCCCTCGGCGCCGTCGAGATGCGAGTCGATCAGGATCGTCGCCGGGGGGGCCGGCGCTTCGGGGCTCAGCGGTTCCATCACACCTCCCGCGCCAGCCGCAGGCCCGCGAAGATCTGCCGGCGTTGGGGGAGATCCCAGTTGCGAAAAGTCGTGCTTGCCACGCGCCGGTGCGTGGCCCACGAGGCCCCCCGCAGGACGCGATAGCCGTTGCCGAAGAACACCTCCGAGTACTCGCGATAGGGGTGCGCCACGAAACCCGGATAACCCACGAAATGCGAGGCCGTCCACTCCCACACACAGCCAACAGCAGCGGGTCTGCAGTCTGGCTCCTGGCTCCAGGTCGCCGCCCTCTCCCACTCGGCCTCGGTGGGCAAGCGCGCGGCGTGCGCGCGGGCGAAGGCGTCGGCCTCGAACCAGGAGACGTGGCAGACGGGGGCCTGCGGATGGCCGGCTGCCACGTCTGGATGGTGAGTGATGTCGTACTCCTCCTTCCAAGCCCAGCCCTCAGCCGACCACCACTCGCGCCGCTCATAGCCGCCGCCCTCGCTGAAGTGCATCCAGCTGCCGTTGCTCACCGGCCGCCTGGCGATCTCGAAGGCGCCCACGGCGACCGTGTGCCGAGGCCGCTCGTTGTCGTAGGAGAAGACCCCTTGCTGCGCGCCCATCTGAAACTCGCCGGTCGGGATCTGCAGCCAAGCCTCCTCCACCGTCAGCGCCGCGAGCGTGGGCTCGCCCGCGGGCAGCAGGCCCGCGATGGCCATCGTCTGGCGCATCGTCTCGGAGTGCTGTAGCTCGTGGCGCAGCACCATCTCGCAGATCACGCCGTCGCCCAGGCCCACACGGGCCAGCGTCTCGGCCGTGCGCGTCCTGACCTCGGCCATGTAGTCGCGCGCGGCCTCGGGGCCCAGCGCCTCGATCTCGCCGCGCACCGCCCGAGGGGTCTCGAAGGCGTCGTAGAGGCCGGCGAGATCTGCCCGCAGCAGCGGCTCGCCGCCGAGGCGGTGGGCGATCCACAGGTCCTCATAGGCGGCGATGTGGCCGAGATCCCACACCAGCGGGCTCATGATCGAGGAGTGCACGGCCTCGAGCTGCTCCGCGCTCAGATGACCAATCAGCTCGAGCGTCTGCTCGCGTGCTTCGCCCATGGCCGAGAGCATCTGCTCGACGTCGGGGGAGAGGGGATTGGTCTTGACCGCGCGGGCTGCCATGAGCTGGCTGTGCTGCGTCACTCTAGAAGGTGAGTCCGCGAAGCGTGTAACCCGTTACGCGTAGGTCACCCATCTGTGTGATTCCAACGGTCGATAATCGCCCTGCCATGCTCATGCGAGAGCACGCACATGGCGGCCGTCGAAAGGCCCAAGCGGCTGCCCCCCGCCGGCTCCTGCTCGATCCAGCGCGCACCCAGCACGCGCAGCATGTGCCCGTGCGAGAACACCGCCGCCGGGCCCTCCAGCACGTTCAGCTCGACGATCACGCGGTCGGCACGGTCGCCCACCTGCGCCGGCCCCTCGCCCCCGGGGCAGCCGTCCCGCCACAGATCCCAGTCGGGGCGCTCCTGTCTGATCTCAGCCGAGGTCAATCCGTCGTAGTCGCCGTAGTCCCACTCGATCAGATCCTCGCGCAGCTGCGCCTGTCCGCCCAGGCCGCACAGCTCACACGTTTCACGGGCTCGCAGGGAGGGGCTGACGAGCACCGCCGCCAGCTCCAGGCCATCCAGCTGCACGCCCAGCTCGCGGGCCACCTCGCGCCCATGGTCGGTCAGGGGGATGTCAGTGCGCCCCGTGTGGCGCCCGTCGCGGCTCCAATCGGTCTCGGCGTGGCGGATCAGCAGCACATCGCCGGCGCCCACGCTCGGCGCGCTCACAGCCGCGGGCCCGGGGGTGCGGCGGCGTCGTCGACGATCACGCTCAGGCGCCCCCGTCGCAACAGGCTGGCAGGCACGTGGCGGCTCTCCTGCCCGAGCATCGCGCTGACGGCATCGGCCTTGCTCGCATCGGTGGCCAGTAGCAGGCAGCTGCGCGCCGCCCGCAGCACAGCAAGGCTCAGCGTGATCCGCTCGGGCGGCGGCTTGGGCGAGTCTGTGATGCCCAGGCACACGGCCTCGGCTCCAGCGTCGAGGCTCGCCGCCCCCGGGAACAGCGACGCGACATGACCGTCGGGGCCGATCCCCAGCACGACCAGGTCGAGCACCGGAGGTCCGTCCGCGCTGACAGGCAGCCCCGCCGCCAGCTCCTGGGCATAGCTGCTCGCCCCCTCCTCGGGACCGAGCTCGCCGCGCATGCGATGCACGCGCGCCGCCGGGATGGACGCCGGGCCGAGCAGCGCCTCGGCCGCCAGGCGGTAGTTGCTTTCGGGGTCGTCGGGTCCCACGCAGCGCTCGTCGGCGAACCACACCTCCACGCCCTCGAGCGCATCGGGCTCGCGCGCCAAGAGCTCATATGTACGCCCGGGGGTGGTCCCACCGCTGAGCGCCAGGTGGGCAACGCCGCGCTCCTCGCGCGCGCGGGCGAGATGGCGCACGATCTGCGCAGCCGCTCGCTCGGCCACCGACTCGGCGTCCGGGCAGGTGGTCAGGCGGGTCACGAGGCCATCGCCCGTGCCGCCTTCAGAGCAGGTACGTAGGTGGGGTCGCGCAGCAGTGCCTGGCGGATGCCCTCGCCGAGCACGCCCGTCTCGCCGCGCGAGGCGCCGGGGATCGTCCATGCATGCTCGTTCCCGCGGGCGCTGCGAGTGCGCGCATGCAGGCCCCCCGGCCCACGATCGAGGCGCAGGCTGCGCCCGGAGGCCGTCTCGATCGTCAGGCCCTCGAGGCCGGGAACGAGCAGCTCGGGCGCTGCCTCCAGACGCAGGCCCACGTCCTGGCGGCTGACGTGCGCATTGCCCGCCAGCGCGTCGCCGTGGGCGAGCAGCGGAGCGGCCGTCCATCCCAGGCGCGAGGCCAGCCAGCCCGCCAGCAGCATCGCGGCCACTGTCGAGGCCGGGTGGTGGCGCACGGTCAGGCTGGTGATCGTCGGCAGCTCGCGCCGCAGCTGGGGCGGGTCGAAGCTGGCGGCCAGCCGCTCGCGCCAGGGCGTGCTGCGAAGCCACGCCAGGTCCACCACATAGGCCTGCTCGGAGAGCGAGCAGGCACGGTCGAGCGCTTCCCGCACGCTCGGCTCCTCGACCGAGTCGAGCAGCACCGCCTGGGAGAGCGCGAGCAGCTCGGCCACGATCTCGTGGTGGCCGTGGGGCGACCACAGCAGCGTGGGCAGGTCGGTGACCACCAGCGGGTCGGCGATCGTCAGCAGGTCGTCGAGGTGGCGGTCGCCCAGTTCGACCACGACCGTCTCATGCAGCAGCGCGATCTCCCCCGGCGAGCTCTCGCCGTCGGAGGTGATCATCACGCGCGCGTCCAGGCGCTCGCGCTTGGGCTCGTAGGCGAGCACCACCAGGCGCGAGGCGTGGTAGCGCCCGACCCCACGCAGTCGGTTGGCGATCTCACCGCTCCATTCGCGGTCGACGAACGCGATCATGTTGAGCACCCGGGCGGGCACGTAGTTGTCGTGTTCGGCGTGAACTTCGATCAGCAGCTGGCGCAGCGCCGCTTCGATCGCGTCCGGCGTCGTCCCCTGCGCGCCCCACACCGCATCGCTGCGCGGGCCCGCCTCGCTCATCAGATCGCGCGCCAGCTGTCGCCCTCGCGCAGCAGCCCGTTGGCCTCCTCGGGGCCCTGCGAGCCGGCTTCATAGCTCGCCAGCGGGCCGGGCTGCTCGGACCATGCCGAGACGATCGGATCGCAGATCCGCCACTGCGCCTCGACCTCGTCGTTACGCGTGAACAGCGTGGCGTCGCCGCGCATCGCGTCGGTGATCAGCCGCTCATATGCCTCGGGCGACTGCGAGAGGAAGGCCGTGCCGTACTGGAACTCCATTTTGACCGGGCGGATGATCATGCGCGTCCCGGGGATCTTGGCGCCCAATCGCAGCGAGACCCCCTCGTTGGGCTGGAGCGTGAGCACCAGCTGGTTGGGCTGCACGCCGAGCGAGCCCTGCTGGCTGAAGGCGAGGTGGGGGACGGGCTTGAGAGTGACGGCGATCTCGGTGATCTTGCGCGCCAGGCGCTTGCCCGTGCGCAGATAGAACGGCACCCCTGCCCAGCGCCAGTTGTCCACTTCCAGGCGTAGCGCGGCGTAGGTCTCGGTGTTGGAGCTCTCCGGCACGCCCTCCTCTTCGAGGTAGCCGGGCACGTCGTCGCCGCCCGCGTGCCCCGGCCCGTACTGGGCGTGGACGGCCAGCTCGGGGATCTGCTCGGCCGTGGGCTGGGGGATCGCCTGCAGCACCTTGACCTTCTCGTTGCGCACCTCTTCGGCGGTGAAGTTCACGGGCGGCTCCATCGCCACGTGGCAGAGCAGCTGGAGCATGTGGTTCTGGATCAGATCGCGCAGCGCGCCCGAGGAGTCGTAGTAGTCGGCGCGCGAGCCGATGCCGAGATCCTCGGCGGCGGTGATCTGCACGCTGTCGATGTAGTTGCGGTTCCACAGCGGCTCGAACATGCCGTTGGCGAAACGGAACGCCATCATGTTCTGGACCGTCTCCTTGCCCAGGTAGTGATCGATGCGGAACACCTGGGTCTCGTCGAAGATCCCGAGCACGTGACGGTTGAGCTCGCGCGCCTCCTCCAGGGTCGTCCCAAAGGGCTTCTCGATGATCACCCGCACCTCTGAGCCCTCGTGCTCGTTGAGCTTGGACTTGCCCAGCTGCTCGATGATCACGGGGAAGAAGCCGGGCGCTGTGGAGAGGTAGAAGGCACGGTTCAGCGGCTCGCCGTCCTCCTTCTCGAAGCCGTCGAGGACGCTCGAGAGCTCGCTGTAGACGGAGTCTTCGTCGAACGTTCCGGGGACGTACTTGACGTTTTCGAGCAGCCCCTTGAGCACGTCATCGTCGGGCGTGCGCCGCGAGAAGCGGCGGATCGCCTGCTCGCACTCTTCGCGGTAGTCCTCGTTCTCCTTTTCTTTGCGCGAGACCCCCACCAGGTGGAAGCGCTCGGGCAGCGCGCCCTCGTGAGCGAGGTTGTAGAGCGCCGGCAGCAGTTTGCGGCGGGCGAGATCGCCGGTGGCGCCGAAGATGACAAGCGTGGTCGGCGCGACCGGCAGCCGCTCCAGCCCGGCGGTCAGCGGGTTCTCGGGCAGCGGCTCATCGGTCGGATGGCCGACCAGCACCGCCACGCTCAGCGCCCTCCGCGTTTGGCGGGCTTCCCCGCGGGGCCCGCGGCTTTGGCCGGTGCGCTCTTGACGGCATGGCCGCCGAACTGGTTGCGCAGCGCCGCCAGCACCCGGTCGGCGAAGTCGCCGTTACCGCGCGAGCGGAAGCGCTCGTACAGCGAGGCCGTGATCACCGGGGTGGGGACGTCGTGGGCGGTGGCGTCCTCGATCGTCCAGCGGCCCTCGCCGGAGTCCTCGGTGTAGCCCTCGATCTTCTCCAGCTCGTTGCCGTCGGCCTCGAAGGCGCGCGCCGCCAGTTCGCACAGCCACGAGCGCACCACCGAGCCCTGGCCCCACAGGTGGGCGATCTTGGCGTTGTCGAGCTCGTACTCGCACTTGTCGAACAGGTCGAAGCCCTCGGCATAGGCTTGCATCAGCCCGTACTCCACGCCGTTGTGCACCATCTTCACGTAGTGCCCCGCGCCGGAGTTGCCGAAGCGCATCCACCCGCGGGGGCCGATCGCCGCAACGCTCTGCTCGTTGGTCTCGGGCGCGAGCACGTCGAGGATCGGCGCGAGGCGCTTGACCGCTTTGGCCGGGCCGCCAACCATCATGCAGTAGCCGACCTCGAGGCCCCACACGCCCCCGCTGGTTCCGACGTCCACGTAGTCGATGCCGCTGGCTTTCAGTTCCTGGGCGCGGCGCTTGTCGTCGGTCCACTTGGAGTTGCCGCCGTCTACGATCGTGTCGCCACGGTCGAGCAGCTTGGCGAGCTTGTCCACCGTCTCCTGGGTCGGCGCGCCCGCCGGGACCATGATCCACACGATCCGCGGGGCCTGCAGCTGCTTGACGAGGTCCTTCAGCGTGTTCGCACCTGAGGCCCCGTTCTTCACAGCCTGCTTGACGGCCTTCTCGTCGAAGTCGAAGGCCACCACCTCGTGCTCGGAGTCACGGCGGATGCGGTGCACCATGTTGCCGCCCATCTTGCCCAGCCCGACGAAACCGATCTGCGTCACTTTTGCTCCTTGATCGTCGCGGTGAGAGCGCGCACGGCGCCCACGGGGTCATCGCCTGCGAGCGTCAGCTGCTCGGCCGGCAGGCCAAGCTCCCGCAGCGTCTGCAGATCGCCGATCGCCTGTGCGTGCTTGAGCGTGGTGAACGTGTAGGACGCGCCTGGGATCTCGACGTCGGAAGGCCCGTCGTGGAGCAGTTGCAGGAAGCGCCCCACCTTCGGGCCGCCCTTGTGGAACTGGCCGGTCGAGTGCAGGAAGCGGGGGCCATAGCCGAAGGTCGTGGTGGCCCTGGTGGCCGCGCGGAGCGCCACGCGCAGCTCGGCGATCGCTGCGTCGAGCTCGGCCGTGGGCTCGGTGTAGGCCATGATCGCCACATAGCTCGGTGGCGCGGCGTCGAGCAGCAGCGAGCGCAGAGCCGCCGTGTCCGCGCTGGTCTCGGCGGGGAGCTGGTGGTCCTTCTCGTAGCCCTCGAGCACGCGCTTGGTCGCATCCTTGGCCTGCTGCACGTTGGGCTGGTCGAACGGGTTTATCTGGAGGCCCCAGCCGGCGACCGCCACGGCGATCTCCCACAGCAGGAACAGGCGTCCCAGATCGCTCGGGCCGTGGGTGGGGACTGTGAGCACCGGGTGACCCGCGTCGAGGAGCGCTTGCACCCCGCGCTCCAGCTCCGCGTCTGGCGCGCCGAGGTCGGGCAGGTAGGCAAACACGCGATCCTCGCCGTAAACCGCGGGCTCGCCCAGCGGCTCCTCGGCGACGGGCAGGATGCCCGTGCCCTGCTTGCCCGTCGACTCGGCCACCAGCTGCTCGAGCCACAGTCCGAGGCCGGGCAGCGTGGGTGCGATCAGGAAAGTGAGCTTGTCGCGTCCGGCGCGCGCCAGGGCGCTGAGCGCGGCGCCCATCCACACGCCCGCTCCTAGGTCGTGCGAATCGTTCTCCAGCGGGGTCTCCCAGGCGCCGGCGGCGCCCGTGAGCAGCGCGTGCACGTCGATGTGGGCGAGGCTCGCGGGCACGATCCCAAAGGCCGACAGGGCGCTGTAGCGACCGCCGATGTCGGGGTCACCGGCAAACGTGCGCAGGAAGCCCCGCTCGGCCGCCAGCTTCTCCAGGCCCGAGCCGGGGTCGGTGATCGCGACGAAGCTGTTGCCGCTCTCGACCGTCTCGAAGAAGTGCGCGAACAGCGACAGGGGCTCGATCGTGCCGCCCGACTTGGACGAGACGACGAACAGCGTGTGCTCGATGTCGATGTCCCCCTCGATCGCCCGAATCCGCGCGGCGTCGGTCGAGTCGAGCACGTGCAGGCGCGGTCCCTCCACTCCGGCGAATGCGCGCCGCAGCACCTCGGGGGCGAGCGAGGAGCCGCCCATCCCCAGCAGCACCACGTCGCTCAGTTCGCCGTCGCGCGCCTCGGCGGCGAACAGCTCGATCGGCCCCAGCTCGTCGAGCATGCGCTCGGCGATCGTCAGCCAGCCCAAGCGGTTGGCGATCTCGGGCGTGCCCTCTGGACCCCACAGCGTCGGATCGCCCTCGCGCACCCGCTCGGCCACACGCGCCTCCACGGCTGCCTGCAGGCGCTCCTCCACATCCCCCTCATGCGCGGCGGGCAGCTGCGCTTTGACCATGGGGGGGCGCTCGCTCACGCCACGATCGTAGTGACCTCGGCGCTGGTATAGGTTTCACACGCCCTTGAGTCCCGACCGAACCCAGCAGATGCCCGACCGCAACCTCGCCCTCGAGCTGGTGCGAGTCACGGAGATGGCGGCCATGTCGGCCGCCCCGCTGGTCGGCAAAGGCGACAAGGAGGCCGCCGACCAGGCCGCTGTGGACGGCATGCGCTACATGCTCCAGTCGGTCCAGATGGACGGCGTGGTGGTGATCGGCGAGGGCGAGAAGGACGAGGCGCCGATGCTCTACAACGGCGAGCAGATCGGCGACGGCTCGCCCCCGCAGGTGGACATCGCGGTAGATCCGCTGGAGGGCACCACGCTCGCTGCTCACGGCATGCCCAGTGCGCTCGCCGTAATCGCGCTCTCGGCCCGCGGCACGATGTTCGACCCGGGACCCTGCGTGTACATGGAGAAGATGGCCGGCGCTCCCGAGATCGCCGACCTGCTCGACCTCGATCGCCCGCTGGGGGAGACCGTCGCCCTGATCGCCGAGCGGCGCAAGTGCCCGATCGGCGACGTGATGGTGGTGGTGCTCGACCGGCCGCGCCACGAGGAGGGCATCGCGGCAATCCGCGCCGCGGGCGCGCGCGTGCGCCTGATCGCCCACGGCGACGTCTCGGCAGCCCTGCTGGCTGTCACCGAGCGCTCGCCCGTGGATCTGCTTTGGGGCATCGGGGGGACGCCTGAGGGCGTGATCTCGGCCGCTGCCGTCAAGTGCCTCGGCGGTCAGCTGCTCGGCCGGCTGTGGCCGCGTGACGAGGCCGAGCGCACAGCTGCGCTCGATGCCGGCTACGAGCTCGACCGGGTGCTCGACCGCGACGACCTGGTTGCCGGCGAGGACGTCTTCTTCTCAGCCACGGGCATCACCGACGGTGACGTGCTGCAGGGCGTGCGCTACCCCTCCGCCGGAGGCGCCACGACCGAATCGCTCGTCACGCGCTCGCGCTCGGGCACCATCAGGCGCATCCGTGCCACGCACGACCGCGCCAAGCTGCGGGCCGTCGGCGGCGAGCCGCACTAGCGGCGAGGCTCGTGAGCCCGGAACGACTGTGGCTGCTGTCGATCCGCTTGCGCTCGCGAGGGTTCAAGAGGGCGGCGCGGCTGCTCAAGACGATCAACTCGGCGCTCTACCACAACTCGCTGCCCGTGGACGTGGACGTGAGCCCGGACGTCCGCTTCGGACATCACGGCTTCGGCACGGTGATCCACAGCAACGTCACGATCGGCAAACGCGTGCGGATCTGGCAGAACGTGACGATCGCCGTGCGCGCCCCGAGCGGCTCGGCCCACCGGATCGTGATCGAGGACGACGTCAAGATCGGAGCGAGCTCGGTGATCATCGCGCCGGCCGGTAGGGGCCTGCGCATCGGCCGTGGCGCGCGGATCGGCGCCGGGGCGGTGGTGGCCGAGGACGTGCCAGCCGGCGCCACGGTCATCAGCGCCCCCTCGCGGGTGCTGATGCGCGAGTCGGACGCGGAGGCGGCCGGCGGGGCCGAGGAGCTTCCTTAGGAGTCGGTCGAGGGGGCGGGGGGGACCGGGGGGCCCGGCGGTGGCGGGGAAGGTGGGTCGGCGAGGCGCCCAACCCTCGACTCGGCCAGGTCCAGACGTGCGAGCGAACGCAGGAAGCCGTAGGTGACGATCACGTGGATGCGCGACTGGGTGGCGTTGTACACGTGGCGGCTGAGGCCCGATATCGAGGGGTAGAAGTTGGCGACCTCGACCTCGACGTGCAGGCGGGCGTGCTCGGGGTCCTCGCCCGGCGCCCTGTGCACGTCCAGTTGCAAGTAGCCGTTACCCCCGCGACCGCGCTTGGAGACCAGCAGCCCGCGCTCGATCCGCCAGCGCACGAGACCATGGGAGCCGTCCATCTCGTATTCGGGCGCCTGGAAGGTGAGCAGGCGCAGAGGCGATGCGATCAGCACCACCGACCGCTCACCCTCGGTGTACTCGATCCGGATCAGCCCCAGCGTCGCGCGCGTCAAGAAGCGCCAGTAGGTGCGCGCCAGGCGCTCCAGATGCGCCGGGGTCCAGATCTCCTTCAGGGCCGACTGCTCGATCACCAGGTCTGCCTTCTGCACCGAGCGCACGGCTTCGGTGGCGGGGTCGAGCGAGGTGGCGTCCTCGAGGTCGACGATCCTCACGAGCTCGGGGCGGTTGCCACGCGGGCGGCGATTCAGGAACAGCCAGCTCGATACCGCCGCTGCGATCACCACCGCCACAGCGGCAACTACCCACACCGCGATCATGTCCGCTCCGGCCGGCTCACGGCCCTAGGCTATCCTCGCGCGCCGAGCGGTGGACCGATCGTGTCCCCCTCTACTGATATTCAACTAGCTGTGGCCCACGCGTCCCGCCCGTACTCGTCATCTCGCGCCCGGCCGCTAGCCGAGCTCTCAGTGGACCCGTTGTTGGAGCGGGCCGACGAGTTGGCGCAGAGCTGGGCCGTGGCGCTGGTGCTCGCGCGCCCACTGGAGGGCATTGGCATGGTGCCGTTGGAGGAGCTGGCCGTCGCCGGTCCGCTCGTGTGCTCCCAGTTCGTGCGCGCACTGGTGTCCGATGTGGAGCTCGATCGGCTCACGGGCGGCGGTGCGCCAACGGGACGTGAGCAGTCCGCCCCGGCGCGCCGACTGGCTGCGATCGCGGGCGCTGGGAGCGCTGCGACCCACGTACAAGCGGTCGAGGCGCTGCGCGGCGTGCTGTGGGAGGCGCTGCTCGAGCATCTCGACTGGCCCGGCGCCGGGCCCGCGGCGGCGCTCCGGCTTAGCGAGATGTCAGACCGTTTGGCCCACGTGTGCAGCTGTGCGTTGAGCGCCGGCATGAGCGCCGAGAGCTCGTCGGTAGTTGCAGAGGAGCCAGGGCGGCAGGAGCCGGCGGTGTCCGAATCCGAGGTTGCTCTGTCGGAGCAGCGCGAGCCGCTCGGCCGGATGGGCGCGGTCATGGATGCGGTCATCGTCGACGAGCGCGAGGAGCATCGGGTCGTGACCAGCGCACCCGCTGCTCACGAGGCCCAGGCGCCGCGCCGTGCCTCCGTCCGGGCGCCGTCTGACGCTGAGCGCTCGTGGAGGGATGAGCGCCCACTGTCCTGGGACGAGTCGCCTCCTGTGCCGCCGATGACACGCGGTGCCGAGATCGAGATCCGCGACGAACGTCACGAGGAGGGCCCGGCGGCGTGGATCGGCTCGATTGGAAGTCAACTGGAGCGCCACCGCGACGAAGGCATGCCGTTCGTGGTACTGCTCGTCGAGCCGCTGGAGCTGGACGGTCTGCGCCGCTCGCTGCCGTCACACGCCTTGGACGAGCTCGTCGGCTCGTTGCAGGAGGCGCTCGTGGCGCAGTGGCCCGGTTCGGTCACCTCGCAGAGGCAGGGTCGCTACTGGCTGCTGGCCGACGACGCGGAGCGGCTTGGCGCGCGTCGACTGTCGGAGCGCTTGCAGCAGGCTCTGGCCGCAACGGTGCGTCACGACGGGGCGCCGCTGCAGCTGGCGGTGGGAGTCGCGAGCTGCCCCGACGACGGTGTGCAGGCAGCAGCGCTTGCAGCACACGCCGACGTCGACCTGTACGCGGCGCGCTCGGCCGCACGCGGCGTGCCGAGCTCAGCTGGCGAGCGAGCCGCCGGCAAGCGCTGAGCTCGGTTCGGCGGGAGGGAGCCCCAGCGTGGGGGTGTTGGGCGTGGTGCCGACCACGTGAGTTCCGATGCGGACTGTTTCAGTGATGCCCAGCGCGGTTGCCGCCCCGGCCGTCAGGTCCCAGTCGGCGCCAATGTGGCTGTAGGGGCCGCGATCGAGCACTGGAACGGTGAGGGCGTGGCCGTCATAGGTGACCTTGATCAGCGTGCCGCAGGGAAGCGTGCGGTTTGCGACACCGACGACGCCGGGGGTCAGCGTCTGTCCGCAGGCCGTCTTCTGGCCGTAGAAGCCGGGGCCGAACCAGGTCGCGATCCCGGTGGTGTGCACCTTGGCCGCCGGCGTGGTGGAGGGCGAAGGGGTCGCCGGCGAGGGCGCCGCGGCTCCTCCCGAGGAGGCTCCCAGCGCAGCGCCCGGCAGCGCCAGGGCAGCGATCAGGACGAGCAAAAGCGCAGATGTCTTGTAGTTCAATCGCATCGTTTCCGACGCCTACGGGGTGAGCTGACGGGCTCGCGCGACACCTGAGTGCGGCGCTACGGCCCTGATCGGACCGATTCGCCCCGGCGGATCACTTCGATCCGCATTGGGTCCCCCGCCCGCCGTGACCAGAGCCACGACGATTCGGCGTGAGCGGCAGTATACAGACCGGACGACGGACGTCCGGAGCCGTCCTAGAGCGGCAGGTGACCGAGCAGATCCTTGAGCAGGCGCTCGCCGCTGGACACGCTCGCCCTTGCCAGCTCGCTGACGATCTCGGCCGCGGTGTTGAACAGCTCGGCCCCGCCCGGGGGCTGCACGGGTCCGCTCGCACGGTCCATTTCCGACTCGAATCCCTGGCGTGGAACGGACTCGTCCACCGGGGCCGGCGGACGCTTGGGTGCCCTGCGCGCAGTACCGGAGGATCGTGCACTGGTGGCTGTTTTCACCAGGGGAGTACGGGCCGCACCTGCGCTGCTGGGGGCGCTTACGGGATCGCGTTTCGAGGTGGCTGTGCCTGCCGTTGCCTTGGGCGATGTTGCTGTCTTGGGGCGTTTTGCCTGCGCTTTGCGGCGAGGAGGGGCTGCCTTCGCCTTGGCCGCCGACGAGGCTTTGCCCTTGGCTTTGGCCTTGGGCTTCGCCACCGCCTCGCGGGTGGGGCCGGCGGTTGCGGAAGCGCTCGCCTTGCGGGCGGCGGTCCTGCGCGCGGTCGATCGCTGGGGCCGGGTGCGAGGCAGATTGGCGAGGACTCCGACACCGGCGTCTGGGTCGCTCGGACGCCCGTTGCTCTCGTTTGGCGCGCTCACGAGCACATCATTGCTTAAAGCCGCACGTTGCAATCAGATCGAAGTGCCCGCTGCAAACAGAGCGCCATGGTTATCCCATTGCAGCGTGGACGCGTTAACATGGGGACCCTGAGAGCCCAATTTCAGTTGTAACGTCGGCAGGGCTGCGGCCGTATGTGCGACGGAGGAGTGTTCTAGCCATAATCTCGCGGGGCCCAGGCGCTCGCCATCGGGTTCTCGATCGATCGAAGAAATGGAAACACGTATGTCAGTAGTCGAGCTGCAGGAGCTGGATGAGGTCAAGGGCCTGGTTGCCAAGGGGCAGCAGGTGGGCGTGCTCTCCTACGCGGAGATCACAAAGGCGGTTTCAGAGCTCGACCTGGACGAGTCTGACGTCGAGGAGCTCCATGGCTTCTTCGAGAAATCGGAGATCGAGCTCGTAGAGGAGATCGACCCGGCGATCGCAGCCGCCTCGCTGGTAGAGCGCGCCCCCGACAAACGCGGCCGGCGCAAAGCCAAAACGGCGCTCGACCTCAAGCCGGACATGACCACCGACTCGCTGCAGCTGTTCCTCAAGGACATCGGCAAGGTCCGCCTGCTGACAGCCCAAGAGGAGGTCGACCTCGCCAAGCGCATCGAGCGCGGCGACCTCGACGCCAAGCAGAAGATGGTCGAGTCGAACCTGCGCCTGGTGGTGTCGATCGCCAAGAACTACCGCAACCAGGGGCTGCCCTTCCTCGACCTGATCCAGGAGGGCACGCTCGGCCTCGTCAGGGCCGCCGAGAAGTTCGACTACCGCAAGGGCTTCAAGTTCTCCACCTACGCAACGTGGTGGATCCGCCAGGCGATCGCCCGCGCGCTCGCCGACAAGGCGCGCACGATCCGCATCCCCGTGCACGTGGTCGAGAAGCTGAACAAGATCGGCCGCGCCGAGCGCAAGCTCGTCACCGAGCTGGGTCGCGAGCCCACGGCCGATGAGATCGCCGAGGTCACAGGCATCGACCCCGAGGAGGTCGACTCGATCAAGCGCTCCGCCCAGGCGCCCGTCTCGCTGGAGAAGCCCGTGGGCGACGAGGAGGAGTCCGAGTTCGGCCAGTTCATTGCCGACGAGCGCGCCGAGTCCCCCTACGAGCGTGCAGCCGAGATCCTCACCAAGGAGGCACTGCGCGAGGCCCTCGAGAACCTCTCCTACCGCGAACGCCGCGTGCTCGAGCTGCGCTACGGGCTCGGCGGGGAGCACCCCCGCACGCTCGACGAGGTCGGGCGCACGTTCAACGTCACCCGCGAGCGCATCCGCCAGATCGAGAACCAGTCGCTGAAGAAGCTGCAAAGTCTCGCGGAGGCACAGAAGCTCCGCGACGTGGCCTGATACCCCATTCGGGGCACAGGCGGCCGCCTCGGCTTCCCTGGCTGCGTCCTCCCTCGCTCGCGTACCAAGTACGCCACGCTCGGTGCGTCCTTGCCAGGAAAGCCGATCCGACCGTCAGGGGGCGATATGAAGACAACTTCGGCCAGGATCGTCCAGGCGGGGCACCCCCATTCAAGGCTTGGGCGCCGTGTGCCGATCAGACGGCATGTTCGACGTCAAGGCTGCGCTGCACGAATTGGTCGAGAAGGAGGGCTCGGATCTTCACCTGAAGGTGGGATCGGCCCCGCTGTATCGCGTCAGGGGTGACCTGACGCTCGATTCTGGTGCCGATGCGCTCACGCGCGAGGAGACCGAAGCGGCTCTGCGCACGCTTTTGAGCGACGAGGAAAAGCTCGATGAGTTCGCCCACGAGCACGAGGTCGACTTCTCCTACGAAATCCCCGACGTTGCCCGCTTCAGGATCAACGCCTTCCAGCAGCGCGGGCTGACCTCATTGGTCTGCCGTGCGATTCCCCATCGCATCAGCACGATCGAGGAGCTCGCTCTGCCCGCCGTGGTTCGTGAACTCGCCGAGGAGGAGCGCGGAATCGTGCTGCTCACAGGAACCACGGGTTCGGGCAAGTCCACGACCCTGGCGGCGATGATCGACCACATCAACCACACGATGAGCAAGCACATCGTGACGATCGAGGACCCGATCGAGTTCGTGCACACGGACAAACGCTCGGCCATCAACCAGCGCGAAGTGGGGATGGACACGGCTTCCTTCAAGCGGGCCCTGCGCAGAGTTCTGCGCCAGGACCCAGACGTGATCCTGGTGGGGGAGATGCGCGACGAGGAGACCGTTCAGACGGCCCTCTCGGCTGCCGAGACAGGTCACCTCGTGCTCTCCACGATCCACACGGTCGATGCGACCGAGTCCATCAACCGCATGCTCGACTTCTTCCCGCCCCATCAGCACCAGCAGGCGCGCAGCATGATCGCCGGCACGGTTCGCGGCGTCATCTCCCAGCGACTGGTACCCGGTGCGGATGGTGGGCGCGTAGCGGTCTGCGAGATCCTGCGCATGACCGGACGGGTGCGCGACATGATCGTGGACCCCGAGCAGACGGGCAAGCTCGTCGAGGTCATCACCAGCGGTGGCTACTACGGAATGCAGACCTTCGACCAGGCTCTGTTCGGCCACGTCAAGGCCGGACGCGTCACCTTCGAGGACGCGATGCGGGTGGCCTCCAGCCCCCACGACTTCAAGCTGTTGATGCAGTCAGACGGCCGCCGCGGCACCACGATGGAGGACGTCGCCGCCGCGCAGGCCAACCGCGAGGCTGACTCCCAGCCGTCCTCGCTCAGCGCCGCATAGCTCGCTTCCCCGCGCCCTAGCTTTACTTCAGTTGGTAAAGTAAAGGGTCAAATGGCCGTTGATGAGACTTGTCCCGTATGCATGACCGCAGAAATAGTGTGCGGCAAGTGGACGCTCCTGCTGATCCGCGACCTGGCTGAGGGCTGCTCCCGCTTCTGCGAGCTCGAACGCTCGCTCGCCGGCATCAGCCCACGCACACTGTCGCTGCGTCTACGTGCACTCGAGGAGGAGGGCATCGTCGAACGGCACACCTTCCCCGAGGTTCCACCGCGCGTGGAGTACGCGCTTACGGAGAAGGGCCGGGCGCTACTTCCGATCATCGAGGACATGCGCGCCTACGGCGAAGAGTGGCTGGCCGAGGAGTGCTCCCGGCAGGGCGCACCCGCGCAGCTCGTCGTCGCCTGAGTGGTGCCGTCGCAGAGCTGCAAGACCACCTGCGCAGCCCGTCGATGGGCAGGAGGGCAAGCACTCGCCGCGAAGTGAGCGCACCATGCGTTCCCTCCAGCTCAAGACTGCGCTGTCCGAGTACCTGGAAGCCGCGGCGGCCCACCTCCACAATGAGGTCGCGGCCGGCGCCGAGGTGCCGTTCGAGATCGAGCAGCAGAGTCGCAGGCGTGCCAGCGGACCCTCGCTCTACTGCTACAGGCCGCTCACCGAGGAGTTCATCGCCGAGCGCATGCACGAGCTCGAGCGCCTGCCCGAGTATGAGCAGGCAGCGCGGCTGCTATCCACCTTCGACGGCCTCGGCCGCTACGTGGCCGGACTCGGCGCCGAGCTCGTGCAGACAGGCGGACGGGCAGGCGTACGCGCGGGGCTGCGGGCGCTGTTGAGCGACGTGTTCGCCGGGCAGTCCGACTTCGAGCTCTCGCCCGAGCGCGTGGAGGCAGCCCTCGCGCGACTGGAGAGCTCCGCGCTGACCGTCACGAGCGAGGTCACCCTGGTGGCCACCCTGCACGGCCTCACCATCACCTCCGAGGAGCTGGCCCTCACGCGCGGCCTGACCATCGCCCAGCCCCACGCGCTCGAAGGATTGCCGCCCGGAGCGCTCGCCACCCGTGGGGCAGCGGCGGAGGGCCACCTGGTGGTGGTCCTGGCCGCCGAGGACGACGATCCCCGCGAGGCACTCGCCCAGGGGCGCGAAGTCCTGCGCGACCTCCTGCGCGCACTCAGGCTGTTTGGAGATGGACGTGTAACGCTTGGCGCGCTTGCCTGGGCCCGGGTGACAGACGCGACCTGGAGTCCTCTAGCACTCGGGGCGGGCGGTCGGCCCCACGGCATGCTCGTGGTTACGGCCGAGCAGGAGGACGAGCTGCGCGCCTTCTGCAACCTCGTCTCGCGTCGCGCGCCCCACGGCAATGAGCTGGCGTGGGCGCTGCGGCGCTTCGAGCTGGGCTGCGAGCGGGCAAGCCCGTATGAGGCGTTGAGCGACCACCTGCTGGCATTGCGTGCGCTGCTCGAGCCCGAGGGGCCCCAGAGCGGGATGCTCCCGGGGCGCCTGGCTGTGCTCTGCGCCACCCCGGAGCGGCGCCTCGAGCTGACCGCACGGACCGTGGAGGCGATCGCGCTCGAGCGCTCCGTGGTGATGGGAAGCGCCGTCGAGCACGCCGGCGCGGAGACTCTGGCGAGCGATCTCTCAAACCATCTGCGCGCGCTACTACGCGACGTGATCTGCGGCCACCTCGACTCCGACCTAGTGGGGCTCGCCGATGAACTCCTGCTCGAGGAGGAGGACTCCGAGGAGGAGGAGCAGCAGGCCCCGGAGCTCAGCTCAGGCGAAGAGGTATTCGGAGATCCCCTGCAGGCTGAGGAGATCCTGGACGTCTTCATCTAGGTACGGGATCTGGATTGCCGGTTGTCCGCCGAGCTGATCGGCGAGCCCGGCGATTGTCTTCGCATCACGGCGTACGAGCACGTCGAAGTCGGCCAGGTTGCCGGCCACTCGCGCCGCCAGCTCTGCTCCCAGCCCATCGCTGAGCATCGCCGTGACCTCCTCACGCGAATGGCCGCCGAGGCCGTCGGTGTGCACACGGTTGACGATCAGCTCGCCGCGCCCCATCCCCGCCTGCGCCAGGCGCTCGGCGAGATATGAGGCCTCCTGCGCCGGCTCGTCCTCGGGCGAGGTCACGATCAGGAAGCTCGTCTCAGGCGAGCGCAGCAGCTCGGCCACCCCGGCCGTGCGTTCGCCGAAGCCCTCGATCACACCGGAGAGAGAGCGAAAGAAGCGCGAGAGCTCGCCCAGCATGTCCACCCCCGTCACGCGGGCGAAGATGGCGAACACCAGCGCGGTGCCACGGCCGAACAGGCGTGCCGTAAGACCGCCCGGCGCGAGGAACACCTGCAGCGCCCGACCATGGAGGAACCCGAGCAAGCGGTTGGGAGCGTCGAGGAAGTCCAGCGCGTTACGCGAAGGCGGGGTGTCGAGCACGATCACGTCGAAGTCGTGCTCCTCGTAGAGCTCATACAGCTTGGCGATCGCGCTCAGCTCGTGGGAACCGGCCACGGCCGTCGAAAGCTCCTTGTAGACGGGGTTGGCCAGGATCTCCTCCAGCGCCTTCTCATCGGGAGCCAGGCGCGTGACGATCTCATCGAAGGTGCGCTTGGCGTCGAGCATCATTGCCCACAGCTCGCCCTTCATATCCACGCCCGCCGCTGTAAATGCCTCGGGTGCGATCCGCGTGGGCTCGCCCGAGAGCTCGTCGAGTCCAAGCGCCGCCGCCAAGCGCTTGGCGGGATCGATCGTCACCACCGCCACCCGCTGCCCCTCGAGCGCCAGCCCAAGCGCCAACGCCGCCGAGGTGGTGGTCTTGCCCACGCCGCCCGCGCCCACGCACACGAGCACCCGCTTGCCCTTCAGGCGTGCCCTCAGGGGCCGGTGGCCGTTCGCTGCGGGTGTCTTCGATGTCGGGGTCATCTCGCGATCCTAGTTCCCATGCAGGAATCGGACCCCACCATGCGAATACCGAGCGGACGGCTTTCCAGCAATCGACCAATCGGAGCCACCGTGCAAGGCAAGGCCAAGGTCATCGCGTTCGCCAACCAGAAGGGCGGGGTGGCAAAGACGACGACCACGCTCAATCTCGCCGCCGCCTTCGCGGAGGAGGGCCATCGCGTGCTCTGCGTCGACATGGACCCCCAGGGCAACCTGACCATGTCCCAGGGCATCGATCCCGACACGCTCGAGAAATCGATGTATGACGTGCTCGTGCACAAGGTCTCGATCCGCGAGGTTGTGCGCAAGCGCGAGATCGACGTGGCCTGCGCCTCGATCGACCTGGCCGGAGCCGAGATCGCGATGTCGACCATGATCGGCCGTGAGCGCTCGCTGCAGAAGGCCTTCGAACCGATCCTCGAGGACTACGACTTCATCTGCATCGACACCCCGCCGAGCCTCGGATTGCTGACGATCAACGCCCTCACGGCCGCCGACAAGGTGATCGTCCCCGTTCAATGCGAGTATCTGTCGATGCGTGGGCTCATCCAGCTCCAGAACACCCTCGCGATGATCCGCGAGAACCTCAATCCCGGCGTGGACATCGAGGGTATCCTGCCCACGTTGGTGGACTCGCGAACGATCCACGCCAAGGAGGCCATCGAGATCCTGGAGGAAAACTTCGGCGATCGCGTGTTTGCCTCACGCATCCGCAAGACAGTCCGCTTTGCAGAGGCTCCGGTGAAGGGCATGTCGGTCCTCAAGTACGAGCCGGACGGCGTTGCGGCCCAGTCCTATAGGCAACTCGCGCAGGAGGTTCTCACCCATGGCCAATCCTAAGCGTGCGAGCATGCGTGAAGGCCCACTGGCGGCCCTCTTCAGGAAGACAGAGGAGGGCGAGCAGCCCGTGGGTGAGCAGGAGGCTGCCCAGGAGCAGGTCGATCGGGTCAGTGCCTCACAGCAGCCCGGCGAGCCCTCCACGCCGGCTCCCGCCGCCCACCCGCGCGAGAGCGGGCTGCCGCACCCCGCTCTGAGCGCGACACCGCGCCAGGAGACGGCCGACGTCCACGTGCCCTCACCGCAGGAGCGCTTGCGCCACGCCTTCTCCTCGGAGATACCCGAGAACGTCCTCGAGCGCTCCTCCAGGCGCCCCGTCATCGACGACTACGCCCGCGAGCCCGCACGGGCGAGCGCCCCCGCGACGGTCGGCCAGCCGATCATTCGCGTGGTCGGAGTGGGAGGGGCCGGCGTCAACGCGGTCAACCGCATGGTCGAGGCCGAGGTCGAGGGGATCGAGTTCCTCGCCGTCAACACCGACCTGCAGTCGCTGCAGCAGTCGACGGCCGACCTCACACTGCACATCGGCGCGGAGCTGACCCGCGGACTGGGCTCCGGCTCGGACGCCAACGTCGGCCGCCAGGCTGCCATGGAGGACTACGACCGCATGAAGGCCCTGCTCAAGGGGTCGGACATGATCTTCATCGCCGCCGGCTCCGGCGGCGGCACGGGCACCGGAGCAGCGCCAATCGTCGCGCGGATCGCCAAGGAAGTCGGTGCGCTCACCGTTGCGATCGTGACCAAGCCATTCGGCTTCGAGGGCACGCGCAGGAGCGAGCAGGCCGAGCGGGGCGTAGGCGCTCTGGCCGACGAGGTGGACACGCTGATCGTGGTGCCCAACGACAGGCTGCTCGGCGTGCTCGACAAGCAGACCGCCATGGTCGAGGCCTTCCGCGTGGCCGACGACGTCCTGCGCCAGGGCGTGCAGGGGATCTCCGACCTGGTCACGCTGCCTGGGCTGATCAACCTCGACTTCGCTGACGTGCGCACGATCATGAGCGAGGCCGGCAACGCGCTGCTCGGCATCGGCATGGGCGTGGGTGAGAACCGTGCAACCGAGGCCGCCCTGCAGGCCGTATCCTCGCCGCTGCTGGAAACGTCCATGGACGGAGCACGCTCGATCCTGCTGTCGATCACCGGCGGCGCCAACCTGTCCCTGTGGGAGGTCAACGAGGCGGCCAAGTCCGTTTCCGAGGCCGCCCACCCCGACGCCAACATCATCTTCGGAGCGATGGTCGACGAGAAGCTCGACGACCAGGTGTGGGTCACGGTCGTAGCCACCGGCTACGGCGACGAGGGCCGACGCAAGAGCGTCGCACGCCTCAAAGAGCCCGCCGCGGGCGAGGTCAAAGTCCAGCGCAACCTGCCTCCCGCACCTTCCAGGCGCCGAGGCGGGCTAGCGGTCGATGAACTGGAAGTGCCCGAGTTCTTGCCTAATTTCTAAGAGCCGTCAGCGCTTCGTCAGCCGCCTGTCTGTGGTATCGCTCTGCCATGGGCGTTGCTGAGAAGGGGGTTGTTGCTGCGGGACATCCGCTGACTGCCGAGGCGGGTGCGCGGGTGCTGCGGGAAGGCGGAAACGCGGTGGATGCTGCGGTTGCGGCGATGCTCATGTCGTTCGTCACCGAGTCCCTGCTTACGGGGCTCGGCGCAGGCGGGTACATGCTGGTGGCGGGCGCGGGCACCGAGCCGACCCTGCTGGACTTCTTCGTGGAGGCGCCCACTCGCATCGGGGACGGGTCGGAGGCCGAGCTGCAGGGGGTGGACGTGTCCTTTGGGGACGCCGCCCAGGTGTTTCACATCGGGCCGGCCTCGTGTGGCGTCTATGGGACGCCAGCCGGCGTGTGCGAGGCGATCGACCGGTGGGGCACCGTCGCGCTCGAGGATTTGGCCGCACCGGCCGCGCGTGTGGCGCGTGAGGGCGTGGCGCTCAACGCCGGGCAGGCGTATGTGGCGAAGATCCTCGGTGAGCTGCTGACCTCGACGCCGGAGTGCAGTGCCCTGTGGGCGCCCGAAGGGCACGTCCTGCGCGAGGGCGAGGTGCTGATCAACCGGGAGCTGGGCGATGCCCTCGAGCGGCTGGGAAGCGACGGGGCCGAGCCTTTCTACCGTGGTGACGTCGCCGCAGCGGTTTGCAGCTGGCTGAGCGCGCGCGGCGGCTCGCTGAGCGAGCAGGACCTCGCCGGCTATCACGCTCTCGAGCGGGCCCCTGTCGAGGTCGCCTATCGCGACCGTCAGATCCTCACCAACCCGCCCCCGTCCGCAGGTGGAACCCTGATCGCCTATGCCCTCTCGCTGCTGGATCGCGGGCCGCGGCCTCCGACGCTGCGCGGCGTCGTGGAGGCGATGGCCGCCGCCCAGTCCGAGCGCACGAGCGAGTTCGTCGAAGGCCTCGACCGTGAGGGATTCCACGAGCAGTTCCTTGCGAGCCGCCTCGGCTCGACCACCCACATCTCCGTGATCGATGGGGAGGGGCGCGCGTGCAGCACCACCTGCACCAACGGCGAGGGGTCTGGGGTGGTGGTGCCCGGCACGGGCCTTCACCTCAACAACGTGATGGGCGAGGAGGATCTCAACCCGCTCGGCTTCCACCGCCACCCGAGGGGCCGGCGCATGCCCAGCATGATGGCTCCGTCGGTGGTCATGCGCGACGGGGAGGTCGAGCTGGTCCTGGGCAGCGCCGGCTCGAACCGAATCCGCTCGGCACTGTTGCAGACGATCGTCGGCGTGGTCGACCACGGGCTGGGCGCGCGTGAGGCGGTCGACGCACCCCGGGTGCACTTCGAGGCCGGGACCGTTTTCGCCGAGCCCGGGATCGATCTGGCCGAGCTGGGCGAGGACACTCCCGTCGTCCGCTTCGGCTCTCGGAACCTTTTCTTCGGCGGCGTGCAGGCGGCGCTGCGCAGCGAAGGAGCGCTCACGGGAGCCGGCGACCCCCGCCGCGGTGGCGTCGCGGTGAGCGCATGAGACGTGCGCTCGGCGTGGGGCTGGCGGCGGTGCTCCTGCTGTCCGGCTGTGGCGGTTTCAAGGCCGCCGATCTTTTCATCCTCCAGCGCAGCGGCACTGGGCCCGACGCGCATCTGACGCTGCTCGTCAACGAAGAAGGCGGGGTCCACTGCAACGGCGGCCCTACGCTCAAGCTGAGCGATCCCGGGCTCGTGCAGGCGCGTGCGATCCAGGAAGAACTCCAGGAAGCTGCCTCCAAGCACGTCTCGCTGCCGCCGCGTCGCGGATCGGTGCTGAGCTACTACCTGCGCGACGAAAACGGGACGGTCCGCTTCAGCGACAACTCGGCCAACCAATCCAAGACCATGCGCTCGCTGCAGCTGTTCGTGCTGCAGACCGCCCAGCAGGTCTGCCATCTGGCGCAGTAGCCCTCCGGGGCTGAGCTAGCCGAAGCGGACCTTGCCGTTGGACAGCGCGCGTGCCTGCGCGCGCTCGACCAAATCCATGCGCTCGATTGCGCTCTGTAGTAGCTCCGCCAACAGGCGCAGGCGAGCGTTCTCGGAGCGCAGCTCGAGCAGCTCCTGCTTGGCCTCCACCTCGAACTCGATCGTGGCGGCCATGCGGTAGGCGTCGAGCTGGGCCAGCTCGGGGTCCTCGATCTCGCGGTCGGTCGCTTCGCGCACCAGCTCGCGATAGAGCTCGTGAGCCGCCTCGGCTGCAGCTGGATCGAGCTCCTCATCCTCCTCATCCACGAACTCGATCACGCCTGCAGGGAAGGGCAGGTCGTCCTGGCGCTCCAGCAGCCTGAAAGGCCGCGTGCCGCGCACCACTATGTTCAGGCGGCCATCGTCCAGGCGGTCTAGTAGCTGCTCGACCTCGCAGGCGCAGCCCACCTGCTTGAGCTCATGCTCGGAGAGCCAGATGATTCCGAATTCTCCCTCGAGGGTTCCAGGCGCCTTCAGGCAGCGCTCGATCATCCGCCTGTAGCGATCCTCGAAGATGTGCAGCGGCACGCTCTCTGTGGGGAGCGCGACCATCCCGAGGGGAAACAGGGGGAATCCCCTGGTGGGTTGCTCGGGCATCGTCTGAGTCTAGGAGCACCTTGCTCGCCCTCCCGATTGGGGGCGGCTCCGGTGGGGGAGCTCAGGCGGCGGCGGGCTTGTGCGCGGCGAGCATCAGGTTGTAGAAGATCGCCGGCGGCAGGCGCGACTCGAGCAGCCTGCGATCGAGCTCCTGCAGCGCCAAGTAGCCGCGGTAGGCATACAGACGCCAGGCCCACGGGACCTCGTTCGGATCGGCCGTGGCCTCGAGCGTGCGGTTGGTCCAGCCGAACCAGTTGGCCAGCAGCTCCTCGCCGCTGACACGCACGTCGCGAAAGCCGGCTCCGCGCGCGAGCTTGGCCAGTTCGCCGGGTGCGAAGGCGTGCACGTCGACAACGCTCTCGAAGGCCGAGTCGGGGGCGCCGCCGTCTGCGGGCGGGGCTGGACCGGCCCCCATGGCGCGGCGCCACAGCGGGGCGATCGCACCGGCGAAGCGCTTGGGCACGTTGGCCAGGCGGTCGCCGTAGCGCGATGGCTCGCCGGCGAACATGATCGTGCCGCCGGGTGCCAGCACCCGCTCGAACTCCGCGAAGGCACGCGGCAGGTCGGGGATGTGGTGGAGCACGGCGTGACCGAGCACGAGGTCGAAGCTCGCGTCGGCGAAGGGCAGGCGCTCGGCGTCAGCGGGCTCGGTGCGCACGTCCAGCCCCAGGCGCTGGGCGTTCCCGGCAAGGGTGTCGAGCATCCCGGGCGAGATGTCGCTGCAGGTCGCTTCGCCGATCAGGCCGGCGCGCAGCAGGTTGAGCGTGAAGTAGCCCGTTCCCGATCCAATCTCCAGCGAGCGGGGGTACTGGCCGGGCTCGCGCCCGAGCGCCTTGCGCAGCTTGGCCGAGACCTGGCTGAGGCCGAGCTCACCGAAGTCGATCCCCCACTTGGAGTCGTAGTGGTCGGCCGCCACGTCGTGGTAGCGGGTGTTGGCCTCGCGGATCTCCTCGGCGCTAAGGGTGGGTGACACGGGGCGGCACCATATACTCGCGCGCCGTGCTCGCGTCTCCAACCCTGGATATGACCATTTCGAGCGAGGTTGTCTCTTGAGCTCAACCCAGCCGACAGTCTTCCTGCAGCGAGATCAGCCCGATGGCGTGCCTCCGCTCTCGCTGACGGGCGAGCGCACGCTCCCCGACGTACCCGAGGAGAACTACTGGTATCGCCGCCACCTCGTGGTCTACGAGTGGATCGCTCGCCAGATCGCCGGCAAGCGTGTGATCGACATGGCCTGCGGCGAGGGCTACGGCACGGATGTGCTCGCCCGCACGGCCTCGAGCGCGGTGGGGGTGGACGCCAACCCGGAGGCTCATGAGCACGCGCGCCTGCGCTACACACGGCCCAACATCCGCTTCGAGCGAGACCTCGTGGACACTTTCTCCGAGCAAACTGACGCAGTGGTGTTCCTGCAGACGATTGAGCATCTGCAGGAGCCCGGCGCGGTGCTCGATCACTTCCGCTCGCTGATGGGCACGGGCGGCGTCCTCTATGTCTCCACCCCCAACGTGCTCACGCTCGCGCCCAAGGGCGCCCCGCGCTCGGGCAACCCGTGGCACGTGCACGAGTACCGCCTGCACGAGTTCGAGCGCCTCTGCCGCGAGCATTTCTCGAGCGTCGAGATCTATGGCCTCTTCCACGCCCGCAAACTGCGCGTGCACGAGCTGGCGCTGCGGCTCGGCTGGGACCGCCTGCACCCGCTGCTCCGCCTGACCGGGCGCTTCTACGACTGGTTCACGCCGGCCATATCCGTCACCGACTTCAATCTGTGTCGCGCCGACGAGGCCGACCTGGAGAAGGCGCTGGACTTCCTGGCGGTGTGCCGGCCGTGACAGGCGGGCGCGATCGCGGCGCCCTGGCGATCGTCCTGCACACCCACATGCCCTATGTGGAGGGCTTCGGGACATGGCCGTTCGGGGAGGAGTGGCTGTGGGAGGCGATCGCCGGCTCATATCTACCGGTGCTCGAGCTGCTGGATGCAGGGGCGCCGCTCACGCTGTCGCTGACACCGGTGCTGTGCGATCAGCTCGAGGCTCCCGGCATCGCCGAGCGCTTCAGCGAGTTCGTGCTGGGCACGCGCCAGGAGACCCACCGCGAGGATGCGGCCGGATTGCGGGCAGGCGGCCACGAGCAGCTGGCCCGTGAGCTCGAGCGCTCCTGGGGTGAGTATCGGGCGGCCCTCGAGCGCTTCGAGGCGTGTGGGGGCGAGCTGCTGGGTGCGCTTGGGCGCCATGCACAGTGGACGTCCGCCGCCACCCACGCTGTCCTGCCGCTGCTGGCGAGCGACGCAGGGGTGCACCTGCAGGTGAGCAGCGGCCTGCAGGCTCATAGACGCCGCTTCGGCGAGGACTGGCAAGGTGGCTTCTGGCTACCCGAGTGCGCCTACGCTCCCTGGCTGGAGCGGGCGCTGGAGGACGCCGGGGTGAGCGCCGTGTGCGTCGAGCTGACCGCGCTGCTCGGGATGGGCGCGCGCGAGCACCTGCGTCCGATTGCCACCGAGGGGGGCTTCCTGCTCGTGCCCGTCGATCGCGCCACCATGGCCTTGGTCTGGAGCGACGAGGGCTATCCCGCCCACGGCGCCTACCGCGACTACCACCACCACACCGTCCACCATCACAACCCGTGGAACAACCGCGGTCAGGCCTATGACCACGAGGAGGCGCTCGCCACCGCTCGTCAGCACGCCTCCGACTTCGTTGCGCGCGTGGGCGCGCGCCTGGATGGAGCGGGGATCCCCGGCGGCGGGCTGGCCGTGTGCGCGCTCGACACAGAGCTGCTAGGCCACTGGTGGTATGAGGGCGTTGCGTGGCTCGAGGAGGTGGTGAAGGAGAGCTCCAGGCAGGGACTCGAGCTGGTGCGCCTCGACGATGCGCTCGAGCGCTGCGAGCCGCGTGCGATCTCCGAGCTGCCGGGAGCGGGGGAGTGGGCGCCGTTCAGCTGGGGGATGCACGGGGACCTCTCGACCTGGTCGTCCCCAGCGGTGGCAGACATGGCCTTCGCGACGCGGGCAGCCGAGCTGGAGGTGCTGGCCGCGGGCGAGCGGGCGAGCGCTGGCGCGGTAAGGGAGCTGCTCGCCCTGCAGGCCAGCGATTGGCCGTTCATGGTCTCTCGTGAGATCGCCGTGCCTTATGCGCGAGAGCGCTTCGAGGGCCATCGCCTGGCGCTCGCTGGCGCGCTTGGCGACCCTGGCGCAGAGCGGTCCGAGGGGCTGCGCAACCTCGCAGTCGATGCTGCGCGCGGTGCGCTGCTTGCGCCCTGACCTCCCCTGAATGTAGTATTCCTACCGCTGTATCAGTTCTGAGTAGTGGTCTACTTTCGCCCTTCGGCCCCCCACACGGAGAGATCGCAATGACAATGGACTCGTCTGGATTCGCCGACTGCCCGCACGCGTCCCCTGTAGTTGCTCATGGCGCGCCGAGGCGCCTGCGCGTGCTTGGCTGGGCGCTCGCCTTGGCACTCCTGTGTGCCGGGTTGCTGGCTGGGGCACCGGAGGCATTCGCCACGGGAACGATCGAAGGGACCGTCGAATCCGCTTCGTCGCATACACCCCTGGACGGGATTGAAGTCCATGCCTACCCGGTGGCCCCGTCGGAAAATTCGTTTCCCGCTTTCACCAACAGCGAAGGCAAGTACACGATCACCGTACCGACGGGCGAATACAAGGTGGAGTTTACCGCGCCCAAGGGCGAGAACTTCGCGCGGCAGTACTACAACGATGCCGATTCGTTGGAAACTGCAATTGCGGTCAAAGTTGCCGAAGGCGGAGCAGCAAAAGAAATCGATGCCGCGCTACAAGAAGGCGGTGTGATCGAAGGCGAGGTCCAAGGTGAACTGGGAGGGCCCGCGCTGAGTAGCGCCGAAGTATCGGTGTACAAGAAGGCGACGGGCACAGAAGAATTCTATGCCGGTTCGGCCAGAGTGGAAGCCGGCGGCAAATACAAAGTAGTAGGTTTGCCAGGCGGCGAATACATCGTCTCCTTCATTCCGGGGCCGGGGGAAAATTACATCCCTCAGTACTGGGAAGATCAATTCGACTCAGAAAAAGCCACGCCCGTCGCGGTCAGCCTTGGAGGGACTAGGTCCAACATCGACGCCACTCTCGCCGTCGGAGGTCAGATAACGGGGGTCGTCACCGACGCGAGCACCCACAGGCCCGCCGCCGAAATCGAAGTCTACGCTTACGGCCCGATCGGAAGTGAAGAAGGATCGCGCGCCTACACGTACACCAACGCCAATGGCGAATACACGCTCTCCGGCCTTCCCACGGGCTCCTACAAGATCGAATACGGCGATGAATACGCCGAATACTTCCTGGGCGAAGGCGCGAGCAAATATCTCACCCAGTTCTACAGCGGCAAGGCCAATGAAGCGGCCGCCGATCCCGTTGCTGTTACTCAGAAGAGCACAACGACGGGTATCAACGTGGCGCTCGTGCTACGAGTCCCCTTCAACACCGCCCCGCCGGTCGCCTCGGGCACCCCAGCTGTAGGTCAGCGGCTCGCCTGCTCGCGCGGCTCGTGGACCGGTCAGCTGACGATGTACTTCACCTACCAATGGCGGCGTGACGGCAGCGCGATCAGCGGGGCCACCGGTAACAGCTATGTCGTACAGTCGGGCGATCAGGGCCATGCGCTCTCGTGCGAAGTGAACGCGCGCAATGCTCGCGGTCATGTCAGCGCCACCAGCAACTCGCTGAGTGTCCCGGCGGCGGTCGTTCCCCCGCCGCCACCGCCGCCCCCACTGCCGACCCCGGTGATCGCGCTCGCGCACATCTCCACGCTGACCGCCACACGCGGCGCGCTGCATGTCACGCTCTCGTGCAAGCAGGCGCAGACGCTCTGCGCCGGGACGGTCGAGGTCGTCGAGCGGGTGGTCGTAAAGGTCCGAGTGGGTCACCGGCTGATAACGCGCCGGCGGAACCTGGTGCTGGCCCAGGGGCCTTACACGCTGACGGGCGGCCACAGCACGAGGGTTCTGCTGCGCCTGACGAAGGTCGGCAAGAGAACCCTCCTGAGGGCACGTCACCACCGGGTCGCGGCGGTCATCATCGCCTCGGTGCGCGGCGGCAAGAGCGTTGGTGAGGCTGCGCCGCTCAGCCTGCGCCGCTGAGCGACGCCCAACGTCGAGGTCGAGCTCAGCCCCAGCGCATCCCTGTGGGCGCCTTGCGCATGCGGATCACGCGCGCCGGCGAGCCTGCCACCACAGCGTTGGCGGGAACCGCCTTGGTCACCACTGCGCTGGTGCCCACGATTGCGTTCTCGCCGACACTTGCGCCCCGGAGGATGCATGCGCCGTAGCCGATCCACACGTTGTGGCCGACCTCGACGTCGCGCTTGTAGATCCCCTGCAGGCGGATCGGGCGCTCGACCTCGGTGACCCCGTGGTCGAAGTCGATCATCATGACCCTGTCGGCGATGATGCACTCGCGTCCGATCGAGACGTGCTGGAAGGCCGAGATGGTGCACTCCTGACCCATCACCGTCTTGGCTCCGATGCTCACATGGCCCTCGTGGACTCGGATCTTGCAGCCGTGGCCTATCCAAGCCCAACGCCCAATCCGCAAGGTTGCGCCGCGGCCGATCTCGAGCTTGACTTTGGGACAGATGAAGCAGATGCCGTCGGTCTGCAGGCGCCGGCCGTAGCGGAGCTTCAACACGCCCCAGCGAACGAGCAGCAAGGCGTAGTCGCGGCTGAGCATGTGGTTTGCCCGCATGAAGCGCAGCAGCGCGAGCGGACCTCCGCGCAGAGGCATCGGTGGCAGGCGCACCGCACCCGGCGACTCCTCGCCGGAGACCTCCACGCCTGGTTCGGCAACGAGCTCCATCGCCCTCGAATCGTAAGGGACGCCACTGTGGCCGGGCATGCGCCACGCCCCCTGCGATGATTGCGCGCGCCATGACCGAGAGCACCCTCGCCCAACGCCTGCTCGACGGCGATCGCCGCGCGCTCGCTCGCGCCATCACGCTCGTCGAGGACGACCGCCCCGAGGGCTGGAGCCTTGTGCGCGAGGTCTATCCGCACACGGGCAAAGCCGAGGTGGTTGGCTTCACGGGCCCCCCAGGGGTGGGCAAGTCGACGCTGATCGGCGCGCTCACCAAGGCACGGCGCGAAGCCGGACGCACCGTTGGCGTGCTCTCGATCGACCCCTCCTCGCCGTTCACCCACGGAGCGCTGCTTGGCGACCGGATTCGCCTCACCGAGCACTTCCTCGATCAGGGCGTCTTCATCCGTTCGATGGCCAATCGCGGGGCGCTGGGCGGGCTCTCAGAGGCGGCGCTGCAGGCTGCTCTGCTGCTCGACGCGGCCGGACGCGACGACGTGTTCGTCGAGACCGTGGGAGTGGGGCAGGCCGAGATCGACATCATCGACCACGCCGACACGATCGTCCTCGTGCTGATGCCGGGCTCGGGCGACTCGATCCAGGCGCTGAAGGCCGGTGTGATGGAGATCCCCGATGTGATCGTGATCAACAAGGCCGAGCACCCATTGACCGACACGATGGTGCGCGAGATCCGCGGCGTGCTCTCCCTGGCCAACCTCGACCGCACGCCCGAGGAGGTTCGGGGCAGCTGGCGCGTGCCGATCGTGAAGACGGAGGCCACTCGCGGGGAGGGCATCGACGAGCTCGTTTCCAAGCTGCAGGAGCACCGGGCACACATCCTCGAGGGCGGCCAGCTGGCCGAGCGGCGCGGGCGCAACCTGCGCAACGAGGTGCTGGCCATCGCCACAGCGCGTATGCGCAGGCGCCTGGAGGAAGACCTGCGCGAGGACTCCGAGTTCCAGCGCCTGCTGGCCGAGGTGGTCGAGCGCCGACTCGATCCCGCCAGCGCAGCCGCGACGCTGCTCGCGCGCGCAGCCGGCGTCGAGCAGACGGTCGAGTAGGGTCGCTGCTGCATGGGCTACCTAGACCTCGCCGATCGCACCTGGCCGCTCCTCACTCGCCTGATGGGCGGGCACACAGCCGTCTACCGCGCGACTGGCGGTCGCATCGGCCACCGCACTCCGGGGCTGCCTTCCGTCCTGTTGCTCGACCACGTGGGCGCACGAAGTGGCATTCGGCGAACGAGCCCGCTGGTGTATGGCGTGGACGGCAAGAACTTCATCCTGGTGGCATCCAAGGGCGGATATCCCAAGAACCCGGCGTGGTTCCACAACCTGCGCGCCAACCCGGACACCACCGTGCAGGTCGGCTCGCGCCACTACGACGTGCGGGCACGGGTGGCCGAGGGCGAGGAGCGCACACGGCTTTGGAAGCTGATGGTCGGCGTCTACGGCGGCTATGAAAGCTATCGCCGGCGTGCCGAGCGGGAGATCCCGCTGGTCGTGCTCGAGCCGCGCTAAAGAGCCTGCTCTAGACGTTACGCTTGGTTGCGTAACGCAACTATGCGTTATCGAGCACCCATTGGGCGAGGAACGGCTCGTCGATCCACGCCCGGCCAGTGTCTCGACCCACGAGTTCGGCCCGCTCGAGGGCCTGTAGCGCCCGCTGCACGCTCGAGGCTCCCGGTAGTCCATGGCGGCGCCGGTAGTCGGCGGCGAGCGGGTGGCCCGGCTCTTCGGCAAGGGCTCTGAGCAGTAGGCGCTGGTGAGCTGAGGCTCCCTCCCAGACGAGGCTGAAGTGGGCGTGCTCGGAGTTGAGCACGCCGGCCACAGCCGCGGCCACGTCGTCGGTGTTGGCCGTGGCCCCAGCGGCCGTGTCCTGCCAGAGGAAGTAGCAGAGCTCCTGGGTCGCATAGGGGTGTCCGCCTGTGATCGCCAGAATGGCTGCGACCGCCGCTGGGTCGATAGTCCGATCTGTACGGGCGAACTGCCACTCGATGTAGCGGGAGAACGGCTCGCTTTCGATCACGCCCAGCTCCATCTGCTTGGCGCTGCGCCAGAACGGCTCGTTCTCGTCGTTGAAGATCCGCTGCATCATGTGTCGCTTGCTGCCCAGGTAGATGTGGGCCACCTCCGGCTGCTCCTGGAAGACGGACCGCATCAACCGTGGCAATCCGGGGTCGATCTCGACGATCTCCTGGAACTCGTCGAGGATCAGCACCACGGGCCGCTTGCGCTCTCCGGCCAGCTGTCCCGGAAGCTCCAATAGGCGCTCCAGTGTCGCGCCGATGTCCTCGGGACGAGGCGAGGCGTCGAAGCTGAAGCTCAACGAGCCGTCGTCTGGATCGACGGTGACCACAGGCCGTACGCGCAGTCCTTGGAAGACGCTCAGCCGCTCCTTGGCCCTGAACAGGGGGGAGGCAATGTCGTCGTAGATGGTTCGTGCGAGCTTCTCGGCAAGCCTCGTGACTGTGGGGGTGGTCATGAGGTTGACCTGCGCGACGAGCGCCCGTCGTGCGATCAACTCCTGTGAGACGCGCCACAGCAGCGAGGACTTGCCGTAGCGGCGGGGAGCAAAGAGCACCACGTCCTGGCCGTTCAGCGCGTCGCCTGTCAGCTCAGCGACCTCGACCTCGCGGTCGGTGAACGCATCGTCGAGTGCCAAGGCGCCGTAGCGGAAGGGGTTGAGCTCCGGGGTGGAAGGCACCCCAATATCATACGCTAGCTGGCGTAAATTTCAATACGCAATTTTGCGTTACGCAACTATGCGTATCAAGCGCCGAGCGCTCGCGCGATCACCATCTGCTGAACCTCGTCGGTGCCCTCGCCGATCGTGAGGATCTTGGCGTCGCGGTAGAAGCGGCATACGGGGTACTCCTCGATGAAGCCGTAGCCACCGTGTATCTGCACGGCCTCCTCGGCGCAGCGCACGGCCAGACGCCCGGTCTTGAGCTTGGCCTGGGCGGCGGTCAACGTGAAGTTGCGCTTGGCGTCCTTCTCGCGGGCTGCCTTGTAGACGAGCAGGCGCGCCGCTGCAATCTCGGTGGACATGTCGGCGAGCTTGCCCTGGATCGCCTGGAACTTCGAGATCGGCTTGCCGAACGCGCGCCGCTCCTTGGCGTATTTCAGCGCCTCGTCGAGTGCACCCTGGGCTAGCCCAACGCCCATTGCCGCCACCCCGATGCGCCCGATGTCGAGGATGTGCAGGAACTGCTTGAAGCCTGCGCCTCGCGGGCCCAGCAGGTTCTCCTCGGGCACGTGGCAGTCGGTGAAGCTCAGCGGCCGCGTGTCCGAGGCGTTCCAGCCCATCTTGCGGTAGGGCTCGCCCTGCTCGTAGCCGGGGGTCCCGTTGGCGACGATGATGTTGGAGATCTCCTTCTCGCTGCCCTCTTCGCCTGTCACGGCCGTGATGCAGACCAGCCCCGAGATGTCTGTGCCGGCGTTGGTGATGAACTGCTTGGCTCCGTCGATCACCCACTCGCCGTCCTCGAGACGCGCACGGGTGCGCGTGTTGCCTGCGTCCGAGCCGGCCTCCGGCTCGGTCAAGCCGAATGCCCCCAGTCGCTCGCCCGAGCACAGTCGCGGCATCCACTCGCGCTTTTGCTCCTCGTTTCCGAACAGGTACAGCGGCTGCGTCCCGAGCGAGGTGTGCGCGCACAGCGTGATCGCCACCGATGAGTCCACCCGTGTCAGTTCCTCCACCGCCAGCGCGTAGGCGAGCGTGTCGCCGCCGGCGCCGCCGTACTCCTCGGGAAAGGGAATGCCCATCAAGTTGAGCTTCCCCAGCTTCTCCACGATCTCGTAGGGGAAGGACTTGGTGCGGTCGAGCTCCCCGGCGACGGGCGCCACCTCGCCCTCGGCGAATTCGCGGACCGTGCGGCGGATCAGCTCATGGTCTGGGGAGAGGTCGAAGTCCATTGCGGTGGGCATTCTCCCACCTCGCGTCTGGGAGGATGGCTCCCCCATGGCGCGCACGCGACTGATCCTCGACTTCCTCACCCGCGGGCAGAGCCATCGCTACGGCCCGCATCGCTCTCAGCGCGCCGATCTGTACCTGCCGCTCGGGGCTGGACCGCACCCGGTGATGGTCGTCGTCCACGGTGGCTCCTGGCACCGCCGCTACGGCAAGGTGGTGATGCGGGGCATCTGCGGCGATCTCGTGCGACGGGGCTGGGCCGTGTGGAACATCGAGTACAGGCGCCTGGGGGAGGGCGGAGGCTGGCCGGCCACCTTCGAGGACGTCGCCGCGGCCGTCGATCATCTGGTCGAGCTCGATGCACCGCTGGACCTCGACAGCGTGAGCGTCCTCGGTCACTCGGCCGGCGGGCACCTGGCGCTGTGGGCAGCGAGCCGGGAGCACCTCTCGCCGGGATCGATCGGAGCGAAGCCGAAGGTCGCTTTCAAGCGGGCCATCGGTCAGGCTGCCGTGGCCGACCTCGCCGGGGCCTACCGACTGTGGCACGGCGGCGCGGCCAAGGCACTGATGGGGGGCTCGCCCGAGCACGTCCCCGAGCGCTACGCGGTCGGCGATCCCCTGGCCCTGGTTCCGCTCGAGTTGCCGGTGCTCCTCGTCCACGGGGTGCTCGACGAAACCGTCTCGATCGAGCTGAGCCGCCGCTATGCGCTCGACTCGAATGCTCGTGGAGGCGCGGTGGAGCTGATCGAGATCGAGGGCGAGGCCGGTCGTCACCGCTCGCACATCGATCCGCGGGGTGAGGCTTGGGCGGCGGTGGCGCAGTGGCTACGCGAGCCCGTCAGCGTCTAGCGCAGGCGGGACGCGCGTCGAGCTCGCGGTCTCGAAACTCAAGATCCACCGCAAGGGCTCCGATGAGGGCGCGATGGGCATGGTGAAGATCCATTGCTACGGATGCTCGGCGACGCTTGCCGTGCCCGAGGCTCCCAGCCGCGAGGACGTCGAGCGGGGCGGTTGGAGCATCTCCGCCGGCGAGACCTACTGCCACAACTGCGCCGGCGAGCGAGGGCTGGCGACAGTCGACTCTCCAGCGTCGGTTGAGCCGGGCGCCGCGCCCGAGCTCGAGCCCTTCAACGTGCGTCAGGCACGCAGTGGACGCACGATCCGGCTACTGCGCGCAAGCCTGTCGATCCTGCGCGAGGACCCCAAGCTGGTCGTGTTCCCGACGGTCAGCTTCCTCATCAGCATTGCGATCGTCGGGCTGTTCTTCGGCGTAGCCCTCTCCGGAGGGGGAGGGGCCCAGCACGTGCGCAACACGAGCTTCATCGTCGGCCTGATCGTGGCCTATCCACTGACCTTCGTCTCGCTGTTTTGCAGCGTCGCGCTCGCCTGCGTGCTCGGGGCGCGGCTGGAAGGCAACGACGCCTCTGCCTCCGACGGCTGGCGCGCAGCGCGCGGCCGAGCGGGTGTGATCGCCGGCTGGACGCTACTTACCTGCACCGTCGGCGCGGTGCTGCGCATCGTCGAGCAGTACGTGCCACTCGGTGGCAAGATCGCCGCGGCCCTGCTCGACCTGTCGTGGTCGCTGGCGACGCTGTTCGCCGTGCCGGTGCTCGCCTATGAGGGCCTCGGTCCGCGCGCGACTTTCACGCGCTCGGTGGGCATCTTCAAGGCACGCTGGGGAACCCAGATCAAGGGCTCCATCGGGATCGGCGCGAGCAGCCTGCTGCTGATGGTCCCTTCGCTCGTGCTCGTGATCCTCGCCATTGCGGTCAGGGGCTCGACTGGCATCGCGCTCCTCGTGCTCGCTGCCGCGGCCTTCTGCGCCGCAATCGCCGTGCTGGCGACGCTGAGCCAGATCTTCAGGGTGTTCGTCTACCGCAGCGCCGTCGGGCTTCCGACGGCAGGCCCATTCGAGGCGGCCGACCTGCAGACGCCGTTCTCGCGCCGCAAGCGCCGCTAGGACACGTAGGAGCGGGCCAGCTCCACGAGCAGGCGCACCGCATAGCCCGAGGCACCCTTACCGACGTAGGCGCGGCCCAGATCCCAGGCCGAGCCGGCGATGTCCAGATGCGCCCACGCCACCTCGCCGACGAAGTTCGACAGGAACGTCCCGGCGACGATCGTCCCGGCCTTGCGCCCTTCGGGCGCGTTGTCGAGGTCGCCATAGCTCCCCTTGATCAGATCGCCGTACTCCTCGTGCAGCGGCAGCCGCCACACGATCTCGCCCGTGCGCTCGCCGGCCCGCTCGATCCGCTGGGCGAGCTCGTCGTCGTTGCTCATCAAGCCTGCATACGTCGAGCCGAGCGCGATGATGACCGCGCCCGTGAGGGTGGCCAGATCGACGATCTGCTCGGCCCCCTGGGCGACCGCGTGGCAGAGGCAGTCGGCGAGCACCAGCCGCCCCTCGGCGTCGGTGTTGTTGACCTCGATCGTTTTTCCATTGGCGGCAGTGACGATGTCGCCGGGCTTGATCGAGCGGCCGCTGGGGAGGTTCTCGGTGGCCCCCACGACGGCCACGAGCTTGACTGGCAGCTCGAGCCTCGCGATCGCCGAGACAGCCTCGATCACGGCGGCGCCGCCAGACATGTCGAACTTCATCTCCGACATCTTCGCCCCGGGCTTCAACGAGATCCCGCCGCTGTCGAACGTGACCGCCTTGCCCACGAAGCCGAGCATGGGGCCGCTCGCGCTCGGGCCCTCGTAGGTGAGGGTGATCAAGGCCGGCTCCTGCTCGGAGCCCTGAGCCACCGCCGCAAAGGCGCCCATCCCGCGGCTGATGATGCTCTCGCGTCCCACCACCTCGACGGACAGGCCCTCCACCTCTGACCCGAGCGCCTTGGCATATTCGCCCAGCGCCGTCGGCGTGAGGTCATTGCCGGGGCGGTTCTGGAGATCACGCGCCCGATTCACAGCTTCTGTCACGAGCGCCGCCTCGGAGACAGTGCTCGCGAGGCCATCCGGACCGGCGATCACCAGCGCGCCGAGGTGCTTTGGCGGCGCGCTCTCCTCGTCCGCTGAGCCGGCGGACTTGTACAGCTCGAAGCGGTAGTCGCTCAGCAGCGTGCCCTCCACGAGAGCGCCCGCAATCGCCGGGTCGGTGTCTGAGGGCAGGGCCCAGCAGAGGGTGCGTGTAGCGAGCTCGCGAGCGCGGTTGGCGACTGTCGAGGCCGCTACGCGGGCACGCTCGGGCGTGAAGTCCGCCCGTGCGCCCAGACCCACCAGCAGCCAGCGCTTTCCGTCCACGTGGGTGAGCGCAAGCGACTTGAACGCGCTGCGTCCCTCGCCCGAGGCGAGCAGCTCAGCCAGCTGGCCAGGCGACTCGGGGGCGGGTGTCTCGCCATCGAAGAGGCCGACTGCAATCGTGTCCGCGTCGCTGGCGCCGGGGGGTTGGGAAATCGCTGAGATTTGCATTCGCGCCACGATATCCAGCTCGGGTGCTGGTCGCCCGTCCACTACCATTCTCACTCTTCCCGTCCCTTCGCACGACCATTAGGAGAGAGCCGCTTCCATGCCCAAGACAGTGATCCTCGGCGCTGCGCGCACCCCCATCGGCAAGATGGGCGGCGGACTGTCCTCGCTCGACGCCACCGAGCTCGGTGGGCTGGCAATCGGCGCTGCGCTGGAGCGCGCCGGGGTCGAGCCCGAGCAGGTGGAGCACGTGGTCGTGGGGCAGGTGCTGCAGGCTGGGCAGGGGCAGATCCCCTCGCGCCAGGCGCAGATCAAGGCGGGCATCCCCAAGGAGGTCTCCTCGGAGACGGTCAACAAGGTCTGTGCCTCGGGCCTGCGGGCGACCGTGATCCTCGACCAGGCCATCCGCGCCGGCGACGTTCAGGTCGGCGTGGGCGCAGGCATGGAGTCGATGTCCAAGGCTCCCTACCTGCTCCCGCAGGCGCGTTTCGGCTACCGCATGGGCGACGCCAAGATGCTCGACGCGATGGTCCACGACGGTCTCACCAACCCCTTCTCGGGCAAGCAGATGTTCGTGGAGGCAACGGAGGTCGGGGATGAGCTCGAGATGACGCGAGCCGATCTCGATCGCTGGGCGCTGCGCTCGCACGAGCTCGCGCTGAAGGCCATCGACGAGGGGCGCCTCTCTGAGGAGATCGTGCCTGTGACCATCAAGAATCGCAAGGGAGACACGGTGGTCGAGATCGACGAGGGCCCGCGGCGAGACACCTCGCTCGAGCGCCTGGCAGCGCTCCCCGGGCTCGTCAGCAAGGAGGGCTCGCACACCGCCGGAAACTCCCCCGGAGTCAACGACGGTGGCGGTGCGCTCGTGGTCTCCTCGGAGGAGTGGGCCACGGCCAATGGCAAGGAGGCACTGGCCGAGATCGTCGCCCACGCGCAGAGCGCCAACGACTTCGCCTACCTCGCCACCACGCCGGCCAGCGCAGCCAAGAAGGCCCTCGAGAAGGCCGGCCTACAGCCCGGCGACATCGACGTTTGGGAGATCAACGAGGCCTTCGCCTCGGTCACCCTCAACTCGATCCGCATGCTCGGCATCGACGAGGACCGCGTCAACGTCAACGGCGGCGCCGTCGCTCTCGGTCATCCGATCGGAGCCTCGGGCGCGCGCATCCTCGGCAGCCTCGTGCTCGAGCTGCGTCGCCGCGGCGGCGGCCTCGGCTGTGCCGCCATCTGCTCGGGCGGGGGTCAGGGCGACGCGGTGATCCTCAAGGTCTGAGACGACCGCTGGGCGGCGGCGACCGTCCTAGGGCGTGTAAGGATCACCCTGTGAACCTGGTCTCCGAGCCTCGGCCCCGCGGCGCCGCCTTCTTCGACCTCGACAAGACGCTGATGGCGGGGTCGTCGGGGATCTTCTTCGCCCGTGCGGCCTATGAGACGGGGATGATCTCCCGCGGGCGCCTCGCCCGCGACGTGTATGAGAACGTGCGCTTTCGTCTGCTCGGCTCGACCGACGACCGTGCCGACGATGTGCGTGAACGCGTCGGCAGGATGATCGCCGGAGTCCGTGTGCGCGACCTCGAGCGTCTCTCCCCGCGGGTGCTCTCGGGCGTGCTGCCGCGGCTGTATCCCGAGATGCTCGAGCGTGCCTATGCGCATCAGGACGCCGGTCTGCCGGTCTACATCCTCACCGCCGCATCGCAGGAGATGGCCGATCTGCTTGCCCGGGTTCTCGCCTTCGACGGCGGTCTCGGCTCACGCTCTGAGATCGTGGACGGGCGCTACACGGGCAGACCCGCCGGCCCCTTCAACTACCGCGAGGGCAAGGTGCTCTCGATGCGCGAGCTGGCCGAGCGCGAGCACATCCAGCTGGACAGCTCCTATGCCTACTCGGACTCCGAGTCCGACCTGCCGATGCTCCGCGCGGTGCGCCACGCCGTCGTTGTGAACCCCGATGCGGCACTCAGGCGTATAGCTGTCGAGGAGGGGTGGGAGGTGATCGAGCTCGACCGCCTTGGCCGGCGCTTGAAGTTGCTGGCGGCGCTCGGTGCCGGTACCGCGGCCGCCTCGCTCGGGCGGCTGGTGCTCGACCGCGGGGCCGTTCCCAGCGGGCCTTCGTCGGTCGCGCGGCGGGTTCGGTCCATACAATCGCGCAGGCTCGGACCTCTGGCGCGATCCGCGGGCGGACGCAGGCGGTCCAGACGATGAGGGTGCCTCCGCCGGCGGTACGGCGTGCCATACGCTGCCTCGCCGTCGAGCACGTAATGTTCCAGCTCAAGGACGGTATGACCATTCTCTGCACACACCCATCACGCGGCGGCCTGCGCCGATGAGCGCCGCCGCCCCAGCTCAGGGCAAGATCCGCGTAGTCGTTGCCAAGCCCGGTCTCGACGGGCACGATCGCGGCGCCAAGATCATCGCGCGGGCGCTGCGCGACGCTGGGATGGAGGTCATCTACACCGGCCTACATCAGACCCCCGAGCAGATCGTCGAGACGGTGATCCAGGAGGATGCCGACGCGGTCGGGCTGTCGATCCTCTCGGGTGCCCACATGACGCTCGTGCCGCGCGTGGTGGAGCTGCTGCACGAGCAGGGGGTGGATGACGTCGTGATCACGGTCGGGGGCACGATCCCGGCTGAGGACATCCCGGACCTCAAGCGCCTCGGTGTGGCCGAGGTGTTCACCCCCGGGGCGCCCACGCAGGCGATCGTCGATTTCATTCGCGGCGCCACCGGCACCCGCACAACTGATTGACTCGTCAGTCAGCCGCTCGACGCGGTAGGATCGCACTCAACAGAACCCCAAGGAGTTGTCTAGAGAAATGAAGATATGCGTCCTGGTGAAGGAGGTTCCAGACGCCGCCGTCGAGAAGAGGATCGACCCCTCGACGGGGCGCATGGACCGCAGCGGTGAGAAGAACCTCAACCCGTATGACACGCACGCCATTGAGGCTGCGATGCAGATCAAGGAGGGCGGTGCGGTCCCGGTCGAGGAGATCGTCGCCGTGACCATGGGCCCCGACAGCGCCGTCCGCGCGCTGCACAAGGCCGTATCGCTTGGTGCCGACCGCTCAGTGCACCTTTCGGACCCTGCCGTGGCGGGCTCCGACGTGGCTGCCACTGGATATGCGCTCGCCAAGACCCTGCAGCGCGAGAGCCCCGACCTGGTGCTCCTGGGTCAGCAGTCAGACGACGGTGAGTGCTACACGATCGGCGCTGTCGTGGCCGAGCACCTGGGCATGCCGTCGCTGACACAGGTGATCAAGATGGATGTCGATTCCGAGGCCCTGCGCTGCGAGCGTCAGGCCGAGTACGGCTACGACACCGTCCAGATCAAGCTTCCGGCTGTGATCTCGGTTGGTGACGCGATCAACGAGCCGCGCTATCCGTCGCTGAAGGCGATCATGGGCGCCAAGAAGAAGCCCCTCGACAACATCACCGCCGCCGACGCCGACATCGACGCCTCCAAAGTGGGCGGCGAGAACTCGGCAGCGCAGTGGATCGCGGCGAAGGCGCCCCCGGCCAAGTCCGCGGGCGAGATCATCGAGGACGAGGACACCGGCGAGACGGTCGAAAAGATCATCGCCTGGCTCGACGAGAGGAAGCTGATCTAGATGGCCAACATCCTGGTTTACGCGCTGCACTACGACGGCGCGATCAACAAGAACTCACTGGGCGCCGTCTCCGAGGGCGCCAAGCTCGCCGCCGAACTGGGCGGCGAGGCTCACGCGATCCTGCTCGGGGAGAACGTCCCGCAGGAGCTCGCGGCCTCGCTCGGCAACTACGGTGCCAAGAAGGTGCTCGTGGCCGAGGGCCCCGAGGGTCTGGCACAGCCGCTGGTCGACGCGATGGCCAAGGCGATCACCGACGGCGGCTACTCCTACGCTCTGTTCGGCGGAGGTCTGCTCGGCTTCGAGATCGGCGCCGGACTGGCCGCGCGCCTCGGCGCGGGCGTGGCCATGGAGGTCACCAACGTGCGCGCGGAGGGCGGCGAGCTGATCGCAGAGCGCCCGATCCTCGGCGACTCGGCGATCTCCGAGATCAAGTACCGCTCGCAGGTCGGGATCATCATCGGACGTCTGAACGCGTTCGAGATCAAGGAGACCGGAGCAGGAGCCGCACCTGTGGAGCAACTGAGCTTCGAGCTCAGCCCGCAGGCGCAGCAGGCGACGATGGTCACGCGCGGCGAACAGCGCGGTGCCGACGTCGACATCGAGGGCGCCGACATCCTGGTCGCGGGCGGACGCGGTCTCGGCAAGGCCGAGGGCTTCGAGCTGGCCGAGGACCTCGCCAAGGCGTTCGGCGGCAACAGCGCCGTGGCTGCCACCCGCGCGGTGGTCGATGCGGGCTGGTACCCCTACGCCGCTCAGATCGGCCAGACCGGCAAGACGGTCTCGCCGAAGCTGTATCTCGCGGCGGGCATCTCGGGCGCCATCCAGCACAAGGTCGGGATGCAGGCCTCGGAGAACATCGTCGCGATCAACAAGGACGCCAACGCGCCGATCTTCGAATTCTCGGACCTAGGGATCGTGGGCGATCTCAACAAGATCCTGCCCAAGTTGACAGAGGCCGTGAAGGCCAAGAAGGGGAGTTAGAGGGATGTCAGGAGCCGCTGCGCTCGCACTGAATCGGCCCACCACGTACAGGAGGTCTGACGATGTCCGGTAGTAACGGCTCCAACAATGGGAAGGTCGCACCCGCGGCCTTCCCGCCGCCGGTGGACTCCGTCAAGGAGTTCGTCAAGCACGGCCTCGACCCAGAGGACGAGCTGATCGAGGTCGGCGTGGCGATCGTCGGCGGTGGCACCGCCGGCCTGGCGTGCGCCAACCGCCTGCTGCAGCTCTTGGCGGATGACCCGGAGACGATGGAGCGCCTCGGGGAAGTGCCCGTGGCAGTGATCGAGAAGGCCAAGACCTGTGGCGGGCACAACCTGTCCGGCGCGGTCGTGCGACCGGGGCCGCTGGAAGAGCTCTTCCCCGAGATGAGCCGTGAGGACTGGCGCAAGGAGGGCTTCGCCTACGGCGAGGTCAAGAAGGAGTCGGTGTACATGCTCACCGGCCCCAAGTCCAAGCTCCCGGTCCCGATCCCGGCGGTGCCCAACTTCAAGAACCACGGCAACGAGGTGATCTCGGTCTCCGCGCTCGCCCGCTACCAGCAGCGCCAGGCCGAGGAGGCGGGCGCTTACGTCCTCACTGAGACCTCGGCGACCCAGCTGATCGTCGAGGACGGCAGGGTCGTCGGCGTGCGCTCCGGCGACAAGGGCCGCGGCAAGGACGGCGAGCCGCTCGGCAACTTCGAGCCGGGCACCGACATCAAGGCTCAGGCCACGGTCCTCGCGGAGGGCTGTTGGGGGCACCTCACCGGCGCTGCGATCAAGGAGTTCGACCTCGCCAAGGACAGCGAGCCGCAGGTCTGGGAGCTCGGCGTGAAGGAGGTGTGGAAGGTCAAGAAGCCACTCGACCGGGTGATCCACACGTTCGTGCAGCCGTGGCCGCTGAAAGTCGCGGCCAAGTACGGGCAGCTCGGCGGCACCTGGATCTACCCGATGAAGGACGAGAAGACAGGCGATGACCTCGTCTCGATCGGGTTCGTCGTCGACCTCAACTACCGTGACGCGACGACCTCGGCTCACGACCTGCTGCAGACGTTCAAGACGCACCCCCTCGTCAAGGGCATCATCGAGGGCGGCGAGCGGGTCGCATGGGGCGCAAAGGCGCTCCCCGGTGGCGGCTACTGGTCGATGCCAAAGCTCTCGATGCCGGGCGCGGTGCTCGTCGGCGACGCTGGCGGGATGGTCGACACGGCGGCGCTGAAGGGCGTCCACCACTGCATCAAGTCAGGGATGCTCGCCGCTGAGACGATCTACGCAGCGCTGAAGCGTGGAGAGACCAACTTCGAGTCATACGAGGACGTGATCGAGCAATCCTCGGTCGGCAAAGAGCTCTACCAGGTGCGCAATACGCGCCAGGCCTTCCAGAAAGGCTTCCTCGTCGGCAGCCTGCTGGCCGGACCGTCGATCATGTCGAAGGGCAAGGTTCCGCCCGGTCGGCAGGAGTGGCACCGCGACGACGACGAGCCGATGTTCATCGGCAACACCAAGGATCGCTACCCCAAGCCCGACGGCAAATACACCTTCGACAAGCTCTCATCGGTGTTCATCACGGGCAACGCCACGCGAGACGATGCGCCCAACCACATCCGCGTCCAGAAGCACGTTCCCCGCGAGATAGCGGAAACCTGGGTGTGGATGTGCCCGGCGGGGGTCTATGAGATCCCCGAGGATGCGCCGGAGAGCGGCCCGGTGGACGTGATCGTCAACTACACCAACTGCGTTCAGTGCGGGGCCATCACCGCCAAGGGCGGGCGTCTGACGACGCCGGAGGGCGGCGACGGGCCGCTCTACCAGATCACCTGAGCGACCGAGGTTCGAGACAGAAACGCGCAGGCCCGAAACCTGCGCGGTTCTGCAGTGTTAGAGGGAAGGTGTCAAGCCTCTTCCACATAATGAGAATTCGCCTCCCACGCCATCGCCGCATCATCGCCGGGGCGCTGGCGGCGGCCTCGCTCGGGAGTCTCGCGGGCGTTCCCGCCACGGGCGCCGCTCGCCTCCTACGAAGCGCCCCGGCGGGGACCTCAACGCCCAGCAAGCCCGTCGTCTCGGCGACCCTTCAGGAATGCCTCACGACCGGATCTCAGGATGAACGCTCGGCCACGTTCGCCGGAGAAATGAACGTCGTTGCGGGCACATCCAAGATGGAGATGCGCATCGACGTGCTCGAGCGGCTGCCCGGCGAAGCGATCTACCACACGGTCACCGCCCCCGGCCTCGGGGTGTGGCGCAGCTCGGCTCCGGGGGTCAAGGTCTACAAGTACCTCAAGCAGGTCACCAACCTCTCCGCGCCGGCCTTCTACCGCGCCGCGGTGCGCTTTCGCTGGCTGAACGCGAAGGGGCGGCTGATCTCCGCAACCGAACTGCACACGCCACGTTGTGAACAGCCGGCGCCCGTGACGCCCACCACACCGAGCGCGCCCGGCACGCCGTCCACGGGCATGCCGCTAGAATGAGCTCACGATGAAGACAAAGATCCACCCCAACTACAGCTCGGCTCATGTGCGTTGCACTTGCGGCAACGAGTTCGTGACTCGTGCCACCAAGGACGAGCTGCACGTCGAGGTCTGCTCCAACTGCCACCCCTTCTACACGGGCCGGCAGAAGCTCATGGACACCGGTGGGCGCGTGGAGCGCTTCCAGCGCCGCGTCGCCAAGGGCCGGTTGCACACAGCGCAAGCTCGGTCAGCTCAGTAGCGCCATGTCGGCGCGACCGGCCGCGGGTTCAGCCTCGACCGCGGTCTCGCTAAGTCCGGCTACGGCAGTCCAGCCACAGGCTTCGGTGTCAGATCGGCCATTGGCGCCGGACTTGCAGGTCCGACTCGATACGGGCCCAGACGGCGAGCTGAACGCGCAGCGCGACGCGCCCGTCGGTGGGCAGGCGGTGCTCGAGGGCGTGATGATGCGAGGCGTCGGTCACTGGGCCGTGGCCGTGCGCAAGCCCAGCGCCGAGCAGCTGCGCGAGGGCGAGCTCTCGCCCGAGGAGGCCGCGCTGGGCGAGATCGAGGTCACCACCTATCCGCTCGACTCGGCCATGAAGCGCCACCGCCTGCTGCGGCTGCCGATCGTGCGGGGCGTGGTGGCGCTCGGCGGCTCGATGGTGATCGGCTTTCGCGCGCTCGAGGTCTCGGCCAACGCCCAGCTTCCCGCCGAGGAGGCGAAGGACGGCGAGGAGGCGGAGAAACAGGACATACCCAAGGGCGTATGGGCGGGCACCGTGGTGGTCGCGCTGGCGCTCGCGATCGTGCTGTTCTTCCTCATCCCCGTCGGCCTGACGAGCCTGGTCAAGCACCAGCTCGGCTCCTCGTTCCTGTTCTGGCTGGTCGAGGGTGTGATTCGCACGAGCCTGTTCCTCGGCTACATGCTGCTGCTCTCCCGCGTGAAAGACCTGCGCCGAGTGTTCGAGTACCACGGCGCGGAGCACAAGACGATCTCCTGCTTCGAGGCGGGTCTGCCGTTGACGCCCGAGAACGCCAAGCGCTTCTCGCGCCTGCATCCCCGCTGTGGCACCAGCTTCCTGCTGGTGGTGATGATCGTGGCGATCTTCGTGTTCGCCCCACTCGGTCTGCCCGCCTGGTACTGGCTGATGGCCACCCGCATCCTCGGCGTGCCCGTGATCGCGGGCATCTCCTTCGAGCTGATCAAGTTCGCCGGGCGCAACCGCAGCCGCGGCTGGGTGCGGGCGATCATGTGGCCCGGGCTGAAGCTGCAGCTGCTGACCACGCGCGAGCCCGACCTCGAGCAGCTCGAGGTCGCCATCGCCTCCCTGCAGGCGGTCCTGGCGCTCGAGACTCCCGGCGAGCTGTCCGCCGAGGATCTCGTTGGCGTCGAGGTCGTGGCCTGAGGCCAGGCTCGGTGGCCCATACACTGGGCCAGCGATGATCGAAGACCTCGTCCAGCAGATCGAGACGCGCTTTGCCGAGCTCGGCGAGCAGATGACCGACGCGGCGGTGATATCCGATCGCGAGCGCTATGCCGAGGTCGGACGCGCCTACAGCCAGCTCGAGCCGGCAGCCAAGCTGGCCGCGCGCTGGCGCCACGCCCAGGACGACGCCGCCGGCGCCGAAGAACTGCTGTCGGAGATGGGCGAGGACCAGGAGCTGCGCGGGGAGCTCGAGGGTGCACGCGAGCGCATCGAGCAGATCGAGGAGGAGATTCGCCTGGCGATGGTCGAGCGCGACCCCAACGACGAGAAGAGCGTCATCGTCGAAATCCAGGGTGGAGCAGGCGGCGACGAGGCCGGGCTGTGGGCCGGCGACCTGTACCGCATGCTCACCCGCTACGCCGAGCGTCGCGGGTGGCAGACCGAGCAGCTGGACATCGGCGAGGGCAAGTACACGTTCGCCGTCAACGGCGACGGGGCCTACTCGGTGTTCAAGTTCGAGGGCGGCACGCATCGAGTGCAGCGCGTTCCCCAGACCGAGTCCCAGGGTCGGATTCACACCTCCACGGCGACTGTGGCGGTGCTGCCGGAGGTCGAGGACGTGGATGTCCAGATCGACCCGAACGACCTGCAGATCGACGTCTACCGCTCATCCGGCCCGGGCGGGCAGTCGGTCAACACGACCGACTCGGCCGTCCGCGTCACGCACAAGCCCTCGGGCATCGTCGTCTCGATGCAGGACGAGAAGTCCCAGCTGCAGAATCGTGAGAAGGCGCTGCGGGTGCTGCGCGCACGGCTGTATGAGCGGGCGCTCGAGGAACAGCAGGCGGAGCTCGCGGCCGATCGCCGCTCACAGGTGGGCACGGGCGACCGGGCCGAGAAGATCCGCACCTACAACTACGGCGAGCGGCGCGTGACCGACCACCGCATCAAGTTCACCGTCCACAACCTCGACCAGGTGCTCGAAGGTGAGCTCGACGAGCTCACGGACGCGCTGCAGTCCGACGAGAAGCGCCGGCGCCTGGAGGCACAGGCGGCGGCATGATCGCCGGGTTGGGCGCAACCCCCGTCAAGGAGGCACTGGACGGTGCAATCACCGCGATCGCCGCGGCCGGCAGCGAGAGCCCGCGGCTGGACGCCGAAGTGCTGCTCGCGCACGTGCTCGGCGTGGGGCGCGAGCGCCTGCTGATCGATCGCGACCTGGCAGTCCAAGGGGCGGCCGTGCGCGCCTTCCAGGGCGCGGTGCGCCGGCGCTCGATCGAACGCGAGCCCGTCGCCTACATCATCGGACGACGCGGCTTTCGCCACATCGAGCTCGCTGTTGACAGCCGCGCGCTGATACCGCGCCCGGAGACCGAGCTGCTGGTGGAGGTCGGACTGCGCCTGGCGCCGGGGGCACGAGTGCTCGACCTGTGCACCGGCAGTGGCGCCGTGGCGCTCGCCCTCAAGGACGAGCGCCCCGATCTGGAGATCGTTGGCAGCGACATCTCCCGCCCGGCGCTCGATCTGGCCAGCGAGAACGCCCGGCGTCTGGGGCTGGACGTCAGCTGGCTCCAGGGCGACCTGTTGGACGGGATCGAGGGCGAGCTCGATGCCGTCCTCGCCAACCCTCCCTATGTGCCCGAGGACGATCGCTTCGTGCTGGCGCCGGAGATCGTGCGCCACGAGCCGCACAACGCGATCTTCGCCGGCCCTGACGGGCTCGATGTGATCCGCCGACTGCTCGAGCAGCTCGCCGAGCGCCCTCGGATCGCCACTGTGGCGCTCGAGCTCGGCGCCGGTCAGGCGGCGGCCGTGGCCGAGCTCGTGGCCAATGCCGGCTTCGGGGCGGTGCACGCCGAGCGCGATCTGGCGGGCATCGAGCGCGTCGTGGTGGGGGAGCGCGCGTGAGCGCACCGTTGAGCGCCGACGACGCCGCTCGCCTGCAGGAGTGCGTGGCAGGCGGGGGTGTGGCGGTGTTTCCCACCGACACCGTCTACGGGGTCTGCTGCGACCCCGACAGCGAGAGCGCGGCCGAGCGGCTGTATGAGCTCAAGGGACGGCCCCCGACGCGTCCGTCGGCCGTCATGTTCTTCACGCTCGAACGGGCCCTGGACGCGTTGGGAGACCTCGACCAAGCCGAGCAGAGCGCTCTGGCGGCGCTGCTTCCAGGGCCGGTGACGCTGCTGCTGGCCAATCCGCAGCTACGTTTTGCAGCGGCCTGCCGGACAGATCCGGCCACGCTCGGGCTGCGCGTGCCGCGCCTTCCCGAGCACCTGCGCGCGCTCGAAGCGATGAGCGTGGGAGTGATGCAGTCCAGCGCAAACCTCACCGGCGAGCCCGAGGCACGCACGCTCGAGCAGGTCCCCGCAAGCCTGCGGGAAGGCGCGGATGCGGTGCTCGACGGAGGGGAGCTTCCGGGCGTCGCCTCGAGCGTCATCGACCTTCGTGGCTACGCCGCTGAGGGCTCCTGGCGGCTGCTGCGCGAAGGCGCGATGTCACGCCAGGCGATCGAGTCCGCGCTCTAAAGGCGCTCCCGACCTCCTGGCGTGCGATGCTGTGCGCTAGTCGATGGCGCATCCGAACGAGCTCGACGCGCTTTACGCATTCCTGGTTGCAGCGGCAGTGACCGCGCTGCTGACCCCGTTGAGCATGCGCTTTGCCAGGAGCGTGGGCGCGATCGACGAGCCGCGCGAGCGCGGCCTCTCGCAACGGCCAACGCCGCTGCTGGGAGGGCTTGCGATCTTCGCCGGGGTGCTCGTCGCGGGACTGATCTTCATGCCCGCCGGTTACTTCAAGCAGCATCACCTGTGGCAGGGCGTGCTGATTGCCTCCGGCGTGATCACCTTGGTGGGCGCTCTCGACGACCGCTTCGATCTGCATCCAGCGGTCAAGCTCGTCGGGCAGATCCTGGCGGCGGTGATCGTGGTGCATTACGGCGTGGCCGTCAAGGCCATCACGCTGCCCTGGATTGGGCACCTGAGCTTCCCCAACGCCGGCGTCACCAACGCCGGTCCCGTGCTGAGCGTCCTCGGCCTCGTGCTGATGATGAACGTGGTCAACTTCTCCGACGGCGTCGATGGCCTCGCGGCGGGCGTGTGCGTGATCATCGCCGTTGCGATGGCCGTGATCGCCTTCGATCTCGACCGTCAACAGCCCGGCGTGCTCGCCGCGCTCACCGCCGGTGCGGCGCTCGGCTTCCTGCTGTTCAACTTCCCGCCCGCGTCGAGCTTCATGGGCGACTGCGGCGCCAACCTGCTCGGCCTGCTGATGGGCGTGATAACCGTCGAGGCATCGGTCAAGACGGCGGCTGTGGTGTCGTTCGTGCTGCCGCTGATCCTGTTGGCGGTGCCGTTCCTCGACACCACCTTCGTGGTACTCAAGCGCCTGAAGTACCGCCAGCCGATCTACCGCCCCGACAGCGAGCACTTTCACCATCGCATGGCGCGCATCGGCTTCTCCAGCCGGCGCACGATCGCCTACTTCTATGCCTGGACACTGATGCTCGCCGGCCTCGCGCTGGCGCTGCGCTTCATCCCCTATAGCGACCACAAAGGCCACCTGCACACCGGCTGGACGCTCGTGCTGCTGGGCCTGGGGCTGCTCGTCGCCGCAGCCAGCGTATATCTCGTCTACGTGCTCGAGATCCTCAAGTTCAGGCGTCTCGATGCCATGCGACTGCGACGACTGCGCCCCGAGGCCTCACCAGCGGAGATCGACGTGCACGTGGCGCAGGACCTGGAAACCGGTGAGTTCCAGGCGGTGTCGCAGACCGGGGAGGGGGATGTGAACGCGCGCGTGGACGATGTGCCTGCCGGGGCTCAGCAGCGGGTCGGCGAGCGGCAGGTGGATGAGCACGGCATAGGCGCAAAAGACCAGCGTGGCGGCGCGCAGGCGCGAATCGCCGCTGACGGCGGCTAGCGGAAGCAGCCAGATCGCATACCAGGGCAAAAGCCACGCCGTGGAGAGCAGCAGCGCGAGCGTGGCCCAGCCGGCGGCCACGCGCCAGTCGGCCCCTCGCGCGGTGCGCCACAAGCAGGTGGCGAGCGTGAGCAGGAAGCCGAGGAGGAATAGCTGGCGCCACCATCCAGGCGTGCCGCCCAGGCTGAGCAGCCGCGCGGTCTCGGCCGGGATGCTGTGGGTGGCCACGAGTTGCTGCTGCTCGCCAATCGCTCCCAGGAAGCCGAGCGCGTGAACGCCGAAGCCGAGCACCCCCAGCGCGAGCAGGGCCAGGAGGGCGAGCGCTGCGGCGCCGGCTGCCCGTAGACGCTCGCGGGCTCGAGTGGGAGCCAGTACGAGGAACGGGAGCACCAGCCCCGCAGTGAGCTTGACGCCCACGCCTGCCACGAGCGCAGTTGCGCCGGCGCGCAGCCGGGGGCGGCCGCCGACGGTGAGCGCCAGGGCGGCCGCCAACGCCAGCAGCACGAGCGTGTCGTTGTGGGCTCCGCCCACCGCCAGCACCAGCAGGACTGGGTTGAGCCCCACGAACGCCGCTGCCCAGCGTGGTGAGCGTCCCAGGCCCCGCGCGGCGTGGGCGATTAAGGCTACGGCCGTGAGGCTGGCCAGCACCGCCACGATCTTCAGCGCCCACAGCCCCCCGGGCACACCCAGCGGGGCGAGGGCGTAGCTGGCCAGCGTGAACAGCGGGCCATAGGGGGAGTGCAGGAAAGGCCAGCCGATGAACCCGTAGGAGGGATCGGTGAAGGCTTCCGCGGGCACGTGGGTATAGGGGTCGAGGCCATGCAGGGCGCCCATCCGCGCGAACGTCAGATAGCCGAAGACGTCCTGGGAGATCAACGGCGGTCCGAGCAGCAGGATCAGGTGCGTCCCCACCACCGCGCCGACGAGCAGGGCCGTGGGCAGCGAGCGTGCAGTTGCGAGCACCAGCGCGTAGCCCGCGCACAGCACGAGCATCGACGTCTGGAACGTGCCGCTGGAAAGGCTCATGTGTAGGCCCTCCAGGGGCCCGGCCAGCCAGCCTGGCCAGCCTCCACCGGCCCGTGCCGGCACGTACTGCGACGGTGCTCCGGCGGCGCCCGCGCTGATCAAGAAGACCGAGACGAGGACGCTGAGCAGGCCGAGTGCGCCGAGTATGCGTGCGAGTGGCGCGGACCTGCCCGCCGCGTCTGCCCGGCTGCCCCGGCCCGGCGCTGTGCCCTCGGCGGTCAGGTGGGGTATTGGTGTCGTGGCCTGTATGCCGACCATTGTTACGTCTGGCCGACCTGCAAGTCTCCCGCGGGACCGGTACCCTGTCTACACAGCTGCGCCTGCCGGGGGGCTCCCGTGCGTTGGCGTGCGCTTTGCCGAGACGCCCAGCTGGTGGCGCTCTCATCCCCCAAATGCGACGCCGTAACCGCAAACGCACATTGCGCCGGGCCCCTGGGCCGCGTCGCATCCTGATCCTGTCCGCCGACGTGGGCGAGGGTCACGCGGCCGCTGCGCGGGCGTTGGCACAGCAGATAGAGGACTCGCCCGAGCAGGCTGAGGTCACGACCATCGACGGTCTCGCTGCGATGGGCCCGCTGCTGCGGCCCGTGGTCGAGGACGGCTATCGCGTGCAGTTGAAGTTCTTCCCCTGGACCTACACGGTGATCTACTGGATGCTCGAGCACGTGCTGCCGGTGCGCCTCGTGGCGCGCAGGCTGCTGTGCGCGCTCGGCTCGCGCCCGCTGGCTCGCGCGATCGCCGAGCACGATCCCGACGTGATCGTCTCGACCTATCCGGCGGTCACAGTGGTGCTTGCGCGGCTGCGACGGGTGGGTCAAATCGACTGTCCCACGGTCGCCACGATCACGGATCTCACAGGCCTGTTCTTCTGGGCGCAGCCCGGGATCGACACGCACCTGGTGATGTATGGCGAGTCGATGCACTCGGTCGAGCGCATCGCCGGCCGCGGCAGCGTGCAGCTCGTACGCCCGCTGATCTCCGCCGAGTTCCTCGAGCCCCGCTGCCCGACCGAGTCCCGCCGTGCGCTCGGGCTGCCCGAGGAGGGACGCATGGTCGTCGTCTCCGGTGGTGGTTGGGGTGTCGGCGACATCGAGGGCGCGGTCGAGGAGTTCACGAGGGCTTCCGAGGTGTCGAGCATCGTGTGCCTGGCCGGTCGCAACGAGCAGCTGGCTGAGAAGCTGAGCGCGACGTTCGCAAGCGAGCCACGCGTGCACGTGTACGGATTCACCGACCAGATGCCCAACCTGCTGGCTGCCGCCGATGTGCTCGTGCACTCAACCGGCGGTGTCACCTGCTTGGAGGCCAAGGCCGCCGGTACGCCGGTCGTCTCCTATGGGCTGCCGGTGGGACATGCCCGTCTCAACACCCGAGCGATGGCCGCGCTCGATTTGCTCCGGCTCGCCAACGACACGGACGAGCTGCGCGAGCACGTGCGCGCGAGCTTTGCCGCAGGCGAGGCGGCGCCGGCGGGCGAAGCGCCCCATGCCTCCGCCCTCGCGGGCCCCGCGGCCTCCGACGTGGTGCTGAAAGCGCCGCGACGCGTGAGCCCGATCCCGCTGTGGAAGCTGCGGATGGCTGCCTTCGCGACGCAGCTCGTGCTGCTGCTGGGTGTGGGCTCGTGGATGATGTCCACCGACGAGGTGAGCACGGTGGCCGCCAAGGTGCTCGACGTCGACACGCTCGTCCACGTCAACACCTCCCAGTCGGACGTCGGCGTGATCGTCCATGCCCCTTCGAACGACGTCCCCGCGATCGCCACCGAGCTGGCCGCCAAGGGAATCCACGTGACGCTCGCCGACGACTCCGGTGTTCCGACCCTCCAGCGCATCGAGAGCATCCATGCGCTGGGCGATCAGCTGCTGCCCGAAGTCCCCGGGTCCAAGCTCCTGCGCTGGGTGCGCACGCGCGGCACGCTGCGCAAACAGGCCCATGCGCTGGGGCTGCATCACCGCTTCTACTTCCTGCAGCCGCGTGGCGGTCTCTCGGTCGGCCAGCTGGTGCTGGCGCGGACCGCGGGGGCAACGCCCGTACGCGGCACGCTGCGGATCAGCGCGACCGGACCGCTGCCTCAGCGCCCGATGCGCGCGGGCGACGTGCTGGTGGTCGAGCTGGACGGATCGCCGTCCTCGGTGGCGGGGCTCGAGCGCATCGTCTCCTGGCTCGGATCCGACGGATTGGGCGCAGAGCCGCTGGGATGGCTGCTGCGCTCGCCCGCCATCAAGGCCAGCAGCAGCGGCGAGCGTGCCAGCAGCGCAGCTCCGACGACGAGCAGTAGCAGCGAGGCCGACAGCGGCACGCCGCTCAGCGGCGTCTGACCGAAGCGCTCTCCGAGCAGCAGCGGCGCGAGCACCACCGGCACAACCGTCTGGGTCACGAACACCACCGGCGCAACCTGGATGGCGGGGCGTGACTGCAGCGCGCTCATCTCGCTGAGCACCCCCACGCCAGAGGCGGCGGCGGTCGAAAGTGCCCATAGAGCGGCTGCGAGCAGGTGATGGTCGGAGAGGTCATCGGATGCGAGCTTGGTCGCCACCCCGCTCCAGCCGAACGCCAGTCCGGCACCGATCATCGTGATCTCTGCGCGCGAGCGTCCGAGCGCCTGCATCAGGTAGGGCAGCAGGCTGGCCACGCCGAGGCCGACGAGCACGACCGTGATCGTCAGCTCCTCGGAGGTGTGGTGGGTGCTGCGCGGCGGTGCGAACACGCCGGCGCCGATCACACCCAGCACGATCGCGCTCATCGCCATGTACTCGTAGCGGCCGGCGTGCTCGTTCAGCATGCGCTCGGCCAGGAACATCAGCACGAGCAGGCCCGCTGCGAGCGCCGGCTGGACGACGACCAGGGGGGCGAGCAGCAGGGCCACCACCTGCAACGGCCAGCCGAGAATCGACAGGCCCGTTCCGAGCAGCCAGCGGGCACGCCTGATCAGCCCCCACACGAGCGCCAGACGTAGGTGCTCGGAGTGAGGAGCCTCCTTGGCGTCCATCGCCTGGAGGGCGATCCCTAGGCTGTAGAGCGTCGAAGCCCCTACCGCCGCTCCGATTCCCAGCACCAGATCGACCATGTCTACCCCCGATCATCGCACTCCCGCTCGCAAGATCGCGGGCGCGCTGGGCGCCGGCACGCTGATCGGCTACATGCTCCCGGGGCTTGCTGGGGCGTGGCCGGCAATACGAGGACCGCTCGGCGTCGAGGACCGAACGGCCAGCGGCCGTGGCTTCGCCTTGACCTTCGACGACGGCCCGCATGCGCAGGGGACGCCGGCCGTGCTCGAGATCCTCAGCCGGGAGAACGTCCAGGCGACCTTCTTCCTGGTGGGCGAGCAGCTGCTGCGCAACCCCGGTCTTGGACGCGAGATCGTCGATCGTGGTCACGAGGTCGCTCTGCACTGCCATCGTCACCGCAACTTGCTGCGCCTGGCCCCTTCCCAGGTGCGCGAGGACATCGCTCGCGCGCAGGCGATCATCGAGGACCACACAGGTCGCTCCCCGCAGCTCTACCGCCCGCCATATGGCGTGCTCAACGCCGCTGCGCTGCGCATTGCGCAACAACGGGGTTGGCGTACGATGCTGTGGAGCGAGTGGGGGCGCGACTGGGAAGCGCGCGCGACTCCAGAGTCGATCGCCGAGCGCGTGAGCGCCGGTGCGGAAGCGGGAGCGGTGCTGTTGCTGCACGATGCCGACGACTACTCCTCGCCCAGCTCGTGGCGGAGAACCGCCGCAGCGTTGCCGCTGGTTCTACAGACGCTCGCCGAGCGCGGCCTGGAGTCCGCCGCTCTTTGAGCGCGAGGCGCTGCGTCGTCGAAACAGGCGCGTTCGCCACTTCGCGGTCTGCGCCGGTGGCTAACATCGACGGCTTGAGCACCGCCGTTTCGATCGACCCGGGGGGGACGACCGGCTCGATCCCCGCCATAGACGCCCGCCCCCTAGCGCCGCCGCGCTCGCGCTGGTGGGTTGAGGTCGCGGCAATCGTGTGGCTGTTGTGGATCTACGACGCGGTCAACAACCTCGCGCCCCTGCGCCTGAGCGCCGCCCTTGGCAACGCCCGCAACCTCCTGCATTTCGAGCAGACGCTCGGCATCGCACCCGAGCACGCGCTCGACCGCTGGTTGGCGGCGCATCACACGCTCGGGCTGGTGCTCTCCGACTACTACGACAACGCTCACTTCCTCGTCACGCTCTCGCTGCTCGGGTGGCTGTGGTGGCGCAGGGCCGATATCTACCGCCCGTTGCGCAACTCACTCGTGCTGGTCAACCTGCTGGCCTTCATCGTCTTCTGGCGCTTTCCCGTGGCGCCTCCGCGCATGCTCCCCGGCTTCACCGACGTGGTGGCCTCCACGCATGCGATCGGCTCGTGGCACACAGGAGCCCTGGCCTCGCACGCCAACGAGCTCGCGGCGATGCCCTCGCTACACATCTCCTGGGCCGTGTGGTGCACGGTGGCGGTCTGGCGGATGAGTGAGCGCCTGTGGGCGCGTGCGCTGGCAGTGCTCTACCCGTGCCTGACCGCCATGGCGGTGCTTGCCACGGGCAACCACTTCGTCTTGGACATGGTGGGGGGCCTGGTGGCGATCGCGCTCTCGCTGGCGATAGTGGCGCTGTGGGGGCGCTTCGTGGCGCGCCGCGACGGTGACGCTGAGGCGGTGGTGCGTAAACCCATGATTCTCGGAAAATCCGACAATTCCGCGTACCGCATGTCACAAAGTTGTTACGAAGTCAAAGACAAGCTAAACTAGCCGCGCCGTCGAAGACAGTTGAGGGACCGCTCCGATGGCCCCGTCGCATAACAGCGCGGGAAATATCTCGTCTGTAGGGTGGCCCTACGCACATGCCTGATTACCACGCAAACGCGGATCTAAGCTGCCTGCCCGGCACCGGGTTGGGATACCTGTGCGCGCAGCCCCCCGGCCCCACGAGCTGACGTGACCTTCCTTCGCTATCTCGACGTGTGCCTGGTGCTCGCGACGGCCCCGTTTGTCCTGGCCGGCGGCATGCCCGAGCTCGGCTACGTCATCGGCGCAGGCGCCTGGATACTGACCCGCGCAGGGGTCGCCCTGGCCCACGAGCAGGCGCGCCGCGCCGGCGACTCGCGGGTCAAAGCCGGTCTGCACGTGGCGGGGATGATGGGACGCATCTGGATCGTGGCGGCGGCTGTGATCCTCGCCCGTTATGCAGGGAGCAAGGACGACGGGATCATGGCTGCCGGGCTGCTGCTCGCCGCATTCACCGTCTACCTGGTGATGTCGTTCATCACTCGCGACAGCCCATTTCAGGGCGGACGGCCCTCGCAGGGCACACCGAGCACGTCATGAGCGCCGCAGTCGACACTCCAGGGCCGGCACTCAGCCCGGTCGGCGATGGCCCTCGCCGTGGCCTCAGCAACAAGCAGAAGCTGCTGATCGCGCTCTGCATATGGATCGGCGGCATGGTCGTGCTGTTCGTGATCTTCGGCAGCGGCGGGCGCAACAACACCTACCAGCCGCAGAACGAGTTCAAGCTCGACAACTGGGTGAATCTCGGGATCTTCTCGATCAACAAGGCGGTCCTGTACCTGTTCCTCGCCGCGATCGCCACGTGTGTGAGCATGATCTACGTCGCCAACCGGATGCAGGCTCGCCCCAACAAGGTCCAGACGGCCGTCGAGACGCTCTACCAGCTGATGCGCGACAACATCACCGGCGGCAACCTCGACGAGAAGATGGCCAAGCGCTGGTTCCCCTTCATCGGGACCCTGTTCCTGTTCATCATGTTCTCCAACCTCGTCGGCTACATCCCGCTGCCGACCAACACCGAGCACAAGATCGACATCCTCGGGCTGCACATCCCGTCCTTCTCGCTGTATGCGGCGACCGCCAATCTCTCGATCCCATTGGTCCTCGCCCTGCTCGTCTTCATCTCCTACACAGTCGAAGGCATTCGCGCCAAGGGTCCGATCGGCTATCTGAAAGGACTCGTTCCCGGGGGCGTGACCGGCGGCATGGCGGTGTTCATCTTCGGCCTCGAGCTCCTATCGAACGTGATGCGGCTGATGTCGCTGTCGATTCGTCTGTTCGCGAACATCCTGGCCGGGCACCTGATCATCCTGTTCATGGCCGGAGCGCTCGCGGTGATCCTTGGGGTCTCCGCGTTGGCCTGGTTCACGATCCCGTTCGGCATCCTGCTGTTCGCCTTCGAGGTCGGCCTGGTTGCCGCACTGCAGGCGTTCATCTTTGCCACCCTCACAGCTATCTACCTCGGCGGCGCCGTCGCCGAAGACCACTAAAGGAGCCAACTGTCGTGCACATAGCCCTAATCACCATCTTTGCCGTGGCCGAAGAAACGGCCAAGGCCGGCAAGTCGATCGGCCTCGGCGTGGGAGGCGGTCTCGGCGCGGTAGGCGCCGGTGTCGGCATCGGCATCATCTTCGGCAAGGCGATCGAAGCGATCACCCGCCAGCCGGAGATGCGCGACGAGATCACGCAGCTGCAGTGGCTGGGCTTCGCCCTGACTGAGGCCTGCTTCTTCTACGGGCTGGTGGCCGGACTGCTCGCCGCCTTCATCGTCTGACGCGATGCTGGGCTCGATCGCAACCATCCCCGGCGCGGGCGTTCAGGTGATCGCCTCCAGCGGCGGCTTCCTGATCGAACCGGGCATCGGCCTGATGGTGTGGACGCTGCTGGTCTTTGGAGCCACCATGTTCCTGCTGTCCAAGCTGGCGTTCCCGCGCATCAGCGATGCGCTCGGGCGTCGTCAGGCCGCGATCGAAGACTCGATCGACACCGCCGAGCGTACCCGCGCGGAAGCCGACCAGATCCTCTCCGAATATCGCGAGCGGTTGAAGGAGGCCCGTGAGCAGGCGGATGAGATCGTCCAGCGCGCCCGTCAGGCGGCCGAGGCGCACGAGCGCGAGGCCAAAGACCAAGGCCAGGAGATGCTGGCCGAGGCGGCACGGAAAGCCGAGCGCGACATCGAGGCTGCCACCAAGCGGGCGCTCGACGACATTCGCAAGGAGGTCGCCGACCTGACGATCATGGCCACCGAGAAGGTCACGCGCAAGGTCCTCACCGATGCCGATCAGCGCCGTCTGGTCGAGGAGGCGTTGGGCGAGCTGGACTTCTCGACCATCTCCTCCGGGGCGACGCAGAACTGATGGAGGAGCTCGCCCAGGTCTATGCGCGCTCGCTGTTCGAGGTCGCACGCGAGCAGGGCAAGCTGGACGTGCTGCGCGAGCAGCTCGCGCAGTTCGCCGACGCTGTGCACGAGCGCCGTGAGCTGGCCGTGTTCTTCTTCTCGCCCTACTTCTCCACCAAGGAGAAGCAGGAGGCGCTCGGGCCGCTGCTCGAGGACGCCGACGAGACCCTGCTGAACTTCCTCGCCCTGCTCATCGAAAACCACCGCATGCCCGTGATCTTCCGCGTCCGCGGCGAGTACGAGCGTCTGTGGGATGAGGAGAACCGCATGCTGCCGGTGGAGATAACCAGCGCAATCGAGCTAGACCAGGCGACCACCGAGAGTCTGGGCAAGACGATTGGCGAGCGTGCCGGGCGCAAGGTGACGCTGGCGGCGCGCGTGGACCCCGACATCCTGGGCGGCATCGTGCTCAGGGTGGGCAATTCGATCCTCGATGCCTCAATTCGCAACCGACTGGAGCAGCTGCGCAGGCACGTTGCCCAAGGAGCCTCTTAGAGGCGCCACCCAGCCGCAGGCCGGCGAGCCGGGCGGGCGGGCCTCTATCCCCAATTAGGAGAAAGACATGCAGATCAACCCTGACGAGATCACCAGCATCCTGAAGAGCCGCATCGAGGGACTCGACAGCGGAACGGCTGAGCTGACAGAGGTCGGCACCGTCCTGTCGGTGGCCGACGGCATCGCCCGCCTGCACGGCTTGGAGAACTGCATGTCCTTCGAGATGCTCGAGTTCCCCCACGGCGTTACCGGCCTGGCCCTCAACCTCGAGTCCGACAACGTCGGTGCAGTGCTGTTCGGCGAGTGGGAGCGCATCTCCGAGGGCGACACGGTAAAGCGCACGGGATCACTGCTCGAGATCCCCGTCGGCGAGCAGATGCTGGGTCGGATCGTCGACCCGCTCGGGCGTCCGCTGGACGGCAAGGGCGACATCGCCGTGTCGGAGACCCGCCCGGCCGAGTTCAAGGCGCCAGGCGTAGTCCAGCGCCAGCCGGTCACCGAGCCGATGCAGACAGGGCTGAAGGCGATCGACGCGATGATCCCGATCGGCCGTGGCCAGCGCGAGCTCATCATCGGCGACCGCCAGACCGGCAAGACGGCGATTGCGATCGACACGATCATCAACAACAAGGACACTGGCGTGGTGTCCATATACGTGGCCATCGGCCAGCGCATGTCGACGGTTGTGGCCCTGGCGCAGACGCTCGACGAGCACGGCGCGCTGGACAACACGATCATCGTCGCCGCTCCCGCCGACGAGGCCGCGCCGATCAAGTTCATGGCGCCCTATGCCGGCTGCGCGATGGGCGAGTACTTCCTCTACAACGGCAAGCACGCGCTGTGCGTCTACGACGACCTCACCAAGCACGCCTACGCCTACCGGCAGATGTCGCTGCTGCTGCGCCGTCCGCCCGGGCGCGAGGCCTACCCTGGCGACGTCTTCTACCTGCACTCGCGCCTGCTCGAGCGTGCAGTCAAGCTCAACGACGAGCTCGGCGGCGGCTCGCTCACGGCGCTGCCCGTGATCGAGACACAGGCAGGCGATGTCTCGGCCTACATCCCGACGAACGTGATCTCGATCACCGACGGTCAGATCTTCCTCGAGTCGGCGCTGTTCAACTCAGGAGTACGTCCCGCGATCAACGTCGGCATCTCGGTCTCCCGCGTGGGCGGTAACGCCCAGATCGGCCCGATGAAGAAAGTCGCCGGACGCATCAAGCTCGAGCTCTCCCAGTACCGTGACCTCGAGGCTTTCGCGCAGTTCGGCTCCGACCTCGACGCCGACACGCAGCGCACGCTGGCCCGCGGTGAGCGCCTGGTGACGACGCTCAACCAGCACGAGCGGGCACCGCTCGCCGTGGAGGATCAGGTGGTGCAGATCTTCGCCGCCACCAACGGCTTCCTCGATCGGCTGAACGTCGAGCGCGTCACCGAGTTCCTGGCGAGCCTGATCGAACGGATGCACGCCCAGCACGGCGACGTCCGCGAGAAGATCGCCGGCGGCGACTGGTCGGAGGGAACCCAGAGCGCGGTGCGCGACGCCGTCGAGGCGTTCGCCCAGGACTTCGGCTACGACCTCGACGAGGAGGGTCAGCCAATGGAGGACGACGAGCCTCGCAAGACGTCGACACCGGCGCAGGAGGCACAGGCAGCGGCCTAGTACCGCCTGCCGGGAGACACCATGGCATCTCAGCGCGACGTCAAGAACAAGATCACCTCGGTGAAGAACATCCAGAAGATCACCCGTGCCATGGAGATGGTCGCCGCCGCGCGTCTGCGCCGTGCCGAGCAGCGGATCGATGCCCTACGTCCCTACGCCGACGCCCTGCGGCGGATGACGCGCCAGGCCGCCAAGGCGGCCGGCGCCGAGGCCTCGCGCCTGCCGCTGCTGCGCGAGCACGACTCGGAGGACCGCGTGGGGGTGCTGCTCATCACCGGCGATCGCGGACTCGCGGGCGGCTTCAACTCGCAGATCATCCGCGCGGGCGTGCGCATGGCCGGGGAGCTGAACGAGCAGGGGAAGCAGAGCTCCTGGTATGCGACCGGCAGGCGTGGCGTGTCCTCGCTCGGCTTCCGTGGCTACGAGCTCAGCGGCAGCTACACCGGCTTCACCGACCGGCCCTCCTACGCCGATGCGCGCACGATCGCCGACGACCTGATCCAGGCCTACGTCGACGGTGAGCTCGACCGCGTGGAGATGGTCTACAACTCATACGTCTCCCCACTCACGCAGAAGGTGACCCACGAGCGGCTGCTGCCGCTCTCCCACGCCACGATCGCCGGCGAGGAGGACGAGGACGCGCAGGACGCCGGCGGCGAGGAGGCGAGTGGGCCGAAAGCGCTCGTCAACTACGAGCCCGACCCCGAGGAGATCCTCAGGCGACTCGTGCCCGACTACATCGAGATATCGATCTACCGGGCGCTGGTCGAGTCGACAGCGGGCTTCTTCGGCGCTCAGATGACGGCCATGCGCAGCGCGTCGGAGAACGCTGGGGAAATCATCACCGACTACACGCTACAGATGAACCGTGCCCGCCAGGCCGAGATCACCCAGGAGATCATGGAGGTCGTGGCCGGAGCAGAGGGACTCAGCTAGGACGGACGATGGCCTGCGCCACACTAGAACTTGAAAAGAATGATTAGGAGATCACAGAGCTAATGTCAGCCCCCACCACAGAGCCAGCAGGGACCCAGTCCGCCAACGGCGCGGTCAAGCAGAACGTCGGGCGCATCGAGGAGATCCAGGGCGTCGTCATCGAGGCCGTCTTCCCCGACCGCCTGCCCGAGATCAACCACGCGATCACGGTCGCTCGCACGGCCGCCAACCGCGAGGGCGAGGCCCCGGGGATCAGCGCTGGATCAGAGGAGCAGCTGCTCGTGTGCGAGGTCCAGCAGCACCTCGGCGATGACCGCGTGCGCGCGGTGGCAATGGACACGACCGACGGACTAGCCCGCGGCGTCGAGGTCATCGACACCGGCGCCCCGATCTCGGTGCCGGTCGGTCAGGCGACGCTCGGGCGGATCTTCAACCTGCTCGGCGAGCCGATCGACCTCGGCGCCGAGCTGCCCGCGGACGTCGAGCGCCGCTCCATCCACCAGGAGGCCCCGCGCGTCGAGGACCTGACCCCGACGACTGAGATGTTCGAGACGGGCATCAAGGTCATCGACCTGCTCGCGCCCTACGCCAAGGGCGGCAAGGTCGGGCTGTTCGGGGGAGCCGGCGTGGGCAAGACCGTTCTGATCCAGGAGCTCATCCACAACCTCGCCAAGGAGCACGGCGGGCTATCGGCCTTCTGCGGCGTGGGCGAGCGCTCACGCGAGGGCAACGACCTGTGGCTGGAGATGAAGGAGTCGGGCGTGCTCGACAAGACGATGCTCGTCTTCGGGCAGATGAACGAGCCGCCCGGAGCCCGTATGCGCGTGGCGCTGTCGGGACTGACGATGGCCGAACACTTCCGTGACGAGGGTCAGGACGTGCTGCTGTTCATCGACAACATCTTCCGCTTCGTCCAGGCGGGCTCCGAGGTCTCGGCGCTGCTCGGGCGGATGCCTTCCCAGGTGGGCTACCAGCCCACGCTGGAGACCGAGATGGGCCAGCTGCAGGAGCGGATCACCTCGACCAAGCGCGGTTCGGTGACATCGGTGCAGGCCATCTACGTGCCGGCCGACGACTACACCGACCCGGCTCCGGCATCCGTGTTCGCTCACCTCAACGCCACCACGGCGCTGTCGCGGTCGATCTCCGAAAAAGGCATCTACCCGGCGGTCGACCCGCTGGACTCCACCTCGACGATCCTCAAGGCGGACATCGTCGGCGAGGACCACTTCCGGGTGGCCAACCGCGTCAAGGAGATCCTGCAGCGCTACAAGGAGCTCCAGGACATCATTGCGATCCTCGGTATCGACGAGCTCTCCGACGAGGACAAGCTCACCGTCCAGCGCGCCCGCAAGATCGAGCGCTTCCTCTCCCAGCCGTTCTTCGTGGCCGAACAGTTCACCGGTACGCCCGGCGCCTACGTGCCGATCGCGGAGACGATCCGCGGCTTCGAGGAGATCATCGAAGGCAAGCACGACGAGGTCCCGGAGAACGCCTTTTTCTTGAAGGGCACGATCGATCAGGTCGTCGAGGCCGCAAAGAAGTAATGGCCCGCACCAGGTTTCAGGCGGAGGTCCTCACCCCCGAGGGCGAGGTCTTCTCCGAGGAGGTGGAGATGCTCTCTACGCGCACCTCTGTGGGCTCGATCGGGATCCTCGCCGGCCATGAGCCGGTGTTGGCTCTGCTCGAACCAACCGAGCTGCGCCTGTATCGCTCCGAGTCGGACATCGTGCGCTTCGTCCAGGCCGAGGGCTACCTGCAGTTTGCCGACGATCGTGCACTGGTGCTCGTCGAGGAGGCGATCGATCCCGCTTCGCTCGACCGGTCCGAGTTCGAAGGCCGGCTCGCCGAGGCCCGCTCGGCCGCGGAGCGCGCCGAGGAGGGCACCGAGGAGAAGGCGCGAGCCCTACGGGACACCCGCCGCTACGAGGCGTTCCTGGCGGTCGGGCAGTAGCGACGCTGTTTTCTTGCGTCACCCACTAGCCTTCTGCGACTCATGAGCGCGGCCCAAGAGCCAATTGGAGTCATCGGTACCGGCTATGTCGGGCTGGTGACAGCTGCCGGCTTCGCTGAGCTCGGCTGTGAGGTGTGGTGCGTGGACATCGACGCTGCCAAGATCGAGCGCCTGCGCAGGGGGGAGGTGCCGATCTACGAGCCCGGCCTGGCGGAGCTGCTGGTGCGCAACTCCGAGCGTCTGCACTTCTCGACGGAGCTCGCGGACGCGCTCGAGCACGCTCAGCTGCTGTTCGTCGCCGTCGGAACCCCGCCAACCTACTCGGGCGACGCCGACCTCTCGGCTGTGCACGCGGTGGTCGAAGCGATTCCCGCCTCCAAGGATCATGCGCTCGTGATGAAGTCGACAGTGCCTTGCGGCACTGGAGCATCGCTGCAGCGCGTCTTTCGCGAGAACGGCAAGTCGGGGCTCGGCTATGTCTCCTGTCCCGAGTTCCTCAAGGAGGGCTCGGCGGTCAAGGACTTCCTTCACCCCGACAGGGTCGTGATCGGCGACGAGGGCGGCTGGGCGGGCGATGCGGTCGCCCAGTTGTATGCGCCGCTGAACGCGCCGCTCGTGCGCACGGACGTGGCCAGCGCGGAGATGGTCAAGCTCGCTTCCAATGCATTCCTGGCGACCAAGATCTCGTTCATCAACGAGATCGCCAACGTCTGCGAGGAGACCGGCGCGGACGTGGTTGAGGTCGCGCGGGGGATGGGTCTCGACGACCGCATCGGCGCCAAGTTTCTGCAGGCCGGGATCGGATTCGGGGGTAGCTGTTTCCCCAAGGATGTCGACGCGCTCAAGCAGCTCGCCGGAAACTCCGGCTACCACTTCCAGCTGCTGACGGCCGTGATCGAGGTCAACGACCTGCAGAAGCGCCGTGTGATCGGCAAGCTCCAGCGCCACCTCGGTGGCCTCGCAGGCAAGCGTATTGCGCTCTTGGGGCTCGCCTTCAAGCCCAACACCGACGACATGCGCGAGGCATCCTCGCTGGTGCTCTCGGCGCGCCTGCAGGCCGATGGAGCCACGGTGAGCGCATATGACCCCGTGGCCGAGGAGCAGGCGCGCAAGCTCGTCTCGGAGATCACGTTCGCCGACTCGCCGCTGGCTGCGCTCGAGGGCGCCGACGCGGCCGTGCTGGTGACCGAGTGGAGCGAGCTGCTCGAGCTCGACTGGAGCGCCGTCGCCAATGCCATGCAGGGCAATGTGGTGATCGACGGCCGCAACGCACTGGACGCCGAGGCGGTGCGCGGGGCAGGGCTCATCTACGAGGGGATTGGGAGGCGGTGAGCCCATCCAGGCGGTGATCCTCGTCGGGGGGCAGGGCACGCGCCTGCGGCCGCTCACCTCCAAGGTCCCCAAGCCGGTCGTGCAGCTCGTCGATCGGCCGTTCATCTCCTTCATGCTCGAGTGGCTGCTGAGCCACGGCATCGACGATGTGATCATGTCCTGCGGCTTCCTCGCCGACAGCGTGCGCGACGTGCTCGGAGACGGCTCGCAGTTGGGCATTCGCCTGCGCTTCGTGGAGGAGCCCGAGCCGCGGGGCACAGCGGGGGCGCTCAAGCTCGCCGAGCCGATGCTCGACGAGCGCTTCCTGATGCTCAACGGCGACGTCCTCACCGACATCGACCTCACGGCCCAGATCGCCCAGCACGAGCGGACGGGCGCGCGGGGAACGCTGGCGCTCGTCCCCGTGGACGATCCCAGCGCCTACGGCGTGGTGGTGCTCGATCCGGAGCACGCCGTGAAGGAGTTCGTCGAGAAGCCCGAGCCGGGCGAGGTGGACAGCAACCTGATCAGCGCCGGCGCTTATGTGCTCGAGCGCGAGATCCTCGAGCTGGTGGAGCCTGAGAAGAACGTCTCGATCGAGCGTCACGTGTGGCCTGCGCTCGTCGGCAACGGCCTCTACGGCTTCCCCTCGGAGAGCTACTGGCTCGACATCGGCACGCCAGCCCGCTACCTGCAGGGAACGTTCGACATCATCGAGGGCAACGTCCAGACGGCCGTTCAGCAGCGCCTCGGTAGCGACTGGCTGGCGATCGACGACGGCGCGCAGGTACAGGGGCGAGTGGTACCTCCGGCGGTGCTCGAGCGTGGCGTTCACATCGCCGAGGGCGCCCACGTGGGGAGCCTGGTAGTCCTCGGAGAGGGCGTCTCGATCGGCCCCGGTAGCGTCGTCGAGCGGGCAGTGATCCTCGCCGGCAGCCAGATCGGGGCCGGATGCGAGCTGCGCGACTGCATTCTCGCCGGCGACTGTCGCATCGGAGCGAGGACCAAGATCTCGGGCGGCGCGGTGCTCGGAGAGGGCGTCGGCGTTGGGGCGGACAACGTCATCACCCGTGGGGCGCGTATCTTCCCTGGTGTGCAGTTGCCAGACCGGGCGATCGAGTTCTAGGACACAGGAGGCGAGAGCAGATGAGCGACAGCGGCGCGACCGCTACACCGATTGCCGAGGGGGAGCTCTCGCGCGCTGCGATCGCCAGGGTCGACCCCACCGGTCAGCTGAGCGACGTGCTTGCCCTGCCCGAGCACCTGCGCGACGCCCTGTGGCGCGTGGAGTCGGCGATCATGCAGGACTGGGACACCACGGCGGGCTTGGTCGTGGCTGGAATGGGCGGCTCGGCGATCGGCGGCGCGCTGGCGCGCGCGGCGCTCGGGGATCACGCCTCGCGACCGATCTTCGTCACCCGCGCCTACGGCATCCCCACCTGGACCACGCCCGACACGATGGTCTTGTGCGCCAGCTACTCGGGCGAGACCGAGGAGACACTCGCCTGCTACGAGTCCGCCGGTGCGCTCGGCGCCAAGCGCACCGTTGTGACGACCGGTGGACGCCTGGCTGAGATGGCGCGCGCCGACGGCGTGCCCGTGATCCCGCTGCCCGGTGGCTTTCAGCCGCGCGCCGCCGTCGCCTACATGATCGTGGCCGCACTCGAGGTCGCCGCGCTCTGTGGCGCCGGATCGCGTCTGACCTCGGAGATCGACGTGGCCGCCTCGCACATCGAGCAGCTGGTCGCCGAGTGGGGCCCAGATGCTCCCGAGGACTCTCTGGCCAAGGAAGTCGCCCGCGGCCTGCTCGGCTCGACGCCAGTGATCGCCGGAGCCGGACTGACTACGCCGATCGCCTATCGGTGGAAGACCCAGATCAACGAGAACGCCAAGCAGCCCGCCTTCTGGCACGAACTTCCCGAGCTCGATCACAACGAGATCGTCGGCTGGGAGGGCGCGGGTGACGTGGGGCGCTTCTCAGCCGTGTTCCTCGACGACTCAGACGCCCATCCGCGGGTCAAGGAGCGGATGGACATAACCGAGCGGCTGATCGCTGGCAACGCCGTGGCAAGCTTCCGTGTGGAGACGCGCGGACAGACGGCCATAGAGCGTGTGATCTCGCTGGTTCTGCTCGGCGACCTGGTCTCGATCTACCTTGCCACCCTGCGTGGGGTCGATCCCGGGCCCGTGAAGGTGATCGACGAGCTCAAGGACGCCCTCGCAAAACGCTGAGCCGCAGTAGCCGTGTGATAGCGTCGAGCGCGGCCGAGGAGCGCTGCGACGGGTTCGATCCGCCACGCTCGGCCTCTCTGTAGCAAGGGCGCTCACCTGACCGGACAGGAGGACTTGCCATGTCCACGATGACACCCACCGCCACACGCACCGACACCGACTTCAAGGTCGCCGACCTATCGCTTGCCGACTTCGGTCGCAAGGAGATCACCCTCGCCGAGCACGAGATGCCCGGTCTCATGTCGATCCGCCGCGAGTACTCAGACGCGCAGCCGCTGAAGGGCGCGCGCATCACGGGATCGCTGCACATGACGATCCAGACGGCCGTGCTGATCGAGACGCTCACAGCGCTCGGCGCCGAGGTGCGCTGGTGCAGCTGCAACATCTTCTCCACTCAGGACCACGCCGCGGCAGCCGTCGCAGTCGGCCCCGAGGGCACACCCGATGAGCCCCGCGGAGTGCCCGTGTTCGCGTGGAAGGGCGAGACGCTCGAGGAGTACTGGTGGTGCACAGAGCAGGTGCTCGTATGGCCCGAGGGTGAGGACGGCTCGACCGGTCCGAACATGATCCTCGACGACGGCGGCGACGCCACTCTGCTCGTGCACAAGGGCACGGAGTACGAGAAGGCGGGCGTGGTCCCCGACCCATCGACAGCAGAGTCCGAGGAGCACGAGGTGATCCTGTCGGTGCTGACGCGCACGCTGGGCGAAGACCCACAGCGCTGGACGAAGATCGGCCAAGGCATCAAAGGCGTCACCGAGGAGACCACAACCGGCGTGCACCGTCTGTATGAGATGGTCGAGACCGGCGAGCTGCTGTTCCCGGCGATCAACGTCAACGACTCGGTCACCAAGTCCAAGTTCGACAACCTCTACGGCTGTCGCCACTCGCTGATCGACGGGATCAACCGTGCCACCGACGTGATGATCGGCGGCAAGGTCGCAGTGGTGTGCGGCTTCGGCGACGTGGGCAAGGGCTGCGCCGAATCGCTGCGCGGCCAGGGCGCACGCGTGATCATCACCGAGATCGACCCGATCTGCGCGCTGCAGGCTGCGATGCAGGGCTATGAGGTCAAGACGCTCGAGGACGTGATCGAGACGGGCGACATCTTCATCACCACGACCGGCAACAAGGACATCATCAAGGCTGCTGACATGGCCCGCATGAAGCACCAGGCGGTGGTGGGCAACATCGGCCACTTCGACAACGAGATCGACATCGCCGGCCTGACCCGGACCCCGGGCATCGAGCGCGTGAACATCAAGCCCCAGGTCGACAAGTGGGTCTTCTCCGACGGCCACGCGATCATCATGCTCTCCGAGGGGCGCCTGCTGAACCTGGGCAACGCCACCGGGCACCCGAGCTTCGTGATGAGCAACTCGTTCTCCAACCAGACGATCGCCCAGATCGAGCTCTTCACCAAGAACGACGAGTACGAGAAGCGGGTTTACGTGCTGCCCAAGCACCTCGACGAGAAGGTCGCGCGCCTGCACCTCGACGCGCTCGGCGTGAAGCTGACGAAGCTCACCGACGAGCAGGCCGCCTACATCGGCGTCCCCGTCGAGGGGCCGTACAAGCCCGATCACTATCGCTACTAGCTCGATGTGTGCCCTCAGGACGGTCGCTGACCAAGCGACGCAAGGACGCAGGGAGCGTGGCGTGCTGAGCACGCGAGCGACCGAGGACGCCGCGTCGCGCCGGTCAGGGGCCATCCTGAGATGAAGGCGATGGTTCTTGCGGCCGGGCTTGGGACCCGGCTGCGCCCGCTGACGTATGAGATCACCAAGCCGATGGTGCCGGTGCTCGATCGGCCGGTGATGGAGCACATCCTCGATCTGCTCGAGCGCCACTCCTTCGAGGCGGTGATCGCGAACCTGCACTACTTCCCCGACTCGATCCGCGAGTACTTCGGGGAGCGGGTCACCTACCGCTTCGAGGAGGAGCTGCTGGGCACCGCGGGCGGGGTGCGGGCGTGCGCGGATTTCTTTGGCGACGAGCCGTTCCTGGTGATCTCCGGCGACGCGCTCACGGACATCGACCTCACGGCGCTTGCCACCCGCCACCGCGAGTCCGGTGGGATCGCCACGCTGGCCGTCAAGCAGGTATCCGACACGCGCGAGTACGGCGTGGTTCTGCACGACCGCGCGGGCCGGATCACGGGCTTTCAGGAGAAGCCCGCGCCCGACGAGGCGCTGTCGGACCTCGGCAACTGCGGCATATACGTGTTCGACTCGAGGATCTTCGACTACTTCCCCCAGACGCCGTTCGTGGACTGGGCCAAAGACGTGTTCCCGGTGCTGCTCGAGAACGACGTGCCCTTCCACATCCATGAGGTCCGCGAGTACTGGAACGACGTGGGCTCGCTGGCCGAGCTCAAGCAGGGCACCTTCGATGCGCTGTGCGGCGAGCTGCACCTGCAGGTCGAGGGCGAGGAGGTGAGTCCGGGCGTGGTGGTGGCGGGTGGCTCGCCACTGCGCGAGGACACAGAGCTCGAGGGCGCGGCTTGGATCGGGCGCGACGTGCAGATCGGCTCTGACGTGAGGCTGATGGGGCCGATCGTGCTCGGTGACGGCGCCACCGTGGGTGACGGTGCGCAGCTGCGCTCGAGCATCGTCTTCCCGGGCACCAAGGTGGCGGCGGGCGCGATCTTGATCGATGCGATCGCCGGCCACAGCGGCATCTTGCAGAGCCTGCGCCGCCGTTAGCTCGTCTTAGAACGCGAAAGGGCCCGCTTGCGCGAGCCCCTTCACGGAAAGTGAGACTATGACAACTGTCATCCTAGCAGACAGTTAGCTACTAGGCATTTAAGCCTAGACGAGTTCGTAGCGCTCGCGGCGCTGCTGTGCGCGCTCGGACTCGGCGAGGGCGCGGACGAACAGCGTCACGAGCGCCGCTCCCATCACCATCGATTGCTCTACCGCCATGATCAGGCCCGCGATCGACTGGTCGTCGATCGCGGAGATCCCCCACACGCGGGCGTGGTGGACGTAGTAGGGGTAGAGGGCGGAGGGCGCAAACGCCAGCCCCATCCCCAGCGCGCCCACGAACAGCTTCGTGGTGGCCATGTAGATCACCGGTCCCATCCCGTCCAGGCGCAGGCGTGCGCGGATGGGGGAGAGCAGGTGCCACCAGTACAGCGAGCCGGCGAGCACGAACGTGATGTGCTCGCCCACGTGCACCAGCGGATGGCGTACCGCCTCGTCATAGGCGGCGGGGATGTGCCAGGCCCAGATGACGGCCACATACAGGAACACCGCGAAGGCTGGGTGAGCGATCGGTCCGGCGCGCCGCTCGAGGTCGTGGACCGCGCGCGTGACCGGTCGCAGGATCACCTTGGTGAGCCCGAGGATCGCCAGCACCGGGACCACGTCCAGTAGCAGCATGTGCTGGATCATGTGGGCGAAGAACAGCTGGTCGGCGAGAGCGTCGATGGGGGAGACGAGGGCGATCAGCGCGATGAGCACCGAGGCCATGAAGCAGCAGAGCCTCCAGATGGGCGCCTCGTGTGCCGCTCGTGGCGACGCGCTCGTGCGGACCGCGCGCCAACGGCGCACGTAGGCGCCCCCGACGATCGCAGCACCAATGAGGACGCCGGGGCTGAACGACCACGCGAGGTTGGGACTCATCCGTCTCGATTGTCCCACCCGAGTCCAGCGCGGGCCTCGTAGGTCGGCTCGGGTGCTTGACGGCGCATCACGGGTATAGGGGGTATGTACCCAATCTGTCGAGGCCCATTTACATCCGCCGTGTTCGGGCGTAGCATCGGGTGCATAGCCAGAGACAAGGCCGACCGAAGGGAGCCTGTGATGCAAATCGACATCAAGGGTAGAAACGTCCCGGTCACCGACGAGCTGCGCACGCACGCGGAGCGCCGTCTGACCAAGGTCACGCGACAGGTCTCAGACCTAGCTCGCCTGGAGATAGAGATCTTCAAGGAGCCAAATCCGCGAGTCTCCGACTGCCAGGTCGCAGAGGGCACGCTGTACTTGAAGGGCGTGACACTGCGGGCCCACGACGCCTCTCCCGAGATGTTGCATTCGCTCAACCTGATGGTCGACGAGCTGGCACGCCAGGTCAAGCGCCACCGCGACAAACTGCGCCACCGCCGTGAGGCGCATGCAGCGGCCGCGCGGGCGGCTCGTGTTGCCGCGCAGGGAGCCACGCTGCCGTCGATCTGAGCGGACCCGATGCGCTGAGCCGAGCAGGAGGGCAAAGCCGCCGCCGGGTGTTGCCGAGTGGTTGCCACCGGCGAGCAGGAACGCGGCGAGAGCTATCCTTGGGCAATGCCCTCCCTGCTCGATCGCGCGCTGAACGTCGGCGAGTCGAAGAAGCGCAAGACCTACGAGAAGCGCGTCGCCCTCATCGGCGCATTCGAGGCTGAGCTCGAACACGACAGCGACGCCGAGCTGCGTGAGCGAATGGACGCGCTGCGCGAGCGCGCAGCCGAGGGCGAGTCGCTGGACGCGCTGCTGCCCGAGTGCTTCGCGATCGTCCGCGAGACGGGCAAGCGCACGATGGGCATGCGCCACTTCGACGTTCAGCTGATCGGTGCGATGGCGCTGCACGAGGGCCAGATCGCCGAGATGAAGACCGGTGAGGGAAAGACCCTGACGGCGACCCTAGCGGTAGTGCTCAACTCGCTCGCCGTGCACGAGCGCGACTCGGAGAGCGAGGAGCCGCCGCAGCGCAAGGGCGTGCACCTGGTCACCGTCAACGACTACCTGGCCCGCCGTGACGCCGAATGGATGAGCCCGATCTACGACGCGCTCGGAGTCACCGTGGGGGTGCTCCAGAACATGCAGGCCTACGAGGAGAAGCAGCGCGCCTACGCCTGCGACGTGGTCTACGGCACCAACTCGGAGTTCGGCTTCGACTACCTGCGCGACAACATGGCCAAGGACCTCTCCGAAAAGGTCCAGCGCGGGCACCCCTTCGCGATCGTGGATGAGGTCGACAACATCCTCATCGACGAGGCGCGCACGCCGCTGATCATCTCCGGGGCACCCGAACAGGCGGCCGACCTCTACGTCAAGTTCGCCCGCCTCGCACCGCAGATGGTGCTGGGGGAGACGCCCGAAGGCATGGACCCCCGGACCAAGAAGCAGTTCATGGCCGATTTCGACTACGAGGTGGACGAGAAGCAGAAGACGGTCGCGATCACCGAGCAGGGCGTCGCCAAGGCCGAGCGCTTCATGAAAATCGACCACCTGTACCGCGCTGAGAACGGACACCTGGTCAACCACCTGATCCAGTCGCTGCGCGCCGAGGCGCTGTACAAGCGCGACGTGGACTACGCCGTGATCGACGGCGAGGTCAAGATCATCGACGAGTTCACCGGACGCATCCTCGACGGTAGGCGCTGGTCGGAGGGCCTGCACCAGGCGGTCGAGGCCAAGGAGCGGGTTCCGATCCAGGAGGAGAACCAGACGCTCGCCACGATCACCTACCAGAACTACTTCCGCCTCTACGAGAAGCTGTCCGGCATGACGGGAACGGCGCTGACAGAGGCGACGGAGTTCATGAAGATCTACGAGCTGCCCGTCGTGCAGATCCCCACAAACCGCGAGATGGTGCGCGACGACCGCAACGATCAGGTCTACAAGACCAAGGAGGGCAAGTGGAACGCGGTCGTCAAAGAGATCGGCGCTCGGCATGAGAACGGCCAGCCGGTGCTTGTGGGGACGATCTCCGTTGAGGTCTCCGAGCTGCTCTCCGAACGCCTGACCAAGCGCGGGATCAAGCACACCGTGCTGAACGCCAAGCCCGAGCATGCCGCCCGCGAGGCCGACATCGTTGCCGAGGCCGGTCAGCCGGGGGCGGTCACGATCGCGACCAACATGGCCGGACGTGGAGTGGACATCAAGCTCGGCGGAAACCCCGAGCACCTCGCCGCCCAGCAGCTGGCCAGGGAAGGCATCGAGCCGCCGGCCGAGGGCGCCGAGCTCGACGAGGAGACGGCGGCCTACGAGCGGCGCATGCAAGAGATCCTGCCGGAGGTGGAAAGCAAGCTGGCAGCCAGTCGCGAGCAGGTGATGGCGGCGGGCGGCCTGTTCATCTGCGGCACCGAGCGCCACGAGTCGCGCCGGATCGACAACCAGCTGCGCGGTCGCGCCGGTCGTCAGGGCGACCCCGGCGAGTCGCGCTTCTTCCTCTCCGCCGAGGACGACCTCGTGCGCCTGTTCGCCGGCGATCGCATCTACAAGATCCTCGACAAACTCGGCGGCATCGACGAGGAGGGCAACGAGGAACCGATCGAGGCGGGCATGCTCTCCAAGCAGATCGAGAAAGCCCAGAAGAAGGTCGAGGAGCAGAACTTCCTGATCCGCAAACGCGTGCTCGAGTACGACGACGTGATGAACGAGCAGCGCCGCGTGATCTACGCCTATCGCGACGAGGTGCTCGAGGGCAAGAGCATCGGCGAGGAGGCGCGCCGCGAGGTCGGCAACGTGATCGAGCGGACCATCGACCAGTACACGCCCGGCGACTTCATGGAGGACTGGGACCTCGACGGGCTGTTCACCGCCCTCGGGCAGTTCTTCCCGCTCGACATCGGCGGCGAGGACCTCGACCCCGAGACAGTCGATCGCAACTCGCTCAGCGAAAGCATCGTGAACACCGCCATGGAGCGCTACGAGGCCCGCCAGCAGTCGCTCGGCGAGGAGCTGATGGGCGCCCTGGAGCGGTTCCTGCTGCTGCAGATCATCGACGAACGCTGGCGCGAGCATCTGTTCGACATGGACTACCTGCGCGAGGGCATCCACCTGCGCGGCTTTGCCCAGATCGATCCGCTCGTGGCCTACAAGAACGAGGCGTTCACGCTGTTCGGCGACCTCATGAACAGCGTGTGGACGGACTACGCGCGCATGATCTTCAACGTCCAGGTCAACGTCGAGGGCCAGAACGGCGGCGGTGGGGCGCAGATCCCGTCGTTCGCGGCGGCCGGCAGCTCGACCAGGGCCGGACGCGTGTCCTACTCGGGTGGTCAGAGCGCAGCCGGAGCCGGCGCGCTCGCGGCCGCAGCGGCCGACGCAGGGCTCTCAGCCGGCGGAAGCGCCGCCCAGGCCTTTGGCGAGAACGGCCAGGAGGCCGAAGCCCTCCCCGTCGTCGAGCAGCGCGTGCTCGACGACGAGCACCAGGTCGGGCGCAACGACCCCTGCTGGTGTGGGAGCGGGAAGAAGTACAAGAAGTGCCACGGCTCCTAGCGGACCGCGGGCCGACCCGTTGCTGTGTTGTCTTCGCTGCACTGCTGCTGGCATGCGTTCTACCCAACAGCGCCGCAGCTTCCACACAGGCATGCCCACCACCACCGCCGACGCTCGGCACTAGCACGCTCTCCGCCGCTGAACTGGCCTCCCCCGAACGGACTGTGGTGTGTATCGGGACGCTTGCCATCGCGCAGTCCACCTATGCCCACTGGCTCGTGGTGGCGGAACGCTCGCTGGGACCTACCCGCCACCCACTGAGCACGCAGATCGCGGCCAAGCTCCAGGCCGAGGTGCTGGGCTTCCTGATCACGGCCGACTGGGTGAGCGCAGAAGCAAGCGCCAGACGCATAGCGGTCTCGAAGCTCGAAGTCACGCGGAGATTCGATCGGATACGTGCACAGCAATTCCCCAAGCGCCGCGAATTCAACCGGTTCCTGCTCCGGTCCGGTCAAACGGTTGCCGACCTGCTCTTTCGCGTCGAACAGACCCTTTTGAGCACGCGCATCGAGCGGGCCGTCATCGCCGGGCAGCGCACCCAGGCGGCGCGTACTCGGGTGATGGCGAGCTTTGTGAAGTCCTTCCACGCAAGGTGGTTGGCGCAGACCTACTGCGCTTCTGAATTTGCGAGCACCGACTGCGGTCACGTGCAGCCGGTGCTCTAGTTCGTCAAGGCGCCACGTACACCACGCCGCGTGCTCCGCTCAGCTGACGAATGCTTCGACCAACGGTCCGAGTTCCCAGATGGCTGCGTAGGAGCTGGATTCGAAGACCACAGGCGGGCAGGCGGTTTCTTCGCTTTCGAAGGTGCCTTTGAGGGAGAGCTCCAGAGGGCCGCCGTAGGTGGGGAAGACAGGCAGGCTGGTGGTTTTGTAGCTGCAGGCGTTGACGACCATGTCGAACGCCGGCCGTATGTGAGGAATGGCGTTGAGGCTCCCTTCGCCATTCGCTTTCAATTCGAGCTTTCCGGCGAGTTGAGGTCCGGCGACCGTTTTCGTTCCCGCTGTGCTCGAGCAGTGCCTGATTTCGCTGAATTCGCCTTCGCTCAGGAGGCGTATCTTGTCCGTGGCTGCGCCGTTGCTCGTCAGGTAGCCGCGGAGCGACCAAGAGGTTTTAGGCGTGCACGTGATGACTTCTCCGGTGCTCGGGGCTGTGAGCGTGAAGGGTGCCGTGCTCTTTATCTCAAACGGCAGGGTTTCGCGGTTGCCGAGCGTTAGCGGTTCGCCGTTGGCATAGAGGGTGAGCGCTTTCGTGGCCGATGCGGAGGCTGCGAGCGCTCCCCAGATGGCGCAGGCGATGGTCAATGCGGTGCATGTCTTTGCGATCCGTGGCATGGGATCCCCTCTCGTGTCGATGGCTGTTGGCTCCGGGCAGCGTAGGTCCACCTGCGCGAATCGGGAACGGATGTTTCTGGCTCCTCGCTCAGGGCTCTCTGCGCGAGTCGGGGTGCGACGACTTGCGCTGATAGCGTGGGGCCATGGCCACAGCCGCGCCGAGCGAGTCCACTCCCCAGCGCCTGGCCGCCATCCGTGAGCAGATGACACTGCTCTCGGACTATCTTTGACCCGGCTGGGCTGGCCGAGCGCGTGGCGGCGCTCGAGGGCGAGATGGGCGCTGAGGGCTTTTGGGACGACTCCGATCGTGCTGCGTCGGTCAGCGCCGAGCATTCCCGCGCATCCAGGCGCCTGCAGATGTTCACCGAATTGCGCTCGGACGTGGAGGACCTCGACGGCTTGGCCGAGATGGCCGCCGAGGACGCCTCGCTGCAGGCCGAGGTCGACGAGCAGATAGCCTCGGTCGAGGCGCGTCTGGCTGAGTTGGAGGAGCAGCGTCTGTTCTCAGGGCGCTACGACAGTGGCGACGCGCTCGTAACGGTCAACGCTGGAGCGGGAGGCACCGACGCACAGGACTGGGCCGAGATGGTCCTGCGAATGCTGATGCGCTGGGCCGAGCGACGGGGCTTCCAGGTCGAGCTGCTGGAGGTGAGCGAGGGCGAGGAAGCGGGAATCAAGTCGGCGACGTTTCGCGCCTCGGGCGAGAACGCATATGGCCTCTACGGCGCTGAGCGCGGCGTGCACCGGCTCGTGCGGCTCTCCCCGTTCGACTCGGCCCACCGCCGCCAGACGAGCTTCGCCGGTGTCGAGGTGGCGCCGGTCGTGGAAGACACGGGCGAGATCGAGATCAACGACGACGACCTGCAGGTGGACACCTACCGTGCGTCGGGTGCCGGCGGTCAGCACGTCAACAAGACCGACTCCGCCGTGCGCATCACCCACCGCCCGAGCGGGATAGTGGTGCAGTGCCAGAACGAGCGCTCGCAGTCGTCCAACCGGGCCACTGCCATGGCGATGCTGCGAGCGAAGCTCCTGGAGCGAAAGGAGCGCGAGCGCCAACAGGAGATCGCCGCCGAGAAGGGCGACGCGCAGGACGTGAACTTCGGCTCGCAGATCCGCTCCTACGTGCTGCACCCCTACACGATGGTCAAGGACCACCGCACGGGACATGAGATGGGCGACGTGCAGCGTGTGCTCGACGGTGATCTCGACGGGTTCGTGCGTGCGCTGCTGCTGGCCACAGCCTCCACCTCCACCTCCAGCGAGCAGTAGTGGACGGTCTCGCCGAGCTGATCGAGAAGGCGCTGCAGGAGGACGTGGGTAGCGGCGACGTGACCACCGAGGCGACTGTCGCCACCGACGCCCGAGCTCGAGCGTTGATCACCCAGAAGGCGCCCGGCGCGATCTACGGTCTGCAGGCCGCGGAGCTCGTGTTCACCTCGCTCGATCCAGACGCGGGCGTCGAGCTCTTGGTGGCGGAGGGGATCTGGCGTGAGCAGGGGGGTCCCGTCCTCGCGGTCGTAGGTAGCGCACGGGCTCTGCTCACAGCCGAGCGCACCGCGCTCAACTTCCTTGCCCGCCTCTCGGGGGTTGCCACCTTCGCGGCGCTTGCCGCCCGGGCAGTGCAGGGTACGGGCGCGAGGGTGCTCGACACGCGCAAGACCACGCCCGGATTGCGCGCCCTCGAGAAGCAGGCCGTGGCGGCGGGTGGTGCGGTGAACCATCGCGTGGGCCTCTACGACGCGATCCTGATCAAGGAGAACCACATTGTGGCTGCCGGGGGGATCGCGCAGGCGGTGGAGCGTGCACGTGCCGCTGCGCCGGGCCTCGCCTCCACGCTCGAGGTCGAGGTGCGCAACCCGGCCGAGATCGAAGAGGCGCTTGCCGTCGGGGCTCCGCGCCTGCTGCTCGACAACATGGACGAGGAGCAGCTTCGCGCCGCGGTGGCGCAGGTGGACGGTCGGGCGCAGCTCGAGGCGAGCGGAGGCGTGACCCTGCAGACGCTCCGGGCGGTGGCGGACACGGGGGTAGAATGGATCTCGATGGGTGCGCTTACGCACTCCGCGCCCGCCCTAGACCTCTCCCTCACACTGGAGGCCCTGCCATGAACCTGCCCATGGCCCCTACCCTCGCATCGTCCGCAGCTCTCTCGCCGGAGGAGATACTGGCCATGCAGTCGGAGGTGCGGGAGCTGGCCGCCGCGCGGGGCGCGGTGATCCTCGCCCACAACTACCAAGTGCCGGAGGTGCAGGACGTGGCCGACTACGTCGGCGACTCGCTCGGGCTCTCGCGCCGAGCGGCCGCCGGCGACGGCGAGACGATCGTGTTCTGCGGCGTGCACTTCATGGCCGAGACCGCTTCCATCCTCTGTCCCGAGAAGACCGTGCTGATCCCCGACCTCGACGCCGGCTGTTCGCTCGCCGCCTCGATCGACGCCGAGCAGCTGGCCGACTGGCGCGCCACCTACCCGGAGGGCGTGGTGGTGATGTACGTGAACACCACAGCGGAGGTCAAGGCGTTGACGGACTACTGCTGCACGTCGGCCAACGCGGTGGACGTCGTTCGCCACATCTACGAGACGCACGGCCCTGACACCGAGATCCTGTTCGGCCCCGACATGTGGCTGGGCGCCTACGTCGAGAAGATGATCTCCCCACCCGCCCGGCGCATGCACGTATGGGACGGCGAGTGCCACGTCCACGCCGGCATCCGTCCCGCCGACATCGAGGCCACGCGCGCCGCGCACCCCGGCGCTGACTTCCTGATCCACCCCGAGTGCGGCTGCTCCACGAGCGTGATGGAGTACGTGGCAGCGGGCGACATCTCAGCTGAGGGCGTGCACATGCTCTCGACCGGCGGGATGCTCGACTACGCGCGGAGCGCCGAGGGCGAGGCCGGCCACGGCGGCCACGCCCAGGCAGTTGTGGCGACAGAGATCGGGATGCTCCATCCGCTGCAGATGGCGGCGCCCGACGTCGAGTTCATCCCGGCCAACGCCGAGGCCTCCTGCCAGTACATGAAGATGATCACGCTACCCAAGCTGCGCGATGCGCTGCGCGACATGAAGTTCGAGGTGCGGGTGCCCGAGGAGATCGCTGTGAGGGCGCGGGTGCCGATCGACCGCATGGTCGCGCTCGGCTAGAACTCCTCGGCCGTGTGCGGTCCCACGCAGGCGACCGCCAGGTTGTCGGCCACGCTGGCCGCGACCTCGCGGACCTCGTCATATGTGACGGCATCGAGCGCCGCGATCGCCCGGTCGGGATCGATGTCCTCGCCGAAGACGACCCTCTGGGTGGCCGCATAGCGAGCCACCGCGCCTGTGTTCTCGAAGCCGAGGACGAAGCGTCCGGCGGCGTAGGCGCGCGCCCGCTGGACCTCCTCCTCGGTGGGACCGTCGTCGCGCAGCTCGTCCACGATCTCGCGCATGCGGGTGTAGGCCTCGATGCACTTGCTCGACTCGAGGCCCGAGCCGAGCTGGAGGATGGGCACGTCGGCGAACGTGTGGTCGGCGGCGTAGACCGAGTAGCAGAGGCCGCGCTTCTCCCGGATCTCCTCGAACAGGCGGGAGCCCATCGAGCCTCCGAGTAGCGTCGCGTAGATCGAGAGGGCGGCACGTTCGCGCAGGTCCGTGACGGAGATCTCGGGCCTGTAGATCATGCGCAGATGCGACTGGTTGGTGTCGCGCTCCTCGACGAGCTTCTGCGGCAGGAACTCGCCAACCGACAGGTAGGGCTCGGGGTCGGGCAATGTGGGGAAGCGGGCAAAGCACTCCTGTAGCTCCTCCTCCGCCGGCAGGTGCTCGACGTTGCCCGCGAGGAAGACGCCGCCACGCGAACCCGCCCAGCGACGCTCGCGGAAGGCCACGATCCCCTCGCGGGTGAAGCTCCTCAAGTTCTCCTCCGGACCGAGCACCGTGCGCCCGAGCGGGTGCTCGCCGAAGGCAGCCCGGTCGATCAGGTACTCGGCGACCATCGAAGGCTGATCGTAGGCGCGGTTGATCTCCTGGATGACAACGCCGCGCTCGCGGTCGAGCTCCTCTGCGTCCAGTCGAGGACGACCCACGAAGTCGCTGAGCAGGTCCACAGCCGCCGGCGCGCTCTCGGCGCGGACGGTGATGTGGAAGGCCACCAGGTCGTGGCTCGTGTAGGCGTTCAGCACACCGCCGAGGCGCTCGGCGGTCTCGTTGACGTCCTTGTAGGTGGCGTACTTCTCACCACCCTTGAAGACCAGGTGCTCGAGGAAATGGGCCATGCCGTTCTCCTCGGGGCGCTCGTTACGGGCACCGGCGTCGAAGGCCACCAGGATGGTGAGCGCACGCGTCCCAGGAAGCTCGATGCGATTGATCGGCAGGCCGTTGGAGGGCACCGTCGTGGCAGTGACTTTCGCCATGAGACCACCCTAGAAGGTTCGCCAGCGGCTCGGTACGCGCCACGCCTCGACTACGCTTGCGCCGAGTCATGTCTCCACTTCGTCGACAGCCGCTGGCGAGTGCGCTCGCGCTCGTGATGGCCCTTCTGCTGCTTGCCGTGGGCATTTGGCTGGGCGGACACCCAGAACACCTCCCGAGCTTCCTGCACAGCGGCTTCGAGGTCAATCACCAGACGGAGGTGGTCGACGAAGCGATCCAGCGGATCTCGAGCGAGTACTACCGCAAGATCCCGGCGAGCAAGCTGGCCAACGCCTCGATCTCGGGGCTGGTCGCGAGCCTCGGCGATCGCTTCTCGCACTATCTCACTCCCAGCGAATACCGCGAATTCGATGCGCCCCCGCACTTCACCGGTATCGGCGTGTCGATCACACCGGAAACGGTTGTGGGGCGCGGGCTGCTGATTGCACACGTCTTCGACTCCTCACCCGCGGCCCACGCCGGCTTGAAGACGGGCGAGCTGATCGTGGCGGCCAACGGCCACAAGCTCAAAGGCCTCTCCCAGGAAGCCGCAACGGCACTGATCAAGGGGCTTCCCGGCACGAACGTCTCGCTCGAGATCGAAGGCCCCGCCACCACGCATGGGGGCAAGGCCTCAAAACGTGCGCTCACGATCACGCGCGCGACCATCTCCGAGCCGGTGGTGGCTTCTACCACCAAGGTCGTGCACGGGGTCAAGCTCGGCGTGGTGGCGCTTGCCACGTTCAGCCCGGGCGCACACGGGGAAGTGCGCGAAGGCGTCGAACACGAGCTCCACAAAGGCGCCCGCGGGATCGTGTTCGACCTGCGCAGCAACGGTGGGGGACTGGTCGAGGAGGCGCAGCTGATCGCGAGCATCTTCATCGCCAAGGGAACGATCGTGAGCACACGCGGACGGGCCCAGCCAAGCCAGACGCTGACAGCCACGGGCGATGCGATCCCGTCGGGCATCCCTGTGGTGGTGCTCGTCGACTCGAACACAGCCTCGGCCGCGGAGATCGTGACGGCGGCGCTGCAGGATCACCGCCGTGCCACGGTGGTGGGCACGCACACGTTCGGCAAGGGAGTCTTCCAGGACGAGCAGGCGCTCTCCAACGGTGGCGCGCTCGACATAACGGTGGGCGAGTACTTCACGCCCGACGGGCGAAACCTGGGCGGCGGTGGCGTCAAGCAGGGCGCCGGCATCACACCTGAAGTGCTGGTGCCCAAGGGCGTGGACTCCGAACACGGCCTGAACGTGGCGCTCGACACGCTCGTCGCGAAAGTCAGGTGAGCGCCCCCCGCCCGCGCGGGCGAGACCCTCGCTCCTCGATCCCGGCTCCACGCGGTGCGCTCGTGGCCGTGCTGGAGCGGCGTGGACGCTTCCTCACGGCCGAGCCGCTGTTCCCGCGCAGGGATGGCGCCGGCCCTGTCCCGCGTCGCGGCGGGGGCGAGCGCATCGTCCTGCGCTCCCCACGCCCCGAGTACGGCCGGCGCGAGGCACGTGCGGGCGAGATCGTGCTCGTGCACACGCCCTCGCGCGGACGTGGGTCGAAGGGCTCGGGGGCGCGCATAGTTCGCGTGCTGGGTCGCACGGATGTGGCCCGTGACGTGATCGAGGCGCTGATGCTCGACCGCGGCCTGCGCCGCGGGTTCGACCCGGCTGTGGAGCGCGAGGCACGAGCGGCGGCCGAGCGCGTTGGGCACTCCCAGGAGAATCGCCGCGACCTACGCGAGCTCGCAACGTTCACGATCGATCCGGTTGGTGCACGGGACTTCGACGATGCGATCTCAGCACAGACGCTGGTCGACGGAGGCACGCGCGTTTGGGTGCACATCGCCGACGTGGCGGCCCACGTTCCCGAGGGCTCGCTGATCGACCGCGAGGCGCGCAGGCGCGCGACCAGCGTGTACGTTCCCGGAGCCGTGGAGCCGATGCTCCCGCATGCGCTCTCCAGCGAGGCCTGCTCGCTGGTCCCCGGAGTCGAGCGCCCGGCTGTCACGGTCGAGCTGGAGCTCGATGGCACGGAGGTGAAGCGCAGCGCCTTCTACCGCTCGCTGATCCGCTCAGACGCCCGCCTGGACTACGAGCAGGTGGACCGCGTCTTCGCGGGCGTGGAGAGGGCGGTCGCGCCCTGGGCCGAGCCGCTCGCTGTTGCGCGCCGGCTGGCGGGCGAACTGCAGCAGAGGCGTGAGCGAAGCGGTGCGCTGGTGGTGGACTCCGAGGAGTCCGAGTTCAGCTTCGACGAGCACGGCAACGTGGAGTCGATCACAGGCCGCGTGCAGAGCGAGTCCCACCGCCTGATCGAGCATCTGATGATCGCGGCCAACGAGGCGGTGGCACGCCTGTTGGCCCAGCGGGAGGTGCCGTGCCTGTATCGCGTGCACGAGCGTCCAGAGCCAGAGCGCGTGGAGCGGCTGGTCGACCAGCTCGCCTCGCTGCAGGTGCCCACGCCGCCGGTGCCAGAGCCGATGTCGGCGACGCAGGCGGCGGATTTGATGGGAGAGATCTCCCAACGCGTTGATGCCCACGTGCGGCGTACAGGTCACGGTCGCAGGGCACTCAGCTCGCTCGTGCTGCGCTCGCTCAAGCAGGCCTACTACTCGCCCCAGAACCTCGGTCACGCCGGCCTGCGCTCGAGCACCTACTGTCATTTCACCTCGCCCATCCGCCGCTATCCAGATCTCGTCTGTCACCGGGCGCTGCTCTCGGCAGTCGGCGGCGGAGAGCAGGCGCCCAGGGGGGATGAGCTGGTGGAGCTGGGCGCCTGGACATCAGAACGCGAGCGCGAGGCGATGATCATCGAGCGCGATGCAGATGACATGGCGCGCTGCTTCGCGCTCGAGAGCAGATTGTTCGAGACAGGACTCGAGCAGGTGTTCGCGGGGGAGATCACCGGCCTCATCTCAGCTGGAGCGTTCATCGCCTTCGGTGCCACGGGCGCGCGGGGCGGCGAGGTGGCGGAGGGGGAGATCACGGCGGAGTACGAGGGCATGCTGCCTGCGCGCGTGATGCGGACGCCCGCGAAGGTGGGGGCAAGAGCGGGTGGCAGGGGATCGCGCGGGTCTGCACGTGGCGGCCGCGGGAGCCCGGATCACGACGAGGGGCGCGACTGGTGGGAGCTGAACGAGCAGGGAACGATCCTGCGCGGTGAGCGCTCGGGCATGGCGCTGCGGCTGGGAGATCCTGTGGAGGTGAGGGTGGCGCGCGTGGACACGATCCGTGGACGCGTGGACCTGCTGCCTGTCATCTAGGCTCGTGTCATGGCCAAGGGCAAGGGCAAGCGCAAGATCGGTGCGGGGGACGTTGCGTCCAACCGCTACGCCTCTCATCGCTACGAGCTGATCGAGCGGCTCGAGTGCGGGGTGGTGCTCGAGGGAACGGAGGTCAAGGCGCTGCGCACCTCGGGTGCGCAGCTGAAGGACGGCTACGCCTCGATTACAAAAGGGGAGCTATGGCTGCACTCCGTTCACATCCCTCCCTACGGGCCGGCCTCGCGTGAAAACCACGACCCCGAGCGCCCGCGCAAGCTGCTTTTGCATCGCCGCGAGCTCGACCGCATCGCGGCACGGGCCAAGGAGCGCGGACTTACGCTGGTGCCGACGCGGATCTACTTCTCGGGAGCCAACGCCAAGGTCGAGATTGCGCTGGCTCGGGGCAAGGACCTGTATGACAAGCGCCAGTCGATTCGCGAGCGCGAGACCAAGCGCGACATGGAACGGGCCGTGCGCGAGGCTCGCCGCTAGATCGAGCCGAAGCTGTGGCCGGCGCTGGCGAGGATGTGCGTCTCGTACATGCCGAAGGCCAGGGCAACGATCAGGCCGATGTAAACAGCGCCGACGAGCATGCGGTTACGCGGCGAGACGCGGTAGTAGGCGGCCTGCTGCAAGGAGCGGGTGCCTCTGAGCTTCCAGCGCCGCCACGTCTCCATGCCGCCGAACAGGATGATGATGAACAGGATTGGGTTGGGGAAGACGAACACCAGCGCTACGAGTCCGCCGAAGCCGAGGAACCACATCCAGGGAGCCATCGCGGCCATCGCACGACCGCCGTCGAGGGGTACCACGGGCAGCAGGTTGAAGAGGTTGATCAGGAAACCGACGTATGCGAGGGCGAGCAGCATGTCGCTTCCTGTCAGCACCCCTGCGAGCGCAACTGCCGCTGCCGCCAGGCTGCCCAGGATCGGGCCGGCGAGGCCTACGCGCGCCTCCGCGAGAGCATTCTCGCCGAGCGACTTGGCTGTGATCACGGCGCCCATGAAGGGGATGAACATTGGCGCGCTCGCCTTGATCCCCTCGCGGCGCAGTTGCAGTACGTGCCCCATCTCGTGGAGGAACAGCAGCACGACGAAGCCGGCTGCGAACTCCCACCCCCAGAAGATGCTGTAAGCAGCGACGGACACCAGGGCGGTTCCGGCCGTGGTCAGCAGCTTCAAGTTGGGCAGCGCTACGAACAGCGCCTTGATCGCGACGCCGAACTTGGCGATCAGGGCGATCAGCCCGGCGAAGATGCTGCCGAGGCGCTTACGCAGGCCGCCGGCCGGTACGCGACCACGCCGGCCAGTCTCACCAAAGGGGTTCTCGGCAGGCTCAGCTACCGTATGGGTGGGGTAGGTGCCCGTGGTCGTCGGCACAACAGGTACGCCGGGTGCGGCTGGGGACAGGGGGAAGTCGAGATTGTCCATGTACCCATTGTGGCACCAGCAATAAGCGCTGCCTAACGGTAGCGGCGAGACCGCCCGGCCACGAACGATGGGACGTGTCTGGCGCTTTTTTTCGCAAGGAGCGGGATGAACGTGGGTAGGGGGTTGCGCTGCCAGTCTGCCCGAGCTACTTTGGATCCAGACGCGGAACCGAGACGCAAAGAGCGAGGCCACCGAGGTGTGAGGCCGCGCCACCTACGAAGAAGAGCTTTCGGGCTCGACCGAGCGGGTTCCTCAAGCGACTCGGGACCGCGTCGTTTTGGTTCCATGACGCCTCACGCCCAGTCAGTAGGGCTACACTGGAGGCGTATCAGCATTCCCGGGGACGACAGGCTTCGACGTGGTCGGCTCGTGGGGATGGTTGCGAGTCGAGGTCCCGGGCGGCCTCGTAAAACACCCGGGAAAAACATAAGTGCGGACTCTCACGAGTACGCCCTCGCCGCTTAGTCAATAGCTAAGCCGTGAGGTCTCGGGCCCCGCTTGCTTGCGGCGGGGAAGGCCGGGATCAGAAAGCAGGCTCACCCGGTGAGGTCCGCCTCAGCCGAACCGGGAACACCTCATGAGGCTGGTCCCCAGCAACCCCGCCGGCGAGGCGAGATGGGGATGAGATCAGAGCGCCGGCTACGCTCGTAGAAGCCATTCACACGCGATTGCGGACGTGGGTTCGATTCCCACCGTCTCCACTTTTTCGGACGTTGCGCAAGCTGGTGCCGGGCGCGAGTACCGTCGCAGTCCGGCCGTAGGCTTGTTGTGTGCCCAGGATCGCCAATTTGGATGGCTTGGTGGTCAAGCTCTACTTCAACGATCACCCGCCTCCACATGTCCACGTGTACACAGGACGCGTCGGTCATCCAGGCGTCCAGGCAGCGCGTATCTCGATCGACACCGGCGACGTTATCGACGGCCAACTCGCTCCAGCGAAGGTCGGTGTGGTCCGCAGTTGGTGCGAGCGACACCGAGATGCGTTGCATTCTGACTGGCAGCGTGCCCAGCTCAATCTCCACCCAACCGGACGCTACGATCAATAGCCATGGAGCCTGCTATTGCCCCCGAGATGGTCGCCGTGATTGCGCGACCCGCGCATACGGTCCGCATCGTGTTCGCCGACGGCGAGGTCCGCGACGTGGACATCACGCCGATGCTCGATAGCCCGGCCTTTTCGCCACTGCGCGACCAGACTTTGTTCGAGCAGGTCAAGATCGATGAGCAGACCGGCACAATCGTTTGGCCCGGTGATGTGGACCTAGATCCAGACGTGATCTATGCTGCGCTCGATCTCGGGCCGGACAAGGCGCGCATCTACGTCCTCGCTCCAAGCGTCGCTGCCTGACGCTTCGCGAGCGCGATCACAAGGCGCTGAGCAGAACCGGCGGCGCGTCGCTACCCAGCGGATAGCGCGGCCGCGCCAAATGTCACAGGGTTTGCGCAACGTACGGTCCTCTCCACTTCAGACAACTGGCTGCGAAATCATGCGAAGTGGGCACTGTCGCGACACATGTCATACGTGTATAATCTGATGTATGACGATGCTTAGTTTTCGTGTCTCGGAGGTCGAGGCTGCTGAGGTCCAACGGTGGGCCGAGACTCTGGGCATGGAGCGCTCGGAGATCCTTCGCGACGCTCTTCATCGGCACCTCGTAGGCCTAAGTGGCGAGCATGATGTCGAGGCGTGGCAAAGGGCGCCTCTCGCTGATTCTGAGTGCTCGCTGGAGGAGATCGCCGATTGGGGGCCGGCCGAGGATTGGGCTGAGTGGGGCGATGCAGCGAGGTGAGATCTGGTTCGCGGCGACGCCGGGTGGTGATCGCCCCGTGCTGGTGCTGACTCGTGATCCCGTTGCCGATCGCATTGGCTCAGTGGTTGTCGCTGCTCTGACCAGGACGCAGCGTGGTTTGGTGTCGGAGTTGGAGTTGACGCCTAGCGAGGACGGAGTCCCGACGTCTTGCGTTGTCAATTTCGACAACATCCACACGGTGCCGCGCGCGTCGTTCAGGCGTCGCGTGGGGTCGTTGTCAAGCCCCCGTATGGCGCAGGCTTGCCGGACGCTGCGTGACGCGGTCGGCTGCTGAGAGGGCCGGATAGCTCAGTTCGTAGCGGTCGCAGAGCGTACGCAGCCCCGAATCACGTGATGCCGCGATCGGCTCAGCAGAGCCAAATTTCACAGAGTGTTCGCACCCTACTGCACCCACCGTCTCCACTATGCGGTTCGCTGGTGCGAAGTGATTTTGGGCTTTGCGCTGGCGGACGGGACTAGTGTCCGGCACGCTGCCTCCTGACTAGACTAGGGCGTTCGCTGGTCCGATGGGCGCAGCGGTACTCGCCGGCCTCTGATCTTGGAATTGCATGGATGTCCAGTGCCGTCCCAGCGGCGCTACCGTATGTGCGTGTTCGATGAGGCGGTCATAGCTGAGGCTGCGCGGCGTCTGTCTGCTGCGGCACCGGATGCGCAGGTGATCTTGTTCGGCTCGCATGCCCGTGGCGATGCGGGCCAGGGCAGCGACCTCGACTTCTTGGTGGTCGAGCCGGCGGTCGAGGATGTGGTGGCTGAGTCGGTGCGCTTGCGTCGGACGCTGCGGGGCCTGGGCCTGTTTGCGGACATCGTGGTCGTTAGCGAGATGGAAGCGGAACAGTGGCGAGACGTGCATGGCAGCCTGATTCACGAGGCGCTTTCAGACGGTCGTGCGATGGCGGCTTGATGGCGCCGGGCGATCTTCCGCGTGTCCTGCTTGGGCTAGCGAGAGACGATGACTTCGCGGCGAGGTCGTTGCTGCCGGTGGAGGGCGTCGCTGACGCGATCCTCGGCTTCCACGCGCAGCAAGCCGTAGAGAAGTCGCTGAAGGCCGTGCTCGCATCCGCCGACGTGCAGTTCCCGTATACGCACGACCTGGATGGTCTGATCGAGCTTTGTCGAGGGCACGGTCTTGAGATCCCAGACGCGCTTGAGGACGCCGATCGGCTGTCGCCCTACGGCGTGCGGATGCGTTACGGGGTTTGCGCAGCGTACGGCCCTCTCCACTGACAGCTGTCTGCGAGTGCTGCGCTCGCAACTGATCGCGACGGGCCTATCGGCGATGAGCGTACCCCGAGGCCGGCTCGAAGTCGTCGTGCAGCACAAGGGGATCGAGCTCCGGTCCGTTGGGCCACGCAGCGGTCCCCCATTTCATCGTCTGCTGTCCAGTGGGTGATGCATCGCGCGGCGAGGCTGCGCAGTAGAGGGCGCGAGTAGCTAGGGCAATCACGCTATTCTGGCCCTGATGGTCGTTGCGACGATTACGGAAGCAAAGAACGGGCTCAGTGCGCTGATCGATCGGGTGCGCGCTGGCGAGTCGGTGCTGATCATGGACCGAGGCACGCCGGTGGCGCGGTTGGAGTCTGCGATTAGTGCTTCTCCTGACGCTGAGGGAAGGATCGCCAGGCTGGAGCGTGCCGGGGCAGTTCGGGCGGCTTCCAAGCCACCCGTGACGGAGTTGCTTAGTACGAGCCCGCCGAGTCTGAGGGCTTCGGCAAGCGCTGTTGCAGCACTGCTCGAGGAGAGGCGGGAGGGCCGTTGAGGTTCTGGGACAGCTCAGCGATCGTGCCGCTGATTGTTACCGAGGCCAGCACCGAGGAGTTGCTGGCGAGCGCAGCGCAGGACCCGGTTATGTGCGTATGGTGGGCAACTGGAGTCGAGTGCGCGTCCGCGCTGTCCAGGCTGGAGCGGGAAGGAGCGCTGGCCGATGATGCGATGACGTCTGCGCTCGAGCGCCTAGACCGTCTCGCCGAGAGCTGGAACGAGGTGCAGCCGACTGCGGCCCTACGAGGCATCGCACGCCGGCTCCTTCGAGTACACCCGCTTCGCGGTGCCGACTCGCTGCAGCTTGCCGCCGCCGTCATCGCCTCGGAGGGACTGCCTGCCTCGCTGAACATCGTGACCCTCGACGAGCGGCTTGCCAGTGCCGCGCGACGTGAGGGCTTCATCGTGCAAGCCGTCGAGCCTGCGAGCTGAGTTCGCCCTCGACTTGAAGTCCAATCATCAGTCAAGAACCAGTTTTTAGTACTCTACGAACGCCCGTGAACCGATTGCATGGGATCCCTCGGCAGCTCCACGGTTCGCGCAGGGCGCTGCTGGTTTGGCTGAGCCCGTGCCTTCTGGCCGGTTTCCTGGGTTTGGCGCCGCCCGCGGATGCACGAGGGCCGGCGTGGACGATCAGCTCGGCGCCATCGCCCACTAACTTCGTAGCGGGCGATGAAACGGGTGATGACACGTATGTGCTGACGGTTGTCGATACGGGCGACGGCTCAGCACCGAGCAGCCCGATCGAAGTCACCGATTCCCTGCCGAGCGGGCTGGTGGCGAGCAGCATCTCTGGCGAGGATCTCGGGAATGGGGAGCCCTTGTCGTGCTCTCTGACGCCTACGTTGACCTGCAGCTACGAAGGGGTCGAAGTGACCACGGGAGATGTGCTGCAGATCGTGATCGCGGTGAAGGTGAGCTCTGGTATCGCCTCTTCGGTGGTCAACTCAGCGACGGTTACCGGTGGTGGCGCGGAAGGCGGGGCAACGATCGACGATCCCACGACGATCAGCACGACACAGGCGGGATTCGGGATCTCCAACTTTGCGACAACGTGGTCGGGGGCTCAGGCTGGCGCGAGCGTGAACCTGACCACTGCGTTCACCCTCAACCAGGTTGTGAGTGGTGGGGAAACTGTCCCGGCCGCAGACCTGAAGGAAGTAACGCTGAATCTGCCCCCAGGCTACGTCGTGAACCTCGATGCCGTTGCGCAGTGCAGCGTGAGTGATGCCCTGGCTGATGCGTGCCCTGCGGGGGCGGCGGTCGGGGTCGTGTTCATGTCGATGAGCTCAGGTGTCGGTGGAGCACCGAAGCCCTATTCGGGCCGCGTGTACAACTCGGTCCCATCCCCCGGCGAACCTGGCGCATTGGTGTTGATGACGCCGAGCGGTCCATTGCGACTCGGCCTCACCCTCCGCTCAGATGGCAACTATGGGTTGCGTGTGGAGGCGAACGCCATCCCCCAATTCGATGCGCTGATCTCGATGACATTGACGTTGTGGGGCATTCCGGAGGTCCATAACGGCAGTGCGCTGCCCGTGGCGCGGTTCCTTAGGAGCGCCGGCACGTGCGGCGCTCTGCCGGACAGCACACTGTCGGCCGACTCGTGGACTGCACCGGGGGTGTTCGTCGAAGCTTCCTCCGCGACGCCCACCTTGGCCGGCTGCGACGAGCTCTCGTTCGATCCGTCGCTCGCGGTCTACCCCGAAGTGCATGAAGCTGACGAGCCGTCCGGCTACCAGGTGGATCTGGATCTCGCCCAGCCGGAAGACCCGAATGGGCTGGCGAGCGCCGACCTCGAGGAAATGGCCTTGACGCTCCCTGAGGGCGCCGGTATCTCGCTGTCGGCGGCCAATGGACTGCAAGCCTGCACGCTGGCGCAGGCGGGGCTTGGCTCGCTCGCTCCTTCGACGTGTCCCGAGGCGTCCAGGGTTGGCGAAGTTGAGCTCTCTACCCCGCTGCTTGCCTCGCCGCTGGAGGGCAGTGTGTTCCTGGCCTCGCCGAATGCCAACCCGTTCGACTCTGCTTTCGCCGTCTACCTGGAGGCCGAAGGTGACGGTGTGTTGATCAAGCTCGCCGGTCAGCTGGAGCTCGACCCGGTGACCGGCCAGCTTACGATTGTCTTGCGCGAACTGCCGCAGATCCCGCTCAGCAGGTTGGACCTGCGTTTTCGCAGTGGGCCGAGGGCGCTGCTGAGCACACCTGCGACATGCGGTGTAGCGACGAGCACAGGTGAGCTGACGCCGTGGAGCGGGGAGGCTGGTGTGACGGCCTCCATTACCTTTGAGGTCGCGGGAGCAAACGGCACCCCGTGCCCGGCTTCGCTGCCGTTCAGTCCAGTCTTCCAGGCGGGGAGCACAGCGACAGGCGAAGTGGATGTGTACGGCTCACTGACGCTGCTCGTCACGCGGGCCGATCAGGAAGAACAGCTGGGCGCGATCACGATCCAGGCACCTTCGCCCGTCGCGCAGATGTTCGCGGGTGTGCCCCCCTGCGGTGAACCGCGGGCCTCTGAAGGGGGTTGCCCCGCGGCCAGCCAGATCGGGACGGTCGCCGCGCAGGCCGGTCTCGGCCCCGATGCCGTGTCTCTAAACGGCGACGTCTACCTGACGGGGCCATACGGCGGCGCGCCCCAAGGACTGTCGATCGTCCTGCCGGTGGCGCCCTTCCCATTCGACCTCGGAACGGCGGTCATACGCGCGAGCGCACAGATCGATCCCAGCACGGGACGATTGAGCATCGCGAGCGATCGGCTGCCAAGCGTCGTCGAGGGCGTCCCCCTGCAGCTGAAATCGCTCGCTCTGCAGCTCAACCATGGAGAGTTCAGGATCGACCCTGCCGGCTGCGAATCGCTCACGGTCGCCGGTACGCTCACCAGCACAGGAGGTAGCTCGATCACTGTCTCCACCGATCCGCTAGGCGCCTCCTCGTCGTCATGCCCGCCACAACAGGCCGCGCACACCGAAGTGCGGGTTGCGCCACCCATTGCCGGCAGCGTGTCACTTGTCGGCCAGCGCATCACCACGACAAAAAACGGCCAGGCGGACTTCAAGCTCACCTGCTCTGGCGCGAGCATATGCCGCGGCAAGCTGACTCTGACAATCAAGACGAAGCGCCACGGCAGAAAGACTCGATCCAAGACGACAACGATCGGAGTGGCCGTCTTTTCCATCCCCCCGGGCAAGACCACCCTTGTCGAGCTCAGGCTCAATGCCGCAGGGCGCGCAGCGTTCAAGGCAGATCACAGGGGATTGAGCGCCACTCTGACGGTCCTGAAGTCGTTCCCCATCCCGTTGCAAACGCACACCGAGAGTGTGCAGCTCGTCCAGAGACATGTCACCAGGCCCAGGAGGCCGTAGGCGGGTCAGGGCTGTTGACAGGTCCCTGAGCGGCTCCGTTCAGCAGGCGCACATCGATCGCGTCAGCTGCAGCGCCGGCGCCGCCGGTGGCCATGTATGCGGCGGCGATCCTACGTGCGCCCTCGGTGCAAGCCATCGCCTCTCTGACCTTCTCGCGCAGGCGGTCGGGGCGCAGGCGCCTGGCGGGAAGACGCGTACCCGCATGGGCGACTTCGACGCGGCGGGCCACCTCGAGCTGATCCCGGCCGAAGGGCACAGCGCACACGGGAACGCCGTGGGAGAGCGCCTTCTGCGTCGAGCCCATACCGCCGTGTGTGACTGCGCATGCCGCGCGTTCGAGCACGGCTCGGTGTGAGATGAAGCGCTCAACGTGCGCGTTCGAGCGTCGAGGGCCAGGCGGGTTAGGCCCAGGTCACCGCTATCCCCCAAGCTGCTCTGCCAATGCCACCAGGGTGGATGGCTGTGCGTGAAGCCCATCGGCTACTGCAAGTAGCAGCTCATAGGTAGGGTCGATCTTTCCACGCTCGAGCGCGCTGATGCTCCGCCGACTGATACCCCCAGCGTCGGCCAGTTCGTCTGTGCTCATACCACGCAGCTCGCGCATTTGCCGAATTGCAAGCCCAAGTGCGACGAGGTTGGCGTCTCTATGTCTGCTCTCAGGCAAGAAAAGCTCCCAAAATGCGCTGAATACAGTTGTCTGCAGCCCATTTCCACACATATGCCCTAACCCCTTCCCCGGGAATGAGTAAGGCTGAGGTCAATGGCACGCCCCAGGACCGTCCAGCCCCGGAGCCCACGACACGCTTCGCTGGGTCAGGCGATTGAATTGATAATCGCCGAAAGCGCCGATATTGACCCCGCCACAGTCATGCGCGACTCGGGCTTGGACGAGAAGCAGATCGGCACCTATGCCCGCGGCCAGGGCAACCCGACCTATACCACCTTGCTCAAGCTGTGCGACGGTCTGCACGTCAGCGTTGCCACGCTGATGCTCTGTGCCGAGTCCCTGCACGAAGGCGCTGCGGGCGTCAGCGACTCCACGTCTACGGGCGGCTCGCATCCCGCTCGATGGCCAGAGTGAGCATCACGATGGGCGTCGTCATGTGGGCGGGCGGGTTCACGGTCCGCGGCGCCTGCCGCGTATGCGGCTACGGGCGACCTCGAGCGATTCGACGTCGATTTCATCCTGGGGTCTGCCGGAGGCGCGCTTCATATCGATCAGGTGCTCGAGCGACGCAATGCGTACCGAGACTCCATCGAGCTCCAGGACGTCGGCATGGCGTCGCAGCGAGGGATAGCCGGGTGAGCCGGGAGGGTCCACGAGCAGGTCGAGATCGCCTTTGCGTGTAGTGAGCGTGAGCGCGTGCGCATGGCGCAGCGTGCGTGCGTCAGGAGTGAACGGCACGTCCTCCTCCACGCCTCGGAGCGTCGCTTCCAGGGCTATCAGCAGATTCCCCAACCGCTCGAGGTTTCCGGCGTCGGTCGCATAGCTGATGTCGAGATCGCGTGTGAAGCGCGGACTGGCCTGCACAACGACCGCCACGCCGCCGATGACGACGAAGTCGATGCCAGCGCGAGCCAGCGCGCCTACCAGTGCCAGCGGGCGAAAGTCAGGCCAACTCGCCACGGATCGCCGCCCCCGCTCGTGTGAGCTCGCGTGCTTGCTCGTACATCAGTTCGAGGCCCCTCAGTCGCTGCGTCGGCTCGAGTTCGAGCTGCTGGCGGATCAGGCTCTCATCGACTGCCGGCTTTCGCGGGCGCGCTTCGATGATCAACTCGACTCCAGTCGCTCGAAGGGCTCGATCCAAGGTCGCCAAGCGTGGATTCGAGTTGGCCCGCTCGAGCTGCGCTACGGATGCCTGGCTGATCTGTAGCCGTTTAGCGAGGTCGGCCTGCGTGAGACCTGCGCGCCGCCGTGCTTGTGATACGAGCTTTCCGGGACGCGATGCGCTGCCTTCGACCGGGTGTAGAGGATGGGCGTCAGCTCTCATTTTCCAAATTATAGGTTAAAACCTATTTTATGCAATGCGAGTGAGCTCGATTCCGGGATCGGGGCGGCATCGGTCTCTCCGACTCAACCTTGATCAGAGCGCGTAGCCTTCTCGGCGATCAGATCAATGACGCCACCTGAGAGCCCCAGCGGGAACTCCGCCATCCGCGCTCATGTCAGCGGCAGCGTGCAGGGCGTCGGCTTCCGCCAGCAGGCCCGGCGCCGGGCGCTCGAGCTCGGCCTGCTCGGCTGGGTACGCAACGTCGATGACGGGACCGTGGCCGTGCACGCCGAGGGCCCACCGGCGGCGATCGAGGAGCTGATGACCTTTCTGCGCTCGGGGCCGCAGGGTGCAGCGGTGGTCGATGTGATCGTGGAAGGCGTTCGGGTCGAGGGACACGAGCAATTCGCCATTCGCGGTGTGCCCGCCGGTGTGTTCGTCGTGCAGGAGCATCGAGCGAGCACCCACCATTTCGACTTGCGCCTCGAGGTGGACGGCGTAATGCGCTCCTGGGCTGTCCCCAAGGGTCCATCGCTCGATCCTGCATCGAAGCGACTCGCCGTTCAGGTTCCCGATCACGACATCGCCCACAACAGCTTCGAGGGAGCCACTGACGGTGGTGGTGTGATCGTGTGGGATCGCGGCGACTACGAGCAGGGCGGGCGGGTGGCCTGGCCGGAGGCGCTGGAGCGCGGCCACGCGGTGTTCGTGCTCCACGGCGAGAAGCTCCGCGGAGGCTTTGCGCTGCAGCGAACGAGGGACACTCCCAAGCCGCAGTGGCTGCTCCTCAAGCGGCGCGACGAGCAGGCGCGACCCGGCTCGGACATCGTCGGCGAACGGCCGGCATCGGTGGTCAGCGGCCGCACGCTGGATGAGCTGAGCGACTTATAGCGGTGCCTGCGAGCTTCACGCCTGCACATCGCGGCGGCTCGGGCCCGCCGCTTGTCTGCCTGCACGGCTTCACTGATACGTGGCGGTCGTGGGAGCTCGTGTTGGCGGAGCTCGAGCGTCACCACGACGTGCTCGCGCCAACGTTGCCGGGGCACGCCGGCGGCCCGCCCGTGGAAGGCGAGCTCAGCTGGTCGACGTTGCTCGACGAGATGGAGCGCATGATGGACGATGCGGGCTTCACGACGGCGCACCTCGTGGGCAACTCCCTCGGCGGCCTGCTCGCGCTGCAGCTTGCAGCCCGAGGCCGCGCCGACTCGGTGGTTGCGTTTGCGCCCGCAGGCGGCTGGGCCGAGGGCGATGACTCCTATCTGTCGCTGCTGAGCTCACAAGCCGAGATGCACCGGGAGCTGAGGGACAGCGCGCCCCACGCGCACGCACTCCTGTCCACGGACGAGGGTCGACGCCGAGCGGCACAGCTGATCGCGTCGAGCCATGCTCACATTCCCGTCGATCTCCTTGCCGACCAGTTGCTCGGCGCGGCGATCTGCGACGTGGCGCCCTTCCTCGAGTGCGCGTCGCGTAAGGGCTACGACCTGGACGCAGCGGCGATCTCCTGTCGTGTTCGAGTCGTATGGGGAACGCACGATCGGCTACTGCCATGGCCGTCGGCCGCTGTCCGCTTCCAAGAGGCGTGGCTACCGAACGCCGACTGGGTGGTGCTCGACGGGGTCGGGCACTGCCCCCAGCTCGATGTGCCGCTCGAGGCCGCCCAGCTGGTCGTGGGCTTTACCGACCCATAGATCCTCTCCGGCGCCCGTCGGCCGGGTCGGCCGTCACCATGGTCGGGTGCGAGTCTTGGGAGTGCCACTGCCAGCGCTGGTCGTCCTCGGCGTCCTGCACCACCACACCCGCGCCTCGGGTGTCGACTACGTGGGCGTGTTCCTCGCCGCTGGGGCCAGCTGGTTTGCCGTTCCTGGTCCGGGCGAGGCCGCCCTCATTGCGGCTGGCATCTCGGCTGCCCATGGGCGTCTCGACCTCACGGCCGTCGTTGCCGTCGCGTGGGCCGGTGCAAGCGCCGGCGGCACCGCCGGCTGGTTGATCGGGCTCAAGGGCGGTCGCAGCGTGCTCAGCGCCCCCGGGCCCCTGCACCACCTACGCGTCTCCGTGCTCGCGCGGGGCGATCATTTCTACGAGCGCTTCGGGGCGATTGCAGTCCTGTTCACGCCCTCCTGGGTTGCCGGTATCCACGACATGAGTGCTGTGCCGTTCCTACTCGCAAACACCGTCTCGGCGTTGGTTTGGGCGGCATTCGTAGGGGCGGGCGCGTACCTTGCCGGGCCGTCGATCGCAGACATCGTTTCCGATGCCGGCCTCGCCGGGGCCGCACTCGTGGGAGCTCTGTTCCTGGTGGTGATCGTGTTGCTGGCCAAGCGGCGACGGGCGAGTCGCTAGCGCTCAGCGTCAGGCGGCGAGCACCCGGGATGACGCCGCATCGCTCACAGGCACCCGGCGCGAGAACTTCAGAGCCGGGTCCTCGATCGGCCCGTTGCGGAGGGTCTTCACGTCCTGGGCGTAGCTCATGGCCATCGTCCACGGGTAACGCGTGCCCTGGTTGGGCAACTCGTGTATCGAGCGTTGTACATAGCCCGCGTTGAAGTCCAGCAATGGACGCGTACCGATGGTGGGGTCGTCGTTGTGGGACACGCACTTCTCGTAGCCGTGCCTGTCCATGTATCCCAACAGGCGGCAGAAGTATTCGCACACGAGGTCGACCTTGAGCGTCCACGACGAGTTGGTGTAGCCGATCGCAAAGGCGAAGTTCGGCACGTCGCTGAGCAGCATCCCCTTGAAGGCCAGCGTTTCGGGCAGCTCGACCTTGCGCGAGTCCACCGTCAGCTCGATGCCGGCGAAGGGCAGCAGGTTCAGGCCGGTGGCGGTGACGATGATGTCGGCCTCGAGCTCCTCGCCCGATGCCAGCCTGAGACCTCGCTCGGTGAAGGTCTCGATGCGATCGGTCACGATCGATGCCTGTCCCTTGCTGATCGACTTGAACAGGTCGCCGTTGGGTACGGCGCACAGACGCTGATCCCAGGGGCTGTAGCGAGGGTTGAAGTGGACATCGACCGGATAGCCCTCCGGCAGCTGGCGTTTGACGCCCGCGCGCACCAGCCACCGAACCAGCTTCGGGCGGCTTCGGCTGAGGCTGTAGACGGTTTTCTGTAGCCAGATGTTCTTCCTTCGCGCCAACGAATATGCAATGTGGGCGGGAAGGAAGCGCTTCATGGTGTTGGCGATTGGATCCTTCTCGGGCACGGACACCACGTAGGTGGGGGAGCGCTGGAGCATGGTCACATGTGCCGCCCGCTCGGCCATAGCCGGGACCAGGGTGACCGCGGTCGCGCCGCTGCCGATCACAACCACGCGCTTGCCCTCGTACTGGAGATCCTCGGGCCACTGCTGCGGATGCACGATCTCGCCCGTGAAGCGCTCCACTCCCTCGAGCTTGGGGGTGTAGCCCCCGTCGTAGCGGTAGTAGCCGCCCGCGCAGAACAGCCAGTTGCAGCTGATCTCGACGGGCTCGCCCGTCGCGGCACGGATGGCCCTCACCGTCCAGCGTGCCTCCTCGCTGGACCAGGCCGCGCTCACCACCTGGTGGCCGAGGCGAATCTGTGAGTCGATCCCGTTTTCCCTCGCTGTCGTGCGAATGTAGTCGAGGATCGCCGGCCCGTCGGCGATCGCCTTATCGCCCGGCCAGGGCTTGAACTCATAGCCGAAGGTATGCAGATCCGAGTCCGAGCGGATACCCGGGTAGCGGAAAAGGTCCCACGTCCCACCGGTCGCCTCGCGTCCCTCGAGGATCAGGTAGCTCTTGCCGGGCTGGTCACGTTGCAGGTAGTAGGCGCAGCCAATCCCCGACACGCCTGCTCCTACGATCAGCACGTCGACATGCTCGGGGAGCGGGGATGTCTGCTGCTGCTGGCGCTCCTCTGCCTGGGGGGTCATTCGGGGCTCTCGCTCTCGTCGGGATCAAAACAAGCGTCGCCGTTTAGCGTCGCAATGACTAGGGCAAACAGCCCAGAAAATATACGCACAAGTATGCAGATCGCCCAGTCGTCCCCTATATCATCGCTTGTGTGTCGGGAACGAGCGCATGGGAGCCACCCTCACCGCGCATTGCCGAGCTGATCCGTAGCGGGGTTCGCGAGCTCACTGAAGATCCTCAGACGCTGTTCGCCGACGTCGATGCGGCTGTGCTCGCCGCAGCCCCGCAACGACTGGCAGACGACCCGACGATCACCGCGGCTGCGATCGCCGCCGATCACGCCAACATCCTGCACTGGGCCAACTCCAACCTGCTGCGCCCGGGGGCGCCGGTGCCGGCCAACCTGAGTCCACAGGTTCTCGATCTTGCTCGTGACATCGTGCGCCGCGGTCTCGACGACACCACGCTCAACGTGTATCGAATCGGACAGAACGTTGCCTGGAGCGCGTGGATGCAGCAGGCGTTCACCCTGACCGACGATCCTCGTGAGCTGCACGAGTTGCTCGAAGTGACATCTCGCTCGATCTTCGCGTTCGTCGACGCGACCGTCGCGGGAATCCAGGATCTGATCGACCGAGAGCGCGAGCAGCTTATTCGCGGCACGCACGCCGAGCGGCTCGAGACGGTCAACCTGATCCTCGAGGGTGCTCCCATCACGAGCGAGCGCGCCAGCGCGCGTCTGCGCTACGAGCTTTCCGCTCTGCATACCGCGGCGGTCGTGTGGAGCGAGACAGGGTCCTCCGATCAGGGCCAGCTGGAGCGCGCCGCCGATGCGCTTGCCCGCTCGGCCGGCACTCGCCGTCCGTTCACAGTCGTGGCCAGTCAGCGGTCTTTGTGGGTTTGGCTTGCAAACGCCGGCGGGGCGGACGTGGACGCCCTTGGCTCCCAGCTGGCCACGACGCCTTCGGTTCGGATTGCGCTCGGCAGTAGCGCTTCTGGGATGGAGGGCTTTCGCCGCGCTCACCTCGATGCCCTGGCCACACAGCGGCTGATGCATCGCATGCCGGATGAGCTGCAGCTCGCGAGCTACGAGGAGGTGCAGCTGGTGGCGCTGTCCGCGCAGGACGAGGAGGGCGCATGGGATTTCGTGACACGTACGCTTGGAGAGCTGGCGAGCGCCGACGCAGAGTTGCGCGAGACCTTGCGCGTGTACATCCGCGAGGGTTTCAGCGCCTCTCGCGCCGCCCGGGCTCTATACGCCCATCGCAACACCGTCATCAACCGACTGGCCCGCGCGCGTGAGCTACTCCCCGCCCCGCTCGAGTACCGGGGCCTACAGGTGGGGCTGGCGCTCGAGATAGTGCATTGGCTTGGCACGCGGGCGGCCGGCCGCCCGTGAGCGCTGCGAACCTCCAGCCGAGTCCCCCGATCGGCTGAAGGTCCGTGCGCGTCGCCCCCGAGATCACCAGCTCGACGATTCGCCCCCGTCACAGCCGTTTTTCAGCACCGGGCTCGAGCAACCGCGGGTGACGGCTCCGGTCGTGCTCTTGCTGATGGTTAGTTCATCTCCGTTTGTGGCTTTGGCCGTCAACGTGTACGAGGTCTTCGTGCTGGACACGAAGCTCAAGTAGGCTTCCTTGGTAGTTGCCGTAATACGAATCGAGGTCTCGACTGCGTTCAGTTCAGGCGCGGTCACCTTTTCGTAGCTGCCGCTGTTGTCCACGGCGATCGTCTCCGCGGTTGTCTCGGCGGTACGCACCAGCTCCTTCGCCTGCGCGTCTACAGCTCTTGTCTTGGTGTTGAAGAACGAGGGGATGGCGATCGCGGCAAGCACACCGATGATGAGGATCACGACCAGCAGCTCGATCAGTGAGAAACCGCTCTCGTTGGTCGCTTCCCTGCCTTCAGCGCGGACAGCCAGACGATTCGCGACGGGGGACCTGCGAAGGGACGACTCTGACAGCACGATTGCCTCCTATGGCGTTCTGGCAGTCGAGCTATCTCAGTGAGATCCCGGACTTTGCGCCCCCGCCTCGCGACGGGTTTGCCTTTTCAGTCTTGTGGTTGATCGAGCAGGCAGTGTGAATCGGCAGCTGGGGCCATGCAAGTAAAAAACCGCAGTTGGAGGGGAAGCGGACGGATGTTCTAGCTACGGCCTTCGGCGCGCCAGCTTCGGTAGAGCTTGCCGAACTCGCTGCGCATCGCCGGAGTGAGGTCATCGACAGCGAGACGGCCTGTCAGCCTGATCGTGGCGCGCATCTGCACCAAGTACTCGCTGCAGTGCTCGCAGCCGGCGAGATGCGCCTCGAAGCGCCGGCGCTGCGCTCGTGACAGACCACCCTCGAGGTAATCGGTGATCAGCTCGACCATCTGCTGACAGGCGAGCTCGCTCCTACGCAGCAGCATCCTGCCCTCCCAACTCCCCTTCCAGGGCCTGGCGCAGGCGGCTGCGCCCGCGGTGCAGAAGGACTCGCTGGTTGGCCTCGCTGATCGCCAGCACAGCGCAGACCTCCTCACTGCTGAGGCCGTCCACGTCGCGTAGCATCACGACCTCGCGCTGGCGCGGTGGAAGCTCCTGCAACGAGGACTTGATGCACTCCGACAGTCCCTCGGCGAGCAGCCGATCGTCGCTGTCCTCGATCCAGTGCTGTGGCGGGGCCATCCACGCTCCCGTGGCGTCGAAGCGCGATCGATCGACCACGGGACCGGCATCGCCGATCGCCACGCTGCGATGCTCACGCACGCCAGTGCTCCGGGCCCGGTTTACGAGAATCCGAAGCAGCCATGTCTTGAACGAGGAGCGCCCTGCAAAGCCGTCGAGTCCCTTCAGCACCCCGACCCAGGTGTCCTGCACCACCTCCTCGGCGATCGCGCTGCTCGACACGAACGACTGGGCCAGACGGAGCATTGCTCCGTGGTGGCGGGCTACGAGTTGGACGAATGCCTGCTCCTCGCCTGCTCGCACTCGTGTGAGCAGCTCGCCGTCCTCGTCCACCACGGCGCGTCTGCCGAGCGGCAGCAACGGCGCTGCGATGGCAAGTACCAATCCCAGACTCATGCGGGGTGGTTTGGGGGAAGTGGGGATACACAGCTCACAGCGTTCATTTCCAATGGTGCAGGCTACGGCGCGCAAGCCTGCCGCGCCGCAGCCCGCACGTGGGTGGGGCTCAGCCGGCGACGATTCCCTCGCCGCCGGCAGCTCCCGGTACGGTGACCGATCCAACCTCGCTCAGCGCGCCCTGAGCACCTACGGCGTACTCGTCGACGATCCCAGCCGCGCCTGCCTGCACGTAGAGGAAATGTCCGCTGCTGGTGACCGTGGCGTCCACCGTGCCACCGTCCGTAGGCGTGTTCCCCAACGGCGTGAGCAACTGCCCGCCGGCGCTGGAGCGAAACGCGCTCAGCGTGCCACTGCCGGCGTTGGAGGCGTAGAAGTGCGAGCCGGCGCGCGCTATCCAGCACGTGGCCGCCTCGCCTGTGGGCACAACGTCGAGCTGCGCGAGCGTGCCGTCTTCGTGCAGTTCAAAGCTTGCCACCGCGTTCGTGCCGGCCTCGGTGACGAGCAGGTCGCCCTGCTGGTCGAATGCCACCGCGAACGGCACCGCTCCCGGCTCTGAGTTCACGACCGGAGCCTTCGCGAGGCGTCCAAACGCTCCGACGCGGAAGACGTCGATGTCGCTGCCGTTGGCCTTCGTCGTGACGATCAGCTGTGAGCCGTCCGGCGAGAAGGCAACCTGTCCCGGCGTATGCGTGAACTGCGGGGTTTCCGCCGGGTTCAGGCCGAGCGAGCGGTTCGAGTCGGGCAGTTGCACGAGTCGCCCGCCGCTGACCGCAAAGCCCTGCAGCGCTCCGCCTTCCTCTGCATTGAGGACATAGACCACACCATTGTGCTCGGTGATGCTGACCGGGAACGTGCCGCCCGAGGCGATCACTTGGCGCAGTGCGAGTTGCTCGCCGAGCACGGCGAAGACCGAGACCGTGTTGCTACCGGCATTGACCGCGTAGAGCAGTCCATCCTGACGGTCGTAGCTGAGACTGCCCTGCGAGGCGAGATGGTCGACTACAGACCCTTCCAGGGCGCCGCCGAGACCGCCCGTGGAGTAGCTGCCGAGCTGCGTGAGCGTGCCACCGCTACCACGGTCGTAGACCACCACCTGGTTGCCGGTGAGGTTGTCGCTCTGTACGAACACTGCGTGCTCGGTTCCTGCCGCGAGCGCGCTGCTCGTCCCGGCGACGCCGGCGAGCAGCGCCGCCGCCGAGATCGCAGCCACGCTCAGACGGGTCAATGCTTTCATTGCAGCTCTCCTCGATTGGTTGGACTTGCGCATTGCAGTCCCCCGAGCGAGCGCTGCGTTACACGGCAACGCCCTCGCTGACGAGCGCGCGAGCGCGAATGACCTCGGCGACAGCCCCGGGATCGTCGTAGAAGGGCACGTGGCCGCCGCCCAGCGTCACGTGCAGCGCAGACGGCAGCATCGCGCGGGCGCGCGGCGCCTGCAGGCGGTAGGGCAGCAGCCGGTCGCGCTCGCCCCAGGCGATCGTCACGGGCGTGTGGCGCAGCTGCTCGCCCGCCTGGAAGCGGTAGCGATCGAACGCTTTCAGCGTCTGTGCCAGCGCCGGGGAGCTCCATGCGTCACGCAGGGTTGCCACGGCCTCCTCGCTCGGTAGTCGTAGGGGGTAGCCGAAGGTCTGGGAGAACAGTGCGAGGCGTCCAGCGCGCGTGCGGGCGAGCGCTTCGATCAACGGGCGAGCCCGCGTCGGCACGTTTGCCAGGGCGCCCAGCGAGGCCTGGCAGAAGCGCAGCTCCAGGCGGCTCCAGAAGCCCGCCGGTGAGAAGGCGCTGACCGAGCTCACAGCGCGGCGGCGCGCCAGCTCGAGTGCGATTGCGCCACCCATCGAGTTGCCCGCCACGTGGGGGCGCTCGAGGCCGAGCTCGGCAAAGAACCACTCGAACGCGTCGACATGGGCCAGGATCGTTGGCTCGATCGAGCTGGCAAGCGGCGCCGAGTCCCCGAAGCCCGGCGTGTCGCAGGCCACCACATCGAACTGCCGGGCGAGCAGCGGGATCACCGGCTGCCACGCTTGCCAGTGGTGTCCCACGCCGTGCAGCAGTACGAGCGTGGGTCCTTTGCCTTCGCGATGGTGGTTGATCGAGGTGCTCACGCCCGCCCGCGGATCAGGTCCGCGCCGCGCTCGGCAATCATGATCGTCGGGGCGTTGGTGTTGCCGCCGACGATCGTGGGCATGATCGACGCGTCGATCACCCGCAGTCCGCGCATGCCGTGCACCCGCAGCTGTGAGTCGACTACAGCCTCGGGGTGGGTGTCGCTCATCCGCGCCGTGCCCACCGGGTGATAGATCAGCATCAGACGCTTGCGCAGGTCTGCTTCGAGGTCCTCGCGGTCGACTGTCGTTGCGCCCGGCTTGAGCTCTGTGATGGTGATCTCCTGCAGCTGCGGCTGGGCTGCGATCTCACGGGCGAGGCGCATGCCGGCGATCATCGACTCGAGGTCCTCGGGCTCGGAGAGGGTGTTGGTGATGATGCGTGGCTTGGCCAGGGGATCAGTCGAGCGCAGCCACACCCGACCGCGTGCCTTGGGCGAGACGAGCACGGGGGCGATCACCATGCAGTCGCCGTCGTAGGTCTCCGCTCCATGGTCTTCGAAGTAGGCCGCGCCCATGTGGAACTGGATGTCGGCAGCCGGAAGGCCTCCGCGCGTTCGCGTGAACGCCACGACCTCGGCAACGGTGGAGGACAGCTTGCCCGAGCGGCGCAGGAGCCACTCGGCGAGCGCCTTCGGCTTGTCGGCCCTGTAGAGCGTGTTGCGATCGCTCACCTCCCAGATCATCGTCACGAACGGGTGGTCCTGGAGGTTCCGTCCCACGCCCGGTAGCTCGTGACGTGTGTGCACGCCGGCGGCCTCGAGCTCCGCGGCCGGGCCGATCCCCGAGAGCAACAGCAGCTGGGGCGAGCCGATCGCTCCCGCCGCCAGCAGGACCTCGCGCTCGGCGCGCACCACCTCCACCCCGGAGCGGCCCTTGCCCAGTCGCACCCCGACCGCATGGGTGCCCTCGAGCTCGATGCCGAGCACGGTGACGCCGGTGCGAACCTCGAGGTTGGGACGCTTCAGGACCGGGCGTAGATAGCCGTCGGCCGCGCTGAAGCGGGCACCGTCCTTCTGCGTGACCTGGAACATCGACACGCCGTCCTGCTCGGGGCCGTTGTAGTCGGCGATTCGTGGGATCCCCGCGGCGGCGCTCGCGCCAAGCAGGCGCTGGTTCAGCGGTCGCGGGGAGCGCTGCTCGCTGACGTGCAGCGGACCGCCGACGCCGTGGTACTCCGACGGTCCTCGGACGTTGTCCTCGGAGCGAATGAAGTAGGGGAGCACGTCCGCGTAGCTCCATCCGGGAGCTCCCTGCGCCGCCCACGAGTCGTAGTCGAGCGGGCGTCCGCGCACGTAGAGCATCGCGTTCATCGAGCTCGAGCCGCCGAGGGCCTTGCCCCGCGGGACGAACAGCGAACGGCCGTCGACGTGTGGCTCGGGCTCGGTGGCGAAGTCCCAGTCGAGCTTGGTGTGGAACTGCTGGGGGAAGGCTGCCGGGATCTTGATCTTCAAGGAGCGATCCTTGCCACCGGCCTCGAGCAGCAGTACCCGCACCGAGGGATCCTCAGAGAGGCGGTTGGCCAGCACGCAACCGGCAGAGCCGGCCCCGACGATGACGTAGTCGTACATGGTGCTCTTGCCTCTCCGTTGCGGTTATGCGCTGGCTACCGGCTCGCGATCCGGTAGCGGCGCGAAGCGGTACTCGTCCGGGTCGAGCTGTTGCGTGCCCTGCAGGTACTCGCGCATGTAGCCCGGCCAGTTGGCCACGATCCGCCCATCCTCGTCGCGATACCACGAGTCGCACTGCGTCCATGCAGTCCCTTTGAAGCGCGCCTGCAGGGCGCGGTCGGCGGCCGCCTCGACCTCAGGTAGCACCTCGAGCGCGCCTGCTGAACGCGCAGTGAGCTGCTGCAGTGCCTGACGGATGTATGCCGCCTGCGCCTCGAGGTAGACGATGATCGAGCCCCCTGAGGTGTTGGTGTTGGGCCCGTACATCACGAACATGTTGGGGAAGTGGGGAATGGTCATCCCCAGGTAGGCGCGCGCACCGTTTGCCCATGCCTCGCGCAGCGAGCTTCCGCTCGTGCCCGTGATCTCCATGGGGAGCATGAAGTCATTGGTCTTGAATCCGGTGGCCCAGATGATGCAGTCGAGCTCGTGCAGGGTGCCCTCCGTTGTGAGGATGCCCTCGGGTGCGATGCGCGCAATCGAGTCGGTCACGAGCTCGACGTTCTCGCGTTCCAGGGCGGGCAGGAAGTAGGAGCTGAAGAGGATGCGCTTGCAGCCGAAGGTGTAGTCGGGCCACGCCTTGGCTCGGAGCTGCGGGTCCTTGAGCTGCGAGCGCATGAACGCCGCCGAGCGAGCGCGCGCGAGACGGCCGACTGTGCGCGGGTGACGGATGGTCAGCGTAAGCGACTCCGTGTACTCGAATATGAATTTCCGCCTGAGCGCTTGCAGCCCCGGTATGCGCTCGATCGCAGCCTTGACCGGCCACGGGTAGCTGCGGTTCTTTCGCGGCATGAACCAGTTTCCCGTGCGTTGGAAGACGCACAGCCGCTCGAGCTTTGGCGCGATCTCGGGAATGAGCTGGACAGCGCTTGCACCTGTTCCCACCACGGCCACGCGCTTGCCCGAGAGGGGGTAGTCGTGGTCCCATTGGGCTGAGTGAAAGCTGTGCCCGGCGAAGCTCTCGGCGCCTTCGATCGTCGGTATGGCCGGCTGATGGAGCTGGCCCGTGGCGAGAATCAACGCGTCCGCCTCGAACGTCGAGCCGCCCTCGGTGTGGATGCGCCAGCGACAGCTCTGCTCGTTCCACGAGCAGGAGACGACGCTCTGGCCGGTTTCGATCAGCGCGTCGAGCCCATGGGCTCGCGCCACGTCGTGCAGATAGGTGTGGATCTCGCCCTGGAGTGAGCACAGCCGCGTCCAGTCTCGCCGCTGCTCGTAGGAGAAGGAATACAGGTGGCTGGGGACGTCGCAGGCGGCTCCCGGGTAGGTGTTGAACAGCCACGTACCGCCTAGATCGGGGCCCTGCTCGAGGATCTTGATCCGCTCTATCCCGTGACGCCGCAGCTCGATCGCGGCAGCGATCCCGCCGAAGCCCGCACCGACGATGAGGACCTCCAGGTCTCGCCTGGGCGAGGCCGGCTGGTGGGCGGCTGCGGCCGACATGGTCTCCTCCTCCTGGACGCCGTGATGATGCTGTTGTCAACCATATGCGCTATGCGCACCCGTTGCTCAAGCACCCCCGGCGTGGGGATCGAGCGTGGCCTTCAGCCAGGCGCCGGCCAGAGGGAGAGATCGTGGATCGATGTGGTGGGCCGCGGGAGACTCGTGGTACTCGACCTCCAGACCGCCGTCGCGGAGCTCTGAGACGGCGCGTCTGGCGAGCTCGACGCCGATCACCCGATCGCGCTCGCCGTGGGAGACGAACACGCGTAGCTCGCCTCGTGAGCCCAGATCGGGAGCCCACCCGGTCACCGTGGGCATGAAGCCCGAGAAGGCCATGATCCCGGCAACCGGTGGTCGCTCGGCGGCAAGGCCGAGGGCATAGCTCATCACCGCGCCCATCGAGAAGCCGCCGAGGATCGTGCGCTCGGGGCCGATGCCCGTTCGCTGCCACAGCTCCTCGTGCAGCTCGCCCAGCGACTCGAAGGCGGCGCGAAAGGTCTCAGGGTCTGGATATCCGACCCGCGGCACCAGATACCAGTGAAAGCCACTCGCGCCAGAGGGTGTGAGCGGCGCGCGTGGACTGACGACGTACAGGCGCTGCTCGGGGTCGAGCACGTCGGCCAGCGCGAGCAGATCGTTCTCGTCGGCGCCACGCCCATGATGGAGCACCAAGAGCCCCTCGGGCTCGTCCCGCGGCGGACGCTCGCGGTGTACGAGGCTCACGGCGAGTGGGCCAGGAGCGCGGCGGCGACCCCTTCGATCGTCTGCTCGCCGTAGCTCATCGAGGGATCGCCGTCGGTGAGGACGGCAGCCGTGAACGTGGCTTCGGGTCGCTCCAGACGCGCGACCTCGTTGAACAGGCCCTCTTCGGGTAGCGCGCCCGTCTTGAAGAAGACTTGCCACGCCGGACGTGCGACAGGGGGGAAGCCCCAGCTCTGGGACGGCTCGATCCCCGCGAGCAGTCCTCGAGCGTAGGCGTAGAACTGCGAGGGGATCAGGTGTGGCAGCGCGAAGAAGAAGCGGGCCTGGTCGGCCGCGGAGGTCTGCGTGTAGGCCCACCAGCCGACGCCCGGCGCGTAGTCCTGCATGCCCGATTCGCGAGCCACCCGCGCTACGGCCGGCTCGCCGACGATCCCGTACACGGCCGAGGCCGCTTCGTTGTCGGAGATGTGGATCATCGGATACAGCAGCGCCCTGTCCGCTTCATCGAGGGAGCGGTGCTCGGCGCTTCGCTTCTGCAGGAAGGCAACGAGCATCATCACCTTGACCACGCTTGCCGTCTCGAAGTGCTCGCGCAGGTTCACCCCACTCAGTTCTCCAGCGCTGTTGACTACCGCGAGCGAGGTCCTGCCCGCGCGGCCGTCGAGAAAGTGGACCGCGGCCGCGACGGCTGACTGGGAGGGGTAGGCAGCCAGCGGAATGCCGCGGCCTTCGCCGCCGTAGGCGAGCTCGCCATCGTTGCTCTGTGGGCAGCTCAGGTGGGCGTGGGGGCGGCCCATTGAGTCCTCCCATGTGGGGCTCAGGCAGACGCGGTAGACGAACTGGCGGGATGGCGGATCGACGGTGGCGGTGGCGTAGGTGAGCCCGGGGGTGAGCTCGCGTGTCGGCGTGGTGTCCGCCAGGCGGAACTCGCGGCTGCCATGTCTCGCCACGAACCATTGGGCCTGGACTGGGGGCGATCCGCCGTGGGTGGTGTGTGTGAGGCGGATGCTGAGGCGGGTGTGCCCGGGTCCCTCGCTGCTCGCGTTGATCGCCACGGTCGGTTCGACGGAGATCGTGAGCTGCTGGCTGGTGACTGCCGGGGAGGCTTCGGGTGAGACACGCAGCCGGACGTCCTCGTCCGGCTTGACCGTGTTGAAGGTGTAGCTGCCGTCGGCGGCGCTGACGGTGTGTGCGATCGTTGCGTAGCCGTGGAAGGGGTAGGGGTTGGCCTGGAGCTTGAGGGGGGCGCCGGCGAGGGGTCGGCCAGCCTGCGAGGAGCTGCCGGCGATCGTGATGGCCTCGCCCTCGGCTATAGCGGTGGCAGACGCCGAAGCACTCACGACCGGCGTCGTGCCTTCAAGCGTTCCCCCGGCTGCAGATGCCGAGACGGATGCGAGCGTCCCGACGGCCAGCGTCCCAGCCGCAGCTGTTGCGGCCAGGCGCCAGTGCTGGGCGATCTGAGCAGTGCGACGTGCCATGCGCGGGGGCGCAACGCTAGAGCAACCCCACGCACGGTGTCGCCCACTGTCAGTGCTTGAACTTCGCCGTGGCTTCGGTTGCAGACTTGTAGGCGCCCTTCTTGGCGGGCGTGAAGCCGACGTGCACGTGAATGGTCAGCCCGTGGCGGCGGTGCTTGCGCAACATGCTCAATCCACCGCGCGTCAGCGGGAGCTTGAGCGTGAAGGTGCTCGAGCGGCTCACCCGCTTGGTGGCGGTGGGCAGGCCCTTGCCCTTGACCGTGACCACGCCGCCGCCCAGGGTCCTGAGCTTGATCACCAGCTTGTGGTGCGACACGCGGTGGCTGAGGATGCGAACGCCGCAGCTGCTGACCGCGATGCGCGTGCTCTGTTTGAAGACGGTGCCGCTTTGGGCGGTGATCGTGGTGGGCATCAGCAGCGGCTTCAGGCAGAGGTTCCCGTAGGCGGCGAGCACGGAGTTTTCGGCCATGGGGAGGCTCAGCGTGAAGCTCGATACGGGCACGTCGGGGATCGCGGCGAAGGTTGAGGTGGTGATCCCGCCTTTGATGTTGGTGTTGCCGACGAGGATCACGCGGACCCCGTTGTCGCCTTCGAGCACCAGGTCGAGGTCGGGGAACGCCGCCCCTCCGTGCGAGACGAAGTAGGCCGAGCCGCTGAGCGGCGTGGGCAGTACCGGTGTTGCGACGGTCGCCGTGCCGACTTTGGAGAGCTTGGGGCAGTTGGTAGGAGCGGATTCGAACGTCGCTTGGGCACATGCTTTGCCCAGGGTGGCCAGGCGGGCGGGGAGCTGGATGGGTAGCTGGGCGACCACGGAGCGGATGTTCGCCTCGTGGGCCGGCTGGGTGAGCGTGACCTGCAGGCTGTCGCCCTTTGGTTTGGTTGCCAGCGCGCTCGTGAGCGCCTTGAACGTGGGTTTGAACGCAAGCGCGCTGCAGCCGGAGACCTGGAATGGGCTCGAGACGATCTGTGAGGCGCCGAACGTCGAGCCCAGCTGCGAGTCGGTTGCCTGGGGGCTGCAGTTGCTCGGGTTGAACAGGAAGTTGGTCCTGTTGATCGCAACGCTCAGGCTCTGCAGGCGCAGGGGCACGCCTTCGACGATCGTCGGGATCGAGCTGGTGGCGACCACGCGCCCCGTGTATGGGTCGACGCCTATGCCCACCCGGGTGGTCACACGACCCAGATCGAACGGCCCCGCTGCAGCCTCCACGGGAATCGAGAGGCCGTAGGGGGAGCCGTTGTAAGGCCCGGTGAGCGAGACCGGTCCGGAGAATTCATAGGGTTCCGATCCGGCGCCGACGGTGACTTTGGCGCTGCCGGCGTTGCTGGCGGTTGGGCATTCGCCTTTCTGCGCCTGCGGTTCGCCACACAACGGCACCGAGGGGATCGCGCCGACGAGGCCCGCCGGGAGCACGGTTCGCAGCTGTGAGAGGTACTGCTGTCCGGGAGCCCGCTGCAGGTGGAAGGTGTAGCTCGTGTAGGCGCCCGCGGTCGAGCTGCTGTCCTGCGTGCTCTGGGCGAGGGAGAAGGGAAGGGGGGAGGCGCAGCCGGAGGAGCTGAACGGTGTTGAGCCGAGCGCGGCGGACGTGCCCGTGTACGGGGTGAAGTTGAATTCGGTCGACGTCTTTTCGCACGACAGCGGGTTCGCGAGCGGCGCCTGCGGCCCGCCATTGGTGCTGAGGATCAGTTCGCTGAATGGCAGCTGCGGGTTGTTCAGGAAGCTGACTTCGAGGCGGCCCGTCGTGGAGTTCGGGGCGACTGTCCCTTGAAGCCTTACGGACACTCCGTACACGCTCTCCGCGTCCAGGTAGAGCGTAAACGGAGGTTTTGTGATCACCCCTCCGTCGGGGCTGCCCAGGTACACGTTGCCGGTGAGCGTTTTCGGCGGTAGGTCCGTTTCGATGGTCACGGTGCCGACCTTCGACGACGCAGGGCATTCGACGCTCTTGGCTGAGCCGATGCCGATCTGCGCTGCCGTGCAGGCGCTGAGGCCGCGCGCGGCAGCAGGGTTCAAGGTCATGCCTTCGGGCAGTGTGACGCGGGCGTCTTTGATGTCGGCCGTGTTGATGCCTGTGGCCTGCTGTGGCACCTTCACGACTGTGGTCGCGCCGTCAGTCTGATCGGAGGAGGTTTCGTTGGCAGCTGCTTTCACTTCGGCGGTCGGTTTGAAGGGGACGTTTCCGCAGCCGCTGATGCCTACAGGAGGCACCGTCGGAGTCGAGGAGACTTCGTGTGAGTAGGATTCGACTTCGAGGTAGGAGGTCGTGTTGGAAGAGCAGATGCTGGGCAGCGTGAGGAAGTTGCCCTGACCGGCGCGGCCTTTGAAGAGGAGCTTGGACATCAGCAGCTTCAGAGGCGATTTCACCAAGCCGAGCACCGTGGTTTCAGTTGGCACGTTGTTGATTTCGAAGTACTCGTGGTAGTCGCCGGAGGGTACGCCGCGGGCGGCCAGCACGGGTTCATAGGCGTCGCTGACGTGACCTTCCAGGAAGAGGTGAACGGGACTGGTGATGGGACCGGCGGCTTCGACGTTGATGCCGAAGTCCAGCGGCAGTCCGGGCGACTGTTGGAGGTTGTAGACCTGTCCGGTCAGTGGGGGTGTCACGACCGGAGCGCCGAGAACTTCGACAACTGCTTCGAGTTCGGTTTCGCCGACGAGGCTCGCCGCGCAGCTTGAGGGGTTGGCTTCGAACTGGGCCTTGGGGCAGGCGGGCAGCGTTTGCGGGTTGGCGGCCAGCCCAGGTGGAACGTCGACACGAATCCTTTTGAGCTGCCCTTCAGGCGAGCGCGAGCCGCCGGTGCCGCTGTGGTTCAGTTCAAAGGCGGTGATTCCCCATTCGGGGTGGCCCGCCGCTTGTGTGAAGAATTCGCTCGGAGAGCTCGCGTAGGTGCACCCCCTGGCTTCACAGGTCCCTGCTTCGAAGTTTTCTTTTGTCACGCCGAAGGACGCCTCGGCCGCGGGAGCGGCGACTAGAACGACTGCGCAGCAGAGCATCATCTGGAGAACCAGTCGGGCGTACCGCGTCATGACTCGTCGAACCTCTTCTCTCGCTCCCCCGGGAACCGGGGCGTGCAGATGCACAATTTCCAGGGCAGCATGTGCCTACCCTGTTTGTGCGGAAGCTATTCAAGTCAACCGTCGTGGAACTCCCATGGGCCGCCGGTGCTACGCGTCGCGCGGGATGTACGGCGCGAGCTCGCGCCGTGCGATCGAGAGCTTGTGTACCTCGTCGGGGCCGTCGGCCAGGCGCAGCGTGCGCAGGTGCGCATAGGCGGTAGCCAATCCGAAGTCCTGGGACACCCCGCCGCCGCCGTGCACCTGAATCGCGCGGTCGAGAACCTTCAGCGCGACGTTGGGTGCGGCGACCTTGATGGCCGAGATCTCGGTGCGTGCGTGGCGATTGCCGACGGTGTCCATCAGCCACGCGGCCTTCAATGTGAGCAGCCGTGCCATCTCGATTTCGATGCGTGACTCGGCGATCCAGTCCTGGATGTTGCCGCGCATCGCGATCGGCTGGCCGAAGGTCACGCGGGAGACGGCGCGCCTGCACATCGCCTCGAGCGCCCGCTCGGCGGCTCCGATGGCGCGCATGCAGTGGTGGATGCGGCCGGGTCCCAGACGCGCCTGGGCGATCATGAACCCGTCGCCCTCGCCGGCGATCAGGTTGGTGCTGGGAACGCGCACGTCCTTGAACTCGACTTCCGCGTGACCCTCTTGGTCGTTGTAGCCGAAGACCATCAGGTCGCGCACGATCCTCACGCCGGGGGTGTCGATCGGGACGAGGATCTGGCTCTGCTGTTTGTGGATCGGTCCCTCGGTCTGGGTCTTGCCCATCACGATCATGATCCGGCAGTGGGGGTGCAGAGCGTTGGAGGTCCACCACTTGCGGCCGTTGAGGACGTACTCCTCGCCGTCGCGATCGATGCTCAGCTGGATGTTCGTGGCGTCCGAGCTCGCCACGTCGGGCTCGGTCATCCCAAAGGCAGAGCGGATCTCCCCGTCGAGCAGCGGGCGCAGCCAGCGCTCCTTCTGCTCGTCGGTGCCGAACTGGTGCAGGACCTCCATGTTGCCCGTGTCCGGGGCGGAGCAGTTGCAGGCCTCCGAGGCGATGTGGGAGCGGCCGAGGATCTCTGCGAGCGGGGCGTAGTCGGCGTTGGAGAGCCCGGCACCGTCCTCGGGGTCGGGGAGGAACATGTTCCACAGGCCGGCGTCGCGGGCACGCAGCTTCAGCTCCTCCATGATCGCCGGGTGATGGTGCGGGTCCCCCGACGCCTGCATCTGCTCCTCGTAGACGGCCTCGGCCGGGTAGATGTGCTCGTCCATGAACGCCGTGAGGCGCTCCTTGAATTCAATGCAGCGTTGACTCGGCTCGAAGTCCATCGACTCTCCTCGGTTTCCGCAATGGGCTTAGGATCATCCCTCATGAGCCAAGAAGGCGCCTCTTACCGCGCGGCCGGGGTTGACTATGAAGCGCTCGACGCCGGCAAGCGCGGAGCGATGGCCATGGCGCTGTCCACCTCGTCACTGTTGGCGGCGCGGGGCGGGCGTACGCTCGACGCCTCGCGCGGAGAGCCGGCGTTCGTGTTCGAGTTGGGTAGCCAGTCTTTTGCGTTCGTTGTGGAGGGTCTGGGCACGAAGTCGATCATCGCCCGCCAGGTGCTCGAGGAGCAGGGGGTCAATCGCTTCGCTGACGTTGCCTACGACACGGTCGCGGCGATCCTCAACGACCTCTGCTGCGTGGGTGCCCTGCCGCTCGTCGTCAACGCCTACTTCGCCACGGGCGCGTCGGAGTGGTACGCCCAGGAGGAGCGGTCGGCGGCGCTGCTCGAGGGATGGCGTGCCGCGTGCGCCGACGCCGGCTGCGTGTGGGGGGGAGGAGAGTCGCCCTCGCTGCCGGGGCTGCTCGACGTGCGTGACATCGAGCTGGCCGGTGCTGCCGTGGGCGCTGTGCCCGACGGGCGTAGCCCAATCCTCGGCGAAGACCTTGGCCCAGGCGATGAGATCGTGCTCGTCGCCTCCAGCGGTCTGCACGCCAACGGCGCCTCACTCGCGCGGCTGATCGCCAAAGGGCTGCCCGACGGATACGCGACCGCATTGCCGAGCGGGGCCACGTTCGGTGAGGCCCTGCTGGCGCCATCGGTGATGTACGCGGGTCTCGTTGCCGGCCTGCTCGAGTCCGGGGCTCGACTGACATACATCAGCCACGTGACCGGTCACGGCCTGCTGAAGCTGATGCGCCCGGCGAAGGCGCTCACCTATCGAATCGAGCAGCTGCCGCAGGTGCCTGAGGTGCTGAGCTTCCTGGTGGAGCAGGCGCAGCTCGATCGTCCTGCGGCTTACTCGACGTTCAACATGGGCGCAGGCTACGCCCTCTACTGCGCAGGCGGAGAAGGCGAGGCGGTGGTCCGAGCAGCCCAGTCGCTGGGCCTCGACGCGCTGCTCGCAGGCCGAGTCGAGGACGGCCCGCGGCAGGTGATCCTCGGGCCGGTGGAGGTCTGCTTCGAGAGCGATCAATTGGACCTCTCGACCGGCTGATCTAAGCCTCTACTTCAAGGTTAGAGTTCGCATGGAAGCCCGTATTCGCGAGGTTGCTTTGAGTTTGGTGGCTGTCAGCTGGGGTAGACATCAGGCGCCCCCGGCGCAGGCGCTCGTTCAAACTTGAACGCATCGTCTGTGGCGGATAAGGTTTGTTTGAGAAGTCGCCACTGTTCCCTGCCTGGTGTGGGGATCTCGATGTCGCCGGACCGGCATGGCTCCGGAGCTACCCGGATCGAGGCGGACCTGTCCATCAATAGAGGAGAGATGAACTGATGCGCAGAGCATCCACCTGTCTTGCCGTACTCGGCGTCGCCCTGCTGGCGCTGGCGGGTACAGCGTCGGCCGCGCCGACAGTCACCTTCAAAGCGAAGGCAGTGCCGATCCCAGGCTTCCCGCACACGGGGAACATCTTCGGTGCCGGCGCTGCTGTCGAAGCCGAATTCCACATCTCGGGAACCGAATACGGCGGATACTCACCGCCGCTGATCGGGGTCAACGTTGCGCTGCCGGCTGGCGCGAAGATCCACTCGGCTGGTTTCCCGACCTGCCCCACCAACACGATCGCGGTGGAACACAACCCGGTCAAGTGCCCGAAGCTCTCCAAAGCTGGACCCAAGGGCGAAGCTGAAGGGTTCGTCGTGTTCGGCAGCGAACGCGTCCCTGAGAAAGTCAGCCTTGAATCTTTCTACGCCACGGGCGGTGGGATCAACGTCTACATTGAAGGCCACACCCCGGCCTCGATCGAACTTGCCTCGACGGGCAAATACGTCGCCGGTCCCGCAGGGTTCGGTCCGGAGCTCGTGTCCGCCGTACCGCTGATCGAAACGGTCCCCGGCGCGCCCGACGGATCGGCCTCGTCGATCAAGATCAAGGTCGGCTCGGCGATCAAGAAAGGCAAGAAGACGCTCTACTACGGCACGATGCCGACGAAGTGCCCAAAGAAATATCTGGCCATCAAGGCGGAACTGATTTTCGCGGCGCTCGGCGGTCTCACGGAACAGACCGTGCCGGTCGAATACCACGCCCCCTGCCCGAAGAAGTAGACGAGGGCAAGGAAGTCAGCGCCCCTAGGGCGTAAGCTCGCTATTAGCGGAGTGGGACGGGCGGCCTCACCAGGACGGTGGGGTCGCCCGACTCGTTGTGAACGGCAAGGAAGGATTGGGGTGAGGAAGGAGACCGTTGGGCGTAGGAGGGTGACGGCCGGAGCCATCGGCACGGCCGTCGTCGTCGCGCTCGTGCTCATCGCCCTGCTGGCCACCTCGGCGGGTGGCTCCAACGGCGGCTACACGGTCCGCGCGATCTTCGACGACGCCGGCAACATCATCTCCGGCGAGGACGTCAAGATCGACGGCGTCAAAGTGGGCGCCGTCGGCTCGGTCACGCCCACGCCCGACGCGAAGGCCGCTGTCGTGCTGCACATCGAAAACACCGGCTTCCAGGACTTCCGCTCGGATGCCAGCTGCACCGTGCGCCCTCAGGCTCTGATCGGCGAGAAGTACGTCGACTGCCTCCCAACCCAGCCTCGAGTCGAAGGCACGCCGCTACCGCCGCCGCTGAAGAAGATCGGCAAAGGTCATGAAGGCGAAGGCGAGTACCTGCTTCCTGTGCAGAACACCCACAGCCCCGTCGACGTGGACCTGCTCGGAGACATCAACCGGCTGCCCGAACGCGAGCGCCTGACGATCATCATCAACGAACTTGGCGCGGGCCTGGCCGGCCGCGGGAGCGACCTCAACGAAGTCGTCAAACGAGCGAACCCCGCGCTACAGGAACTCGACCGTGTGCTCGCGATCCTCGCAGGCGAGAACCACGTCCTCGCCAAACTCGCCGTCGACTCGGACAAGGTGCTGGGGCCGTTCGCCAAGGTGCGCGGCCAGGTGGCCGACTTCATCGCCCAGGCCAACAAGGTCTCGCAGGGAGCCGCCGCGCACCGCGGCGCGCTCGCGCAGAACCTCAAAGACTTTCCTCCGTTCCTCAAGCAGCTCGGGCCGGCCATGGAACGCCTGCAGCGCTTCGCCGAACAGACGACCCCGACGTTCACAGCCCTGAATGCCGCGGCACCGGCGATCGACAAGGCGTTCACGAGCGAGCCCGGGTTCCTCAAAAGCTCCACGACCTTCTTCCAGAACCTCGGCAAGACCTCCAAAGTCACGGGCCCGGCCGTCGTTGGCACGAAGCAGCTGCTCGCCCGGCTCAAGACGCTGGGGACCGCCGCCCAGCCGTTCTCGGGGAACCTCTCCGAACTGCTCGGCAGCCTCCAGAAGACAGGCGGCCTCGAGCGCCTGATGGACTTCATCTTCCTGGGCGCCGGCTCCGGCAACGGCTACGACTCGCTCGGGCACTTCCTGCGCGCCGAAGCGCTCGCCTCGGGCGGCTGCCTCGGGTACGCAACGACCCGCGCCGCATTCGGTTGCGTGCGCACGATCTTCAGCAAGGGCTCGACCGCCACGGCATCGGGCAAAGCGGCAACGGCAGCGGCCGCAAAGGCGTCCTCCACCGATCTGATCATGGCCCGTACGCTCGCTGTGCTCAACGGCGCCACGCCGGCGCAGGCCGCCGCCAAATACCCCGGCTCCGAGCCGAGCGCGAAGGAACTGGGTGCAGCCGCGCTGGGTGCCGGCCTGCTTCCGACGACGGGGGGCTCGGAAGCGACAACGCAGCCGGTGGGCGGCTCCAGCGCCGGTACCACCTACTACTCGCCCGAAGCCGAAGCCTCCGGTGCCGGCGGTCTGCTTCTCAACTACCTCCTGGGCAACTGAACCGATGATCCGCCCACCCCAGCTCCTACGCTCCCTGGTCATTGCCACGGCTCTGCTCGCGCTCTGTGCGCCGGCGATCGGCCTCGCGGCAGAACCGGCGACGACCACGAGCCCTGCTCCACTGCCCGCATCCGAAGGTACGGCCACGACTCCTGAAGCCGCCCCGGGCACGAGCAGCACGTCAGCCGCGCCGGAGCCCCCGACGACGACAACGCCGCCCGCCGCCCCGCAGGTTCAAGCCGAGGTCCCGCAGGGCAACAGCCCCGGCGCGCCTCCCGTCGCCGTTGGGCACTCCAAGCACAAGTCCGCCGCGGCGCCCACAGGCACGGCCGGCACTGGCGCCTCCGCTGAAGGCCCGCGTGCAACGCAGAAGGCTGCCGCGCCGTCCGCCCTCACGCCTTCGCTGCCGTCTGCGCTCACGTCCTCGATCTTGGGAGTGCCCGGCTTCTTCATCGAAAGCTTTCGCATACCCCCGTTCCTGCTGCCGATCTACCAGGCGGCCGGCACTGCCTACGGGATCCCCTGGCAGGTGTTGGCGGCGATCAACGAGGTGGAGACCGACTACGGACGCGACCTCAGCGTCTCGAGCGCCGGAGCTGAGGGGTGGATGCAGTTCCTGCCTGCCGAGTGGGCCCAATACGGGGTCGACGCCAACGGGGACGGCTTCAAGGACCCCTACAACCCGGCCGATGCGATCTTCGCCGCCGCGCGCTACCTGCGTGCCGCCGGGGGGAATACCAACATCAAGGCCGGGATTTTCTCCTACAACCACTCGCAGGCCTATGTCGAATCGGTGATGCTGCGGGCGCAACTGCTGGGCGGCACGCCGCCGGAACTGCTGGGTGCGATCACGGGCTTGACCGAGGCGCACTTCCCGGTCCATGCCGCAGCGCATTTCACCGACGGCTTCCTCACCGTCCCCAATCGCAAGGGGCCGCAGACGCTCGTCGGAACGACGATCGACACCCAGGCGGGCGCTCCCGTGATCGCCGTCCAGGACGGTGAAATCGTGAGCGTCGGGCAGTCGCCGACTCTCGGCCGCTACGTCACCCTCCGCGACGCCTACGGCAACACGTATGTCTATGCGCAGTTGGGCGACGTCTCCTCGGTGTATCCCGTGCTCGAGCCGCACGTCAACTCGAGTGTCAGCAACCGGATCGCCCAGGAGCACGAACCGGCGCCGAGCGGTCCCGCCACCGCGGGCGCCCAGGACCGCTCACCCGTCTCCGAAGGCGCCACCGTCTCGGGCCTCTCACTTGGAGCGGCCGCCGCTCTGGAACCGGCGCCGAGCGCTCCGGCGCCAACCCCTCCCACCACTCCGCCGGTGATTGCACCGACGGCCAAGGCGAGCGGCGTCAAGGTCTTCAGGGAAGGTCCCAACGACGTCTACTTGCGACCGCTGCGTGTCGGGGCCCAGGTGATCGCCGGTACCGTCCTCGGGCACGTCGGGGCGGCGGGCGCGAGCGGGGCGAGCGTCGATGGGCAGCCGCACATCTTCTTCCAGATCCGTCCTGCCGGCGTGGGCGCGCCGCTGATCGACCCCAAGCCGGTGCTCGACGGCTGGGTGGCGCTCGAGAACACATCCATCTTCAGGGCGAAGGGTGAGAACCCCTTCCTCGCGACCTCGCCCACGATCGGCCAGGTCCTGCTCGAGTCCAAGCAGCAGCTCGAGCCGCAGGTCCTGCACGATGCGGGGATCCACCTCAGCCGCTGCGGGCGCCAGGACGTGCAGACGGGAAGGATCGACAAGCGCGTGCTGGCGGCGCTCGAGTACCTGTCTGTGTCAGGGCTCAAGCCGACTGTGGCGGGGCTGCGCTGTAGCCGCTCGAGTGCGGCGGTGGCGATCGCCAACGCACCCGCCACCGCCGATGCGTATGCCATCAGCATCACTGCCGTCAACGGCGTTCCAGTCGCCGGCCATCAAGGACAGGGCTCGATCGCCGACGCCACCGTCCGCAAGCTGCTGATGCTCCAGGGAATCTCGAGGCCCCGTCGGATCGTCAGCCTCGAGAGCTACCCGGGCGCCCCGGTCGCCGTCGCGAGCCCGAGCGCACGCAACGCCATCGGCCTTACCTTCAGCGCCCCAAGCGGAGCCGCTCAGGCCGCTTCCAGCGCTGGCTCCTCGTTGGCTCCGGGCGACTGGATCAAGCTGATTGCGCGGCTCGGCGAGATCCCCGATCCAACCGTCGGACGCGGACCCTCGACGGCCGCCATCCCCGACAGCCCCAAGACCTCCCCGAGCCAAGGCACAGGCAATGGCAGCCACTAGTCCCCCCAGCTCACCCGCCTCGCCCCCGCCGAGCCCTGAGAGCGGAACGCCACGGGTGCGCGCGCGCCGTGGTCCGGGTCCGATCGTCGCGGTACTGGCGCTCGCCGTCGTGGTCTTGATCATCGCCTTCCTTGCCTTCGGTGGTAGCGGCGGCGGGACCTACCACCTGGAAATGAAGGAAGCCGATCAGCTCGTGCGGGGCGATCAGGTTCAGGTGGGCGGCGTGCCCGTCGGCAGCATCACCAACATCACCCTGACCCACGACTTCAAAGCGCTCGTCACGATCCACGTCGACTCCTCGCTCACGCCGCTGCACAAGGGCACGCTCGCTCAGGTGCGGGTGCCCTCGCTCTCGAGCGTGGCCAACCGCTACATAGCTCTCGAACCGGGCCCCAACAACAATCCCGCGCTTTCGAGCGGAGAGACGCTGCCGGCGAGCAGCAGCGGCGAAGTCACCGATCTCGACCAGCTGTTCAACACGCTCAACGGCAAGACCCGGAAGGGGCTGCAGAACTTCATCCAGGGCAACGCCGAACAGTACGCGGGGTCAGGCAAGGAGCTCGGCGAATCGAGCGAATACTTCGCTCCGGCGCTCGGCTCCGTCGACCACTTCTTCTCCGAGCTCGTCCGTGACCAGCCGACGCTCACCAACTTCCTGCTCGAAACCTCCAAGGCCGTGACGACCATTGGGGCGCGCAAGGAAAAGCTCGCGGACCTGGTCGAAAACCTCAACACGACCTTCACCGGGATCGGCTCCAAGCAGACCCAGCTCGCCCAGGGCCTGCGCCAGCTCCCGGCCACGCTCAACCAGGGCAACCACACCTTCGCCGAACTGCCCGCCACCTTCGCTGTGCTCGAAAAGTTCGTCACGACCTCCAGGCCCACGACCAAGTCGCTGACCACGCTGCTGGCGCACCTGCGACCGCTGTTGAGCACCGCGACACCGGCCGTGCACAACTTCAACCTGGCGATCAACCAGCCGGGACCGAGCAACGACCTGACCGATCTGGTGCGCGAGCTGCCGGCCCTGGCAAAGACGCTCTCGACCGCCTCCCCGAGCACGGTCACGTCGCTGAAGGAATCGATCCCGATCACGTCCTTCTTCGGTCCCTATGCCCCCGACCTCGTGGGCACCCTGCGCACGTTCGGGCAGGCCTCCTCCTACTACGACGCCAACGGCCACTACGCGCGTCTCACGGCCGTGTTCCCCGACTTCGCCCTCGGCTCCAACAACACGCTGCACCCGGCGACCGAGGCACAGGCGCTCGAAGGGCTCAAAACCGGTCAGCTGCGCCGCTGCCCAGGCGCTGCCACCGCTCCCGCCGCCGACGGCTCCTCGCCGTTCGTAGACGGGGAACTGCTCAGCTGCGACCCATCGGAGACGCCCTGATGGATCGCCGTCGCCGCAACTCCCTGGCAGCCAGCCCACTTCTGATCGGCGCCGTCACGACCCTGATCGTGCTCGTGGCCGTCTTCCTCTCCTACAACGCCAACAACGGGCTGCCGTTCGTGCCGACGTACAACATCAAGGTCGAACTGCCCGAGGGCGCTGGCCTGCAGCCCTCCAACCAGGTGCGTATCGGCGGTAGCCGTGTGGGGGTCGTCAGCTCGCTCACCATCCACCAGAACCAACACACCGGCAAAGTCAACGCGATCGCCGAACTGAAGCTCGAAAAGAAAATCGAAAAGCTCCCGGCGAACACGAAGGCGATCGTGCAGTCGGTCTCGGCGATCGGCCTGAAGTACCTCGAACTCGAAAAGGGCACCTCCAGCCAGACGCTCGAGGCGGGGGGGACGATCCCCGTGAGCCAGACGACCGAACCGGTGAACATCGACGAACTCTTCAACATGTTCGACAAGCCGACGCGGACGGCGATCAAGCAAAACACGAACAACTTCGGAGATGGTCTCGCCGGACGCGGCCTCGGCCTCAACAACACCATCCACGAACTAAAGCCGCTCGTGACGAACGGCATCCCGGTGCTGCACAACCTGGCGCAGCCCTCGACCGGCCTGCGCGAGCTGTTCGTGGCGCTCGACCGCGCCGCCGCCGAGACCGCTCCGGTGACCGAACAGAACGCCGCCGGATGGCGCGACATCGACACCTTCTTCAAAGCCTTCGCGAGCGTCACGCCATCAGCCGAAGCGGCCAACGAGGGCGGTCCGGCGTCGCTCAAACAGGCCACTCACTCACTGGCCTACGAGGGGCCGCTGATCGAAAAGTTCACCGAATTCATGCGCCTGCTGCGACCGAGCGCGACGGCGCTACGCACCGTCGCGCCTCCCCTCGGGCACGCCTTCTCCGAAGGCGCTGTGAACCTCAAGTCCGCAACAGCGTTGAACGGCCGCCTGGCCGAATCCGCACAGGCTCTGCGCTCGTTCGCCGAAAACCCGGTAGTGACGGCCGGCCTCGAAGACTTCACGCAGACGCTCGAAGTCGGCAACCCGTTGCTCGCTGGGATCGCGCCCGAGCAGTCCAAGTGCAACTACATCACGCTCACGTTCCGCAACATCGCAAACCTCTTCTCGGAGAACGTCGGCGTGGGCACCCTCGCCCGCGCCGGCCTCGTGCTCGCGCCCAACGGCCCCAACAACGAGGGCTTCCCATCCTCGGCGCCCGCCAACGGACCGTCCCCCGAACACGAAGCGATCACAGGCAAACTGATTCCCGACGCGGGCAAGAACCACCTGCACGCCAACCCCTACCCCAACGTGGCCGGGCCCGGCCAGCCACAGCTCTGCGAAGCGGGCAACGAGAAGTACATCCCCGGCCAGCAGATCATCGGCAACATCCCCGCGGCCGACGTCTCGACCAACCGCGAGATCACGAGCCGTGAAGAAAACCTGTTCGGCGAACCGTATCCTGCGTCGACGCTCCAAGCGCTCGGTGTGAGCAAGACCAAAGCGCCGAGCAAAGCCAAGGCCAAGACGAAAGCCAAGGCCAAGGCGCCGAGCAAAGGAAAGAAGAAATGAGCCGTCGTCGCTGGTGGCGCCGCCACGACGAAGTCCCGGTGGTGGAGCTGCAGCGCGCCAAGCCGGTGCGCACGGGGATCATCGTGGTCGTGGTCGTCGCGCTCGTCACCTACTTCGGCTTCACCAAGCACATACCGTTCAAACACGGCTTCAAGCTGAAGGCCGAGTTCGCCACCGCCGTGAACATCAAACCCAAGTCGCCCGTGCGTATCGCTGGCGTCAACGTAGGCAAGGTCAGCTCGATCCAGCGCCAGGGCAAGGCGGGGCTCGTGACGATGGAAATCGAAACTCGCGGCCTGCCGATCCACTCCGACGCCACGCTGAAGATCCGCCCGCGGATCTTCCTCGAAGGCAACTGGTTCATCGAACTGCAACCCGGAAGTCCCTCGGCGAACACGGTCTCCTCGGGGCACACGATCCCGATCACGCAGACCTCCGACCCGGTGCAGCTCGACCAGGTGCTCGACGCGCTCAACACGGACACCCGCGCCAACCTCCAGACGCTCCTGATCGAATACGGCAAGGCGCTCACGCAGAAGCCAAGCGCCGCCGCGGACGCCGAACAGGACCCTGAAGTGCGTGGGCTGAACGCGGCGCAAGCCCTAAACAAGACATACAGCCACAGCGTGCCCGCGCTGCGCGGCACCGCCGTGCTCAACCAGGCGATCACCGGCACCGAACAGCACGACCTCTCGAAGCTGGTCGCGAGCATCGACAAAGTCAGCTCGGGCTTGAACGTCCACGAGCAGCAGCTGGGCGAACTGATCGGCAACTTCAATACCTTCGCCGGCTCCCTCGCCTCGCAGTCCTCGAGCCTGGAAAGGACCGTGGCCGAGCTGCCCAGCTCGTTGCACAACATCCACGCGTCCCTCACATCGCTCGACGCATCGTTCGCGCCCGCACGTGCGTTCGCGCACGACATCCTGCCCGGGATCAGATCGATCCCGGCGACGACCAAGGCCGTGCTGCCATGGATCGAACAGGTGAAGGCATCGCTCTCGCCGAGCGAGCTCGGAGGCGTCGCAAAGGGACTCGCCGAATCACTGCCGGGGATCGCCGGCCTCGAGGGTGAACAGTCGCCCTTCTTCAAGCAGACCGACCTGTTCAACAAATGCCTGACGAACGTGATCCTGCCGGCCGGGAACGTCAAGCTGCAGGACGGCTCCTCGACGACGGGCGTCGAAGACTACAAGGAGTTCTGGTACAGCCTGGTGGGCCTCAACGGCATCGGTGACAGCTTCGACGGCAACGGCACCACCGGCAAGTTCCTCGTCGGCACGAGCGGCCAGACGCTGAAGTCCCAGAAAGCCCAGGTCCTCGGCGAAGGCGCGCACCCGAAAAGCTTCCAGCTGCTTGCCCGCTCGCCGAACCAGCCGCTCGGCACACGACCCGCATACCCCGCGAGCGAGCCCGAATACAAGCCTCTCTTGTCCTGCTACACCCAGACCCTGCCCAACTTCAACGGCCCGCTCTCACAAGGCCCAGCTGACGGGAGTGGCGGATGAGCCCGGCCGAGGGACACGAAGGCGGGCTGAGTGTCCGCGACCAGATCGAGCGCTACCGCACGGCATTCATCGCGGTCGTCACGATGATCGTGATCGCGGCCGCCGTCGGCGGTTACATCCTCGCCCACGAGAACCTCAAGCTCCCGGGCTGGGTGCCGGTGCTGGGCCGCAACTACTTCACGCTCAAGGCCGAGTTCCAGACCGCTCAGGCAGTCACGCCCGGTCAGGGTCAGGCCGTGACGGTCGCCGGGGCCAAGATCGGCGAAATCGAAAGCGTGGACCTGCACGAAGGCATCGCCACGGTGACCATGAAAGTCACCCCCAAATACGCGCACATCTACCGCAACGCCACCATGCTGCTGCGCCCAAAGACGCAGCTGCAGGACATCACCGTCGAGGTCAACCCAGGCACCCCGTCGGCGGGCAAGCTCAAGAGCGGGCAGGTGATCCCGCTCTCCCAGACCTCGCCGAACGTCGACTTCGACGAATTCCTGGCCGGCCTCGACGCCGACACGCGCGGCTACCTGCAGGAGCTCCTGGCCGGCGCCGGAGAAGGGCTCAACCACAACGGCACAGCTCTGGCGGCCGCACTCAAGCGCCTCGACCCGACCGCCCGCTATGCGCAGGAGCTCGCCCAGCAGCTCGAAGTGCGCCACGCGAACATCGCCCACGCGATCCACAACTTCAGGCTGCTGCTCGAAGCGCTGGGCACGAAGGACACGCAGATCGCCCAGCTCGTCGACTCCTCCAACGCCGTCTTCCAGACCTTCGCCCAGGAGGAAGCGAACCTGAAGAGCACGCTGCACCTGCTCCCGAGCGCCCTGCACAAGACGAGCGTGGGTCTCGGCAAGCTGACCCAGGCGACCGACGTCCTCGGTCCCACACTGCGCAAGCTCGACCCGTTCGCAAAAGCGCTCGGCCCCGGCAACGAAGCCACACGTCAGCTGGCGTTGAAGACGACGCCCGTCTTCAAGAACGAAATCCGCCCCTTCGCGCGCCAGATCCTGCCCGTGATCAACGAACTCGGCCCCTCGACAAAACCGTTCGCGGAATCGTTGCCGAAGCTGACCGTGAGCTTCTCGGTGCTCAACGAATTCTTCAACGAGCTCGCCTACAACCCGGGCGCGAGCAAGGCCGGCTTCCTGTTCTTCCTCGACTGGGGTAACCACGACCTCAACAGCGTCGTCAGCAGCTCCGACGCGCACGGGCCGCTCGGGCGGACGGTCGTGTACTTCAACTGCGAACTCCTGAAACTCCTGAAAGGCGTCTCGGAAGTTAACCCGAACGTGAACCTCCTCGTCCAGCTGCTGAGGCCGCCGAGCAAGCAGGAATGCATCAACGAGGGGCTGCTCACGCCCCAGGGTCAGCCGATCAGCTCGAGCCTGAAAGGCACGAGCACCGCGACCGCCGGCTCCGGACCGCTCTCGAACCCGTTCGCCTCGGCGGCGAGCACGAAGATCAAGAGCGGAGGGAAGGGCTGAGATGCAGAAGCGTGCGCCCACGCTGGGCAACATCCTCGTGATCATCCTGTTCGTGCTCAGCTGCTTCGGGCTGCTGATGTTCCTGTGGGAGTCCTTCGGCGGCCCGCTGCCGCTGAAGCCCAAGGGCTATCGCATGACGGTCGCGTTCCCGCGCACGCTGGCGCTGGCCGAACAGTCCGACGTGCGCATCAGCGGCGTGAACATCGGCCACGTGATCTCGCTGCACCTGGGCAGCGACGGGCGCACCCACGCCGAACTGGAAATCGCCGGCCAGTACGCCCCGATCCGGGCCAACATGCACGCCATCCTGCGCCAGAAGACGCTGCTGGGGGAGACCTACGTGCAGCTGATCCCCGAGGGGCAGACGGGCCCCTACCTCGGCGACGGCAAGGAGCTCGCCGTCAGCCAGGTCGAACCGTCGGTCACGCTCGATGACATCCTCTCGGCTTTCGACCCCAAGACCCGCAAGGACTTCCAGGTCTGGCAGAAGGCCGTCTCTGAAGGGATCAACGGCAAGGGCGAAGCGATCAACTCCGACTTCGCCGAGCTCGAACCTTTCGCCGAACACACCAACAAGCTGCTCACCGTGCTCAACTCCCAGGAAGGGGCGGTGCGGGCCCTCGTGCACAACACGGGCGAAGTCTTCAACGCGCTTGCCAGCCGCGATCACCAGCTCGAAGGCCTGATCGTCCATGGGGAGCAGACCTTCCACGCCGCGGCCGAAGGCAGCCAGGCGTTCGCCGCGGCCATCCGCGCGCTGCCGGCCTTCGAGCGCAACACACAGACTGCCTTCAAAGAGCTCGACCGCTTCTCAAACGTCGCCAGCCCCTACCTCGACGAATTCAAGCCCACCGAGCGCCAGCTCTCCGCGCTGCTGAAGACGGCCAAGCCGTTCGCCCCCGAATTCAACAAGTTCCTGACATCGCTCGGTCCGCTGACGAAGGCTGCGAAGACGGGACTGCCGGACATCAAGACGACCCTCGACCTGACGACGCCCGTGCTCGAAAACGTACGTCCTGTGCTGCACAACCTCGATCCCTTCCTGCAGTACACGGGTGAGTACGTGCCCGAGATCCAGGCCTTCTTCGCCAACCTCACCGCGGCCTCGCAGGCGAGCGAAAAGAACAGCAACATCGAAGAAGGCAGCAAGGGCCCCAAGCAGCACTTCCTCACGGCAATGCAGGTCCTTAGCCCCGAGAGCCTGACGACGTACAAGAGCCAGATCGGGACGAGCCGCACGAACCCCTACCAGCTTCCCGGTGCCTACAAATCCTTGGTGAGCGGCCTGCCCGTATTCAACTCGAGCAACTGTGCGAGCTCGACTCCCTCGGTCAGCGGGCCGGCCAACGAAACGGTCTCCGAAGAAGTCATCAACCTGATCACCGAATTCAAGGTCGCCAACAAGCCCGGCAACTCCAACGAAGTGGGAGCACCCTCCTGTAACCAGCAGGGCCCCTCCAGCTTCAACGGCCAGAGCAGCCAGTTCCCGCACGTCGTCTATGGAGGCAAAGGATGAGCCCCGACGATTTCCAATACCACTCCGACGAGCTCGACCTCTCGGGTGACCCCGATGCGGGCGATTGGTCGATCCGCTGCATCGACGTCCACAAGCGTCTCGGTGGCGTGCCCGTGCTCAACGGGTTGAACGTGGCCTTCCCCGATGACACGATCACGGTCGTGCTCGGTCCCTCCGGTACGGGCAAGAGCGTGCTGATCAAGCACATCATCGGGCTGATGTTTCCCGACTCGGGCGATCTGATCGTAAAGGGCCAGTCGGTGCCGAGCCTGACCATGCCAAAGCTCCTGGAACTGCGACGCAAGATCGGTGTGCTCTTCCAGGATGGGGCCCTGTTCGGCTCGATGTCGGTGTTCGACAACGTCGCCTTCCCGCTGCGTCAGCACACCGACTTCTCCGAGGCCCAGATCGCCGAGCGTGTAACCCAGCGCCTGGCCGACGTCGGCCTGGGCGATGCGATGGACGATGCGCCCTCGCAGCTCTCCGGCGGGATGCGCAAGCGCGCCGGCTTCGCGCGGGCGCTTGTGATGGAGCCAGAGATCGTCATCTTCGACGAGCCCGATTCCGGCCTTGACCCGGTGCGCACGGCGCTGCTGTGCGAGCTGATCCAGGAGATGCACGCGATCCACGGCGGCACCTATCTCGTCGTCACCCACGACATCGCCTCCGCCCGGCGCATCGGCGAGTACATCGCGCTGCTGTGGCGCGGGAGGATCGTCGAGGCGGGCGACGCCGCGAGGATGTTCTCCTCCGAGAACCCCTTCGTGCGCCAGTTCTTGAGCGGATCGGCAGAGGGGCCGCTGACGATGGATTGACCCACCGGCGATCTTATGCGAACATATGTTCGTATGATCGTCTGTGTGCACCTGCCCCGCTTCGAGCTTGCGGTGGCCAGCGGGGATCGCGCCAACCTCGCCCAGCAGGCGCTGTCCGGCAGGGCACTGGCGCTCGCTCCCCCGACGGGCTCCGAGCAGCGCGTGGGCGAGGTCTCAGGCGCCGCCGAAGCCCTCGGGGTCCTACGCGGCATGAGCCTGGGGGAGGCGCTCGCACGCTGCCCCGAGCTGGTGCTGGTGGCATCCGAGCCGGTGCGCGTAGCCGAGGCGTGGGAGGAGACGCTGCGTGCTCTGGAATCGATCGGCGCGGCCGTCGAGCCGGCCGGTGCGGGTCTGGCCTACTTCGAGACCGATGGCCTGCGCTCCCTGTATGGGGATGAGGAGGCCACGATCGCCGCTGCCCGACGCGCGCTCGAGCGGCCCGCGAGGATGGGTGTGGCCCCGACGCGCTTCTGCGCGCTCGGCGCTGCCCTGACGGCACGCTCGCGCCGGGCGCTGGTGTTGGGAGACAGGGAGGCCAAGCGCTGGCTGGCCGGGCGGCCGGTGGGTCTGCTCGGCTTTCGCGAGCAGACGGCGCCGCTGCTGCCGGCGCTCTCACGGCTGGGGGTGCGCACGCTGGGCGAGCTCGCCCGCCTCGGACGGCCCGCGCTCACAGACCGCTTCGGGGCAGCCGGCACGCTCGCCCACAGTCTGGCCTGCGGCGAGGACACCACCCTGCAGCCGCGCCGGCTGGAGGAGCGCCTGGTGGAGTCGATGGAGGTCGGCGACGCCAGCTCGGGCGCGGCGCTCGGACGCGTGCTGGGGGTACTGGTGAACCGGCTGCTCGCGCGTGCCGAGCGCAGAGGGCGCACACTGCGCGCGGTGACCCTCTCCGCCCAACTGCTCGCCGGCGGTGGCTGGCGCGAGCGGGTGGTCTTCCGCCAGGCATTGAGCGACCCAGAGCGCATCTGGCTGTCCCTGTCGGTGCGCCTGGCCGCCCTGCCCGCGCCGGCCGGCGCACTGCGCTTGGCAGTGGAGCGTTTCGGACCGCCCTCCAGCGATCAGGGGGGACTGTTCGAGAAGGACCCCGCCAAATCCGCCGCTCGCGCCGCACGCATGCGCGAAGCGATCGCTCAGGTCCGTGCCGTCGCCGGAGCCGATGGCGCCCTGCGGGCCGTCTGCGTCGACCCCGACTCGCGCGTGCCCGAGCGCCGCGTGGTGCTCACGCCGATCCCGGAGTGAGGCCCATCTCCGCGCGCTCCCTCAACCGGCCACGACCCGCACGCGTGCGCTGGGGCGAGGGCGCTCCCGCCATGGTGGACGGCGAAGCCGTCGAGGCGCTGCGCGAGTCATGGCTGGTGGAGGATCGCTGGTGGACCGCCGAGCCGCTGCGCCGCCGCTACTGGGAGCTGCTGGGAGCACGCGGTCGCAACGTCGTCGTCTTCCACGATCTCTGCACAGGCGACTGGTTCGCCCAGTGAGATGGCCGTGAGCACCCCTTACGTCGAGCTGCACTGCCACTCGGCCTACTCGTTCCTCGACGGTGCGTCGCTGCCGCAGGAGCTGGCCCAGCGCGCGGGCGAGCTGGGGTATCCGGCGCTCGCGCTGACAGACCACAACTCGGTCTCGGGATCGATGGAGCTGGCCCAGGCAGCACCCGAGTATGGGGTGAGGGCGATCCACGGCGCCGAGATCGACGTGACCGGGATCGATGGCGCAGATGCCGGCGAGGCTCGCGATCCGCTCGCGACCCGCCACATCACCCTGCTCGTGCGCGACGAGCAGGGCTGGAGGAACCTCTGCCGGATCATCACCCACGCTCATGCCCACACCCGCGATGGCTCCTCTAGGCGCGAGCGGGGCGAGGCTCGAGTCGATCTCGGCGTGGTGCTCGACCATGGCGAGGGCCTGGTCTGCCTGACCGGTTGCGCCGGACGCTCTGCGATCGGGGGCGGCCTGCGCGACGAGACGACGGCCAGGCGCCTGCTCGACGCGTTCGGTCCAGATCGTCTCTACGTGGAGCTGCAGCGGCCCTATGCCCGCGACGATCGTGCCCGTAACCGCGCCTTCTCAGCGCTGGCGCGGCGGCTTGGAGTGAGGTGTGTGGCCACCGGCAACGTCCACGCCCACGCTCGCTCGAGGGCCGAGCTGCAGGACGCGTTCGTGGCGCTGTGCCATCACGCCACGCTCGACGCCTCCGAGCCGCTCAGACGTGGCAACCACAGCCACGTGCTCGGCTCGCCGCAGGCGATGGCCAGCCGTTTCGCCGACCATCCCGAGGCGGTCCGTGAGACGCTCCTGCTGGCCGAGCAGCTGACGTTCGACCTGGGCAAGGACCTCGGCTACCGCTATCCGGGGGCCGAGGATGGCGGTGCGTCGCGCCGTTTGGCCGAGCTGTGTTGGGCGCGGTGGGGGGATCGCTACGGCTCAGGTGCGGCCAGCGCTTCCGCCCGTCGAGAGGCCGCCGCGCGGCTGGAGCAGGAGCTGGAGGTGATCGATCGGCTCGGCCTGCCGGGCTTCTTCCTGCTCCACCACGAGATGCTCGAGCTGGCACGCGAGGTCGCCTTGGAGGTGCGGGGACCGGACTCTGTGCGTGCGCTGCTGGCGCCGGGACGCGGGCGCGGCTCCTCCGTCTCCTCGCTCGTCTGCTACCTCACAGGGCTCTCCCACATCGACCCGGTGGCGGGCAAGCTGGCGCTCGGGCGCTTCCTGCACGAGGACCTCAGCGGCCTACCCGACATCGACCTCGACTTCCCGCGCGACATTCGCGAGCGCCTGATCCCGCGGGTGCACGAGCGCTACGGCAGGGACAGAGCGGCGCTGGTGGCTGCCTTCCCGACCTTTCGCACACGCGGCGCAATCAGGGAGCTGGGCAAGGTGCTCGGCCTCCCAGCAGGCGAGATCGAGCGCGTGGCCCGCGGCTCCGATCGCTACGGCCCCGGCTCCGAGAGCGATGTGGCCACGGCAATGGGGGAGGGGAGCGGCTCGCTCGACACCACCGGCGCCGGCAGGGTCCGCTCGGAGCGCTGGCGCTGGCTCGCACAGCTCGTCGAGCAGGCTCACGGCCTGCCCCGCCACCTCTCTCAGCACTCGGGCGGGATGATCATCTCGACCAGGCCGCTGATCGACTGCTGCCCCGTCGTGCCCGCCTCGATGGAGGGTCGGCAGATGGTCCAGTGGGACAAGGACTCGTGTGCCGATGCGGGGTTCCTGAAGATCGACCTGCTGGGCCTGGGAATGCTCTCGGCGGTTGAGCGCTGCGTGGAGGAGGTGGAGCGCGTGCGCGGGGAGCGCATCGACCTCTCGCGCATCCCATTCGACGATCCCCAGACGTTCAAGGCGATCCGCGCGGCCGACACGGTAGGGGTCTTCCAGATCGAGAGCCGCGCCCAGATGCAGTCGCTGCTGCGTACCCGCCCTGAGAACATCGAGGACCTGACCGTCCAAGTGGCGATCGTGCGGCCCGGCCCGATCCAGGGCGGGGCGATCAACCCCTACATCGAGCGCCGCCGGCGTCTGCGCGAGAACCCCGACTACGAGATCCTGTTCGAGCATCCCGCGCTCGAGCCGGTGCTGTCTGAGACGCTCGGCACGATCATCTTCCAGGATCAGGTCATGCAGGTGGCCGAAGCCTTCGCCGGCTTCAGGCCCGGGGAGGCCGACGGCCTGCGCCGAGCGATGAGCCGCAAGCGCTCACACGAGTTGCTCCAGCGCCAGCGCGAGCGCTTCGTCACGGGCGCACAGCGCCACGTGGGTGCCGATCTGGCCACGGCGGAGCGCGTGTGGAAGATGGTCGAGGGGTTCGCCGGCTTCGGCTTCCCCAAGTCCCACAGCGCTGCCTTCGGCCTGCTGGCCTACCAGTCGACGTGGCTGCGGGTTCATTACGGCGCGGAGTTCCTGTGTGCGCTGATGAACGAGCAGCCAATGGGCTTCTACGCACCCGACAGCCTCGTCCACGAGGCAGAAAACAGGGGGATCTCGGTCCTCCCCCTCGACGTGAACGCCTCCGCCGTGCGGTGCACGGTGGAGGACGGGGGCGTGCGCCTGGGCCTCGGCTACGTCAAGGATGCGACCAGCGTCGAGGTGCACGAGCTCGTCGCCGAGCGCGAGCGAGGTGGTCGCTACATCGACCTGGCGGATCTCGCTGCACGCTCGGGAGTGCGGCGCAGGACGCTCGAACAGCTGGCCTGGGCAGGCGCCTGCGATCCGCTGATCGAAGCCCCTCGCACCCAGGTAGACAGGGGCGCCCTGAAGGAGCCGGACAGGCGCACGGCCTTGTGGCAGCTGGGCCTTGCGGGGACCGCCGAGACGATGGGCGAGGGGGAGGGCACCCAGCTTTCGCTGCCGCTGGTGCTGCCCGCGGCGCCTGCTCTGCGCAAGCTCGGGCGCTGGCAGCAGCTGATAGCCGACTACTCCACCACCGGCGTGACCGTCGGCGAGCACGCGCTGGCGATCCTGCGTGAGCGACTGGTCGTGCCCAAGCTGGCCACCAGCGCCCAGCTGGCGCGACTGCCCAGCGGCTGCGATGTGGCCGTTGCCGGACTTGTGATCGCCAGGCAGCGGCCGGGCACGGCGGGAGGCACCATGTTCCTGCTGTTCGAGGATGAGTTCGGGACGATCAACCTGATCGTCGCCAAGGAGGTCTACGAGCGCCATCGCCTGCTGGCGCGCGCCGAGCCGCTGCTGCTCGCCCACGGTCGCCTGGAGCGCTCACAGGAGCAAGCGACCGTAAGGCCTCTGCGAGCATCCAAGAAGCAGGAGGAGACGGAGGAGATACGACCCGTCATCAACGTGATCGTCCGTGAGCTCGCACCCCTGGAGAGCTTCCTGGATGGCGGCGTTGAGGAGGGATCGTCGGGAGCGAGCGTGCACCGCCTGCCGAGTGGGCGCCCAGACCCGTCGCAGGCAGACGAAGAGGAGTTGCAGGGCGTCGAGGTCGGCTCCAGCATGCGGGGTGCCGCCCCGCCCGTGCAGAGCTTTGCGATGGGGCGGCGGCGGTAGCCGCGTGTGAGCGCGGCGCAGGCGGGGTAGCCTTCTCCCCATCGCACGCCTGGCTGACACCGATCTCGACGTCTTCCCCCTCTGCCTGGGCGGGAACGTGTTTGGCTGGACGATCGACGAGGAGCGCTCCTTCGCCGTCCTCGACGCCTATGTCCAGGCGGGTGGGAACTTCATCGACACCGCTGACATCTACGGCCGGCGTGGCCCTGACGGCATCGGCGCCTCCGAGCGCATCATCGGTCGCTGGCTCGCAGCGCGCGGCAACCGTGACGAGCTCGTGATTGCGACCAAGGTGGGCATGTCGCCCGACACCCCAGGCCTAACGAAGGAGGCCATCGCCCAGGGCATAGATGGCTCGTTGCAGCGTCTCGGCATCGACACCATCGACCTCTACTACGCCCACAGCGACGATCTCGGCACGCCGCTGGAGGAGACGCTGGGCGCCTTTCACGAGCTGATCGAGGCCGGCAAGATCCGCCATGCGGCCGCTTCCAACTACAGCGCTGATCGCCTGGAGCAGGCGCTCAGCCTCGGCGAGCGCGAGGGCATGGCCACCTATGTGGCGCTGCAACCCCACTACAACCTCGTGGAGCGCGGCGAGTACGAGGGCCCGCTGGCGGAGGTGTGCGAGCGCCACGGCCTCGCCTGCATCCCCTACTTCGGCCTCGCCCGGGGTTTCCTCACCGGCAAGTACCGGCCCGACGGCGAGGAGGTCGACAGTCCCCGCGCGTCCGGTGTGCGCGAGAGCTACTTCAACGAGCGGGGGTTCGCGGTGCTCGACGCCCTCGATGAGATCGCCGCCAGCCATCGGAGCACTGTGGCTGCTGTTGCGCTCGCGTGGCTCGCCGCCCAGCCGACAGTGCTCGCCCCGATCGCCAGTGCCACCTCACCCGCGCAGCTCGTCGACCTGCTCGACTCGACCGAAGTGCAGCTCGCCACCGACGAGCTCGAGCGCCTCAGCTCGGTGAGCGCCTGAATTCAAAGGGGCTAGGAGTGCCCGAACCTGAGCAGCTGCCCGTCGGGGTCGCGCAGCACGAGGCGCCCGTCGCCGTCCGTGTCCGGCTCTGACACTGCGCCAGAGCCCGCCAGCTCCCGATCGAGCTCCTGCAGCGCCTCGGCTCCGCCCAGCTCGAAGTCCACGCGGCGCAGCCCCGGGGCGTCATGCGGAGCCGGTGAGCCGCCGCCGCTCTGCCACGAGTTGAGCCCCACGTGGTGGTGATAGCCACCGGCCGAGAGGAAGGCCGCGGAGGGGATCCTGGCCTGCTCCTCGAAGCCGAGCACGTCGCGGTAGAAGGCGTTGGTGCGCTCCACGTCGGACACCTTCAGGTGTACGTGCCCGACGGCGCTCCCAGACGCGATCGCCGCGGTCGGCTCCTCGGCCTGGGCCAGCAGGTCGTCGAGGTCCAGCGCCAGCGTGTACATCCTCACGCCCTGACCGTCCGGCCCGCGTTCCCAGCGCTCGCGGGGGCGGTCGGCGTAGATCTCGATCCCCAGGCCGTCGGGATCGCTGAGGTAGAGCGCCTCGGAGACGCCGTGGTCGGAGGCGCCGTCGAAGCGCCAGCCGCCGGCGGCCACCCGCCGCACGGTCCCTGCCAGGGCAGCACGTGAGGGGTGAAGCCAGGCGACGTGGAACAGTCCCGTGCTGCCCGGCGGCTCGGGGATTGGGGTCTCCAACCGTGTCAGCGTGAGCGCCGGCCGCTCCCGATCGGGGCCCAGGCGGGCGGTCTCGTCGTCGGTGGCGATCAACGGCAGTCCGAGCACGCGCTCGTAGAAGTCGGTGCTGCGCTGGAGGTCGCTAACGGCCAGCTCGACGGCGCCGATGCGCAGGGCGGGATCGATTGTGCTCGTCGCCATGGTCAGGTGTTGGGCCCGTCGCGTTCCAGGGTAGTCTGCTCTGCAGCATGAGATTGCGCAAACTCGGCTCCAGTGACATAGAGGTCTCGGAGATCAGCCTCGGCTCGTGGCTGACCTACTCCGGCGGCGTCGAGCGCGAGCAGGCCAGGGCGTGTGTCGATGCTGCCTTCGAGGCCGGGATCAACTTCATAGACACCGCCAACGTGTACGGCCGGGGCGCCGCCGAGAGCCTGCTCGGCGAGGCTCTTGCAGGCCGGGAGCGCTCCTCCTACGTGCTCGCCACCAAGGTCTATTTCCCCATGTCCGACAGCGACCGTGGGCTCTCCGCGGCCCAGATCCACAAGCAGATCGACGCCTCGCTGCAGCGGCTGCAGACCGACTACGTCGACCTCTACCAGTGCCACCGCTTCGATTCCGAGACGCCGCTGGAGGAGACGATGGGTGCCCTCGCGGAGGTGGTGAGTGTGGGCAAGGCCCGGCACATCGGCTTCAGCGAGTGGCCCGTGGAGAAGGTGGACGAGTCGCTTGCCGTTCCCGGCGCCGTGCGCTGGGTCTCCAGCCAGCCGCAGTACTCGATGCTGTGGCGCGGTCCCGAGGCGGAGCTGATCCCTCTGTGCGAAGGCGAGGGCATCTCCCAGATCGTGTGGTCGCCGCTCGCGCAGGGTGTGCTCACGGGCAAGTACCAGCCGGGCCAGGCGCCGCCGCCGGACTCGCGGGCGGCGAGCGAGAGCATGAGCGGCTTCATCGACCGGCTGATGGCGCCGGCAGTGCTCGAGGCGGTCCAGCGGCTGGCGCCGATCGCCGAGCAGGCCGGCCTGACGATGGCCCAGCTGGCGCTTGCGTGGGTGCTGCGCCAGGGCAATGTGGCCTCGGCGATCGTCGGCGCGAGCCGTCCCGAGCAGGTTCACGCCAACGCCTCCGCGTCGGGGATCGCGCTCAGCGACGACACGCTGGCAGCGATCGACGAGGCGCTTGGCGACGTCGTCGTTCGCTGAGTGACGACGTCGCACAAGGCCTCTTCTCGAATCGGTCGCTCGCTGCTCAGGCGGCCTTGACGGCGGAGATGTCGAGCAGGATCTTGACCTTGTCGCCGACGACTACGTTGCCCGAGCCGAGGGCCATGTTGAACTTCATGTCGTAGTCCGAGCGGTTGATCTGAGCGCTCGCCGAGAGGCCCACGCGGGGGTTGCCCTGGTGATCGGTCTCAGTGCCCTCGAGCGTGGCGTTCAGAGTCAGCGGCCGGGTCACGCCGTGGATCGTGAAGTCGCCCTCGATCTCGAAGGTGTCCTCGTCGACCGGGTTGATGGCAGTGGAGGTGAACGTGATCTTGGGGTTGGTCTCAGCGTCGAAGAAGTCGGCCGAGCGCAGGTGTGCATCGCGCTGGGGCTCGCGCGTGTCAACGCTTGCAACCTCCGCGCTGCCGCTGGCCGTGGCGCCCTCGGGGGTCACCTCGAGGGTTCCCTCGAACTCCTTGAACTGGCCCTTGACGGTGGCGATGCCGAGGTGTTTGACCTGGAATTCAACGCTCGAGTGGACCGGGTCTACGTTCCATGTGCCCGTGGGGAGCGGGGTCTGCGTTGTGGTCGTGTCTGCTGCTGACATTGGAGATCTCCTTCTAGAAGGTGGGCAAATCGGTATGTGTCGACTCTAGCAACATTGTTTGCACACGCAACTAGTTTGTGAGGGGGCCTCACTGAAGCCGACGCGCACTCGGACGAAAGCGCTATCGCGGCTGGACGACGAGCGTCTGGAAAGCGCGGCCAAGCGGGCCGTCGAGGTCGTGCAGCACGCTCTCGGCCAGGCCGCTGCCGCCGCTCGGCAGGAGCGTGCGGGCGTCGAGGCCGATCCACTCCCCTCGCGGCTGGCGCTGCAGGTGGATGGTGAGGTCGGCGTTGATGAACAGGTAGTCGGCAAACGGCAGCGCTGCGCTGACGCCGTTGCCGAAGTCGGCCGTGGCCGCGAGGCGGGCGAGCGAGGAGGCGGGTTCGTCGGGAAGCAGGGGGTGGCGCAGGCGCATCCACACCCGGGCCGGCCCCAGGGCGAGCGGATCGTCGAGGAAGCGCATCTCCATTGCGCTTGCCGCAAAGCTCGCCTCGGTCGAGTCGTCGAGCGCGAAGCGGACCTCCTTGCCCGCCTCGGGGCCGGGCATCGGCGGCGCCTCACCGGCGCTCGGCTCAGCCTCGGGCAGCCCGTCGGGCACAGGCTGCACGCGCAGGGCGCTCGCGCGGCAGATCAGCTCCTCGCCGGCGTGGATCTCGCCCGCCAGCTCCTGCACACGGCGGCCCGCCCGCACGATCCGCGTAGAGATGCTGAGCGGGGCCAGGGGCACGGGGCGTAGGAGCTCGAACCCGAGCCGCGCCATGGCGAGCTCGGCGCCCGGCTGCATGCGCTCGAAGGCCACGGTCATCAACGCCGCCGGCGCGCCGCCGTGAAGCGCACGCGGATCCCATGGCCCGCGGGCGTGCTCGGTGGGCAGGAAGCGCTCGCCCTCGGCGCGGAAGATGCTCTCGCCCATCAGACCGGCAGGCGCGCCACGAAGTCGGCCAGCTTGCCCGGGTCGCGCAGCGGCGCGCCATGCCCGAAGCACGTCAGGCGCGGACGCAGCTCCGCCAGCCTGCGCGCCGAGGCACGGTTGCGGGCCGGGTCTGGCGTGTAGACGTCGGGGGGCGTGTGCAGGCCCGGGATGCCCGTCATGACGTTCATGTTGTTGAGCACGTCGCCGAGGATCAGCACCCGATCCGATTCACGCCAGTAGGCGACCTGTCCGCGCGAGTGCCCGGGGCTCTCGAGCACGGTGAACCCAGCCACCTCATCGCCCTCCACGAGCGCCCGTGCCACCGGGTGGGGAGGACCGGTCCAGAAGCGCTGCTGGAACCATTTCAGCCAGCGTGGCGCCTTGGGGTTGTAGACGCCGCCGGGGGTCTCCATGGCGGGGACGTCGCCCTGGCCGCACCACAAGGGGATCTGCAGCCGCTCGCAGATGGCGTGGCTCGCGCCCTGATGGTCGGGGTGGGCGTGGGTGAGCGCGTGCGCGCTCAGCTTGCGTCCCGCGATCTGGCGCATGATCCGCTTCTCGCCCTGGCGTGTGGCGGCGTCGATCAGCACGTCCTCGACGAGGTACACGTTGATCGCGTTGGCCGGCCAGCCCCGCAGTTGGTAGACGCCCTCGGCAAGCTGCTTCATCGTGTGGCCCCCTCCTCGATGGTCATTTGCGCAGCTGCTCCCAGGAGAAGCCGCGCACGGCGAAGTACAGCCCAAACACGCCCCATAGCCCGATCACGGCCAGCGCATCGAGGTGGCTGGCGCTGTGCGCCCCCGACACCATCGCGCTGGAGAGGCCTTCGATCAGGGGCGCCAGCGGGAGCGCGTCGGCGATCGTCTTGACGAAGCCGGGCGCGCTGGTGGAGTCGAACACGTAGAAGGACACGAAGACCACGGGCAGGAACACCGCGTTGACGTAGGCGGCGGTGGACTCGAAGTTGGGGATCACATGCGCGAAGGCCACACCCAGGGCGGCAAAGGCCACGACCCCCACGAGCACGAACACGATCAGCGTTGCCACGTGGGGGGGCCAGCCGATGTTGAAGATCACGCGCCCGGCCACCACCACGATCACGATCTGCAGGGCCGTGTTGGTGACGGCGTTGGCGGCCACCCCAGCGAAGTAGGAGATGGTGGGCAGCGGTGTGCCGCGGATGCGCTTGAGCACGCCGCGCTCGCGCAGGAACACGATGTTGTAGGCCAGGGCTGTGAACGTGGTCGACATCACGCTCATGCCCGCGATCGCCGGGACGAGCTTGTTGAGGTCGTGCTGGCTTCCGCTGAGGATCGCCCCGCCGGCAGCGAGGAACAGCAGCGGCAGCACGAAGTTGAAGAAGGCCGCGCTGGGGTTGCGCCAGAACATCCGGCGCTCCAATCGATATTGGCGCCAGCTGAGCGCAACCGGGTTGGCGCCGCTGAGTGCGTCAGGCATCTGCCGTCAGCTCCAGGTAGACGTCCTCCAGCGAGGGGCGCGCCACGGACAGCTCCTGCAGCTGCTCGCCGCGGGCCAGCGCCTCGCTGGTCAGCTCGTGCAGCAACGTGGTGGGGTCCTGGGTCTCGCGCTCGACGAGCTCGCCGCTCCCGTCGCGGTAGGCGATGCGATAGTGCGCTGCGCCCCCGGGTGGGTGGGCCATCAATTCCCGCGGGGGGCCGATGGCGAGCACGCGCCCGTCCTTGACGATCGCCACGCGATCCGCCAGCGCCTGGGCCTCCTCGAGGTAGTGGGTGGTCAGGAGGATCGTCTTGCCGAGCGCGCGCAGCGAGCGGATCGTCTGCCACGCTGCGCGGCGTGCCTCGGGGTCGAAGCCGGTGGTGGGCTCGTCGAGGAAGATCAGCTCGGGGTCGCCCACGAGCGCCAGCGCGAAGTCCAGGCGCCGCAGCTGTCCGCCGGAGAGCTTGCGGCTGCGCACGTCGGCCTTCTCCTGCAGGCCGGCCAGCTCGAGCACCTCCTCGACGTCGCGCGGGTGGGGGTAGAAGCTCGCCCAGTGCGCGAGCGCCTCGCGTGGGGTGATGTGGCTGTAGATGCCTCCGGACTGGAGCACGATCCCGATCCGCCGGCGCAGCTCGATCGAGCGGTCGGCGGGGTCGCGGCCGAGCACGGACACCTCGCCGCTGGTGCGCTGGCGGTAGCCCTCGAGGATCTCCACGGTGGTGGTCTTGCCGGCGCCGTTGGGGCCGAGCAGCCCGAACACTTCGCCGCGCTGGACGACGATGTCGATGCCGCGCACCGCCTCGTAGTCGCCGTAGCGCTTGCAGAGGGCGCTCACCTCGATCGCCGGGGAGGACTCGCTCACGCCCGTGATCATCTCAAGACCGCCCGCGAGGACAGCGCTCGCTCCTACCAGTGCACGCCCCTGGTGAGCGTGGCCATGGCGATCTGCTCGAAGGATGCGCGCTCCTCCATGTCGCCGTGGCCTTTGGCGGCGGCCGAGTCGGGGAACACACGGTAGGCGAGGTGCAGCAGCCTGTCGACCATCTTCGGCGAGATCGAGTATGCGACTTCGCCGAACTTGCCGATCCGCGTGCCCATCTCCTTGGGGCGGCTGCGCAGCGCCTCGCAGATCATGTCGCCGGCCTCGTCGGGGCTGATCGCCGGGAAGGCGTCATACATCTTCGTGGGGGCGATCATGGGGGTGCGCACGAGCGGCATGTGGATGGTGGTGAACGTCACGCCGTCGCCGATCACCTCGGAGGAGACCACGCGGGTGAAGGCGTCGAGGGCGGCCTTGGAGGCGACATAGGCCGAGAAGCGCGGCGGGTTGGTCTGCACGCCGATGGAGGAGACGTTGACGATGTGCCCCGAGCCGCGCTCGCGCATGTGCGGCAGCAGGCCGATGATGAGCTTGACCGCGCCGAAGTAGTTGAGCTGGATGGTGCGTTCGAAGTCGTGGAAGCGGTCGTAGCTGAGGGCGATCGAGCGGCGGATGGAGCGCCCGGCGTTGTTGACGAGCATGTCGATGTTGCGGTGGTCGGCGAGGACGCGCTCGAGCAGCCGTTCGATCGACTCGACGTCGGCGAGGTCGGCCGAGTAGACGTAGGCGGTGCCGCCGGCGGCGACGATCTCGGCCCGGACCTCCTCGAGGTTCTCCACGCTGCGGGCCACCAGCAGCGGCACGCCACCGGCCTCGGCGACCTTCAGGGCGGTCGCACGCCCGATGCCCGAGGAGGCGCCCGTGATCAGCACGTGGCGCCCGTTCAGGGCCTCCTTGAGCGTGCGTCCGCGGCGCAGATCGGGGTCCATCTCGCGCTCCCAGTAGTCCCACAGCCGCGCCGCGTACTCCTGCAGCGGCGGTGGCTGCTCGAGCGGCGAGCCGGCCAGCGCGCGGCCGGCTTCGCGGGTGTCGAACCTGGGCACGAGCTCCATGTGCGAGATGACCTCGGAGGGGATGCCCAGCTCGCGCAGGGCGAGGCCGCGTAGCTGGCGCCACGGCGGCAGCGCCGCGGCGAGCGCGAGCGGCCACTTGGGCACGGCGTCGGTCAGGCGTTTGTCCACGCTCAGGGCGAAGCGCGGGGCGTGGGCCGCGGTGGCGAGCTCGTTGATCAGCTCGTCCACCCGCTGGGGGCGCGGGTCGGTGAGGCTGAAGGCGCGGCCGTCGAGGTCGGGCTCGTGGGCGATGTGCTCGAGTGCGCCCGCCACCCAGTCGACGGGGACGACGTTGGTGTAGCCGAGGTCGAGGCCCACGAGCGGGACCCACTCGGGCAGCAGGTGGCGCATCCGCTGGATCGCCTTGAAGAAGTAGTAGGGCCCGTCGACCTTTTCCATCTCGCCCGTCTGCGAGTCGCCCACGACGATCCCCGGCCTGTACACCCGCCAGGGGATGTAGGGCTGGTCGCGCACGATCCGCTCGGACTCGAACTTGGTGCGGTGGTAGGGCGAGGGCAGGCGCTGGCCCTCGTCGAACATGTCCTCCTCGAAGACCCCCTTGTAGGTGCCCGCCACGGCGATCGAGGAGACGTGGTGCAGGTGCTTGGCGTCGACGGCGCGGGCCAGTTCCACGGCATGGGTCGTGCCGCCGACGTTGACCGCCGTGTTGCGCTCGGCAGGCGCCGTCATGTCGTAGACGGCGGCGAGGTGGAAGAAGTGCTTGATCTTGCCCCGCAGCTCGGCCACCTCATCCTGCTCGACGCCGAGCAGCGGCCGACGCAGATCGCCCACGACGGGCACGATGCGGGTGGCGGCGGAGCTGCCCCCGACGACGCTCCAGCGCTCGATCAGATCGTCGAGGCGGGGCTTGGACGCCTCGCGCACGAGCACGTAGATCTTGCCCTGGCGCTTCTCGAGCAGACGTTCCACGAGACGGCTGCCGATGAAGCCCGTTGCGCCTGTGACGAAGTAGGCCATTGCCATGTGAGCTTACCTGCGACGCGTGCTCGTGGCGAGGACTCCACAAGTGTGCCCCGAGTGTGACAACATCGTGCATACAGCAATACAACTGCTGTATGGCTATTGATCTACGAGCGTATGTATAGGAGGGTGCCAATGGTGAGAAGAACGACCATCAACCTGGACACGGTTCTCGTGTCTGAGGCGCGCGAGGTGCTGAAGACGAGGAACACGACCGACACGGTGCACGACGCGCTGCGCGACGTGGTTCGTCGTGAGCGTTTGAAGCGGCTTGGGGAATGGGACCTGGGTGGGCTCACGTTGGAGGGCATCAAGGAGATGCGGCGCTCGCGGGTGGAAACGAAGCCGTGGGGCCGGCTGGCAGAAGACGATGCGGCAGCTGGCTGACACGACCGCATGGCATCTGTCGCGTCGCGTGCCCGAGCTGCGCGGACCGTTCGACCAGAAGATGGTCAGCGGCGACATTGGCACCTGCCCGATAGTCACGCTTGAGCTACTGCAGAGCGCTCGCAATGGCCGCGAGTTCGACGAGCGCAGATTGGAGATGGGCGAGCTTCCGCAGTTCCCGATCGCCGCGTGGGAGTGGACGCGAGCGATGGACATCTACCGCGAGCTCGCCCACCAGGGCGGGTCCCATCAGCGCAGCGTGGGACATGCGGACCTCCTGATCGCAGCCGCCGCCGAGTCCGCTGGCGTGGAGTTGCTGCACTACGACGAGGACTTCGATCGCATTGCCGCCATCACCGGCCAGCCCACCTGTTGGATCGTGCCCCGGGGCAGCCTCTGAACCGTTCGCGTCTCGCCAGCCGGGGCGCCTTGCATCCCTGCCGGAGTGTCAGGCTCCCGCGCCGGCTCCGCCGCGGCCCTCGCCGGCGGCGAACCGTTCTGCGCCTCGCGCGCCGTCCTCGAACACCTCGGGCCCGGCTTCAGCCTCCAGGGCGAGCCCGTCGGCCAGGGTCATGCCGAGCCCCTCGATGGCGGCGCGGCGATCGGCGAGCATGGTGCGCTGGGGGAAGCGGGCCAGCCCCTCGGCGAGTGCGAGCGCGCGCTCCAAATGCGCCCCAGGCGCCACGACCTCGGTGAGCAGCCCCATTCCGTGGGCCTCCTGGGCGTCGATGATGCGGCCGGTGAGGATCAGGTCGAGTGCACGGCCGAGACCGACGATGCGGGGCAGGCGCTGGGTGCCGCCGTCGATCAGGGGCACCCCCCAGCGACGCTCGGGATAGCCGAGCTGCGCGGTCTCGGTGGCGATGCGCAGATCGCACCACAGCGCAAGCTCGAGACCTCCCGCGAGGCAGTACCCGGAGATGGCGGCGATCGTGGGCTTGGAGGGCGTCAGGCGGGTGAAGCCCATGGGGCCCTCGGCGCTCATCAGCCGCGGGGCCATGGTCTCGGTGGCCTTGAGGTCTGCGCCGGCGCAGAAGGAGACATCGCCCGCGCCTGTGAGCACGAGCACGCGGGCATCGTCATCGGCCTCGAAGCGCAGGTAGGCCTCGTGCAGGAGTGCGGCCGTGGGTCCGTCGACGGCGTTGCGGCGGTGGGGGCGGTCGATAGTGACGAGCGCTGCCGCGCCGTGGCGTTCGTAGCGAACCGCCTGCTCCGGGGGCGTTGCGCCGCTCGCGGGGTCCTCTGCGCCGGCGGCGCTCATGGCCGCGGCGTGGGGGCTACCAGCCGCCGCGCCACCTGGCGTTGCCCAGGTAGGCCTTGTGCGCGGCCTTGCGCGCATCCTTGCGCTTGTCGAGCGCTTTCTGGAGCATGCTCATGGTGAACACGAACAGCGGGAAGAAGATGATCAGGATGAAGCCTGCGTTGGTGACCACCTTGTCGTTGGTGGCTCCGTAGAAGCCGCGACCGTCGTTGTAGGCGCCGGCGGCTGGCGCCAGCACGAGTGCGAGCGTGAGGGCCAGCGGGATCGACTTGGTGAGCAGGCGCTTGCGCATCACCGCAATTCTACATAAGGGCGCGGGGGCGCCGCCGCCTACCATCAGCAGCCGATGGCGCTGCTGATTGCATCTGACATGCACAAGGACATGGTGGGCGTCCCGCTGCTGCGGGGTGTCTCGTTCAAGCTGGAGCGCCGCGAACGGATGACGATCGCGGGTCGCAACGGTGCGGGCAAGACCACGCTGCTGCGGATGCTGGCGGGGGAGACGTCGATCGACCGGGGCGAGCTGAGCGTTGCCAAGGGCGTGCGCATCGTGCTGCACGACCAGCGTCCGCCGCGTGAGCGGGGGCTGCCGCTGCGCGAGTACCTGTTGTCGGGGTGCGCCGAGGAGCTGGCGATCGAGGGGGAGCTGGCGCGGCTGGAGGCGCAGATGGCCGAGGGCGAGGCCGACGAGGCCACGCTCACACGCTATGCCGGCGCGCAGGCTCGTCTGGAGGCGCGTGGCGGCTACCTGTGGCGCGACCGCGCCACTTCGATGGCCCACGGGCTGGGCTTTCGCGACGCGGACCTCGACAGGCCGCTGGACACGTTCTCGGGCGGCCAGCTGACGCGGGCGTCGCTTGCGCGGGCGCTGGCCACGGCGGCCGACGTGCTGCTGCTGGACGAGCCCACGAACCATTTGGACATCGAGTCGCTGGAGTGGCTGGAGCAGACGCTCGTGAGCCTGGACTCGGCGATCGTGCTCGTGGCCCACGACCGCTGGTTCCTGGAGGCCGTGGGCACCGCCGTCCTGGAGCTTTATGGATCCCCACCCACCCGTTCGCGCTTCTTTGCCGGCACTTGGCACAACTGGCGCCGTGAGCAGGCCGCTCGCGAGATGGCGTTGGGCAAGGCGATCGACAAGCAGCAGGCCGAGATCGAGCGCATGGAGCGCTTCATAGAGCGCTTCCGCTACAAGGCCAGCAAGGCCAAACAGGCGCAGTCGCGCGTGAAGAAGCTCTCCAAGATCGAGCGCATAGAGCGTGACCCCAAGGACGAGAAGGGACTCGAGTTCCAGTTCGCAGCACCCGAGCGCACGGGGCGCGTGATCTTCGAGCTGAGCGACGGCCGGGTGGAGATCGGCAAGCCGCCGATCGTGCTGCTCGACCACGCCGAGCTGTGGCTCGAGCGCGAAGAGCACGTGTCGCTGGTGGGGCCCAACGGTACTGGCAAGACCACGCTGATCGAGACGCTGGCCGGGCAGCGCGAGCTGGCGGCGGGGAAACTGAGCACGGGCCACAACGTCAAGGTGGGATACCTCTCCCAGCACGCCGAGGAGCTGGGCGCTGGTGGAGGAGCCGAGCAGAGCGTGCTCGACGCGGCCCAGCGCGCCACTGGTCTCAGCCCGGGCAAGGCGCGGGCGCTGCTCGGACGCTTCCTGTTCTCGGGCGAGGAGGCGGAGAAACCGCTCAGCGGGCTCTCGGGCGGCGAGCGCCGGCGCCTGTCGCTGGCCGTGCTGGTTCAGTCCGGCGCCAACGTGCTGATCCTCGACGAGCCCACCAACCACCTCGACATCGAGAGCCGCGAGGCGCTCGAGGACGCCCTGCGATCGTTTCCCGGGGCCGTCCTGCTCGTCTCCCACGACCGCGCGCTGCTCGACGCCGTGGGCACGCGCACGGTGGCCGTGGAGGACGGCTCGCTGCGCAGCTATGAGGGCGGCTGGCCCGAGTATGTGCGTATTCGCGACGAGCGCACGGCGGAGGGAGCGGGCAGCGGGTCCTCGAATGGCTCCTCCTCGAATAGGAGCGCGGGATCACATGCCGGCCAAAAGAGCCGAGATGCCGGCCCGCATGCGGGCCGGCACGGAGGGGCGCATGCGCCCCTCCGCCAACTGGCGCATGCGCCAGTTGGAAAAGCAGACGACTCGGCTCTTGCAAATGGATCTGGTCCCGTCGAGCCCAAGCCCAAGGGCAAGGCCAAGCCCAAGGGGCCCTCCAAGAACCGGCTGAACGACCAGCAGAAGGCTGAGAAGGCGATCGAAGCGGCCGAGGCGTCGCTGAAGGAGCTCGAAGCTGAGCTGGCAGATCCGGCCGCCTGGGCCACGCGCTACGAGTCGGCCAAGTCCGAAGCGCGCCACACCGCCGCCAGGCGCGCCGTGGAGGATGCCTATGCGCGCCTGGAGGCGCTGATCGACTAGACCGTACGGATGCGCGCGTTCACGCCCCTTGCGTCGAGCAGCCGCCCGATGTCCTGCGGATCGCTCGTGAGGACCGTGTCACCGCTCGCCACGAGCAACGCGAGCGCTGCGTCGACGACGTCGCTGGTTGCGCTGTCGGCGAGGAGCAGCCCGCAGCGTCTGGCCGCGAGCGGGTCGAGGGGCCGCTCGACGAACCCGGCGAGAGCTCTGGTGAGCCTCGCCTGCCGCGCTGGATCGCGCCACACCTGAGCCACGCAGGCCGAGGAGGTCCTCGCCTCATCGCCGCTGCGGGCGGCTACGGCGAGAAGTGCGCCAATGGCACGCTCGCCGCGATCGAGCGCGATCAGCGCGCCGGCATCGAAGACGAGGGCAGCCATCGTGCAGCCTCGCTCAGCTCATCCTCGGTGTAAGGGCCGCCGGTCGCCGAAGCAATCTCCTCGGCGACAGCGGAGAGGGCCTCGGCCCGCAACCGAGCCGCGGCGGCGTCTGCCAGCCAGCCCGACACACCGCTTGGGCCGGCCGCATCGCGAACTCGCTCGTAGAGACCGTCCTCCAGGCTGACGCTGAACTTTGTCATGCACCAACGGTAGCACCTGCGGTCATACCCGTGCACGAAGGCCATCCCACGGCTACCCTCCCACGTGTGAGCGAAACGGTGAAGAACGCGCGCAACGTGGCCATCATCGTGGCGATCGCCGCTGCCGTCTACTTCATCCCCGGCGGCGGGCGTACCGCGAGCACCTTCGAAGCGGCGCTGTGGGCCGCTTTCGGCGCCGGCATGGCCTATCTGGGCGTGCGCCTCTACCGCGAACACAGGGTCACGCTGCACGGCCTCGGCGACCGCCACCGCGCGTTGCTCTACGGCGGTGTTGCAGTTGGAGTGTTTGCGCTCGTTGCGCGCTCGCGCATGTGGGAAACGGGCTTTGGCGAGCTCGCCTGGTGGCTGCTCGTGCTCGGCGTGCTCTACACGCTGATCGAGGTCTTCCGCCACTCGCGCACCTACTGAGCGGCCGGCCGCTCCGTCCGCTCAGAGCGCCCGGCGGGCGGCGCCTATCCTCGCTGTGTGCCACCCACCGACGTGACAGACACAGGCGAGCTGGCGAGCATCGCCGAGCAGCGCCGCGCGCTGCCAGACCAGCCCGGCGTGTACCTGTTCCGCGACGCCAAAGGCCGCGTCATCTACGTGGGCAAGGCCAAGTCCGTGCGCAAGCGCGTCGCCTCGCACTTCTCCAAGGCGCAGGTGCCCTCCAGTCCCGGCCACGCCGAGATGGTGGCGAGCGTGGCGAGCATCGAGTGCGTCGTCGTGGCCACCGAGGCCGAGGCGCTGCTGGCCGAGCAGAGCTTCATCAAGCAGTACCGCCCGCGCTTCAACATCCGCCTGCGCGACGACAAGTCCTATCCCTTCATCGCCATCTCACTCGACGAGGACTACCCGCGCGTGTACTTCACCCGCGAGCGCCATCGCTCGCGGCGGGCCTACTTCGGCCCCTACTCCAACGCCAAACGCGTGCGGGCCACGCTCGAGGTGCTGGCCAAGGTGTTCATGTTTCGCTCCTGCACCGGGCCCGAGCCCGGCCGGCGCAGCGGCAGCCCCTGCCTCGACTACTACATCAAGCGCTGCGAGGCCCCCTGTGTGGGCTATGTGACCAAGGAGGAGTACCGCAAGTCGATCGACGGCGTGATCGACTTCCTCTCCGGGCGCTTCTCTGCAATCGAGCGCGACCTCGAGCAGCGCATGCGCGCAGCCGCTGCCGAGGAGGAGTTCGAGCAGGCCACCCTCGAGCGCAACCGCCTGCAGGCCGTGCGCTCGCTGCTCGAGCGCCGGCGTGTGACGGGCGAGTCCGTTGGCACCTTCGACGCGGTCGCCGTGGCCGTCGACGGACGCGAGGCCAACGCCCAGGTCTTCCAGGTCCGTGACGGCGTGCTCTCAGACCGCCAGTCCTTCTACCTGGCCAACGAGACAGAGCGCGAGATCGCCGAGGTGGCAGAGGAGTTCATGCTCCAGTACTACGGCGGGCAGACCTCCATCCCGGCGCTGCTCGTCACACAGCGCGAGGTGGGAGACACGCCGGCCCTGGCCGACGCCCTCTCCAGCCGTCGTGGTGGGCCGGTGGAGATGCGCGCCGCCGAGCGCGGCGAGAAGCGGCGCATCCTCCAGCTCGCCGAGCGTAACGCCCGGCTCGCCCTCGACCAGGAGAAGCTCCGCTCCGAGCGTCGCCGCCAGGGCCGCGTGGAGGCGCTCGAGGGCCTCCAGCAGGCGCTCGGACTCGACGTACCGCCGATCCGCATCGAGTGCTTCGACATCTCCAACCTCGGCGGCACCCACACAGTCGCCTCGATGGTCGTGTTCGAGGGCGGCGCCCCCAAGAAGTCCGACTATCGCCGCTTCAAGATCCGCTCCCTCGCCGAGGGCGAGTCCGACGACTTCGCCTCGATGGCCGAGGTGCTCACCCGCCGCTTCGCCCAGTGGGAGCGCCAGGCCGACATCTCCCCGCACGACCCCGCCTTCGACCCCAGCTTCGCCGCCCTGCCCAACGTCGTCGTGATCGACGGCGGCAAGGGCCAGCTCGCCGCCGGGCTCGGGCCGCTGAAGGGCTTTCGCGACCGCGGCGTGGCCGTCGTGTCGCTGGCCAAGCGCATCGAGGAGGTGTTCATCCCCGGACGCCGCGCCCCGCTCGTGCTCGACCACTCCACCCCCGAGCTGCAACTGCTGCAACGCGTGCGCGACGAGGCGCACCGCTTCGCCATCACCCACCACCGGGGGCGGCGCGACAAAGCCATGACCAGCTCCCTGCTCGACGAGCTCCCCGGCGTGGGTCCCGCCCGCAAGCGCGCCCTGCTCGCCCACTTCGGCTCCCCCGACGCCATGGTCTCCGCCACGCGCGAGGAACTGCAGAGCGTCCCCGGCCTGCCCGCCAAGGTGGGGCGGGAGCTGTACGCATATCTGAACCGCGCCGGCTGAGCCGGCCGAGGAGCTGCGCGGCCGTGTTCTCCTCGAAGTAACGCGCTTGTCCGCTGAGGGGGGCACAATGCACGGACGATGGCCGTGATCAGGACCCTGCGTCCGCTGCGCGCCGCCGGCGGCAAGGCCGGCAGGCCGGCTGTCGAGTCACGGCTGGAGGACCTGGTCGTGATCACCGGGTTCTCCGGGGCGGGGAAGTCGACCGCGATGAACGTGTTCGAGGACGCGGGCTACTTCTGCGTGGACAACCTGCCGCCCGAGATGATCCGCTCGCTGGTCGAGCTGTTCGTGCACAAGGGCTCCAAGGTCGAGCGCGCAGCTGTCGTCTCAGACGTTCGCGGCGGCGTCTACTTCGAGGCGCTGCGGGCCGTGGTCGACGACCTCGACGCGCTCGGGCTGACCCACCACGTGCTGTTCCTCGAGGCCGCCGAGCAGTCGCTCGTGACGCGCTACAAGGAGACACGTCGGCGCCATCCGCTGGCGCCCGAGGGGAGCGTCGCCGCCGGGGTCGCGGCCGAGCGTGCGCTGCTCGAGCCGCTGCGCGGACGGGCCGACCTCGTGATCGACACCACGGGCATGTCGGCCGCCACGTTGCGCGAGCGCATCGCGCGCGAGTTCCTGCCCCGCAAGACAGCCGGCCGGCTGGCGGTCACGTTCATGAGCTTCGGCTTCAAGTACGGGCCGCCACGCGAGGAGGACCTGGCCTTCGACGTGCGCTTCCTGCCCAACCCCCACTACGAGCCGCACCTGCGCGAGCTGACCGGCCTCGACCAACGGGTCGTCGACTACGTCGCAGGCGACGGTCGCCTCGAGCAGTTCTACGAGCGTCTCAACGACCTGCTCGACTTCCTGCTGCCCCAGTACGTGGCCGAGGGCAAGGCCCACCTCGTGATCGCCATCGGCTGCACCGGCGGCAGGCACCGCTCGGTTGCCATCACCGAGCACCTCGCCGGACGCTACCGCGAGCGCGAGGATCTCGACGTGGCTGTCGCCCACCGCGACATCGACAAGCTGCGTCCCAGCGCCTGACGCACACGGTGCGCTGATAGCCTCCCTCGCAAAGCCGGGCAGGGGAGCTCCCGCTCCGTTGCTCGGCATCGTTCATTTTCGCTCCAGGAGGCAATGAATGCCCGTACGCGTGGGGATCAACGGATTCGGTCGCATCGGCCGAAACGTGTTCCGCGCCGCCATGGCCCGAGGGGGCACGAACACGGCGGACATCGAGTGGGTCGCGGTCAACGACCTGACCGACTCAAAGACACTGGCCCACCTGCTCAAGTACGACTCGATCCTCGGGCCCTACCCGGGGACAGTCGAGGATCTCGGCGGATCGCTGCGGGTGGACGGCAAGGAGTTGAAGGTGCTCGCCGAGCGTGACCCTGGAGCGCTGCCCTGGGGCGATCTCGGCGTGGACGTGGTGATCGAGTCCACCGGCCTCTTCCACGACCGGCCCAACGCCGCCAAGCACCTCTCCCAGGGCGCCAAGAAGGTCGTCATCTCGGCACCTGCCACCGATCCCGACGCCACGGTGGTGCTCGGCGTGAACTTCGACGAGGTCTACGACCGTGAGAGCCACGACGTGATCTCCAACGCGTCCTGCACCACCAACTGCCTGGCGCCGGTGGCCAAGGTGATCAACGACACGGTCGGCATCAAGCACGGCCTGATGACCACCATCCACGCCTACACGGCCGATCAGCGCCTCCAGGACATGCCCCACAAAGATCTGCGTCGGGCACGTGCGGCGGCCATCAACCTGATTCCCGCCTCGACGGGTGCCGCCAAGGCGATCGGCCTGGTCATCCCCGAGCTGCAGGGCAAGCTCCACGGCTTCGCTGTGCGCGCGCCCGTGCCCACGGGCTCCGTCGTCGACCTCACCGTGGAGACCCCGCGCGAGACGAGCGTCGAGGAGATCAACGCGGCCCTGAAGGCTGCCGCCGAGAGCGGTCCGCTCCACGGGATCATGCAGTACACCGAGGACCCGATCGTCTCCAGCGACATCGTCTCCTCGCCCTTCTCCTCGATCGTCGACTCCAAACTGACCGCCGTGATGGACGGCACCATGCTCAAGGTCGTCGCCTGGTACGACAACGAGTGGGGCTACTCCAACCGCGTGGTGGACCTGGTGCAGAGGGTCCTGTGAGCCACATGAGGAGCATTGACGAGCTGGACGTGCACGGAAAGCGCGTGCTCGTACGCGTCGACTTCAACGTGCCGATGGCCGAAGACGCCGACGGACGTCTGGTCGTCTCCGACGAGACGCGCATCACGGCCGCGCTCGACACGATCGAAGAGTTGCGCGGCCGTGGCGCAAGGCTCGTGCTCGTCTCGCACTTCGGGCGCCCCGAGGGGCACCCCGACCAGGCGCTCTCGATGGCGCCTGTGGCACGCCGTCTCAGCGAGCTGATCGGGACCGAGGTCAAGCTCGCCCCGGGTGTGATCGGCGAGGAGGTCAGGCAGCTCACCGAAGATCTCCACGACGGCGACGTGCTCCTCCTGGAGAACGTGCGCTTCGAGCCCGGCGAGACACAGAACGATCCCGAGTTCGCGCGGGCGCTGGCCGAGCTGGGCGACGTGTATGTCAACGACGCCTTCGGCGTGGCCCACCGCGCCCATGCGAGCACCGAGGGCGTAACCCATCTGCTGCCGAGCGCCGCCGGGCGACTGCTCGAACGCGAGGTCAGCATTCTCAGCGAGATCCTCGAGAAACCCACGCATCCGCTGGTGGCGATCGTGGGCGGCGCCAAGGTGGCCGACAAGATCGCCGTCATCCAACGCTTCCTCCAGGTCGCCGACGTGGTCATGATCGGCGGCGCCATGTGCTTCCCGTTCCTCTGCGCGCAGGGACATGCGGTGGGCAACTCGCTGTGCGACGAAGAGGACGTCGGGCATGCCCGCAGCGCCCTCGCCCAGGCCAGCGACACCCACTCCCCGCAACCGGGCCGCGCGCGGCTGCTCGTGCCGAACGACCTCGTCATCGGCGATCGCTTCGCCGCCGACGCCACACACCGTGTGCTCGACGGGGTCGAGGTGCCCGAGGGGTGGATGGGACTTGACATCGGCCCGGCCACCGCAGAGCGCTACGCGAGCGTGATCGCGAGCGCCGGCACGGTCTTCTGGAACGGCCCCATGGGCGCCTTCGAGCTGGAGCCGTTCGCTGCGGGCACCCGTGCCGTGGCCGAAGCCGTGGCCGCGGCCCCTGGCCTCACGGTCGTCGGCGGCGGCGATTCTGCCGCGGCGCTCGCGCAGTTTGGCCTCGAGCACGCCGTCGATCACCTCTCCACCGGCGGCGGCGCCACGCTCGAGATGGTCGAGGGCAAGCCGCTTCCCGGCGTGCAGGCGCTCGCGGGCGCCGGGGTCGCCGGCTGATGGCCGAGGCCGCCTTGCGCACCCCGCTGATCGCGGGCAACTGGAAGATGTACAAGACCGAGGAGCAGGCCGAGGAGTACATCCAGGCGCTGCTGCCCAGGGTGTCCGCGAGCGATGGCGTCGACGTCGCCATCTGCGTGCCCTTCACCGACCTGCGCGCCATGGTCGACAGCGCCCGCGGCTCGCGCGTTGAGGTCTATGCGCAGAACATGCACCACGAGGCCGAGGGCGCCTTCACGGGCGAGATCTCAGCGCCGATGCTCGACGAGCTCGATGTTCGCGGGGTGGTGCTCGGGCACTCCGAGCGTCGCGCCATGTTCGGCGAGATCGACAAGGCGCTCGCGCTCAAGGTCCCGGCCGCGCTCGAGGCTGGGCTCGTGCCGATCCTATGCGTGGGCGAGACCGAGCAGGAGCGCGACAACGACGACACCGACCGCAAGCTGCGCCAGCAGATCAAGGACGACCTCGCCGGGGTACCGGCCGAGCGGCTGGCCGAGGTGGTGGTCGCCTACGAGCCCATCTGGGCGATTGGGACGGGCCGCGTGGCCACCCCCGAGCAGGCGCAGGAGGCGATCGCCTTCATCCGGGCGCTCGTGGCCGACCGTGACAAGGGCGCAGCCGAGCAGGTGCGCATCCTCTACGGCGGCTCGGTCAAGCCAGAGAACGCCGCTGAGCTGCTCGCGCTCCCCGACGTCGACGGCGCGCTGGTGGGCGGCGCCTCGCTCGACGCCGAGTCGTTTGCTGCGATCGTCGCCACGGCTGCCGGGCTGGCCTCGACCGCGCGATGAGCATCCCCGCCGGGCCCGAGAGCCTGCCGGCCAGCCGCGCCTGCCTGGTCGTGCTCGACGGCTGGGGATTGGCCGAGCCGGGCCCAGGCAACGCCGTCTCGCTCGCGCACACGCCTGTCTTCGACGAGCTCTGGGAGACCTATCCGCACACCACGCTCACCGCCTGTGGGCGCGCCGTGGGGCTGCCCGACGGGCAGATGGGAAACAGCGAGGTGGGACACCTGAACCTCGGAGCCGGAGCGGTCGTGCGCCAGGACCTGGTGCGCATCGACGACGCTGTCGCCGACGGCTCGCTCGCCCAGAACGACGTGCTGCGAGCGGCCTTCTCGGACGCCGAGCGGGTGCACCTGATCGGGCTCGTGTCAGACGGCGGCGTGCACTCCTCGATCGAGCACGTGCGGGCGCTGATCGCGCTCGGCCATTCGCTCGCCGTGAAGGATCTCGTCGTGCACGCATTCACCGACGGGCGCGACACCCTGCCTCATGCTGGAGCAGGCTTCCTGCGCGAGCTCGAACGCGTCCCCGGAGCGCGCGTGGGCTCGGTCGTGGGCCGCTACTGGGCGATGGACCGCGATCGCCGCTGGGAACGCACCCAGCGCGCCTACGACATGCTCGTCCACGGGCAGGCTCCGCATCAAGCCGCGAGCGGCGAGCAGGCCGTGGAGGACGCCTACCGCCGCGGCGAGACGGACGAGTTCATCGAGCCGACGCTCGTGGGCGAGGAGGCGCAGATCAGGGCCACCGACAGCGTGATCGCGTTCAACTTCCGCCCCGACCGCATGCGCCAGATCACGCGCGCTCTGGCCGAGCCAGGCTTCGGCGAGGGCCCGGAGGAGCTACCCGGCTGGAGTGGGCGCGGTGGCGCAGGCGCGGTGGCGCGCTACGCCACCCTGACCTCCTACGAGGAGGACTGGTCCTACCCGGTGGTCTTCTCAGCCGAGCATCCCACCACGACGCTGCCGCGTGTGCTCGCCCAGGCAGGAGCCTCCCAGCTGCACGTCGCCGAGACCGAGAAGTACCCCCACGTGACGTACTTCTTCAACGGCGGCGACGAGGCCGCACTGGCCGGCGAGCGCCGCGAGATGGTGCCCTCGGCTCGGGATGTGCCCACCTACGACCACAAGCCGCAGATGAGCGCCGCCGAGGCCGCCGAGGCGTTCGTGGGCGCCTGGCACGCCGACGAGCCGCGCTTCGGCGTGATCAACTTCGCCAATGCCGACATGGTCGGGCACACGGGCGTGATCCCTGCCGCCGTCGAGGCGATCGAAACGGCCGACGAGTGCCTGGGGCGGGTCGTGAGCGCGGTGCACGAGAGCGGCGGCGTGTGCGTCGTCACCGCCGACCACGGCAACGCCGACCACATGCTCGAGCCCGACGGCAGCCCCAACACCCAACACTCCATGAACCCCGTGCCGCTGATCCTCACCAGTCCGCAAGTGACGCTGCGCGAGGACGATGGGATCCTCGCCGACGTCGCGCCGACCGTGTTGGAGACGCTCGGCATCGAGCAGCCGGCAGCGATGACCGGCCGCTCGCTGATCGACGGGCGCTAGATTGATGAGCACTGTGGGCACGGAGGAGCACACGTTGGAGACGGGGAAGCGCTCGCGGCGGGCGCTGGCGGCGTTCTTCATCGGCGCAGGCGTCAACCACTTCATCCAGCCGCGCCCCTACGAGAAGATCGTCCCGCCCAAGCTCCAGGGCGAAGCCCGGCGCGTGGTGTACGCCAGCGGCGTGGCCGAGATCGCCGGCGGCATCGGCGTGCTGCTCCCCGGCACACGGCGCCTGTCCGGCCTGGGCTTGATCGCGCTGCTCGCCGCCGTGTTTCCGTCGAATCTCTACATGGCGCAGAAGCCCGAGCACTTCAGCTCGATCCCCCGCTGGGCGCTCTATGCGCGCCTTCCGCTGCAGCCGCTGATGATGCTGTGGGCCTGGAGGGCCACGCGGCGATGAGGGGCCGCGCCCACGAAAACGGCTCCCACGCTGCTATGTTCGCTCCAGTAGGTCAATAGCAAACGAACGCAATGTCGACCGCGACCGCCGTCAAGATCTCCCCCGCCGACCAGGAGGCCCTCACCATTGGTGAGCTTCGTGCCTGGCGCGGACTGCTCAGGGCCCACGGCTGTCTGGCCAAGCGCCTCGACGCAGAGCTGGAGCGCGCACACGGGCTGCCGATGACCTCCTATCAGGTGCTCGATCACCTGCAGGAGGCGCAGGGAGGGCGGATGCGCATGTGCGATCTGGCCGAACAGGCCCAGCTCTCGCGCAGCGGCCTCACGCGCATGGTCGACCGCCTCGAGCGCGAGGGACTGCTCGAGCGCTGCTCCTGCGACCACGACGCCCGCGGCTCATATGCCTGCCTGACGGTGAGCGGACGCGAGCGCGTCGAGGAAGCTCACGTCACGCATCTGGCAGTCGTCCGCGAGCACTTCCTCTCGCGCTTCTCCGAGAGCGAGCTCAGCCTGCTGGCAGACATGTGGGAGCGAATCGCTCCCTGCAGCAGCAGCGGCTGCTGAGTAGTTTCGAGTCGCGCCTTTCCGAATGCCTTTCTGTCCCTCGTGCACGAGTCGATTCGTGCTGCCCAGCGGCAGGATCGTCCGGAGACGTGCGCCCCATGCCTAAGCAAACTTGATATCTATCGACTTAGGTTTTATACTTCTGTTTGCAAAGAACTTACGAGGCGCCTAACGGCGTAGTACGGAGGTGAAACAAAATGGCATTGGTTAGATGGGAGCCGGCTCGTGAGCTGCAGACGATTCAGCAGGAGATGAACCGCCTGTTCGGGACGTTCTTCGACAGCCCCACTGCGGGTATGGCCGCAAACGGCTCGGCGCGCAGATGGATCCCGGCAATCGATCTCATGGAGGAGAACGAGCAGTTCGTGCTGCGCGCCGACCTCCCCGGCGTGGACGAGAACGATGTGAAGGTGGAGTTGGAGGACAATGTGTTGACGATCTCCGGCGAGCGCGCCTCCGAGCACGAGGAGCGCAAGGAGGGCCAGTACCGGATCGAGCGCGCCAGCGGTCGCTTCGTCCGTTCGCTCACGCTCCCCGAGGGCGTGGACCCGGAGGCGATCGAGGCGCACTTCGACAAGGGCGTGCTCGAGGTCCGGATCCCCAAGCCGGAGCAGGCCGGTCCGAGGCGCGTGGCGATCAAGGTCGGCGGTAGGCCGGCCACGATCGAGGGCGCTGAGAGCCAGAGCGTCTAGCGCGTCTAGCGCTCGGGAGGATCGCCCCCATCCGTATGAGGGCGCGGCGCCACCACGGGGGCCGCGCCTTCTGCATCCCGGCGTGTGCGGGCACGGACGTGGCGGCGGTGGGCGAGGTACGTGGTGACGATGGCGAACAGGACTGCAGCGAGCCCGTACAGCCCGAACGCTTCGATTGCGTTGCCCGCGGAGTGCCCCAGAAGGTAGGCGATCACGCCGATTGCAGTGGCCCAGGTGATCCCGCCGAGGGCGTTCCACAGCACGAACGAGCGCCAGTGCATGCGCGTGGCGCCCGCCAGCCACGACGCCCACACGCGCAGTCCGAGCACGAAGCGGCCGAAGAACACGGCCTTGGGCCCGTGACGTTCGAAGAACGGTTGTCCGGTGATCAGCACCTGCTTACGCTGGCGCAGAAAGGGTCCAGGCCGTTCGAGCAGCCAGCGCCCACCCTTGCGCCCGATCAAATAGCCGATGTTGTCGCCGACGATCGCTCCAGCGGCCGCGAGCACGATCACCAGCTCGATTTTCAGCTTGCCCTGGCTGGCCAGCACAGCCGCGGTGATCAGGCCCGTCTCCCCGGGCACAGGCAGGCCGCTGGACTCGCTCATCACGATCAGGAACAGCAGCGGATAGCCAAAGACCTCGACGAGGTGTTTGACGTCGATGATTGACGCGAGCATGGGTTTGAGCTCCTAGGATGCCGCAGTCTGCTGCTTGCACCCGCCGCCCGGGTCCCTGTGGGCGCTACTGGGTGTTTTCCGAGACCAGCTGTTTGAGCGCCTGGCTCGATCGCTGCACGTCTTCGTAGACGACGTTGCGCAGCACCACTTTGGATTGGGCGGGAGCGGTTATCAACACGACGGCCACGACCACCAGGGCGAGCGCCATCAAGGCCAGCAGCGTCATCACCAGCCTGCTCGTGCGCCGCCGCGGTCGGCTCGCCGCGACGGCGGGCGGGGCGCTCGCGGGCCTGGCACGGGGGGGACCCTGTCGCGGGCGCCTGGGAGTGACGGCCTTGGTCGGAGCGGTCGCACGGCGGCCCGTGGACAGCACGCTCGTGGCCTGGGTTGCCGGCGCCGCACGCCCTGTGGTGTGGCGCTCGGCGGGGCCGATCCCCTTGGCTCCGTCGCTTAGCGCGCGACGCATCTCGCGCGCCGTGCTGTAGCGGTCGCGGGGATCGAGCGCAAGCGCCACGGCGACGGCGTCGGCCAGCTCGGGGCTTACGGCGGCAACGATCGTGTCGAGCGTCGGCGGCTCCTCCTGCTGCTGCTTGAGGGCGAGCTCGGTCAGCGAGTTGGCCTCGTAGGGCAGGCGGCCGGAGATCAGCTGATAGGTGACGACGCCCAGCGCGTAGAGGTCGGCGCTCGGGCCCGCCTCCTCGCCGCGCGCCTGCTCGGGGGCGAGGTAGGCAGCGGTGCCGAGCACGGAGCCGACCTGGGTGATGCTCGACTGCTCGGTTGCCTTGGCGATGCCGAAGTCGGCGAGCTTCACCTCGCCTTCGCGTGCGCGCAGCAGGTTGCCAGGCTTGACATCGCGATGGACCACGCCATGGCGATGGGCGTAGAACAGGCCCTCGCAGGCCTGTTCGATGATCCTGATCCCCTCGTCCACCTCCACCCAGCCGTCGTCGCGAAGGATCTCCGCACAGGAGGAGCCTTCGATGTACTCCATCACGATGAAGTACTGGTCGGTGCGCTCGTCGCGGCCCGAGTCGAACACCTGGACGACGTTGGGGTGGACCAGCCGCGCGGCCGCCTGGGCCTCGCGCTGGAAGCGCGAGACGAACGCCGGGTCGTCGGCGAGATGCTCGGCCAGGAGCTTGACCGCCACCTGGCGCTCCAAACGCATGTCCATCGCCAGATGGACAGTTGACATCCCGCCGAAGCCGAGGCGCCCTTCGAGGCGGTAGCGGCCGGCGATCTCGCTCGCGTCGCTCATTTGCCCGCTTCCTGGCCCGGTGCGGGCGGCCCCGCGCCGCCGTTGTGCCCGACTCCAGGGCCGACGCCGCCACCCTGTTCGTTTTCGCCCTGGGGCGTTTCGCCCTGGCCCGGCGCGGGTGTGCCGCCCCCTGGCGTTGTCGTGGTGGGCGTGCTCGTCGTGGGGGCGGTCGTGGGGGTGGTGGGTTGTGTTTCAGTCGAGGTGGTCGTCGTGGGGGTGGTGTCCGTGGTCGTGGTCTTTTCCGTGGTGGTGGTGGTCGTGGCCGTGCTCTGGGTGGGCGTCTTGGCGCACAGTTCCTGCGCGCGAACGCGCAGGTTGTCGATGCCCTGGCGGAGGTTGTCGCGCAGCCCCGAATCGATGGTGGAGGGCAGCGCGTTGAAGTCTTCTTCGGTCTTGCGCAGAGCGGCTTCGGTGGCCGAGCATTCGCCGTTGGCGTTTTCGGCGGCGCTGCGCACGGCTTCGAAATCGCTCAGCAGCGGACCTGCGTGAGCGCTGGGGATCAGCGCCTTGCTCGAGCCGCCACAGGAGACGAGCAGCGCGGCGGCCACGCCCGCGAGCCCAGCCAGGGCAACGCGCAGCAGGCGTGTGCCGGAGCGGCGGACGCCGGGGGACTGTCTCGGAGCGCGGCTCATCCTCATTGACCGTACTCCAGGCGCTCTGCGAGCGAATCTGGGAGCCGGGCCGCACGGATCGCGGCGGCGGCGCCCGCCACGTCGTAGTCGGCTCGGTGGAAGGACGCCGCCATCCCGTCGAGGTCTAGCAGCAGCCAGGACGCACGCCTGTCGCCATCGCGCGGCTGGCCCACGCTGCCAGGGTTGAGCAGCCACTCGCCCTCGGCCATATCCAGGACGGTGCCCTCACGGCGCGGTTCGCCGGTGGCCATCTCGCCCTCGTGACGCTCGAAGGAGAGGGCCACGTGGGAGTGGCCGATCAGGCAGATGCGGTGGGGCTGGGCGTCGAGGCACAGCTCGGCCAGGAGCGTCGAGAGCACGTACTCCCACACGGGATCGCGCGGGCTGGCGTGGTAGAGGCCCACCGAGGACTCCTCCCCCTGCGGGCGTAGGCCGGCGAGGAAGGCCAGGTTCTCGGGCGCGATCACCTCGCGAGTCCACTGCGCCGCCACGCTTGCCCCGCGCGAGAACTCGTCCATCGGGATCTCGCCCGCGACCGCCATGTCGTGGTTGCCCGCCAGGCACACGGCTGCATGCCGGCGGGCCAGCTCCACACAGGCATCGGGCTCGGCGCCGTAGCCGACGAGGTCGCCCAGGCACCACAGCTCGGAGGCGTCGCTGGCAGCGACGGCGTCGAGCGTCGCCTCGAAAGCGTGCCGGTTGGCATGGATGTCAGAGATGACGGCGACCTTCATCGTTGCAGGGTACGAACTACCCCTATTCTCCAAATCCGTTTCAGCTCATCCCCCTGCAAGCATGCAGTCAGCATGCGCCTCCCGCCGAGCTGAGGGCGGGTACTACTCGGGGTCCGAGCCGGCCTCGCTGCCGCCGTACTCGGGCAGGTTCTTGATGCCCTCGCGGGTGCGCCACTTGGAGTAGTTGTCCTCCATGGCGTCGATCAGCTCGCGCATGAAGCGCGGGGAGAGGTTCACGCGCGATACGACCACGCCGGGAACCTCGTCGGCCTCGACCTCGTGGTCCACGCGCGCGAAGGTGACGGTGAACTCGTAGTCGGAATGGCTGACGTTTGCGAAGTTCGCATACACGCCGCCCATGATCTCGGGGGATAGATGGATGTTTATGTGGCGCTCTGCGCCTGAGTCTTGATCGTTCACGCAGCTAGTATCGCAATCCCCGCACACGAACCCATGACCGACTCGAGATCCCACGACGCCCAACCAGTCGCAGCGCCGCCGGCGGGCGGCTCGGACGCCCCGCTGGAGAGTCTGCGCCTGGCGGTGCTCGATGCCGTCGAGGAGCTGGGCGGCAGCGACCTGCGTGGGGGCGCGGTTACGCTCGAGCGTCCGCGCAGAGCTGAGTTCGGCGACTACTCCACGAACGCGGCGCTGCTGCTCGCGCCGGTGCTCGGCGCCCCTCCGCGCGAGATCGCAGAGCGCCTCGGCGCCGCCCTGCAGGCTCCGACTGGGGTCGAGTCTCGTTCGCTTCGAGGTCGCGGGCCCTGGTTTCGTGAACCTGTTCCTCGACGACTCCTGGCTGGCGGGCGCCCTGGCCACGATGCTCGAGGCCGGCGAGGCCTTCGGCGCGGGCGGGGCGCGCGAGCCGGAGCGCATCCTGGTGGAGTTCGTCTCGGCCAACCCCACCGGCCCCATGCACGTGGGGCATGCACGCAATGCCGCCTACGGCGACGCCCTGGCGCGCATGCTCACCCTGCACGGGCACCAGGTCGAGCGCGAGTTCTACGTCAACGACGCGGGCTCCCAGGTGCGCAAGTTCGGCGAGTCGGTCCAGGCGCTTGCGCGCGGCGAGCAGCCGCCCGAGGACGGCTACAAGGGCGAGTACGTGGCCGAGCTGGCGGCGCAGATCCCGGACGCCGCGGGGATGGACGCGGAGGAGCTGGGCAGCACGGCGGTGAGGCTGATGGTGGAGGGCATGGAGCGCTCGCTGGAGGCATTTCGCGTGCGGAGCTTCGATCGCTGGGCGCTCGAGAGCGCGATGCACGCGGGCGATCCCAGCCCCGTGAAGCACACGCTTGCGATCCTGGCCGAGCAGGGGCGCACCTACGAGCACGAGGGCGCGCTGTGGCTGCGCACGACGGAGTTCGGCGACGACAAGGACCGCGTGCTCGTGCGCTCGAGCGGCGAGCACACCTATTTCGCCTCCGACATCGCCTACCACCAGGACAAGCGCGAGCGCGGCTTCGAGCGCCAGATCGACGTGTGGGGGGCCGACCACCACGGCTATGTGCTGCGCATGAAGGCCGCTTACCAGGCGCTTGGGGGGGACCCCGAGGAGCTCGAGCTGCTGATCATGCAGCTCGTGCACCTGCTGCGCTCGGGCGAGCGCGAGCAGATGTCCAAGCGCTCAGGTCTGTTCGTCTCGCTCGAGGAGCTCGTGAGCGAGGTCGGCGTGGACGCCGCCCGCTGGTATTTGTTGGCGCGCTCGCACGACACGACGGTCGATCTCGACCTGGACCTCGCGCGCGAGCAGTCGAACGAGAACCCTGTCTACTACGTGCAGTACGCCCACGCACGGATCGCCTCGATGCTGGCCAGGGCAGGATCGGAGCGGGTAGCGGTGGCCGTGAGCTCGGTGCTCGACGGCGAGCGGATTGCATTGCAGCCGGCCGAGCGCACGCTGATCGAGCAGCTGCTGGCCTTCCCTGCCGAGCTGGCCGAGGCGGTGGAGCGCCGGGCGCCGCACCGCATCGCCGCCTACGCCCTAGAGCTGGCGCAGGTGTTCACGGCCTTCTACCGCGACTGCCGCGTGCTTGGTGCAGAGCCGGCGACGGCCGAGTCGCTGCGGATCGCTCTGTGCGTGGCAAGCGCCGGGACGATCGCTCGGTGCCTGGACGTGCTCGGCGTCACTGCGCCCGAGCACATGTAGAGCCGCTGGATCGCCTAGTCGAAGCGCGCGAGGTCGGCCTCCAGGCGCGCGGCATCTGAGGCCGGTAGCGCCGTCGCCTCGGAGCGCTGCCCGGCAGCCGCACGAGCACTACGGCGCCAGCGGGGCAGCAGCATGAACAGCAGCCCCAGCAGGGCCACGACCACGGCCAGCGGCACCAGGTAGGCGGTCAGGTCGAAGCCATGGTCGCCCGGCAGGCCGAGCACGGCAGGACCGTATTGGCCGACGAGCGCGTTCTTGATCTGGCTTTCGCTGCGGCCTTCGTCGATCAGCCCCTGGATGAAGGTGCGCTCGCGGTCGGCCTGCGGCGACTGGGCGACGTTCAAGGGGATTTTGCACGTCACGCACATGACCTGACGCTCGATCACTGGCAGCGAGGTCCGGCGCGTGGCTGCGCTGGCGGTGGCGAGGCCGCAGGCAAGCAGCAAGCCGACGCTCACGACCACCGTGACAGCGAATGACTGTGCTTGCCGGCGAGAGGATGGGGGAGTAGAACTGCTCATGAGCTCTCCGCCAGCGCCACGGCTTTCTTCAGGAACGGCGCTTCGATCTCCCCGCGGGAGATGGCCACGATGCGCCCCGTGCGGTCGATGACGAAGCTCTCGGGCAGCTGGTCGGTGCCGTAGGAGTGGGCGAAGGTGCCGTTGTCGTCGCGCAGATTGGGATAGGTCAGGTGGAAGCGGCGCACGAAGCTCTCGGAGTCGGGTGAGGCATCGAGGTAGGTCACGCCCAGCACCGTGCCGCCATGGCGCGCCAGTTCGCTCTGGGCGTGCTCGAGCAGCGGCGCCTCGACCTGACAAGGTTCGCACCAGGAGGCCCAGAAGTTCAACACGACCACCCTGCCCCGCAGGGATGCCAGCGAGGACTTCCCCGCGCCACCAAGCACCGGCAGCGAAGTGCTCGCATCAGGGGCTTTGGGGTGCTGGCCACGGGCCACCAGGTCGTCGAGTGTTCTGGAGGCCGCCTGATGGGAGATGCCGTAGATCAATAGTCCGATCAGCGCAGCGCCCAGCAGCGAGATGAAGATGGGCAGGGCGCGGCGTCTCACAGCCCCAAGACTAGAGGGAGCGGCGTAGTATCTGAGCCTGCGCGGCGGTAGCTCAGTTGGTAGAGCGCAAGCTTCCCAAGCTTGAGGTCGCGGGTTCGACCCCCGTCCGCCGCTTGCAGTGCCAGAGCGATATTTGGCTCTGGAGTGCGCGATCGGTGCATGGCGTTCGCTGCGCAACTGCGGACACACGCGGACAATAGCGGGCAAATCGGACACCGATCTGCGGTACCAGTGCGGTACCGGCCAGCCGCCGCAACCCCAGATCGGTCGGGAACGTTCTTAAGGCGCCGACCTCCCGGGCCGTCCAGGCTGGGGCCGAGCGGTGAGGAATGATGGCGCTGGCGCTTAGTGTGCCGAGACGGCGAAGTTCAGGCTCTGTGGGGGTGTGGTGCCTGCTGTGTCGGTCGTGCTGAATCGGGCGGTGTAGTGGCCTGGTGGGAGGGCTCTTTTGTTGATGCGCCCGGTAAACGCGGTTTGGTTGTTGCCGGCGTGTCCCGTGCGGGTGAGTGTCGGGACGGCCACGGTTCGTGTGCAGCGTGCCTGGTGTCGCGATTTTCGTCGGTGCTGGGGCTTGCAGCTATGTCCTAATCGCCAGCCGAGGGTCTTTGTCGTTATGGCTATGTGGATGGTGGCTGGCTGGCTGAGCGTGAACGAGAAGACGGTGCCTTTTGGCTTTCGCGAGGCCGTCTGAGCGTTCAGCGGCGTTGAGGATCTCCCATCGGCGAAGTTGGCATGGCTCTCGTGGAGGTTTGTGATCAACGCAAGGGTTGGTCCAGGGGAGACTTGGCTGCTGGGAGCGAATGTAGCGCTCACGGATCTATCGGTGCTCATGTTCACCGTGCAGCTAGCGAACCCAGAGCATTCGCCGCTCCATCCCCCGAACACGGCGCCTGCTCCAGGGGTCGCGGTGAGGATCACTTCGTTCGTGGTCGGGAACCCGAAGGCGCAGTTCTCGATCGGGTGGCCAGGCACGGTCTCAAAGCAGTCGATGCCGAGGATTGGCGGCGCTTCAAGGACCCCGGGAACTTCATGGGAGCAGTTGTTGAATGGGCATTCTGGTAGCGAGCTGTGAATTGAGCCGACAGCGTTACCGAGCAGTGAGACCGAGAGGGTGTGCGTGCCGGCACCGACAAAGACGTCCCCGGCTCCATCGAGGGCGACGCATAGCGAGACCGACGGGCAGGACACGCCATTTAGGAAGCGGAGCCCAACTCCGTTAGCTTCGGGGCCGGTCGTCCACGCGGTGATACCTCCGGTCGGGTTCTCGGAGGTTCTGAGGCCAGCGTTACTCTCTGCCACTGCCACGCAGACTGCGCTCGAGGCGCACGAAACCCCGCCGGCGCCGTCGAGTCCTTCGATCGGTATCCAGCTTGCATTCGCAGCTGCGGGGTCGGTCGAGACGAAGCTCTGCGGGCTGCCACCAACGAGGCATAGTTCTGACCCGACGCACGACACGGCGTCGAGCTGGCCGGTGGTGAGGTGGCTGGCTACCCATGCCGAGCTGCCGCCGGTGGGGTCGCTCGAGACCAGCGTGTTTCCGTTCGCGTCTACCGCGACACAGAACGACGCCGACGGGCACGCGATCCCCAGGATGGGCGTGGTGCCATCGATGTCGGTGGCGCTCCAGGCGCTGCTTCCCCCTGTCGGGTCGGTGGACGTGATCACGCTGCCCGTTTCATCTACGGCCACGCACATACTCGCTGACCCACACGAGACACCCCGAATCCCGCCGTCACCGGCTCCCACTTCGGCGCGTGCCCACGCACCGGCCCCGGCTGCGGGCTCGGTCGATGTCATGACGCTAACCCTGCCCGCGAGCGCTACACAAAGCGGCCCGGACACGCACGAGACGGTGTCCGCGCCACTACCAGGGCCAATCTCGGGGGTTTCGGCGCCTTCGACGTGTGCAACGCTCCACGCGCCAGCTTCCGCCTCCGGGTGCGTAGAGGACACGACATTCCCGCCGCGATCCACTGCAACGCACAGCGAAGTCGATAGACAAGAGATCCCCTCGAACGCGCCAGTCGGATAGCTCCCAAGATCTACGCCGACCGGACTCGACCAGTACATCGGCGAAACAGCATCAGCGTCAACGGGCGCCACACGAAGCACGCACACAAGCGCAGCAACCACACCCACTGAGGCGACAAGACGCGCTAGCAGCTCATGCCGCACGCACGCACTAAACCACGGAACAGACATACACGTGATTTTCCCCCAGCTGGACAAAGTCCGCCAGACAATACAAGGCACCTGGGGGTTCCCACGGCGTTGCGGGTGGCTCTCAGCGGATGGTAAGTACGTCCGGGGCGCCTCACGGGTCTAGTCGATACCTCCACCCGCGCTCGCGAGAACGTTCTCGCACGCTGGGGTGAGGAGGGGTCGTTGCTGGTGGGGCCGCCCGGGTCCCCAAGTGCGGTGCCGGCTGGCCCGTCCAGTTTCGCATCCCTCGGGGGGATGCGGCCGGGGCTGCGACCGGCTCCGCATCGGGCGGGGCCTCCTAGATGAATAGAGTGAGGGCGATGTCTGCTGGAATCACGGGTAGGGATTCGATGTTCTCGGTGCGTCAGGTTCCTTGGCATGGGCTGGGTGCTGTCCTTGAGCGCCCGCCCGCGAGTGTCGCTGAGGCGATTGAGGCCTCGGGTCTGGGATGGCGGGTGGAGAAGCAGCCGATCGCCGTTCGCCACGACAACATGCCGGATGGGTTGGGAAGGCCCCTTTCAGGAGGAGGTCCCTGGCTTTTACGCGACGGTACGCCAGGACACGAGGGAGGTTCTCGGGATCGTAGGTGAGCGCTACTGCATCGTGCAGAACGAGGAGGCGTTCGGGTTCATCGATCAGCTGCTCGGCAGCCAGATCAACTTCGAGACCGCGGGCAGCCTGCACGCCGGACGCCGCGTATGGGTCCTCGCGACCCTTCCCGAGCACATCGAAGTCGGCGGCGACCCGGTACGGCCATATGTGCTGCTGATGAACAGCCACGACGGGTCAACGGCGGTCGTGGCCGCGACGACCCCGGTGCGGGTGGTCTGTCAGAACACCCTGAACTGGGGGCTAGCCAGCGCTAGGCAGAAGTTCTCGATCCGCCATACCGAGGCCGTAAGGGAGCGCGTCCACGAGGCCCGGCGCGTCCTCGACCTCTCGATCAACTACTACAAGCAGTTCAAGCGCCAAGGCGACCAGCTCGCAAGCCAACGCTGCACCGAGCGCCAGCTCCGCACCGTACTTGACGAGCTCTACCCCAGCAGCACCCAGGACACCGCGAGCGCCCGCACCCGGCGATCCCGCGAGCACACCAAGGACCGCATCGTCCAGCTGTTCCTGAGCGGGGAGACCCAGGGCAACTCTCCCGGGTCGAGGTGGGCCGCGGCGAACGCGATCATCGAGTACAGCGACTGGATACGCCCAGTCCGCTCAGCCAACAGCCGGTTCGCCCGCGCGATCGACGACAGCGCCCAGGAAGACCCGCGCCCTTCAGCTAGTCAAGGCGATTTAGCGGACGGACCCTGTGGGATGGTCACGTGCCTATGGCTTGCTCGGCGAGTGGGTTTTGGGCATGGGACGGTTGTGGTGGCGTTGGTGGTGGTTCCGTCTCGGAATGTGAAGGTAGCGGCGAATGGGAAGCCGCCGTGTGGGCAGTGGGTTGGTAGGAGTAGTCCGTCGGGTTGGTAGGGGACGTATTGTCCATCCTTGTGGTCGTAGTAGGTGATGTTTTGGGGTCCGATGCTTGCGTTGAGGCGAGCTACGGATGGTTCGGGTGCGTCGGGGATGGTGAGGATTTCCGGGATGTGGGTTTCCAGGCTCAGCCCGTAGGGCGGTGGGGCGCTTAAGACCGTTCCGGGGAATGTGATTTCGGTGGTGACGGGGGTGTGGGATTCGGCGTAGAAGATGAGTCCGAGGTGACCGTGTTCGATGGGGGCCATCCAGGCGGTAATCGCGCCGATGGCGTGGATTACCTCGGTGCCGACCGGCATCTCGATTTCGGCGCTGCCGTGGCCCATTAGTGACTCGGCTGTGCATCCTTCGGGTCCGATGAGCTTCAGTGTGGCGAGTGGGCATGAGGCGAGTCCGAGGCCACTGTCGACTAGGTCGATGTTCGCGGGGTAGAGGAGGTCCAGGGAGCGAGCGGCGGGGGGATGGCGCCGTGCGGTGCGGTGATCTGGAAGCCGACGTTGATTGTGGTGCCGGCGCCGAGGTGCTCGGGTGTCAGCGAGGCGGTCATCGTCGCGGACTCTGAGGTGGCCCATGCTGGTGGGACATACGGGCCGAGAGCGATGGCGGCTGCGATGAGGCTCGCGTGGAGTGGGGCCTTTGCCCACTTCATCGCTTAGTAGGTGAGCTTGCCGATTGCGCTGACGGTCGCACTGAGCGTCTTGCGGATAAGGACTCCGTAGATGCCGCCCGTTCCGTGCGCGTGGGCGTAGCGGCCGGTGCCGGAGGTGATCGTTAGATGCCCTCCGAAGCTTGGTTCGGCGGGGTTGCCTTTGAGTTCGCCGGAGCCGTGCCCTGTGATCGATCCGCCTCCGTTGGGGTAGAGGGTGACGGTCACGAGGACGGTCGCGCCGAGACTGATCGACGCGCGGACAGTGCCGGGCAGGGTGCCGGTAGCGTGGCCTTCCTCAACGATGAGGGCTGCTGGGCGTTTGACCTCATGCAGATGCGCCGTGTCGTTGACGTTCAGCTCGCGCGCTATATGGGCGTCTCGGTCGGTCTTGGCTTGCGCGGTGCGGCGGTGATCGAGGCGAGAGCGAGCACGAGTGTGGCGGCTCGGATGCGGGGGTGTCTCGGTCGTCTGGGGCTTAGCGCTTTTGTGGTCGAGGTTGACATTCGTCGCGCGTGGGGGTCTTCCCGGCTCAGGCGGCTGGGAGAATTCCAGAAGACGGGACATTCTAGCTGCGTGGGGATTACGATGCTGCACTATGGCGACAGTCAGCGCGCGCGAACTTGGAGCTTCGAAGGCCATCTTGGGGCTTATCTGGGAGCGCCCGGACACTGTCGCTGGGCTGACGGCGCGTTTGGATGAGCGCTATCCCGGGGCGGCTTGGAAGCGAAGCATTCTGCATAACACGCTCGGGCGCCTCGTGAAGCAGGGACTGGTGCTCAAATCGGAGCGTGGCGCATCTCCGGCGTGGCATTTTTGTGAGCTTACGCCGCTCGGCGTGAGCCGGTTCGAGGAGTGGCTGGAGGAGTCGACGGAGCTGCCACCGCCGATGCGGGACCCGCTCCTTGCGAAGCTACGTCATGTCGAGGGGTCACGCCAGTATGCCGCGAGGATCGCTGACTTGAAGCGGCGCGAGCTTCTTACGCGCGCTGACTTGGACGCGGCGCTCGCTCGCTACCGCAACGCCCAGGCGCAGGGCGAGCTGACCCCAGCGGGTGATGAGGATTTGAAGACTTTCGCGCTTGTCGCAGCGATGACGCTCGAAGTGAGGGATTTGCAGGCCCGGATCAAGTCCTATCAGCGGACACGCGGATATCTCGAAGATCCGCTTGGGAATCGGGATGCCCTTTCCGATGCCTGAACCGTTGCTCGCCGTCAGGGGTGTGGAGAAGCGCTATCGGCGCGGGAAACGCAGCTTGTGTGTGCTTCGCGATGTTTCGTTGTCGGTCGCGGCGGGCGAGATCGTGGCCATCGTTGGTACACGCTTCGAGGGCAAGACAACGCTGTTGCGGATCGCGGCCGGGATGGAGCTGCCGGACGCTGGGGAGGTGTGGTTCGCTGGGCGGGAGCTCACCCGCATGCCCCTGGGTGAGCGCGAGAGGCTCTGGCGCGATGAGATCGCGTGGGTAAGCCGTGACGCTGGGAGTCTCGGCTTTGAGATCCTCGATTACCTCACGCTGGCACGGCGCTTCGCTAATCAGGCGGACGTCGAATCAGCTGCGATGACGGCGTTGGAGCGGGTTGGGTTGCCGGCAGCTATCGCCGGATGCCGCTGGGAGGAGCTTTCAAACTGGGAGCAGGTGTTGGTGGCCATCGCTCGTGGGATTGCCGTCAACCCACGTCTGATCGTTATCGATGACGTGGTCGATGGGCTTGGCCCGAGCAAGACGCGCCAAGCCTCAGAGCTGCTCTGCTCGCTGGCCAAGGAGCAGGACTGCGCCATCCTGATGAGCGCCTCCGACGCCGAGGCAGCGATGCTCGCCGACCAGATCTGGATGTTCGAGGGCAATCAGCTGGGCCTCATGGCGGGATCCTCTCCGGAGGGCAACATCATCGATTTCCCGGGAGGCCCTTCGCGGAGGAGGGATTCGAGCGGCTTCGGCTCGTGATGCTGGAGCTCGTCGATCTCGTCAAGCACTACCAGGTCGGTGGGGAGGAGGTCATCCGCGCGGTCGATGGTGTCTCGATGTCGGTTGCGGCGGGGAGGTCGTCGCCCTCTATGGGCCGAGCGGCTCAGGCAAGACAACGCTGATCGAGATCATCGCGGGGCTGCGCAGCGCCGACCGCGGCACGGTTCGCCTGAACGGCACCGACGTGTTCTCGCTCACGCGGGCTCAGAGCGATGAGTATCGCCTCAACGACATCGGCATCATCGGCCAGCCGCAGAGCCTCACCGATGGGTGGCACGCGATCGAGTCCGCATCCCTGAAGCTCTGGCTCACCAAGCCCAGGACCGACACCCGCATGGTCATAGAGCCGTTGATGGAGCGTCTTGGTCTTGGCGAGCGGATGTTCCATCGCAGCGAGGAGCTATCGATGGGTGAGCGCCAGCGAGTGCTGATAGCACAAGCCCTTGCGACGGACCCCAAGCTCGTGCTCGCCGACGAGCCGACAGGAAGTCTGGATAGTCAGCGCACCCGGGAGATACTCGCGCTCCTTCGCGAGGTCGCGAAGGAGCAGGGAAAGGTCGTTCTCCTCGCAAGCCACGATCCGCAGGCCGCTGGGTATGCGGATCAGGTGTATGAGCTTCGCGACGGCAAGCTGAACGCCTACCAGCCCGACGCTGTGGGGCCGAGCACGCATGCTGCCTCAGGCGAGTAGCGGATGATGAATCGGCTCAGCTTCGCCAACGTCCTTGCGATCTATAAGGCGCGGATGCGCGCCAGGGCGTTGCGGGCACAGCTCGGGCTCGCGGTCCTAGGAATCGCGGTAGGAGTGGCGCTCCTGTTCGCCACCCAGATCGCTTCGACCAGCCTCACCCATTCGGTGGGGGAACTCACCCGTCAGGTGATCGGCAGCAACCAGCAGCTCCAGATCGAGGCACGTGGCCCTCAGGGCGCAAGCGAACACGTCCTGACCGAAGTCCGGTCACTACCAGGGGTGCAGTCAGCGTTCCCAGTGCTCGAGCAGCAGGCGAACGTCATCGGACCAGCCGGCCAGCGAGCAGTCGACCTGATCGGGACCGACCCGACATTCACGAACCTCGGAGGGCCGCTGCTCCGTCGCTTCTCAGCGACCCAGCTGGCCTCACAACGAGCGATAGCCCTGCCAGCCCTGCTAGCGGAAGCGATCGGTGCGAGCTCGCTTCAAACGATCAAGCTCCAAATCGGCGCGAGCGTCACAAAGACGCTGCTCGGCACGACGCTTGGCGAGGCGGATATCCGCGGGCTTGTCCATAGCCCTGTAGCTCTCGCGCCGGTCGCCTATGCGCAGCAGCTCGCCGGTTTGCGTGGCCGGATCACACGGGTGTTCGTACGGCCAGCGAAGGGCCACGAGCGGGAGGTGCATAGCGAGCTTTCGGCTCTCGCCTCGAAGAAGGCGATGAACGTCGAGCCGGCCGATTTCGACTCAGCGCTCTTTGCCACAGCGGTCGCGCCCGAGAGCCAGAGCGAGGCCCTGTTCTCCGCGATCAGCGCACTCGTCGGGTTCATGTTCGCACTGAACGCGATGCTGACCACCGTGGCAGCCAGGCGCCGGCTCTTTGAGGACATGCGCCCGCTTGGTATCAGCCGTCCGATGATCGTCCAGCTGCTGCTGTTCGAGGCGGCTGCGATTGGCGTGGTCTCCTGCGTGCTGGGCCTTGCGCTCGGTGATCTTCTCTCGATCGCGGTCTTCCACACGACGCCCGGATATCTCTCCTTCGCGTTCCCCGTGGGGAACAACCGCATCATCACCTGGCAAAGCGTTGGCCTCGCGATCGGCGCGGGTCTCATAGCGGCCCTGCTCGGTGTCTTCTGGCCGCTGCGTGACATCCTCGGCGCCAAGCAAACCCAGTAGGCACGAAGCCCCGATCTCGCTCCGGTCTTGGCGTCTTCTCGCGGGTGCAGCGGGCCTGCTGCTCACCACGCTCGTGCTGCTCTTTGACACTTCCGCGGCTGTTGTCGGAAACATCGCGTTGATTGTCTCGCTCGTGTGTCTCCTGCCGCTGATCTTCGATGGTCTACTTGCGCTGCTGCAGCTCACTAATAGGCCGCTCAGGGGCGCGCCCATGCGGATCGCGATCAACGAACTGCGCAACCCGCGCACGCGGGTACGGTCGCTCGCGATAGCAACCACTGCCGCACTGGCGGTGCTTGGGACCGTCGAGTTCCAGGGCACACAGGCCAACCTGGCCGCGGGTCTCGATGCCTCAGCCCGCGCGATTGACTCGAGTGCCGATGTGTGGATCACCCCTGGCGGGGAATCAAACGCATTCGCGACCACCTCGTTCATCGACACCCGCCAGACCGCTCAGCTCGCGCATATCCCAGGCGTCCAGACACTCAGCCACTACCGCGGGAGCTTCGTTAACTGGGGGACGCGTCGTCTGTGGGTGCTCGCCCCTCCCGCCGCAGCAGCCGGGCCCCTCCTCGAGGCGCAGCTCGTCACAGGCCAGCCGCCCTCGGTCGCACGGGAGGTCGCGGCCGGCGGCTGGGCTGTCCTCTCACGAGCCCTCGCGCATGAACAGCACCTGCGGGTGGGACAGTCCTTCACGCTCCCATCGCCGAGCCCAACCACGCTTCGCGTTGCCGGGCTTAGCTCGAACCTTGGATGGCCCCCAGGCGCGATCATCATGAACTCCGCCGACTACGCAACGGCGTGGCGCAGCCCCAACCCAAGTGCCCTGCAGCTCAGCGTCCAGGCCACGGCATCGCCCGAAGCAGTGCGTCTACTCGTACACGAAGGCGCTTGGGCCAGAAACAGGCCTCGTGGTCGAAACGGCAGCCCAGCGCGAGCAGCGCCACTACGCGCTAGCGAGCCAAGGACTGGCGAGGCTCACCCAGATACGCCTACTTGTGTTGATCGCGGCTGTGCTCGCAGTCACTGCAACGATGGGCGCTTTGATCTGGCAGCGACGCGAGCGCGTAGCCGTCCTTAAGGCCAGTGGCTTCTCGCGTAGCGTCCTGCTTCGCTGGCTGCTCTATGAGAGCGCGGTCCTGCTCGCCGCCGGCTGTTCCATCGGGGCCGTGTTCGGGATTTACGCTCAGGTACTTGGGAGCCACTTCCTTGCGATCGTCACAGGCTTTCCGATCGTCTTCAACGTCGAAGCACTGGACGCGCTCTCAAGCTTCGCGCTCGTCACCTGTGTCGCCGTCGCGATCGTCCTCCTACCGGGCTACCTCGTAGTCCGTGTGCCCCCACAAACCGCCAGCCCCGCCTACTAAACCCCCCGGCCACGGGAGGGAGTCCTCCAGCCCCGACCCTGCGCCGCTCACCCTCCTCCAGCTCGTCGCACTGGCCCGATCTGTAGGACGCGAGCTTTCCTGGGGACTCCCGGCCGTCGCTCGGGAGGTCCGCCACTGGCGCACAGCGGCCCAGGCCATCCCTGCCCTCGAGATACGCGAGGACGCCCTCAGTACCCTCGCTACGAAGCGAGGCCACATCGATGGTGCCGCGCTCTTTACGATCCTGCCGAGACGACGCAACCGGCAGCTCCTGCGCCTGCTCGTCGCCTACGAGGTGATCTGGGACTTCCTGGACACAGTGAACGAGCACGCCGCAGAAGCAGGGCAGCAAAACGGCCGCCAACTACATCTCGCGCTGATCGACGCGCTCGACCCCGCCCGTCCGGTCAGCGACTACTACCGCCACCACCCCTGGAAAGACGACGGCGGATATCTCAACCGCTTGGTCGAGGCTTGCCGCTGCGCTAGCGCCCAGCTCCCGTCATACAGCCGAGTCCAAGGCCTCTTGCTCGAGGAGGCCATCCGCGCACAGGTACTCGCCATCAACCACGACCTATCCCCAGCCGACCGCGACCACGCTCTGCGCGCCTGGGCACTCGACCAGCAGCTCGATCACAGGGTGCACTGGTATGAGCTCTCGGGTGCCGCGAGCGCGTCGTTGACCGTCCACGCCCTGTTCGCTCTCGCCGCCGAGCCCGACCCCCCGCCCGAGCACATCCACCGCACGCACAGCGCCTACTTCCCCTGGATATCCGCTGCCACAACGATGCTCGACAGCTACGTCGACCAGGCAGAGGACGCCGAAAACGGCGATCACAGCTACGTCGCGCACTACCCCACCAACGACTACGCCGTCCTCCGCACACGCGAGCTCACGCGCCGTGGTCTTCGCGAGGCCCACACCCTGCCTCGGGCCGAGTACCACACCCTCATCATTGCCTGCATGGCCGCGATGTATCTCTCCAAGGACAGCGCCCGCGAGCCATCGATGAGAACAACGACCAACGAGATCGCTGCCTCCGCTGGTGCGCTGACCCAGACGCTTAGACCCGTGCTGCGCCTTTGGCGGATCATCTACTCCCAGCGAGCCACATGACATCCCCATCTCAGGACACGAGGTCGATCCCATACCGGCCCCCGCGGCGAGCCCGCATCAACCGGGAACTGCCGCCCGCGGCACCACTGCCCGCGCTCCTGCAGACGCTGGGTTCTCGCTGGCTGCCGCTGCCCTACATGGAGCGCTGCCACGCACGCTATGGGTCGCGCTTCACGATCTACCCAGTTTTCATGCCTCCGCTCGTGTTCCTCTCAGACCAAAAGGACATCCGCGCCGTCGTAAGCGCGCCAGCCGATGTCCTTCACCCAGGAGCAGGCTCAGCCATCCTCGCTCCCCTCATCGGCTCAGAAGCCTTCCTACTCGCCGAGGAAGACGAGCACCTCTGCGCACGAACCGCGACCATACCCGCCTTCCACAACGACGTCGTCCGAGCGCACACATCTTCAGTCGAGGCGATCGTCGCACGCGAGATCGCGACCTGGCCAACCAACAGACCGTTCGCAGTGCACCCCCTCATCAGGCGACTAACCCTCAAGGCCGTCCTCGCGACCATCTTCCCCAGCGAGGACCAGGCCACCATCGCCGAGCTCGACGCTCGGGTCCTCGAGCTGCTGTCCATCACCGCCACCTTTCTGCTCCAACAACCGCGACTGCGCCACCTGCCCGGGTGGCGAGGCACATGGCGGCGCTTCATCCAACAGCGCACCCACGTCGAGCAGCTCCTCCTCGCGATCATCAGACGCCGCCGCACCCAGCCCTCAGGCGAACAGGACACCCTCGCGCGACTACTTGCAGCCCCCCGACCTGACGGCCTCCCGATGTCAGATCGCGAGATCCACGACCACATCATGTCCATGATCGTCGCGGGACACGAGACCACCTCCGCAGAGCTAGCCTGGAGCTTCCAGCTCCTCGCCCACAACCCAGCAGTACAAGACCACCTCATCAACGAGATCAGCAATGACCCCGAAAGTCCATATCTCACCGCGACTATCCACGAGACCATGCGCCACCGCCCAGCGTTCCTATTCGCGATCCCACGCAAGGTCATCACACCAACCGAGCTCGGCGGCTGGCACTACCCCACAGGGACCCATCTCGTCCCGTGCACCTACCTCATGCACCACGACCCAGACCTCTACCCCGAACCAAACACCTTCCGGCCCGAGCGCTTCGTAAACGCTCACCCTCAGCCAGGTAGCTACCTACCCTGGGGCGCAGGGCACAAGCGCTGCATCGGACGCCACTTCGCGCTCCTCGAGATGCAAAGCGTCCTCCGCGAGACCCTTAATCGCCACACTATCCAACCAGCGACCGCGAGTATCGAGAGTCCCCGCTGGCGCAGCGCCATCCTCGTGCCCCAGCACGGCTCGCGGATAATCCTCCACCCCCGAACTTCATAACAACCGCACTAGTTCTAATAACCGGAAGGAAATTGTTACCGTGGGAACGTTTCTATTTCCACGGTAACGAAATACCTAGCTATCTCGACCATCTACAGCGAACATCGGCCGGGCCATGCCCAGCCCCGCCGAGCAGCCCCCGCCAAACCCCGCCGACGAGCGGCCCGTAGCCATCGAGCTATCGAGGTCGCAGATCGGTCAAGTCATCCGGGCAGCAAGCCGGAGCGCTGGTGGCGCCCCCCTGTTCACCAACCTCCACGAATCCTCGACGATCGACATTGCCTCAGTCGCACGCACCAACCCCAAGCTGTCGGGCTCGCTACTGACAGGATTGGCTGTACTGGGCCTGTTCCCGCGCGACGGTAGCGAGCTATCCAATGCCGACATAGCTCGGGCCTTGAACATCGGAGTGAGCACCGCCCACCGCTACCTCGCCACGCTGCTCGCGGCCGGACTCCTACAGCGACACCGACAAATACAGGGTCCGACGATTGCCCCAATAGCAGGGGGAGCCCCGCGGTGAGCCCCGAATCCGAGATGATTGGCCGGCGCGCGATTCGCTGCGTTCCAGCCCGCGAGAAAGGGCCACGCAAGAGTCTCCCGGTCGTGTATTACGGGACTGGTGCGTCGCGGGCGTGGTTTGTGCATCTCCCGGCCGCGACGATCGCCGAAGCGCTCGAACGGGCGCCGCTTCTGCGGATATGGCTGTATAGCGGAGCGGATGCGCTGTGGCACCGCGCGGAGGACGCCTACGCTAAAGCCGGCCTAGACAGGCGAGTCGCTGATGTATTCGCGGTCCTCGCGGCGCTCCCCAACGATCCGGGAACCACGCGCGATCCAGGCTACGTCGCGGTGTCTGACATCGCGCCTGTCGTGCGCTGCCGCGCGGCAACGGTCGCGAAGATCCTCCGCACGCTGGCTCATCTCGGCGTGACCGAGGCTCACCCTGGCGGCCTGGAAGCGTTTCGGCTGAGGGACAGCGCCTCTGGCCATCTCGACGAGTCATGGCAGGCGCAGCTATGACCAGGACTGGTGAGCGGCGCTGTAGGACAAACGTCGGCCGGGCCACGCCCAGCCCCGAGCAGCCCGCGCCAACCCCGGTCGACGAGCGGCCCATAGCGGTCGAGCTGTCGAGGTCGCAGGTCGAGGAGATTGTTCGTGCGGCTAGTCAGCGTGTCGGTGGCGGCTCGCTGTTTGCGGGTCTGCGTGAGTCCTCGAGGATCGACATCTCTGCGGTCGCGAGGACTAACCCGAAGTTGTCGAGCTCGCTGCTGACGGGGTTGGCTGTGCTCGGTGTGTTCCCGCGTGACGGTAGCTCGCTATCGAACGCTGAGGTAGCTCAGGCTTTGAACCTCGGAGTGAACACGGCGTATCGCTACGTCGCTACGCTGCGTGCTGTTGGGCTGGTGAGGCGAGACCCCAGCACCCGACGCTACAGCTCCGCCCTATGACTGCTGGGGCGCGGAAGCAGAAGCCTCCTGGTGAGCTGCCTGACACTCCATGGCTGAGGGTCCTGCCCAGCGAGATGGTCGCCTCGGGTGTGATGCGTCGCCCGCGTGCTCAGGTCAGCAGCGGCCCGGTGGTGCCTCTGCCTGATGCTTCTGCGGCCTTCAAGCGCTGGAACTCCCTGAGGCTTACCGAGCCGCAGGCATCCTTTGTCGCCCGTGCCTTGGAGCGCAAGGCCAGGCGGGCACCGATGATCCGTCTCTCAGACGACCAGATCGCTGCGCTTGCCCGGACCGAGATGCCACTGCTGCCGATGTTCTTGGCGAGGTCTGGCGTGCGCTTGTGGTTGCGCGCGAAAGACGCACGAGAAGACAGGGGCGCTGCTCGTGACCTGGTCGATGGCTGGATCGTGCTCGCTGCGATGCCGCCCGACTCGAGATATGTCGATGCGGGCGCGATAGCAGCGGAGACCGGGATCACGACCCGCCGTGTCACACGGCTGCTCTACACCCTGGCGCTGCTGTGGCTCGTGGAGCTCGACCCCCACACCAACAGATACAGGGTCACTCGATGGCCCCAATAGACGAAACGCCGGATACCCGCGGCACGCGCCTACACCGGCTTCCCGGATCTCCAGATACCCTTCAAAAACAGACCCACAGTGCCCTGGAGCTGGGATTCGAGCCGCACAGCACTGCGTTCAAGCGCCCTCCACTCTCGTCTGTCGGTGAGAGTGATTCGAGTGGGCGGCGGTCCTTGCGGGGCGCGGGTGTGGAGCTTGACAAAGTGCGGGGAGCGGAGGGGTTCGTGAAGCGCGCCCTGATCGCAGTGCCAGACCAAGCCGCCAGCAGCGGGACGCCCAGTGGAATCCGGCGTGAGTCAAGGCCGGCGTGTCCCGCCAAGCCGGGCGGCGATGAGCTAAGCCCGGCCGCATCTGCTCGGGCGGAGCGCCACGCGGAGCGAGCGCGCGTTCAGCGGCTGATCGGTCAGGCGCTGCCCGATGTGGACCTCGAGTGCTCCGCGGATCTTTGCCGCGATAGCGACACCGCGATCGAGCGTTACGTCGCGTACTACTTCTATCCGGGGAGCAGGGTCCCCTCGGGGACTGGGCGTGAGAGCCCGGCTGCCGACCGCGTGCAACACCGAGCATTCGCCCTATACGCAGCACAGCTAGCCGCCGAGCATGTCCGAGTCGTCGGCGTCAGCACCGAAACACCGAAGGAGATGTACGCGACGAGAAACGCAAACCATGTAGCCCACGACCTGCTCAGCGACCCCCAACTCGAGCTCGCCAACGCGCTCGCGCTCCCAACCTTCTACGACGCTCCCTCAGAGCAGCGCTACCGCCGGCTGCTGCTTCTCACCAAAGCCAAGACCATCGAATGGGTCTCCTACCCAGTCGATGACCCCAGCGCCGGACCCCGCCAAATCCTCACATGGCTCCAATTCAACACCTGAAGCGAGATCATCCCAGGCAATCACTTCGGCTCGACTGACCGACTCGCTGAGACCCAATGGGCCGTGCCACCTTCTGAGCAACTTGTTGTGCTGTTTGGCATCCCGGCGCCTGAGAATCGAGTCCTGCTTCCGATCCTCAAGGCCCAGGCCGACTTGCACATCGTCCTTCCCTGCTTAGAGCCGTCCCACCGCGGTAGACCCACGGTTGCTCTCCTAGCAGATACGAGCGATTACGCGCTCCTCGTCAAAGCCCGCCGGCTTGCGGACAACCTGCTCCTCGTTGTGAAAGCGACACCGCCAATCTACGGCGAGCTGCTACTTGATCTCGGAATTAGCTCAGTCCCGTGGGCGATTGGACCACCCCAGATACTGTCTGCGGTCCGGTCGGTCTCGCTAGGCGAGCGTTTCTACTCATCGCCGACCGGAGCGCTTATGCACCGTCGCTCGCACCCTAAGCTAGCGGCCCTTACACCTCGCGAGCGGGAGATTCTGGACCATCTAAACAAGGGCAGGAAAATCGGTGAGATCGCAATGAGGCTTGGGATAGGAACAGAAACGGTACGGACTCACGCAGCGCGAATCCGCCGCAAGATGGGCGTATCAAGCAATCGGGAGCTCAAGGGCGTGCTTTATGGCTGGAACGGGCAAGTGCTTGACACCTAACTCACAAAGTGGCGTCTTCTAAGCATCCCCCAAAGTCACCCACCTTGGGGCTAGGCACGCCCCAGTCTGGTCGCGTCCCATTGTCCGGGTGAAATGGCTTGGGCGTAGCTCCGCTTGGGTGGGATCTTATGCAGCGATCACCTGCTCGGCGTCGACGGTGGCTGGGTGAGTGGCGCGTTCGCGTAGCTCGCGTCGCAGCCGCTCGATGTCAGCAACGATCTTTGGTGTCATCTTCACGCCGCGCCAGCCACGTGAGGAGAGCTCCAGCACGGCCCAGATGAGCGACAAGGCGGAGGTCTCGCCGGGGAATCGGCCGATCACCTTGGTGCGTCGGCGGACCTCGACGAACGTCCTCTCAAGAAGGTTCGTCGTGCGGATCCGCTTGCGATGCTCTGAGGGAAACCGCAGGTGGGTGACGAGCGCGTCGAGGTCGCGTTCGATGACGGCCATTGCCGAGGGGTAGGCGGCCCGGTACTCGCCGGTGAGTGCCTGCAGCTGCTGGCGCGCCTCGCCGGCCGAGCGCGCTTCGTCGAAGATCTTCCACCAGCGCGCCTTGACCTCGGCGTGATGGCGGTCGGGCAGCTTGCCGGTCACGTTCCGCAGTGCGTGGATCGTGCAGCGCTGCTCGAGCGCAGTGGGCCACATCTCCCTGACCGCCTTCCAGATCCCGGGTGCTCCGTCGGCGATCACGAGCGCCGGCACCCTGAGGCCGCGATCGATGAGATCGCGCCCGAAGGACAGCCAGGACTCGTAGCTCTCGCGGCTGCCGAGCGCCAGGCCGAGCAGCACCTTGCGGCCCTCAAGCGTCACACCCCAGCACACCAGAACCCCCTCCGCCGGCGTGTCGTCGGGGTGCAGCTTCAGATAGATCGCGTCGAGGAACAGGTAGACGATGTCGTGCTCCTCAAGGCGCCGCCGGCACCACTGGCGGTAGCGCTCACGGGTGTCCTCGCAGATCCGCGAGACGGTGCTCTTGGACGCGACCGGCTCCTCGAAGACCTCCTCGAGCGCGGCCTCCACGTCCCTGGTCGACAAGCCCCGCAGGAAGCTCGAGATCACCAGCGACTCCAGCGCGTGCGTGCGCGCCACGCCCTTGCCGAGCACCTTGCTCTGGAAGCCCAGCTTGCTCGCGTCGCGGACCCTCGGGCGCTCCAGCCGCATCGGCCCGGCCGTCGTCTTCACCGTCCGCGGCTCATAGCCGTTGCGGTAACTGATCGCCTCCCCAGCACGCTCATATCGAGCACGCCCGAGGAACTCGGTGACCTCGTCCTCCAACGCCTGCTGCAAGATCAGCCGCGCTCCCAGCCGGCCGACCGTCTCGATCGGATCATGCTCGCCGGCCACACCAGCCAGCGCCTCATCCAGTTCAGCGCGAAACCTCTCGCTCGGGGCTACCTTCTCCATGCGGGCGTACCTCCATCGCTTCGACTTGTCGGTCAAAGCGGAGGCTACGCCCGCCTCCTCAAATCCCCCGGCTCACGAGACGCGACCCCCAGTCTCGTCCAGATACGGTCGAGCGCAACTGTCTCCGGCCGCTATGCCCACGGCGCCCACACCTAGCATCGCGCAACTAGAGGCCAAGGCTCGCGCATGAGGTCTCCAGCGCTGAGAGACTCCGGTGCATCTAGGCGAGGCCAAGAAAGCATCGCTCTTGGGCCCTGGGCTCGCGACCGGAGACCGTACACCCACGCAACGCGAATCCGTCCGAAGCTCGAGTCCCACGCACATCGCGAACCCATAAAGCGCTATCGCGAGTTAGGCGCTGGACGGCGATCAGTTGATGATTAACGCGGACCGCGTGGTCTTCTAAGCATCCCCCAAAGTCACCCACTTTGGGGCTAGACAGACGCGAATCTCAGCACTACTGTCTCCGGCAACTATTCCGGTGATCCGACTCACAGCGTCCCGAGCGGGACCATCGGAACCAACTTCCATCCGGGGATCAACACGCGTGTTGGACTGACGCCGAAGGCACCAATGCTCAGCACGTCGACCATGAGGAGAACAGAAGTGCACATCAATAGCCCAGTCCCACTATTCGATGCTCGTCGCGCGCGCTTTCTACTCGCCGCGACCCTGCTCGCAGCCGTCTTTGGCGTATTCCTCACGTCACGCGCGGACGCCGGATACTTCACAAAATGCAGTGAAACGCTACTCGCGAAAGCCCAGTTCTGCGCAGGTACTATGTCCGAAGAATATCTCTACTTCATCGACGGCGAAAACGTCACTAACGAAAATGCAGTGTGCGTTGGCCCGGTCCGATGGAACGGTAAAGAATACGAATACCCATATGGGTGGAGTTGCGGTGGTCCCAAACACTCGTGGGAATTTGAACCAATCTCGGGCGTCGAGCCCGCCGTCGAGAATCCAAATAGCGCGCCGGAGGCGATCGGCGGGATCTTCACGGGCGAGCCTGCGCCGAGCGCCAGCACAAGCCCCGCTACGAGCGTGTCGTCGTCGGCCGCCACACTACAAGGCGAAGTTCATCCAGAATCCAACTTTAGCGCATCCTACTACTTTGAATACGGCAGAACTACTGCATACGGGTCAAACACTAGCGAACAAAGCGCCGGAGAAGCCTACAGCAAAGCGGTCTCCGCCACGGTCTCCAGTCTGGAAGAATCCAGCACATACCACTTCCGGCTGGTGGAGAGGTGGAACGACAAAGGCATCCACTACTCGTACGGCGGCGACCAAGCCTTTACGACTCTAGGAGTGCCGACCGCGACGACAGAATCACCAACCACTGTAATGCAGACCGAATCAACTTTGCACGCCAAGGTAAACCCGCATCGATCGGAAACGCATTCTTGGTTTGAATATGGACCTTCAAGCTCATACGGGTCCTCCACCTCCGAAGCCAATGACGGATCGGGAGAAGAAGCGGCCCCAGTCGCGGCCACCATCTCCAATCTCGAACCAGGCCTGATTTACCACTACAGGCTCGTTGCGAGAAACGCCGTCGGCACCACTTACGGATCTGAACAGCTACTTAACCCGACCCCCTGGCTACCGGCAGGCACATCCTGTAGCTCAGCCTCGTTCTGCGCAAGCGTCGGAAAATACACGACAGGCGCAAAAACGCTTACGCTCGGCGAGAACTGGAACGGGAAAGAATGGTCTCACGTATCAACGTACTATCCGTCTGAAGGCGAACACAGCGAACTGCTGTCGGTGTCCTGTACGTCGAGCACGTTCTGCATGGCAGTCGGGAAATACTGGGCTACTGGGCATTCGGCCTACACACTCGCTGAGCAGTGGAACGGCAAAGAATGGTCCCATGTAGCGTCGTACTATCCGCCTGAAGGTGAACACAGCGAACTGTTGTCGGTGTCCTGTACGTCGAGCACGTTCTGCATGGCAGTCGGGAAATACTGGGCTACTGGGCATTCGGCCTACACACTCGCTGAGCAGTGGAACGGCAAAGAATGGTCCCATGTAGCGTCGTACTATCCGCCTGAAGGCGAACACAGCGAACTGTTGTCGGTGTCCTGCACGTCGAGCACGTTCTGCGCGAGCGTCGGAAAGTACATTACGGGCACTAGAACCTCGACCCTCGGCGAGAACTGGAACGGCAAAGAATGGTCCCATGTAGCGTCGTACTATCCGCCTGAAGGTGAACACAGCGAACTGTTGTCGGTGTCCTGCACGTCGAGCACGTTCTGCGCGAGCGTCGGGAAATACTGGGCCACAGGGCATTCGGCCTACACACTTGGGGAGAATTGGAACGGCAAAGAATGGTCCCACGTGGGCACGTATTACCCGCCCGAAGGCGAACATAGTGAACTGTTGTCGGTGTCCTGCACGGCGAGTACGTTCTGTGCCAGCGTCGGGAAATACATCACGGGTACTAGGACTACGACGCTCGGTGAGAACTGGAATGGCAAATCATGGGCACATGTGAGCACGTACTACCCGTCCGAAGGCGAACACAGCGAACTACTCGCTGTCTCGTGCACGGGTGCTACGGCCGCCTGTCAGTCCGTCGGAAAATACATGCCCACTAGCCATTCGGCTTACACATTGGGCGAGGAATGGAACAGCAAAGAATGGCTGCATCGAGCGACCTACTTTCCACCCGAAGGCGAAGAAAGTGAAATCTAAACGCCCGCGATGAACGCGGCATAGAGCAGCGCGGACCCGGTCGGCCAGCTTCGCCACCGGGTCCGTTGTTGCCTCGGAGCCAATCCCCATGCTACTCACGACGAAGCGCTCCTTGAAAGGAGCCCCTCCCATCTCACGTGCCAGGGTCCTCCACCGGCAGGCAGCCCGAACCACTGCGGGCATCCTGTTGATTTTCGCGCTCGGAGCATCGATGTCTGGATGTGGCGCCACGGGCTCAGGCCCTGTGGCGAAGGATGCGACGAAAAGGCACCACACCGGGACGCCAGGTCTGACCAGCAGCGGTACGGTATCTGCCCTTGGCGTGGGGAGGCGATCCGGAGCCAAGGTGTTCTCAGTGCTGGAGACTAGGCGCACGGAGCGCGATCGATTGCCGTCAGTGCGGGGCGGTCGTCGCGGAGCCGTCTCCGACGGCGCCGACGCGGACAGGACGCGTTGGCTTGCGGCAGGGGTGTGGTTGGTGCCTGCGGGCAGTGAACTGTGTCTCGTGTATCTCGTGAGGGCACTTACAGCTGCGCCCTCTGGAGGGCGATTGCCGCCCGCGATAGTCCAGCAGTGCGCGACAGTGGTGCACGCTGCCGCTGGTCAGCTAGTCGCTTCACAGAGCCTGAGTCCATCCTCACACGCGGTGCCTGGAGCAACCCGAGTCTTGGGTCTTGTCCCTGACGGCGTACGGACAGTGACAATATTCGATGCTAACGGTGGGACAACAGAGGTGCGCGTCCGGCGAAACTTCTACGCTGGCTCAGTTGCCGAGCCGACTGCTGTCCGATTTAGCAGGAGAGTGGGTAACACGGTGCTGATCCGGCGGATTCCAATCGCGAGTTTCGACAGCCGCGCTGCCCGACCCGCGCGTTGACCGACGACGCACGAGTGCATCGTCACCGCATTGGTAGGCCACTCATCGATGCTGCCACGACCTCTCGCGCGGCACTTACGAGGCTGCTGACGCGGCTTTCACAGACGCGCCGGAGCGACTTGCGGTCCGGGGATGCCGAGCGTTATATGGCAGTAGCCATAGGCCTGCAAGCACGAACGGAATGAAGTTGACGGCATGTAGGACGAGGGCGTAGGAGAGAGCCACCGAGTGAGGCACATGATAAGCCCTGAGTGCGATCAGGGTGGCTCCCTCGAACACGCCGATTGCTGCTGGTGCCGATGGAAGAATCATGCTCAGCCCTATGGCGACCGTCACGAGCACTCCGGAGGCGAATGACAGATGGAGATGAAAGGATCTGCTTACGAGGTATGCGCACAGCGCGGAAAGTAGCCAGGCGACGGCCGTCCAGAAGAATGCTTCTCCGGCGATTTTAACGTCGCGCAGTCCGCCCAAGCCCCGCACGAGCTCAGAAGTCGTGCGATCTAGGTGGAGACCCGAAAACACTCGGTGCAACGGTCGCAGGAGTAGGCGCAGCGGGCGATCTCCGTAAATGGTTAGGACGCCTACGCTGGCGCCGATGAATCCCGCCAATACGATAGCGGCGATTGCCGCGTCACTAAACCAGCTTACGTGAGGGAGCCAGGGCTCCGAGGCAAAGAAGATCACAAGAATCGTGACGACGTCGTAGAGCCGCTCTAGGACGACTGTCCCGACTATCTCGGCAGCCGGCGTCCCGCTTCGTCGGGTCAGCACGAGCAATCGGGCTGCTTCTCCAGCGCGAGCGGGAAGGATGCTGTTGTAGAAGTAACCGATCGTCGTCGCGTTCAAAACAGCTCCTCGCGGAGGACGATGACCGAGCGCAAACAACGATCTCCAGCGGAGCGCTCGGGTCACGACGGCCAGACCAAAGGCGGCAAGAGCAGGGATCAGCCATAGGTAATCACTTGCGCCCAAGGCATCCCAAACACGGCGTACGCTTATGTCGCTCACGGCGACATACGAGAAGATGATCGTGACTATCATCGTGGCGACCACGAGAAGGAGTCGGGAGTGCCGCTTGAGGCGTGACGCGCCGAGACCGCGCACTCGGCGGCCTAACGTCACGTCTACCGTGGAGGCAGCCTCAGCCCTATCTATCTCACGCTCGGAGCTTAAGGCCGTCAACCTAGCCTCATTATGCTCGACTCAGCCGAATGAGCATGCAGCGGATACGTGCGGTGCGGAATGGGCATGTCGCTTTGACCATCACGTGGACTCGCAACTAATCTATCCTTACGAGGACATGCCAAGGGCCTTCCGGGCCATCCCCTGCTCCTACCTGCCTCCATCCCTGGGACCCCGGATCGGCAACCAGTCTTGCGATTGCAGGCGTCGCGAGGAGCAGTGGTTCAGCATAGATCACAGTTGCACGAGCTTTGTCTAGTACCCCTGAAGCTGACGCGTCCGCCGAGGTGAGTTCCGCCTGTATCGTCGGCCAACCTGGAGACTCGCAATGACGCGTGTTTGTTACGGCGAGATACGCACATAGTTCAAAGTTTGCGTTCGCCGCGATCAATACGCTTCCAGGGTTCTGCAACCTTGCGCGTGCCACCTGCAGCCGATTTATGGCGTTATACAGCGGCCGAGGACTGCGAGTAAAATAGGACGGCAAGAAGATAAGGAGTCCAAGAGCTAGCCCAAGCGCGACCGGGGCTGCCAGTTGCGCTCGTCCGAACCGCTGTAGCAGCGCCTTGACGCTCACGGCCGAAAGGGCGAGGATGCCGACAGTCAAGCCGTACATATACTCCGGACGCGGACGCTGCTCGATCAAGACTACAAAGAGTCCTGTTACCGCGTCTGCGGAGAGCATGAGAATGATCCATGAGCGCGGTGGTAGCCATTGGCGGCGCCAATACTGTGTCTTGCTACGCATTGCCATACCACCAGCGCACAGGATGATCAGAAGAAGTACCGAGAGAAAGAGCGCGTAAGATTGCTGAGTCCTCACTGGTACATAATCGGGTTGATCGCTAGAGGAAGTGGCACCAAACATCGCGACTTGGAGTCCGCTGGGTAGCAGGCGTGCATTCCACAGGACAAACGCACCGACAGCGCGGGGATCAGCGAAGGCACCCTGGAGCAACGTGGGTTCCGGTTTCCCGAAAACCTGCCTGAGAAGCGGCTTATATTCGGTGAAGGCATTGCCCGTGAATCGCGTCGGATGCCGCTGCTGATAGTTGTACGCATACGCTTGATCAAAGCTGAGCTTCTGCTTCGCAGAGAAGGCAAGTGTGGCGTCGTGGCCTTGATCAAACGAACGCCAGTAGAACACGCCAGTTAGTAGACAAACGATCAGGACTGGCACGCCAAACGCCCGCGCATATACCCCAGCCGACACGGGTCGCCGTCGGTGCCCGCGAACCTCGTGGACCACGATCCCAGCTGCAAATATGATCGTGGTAATGGCGACCTCGTTCCTGAGCAAGAGGGTCGTGCCCACCAGGATCGCCAACGCAATTCCATTGGCACGGCGCCCTGGGGCGCGCACGACGATCAAGGCCGCAGCAAGGATCGGGAGCACGCCAAAGAGATGAACTTCGTAGAGCACGTTAAAGTTGGCTGGGACGATGCTCCACCATGCGGCAACTGCGAGTGCTAGTGCGCCACCGACCAGAGACCGCATAATCGCGAGAACAAGGACCGTCGCTACCAGGACGATGGCGACCCGGAGTATCATCTCCGAGTCGTATGGATTTCCACGGAAGACGGCATAAACACTGCCCCATACGTCTGTGTAGAGGGGCGACCAAATTATGTCGTCGCTAAGACCGTGCGTCCAGCTCACGGCGTCGAGAAAGTAACTAGAGGTGTCGCCGAAGACTAGGTCCTTATACCGCCAGACATTCCAGAGCACGCGAAGCTGCAGGGCGATAATCAACCCATACGCAATCAACGGATTGGCGGCTAGTGCCTCAGCCCTGCTGAGGACACTCTGTCGTGACGGTAGCCTCAGCTCAGGCACGGTATAGCGAAGCGGTCGGCGCGACCGTCACGGCATGAACTTTCGACTGCTGATCAGACCACTTCGATGGAGCACAAGTCGCCCGAGTGCACCTAGAGTCTTTAGCCCGTAGACGATCGACGCCTTCAGACCGACTGAGGATGCGTCCTCCGTATATATCGTGCGAACGGGGACTTCGCCTATCCGAAAGCCGAAATGCACCGCCTGCATCAACAGCTCGGAATCGAACGAGAAGTCGAGCGAATTACGCAGAAACGGGACGGTCATCAACAGCTCGCGTGAATAGGCACGGTAGCCCGTATGGAACTCTGACAGCGACGTATGTAGGACGCGATTCTCAATAATTGTGAGACCGCGGTTGGCAACGAACTTCCAGACGGGCATGCCACCGGCCAGAGCGGCGCCCGGCTCAGCAAGGCGCGAACCGAGTACGAGATCTGCCTCGCCGTTGATAATGGGCGCGACTAGATCGGGAAGTAGCGTAGGCTCATATTGTCCATCGGGATGAAGCATTACCACGATGTCGGCATGTCGCTGCAGGGCCTCCAGATAGCAGGTCTTTTGATTACCGCCATAGCCGACGTTGTGCGGATGCCAAATTGTGTGGAGCGGCAGCTCGCGCGCCAACTCGACGGTTGAATCTGTTGAGGCATCGTCGACAAGGATGATCTCGTCAACTGCGTGATCTGGTATCGCTGCCACCGTTTGATGCAGAGTAAGGGCCGCATTTCGCGCAGGCATCACGACTATCACCTTTGCGCCGTTAGGTGACAATTTTAAACCGCCCTCCGATGGCCTCAAGGGTACCGTTTGCGCACGAATTGGAACTGGAGAAGTCTCTTAGCATCGGCGGAGCATAACGTAGCCAATGAAGGCATGCGGCTGAGGAGTAGGAGGTCCCGCGCGACCTACTAGTATGCGGAATGGTTATGGAGGGCAGTCTGTCCACGGTGCGCGATAGTATCTCGGTATGTGGATGTCGTCAGGTGCTTCGGACCGGCTGTTGTCGCCGTCTGGCCGTGCGCTCGTGTGGTCGGAGCGCGTGCGCCGCTGGGTCTGCCCGCTGACCCGCGCCGAGCGCTCGGATCGGCGTAGGCGCGACTACCGTGTCCTCTCAAGGGCGAGGTGGGCCTTGGTGGCGCTAGTCAGCCTCTCCCTATTGAGCGGATGCGGAAGTTCCAACGACGCTAGTGTCTTGAGCGCGGCCAGAGCGGCTAAAGCTGCCGGATGCACGGGCACTACAGCTCCTCGCCGCTGTGGGTCGCTTTACCAGAAGGCGTGTGAAGCGCCGGCCACCACGGAAGGGCGTGAGCATCTCCATGCCGAGTTCTGCGAAATCGCCATTTTGACAGCGGATGGGAGCAAGCGACGTCTGACAGAAGCGCGAGAAAGATGGAATGAAGCAGTAACGACTCAAGCCGCCGCAGAACAGCACCCCGAAGAAGAAATCGTGATTGAAGAAGCGCCAGACATAAGGCGACGTCCAAACTGGTTCAAAATGGATCTACTGAGAATGGATGCCCGCGGTTAGTCGCTTCGGCGTCGTACGACGAGGCTATGTGACAGGCGGAGCTTGCCGACGGTAACAGTCAGTAGGAGGCGTGTACCGCGCGCGACGAACGCGGGTAGGCGGCGATGTAGCAACAGGTGCCCTGATTGCAGCTTACCGTTTGCGGTCGCCACGAGGGCTAGCCGGTTGCGATGCCTCCTTGCGAGGACTACCTTCGCCGTACCGGGCGTGCCTGCGATATTGACGATCACAAGGCTGCCGTCGACTATTCGTGTCGTCATGCGCAAGTAGAGTGATGTTACTGGTGGAGCCGGCGGTATGGTAGTCGCGCCAAGTCCGGCCTTCGGTTCAGGTCGTTCCTCTTGGGTGGGTGTGCCTGTGCCTTGCAGGCTAATAAGTGTGTGAGCAGCGCGGCTGGGGTCGGTGTTGCCCGCCGCGTTTGTCAGCCAAAGCGCGAGTGCCCAGACCCCGGGCCCGGAGCGGAGATCGGCGCTGTTCCTCCCGCAGTCATCCAGACGAGCGTCTGGCAGGGAGTGTCCGATGAACTGTGTAGGCATGGATCGAAAGGAGATCCATGTCTCGATCAACGCAGGTGCAGAGGCAGGATCCGGGTTCCGCGGGTGTTTCGCGGAGCGAGCCCGGATGGCGAGCGCAGCGGAATGCCAGCGGGGCTGATGCTGGTAGACCTCCTGGGGTGGGCGAGTTGCCGCGAGAGCTCCGGGAGCTGCTTCCTGACGAGGTGGTGGACGAGCTGCTCGGCGGCGCCCGAGGGGAGGGGAAGATCGTGGGGCCGGGTGGGCTGCTTTCGCAGTTGACGAAGCGGCTGGTCGAGCGCGCGATGGAGGTCGAGCTCACTGACCATTTGGGGTATGAGCCGCACCTGGAGCCGCCTGGTGGCGCCGGGAACGCAAGGAACGGGAGTACGCCGAAGACGCTGATCACCGAGCACGGGCCGGTGCAGGTCGACACCCCTCGGGATCGCAACGGGACGTTTGAGCCGCAGATCGTCAAGAAGCGCCAGCGGCGCTTTGAGGGGTTTGATGAGAAGATCCTCGCCCTCTACAGCCGTGGCCTGTCGACCCGGGATATCGAAGCGCACCTGGCCGAGATCTACGGCGTGAAAGTCGGACGTGACCTGATCAGCCGCGTCACCGACGCGGTGATGGAGGACGCAAGGGCGTGGCAGAGCAGGCCGCTGGAGGACGGGCGGTTTCTAGTGGTGGTTGCGAATCAGGTTGTGGTGAGTTTGACGGGGTCCCTGTGATGTGAGCCGGGTGCTGTGGGTGTTCGTCATGTCCCGTTGGTGGGATGAGAGGATGGACACGATCATGAAGCGACACAGGCACACGCCGGAGCAGGCTGTCAGGAAGATCCGTGAGGGCGAAAAGCTACTCAACGAGGGGCAGGATCTCGCCGAGGTGCTGAGGCATCTCGAGATCACCGAGTCGACGTTCAACCGGTGGCGCGCCCAGTACGGTGGGATGAAGGCTGATGAGGCCAAGCGGTTGAAGACGCTCGAGAACGAGAACCAGCGGCTGAAGAAGCTGGTGGCGGAGCAGGCGCTGGACATCGACATGCTCAAGGAGTTGTCCCGGGGAAACTTTTGACCCCGGAACGCAGACGCTGCGCCGTGTCTCGGCTGCAGCAGTGTTTCGGGGTTTCAGAGCGCCGTGCGTGTCGTGTCGCGGGGCAGCATCGCTCAACGCAACGCAAACTCCCGCCGGTGCCCAGGCCGGCGGATAAGCGGCTCGCTGCTCGGCTGAGGGAGATCGCGGGGGAGCATCCGCGGTGGGGATGGAAGACCGCGCATCAGATCCTGTTGCGGGAGGGCTGGACGCTGAACCGCAAGCGAACACGCCGTATCTGGCGCCAGGAGGGCCTGCGGCGGCCGGTGAAAGCACGGAAGCGTCGTCGGCTGCCCGGAGCGCAGAAACAGCGTTTGCGGGCGGGCAGGCCGAATGAGGTGTGGGCTGTTGATTTCCAGTTCGATGAGACCTCTGACCGGCGCAGGATCAAGCTGTGCAACATCGTGGATGAGTTCACCCGCGAGGCCCTCGCGATCCGCGTTGGCAGATCCTGCACCGCCGAGGATGTCGTCGAGGTCCTCGGCGGGCTCATCGCCGAACGCGGCGCACCCGCCTTTCTGCGCTCGGACAACGGCCCTGAGTTCATCGCGTGGGCGCTGCGGGACTACTGCCGCATGACGCTCATGGCCACCAGCTACATCGAGCCCGGATCGCCGTGGGAGAACCCGTTCGTTGAGTCCTTCAACGGCCGGCTCCGCGACGAGCTGCTGAACATCGAGGAGTTCGGCTCGATCACAGAGGCCAGGGTCGTGATCGAGGACTGGCGCCACGAGTACAACACCTACAGGCCTCACTCCTGGGGTGGGCGAGTTGCCGCGAGAGCTCCGGGAGCTGCTTCCTGACGAGGTGGTGGACGAGCTGCTCGCCGGTGCCCACGGGGAGCAGGAGATCGTGGGGCCGGGTGGGCTGCTTTCGCAGTTGACGAAGCGGCTGGTCGAGCGAGCGATGGAGGTCGAGCTCACTGACCATTTGGGGTATGAGCCGCATCTCGAGCCGCCCGGCGGCACGGGCAACGCTCGCAATGGGAGTACGCCAAAGACGCTGATGACCGAGCACGGGCCGGTGCAGGTCGACACCCCGAGGGATCGTAATGGTAGCTTCGAGCCGCAGATCGTCAAGAAGCGTCAGCGGCGTTTTGAGGGGTTCGACGAGAAGATCCTCGCCCTCTACTCCAGGGGCCTTTCGACCAGGGATATCGAAGCGCACCTGGCCGAGATCTACGGCGTCAAAGTGGGACGTGACCTGATTAGCCGGGTCACCGATGCGGTCATGGACGACGCTCGCGCTTGGCAGAGCAGGCCGCTCGAGGACGTCTACCCGGTGGTGTTCCTGGACTGCATGGTCCTGAAGATCCGCGACGGCGGGAGCGTGCAAAGACGCGCTTGTTATCTGGCGTTGGCGATCGGGATGGACGGCGAGCGCGAGGTGCTCGGCATGTGGTTCCAGGCCAACGAGGGCGCGAAGTTCTGGATGCAAGTCCTCACCGACCTGCGGCAACGCGGCGTCCAGGACATCCTCATCTGCTGCGTCGACGGGCTGAGGGGATTCCCTGAGGCGATCGAGGCGGTGTTCCCCTCCACGACGGTTCAGACCTGCATCGTCCATTTGATTCGTCACAGCCTGAAATACGTTCCCCGCCGCCAATACGACCAGGTCGTCAAAGACCTCAAGCCCGTCTATACCGCGATCGATGCAGACGCGGCGATGCACGCGCTTGAGGCGTTCGAGGAGAAGTGGGGGCAGCAGCTGCCCGTGATCGGCCAGGCTTGGCGCTCAGCCTGGGAGCACGTCACGCCGTTCATGGCGTTCCCGTCTGACGTCAGACGCGTGATCTATACCACGGATGAAAGTTTCAAGGTGTGGCGGCTGGTGTGCGGTTCCTTGAGGGTTTGTTGGCGTGCCAGTTGGCGACTTGTTGGCGGTATGCGTGCTCGGCCTGTTCGGAGAGTTCGAGCTCTTGCCGGCGCACGTCCTTCAGGGAGTAGTTGGCGGCGGTTCCCTTCTTGCCACGGCGGGCGGGCAGGCCGGCTCGCAGCTCGAGTGCTCGGAGCTTCTTGGTGGTGAGTGATTGTCTGGCGAAGGCGTAGTCCTCGCCACGCTCGATCATCGTCCAGCACAGGCACACGAGCTTGCGGGCGGTCGCAACGATCGCTATCTGCGTGCCCCGACGGGCGCGGACGCGCTGGTAGAAGGCGCGCAGCGGACCGGGGATCTTCGACGCGGTGAACGCTGCCTCGACTAGCATCCCTCGTGCGTGTGCGCGCCCATTCTTAGTGATCCTGCCGTGCGAGGCGGCACGGCCCCCGGACTGTTTGACGCGCGGGTTCAGACCTAGATAGGAGACGAGCTGCTCGGGGGTCCGGAACCGATGGAAATCACCGACCGCCGCGGCCAGCGACAAGGCAACCGTCGCATCGACACCTGGGATAGTCATCAGCCGCTTGACTTCTGGGCGCTCGAGAGCGATCCGGCCTAGGGCGGCATCGATGATCCTCATCTCCTGGGCGTGGAAGTCAAGCTGGCGCAGGAGCGCTTGGACGGCGTGATTCTCGTCCGGTGGCAGATGCTGATCATCGAGCCAGCAGCGGCCTTTGACGCCGAACAGGTCAGAGAACGGACAGCGCTCCACCAAATTGCGGTGAAGGATCGCTTGCACCTGGTTCTTCAGCCGGGTGCGCTGTTTGACCAGCTGCGTGCGTCTGGCGACCTGTCGACGCAGCGCCTGTGTCTCCTCATCGGCGACCCACACCGACGGCAGGTAGTCCGCGGCCAACAGCTCGGCGAGGACCGTAGCGTCGACCTTGTCGGTCTTGACCTTCGCCTCCGCGATCGCGCGTGTCTTCATCGGGTTCGACACGACCACACGCGCGACGCGAGGCTCGATCACGCGGACGATCGCGTGCGTGTTGCACGTCGCCTCAATCGCAACCTCATCCTCCGGCCCAAGGCTCTCGGCGAAAACCCGCAGCACCTCACCGCAGATCTCGACCTGTCCGGCGTGCCGGACCGTCCCGTTCTCCCAGATCGCGACCTGCGCGAACTCGCGATGCACATCCAGACCGATACATCTCCGTCCCACTTGCCACCTCCGATCTCGGTTGATCACGATGGGAGCCAGGCGGGCGAACGACACCTACGGATCCGCGCTCGAAGCGCAACCGGGCAAGTCGCAGGGGCGGCCAACTACTAACACGCGCTCGAAGCGCAACGTATAAGAACGGCCTGCCCAACCGCGTTCGCTCCCAGATGCCCCGCGACCCGGACGGTCGCACCGTACTCACCACCCCGGACGCTCAAAGGCAGCCCGGGCCAGTCGGAGGGCGCAGCGACATCTACCCCCTTTCATACCGGATACGAACGCGATCGAGGCGCTCAACCGCCAGCTACGAAAGGCAGTCAAGACCAAGGGGCACTTCCCGACCGAGGACGCAGCCCGGAAGCTGATCTACCTCGCGATCCAAAACGCGGTCCCGCAATGGACATGGACCCGCGGTTGGACAAAGGCAATGCTCGCGTTCAAGATCTACTTCGGAGACCGACTACCCGACTGAAACCACCAAACCCCGCCTACAGATAAACGGACACCCTCCGAAATCAGTGTCCTGCGTGCGCCTGTGGGCCTTGGCCCGGGGGTGGCAACTACCCACCGGGGACAGAAGTGAACGGTGGTGGAACGGAATTCTTCTCTGGCTTTGAATACACTGGTAGTGTGAGTGGGACCAAGGCTCAGGCGGCGTCAAATCTCTTCGGGAAACTCACCGGTGGCCTGAGCAAGATACTTTCAGCTGGCGTAAGCGGAGGAAAGGTGGCGTGGGGTGCGCTACAAGCGGGAACGGCGTTTGTCAAGCGGAACGCCGGGAAGTTCGTCTCGCTCCTAGGCGACTTTGGTACGTGGGCGGAGGCCGGGCTAGCGCTCACGGTGGGCGGCAGCGCGTGCGTAGCGGGGCTGTATGACGGCGCCTTTCGCAGCACCGTTCGTTTGGTTTGGTTGCGCGACATTTGTTGCTGGAAACGTTGCGATGATGGGCTGGTCGGCCTGGGACGCCTACAAGACAGTGTCCAGCATAAAGTAGGGAACTTGTGATCGATAGCAGGCATTTTCATCGGGCGCGGATTGCGATGCGTGCGATCATTGTTGTAGGGGCATGAAGATGTCTTTCGGAGTTGTCGTGTCTGGGTGCCGTCGTAGGTTTGGCGGCGTTCCGGGGCGGGGGCTCCGGGAGAACGCTGGTTGGGCAGGCCGTCGCATTTCTATGGGCTGAGAGCCCGCAGTTTGTAGTTGGCCGCCCCTGCGACTTGCCCGGGTGTGCTTTGAGCACGGATCCGTAGTTGTCGTTTTGCCCGCCAGCTCTCCACCGTTTCTTGTTCAGCGAGAGGAGGTGCTGGTGAGGTTCATAGGGTTGGATGTCCATCGTGACTTCTGTGAGGTCGCGATAGCCGAAGACGGGGTGGTGCGTTCTGCTGGGCGCGTAGCCTCGGCGAGGGCAACGCTCGAGCTGTTCGCACAGAGCTTGGCGGGGGATGACGTGGTCGCGCTGGAGGCGACCGCGAATGCGCTGGCGATTGCGCGGATCATCGAGCCGCATGTCGCTCGAGTAGTGCTGGCTAATCCGAAAGCGGTCAAGGCCGCGACGGGGTTGCGTGCGAAGACCGACAAGATCGATGCCCAGATGCTCGCTCGACTGCTCGCAGGCGGGTTCTTGCCTGAGGTTTGGACTCCGGATGAGCAGACCAGGGTGCGCCGGCGGCTGATCTCAAGGCGCGGCCATCTGGTCCGCCAGATGGTGCGTGAGAAGAACCAGGTTCATGCGGTGCTGCAGCGTCAGCTGAAGGAGCGCCCGCCGATGACAGACGTATTTGGTGTTAAGGGCCGAGTGTGGCTAGCCGCTCAGCAGGAGCATTTGCCTGTTGATGAGCAGCAAAGCGTCGACGCGTGTCTGCGCCAGATCGATTTCGTCAAGAAGGAGATCGAGCTCGTGGATCTGGAGATCGCCAAGCAGGTCTTGGGCAGCGAGGATATTCGCCGGCTGATGACACTCCCGGGTGTTTCCGGGGTGACCGCGACAGCGATGCTCGCGGCGATCGGTGACGTCTCAAGGTTCCCAACGCCTGGGCATCTTGTTGGGTATCTCGGGCTCAGCCCACGGGTGCGCCAGTCCGGCAGCGAGCCCGCCAAGCACGGGCGCATCAGCAAGCAAGGCCCCGGTGAGGTCCGCGGGCTACTGGTGGAGGCCGCATGGCACGCGGCGAGGACCACAGGCCCGCTGCGGGCCTTTCATCAGCGCGTCAGCGCACGCCGCGGCGTGAATATCGCGACAGTCGCGGTTGCCCGCAAGCTCGTCGTGGTCGCCTGGAACATGCTGCACCGCGGCGAGGACTACGCATTCGCGCGTCCCTCTCTGCACCGAGAAAAGCTGCGCCGCTTTGAGCTGATGCTCGGAGCACCGCGCCAGCAGGGAAAACGCCTCGCCACCACCGGACGCACGTTCGCCACCGTCGATCAGCGCAAGGCCGAGAAAGAGCTCGCTGCTCAGGCCGAGACGGCATATCAACGCCTCATCGCTGACTGGCAGCCAGCCAAGAAAAAGGCGGGTGCGGGCGCGACACCGGGGCGCGCATCTCAAAGGCCCTCGCAGGGCAAAGCCGCGCGACAGACTCAATAAGCCCCAAGGTCTGCTCTTCGCTTCCGTCAGTCGCCCGCACCACCACCAACTCTGCCAAAGGAAACCGCCAACGTCCAGCCCAACTTGACTTTCATCCGTAGTCGTCCCGTGCGGTGTAGCGGTCCTTGGAAGCGTCGGCGGCGGCGTCTTCGCTGCTGCCGCTGGGCTCATGTTTGTGCTAGTGACGAGCCGTTTTGTTGATCCGAGAGTCGACCGGGCGCTAGCGAGGATGACTGTCAGCGACGGTGGCGGAGAGCGCGGGATACCGGTCTCGGATAAAGTTGCGAGTCGAGTCATGCGCGTAGCCGCAGCGGCCCTCACAGTGAGCGTCGCGGTCAACACTGTGATTGCGTTTCTTGTCCGCAGCTCGGCCTCATGGATCGTCCTGCGATGCCTGGTCGTTGTTTGGGCAGCCGTCGGCCTAACTGTAGTGGGAGAGCGTCTCGCGGAACGGATCGGGGCAGGTAACAAGTAGTCGGGGTGCGCGGCCGAGCTGAGATACGGGTCTCGTTCCTGCCCTGAATGACTACACCGATAACCCAGAAAAACGTCGCCACCGATCACGATGGTCGCCAGTCCTACTGGCGCGCCCCCGTAGTTTTGGTCCGGTGTGATCTGGTCCCGTTTTATTAGACCGGGTTTGTGAGGGTGCTAGGCGGCTTGTTGTTGGTGGTAGAGGGTCTCATATTCGTTGGGTGTGAGCATCCCGAGGGCGCTGTGGCGGCGCTTGCGGTTGTGGAAGACCTCGACGTACTCGAAGAGCGCGTTGGCGAGCTCAAGGCGCGTGCGCCATCGTTTGCGGTTCAGTAGCTCGGTCTGCATTCGTCCCCAGAACGCCTCCATCATCGCGTTGTCATAGGCATCCCCGATGCGGCCCATCGATAGCGCGAGTCCAGCGCTCTTGACGCGGTCGCTGAACGCCCAGCTAGTGAACTGGCTTCCGTGGTCGCTGTGTATCACCGCGCCGTCTGGAGGCTTGCGTGTGTTGATCGCCATTCCGAGTGCGCTCGTGACCAGCGATGCAGCCTGCTGCTTGTCGATCGACCAGCCCACGATGCGACGGGAATAAGCATCCAGCACGACGCAGCAGTAGAGCTTGCCCTCCCTCGTCGGGTGCTCGGTGATGTCGGTAAGCCACAACTAATCAGGTGCTTCGCGCTTAAACAAACGCAGCACGAGATCATCAGCTGCGGCTCCCTCGGTGCCCGGACCTCGCCGCTTGGGCTTCAGGGCAGGGAGCCCTTGCAGGCCGAGGCGGCGCATGATGCGCCGCACTGCCTTGCGGTTGACGGTGAGCTCATAGCCGAAGCGCAGCTCAGCCGTGACACGGCGTGTGCCATACGTTCCGTTGGACACCCGGTGGATGTCGCTGATCAGGCCGCCGAGATGCTCTGAGCGCAGCTCTCTCGCGCTCGGTGGCCGCGTGCGCCAATAGAAGAACCCAGACGGCGCTACGCCCAGCATTCTGCAGCATGCCTTCGCGCTGTGTCCCTGCCCGGCCAGGGACGCGATCACCGGGTAGACACTTTTGGGGCTGGACGCGACTCGCCCTCGCCGAACAGTGCCGATGCTTTCCGGGTTAGCTCGAGCTCGGCTTCGAGGTCTCTGATCCGTGAACGCGCTCGGGAAAGCTCAACGTGCTCACCGCTGCGGACTCCTGGGCGTTCTCCGGCATCCACTTCGTCTTGGGCGATCCAGCGGTACACGGTGGCTTCAGAGACCCCGAGATCAACAGCGACCTTGCTCGGCTGCGCACCAGCGCGACACAGCTCAACGACACGACAGCGGAACTCCGGCGGATAGGACTTCGGCATGACGGCTCCTTGCGTTCATGCCGCCAGCCTCGCACAAACCCAGTCCACAACTCAGGGACCAGATCAGGTGGGTGTGGGAGTCCTTCTGCTCATGGAGAATGGGCGAGAGGAGGACTGGTCACGTGAAGCGCAACGGTCATACGCCGGAGCAGATTGTGAGGAAGCTGGGGGGCCGACCGGCTGCTCGCCGAGGGCATGGAGGTGCCGGAGGTAGCGAAGGCGCTGGAAGTATCCGAGCCAACGTATCACCGGTGGCGGGCTCAGTTCGGGGCGATGGCGCTAGATGATGTGCGGCGGTTGAAGGACCTCGAGCGCGAGAATGCGCAGCTGAAGCGGCTGTGGCCCCCTTGGGTTGACCAGCCGTAGTTGTGTCGTCCACCGCCCCCCGAGGATTGCCGGCGTGCCCTGCTAGGAGCCTGGGCATTGGCCCTCGACTGAGGTGTGTCCGCCGACGATCCGCTCTTCGATCCAACGAACGAACGGAGCAGAACAAATGATGACGATCGGGGTGGACCCACACAAGCAGACGCATACTGCGGCACTCATCGACGAGCACACCGGACGCCGCGAGTTGCCGTCCAGTGCTATATTCAGCACAACCTACTGATTCGCACGATTGGATCATAGGGCTGGCAGCCGATAAGTGACTCTCAGCGTCTATGCGGTTTGCGTGGAGGTCTGGGTATGCCCGGTATGTGGCCTCTAGGGCCGGAAGTCTCAGTTGCTCGCCGTACGTGGAGGCAACCCCTATCTGTTGGGAGCGGACGATGAGCTCCTCGGGCAATGGCCGCAAGCCCGAAGGCAGGCCCCCGGATAAGAAGCCAGATGGGCCGGGGCGGAGCGGCGATCGCGAGGACCCAGTGAGCCTGGCTTCGCGCGTCCACCAGGACGCATCAGATGCGGATCAGACCGGCTCCGATGCAGATCAGACCTCCTCCGACACCGATCAAACGGCGTCGGACACTGATCGTGCCTCTTCGGATGCAGATCAGGCAGCCTCGGATAGGGATCAGTTGGCTAGCGACCAGGAGTCGGCGAGCAGCGCTGGCCAGAATGACCGAACACGGGCAAGCGCCGAGCGTGTGCTCAGCACCCGCGCGCGTGATCGCTCGGCTCGCAGCCGTGAGCGCGTAGCCGGCTCACGAGAGGCGAACGCGGACGAGCGCGATCGATCGGCAATCGAGCGTGACTGGTCAGCGACGGTACGAGACGCTGCAGCTGAGGCTCTCGATGAGGAGACGAGCCAAGGGGAGGAACCTGAGCTCCGGCAAAAGCGAGCGGGTAAGCGGGAGCACGCTGCGAATGACCGAGCGAGAGCTGCAGAGGACCGTCGTCAGGCTGCTGCCGATCGGGCCAGGGCATCCGCGGATCGAGCGGAGGCCGTCCGCGAACGCACCATGGCGAGACGCGAACTGGCTCAGGCGGCTCTTGACCTCGAGACCTCCGAAACGGATGAGCTCACACACGTCCGACGCCGAGGAGCAGGGCTGCAGCAGCTTCAACGAGAAATGGATCGTGCGTGTCGCATCCCCGAGCCCCTCGCCATCGCCTTTATCGATGTTGACGGCCTGAAGGCAGTCAACGACGCGGACGGCCACGCGGCCGGAGATACCCTCCTTATTGCGGTCGCCGATGCTCTAAGAGCATGCCTACGCAGCTATGACCTGATCGTCAGGGTCGGCGGGGATGAGTTCGTTTGCGCCCTCCCGAACATGGAGCTCGACGCCGTGCGAGAGCGCTTCGTTGAAGCCTCCGCTGCGCTCGCGCTTAGCGCGCCGGGCGGCTCGATCACGGTCGGACTCACCGAGCTCGCCGAGGGCGACTTTCCCTCCGACGTCATCGCTCGCGCCGACGCCGATCTGCTCGCGCAGCGCCAGAAGGAATCACGGTGAACGTCGCCACGGTCCGACAGTTTGAACGGCCGAAAACCCACAGGTCGACCGTTCAAGGCGCGGAGGCGTCCCCTCTTACGCGAGCAGGTGCGGGTTGCCAGCAGGGACCCGCACCTCGCCTGCGAGGTCGCGTCGCGCGAGGGATCAATGGACAGAAGGACGTGAGGGGCGCACTGCCTTCAGTTAGAAGGGGTAGCCGTCGACGCAACCACTATGTATCCTAGAGTTACAAATCATGTGAAGACTCTGACTCTGCTCGTCGTCCTGTGTCTCACACTCGGGGCGGTAGCTACGACGTGGCTGCTGGTGGGACGGCTCAATTCGAGCCGGATAGCGCAGGTGCAGGTCGCGTCAATGGCCTCATCGCTGTCTGACCTGAAGACCGCCCCGTTCAGCGCCGACCCAAGCGCCGGCGGGAGCGCCGCGGCCGGCGAGCGCAGCGAGATCAAGGATGACCAGCAAGCAATCATGCGGGGGCTCGCGGCACGTAACCAGGTGGGTGTGCCGCTCGCGCTGCTGGCCAGTGGACGCTCGAGCCTTGCGAGCATCGATCCGGTGGTAGCCAGCGTCTATCGGATTGCCTCCGCAAAGGGCGGCTTGGCAGCCGGGGGGCTAGGGGTCCTCACGCTGCAAAAGACACTGCTCGCTCGAGTGGCCGTCCTCTCCCGTGTCCTGGTAAAGCTCAGCCGCCTACACGCGGCGAATGCGGAACGTGCCCGCACACAGGCAAAGCTTGGAGTCGCGATCGCGATGCTTCTCCTGCTCGCCGCGTTCGCTTATTTCTACCTGCGATCCGTCGCAGCCCGAAGTGCCGTCCAGCGCATGGCCGGCGAAAAGGAAGCGCTCCTCGGCGAAAGCCGGATCGAGGCCAGGACTGATGCCTTGACCGATCTACGCAACCGCCGCGCGCTGGACCTCGATCTAGAACAGGCGGTCGCAAAGATGCCAGGACCCCATGAACTCCTGTTGGCCATGTTCGACCTCGATGGCTTCAAGCAATACAACGACACATTCGGTCACGCTGCGGGCGACGCCCTACTCGAACGGCTGGCCGGACGTCTCGCCGCCGTGACCCAGAAAGCAGGCTCCGCATACCGGATGGGTGGAGATGAGTTCTGCATGCTCGTCAGCTGCGCTCCCAACGTCGCCGAGCAGCTACTCGACGACGCCGTCACAGCGCTACAGGACTGCGGTGAGAGCTGGAACATCGGCTGCTCCTACGGCGCCGTATGGATCCCCTCAGAAGCAAACACTCCCAGCGATGGCTTGAAGCTCGCCGACGAGCGCATGTACGCCAACAAGGCCAACCAATCATCCGCCAGCAGCCAAGTCACCGACGCACTACTACAAGTCATCGCCGAGCAAAGTCCCTCCCTGGACGAGCACGTCGAGCGAGTCTCAGATCTCTCCGCCGAGATCGCCAAGACGCTCGGCGAGCCCGAGCACGAAGTCCGTCGAATATGCCTCGCCGCCAAGCTCCATGACGTCGGCAAGACTGCGGTACCAGCCGCAATCCTCGACAAGCCCGGCCCCCTGGACAAACAAGAGTGGGCATTCATGCAACGCCACCCACTCATCGGCGAGCGAATCGTGCTTGCAGCACCCGCACTAGCAAGCACCGCCCCGATCATCCGCTCAAGCCACGAGCGTATCGACGGGCACGGCTACCCAGACGGCCTCGGAGGCGAGAACATCCCACTCGGCTCACGCATCATCGCCGTATGCGACGCCTACGACGCCATGACCACGGACCGCTCCTATCGAGCATCAATCGGCGAAACAGCAGCGATCGAACAGCTACAAGCAAATGCCGGCACCCAATTCGACCCCACCATAGTCGACACGTTCTGCAGCCTCAACGCATCACATCACAGCCGCACTGCTGCCCCGTACAAGTACGTTCGCCCGCTTTAGGCACGTAGGGGCCCCGCAAGGCTCTCGACGAGCATCGCCAGTCACGAACCTCCGGTCCCCAAACGAGCCACACGAAGCACCATCGCTCGGCTGCTACCCGATGCTCGGCGCTCGCGCGCCGCGCTGGGCCGTTGGGCGTCTCCGTGACCCCGACGGTCCGCAAAGGCGGCGAGCCGGCGAACGTGCAGCCCGGGGACCGGTGCCGACGGACGTGAGTTGCTCCTGGAGAACTCTGGCGCCACGCCGCGTACGGCTGGGAGGTGAAGCTCGAGCCGAATTGGCATTGGCGGCCCGGTGGGCTTGTCCAGCGGCGTCACGAGCGTGGCGAGGCCCGAGTCGGCGATCTCCTGCCAGCCCAGTTCGGCGAGTCTCACGCGCCGCGCCTCAGCGCCTGCCTCACGCCAGAGTCCTCGGAGAATGAACAGGCCGATGAGGATTGCGGGCAGGCCGATCAGGGCGATCCGGAATGCGCGGAGGCTGAGCACGATGAACACGTAGCCGATATCCGGGACGTGGAAGAAGACGCGATCCTGGGTGGCCTGGTCGAGCGTGAACTTCCAGGCGTCGGGGTGCTTGTTGGCGTCGCCCTTGGTCCTGAACACGCGTTCGCCGTTTGGTCCGCGCCCGATCCACCAGATGCGATGTGTCACGCGCTGCTGGCTCGTATACCCGTGCGGAGGAGAGTAGGTGATCGGCTCACCGACCTTCAGCGAGGAGGTGGGAACGGGACGATCGAAGACGACCGAGCCGCGGTCATAGGTGCCTGTCATCGATCCCGTCAGGATTACGTAGCGGTGATAGCCCAGAAGCGCCGGCCCGAGGAGGATCAGGACGCTGGCCATCATCGATACCAGCAGGAAGTTGAGCGCCAGCTGCCCGGCCCGCCGCACCATGTGCGGACGGTGTAGGTGAGGAAGCGTATCCGCCGCCTCGGTGTCGAGTGGGGCCGGCGGGATCAGTACGCCCGGAAGGCGCCGCACAGCTATTGCGTGGCCGTCCACACGTAGTCCACTCTTGTGTTTGCGCCCTCGTATGAGTTATCGGCGCCGTTCACGCCTTCGGGGAAGGACACCGTGAGCTTGTAGCGATGTGCCGCAGAGGCAGCGAAGCTGCCGAGCGCGATCGTCCCCATCGAGCCGAGCGTGCCCGAGTAGAGGGTAACCGGCGTCGGGCAACCGCTTACGCACGACGGTTCGCCGAGATCCTGGATCGTGAGGGCGAGCTTTCCCGACAGCGGCGGCGAGCTCGGCGTGTCGGTGAGGCCGGCCTTTGCGAGCGTGACGGTGGCCGGCACGCTGCCGCCGTTCTTGATGTCGACCGTCCCTGTGCTCGTGCCACCGGGTTTCATTGGGCCCGTCGTCAGGATCGCGGTCCCGCTCGCGGAGTCCGTCAGCACGATGGTCCCGGCGGTGATGATCGTTCCGGGGTTCGCGGAGGTCGCGTTGAAGTTCGCGCCCGTCCCAACCGCCACGGCGCTGGCGATCGTCAGAGCGCCCAGTGCGATCAGCAACCGTCGCGGGGTCGCAGTGAAGATCGATGAGGGGGAGATCACAAAGGCCGCCAGCCCGCGTCAGATCGCGACTGCGGGCTCGGCCGGCGGCATGTATCCGGCCGTCAGCGGCGCCTCGAACCACGCCACCAGCTCGGCGAGCGGGAGGGGCGGGCTGAAGTAGTGGCCCTGCGCCATGTCACAGTGCAGCTCTGCGAGGGCGGTGAGCGTCTGCAGGTTCTCGACGCCCTCGGCGATCACGGTCACCTCGAGCTGGTGCGCGAGCGCGACGATCAGGCTCACGATTGTCCTGTCGCGTGGGCGAGCGTGCAAACCAGAGATGAACTGGCGGTCGACCTTCAGCTCGGACACGGGCAGGTCGCGCAGGACGGCCAGCGAGGAGTAGCCGGTGCCGAAGTTATTGATGCATACGCGCACTCCGAGCCGGTCGAGGGCGGTGAGCATCGCCGCTGCCCTGTCGGAGTCAGCGACGATCGCCCCCTCGGTGATCTCCAGTCCGAGCGCGGCGGGTGGGATCCCGGTGGTCGCGAGCAGCTTGCCGATCTCTTGGCTCAGCGCGTCATCGAGGACGTTCGGAGCGGACAGGTTCACGTTGACCGAGACATCGATGCCGCGGTCGCGCCAGGCGCCGCAGTCGCGTAGGGCCATCCCCACCACGTGTAGCGCCAGCCGGCTGTCCAATGCGCCGTCGACGATGCTCGGCAGGAACTCGCTGGGCCCGAGCAGTCCGCGCTTGGGGTGGCGCCACCGAAGCAGCGCCTCCACGCCGGCGACCCTCCCTTCCCGAAGGTTGATCGTGGGCTGGTAGTACAGAAGCAGCTCGTCATGGGCAAGCGCATGCTCGAGCTCACGCAACAGGGACTTCCTGCGAGGATCGGACTGCCTGCGCACGGCCTTCGACGCGCGCAGCAGCCCTGGCCAGAGCATTGCGTAGAAGAGAAGGGAGGCGCCGATGAGAATCAGATCGATGCGCTGCGTCTCGCTTGAGACGCTCTGCGCAACCGGTGCGTAGGGGAGTGCAACCTCGGCGACCGCGATCGGCTTGCTTGTGCCCACCGCATAGATCGGCACGGCAACGTCTATCTGCTTGGCAGAGAGGGTGCTCACAACGGACGGCGCCCGGCTGACCACCGTAGTTGAGGTCTTGCCAGAGAACGCGGCCACAGCCTCGGGCGTGCGCAGCACACTCGTCCCGATCAGCCGGTGGTCGGTCGCGTAGAGGATCCGCGACTGCCGATCCCAGATGCCCACTCCCGCAAGACCGGACGTGCGACGTGCGGCAAGTGTGGCCGCGTCGAGCTCCTTGAGCTGTCCGGCATCAAGCGATCGTCCCCGCGCCGGCAACTGCGGCCCGAGGCTCGCGGCGCTCAGCAGTTCGGCCGAACGGGTAGCGCTCGTGATCTGCGTGTCGCGGATTTCGCTACCGAGGATCTGCGAGACGGCGAACGCGACGAGCGCCACGGCGAGAAGACCGGCGACGCTGAAGGTGAGCAGGAACCCAGGCCGCATGTGAAGCATCTCGCTGATGGCGGCGAAACCGGATCGTTGCCGTTTTTGCATATGAGCTTCCATCGGCAGTCCGATCGCACATAGTGAACGTCCGCGCGCCCTCCTTGACCCACATGCCCGCCTCACCTGGCCGACTACGGGAAGTCCGAGAAAAGGAATGTGGTTAACCCGCAGATGTTAGGCGGCCCGGATGCCGATGGGAATTATGTAAACCATCCGGTCTGATCGCCCAAAGGGCACTCTCCGGCTAAAGGAGATCGTTATGACCAGACTCACATCCCTGTGGCGGGCATCGCCCGGCAAGGTCCTTGTTGCGATGGGTGGCCTGATGGTCGCCGCAGCGGTCGCGGTCGGCTCCGGCGCGAACTTCAACTCGACCAGCGCCAACCCAAGCAACGTCTTCACGGCGGGTACCATCTCGCACTCGAACTCCAAGACCAACGCCGCGATCCTGACCGCGTCGAACATCGTCCCGGGCAACACCGCCACCGGCACCGTCGACATCAAGAACACCGGCTCAGCCAGCGGCACGTTCACGCTCGCGCACACGGTCGCGGTGGACACCCCGGCCTCGCCGGGGCTCTCCAAAAAGATCACCATGACCGTCATGGACCTCGGGGATCCCGCGTGCGTGACGGCCTGTCCGGCCGCGGTATCGATCTATACCGGCGTTATGAGCGCGATGCCCGTGACGATCCCGCTCGGTGTCTCGGCCGCGGGGGTGACGCACCGCTACCAGTTCACGATGAGCTTCCCTGACGGTGGCGTCAACGGCGCGGACAACGCCTACCAGGGTGCCTCGACGACCGTCGAATACGCCTGGTCATCGACGAACTAAGCCGCGGCTGACACGCGCACCTGCGACCCGCGATGTCGGATCACAAGAGGACGGCAAGAACCGGAGAGGTGCCGCCCCAGAACGGGCGCGGCGTCTCCCCGGTGGTTCCCGGACCCTCTGACCGCGGGCACCTCGCGACGATCGCGGTCAAGCTCGCAGCCACCGCGGCCGTCGTTGCCGGCGCTGCGCTGCTCGCGAGCACCGCGACGTGGTCGAACCTCAATGCGACCGCCTCGAACCCGTCGAACTCGTTCAGCACAGGGACGGTGCAGCTGACCTCGAACTCGCCGAGCTCAGCTGTGCTGTCCCTGTCCGCCGCCAAGCCGGGCGAAGCCTCGACCGGCTGCATCCGGATCACCTACACGGGCACGCTGCCAGCCGAAGTGAAGCTCTACGCGACAAGCACTGGGACCGGGCTGAACCAGTATCTGAAGCTCGTGCTGACGCGCGGAACCTTCAGCGGGACCCCCGCATCCGGCTCGTGCACGGGATTCACTGCCGACACGACCAACTACATCTCCCAGGGTGCGGGCATCATCTACAGCGGCACCCTGGCCGCGCTGCCCGCCAGCGCGACCTCCGCGCTGGATGACCCCACGTCCGCCAACCCGGCCACCTGGACTGCCCAGAGCATCCACGGCTACCAGTTTCAGGTCACGGTGCTGAGCAACGTTGCGGCCCAAGGGCTGAACGGACAGGAGACGTTCACATTCGAGGCAGACAGCATCTGATGAGCGTCCTCGCCCAACCAGCCCCCCGGGCCGTCGTCCGCCCGTGCGCCTCGGCACGCGGGCTGCGCATCGCCAATCGCGCATCAAACGTCCTCTGCGCGCTGGCGCTGGCGCTGCTCACTGTGCTGCTGGTGGGCAGCCTCCTCGGGGACCGGCCGCTGGTGGAGTACTCGGGCAGCATGAGCCCGGCAATCAAACCGGGCGATCTGCTCATCACGCGCCCAGCGCCGGCTGTGAGCATCCACCCTGGTGCAATCGTCACGTTCAACGACCCAGCCCTCCACGGCAGGCTCATCACCCACCGCGTCATCGCGGTGCACGGTTCCCGGGCGCGCCTGCAGTTCGTGACACGAGGGGATGCCAACGCTACGGCTGAGAGCTGGTCAGTGCCCCGGGGCGGAACGGTCGCCGTCCTACAAGCGCGGATCCCGTGGGTCGGCCGCGCAACGGCATGGATGGCCGCCGGCCTCGCTCGCGGGCTAACTCTTTGGCTCCTCACGCTCGTCCTGAGCGTCGCAGTGCTGCGTCGCATCTGGAGCGCCTGATGCGCCGCGGAGCGGCCCGAGCCGCGCTGTCGCTGCTAGCGCTGACCGTGGCGTGGGTAGCCGCGACGAACGGCACGCTGTCGGCCTTCAACGCATCGTCCACGACCGCCTCGAACGCGTTCACGGCGGCCCCTGACTGGACGGCCCCCACCGTTTCCGTCGCGGCAATCGGCCGTACGAGCGCCTACGAAGTCGGCTTCATCATGAAGGGCGCCAGCTACTACATCTACGCCAACGCCAGCGACAGCGGCAACCCGGCGAGCGGGATCACGAGCATCACCGCCAACGTAAACTCGATCACCTCAGGGACAACAGCAGCACCGCTCACTAGCGGCAGCTACAGCGCCGGAGGCGTACCCTATAAATACCGAAGCGCCGCGTTTACTGCGGGTACCGGACTAGCCGCTGGCGCATACAACTACACGGCCACCTCCACGGACGCCGCCGGCAATGTCGCTACCCAGAGCTTCACCACGACGGTGGACAACACGGCCCCCACAGCCGTGGACGTCCAGAGCACCAACGTCAGTGGTGGCACCGTCGGGCACCTCGACCAAGGCGACACGCTGACCCTCACATACAGCGGAGTCATCGACCCCTACTCGGTGCTCAGCGGCTGGACCGGTGCCCCGACCAACGTCCAGATCGCCCTAGAGAGCGGCGGGGGCACCACAACTGACTCGATCTACATCTACAGCACCGCCGCCACACCCGTCCAGATCCCCGTCGGGACGATTGAACTGGGCGCCTCGAACTACCTGAACGGGAACGCCGGGAGCTACATCATCTACGGCGCCACCGGCTCGGCGACGCCTTCTACGATGACCCGCGTCGGCTCGAGCATCGTCTTCACCCTGGGGGTCACACACGAAGCCTCCCAGACGAGCACAACACGCACAAACATGAGCTGGAACCCCTCCACCTCGGCCACCGACATCGCAGGCAACGCTGTCAGCGCGACAACAGCCAAACAGTCCGGCGTGGCCCACGTCAACTTCTAAGCACACACGGAGCCGGTCGGAACGTCGGATCTCGCGGCCCGAGTCGATCACCGTCCGCTCGACGTCACGCCGTCCTCGCCGATCTTCGCGGCAGCCCTATTGGTGCTGAGTAGACTTAAATCCATCTGGTTGACTCTGAGATGGGGGTCGGGAGGTTGAGCGGGCAGTCGCGGCGGTCAGGTGGTCGTAGGCTCGCGTCGATCGGCGGCCGCTATACCTCGGCTCTGTGTGCCGCGGACTCGCTGGCGGTAGAGGGCCTCGTCACGGAGGCCCTGGCTGCCGGTCTCTCGCCAACAGCGATCCAGGTCGGGGTGATCTCACAGGGGATGAAGCGGATCGGGGATCTGTGGGAGCAGGGGGAGCTGACCATCGCCGATGAGCACGTCGCAACGGGGCTCAGCAGCCGCGCGCTCTTGCCTCTACAGGAGCCGCTGCAGATTCCTGCGTAGGCGGGGTCGCTGCTGTAGGCACGGTAGGCGACCTCGATCCGCCGTGACGTACCCGTCGGCACCACCGACGTTCGGGGCTGGATTTGGCTCTGGACTGCCGAGGATCACCTCGCAAAGCGCCTCGTCGGACAGTGCGCTCTACGATGCGCGGATCGTCACCGGGGTGCCCGGGCCGATGCGCTCTGCCAGCCAGTCGATGCTCGTGGTCGCCAGGCGCATGCACCCATGGGATTCGGCGGTGCCCAGGGTGCCGCCGAGGTTGTCCCGGCCATGAATCCCGATCTGCCCTGGGCCCCCGTCGAATTCCTGCAGGACGTTGGAGCGTGCGCTGAGCGCAAGAGCGAACGGTCCGCCGGCCTGACCGGGTTCCATCTCGACGGTCTCCTCGACGAAGAACTGGCCGGTTGGCGTGGGCGTCGATGGCTTGCCCACCACCGCTTGAAAGGTTCTCACCGTGCGTCCGTCGTGGTAGACCCGCACGCGCCGCGCAGCGAGGTCGACCAGGAGCCGCCAGCCCGTCACCAGCTTGCGCGTGCCCTGCTGGGCGATCCAGCCGGTCGATCCGTCGGGCCGGCCGGGGAGCATCACCCGCAGCCACCTCACTCCTGTGGGACCGGTTGAGTGCCCGATCACGGGCAGCGTGGTCTGCGCGCCGGTGATCGGTCGGGTGGCGGGCACGAGCGCGACCTCGGGCGAGGCCGCAGCGGGTGCTCGATGCGCTGCATGCGTGGTGCGCAGGACCGCCAGATCCTGAGTCGCCTGCGCGCGAGCCGGGATGCCGGCAGCGGTGGCCGAGCTGGCGGTGATGCCGAGAAGGCATACCACCGCCAGCCCGAGGCTCAGCCGGTGAACGAGCCCCTCCGATGTGGGAGCGCGGGCCGTGCGGGTGAGCGCGGTTTAGCTGCCTTCCGCGCGCTATGGTGCTTGCGGCGCTTGTGGTGCTTAGCTGTGCTTTTCGACGCGATCGGCAGGGGAGCTGTTACGCCGAGCACGGTGCTCGAGACAACTCCTGTGCTGGTCGTAGCACCTGTCGAGGGCGTTGTCGCACCGGTACTGGTAGGGCCTTCGCCGGTCGGCGTTTTCCCTCCCGTAACCGGCGTTTCGAGCGCGGCTGTTTCTTCGCCGGTTGTTGTTTCTGTGCCGCCACCGCTTCCGCTGACGCTGGAGGCGCAGGTGGAGTTGGTGATCGTGTTGTCTTCCAGGGTCACCGCGGCACTCTGCGCGAGCAGCCTGCCGTGGATCGTGGCGCCAGCGTTGGCGGTGATCGAGGCCGCGGCCATGATCGTTCCGACGAAGCGGGTGCCGCTTCCGAGCGTCGCCGAGGAACCGACCTGCCAGAAGACGTTGCACGCCTGCGCGCCGCCCACCAGCGAGACGCTGGTGTTCGATTCGGTGATGAGCGTCGAGCCGACCTGGAAGATGAACACCGCATCCGGGTTGCCTTCGGCATTCAGGGTGACGCTGCCCGATGACAGCAGCAGCGCTTTGCTGGCGCTGTAGACGCCCGGCGAGAATTCCTGACCCGCGAGCTCGGTCCCGGCCGATCCGCTGGACGGACGTTCGGCTGCTTCGTTGTAGGCGGTCGTGAGCGCATTCTTCGCTCCCGTTGCCACCGCTTCGTCGATGTGTGTCGAGCCGAGCACATGCGGTTCACCCGTCACCGACGAGCCGGGTGCAAGACCCAGGTCGCCAAACATCGTGGTTGGGCCTGTGTTCGTGACCGTCGAGCCGCCCAGCACCGAGAAGGGCGCAGCCGTACCGAGGCCCACGCTCGCGGTTGCGGCCAAGGGCGCTGCCAGCGAAGATGAGGCTGGATAGCGATCCAAGCAGGACCGCCCCGATGCCAAATGCCCTGCGTCCACTGCCCACGGGAGGACGGCGGTTTGCTGCGAGGGAGTCGCCTGTGGGCGACTCGTGCTGCTGTCGGACGCCACCGTTCATGGGCGTCTCCTGACTGCGGCTTGAAACCGCCGCGATAGTGGAGGAATGCTCCTTGGCCTCAACGGCCTACTACTAACCCGACCGTTCATCCCGGCGACACGAGCCTGGCGCGGGCAACTGGACACATGGCGGCACGTCAGCTGTGCCGCGTGCCGTGTCCACGTCGGGGACGCCTCAATGGCGTGGCCGTCCGGCGTGGGGGAGGGTGCTCGGGGCGAGCAGGCTCTGGGTCGAGCATGGGCGGGGCGGCGAGCTCGCGGCGGGAGGAGACCCCGAGCTTGCGGTAGATGTTGCGTGCATGGGTACGAACCGTCTCGATGCCAACATGCAGCGCGAGGGCTATCTGCGCGTTGGAGTGGCCCAGCTGGAGCAGCGGGAGCACTTCGCTCTCGCGCCTGCTCAGTCGGCCTATGCCTGCAACTGAGCTAGGGCCGTCAGGTGAGCCGGCCGGGCCCCGCGGAAGCACCTGTAGCCCTCGGGACGCGAGATGGATTGCGTTGATCACATCCCGGGACTGAGTGCCTGCATCGAGGCATGCGCTCGCGCCGGCCGCGAGCAGTTCCACACACTCGATCCTCGTTGGAGCCCTCCCGAGCAGGACCAGTCGCGTCGCGGGATAACGGGCGCTGAGCTCTCGAACCTCGGCGAACGCGCTCAGGGCCCCGAGGGCGAGGATCGCCACGTCTGGACGGTGCCCGCGCAAAACGACATCAATTCGCCGGTGCTCCACATCTGACGCGACGATCACCAGACTCGGATCGCGCTCGATCAGCTCGCGGAGTCCTCCGGCAAAGACGTCGTCGAAGTGGGCTATCACGACGGTTATGGGTGTTTGTCGCGTCATAGTCGGTCAGACGTGGCCAGCGTCCAGGCGTTCATCGACAGACGACGGCCGAAGAGTGAGTCGCATCTCCCCCTCGACTCACCCGCCGCTTCCCCCACGATCACCCGCACAGGAGGAAGAACCAGGCGGCTCGTGGGCCCAGCATGTAAAGCATGGCCCGCCTGCACCTTCCCCGCCCGCCATTTGCGCTGCTGCTCCCCATGGTCGTAGCGGCAATGCTGCTCCTACCTGCCGCTGTGTCCGCCAGAGCTCGAGCGCACAAGCCGGCAAGGGCGGCGACCACGAATCCCGTTGCGCTCTCCCTGAGGCTCGCCGAGCGCTACTGGCACGGCACGCCGGCATGCGGCACACCCACGATCGCGACGAGCCCACATCAACTGCCCAGCTCCGGCTACGAACGCGTGACAAGCCCCGAACCCGCGGGCTCCGTCGTGGAGATGTGGACCGACGTTCAGACCTGCACGATCACGATCAACGCTTCACTGTGGCCCGGCTGGCACCAGGATGACGAATTCTTCCAGTGGTTCTGCGATGCGATGACCCACGAGGTGGGGCACCTGTTCGGGCACCCGGACAGTGGGCAAACCCAACCCGCCTCGATCACCTATCCGTTCCTCAGCTCGACGAGCCCCAACTTCAACTCCGTCCCGGAGTGTCAATCGATCACGCTCCAGTACGGCTCCGAGCGGATTCGCGACGAACAGGTCCTTCCCGGCCGCTGATCTACCCACCAGCACTGATCTGGCGGGAGCCATGGTGCTGGACAGCAGGCGCGGATCTGCGCGATCGCGGCGACCTGACCGGCGTCCTCGCCGAATGGGCCACGGTGAGACGCATCGTCACCGAGCGAGGCCCTGCTCAAACGGCATGAGTCGTCGCACGGTTGAGCATCAGCTGCAGCGCTTGCACCTCGATTGATGTAGGTACCGGGTGGCTGAAACCAATGGCTTCGAGTTCAAATTCGGCCGGACCGATGGTGAAGCCGAAGAGATCGCGGTAGATATGAGCTCGAACGGCCCCAGTGCTGAGCAGTCGTGTTTCGCCGATGGTCGTAAGAAAGCTATTGGTGGCTCCGGGCAATGTGTAGGGCACGGTGGCGATCGTGAATGGCCCGATCCGCATTCGCCCATTTCGTTCCAGATTGACCCGGTGATGGAACGCCCTGAGAAAGCGTACGAAGCAGGCGCGCGAGCGAGATCTGCGGTTCGGGTTGTTGTTGGCGGCAACCAGGGCCGGTGTTGGCCAGACCTCGACAGCGGATTTGATGATCTCACTGAAAGCGGCACGGCCTGCAGAGAGTTCTCTCGATTCGATCCTCCCGAGTCTGCGGTCGGGATTGACAGCTCCACTGCAACGGATCTCTTCGAGGGCCAGCGCCCCCGGCTTGGGGGCTTCGATTTCACTCCCGCTGCCGGTCCACCCGGGGATGTCCCCAGCTTGCAGATTCACAGCACGCGCATACGCTAGGACCTGTGCCTTGGTGATCGCCTTCGATGCTGAGGGGGTCGTGCGGGCTGCCGTGACGGTACCTCCGCATCCGGCAAGTAGTCCGGGCATGAGCAGGGCGACGAACCATGTCGTTCGCAGCTGGAGCAGACGCCGCATCATGCGCTCCCTATCGGTATCGACAGCTGTGAGCCTGAGCCCCGCGGCGGCTCAGGTGATGAGGCGTACGAAATGGCGCCACGATCGAGCTCCACCGGCATTCCCCGCAACTGCATCGGTCCTCTTCGAGGTGCAATCCTGCTCTCGACCGAGGCCGGACTGGAGGAATCGGTACCGGTAGCGCACCTCTGAGCGGCTATTCGGTCGGGCAATCGTCGTGCTCCTCCGACGGGAGCAGCGCGAGATGCCGGGTGCTTCCTCGGCTGACGCGGTTGGTGACAGCGATCAGGTGGCGGCGTGCGGCCTCGACGGCCTGTTCTGCGAGCGCGAGATCGTGCCAGGCCTCCAGCTCCTCCGAGGTCATCTCGCGCAGCGACATCAGACGGCGATCAGGTTGAGCTGCTCCAGCCGAGCGAGGGCCGGAGAGGCCTTGATTGTCTGCCCGCTGACGGTCACGACGCCGGCCTGCTCGAGGCTGGCAATGGCGGCGTCGATGTCCTCGCGCCCATGGGTGCGCAGCGTCCTATACATGCGCTCTCGTTCACGGCCATGGGCGCGGTTGAGGACTTCGATCACCACTAGATACTGTGCGGACTGCATCGGATGGTGGCCTCTCCTAATCCAAACGAGCTAACTGATGCTGATTATATGCGGTGGAAGAGTATCCGGTGGAATTAGTCGCGTCAATGGAACAGGCTTGAGCCATGCCGCCTAAGAAGTCGCCATCCAGCATCGCCCTAGGCGGCGCGATCCGCGCGTATCGCAAGGAGCGCGGCTACACCCAGGAAGCCTTCGCGTCAGATGCCGGAATCGATCGCAGCTATTACGGCGCAATCGAGCGTGGCGAGTTCAACCTCACGGTCGAGACCATCCTCAGGATCGCCGCCGGTCTCGAGTTGACCGCGACCGAGCTGTTCGAGCGAGCCGGGCTCTAGCTCCACGGTCAGGCTGATAGACCGGGCCGGGCCAGGTCAGGTGCCAGTCCGTGGTCTCGTCGCCAGTCGCAGGACACTGATGGGAAGCGGTGGCTCGGGCAGATTCCACACGGCGTCGGTCCCGAACGGCGCTGCGTAGCAAGGAGCCCCTTCCTGGAGAAAGGCGCGGCGCGGCCACCAGCGCGTGGGCGTAGAGCACGCGCAGTAGCACCACGTTCAGGAAGACCCTGGCTGTGCGCGATGGCCTCGCAGCCGTCGTGAAGCAGTCGCTCGTTGACGGCCCTCCACCAGGCGCTGCATGGACTAGCGTGGTTGCCTGGTCTGCCGCGCTCTCTGGCATTGGGCGAACATGGTCCAACCCAGCTGCAGGCACGCCCTTGAGCTGCCGCTTAGGAACTACCGCCAGCATTCCCGCGGAGGCGGGGGAGGCTGCTTTCCGATGCCCACGTGGAGGATTCGCCATGCCAGCAACCGCCTCATCTCCAAGCAGACGCGAGCCGCTCGCCGCGAAGGTCCCAGAGATCGGACTGATCTTCTGGGTGTTGAAGCTGTTGACGACCGGCATGGGCGAGGCGATGTCCGATGCCATGGGGCAGCGCAGCGTGCCGATCGCGGGTGCTGTCGGGATCTTCGGGATGGCCTTCGCCTTCTGGCTGCAATTCCGGGCACGTCGCTACCGAGCGCCGGTGTACTGGTTTGCCGTGATGATGGTCGCAGTGTTCGGCACGATGGCCGCCGATGGCGTGCACGATGGAGCGAGCATTCCCTACGCCGTCACCACGCCTCTGTTCGCGGTGCTCACAGGAGCGATCTTCTTCTGCTGGTGGCGCAGCGAGGGCACGCTGTCGATTCATACGATCACCACCCGCCGCCGCGAGCAGTTCTACTGGGCGGCTGTGCTTGCCACGTTTGCGCTCGGTACCGCCGCCGGCGATCTGACGGCGATCTCGCTGAACCTCGGGTTCTTCCAGTCGGCGGTGCTGTTTGCAGTGATCATCTCGATTCCCGCGCTGGCATGGTGGCGTGCATCGCTGAACCCGATCGTGGCCTTCTGGGGTGCTTACGTGGTCACACGCCCGCTCGGAGCTTCCTTCGCTGACGGCTTCAGCAAGTCGACCAACGGGGGGCTGGGGCTCGGGGACGCGACGATCAGCCTGATCGCGTTCGCCGTGTTCGTCGTGCTCGTCGCCTACGTCGCGATCCGCCGCCACGACATCCAGCCCGCACAGCATCCGCACGCCGTGCACCCGCACTGGTCAGAAGCGCATGGAGGAGCGGTCGAGGTACAGCCGCTCGACGCCTGAGCGCGACGCCGGCCGTTCACCGCCTATCGTGGCGGCGGATGCAATCGGACTTCGCAGTACAGGCTGTCGAGCAGTTGGCCGCGATCGAGCGCGGCTCGGCGAGCGATGGTGAGGCCACGGCGGCAGCGCTGCTCGGCCACATGTTCCGCGAGTTGGGCCTCGACCCGGTGCTGGAGCGAGAGCGCGCTGTGGGGGGCTTCTGGCAGGCGAGCGGACTGGCGGCGGCTGCCGGCGTCGTGAGTGGCGCAATCGGAGCTCGCTCGCGCATGTCCGGACTGTTGCTGGCGGGTGGTGCGGCCGCCTTGATCGCCGACGACGTCGACAACGGAGCGCACCTGCTGAGGCGCCTGCTACCGAAACGCGAGACCACCAACGTCCTCGCCTGGGCAGGTGATCCGAGCGCCCGCGAGACGCTCGTGCTCGTCGCCCACCACGACGCGGCGCACACAGGGCTGCTGTTCCACCCCGGTCTGGTGCCACTCGTGAGCGCCATCGCTCCTGAGCTGTATGCACGCCAGAAGACCTCCACGCAGACCGGCCGATTGCTTGCCGCCGGACCGGCGCTCGTAGCCCTGGCGTGTGCCATCGGCAGCCGTCGGTTGAGGAATCTCGGCGCGTTTTGGAGCGCGGTGACGCTCGCGCTGCTGGCCGACGTCGCGCGCTCGCAGGTCGTACCGGGCGCCAACGACAACCTCAGCTCGGTGGCTGTCCTGCTGGCCATTGGCGAGCGTCTACGCGAGCGGCCGGTCACGGGAGTCCGGGTACTGCTGCTCTCGACGGGCAGCGAGGAGTCCTTCATGGAGGGAATGCGCGGATTCATGCGCCGTCATCGTGCGGAGCTCGATCCGTCGAGCACACGGTTCGTGGCGCTCGAGTGCGTTGGCTCGCCGAACCTGATGGTGCTCGAGGGGGAGGGGATGTTGCGGATGCGCGACTACGACCAGTCGCTGCGTGACGAGCTCCAGGCAGCGGCCGACGAGGTCGGAGTGGAGCTGTGGCGTGGGCTGAGGCTCGGCGCCGGCGGCACTGATGCGCTCCCAGCTCTGCGGGCCGGCTTCCGCGCGGCTTGCCTTGCGGCTTGTACCGATCTCAAGCTCCCGGCCAACTACCACTGGCCGACCGATGTGCCCGAGAACCTGAGTTGGCCAACGATCGGACGCGCCTGTGCGGTCGTTGACGCGCTCATTTGGCGGCTCGCGAGCTCGGGCGCAAGCGGGCCGGCGTAGCCATTGGCGCTACTGCGCCCCGTCGCCGCGCCGCGACTGCGGTGAGGGTTTGCGCTCGACCGGGACCGGAAGGCCTTTGACGAGCTCGTCGACGGTCACGCCGAGCCCGTCGGCGAGGATCACCAGCGTCGTCAGTCGCGGCTCGACGTGGCCCTGCTCGATTTTCCCGATCTCGGTGCGATGGAGTTTGGTGGCACCCGACAGGCGCTCCTGTGAGAACCCCGGGCTCTTGGCGGCGCGCAGGTGTCGCACGTTCTTCGCGAACCCCTTGAGATAGCTGGCGAGCTCCGTCTTGTAGGCCTCCATCGTGCTCATGGCCACACCTTCTCGACTGCCAGAGCAAAAAGCGACCGATGTCCATCTGCCAGCTTGATAGCTGGCAGACGTCTATCCGTGTCCAATGGTGGGGCATCCTTCATACGAACATATGTTCGCATAAATGTGCCCTTGCGTGGGCCCGAATCGTGGAAAATTCTCGCCCTCCTTGACCTCAGGTGGGCGTGCACGCGAAGATGCCGCGCACGGGCCCCCGCACTTGGTGGGCGTGAAGCCAAGAGTCGGGAGAGACGTAGATGACAACTGTCCGAGAGGCGACGTTCGAGCTGTTGCGCGGCCACGGGATGACCACGATCTTCGGCAATCCCGGCTCGACCGAGCTGCCGATGCTCGGTCCGTTGCCCGAGGACTTCCGCTACGTGCTCGGACTCCAAGAGGCGGTTGCCGTGGGCATGGCCGATGGCTACGCCCAGGCCAGCGGCAGCGTTGGCCACGTCAACCTCCACACCGCTCCCGGGCTCGGCAACGGCGTTGGCGCGATCTTCGGGGCGCTCGCCAACAAGGCGCCGCTGCTCGTCACCGCTGGCCAGCAAGCCCGGTCGCTGATCTCGATGCAGGCCAACCTGACCAACCGTGACGCCGTCGAGGTGCCCAAGCCGTTCGTCAAGTGGAGCCATGAGCCGCCACGAGCCGCTGACGTGCCGTTCGCCATCGCCCAGGCGATCCACCATGCCTCGCTGCCGCCGGCCGGTCCGGCCTTCGTCTCGATACCCATGGACGACTGGAACGCCGAGATCGCCCGGGTCGACTTCACCAGCCAGATCGCCCGGTCGGTTGTCGGTCGCGCCCAGGCCGCCCCTGAGCAGATCAGCGCTCTGGCCGAGCGGCTACGCACAGCGCAGCGGCCAGTGTTCGTCGCCGGCCCCGACATCGACGCTTCCGGGGGCTGGGATGCCGCGATCGAGCTGGCCGAGTCGCAGCGGTTGCCCGTGTGGGCCTCACCGCCCACCGGCGGTGGGCGGATCGGCTTCCCCGAGGATCATCCCGCCTTCCAGGGCATGCTCCCTCCGGCCGTGGGACCGCTCGCCCAGACGCTCGCGGGTCACGATCTCGTGCTCGTCGCCGGATCGTCGATCTTCCCCTACTACCCAAACATCCCCGGCGAGTTCCTCCCGGAGGGAGCGCAACTGGTGGCGATCACCGCCGACCCCGATGAGGCAGCCCGCGCGCCGATGGGCGACGCGATCGTGGCCGACGTGGCACTCACGCTGCGTGCGCTCGTGAGCGAGCTGACCGGTCATCGGACGGAGCGCGCGCAGCCGCCGGCCCGCGTCGAGCTGGAGGCGCCTGAGCCCGGCTCAGAGCTTTCGGGCGGCGAGGTTCACACCACGCTCGCCGAGCTGTTCCCAGTCGATGGGATCGTGGTGCTCGAGTCACCCTCTAGCACGGTTGCCCTGCGCAACAAGCTGCGCCTCTCGCGTCCCGGCTCCTACTACTTCAGCGCCGGTGGCGGACTCGGCTTCGGGCTCTCGGCCTCCCTCGGTGTTCAGCTCGCCCAACCGGAGCGCCAGGTCGTGTGCGTGCTCGGGGAGGGTTCTGCGCAGTACGCGATCACGGCCTTCTGGACCGCCGCGGCATATGAGATCCCGGTCAAGTTCCTCGTCCTTCGCAACAACGAGTACTCGATCCTCAAGTGGTTTGCCTCGCTCGAGAACGTGACGGGCGCGCCGGCCCTCGACCTACCCCGGCTCGACGTCGCGGCGACCGCGCAGAGCTACAACGTCCCCGGCGTCACCGTCTCCGACCGCGATGCGCTCCACGGGGCGCTGTCCGAGGCGCTTGCGACAGACGGCCCGAGGCTGGTGCAGGTCGACGTGGCCCCAGGGATGGCACTCGCTTGAGCCCTGCTGCCTCGCCGCGACTGCTCGAGCCGCGCAGCACCCGCATTGGTCAACCGCTGGGAGGGCCCACTCCCGATCGGGCTCCCGACATCCTGGCCGCCGGCACGCCCGAGCCATTGCGGGGCGAGCTCGTGTCGCTGCTCGGAGCCGATCGCGTGCTCAGCCGGGCGATCGACCTGATCGCCTACGCCTCCGACGCGAGCCCCTATCGGCGAATTCCGGCCGTGGTGGTGATGGCGCGCAACGCCCGTGACGTCGGCAAGGTGCTCGACTACGCCCAGCGCCGCGGGATGTCTGTCAACTTCCGCGGTGGCGGCACGAGCCTCGGCGGGCAGGCGCAGACCGACGGCATCATGATCGACGTCCGCCGCTGGTTCTCAGGCGTGAAGGTCGAATCCGGTGGCGAGCGCGCGCGGCTGAAGTGCGGGACGCTGCTCGGGCTGGCCAATCGGCTGCTCGAGCGCCACGGCTACAAGCTAGGCCCGGATCCGGCAAGCAAAGACATCGCAACGATCGGCGGGGTGATCGCAAACAACTCCGGTGGCATGCGCTGCGGGGTGAGCTGGGACCCCTACTCGACCGTGGAGTCGCTCACGCTCGTGCTTGCCTCGGGTACGGTCATCGACACAGCCGCCCCGGACGCCGAGGCCCAGTTTGCGGCGGCCGAGCCCGAGCTTGCCGCCGGGCTGGCGGCGCTGCGCCAGGAGCTGCTCGACGATCGTGAGCTCGCACAGCGCGTCCGGCGCAAGTACGAGATCAAGAACGTGACCGGCTACCGGCTGTGTGCTCTACTCGACGGCGAGACGCCGCTGGAGATCTTCCGCCGGCTCGTGGTCGGGTCGGAGGGCACGCTCGCCTTCATCGCCGAGGCGGTCATGCGCACGCGCCCCGAGCCTCCGCTCACGACACTCGCGTGGGCCCACTTCCCCAGCATCGATGCGGCCGCCGAGGCCGTGCCGGCGCTCGTGCAAAGCGGCGCCCGCGCAACCGAGTTGATGGTCGCACCGGCCTTGATCGCGGCGGCCTGGAGCCTGCCCGACACCCCCGAGCACTGGCGCGAGCTGCCGCCCGAGTCGGCCGCCCTGATCGTCGAGCTGGCAGGCGACGACGACGCCCAGCTCGACACCCTCGAGGCTGCCGCCATGGACGTGCTCGGAGAGCACGAGTTGATCGCCCCGGCCCGCTTCACGCGCGATCACACGGAGATCGAGCTCGCATGGCGGGTGCGCGAGGGGCTGTTCGGACTCGTGGGACGTCTGCGTGCGCCGGGCAGCGCCCTGATCATCGAGGACGTTTGCGTGCGACCCGAGCGGATCGCCGAGTGCGCCCGCGACCTGCAGGAGATGCTGGGCAAGCACGGCTTCCTCGTCGGCGTCGCGGGACACGCCTCGGCCGGCAACCTGCACTTCCAGCTCACCCCCGACTTCTCGAAGCCCGAGGACATCGAGCGCTACGAGGCCTTCATGGGCGACCTCGTCGAGCTGATCGTCGACAAGTACGACGGCTCGCTGAAGTCGGAGCACGGCACCGGCGTAAACATGGCTCCCTTCGTCGAACACGAGTGGGGGGCCAAGGCCACCGCCATGATGTGGCGCGTCAAGGAACTGGCCGACCCCGGCGGCGTGCTCAACCCGGGCGTGGTGCTCAACCGCGACCCCGAGATCCATCTCAAGCACCTCAAGTCCCAGCCCGAGATCGAGCAGAGCGCGACCCACTGCGTCGAGTGTGGGTTCTGCGAGCCGGTGTGCCCGAGCCGTAACGCCACGACCACCCCGCGCCAGCGGATCGTGATCAGGCGTGAGATGGCCCGCCAACCCGCCGGTTCGCCCGTATACGAGGCGCTCCTGCACGACTACGAGCACGACGCCGTGCAGACCTGCGCAGCCGACGGGAGCTGTCTCGGCGCATGCCCCGTGGCGATCGACACGGGCGAGCTGATGAAGGACTTCCGCCGCCGCGAGCGCGGGGAGCGCGAGGAAGCCGTGGCGCTGGCGCTGGCCAAGCGCTATGCCGGGGTCGAGCGGGCCGTGCGTGGCGGGCTGCGCGGCGCAAGCATGGTGGAGGGCCTGGGTGCGCGGCGGCTCCTGCACCAGATCCCCGCAGCGATCAGAGGACGCGTCAGCAGCGAGCTCGTGCCGACGCTGCCCGCGAAGCTGCCCCCGCCGGCACCCGCGCACCTACCTGCGAGCACCCGGTCAGGGGCCGCGGCCGTCTACCTGCCGGCGTGCCTGAATCGCATGCTCGGCAGCGCAGCCGACGGCGAGCTGTCACTGCCGGCGGCGCTGCTCGCGATCTCCCAGCGCGCCGGCCTGCCGCTGTGGATCCCGCCGGATGTCGCCGGGCACTGTTGCGCCACGCCTTGGAGCTCGAAGGGCTACCGCCGCGGCCAGGAGCACATGGCGGCGAGGACCGCCGCCGCCCTGTGGCGTTGGAGCGAGGAGGGCCAACTGCCGGTGGTGATCGATGCCAGCTCGTGTGCACAGGGCCTGATCGAGGACATCGCTCCGTGCTTGGACGAAGCCGAGCGGGAGCGTTTCGCACAGATCGAGATCCTCGACTCGATCTCCTGGGTGCACGACCGGCTGCTGGCGAGACTGTCGGTGAGCCGCCGCGTGCCCACCGTCGCCGTTCACCCCACCTGCGCGGCCGGGCGCCTGGGCCTGGCCGACAAGCTCGAGCGTATTGCCGGGGCGCTGGCCGAGGAGGTGCTCGTTCCCGCCGGCAGCACCTGCTGCGGCATGGCCGGCGACCGGGGCTTGCTGCACCCCGAGCTGCCCGCCTCCGCGCTGCGTGACGCTGCGGCCGATCTGGCCGAGCACCCGGTTGTCGAGCACGTCTGCAGCAACCGCACGTGCGAGATCGCCCTGCAGCAGGTCACCGGGAAGCCATATGCGTCGTTCGTGCTGCTGGCTGAGCGACTAACCCGCCCGTGAGCCTGAGCGGTGCGGGCGCGGCGCGAGCGGCCGCGGGCAAGGCACCGCGGCACGGGCGCTCGAATGTGTTCCGTCGAGGAACGAGACGGCGGCGGTGAAGGGCCAGCCTCCACGCGGACAGCTGCGCGGCAGACGGACGCCGCGGGGACGGTAGGCGACGCTGCGGCCGTGCTGGTGGTGGAAGTAGATGAGATGTTCGGGCCCGAGCGCGGCGTGCAACTGCACGACCGATACATCGGGAGCTTCGGGCAGGCTCGGGATCAGCGGCGATTCGATTGCCACGCTGCCGCCGAACGGAGCGTTGGCTTCGAGCAGCAGAGCGGGGAGCGCCAGTCGGGCCACGATTGGGCTCGAGCCCTCGGCATAGAAAGTCAAGGCAAATCGTTCGTTGGTGGTCGGGGCGCGCTCGACGGCGAGCGAGGCGCTCTCGCGTACCACCGACTGCCCCACCGGGATCTCCACCGTCGCGCCACCGGTGCCCATGCGCGCATCCGACGGGCAGCCCGCGGGACCCTGCGCCTGGAGTGTCTGCGGGGTGCACGCGTCGAGCCCGAGGCCGCTCACCACGAGGCCCACGTCTCCCGGATAGCGCAGCGCGAGGCCCGTCAGTGGCGAGGGGACACCCCCATGGGGAGACGTGATCGAGAGGTCGAAGCCGATCGTGGTCTGGCGATCGAGCAGATTGGGTCGCAGGCTCGCACGCAGGTGCAGGGTCTGGGAGGCCTGCGCGGTGGCGGCGAGCATCCCGAACACGAGGACGCAGGTGATGGCGGTGCACACTCGCTTCATCTCGCTGGGCCTCCCCGCCGCTTGCTCAGTAGGACAACGTGCCGGTGGTCTGGATGGTCATGTTGTATGTGTTGCGGTTCAGCACTCCGTAGAAGCCGCCACGCCCATGGGCGTGCAGGTAGCGGCCTGTGCCGCCCGTAGCCCAGAGCGAGCCGCCGAAGCTCTGGTAGAGCCCTGAGCCGTGCACAGCCGCGAGGGCACGACCGTTGATCGATCCGCCGTGCACGTAGATCGTGAACACGGCCTTGAACGTGGCGGTGATGTTGCAGTTGGCGCGCATGCTCCCCGGCAGCGTGCCGCCCGCCGATCCTTCCTCGTAGAGCCAGGAGCCCTGGCTGCGTTCTTCGTTGTAGTTGAGGTGAGCCGTGTCGGCTGTGCGTACCGTCCCGGCGATGTGGGCGAGCGAGATCGAATGGGCGCTCGCTGGAGCGGCCCCGACGCTGCACAGCGACGCGCACACGACCGCCACGGTCGCGAAGCTCGCGCCGACGCGTCGTCCCCCGAATGATTTGCCAATGACCCTCGACATTGCCTTCCCGCCCAGCCCGCAGATGCGTTCGGGCCGATGATACCCGCCGCCGCCGTGCGCTTCGCCGGTTTGCCCCCGGCCCTCGATCTCGGTCGCGTAGGACGATCATCGTCCGCCGAAGCGCCGCCTGCGCACGCTGAACTCGCTCAGCGCCAACTCGAGGTCGGCGCGGCTGAAGTCCGGCCACAGCTTCTCGCTGAACACCAGCTCGGAGTAGGCCGACTGCCACAACAGGAAGTTCGACAGTCGTCGCTCGCCACCGGTGCGAATGATCAGGTCCGGATCGCGCATCTCAGGTGCGTAGAGAGCGCTGCGGAACTCCTCCTCGGTGTTGCCCTGCATACGCCTCGCCGCATCCACGATCTCGGCGCGTCCGCCGTAGTTGAAGGCCACGAACAACGTGATGAGACCGTTCCCCGCCGTCAGCGCTTCCGCCGTCTCGATCTCCTCGAGCAGCTCTCCCTCGACTCCACTCCGGCGGCCGATGAAGCGCATGCGCACACCGTGGCGGTTGAGCTCGGGCGCCTCGCGGGCGATTCTCCTGGCGAGCATCGAGATCAGGCCCTGGACCTCCTCGGGCGGCCTCGACCAGTTCTCCGTCGAGAAGGAGTACACGGTCAGTTGCTCGACGCCAAGCTCGACAGCGTCGCGCAGCCGTGACTTGAGCGTGTCGGCGCCCGCGTCGTGGCCGGCGCTCACCGACAGTCGTCGTGCTCGTGCCCAACGGCCGTTGCCGTCGGTGATGATCGCCACATACCGTGCGCATCCCGCCAACGGCCCATCCGTCGGCCCAGCTGTGCTCATCGCTCGAGCAGCATCTTGGTTGACGCGGGTGTGCATCCGAGCGATCTGAGGCGCTTGGCCGCCCGCCACGCGTGCATCACGGCCAGCGTGGGGCCGATCAGTGGCTGCAGGTGCCTGGCGGTGCGTTCGGCGGCCGGGCGCGCAAAGCTGCCGCTGGCGCCCGGAGCCGAGGTGTAATAGGCCACGATCCCCACGATCGTCATCACGTGATGCGGCCCGTTCGGCAGCCGCCGCGCACGCTCGACGGCATCGCGCATGACGCGGGTGATGCGGCGCTGGAGCACCTCGCGGTTCTCATATAGGCCCACGAATCCAAGCCGTCCTGCGGCAGTGTCGCTGTCGTAGTCGATCAGGCTGTCGAGCACCGTCGGCAGGGCCGAGATCGACAGGTACGCGCGATCGATCTGCAGGGCCTGGGAATAGGTGGTGCGGTGGTCGGCTGCCGCGGCGATCAGCGCGTGTACGTTCAGCACCGAGGAGGCGGAGCCGGCGAGGAACTCACGCCACTCGAGCGTGGTCCCAGCCGCATGCGTGGTCGCCCAACGCTCTAGGCGCCCCTGGCCGAGCAGCGGCATCGCGTGGATGCCCAGCTGTGCCTCGCTGCTCCTCCTGGCGCCGCAGCGCAGCACGTCGGCGAGCTTGGCGATCCCGGGCAGCTCTGCCAGCGCAAAGCGCACAGTCGCGACCAGCTCGTCCATATATCCGCTCGCGTCGCGGCGGGGGTGATGACGGTAGTAGTCGCCGGCCCGCCGCAACGACGGCGAGACGGCGTCGATGAACGCGCGAAACAGGCATCTACCGTCCTCGGGCTCGTGGAGCGAGGGCGCCTCGGTGAGGCCGTCGAGGTAGTCGTAGAGAACCTCCAGCGCGATGATCGCCTTGACCACCCGCCTTCGTTGTCGGCGGGGAACGAGCGTTGCGAGCGTCGCTGCCACCTCCGCGTTGAAGCCCTCCTCGGCGAGCTTTTCGACTGCGAGCGCGCGCAGCATCGGATCGGTGATGGCGCCTGCACGGTCGCGCCAGTGACTCAACTGCTCGCGGGCGAGCGGGGCGACACTCGACCAATAGCGTGTGTTGGCCACAGCGAGTGCAATGCCGGCCTGCGCTGAGAGCCGCGCGTCGAGCATTGCGGGCTCGCGTGTCGGGTTCGATATGCGCACCGCCCACGGGCGGGGAAGTGGCGTTGCGGCGAGCGTCGGCTGCCTACTCATCGAGGGCGAGCGTGGGGGAGACTCGCGATGCCGACCAGCCCGGCACGGCGGCAAGGAACAGCACCACCACGATTACGGCCGCCAGGATCTCGAGCGGACGGCCACTCGCACCGAGGCTCGCGACGGGGAAGCCCGTGACGTGCTTGAGATAGCCATCGATGATCGCCTGGCCGTAGATCCCGGCCACGACTCCCGCGAACGAGCCCGCACCGAGCATCAGCGTGGCTTCGATCATCAGGATGCGCCGGAGTCGGGGAGCACGCACGCCGGCGAGTCGCAGCCCCGCGAACGCGGTCCGTCGCTGCATGATGCTGGACACGAGGGCCGCGGCCATGGCCAGGATCGCGGCGATCACCAGCAGTGTCGAGATCTCCCCGAGACGCCCGAGGCCGTCGCTGGTCAGTTTGTCGATGCGCGTTTCGCGTGTTGTCGCGCTCGTCACCTCCAGCCCGCTTCCCCCCCGGTTGAGGATGCTCGCGATAGCGGCCCGAGCGGCGGGCACGCTCGTGCCCGGGCGCAGTTGCACGCCGAGGGCCGTCGGGGCGCTCGTCTTCCACAGACGCCTGTAGTCGGCAGTCCCTATGAAGATCACCCCGGGGCTCCAGGCGAGGTTGGTGGTTGTCGCGGCGAGCCGGAGGTGGGCCTCGCCGCTGGGTGTCGGCAGCGACAGCAGCTGACCGACTTTGACGTGGTGCTGTTCTGCGATCTGCTGGGAGACGGCGATCCAACCGCCTTCGCCGAGCCGACGGACCGTCTCGGTCCAGCTTCCGCCGATGGTCTGGCTGCGCAGGACGCTCGTGTTCGCTCCTGGCGGCCGCGCGATAACCCAGACTCGGCGGTTGCCAAGTTCGAGGAATCCCCCTTGGAAGCTTTGAACGGCACTGACGCCGGGCAGCCGCGCGATCTGCTGCGGGTAGTGCCCCGGGGTGAACCGGACCGTGGCCTGGTTGTCTTCCGGGTTGGCGACCCACAGCTGCGCGTCCGACGCGTAGCTGTGTGCGAAGCCGTCGATACCACGTAGCAGGTCATCTCGAGAGCCACCCAGCGCGATGCCGCCGAAGATAGCGACGGCACCGGTCGCCGCCAGCGCGAGCGAGCGCAGGGTGGCGGACTTCAACGAGGTCAGGGCCACCTGCAGGGTGGTCAGCCGCTGGAAGTGAGCTGCCAGCAAAGTGCCTGCCCGCAAAATACCGGCGAATGCGAGCGGCACCGCGAATACCGTGGCCAGCGCTAGGACTCCACTTGCGACCAGTGCAAGCGTTGGTCGTAGCGCGAACAGCACGGTAGTCAGCAGCAGTAGTGCGACGGCACCAGCCCCTAGACGGGTCTGCATATGCCCGCTCAGAGTGTTTCCAGGCGAGCCGTCTTCGAAGTACACCGCGTCCATGGCCCGCCCTCGTCGCATGTCGAGCAGGGGCACTGCCGAGGCCAGAAAGGTGGCGAACACTCCCCCGATCAGCGAGAGCAACAGCGGCTGCACGCCGACGATCGTGTTGGTCCCCAGCGTGAACGCCTCCGCCAGGTAGCCGGAGGACTGGTGGAAGACTCCCAGCGCCAGGACATAACCGGCGAGCAGCCCCACAAGCGCGGCTGCGATCCCGAGGCAGAGGGCCTGGAAGGCGACGATCTGGACGATCGCCAGCCGCTTGGTGCCGATCAGGCGCAGCTCGGCGATCGCCTGACGGCGCTCGGGCACGGTGAGGAGCATCGCGTTGAAGGCAAACAGGAAGCCGAGCAGTGCGCTGATCGCGGCGAAGAAGCCGCTCGCCTGGTCACTGGGTTTGAGGGCCTGGTCTAGCAGCGCCACGTCGGCGTCGGCAGGGGTGACCGCCAGGCGCCCCGCAGCCAGCCTCAAGAGCGCGGCGCGCACCGAAGGCACTTTGCCGGGGCGCGTCTTGATCAGGATGCGTGTGAGGCGCCGTTGCAGCGAGGCGAAGCGCTGAAGGCGTTCGAGCGGCATGATCGCCACGCGTGCTTGTGAGAGGGCTCCAGCCGCTTCCTGGCCCAAGACGGCAGCGACTTTCAGGTGAAACAGCTTGCCGCCCAGCTCCAGTGAGACGTTTGGCGTGGAGGTGCTGGCTGAGAGTTCTTTGGCGGCGGTCTTGCTGAGCGCGATCGCGCCGGGCGTGAACGTGGCGATCGGGAGCGTGTGCGCCAGCCCGTTCAGCAATCCGAAGCTGAGGTTGGTTCCGGCGACGTTGATCGTGAGGCGACGGCCGTAGGGGCCTGTGATCGTCGCGGTCTGTTCCAGTAGGGGGGCGTCCTGAGAGACGCCGGGGATGTGCTTCACGCGCTTGACTAGATCCTGATTCAGTCCTCCCGGGTCACGGGCGCGGAGCTGCAATCGGGCCGGACCGGCGACCGCCTGAACGACTTCCCGCGCAGAGCCCGCGATGCTGCCGTTGGTGATCATCGCCGCGAACACGAGGGCGACGCCGCTCGCGACGCCCAATCCAGCCAGTAGCTCCTGGATACCGTGGACACGCAGCCTTCGGCGGTAGAGGTAGAGGAGTGCGTATGGGCGCAGCAGGCCCCTCGCTTCGAGAGGTCCGGAGCGCGGTGGCGGGCTCACGGCTGCGCGGTCGGAGAGCGCGGATCGCCCGCGAGCCGGTCGTCTCCGCCATGATCGGGGCGGTCCTCGACCAGGCGTCCGTCGCGGAGCGTGCAGCGGCGATCGGCGATGGCGGCGGCCTCTGCATCGTGGGTCACGAGGACCACTGCCGCGCGCCGCTCGTGTGCGATCGAGCGCAGCAACTCAACGATGGCTTCACTGCCGACGCTGTCGAGGTTGCCGGTGGGCTCGTCGGCGAGGATCAGACGGGGGTCGCCCGTCAGCGCACGGGCGATGGCGACGCGCTGACGCTCGCCGCCGGAAAGCTCATCGGGAGTGTGCTCGAAGCGATCGCCGAGCCCCACGCGTTCCAGCCAGGGTGAGGCACGCGACTGGGCCTCGCGCATCGGCACACCGCCGAGCAGGAGCTTGATCGAGGCGTTCTCGATCGCCGAGACACGTGGCATCAGGTGAAAGTTCTGATACACGAAGCCCACGTCTCGCAGCAGGAAGTCACAGGACTCGTTCTCGCTCAGCGATGCCAAGTCCAGGCCGTCGTAACGAATGGTCCCCGCATCTGGTTTGAGCAGCGCGGCGATCAAGAGCAGCAGGGTGGTCTTGCCTGAGCCGCTCGGGCCGAGCAGCGCCACCATTTCGCCGGGTTCGACTGTCAGGTCCACGCCGCTGACCGCGCGCACCTCCTCGCCGGCTCCTCGGTAGTGCTTGACCACCCCGTTAAGTTCGAGCACTCCTGTGCCTAGCCCTTGGCGGGGAATCTAAGCGTGCAGCCGCGCCCTGGCCGCATCAGGCCGAGCGACGCAGAGCAACAACCGGCGCAAGCCCGCGACGCGGCCCCCCGTGCAACTCGCCTTCACTCAAATTCAGCGCACGGGCGCCGGAGAGGCCGGTCGCTTCTCCGGTGGTCGTCACGACCGCCATGCCGTCATCTGCGAGGGAGCGCAGCAGCGTGAGGATCTCATCCCGCGCGAGCAGATCCACCCCGATCGTAGGCTCGTCGATCATGAGCACGCTGGGCTCGAGCGAGAGCGCGCGGGCGATGGCGACACGGACGCACTCCTGGCAGTCCAGTTCGCCGGGCCGGCGCGTCGCGCAGGCCTCTGAGCCAGTTCGTTCAAGAGCCGTGCGAGCGCGGCTGGCAGCCAGTGAAGGCGCAACACCGCGGGCGAGCTGCCCGACGGTGAGCTGGTCGAGCACCACGCGTCCTTCGCTCGAGCGGAACGTCTTGCGGCAGTAAGCGATCTCGCTGCCGAGTACCTCGCAGCGTCGGTCGCGCAGGTCCCTACCGCGGAAGCGCACCTCGCCCGCGTCCGGCGCTTCGATTCCGGCCGCCACACGCAGCAGGGTCGAGCGACCAGAGCGCCGCAGGCCCCAGATGGCGACCATCTCCCCGCCTTCGAGCTCGAGCGATACGTCGCGCAGCACTCGCAGGCTGCAGGGACCGCGACCGTAGGACTTCTCCACGTGCTCCAGCGAGAGCAGGCTCATCGCGATTGTGTCCGACTCGCCAGGGCCTTGAACTCGCGACGGGCATACTCCACCCACGGGAGCTTGGCTTCCATCGAAAGGCGGCTCTCCTCCGAGACCAAGCGCGACGCGAGCCCGGCAATCGCATCGGGCGGGGTGTCGCCGTCGATCGGGTGTAGTGGCGCGCCGCCCGCCTCCTCGAGGCAAGCCTGCCCATAGCGCTCAATGATCTCGAGCGCCATCTCAGGTTCTTGGGCGAAGACAGCCAGTTGGCGGGCAAACAGGCGCGAGCGACGGAGGTCCTCCTGGATCTGCTCGGTCAGGCGGTCCTGGTAGCTGCGCACACCTTGCTCGGTGGCGCGATAACGCGGCTTTGGCTGGCGTCCGGCGCGCGTTCCTGGGATCTCTTCGATCATGCCCCTGCGCTGGAGGGTGTCGAGCGCCGTATACACGTAGGAGATGCCACTGAGATGCAGCATCCCGGCGTAAGCGTGTTCAAAACGGTGGGCCAACTCATAGCCATAGCTGGGACGCTCGATCACGAGTCCCAGCAGCGCCCAGTGGACGGCCGACTGCATTGGGGCGGCCGCCTTCTTGGGTGCCGCTGGCATGGCTGCGCGTGCTTTCATAGCCCCGCAAACCCTAGTAACTATTTGAAGGTTGAGAAAGCGACGTTTCTCACTTCTCTGCAGACAGTCAGGACATAGAACATTCCAGCGTCTGCCTTATCAACGGTGCCGCTGAGCTGCATCATTCTGTCTGTGCAAAACGAAACCGACACACCGGGCGCGACGCTCGGCAATGGCGAGCTGGAGGGATATCGCGATGGACGCCTCGTCGGGGGGGTGGGCGAGCGCGTCGAGAACGGCCATTCCAATGGGGTCTCCGCACCCGCGCAGCGTGTCGAGGACGGGAAGATCGTGATCGAGCTGTCTTCGGCCCAGGTCGACCGGGTTGTCCGTGGGGCTGCCGATGGCGGCAACATCTCCGTGCTGCTCTCCGGGCTGAAGGACGTGCGTGAGGTGCTGGCCCGTGAGCCGGCACAGCTCGAGGACAGTCGTCTCTCGCGTTCGCTGCTCGCAGGCCTGTTGATGCTCGCCTCGTTTCCCACGGACGGGAGCTATCTCGGTAACGCCGAGATAGCGCGCATGCTCGACATGAACCCGAGCACCACACACCGCTACGTCTCGACTCTCGTCGCTGTTGGCCTGCTCGAGCGTGACCCGTCGACTCGTCGCTACAGGCTCGTCTGATGGGCTCCTTCGAGGAGACGGCTGCGTCTGCGTTCGAGACGCTGGGAGCCGGCCGCGAGGCCTCCGACCCTTACTACGTCGTGGTCCGTAACCGGGACGAGCTGGAGCGCATGTGCGACGACATCGCCGAGGAGCGCGACGTGCCGATCGTTGGCCTGGCGCTGCGCAGCTACTCCAGCGAGCCGGTGCTGCGGGCGAGCGACATTCGTAGCGTGGTTGGAGCCGGAGCGCGCATCTACCTCGTTACGAGCGACGAGCTGCTCGATGGCCTGCGCGAGATGCTCGGCTCGCGTCTGCATCTCTGGCCGGGAGCGGTACGCGTGTGGTGGCCAGGCGCCTCGGCGGCCGACGAGCCGGGCGACCACCCGGTAGTCCTCGGGCTGGAGGACGAGGACTACCGCGTCACGCTCAACGAGTTCGCTGAGGAGTTCGAGCTCTCGCGCCCACGTGTGCGAGCACGTATCCGCATGATCGAAGACTCGCGTGCTTATCTCGAGCGCGAGCTCACGAGCGCCCGCAAGCAGAATCACAAAGTCCAAGAGCGACTGCGCGATGCGCAGATCGACTGCCACGAGCTACGCACGCGTGCCGAGCGAGCCGAGGCGAGCCTCGAGCGGGCGCGCCACACTCGGCCTGAGTCCTGAGTAGCGGCAGAGCCTCAGCCGCCGCTGTATGAGGCGGGGGCGGGGGGATCGTCGCGCACGCCGTCGATCAGTGCCAACAGCTGGCTGGCGCTCGTCCCGCCGAGCACGCGTAGCCGGTGCATACGGTAGGGGTCGTCGCCTGGGTGCGCCCAGCCGGGGATCACGGTCGTCGAGCCCTCATAGCCGGCGGCCGAAACTGCGGCAACGACCGTCGCGTCGTAGTGCCCGGACGGGTAGCAGAACCAGTTCACCGGCACGTGGTAGCGGCGCTGCACCACTTCCCGCGCAACCGCCACCTGGTAGTGCAACTGCTGAGCGTCGAGGGTGATCAGGTCGGCGTGGCTGAACCCCTGGGTGTCGAGCTCCCAGCCTGCTGCCACGAGCCCCTGCACCTGACCGGCTCCAAAGCCACCCTGCGAAGGCGGCAGGCCGCTGAGCTGGATGTTCTCCACACCGACCCAGCCCAGTCTGCGGAGTACGGGAAGCGCTTGCGTGTATTGGGACTGGTAGCCGTTGTCGAAGCTGAGCACGATCGGTTTGCCGGCTCCCAGCGGCGTGCCGTGCTTCCAGTAAGCCTCGACCTCGTCGAGGGTCACCGCATGCCATCCCGCTTGCTTCAGCGCCTGCATCTGTTCGGCGAACTCCTTGGGCGCGACGTAGAGACCGGGAAACGGCGCTCCTGGCGGCGGTTCGGCGATCACGTGATACATGAGAATCGGCACTGGCTCGGTGCCGGGCGGGCCCGTGCGCTGCTGCGATTGGGACGCTGAGCTCGACCCGTGGCGCGCGCTCTGACGAGGGGCTTTCGGGTGCGAGGTGGCTGCGTCGCGTGCAGAGCCGCCGGAGGGGCTGCCGCCGGCGAGCGTCAGAGCCACGACGAGAAGTGCGCCGATCGCCACCACGAGCAGCGTGGCTGCAGCCAGGCGGCGCCTGCGGAGAGCCCGCCGGCGCTCCTCGCGGCGAGCGAGTCGAGCTTCGCTGTTCACGCCGCCTGAGCCCACGTCGAGCGCAGGATACCCAGCTCGTAGAGGTCGAACGCCCTCGCTTGATGAGACTCAATCTCATTTTGTGTTAGGCTCGGCCGCGCCGTGCAGATCGGATCTCATCGCCGCCCATCGATCGCCGCCCTCGCGGCTGTAGCGACGTTGGTGCTCGCTACCGGCTGCGATCGCACCGGGCCGGCTCCGAGCGCTGGATCGGCCGGTGCTCACAAGACGATCGAGGTGGTCGCAGCGGAGAACTTCTGGGGAAGCATCGCCGCCCAGCTCGGCGGCGAACGGGTGAGCGTGGGAAGCATCATCACCAACCCAGCAACCGACCCGCACAGCTACCAGCCGAGCGCGCAGGACGCACGCACGATGGCCGGCGCGGAGATGGCGATCGTCAACGGCGTCGGCTATGACGACTGGGCGCAGCAGCTGCTTGCGGCCAGTCCCGTTGCCTCCCGAGTCGTGTTGAACGTCGGCCGGCTCCTGGGCCTGCCCGCTGGAGCCAACCCGCACCGCTGGTACTTCCCGGCCGACGTTCGCGCGGTCGCCCACCGCATATCCGCCGACTACGAGCGCCTCGACCCGTCGGGTGCCGCCTACTTCCTCCAACGCGAGCACACCTTTGAAACCGTCTCCTTGGCCCGCTATGACGTGCTAAGGAGCGAGATCCGCGCGCGTTACGCAGGTGTTGCCGTGGGCTACAGCGAGAGCATCTTCCAGGGGCTCGGTGAAGACCTGGGGCTGCGACTGCTCACCCCCTACGGCTTCGTCAAGGCGATCGCCGAGGGCACAGATGTGACAGCCGAAGAGAAGGAGACCGTCGACGCGCAGGCGCGCCGGCACGCGATCGAGGTCTGGATCTACAACTCTCAGAACGTCACGCCGGACGTGCAGCGGGTAAATCAGATCGTTCGCGAACAGCGGATTCCGATTGCCACTGTCACCGAGACACTCGCGCCTGCCTCTGCGAGCTTCGAGCAGTGGCAGGTGGCCGAGCTCGAAGGGTTGCTCCACGCTCTGCACCAGGCGACGGGCCACTAGGTGCGTGTCGTAGTTGTGCCGGGGGGTGATCGGGTCGGGCGGCCGAGACGCAGTGTCAGTCGCCGCTGAGGTTGGGCGGGATCGGCTGACCGGCGGGGGGCGGGTCGTCTTTGAGCAGCTGGGGCACCGTCACGAGGTGATAGCCGCGAGCTCGTAGCTTGGTGATGATCAGCGGCAGTGCTGCGATCGTCTGTGTTCGCACCCCGCCCGCGTCGTGCATGAGGATGATCGCCCCGGGGTGCGCCCCCGTGAGCGCGCTCTGGACGATCGCTTCCACGCCGGGCTGCTGGTAGTCGTCGGTATCCACCGACCACAGCACCATCAGCAGGTGCATCTGGTGGAGCTCACGCAGCGTTGTCGCGTCGAATGAGCCGTAGGGGGGCCGGAACAGCACGGGCCTTGGTCCGTCGAGTAGTTCGATGCGCGCGATCTGTTCAAAAAGCTCTTCGTGCTGGTCGTGCGCCGAGAGCGTTGCCAGCATCGGATGCGTCTCGGTGTGATCGCCGATCACGTCGCCGTCGCGGATCTCACGCACGGTCGATTCGCTGAAGTACTGGAGCATCTTGCCGATCACGAAGAACGTGCCTCGCACGTGGTAGCGCTCGAGCACGCTCAGCACCTGGGGGGTGTAGGGACCGGGACCATCGTCGAACGTGAGCGCGATCTCGCGGCTCTTGGTCCCGCCTTCTCTGACGAACGGCGTGTATGCGAGGACCGAGCTGACGGCCTTCGCTTCGGCCTGTTTTTCCTGCGCTGGAGTGGGGGGAGGGCTGGCGGCTTTGGCCGTCGCCGGGCTGTGCTTCGAGGCTGCGCGATGGGCGGCGGGCTTACCGCCTCCCGACAGCGCCACGATCACGACTACGAACAGCAGAAGCACGCACGCTCCCGCGCCCGCCCGCCGGCGGCGGATTCGCACGCGAGCATTCGTCGGGGGGGAGGCCGGCAGGGGAGAGGAGGGAGCGACCGGCGCGGGTTTGCGCACGCTCCCGCGCTCGTCCTCGAAGTCCCATTTCCAGCGCGGGGCCATGACTCAAGCGTCCCGATCGAGTGAGGTGACGGGGCCGTGGGCGGTGACGCTCACGGCCGTGCCTACCGCCAGCGCCTGCTCGCCGTGGACGCGGGCCAGCAGCACCCCGGCGTCGCTCGGCTGCTCGGGTCGAATGTGCAGCAGCGCGTCGTGGCCGTAGTAGCGGCACTGCTCCACACGTCCGCCGAGGCCCTCCGCGCGATCGCCGTCGAGCACACGCACCTCGAGCTGCTCGGGCCTGATCATCACCGTGCCGGCCCGGGCGGCAGCGGGATCGCGAGGCGTGCGCAGTGCCAGCGCGCCGAGCGGGGTGCGCGCGGTCGTCTGCTCGAAGTCGGCGGCGATCAGGTTGACGGCGCCGAGGAAGCGCGCGAGCGGCTCGTCCACGGGGTGCTCATACAGCTGTGTTGGCGCTCCCTGCTGCACGATTCGTCCTTCGCGTAGGACGGCCACGGTGTCGGCCAGCGACAACGCCTCCTCCTGGTCGTGAGTGACGAGCACGGTGGTGACGCCCTGCTCGAGCAGCAGCGCGTGGACCTCCTCGCGCACGCGGCTTCGCAACGAGGCGTCGAGCGAGGAGAAGGGCTCGTCGAGCAACAGCGCACGGGGCCGTCGAGCGAGCGCCCGGGCGAGGGCGACACGCTGCTGCTCGCCGCCTGAGAGCTCATTGGGCATGCGCTCGGCGAGCGCGTCCAGGCCGACCAGCTCGAGCAGCCGCGCCACCTCGCTGCCCTGGCGCTCGCGGCGGCTGAGCGCGAAGCCGATGTTCTGCCGGACGCTGAGGTGCGGGAACAGGGCGCCCTCCTGTGGCACGTAGCCGATGTGCCTACGCTCGGGGGGCAGGTAGGTGCTGCCGTCGTCGAGCGTCTCGCCGGCCAGCGATACGGTGCCTCGCTCGGCGCGCTCGAAGCCGGCGATCACGCGCAGAAGGGTCGTCTTGCCGCAGCCGGAAAGCCCCAGCACCGCTGTCAGGGAGCCGGCCGCCACCTCCAAGTCGACGCCCTGCAGGACGGGCTGCTGGCCGTAGCCCTTCCACAGGCCGGTGACGGAGAGGAGGCTCATTGGGCCTCAGCCATTCGAGCGACGCTGGACATGCGTCGCGAGAGCAGGTAGGCGGGCACGGCTGAGATGGCGACCATCAGGGCCGCGTAGGGCGCGGCGGCGCCGTAGGAGAAGTCACTGGTGTAGCTCCAGAACTGCGTGGCAAGGGTGTTCACGCCGGTCGGCCTCAAAAGCAGCGTTGCGGTCAGCTCAGTGGAGGAGGATATGAACACGAGTGCAAACGCCGCTGCCAGCCCCGGCGCGATCAACGGGAGCGTCACGCGTCTGAACACGGTCGATGGGCGCGCGCCGAGCGAGCGACCGACCTCCTCCAGGCGTGGCGAGGCCTGGCCCATCGCCGCACGCACGCCGACCACGGCAAGCGGAAGGAACAGGATCGCGTAGGCGAGGATCAGCTCGAAGGAGCTCTGGTAGAGGCCGAAGGCGTAGCGCACAGTGAAGGACACGAGCCCGAGCGCGATCACGAGGCCGGGGAGCGCCATCGGCATGTAGGCCAGCCGCTCGATCAGGATGGTCAGACGGTTGCGGTGGCGAAGCGCCAGGGCGCACACGGGGACGGCCAGAGCCGTGGCGATGGCGGCGGCGGCGGCGCTGTAGGCGGCGGTATGCGCGAGCGCCCCGAGGATCGACGTCGAAGGCAGCGTGCTCGAGCCGCCGTGGAGCACCCAGTAGAGGAGCGAGCCCATCGGCACCCCAAGCGCGAGTCCGCCGAGCGCTCCCAGGCCGATCAGCACGGGCCCCGTCCAGCGACCCAGCCGCACACGCAGTGGCGCCCTCCGTGCGCCCGGACCGCTGCGCACCGCGCCGCCACGGCCCCTCAGCAGCAACTCTCCGGCGAGTACGGCCACGCTCAGCACCACCAGCACCAGTGAGAGCACGCAGGCGCCTACCGCGTCGAAGCCGAGCTTGAACTCGGTGAATATGGCCACGGTGAACGTCTGGTACTGGACGATCTCGAACGCCCCGTACTCAGCCAGCAGGCCGAGGGTCACGAGCAGGCAGCCGCCCAGCACGGCGGGCCAGATCTGACGCAGGGTGACGCGGAGGAAGGTCTGCCACGGTCCGAGGCCGAGGCTGCGCGCGGTCTCCTCCAGACCGCCGTCGACCCTGGAGAGAGCCGTGCGCACAGGCAGGAACACGAGCGGATAGAGCGACAGGGTCATGATCATCACCGCGGCGAGATAGCCGTGCAGGCCGGGCTCCAGTGAGACCCATCCAAACCCAACTACGAAGTCGGGAATGCCGAGTGGCGCCACGAGCAGCACCGCCCACAGGCGCCGGGCGGGCAGCGCAGTGCGCTCGACGCACCAGGCCGCTCCCACCCCCAGCACGGCGCACAGGATCGTGCAGGCGAACGTCAGGCGCACGCTGTTCCACAGCAGCACGACGACTAAGTGGCGCAGCAGCAGGTGCTTCGCTTCGCTCCAGCCCGACTGCTGAGCCTGGACGACGAGGAAGACGAGCGGCAGCAGCACCAGGACCGTGACGAGCACGCCACCGGCGGCGCTCACCAGGGGCCAGCGCCGGTGGCCCGAGAGGGTGCGGGTCCATCTCCGCTGCGTCGTCTCGGCCGCGGCGAGCCTGCTCACGCGTCCACCTACAGCAGTCCGAGCTTCTGCTCGAGCGCAAGCGCTTCGCTGCCATCGCCCAGCTCGGCCGGCGTCAGCGCCACCGGGTGAAGTGTGGAGAGTGCGGCCAGCCCCGGCGCGGGGGCGACACCGGGACGCAGTGGGTACTCGTAGCTGTGGCTGTGGGCCAGCACTTCCTGACCCTTGCTGCTGACCAGGAACGCCAGGAACGCCTGGGCGGCGGCCTGATGGGTGCTCGTCTTCAACACGGCGGCCCCCGAGACGTCGACGAGGTCGCCCGGGTCCCCGGCGGCGTAGTAGTGAAGCGCCGAGTGCAAACCGCCGCTCCCGACCTCGTCGCGCAGCCTGTACCAGTAGTAGTGGTTGATCGGCCCGAGCTCGCTCTCGCCGTTGTTGACCTGGCTCACGACCGTCTCGTTGTCGGGGTAGACCGTCCCGTTTGCCTGCAGCCCCTTCAGCCAGCGTTCGGCGGCAGCCTGGCCGTCGAGCTTGACGATCGCCGTGATCAGCGGCTGGAAGTCCGTCTCCGATGGCGCGAAGCCCAACTTGCCCTTCCAGCGCGGGTCGGCCAGTTCGAGGATCGAGCTCGGAAGCTGTGCTGGCGCCAGCTTCGAGGTGTTGTAGACGAGCGCCGAGACCCTGGCCGAGACCCCGACCCAACTGCCCTCGGCGGAGTCATAGGAGCGTGGCACTGCCGCCAGTGTCGAAGGCGCCACGGCAGCGAGCAGGCCGTGCTCGCGCAGGGCTTCGAGAACCGGCGTGTTCTCCGTGTAGAAGACGTCGGCCGGTGAGCTCGAGCCCTCTTGGAGGATCTGGTTGCCCAGCGAGGCCTCATCGGCCGAGCGGATCTTTACAGCGATGCCCGTGGCCTTTTCGAAGGCCGCGACGAGCAGCGCGGTGGTCTGTTCGTGCTGCCCGTTGTAGAGCGTCAGTTCACGGGCGCTGTGGGTGCTCGAGCCACATGAGCTGAGGAGCATGGCGCAGGCCACGCTGAGCAGGCTGAGAAATGGGAGCTTGCTGCGACGCATGGGGGAAATCCGAGTTGGGCGATCGGAATACGGGGAGACCGTAGCACAGCTAGTTAGGGTTGCCTAACTATGAGACCGGCGCGCCGGTTCGCCGCCTGATAGGCGAGAATCCCCTCATGCATGTGACAGCCAAGGCCGATTACGCAGTGCGCGCCGTCGTCGAGCTGGCCGACTCGAGCCAGGGCTCGCCGCGTAAGGTCGACGAGGTTGCCCAGGCCCAGGGCATCCCGGTGTCCTTCCTGGAGAACATCCTCACCCAGCTACGCTCGTCGGGAATCGTGCGTAGCCAGCGCGGGCCCGAAGGCGGCTACTGGCTGGCCCATCCGGCCGCGGAGGTGAACCTCGCCGACATCATCCGGGCGGTTGAGGGCCCGCTCGTCGGGGTGCGTGGCCAGCGTCCCGAGGAGATCGAGTACGTCGGCTCGGCCGAGGCGCTGCAGAACGTCTGGATCGCGCTGCGCGCGAACCTGCGCAAAGTGCTCGAGCAGGTGACGGTCGCCGACGTGGCCGCCGGCAAGCTGCCCAAGGAGGTCCTGGCGCTCACGCGTCAGGAGGAGGCCTGGCAGACGCGCTGAGTGGTGCAGTGGCGCTGGAAGCGGGTATCGAACTTTCCGTTCCCATTGGGTACCCTGTCAAGCGCTCCGGGAGCGGTCCTGTCGAGGGTCGGTCCGGAGGACCTTTCCTCACGCGCCCCCTCATCAAGGAGATCCCGCTCGATGTCAGCCCCGCCCACAGACGTCTCGTCCACCCCGACCACGGAGGCCGCAGAGGCGGCCGTCGAGGCGATCGCAGGCGTGGCCGGTCAGGACGTGACCTTCTCGCTCGAGCTGACCCAGGATCAGAAGGACATCCGCGACTGGGTCCACGGCTTTGCCGCCGACGTGGTGCGCCCGGCCGCGCACGAGTGGGACGAGAAGGAGCAGACGCCGTGGCCGATCATCCAGGAGGCGGCCAAGATCGGCCTCTACGGGTTCGAGGGCCTGGCGCAGTTCTTCGCCGACCCCACGGGCCTGACGCTGCCGATCGTCAACGAGGAGCTGTTCTGGGGGGACGCCGGCATCGGCATGTCGATCATGGGTACGGCATTGGCCGTGGCCGCGATCTTCGGTCAGGGATCGGGTGAGCAGATCGGCGAATGGATCCCGCGCTGCTTCGGGACTCCGGAGGACATCAAGGTCGCGGCCTTCTGTGCCTCCGAGCCCAATGCCGGCTCGGACGTCTCGGGTGTGCGCACCCGCGCCAAGTTCGACGAGGCGGCGGGTGAGTGGGTGATCAACGGCCAGAAGGCATGGGCCACCAACGGTGGGATCTCAGACGTGCACGTGGTGATCGCGACGGTCGACCCCGAGCTGGGCTCCAAAGGGCACGCTGCGTTCGTGGTCCCGATGAGCGAAGCCAAGGGCATCTCCCAGGGGAGCAAGGTCTCCAAGCACGGGTTGCGCGCCTCGCACACGGCCGATGTCTACCTCGACGACTGCCGCGTCCCCGCCGGCTACGTGCTGGGCGGCAAGGAGAAGCTGGACGAACGCCTTGCGCGCGTGCGCGAGGGCAAGAAAAGCAACTCCCAGGCAGCGATGCAGACCTTCGAGTCCTCGCGCCCAACGGTCGGCTCGCAGGCGCTCGGCATCGCACGCGCCGCTTACGAGTACGCGCTCGATTACGCCAAGGAGCGCGAGCAGTTCGGCCGCAAGATCATCGAGAACCAGTCCATCGCTTTTACGCTGGCGCGGATGAAGATGGAGATCGACGCCGCCCGACTGCTCGTGTGGCGCGCCTCGTGGATGGGACGCAACCAGATCCGCTTCGAGAACGCCGAGGGCTCGATGAGCAAGCTCAAGTCGGGCGAGGTCGCCGTGTGGGTGACCGAGCGTGCGATCCAGATCCTCGGCGGCAACGGCTACACGCGCGAGTTCCCCGTCGAGCGCTGGCACCGCGACGCCAAGATCTACGACATCTTCGAGGGCACGGCCGAGATCCAGCAGCTCGTGATCGCGCGCGCCATCTCGGGGATGTACATCAAGTAGGGAGTTGGTGTTCGGGCGACGCCTGCAGTGTTGGGCGTCGCCCGAATGAGGCCGACCGACGCGGGCTATGCGTTCGGCGTTGCCTGCCCGTAGATGAAGAACTCGCGAGTCGTCTGTACCTCGGCCTTCCAGCCTAGGCCGACGAGTCTGCGCTGCAGCGCCTCGGGCTCGTGGAAGCGCTTGACGATGCGGTACTCGCGGCCGTCGGCGAGCCGGCGGAGCATCGTTTCGTCGGCGGGATTGGGGAGCTTGTGATCTACGGCTGACGCCTGATCGCTGCGCAGACTGTCGATGAAGAACGCCCGGCCCTGCGCGCCAACGGCCCGCTTGACTTTCTCCCAGAACGCCTCGAAGCGATCCTCGGGTACATGGGAGAGCCAGAAGCCGAAGAAGCACACGTCGTAAGTCCGGTCGGGCTCCCATGCGAACAGGTCTGCCTGGAGGTATCGCACGCGTGGATCGCTCACGCGGGCTCGGCACAGGTCGAGCATCTCCGGGGAGCCGTCGACCGCCGTCACCTCAGCGGCATGCTCGGTCAGCCTCTGGGTCCACAGTCCCGTCCCGCACGCTAGCTCCAGCACGTCACCGCTCGGCGCAAAGCGCTTCAGGGCTTCGCGCATCTCGGCCCCATCGGCGAACCACCTCGCGTTCGTCTCGGACCCGTGGTCGTAGCGACCGCGGCGGAACCACCAGTCGTCGTACTCGCCGGCCCGCTCTCGGTAGTAGCGGGACTGCTCGGCGACGATCTCGTCGGGGTCGGCGGTGGGAGAACCGGACACATTCTAGATGGTAACACCAATCTGAATTGGTATGATCATCTGGGCATGGATGGCCCACGACGACTGACCCGAGCCGAACAGCAGGCACAGACTCGCGCGCGGCTGATCGAAGCGGCTGGACGGGTGTTCGCTCGGCGTGGCTTCCAGGCTGCGAGCGTCGAGGAGATCGCCGAGGAGGCCGGCTACTCGCACGGCGCCGTCTACTCCAACTTCGACGGTAAGGCCGAGCTGTTCCTCGCGGTGTTCGAGGACTACATGGCGCAGCGAGTCCGTGAGCTCGCCGAGACCCAAACCGATCTTGCAGACGACGCTCCCTTGGAGGCTCGCGCCCGGGCGCTGGCCGACCAGTGGATGGACCGGCTCACCCGCGACCGCGAGTCCTTCGTTCTGCACATGGAGTTCGTCGCTCACGCTGACAGGGATCCCGAGCTCGCGAGACGGTTCGGCACCCGCTCGGCGGCAATGCGCCAAGCGCTCTCACGCTACATCGCGCAGTTTCAACGCGACGCCGACGTGGAGTTGGCCATGCCCGCCGACGACCTCGCGCTGATCTTGCGCGCGCTCGGGATCGGCCTGGCCATCGAATCGCTGGTGAGTCCTGATGCTGTGCGCCGCGACGTCTACGGGGACTTCGTCGAGCTGCTCGTCTCCCGCATGCGCGAAGGGGCTCCCGCGGAGCCACCCGGCAACTGGAAAGGCGCAGCGCAGTGAGCGCGCCCGCCTACGACCGTCTCGGTCTCAGCTACAGCCAGGTCCGCCGCTCCGACCCACGCCTGCAGGCAGCGATCTGGCGAGCGCTCGGGGACGCCAAGAGCGTCCTCAACGTCGGTGCTGGAGCCGGCTCCTACGAGCCGGGCGATCGCGACGTGATCGCACTCGAGCCCTCGCGGGTGATGATCGACCAGCGCCCAGCGGACGCCGCTCCTGCGATCCAGGGCGTTGCCGAGTCGCTTCCGTTCGAGGACGAGAGCTTCGACGCGACCATGGGCGTCTTCACCATGCAGCATTGGGACGACGTCGACCGAGGCCTCGCCGAGGTGCTCCGGGTCACCCGCAAGCGGATCGTCCTGTTGACGCTCGAGCTGGACGTGACGGCGAAGATGTGGCTTGCTCGTGACTACATACCGGAGATCGTCGAGCACGATCGCAAGGCGTTCCCGACGATCGCCCACCTCGGTGAGGTTCTTCCCGGCACTCGGGTGGAGACGGTTCCGGTGCCGAGCGACTGCACAGACGGCTTCTGTGTCGCTCTCTGGAGCCGACCGGAGATGCACCTCGACCCGCACGTGCGCCAGGCCTCGTCGATCTGGCACCTGCTGCCGTCTGCGGTTGTGGACGACGGCTTGGAGCGGCTCGACAGGGATCTTCGGAGCGGCGTCTGGGACGCTCGGCACGGACATCTGCGGACACAGCAGACGCTAGACGTGGGGCTGCGCCTCGTCACGGCGCAGCTGCGATAGCTCTACCAGGCTTGATCGCTGCCGCAGTGCGGGCAGACGACGGTGGCCGAGACGGCCGCGCTGAACAGGTAGCCGCAATGGCAGGTGTATGAGGCCTCGTCGAGCGGCCCGCCTGCCTCGCGGACGCGCTCCACGGCCGGATCACAGGTGTGGGGCGTGGGCCTGGAGGAGGCTCTGGCGACGGGCGCCTGTGCGTCGCCACGACGTTGTCGGCGCGCTCCGCCGAGGGGGTGTAGGAGTCTGGTTCGCATCATCGACCACTACTTAGAACGTCACTCACGGTCAAAGGTTTCGCTTTGCAACGGCTGTTTCCTGTGAGAAGGGCCTCAGGAAGTCCTTTTGGGAGTGCTCGCGCCGGGCGAGCCGCCGCGAGCTGGGCAGCGGTTTGAGATACTGGTGGCGATGAACCCCGCGCGTAAGCGAACGGTGCGCCTGACGGTGGCCCTGAGCGCGGCCGTGGTCCTGGCGAGCGCGCTGATCTACACCAGCTTCAGCGCTGCCAGTCCCGCGCTGACGCCCAGCCAGCTGGCCCACCAGGCGCAGCCCGGCCGCAGCTACCAGGTCACCGGAACCGTGGCCAAGGGCTCCGTGCACCGCGGGGGGGTAGGGGGCGCGGTGCTCTACTTCAGCGTCGCCGATCGCGCCGGCGGCGGCACGGCCATCCCGCTGGCCTACACGGGAACGGTCCCCGATCCGTTCCGCGAAGGCCGTGAGGTCATCGTGACGGTCGAGAAGCAGGGGTCGAGCTACGTCGGCGAACGCAACTCGCTGATCACCAAGTGCCCGTCCAAGTACAAGACGGCTCCAGCCGGCGAGAACCAGAACTCGTGAGTGCCCCGCCCCGCGGCACACAACCTTCTCGAGGGCGCTAGAGGCTGATGGCCGGGCTCGGCTTCGGCTGCCTACTGCTTGCGCTCGCCATTTGCGCGTACGGCATCGGCGCATCGCTGTACGGGGTGCGCAGCGGGCGCATCGAGTTCTCGGAGTCCGGGCGCCGCTCCATCTATGCGCTGGCGGGCATCCTCACCGTCGCCTTCGCCGTGCTGGAGGTCGCCTTCCTGCGCAACGACTTCACGTTCAACACGGTCGCCGACACCTCCAGCCGCACCACTCCGACCTTCTACCGCGCAGCCGCCGTGTGGTCCTCGCAGGAAGGCTCGCTGCTGCTGTGGGCGTGGCTGCTGTCGCTGTGGTCGAGCCTCGCGCTGTTCTTGACGCGCAAGCGGATGCGCGACATCGCCTCGTATGCGACAGCGATCCTGCTCGGCTTCGGCGGGTTCTTCATCTCGCTGATGATCTTCTACGCCAATCCCTTCGCGACCACCCATCCGGCGCCGGCCGAAGGCGTGGGGCTCGATCCGCTGTTGCGCTTCCCCACGATGATGATCCACCCGCCGATGCTCTACTCGGGCTACACGCTGTGCACGATCCCGCTCGCCTTCGGGATGGGCGCGCTGTTGGCGCGGAGGGTCGATGCCGACTGGATCAAAGCGATCCGCCGCTTCGCCTTCGCCGCCTGGCTGTTCCTCGGGGTCGGCATCCTGCTCGGCGCGCGCTGGTCCTACTCGGAGCTCGGCTGGGGCGGCTACTGGGGTTGGGACGCCGTGGAGAACGCCTCGCTGATGCCGTGGCTGACGGGCACGGCCTTCTTGCACTCGCTGATGATCCAGGAGAAACGGGGGATGCTGAAGGTCTGGAACGTCTCGCTCGTGCTGGCCACGGGCACGCTCGCGATCATGGGCACGTTCCTGGTGCGAAGCGGCGTGCTCAACTCGATTCACGCCTTCGGCGGCGCCACCCTCGGTGTGCCGTTCGTGTGCCTGATCGCGGTCCTGATCGCCGGCTCGATCTATCTCGTGGTCTCGCGGCGCGACATGCTGCGCAGCGAGCACCGGCTCGATTCGCTGCTCTCACGCGAGTCGATCTTCCTCGCCAACAACCTCGTGCTGGTGGGGCTGTGCTTCGTGATCTTCTGGGGCACGTACTTCCCGCTCATCTCCGAGGCGCTCACCGGGCAGGAAGCATCGGTGGGGCCGCCGTGGTTCGATCGCTACACCGTGCCGCTGGCGCTCGTGCTCGTGCTGCTCAGCGGCATCGGGCCTGTGATCGCCTGGCGACGGGCCACCCTGGCCAACGCCAGGCGCAATTTCCTCATACCGCTGCTGAGCGCGCTCGTGACGCTCGTGGCGCTGCTGGGTGCCGGCATCGCCGACAAGCCCTTCGCGATCGCCATGTTCTGCTGTGCCGCCTTCGTCTTCGGCTCCATCGGGCAGGAGTTCTTTCGCGGCGTGCGCGCACGCCGCGCGATGGCGGGGGAGGCGCTGCCACGGGCGTTCACGGCGCTCGTGCGCCGCAACCGCAGGCGCTATGGCGGCTACATCGTCCACCTTGGAATAGCCGTCCTGTTCATCGGTGTGGCCGCGTCCTCGTCCTTCCAGCACGCCTCCGAGCTGGGGCTCTCGCCGGGCCAATCCACGCGCGTGGGCTCCTACACCGTCCGCTACGTGCGCCCGACGGCCACGATCACGCCCAAGTACGACGAGGCGCACACCGGCTCCACGCTCAGTCTCGGCGCGCTGCTCGACGTGAGCAAGGGCGGCCATCACGTCGCCACGCTGAACCCGAGCGAGGGCTACTACGCCTCCCAGGAAGCGAGCCAGGGCACGGTCGGCAGCCTGATCGGCGGCCAGCCCGTCAGCCATGTGGCCATGAACGCAGGCATCACGCGGGATGTCTGGAGCGCCGTCGAGCCCGACATCGAAGCGCCGGCGCTGCAGCGGATCGTGAAGGTGGGCAACAGCACGCTGTCGCCCGAAGAGGCACTCGTTGCGATCGGCTATCTGGCGCGGGAATACCTCAAGCACCCACCGCAAGCGCAGTTCCACTTCATCGTCTCGCCGCTCGTGATGTGGATCTGGATCGGTGGTCTGATCGTCTTTGGCGGGGGCCTGATCGCGATTTGGCCGGCGCCGAGCGTTGTCCGTCGTCGTGTGGCGGCGCGCGCACGTGCCCGCTCTGTGCGGGGGCTCGCACGCGCCTGAGATGGGCGTCGACCGCGAACCCTGACGGCGTGAGCTACCTCATCGCGATCCTGATACTGGCGCTGCTCGCGGCTGTCGTGTTCGTCGTCAGCGCTCCGTTGCGCTCGGCCGGGCGCGGTGAGGGGCGGGCTGGGCCGGACGGGCCCGGGGGAGACGCTTCACAGCTGGCGGGCGTCATCGAGCACGACGAGCTCGAGGCTGCGCGCGAGGCCAAGTACCGCGAGATCCGTGACGCCGAGCTCGACTTCCGTACCGGCAAGCTCTCGCAGGAGGACTATGCGGCGATCGATTCGCAGCTGCGCGCAGAGGCGCTGGAGATCCTCGACCGCCTGCCGGACGATCCCAACGATGAGGCAGGAGGGCCTGGCAGCGGCTAGGACTTCAGCAGGATGATCGCGTTCACGAAGAACAGCACCGCGAAGAAGATCGTCCAGCGATTGAGGTTGCGCTCGACCATCGATCCGCCGCCGAGCGGCCCCGCACCGCTGCCGACGCCGAACGCGCCTGAGAGGCCGGCGTCCTTGCCCGAGTGCATCAGCACCAGGAAGATGACGATCACCGCGATGATCACCTGTATGACCGAGAGGATGGTTACCACGAGGAGGAACCTTAGCGACCGCAGTCACGCTTGGGTAGGGGTATTACCACCCAAGTATGTGTTTTATGTGACGATCCCGTGCCTGTCGAGGCGCAGGAGTAGGGAATATGGTCTCGAACACGCCTCAGAGCGCGCGGTCGGCCGCGCCCGGTGTTCCGCCTTCACTGGCGTTAGCGTGAGCCGACCTGCGGCATCCACGACCATGAAGCGATCCACGATTTGCCAGTCCGATTACGAATCCTTTACGGATTCGTGCTTGCCTGCCGATATGAATCACGGTGGGCGTACCCCGCGATTGTGGGTCTGCCGCACCATCCACGATCATGGGACCCCGAGAATGAACCACTTCAGAGCATGCCGCCGGTGATCCTCGCCCGTCGTCGGGCGTTGCGCGCGTTGATCTCCGCCCTGGCAGGCGGTGGGCTGACCGCTGCCGGCCTTGGCGCCGTGCCGGCGCTGGCCGCGGCCGAAACCCCCACCACATCCACAGAAACCTCGACGACTCCAGCTGCGAGCGCCGAAGCGCCGCCCGCGAGTACGCCGCAGGCGACGACACCGGCCGCCACTACGACGACGCCCGCGCCAGTCACGCCTCCCACGACGACTTCGAGCACCGTCCCGGCACCGCCCCCGTCAGAAGCGCCCGTGGTCGTCCTGCAGCGCCGCCAGAAGGCGACACCGGCTGCCCCGGCGGCGAAGAGCGTCACGCCGACCAAGGCCGCGACCACAGAAGCGGCGGCCAAGGCCAACAAGGCGACGGGCCCCAACAACGTGGCGGCATCGCCCCAGTCGGTCGCCCAGGCCGGCGCACTCGCTGCCATCCTCGCCTCCTCCAACGCCTCCGCCCAGGCCCTGGGCTTCTACCGGATTCCCGTGTTCCTGCTGCCGATCTACAAGGCTGCGGCGGTCCAGTACGGGGTGCCGTGGCAGATCCTCGCGGCGATCAACGAAATCGAGACCAACTACGGCACCGACCTGTCGTTGTCGAGCGCCGGCGCGGAGGGGTGGATGCAGTTCATGCCCGCCACCTGGCTGCAGTACGGGGTGGACGCGGTCGACGCAGGCTACGCCGACCCCTACAACCCCGTCGACGCGATCTTCGCCGCCGCCCGCTACCTCCGTGCTGCCGGCGCCGCCACCAACCTCCGCGGTGCGATCCTCGCCTACAACCACTCCGAAGAATATGCCGACTCGGTCATGCTTCGAGCCAAGCTCATCTCGACTTACCCCAAGGCCGTTATCGCCACGCTGACGGGCTTGATCGACGGTCGTTTGCCGGTCAGCGGCAAGCACGTCGCCTGGACGGCCGTGCCCACCGCCGCGAGCACATCTCCCTCCAGCGCAACCGCCGGCGCGGCAGCCGTTCCCGCGACCGGCTCGACGGACAGCGGTGCCTCCGCCTCGGCGCCACTGTCACCGGCCGCGGCCGCGGCGGCTGCCAGCTCCAAGCCCGTCAAGGCGGCGCCGCTACAGCTGGTGGATCTGACGAGCTCGCCAAACGCCTCGGTGGTGGCGGTGCAGGACGGGCGCATCGTCCAGATCGGCGACTCGCACGAGCTCGGCAAGTACATCGTCCTCAGCGACGTCTACGGCGACCTGTTCACCTACGCCGGCCTGGGCAGCATCGCTCCGACCTACACGCCCGGGATCACCCCGCGCAAGGCAGTGAAGTCGCCGGTGGTGGAAGCCGCCAGCACGCACGACCCCACGCCCTCGCTGCCGGCTACCGCGGGCAGCCAGTCACCGCTCACACTGCACGTCAAGGTCCCGACCAAACCCGCCAAGCCGGCGAGCCCGACCAGTGGGCAGGCTTCGGTCCCAGCCGCCAGCGGCGAAGAAGTCCCGGCTGGGATGGGCAAAGCCCGACTGTTCGCCCACCCGGGCAACCCCGACGCCCGCGCAGCCGCCGCCGCCAGCGCGGCCCGCAAGCTGCGCGTGACCCGCGCCGGAGAGCACGTCCCGCTGCGCCGCGGCTCGGTGGTTACCAGTGGCACGGTGCTGGGACGCGTGCAGGTTCCGGCCGGGGACACCGCTGGGCACCTGCGCTTCGCGATCAGGCCGTCCGGAGACACGAGCACGATCGAACCGGGCCCAATTCTCGCCAACTGGGCGCAGCTGCAGGCAGCACTGCACCCACAGGGCGCCACGGCTTCCGACGCGTTGCTCGGCGCGACCGCGAGCGACGTGTTCCTGCTGTCCAAGAGCCAGCTGCAGCGCGCGGTGCTCTCAGACCCCGGAATCACGGTCTACAAGTGCGGACGCGAGGACATCACGGCTGGGCTCGTGGACAAGCGGGTCCTGGCGGTGCTCGCGTTCCTCTCGCGCAGCGGTCTGAAGCCCACGGTGAGCGCGCTCCGCTGTGGTCAGCCGCGTGAAACAGCCAACGGAGCTGAGTCACTGCAGGCACAGGGCGACGCCGTGGAGATCTCGGCCATCAACGGCACCGCGATCGCCGGACACCAGGGACCGGGCACGATCACCGACCTGACCATCCGCACGCTGCTCACGCTCCCCAAAGGCTTCGTGCCCCACGAAATCGTCAGCCTGATGCGCTATCCGGGTGTGGCCAGCACCCACGCCGTATCGAGCTCGTGGAATCACATCGCACTCGAGTTCCAGGTTGCACAGGCGACGAGCGCGCTGCGCACCAGCGCCCTCGGCACGACGGCGCACTCGGCCAAGACGGGACGCGCAGCGCCGTCTCCGATCGTGACGACCACCGCGCTGAGCGTTGAACAGTGGAATCAGCTGATCACCCGGGTGGGCGGCCTGCAGGCCCCCAAGGTCGCGACCAAGCCCACCTCGGCCGCGATTCCCGACCCCAAGCACCCCAAGGGCTGAACGTCTCACACATCCAGGGCCGCGTGGTGCGCGACCCCGGAGTGCAGGTTGAACGGCTCAGCCGGCGCTCGGCGGCGAGCCGGCCCTTCCCGGCTGCGCCCGGAAGGCGCCGCGCAGGGCGCTGGAGCACTTCGTCTGCGCCGCTTTGAACGTGGCGCTCGCGGGATTCAGACCGGATGTGTTGAAGATCGGGCCTTTGCCCGAGGTGTTGGGCGCGGGCAGATTGACTCCCTTTTCGCGCATGCAGGCCGCGAATTTGGTCAAGGCCTGCGTGAAGGCGGGAGATTTGAAGCGCTGTGTGCCGGTAGCGCCCGGACCGAAGCGCCCACCGGCGAAGCCGCCGCACTTCTTCACGGCCGCTTCGTACTGGGCGCGCGTCACGCCCTTGGGCAGCTGCGGTCCGCCGCCGGCGGCGCCGCCGAGGAAACCGCCGCCGCCTGCCTGGCCTGGAGTCCGTTTCGGCAGCGTGATGCCGTTCTTGGCGAGGCATTCACGTAGCGCGGTGAAACGTTTGCGTCCAGCCGGCTGGCCTGTGCCCGAAGTGGAGCTGGTCGCGCTCGCGTTCGTGCTCGCGGAGGAGGAGCTGCCAGACGAGCCGCCGCAGGCGGCGAGCAGGAGGCAGGCGAGAAGGGCGAGTAGCGCGGCCGATGGGACAGATCTGCGTTTGCTGCGGGTGATTCGAGACATGAAGCTCCTTGTAGATGATCGTGTCGAGCGGGAACGCCGCGCCTGGGGCTGGGTCCGCCGGGGTGAATTGTGCAATTTGGGGCTAAGTTCAGACTAAGCTTGCGCGTCCTCTCAGCCGCTTCCGAACAGGCTGGGCGCCGCGCCGCTCGACCCCGAGCCGGATCCCCCCGCGCCACCGCTCGCCGCGCCGGCGCCGGAGCGGCCGAACAGCCCGGCCAGTCCACCGCCCGCGCTCGAGCCCACGCTGATCGATTCGGCGTTGAGCGTGCCGTTTGCGGCCGTGCTCCCAACGATCGTGACCGTTTCTCCGGGGTGGATGCCCTTGGGGTCGGATTTGACCGTCTTGGTGACGCTGGTCGCCTGGGAGGTGCTCACCTTGACGGTGTTGCCTTCGGCATTTGTCACATACAGGGTGCTGCCATCGAGATAGGCGACGGTGCCGGCCGTTGGCCGGGTGAAGCCGCCGGCACCTGCGCCTGCTCCCCCCGATGATCCTGTACTTGCGCCTGCGCCGGCTGCGCTGCGCAGCGCAGCGAACCTCGACGCGAGACCGCCACCCCCGGCGGTGCCCGTTGAGCTGGAGGAGGTTTCACCCTTCTCGACGAGCACGCCGCCGATGAACCCGCAGGCGATCAGCAGCACCCCCGCAAGCGCCAGCGGTAGCGGGCTCAGCAGACGCCGGCGGGGCCGGCGGGGCAGCGGCGCGTCGTCGTCCTCGAGCCAGCGCTCGTCCTGGTGGGGGGAGGTTGGATCACTCAAAGCGCAGCGCCTCGATCGGTCTGAGGTGGGCGGCACGCGCGGCCGGATATGTGCCGAAGAAGAGTCCAGACGCCAAGGCGGCGCCGAAGGCGAGGAAGATCGAGTAGGTGGCAATTTCAGGGTGCACACCTGCGATTTCGAACTGGCTCCCGATCACGCCGAGAGCGACTCCAGCCAGGCCGCCGAACAGCGAGACGAGCACGGCCTCGGTCAGGAACTGCGTGAGGATGTCGCTACGTCGGGCGCCGATCGCCTTGCGGATGCCGATCTCGCGTGTGCGCTCGGTGACGCTTACGAGCATGATGTTCATCACGCCGATGCCGCCAACCAGCAGCGAGATCGCGGCGACCTCGCCGAGCAGCGTTGTGAACACGCTGCTCGTGGAGCTGGAGGTTTCCAGCAGCGAGCCTTGGTTGAGCACGCTGAAGCCGGGTTCGGCGGTGTTCTTGATCTTGTGGCGTTCGTCGAGGAGCTGGGTGACCTCGGCTTCGGCCGCATCGAGCGAGGATTCCGACTTTGCCTGCACGGTGATCGAGTCGATCGGCCCGTTGCCCGTGAGTGAGCTCTGCACGGTGGTGATCGGCGCCATCACCACGTCGTCCTCGTTGGTGGCTCCGTTGGAGCCCTTCGAGGCGAGCACCCCGACGACTTCGTAGTTGCTGCCGTTGACCTTCATGCTCTGCCCCACCGGGCTCGCGCCGGCGAACAGTTCCTGCAGCACGGTCTGGCCGATCACGGCCACGCGCTTGTGCTTGCTCACGTCTTCGGCCGTAAACGAGCTGCCTTCGGCGACCTTGTAGCTGTGGGCGCTCAGGTAGGCGGGGGTGGTGCCGACGAACGACGACGGTTCGTAGCTGGAGCTGCCCGCGACGAGCTTGACGGCCGTCGCGTTGACGACCGGCGAGGCGCTCTTGACGTCGGGCGCGAGGCCGGGGCTCTGGAGCGATTCGGCGTCCTGCTTCGTCAGCGAGACGCTGCTCACGCCGCTGGCGCGGGCGCCGCCCCGGAAGCCTCCGCTGCCCTGGACCACCAGCACATTCGTGCCAAGGCTCTGGATGCGCGACTCGACGGCCTTGGAGGAGCCGTTGCCGACGGCGATCAGCACGATCACCGACGCGACGCCGATGGTCATGCCCAGGATCGTGAGGCCCGAGCGGAGCTTGTTGGCCGTGATCCCGTTCCACGCGATCCGCACCGTCTCCGCGCCGATCACGACTGTCCCTCCACCGGGGATGCGTGATGCGCCGACTTGAGGCGCTGGGGCGCGGGCGGTGCGTCGTGCACGCCGAGCATGCGCCGGTCCTCCACGACCTCGCCGTCGCTGAGGCGGATCACGCGCTTGGTCTGTTCGGCCACGTCGGGCTCGTGGGTGATCAGCACAACCGTGCGGCCTTCGCCGTTGAGCTGGGCGAAGATCCGCAGGACGTCCTCGGTGGAGTGCGAGTCGAGGTTGCCTGTGGGCTCGTCGGCCAGGATCAGGGACGGGTTGGTCACGAGCGCGCGGGCGACGGCCACGCGCTGCTGCTGGCCTCCCGAGAGCTCGGACGACTGGTGGTGCATGCGGTGGCTCATGCCGACCGCGGCGAGTGCGCGTTCGGCGCGCCTGCGGCGTGCTGCTCCGCGTAGGCCCGCGTAGGCGAGCGGTAGCTCGACGTTCACGAGCGCGCTCGTGCGCGCGACCAGGTTGAAGCTCTGGAAGACGAACCCGATCTTGCGGTTGCGCAGGTCGGCGAGGTCGTCCTCGTCCATCTCGCTCACATCCACGCCGTCGATCAGGTAGCGACCGCTGGTGGGAACGTCGAGGCAGCCGAGGATGTTCATCAGGGTGCTCTTGCCGCTCCCCGAGCTGCCCATGATCGCCACCAGGTCCCCATTCTCGATCTGCAGGGAGACATCGCACAGAGCGCGCACCTGGATCTGCCCCAGCTCGAATACCTTGGAGACGTTGTGCACCTCGATCACCGGTCGCAGGGGATGGGGCCCCGCATCGCGTCTGGCGAGGGGGGGCGTCGAACGCCGCACGAGGGGGCGCGTGCGAGGCACCCGTCCGGTGCGGTCGCCCCGGCGCATCAGCCCCCGCCTCCACCCCTGAAGAAGGCTGCGCCGCCCCCGCCGGCCAGGCCGCCGAGACCGCCCGCCCCCGCGGCGCGACGGAGCGTTGAGGTGCTCGAGCTCCCCGTGCTCGTGCTGGCCGTGGGCAGGACGATCGTTTCGCCGGCCTTCAGGCCGCTGAGGATGATCGTCGAGCTGTTGCCCGCCAGGCCGGTGACGACGCGCTGGCGCACGTCCTTGCCACCTCGCTCCACCGTGACCGTGTCGGCGGAGATTGCGCTGGTGGGCACGTTGAGGCCTTCGGCTTGCTTGACGACCACTTCGGCGGTCGCGCTCATCCCGGGCTTCACGCCCGCCTCCAGCTGGTCGAGCTGGAACGTCACGTCGTAGCTCACCACGCCGCTGTTGCTGGTCGAGAGCAGGGCGATTTCACGGACGTGGGCAGCGACTTTGCGCCCTTCGAGCGCTTCCACGGTCACGGTGGCGATCTGGCCCGGCTTGACGTTGCCGATTTCCGATTCGCTCAGAGGGGCCACGAGCTGCATCGAGCTGAGATCGCTCAACACGGCAAACGCCGAGCTGGAGGAGCTCGAGGAGCCGGTTGAGGCCGCCGAGCTGGACGCTCCCGTGGTGGCGGAACGCCCCGCGGCGCCCGCTGTGGCCGAGCCGGAGGCTCCCGATCCGCTGCTCGACGAACCGCCGGCGCTCGCAGAGGCGCGGGTGGTGCCGCTCCCCGTGACGACTTCGCCGACCTGGCCGGTGAGCGAGACGATCGTGCCGTCCTCGGGCGCGTAGAGCTTCGTGCTCTGCACGGCCTCTTCGTCGCTTTGCACAGTGAGCCTGTCGCTCTTGACGGCGGCCTTTGCGGAGGCGAGGTTCGCTTCGCGGGTGGCCGCGCTGATCGTGGCTTTGGGCGTGGTGCTCGTGGTGGTGCTCGATTCCTTGGCGGGTGCCTGTTTGCCCGTGGCCGTTTCCGTGCGCGGAGCCTTGGTGCTCGGCGAGGTGGCGTGCGGCGTCGTGGTCGTCGGGCTCGGGGTCACGGAGGCCGCTGCGGCTGCCGTGCCCGCGGATGATCCGCCGCCTGTGCTCCCTGATTCGCCTTCGGTTTCTTCCTCCTTGGCGAGGTTGGCTTCGGCGGACTGGAGCGAGGCCTTGGACTGTTCGAGGGTCACTTCGGCGCTCTGGGGGTCGAGCGTGGCCAGCAGTTGGCCCTGGACGACCTGTTGACCTTGGCTGACGTAGATGTGGGTGACGGTGCCGCCGGTCTTGAAGCCGAGGTTGAGCTGGCTCTCGGGCTGCAGGTTGCCGCTGCCGGAGACGGTCGACTGCACCACTCCGTCGGCGACCTTGGCCGTGCGCGTCACCTTGGCTTGGCTCCCGGAGGCGGGACCGACGACCAGGACGGCGGCCACGATGGCACCGGCGCAGAGAACACCCAGCGCGTATACGAGCCAGGATGCTCGGGTGCTCGATTCGGTCATCTCGCTGTACAGATAGTCGGCTCGGCCTGTAAGAAGGTGCGAAGAAAGGCTGCAAGCGGGGCTAAATTTGCATAAAGCCAGCTGACGGCAGTCTTTATCGGATCGGCGGCCTCAGCCGGGGCTTCTGCCATGATCAGCCGATGTCCAGCTACGGCGGGATCGACCTCGGTGGCACCAAGATCCAGGCGGTGATCGTCGACGAGGAGCACAACGCGCTTGGCTCGGCGCGGCGTGCCACGCCGACCGAGGGTGGCCCTTCCGACGTGGCCAAGGAGATGGAGACCGCGCTGCGCGATGCCGCCAAGGCTGCAGAGGTGGAGCCCGAGGATCTCGCCGGCGTCGGGGTGGGCTCGCCGGGCGTGATCGAGGACGGCAAGGTGACCAGCGCCCGCAACCTGCCCGACTGGGAAGGGACGTTCCCGCTCGCCGGTACGCTCGAAAAGGCGCTCGGCTGCAAGGTCGAGGTGGGCAACGACGTCCAGGTCGCCACCGACGCCGAGTTCCGTCTCGGCGCCGGGCGTCTGTACGACTCGCTGTTGGGCGTGTTCTGGGGCACGGGGGTGGGCGGAGGGCTGATCCTCGACGGCAAGCCGTGGGTCGGTCGCGGCGGCGCGGGCGAGATCGGGCATGTGGTGGTGGAGCTCGATGGGGCGCGCTGCACATGCGGGCGGCGAGGCTGCATGGAGGCCTATGCGGGTCGTGCGGCGATGGAGCTGCACGTGCGCAAGCTGCACGAGGAGAAGGGCCGTAAGACAGATCTGTTCAAGCTGATGGAGCAGCACGAGCGCACCCGCTTGACGAGCGGGATCTGGGCCAGAGCGCTCGAGCGCGAGGACAAGCTCGCCATCCAGGTGCTCGACCGTGCGGTGCGGGCGCTCGGCGCGGGCATCGCCTCGGTCGTGAACGTGCTCGACGTGGAGGGCGTGGTGATCGGCGGCGGGCTGGGCGTGCGCCTCGGGCACCCATATGCCAAGCGCATCACCGAGGAGATGGAGCCGCATCTGTTCAACGACTCCCAGCCCCCGCACGTGCACGTGGCCGCGCTCGGGGACCTCGGCGGCGCGATCGGAGCGTCGCTGCTGATCTCAGACGCCGAGCTCGCCAAGTAGGGGTCAGCGGTGTAGCTCTGTTTGTAGCTGGGTGGCGAGGCGGATGGAGGCTTCGATCTCGATTTGGCGGATTGAGACGCTCTCGACGCTGAGCCCGAATGGAACTCCGACGCGCCTGCAGAATGTGATGAGCTCGATGGCCGTGGCGGCGGCTTGATCGTAGGACGCGTCGAGGGTGTCCTCCGCGTGGCGTAGCTCGTTCTCGATCCAATGCGGCACATCGACACCCAGCCACTGAACGAACTCGAGTGTCTTTAGCGAGCCGCAGACCGAGAACGTGAACACGATCGGTGCTGGCTTGACGTTACGAGCGGCACACTCGTAGTGGTAGTCGGAGACCATGCTCTTCGCGGCGTTGACGTCGTAGACGATCTGGGTGACGAAGAACGAGCAGCCTGCCGCCTGCTTTGCCAGCAGTCGGAGGTGCTCCTCGCGCCCGCGCGTGTGCCGCTCTGGGATCGCGACACCTCCGAGAAGGAGATCCGGGCGCACCTCGCTCCTGAGCTCGTAGGCTCGCCCCAGAGAGGTGGCTACGGCCTTCTCGCGAGAGGACGCACCGACGAACACCGACAGCGTGTGGGTTGGGGCTTGTTCGCTGAGCCATGAGCGAAGACCTTGTTCTGGGTACTTGCTGACAGCGCGGTACACGATGGCCGGTACTTCCAAGCCGACGAGGTAGCGAGCGAGGTAGTCGGCTGGGTCCATCGTGGGTAGGAACGGAAAGGGGCGTTCCTCGGGATTGCGGTCGCTCTCGTCATCGATGTCGTAGAGCACGAGGCCGTCGATGCCCACAGAGCGCAGGCGCTCGAGCGTTTTCGCTGCGATCTGACTGGCTTGCTCCGGTTCGGTCGTCAGGCGTGGCGGGGTCAGCGCGAACAGCAAGAACTCGCCCGTCCCCTCAGCAATGCGCCGCTGCAGATCCACGCGCCGAAGCGTAACCAAACGCCTATGCACGAGGGCACCGCCGGGGCGCGGGAGCTCGCTGCCAATGTCTACGAGCTCGTCCGTCGTCGCCGAAGCGATGCGCGCGGCGGCCGACCGAGACGCCTGACTCGCCGAGAGCGACCGGCCGGCTGTGTGTCCGGCCTGGCTCAGGTCATCGAGGCGCGTGATGCGACGGGCATTCGCACGGTGACGCGGAGCCCTCCAGCGGCCCGGGGGGCGAGGGTGAGGGTGCCGTCGTGTGCTTGGGCGATGCGCTCGACGATCGCCAGCCCGAGACCGACGCCCGCGTGGTCGCTGCGGACGCGTTCGTCGCCGCGGAGAAACGGCTCGGCAAGCGTGGAGACCGTCTCAGGTGCGAGCGTCTCGCCGGTGTTCTCGACCGTGAGCTCCACGACGTCGGAGTGAGCGCTGGTCGAGACCCAGACGGTGCCTCGGTCTGGCAGGTTATGGACGATCGCGTTGTGAACGAGGTTTGTGCTCAACTGCAGCAGAAGGGCGCGAGAGCCGACGGTGGGCGTCATCTCGACGGAGGTCTCGATGGTGACGCCGTGCTCTTTCGCGACGGGGAGGAGCGTTTCAATGGCTTCCTCGGCCATGAGGGACAGGTCGACGCCCTCTCGGGTGAAGGAACGCTGGCCTGCGCGGCTGAGCAGGAGCAACGCCTCGGTGAGGTCGATCGCCCGGGTGTTGATGGTCTGGAGGCGCTCGACGAGCTCGCTGTCGTCGCGGGTCGGATCGCTGTGGGCCAAGTCGAGAAGGGTCTGCGTGACCGCCAGCGGGGTGCGCAGCTCGTGAGAGGCATTGGCGGCGAACCTCTGCTGTCCGGCGACATGCGCCTCGAGTCGTGCGAGGAGGCCGTCGATGGTGTCGGCGAGGTCCTTCAGCTCGTCGTCGGGCCCCGAGAGCGCGAGTCGCTCGTGCAGGTTGCGCTCGGAGATCTGCCGAGTGGTCGCTGTCATTTCTCGCAGCGGACGCAGCACTCGGCCCGCGACCAGCCAGCCGAGCGCGATCGAGGCCACGGTCATGATCGCCAAGGCGATCACCGCCTGGAGGAGTCCCTCGTGAAGATCCCTGATGGAACGGTGGACGAGGTTGGTGTACCTCAGTTGGGTGGTGTGGCTGAGGGCATTTGGGCTCCCATGCGGACTCTCGGGCGAGACGATCAGGTCCACCCCCCTGTCGTGGCGGAACAGCAGATACATGATCGCGAGCAGCGTCACCCCCGAGACGAGGAACAGGCCACCGTAGAGCAGTGTCAGGCGCAGTCGGACGGTCCGCGAGGGCAGGTGCAGCATCCGAGGTGGGGTGAGCCTGGCGAGCGAGCGGCGATGCACGTTCAGACCAGGGGCTCTATCCACGGTCTCCTCCCTCATGCCCAATGACTGGTTGAGTGTCGATGCGGTATCCGACGCCGGCTACGGTGGCGATCAGCCAGGGTTCCCCGAGGCGTTTGCGCAGGGCCGAGATAGTGATGCGCACGGCGTTGGTGAACGGGTCGGCGTTCTCGTCCCACGCCCGCTCCAGGAGCTCCTCGGCACTGACGACACCGCCTTCCGCAGCGACGAGAACTTCGAGCACTGCGAACTGCTTGCGGGTGAGCGCGATGTAGCGGCTGTCACGGTAGACCTCGCGTCGGAACGGATCCAGCCGCAGACCTGCGATCTCTCGCACCGGCGGCCTATTGTGGGCGCGCCTGCGGTCGAGTGCTCTGAGGCGGAGCACGAGCTCCCGGAGATCGAAGGGCTTGGTGAGGTAGTCGTCGGCGCCGAGCTCGAACCCGGACGCCTTGTCGTCGAGCCGGTCGGCAGCGGTGAGCATGAGGATCGGCATGCCGCTGGCGGAGGCGACGATGCGCCTGGCGATCTCGTCTCCAGAGGGCTCGGGGATGTCGCGATCGAGGACTGCGATGTCGTAGGCGTTGATGCTCAGCAACTCCAGAGCGGTGTCGCCGTCGCTTGCGATGTCGGCCGCGATCGCTTGCAGGCGTAGGCCGTCGCGGATGGCCTCCGCCAGGTAGGGCTCGTCCTCAACGAGCAATACACGCATGCTCCGATGCTAAGGCCGGGGCGTATCGTCGGCGTATCGAAAACCACATACGTGCCGGCAACGCCACGTCGCGTTGACTGAGCTGCGTGACCTACAGCGAACCGGCACGAACAGCAGCCCGGCGTGCCCGATCGACCGCGTCCGGCACGCGTCGTCGCCGTCGCGTGCTGCTCGGTGCGGTACTCGCGCTACTCCTCGCCGTCACGGTGTTCGCGGCACCCCGCCACCTGCCGGAGGCGAGCCCGAACGAGCAGCCGGCCCCCATCGCCAGCCTGGCAAAGGTGATGACCCCCTCGCCGGCGAAGCCGCCACGCAGCTGGTCGACTCCGTCGCTCCTCGGCGCAGAACTGACGTCAACCCACCCGACTACCCGTAGGAGAACAGATGAGTAGAAAGCGATGGCCGCTGGCCGCCCTTGCCTCGATCTCGATGGTCGTCCTGATCAGCGCGTGCGGTTCGAGCGCACCTGGCGGCACCGGCACAAACAGCAGCGCCGCCAACAACACCACCGCCAATGCTCAGAAGGCGGTGAAGTTCGCCGAGTGCATGCGCAGCAACGGGGTCAGCGGGTTCCCGGACCCGGGCGCGTCCGGCAGCTTCACCATCGATGGGGTGGTGAACGGCTCGTCGCTGGACCCGAACGCCCCGGCGTTCAAGCAGGCGATAAGCGCGTGTAGGGACCTGGAGCCAGCGGGGTTCACGGGCAGCAAGCGGAGCGCCCAGCAGCAGGGTGCGGCCCTCGAGTTCGCCCAGTGCATCCGCGAGAACGGCGTGACCGACTTCCCAGACCCACTCCCCAACGGGCCCCTCGTCGACACAAATCGAATCCCATCCGCGGCAGAGCCCGGGGGGATGAGCGCTCTCCAGGCCGCAATGCAGAAATGCCGCGGCGCGGCGGCCGAAGCGGGAGTCACGAGGTGAGACATAAGACGTGGGTGCTGGCCGCAGCGGCCGTTCTGATCGCCCTGGCCACCATCGGCGGCGTGGTCGTCCTCTCCGGTCAGAAGCAGCAGGCAGTGGCTGAGCAGCAGGCGCCGGTGGGCGCCGCGCAGGTGGAGAGGAGGACGCTCTCGGCGATGGTCTCCCAGGCAGGGACGTTGACCTATCGGGCGCGATCGGACGGCTCGCCGTACTCCGTGATCAACCAGGCCCCCGGGACGTACACCTTGCTGCCTGCAGCCGGTCAGGTGATCGCCCAGGGTCACGTGCTCTACCGGGTCGACGATCGTCCAGTGGTGTTGCTCGTTGGCTCGACACCTGCCTATCGGACCCTCTCGGCCGGGGCTGACGGCCCCGACGTGGCTGAGCTCAACGGAGATCTGATCGCCCTCGGCTGTGCCACTCGAGCTCAGCTCAGCCCAAGGTCCGCCTTTTTCGGGCCGGCCACGACCGCGGCCGTGATGAAGCTCCAGGCCCGCTTGGGGGTCACCCAGGACGGCACGTTGACCCTTGGCCAGGTGGTGTTCCAACCCGCCGCGGTACGGGTCACGAGCGTGTCAGCAGAGCTCGGGAGCAGCGCCCACGCCGGCGAGACGGTGTTGCAGGGAACCTCGACCATTCGCCAGGTGCAGGTGGCGTTGGACGCCTCGGAACAGACCACGATGGCGGTCGGGGACAAGGTGAGCATCACCCTGCCCGACAACCGGACCACCCCAGGTGTCGTCTCCTCGGTGGGGGCGGTTGCCTCCTGCCCGCCGAGCTCCGGACCAGGCGGGCCGGGTTCGAGCTCCGCCGTGCAGGGAACAGACGCCTGCTCCTCTCCCAATAGCGTGCCGACCATCACCGTGGGCGTCACCCCGTCAGACCCTGCCGCCACGGGCAAGTGGGACCAGGCCCCGGTGCGGGTCGGCATCACCACCGCCAGTGTGCCCAACGCACTGGTGGTGCCGGTGACCGCGCTGCTGGCCCAAGGGGGCGGGGGCTACGCCGTCGAGGTCATCGCTGCAGGCATGCGCAACCATCTCGTGCCGGTCTCACTCGGACTGTTCGACGACGCCGAAGGACTGGTGCAGGTCACCGGCCCAGGGCTGACCGCCGGCCAACAGGTGGTGGTTCCGGCGTCATGACTCACACTCCGCCACCCACACCCGACAGCAACATGGTCGCGGCCGGCAATGGCGTCGCGATCGGCGATTCACAGGCGCCGGTGCTCGACGTGGACGACGTCACCAAGAGCTATCCGGGCGAGCCGCCGGTCCTCGCCCTGCAGGGGGTCAGCCTCACCATCGGCCGGGGCGAGCTGGTCGGAATCGTCGGTCCGTCGGGATCGGGCAAGACCACGCTGCTGCAACTCATGGGCACGCTCGACCGGCCGACCAGCGGCAAGGTCCGGATCACGGGGCTGGACGTCGCGGCCATGGCTGACGAGGACGTGGCCTACCTGCGGGCGACGAGGATCGGGTTCGTCTTTCAGCAGTTCTTCCTGGCCGAGCACGCCACCGTGCTGGACAACGTGGCCGACGGGCTCCTCTACGCAGGCATCCCCATTGTGCAGCGTCGCGAACTCGCGCTGGACGCCCTGGCGCTGGTCGGCCTGACCGAACGCCCCCACGCCCGCCCCACCCAGCTCTCCGGGGGGCAACGCCAACGGGTGGCGATCGCCCGGGCCCTGGTCGGCCAGCCGGCGATCGTGCTCGCCGACGAGCCGACAGGGAATCTCGACCAGGCGACAGGGCAGTCGATCCTCGCGCTGATCGAACAGCTCCACCAGGCGGGCTCGACGATCGTGGTCATCACCCACGACCATGCAATCGCCGGGCGGATGCCTCGGAAGGTCGACATCCTCGACGGCCGCATCGTCGCCGACAGCCGCCCGGCTGGCGCGAGGCGGTCGTGACCACGACCGCCACCGCGGGGCGCAGGCGCCTGCCGGTTTCGGACCTGGCCCGGCTATCCACCGTCGGACTCCGCACACGAAAGCTGCGGGCCGGACTGTCCGCGCTCGGTATCGCAATCGGCGTGGCGGCCATCGTCGCCGTGCTCGGATTGTCCGCCTCCTCCCAGGCCGGTCTGCTGGCCGAGATCAACCGTCTCGGCACGAACCTGCTCACGGTCAGCAACGGGCAGAGCGTCACCGGCGCCACCGTCGAGCTGCCGACCACGGCGCCGGGCATGAGCGGGCGGATCAGCGGGGTTCAGCAGGTGCAGAGCACGGGGACGGTCCCCGGCGTGGGAGCCTTCCGCAACCCCTTCGTCCCTTCGGTCGATACCAACGGCCTGACCGTCGAAGCCGCATCCCTGGACCTCCTGCCCGTGGTCGCAACCACCGTCGCCCACGGCCAGTACCTCAACGCCGCCACAGCTCGGGAGCCCGTCGCCGTCCTCGGCGCCACCAGCGCCCGGCTGCTTGGCATCGACCGCGTCTATCCCGGCCAGCGCCTTTGGGTGGGCGGCCAGTGGTTCTATCTCGCCGGCATCCTCAGACCGGCCGTGCTCGCTTCTGACCTCGACTCCGCGGTCCTGGTCGGCTATCCCGCGGCAGAGCGGTATCTGGGCTTCGACGGGCACCCCTCGACCATCTACCTTCGCGCGCAGGACGAGCGAGTGAACGCCGTCGATGACCTCCTCGCCGCCACCGCCAACCCCGAGAACCCCGGCGGGGTGAACGTCAGCCAACCCTCCTCTGCCCTCATTGCCCAAGCCGACGCCAAGAGCGCCCTCAACGGTCTGTTCCTCGGCCTCGGCGCCGTCGCCCTCCTGGTCGGCGCGGTCGGCGTCGCCAACATCATGATCATCAGCGTCCTGGAGCGCCGCTCCGAGATCGGCCTCAGACGGGCGCTCGGCGCGACCCGCGGGCAAATCCGCGGGCAGTTCCTTTCAGAGGCGATCCTGCTCGGTCTGCTCGGTGGAGCCGCCGGGGTTGCCCTCGGCGCCGTCTCCACCGCCGTGTACGCCCACACCCAACACTGGGCCATCGTCATCCCCACCGAGGCCTGGGCCGGCGGCATCGCCGCGTCCCTCGTCATCGGCGCGGTCGCCGGGCTCATCCCGGCCCTGAGAGCCGCCCGCCTCTCACCCACCCAAGCCCTGTGGTCGGTCTAGCTCACCGACCTATGGCGAGGACTTCTCGGCGGCTAGCGCCGCAGCAGCTCCTCCAGGAAGAACCGTGTCTTTGCTGGTGGCTCCTTTGAGGGATAGACCCGCTCGAGTACATCCAGAGCCTCCTCGACGGTCTGGATGTCGCACTGGCCCAGCAGGATCTCGATGTCCTCGTCGTCCTCTCCAAAGCGCATCGCCATCAGCTTCATCGCGAGTAGGTACCGGGGCGACGCCGTGGTCACCTCGATGCCCTCGATTGCTGGGACGGGGCGAGGCTCCTCGTCCGGACCTGGCATGAAGCCCTTGACCGCGTCATTCAGCCAGTCCTCCGGTAGTCCAAGCTCCTCGGCCACTTTGGCGGCGGCGGCGTAGACGGCTTGCTTGGGCTCGAAGACCGCATCGATATCCCTCGTGACGCGCCTGGTCGAGTAGGCGAGGGCCATGGCCGCGCCGCCAACGATGAAGATCTGCGCTCGCACCCCCTCGCGCGTTAGCTCCTCGCCGAGGGCCTGCAGAGCGCGCAGAATCCGTGCCTTCGTGAATTCACCCTCAGGCACGGTCGAACACCTCCCGGGCCATGAACACGCCATGGCGCGCGAACAGTGCCGGCGTGTTGGCAAGTGTGTAGGCGTCGAATGCCGGGCGGCTCGCGACAAACCACCAAGGCTCCAGGAAGCGCCTGGGACCGTTGACCCATACGGGGGCAGCGATACCGGCCTCGGCGGCGAAGAACTCGGCCACCCCTGCGAGGGCGGCATCGAATCGCGCGTCGCCGGTCGGAGGTGGCTCGTCGGCGATCAGCGCGATTCGCCCGGGCCGCGAAGATCCCCGGAAGTCGTCGGCGAACCCGAACAGCAACCGCAACGCGTCGGGTTCTCGGTCGCCGAGTAGATCCTCCGAGATCGTGGGGGAGAGCTCAGCGAGAGACGCGGCCCCCCGCCGCACGCGTGGGCGCGCGAGCACCTCGACATCGTGCTCGCAGCCGTCGAGCAGCCGCGAGAGCGTCGCGAGGTTCGGTCTCTTGGCGCCCGACTCATACGAGGCGACGGCGGATTGGGTCGTGCCGGCTCGCGTGGCCAGCTCGACCTGGGTGATGCCCGCGTCGCGTCGCGCGGCCCGGAGCAGCGTCATGGGTTCCACGACCACTATTATATATGTTTAGATATATCTTCCTCACAGCCCGACGATCGTGATGATCACGAGCGCAATCGACAGCGTCGAGGTCACGACGACGGTGACGGCTGCCGTGCCGTCGAGCAGCCCGCGGCTGTGGCGTGCGCCCATCACGTTGACCGATCGTGCCAGGCGCCAGATGAAGAACAGGTTGATTGGCAGGAGGATCCCGTTGACGACCTGCACTCCCACCAGCAGTGAGATCACAGGCACACCGGGGATGATCGCCACAAAGGCGCTGATCATGATCATCGCGGTGATGATGTTCACGAACACCGGTGCGTCCTCGTGTGTGCGCCCGATCCCCTTCTCGTAGCCGAGCGACTCGGAGATCACATATGAGGTGGCGATTGGCAGGATCGCCGCTGCGAGCAGGCTCGCTCCGAGCAGGCCCACCGCGAACAGCACCTCGGCGTAGCTGCCCGCGAACGGCTGCAGCGCCCGCGCGGCATCTGCCGCTGAGGAGATGCTGTGTACCCCGTGTGTGAACAACGTGGCGCCGGTGGCGATGATGATGAAGCCGGCCACGATGTTGGCGAACACGGCACCTGAGACGGCCTCGCGCTCCTCCTTGCGCAGATCGTCCTCGCGCACCCCTCGCTCGACAACGGCCGACTGCAGGTAGAGCTGCATGTAGGGGGTGATGGTCGTTCCGGCCGTGGCTATCAGCAGCAGCAGGAAGGCCGAGTTGGTGTGGATGGTGGGCACCACGAGCGCCTTGCCGACTTTGCCCCAGTGTGGGTGGGCGAGGATGGCGGCGATCGGATAGGCGAAGAAGGGGATCGTGAACCACACGAAGATCCGCTCGGCCGAGCGGTATGAGCCACGGACGATGATCAGCCAGATGCCCACGGCGGCGATCGGCACGGAGATCTGCGCGGGGATGCCAGCCAGCCCGAGGGCAGCGCCGATGCCGACGAAGTCCGAGATGCAGATGCCGAGGTTGGCGATGACGACAGCGCTGGTGGCGAACACCGACCAGCGAATCCCGTACTCCTCGCGCACGAGCTCGGCGAGACCCTTACCGGTGACGACGCCCATGCGCGCGGCCAGCATTTGCACGAGGCCGAGCGAGATCGTGATCAGGACGATCGTCCACAGCAGCCCGTAGCCGTACTTCGCGCCGACTGAGGAATAGGTGGCGATTCCGCCGGCGTCGTTGCCGGCGTTGGCCGCGATCAGGCCTGGGCCAAGGAGGCCCAGCAGGGCGAAGATCCGGGCTCGACGAGGGTTAAGCCGGGCAGGCAGGCGCGGTCGGCCACGGGTGGCCGACCGGATACGACGCATGACGGGCGGTACTCGAACCGCCATCGAACTGTCCCGCGGGAGGGTTCACTGTGGCGGTGAGTCTATTAGTCCTCGCCGAGAAGGCCGAAGCGCCTGCGCCAGCCCCGCGGGAGCATCGCCTCGAGCACGTCGTCGACGGTGACGACCCCGACCATCTTCCCGTTCTCGTCGGCCACGGGAATGGAAGTGAGGTTGTAGTCGGCCATCAGCCGAGCCACCTCCTCGAAGGAGGCGTTGGGGTCCAGGCACGGGGTCTCGTGCTTGACCATGCGCTCGAGTCGTTGGCCGGGCTCGACGCGCAGCAGAGCGGTGACGGGGACGCTGCCTTCGAGCGATCCCTCGCGCGAGCAGACGAACACGCTACTCAGCAACTCGGGTGCGATCTCGCTGCGCCGTACTGCCTCGAGCGCGTCTGCCGCCGGGGTGGTGCCGCCCAGCAGGATGAAGTCGGGGCTCATCAGGCCGCCCGCCTCGGCCGGGTCGTAGCCGAGCAGCGCGCGGACCTTCACTCGATGTGAGACCGGAAGCATCGACAGCACCGGCTCGCGGCGCTCCTCGTCGAGCTCTCCGACGATGTCGGCCGCGTCGTCGGGCGCCATCCGCGAGAGGATCTCTGCGACCTGCGCATCGGGACGATCCTCGAGGAACTCGCGTTGGTGCTGGTCGTCGAGCTCCTCGAACACGTCCGCCTCGAGCTCCCGGTCGTCATGGCCGAGCGCCTGGATGATCTCTTCCCCCTCATGGCGCGAGGCGGCCTCGACCAGGTCGGCGATCTGCGCCGGGTGCAGCTTGGCGAGCTTGGGGTGGGGCACGCGCAGGCGGACGGTGGGAACGTGACCGACGAACGGCTCCACCCCGGCCCAGTCGAGGAACTCGCCCGTGGCTATGTGGGAGCCGAGTCCCTTGGGCAGCAGCCTGCGCAGTCCCCCGCGCGGACCTGTGTCCACGCCGACCACTCGCCAGGCGCCGGCGATGAGCGCGAGCTCGATCTCGTTGGCGCGCACGAGCCGCGCTCCCTGCACGTTGATCAGCTGCCGATCGAGCAGATCGCGCTTGAGCAGCACCTCCTCGGCGCGGCGCTCGAACGGCCGCAGATCGAGCTTGGCCTTGCGCATGACCACCCCGTCGCTGGCGATCTCAGAGACCCAGTCGGCGCCGAGGAAGGACGTGCGTCCGGCGACCGTTACGAGAAAGCCCGTGATCGGCGGGTAGCCGGTGCCACCCAGTCGCACGATCAGATCCTCGACCTTGCCCAGGCGCGCTCCCTCGGAGTCGCGCAGCGGGCTGCCCACGACCGATGAGAGGTGGAGGATGGGCGGCGCCTGTGCGGCGGATGCGTCCACAGGGCTCATCGTACGCAGCTGGGCCCCCGAAGGAGCCGCGGAGAATCTATTTTGGACAGCGGTGCTCCCCTTCTGGCTTTCGATCGTCGCGCTGTCCATCGTCCAGGGTCTCCTGGTCGCGCTTCCCCGTACACCGAAAGCGTTCGCGCTCACGCGGCTTCAGGGGCGCCGCTGGGCGCTCGTCCCGCCGGCGTCCGTGCTCGTCTTCGTGTTCGTTGCCAGAAGCGCCGAACACGCCAGCGGTCAGGCGCTCACCTACCTCGCGCTCGTCGCCGTGCCCCTGCTGGCGGCGGCGGCGCTGGGATGGCTCTCACATGGCTCGCGCCCCGCGCTCGCACTCGCAGTGGTGCCGCTGTTCGCGCTCGCCTGGGCCGATAAGAGCGGACTCGCGGGGGAGTCCGCGGCGCTCGTGCTGTCGGGACTCAGCTGCGCCACGCTCGGAGTGCTGCTAGCCGCCGTGACGCCGCCACGCTGGCTTGCCGCGGGGATAGTTGCCATGGCGCTCGCCGACACAGCCCTGGTGGTCTCAGATCTGCTTCAGAGGCCGAACAACGCGCTCAACGCGGCGCACCCTGTGGCCGGGCTGCCGCAGCTGCAGCGCGCGGTGTTCGGCAGCGCGGTCATGGGCTACGGCGACCTGTTCATCGCCGGGGTCCTCGGGGGCCTGCTGGCGGCGACGTTCGCGGGCTCCGAGCAGAGTCGTGGGGCGCTCATGACCGCCGCATTTGCGCTTGGCTTCGACCTGCTGTTCTTCCTCGTCAACGAGCTGCCCGCCACCGTGCCCGTGGCGCTGGCGCTCATCGCCGTGCTGATCACGCGCCGGCGGCGATCCGCTCTTCGGCGTCGAGCAGCTGAGCCTGGGCGGGTCGCGGCCGGCTGGGGACGTCGACGGCGAGCTCCGCTCGTGCGGTGATCGCGCGCGCGGTGATCTCCACTGCGCTCGGCGCCACGACCTCGCGATCGGAGGCTGCGCCGGCCTCCTCGATGCGGCGGACCTGGGGGATCACACGGTGGTCGAACGACCCCACCGACTCGTTGTAGGCGGAGATCGCAGAGTCGAGCTGGCGTCCGACCTTGGCGAACGGCTCCACGAAGCGTCCCAGTCGCCGGTGCAGCTCCCTGGCCGACTCGGCGATGTCGCGCGCGGACTGTGCGATCAGCTCCTGGCGCCAGCCGTAGTGGACCGCCCACAGCAGCCCGATCAGGGTGGTCGGGGTTGCCATCAGCACCTGCTGCTGAACGCCGAATTCGATCAGGGCCGGATCCTGTGCCAACGCTGCCTGGTAGATGCCGTCGGAGGGCACGAACATGACCACGAACTCCGGCGTCGAGTCGAACTGGCGCTGGTAGCCCTTGGAGGCGAGTTTGGTGATGTGCTCCCGCGTCTGCTTCGCGTGCCGTGCAGCGTGCAGCTCGCGCTCGTCCTCCGCCTGGGCCTCGACTGCCGAGAGGTAGGCGTCGAGGGGGACCTTGGAGTCGACCACCACGAGCTTGCCCCCGGGTAGGCGCACGAGCATGTCGGGGCGCAGCGTCCCCTCACCGGTCTGGATCGTGCTCTGCTCCACGAAGTCGCAGTGAGAGACCATGCCGGCCATCTCGACCACGTTGCGCAGCTGGATCTCGCCCCAGGCCCCGCGGGTGCTCGGGCGCTTGAGCGCGGAGACGAGGTTGCCCGCCTCTTGGCGCAGCGTGCCGACGCCGTCGCCCAGCTGGCGGACCATCTGCGCAAGCTCGCCCTGCGCCTGGCGGCGCTCCCGCTCCAGGCGGCCGATCTCGCTCTCCATTCGTCCCAGCTTCTCGGCCACCGGCCCGACCACGCCCTTGATCTCCTCGGCACGCCTGGCCATCTCGCCGCTCGCGCGCTCCTCCTCCGCCCGGCGGCTTTCGGCTACGCGCTGGGCCAGGCTCTCGCCCGTCTGCGCGAGCACGTCCACCGAGATCGCCTTCAGCTCGTCGCGCATGTGCTCGCGGCTGCGCCTGTTCAGCACGGCCGCGCAGGCGCCACCAAGGAGCACTCCAATCACCAGCAGCAGCAGGCTCACCACAGACATCGTCCACGACCCTTCTCGATTGCTTGACAGACCAATGTGCCAGGCCATCCGGACGCCTCGCAAGTGAGCGCCCACCGCAGCCGCGAATCGCTCACGGAGGGGTGGATGCCCCTGCATTTACGGGTCTTTTGCACGGTGGACGTTCATAAACGAGGGGCGTTTATCGCTTGACATTTAGGGTACGCATGGGTATCTTGCCCGCTACGCTCCCCGGAGGGACTAGCTCGGGGAAGCCTGCTGCAGAGGGATATATCCAATGAGGGGGCTGTCCCGTGCGGGCATGTCCCAGCACGTATAGGAGGATGTGAGATGTCAGCCACGAATGGCTCGGCTGTTTCGTTCAGGAGACTGATCGGGTGCTGTTTGGCGCTCGTACTGGTCGCCTCGGCGATGTTTGCGTCAAGCGCAAGCGCCGCCAAACCCGCTCTCAACCCAACCGCATATGTAGCCCTGGGCGACTCGCTCAGCTTTGGCTACAAAGAGGAAACGTTCGATTTGAACTTCCCGACGGAGTCTCCGTCGGCGTTCGAACCGGGCTTCGTCGGCGAAGTCGGCAAAAAGCTCGCCGGTCCTGAAAAGAAAGCCGGCAACGCGCTGGCCACGGTCAACCTCGGTTGCCCGGGTGAGACAAGCGGAGGGCTGATCGGCAACGGGCCGCTCGGTACCGCGCTCGAAGAACAGCGTGCCGCGAAAAGCGAAGCGCCGCTGAAAGTCTCGGCTCCCTGCGCCTACCACAACGTGGACGGCTTCGGGCTGAAGACCGAACAGGGCTCCGCATCGGAGCTCGAATATGCCGTTGGCCTGCTGCAGGCCGGCGTCAACGTGAAGGCGATCTCGATCCAGATCGGCTCCAACGACGAGCTCGAGACGGTCGGCAAATGCGAGAAACCAGCCTACGACGCCGAACAGGGCTTCTCGGGCGGGCTGTTCGAATGCATCACCGTCGAAGCCGGTCCGGGTGGTCACGAGTACCCCGGCGGTCTGTTCAACCACATCCTCACGAACGTGGGTACGGCCATCGGCGTGCTGCGCAACTACGGCTACACCGGTCCCATCTCGTTCCTCGGGTACTACAACCCGCAGGCCGAGATCCTGCCGGGCAGCGACTCGCTGCAGAAAAAACTCAACGAAGCGGCTGAATGCACCGCCACGTCGAAAGCCTCGACATGCAGCGTGGAATACAAAGGCGAAACCATCTCGGTTCCGGGTGAAGAAAAGTTCGGACCCGGCGTGATCTACGCCAACCCGTTCCTGGTGTTCAACCCGCAGAAGTCGACGGTCGAGCAGAAGGACATCTGCAAGTTCACTGAAGAGTGCAACGCGAACGACAAAAAAGTGAACCTGGTGAAATACCTGGAAAGCAAAGGCTACAGCCACGAAGAAGCTGAAGCGGCGGCAACGCCTGCGGCAGCTGAAAAATACCCCGAAGGTGACATCCACCCGACGGCTCTCGGCTACAAGAAGCTCGCTCAGACAATCCTGAAAGCTGGGATCTAGGCTCCAAGCACCGCTAGGCAGCAGCTCGGGGCGCTCGGTCGAATCGACCGAGCGCCCCGTTTGCCTCGAGGCGCTCGGAGGCCTGTTCGAGCACACCGAGCATCACCGGCGCCGCCGGTACCAGCCGGGCGCCGGCCGGCATCGCAGCGATCACCTGACGTACGGGCGGGGCGGGGGAGAGGGCACGGATCACGATGTCCTCGCGCACGACCGACAGCGCGAGCTCGGGGATCAAGGCCACGCCCACGCCGGCCGCCACCAGGCCTTGGACCGTCTGGTAGTCGTCGCTCTCGAAGGTCACGTTCGGCTCGAAGCCCGCGGCGTGGCAGCTGCGCACCACGTGTAGCGCACATGGGCTCGAGCGCGACGTCTGCACCCAGGCGTCGGTTGCCAGGTCCTCGAGCTTGATCCGCTCGCGTGCTGCCAGCCGATGGTCTCGAGGCAGCGCCAGGTACATGGGGTCCGCGAGCAGCTCCACGCGCGTCATGTCCTCCACCGTCAGAGCCTCGCCCGCGAACTCGAACAGCAGCGCCAGGTCGAGCTCGCCGGCCCGCAGGCGCGGCACGATCTGCTCGGGCTCGCCCTCGGTCAGCGTCAGCTCCACGTCGGGGTAGGCCGAGCGGAAGTCCGCGATCGCGTGGGGCATCAGCGTGGCGCCGGCGGTGGGGAAGGAGGCCACACGCAGTCGTCCCCCACGCAAGCCCGCGATCTCCGAGAGCGCTGCCTCGGCGGCCTCCAGGCCGGCGAGGATTCCCTCGGAATGGCCGACGAGCGTCTGGCCGGCGGCGGTCAGGCTGACGCCCCGTGGGTGGCGCTCGAGCAGGGCCATGCCGGTCTCGGCCTCGAGCGTGGCGATCTGTTGGGAGATCGCCGACTGGGTGTAGGAGAGAGCCTCGGCCGCAGCCGAGATCGAGCCGCGGTAGGCGACCTCCCGGAGAACCTTGAGCCGAGCCACATTTAGCATTAGCAATGCTTATAGCAGCATTCAAAAGAATCACTGGAGCTGATGGCAGGAGCGTGCCACCATCAGAAGAACAGAACTTCAAAGGAGCCGGTCGCTGCCCCCACGGGCCCCGGTAAATCAGACAGGAGAAAGCAAATGTCCACCAAGATCATCGTTTCCTACGACGGGACCGCCAACGAGGACGACGCCGTCGCTCTCGGGCGTCTCTTCGCCAAGGCCGGTGGCGAGGTCTCGCTCGCCTACGTCCGTCACAGCTTCGAGTCCGACAGCGCTCGCGAGGACATCGCCCAGCACGAGGCTCAGGCGCTGCTCGACCGCGGTGTGGCGCTGCTCGGCGGCACCGCCGCCAGCCACGTGGTCACCGACCGCTCCACGCCCGAGGGGCTGGCCGCTCTGGCCGAGCGTGAGGGCGCCGACGTGGTCGTCTTCTGCTCGGACTCGCACACGGCCAAAGGCCACATCGCAGTCGGCAATTCCGCCGAGCGCCTGCTCGAGGGCGGTCGCGTAGCTGTGGCGATCGCTCCTGTGGACCTCGCCGAGAGCGCAGGTGCCGAGGCGATCCGCCAGATCGTCGCCATCGGCGACGGTGACGGCGGCGCTCGCGAGACGGCCGAGGCGCTTGCGGCTGCCTTCGGGGCCACCGTTGCCCCCGTGGTCAACGAGGACGCGGGGCTGCTCGTGATCGACTCGCGTGCGCAGACTCAGGAGGGTCGCGTGGGCATCAGCTCCTCGGCCGGACGGCTGGTCGAGATCGCCACCTGCCCCGTGCTCGTGCTTCCCCGCGGCAAGCGTCTGCAGTTCGGGCGCTCACTCGCCCACTCCGCCGCCTGAGCAACAAGCAGCGCTCGGCCTGCGGTCGCGACGGTCCTCAGCGGACCGTCCGGCCGTGGGCCCGCGCCCACGCGTAACGTCCCAGCGCCTGCGCGAAGTCCAGGCTCCCGCCGAGGAGGTGGCCGGCCGGCCCTGTCCACAGCCACGCCTCCAGGCGCCGGTACCACGGTCGGGGTGCGCGAGCGCTCACGAGCGGCACGGTATCGTGGCGGACGTGCCGGCCGCCCTGAAGACCAAAGTCACCGAGCTCGGTGACTCGCGCGTGAGGCTGCAGGTGCAGGTTCCCGCCGCTGAGCTCGAGGGTCGCCTCGAGCGCAAGGCCCGCCAGCTCGGCTCCCAGCTCAAGCTTCCCGGCTTTCGTCGCGGCAAGGTTCCCGCTCCACTGGTGATACAGCGCATGGGTCGCGAGGTGGTGCTCGAGGAAGCGGTTCGCGACACGATCTCCACCTGGTACTCCGACGCGATCGAGACCGCGGGCATCGTTCCCGTGGGCGACCCGCAACTGGACCTCGGTGAGCTGCCCGCCAAGGGCGAGGATCTCGAGTTCTCAATTGAGATCGGCGTGCTGCCGACAGCCGAGCTGGGCGACTACAAGGGCCTGGAGGTGCCGCGTCGCGAGCCCGAGGTCCCCGAGGAGCTCCTGCAGCGGGAGATCGACGCGATGCGTGAGCGCCTCGCGCGGCTGGAGACGGCCGAGCGGGCCGCGGCCACCGGGGACTTCGTCGTGGTCGACTACGTCGGCTCGATCGCCGTCGCCGGCGAGGAGGAGCAGGAGCCCGGCTGGGAGCTGTTCGACGGTGGCGAGGGCCGCGACCAGCTCGTCGAGCTGGGTGGCGGCAACCTGATCCCCGGCTTCGAGGAGGCGCTGATCGGCGCAAGCGCCGGCGAGACGCGCACCGTCGCACTCACCTTCCCGCAGGAATACGGCAACGCCGAGCTCGCCGGCCGCGACGCCTCGTTCGAGGTGACGGTCAAGGAGGTCAAGCTCAAGCAGCTCCCCGAGGTCGACGACGACTTCGCCACCGACGCGGGCTTCGACGACATGGAGGAGCTGCGCGGCGACATCCGGGCGCGCCTACTCGAGGCCGAGGAGGGCAGGGTGCAGGCCGACTTCCGCCAGGCCGCCCTCGACGCGGCCGTCGGTGGCTCTCGTGTGGAGGTCACCCCTGAGCTCGTCACCGCGCGTGCGCGCGAGATGTGGGAGCGGATGCTGCACTCGCTCTCCCACCGTGGCATCACGCGAGAGGCCTACCTGCAGATCGTCGATCGCCCTGAGGAGGAGATCCTGGCGGAGATGCAGCCCGAAGCCGAGCAGGCCCTGCGACGCGAGGCCGTGATCACCGCGATCGTGGCCGCCGAGCGGATCAGCCCATCCGAGGAGGAGCTGCTCGAGGCGCTGGCGCCGAGCGCGGAGCGAGAGGAAGTCGAGCCCCAGAAGCTGCTCGCAGATTTGCGCTCGGCGGGGAGGCTCGAGGAGGTGCGTGAGGATCTCGCGGCGCGCCAGGCGATCGATCTGCTTGCCGCCGAGGCCAAGCCGATCCCGCTGGCTCAGGCGCAGGCTCGCGACGCGCTGTGGACGCCTGAGAAGGAGGCGGCCCAGGAGAGCGGCGCGCAGGGCTCGCCGCGGCTGTGGACCCCGGCCGATCAGGGATCGACCAGCTAGCCTCTAGAGGATTCCGGTCGGCGAAGCGAAACAAAGGCGAGGACTATGAGCCCACTTGTCCCAATGGTCGTCGAGCAGACCTCGCGCGGTGAGCGAGCATTCGACATCTACAGCCGTCTGCTCAACGAGCGGATCATCTTCCTCGGTACGCCCGTGGACGACCAGATCGCCAACCTGATCGTGGCGCAGCTGCTGCATCTCGAGTCCGAGGATCCCGAAAAGGACGTCTCGCTCTACATCAACTCGCCAGGAGGGTCTGTGTATGCGGGCCTGGCGATCTACGACACGATGCAGTTCATCAAGCCCGACGTGCAGACGATCTGCGTCGGTATCGCCATGTCGATGGGCGCGCTGCTGCTGGCAGGTGGAGCCGAGGGCAAGCGTATGGCGTTGCCCAACGCCAAGATCTTGATCCACCAGGTCTCGTCGAGCTTCCAGGGACAGGCGACGGACATCGAGATCCACGCCAAAGAGATCATCGACATCCGCCGACGGCTCGACGAGATCATCGCCAAACACACCGGCAAAGACCTCGAGGTGGTCCGCAAAGACACCGAGCGCGACTACTTCATGAGCTCGGAGGAAGCCAAGGAATACGGCATCATTGACCGGGTGATCTCGGAGCACTAGCTTCGAGGTCGCGCGGGGCAGTCGAAACCGCTGGAGAGCAACGGACATGGCCAGACCGACAGATTCCAACGAGCAGCTCCTCTGCAGCTTCTGCGGCAAGTCTCAGCGCCAGGTCAAGAAGCTGATCGCGGGGCCCGGCGTCTACATCTGCGACGAGTGCATCGATCTCTGCAACGAGATCATCGACGAGGAGCTCTCCGCCCCGCCGGCGTTCGACATCGAGAACCTGCCCAAGCCGCGCGAGATCTACGAGGTCTTGGACGAGTACGTGGTCGGCCAGGACCCCTCAAAGCGCACGCTCTCGGTGGCTGTCTACAACCACTACAAGCGGGTGCAGATGATGATGTCGGGCGACTCCGACATCGAGCTACAGAAGTCCAACATCCTCCTGCTCGGGCCTACCGGCTGCGGTAAGACGCTGCTCGCGCAGACGCTCGCTCGCACCTTGAACGTCCCCTTCGCGATCGCCGACGCCACCGCCCTGACGGAGGCCGGCTATGTCGGCGAGGACGTCGAGAACATCCTGCTGAAGCTGATCCAGGCCGCCGACTACGACGTCAAGAAGGCCGAAACGGGAATCATCTACATCGACGAGGTCGACAAGATCGCGCGCAAGGCCGACAACCCGTCGATCACGCGCGACGTCTCCGGCGAGGGCGTCCAGCAGGCGCTACTAAAGATCCTCGAGGGCACCCAGGCGTCCGTGCCGCCCCAGGGTGGGCGCAAGCACCCTCACCAGGAGTTCCTGACGATCGACACGACCAACGTGCTGTTCATCTGCGGTGGCGCGTTTGCCAACCTCGACAAGGTCATCGAGCGGCGCATCGGGCACAAAGGCGTGGGCTTTGCCGCTGCGATCGAAGCCAAGGCCGAGCGCGACACCGGCGAAGTGTTCGAGAGCTGTCTGCCCGAGGATCTGATCGAGTACGGCCTGATCCCCGAGTTCATCGGCCGCCTCCCGGTGATGTCCGCGGTCCACCAGCTCACGCGCGAGGATCTCGTCTCGATCCTGACCGAACCCCGCAACGCCCTGGCCAAGCAGTTCCAGCGCTTCTTTGCCTTCGACGGCATCGAGCTGGTCTTCTCGGAGGACGCGCTGACGGCGGTCGCCGAGAAGGGGCTGGAGCGTGAAACGGGCGCTCGTGGCCTGCGCTCGATCATCGAGGAGATCCTGCTCGAGGTGCAGTTCGAGCTGCCCTCGCGGCGCGACGTCAAGAAGTGCGTCGTGACCAAGGAGACCGTCGAGAAGGGCCTGACGCCCACGCTCGTCACCGAAGCAGCGCCCGAGGAGGCCGATTCCTCGCTGCGGGAGGAGTCGGCCTGAACGCCCGCCCGGGCGTCGCCTGCCGCTCCCCGCTACCATCGCGACTGTGTCCAAGAAGAGCTTCACTCCCAAGAGCAAGCAAGCGCGCCTGAAGGCTCTGCCGTGGGCTGCGCTGCTGCAGGCCGTCGTCGTGGTCGGCAAGCGCTGGCGCTCGCTGTCCGAGAAGGAGCGCTCTCGTCTGTCGAGCCTCGTGCGCGAGTCTGGTGGACGTCTCGGCAACCTCAGCGCGAAGGAGCGCAAGGAGCTGAAGCAGCTCGCCGGCAAGCTCGACGTTAAGGGCATGTTGCGCGAGCTCGTGCCGATCGCCCGTGGCGGACGCAAGCGCCGCCGGCGCTCCTAGAGAGCGCGATGGCCGACGCCCTCGACGAGCTCTCCACGATCGAGCTTCACGATCGCGCGGTCAGGCGAGCGGAGAAGCACCTGGACGTCAAGTTCTTCTGGTCCTTGCTGAAGGCCATTCCGGCGGCTGAGACGCTCAGCGGCGACGATGGCGAGGCCCAGTACGACTCGCAGTTCTCCAAAGGCCTGATCTACGACGCTGTGCACAGCGGCGACGGCGAGCTCGGCGAGGCGCTGCGCCCCCTGTTCATCGACTACCTGCGCCGCCACCAGGACACCTAGAGAACCCGACGCGCGTCCTCCTCGCTCTCGACCCCACGATGCCTGACTCCCACCGCGCCGAGGAGCCCGCCTGGAACGAGGCGACGGCCGAGCGCCAGCTGCGCTCGCTGGAGCTGTTTGGCATGCGTTTCGGCCTCGACCGGATGCGCCGCATGATGACCGTGCTGGACTCACCCGAGCGGCGCTTTGCGGCGATCCACGTGCTGGGCACCAACGGCAAGTCCTCGACCACGCGGATGACGGCGGCGATCCTGACGCGCCATGGCCTGCGCGTGGGGGCCTATCTCTCGCCGCACCTGGTCTCCTATCGAGAGCGCGTGCTGATCGACGGGGCGGAGCTCGACGCCGATGCCTTCTCGGCGGCCGTCGCCCGGGCCAGCTGGGCCGCAGAAAGGGTCAATCGCACGCTGGGCGAGGACGATCACGTCACCCAGTTCGAACTGCTCACGGCGGCGGCGCTGTGGGAGATGGCCGAGCAGGAGGTGGAGGTGGCGGTCGTGGAGGCCGGTCTCGGCGGGCGCTATGACGCCACGAGCGTGATCGACGCCGGCGTGATGGCGCTCACCAACGTGGGCCTGGAGCACACGCGCTGGCTCGGTCCAACGGTCAGAGACATCGCCGAGGAGAAGCTCGCCGTGGTCCCCACGGCGGGCACGCTGGTACTCGGCGAGGATCTGGACCAGGACGCGCTCGAGGTGGCAGAGCGCGTGGCGGGCGAGCGTGGCGCGCGGATCGTGCGCCCGCAACCGGTCGACCGCACCACCAGGCTGGCCGCAAATGGCAGTTTTCAGCGCAGGAACTTCGCGCTCGCGCGGGCAACGGCCGAGGCCCACCTCGAGCTCATCGGGGTCTCGCTCGATGCCTCGGCGGTAGCCGCTGCCGCTGCTGAGACGCTTGTGGAGGGCCGTATGCAGCTGATCGACGACGATCCGCCGACGCTGCTCGACGGCGCCCACAACCCGCATGCGGTCAAGGCCCTCGTCGAGGCGCTCCCGGAAATGCTGGGAAAGCGCCCGCTGGCGCTGGTGCTGGGCGTCCTCGACGACAAGGACGCCGCCACGATGCTGGCCACGTTGCTGCCGTTGTGCGAGCGGGCCTGGTTCACCGCGCCCCCCAGCGCGCGGGCGCTGCCACCGTCCGCGCTGGAGTCGCTGGCGCGCCAGCTCCAGTTCGATGCGGCTGTCTGCGAGACCCGTCCGCAGCGGGCGCTCGAGCAGGCCCGCGCGTGGGCGCGAGAGCGTGACGGGGCGGTGCTGGCGACCGGGTCGGTCTACCTCGTCGGAGATCTGATCGGCGGTCGCGGCCACGCCGATGACGCCCTCGTGCCTCCGCCGGGCGGTGTGCGATGAACGAGGACGGACCCTCGGTGCTGACCATGATCGGCGCGGTGGCGCTGATCGTGGCACTCGTAATCCTCGTGTTCTTCGCCGCGGGGTATGGATTCGGCCGGTTGTTTCTCTAAACTCAGCCGGCCGATGCCACCGCTCGCATACTTTGGAATCGAAAGCAGTGGCTTGAACCTGGCCGTGGATCTGCTGATCCTGTTCGTCGCGGTCCTCTACCTGTCTTTGATCTACTGGACCTACGCCGACGCGCGCCGGCGGATCGTCGATCCGATGCTGATCGGCTGTGCCACGGCGGCCTCGCTGTTCCCGTTCGTGGGCACGATCGTCTACATGATCTTGCGCCCGCCCGAGTACCTCGAGGACGTGCACGAGCGCGAATTGGAGATGCAGGCCGCTGAGGCGCGTCTGCATCAGCTCGACCAGGCGCTGTGCCCGCACTGCGACTACCGCGTGGAGCGGGACTTCGTGCGCTGTCCCAGCTGCCTGCGCAAGCTCAAGGAGCGCTGCGTCAGCTGCTCACGGCCGCTCGATCAAGCTTGGACGATCTGTCCCTACTGCGAGGCGGACGTGCCCGGCATCTCAGCGCCGCGCACGCGCCGCAGGCGGGCCAGAGCCGAAAGCGAGCTCACCGAGCTCGACGCTCCGTCGGCTCCCGAGGAGGAGAGCGGGAGCGAGGGCGAGCCCATGGCGGCAACGGAGCCGGCCGCGGCAAGGCCACGCGGGAGTGGCCGGGCCCGACGCCCGCGTCCGACGTCCTGAACACCGCACCACCACCCTTCCCTCCAAGCAAAGGAACCCATGGACCGTACGCTGATCCTTGTAAAGCCAGACGCCTTCGCACGCAACCTGAGCGGGGAGATCATCGCCCGCTTCGAGCGCAAGGGCCTGAAGATCGTCGCTCTGCGGCACATGACCGTGACCCGCGAGCTGGCCGAGCGCCATTACGCCGAGCACGCCGAGCGGCCGTTCTTCGGTGAGCTCGTCGACTTCATCACCTCCGGCCCGATCGTCGCGATGGTGCTAGAGGGCCAGGATGCGGTCAAGGCCGCGCGCCAGCTGATCGGCGCGACCAACCCGCTCGAGGCCGCTCCCGGCACGATCCGGGGCGACTTCGCGATCGACATGGGCACCAACATGGTCCACGGCTCCGACTCTCCCGAGTCGGCGGCGCGCGAGGCCGAGCTGTTCTTCGGCGAGCTGTCGTAGCGCTGTCCGAGCGTCCGTCTCTCGTCCTCGCCTCGGGCTCGCCCCAGCGCAGCGCGCTGCTGGCGCGCCTGGGGGTTCCGTTCACGGTCAGGGTGTCGGATGCGCCGGAGCTCGAGCAGGGCGCGGACCCAGCCGCTGTGGCTGTGGAGAACGCGCTACGCAAGGCGCGGGCGGTGGTTCGCAAGGACGCCGCTGAGGTGGTGGTGGGCTGCGACACGATCGTGGTGCTCGACGGCGTGATCTACGGTAAGCCGCCCGACGCTACGGTCGCGCGTGAGACCCTGGCGGCGCTCTGCGGGCGAACCCACGAAGTGCTGAGCGGGCTCGCCGTGCTGCTTTGCGATGGGCGCTCGGAGATCGTGCAGCGGACTGCGCTGGCGCTCACGAAGGTCACCTTCCGTGGACTCGATGAGGCCCAGCTCGAGCGCTACGTAGCCACCGGCGAGTGGCAGGGGCGCTCCGGTGGCTACGCCATCCAGGGCGCAGGCGCGGCGCTCGCAGAGTCGATCGACGGGGAAGTGGAGAACGTTGTGGGTCTGCCGCTGGTCACGCTGCAAGGGCTCTGCCCCGAGCTGTTTTAGCCTGCAAAACCGCTGGCAAGCTGCACAGTGGCCCAGGGAGCTTCGCTACACTGGCCCACGGGTACGCCCCGATGAGCGCTGACCGCCGAGTGCGCCGCCAAGGCAGCGGCGCCAGACCGGATCCAGGCGTGCCTCCTTCTCCTTATACATGGGCATCTTCAGCTATCTGACAGGATTCGGCGGCCGCGACATGGCGGTCGATCTCGGAACCGCCAACACGCTCGTTTACGTGCGCGGGCGTGGCATCGTCCTGTCTGAGCCGAGCGTCGTCGCAATCGACTCCCGCACCGGCGAAGTGCACGCCGTCGGCATCGAGGCCAAGCGCATGCTCGGACGCACGCCGGGCACGATCCAGGCGATCCGCCCGCTCAAGGACGGCGTGATTGCGGACTTCGACGTGACCGAGCAGATGCTGCGCCACTTCATCCAGAAGGTTCACCAGAACCGCTGGGCGCACCCACGGGTGGTCGTGTGCGTCCCCTCCGGGGTCACAGGCGTCGAGAAGCGTGCCGTCGAGGAGGCCTGCCTGTCGGCCGGCGCACGCACCGCCTACCTGATCGAGGAGCCGATGGCCGCCGCGATCGGCGCCGGGCTGCCGGTCGGCGAGCCCACGGGCTCGATGGTCGTGGACATCGGCGGCGGCACCTCCGAGGTCGCCGTGATCTCCCTCGGCGGAATCGTGGTCTCGCAGTCGATCCGCGTCGGCGGCGATGAGATGGACGAGGCGATCATCAACTACGCAAAGAAGGAGTACAAGCTCCTGATCGGGCAGCAGACCGCCGAGGAGCTCAAGCTCGAGATCGGCTCCGCGTGCCCGATGAGCGAGGAGCTGCAGGCCGAGATCCGTGGGCGCGACATGGTCGCCGGCCTGCCCAAGACTGTGGTGCTGACGAGCGAGGAGATCCGCCAGGCGCTCGAGGAACCGCTCAGCCAGATCATCGACGCGGTCAAGGAGACCCTCGACAGAACACCGCCGGAGCTCGCCTCGGACATCATGGACCGAGGCATCATGCTCGCCGGTGGCGGATCGCTGCTGCAGGGCCTCGACGTGCGCCTGCGTGAGGAGACGCAGATGCCCGCCCATCTGGCCGAGTCGCCGCTGACGTGCGTGGCTGTGGGCTCAGGTCGCTCGCTCGAGGAGTTCGAGGCGATCCACCGCTCGAACCGGACCTCGCGCAACCGGCGTCGCCGCTAGAGCGTGCGCTTGTGCTTGCGACGGTTGGCTTGCCCCGCGGGTACTCTTTCCCGTGAACGCTTCGGAAGGTAGTCATCGGTGTACGACAAGACTGTTCGACGCAGGCGTGCGGTGCTCATCCTGCTCGTCGTGCTTTCCCTGCTGCTGCTGACGGCCTACTTCGGTGAGTCGCCAAACGGCCGCCTGCACGGCGTCCAGCGAGCCTTCCTGACGGTCGTATCGCCGATCCAGGACGGTGCCAACAAGGCGCTGAAGCCGGTGCGCGACCTGTTCGGGTGGTTCGGCGACACCCTGCACGCGAAAAGCCAGCGCGACCAGCTGCTCAAGCAGACCGACAAACTGCGCCGCGAACTCATCGCCGATCAGGCTGAAAAACGCTCATACAAACAGTTGATATCGCTCTATCACCTCGATCAGCTCGGCGTCAACGACTACCACCCCGTGACTGCAACGGTGGTCACCAAAAGCCCCAACATCTGGTACTCGACGGTGACGATCAACAAGGGCGAATCCTCCGGCGTGCACGTCAACGATCCGGTGATCAACGGTGAAGGGCTCGTCGGCAGGGTCGTCTCGTCGGTCTCCGACGGCGCCCAGGTCGACCTCATCACCGACAGCGAAGTCGGCGTGTCGGCGCGGATCGGGACGAGCAACGCCACCGGCCTCGTACAGCCGAAGGTCGGCGAACCGAACGACCTGCTGCTGTCCTTCCTACCGGCCAACTCCCAGGCCAACGTCGGCGAATATGTGGTCACTTCCGGAACCGTGGCGCCCGGGCCCGACGAATCGCTGTACCCGCCGGGGCTTCTGATCGGGCAGGTCACATCGGTCAACGAAGAAAGCGCCTACAAGTCGGTCAACGTGCGCCCGATGGCCAACCTGCACAACCTCGACATCGTGCAGGTGCTGACAGCCGGCGCGGGCAGCAGCCCGGCGAACCTGAGCCGCCTCGCGGCCAGCCTGCCCGCGGGGCAGTCCTCGACGACGGCCAACGGCGAACAGCTCGCCTCGACGGGGACCGGCGGATGAGCGGCTCGCCCTCCGGAGCGCTCCTCGGACGGGTAGCCGCGCTGTCCATCGTCGTCGTCTTCTTGCAGATCAGCGTCGTTTCAGAGGTCCCGGTGTTCGGTGTCAACGTCGACTTCTCGCCGCTGCTCGTGGCGTTCGTGGGGCTGATGTGCGGATCGATGCTCGGGGCTGCCACTGGTTTCGCGGTCGGGCTGTTGGTCGATCTCGCGCTGTTGCAGACGCTCGGGCTGACCTCGCTGGTGTTCACGCTCGTCGGCTACTGGTGCGGACGGCTGCGTGAGCTGCGCGACCCGCAGGCCGCGCTCACGCCGCTGTTCGTCGCGGCCACAGCCTCGGCGGTCGCACTCGTGGGCTACTCGCTGATGGAGTTCATGCTCGGCGTCGATGCCCCTGTCAGCTTCGATCTGCTGCGCCAGATCGTGCTTGGCGTTGTCGTCAACACAATCGTCGCCCTGCCGATGTGGGCGCTCGTGCGCCGCACGCTGGAGGGAGCGTTGCCCGAGGACCCGCGCCGACGTCGGCGTAGGCGGGCCTACACGACCGGGGGGCTCAGCCCTCTTTCGAAAGCCTCATGAGCGCGATAGAGCCGGCGCGGCCCAGCGATCCGCGCGTGCCCGTCTCGCCGCAGCTGGCGCTGCGCGTGGCGATCATCGGCGGCGTGGCGATGGTGATGTTCGGCGTGATCTTCTTCCGCCTGTGGTTCCTGCAGGTGCTCTCGGGCGAACAGTACGTGCAGCAGGCGGACGCCAACCGTGTGCGCGATCTGCCAATCGCGGCTCCGCGCGGGCAGATCCTCGACCGCGAAGGCCAGCCGATCGTCACCAGCCGCACGACCAACGCGGTACAGATCGTCCCCCACGACCTGCCTGGCGCTGTAACCCAGCAGGCATTGGCCTACCAGGTGAGCCTGCACAAGGCCGAAGTGCGCTACCGCTCCGCGACCGAAGCTCTCGATCGCTTCGAGCGCACCTCGGTCAGCTCCACCGGGCGCGCGACAGCGGCCCAGCGCCGAGAACTGCACGAGCTGAAGGCGGCCGCGCACCTGCCGCAGGTGCCCGTGCCGGCGCTGCCCGCCTCAGCGGTGAAGGTGCGCAAGCTCTTCCGCCGGCTCGGCCGCGTGATCGAGCTCAACCCCCGCACGATCGACGAACGCGTCGTGCAGGGGATCACGGCCACGCCCTATGCCGACGTGACGATCAAGACCGACGCGGGCGCTGGAGCGCTCACCTACCTCGGCGAGCGCCAGAACGAATTCCCGGGCGTGGTCCAGCAGCCTGTCTCGATCCGCGCTTACCCTTACGGCGAACTGGCTTCGCAGGCGCTCGGCTACGTCGACCAGGCCTCCGAAGCCGAGCTCAAGCTGAAAGCCTTCCGCGGTGTGGTGCCGGGTACGGTGGTTGGCCAGCAGGGCCTCGAGTTCTACTACGACCGCTATCTGCGGGGGACGCCCGGGGTGCAGAGGGTGCAGGTCAACGCCGCCGGCGAATCGGTCCCGAGCGCGACGCTCAAGCCGCAGGCGCCGCTGGCCGGGCACAGCCTGCGCACGACCCTCGATCTGGGGCTGCAGAAGGAGGGCGAAAAGGCGCTGCTGGAAGGGATCGAACGCGCCCGTGCGGGCGGCAAACCGGCCGACGCGGGGGCGTTCGTGGCAATGGACCCGCGCAACGGGCAGGTGCTCGCGCTCGGCTCCTACCCGGGCTATGACCCCAACAAGTTCGCCAAGCCGCTCACGCCCTCCGAATACGCTGCGCTGCAGGGCAGCGGCAGCGCCAGCGGCCCGCTCACCAACAGGGCCGTCAACGGCGCCTATCCGACTGGCTCCACGTTCAAGCCGATCACCGCCATGGCCGCTCTGGAAGGCGGCGTGATCACGCCCGGCGAAGGGCTCGGCAGCGGCTCCTGCATCTCGGTCTCCACCGAGCAGTTCTGCAACTCCGGGCACACCGACTACGGCGCGGTGGGGCTCGTCGAAGCGCTGAAGGTCTCCTCGGACACCTACTTCTTCGAAGTCGGCGAGCGCGCCAACTCCCACGGCGACGTGATCCAGAACATGGCGCGCAAGCTCGGGATCGGCCGCCCGACGGGGATCGACCTGCCGAGTGAGCTGACGGGCGTGGTCCCCGACGCGAAATGGCGCGAAAACGTCAACAACGAAGAACTCGCCTGTCGGCGCAAGACCCACCGCGCCTCCTGCGGGATCGTCTCGGAAATCCGCCCGTGGAGCGTCGGCGACAACATGCACCTGGCGGTCGGGCAGGGCGACCTGCTGACCGATCCACTGCAGATGGCCGTCGCCTACTCGACGCTTGCCAACGCCTATCGAAACGGCGGCGAAGGCACCGTTGTGACGCCGCATCTGGGGATGGAGATCGACGAATCGAGCGGCGGCCTGGTCCAGAGCCTGAGCTTCCCGCCGCAGAGCCACGTGCACCTCGACTACTCCAACCTGAGCCTCGTCATGGAAGGCATCCACGAGGCGGCAAGTCAGCCCGGTGGCACCTCGGCCGAAGTGTGGGCGGGCTGGGATCAGGCCCAGGACCCCGTGTATGGGAAGACGGGCACGGCCCAGCACGCCACCCAGGAAGACCAGTCCTGGTACATGTGCTACATCGGCAACGCCTCCCGTCCGATCGTGATCGCGGTCACCGTCGAGCAGGGCGGCTTCGGCGCTGAAACGGCCGCTCCGATCGCGCGCCTGATGGCATCCAAGTGGTATGGGAAGGCGGAGAAGTTCGTCGCCGGGAGCTCGAAAACGCTGTGAGCCCGCTCAGCCCGATACAGCCCCCCGATGACGCTCCCGTGGCGCCTCCGCGCACGCTGCGCCTGCCGTTCGACCCAGTGCTCACGTTGGCCGTGCTCGGACTGTGCCTGTGCTCGATCGTGACGCTCAAAGGCGCCACCAAGAACCTGATTCCCGGCGACCCTCACTACTACGTGGTCCGCCAGGCGGTCTACCTAGGTGTGGGCCTGGTGTTCATGGCGGTGCTCTCGCGCATCGACTACGCGCATCTGCGGCGGCTGAAAAACGTCATCTACGGGGCGCTCATCTTCAGCATCCTCGCGGTGCTGGCGCTCGGGCATGCAGCGCGCGGCTCGCAGCGCGCGATCGAATTCCCGCTGTTCTCATTCCAGGCCTCTGAGCTCGGGAAGGTGCTGCTGATCGTGTCGCTGTCGGCGTTCGTGGTCGAGCGCTCGCGCAGCCTGCGCGAGCGCGACACGACCGTGCGCGTGATCCTCACGGCGCTCGTACCGGCCATGTTCGTGATCGCCCAGCCCGACCTGGGCTCGGGAATGGTCTACATGGTGATCGCCTACATGCTGCTGTTCATCGCCGGCTCCTCCTGGCGCCACCTGACCGCGCTGGCCCTGCTGGTGGTCGTCTCGGCCGCGTTCGTGCTCGTCGCGGCGCCGGCGGCGGGCGTGCACCTGCTGAAGCCCTACCAGGTGGAACGTTTGACGGCCTTCCTGCATCCCTCCTCGGGGCCGCACAAGGAAGGCACGGCCGAACCGTCCTACCAGCAGCAGGAGTCAAAGATCGCGATCGGCTCGGGCCAGAAGACCGGTCGCGGGTCCAACTCGACCCAGATTCCCCTCAACTTCGTGCCCGAGAGCCACACCGACTTCGTGTTCGCGGCGGTGGGCGAACGCTACGGCTTCGTCGGCGCAGGGCTCGTGCTGCTCCTGTATGGCCTGCTGATCTCGCGCACCCTGCGCGTGCTGGTGATGGCCAAGGACCTGTTCGGCTCGCTGATCGCTGCCGGAGTAGCGGCTATGCTCATGTTCCAGGTTTTCGTCAACGTAGGGATGACAATTGGCATCATGCCCATCACCGGTGTCACGCTTCCGCTCATGAGCTATGGCGGCTCGTCGGTGATCACAACCCTGCTGGCCGTTGGCCTGTTGCAATCGATCTACGTGCAAGCGCGCGCCTCTCAAGCATTGAAGGGCCGCGTACTGCGCTACTAGACGACAAATGTCCGCCGAGCACTCACACCAGACCATCAGCCCTCCGGGGCGGCGCGCCCAGCAGTGGCGCACGATGGACAGCTGCCGCCACACGCGGCGGCCTTACACCGGCTCGGCCTGTTTCCTCATCGAAAGACTGGATCAAATTGAAAAAGCAAGTGCTTGTCAGCGTCGACCGCGCGGAGACGCGCGTGGCGCTTCTGGAGGCCGGCGGAACGCCCGCGGCCTCGCGTTCCTCCTCCAGCCGTCCGCGCAAGCGCGCCAGCGGCTCTCCAGAGGCCGGCTACCGGGTCGCTGAGCTCTACATCGAGCGCCGCGGCGGGCGCTCGATCGTCGGCAACATCTACAAGGGCAAGGTCGACAACGTCCTGCCCGGCCTCGAGGCGGCGTTCGTCGACATCGGCCTCGAGAAGAACGGCTTCCTGCACGTCGATGAGATCGTGCTCCCCGGTGTCGAGACGCCCAAGCGCGGGCGCGGCAGCGGCAGCGGACGCAAGATCTCGGATCTGCTCAGCCCCGGCCAGGAGATCGTCGTGCAGGTCGTCAAGGACCCCCTGAAGACCAAGGGCGCGCGCCTGTCGATGGAGCTGACGATCGCCGGGCGCTACATGGTCTACGCCCCCACCGGCGAGGGCATCGGCGTCTCGCGCCGCCTCGAGGACCGCGAGCGCGACCGCCTGCGCCGCCAGACTGCCAACCTCGAGCTGGGAAGCGGCGGCGTGATCGTGCGCACGGCCGCTCACGGCGCCAAGCGCGAGGACTTCGAACGCGAGCTCAAGTACCTGCACAAGCTCCACGAGGTGCTGGTCAAACGCGTCGAGGACACGGTGGCCCCGGATCTGGTCTTCCAGGAGGCCGACCTCTCCGTGCGGGTCGTGCGCGACATCTTCTCGGCGCACTTCGAGCGCGCGATCGTCGACGACGAGCAGCAGTACCACCGCCTCGTCTCGTTCTTCACACGCACCGCGCCCGAGCTGGTCGAGCGCGTCGAGCTGTGGTCCCAGGAGGAGCCGCTGTTCGAGAACTACGGCGTCGACAAGGCGATCGACGGGGTGCTCTCGCGCCGCGTGGATCTGCCCAGCGGCGGCTATCTGATCATCGACTACGCCGAGGCCCTGACCGTGATCGACGTCAACTCGGGCAGCTTCATCGGGCGCGGCAAGGGCGCCGGCCTGGAGGACACGATCACCAAGACCAACCTCGAGGCGGCCGAGGAGGTCGTCAACCAGCTGCGCCTGCGCGACATCGGCGGGATCATCGTGATCGACTTCATCGACATGGCCCGCGCGCGCAACCGCGACGCGGTGATGAAGGTGCTGCGCAAGACCCTGGACGAGGACCGCACGAAGACGTTCACCGCCGAGATATCCAAGCTCGGCCTGGTCGAGATGACCCGCCAGAACGTCACCGAGGGCGTGCGCGAGATCATGAGCCGGCCGTGTCCCACCTGCGAGGGCGAGGGCGTGATCCGCTCGGAGGAGACGATCGCGATCGAATTCGAGCGCCGCCTGCGCGACGTTGCCGTCGAGCACCCCGAGGCGGAGGCCTTCCTCGTACAGGTCAACCCGCGGGTGAGCACCCAGTTCACCGGCCACAACTCGCGCGTGCTGCACGCGCTCGAGTCCCAGACGAGCAAGTCGTTCCTGTTCGAGGGCTCCGAAGGTCTCGCCCTGGATCACTTTGCGATCACCTTCGTCGGCACCCGCGCCGAGGTGGAGGAGCGTGCGCTGCCCTTCCGCCAGGGCGATGAGGTGCTGGTGGAGATCGTCGAGCCGCACATGTACGACGTCGACGACGCGGTGGCCAAAATCGACGGCTACATCATCTCGATCGCCGGCGCGGCCCCATGTGTGGGCGAAAAGCGGATGGTGCGCATCGACGAGGTCGGCCGCACGGCGGCCACGGCGCTGCTGCTCGATGAGTCCGGCGAGGTCGTGAGCGCACCCGCGCGACCCACGCCTGCGACCCGCGGCGGTGGGCGTGGCCGACGGCGCTCGAGCTCCTCCGAGGAGCAGGGCAAGAGCTCTGAGGCGCCCGCGTCGCGTTCCCGGCGCCGTCGCGCGCCGGCCGACAGCGAGGACGCCGAGGCCCGTCGCGAAGCCGGCCTGAGCGAGTCGAGCACGAGCGTCGACTCCGAGCCCGAGGACGAGCCCGCCCCGGAGACCGCCCCCGTGGAGGAGACGGCGCAGGGCGAGACGCCGGAGTCCGAGCCGACGGCGGAGGGCGAGAGCGCCGAGGATGGCCTACAATCCAAGCCTCGGCGTCGTGGCCGCAGGGGCGGACGGCGCCGTTCGGCTGCTAAGGCCAAGGCGTCGGAGTAGCCCGCGGCACAATCGCTCGGGCACTACCCCAAGTCAGAGAATCGAGACCAACCAGACATGTACGCGATCGTGAAGACGGGCGGCAAGCAGTACCGCGTCGAGCGGGGCCAGAAGCTGCTCGTGGAGCGCCTGGCTGTCGCCGAGGGCGACGACATCGCGCTCGAGCCGATCCTCTACCGCTCCGACGAGGCTGTCTTCGACAAGGCCGGCCTCGCCGACGTGAAGGTCACGGCCAAGGTCGTGGCCCACGTGCGCGGCGAGAAGCTCCGCGTGTTCAAGTTCAAGCCCAAGCGTGGCTACAAACGCAGAACCGGGCACCGCCAGGATCTGACCCAGATCGAGGTGGTCGAGATCAGCGCCGGTAAAGCGAAAAAAGCGACTGCGAAGAAAGAGACGGCTGCAGATGGCTCATAAGAAGGGGCTCGGCTCGAGCCGCAACGGCCGCGACTCCAACGCCCAGCGACTGGGCGTCAAGACGTTCGCCGGCGAGACTGTGACGGGCGGCGAGATCATCGTGCGCCAGCGCGGCACCCGCTTCAAGCCCGGTGCGGGCGTGGGCATCGGCAAGGACGACACGCTCTACGCGCGGGCCGCGGGCACGGTGCAGTTCACCACCGGCCGGCGTGGGCGCGTGGTGAACGTGCTGCCTGCCGAGCAGACGAGCTGAGGCGCCAGGCATGACCCCGCGGCGTGGCGCCTGGCTGCTCGCGGCCGGACGCACGGCGCTCGGCGTGGCGATCCTCATCGCCCCGGAGCAGGTCACCTCGCACTGGCTGGGAGAGGCCAACGCACGGTTGCCCGTCGTGGGGGACCTCGCTCGGGGCCTGGCCGTGCGCGACCTCTCACTCGGCCTGACGACCCTGATGACGCTCGACGACCCAGTGCTCGGGCCGCGCGTGCAGTTCCTGTGCGCGCTCGCGGACTCGGTGGACGCCCTGGCCACCGCCCTCGCGCGGGCCGAGCTGCCGCGCAAAGGCGTGGTCGGCACGGTTGCAATCGCCGGTGCGTCGGCCGGCGCGGGCTTCTACTTCGCGCACCGGCTCGCCCACGCCTGAGCGTCACCCCGCCTGGGCGGTGGGGCGCACGAGGATCTCGTTGACGTTGACGTGCGGGGGCTGGGAGGCGGCGTAGAGGACGGCGCGGGCGATGTCGTCGTCCTGGAGGGCGTCGGTCGGGCGGTTCTCGAAGAAGGGCGTGTCGACCATGCCGGGCTCGATCAGGGTCACGCGTATGCCCGTACCGTGCAGGTCCTGGCGTGCGGCCTCGCCCATGGCTGTGACGGCGTGCTTGGTGCACGAGTACATCGATCCGGGCAGCGCCCGGCGCCCGGCGACGCTCGAGGTGAGGATCAGGTGGCCGCGACTGTCGGTGAGGGCCGGGATCGTGGCGCGCAGCGTCAGCGCTGCGCCGTAGACGTTCGTCAGGACCATCTCGCGCCAGTGCTCCACCGTGTCCTCGAGAAATCCTCGGGGCCCGCCGAAGCCGGCATTGGCGAACGCGAGGTCGATCCTGCCGAACGCGTCGAGGGCGCTGGCGACCATTTGCTGTTGCTGCTCCCACTCGCTCACGTCGCAGCGCACGGCCAGCGCGTGCTCGGGGCCGCCGAGCTCCTCGGCCAAGCCCTCCAAGCGCTCGAGCGAGCGCGCGGCGAGGACCACGCGCCAGCCCTCGGCGCGGGCTCTGCGGGCTGTGGCCGCGCCGATGCCCGAGGAGGCACCGGTGATGAGGAAGACGCGCTCTGCTGAGTTGCTCTCGTTGCTCATGTGCGCTGGGGCTCCTTGCATCGGGGTTTGCATGACGGGCAGGCATCTACCCATACCCGATTCCGGGTGCTGTGCACGGCCCGCTGCTGTCACGATGGTCCGATGCTGCACGATCGCGCGAGAATCCATGTACAGGCCGGGAGCGGCGGTGATGGCTGCCTGAGCTTTCGTCGCGAAGCGCACGTCCCCCGTGGCGGTCCCGACGGCGGCGACGGCGGGCGTGGGGGAGAGGTGGAATTCGTGTGCGACGACTCGCTGCGCGACCTGCAGAGCTTCAGGCGCAAGAGCCACTACCGCGCGGGACGCGGCGGCCACGGCGAAGGTGCGCAGCGCCACGGCGCCGACGGCCGAACGCTCAGCATCCGTGTGCCGCCGGGTACGCAGATCGTCGGGCCTCCAGATCAGGAGGGAGACCTGGAGGGGCGCCGCTGGGAGCTGCTCGCGGCTGGGCAGCGGGCGGTGGTGGCCCGCGGCGGCAGTGGTGGCAAGGGCAACAGGCACTTCACCACGCCCACCCGCCAGGCGCCGCGCTTTGCCGAGCGCGGCCTGCCCGGGGAGGAAGGCTGGCTCGAGCTGCAGCTGAAGCTGCTGGCCGACGTGGGGCTCGTGGGTCTGCCCAACGCGGGCAAGTCCTCGCTGCTCTCGCGCCTCACGCGGGCGGCGCCCAAGATCGCCAGCTACCCGTTCACGACGCTCTCGCCCGTTCTGGGGGTGCTCGAGGGAGCGGAGCGCCAGCTGATCGTGGCCGACATCCCCGGCCTGATCGAGGGCGCAAGCGAAGGCGCGGGCCTGGGGCACGACTTCCTCGCCCACGTCGAGCGCACGCGCCTGCTCGTGCACGTGCTCGACCTCGCGCCCGAGCTCTCCCAGGAGGACGGCGCCGATGCGGTCTCCAACCACGCCACGATCGAGCGTGAGCTGGCCGCGCACGACGAGCGCCTGGCGCGCCTGCCGCGGATCCTGGTGCTGTCCAAGGCGGACCTCGTGCCGGCGGAGCGTGTGCAGGCGGCGGTGGCCGAGTGGCAGGAGCGGCTGGGTCCCGAGGTGCCGGTTCTCGCCACCTCGAGCGCCACTCGGGCCGGCGTGGAGGAGCTTGGTGAGGAGCTGCTCAGGCGCGTGCCTGCGCTTCGCGTCGAGGACTCGAGCGAGCAGAGAGAGACGGCCCGCTCGAGCAGCGATGAGGAGATGGTGGAGTACATGGTCTTCCGTCCGGCCGTCGCGGGGGGCTTTCACGTCGAGCGTGTTGGCAGCGGTGCCTTCGCCGTGAGGGGCGCCGGGATCGAGCGGCTGCTGATGCGCTACGACGTGGACAACGAGGATGCGATGGCCTACCTCGAGGGCAGGCTGCGCAAGATCGGCGTGCTGAGGGCGCTCGAGGCCGAGGGCTTCCAGCCGGGCGATGAGATCGAGATCGCGGGCATGAGCTTCGAGCTCGACCCCAGCGCCGACGCCTAAGCTCCAGGACATGAGACGTGTGGTCGTCAAGCTCGGATCGAGCGTCGTCGCGGACAGCGACGGTGCGCTGCGCACGGACGTGCTCAGCGCGGTCTGCGACCAGCTCGCGGGGGTTCACCGCGCGGGCTGGGACGTGGTCGTGGTGACGAGCGGCGCGATCGCCCGGGGGATGCGGGTGATGGATCTGCCCCAGCGCCCCACCTCTGTGGGCGCCCTGCAGGCTGCGAGCGCCGTGGGGCAGGGCAAGCTCTACCGCGTGTATGACGAGCTGCTGCGCGAGCGCGAGGTGACGAGCGCCCAGGTGCTGCTGACGTTCTTCGACATGAGCGCCCGCACCCACTATCTCAACGCACGCCAAACGCTCAGCACGCTGTTGGAGTGGCGGGTGCTGCCGGTGATCAACGAGAACGACACCACGGCCACGGATGAGATCTCCTTCGGCGACAACGACTTCCTCGCCGCCCAGGTGGCGGTGCTGATCGGCGCGGACGAGCTGATCCTGCTGACGGACATCGACGGGCTGTTCACAGCCGACCCGCGGCTGTACCCGGACGCCCACATCGTCCCGGAGGTGAGCGACCTGTCGATGCTCGACGGGCTGGAGATCGGGCACACGACCTCGCCGCTGGGGTCGGGCGGCATGCGCTCAAAGGTCGTGGCGGCGGAGATGGCCACGGCGGCGGGCATCGCCACGGTGATCTGCAACGGGCGCCGTCCCGAGGCGCTGGCGGCGGTGCTGGCGGGCGAGCGCGAGGGCACCCGCTTTGCGGCCGGGGAGGCGCGCTACTCGAGCTTCAAGCTGTGGCTGAAGTACGCCAAGCCCTCACGGGGGACGCTCGTGATCGACACGGGCGCAGTGCGCGCGGTGCGCGAGGGCAGCGCAAGCCTGCTGCCCGTGGGCGTGGTCGAGGTGATCGGCGACTTCGACGCAGGCGACGCGGTGGACATCGCGCCGCGGCCCGAGAACGGCGAGGGACCGGGGCGGACGCTCGCCAAGGGAATCTGCAACTACTCCGCCGAGGAGCTGCGCCGGGTGATCGGGCTGAAGTCCGAGGCCGTCCGCAGCGTGCTCCCGCGGGCAACCCAGGAGGCCGTCCACCGCGACTACCTCGTGGTGGATTGATACGGCCCTGTCGTACCCTTAGGGGATGGCCATAGCCGTCTCATCGGTGTCCGAGACCTGCCGCGCAGCCAAGGGCGCGGCGCGGGTCCTCGCCCGCACAGACACCGCGACCAAGGACGCTGCCTTGGAGGCGATCGCAACCGCGCTGGAGGTGCGCCAGGAGGAGATCCTGGCGGCCAACGAGCGCGACATGGAGCTCGCCCACGCCGCTGGGGTCGAGGCGGCGCTGCTCGACCGCCTGCGCCTGGATCCACTGCGCATAGTGGCGATCGCGCTGGCTGTGCGCCAGATCGCGGCGCTGGGCGACCCTGTCGGTGAGGTGATCGACGGGCACCGGCTGGCCAACGGTCTCGACGTGCGCAAGGTGCGCGTGCCGCTGGGCGTCGTGGCCGTCGTCTACGAGGCCCGGCCGAATGTGACGATCGACGCGGCGGCGCTGTGCCTGAAGTCGGGCAACGCGATCGTCCTGCGCGGCTCCTCGACGGCGACTCACTCCAATGGGGCGCTCGCCCAGATCGCCGCCGAGGCCGCCGTCGAGGCGGGCCTCCCCGAGGGCTCGGTCAGCCTGGTGGCCGGCGGCGGACGCGACGAGCTGGCGGAGCTGGCTACCCAGCAGGGAGTGGTCGACCTGATCATCCCCCGAGGCGGTGAGAGTCTCAAGCAGGCGCTGCAGGCCGTCGCCACGGTGCCGGTCATCTATGCCGCCTCGGGCAACTGCCACGTATATGTCGATGCGAGCGCCGATCTCGACAGCGCCGAGGCGATCGTTCTGAACGCCAAGACCCAGCGCCCGGGCGTGTGCAACGCGGCGGAGACGCTGCTGGTGCACGCGGGGATCGCGGCCGAGTTCCTCCCACGCATCCTGCGCTCGCTCGGGGAGGCCGAGGTGATGGTGCGCGGCGACGAGCGCACGCTGGCGGCAGGCGCCGGGATGAGCGGCGTGCTACTCGAGCCGGCGGGCGAGGAGGACTGGGCGCGGGAGTACCTCGCGCCGATCATTGCCGTCGGCGTGGTCGCCTCGGTGGAGGAGGCGATCGAGCACGTGGGGCGCCACGGCAGCGGCCACTCGGAGGCGATCGTCACGCAGGACACCTCAGCCGCACGGGCGTTTCAGCTCGGGGTGGATGCGGCCTGCGTGTACGTGAACGCCTCGACGCGCTTCACCGACGGCGGCGAGTTCGGGATGGGAGCGGAGATCGGCAACTCGACGCAGAAGCTGCACGCGCGCGGCCCGATCGGCCTGCGCGAGCTGTGCACGTTCAAGTACCTGATCGAAGGCGACGGTCACGTCCGCCTCTGAGCAGCTCGCGGCGCTGGGCGACGTGCGCACGCTCGGCATCCTCGGCGGCACGTTCAACCCGCCTCACCTCGGTCACCTGGCGCTCGCCCGTCACGCTCGCGAGGAGTTGGGGCTCGAGCGCGTGTTGCTGATGCCCGTGCACACCTCGCCCCACAAGACGCCCGGCGCGGACCCAGGCGCGGAGCACCGCCTGCGGATGTGCACGCTGGCCGTGGTGGAGGCTCGTGGGGTGGAAGCGTGCGGCCTGGAGGTGGAGCGCGGCGGGGCGTCCTATACGGTGGATACCTTGCAGTCCATACACACCATCTGCCCCGACGCCCGGCTGACGTTCATCGTGGGAGCCGACACGGCCCGCACACTGGACTCGTGGCGTGAGCCCGCCCACCTGCTGGAGTTGGCCGGATTGGCGGTGGCGATGCGCGCAGGCACCGAGCGCGAGCAGGTACTCGCGACGGTCGTCTCGATTGCCGGCGGCAGCGATCCGCGGGAGGACGTCCGCTTCCTGGAGATGGAGCCGATGGAGGTGTCCTCCTCACTGGTACGCGAACGCGCGGGCCGCTCTGAGCCGATCGAGGACTTGGTCGGCGAGGCGGTGGCGGACTACATCGCCGAGCACGGTCTCTACCGTTCCCCGGTGGAGGTGGCAGGCTGATGATGCCCGAGGAGCTCGTGAGCGAGATCGCCCGCTATGCGGCCGACAAGAAGGCGATCGACGTGGTCGAGCTGGACTTGCGGGGCGTGCTCGGCTACACCGACTACTTCCTGGTCTGCTCGGGCAACACGTCGCGCCAGACCAAAGCGATCCACGACGGAATCCACGAGGGACTCAAGCGCGAGCACGAGCTGATGCCTCGGCGGGTGGAGGGCTCGGCCGACGCGGGCTGGATCCTGATGGACTACCTCGACGTGGTCGTGCACATCTTCACGCCCGAGACGCGCGAGTTCTACCGGCTCGAGCGGCTGTGGGGCGAGGCGCCCGTGCGGGCCGCGGCCGAGGGCGCCTGAGCGGCCAGTCGGAGACGTTCGCCGCGCCCGCCGCCTCCCCCGGATGGGTGTATGGGCGCCAATAACGCCCCTCGGCGTGTATCGATAGTCGAAGTAAATTGACCTCTGAGGAGCTCACGCGTTAGGGTCGCGCGGACAGCGCCGCGTAGGGCGTGGCGCAAGGAGATAGAGGGGAATTCATGCATCACTCGATCGCAGACCGCGCGAGATCGGCGCTGCTCGTGCCGCTTTTCGCTGCGCTGTTCCTGGCATCGCTCGTCTACTGCCTGAGCGCGCTCGCGCCACTCGCACACGCCGAAGGCCCCGGGTCGGGCACGCCGACGACGGTCAGCATCGGCGACTCGTTCATCTCAGGGGAGGCGGGACGCTGGGCCGGCAACACCGACGAAAGCTCATCCAAGACCGACGCGCTCGGCTCGACGGCCTACTACGACAACGCAGGCGGCACGGCCGAACTGATCAAAGGCTGCCACCGCTCGAAGTCGGCCGAGGTCTACATCGGCAGTGGCGTCAATGGGGAGAACCTTGCCTGCTCGGGCGCCAAGACGTCGAGCTTCACCGAGGAAGGCTTGTTCAAGCCGGGCATCGACTTCTACAACTCCGGCGGCAACGAAGGCCAGGCGCTGATGCTCCAGCACTATGCCGCCACCCACAACGTGAAGCTGGTGGCCCTCTCGATCGGCGGCAACAACTTCAACTTCGCGAGCATCGTGACGACGTGCGTGGAGGACTTCCTCGAGTCGACGATCTTCGACGACTTCTACTGCAGCAAAGAAAGCTCGGTGACGAACAACTTCACGACGAGCAACGTCAACAAAGTCAAGGGCGAAATCGAAACGGCGATCAAAAACGTCGCCACGGCAATGACGAACGCTGGCTACTCGAGCACGCAGTACACGCTCCTCGTGCAGGACTACCCCTCGCCGATCCCCAATGGGTCGGAATTCCGCTACACCCAGAGCGGCTACAGCCGGCAGTTCACGGGCGGCTGCGGCTTCTGGAACACGGACGCCAACTACGCCAACTCAACGATGCTGCCGACGATCGACAGCACTGTCTTCAATGCCGCGGCCGGGGTGGGCCTGTCGAACGTGAAGACGATGGAACTGTCCTCCGCCTTCAACAGCCACCGCCTGTGCGACAAAGGCGTGGGGCTGCTGGAGGAAGAGGGGCTGTCCAACTGGAAAGCGACCGAAGCGGTGAACAAGAGCGAGTGGTTCAACCAGATCCGCACGATCGAAACGCTGATCGGGCCGTATGAACTCCAGGAAGACATCCACCCGAACTACTGGGCTCAGCTGGGGCTGCGCAACTGCCTCACCCAGGCCTACAACGCCGGCACGCCCAAGGGCGGAACCTGCACAACCTCGGGATCGGGGCTCAACTCGGCCGGCGAGCCGAATATGTCGCTGCACTGATCAGAGGTAATTGGCAGCAGAGCGCACGGGCGCGGCGCAAGCCGCGCCCGCCTGCGTTCCAGGCCGTGTCCGAAGACTTGTCGCCTCGTGAAGCGCGCGGGCGCGCGGAGCCGCCGCAACCTGGCGACCCTGAGAAGATGGGCGCGTGAGCAGCCCCGTCTCGAGTCACACGCCGCGTCTGACGGCGGTGCTTAGAGACGGTGAGCGGGTCACCTCACTCGAGCTGTTCTTCGACCTGGTGTTCGTGCTGGCGCTGACGCAGTGCACGGCACTGATGGCCGCAACGCCGACGTGGGAGGGCGTGCTCAAGGGCCTACTCGTGCTGGGCGTGTTGTGGTGGTCGTGGGTGGGCTACGCCTGGCTGACCTCGGTGGTGGACCCCGAGGAGGGCTCGGTGCGCCTGGTGATGTTCGCGGCGATGGCAGCGCTGCTCGTCGCCGCGCTGTGCGTGCCGGGGGCGTTCGGCGGCGACGCACTGCTGTTTGCCTGTGCCTACGGGGTGGTGCGCGCGGCGCACATCGGCCTGTTCCTCCTGGCCAGTCGGGGAGACGCCGCTTTGCGCAGCTCGGTGGTCGGCCTCGCGGGCAGCACGGCCGTGGGAGTGGGGCTGCTGCTGGCGGCTGCGTTCACATCCCACGGACTGCAGATCGGCCTGTGGGTGCTCGCCCTGCTGCTGGATGCCGGTGGCCCGTTCCTGTTCGGCGCCGAGGGCTGGAGGCTCGTGCCCGGTCACTTCGCCGAGCGTCACGGGGCGATCATCATCATCGCGCTGGGCGAGTCGATCGTGGCGATCGGCGCGGGATCGAGCGCGAGCGTGGACGTTGGCGTGGTGGCGGCGGCGGTGCTCGGCACGGTGGTCGCGGGCGCGCTGTGGTGGCTGTACTTCGACGTGGTGGCGATCGTGGCCGAACGCCGCCTCGCCAAAGCGGCTGAGGGGAGGGAGCGCAACGAGATCGCCCGCGACTCTTATTCCTATCTGCACTTCCCGATGGTGGCCGGGATCGCGCTGGTGGCGCTCGGCCTCAAAAAGACGCTCGCCCACGTGTCTGACCCGCTCGCGTTCGTCCCGGCTGCGGCCATGCTCGGCGGCGGCGCGCTGTACCTACTCGCGCACGTGGCGTTTCGGTGGCGCAACGTCCATCGCTTCAGCGCTCAGCGGCTGGTGTGCGCGGCGCTGCTGCTCGGGCTGCTGCTCGGCGAGGCGCTGCTCGAACCGCCGTCGCTGGTGACGCTGGGGGCGCTCGCGCTGGTACTGAGCGTGCTGATCCTCTACGAGGTCACACGCTTTGCCGAGCTGCGCGAGCGAATGCGCCATCAGCTGACGCAAGAGGGCGCCTCCAGTTAGGACTCGCTGAGAACGGGCTCTGCGCCTGCCCCGCCGGCGATCAGCAGGGCGCCCGTCTGCACGAGCAGCGCGAGCACGGTGGCCAGGGCAAAGGCGGCGGCGGTGTCGATGTGGCGCAACGTGACAGCGAGCGTGAAGCAGAACAGCGCGAAGGCGACGAAGCCGCTCATCAGTCCGCGCAGCATGCGCAGCAGCTCATCGGTGCCGCGTTGGGCGTGGGTGAAGGTGGACATCACGGTGGCGATGATCGGGAAGGGCGCGAGCAGGCCGCTGAGGCGTGGGCCGAGCCAGCCCGACACAGCGGTCAGGGTGAGCACCAGAACGAGCGCGCAACCCGCCCGCAGCGGCAGGTCCCAACTCGGTGGGGCGGCGTGCTCGCGCTCCTGGAGGCTTGGACGAGGCAGCGCCGAGATCCCCACGAGCAGGCCGATGGCGGCGATTGCCAGCGCCACACCAGGCGAGATCGAGAACGAGCTGAACACGACCGTGCCCACGGCGAAGGCGAGCCAGCCGGAGAGCATGCTCGCGGCCCACGAAAGACGCCCGGCGAGACGGGCGTAGACGACGACGAAGCCGATCAGGGAGACGAGGCCCAGCAGCGTGCCGGCGGCGGCGCCGGCGGCGAAGTCGCGTCCGTGGGCGATCGCATATGCGAGCAGGATCGGACCGGCGACCACGGGCAGGCCGGCTATCAGCCCGCCGACGCGCGACCCGAAGCGCCGCGCTGCAAGCGACGCGCCGACTACGAAGCCGGGGGCGAGCAGGAGCTTGATCGCTAGCAGGGTCACCAGTGGATGATGACGTACACGTTCAGGGAGCGCCACGTCTGCCCAGGCGCGGGCACCCCCGCTTCAGGGTCAGGCTGCGACGGCTACACCCATCGCCGGCTGGACGCGCGTGTGCGTCCGATCGCGCAGGAGCACCGTCCCACCGCGGTCAGGGCTAACGGTGATGCTGCGCCGACGTGTTCCCTCGGCGCGAGTGCCCACGGCGTGCAGCTCGTAGCGGGTGAGCACGGAGCGGATCGCGATCTTCATCTCGAGCAGAGCAAAGCTCGCACCGAGGCAGCGGCGGCGACCGCCGCCGAAGGGGATCCAGGTGTAGGTACCGGGGGTCTGGTCGAGGAAGCGCTCGGGCCGGAACGAGTAAGGGTCGGGGTAGATGGATGGGTCGTGGTGGACCAGGTAGGCGTTGGCCAGGAGTGCCACCCCGGCGGGGTAGTGCACGTCGCCGATCGTGACCGGCTTCATCGTCAGTCGCGGCTCAGCGTTCGGCAGCACCGGGCGGTGGCGCAGGATCTCGTTGATCGTGGCCGTCAGGTACTCCTCGCCGGTGCCCGCGTCGAGCTCGGCATAGAGGCGGGCAAGCACGTCGGGCTCGCGTGTCAGCCGCTCGAAGGTCCAGGCGAGCTGGGAGGCGGTCGTCTCGTGGCCGGCGACGAGGGCGGTCATCAGCTCGTCGCGCAGCTCTTGAGGACTCATGGGGGAGCCGTCCTCGTGCTCGGCGGCGAGGAGCATCGCGAGCACGTCCTCGCCGTCTGTGCCATCGCGTCGACGCTCGTCGATCAGGTCGAAGATGACCTTGTCGACTTTCGCCATGATGCCTTCGAAGCTGGCGAGGGGCGTCACTCGGCTGAACATCCGCGGCGGGGGCGGAAGCAGTGATAGGGGGCTCTCGCTGAAGGCCAGCAGCCGCGTGAGATCGCCGCGCAGCTGATCGAGCTGTGCGCCGCGCTCGAGCCCGAACACCGCGCGTAGGATGATCTCGAGCGTCAGTCCTTGCAGCCGCGCGTGTAGCGGTACGGGCTCATCCCGGGGCCAGGCTTCGACCTCGCGCTCTGCAAGCTCGCTCATCAGGCCGGCCAGGCGCTGCATCTTCTCGCCGTGGAAGGCGGGGAGCATCAGCTTGCGCTGGCTGAGGTGGGGGCCCTCGTCGAGCAGGATCACGGAGTTGGCGCCCACGATCGGTTCGAGGATCTTGGCGCCCTGGCCGGGGTGGAGCACGTCGGGAGGAGCCTGGAAGATTTCCCGGATCTGATCGGGGTCGGCGATCATCACCAGCGGTGGCTGGCCCACGAGGCGGACGGTGAAGGGAGTGCCATAGCGCTTGCGACAGCGCTCGAGGAAGGCGGTGGGACGACTCCACGTGCCAAGGCTCTGAAGCAGGACCGGCATCTTCGGCCCGGGTGGCAGCTTGTCGTTCATAAACGTCTCCATTCATCCCGCTACACTATTTATACGCATGAGTATATCTACTGAGTGGTATGTGTCAAGCAGGACGGCCCAGGCAGGTTGGGCGCACGCGTGGGGGAGAGGCTGATGCCCCGCGGCGAGTTCGACCGCAGCGCCCGCAAGGCGGCGACGCGCGCGCGTCTGCTGGAGGCGGCCGCGCGGGTGTATGCGCGCCGGGGGTTCAACGGGGCGACCCTCGAAGAGGTGGCCGCTGAGGCGGGGTTCACCAAGGGGGCCGTGTATGGGCATTTCGGCAGCAAGGAGAATCTGCTGCTGGCGCTGATGGAGGAGCACCTCACCCAGCAGGTGATCGAACAGATTGGCCTGTTCGACCGCGAGCGCATCACCTGGGAGCGCCCGCTGGCGGGCAGCGATCGGTGGATGGAGCAGCTCGAGTCCGACCCGGACCCGTTCAGGCTGTTTGTGGAGCTGTGGGTATACGCCCAGCGCGACGAGCGCCTGCGCGCACGGTTGGCCGAGGGCGTGCAGACGCTGCGGGCCACGTTCGCCCGCTTTGCCACGGCGAGCGCTCTCGATGCGGGGCTTCCGCCGCCCGAGCAGGCGAGCGACCAGTTCGCCAACGTGATGCTCGCCCTGGGTGTGGGCCTGCCGATGCTGAAGCTGATCGATCCTGAGAGCATCCCTGCGCCGCTGTTGGGGGGCGTGCTGTCGGTGCTGATCCGTGCCGTGGAGTCCAGTGGCGAGGCCCGCGAGCTGTTCGCCGATCCCGCAGGCCGGCCGAGCGCCGACGTGCGTGCCGGACGCTGAGCTCGCTGTGAGAGCATCTGGCGATGGCGGGCAAGACGGGCGCTGAGGCCAAGGCAGCGATCTTGCGGAGAGTTAGGGCGATCCCACCTGGGTACGTCCGTACTTACGGCGACGTGTCGCCCGGGGCGCCGCGGCTGGCCGGCCATGTGCTGAGCCGTATCGCCGCGGGCGAGGCGCCATGGCATCGGGTGGTGCGAGCCGACGGATCGCTGGCCAAGGGCGCCGGCCAGCGGCACCTGCTGGAGGAGGAGGGGGTGCCGTTCAGGGGCGAGCGCGTGCTGCTCTCCAGCGCGCGACTGGACGATCTCGACGCGATGTCCTGAGGGAGCCGCTGGCCTCGTGCGCGGCGGCCTCGATCGAGGTATTTGGACATCTGTAGCAACGGGGGCGGGCATCGTTGGCCCGGGGACCATAGGTCTGCATCTCGTCCGGCGAGACCATCCTGATATGGCTCTCAGAGCTCTATCGGCGCGAGAACTGGCTGACACGCCGACCCTGTTCGCGAGCTTCATGGGGCACGTGGACACGAGCTACAAGACGTTTGGGCAGCTGCGAGCGATATATCGCGAGCGCAGCAGGGCCTTGCGAGCAGCGGAGGACAGGGCGGACGACCTCCGTGTGGATCGCTTCATCGAGGACATGGCCAGCAGCAGATGGAAAGACGACGTGGTGATGCGCGTCGGCGTGTTCGACGGCACGATGCTGGCAATTGACGGGATCCATCGTGGCATCGCCTACCTGGCGTGCATCGAGAAGGGGATCAGCCCCGAGCGGCTCCCGGCGCTTCAGCTCGACTGCTGAGGACCCAACGCATCCTTGAAACCCTGCGCGTGACGCGCGGACCTGAGGCCGGGTTGGGTTTAGGGCACGTTTAGCTGGGTAGAAAGACGTGCATTCAAGGTGGTGCGGCTGGGGGATCGGACCGAAGTGAGGGCTGAGAATCTGCGCGTGCGCGCGGGAAGGGGAGAGATGCTTTCTGCCAAGCGAGTGAGCGGCGATGGTCGGGGCGTGTGCGAGCCGCGCGCAGGTGGACGCGTGCTCGGGCGTCGAATCGGTGTGACCTCCACGTTCGTGGCGTTCTGCCTTTGGCTCGTGCTCGTCGAGAGCGCGTCCGCGTTCAACGCGCAGGGGAGCGCAGAACAGGTGTACGCCACTGGCTTGGCGGCAAATGCGCAGGTGTCGCTGCTCAGCTCGAAGGGTGCGACGGTGACCACCCAGAGCGCGGACGCGCTTGGGGGCGTGCTGTTCAAGAACGTGAAGCCTGGCAAGGGCTACCGGGTCAGCGTCACCTCCACGGGTGAAACGTCATCTCCGGTCACGGTGCACAACGACAACGCGCAACCGTGGGACCCGGAAATCTACGGCCAGTCGATCCCCGACAACGGCTACACGTACCTGACGACGCGAGACGGCACCCAGCTGTCGATCGACGTCCACCCGCCGACCAGCCCTGCGGGTGAGCCGGGCGTGCCTTCGAGCTTCCATTTCCCCACGTTCCCGCAGCCGGGCGTGCCGACGCCGAGCTACACGGCCCCATACCCGACGCTGATCGAGTACTCGGGCTACGGGTATGCGGACCCGGCCGGACCGGAAAACGGCATTGCAGTGCTCGCCAACCTGATGGGCTTTGCTGTGGTCGACGTGAACATGCGCGGAACCGGATGCTCAGGGGGCGCCTATGACTTCTTCGAACACATGCAGAACCTCGACGGCTATGACGTGATCGAGACGATCGCCCACCAGCCGTGGGTGCTCGGCAACAAGGTGGGCATGCTCGGCATCTCCTACGGCGCGATCAGCCAGCTGTTCACAGCGCAGCTGCGCCCGCCCGACCTCGAGGCGATCGCGCCGCTGTCGACGATCGACGCGACGGCCTCGACGCTCTACCCCGGAGGCATCCTCAACACCGGCTTCGCGGTGGCGTGGGCCGAGGAGCGCCAGCAGAACGCCGAACCGGCCAGTCCCGGCCACGGACAGGCATGGGCGAACACGCGCATCGAAGAAGGCGATCAGACGTGCGCGGCCAACCAGGACCTCCACGGCGAGGCGAACAACCTGATGGAAAAGATCAAAGAAAACTCGACATACAACCCATCGGTCGCAGACGAACTGGACCCGGTCACGTTCGTGCACAAGATCGAAGTCCCGACGTTCATGGCCTGCCAATGGGAGGACGAGCAGACGGGAGGCCACTGTGCCGATCTGGCTCAGCACTTCACAGGTACGAAACGCAAGTGGTTCACGTTCACCAATGGCGCCCACATCGACTCGCTCGATCCTTATACCTACGATCGACTGTACGACTTCCTGGAGCTGTACGTCGCCCATCAAGCGCCAATCGTCAACTCGGCGGTCGTACATGCGGCAGCGCCGATCATCTACCAGGAAGCGATGGGGCTGCCAAAGACCGACCTCGTGACGCTTCCGGTGGACCCGATCCAGTTGCAACTGACATACGAATCGGCGCTGACCGCGTTTGAAGCATTGCCGCAGGTCCGTGTGCTGTTCGACAGCGGCGCGGGGAAGTCGCCGCTCGGAACTACCACTCCCGGCGATCCCTACCCTGGCTTTGAACAGTCGTTCGCGAAGTTCCCGATCCCCGGCACGAAGGCGCGCACGTGGTACTTCGGTCCGGAAGGCAAGCTGAGCGAACAGCAGCCGACGGGCGAAGGTGCCGACTCCTACACCTCGAACGCGAGCGCCACGCCCCTCACCGACTACTCGAGCAAGACAGGTAGCGGTGGCCTGTGGGGCAACGCGTCACAGTGGGAATGGAACTGGCAGCAGCCGCCGGCGGGCACCGCCGTGTCATACGTGTCGGCGCCGCTCGCCAGCGACACGACCGCTATCGGTGGTGGAGCAGTGCAGTTGTGGGTGAAGTCCTCGACGCCCGACGTTGATTTCCAGGCGACGGTCAGCGAGGTCCGCCCGGACGGCAACGAGACGTTCGTGCAGAACGGCTGGATAAGAGGAAGCGAGCGCAAGCTGGCCACGACCTCGAGCAACATGTTCAAGCAGACGCCGACGCCGCTGCAGCCGATCCCCACGTTCCTGGCTTCCGACGAGGAACCGATGCCCTCGAGCCAGTACGTACCGGTGACGATCCCCCTGTACTTCGAGGGCCACGCCTACCGCAAAGGCTCGCGCATCAGGGTGACGATCTCGGCGCCCAACGGGACGCAGCCGGTGTGGTCGTTCGCGCACACACAGCCGGAAGAAGGCACGGCGAGCGAGTCGATCGCGTTCTCGCCGAGCATGCCGTCGAGTGTCACCCTTCCGATCGTGCCGGGGGTGAGCGTCTTGACGAGCCTGCCGGCGTGCCCGAGCCTGCGCAACGAGCCCTGCCGGCCCTATCAGGCGTTTGTCAACGAAGGGTCCTGAAGGGTTTGTGCTATCTGGTCTGATGCGTCCTGGGCGACTCCACCAGGATGCCTCAGATTCCACCGGGAGGTTTGCGGGGCTGCACATTGTGGGTAATAAGTCAACTCGGGTGCGGAGTGCACCAACAGCGATGAAAGGGGGGTCTGATGGGCCTCGTAGAGCTGCTTTTGATTGTGCTGGTGATCGCTGCCGTTGCGGGCGGAATTGGTGTGAGCCCATTGCTTTGGCTGTTGCTGCTGGTAGCCCTCGTGGTTTTCCTAACGGGCGGCGGGTTCGGCTATCGCAGAGGTAGCAGGCTGTAGGCATAGCAACGTCTGTGAGCAGGCTCCTCCAAGGGGCACCTGCCACGGACCGGTATCGCGACGCTCGTGAATGCCGAGAACCGATCGAAAGCAAGGGGAGGCCGCTGAAGTCGTACGCCCTATCCGCACAGCACATGAGGGCGGCCACGGCTGTGTCGCTCACGTGAGCCATACGATTTGGGACGCCCATGTTCCTGCTCGTTACAGGTGCCAGCGGCGCCGGCAAGTCGACCGTGCGTGTTGCGGTTGCTCCCGTGCTGTCACCGGACGTCGAGTGTGTAGAGCTTCACGATGTCATCGATGTACCAGCGTTCCCGACGCTCGTCTGGCGCCAACAGGCGACTGAGGCCGCTGTTCAACGGGCGCTGGCGCTTCAGAACGAACAGCGGCATCTCTTGCTCTCGGGTGATCCCGTCGCAGCCGGCGAGGTGCTTGCTGCTCCGTCAGCGGCCCATCTCCACGGTGTTGCGGCGTGCCTGCTCGATGTGGGCCCCGAGGGGCAGTCCGCGCGGCTCATCCGGCGCGGCGATGCCCCGGCACTGATGGCAGATCACCACGCGTTCGCCCCCTGGATGCGTGGCCACGCTAGCGATCCTCGCCACATGCCGCACGTGCTCAGCAACAACGGCTGGGAGGCGATGCGGTGGGAGCGCTGGACCGGCCTCGAGCCCAAGGGTGGCTGGGGGATGGAGGTGATCGAGACATCCAGCCTCTCACCCGAGCAGGTGGCCGCCGAGGTCGTGGCGTGGTGCCGTCGAGTGTTCCGAGGAGAAGCGCAGTTGATGCCGCCGCTGCCTCGACAGTCTTCCCACGCAGAGCAATGGTAAGTCTGCCGACCAGAAACATGGAGCTAGAGGGGCTCGAACCCTCGACCTCCGCCATGCCATGGCGGCGCTCTCCCAGCTGAGCTATAGCCCCAGACCTGGACATCCTATCGTCCGCGCGCCAGACCCTCCAGGGCGAGACGAGGTGCCCTCGCCGATGCCCCAATGTCGGTGCATCGATGCCTCGAGTTCGTAGTCTCGAGCCCAGCGGATGCCCTTGGCCTGGTTGTTCCGGGTTGCGGCCAGGCGCAGCGTCAGCGCGGGGTGGCCTTCGATCTCCTGCACAGGGAGCAAGTAGCAGGAATCTGTGTCGGGCGCATAGGCCGCCACGGCATCGATCTCCTCAGCCGAGTAGAGCGTCCTGCGGTAGCCGGACGGCGTATGACGGCTCGTTATGCACCGTGCCGTGAGGACTCCACCGCGGCGCGAGGCCCACTTGCACTGGACCCGGAGGAGCTGGGCACCCGTGTCCACCACGAGGTCGTACCTGCGGCCCTCGCACATAGGACGTAGCACGACCAGATCGAGCCGGATCAGCGCTGCTGCGATCTCCGCCTCTGCCGCCGCGCCCTTCTGCGAGCTGCTCAAGGTAACCATGAGATGAACCTACCGCTGTCTGAGTCACCTCGGCCACGACGATGTGAGAAATGCGGGTCACAACCGTGTCCTCCGCGTCACAACGGCGCTCGCCCCGCTGGGTCGTGTGCTCGTTACCCCCGCGGGATGAACTCCGGCACATCGAGGTCGTCGCCGGGCTCGGCGCCGCGCTGAGCACGCCTGCGCCCCGCGGGCGCCGGCGCACCGCCGTCGCGCTCCCGCTCGACCCCGGGGGCCACCTGATCGAGGCGGGCGGTCATGCCGCCGTGGGCGAGGCGAACGTCGCGCAGCAGGCGCTCGGCGTTGTTGCGCAGCGACACGGATAGATCGTTGAGGTTGCGCGAGACCTCGGTCCCGTCTGCCAGCACGTCGTTTGCCACCACGTGCGCCTCGCTTGTGATCTCACGCGCTTCGGTTCGGGCCCGGGCCTTGACCTCCCTGGCCTGCTCCTCGGCCTCGGTGTGCAGACGAGCCAGCTCTTCGCGCCGGGCGAGCAGCAGGCGCTCGGTCTGATCGCGCGTCTCCTGAGCGATCTGCTCGGCCTCCTGGCGGGCCTTGGCGAGCAGCTGCTCGGACTCCTGCTCGACCTCGGTGCGCATCTGGTCGCTCTCGCGCTTGGCTGCCGTGCGGATCTGCTCGGCCTCACGGTGGGCCGCTGCTCGCAGTCCCTCTGCCTCCTCACTGGCCGCTGCGCGCCACTCGGCCGCCTCCTCGCGCGCCTCGGTGAGCAGTTGGTCTGAGCTGGAGCGGGCGTGGGCCAGCGTCTGTGCGGCCTCCGTGCGCGCCTGCTCGGCATCGGCGTGCATCCTGGTGGCGGTATCTGTTGCCTCCACTGTCATCGCCTCAACCTGGGCGCGCGCTGAGCCGAGGATCTCCTCCGCCTCGTCCTCGGCCGCCTGGACACGGATGTCGGCCGCGCGGTCGGCCTCTGCGATTCGCTCCCGGGCACGGGTCTCGGCTTGGTGGCGGAGCTCAACGGCGGCCTGTTCGGCCGCACCCACGATGTGCGCCACCCGCCCCGGGGCTGCGCTCAGGGCGTTCGGGTCCTCCTCGTAGACGTACTGCTGCTCCTCGTAGTGCGACTCCTCCACTGGGCCATCGTAAACCGCGCCGCGCTACTGCGCTCGACGACTAGAGGCGATGGCAGAGATCGTTGGAAACCTGTCCTTGCGGACAGACCCGAGAAGGACCATGATTCGCACATGCAGCGAGCACGCACACCGAGGCAAATCGCGATCCTCGCCTTCCCGGGCGTGCAGGGCCTCGACATCACAGGGCCGCTCGAGGTGTTCGCCGGCGCTCATAGCCTGATCGAGGCGCGCAACCTCTCCGACAGGGGCTACGAGGTGCAAATCGTCAGTAGCGATGGTGCGCCGCTTCTCACCTCCAGCGGGATGCTCATCACACCACACGGCACACTCGCCAAGGCTCCCGAGCGCATCGACACGCTGCTCGTTCCAGGGGGAGCCGGACAACGCCGCGCCGGTGAGGACCAGGCGCTGCTCGACTGGATCGTGAGCGCGTCCGCCAGGGCCACGCGCACGGTCTCCGTCTGCACGGGAGCCTTCCTGCTAGCCCGCGCGGGGTTGCTCGACGGCCGCCGCGCCACCACTCACTGGGCTCATGCCCAGCGGCTGGGGCGCGAGTACCCCCAGGTCGCGGTCGACCCCGACCCGATCTTCATCCGTGACGGTGACGTCTGGACCTCGGCTGGGGTCACCGCGGGGATGGACCTCGCGCTGGCGCTCGTGGAGGAAGACCTCGATCGCAAGGCCGCGCTCGAGATCGCGCGCCACCTCGTGCTGTTCCTGCGTCGCCCCGGCAACCAGTCGCAGTTCAGCGCCACGCTCGTCGCCCAGCAGCCACAGCGCGAGCCGCTCCGCGAGATACAGCGCGCTGTGATCGAGGACCTAGCCGCTGACCACACGGTGGAGGCGATGGCTGAACGCGCGCACATGAGCCCGCGCCACTTCGCCCGCGCGTTTCGCTCGGAGACGGGGGTGACGCCCGCCCGCTACGTGGAGCGCGTGCGCCTCGAGGCGGCCAGGCGCTCGCTGGAGGAAGGGACAGAGCCGGTCGCAACAGTGGCAATGACCTGTGGCTTCGGCACAGCCGAGACGATGCGCCGCGTGTTCCTGCGCACGCTGCAGGTTGGCCCGGCCGAGTATCGCCGACGCTTTCACACGCCCTCGACGGTGGCGGCCTGAGATGGAGATAGCAGTCGTCCTCTATCCGCGCTTCACTGCGCTCGACGCGATCGGTCCCTACGAGGTGCTCAGCCGTCTGCCCGGCGCAAAGCTCACGTTCGTCGCCGAGCAGCAGGGACCCGTGGTGAGCGACAACGGCATGCTCACGCTCCTCGTCGAGCGCTCCCTGTCTGAGACGCGTGGCGCTGACATCGTGCTCGTGCCGGGCGGTCCGGGCGAGGTGGCCGCCCGAGCGGGCGCCACGACGCTCGACTGGCTGCGTGCGGCCGATGAGACGAGCACGTGGACGAGCTCTGTGTGCACCGGCTCGCTGGTGCTGGCAGCGGCGGGACTGCTCGAGGGCCGCCGCGCGACCAGTCACTGGCTGGCCTTCGATGAGCTCGAGCGCCTCGGCGCCGTGCCGGTGCACGAGCGCGTGGTCTTCGACGGCAAGTACGTCACCGGCGCCGGCGTCTCCGCGGGGATCGACATGGCGCTTGCGCTTGCGGCGAAAGTCGCGGGTCCCGAGGTCGCCCAGGCGATCCAGCTCGGCATCGAGTACGACCCGCAGCCGCCCTTCGACGCGGGCTCGCCCGACACGGCGCCGCAGCCGATCGTCGAAGCTCTCCGCGCGCGCTCGCGTTTCCTCTGAGTCCGTAGGTCGTCTCCGGGTCGGGGTCGCGAGCGTTCCGTCGTAGGTCGCCCGCTAACCTCCGATTCCCGATGGCCGAGCACCGATACGACCCCCAGGAGATCGAGCCGCGCTGGCAGAAGGTGTGGGCCGACGAGCGCACGTGGGAGGTGGCCAACGAGCGCAGCTCGGAGGGGAGGGGCGATTCCCGTCGAGCCAGGTCCGAGATCCCCAGCTCCTACGTGCTGGAGATGCTCCCCTACCCGAGCGGCGAGCCCCACATCGGGCATCTGAAGACCTACTCGGTGGGCGACGCCATGGCTCACTTTCGCCGCCGCCTGGGCGCACGCGTGCTGCACCCGATGGGATATGACGCCTTCGGGCTGCCGGCGGAGAACCAGGCGATCAAAACGGGCGTTCACCCCCGCGACTCGACGGCTGCCTCGATCGCCTCCTTCCAGCGCCAGTTCCGCTCGTGGGGCATATCGATCGACTGGTCGCGCGAGCTGGCCACGAACGAACCCTCCTACTACCGCTGGACGCAGTGGATCTTCCTCGAGCTCTACCGCGCCGGTCTCGCCTACCGCAAAGAGGCAGCGGTCAAGTGGTGCCCCAAAGACCAGACGGTCCTGGCCAACGAGCAGGTCGACGCCGAGGGGCACTGCGAGCGCTGCGGCGCCGTGGTCGAAGTCAAGCAGCTCGAGCAGTGGTTCTTTCGCATCACCGATTACGCCGAGCGCCTGCTGGGCGACCTCGACACGATCGAGTGGCCGGAGCATGTGAAGACGATGCAGCGCAACTGGATCGGGCGCAGCGAAGGCGCTGAGGTGACGTTCCGCTGCGAGGACTTGGATCCCGCCCACCCAGTCGACTACCCGGTCTTCACCACTCGGCCGGACACGCTATTCGGGGCGACGTTCTTCGTGATGGCGCCCGAGCACCCTGACGTGATGCGCCTGGCGCAGGGCACGCCCAACGAGCAGGCGGTGCACGACTACGTGAACCACGCGCTCAACGAGACCAACGAGGAGCGTGGCAACGCCGATAAGCCGAAGACGGGCGTTCCCCTCGGGCGCACCGTTACCAACCCGGTCAACGGCGAGCAGATTCCGATGTACGTGGCCGACTACGTGCTGATGGAGTACGGCACGGGGGCGATCATGGCCGTGCCCGGGCATGACGAGCGCGACTACGCATTCGCCCGCGCCTTCCAGCTACCGATCCGCCGTGTGATCGCCCCCGTCGACCCCGAGACCCCCCCGCAGCCCGGAGCCGACGAGGAGGGTCTGCCCTACACCTCCGACGGCGTGATCGTGGGCTCTCATCCCGACTTCGACGGGATGGGCAACCGTGAGGCGCTCGCCGCGATCGTGGCGTGGCTCGACCGCGAGGGCAAAGGCCACGCCTCGGTCAACTACCGCCTGCGCGACTGGCTGATCTCCCGCCAGCGCTACTGGGGCTGCCCAATCCCCATCGTTTACTGCGAAAGCTGCGGCATGGTGCCGGTGCCCGACGAGCAGTTGCCGGTGGAGCTCCCCGACATCGACGACTACACCCCCAAGGGCCGCTCGCCGCTCGCTGCCGCAGAGGATTGGGTGAACACCACGTGCCCGAGCTGCGGTGGCAAGGCACGACGTGAGACCGACACGATGGACACCTTCGTCGACTCCTCGTGGTACTTCCTGCGCTACTGCGACGCGTCCAACGAGCGGGCGGCGTGGGACCCGGCCGCGCTGCGAGAGTGGATGCCCGTCGACCAGTACATCGGCGGGGTGGAGCACGCGATCCTGCACCTGATGTACGCGCGCTTCTTCACCAAGGCGCTGGCAGACCTCGGCCACCTCGACTTCCAGGAGCCCTTCCAGGCCCTGTTCACCCAGGGGATGGTCACCAAGGACGGCTCCAAGATGAGCAAGTCCAAGGGCAACGTCGTCTCGCCCGCGTCGATCGTGGAACGGGTGGGGGCCGACACGGCGCGCTGCTACATCCTGTTCGTGGGACCGCCGGACCAGGATGCGGACTGGTCCGACGACGGCGTGGAGGGTGTCCACCGCTTCCTCGGGCGCCTGTGGCGCCTGGCGGCGGAGACGGCGGAGAAGACAGGGCCAACGAGCACGACGACCGATCAGGCTTCGCATGCCGCCGCTGAGGGGCCCGACCTCGAGCTGCTGCGCAAGACCCACTGGGCGATCGACAAGATCAGCGGCGATCTGCGGCGCTTCGCCTTCAACACTGCCATCGCCGCCGTGATGGAGCTGCTGAACGAATGCTCGAAGCTGCGCGAGCAGGTCGAGCCGGCGACGCTCAGCTTTGCCCTCTCGACCGCCGCCTCGCTGCTGTTCCCGTTTGCGCCGCACGTCTGCTCGGACATCTACGAGCTGCTCACGGGCGAGCGCGTGTGGGAGCAGCCGTGGCCCGAGGCCGACGAGGCCCTGCTCGAGCGCGAGGTCTACGAGCTCGTCTGCCAGGTCAACGGCAAGGTCCGCGATCGCGTGCAGGCGAGCGCCGACTCCGACCAGGAGACGCTCAAGGACCTCTGCCGCGCCGCGCCCAACGTTCGCGCCCACATGGACGGCAAGGAGATCGTCAAGGAGATTGTGGTGCCAGGCAAGCTCGTGAACATCGTCGTCCGCTAGTGGCCGAGCTCAAGCCCGTCTACCTGATTCACGGCGACGATCACGGCGCGGTGGCGGAGCGGCGCGCGGGGCTGCGGTCGCTGGCTGAACGTGAGCACGGGGGGACGGCCGGGGTGGAGGTGCTCGAGGGGGATCTGGCGACACCCGCTGGGGTGGCGGAGGCGCTGGCGGCGATGACGCTGGCGATCGGGCGGCGGGTGATCATCGCCGAAGGCGTGGAGCGCTGGCGGGTGGCTGACTTCGAGTCCCAGCTTGCTCCGCTCATCGCTCAGATGCCGCCCGACACCACGCTCGCGCTGTTCGCGCGTGAGGACGGTCGCGTCAAGGTGCCGGCAGCGGTGCACGAGGCCGTCAAGCGTGCAGGCGGGCAGATCGTGGCGCAGATGACGGTCAAGCCGTGGGAGCTCGCCAAGTGGGCCCGCGAGCAGGCTGCGCGGCTCGGCGTGACGCTCGACGGTGCTGCGGCCAAGGCGCTCGTGGCGCAGGTGGGCGAGCGCCAGCAGCGTCTACTGCGCGAGCTCGAGAAGCTGTCCCTCGAAGGCGATCACGAGCACGGGGAGCCAAGGACAGTGGGTGTGCAGGACATCGAACAGCGGGCCGCCCACTCGGCCGAGTGGCGCGCCTACGGCCTCGCCGATGCGCTCGTCGGCGCCGACGGGCGCGAGGCGACCCTCTCCTACCTGCGCCTGCGCGGCCAGGGCGAGCGTCTCTCGGGCCTGCTCTACCTGATGGCCTCGCGCCTGCGGGACGGCCTCGCGATCTCAGTGCGCCTGCAGGCGGGCGAGTCGGTGGCGGAGGTCAAGCGCAGCCTGCGCATGCCCGCCAAGGCGGCCGAGCGCTTCGTCGCCGACATCGCCCGCAGCGACCCCGACCGCCTGCGCTCGGCCCTCGGAGCGCTGGCCGACCTCGAGCTCGACTCGCGCGGTGGCGCCCCCCTGCTGGCCGGCCGAACCACCCTCGCCGGCCTCAGCGAGGACACCCTGGCGCTGCACGCGATCGAAACGATCACGACTCCTTAGAACCTCTTTCAAAATGATCGGCACGCCCGGATGCGCCCCTGTACGCGGCGCTGGATCGCCACGTGCCGTCTTGCCCGTGCCACCAGCACGGGCTTCACCGGCCCGCGACGCCCAGCTTGGTCCATGAACGCCCCGACCGCCCCCTCATTTTGAAAGAGGTTCTTAGCCACGACGCCTCTAGCCGCCCGCTGAGCAAGCGAGACAAGGACGCAGTGAGCGTGGCGTGCTTGGCACGCGAGCGATCGAGGACGCAGTATCGCGCCGCTCAGCGGGCGGCTAGGGTGCGGGCGGCGCGTGACTTCTTACGCGCGCCCGTGTTGCGGTGCATCGCGCCGCGCTTCACAGCCTTGTCGATCGTGCTCACGAGCTCTTTGTGAGTCGCCTGGGCGCCGGTCTCGTCGGAGTCCTGCACCTGGGTCTCGAGCCGACGGAAGTAGGTCTTGATCGTGGAGGTGTAGAGGCGGTTCTCCAGACGCTCGCGCTCCGAGCGCAGGATTCGCTTCTTCTGTGAGTGGATGTTGGCCATGGTGTGATTGCCCGACTGCAGCACCGGATGGGCCCGGGCGCGCCGCGCAGCGCCGTACTATAGCGGCCTTGTCCGCCAGCGCAGAACCCCCCGGCGAGGAGCCGCCCGTCCCCGCGCCTGCGGGGGAAGGTCGGGTTGCCCGCAACACGGCCATCTTTGCCATCGCCACGGGGTTCTCGCGGATCGCGGGGCTGCTGCGCGAAATCGTGGCAGCCAGCTTCTTCGGCACACGCGGACCCGCCTCGGCCTACACGATCGCCTCGCAGGTCCCCAACCTGGTGGCCAACCTGTTCGCCAACGCGGCCCTGTCGGCGGCGTTCGTGCCTGTTTTCACCGAACTTCTCCAGCAGGGACGGCGAAAAGAGGCATTCCGCCTAGCCTCCACGCTGTTCTGGATCATGCTGATCGGACTGGGCGCCATCACGGCGTTCTTCATCCTCGCCGCCGGTCTGATCATGCCGCTGTTCACCGGCAGCACCTTCAGGCCGGAGAACGTCGCGCTGACCGTTGCCCTGTCGCGGATCATGTTCCCTGTCGTCCTGATCCTGGGCCTCAACGGCCTGTTGGTGGGGGTGCTGCAGTCCTATGACCACTTCACCATCCCCGCCATCTCGCCGGCGGTGTGGAACATCGTCATCCTCGTGGCGCTCGTGGTGCTCCGCCCCCACTTCGGCGGCGGCTATGAAGACGGCAACCAGCTCCACGCCTACGCCATCGCGATCCTCGTGGCGACGCTCGTACAGCTGTTGATGGCCTTCGGGGCACTGGGGCGGATCGACTTCCGCCTGCAGCTCTCGATCGATTGGCATGACCCCAGGATCAGGCAGGTGTTCACGCTGATGCTGCCCGTGACGATCGGTCTAGGGATCGTGAACCTCGACCAGCTGATCAACTCGGTGTTCGGCACGCTCGTCAACAAGGAAGCCCCGCGCGCCATCGACAACGCCTTCCGCATCTACATGCTTCCCCAGGGCATGTTCAGCGTGGCCGTCGCCACCGTGCTCTTTCCCACCCTCAGCCGCATGGCCGCCAACCGTGACGCTCGCGCCATGCGCCAGACGGTCGGCACGGGCATGCGTCAGATCAACCTGCTGCTGATCCCTGCGGCGGCGTTCATGCTCGTGCTGACCACGCCGATCGTGCGCCTGCTCTACGAACGCGGCGAATTCAAAGCCGAGTCCACCCACCTCGTCTCGATCGCCCTGTTCTGGTTCGCCTTCAGCCTGCCCTTTGGGGGCCTGAACCTGCTGCTAACACGGACCTTCTTCGCACTGCAGCGGCCGTGGATACCAACGGGGCTCGCTGCCATGAACATCGTCGTGGACATCGTGCTCAGCGTCGGGCTCTACAAACCACTGGGGATCGCCGGGCTGATCATCGGCACGGTGGCGGCCAACGCCGTCATGACTGCGCTGCTGCTGCGACGCCTGCGGATCGGCTTCAACGGCCGGATCGAAGGCGCGCAGACGACCATGATCACCGCGCGCGTGACCGTCGCCTCGGCGCTTCTGGCGGGTGTGGCCTGGGTGGTGTGGAAGCTCCTCGACAGCCTTCTGGGTACCTCGCTGCCTGCCGAGATCGTGAGCGTTGGCGCCGCCGCTGGCGCCGGCCTCTACGTCTACGTGCGCGCTGTGCTCGTCATGCACATCCCCGAGGCCCACGACGTCAACCGCCTGATCCGGGCACGCCTGGGGCGCGCCTGAGCGCGAGCCCACGAGCAGAGGCCGGGTGGACCGAGGCCCACCCGGCATGCGCCCGAACAGAGATCGCCGCTTACTACTTACGTCCCAGGACTGTGTGTTTCGCCTGGGCGGCTTAACACTCTCGACACCTGGACAGGCCGCCGGCCCGAGGGTCGGCGCGTTGCCGCGGCTGAATGCATCCTTGTCGAGTTGGCGATCCGCCGGAGCGTTCAAGGCTAGCGCGTCTACTCTGTAACAGCCCATGGACCAGTCCCACATCCGCAACTTCTCGATCATCGCCCACATCGACCATGGCAAGTCGACGCTGGCCGATCGCATCCTCGAGCTGACCCACACGGTGGCCGCTCGTGAGATGCGTGCGCAGCTGCTCGACTCGATGGACCTGGAGCGCGAGCGCGGCATCACGATCAAGGCCCAGGCCGTGCGCGTGTTCTTCACGGCCAAAGACGGCGAGACCTACCAGCTGCACCTGATCGACACCCCCGGGCACGTGGACTTCACCTACGAGGTCTCGCGCTCGCTGGAGGCCTGCGAGGGTGCGCTGCTCGTCGTCGACGCCGCCCAGGGCGTGGAGGCGCAGACGGTCGCCAACACCTACCTCGCGGTGGAAGCTGGGCTCGAGCTGATCCCCTGCCTGAACAAGATCGACCTGCCCGGCGCCGAGCCCGAGCGCGTGGCCGGCGAAGTGAGCGACCTGATCGGCGAGCCGCCCGAGTCGATCCTCAAGATCAGCGGCAAGACCGGAGCGGGAGTGGGGGAGGTGCTCGAGGAGCTCGTCAAGCGCGTCCCGCCGCCCGCCGGCGATCCCGACGGTCCCCCGCGCGCGCTCATCTTCGACTCCGAGTTCGACCAGTACCGCGGCGTGATCGCCTACATCAGGGTTGTGGACGGCGTGTTTCGCAAGGGCGAGCCGATCCGCGCCATGGCCGCCGGCACCGAGGCCGACATCGATGACCTCGGCTTCTTCAGCCCGCAGATGATGCCCACCGACCAGCTCGCCGCGGGCGAGGTCGGCTATCTGATCACCGGCCTGAAGGACGTCACGCTGCTGCGCGTGGGAGACACGCTCACCACTCGCAAGAGCTCAGCCGGGCACGCCTCGGAAGCGACGGAGCCGCTGCCCGGGTATCGGGAGGTCAAGCCGATGGTCTTCTGCGGCCTGTTCCCCATCGACTCCGATGACTACCCCGACCTGCGCGATGCCTTGGAAAAGCTCGTGCTCAACGACGCTGCCCTCTCGTGGGAGCCCGAGACATCCGATGCGCTCGGCTTCGGCTTCCGCTGCGGCTTCCTCGGACTGCTGCACATGGACATCGTCAAAGAGCGCCTGGAACGCGAGTACGACCTCGAGCTGCTCGCCACGATGCCCTCGGTGGAGTTCGACGTGACGCTCACCAACGGCGAGGAGATGGAGGTTCACAACCCCTCCGACATGCCCGACCCGGGAACGATCGAGGAGATCCGCGAGCCCTTCATCAGGGCCTCTGTGATCGCTCCCAAAGAGTATGTGGGCGCCGTCATGGAGCTCTGCCAGGAGCGCCGGGGCGAGCACATCGGCATGCACTACCTCTCGCCCGAGCGCGTACAGATGACCTACGACCTGCCGCTCGCTGAAATCGTGCTCGACTTCTTCGACCAGCTCAAGTCGCGCACCCGCGGCTACGCCTCACTCGACTACGAGCTCAACGGCATGAAGCCCTCGGACCTGGTCAAGCTCGACGTGCTGCTCGCGGGCGACACCGTGGATGCGCTCTCGATGGTCGTGCACCGCGACAAGGCCTATGAGATGGGGCGCACGCTCACAGAGAAGCTGCGTAAGCGCATCCCCCGCCAGCAGTACGACGTCCCGATCCAGGCCGCCATCGGCGCCCATGTGATCGCCCGCGAGACGGTGAAAGCCTTCCGCAAGGACGTGATCGCCGGCTGTTACGGCGGCGACATCACCCGCAAGAAAAAGCTCCTCGCCAAACAGAAAGAGGGCAAGAAGCGGATGAAGCAGGTCGGGCGCGTGGAGGTCCCCCAGGAGGCCTTCCTCGCTGTGCTCGAGCTCGGCGACGACTGAGAAGCGTCCCGCCACGCCGCCCGCGTCGGATCAGGGGGTGTGCGCGACGACACCGCCTCGGCACGTCACCGGCTGTATCTGCTGGCGCGTGTGATCGTCGCGCGCCACTACCGCCGCGAGCTCACCCTCGCTGAGGTGGCCCGGGCCCTGTCGAGCTCGCCGCGAGCGCTGCAGCGCGCCTATGCCCAGTTCGGCCACACGAGCTTCCGTGAGGATCTGCTCGCGCGGAGGATGAGTGTGGCGGCGGGCCTCCTGATCGAGCAGCGGGCGATCGCTGTGGCCGATGTGGGCCGGCTGGTGGGCTACAGCCACGGCTCGCACTTCGCCGCGGCCTTCCAGCGGCGGTTCGGCCTGTCTCCTGCCCGTTTCCGCGAAGCCGCCATCGCGGGGCTCGCGAATGCGCCTCAGGCTCGCGTCGAAGGCGGAGGCCCGGCTGCGGCGATGGCCTCAGCGCCGGCGCCTCTGCCGCCGCCCAGCTCGTCGCCCGCGCCATCCAGTGGCTCGGCGCCGGGCAGCCGCAGTCGCATCAGCGTTCCGCCCCCGGGCGCGGGCTCGGAGGTGACGCTGCCGCCCTGTTGCAAGGCGACCTGGCGCACGATCGCCAATCCCAGCCCCGAGCCGGGACGTCCGCGCGCCTCGGCCCCGCGGTAGAAGCGGTCGAAGATGTAGGGCAGGTCTTCGGCCGAGATCCCGGGCCCGTGATCGCGCACTGTCAGCTGGGTGCCCCGGAGGGCGATCTCGACGGGCTCGCGCGGGGGGCTGTACTTGACGGCGTTGTCGAGCAGGTTGCTGACGGCGCGCTCGAGGCGGGCGGGCACGCCGTTGACGATTGTGGGCTCGAGCTCGACCGTGAGGGGGGTGTCCGGGGCATGCCTGTGAGTGCGCTGGAGCACCTCCTCGACGAGCAGATCGAGTCGTAGCTCCTCGCTGTCCTCGCGCGGTTCCTCCCCGCGGGCGAGGTCGATCAGGTCGTTGATCACGAGCGTCAGCTCCTCGATCTGCTCGACCACGTCGGACAGCAGGCCGCGCTGCTCCTCGGCGTTCATGTCGGCGCCCTGCTGCTGCAGGATCTCGATGTTGGTGCGCAGGCTGGTCACGGGTGTGCGCAGCTCGTGCGAGGCGTCGGCCACGAGCTGGCGTTGGGCGTGCACGGAGGCGTCGAGGGCGCTGACGGAGCGCTCGAGGGCGTCGAGCATCTCGTTGAAGCTGCCGGCCAGACGCCCGATCTCATCTTCGCCCACGGGCTCGATGCGGCGACTGAGGTCACGGGTGACGGCCACGTGCTCGGTGGCCTCGGTGAGGCGCTTGAGCGGCTGCACGGCCGCGCCGGCCACGAGCCGCCCCAACAGCGCAGCGAGGGCGATGCCGCCGATGTCGAGCAGCACGAGGATCAGGCGCAGGCGGCTGAGCAGGCTGTCGACTTCGGTGAGGGGCAGGGCGAGCTGCACGGCGCGCCCGCTGCCGAAGGACTCGGCGAACACGCGCAGGTGAATGCCTTCGACGCGGGCATCGCTGTAGAACGGGTTGCCCGCGCCGTTGGCCAGTGCGCGGGTGGCTGCGCTCACGGGGATCGAGACGCCGGGCGCCGAGCGCAGCAGGACCTTGCCGCTGGCGTCGATGACCTGCTGGTAGCCGCGCACCTGGTCGGGGTTGGGGGGCAGGTGCCCGAACAGGTTGCGGGGTGTGGAGCTGGTGGCGCTCGTGCGAGCTTTGCTCGGGGCTTTGGCTGTGGTGGGGGAGTCCACGTCTGCTCCGCCGAGCCCATCGCCTGCCGCCAGGCGCAGGGCCGCCCGTTCTCTGCTCGTGCCGGCGCTGCGCCCGTTGGGGCCGAGGAAGCGAACCAGCCTCCCGGCCTCGCGGCCACGGTTGCGCAGCTGGGTGTCGATCTGGCTGTGCAGCTGGTTGGAGGTGAGGACGTAGGTGAGCAGCGAGGCCAGGACGACCGCCACGGCCACTGCGGCAGCCGAGACGAGCGTGATGCGCCGGCGAAAGCTCATGGCCGGTTGCGCAGCACGTAGCCGACGCCGCGCACGGTGTGCAGCAGGCGCGACTCCTCGCCGACCTCGGTCTTGCGACGCAGATAGCCCATGTAGACGCCGAGCGAGTTGGAGCTCGACCCGAAGTCATAGCCCCACACCTGCTCGAAGATCACCGAGCGCGAGAGCACCTGGCGGGGGTGGCGCATGAACAGCTCGAGCAGCAGGAACTCGGTGCGGGTGAGCGAGAGCATGCGCTCGCCCCGCCACGCCTCGTGGGCGCGCAGATCGAGGCGCAGGTCCTCGAACGTGAGCGTCTCGGCCGGCCCGTCCTCCTCACCTGCCCGGCGCAGCAGCGCGCGCACGCGCGCCAGCAGCTCGCGCAGGGCGAAGGGCTTGGCCAGGTAGTCGTCGGCGCCGGCGTCGAGGCCGGCCACGCGGTCGTCCACCTCGCCACGGGCGGTGAGCATCAGCACGGGGGTCTTGTCGCCGCCCTCGCGCAGGCGGCGGCAGACCTCGAGGCCGTCCATGCGCGGCATGGCGATGTCGAGGATGACGGCCTCGTAGGGAGCCATGCCGAGTCGCTCGAGCGCCTCCTGACCGTCTGCCGCCTGGGCCACGTCGTAATGTTCGAGCGTGAGCGCACGTGAGAGCGCGCTCTGCACGGCGGGCTCGTCGTCGACGATCAATATGCGTGCTTGCTCTGCCATGGCTGACGCGCTTGTCAGGCTAGCGTGATGGGTAGCAGCCACATTGGGTTAAGCAAACGCGAAGAGAATCCTAAGAATCGCGGAGGGAGTGACCATCGCCGGGCAGGAAGATGTGGAGCAGGACAGTCCCAGCATGCTGGCTGCGCAGTCGCGCACGCTGCGCAACAGCATCGTCAGCCTGGCCATCTTCTTCGCGATCGTCGCCGGGCTGTTGCTCGGCGTCCCTTCGTTGAAGGCCGCCGGCGAGCGGATCACGGATGCCAACACCAACTGGGTCGCCACGGCGATCGTGCTCGAGGTGCTCTCGTGCGTGAGCTATGTGGTGCTGTTCAACCTGGTGTTCGGCCGCCTCGGGCGCAGCCTCAGCTCGCGCCTGTCGCTGTCGGAGCTGGCGGTCAACTCGGTGGTTTCCGTCAGCGGCCTGGCGGGCATCGCGCTGGGGGCGTGGGTGCTGCGCAGCAAGGGGTTCTCGGTCGAGCGCATAGCCAAGCGCTCGGTGCTGATCTTCGTGCTCACGAGCGCGGTCAACGTGGGCATGGTGGCGGTGATCGGGCTGCCGATGTGGGTGGGGCTGATCCCCGGCTCGACCAACCCCCTGCTCACGCTGTTGCCGGCGCTGGCGGCGGTGGCCACGATCGCCGGGACGCTGGCCCTGGCGGCGTGGGCGCGGCGTAGAGCCGACAGGCATGAGGGCAGGAACACGCGCTTCATCGTGGCGCTGATAGCGGTCGGTGGCGGCGTGCAGGACGCCCTGGGCTTGATCCGCGCGCACGATTGGCGCCTGCTGGGCGCCGTCGGCTACTGGCTGTTTGACAACCTGGTCCTCTACGCGTGCCTGGCGTCCTTCGCGCACCCGCCGTCGTTTTGGGTGGTGGCGATGGCCTACCTGGTGGGCATGCTCGCCAATTCGATACCGGTGCCCGGGGGCTTCCTGGCCGTGGAAGGGGGGTTGGTGGGGATGCTGCTGCTGTTCGGCGCGCACCCCGGCTCGCTGGTGATTGCGGCGGTGGTGGTCTACCGGGCGATCTCGCTGTGGATCCCGGCGGTCATCGGCTCACTGGCCTTTTTGAGCCTGCGGCGCGAGATCGGCAAGCCAGTCGCTCCCGTTGTCCCCTAGGTGGGGGTGCCCGTCGATCTCGCCCGTGTAGGCGAGCTCGGCGGCGGCTTTCTGGCAGGCGTGGGCGGGCAGGCTGGCCATCGCCACTTCCAGTTCGGGAGGCAGCGTGCCGGACAGTTCGGGGCAGAAGATGGGCGGCGGCAGGTTGGCGGTGGCCGAGCCCGGAGCGTTGATCGGCAAGAGCTTCGTGGCCGCGGCCAGCGCGTGGGCGTAGTCGTCGGAGAAGATGTCGATGGCCACCCTGCCGCTGTAGATCTCGATCGAGCGGCCTTCGTCGTAGACGGTGGCGGGCACGCCGCGCACGAGGATGTTGTGCTGTGAGCCGAGGGGGGCGTTTGAGTGCAGGTGGTAGATCACGGTTGTTACCTGCAGCGGGAGCAGGCAGCTGCCCCCGCCGAAGATGCCTTTGCTCTGCACGCAGTCGCCGTAGTAGACGCTGTCGCCGATCCTTTCGATGTAGCCTTTCAGCCCGTCGGCGGCCGCGAGGGGACGCCCGAGGAAGTTCGGCCCGACCCAGTAGACGGTGTAGTAGGGGAAGGTCTGAGCTTCTGCGAGTTCGCTGGCTGCGATGGGCTTTGGGTGCGACGTGCCGCAGCCGACGGCGAGCAGGGTGGTGGCGAGCAGCACGAGCAGAAGCGCGCCTCTGCGGGCCATGGGCGGCTTGCTGGTGGCATGGGTGGCGGGCATGGCCGTCATTATCTTGGCGTGCCGATCGAAAGCACAGCTACTTCGCGGCCGCTGATCTGTTTCAACAGGTACGGATCCGCCACCGACCTGGCGGAAGAGCCGGGGTCCGGTGGGGTAGCACACCGGACCCCGGCCGATCTTCGCACCGGCCGCATGGGCATTGCGCAGGTTGGCGCCCTGGGGTTTGCTGCGCTGCTGTGCCTGGCATGGGCGATCGCCTTCCCGCGCACGCCCGACATGGCCGCGCAGGTCTATCGCGTGGGGCTGTTTCGTCAGCTGGGCTTGGCCATATGGGATGAGCATTGGTATGCGGGCCATGACCTGCCCGGCTACAGCCTGCTGTTCGGGCCGCTGGGCGCGCTGCTCGGCATCCGCCTGGTTGGCGTGCTGGCTGTGCTGGCCTCGACGGCCCTGTTCGAGCGCCTCGTGCGCTCGGTATACGGCGCTACGGCGCGCTGGGGGGCGGCCTTGTTTGCGGTGGCGGCTGTGGGGGACGTGTGGGCGGGACGGGTCACGTTCGCGTTGGGTGTGCCGCTGGCGCTGGGGTCGGTGCTGGCGCTTCAGCGTCGCCACACGGCGTGGGCGGTGGTGTTGGGCGTGGCGTGTGCGGCGGCGAGCCCTGTGGCAGGTGCGCTGCTGGGTCTCACGGGGCTGATCTGGACGCTTGCGCGCCGCTCGCCGTGGCCGCTCGTGACGCTGGCGGTTCCCGCCGCGGTGCTGGTGCTGGTGCTGGCGTGGCTGTTCCCGGAAGGGGGCTATGAGCCCTATCCGATCCTCTCGTTCGCGGCGACTGCGGGGGTGGTGGCGCTGTTCCTGGCGGCCCTGCCCTCGCGCGAGCGCACGCTGCGGATCGGCGGCGCGGTTTACCTGTTGGCGTGCCTGGCGTGCCTGCTGGTCCACTCGCCGGTGGGCAGCAATGTGGAGCGCTACGGCGTGCTGCTGGCCGGGCCGCTGCTGGCGTGCGCGGCGCTCGGCGCTCGCGAGCGAGGACGACGAAGATCAGTGTTGGCGTTCGTAGTGGGGTGCGTGGCGCTGTGCACGAGCATGGTGTGGGTGGTGTGGGGTCCCGTGCGCGAGACGCTTGCGGTGGCGGGAAGTGAAGCGACGAACGCCTCCTACTACGCGCCGGTGGAGCGGTTCCTTGCCTCGCGGCCTGGGCCGGTGCGCGTGGAGGTGCCGCTCACGCGCTCGCATTGGGAGGCTGCGCTGCTGGCCCCCAGCGTGTCGCTGGCGCGCGGCTGGGAGAAGCAGCTGGACAGCCGCTATGACGGGGTGCTGCTGGCCAAGGGATTGACGGCGAGCGGCTATGAGCGCTGGTTGCATGAGCAGGCGGTGGCCTATGTGGCCCTGCCGGACGTGGCGCTGGATCCATCGAGCGCCCAGGAGGGCAGGCTGATCCGCGCGGGTCTGGCGTTCCTGCGCGAGGTGTTCACGAGCGCCCACTGGCGTGTCTACGAAGTGCTCTCGCCGACGCCGCTGGTGTCGGGCGCCGGTCGGCTCACGGCGCTCGGTCACGACTCCTTCGCCCTGCATGCGCCCGCGCGGGGCAGCTATGTGGTGCGGGTGCGCTACACGCGCTACTGGACGCTCACGGGGGGAGCGGGCTGCGTGTCCGAAGCCCCGGGCGGGTGGACGCGGGTGAGCGCCAGCCGCCCGGAGACGGTGCGCGTGGCCGCGCGGTTCTCATTTGCACGGGCCTTCTCGTCGGGGCCCGCATGCCACGGGAGCACAGCTTGAGGGCTCGCGTGGGGGCAGCGCTCGGGAGGCTGATCACGGTGGCGGTCCTGGCTGGAGCGCTTGCGGGCTGTGGAGGCTCGGCGCACCCGGCGGGGAGCGCCGGCGCCAAGACGGGCGCGCACAGCGCGGCGGTTGCGCAGCCCTACCGCTGGCTCGTTCCCACGACGGGCACCCCGCCGTCGATTGCGGCGGAGAACCGCATGCCCGGGACGCGGGCCTGGCGGCTGCCGGGTCCTTCAGAGCTCCTGGGCGGCGAAGCGCAGGGTGCGATTGCGGGCTATGTGGCCGAGCAGGCGCTTTCGCCGGGCCAGCGCGAGAGCGTCTACGTGCGCGCCCCGGGCGCGCGCAGGGTGTGGATTGAGATCTTCCGCATGGGTTGGTATGGCGGGCTGGGGGGAAGGCTGGTGCTGCGCAGCGCCCAGCTGCCGGTCCGCCCCCAACGGCCTTGTACGCACAGCTCGCAGACGGGCCTGACGGAGTGCGACTGGCACGCCACGCTCAGCTTCACAGCACCTGAAGCGCTCCCGAGCGGCGTGTACATAGTCAAGCTGCACGCCTCCACGGGCGCTGAGAGCGACTGCCTATTTGTGCTGCGCCCGGCGCATGTGACGCCGCTGCTGGTGCAGCTGCCGACGGCCACGTGGGAGGCGTATAACGCGTGGGGCGGGGACAGCCTGTATCCGGGCGGCCGGGCACGGGTGGGCGTGACGGGCACGACGCAGGGCGTGGAAGTGTCCTATGACCGCCCGTATGAAACGCAGACCGGCGCGGGCCAGTTCTTCCTGCGGGAGATTGCGGCGGTGCGCTTCTTGGAGCGCTACGGCTATCAGGTGGGCTACACGACCAGCGAGTCGCTCGACGCGAACCCCGACCAGGCGACAGGGGCGAAGGCGCTGATCGACGTGGGCCACTCGGAGTACTGGTCGACGGGCGATGAACTGGCGTTTATCCACGCGCGCGAACGGGGCGCGAGCCTGATCTTCATGAGCTCGGACACGATGGCCTGGCGGGTGCGCTTCAGGGCAGCGAGCGCGGCTTCGAGCCAGGCGGGCGAGCCCGACCACAGGATCCTCGCCTACAAGGAGTTCGCCGCCCTGGACCCCGACCGGGCCGAGCCCACGGGGACGTTCAGCCACGGTGGCGCGCGCCTGGTGGGCAGCGCCTACGACGGCTGCATCACGCCGCGGGTGCCCGGTCCGGGACCGCCCACGTACAGCTACTACTCGTGGAGCCCCTCGCCTGGGCTGCAGCCGGGGTGGCTGTTCGCTCACACGGGTGTGACGGCGGGGAGCAGCATCCCCGGGATAGTGGGCTACGAGCTGGACGAGCGCACACCCTCGACGCCGCCGGGAACGCTGCTGGTGGGTGTGGGAGCGGGCGCGACGTGCATGGCCGAGGCTGAGCCCGCGCCGACCCACGGCACGCTGGCGGAGAGCACCCTGTACACGGCCAAGTCGGGGGCGCTGGTGTTCGCGACGGGCACGCTTGGATGGCTGTATGGGCTCTCGCCGGTGCCCCAGTCATCGCCCGACACGCCGCGGGCGCCCGATGGGCGGGTGGTGGCGATGACGCGCAACCTGCTCGCGCACGTGCTGGCGAAAGGCTGAGGGCGCTAGCGTGGTGCGAGGCCGTAGAGGCCGGTGTAGCCGGTGAGGTAGATGTCCTTGCCGTCGCTGATCACGGGGTCGAAGGCGCCGGTGTCCATTTCGAACAGGGGCCTGCCGGTGGAGATGCCGAGGCCGTAGGTGTGGTGCTGGCCGAGGTCGGCGAAGTAGACGATGCGCCCGACGATGGTGGCCGACCCGGAGATGCGCCCGTGGGCGTTGAACTTCCAGCTGACGTGCCCAGAGCGGGCGTTGATGGCGTAGAAGGTGCCGTCGTAGGAGCCGAGGTAGATGGTGGGGCCAAGGCCGGGAGCGTTGGTGACGGCGGGCGAGGCGTAGACGTAGGCGCCGGTCTGCACGGCCCAGTCGAGCTTGCCGGTGGATGCGTCGTAGGCGTAGACGCGCCCGTCTGTGTTGCCGAGGAACACGCGCCCGTAGATGACGGCGGCGGTGGAGTAGAAGGTGCCGCTGCCGAGCAGGGTGCCTTCTGAGCTCGAGATCCAGATGCGCCGTCCGGTCTGGGCGGAGATGGCCTGGACGTGCCCTGAGTAGTCGCCGAAGTAGAGGATGCCGCCTGCGAGGGTTGGGCTGGCCTTGACGGAGCCACCGGCGTGGTAGGTCCACAGGACGTTCCCGTTGCGGGTGTCGAGGGCGTAGACGATGCCGCTCTGGGAGCCGAGGTAGAGGCGGTTGCCGTCGAGCATGGGCGAGGACTCGCTGGGGCTAGAGAGGTTGCGCGACCAGCGGATGGCGCCGGTCTTGGAGTTGAGGGCCACGACGCGGCCGGGGCTTGCGCTGTTGCCGCTGGAGAGCACGGTGGCGTAGACGGTGCTGGCGCTCACAGCGGGGGTGGAGGCTGACAGTCTTCCGATGGGCTGGGTCCAGAAGGTGTGGCCGGTCTTGAGGTTGATGGCGTTGAGCACAGCGTCGTCGGCCAGCTGGAAGATGTGATCGCCGTAGATCACAGGGGGGAACTCGAGCAGGGAGTGGCTGTTGTGGACCCACAGGCGCTTGAACGGGGGGTGCACGCTGGCGGGGGCGGGGAAGAAGCGGGTGTGGTTGGGGGTGTAGCCGTAGAGCGGCCAGGTGAAGCGGTCTTCGGTGGCTTTGGTGGGCGTGGGCAGCGTGGGCGTGGGCTGGGCGACGAAGCGTGCGTTGGGGTGGTAGATGCTGCCGGTGCGGTGACGCTCGTAGAGGTAGCCGCCGACTGCAGCGGCGACGACAAGGACGACGACCGCGGCGATGGCTGCGCGCAGGCGGGTGGAGGGGGGAAGTAGACGCAGGCGACGGCTCATGGGCGCGACCAGCGCTGCCTCAGGCGGCGATCTGGCGCGACGGCTCGCTGCTGGCGGCCGGCTCCTGCGAGGACGCCACGGGAGCGCCCAGGCGCGCACGTCGACCCCGGCGCCTGCCGGCACGCTTGCGTGTGCGGTGGTGCGAGCGGACGCTGCTCGTGCGAGCAACATGGCCCATGAGACGCATGAGGGTGAGCACGAGCATCCACAGGGCGGCCACGGCCAATGGCGGCAGGGTGAGCCCTGAGACCAGGGCGAGGACGTCGTGATTGCTGTTCAGCGACCAGTTCCAGAGGAAGTAGTCGCCGATGGTGAGCCCGGACACGAAGACCAGGGGTCTGGGAGACACGGGCAAACCCTAGAGGCGAACGGGGACGGATTGCAGCTCGACGGGCGGAGGGGGGCCGGGGCGACCTATGATCGCTGGCCATGAGCGCAGGGGAGGGACAGTCTGAGATCTTTGCGCCGGGCCTGCTGGAGGGCCGGGTGGTGCTGGTGACGGGCGGGGGCACGGGCCTTGGCCGGGCGACGGCGCACGAGCTGGCGCGGTGCGGGGCGAGGGTGACGATCGGGGGGCGCCGGGGCGAGGTCCTGGAGGAGGCGGCGGCGGAGATCGCGAGCGCGAGCACAGGCGAGGTGGATACGGCGGTGGGCGACATACGCGAGCGAGCGGACGCGAGGTCGATGGTGGGGGGCGTGCTGGAGCGCCACGGGCGACTGGATGTGCTTGTGAACAATGCGGGCGGCCAGTTCTTCAGCCCGGCCGAGTTGATTGCTGGGAAGGGGTGGCGGGCTGTTTGGCGACTCAATGTAGAAGGCATGCTGAACATGTCCGAGGCGGCATACGAGCTGGCGCTGGAGCCAGTGGGCGCCGGGACGATCATCAACACGACGCTCTCGCCCCACCATGGGATGCCGGGAATGGCCCATTCGGGCGCCGCCCGGGCAGCGGTGGAGGCCCTGACGCGAGAGCTGGCAGCGCGGTGGGCGCAGACGGGAGTTACGGTCACGACGGTTGCCCCCGGCGTGTTCGATACGGAGGTGATGGTCAAGTATCCGGTGAGCGTGCGCACGGGCATGTCGCGAGCTGTACCGGTGCAGCGCCTTGGGAACGTGGCCGAGCACGCGTGGCTGGTGACGCTGCTGGCCTCGCCGTTGGGACGGGCGTTCAGCGGCTCGATAGTGACGCTGGACGGGGCGCGTGACAACTGGTTCGGCCCATGGCCGCCGCCCGGGCTGGTGGACGAGGAGGGCGAGGTGCCGGTGGAGGAGCGGCGGGCGTAAGGGAGAGCGGGGAGAGCGTCAGCCCGCGGCGCGCGCCCAGGCGCGGCGGGGAGGACGCCGGTAACATGGGGATCCAGGGCGTGCGGGCGAAGTGTTGTGGCTGCACAGAAGCCTTCCAAGCTTCTAGGGCGGGTTCGATTCCCGTCGCCCGCTTTGTTTTGCCACGGGGAGTGGCGCAGTCTGGTAGCGCACCCGGCTGGGGGCCGGGCGGTCGCAGGTTCAAATCCTGTCTCCCCGATTTTCGTTGGAAGTGCGAACAGCCGGGAACAGGCGGGAAATCCCGCGAAAACACTGGACCTCGTGGACGGCTGTTCTCGCGTGTTCCCGGCTGTTCCCGGCACGCGGGACCGCAAAAGGACCGCAGCGGACGCTCTTGCGGTCCCTTCTGCTCCCCGATCAGAAACTTGGACGTTGAACCAGCCAACGTCATACGATCGGCTTGCTGAGCGCCGAAGCTGGGGTGTTGTCGAACTGACCCTGGCGAACGGCACACGACAAGGCTGTCTTCTCGCCTTCGTTGCATTTCGTTCTGAGTGGCTTTCTGGCCCGCATCACTCGCCGCATGCGATGTGGAGGATTGGGCTGCGATCCGGCCAGTTAGCGGCGACGCCGCGTTTCTCTCCGATGCCATCCGTATCGTGAGCATCATGACCCTTGGCCCGCGACCTACTGCCGTCGATCTGTTCTGCGGAGCAGGTGGCCTCAGCCAAGGAATTCGTGACGCGGGGTTCGAGCTAGTCGCGGCGGCGGACCACGATCCAGACGGTTGCGCGACGCTACGTCTCAACTTTCCCGGAACTGTATTGGTGGAGGGTGATTTGACCGACCGCCATAAGCATGCCGCGGTGATTGACGCGGTTGGAAACCGGCGGCTCGATCTGCTTGCAGGCGGCCCCCCGTGCCAAGCGTTTAGTCAGATGCGAAATCACGACCGACTGATCCACGATCCACGGAACCGTTTGTACCGGGAGTTTGTAGAGATCCTCGATGACCTGCGCCCGCGTGCCCTTCTGCTTGAGAACGTGCCGGGCATGGATCAGCTCCAGGGGGGGGCGGTTAGGCGCCAGATCGAGAGGGATCTCTCGCTTCGGGGCGACTACACCATCATCTCTGGAGTTCTCGACGCCGCGGACTTTGGGGTCCCGCAGCGCCGCCCTCGTCTCGTTTTTGTAGGCGTCGAGAATGGCGGTGCGCCCGAGTTGCCAAAAGGGACAGGAATGAGTCGCCACCTCCGCACTCCACCGTCCGGCGAGCCGGACACAGCCCTCTCGCGCGAGCGTTTGGAATGGCTCGGTGTCCTTTCCGACGCCGATGACAGGCGAGCCGTAACCGCGGCTCAAGCGCTTAGCGACCTACTCGAACCCGGTGACACCTACGCCGGCACTGCGGCATCGGGCTACCAGCGGCTCATGCGGCGTAAATCTGCTGGCCCGCAGGACCACGAGCCGTCCCGCATCCGAGAGGATACGGTTCGTCGCCTCGAAGCAATACCACCCGGTGGCAACATTTACGACCTGCCCGATAGGCTCCGTCGGCGCTACCTTGGCGGCGCGAAGTGGGGTCCGGCTGGCGACGGCGAGAAACTTGCCCGCAGGCACTTCTACGCCTACAGGCGTTTGCATCCCGACTGGGTAGCATGGACCGTCAACACGAAGGCGGACTTTGCTTACCATTACGGGCCCCCTCGAGGGCTATCAGTTCGGGAGGCGGCTCGTATCCAGAGTTTTCCTGACCGATTCCACTTCACCACTGCGCCGCCTGGGACCCGTGGGCAGATCAAGAATGGTGCGCGGCACTCACGCTATAGGCAGGTCGGCAACGCTGTTCCGCCTCTCCTTGGCCGGGCGGTCTGCGCAACCATCGCCGATCTGCTTGGAGTTGAGCGGTCGCATCTTCGGGCTGCGGCCTGACGAACATCTCACCGGGCGACCTAAAGTTGGCGCATCCAGGATACTCGCAGCACCATGAGCCCCGCGGCTGAAAGTCACGGTCCATTCAGTCACCCGAACCGGGTACGTCTCATCGACGAATACTTCGGGGAGCGGAGGATCGACCCCCACGAGGCATGGAAGGACGTCTACCGGCTGCTTCTGTGGAGCGATCCCACAACTGGCCTCGCCCACTGCTACGAGTCTGACAAGGCCCAGCCCGGACGCCCTTGGTATGCACGGACGCTCGCATTCCACGCGTGGCTCGCGGATCAATTCGCGGTCCGCCAAGCCGAGCTTCCCGACGTGCTTGACTGGATGTTCCGGCGTGTAATCAAACGCGTAGCGGACGAGGACGCCGCCCGGCGTCAGCGACTCACCGAGAAGGCTGCCACTCAGCGCGACCCGTACGAAGCTGGTATGCCGGCACCCGGCGAGGATTCGGAGCTCCATCAGATCATCGAGCCACTCCTCCCTCGAGAGCTGGCCAATCGCCCCAACGATGAACTCATCCGTGATGTCCTGCAGCGAGTACGAGTACACATCGCTTCGGAGAATAAGCGCAAGAATCTCCTGGGACGCGGATTTGAGGACGTACTCGCGGGCGTAATCCGTCGCGTCGCGCGCAGTCCGCCTGAGACTCTCGGTACACAGACCCCGATCGAGCAGATACGTGGCTTCCGGCCGCCCAGAGATGGCGACAAGACGGAGAAGGTCGATCTGTGGGTCGAGCCAGATTATGGCGGTCGCATTCTCGTCTCGGCGAAGTGGTCGGTTCGTTCCGATCGCGAGAAGCAGATGCGGAGCGATTTTCTCACCTACATCGATTGCAACGAGCTGCGCGAGCCGTTTGAGTACGTCTGGGTCACCAATGAGTTTGACCCAGCAAGGCTTGTGGCGAACGCGACGGCCACGTATGGCAACAGCCACGTATTCGCAGCTGTCGTGCACATCTGTCCTAGGGCACTCGAACTCGTTCACGAACTTGACAGGCCAGCCTTGCCGAGGTCCTGTGCTGAACTGAAGTACGCGCTTGATACCGATCGCATCATAAGTCTCGGTAGCTGGCTCAGCGATCTACGGAGCGGCTAGTAGTGGCGGCCCGCCGTTGGCGCCGGAGCGCATCGCCGATTTCCATCGCGACTTGCATGGGATCCTCGTGCTCCCAGAACCGTAGTACGGCCCAGCCCGCCGCCTCGAGAGCGGTCGCATGGCGCGCGTCACGCTCGCGATTCCCCTCGATCTTCGGCACCCAGTAATGCGCGTTTCGTATGCCTGGCCGCTGCGCGTGCTCTGGACAGCCATGCCAGAAGCAACCGTCGCAGAACACTGCGACATGCCGGCGCGTGAAGACAACATCGGGGCGGATCGGACGCATGCCAGGCAAACGGATTGGGAAATCGACTCGGAATCGCAAACCAGCGGCGTGTAGTGAGGAACGGACGGCCAGCTCGAAGCTCGTGTCGCGACGGCGAATAGCGGCCATATTTCTTGACCGTCCAGGCGTCGTCGGAGTCGGAGTCGGCGATGAGTTCAAGGGGAGAAGCCGCCTAGGTCACGTGGACGATAGTGGTCTGGAGGACCGGACCTAGGGGCGAGGTCAGTGGGCGGGGGGAGTTTCGGCCAGCTGTCCGGGTCGCGATCACACTGGGCCGAGCGTAAATGCTCGAAAGTCTCTATCGAGCCAACGACGTACCGTGGGAACGCTTACGGGCCGACGATACGACGCGTCCTTCGCTCTGCCGAGATAGGCGGCCGTCAGTATGTCCATCTGATGCCATCAAGCCGAGTGAGGAGCGGCTGCGCGAGGTCAGGACGAACCATGTTCAAAGCGTACACGTGGCCGTATATGAACTCCTTGTATCGCCTTCGTCCACTTCCACGGCGCGCGAGGTGTGCGTCTACGCCGAAACGCTCAAGATAGTAAAGCTCTTGGCGCAGCCACCGGCGGCGGCTGCGCGGCCAGTTCACCACGTCGTTCACGACAATGCCCGTAACACTTTGCCTGGTCGAACGATGGAGGTAACGTGCCTTTGCCTCATTTGGACGAAAGCCCGAATCGCGAACGATCGTCTCGATCATCCGCTTTGCGCGGTAGTGCGCGACGAAGGGCCCTGAAAATGTAAGGTCGTCAGCGTATCGTGTGTATATCAATCCGTGGCTAGAGGCGAATCCTGAGAGGCGTCTGTCCATCTCGGTGGCGATCAAGTTCGCGAGTTGAGGGCTGGCCGGCGACCCTTGTGGCAACCCTCCGTTCAGGGTCACCAGAGACGTGAGAAGTCGTGCCACCGACGCCGAATAGCCTACGCGCCGAAACAGACGATAGACGGACGACGATCGCACAGACGGGAAAAAATCAATCAGATCGAGCTTTAGCACCAAGTCATGTTGCACGTGTGGCGCGGCATTCGTGGCGATCGATCGCCCCCTAGCGAATCCGTGGCAGGCGGAATGTACCTCTAGCTCGGTAAGGATGTGCTGATGCACCCATCGTTGTACGTGCTTGAGTGCAGGCCTAGGAGCGGACAATTCCCGCGAGCCTCCCTGGCGCTTTGGGATTCGAAATCTCGCGTATTGTCGGTCGGGCAGAGCTGACAGCCAACCAAGCACTGAGGGCCTGAGGCCGGTCACGAAGGCGATGTGCTGTAGGTCGAAAAGCACGGGGAGGCCTCGACTCAAAAGCACTTCAGCGTAGACGACGGCGGCACGCCGTCGTCTACGGTCGGTGATCGCCGAATTAGCCCGTAGTTCCGCGAGGTAGCGTTCGTCGGAGCTTGTTAGATCGCGTTCGGAGAACACTGAGTTAGCTACTCAAAAAGTCATTCCGGCGAAGCCGGAATGCGCTCTGTTCCATGTCCTTGTTTCGAGCATGCTCGTAACTTCGTGAGACACTTCACGAATGGCGTGGCGACTCGCCACACCAACGGCATCATCCGTCAACTAGCCGGCCTCCGTGTTCTCCTCACGCGGTCATAGTCCTGTCGGACGGCAGGTAGCCGTCGAATGGTCGGTAGGGTTTTCGGGCGTGTGGGGCGATTTCCTCCATTGCCGAACGCATCTGAAGGCCGAGCGTGCGGCCACGCGAGGTTAGCTGCCAGCTTGCTCCATGCGCCTCGACGAAGCCGAGACTCTGCGCGTCCGCGAGTATACGCCCGAACTCCGAGGAGGATAGCCCCTGAAATCGTAGGAATGCGCGCTCGGTACGGCTAGTCACGGGCCCAAATCGCTCCATCAGCCAGGACAGTTGCGCAACCTCGTAAAACCCGTTTGTGTGGTTGGGCAAGGCGCACATCATGCTGTTGTCGGTAGGGCCGTCAGTACGCGAGTGTTGACGTGGTGAAGCACGACGTTCTCGACATCAAGCGCCAGTTGACAGGAACTCAGGTCCGGAGATATCCATTGGCGCGTAAGCTGCACATCGACCGCACCGGACGGTGGCGCGTCTCGATACCAGACGAATCGCGTCACATCCGCACCGCTGAACTGGTCGACGACCGCGAGGGCATCGTGGTCCTTCGCGAACAGCACGACTACGGCGCCGCGCGCGGCACGCACGTATGATAGACGCTGCTCCAATGCAGGCTCATCGTCTCGTGGCGCTGGTAGATTGGTAAACAAGACCACGTTGAGCCCCTCTTCTCTGAGCTCTTGCTCGATCTGGAGAAACTTGCGCGTCAGCCTTCCAGACTCAGCCGGGGGGGTGTTGGGGAGATGTGCCGACGACGCATCGACCAAGACGATGGGCGGTGCGAGTAGCGTAGACGCGACTCTGCGTACTACCTCGGTTGCATAGGCGGCACGGTCCTTGATGTCGAACGGGGCGCGTCGTGTAAACGAAGGGCGGGTGCCGCTCGTAGACTCCCAGCTCGCGAGGTCGCGTGCCACTTTTGTGGCGAGATCAGCAGCGTCGCCGAAGTGCTGTGGATCGACCGTTACCTCAGCTTGGATTGTGTCGCGCAGATTGCGCAATTTGTTTTTTGCCGGCATCGGCTCTGGCGACGAAGCGACCTGAGCATCGAACTCTTCCTGGATATACGCAAATATGGGTATGCCGATTGCCTGTGCATGCTCATACTCAGCCTCGGTATAGGAGATGTCTCCTCCAGGGAGACGCGACCCGTACCGAAAGCCGAGGATGCACACACATCCGTCCGAGTCGTCCAGCGCAGCGAGGCATGTGGCGAGCGGCGTGCCGGGTTTACTACCGAAGTTCTCCATATTGCGAAGTTCGTACTTCGGAGCGAGCTCGCCAATCACGGCGGCGCGCTCTTCTGTCAGGTCCCGATAGGTCGAGCTAATGAAGGGACGCTCCATCCATTCGCTATTCGGCGAGTCCGCCGAAAGCCCTTGGCGTCACGTGAGCTGCCGCGTTGCCGTGCTCACGACGGTTGTCGGGTGCTGGGTCGCGTTCGCGATCGAGTAGGTGTGCTTGACCCAAACGTCCGCGTACGGCGGTCGCTGCGACCTCGACGGCACGTCAGCTTGCGCCTGGATCCTCAAGACCTGAGATGAGGCGCGCAACCGCTCGGTAGTCGCCCTTGGCGATGCGGTCGATCGGCTTGTCGTCGTCGAGCGCGGGTATGGGCTTGCTGAGCCATACGGGGATATGGGTGGGGCGGATGACGCGTGCGAGTCGTTCGACCAGCGAGGAGAGCTCGGCGAGTCGCTCAGCGCGTACTCCGCTCGGAGTGCTGCGACGTGCGAGCCATTCCCGCACCGTGCTCGGCGCTGCGCCTGTCGCGCGTGCGATGTCGCGGTCGGAGAGGTGCCCGGTGTCGTGGACGTGGATTGCCTCTTCAGCATACGCAAGGCTCATGGTCGGAAGTCTAGCACCTTGTCGTCGCGAAATCGGCAATATGACGACATCAAACGGAACAGACTATCGTATGCATCATCCACCGCGCTTGAATGTGAAACGGGCTTACAGATGTTCACAATGGCGGCCGTTCGTCCTCCTTCGCCGCCGACCTGGTCACCGTGACGGTCAGATGACCGCAGAAAGACCGCAGAGCCCTCGAAAACCGCACAGGCAAGCCAAACCGATCCTCACTCCCCGATAGGGTTGGCGTGGATGGGAATGGGGGGCAGTCTTGGTGGGCGTGAAGGCAGCTGCGCCACAAAAAACGCACCTTCGTGGATGCCTAAGCATGGCTGTAACGTAATGCAAGTATGAGCGGCCAGTAACATCGATCGATCTGGATAGCCTGCGCGTTCGGCGCCAGGAGATTTTTGGGTTACGCCACGAGTTGACGGGCCCCGCAACGTCCGAGTGTTTGGCTCCGCGGCTAGAGGTGATATCGGATGGAATAGCGACGTTGATCTGCTTGTCGAGATGGAACCGGGCCGTAGCCTGCTCGATCTCGTTGGGCTGTGGCAGGATCTCGAAAGCCTGTTGGGCACGCACGTCGACGTACTCAATGATGGTGGCGTGAGCCCGCACCTTCGCGAGCGAATGAATGCAGAGGCCGTCCCGCTGTAAAACCTGCGAGTCGCGCCGCGCGAGTGCATCACGGCCTGATAAGCGCCGCCCAAAAATCCGCCCACGCCCCTCTGGGTTGGGACCACGAGCCCGGTCGGTGCCCGGCGTGCCTACGCTGGTGAGATCGCTGAGATGACCGGCATCGAGTTCGTGTTAGATGTAGTCCCGGCTGTTTGCATCTCGCTGATTCGGTCGTGTGTCAGCTCGCGCCCGTGTCCTCAAGACCCGAGATCAGGCGGGCAACCGAGCGGTAGTCGCCTTGGACGATGAAGTCAATCGGTTTTTGGTCGTCGAGCGCGGGGTTCGGCTCGCTGAGCCACATCGGGATGTAGGTGGGGTGGATCACGGCGGCCAAGGCGTTCGACGAGTGACGAGAACTGGCAAGACAGCATGGACAGACAATAGTCGTCAGTGGGCGCGGGGTGGACCAAGCTCCAATTAGAGTACATATTGGAGGTTTTGGAGTAAGCTCCGATAGAGATCAGGTATGTCGGAGCTTCTAAGGCGACACTGGACAAACGAGATCGCTGACGCCGGCCTCCCGCGTCGGGAGCGGCGGTCGTGCGACTACGACGCCTACGCCCCCGATCGGCTCCTGGGGCGGGCCTTCGTGCTCGCGGGGGATGTCGCCGCGGATGTCGCGGATGCAGAAGCGGCGATAGCGCGCCTGAACTCCCAGGCGACGGCCCTCGCGGATACCGAGGCGCTCGCTCGCATCTTGCTGCGAGCCGAGTCTGTCGCGTCGTCTCGTATCGAGGGGCTCGAGATCGGCGCGCGACGCCTGCTGCGTGCCGAGGCCGTTCGCTCGATGCGCGAACAAACACCAGACGTGACCGCCACTGAGGTGCTTGGCAATATCGACGCGATGCGCCACGGCCTCGACAACATCGGCCGAGGCGACGAGATCACCGTCGAGCTGCTCTTGGAGCTGCACCGCAGGCTTCTTGCGGGGACGAGACTCGAGGAGCACGGCGGCCGCTTCCGAGACGTGCAGAATTGGATTGGCGGCAGCGACTACAACCCCTGCTCTGCCGACTTCGTGCCCCCGCCGCCAGAGCTCGTTGAGCAGCTAATGGCTGATGTGGTCGCCTTCAGCAATGGTGCTGACCTACCCGCCGTGGCGCAGGCGGCGCTTGTCCACGCGCAGTTCGAGACCATCCATCCCTTCGTTGACGGGAACGGCCGTACCGGCCGGGCGATCATCCACCTGATACTTCGTCGTCGCGGGCTGGCAGACCGCGTGCTCCCGCCTGTCTCCCTCGTTCTCGCCACACTCGCGCGTGACTACGTGGGGGGCCTGACTGCCACAAGGTACGTCGGCGCAGCGGACTCCGATGAGGCGATATTGGGCACGAACCGCTGGATCGCAACGTTTGCGAGCGCCTGCGGCCGCGCGGTGAAGGACGCCGCCGACTTCGAGTCACGTATGGCCGAGCTGGAGCAGCAGTGGCGCGCACGCCTTGGGCGCGTACGCGCGAACTCCGCGACCGACCTGCTCCTGCGTCGGCTTCCCGGTGCTCCGGTGCTCACCGCCGACAGCACGACGACCCTAATCGGGCGCACGTTCAAGCCGGCGAACGACGCGATCCAGCGGCTTGTCCAGGCGGGGATCCTGCATCAGATCACGATCGGCCGCCGCAACCGCGCCTACGAGGCTCCGGAGATCATCGACGCCTTCACCGACCTCGAGCGCCAGCTGGCAAGCCCAGCAGGGGACACTCGCAGTTTCCCGCCTTCGCGACCGACGCCCAGGACACGACGAGCACAGTCGGCGTGAAGCGGCCGGTGGGCTCGCGGCGCTCCGACCGCCCACGAAACCGTCACGCCTCGCCGAATTCAGCACAACCAAGCCCTCCACCACCTGTCTCCCCGATAGGAGGAATGCCTGCTAATCAGCACTTGCAAAGCCGATTTGCGGATTGAGACGATTACCGACGGGGAACAAATCCTGGGACAGCGTTTTGCCCCAGCCCTTGGCCGCGCATGCGTCTGCTTCCATCGTTGAATGCCTGACAAGCGCAGCCGTCGCAAGGAGATCGAGCGGCGACGATGGTTGACCAACCCACGGCGGCTGCGCCTGGACGATGGTTTCCAAGCCACGTTTGCCGCTAGGCGCGGCCGGTTCTGATCACGCACAACGGCAAGCATTTTCTCGATGACGGCTGCCGCTCGCTGTGACCCGCGGCGTGATCGCGCTAATTCCAGACCCCCGACTCCAAGAAAACCGGGCCAGATCAAAGCCCCCGTCAAACCCGGCCCGGCTCAACGCGGCATGCGCCACGGATGGAGGCAGCATCACGGTAGCCGGAGGGCTGTAACGTGATGTGCTCATGAGCGCCTCCTCAACGCAGATCGATCTTGAGAGCCTGCGTATTCGCCGCCAGGAGATCTTGGTCTACGCGACCAATCACGGTGCGCGCAACGTCCGGGTGTTCGGCTCGGCAGCTAGGGGGGGATGTCAGCGCGGGCAGCGATGTCGACCTGCTTGTAGAGATGGAACCTGGTCGCAGCCTCCTCGATCTCGTTGGGCTGTGGCAGGACCTGGAAAACCTGCTGGGCACGCACGTCGATGTACTAAGTGATGGTGGCGTGAGCCCGCATCTTCGCGAACGAATCAATGCCGAGGCTGTCCCGCTGTGAAAGACCAGCGCGTCTATCTGCTGCACGCGATTGAAGCGATAGACGCGATCGTGAGCTACACGGAAGACGGGCGGGAGGGCTACTTCGCCGACGGCAAGACGCAGGATGCAGGGGATCTCGGACGAGACACGGATGCTCGAACCGACGGTCCCTTGGCGACAGATCGCAGGATGCGCGACAAGCTCATCCACGAATACTTCGGCGTAGACCTGAACCTCGTGTGGGATGTCGTCGAGCGCGAACTGCCGACGCTGCGCCCCCGGTTGGAGCAACTAAGCGAGCGCCTGGCAGCCGACGGTGGCTCTTCGCCCGTAGGGCCGCAGCTGGAGAACCGCCCACGCTCTGCCGAATCCCCGCCCTCAGGCCGCCCTGCACCTTTCCCCCGATCAATAAGTAGCCTGCAAATCAGCCAAATTTTGGCTAGTAGCGGCTAGCAATTTGGATCGCCGGGGAACAAGCGGCACGCCGCCGGACCGCAGCAATGTGATCAAGAGCTTCAAGGCAGCCTGCCGCACGCAGGCGTACGGGTGATCAAGCCCCTGCACGCAGGGCGTATCTTTGTGCGCCCGGTTCGTCAGCCGTTCGGGCTGGCGAGGCTTTCCAGAGCATTTGTTTCGCGGGCTTCCAGGGCGCCCTTGGCGAGCGAGGCGAGCCTTGCGGGCGGGATGCTCGCTCGACGCAGCTTGGTCTCGGTCACAGCGATTGCCGCGGCTGATTCGGCGCTCGAGAGGATGCCGCTCGCGCCGACGCCGCGGAGCACCGCGGCGACCCGGGCGCCGCCGGCGGCTCTGCTCGCCAGCACGCGACGCAGTTCACCGTGAAGGCTCTGGAAATGGGTGTATTGGCGTTGTGCGTCTGCGTAGTCGTGCGCGCGGATCGCTGTGGAGTCCCGGTTCATTGTTACGAGCAGTGTGTCTGTGATGGCGACGGCTCGAGCGCTGCTCGTGAGCATCGCTAGCTCGGCGGTCCGAAGGGTGGTGCAGAGGGTTGTTTCTGCGGCGGGCGCGGCGGCGCAGGAGCGTAGAGTCGGCGCCCTGGATGCTCGCAGCTTTGCGAGCTGGCGAAACCTGTTGTCGGGCGGGTCGCCGATGATGCGGTAGTCGTCGATCACCCTCACGTTCGCGTCGTTGCCGTCGAGCGCCGTACCTTTCTGTCCGAGTTCGTCAAGCACGGTGGACCAGGCGAGCCCGGAGTTCAGGCCGAGGGAGACCGACAGGCCGTGTGCCTTCCAGGCTTCTTCGAGTGCAGGCCCGAGGTCTTCGCGCGCCTGTTCCTTGATTTCTTTTCTGCGAGCTTCGCTCACTTTCCGCATCGTGGGCGTACTTTTCGGTCCCTGGCCGCCGCTGACCGGAGGGGGGTTGCTTTTGACGTTGTTGCTCGATGCGGGGCTGGTCGCGCTGACCGTCAGGGTCATGCTCTCCTTGACGTGGGTCGGCGCAGGCAGGCACGTGCAGTGGCTGGTCCCGTCGAAGGAGAACGTCCTGGTTCTCCCCGCGGGCTTGCCCGGCGTGAACTCGAACGGTGCGAGGATCGCTTCATATTCCGCCAGCTGTGCCGGGGAGAAGGTTTCTTGTTTGAGCAGCATCTCGTTGGGCTGCACGAGCTGGTCGAATTCAGCCGAGCTGCAGCGCCCCCTTTGGGCTTCGTGCTCGGGGACCTGCTCCGGGACGCCGAGCGCGATGTACTTCCAGCCACGGTTGGGATAGTCGCTGGTCTCGTTCAGGAACCAGCCGTTCGCCTGCGGATTCTTCGCCGACGCGAGCGAGATCGTCGTTGTGGAGTCGTAGCAGTTGTTGTTGCCTTCCACCGACGACGACCCGCTGACCGTCGTGAAATCAAGGGGCAGGGCCCCGTCCGCCCCAGCCGAGCTTGAGGTGGCGGTCCACGAGACCGTGCGCAGCTGATGTGCCGGCTCTCCTGAGGTTGGGAACACCTCGATCGACATGTTCCCCGAGTAGGTGATCGTCATCGGCGGCAGGCGCGAAGCTGAAGCGACAGCAGTCTCGGCGAGGCCGGCGCCGGCGAGAGCAACCAAGGCTCCGATGACGGCGCCGCAATAGTTCTCCAAGGAGCAAGGCCAGTGAGCACCGATCCTCGCGGCCAGGGCACGTAGCCTCAACGCCATTCCGGCAAGCTACCAGCCGCGCGGCCAAGACGTTTGAAAAGTGACGAGAAGCTGGCAAGACAGCATGGACAGACAATAGTCGTCAGTGAGCGCAGGGTGAGCTAAGCTCCAATTCGATTTGGCCCATGTTCGGCGAGTTCGAGATTGACCACTCGCTGGGTGGTCGCTGAGCAAGACCGCGGTGGTTTCGAATCGCTTCGAATTGCTCGCGACGCACGGCCGCGGCAACGTGTGGCGGTTCTAGGTTGTCTCTCATGCCCTTTACGTGTCCGCCCGCCCGCTCGGCATTTCAGGCATTTGCCGCCGGCCACCCCTCGAGTGCGTAGTCGTTCAGGAACTGGCGTTTCCAGAAATAGCTGCGCCCGGTCTCTGATAGCTCTGCCTGCTCGCAGACCTCGGCCCAGTCGCGTTTGATCACGTCGATCTGATGGTCAACGATGGTCGTGGCCTCGCGTTTGCTCAGCTGGTAGAGGTGCGCGCGCTCGACACAGCCGGCGACTTGGCTCTCCTTGAACGGCTGCGCGGCGTCCCCGATGATCATCGCCTGGGTTGCGCGTCCGGTGTTGCGCACCTGCGGGCAGACGTCATAGGCCGGTGTCAAGGTAAGCATCTGCCCGTCCCAGAAAGCTGCGTGGTTGCGGGCGTGGTCGTCGGTGTTGCCCACGAGGATGTTGAAGGTGATCCGGGAGAAGAGCTCACGCAGAGTAGAACCGGGATCGGTGAAGCTGGCCCTCACGATCTGGGCCAACCCGGCGTAGCTGGCGTGCCTGGCGGCTAGCTCGTTGAGGCCGAGCATCGTCAGTGCTGAGAGGAGGCTCCGCCGCTCGTCGGTCTCGGGGAGCCGGTCGAAGCGCTCGACCAGGAGGACCGCCTTCCCGAGCGCCTTGGTGAGCTCGACGCGGGCCACCTTCATGCCCGCACGGTGCGCGAGCTCCATCGCGACGTACTCGCCCTGCTCCACCGGGAGTGTGTCGGTGGTCGAGGAGAACTTTGCGATCAGCCTGCGCGGCCCGTCGTCGATCAGTGCCTTTGGACGAGCGCCGCCGATCGAGCTTCCGTGGAGCAGCGCGGCATCGAGCGCTGGCGAGAGCGGGATCCCTTCCTCAACCCGCTGAGCGGATGTGGCAAGTTCGTCGAGGCTCGCGTTCTCTCGCTCCCGCGCGACGTACTTGCCAGCTGACTCCTGGAAGTTGAGGGCTCCAATCCGGTCTGACCCCGACTCGATGAGCAGCTTGGTCAGGCCTAGGTCCGCGGGGTCGCTCTCGGCAGCGGCGGGTCCGATCAGCCGGTTCATGATCACCCGCTGGCCCCACGCACCTGGACGGGCGTCGAGGATGCAGCCGGGAGCGTCGAGGCCCGGAAGCGGCCTGATGCGTTCGTTGACCAGCGGCAGCTCGGGCGAGTAGAGCGATATGGCCTCAGGTCGCTCGAGGTAGCTCCGCCCGTAGACGAAGGTGGCTTCGCCCCTTGCCTCCTCGAGCCGGCCAGCCACGACGGGAGCTGTTGCGCCCGGTAGCCAGATCCAGACGAACGCCTCGGCTGTCGGTTCAGAACTCATTGTCCAGCTCTCGCCTGGGCTGGCGCACCGCACGTGGCAGAAGCGTCGGGCGCCGCAGTCGTGCGGCCTCGTCGGCCAAGCGTGAGCCGTCTGCATAGAAGAGCGATACCCCCACGAGCGTGGCCACGTCGAACGCTGTTCCCAAGGAGACGCTGGGGTTGCCGCGTTCTACCTTCTGCAGGGTGGCGGGGCTGATGCCAGCGCGCTCGGCAAGTTCGCGTACGGTCCACCGCCGCGCTATTCGCGCGTGCCTGATCTCGGCGCCAAGCAACTCGGCCGCCTCGTGGACCGTGGGTGGATAGGCGTGCTGGCGCTTTGGCATCTGTGTCAATAAAATAGCATTTACGTCCCTCAATCCTATTTTATTGGCACAACGAGAGATCGGGCCATCCCGCGCCCTACATCCCAGTCGGCTCCCCGAACCAAGCGCTTAGTGCTTCAGGCAGCCCAGGATCGCCAGCGTGCTCTCCCACCCAGGCCACATAGCCATCGGGCCGGATCAACACAGCAGCCGGCGCAGCGACCGGGCCAAGCACCGGGAGCTCCCACTCACCCTCATATCTCGCATCGACCAATTGCACCCGGTCGGCCCAGGGAGTGATGTCGAACCTGGCGGGCTCACCGAGGTTGAGCAGCACAGGCCTGGCGTCGTGCAACAACTCGAAGACTCGGAGCGGACCTTCCGCCGTCACGAGGTCCAGGTCGGGCATGCGGCGTCCGAGCAAGGGGTGGCCCTCGCCGAGGTCGTAGTGGATGTCCAGCCCGGAGACGATTCCGGCGAGTCGCTTGCGAGGCTCGTCCATGATCGCCAGCTCCGACACCACCTCGGCCAGGGCCTTGCTGCGCTCGTCTTGGCGCTGGAGCGCGGTCTGGGCCATTGTGTGCCGGAGCGCCCGGGCGGCAAGCGGATGGCGCTCGTCGTGATAAGTGTCCAGGAGGCTCTCCGGGGAGATCCCGTTGACCACCTGGGCCAGCTTCCAGCCCAGGTTCACCGCGTCCTGCACGCCGAGGCTGAGGCCCTGCCCACCGGCGGGATAGTGCACGTGCGCTGAGTCGCCGGCCAGCAGGACTCGCCCAGCGCGGTATGCAGCTGCCTGTCGTGTCATGTCTGTGAACCTCGAGATCGACGTCGCATTGTGGATGCCGAAGTCGGTGCCGTAGACGCTGATCAGCGCCTCGCTGAGCTCTTGCAGGGTGGGCTCGCTGCTGCCCCCGATTTGCCGCTCGCTCACCATCACCCGCACGGGCCCCCCGTCGCCGTAAACCACCTCTCCGTCACGGATCTCGTAGTCCAGCCTGCCGATGCCATGGATGCCGACGGCATCGCGTCGGATGCCAAGCTCCGGCTCCTCGCTCATCTCGGCCTCGGCGATGAGGTTGCTTTTGGTCGGATCCCACCCAGGGAACTCGATCCCGGCTGCTCTACGGATCACGCTGCGTCCCCCGTCGCACCCGACGAGGTACTGCGCCCGCAGCGACTCGCCGTCGGCTATCTCCACGCTGACGCCGGTGTCGTCCTGCTCGAAGCCCGTCACCTCGCTTCCGTAGTAGATCCGCACGGGCAACTCGGCGATCCACGTGGCCATGATGTGCTCGATTCGGCTCTGCCAGATCCCGAGCGAGTACGGATGACGCGTGGGGAAGTCGCTCATGTCCAGCACGGTCGTGCCGATCATCGAGGCCTGAGCCACCTGACCCTCCGCGAGGAAGCGGTCGGCGACCCCACGCTGGTCCAGCACCTCGATCGTGCGCGAGTGAAATCCACCGGCCCGTGAGCCGGCGAGCATGTGATCGGGGCGCCGCTCGAGGATCGCCACGTCGACCTTCGCCAACGCCAACTCAGCCGCCAACATCATCCCCGTTGGACCGCCTCCGGCGATCACCACAGGATGTTCACTCATACCCATTTCACGACTCCCTTTCCGTAGGTTCTGGCCTGCGGCGGAGCATTATGGGGCACACCTGGGGGCTTGAATCAAGCCCCCCTATCGGGTATACATTGGTAATGGAGAGGAGTAAATAATCTCCTTTCCACTGGCTTCAGTACTCGGGCGCGCGGTGTACTTGTGAGAGTTCGGCCGCGTTGGCGTGGTTTTTGGTCCTACTCCGTCTGAACCCCCAGCGTTCGAGCTGTCGGCGAGCGAGGCACGGCCTTCTGGTCGGGGTTCGTCCCGAGCAGACGGTCGCCGAGGTTTGAGCTGACGCCCATCCAGTAGTCCTCGTGCTTGAAGTGGTGCAGGCGGTGGTTGCGCCAGATCGTCTTGTACCAGCGGCTCCGCGGGACGTAGGGGGTGTGGATGAGGAAGTGCGACCACTCGTAGCGGAACAGCCCGAGGTAGGCGAACAGGAGCCCGGTGAGAGCTGGCCCCAGCACGGACCAGCCCAGCAGGCCATTGATGCCCACCGCCAGCACGCCGATCACGATGGCGATCTGGACGAGGAAGCCGCCGGCCTCGATGGGCTTCAGCAGCACTCTGTTGAGGTCGGAGGGGGAGTGGTGGTGGCGGCGGTGCTGGATCGAGCCGTACAGCTCGATGCGCTTGCCTTTGATCGAGAAGGGCTTCAAATGCAAGAGGTGTTTGTGGATGACCCACTCGACGAAGGGCTGGGCGGCGAGCAGCACGAGCGGGGGAGCCGCATCTCGCCAGGACCACTGGCCGACATAGATCCGCGCGGCCAGCACCACCAGGATGGCCGCGCCCACGACGCGAGGGGAGAGGTGGCCCATGAACTCCCGCCAGCATGCCCCCAGGCGTGTGAGGTCCGCACGCTTGGAGGTCAGCTCGTGGTGATACTCGACGGGTATCGGTTCAGAGCTCATCCGCGTTCGTTCCCTCCGGCGAGCAGCGATGTGAGCTCGCTCGGGGGCTGCAGGGCCTGGCGCGCGGCCCGCTCTGCGCGCTTGGGCTCGCCCGCGGCGATGGCTGCTGCGATTGGACCACGATGCTTGCTTTTGCGCAGCTCCTCTTCCAGCCAGGGCAGGCTGATCTCGACACGGGCGTGCACAGCCCGGATGAGGCTGTTGAAGGCGAGCTGGTAGGCGAGGTTGCCGGCGCCGTCGAGCATGGCCCGCCAGAAGGTCTCATCGAGTTCGAGCAGCTCCTCGCCCGCGCCCGTCAGACGAATCTGCTCCGCCATCCCGGGCAGCTTGGCTCGCAGCTCAGGCGCGCCCCGTTCGGCGCATAGCCGTGCCAGGTCCGCTCCGATCCCGGCCCGCATCTCCAGGGAGGCTAGGAGCAGGGGCAGCAGCGGCTCCAGCTCGCGAGCGTGCTCGGCGAGCAGCGCCAGCACGTCCAGGCCGGCCGTGAGCTTGTAGTCGAGCACGGTTGTGCGCCCGCCGTGCATGCCCCTGACGAGCCCGACCTGCTCCAGGCGCTTGACCGCCTCGCGCACGACGTGGCGGTTGACCCCGAGCATCTCACTGAGCTCTCGCTCGGAGGGGATGGCTGAGCCGACCGGGTACTCGCCCCCGACGATCTCGGCGGTCAGCTGCTCGAAGACCCTGTCGGGTAGCGACTGCCTGTTGACCGCGCTCAGTGCCACGGGCGGCAGCTTAGCAGCTGGTCCAACCAGTCTAACCTCAGGCTCGATCGCCCGGCCGGAGCAGACGGTCGAGGCCGTCGAGGATGAGATCGAGCCCCCACGCGAACTCGATGGCGTTGTCGTAGCCGGACTGGGGAAGCTTCGTGGCGATCTCGACGAGGTGGGGGTAGTCCTCGAGCGCGCCAATCGTCTGTGCCCTCCGCTGGGCGGCCTCTCCCGCGCTCTCGGAGGTCTCGAACCCCAGATCCCTTTCCTGCAGGGCGAAGCCATAGATGTAGGCGTCCTGCAGCGAGTAGGCGTGGATCGCCATCGCAAACGGGAAGCCGGCCCTGCGCAGGCAGCCCATCACCGCGTTGTGGTTTCGCAGGTTCGCCGGCCCGGGGCGGCGCGACTCCATCATCCCGATCGCCCAGCTGTGGCGCTGGAGCGCCTCGCGCGCTGAGGTCGCCCGGTGGCGCATCGCGGTCCTCCACTCGAGGTCCTCGGAGGGGAGCTCGATCTCGCTGAAGACTGTGTCGACCATGCCATCGAGGAGCTCGTCCTTGTTGGCGACATGCTTGTACAGCGCCATCGGCACCACGCCGAGGTCCTGTGCGAGCGCACGCATGCTGAACGCCTCGAGCCCGGCCTCGTCGGCGAGGGCAACGGCGGCTTGCAGCACACGAGTGCTGCTCAGGGTTTCCCGGGTCTTGGTCGTCTGCTTGGTCATCGGCCTTGACAAGTGTACAGCGTACACCTATAGTCCCCTGCACGAGTGTACGCCGTACACCACACAGGAAGGCATCGCATGAACCCCGACGCGCCGTATCCCGTCCAGTACTCGGTCGACTACCCGGACCGCCCGCTCAACCGCCTCACCACGTTCTTCCGCCTGTTCATGGTCATCCCGATCGGGATCGTTCTTGCCCTCATCGAGGGGAGCGTCTCCGCCTACGGGGGGAGGACCGGCGGGACGGCCAGCGCCGTCGGCCTGGTCGTGTTGCCCACGCTGCTGCTGATCCTGTTCCGACAGAAGTACCCGCGCTGGTGGTTCGACTGGAACCTCGAGCTGATGCGCTTCTCCGCCCGGGTGGGCGTGTACCTGTCGTTGATGGACGACCGCTACCCCTCCACGGACGAGCACCAGTCGGTGCATCTCGAGTTTCCCTACCCGGACGCCCGCAACGACCTCAACCGCTGGCTGCCGCTGGTCAAGTGGCTGCTGGCCATCCCGCACTACGTGGTGCTGTTCTTTCTATTTATTGCCGCGTTCTTCGTGGTTATCGCCGCGTGGTTCACGATCCTGTTCACCGGTCGCTTTCCCCGCGCGATGTTCGACTTCCTCGTCGGCGTCGGGCGCTGGACCAACCGGGTGATCGCCTACGCCCACGTGCTGGTGACCGATAGCTATCCGCCGTTCCGCCTCGCCCCGTAGCAATGTGCGTTCGCGCAACTGGCGATCGACTTCGGTCAGCCGCGCACGCCAAGCGCGTGCGCGGCTGACCCGCTGTTCGTCACCCTGCAGGCGGCTGGTCGATGCGCACCATGTTTCCGGAGGGGTCCCGCACGGCACAGTCGCGCGTGCCCCACGGCTGATCGGTTGGCTCTTGCACGATCTCGGCGCCTGAGGCGCTCAGCTTCTCGAAGCTGGCGTCGAGATCGTCGGTGTGGAAGTGGACGCCGTTGAGAGCGCCCTTGGCTATGAGCGCGGCGAGTGCATCGCTGTCGGCGGGACTTCCGTTCAGGTAGTTGGTGAGCACGATTGCGACATCTGGCTGGGAGGTGGCGCCGACGGTGATCCAGCGGAAGTCGCCGCGGGCGACGTCGTTGCGCATCTCGAGGCCGAGCGTGTCCCGGTAGAAGGACAGCGCGGCCTCAGGGTCATGGACTAGTACGAAGCATGTGGAAAGTGTGAGGTTCATGCGCCCTACGCTAGTGAGCCGGCGCGCCGGTGGCTTCTCCGATCCTGCTCGGCTTGCGACTCGGGCGGGTGAGGTCCTTGGCGATGCACCCCGGCACCCCCGAGAGCGCGCTGTGGTCACGCGCCCTGTAGGCCGTCGGCGTCTCGCCCACCAGCTGGGTGAAGCGCGCGCTGAACGAGCCGAGCGAGGTACAGCCCACCTCCATGCAGACCTCGGTGACCGACAGCTCGCCGCCGCGCAAGAGCGCCTTCGCCCGCTCGATCCTTCGCGTCATCAGATAGGAGTAGGGCGTCTCTCCGTACGTCGCGCGGAACTGCCGCGAGAAGTGCGCCGTCGACATCAGCGCCGCCCGCGCGAGCGCGGCGACGTCGAGTGGTCGCGCATACTCACGGTCCATCAGATCGCGAGCCCGGCGCAGATGGGCGAGGTTGGCGAGGTCCTCCGGCGTCACGATGCGAGCGTAGCGGCGGGCGAGCGGACGCAGCTCTATGAGCATTTATTTGCGAATCCAGATAACCGGACGCAGCGCTACGTCAACCCGCCCGTGACTGCTCGGCGCCTCTGCCCGGGAACCTGACCTCCACCCGCAGCCCGCCCGCAGGCTGTGCATGGACGGTGAGCTTGGCCCCATGTGCGGTTGCGATCGCATCGACGATCGACAGACCGAGACCATGCCCCCGGTCGTGGCTGGTGCGCTCGCTGCCCAGTCGCTGGAAGGGCCGCACCAGCGATGCGATCTGCCCGGGAGCGATCACGGGTCCGCTGTTGGCGACCGTGAGGACCGCATCTCCGTTCTCGATCGCGCTAGCCACCGTTACCCAGCCGTCGTGGTTGCTGTGGCGAATGGCGTTGTCGAGCAGGTTGGCGATGAGCCGCTCGATCAGCCGCCTGTCACCGGCGAGAGGCGTGGGCTGCAACTTGCTTTCCAGGGGTAGGCCGCGCCTGGCGATCTCGTCTCTGTGTCCGCTCAGCATCTCGCTCGTGAGCTCGTCCAACAGCAAGGGATCGCGATGCTCGATCCCGCCCTCGCTGCGCGCGAGTGTCAGCAGCGCGTCGATCATGTGCTCCTGCTGTGCCCCGATTGCCAGCACTCGCTCGCAGGCCGCGCGTAGGGAAGTGGCATCGGCGCTGGGGTCGGCGAGCGTCACCTCGAGGATCGCTCGCTCCAGCGTGAGCGGTGTACGCAGCTCGTGTGAGGCGTTGGCGACGAACTGGCGCTGGGCGTCGAACGAGGACTCCAGGCGCCCGAGCAGCTCGTCGAACGTGTCCCCCAGCTCCCGCAGCTCGTCGTGGGGGCCGTCGAGCGCGAGGCGCTCGTGCAGGCTCGACGCCGAGATCCTGCGCGCTGCCGCGGTGATCGTCTGCAGCGGGCGCAGCGAGCGACCGGCCAGCAGCCATCCGAGCACCATCGAGATGACTGCCATGATCGCCAGGGCGAGGCCCGACCAGATCAGCATGCGGTGTTGATCGCTGCCGTGCACGTTGACGGCGATCGCCCCGAGCTTGTCTTCCTGTTGCGACTGCGGGGTGACAGAGAGGCCCGTGGGCCCTTCTGGTTCCCCGTACGGGGTCGCGGGGACGGGATTTATGACTGTCCCGGAGACTGACCGGACGACGGCGCGCCGCGAGAAGGAGGCGGAGCCGCCGGCGTAGGCGATCGTGAGCAGGATCGCGCCCAGGATCAGGAAGACCCCGCCGTAGAGGACGGTCAGGCGCAGACGGATGGTGTAGCGGGGCAGGCGCATTCAGATCCGATAGCCGGCGTTGGTCACAGTCTCGATCAGCGGCGGCTCTCCGAGCTTCGCCCGCAACCGTCTGATCGTCACCTTGACCGTGGTGGTGAACGGGTCGGCGTTCTCGTCCCACACGTGCTCGAGCAGCTCCTCGGCAGAGACGATGCGCCCGGCGGCGCCGAGCAGGTACTCGAGCACCGCCAGCTCCTTGGGGCTCAGCGACAGGCGCTGCCCACCCCGGCTGGCGAGGCGATTGGCGGGGTCGACGCGCAGATCGCCGTGTACGAGCACGGGCGGCAGCTGCGTGCCCGAGCGGCGGCCCAGCGCCCGCACGCGGGCGACCAGCTCGGCGAATGCGAACGGCTTGGGGAGGTAGTCATCGGCACCGAGGCTGAGGCCGTCGACCCGGTCTTCGATCGACCCGGCGGCCGTGAGCATCAGGATCCGGCCGTCTCGACCCTCGGCCACGACCGAGCGGCAGATCTGATCGCCGTGCACGCCGGGAAGATCGCGGTCGAGCACCAGCACGTCGTAATCGATGAGCGCGAGGCGGGCGAGGGCGTCGTGGCCGTCGAGCGCAACGTCCACGGCCATGCCCTCGCGGCGCAGACCAGTGGCAACCGTGTCGGCCAGTTCGGCGTGATCCTCGACTAGCAGTACTCGCATGGACGACCAGCGTGGCGCATCCGCGGTTACAGCGTGGTTACAGCCTCGCTCACCGTGGTGTAACCGGCCATTCCGTAGAACGACCTCGCACACGAGATCCAGCGAGCGCGAGGAGACGATGGGATGAAGGCGATACAGCTGACTGCAGGGCTAGCGGCGCTCACGCTGCTCATCGCGGGATGTGGGGGAGGCTCCAAGAGCCCAACCGTGGCCCACCTCGGGTCGAGCGCCTCCTCGACCGCTTCGTCGGGCAGCTCCTCGGCAGGCTCGAGCGGCTCATCGTCCAGCTCGGGATCCCCGGGCAGCCAGGCGGTGGCGTTTGCGGCCTGCATGCGCTCACACGGGGTCCCCGACTTCCCCGACCCGCAGGTCTCGACCTCGGGCAGCGAAGTAAAGGTGGCGGTCAGGGTCACGCCCGCCATCACGGGCAATCCCCACTTCAACTCGGCCCAGAAGACTTGCAACAAGCTGCTGCCCGGGGGCGGGCCCGGATCTGGCTCCAATCACCAGATCAGCTCTCAGGAACAGTCGCAGTTCCTGAAAGCCGCGGCGTGCATCCGCTCGCACGGGATCCCCAACTTACCCGACCCGACGTTCTCAGGCGGTGGCGTGCACCTGCCGAGAGTCGCCGGCGTCGACCCGCGCTCCCCGCAGGTACGCGCGGCGGAGGAAGCCTGCCAAGCCCTGATCCCGGGCGGCCTGCACGGTAATCACTAGTGCGCGCACCGCACCCTCGCAGCATCGCCTTCCCGGCCCTCGGGCTGGTGCTCGTGGGGTTCGCCCTCCTGATCGTCGTGGACGATCCCTTCGGCGCTGGGAAGCCGAGCGGAGCCTCCTCCAAGGCGAGCCAGACCTCCCTGGCCAGGGTGAGGAGGCAGGCCCTGTCGTCCCAGACGCAGGTCAGCGCGACGCTTGGCTATGCGGGAGCGGCGAACATCCGCCTACCCACAGGCACACCGGCGGCAGCTGTGCAACAGGCAGAGCAGGCGCTGCGGAACAGCGAACGCATGCTGGGCGCGGCGAGGGCTTCGCTTGCGACGGACAGCACGACGCTTGCGAACATGCGCGCGATGGTAGCGGCCGCACGGGCCAAGGAGGCGCTCGACTGCGCCGGGGACAACTCGGCAGAAGGTGCCCCGGCCTCCTCCTCGCCGAGTGGCGAAGCTTCATCAGCAGGCTCGCCGCCCACCAGTGGCAGCTCCGGCACCTGTGCGAGCGACGTCCAGGCTCTCACCGGCGACACACAGAGCTCCACCAGCGCGGCGATGAAGCTGCAGGGCGATCGGGCTTCGCTGGCCTCGGCCCAAACAGCGCTCTCGGGGGCCGAGTCCTCGGCAGCGACGGCGCACGCAACGGCCGCGGACTATGGCCAGGGCTCGACGTTCACGATGCTGCCGGCGGTCGGCCAGGTGATCGCCCGCGGGCAGAGCCTGTTCGCGCTCAGCGGCCACCCCACGGTGTTGATGTATGGATCGGTTGTGCCGACGCGGGCGTTCGTGGCAGGGATGTCGGCGGGAAAGGACGTGGCGGCGCTGAACGCGAACCTGGCCGCGCTCGGCTACGGCACGGGATCGAGCGGCGAAACGTTCAGCGCCGCGACCGGAGCGGCCATTGGGGCATTTCAGTCGTCCCACGGGATGGAAGTGACGGGCGAGCTGCCGCTGGGGTCGGTGGTGTTCGAGGCAGGGCCCGTGAGGGTGACGAGCGTGATTCCAGAACTCGGCGCGGGAGTGACGCCAGGGCCCGTGCTTGGGGTCACGGCCACGCGCCCGCAGGTGACGATTGCGCTGAGCGCTGCACAGCAGTCGAGCGTGAAGGTCGGCGATCGCGTCTCGATCACGCTGCCAAACCAGCAGACGACGGCGGGTGTGATCAGCTCGGTAGGGACGGTCGCGAAGGCGCCCGCGAAAGCAGGCGCCGGCGGTGGTCCCGAAAACGGGGAAGAAGGCGGACCCACGATCGAAGTGGACGTCACCCCCAGTGAACCGCGGGCCCTGGGGCACCTGGATGAGGCGCCGGTGAGCGTGTCGATCACGACGGCAAGCGTCCCCGGTGCGCTGGCCGTTCCGGTCGACGCACTGCTGGCGCTCGCGGGTGGAGGCTATGCCGTGGAGGTTGTGGCCGACGGCGTTCATCACCTGGAGGCGGTGACGCTGGGGCTGTTCGACGACGCCGAAGGTCTCGTGCAGGTGAGCGGTCGGGGTGTGTCAGCTGGTCAGCGCGTGGTGGTGCCCTCGACATGAGCGCCACCTGCGTCTTGGAGCTGCGGGAGGTGAGCAAGGCCTATGGAGCCGAGCCTCCGGTGCTTGCGCTGCGTGAGGTGAGCTTCGAGGTGGGGGAGGGCGAGCTGGTGGCGATCGTCGGCCCTTCGGGTTCGGGCAAGACGACGCTTCTGCACGTGATCGGCACGCTGGAGCGCCCGAGCACGGGGATGGTGTCGATCACCGGCCTGGATGCAGCGAAGCTGTCAGACCGTGCCCTGGCGAGCCTGCGGGCGCGCACCATCGGCTTTGTCTTCCAGCAGTTCTTCCTGGCAGAGCATTCGACTGCGCTCGAGAACGTGGCCGACGGGCTGCTGTATACGGGAGCCCGTGCGAGCGAGCGGCGCGCACGGGCCGTGCAGGCGCTGGCGCGGGTTGGTCTGGCCGATCGCGTGGGCTTTCGTCCCAGCAAGCTCTCCGGTGGCGAGCGCCAGCGCGTGGCGATCGCCCGAGCGCTGGTGGGCCGCCCGGCGATCGTGCTCGCGGACGAGCCAACGGGCAACCTGGACAGCACTGCCGGCGCCGCAATCGTGGAGCTACTCGAGGAGCTGAACGCAGACGGAGCCACGATCGTTGTGATCACCCACGATCGGGAGCTGGCGGCGAGCCTGCCCAGGCAGGTACAGATGCTCGACGGTCAGATCGTGGCGGACACCGGAGGCTCGCGTGTCGACTAGCGCGCTTGCATGGCTGTCCCGCAGGACGCTTCGCATACAACTCCTTGTCGTTGCCTGTGTGAGCCTGGGCGCGGTGGCTACACCCGTCGCCTGGGGAGCGCTCCCTGCCGCCGGCGAAAAGGTGGCGCCGAGCGGTGAAAATGACCAGAGCTGTCCATCGCCGAATCCACCCAACGAGCTGATCTTGGCCGCTGGCACACCCCAGACCGCCACGCTCGGCAATGTCTTTGCCACCAACCTGCAGGTCACGTTCGCCAACAGCAACGGCTGTCAGCTGACAGCGGGAGTGGCCGGGAGCGCGGTCACCTTCAGCGCACCAACTGTGGGTGCGAGCGGCCTGTTCGCCGCTAGCGGATCGAACACGGTCACGGTCGGTAGCGATGCGGCGGGTATCGCGGCGGCGCCCCCGTTCACCGCAAACGACACCGCCGGCAGCTTCACCATCATCGCGAGCTCGGCATATGGCTCGGTCCAGTTCTCGCTGCACAACGCGCAAGCGGGCAATTCGAGCTCGTGCGCCACTGCCCCGGCCGCCGACACTGGTCCAACGAGCCCCGCCGGGGTAGCCGCCAAGCTCACTACGGGCGTCGGCACGACACAAGCCACTACCGATGGGAAGCGCTTCCCGATTCGCTTGGCGGTCACGGTCACCGACGCTGAGAAGAACCCTGTCCCGGGCGTGCTGGTCGCGTTCGCGGCGCCAACCCGCGGCCCGAGCGGATACTTCGCTGTCCGCTCGGGCGGCGCTCCAACGGCGGCCTCCCACACCCAGCGCTCGCACCTGGCTCGTGCGCGCCAGGTGGAGGTGAGAACCGACGCCTGCGGCGTCTCGCTGGCACCGGCGTTCACCGCTAACCATCTGGCGGGCGGTTACATAGTGGTGGCGAGCATCGAGCACCTGAAGGCGGCATTTGCGCTGGTCAACAGAGGGTCGTGACGGTGCCTGCAAGTGCCGCAAGCCTCGCGCCGTGCAGGCTGGCGCCCGCGGATCTGGCGCGGGTGGCGAGCGTGGGGTTGCGCACGCGGCGGTTGCGGGCCGCCCTGTCGGCGCTCGGCATCGCGATCGGTGTGGCGGCGATCGTGGCGGTGCTCGGCCTCTCCTCCTCCAGCCAGTCCGGTCTGCTCAGCCAGATCGACCGGTTGGGGACAAACCTGCTGACGGTCACCAACGGCCAGGGGTTCACGGGCAAGACAGCTGAGCTGCCGCTCGCCGCACCGGCCATGATCGCGAGGATCGAACCGGTCACGAGCGTCGCCGAGACGGCGAAGCTATCGGCCAGCGTCTACCGCACACCGCTCGTACCCACGATCGACACGAACGCCCTGACGGTGCAGGCGGTGAGCCTCGACCTGCTGAGGACGCTCGGTGTGAAGATCGTCCAAGGCAGCTACCTCAACGCCGCCACAGCCACCGAGCCGGTCGCCGTGCTTGGAGCCACGGTGGCGCAGCGCCTGGGGATCGACCACCTCTACGCCGGTGAGCGGATCTGGGTGGACGGCCAATGGTTCTACCTCGCCGGGGTCCTCGGTTCGTCGGTGCTCGCACCCGAAATCGAAGGCTCGGTGCTCGTGGGCTTCCCGGCGGCGGAACGCTACCTGGGGGCGAACGGGCACGCCAACACTGTGTATGTGCGAGCGGTCAACGAACAGGTTGCGGCGGTGCAGTCGGTGCTCGCGCAAACTGTCGACCCGCAGGCACCCAACGAAGTGGACGTGAGTCAGCCCTCGGCCACGCTCGTCGCGCGGGCGGAGGCCAAGAGCGCACTCAACGGGCTGTTCCTCGGGCTCGGTGCAGTGGCGCTGCTGGTGGGCGCGGTGGGAGTGGCGAACATCATGGTCATCTCCGTGCTGGAGCGCCGCTCGGAGATCGGCTTGCGCCGCGCGCTCGGCGCCACCCGCGGTCAGATCCGGACACAGTTCCTGGCGGAGGCGATCCTGCTGGCGCTCGGCGGTGGAGCCGCGGGGGTGGGGCTGGGTGCGCTCGCGACGGCCATCTACGCGACGACCCGGGGATGGGCGATTGTCATCCCTTCATCGGCATGGGCGGGCGGCTTTGGCGCGGCGATTCTGATCGGCGCGACTGCAGGCCTGCTACCGGCGATCCGCGCCGCCCGTCTTTCCCCGGCGGACGCGCTGAGGACCGTGTGATCTCAGCGGAGGGGCATTCCGCCATCTGGCCACAGTCCACCTGAACCTCAACTGCACCTCCTACTCTGTCGAAGCAGGTGGTGATGAGAAGCCAATCAAACGGCCACGCTGGGCGCTCCCGGCTTGCCCTCGGCCTCCTGTTCGCGGGGCTGCTCGGCCTCGTGGTGCCTGCATTGAGCTCTGCCGCGATCATGAGCTTCGGCAGCCCGCTCTCGGCGCCGGCCACGCTCGACACAGCCAACAACTTGGCCTATCTCGGCACCTACACGGCCGTGCCGCCGGCGCCCGATGCGCCGCATGGCGTTTTCCACACCCCCCACTATGGGGCGGACACCGCGCTGTGGAACGTGAAGCTCGCCGCGGGGAACCCCCGTGCGCCCGCCACCGGCCAGGCGCTCGCGGTCAGCCTCGAGGGCTGCGCCAAGGCCGCCCCCGGCGGTCCCGTACCGCTCACGCAGATCCACTTCCAGGACATCTCCCCGCTGCCCGGCGGTGGCGCGAAGGTCAACCTCACCTCGCAGGCGTTCACCATCCCCGTCTGCGGCCAGCACGGGGCGGGCAACTCCACCGTCACCACCTACCGCCCGATCAACCTGTGCGTCAGGCGAGGTGACTACGTCGCCTTCAACGACGAGGGCGGCTACGTGGAAAACGTCTATCGCGCGGGCGTTCCCTACCGCGTCCTCGGCCGGGCGCGAGGATCGGCGGCGGACTCGTTCTTGAGGAACAACGGCACAGGGAACGGCGCGATCCTGTCATCCTCGCTGAGGTTTCCAAACGAAGGCTTCGCTGCCAACCGTGGCGAGGAACTGATGCTGCGCGTACGGCTCGGTACCGGCCCTGACGCCACGCACATCTGCCCTGGGGGAACCTCCAAGCGGGATTGAGCTAGGGCCGGGCATGGGCGCTCAGGCCGGCGCGCTTGTGCGAACGACAGCCCGTAGGTGCCTGACCCACTCATCGACCACCGCGCGGCGGTCATAACGCGCCTGTGCCAGCACTCGGCCGGCATGGCCCTCCTGGGCCCGACGCTCAGGGTCTTCCTTGTAGGCCTCGATGCACGCCGCCAGCGCCTTGGGGTCGTGGGGCGAGGTGAGGATCGTGCCGGTATCGGGGGGAATCATGTCGCGGGCGCCTTCGGGGCCGGTCGCGATCACAGGGCGTTCGGTCAGCTGGCCGAAGATGATCGAGCGAGGCGCACCCTCGATTGGCTGTGGCGCGAACGCGACGAGGTCGCAGGCCGAGAGCACATCTTGGACGTAGCCGCGGGGAGTGGGCAGGAAGCGCACTCGGTCGCCGTGGGCGGCGGCCTGCGCACGCAGCGCCTCTGCGTCGTCACCCTCCCCGGCGAACACCAGCACCACGTCCCCAGGGAGATGCTCCATCGAGTCGACGATCACGTCGTTGCGCTTGCTCGAGTTCAAGCGCGAGACACAGCCGATCACAAAGGTGTCGTCGCTAAAGCCCCATTCTTGGCGGTAGCGGCTTCGCGCCTGCTCATCGAACGTGACCTCCTCGGCGTCGACGATGTTGTGGATCACGACCACCTTCGCGGCGGGGACGCCTGCGGCGATCAGGGACTGACGGGTCGACTCGGACACAGCCGCGATCATCCGCGCTCGACGCGCGGCAGTGACGTAGAGCCGGCGGGCGAGACCGTGGGTCAACTGGGTGGGCAGCGGACCCCACTCCGCCCACACGAGCGCCCCGGTTAGACGCCGCGGTAGGAGCGCCGACATCAGCTGCTCCTTCTTGAAGTGCAGTAGCAGCACGTCGATCGGGTCGTTGCGTCCCTCTCGCGCAAGCGCCCGTGCCAACCGCCAAACCAAGAGCGGACAGTTGATCGCCAGGCGGCGCCAGGTGGAGCGTTTGATCTTGGGTCCGAGATCGATCTCGGTGACGGGGACGTCTGTGCCGATCACGAGCGCCGGCTGGTCGCTCAGGAGCCGGGCGTCCAGGCCGCGGCCCCGCAGAGCGTTCAGCAGCTCTACGTTGGCGTACTCCGCGCCACCTCGCTCGCCCGAGGTCTGCACAGACGCGACGTGCAGGCGCCGCTCGGGCTGCGTGGAGTCCTGTATCTGACCGTCGGAACGTAACGAGCCGGGGGCCTCAATGACCCGCCAGCTTGAAAGCAGGGAAGCGAACATCGCGCCATTTCATACTGGCGTATCCGCTCGCGCTTACCCTGAGAGTTTTCATAATCTTCACAGCATTTGATTAGTTCCATCGCTCCCATGCATTCGCTTGGCAAGCTCCGGAGCGAGGCCCCTGGGCAATAACCTGGCTCCCCATGAAGCAACTCAACGGAGTCGCAACAGCCAAGGTCGGCGCCCCGATCGATCGCTGCTTCACCCTGCTCGCCGACGTCGAGCAGTATCCGAGCTGGCATTCCGAGCTCATCCGCGCTGTCAAGGTGCTCGACCGTGATGAGCATGGCCAACCGACACGGGTGCGCACGACGCTGCACGTGGCCCACGGGCCACTCGTCAGGGACTTCGACTTCATGCTCGACGTTCGCCTCGAGCAGCCCGAGTTGGTGGAGCTCAGCCGGGTACCCAACGATCCCACGGACGAGGAACAGCTCGTGATGCGGTGGCGGCTCGGGGGCAGCGGCGAAACGGAGATCGAGCTGGGGCTCGACGCCCGGCTCGCCGTGCCTCGTTTCGTTCCGCTCGGGCCGATCGGGGATACGCTTGCCGGCAGCTTCCTCCGCGCCGCCGTCAGACGGCTGGAGGAGGACTACTCGGCCGGTCGGTAGATGAGGATCGCGATGCCTCCACCGACCGTGATCGACTCGGTCAGCGTCATCGGCTTCTTGTCGCTCGTCTCGCCGAACAGGCGCTTGCCGCTGCCCAGCACCACGGGGAAGAGCATCAGCCGAAGCTCGTCGATCAGATCGTCCTCGAGCAGGCCTTGCACGAGCTGCGCGCTGCCGTGCACGACGATGTCGCCACCGACCCGACCCTTGAGCTCGGAGACCTCCTGTGCCAGATCGCCGCGCAGCACCGTGGAGTTGTTCCAGTCTGGCTCCTGCAGGGTCGAGGAGACGACGTACTTGGGCATGCCGTTGAACTTGTCCGCGAACTCGCCCTCCATCGAGGGCCAGGCGGCGGCGAAGCCTTCATAGGTCGTGCGCCCGAGCAGCAGTGCCTCGGCGCTCATCGTCTCCTCGAGCTTGAACTGATCGCCCTCGTCTCCGCGGGGTATTGCAAAGGTCCAGCCGGCGTGCTTGTAGCCCTCGCCCCCGCCCGGAGCCTCCATCACCCCGTCCAGTGATACGAACTCGCTCACGACGACTCGTCCCATCTCGGTCCTCTCTGTAGGTGGTCGATCAGGCTGACAGCTTTCGCCGTGTAGACGGGACTCACCACGGGATCTCATCGCTTGGCTCTAGGATGAGTGCAGTGGAGGGATCTACGCTTGCCGGCGAGCGCTCCTTCGGAGACCTCGAGCGCCACAGACGCGAGTTGAGCGCCTACTGCTACCGGATGCTCGGTTCGCCCTTCGAGGCGGAGGACGCCGTCCAGGAGACATTGCTGCGCGGCTGGCGAGCACTCGACCGCTTCCAGGGCCGCGCCTCATTGCGGGCGTGGCTGTACCGGATCGCCACCAACGTGTGCCTGGACATGCTCAGCGGTAAGGAGCGCCGGGCGCGGCCGATGGACCTCGGCGAAGCCCGGGCCCACGATGGTCCACTCGGGGAGATTCTGCCCGAGGTCACATGGATCGAGCCCGTCCCCGACGGCCTGGTCGTCCCCGAGGACGACCCCGCCGCGGTGGCCCAGGCGCACGAGACGATCCGGCTGGCGTTCATCGCCGCGCTGCAGCACCTGCCGCCGCGCCAGCGTGCCGCGCTGATCCTTTGCGAGGTGCTGCATTGGAAGGCCGCCGAGGTGGCCGAGCTGCTCGACACGAGCGTCCCGGCCGTCAACAGCGCCCTGCAGCGCGCGCGGGCCACACTCGACAGCATCGATGTGGCCGACCAGGGGCGGGGCAAGCTGAGCGAGCACGACAGCGAGTTGCTCAGCCGCTACGTGGACGCCTTCCAGCGCTATGACATGGAGGCGCTCACCGCCCTGATCCATGAGGACGCCACACAGTCGATGCCCCCGTATGAGCTATGGCTCCGCGGTCGTGAGGACATCCTCGGCTGGTGGACCGGTCGCGGAGCAGGGTGCCGCGGCTCGCGTGTGCTGGCAACCGTCACAGCCAACGGCTCGCCTGCGTTCGGGCAGTACAAGCCCAATGAGGACGGCCCCGGCTATGAGCCCTGGGCGCTGCAGGTGCTCGAGATCGCAGACGGCCAGATCGTGGAGCTCACCTTCTTTTTGAGCACCGAGTCGATCTTCCCTTTGTTCGAGCTGCCACTGCGGCTGGAGGGCTAGCCGGCAAGACCGAGCACCTCGCTCAGGCCGACCAGCCTGATCAGCCCCACGAGCTCCTCGCCGGCTCCCGATAGGTGCACCTCACAGCCGCCGCGCTTGGCAGCCAACGCGAGTCGCGCCAGCGCGTCGAGGGCCACGGGGTCGGCGCTCAGACCATCCACCTCACACGTCAGTACCCCGCAAGGGTTTGCGGCGAGCAGCGCGCACGTGCGCTCGATCAGGCCGGGGAGGTCCGAGCGCTCCAACGGAGCCCTGATCGTCAGAGCCACGGTCCGCCGCGGCGGGATGGGCATGCTGGTAATGACGCTGTAGGGCGCGAGAACTCATCGCCGACCAGCACATCGCAAGTGTCACCGATTAGTTCTGTGCCCACTCCCAGTCCACAACTGAAGAGACGCCACACGGCGCCTTCAACAACAGAAAGAGAGCCGACATGTTCGCCAACACCAGGGCCTTCAGTGGATTCTCTGTCGATGACGTGAAGCAAGCCCGTGACTTCTACGCCGAGACGCTTGGGATCGACACTTCTGAGGACCACGGCATGCTCCAGCTGCACATCGCCGGCGGGCGCGACACCCTCGTCTATCCCAAGCCAAACCACGAGCCGGCCAACTACACGATCCTCAACTTCCCCGTCGATGACATCGACGCGACCGTTGACGAGCTGGCGGCGCGCGGGGTGCAGATGCTGCGCTACGACGGCTTCGACCAAGACGAGCGTGGGGTCTTCCGCGGTGGTGGGCCGCTCATCGCCTGGTTCAAGGATCCAGCCGGTAACGTCCTCTCGGTGCTCCAGGAGAGCTAGTGGAACTCGAGCGAACGGGGTGGCGGCATGATCATCAAGCAGAGCACTCGTGACTACGCGGAGACGCTCAGCAGGCTGATCGCTGCGATCGAGCGGCGCGGCCTGACCGTGTTCGCGCGGATCGATCACGCAGCGGGGGCGAGAGCGGCGGGCATGGAGCTCGCCGACGAGGAGGTGGTGCTGCTCGGCAACCCGCGCAGCGGCACCCCGCTGATGCAGGCTGACCCCACTGTCGGCATCGAGTTGCCACTGCGAGTACTCGTGTGGCGTGGCCCCGACGCTGTGCTGCTCGGCTACCGCGATCCGCGCGAGCTCGATGGGACCTATGAGCTCGCTGCCAACCGCGAGACGCTCGAGCAGATGGCAGCGCTGCTCGACTCTTTGCTCAGCGAGGCCGCGGGTTAGGGCGAGATCTGATCGGCCTCGGCGCGTGCACGCTCGGCCTCGAGGCGTGCGCGCTCGGCCGCGTCGGCCTTCTGCTGCGCTGTCTGACCGGCGTCCTGCGCCGAGCCCTGGGCCTGCTCGGCCTCGCTCTCGCGGCGCGCCGCCTCTGCCTCGAGCTCCTCGGCCTGCCGGCGGGCGTCTGCAGCCGCTTGGCGTCGCTCGTTGATCGCGCTCGCGGCCTCGAACTCGTCGTCGGCGGCGACCGTCACCCCGTAGAGCTCGCCCAGCCGACGAGCATCCGCGCCGCTGACCCCGTCGCGCGCGGGAACCTTCTTGGTGTTCCCGTCGATCTGCTCGGCCGGGTAGGCGAGCCGCACGTAATCGCGCCCGACCGAAGCGCCCGCCAGGGGGACCGTGCTCGAGCGGCGCCCGAGCAGCCCGCTCTTGACCGAGGCAAACACAGCCTCGCCCGACCCGCTCGAGTAGAACACCTCATCGAGCTTGCCAACCCGCTCACCGTCGGCGTCGAGCACTTCCTGTCCCAGCCACTCCTCGATCTGCTCAACGCTCAGCATGTGTTTGTGGCTACCCCGGATCGGCCGATCTCTACCGCCGGGCCACTCCGGGTCGAAGCTATACCGTTCTGCGCCGAGCGAGCGAGGCAGAGAGGAGCCCGAGGATGACCGACCGCCTGACGAGGCCCGCAGGCGCCCGCCCGCTGGCACGTGCGCCCTCGGGTGGGCTGGTGCTCGGCGCGATCGCCTCAGTGCAGTTCGGCTCCTCGCTCGCGGCGACGCTGTTCCACACACTCGGTCCCGCTGGAACGGTGTTCCTGCGCCTCGCCTCCGCGGCGATCGTGCTCTTGCTCTTGTGGCGCCCGAGTTTGCGCGGGCGCTCGCGGTACGAGCTTCTGCTCGCCACCTGCTTTGGGCTCGTGCTGGCGGCGATGAACCTGTCCTTCTACGAGGCGATTGCGCGAATACCGCTGGGGATCGCCGTGGCGATCGAGTTCGTGGGACCGCTGGCCGTGGCACTCGGCGGCTCGCGCCGCAAGCTAGACCTGCTGTGGGTGGCTTTGGCGGTCGTAGGGATAATCGCGCTGACGCGACCGACCACGCATGGGCTGGACGGTCTCGGAGTGATTCTGGCGCTCACCGCGGGCGCCCTGTGGGGGGCATACATTCTGCTCAACGCCCTTCTCGGGCGTGCCTTCGCGGGCTCCACCGGACTTGCTCTGGCGATGGTCCCAGCAGCCCTCGTGGCGCTCCCGTTCGGCATCGCATCCGGCGGCTCACATCTGTTCGAACCCGGTTCCCTGGCGCTCGGCGCCGCTGTTGGGATGCTCTCCTCGGCCATCCCCTACTCGCTCGAGGTGGAGGCACTGCGGCGGATCGCCGCCCCCGTCTTTGGCGTGCTCATGAGCATCGAGCCCGCGGTCGCCGCACTCGCTGGGCTCCTCGTCCTCGGCCAGAGCCTCGGAGCTCGTGCGCTGATCGGCATTGCGCTCGTGATCTTCGCGTCGGTGGGGGCCGCTCGTGGCGCGGGAGCACCGACTGTCCCCCTGCAGTAAGCGCAGAGACGGAACGGCCTCGTGGCCTACTAAGGTCAGATCCATGACCTACACCCCTCCTGCTGAGATCCTCGAGCGCTACGCCTCCGTCCTCGTCAACTTCGCCCTCGGCGGCGGTGAGGGTGTGAAGCCGGGCGAGGTCGTGCGCGTGGTCGCGCCTGAGAGCGCCAAGCCCCTGTATGCCGCGCTGAACCGCGCTGTCTGGCGGGCCGGCGGCCACGTCATCGGCGGCTTCCAGCCCGACGACGACGATTCCATCAACCTCTCCCGAGACTTCTACGAGCTCGCGAGCGACGAGCAGCTCGACCGCTTCCCCGCCCACTACATGCGCGGGTTGGTGGATGAGATGGACCACCAGGTCTCGGTCATCGCCGAGAGCGATCCGCACGCCCTCGACACGGTCGACCCGGCCCGCATCATGCGCCGCGGCAAGTCCATGAGCCAACTGCTCGACTGGCGAGGTGAGAAGGAGAACGCGGGGAAGTTCACCTGGACGCTCGGCCTCTACGGGACGCCAGCAATGGCAGCCGAGGCAGGGATGTCTGAGCAGGAGTACTGGGAGCAGATCATCCACGCCTGCTTCCTCGACTCCGGGGACCCCCTGGTCAACTGGCGCGAGGTGGGAGAGCGCCTGGATCGCACGCGCGAGCGCCTCGACGCGCTCGACATCGAGCGTCTCCACGTAGTGGGCGAGGACGCCGATCTGTGGATCGGGCTCGGCGAGAAGCGCCGCTGGCTGGGTGGGCGCGGGCGCAACATCCCGAGCTTCGAGATCTTCACCAGCCCCGACTGGCGTGGAACCGAGGGGTGGATCTACTGCAACCAGCCGCTCTACCGCTACGGCAACCTCGTCAAGGGCGTGCGGCTGACGTTCGCCGAGGGCCGCGTCACCGAGGCGAGCGCGGAGGAGAACGAGCGGGTCCTGACCGAGATGATCGCCACCGAGGGAGCGGACCGGGTGGGCGAGTTCTCGCTCACCGACAGGCGCTTCTCCCGGATCACGCGCTTCATGGCCCACACCCTCTATGACGAGAACGTGGGCGGCGCCTTTGGCAACACCCACATCGCCGTCGGCCGTGCCTACCAGGACGCCTACACGGGCGATCCGAGCGAGCTCACGCCCGAGCAGTGGGAGGAGCTCGGCTTCAACAACTCGACCGTGCACACCGACATCGTCTCCACGACCGACCGCACTGTCACCGCCCAGCTGCGCGGCGGGGAGGAGCGCGTGATCTACCGCGACGGAGAGTTCCAGCTCGACTGAACAGAGGAGGAAGCATGGGCTTTGACCAGTACCACGAGCCGCCGGAGGAGTTGCCGGAGCAGACCCGGACGTTTGCCAGGCTGTGCGCCTCGTTGACCGAGGAGGCCGAAGCGATCGGCTGGTATGAGCAGCGCCTGGCGGTCGAGCGCGACGCGGAGGCGCGTGCGGTGATGGCGGACGCCGTGGGGGAGGAGTACAAGCACTTCAGCATGGACCTCGAGTTCCTGCTGCGGCGGACCCCCAAGTGGCGGGAGATCGCACGCGGAGTGCTCTTCCAGGAGGGCGACATAGTCGAGCACGGCGAGGCCGCGGAGGCGGCAGCCGGCGACGAGGAGCCCGACACGGGGGGCGGGGCAGCTGCGCCGATCGGAGTGGGTGGCTCGCTGGGAATTGGGAGCCTGAGAGGAGAGGGGCTATGAGTCATCTACTGCGCGAGCACGCGCCGATCACCGACGAGGGCTGGAAGCTGATCGACGAGGAGGCGCGCGAGCGCCTGCTGCCGGGTCTCGCCGCACGCCGCCTCGTGGACTTCTCCGGTCCACACGGCTGGGAGCACTCGGCCACCAACCTCGGGCGCGTGGAGCGTGCCGACGTGAGCGACGCCAAGGGCGTCGAGGCCAATCGCCGCGTGGTGAAGCCCCTGTTGGAGCTGCGCACGCGCTTCACGGTCTCGCGCGAGGAGCTCAGGGCGGGCGACCGCGGCGCCGAGGACGTGGACTTCGAGGATCTCGACGCAGCCGCTCAGCGGATGGTGGAGGCGGAGAACGTGGCCGTCTTCCACGCCTGGCCCAAGGCCGGCGTGGAGGGCATCACGCAGAGCTCGCCGCACAAGCCGATCGTGCGGGGCAAGGACTTCGACGGCTATCCCGCGCACGTCGCGCGCGCCGTGGAGCTGCTGTTGCGAAACGGGATCGAAGGGCCCTACGGGATCGCGCTCGGGCGCGAGGACTATACGAGCGTGGTGGAGACGGCCGAGCACGGTGGCTATCCGCTGCTCGAGCACCTGCGCAAGATCCTGCGGGGGCCGATCGTGTGGGCGCCCGGCGTCGCCGGCGCGGTCGTGCTGAGCATGCGCGGCGGCGACTTCGCCTTCGACTCCGGCCAGGACATCTCGGTGGGCTACCTTGGCCACGACCTCGACACGGTCACGCTGTATCTCGAGGAGTCCTACAGCTTCCGCGTGCTCACGCCCGAGGCGGCCGTGGCGATCGTCGGCCCGAAAGGCCGCTAGTTAAGCTAGGCATCTAGGCCGAGGGCGAAAACGCGCCCTCGGCGACGCCGCGGCGGCGTGCCCAGAGCTGCTCGAGCAGCCACACCACGAGCCCAAAGCCGGCCAGACCGCCGCCGAGAGCAGCCACGGCGTCCCATCCGCCCGCGTCGTAGATGGCCGAGGCAAGCGCCGAGCAGATCGCAGCGGAGGCGAAGACGGAGGTCATGTAGGCGGTCGTCAGGCGGCTGCGGGCCGAGGGAACGAGCGCGTAGATCACGCTCTGATTGGTGATCTGCGCGCCCTGGATGCCGAAGTCCAGCAGGGCGATGCCTAGGATCAGCGCCGCCAGCGAGGTGCTGCCCGCGGCGACGAGACCCCAGGAGATCAGCATCGCCAGGAAGAACACGCCCGTGGAGTGGTGGTGGCGACCGCGGTCAGCCATGCGCCCGGCCGCCTGCGCGGCGAGTGCCCCGACCAGCCCCACGAGCCCGAACAGGCCGATCGTGGCATCGCCGTAGTGGTAGGGGGCCCCGGCCAGCAGGAACGCGATCGTGGTCCACAGCACGCTGAACTGGCCCATCCCGAGGGTGCCGTAGAGCATCCGCATCCGCAGCGTGGGCTGCTCGGCTACCAGTGAGATGACCGAGCGCAGCAGTCCTGCGTAGGAGACGTCGGTGCTCGGTCGCACCTGGGGAAGCGCCCGGCGCAGCACGCCGGCGAGCAGCAGCATGAGCGCGGCCGAGATGCCGAACACGAGTCGCCAGCCGCCGGCTGCGGCGATCGCGCCGCTGGCCGTGCGCGCCACGAGGATGCCCACGAGCAGACCGCTCATCACGTTGCCCACGACCTTTCCCCGTTCCTCCTCGGGCGCGAGCGTGCTCGCCATCGGCACCAGGATCTGGGCCACGACAGATGTCACCCCGACCACCATCAGCGCGGCAGCGAGCGCAAGGAAGGCAGGTGCGGCGGCGGTGGCCGCGAGCGCTAGCGCGGTGATCAGAAGGATCCTCACGATCAGCTTGCGGCGCTCGAGCAGATCGCCGAGCGGGACCAGTAGCACCAGTCCGGCCGCATACCCCACCTGTGAGGCGGTTACGAGCAGCCCGGCGGTGCCATCGGAGACGCTGAAGTCGTGGGCGATCGTGCTGAGCAGCGGCTGGGCGTAGTAGATGTTCGCGACCGCGGCCCCGCAGGCGATGGCCATCAACAGCACGAGCCGTTTCGAGAGGTGCTGCTCAGGGTGGCCGGCGCTGAGGTTGCTCACGCAACCATTTTAGAAGGCCGGCGAAGTGGGCTCGCTAAGGTCGAGCGATGTCGCGCGTGAACATCGAACCCGGCGAGGTCGGAGACCCCGCCTTCTACAAACTGCTGACCGCCGTGGTGGTGCCGCGGCCGATCGCCTGGGTGTCCTCGCGCTCGGCCGCCGGTGTGGACAACCTCGCTCCGCATTCGTTCTTCACGGTCGCCGCGGTCGACCCCCCCGTCGTGCAGTTCACCTCGGTCGGGCGCAAGGACTCGCTCAACAACGTCCAGGCCACGGGCGAGTTCGTGGTCAACCTCGCACCCAGGTGGCTGTTCGAGCAGGTCAACGCCTCCGGCACCGCGTTCCCCGAGCATGAGAGCGAGTTCGATGCTGTGGGGGTGGAGCGCGAGGCGAGCCTGCGCGTGAGCGTCCCGCGAGTTGCCAGATCGCCCGTGGCGCTCGAGTGCGTGCTCCACGACACCTCCACGATCGGAATCTCCACCGTCGTGCTCGGGCGTGTGGTGAACGCGGCGATCGACGAGTCGGTCATGCGCGACGGACACCCGGACGTCGAGCTGCTGGCCCCGCTGGCGCGACTCGGGCGCGATCAGTGGAGCGAGCTCGGGCCGTTGCTGGAGATATCGCGGATCCCCTATGAGGGCTGGCCAGGGCACTACTCGCCCCAGACGCGCTAGCCCCGCCAAGCAGGGAACCCAGGGACCGGGCTCGAAAACCGAACCAGATGGTCTAGACGGATTGCCGATTGACCCCGCCTCGTCACTGACCGAGCATTCAGCTGATGCCAAATACCAGCACGCGGCGCCAGCGCGCTCCTCGCCGCCAGGCGTCGGTGCACGGCTCGCTGCCGGTGTACTCGGGGAAGTTCGGGCACGAGCAGGCTGAGCGCTTGCTGTGGCGTGCGGGCTTTGGGCCCAAACCGGGACAGGCGCAGGCGCTTGCAGGCAAGGGACTGCGCGGTGCGGTGCTGTCGCTGACGCGCCCCGCCGAGCGCTCGCTCCACGGCCCCGCTCCGACAGTGCAAAGCGGCCAGCCGATCGCCCCCTATGACGTGTGGGGAAACGACGTGCTGTGGTGGCTCGATCGCATGGTGCGCACACGCGCTCCCCTGATCGAGCGCATGACGCTGATCTGGCACGACTGGTTCGCGACGAGCAACGAGCTCGTGAACTCCCAGCGGCTGATGATCGCGCAGAACCAGACCCAGCGCTCGCTGTGCCTGGCGAGCTTCCCGCGCATGCTCACCGCGATGACGATCGACCCGGCGATGCTGATCTGGCTCTCGGGCGCCGGCTCCACCAAGGAAGCGCCCAACGAGAACTACGCCCGCGAGATGCAGGAGCTGTTCACGGTCGGGGCGGGCGAAGGCTACACCGAGGGCGACGTGCGCGAACACGCTCGTGCGCTGACCGGCTGGGTCTACACGTGGAACCCGGCCACGGGCCAGCCGCAGGACTTCCACTTCGACCCGACACAGCACGACGCGGGGGTCAAGCAGATCTACGGCAAACGGGGCCGCTTCGGGTGGCGCGACAGCCTGCAGCTCGTGCTCGCCCATCCCGACCACCCCAAGCACTTCGTGACCCGGCTGTGGTCCTACTTCTGCCCCGAGCCCCTGTCCGCGCGCGATACCCGCACCGCCGAGCAGATGTATGTCTCGAGCGGCAAGCAGATCCGCCCGCTCGTGGAGGCGATGCTGATGCACCCGCTAGTACAGGCCGGCCCGCGAATGGTCAAGCCGCCGATAGTGCAGCTCGCGGGCATGCTGCGCGGCATCGGGCGCTACATCGACTCCGATGTGTGGGCGTGGGAGTCGAGCCTGATCGGGCAGACCCCGTTCTACCCCCCGAACGTCGCTGGCTGGGAAGCAAACAGGTGGCTGAACACGGGCACGTGGCTCGCCCGCTTCAACCTCGCCGCGCAGGTGATCGACGAAAAGCGCGTACTCAAGTCCAAGGCGGCCGCCAAGAAGGCGCCCGCGCCCGCCGATCCACACGCGCTGACCACGCAGGCGCTCGCGTTCTGGGGCTCACCCAGCGTCAGCGCGGCGACGCGCGGCGCGCTCACCGCCTACGCCAAGTCGGCGGCCGTCGATGCGGCGACCGCGACCTGGGAGCGCGAGGCCTATCCAACGCTTGCCCTCAACGCGCTGCGCTCGCTCGTGGCGGCCAGCCCCGACTACCAAACGAGCTGAGATGGCCCACCCAGATCCCTCACGCGCCTGTGCCTGTGCCGGCTATGGCCGGGCCGAGCTGCTGCGCCGGGCAGCCGCACAGGCGGGACGGGGCCTGCCGTCGATCGAGCCGGGGATGCCGACTCCCGCCGGCACTGGCCTCTCGCGCCGCGGCTTCCTGCTCGCCTCGGCCGGCCTGGCGCTGTCGGTCTACGGCGCCGGGCGCGTGCTCGACCCGAAGCGCTTCGAGGAAGGAATCGCCCAGGCGGCCGCCGCCTCGCCATCGCAGCCGGTGATCGTGAGCGTGTACTTGCAGGGGGGCATCGATGCGATGTCGGTGTTGTACCCGGCCGGAGACCCGCTCTACACGAAGTACCGCCCCGTGCTCGCGCTGCCCGAAGGCGCCGGTCCTGCCTTCGCCGAGGACCCGCGCCTGCACTGGCATCCGCTTGCAGCTCCGCTCGCGCAGCTGCACGGCGAGGGCAAGCTCAGCGTGATGCCGGCTGTCGGCTACACCGACCCCGATCAGTCGCATTTCACGAGCCGCCACTTCTGGGAGGTGGGCGCCACCCAGGCCGACCTGCTGACGGGATGGATGGGCCGCTACCTCGACGTGGTGGGAACTGCTGACAATCCACTGCAGGGGCTGTGCCTCGACGAGGCGCTGCAGCCGGCGCTTGCCACCGCCCGGCTGCCGGTGGCAACGATCGATAAGCCCTCCTCCTACTCCTTCTACTCCCAGGGCGTGTGGGGTCCGCCGCAGGAAATCATGTACGACTACTTCGACACGCTGGGCCAGGTGGGGGCGCGCTCGGGCGATCAGGCGATGAAGCAGTCCGGTCAGGCGGCGTTGATGTCGAGCACGCTACGCCGCCAGCTGCTGCCGTTCCAGCCCGTCTCAGGAGCAATGGCGCCGGCACTGCCCGCCGGCTACCCCACGAGCTCCTCGGACGAGTTCCCCGAACGCATGGCCGCTGTCGCCCAGATGCTCGCCGCCGGGCTACCGATCAAATGCGTGAGCATCTCCACCGAATCGGTGTTCGACACCCACGACAACCAGGTGGCCGCGCTCGACTCGGGGCTGGAAGTGGCGGCGCAGACGCTCTACGGCTTCCAGCGCGATCTCGAAGCGCGGGGACTGGCCGACCGGGTGCTGACGCTGGTGTGGTCGGAGTTCGGCCGCCGCCCGCAGGAGAACGCCTCGGGCGGGACCGACCACGGCGCCGCCGGGTGCGCATTCGTAATGGGCACGCGTGCTGCCGGCACGATGCTCGGCGAGTGGCCGGGTCTCGCCGGTGGCCTCGACTCGCTCGGCAACGTTCGCGCCACCTCGGACTTCAGAGGCCTCTACTGCTCGCTGCTCGAGCAGTGGCTGGGCCAGGAAGCCGCCCGGATCATCCCCGGGGCCAGTGGCCTGGCACGGATGCAGGTGGTGCGGTGAGACGTGTGCGCACGAGCATGCTCGGGGCGCTCGTCATTGGGCTCGCGCTGGCGGGATCCGCGGACGCGCCGGCGCGCTCGGGATCGAGCGTAAATGCCCACAGCGCGGCCAGTTCCTATCTGCAGGTGATCGAGGTGGAGTACCACCTGCTGCTCTCGCGTGGTGTCGTCAAAGCCGGCCCCGTGAGCCTCGAGGCGCTCGATCGCGGCATGGATCCGCACGACCTGCGCCTGCAGCAGACGGGCTCGGGCGAGCTTGCGGCGCCCGAACTGACGCCGGGCAAGCGCTGGGACGGGGTGGTCCGCCTCAAACCCGGCTACTACCGGCTGTGGTGCTCGCTACCCGAACACGCCCGTCTGGGCATGCACGCCACGCTCAGGGTGATCCGCTGAGGGGCTATCCGCCGTCGACGCTGTAGCGGGTCGGCACCAGCCGCTCGGTCCGCTTCGGCGGGCGCTTGTACTTGCGCCGCTGACGCGGCGGAAGCTTGATCGCCTTGCGCTTGTCGAGGTGCTCGTAGGGGACGATCGAGAGCAGGTGGCTGATCAGGTTCAGGCGCGCGGTGCGCTTGTCGTCGGCCTCGACCACATACCAAGGGCTGGCCTCGGTGTCGGTGCGCTCGAACATCACGTCCTTGGCCTCGGCGTAGTCGACCCAGCGCGAGCGCGCCTGCAGGTCGATCGGGCTGAACTTCCAGCGCTTGCGGGGGTCGGTTAGCCGTTTCTCGAAGCGGCGCTCCTGCTCGGTGTCGCTGACCGACAGCCAGTACTTGACGAGCACTATGCCGTCGTTGATCAGGGCCTGCTCGAACTGGGGGCAGAAGCGCAGGAACTCCTCGTACTCTCCATCGGTGCAGAAGCCCATCACGCGCTCGACCCCGGCGCGGTTGTACCAGCTGCGGTCGAACAGCACGATCTCCCCGGCCGTGGGCAGGTGGGCCACGTAGCGTTGGAAGAACCACTGCGTGCGCTCCCGCTCACTCGGCGTGGGAACGGCGACAACGCGACAGGTGCGAGGGTTGAGGAACTCGACCACGCGCTTGATCACGCCGTCCTTGCCGGCGGTGTCGCGCCCCTCGAACACGACCACCAGGCGCTTGCCCTCGGCGACGACCCACTCCTGCATGTAGACCAGCTCGGTTTGCAGGCGCAGCAGCTCCTTCTCGTACTGCTTGGTGGTGAGCTCCCGTGGCAGAGGCACGCGTTGATTCTCTCAGCTGGCGATTTTCTCGGGAGAGGTGGCCGCCGAGTGCAACTATGGTTGCGTGAGCAATCAGCCCCGCGAACGGACGTCGCTGGACGCGAGTGAACTGGAGGGCCCGGAGGAGCTCAGCCGTCACAGGCTGCGCTCGCGAGTGCTGTTCGCGGCGGGACTGGTGGTGGTCGTGGTTGCGGTGGTGACGCTGCTGCCGGGGCTGGGCAGCCTGCGCTCGCGCCTCGCGCACGCAGAGCCCGGGTGGCTGGTGCTCGGAGTTGTGCTGAAGCTGGCTTCGGGTCTTGGCTATGTGGTCGTCTTCAGGATGATCTTCTGCAGACGCATGAGCTGGCGGGTGAGCTATCAGATCGGGATGTCCGAGCTGGGAGCCAATGCGCTCTTTCCCACGGGCGGGGCCGGGGGCCTCGCGCTCGGTGCGTGGGCGCTGAAACGCGGTGGCATGCAGGGCCGCGAGATCGCACGGCGCACGGTCGCCTTCTTCCTGCTGACGAGCGTGCCCAACGTGCTCGGGGTGATCGTGCTCGGCATCGCGCTCGCCGTCGGGATCTTCGCGGGTGAGAGCAACCTGCTGCTGACGGCGCTGCCGGCGGCGATCGCGGCAGCAGCGATCGTGGCGACGCTGGCGGCGGGCCGCGCCGCGGAGCGCGGGGGAGACCGAGTGAAGGCACGGGCGGGGCGCGAGCCTTCGCGTCGGACGAAGGCGCTGTGGCACGGCCTGAACGCGCTCGCGGGCGGCGTGCGCGAGTCCGTGATGTTGCTGCGCGAGGGCAACCTGTTGCTGGTAGCCGGCCTGATCGGCTATCTGGTCTTCGACGTGCTGATCCTGTGGGCCGGATTTCGAGCGCTCGGGCAGGCGCCGTCCCTCGCCGTCCTCTCACTGGCCTACCTGATCGGAGAGCTCGGCGGACTCATCCCCGTGCCCGGCGGCATCGGCGGCGTGGACGCCGGACTGGTGGGCACGCTTGCGCTCTACCACGTGCCGCTCACGGCGGCCGTCGGCGCCGTGCTCGTCTACCGTGCGGTCGCCCTATGGGTGCCGGCCGTGGCGGGAGGCACAGCATTCGTCTGGCTCAAACGAACGCTGCGCGACGAGGCCGACGCGCTTGCCGTGTGCGTGCCGGAGCGCGAGATGGATGTCATCGGCCTCGGTCGGGTGGTCGTTCGCGGCGAGCCGCACTGAGGGCTCGTCGTAACGCGCGCCGGAGGCGTACGCTGAAGGGATGCAAACGCCTGGCGGGGGCTCAGGGTGGGAGCGGCTGTTCTGGCTCGTCTTCGCGCGCTCTTCCAATCCGATCGCGCTGCTCGACGAGCAGCGTCGCTTCGTGCAGGTCAACGATCCGGCGATCGCACTAGTCAACCGCTCTCGTGACGAGGTGATCGGCACTTCGATCCTCGAACACGTCCCACCGGCTGAGCGCGCCGAGGTGATACGCGAGTGGGATGGCTTCGTGCGTGCCGGCGAGTACTCGGGGCGGCGGGCGCTGCTGCGCGCCGATGGGTCGGAGGTGACGATCGACTTCGCCGCCCGCCTCGCCTTGGTCGGTGGCCGTCGGCTGGCGGTCTTCACTGCGCTGGCGCCGACAGATGGTGGTTCGTGGAGCGCCAGCGGTCTGCCCGCCCCGGCCCGGGAGCGGCTGAGCAAACGCGAGCGTGAAGTGGTGACGCTGATCGCGCTCGGACGCGAGACCGCCGAGCTCGCCGCTGAGCTGCACATCTCGCCCGAGACGGTTCGCACCCACGTGCGCAACGCGATGACAAAGCTGTCCGTTCACACCCGTGCGCAGCTGGTGGCGGTGGTTCTCTGCGGCGAGCGCTCGCTCGATCTACCCCGTCTGGAGGAATAGCCAGGCGACGACCCCCCATGCGGGGTATTGAAGATCGCCAACAGTCCTCCCAGCATTGAACGGTGCCGTTCGCGCTCCCATCCATGCGGCGCCGTGCCCGGGTGGGGCGGCGCGACGCACCGCACCTGCTCGAAGCGCTCGTGGACAGCGTGGACCTTGCCGTCATCGCCTGTGCTCGAGACGGACGCATGACGCTTGCCAACCGTCAAGCGCACGAGCTGATCGGCTTCGACTGTCCTGAGGGAAGCGACTCCGAGGCGTGGCTGGCGTGCCTGCTGCCGCGCACTCCCTCCGGACTGCCCCTCGCGCTCGAGGACGTGCCGTTGATACGTGCTTTGAACGGTGAAGCCGTGGAGGGCGTGGACATGCTGGTCAAGACCAGCGACGGCGATGTCCTGCTGAGTGCCCGCGCCCGCCCCGTGGACGATCACCGCGGCCGGCGTCGTGGTGCGGTGGCGGTGCTCGAAGACGTGACCGAGCGGCGCGTTCGTGAGGCACAGGCCCGCGAAGGCTGGCGAGCCTGAGCAGCGCCGGCTCCACATCTGTGCGGCGGGTCTAGCACGCCCTCCTGTCCGTGAGCGATTACGTGGCATGCTCACTGTCGAGATGAGCATCGCCGCCCAAGACCCCAATCGTCTAGCCGCTGGTCATCCGCTCGAGCTGGCTGTCGGATGCCGCTTCGGCGTGGAATCCTCGCAAGCGGCCGCAGCGGTACTGCAGGTGGCGCCGTCGCGCCGCCCCGGCGTGGGGGTTCACGGCGAGCGCTGGGGGACCGACGCCGAGCACCATGAATACATCGATGGCTACGGCAACCGCTGTGAGCGCTTCGAGCTGAGCGCGGGTGAATCGCAGATCTCCTACACCGCCCAGGTCTCCCTCGCCGCCCCAGCCGATGCGATCGAGACCGGCGTCGCCGAGACCCCGGTGGGAGAGCTGCCCGACGAGGTGCTCAGCTTCGTGATGCCGAGCCGCTTCTGCCTCCCGGACGAGCTGGGGCACGAGGCGTGGCAGCGCTTTGGAGCGCTCGAGCCTGGATGGGGGAGGGTCCAGGCGATCGTCGACTTCGTGCACGACCACCTCCAGTTCATGCCGGGTGCGTCGAACCCGTGGACGACCGCGGCTGACGCCTACCGTGCGGGGCAGGGCGTCTGCCGCGACTTCGCCCATCTGGCAATCACGTTCTGCCGTGCCTTGAACATCCCGGCCCGGTACGTGTTCGGCTACATCCCCAACATCGGTGTCCCGGTCCCGCCCGAGGCGATGGACTTCGCCGCCTGGTTCGAGGTATACCTCGACGGTCGCTGGCATACCTTCGACGCTCGCAACAACACGCCGCGGGTTGGACGAGTGGTCGTGGGTCGTGGTCGTGACGCCGTGGACGTCGCCCTGATCACCTCGTTCGGACCGCTCACGTTGACCGGCTTCGAGGTCGTCGCCGAGCCAGTTCTCCCAGCTCGGGAGTGAGCGCTCAGCCGGAGAAGGTCAGCGAGGCCCTCGCCCGTTGGCTGGACAGCGACTCGGGGAAGACGCTCGGCAGCCTGATCGAGGTGTTCGAGGAGAAGAGCTTTGCGATCCTGTTCGTGCTCCTGCTTGGCGTGCCCGCGCTGCCGCTGCCTACGGGTGGCGCCACCCACGTGTTCGAGATCATCGCGATGCTGCTCGCGCTCGAGCTGATCGTCGGACGTGAGCAGATCTGGCTGCCCGCGCGGTGGCTGCGCCTCGAGTTGGCCGGTCCCAGGCAGCAGCGCTTCATCGCCGCGCTGATGCGGCTGATCCGCCGGCTCGAGCGGATCTCCCGGCCGCGGCTGCGCTTCCTGTTCGAGCACCGCCTGAGCAGCATCGTCTTCGGGCTGCTCGTCATCGGCGGCTCGCTCGGCGCCTTCCTCGCCCCACCGTTCACAGGGCTCGACACGCTGCCGTCACTGGGAGTAGTGCTGCTGTCGCTGGGAATGGTGCTGGAGGACTTCCTCGTGGTGCTCCTCGCGCTCGTGCTGGGCTCAGCCGGCGTGGTCCTCGAGATCGTCGTTGGCGGCGCTGTCCTCAGCCTGCTGTGAGGACCATTGTGCTGCTCATGCAGCCTGGTCTCGGGCGAGCGCGAGCCGCCTGCCCTGAGCTACTCCAGCTGCGATCACTTCGTCGCGGCGCCGGGCGTCCATCAGGTTGGCGCCGAGGGCAGCGGCGCTCCTCTGATCGGGGTTGATGGTCGCGACGCGGATGCCGCGGTGCTGAAGCGCGAGGGCCTCGGTCCTCGCCACGCCCCGCGAGATCGGACCGAGCGTGCCGGTGAGCCCGCCGAGGCTCGGGCGTAGCGAGCCGGTGGGGTTCAAGCAGAGCACCTGCTGCCCCGAATGAACCTCGGCAGCGTCGATGTTGGTCGGGCTCCACACGCCCCCGTCCACATAGGTGCGCTCACCCGAGCGCACGGGACGGAACACACCGGGGATCGAGCACGACGCCTCCACGGCACGGGCCACGGAGATGTCGGGAGCGCCGGGCGATCCGAATACGACGCGTGCGCCACTCTCGATCTCCACAGCCACAATTCGCAGGCGTCCATCCCAGCTCGCGCCGGAGCGCTCCACGGCCTCCGTTAGCGTGGCCAGGGAGCGGCGTCCCACGGGCGCCCGTCGGAGCGCCGCGCGTCTGAGTAGCGCTCCTCCGGCGGCGGTGGAGCTCAGTGCGAGCGATGCGAGTGGGGCCGCTGCGGCGCTGCCGAGCAGGGCCGCGCTGCTGCTGAGCACGCTGGGTGCGCCTGCATCTGCTTGGTCCTCCGGGACCAGCGGCGTGGAGGTTAGATCCCCGAGTCGGGAACCGGGCTCGATGCCGGCGGCGAGCGAGGCCGCGACGATCGAGCCGGCCGAGGTACCGAGGAACTGGGGGCAACTGCGCGAGTCGAATTCCTCGCCCTCGTCGAGGCCGGCGAGGAGGGCGCTCATCCATGCCTCCCCGAGGATCCCCCCACCACCGAGGACGAGCGCGTCTGGAGTCGGCATGCGGATGCGAGCGATGGGATCAGGCTAGCGCGGTCGATCCGGCTGGCTGGGGCGCCCTGCGAGGAGATCGCTGAGCGACCGGCTCAGGCGGGCGCCCAGCCGGGTGGGGTCGTCGAAGCGGCTCTCGGCTGTGATCCGGCGCGGGCTGCCCGGGGGGTAGCGCCGCCGCGCCCACGGCGAGTTTGGATGGCCGAGGCGGATGGCGCCGAGCAGGCCGACCGGAGCGATGAACAAGCCCACGGTTCCCAGCAGGATGCGCCCCTTCAACAGCGCGATCACCGAGACGAGCACCGACAGCCCGATGACGGCGCTCACGGTGATCGCCGAGCCCGGCGCCGTCAGATCGAATGGGCGCACCCCGATCACGACCAGCGCACCGACCACGCCCACGATCGTCACGGCCTCCAGCGAGGAGCGTCCCTCCTCGCTCCAGTAGACGTCTTCCAGGCGCGTCCACAGAGCGAACTCGTCGAGCGTGAGCCCAGCGCCAACTCCGAACACGGCAGCGTCGATCCCGCCCCACGGCTCGTGCAGATGCAGGCCGATCCCCATGAAACCGCTGCCCAGCATCAGGAAGATCCCCCACACGAAGTGGTGGAGATGCACGCCGCCCTCAGTTTCCACGCCTCCCGGCCACCACGTGAACGCTCGGGTCATGCGGGCACTCGTGCGGATCAGGAAGAAGGCGATCAGCAGCGCGGCTAGGCAAACGAAGGCGTGCTGGCGCCCGTCGTCTGCAACGACCAGATCGTAGATGTGGCCGACAGGGAACAGGCTTGCGAGAAGGCCCATGCGCTGAGTGAGTATCGGCGATCTGCGCGAAACCACGTCTGCTGGGCGAAGGCGACCAAACCTCCCCAAACCTTGGCGATTCCACATATCATGCGTGGCGGCGGAACGAGCGATGTCGGGGTGTCCCACACTTCGCCGCTCATCGGGGCACTGTCAGCATCTAACAGTTGGGAGCAGCACCTTATGGTGGGCAAAGTCGTTGCGCGAGCGACCGTGGTGGTGACTTCGGTGTTATTCGTGTTCCTGCTCGCCCCTGGTCTGGTCGCTGCGTCCTCGGCGGCGCTGACCATCACCAAGCCTGTGACGGGCGAAAGCGTGGCGAGCTCCACTCCGTCGTTCGCGGGCACGACCACCGACACGCTCGACTCGATTACCGTGAGCATCTACGCGGGCCCCACCGCCGGCGGCACTCCTGTGCAGACGCTGAGTGTGCTCTCGCCCGTAGCCGAATCGTGGGAAGTAGCCGCCGAATCGAGCTTGGTCGATCGGGAATACACGGTCGTGGCCGAACAGGCCGGCGAAACGAGCGCGGCAGTGACGTTCACGGTGGATGTGCCGCCGCCCGTGGTGACGGTCAATCCGGTGGCTACGTGGACGAAGGACTCGACTCCGACGCTTGAAGGCAGCGCGGGCGACAGCACGAGTGTGGAAGTTACGGTCGAAGGGCCATCCCCAACCAAAGGGGCTGCTGTGCTCAGCGGGGGCAACTGGTCCTATACGCCTGCCAGCCCCCTCGTAGACGGCGCGTATACCGCGCGGGCGGTTGGCAAGGATTCGGCTGGAAACATCGGGGAAAGCTCCACTGTCACGTTCACCGTGGACACGGTCGCGCCGAGCGTGACGCTCGAATCTGTGGCCTCCCCGTCGAATGACACCACTCCTACATTGAAAGGCAGCGCGGGGGTCGCGGCCGGGGATGACGCAAGTGTCGAGGTGGCGATCTACAAAGGCAGCGTGGCGTCGGGGACTCCGGCAAGGTCCGAAACGGTCGTGCCCAACGGAGGGAGCTGGACCTACACACCTGCGCCGCCCCTGGCGGAAGGCACCTACACCGCACAGGCCGTGCAGGAAGACAAAGCGGGGAATGTCGGCAAGAGCACGCCGGTGACGTTCACGGTGGATACGACACCGCCGGTTCTGACGGTCAATCCGGTGGCGGCTTGGACGAAGGACTCGACTCCAGCTCTTGGAGGGAGTGCGGGTGACAGCGCGAGTGTGGAAGTGATTCTTGAAGGGCCATCTGCGAGCAAAGGGGCGGCTGTGCTCAGCGGTGGCAACTGGTCCTACACGCCCGGGAGCGCGTTGCCTGACGGCACCTATACCGCGCGAGCCGTAGGCAAGGACTTGGCCGGCAACGTCGGCGAAAGCTCCTCTGTCACGTTCACGGTTGACACGGTGGCGCCGGCTGTGACGCTCGAATCTGTGGCCTCCCCGTCGAATGACACGACTCCCATGTTGAAAGGCAGCGCTGGGGTCGCGGCGGGGGATGACGCGAGTGTCGAGGTGGCGATCTACAAAGGCAGCGTGGCGTCGGGGACTCCGGCAAGGTCCGAAACGGTCGCGCCCAGCGGTGGGAGCTGGACCTACACACCTGCGCCGCCCCTGACGGAAGGCACCTACACCGCACAGGCCGTGCAGGAAGACAAAGCGGGGAACGTCGGCAAGAGCACGGCCATCACGTTCGTGGTCGTGACAGCCAAGCCGGTGGTGACGATCCAATCGATCGCGTCTCCTACGAGGGCCACCGAGCCGGCGCTCAGCGGCAGCGCCGGCGACAGCGCGAGTGTCGAAGTGAGGGTCTTTGAGGGCTCATCCCCGTCAGGGACCGTGGCTAGCAGTGGGGCAGCTGTGCTCAGCGGCGGCAGCTGGTCCTATACGCCCACGAGCGCCTTGGCTGACGGCACCTATACCGCGCAGGCCTCTGGTCTGGACAAAATCGACAACGAAGGTAAGAGCTCTGCCATCACCTTCACCGTCGACACCACGCCCCCGGCCCTCACGCTGACCTCGCCGACGAACAACGCGCTTCTGGAAGTGGCGCGACCGACCTTCAGCGGGCAGGCGGGAACCGCGACGGGGGATCGTCCCTCGGTGAGGCTGACGATCTACTCGGGAGCCTCGGCTTCGGGCAGCCCGGTGCAAACGCTTGAAATCGCTTCTAGCGGTTCTTCGTGGACGTCGGGTTCAAATGGTCCGACGCTTGCCGACGGCATCTACACGGTCGTGGCTGAACAGCTCGATGAAGCCAGCAACGTGAGCCGGGCATCGGCGACGTTTGCCGTGGAGGTTCCCACCCCGCCCGCGCCGCCGGTAGCGTCGTTCCAGTGGTTCCCGGCCGCGCCGCACGTCGGGGAACAGGTCTCGCTCGTGTCGACCTCGAGCGATGCGGGCAGCCCGATCACAGCGTTCTCCTGGGCTCTGGCGCCGGGTCTGGCGCTGACGCCCGGCGAACACGTCCTCACGACCACCTTCTCCACACCCGGCTCGCACGTGGTGCGTCTCCGGGTTGTCGATGCCAACGGCCTGGCGAGCGAAGTCGCCGAGACGATTCCCGTGTCAGCGCCCGAAGTTCCTCTGATGCAGCCGTTCCCCGTGGTTCGGATCGCTGGCTCGGCCAAGACCTCGAGCGTGAAGATCAGCCTCTTCACCGTACTGGCGCCCGTCGGGGCGAAGGTGAGCGTCAGCTGTCATGGGCACGGTTGTCCCACCAAGCGCCAGAGCTTCGTGGTGGCGGCGAGGAGGAGGTCTCATGGGGGGACGATGCTCGTCTCGCTGACTCGCTTCGAGCGCTCGCTCGACGTTGGCGCGGTCATAGAAGTCAGGATCTCCAAAGCGGGCGAGATCGGCAAGTACACCCGCTTCACCGTACGTCGGGGCAAGCTCCCGACGCGGCTCGACGGCTGCCTCAGCACGAGCTCAACGCCGATGACGTGCCCCTCGACATGAACACGGTTCGAGCGGCACGGCGCTGGATCTACGTACGCAGGCGCTACGGGGATGTCGACCAGCGAGTGCTGATGGCCGTGGCGATCCTCTGCGTCGTGGTGTTCGCCGGTGCCTTCGTGCTCGGACGCGTCACGCGCCCGGTCGGCGGCCCGCGCGAACTGGGATCCCAGGGAGCTCAGCTTGGATCTGCGAGCGCAGCGGTTCCCGTGAGCCTGCTGCCCGCGCCTGCGGTGGAACTAGCGCAAGTCGAGCGTGCAAGCGCGAGGCGGGCGAGTCGCGCCAGCTCCCCCGCTACGGTCACGGTGGTCGCGGCGAGTGCACCTGCTACGCGCACCTCCACGCAGAGCATCCCGGCTGCCGCTCCCACGGTGGCTGCTGCGCCCACTCCCCAGCCTGCGCCGCATGTCACGAACTCGCCGACCCCCGCTCGCAGCGGAGGGAGCGCTCCACAGCACACAGCGCCACAGTCCAGCTCGGGCACGCCGTTCGACACCTCGGGCTAGGCGTGTACCGCGTCTCGCACAGCATCCCCTTCGTGACGGTGCCGCTCTTGATCGCGTTCGCGGTTGCCGGCTACCTCGCCGGTAACCGTCATGCGTCGGCTAGCTCTGGTCCGGCGTTTGGCAAGAGCGCGCGCTTCGCCTCGGTGGGAACGACGCAGCTCGAATATCCCGCCGGCTGGCAGCAGCAAACGGCCACCACGGGAGTGCCGGGTCTTCCCCTTACGTCCTCTCTGCTTCTGACTCCGGTCGATGGCGCCTCACAGGCGGGGCTGCTCGTTGGGGAGCTTGCGAGCGGTGGCCCAAGCCCGCTGCCGTCGAGCTTCCTGTCGCTGCTGCACGAGGCTCCCCGCACCGAAGTGCTGGATGTCCCGGGTGGCCAGATCTACGCCTACAGCGGCCTGTACATCTCAGGCTTTGCCAAGGCTCTCGAGGTATTCGTGATTCCCAACTTGAGTGGGCAGCAGGACACGGCATTTGCCTGTTACGCCGGATCTACCGGCCCACCGCTGAAGCAATGCGAGCAGATCGTCGCGAGCTTCTCGCTGATCGGCCAGCCACAGTACGACCTCAGCCCGGACGCAAGCTACGCGCACACGCTCGGCACGCTGCTCCATGCGCTGCAGCGTGAACGCACAGCGCTCAGAGCCCGGCTGGGACAGCGGCTGATGCCTGCTGCTGCCGGCGTGCTCGCCTCGACGCTCGCCACTCACTTCCAAACGGCGGCCAAGACGCTCCGCGGCGTCGAAGCGCCGTCGCTGGCGAGCGTCGCCGCGAGCGCGCTGGCCAGCGCGGAGGCCCACGCAGGCGACGCCTATTCCTCCCTCGCGCAGGCCATCAAGCTGGAAAGCGACTCGCAATACGTGGCCGCCCTGGATGAGATCCAGCGCGCTGAGGCGGGCGTGAACAGCGCGCTGGAGAGCTTTGCGCTGCTCGGATACAAACTCGGTTAGACAGCGCTGGCGTTATCGTGGCAGTGGTGTCACCGCCTGCTCTGTCGCTGATCGAGTTCCCAGCCGATGAGCCCGAGCGGGCCCTGCGCTTCTGGAGCGGGCTGCTCGGGGTCGAGCTCAGCGAGCGCGAGGAGGCCCAGGGATCGGGCTGGCAGACGCGTGAGAGCTCGCCGGCGCTCGGCGTGCACGTCCGTGGACGCGGACCTGGAGACTCGTTCTCGCTGCCCTACTTTGACGTCGAGGACATGCAGGTGGCACTCGAGCAAGTGAGCTCGCTGGGTGGCAGCGTGGTGCACCCGGGGGAGAAGTGGTCGATCTGCAAGGACTCCGAGGGCAGCCCGTTCGCGTTGAGCGCCCAGCCCTAGAGAGCGGCGTCGCTCAGGCCGAGCCGTTTACTCCGTTGGACGCCGAGGGCGCGGGGGAGGGTGCAGGCTCACGGCGCCCGGCCTCGATGACGAAGGTCGAGCCCGCCAGTCCCGCCAGGAGCGCGGCGATCGTCCAGCCGCTACCCGTGTCGTCTATGCCCAACGCTCCGTCCAACGAGAGTGCGCCCGGGCCGCCATCGACGAGCGCGAGCAGCAGAGCGATCAGCGCGAGGTTGTACTCATATCCGCCGTTGGTCGCCCACGGGCCGTTCTTGAGATGCACCGTGCGGATGGCTGTCACCATCGTGCCGATCAACGTGGCTGCCGCCAGCGGTGTGAATGCCCCCGCGGCGAGCATCGCGCCACCGACCGCCTCGGAGGCGCTGGCCGCGATGGCGTTGCGCCGGCCGGGGCGAAGCCCGAGCGACTCCATCATCCCGCTGGCCCCGTCCAGCCCGGGGCCGTCAAACCAGCCGAACCACTTCTGGGTGCCGTGACCGATGAACAGGCCTCCGACTGTGACACGGGCGAGCAGGCGTCCAACCTTCATTTCGTCCTCCAGCTTCGGTTCGGCCGTTGTTGGCTTGCGCGTATCTACCCCGCATGGGCCCAGGTAAGCAGGATTATCGCCTTCGGCCCCTGCGTTAGCATCGTCCATGTGAGCGGTTCGAGCCAGCTCGACGGCCATTCGATAGCGAGCGTGGTTGAGGCCGATCTCGCGGACCTACTGGTCCTGATGCGCGCCTACTGCGACTTCTACCAGACCGCCCCGAGCGACGAGGCGCTGCTGGACCTGTCAAGAGCGCTGCTGCATGCCCCGGATCTGGAGGGCCTGCAGCTGATCGCGCGAGATGGGGCCTCACAGCCTGTCGGCTTCGCGACGGTCTTCTGGAGCTGGGACACCACCGAGGGGGACGGATTGGGGTAATGAACGACCTGTATGTGACGCCAGCCGCGCGCGGGTCCGGTGTGGCCGAGGGTCTGATCGAGGAGTGCGTGGATCGCTGCCGCGAGCGCGGCGCCGTCAGGCTCGAATGGCAGACGGCGCCTGACAACCTCAGAGCCCAGGCCGTGTATGACCGGGTGGGCGGCGTGCGCGAGCCCTGGGTCATCTACACACTCGCCTGACTCAGGCCCGCGCGTCAGGCCCGCGCGCTCGTCTGGGGGTCGAGCCGCGACATTGTGACCGCCGCCTCGAGCTTGGATTTCGCTCCGCCCATATAGAGCCCCTTGACTGGTGGCACGTCGGAGTAGAAGCGCCCGTGGCCGATCTTCACGTGCGTCTCGCCGGCCAGCCGGCGGTTGGTGGGGTCGGCGCTCACCCACACCGGCTCGCCATGCCCGTCGGTGCCGGGCAGCAGCGCCTCGAGCCACGCGTGGGTGTCGAGCTCCATCGAGTCGGCGCCCTCGTCCTGGGGGGCAGCCCACAGGTAGCCCGAGACGTAGCGGGCGGCTATGCCGCGGCGGCGCAGCAGCACCAGCGATAGGTGCACGAAGTCCTGGCAGACGCCGGCGCCCATGTCGAGCAGGTCGCTGACGGTCGAGCCCACGTAGGTGGCGCCCTTGCGGTATTCGAAGCGGTCGGGGATGAGCTCGCAGAGCGTTTCGAGCGTCTCCAGGGGGCAGTCGGCGTCAAGTGCGTCGTGCAGGCTCTCGAGGCCCGGGATGGTGGGCTGGTCCTGCCAGGGCAGGGCGAACTCGCCGGCGGCATCGAAGTAGGCGGGGCTCAGCAGGCTCTCCCACGAGCCCTCGGGCGGCTCGGGCGGGGCGGAGGTGACCACCCGTGCGCGCATGTCGATCGTCAGGTGCTCGTGGGCGGCGGGGATGCCGAACTCGATCACCTCGGTGCCGAAGTAGTCGAGGTGGCGGCTGACGCGAGCCTCTGGCTCGATGCGGGTGTGGAACTCGTCGCAGCGCTGCGTGGAGGTGGTGGCGGGACGCACCCTCAGCGCGTTCAGGTTGTCGGTGACGGGCGCGTCGTAGCGGTACTCGGTGAGAAAGCGGATCGCGAAGTGCACGAGGCGTCTACCTTCTCAGACCGGCCGAGGCGGCGCCGGCGAAGTAGCGCTCGGCCACGTCCTGGTCGATGCGTGCGAGCTCCTGCTGGGTCTGTTCGCAGATGTCCGTCAGCTCGGCGCCGTCGGGCAGGGCACGGCGCTGGAAGTCGAGGTCGGCGGCCAGCCGGCTCACGCGCAGCACGGGCTTCGAGTTGCGCGGTCCGGCGTCGGCCATCGTGAAGACCTCGTTGAGTGAGTCGACGCACGCGGCCACGCTGTCGGGGTAGGCGCGCTCGAACAGCAGGAAGCGCGCCACGGGGTGCGCGTTGGGGGGTGAGGTGACAGCGCGCAGGTAGGCGTGAAAGCCGCCCACGGCCTGCAGCAGGATCAGTGCGTGCCCGTCACCGGGCGCGGCGTCGCCGGAGGGCATGGCGACGCGCAGCATGCGCAGCACCATGTCGGAGATCTCGATCAGGCCTCCGGCGTCGAGGAAGCACTTGGCCTCGTCGCGCAGCATCGAGCGATTGGCCACGCCCCAGATCAGGGCGGTGCGCTCCTTGACGTACTGCGAGGCGAGGTAGGGGCCGGCCGGTGCGGTCCAACCTGGCTGCCCGCCGCCGCGCAGGCCGAGGGCGGTGGTGTTGATCGCCTCCCACATCTCGGCGCTGATCACGTCGCGCACGGTGCGCGCGCCCTCGCGTGCACGCTCGATCGAGGCGAGCATCGAGCCCGGGCGCCCGGCGTCGAGCGTGAGCTGGCCGAGCGCCTGGCTGCTCTGCGGGCTCTCGTGGACGTCGCCGAACATCGCCAGCAGCCCACCTGAGCCGAAGCTCACGCCGGGGGCCGCGTCGGAGGTTCCCTGCAGCTCGGCCTGGAACACCGCCTCGACGGCGCGCGCGGTGAACTCGGCCCGCGCCAGGTTGCGCCCCAGCCAGTAGAGCTCGTGCGCGATCCGGGCCAGCATCAGCCGGTCTTCCCGTGCTCCGGGCTCTGCGCAGGCAACTGCCCGTGTTGTTGTTGTTGTTGTTGCTGCTGGCCGGTCCACGCCCCGTAGCGCAGGTCGGGCAGGGCGGGGGGCTGGGTGTCGGCGATCGGCGGTCCGGCGCGGTCGGCGTCGTCGCCGTCCTCGAGCACCCATGTGTCCTTGGAGCCGCCGCCGCGCGAGGAGTTGACGATCAGCGAGCCGTCCTCTAGTGCCACGCGGGTGAGGCCGCCGGGCACGATGTCGATGCGCTCGCCGAATACTGCGAACGGCCGCAGGTCGACGTGGCGCGGGGCGATCGTGCCGTTCTCGCCGACGGTGGGGACGGTGGACAGGCGCACCACGTCCTGGGCGATCCAGCGTTCGGGGTGGGCGCTTATGACCTCGCGCATCCGGGCGATTTCGCCCTCGTCGGCGTGGGGGCCGATCATCACGCCGCGACCGCCAGACTCGCCGGTGGGCTTGATCACGAGCTGATCGAGGCGCTCCAGCACGTGCTCGAGGACCTCGGGGTCGGACAGCAGGTAGGTCTTGACGTTTTCGAGGATCGGCTCCTCGCCGAGGTAGAAGCGGATCATGTCGGGGACGAAGCAGTAGATCGCCTTGTCGTCGGCGACACCGGTGCCAAAGGCGTTGGCGATGGCGACGCTGCCCGCGCGGTAGGCGCGCAGCAGGCCGGGGACCCCGAGCAGCGAGTCGGGACGGAACTCGAGCGGGTCGACGAAGTCGTCGTCGAGGCGCCGGTAGACGGCGTGGGCGCGCTCGAGGCCGCGGGTGGTGCGCATGTAGAGGACGTCGTCGCGGACGACGAGGTCGGAGGCCTCGACCAGCTCGACGCCCATCTGGCGGGCGAGGAAGGCGTGCTCGAAGTAGGCGGGGTTGGCCGGGCCGGGCGTCCACACGACGACCGTGGCCTCGCTCTCGGTCGAGGGGGCGACCGAGCGCAGGGCGCGCAGGAGCAGCTGGGGGTAGTGGTCGACGGGACGTACGCGGTAGGAGGCGAACAGCTCGGGCACGAGGCGCGCCATCGCGGCGCGGTTCTCGAGCACATAGGAGATGCCCGATGGGATGCGCACGTTGTCCTCGATCACCTTCCAGGACCCGTCGCTGTGGCGCACGAGGTCGCATCCGGCGACGTGCGTGTAGACGCCGCCCGGAGGGCGGATGCCGTGCACTGCGCGGGCGAAGTGCGAGCAGGAGACGACCAGTCGCCACGGCACGAGGCCCTCGCGGACGATCTCGCGGGCGTGGTAGACGTCGTCGACGAAGTGGTTGAGCGCGCGGATGCGCTGCGCGAGGCCGCGCTTGATGTCGCGCCATTCCTGGCCGCTGAGCACGCGCGGCACGAGGTCCAGCGGGAAGGGACGTTCTTTGGAGCTGCCGCCCCCGCCGCTGGTCTCGAAGGTGATGCCCTGCTGCATAAAGACCGCGTCGCGGCGTCTGCCGGCCTCGATCAGCCCGGCGGGACCAAGCCGCTTTAGCTCTTCAACCAGCGGTCTGGCTGTCGGGCGAGGCGTCCCGTCGAGCTCGAACAGCTCGTCGAGGAACGGCGCCTGTGGGCGATAGGAGTCGATCGGCGACCCCTCGGGAGGGGCGTCGAGCGGCGGTGTGGGGGCCCCCGAGCTCACCACGGGATTCTCGCGCGCACCGTGAGCCTTCACATTCGACGGTTGGAGAAACTCCGGGGCCTTGTGATGCTCACCTGTCACAGCTACCCGCCGGCTGCAATGGCGAATCGAGGCCGCCCGATCGCCGGGCCGGCGGGTGGCGCTCGGAGCTCAGTCGGGCCAGCGGCCGTGCTGGGTGAAGTACTCGCGGGCGGCGTCTTCGCGCTCGCGTTCGCGGTCTCCAGCGGCGCCGATGCGAAACAGCCAGTTGACGAAGTAGATGGCGAGGCCGGCGCTGAGGATCGAGGCGCCGCCCTCGAGGTCGGTTTCGCTGCCCATGGCCATGATCACGAGGCCTGCGAGCACGACAGCGGCCGGCAGCACATAGCGAATCAGCACCAGCACCCAGCCGCTGGTTCCCTCCTCGGAGCTCTCGTTGCTGTTCTCGGGCTCGTCCTGCATGTGCCCTGAGCTTAGGACGCCGCGAGCTCGGCGGTGCCTGTCGAGGTAACGAGCGGCGGTGAGGATGTACGGTTGCCGAGATGCCCGCGCCGACGATCGACGAGATCACGCTGGCGGATGAGCCCGAGGCGTGGGGAGCGCTGGGCTTTGCTGTCACGGGCGACAGCTGCCGCCTGGGGGACGTGACGATCCGCCTCACGGGCAGGGGCTCCGAGCGCGGCATCCTCTCGTGGTCGCTGCGCGATCTAGAGGACGTCGATCTGGACGGCCTGCCGACGAGCGTCTCCACCCGTGCCCTGCAGCCACCGGGAGCCGAGCACCCCAATGGCGTGCTCGGGATCGACCACGTGGTGGCGATGTCGCCCGACTTCGGGCGTAGCGTGGCGAGGATTCAGGAGGCGGGGCTGGATCTCAGGCGTGTGCGCGAAGTGCCCACGCCCGCGGGCGCTCCGCGTCAGGCGTTCTTCAGGCTCGGCCGGGAGATCCTCGAGCTGGTGGAGGAGCCGGAGGAGATAGTGGCTCGGGCGGGTGGCCCCGATCGCCCGGTGCGCTTTTGGGGATTGGCGCTCATAGCCGCCGACCTCGATCGCACGGTGGCTACGCTCGGTAAGCATGTGAGCGAGATTCGCGAGGCGGTGCAGCCGGGCAGGCGCATCGCGACTGTGCGCCGCTCGGCCGGCCTGGCGGTGGCGGTGGCGCTGATGAGCCCTGACGAGCGAGCGGAGGATCGATGAGCCAGCAGCTGTGGAGCGCGGTTGACGAGTACGTGGAGGATCAGCTGCTGGGGAGGGACCCGGCGCTCGAGCAGGCGCTGAGCTCGGCCGAGCAGGCGGGTCTGCCGTCGATTGCGGTCACGCCGGCGCAGGGCAAGCTTCTGCACCTGCTGGCACGGACGATCGGAGCACGGAGCATCCTCGAGCTGGGCACGCTCGGCGGCTACAGCTCGATCTGGCTGGCGCGGGCGCTCCCGCCCGAGGGAAGGCTGGTCACGCTCGAGCTCTCCGAGCGCTACGCCGAGGTGGCGCGCGCTAGCATCGAGCGGGCGGGCGTGGCAGCGTTGGTGGACGTGCGCGTGGGGCCGGCGCTTGAGTCTCTGCAGCTGCTGCGCTCGAGCGGCGAGGGACCCTTCGACCTGGTGTTCATCGACGCGGACAAGCAGAGCACGCCCGAGTACTTCACTCAGGCGCTGGAGCTGGTTCGCCCGGGGTCGTTGATCGTGGTCGACAACGTGGTGCGCGACGGTGGCCTGATCGATGCCCAGAGCGTCGATCCGGGGGTTCAGGGCATGCGCCGCTTCCATGAGCTGCTCACAGGCGAGTCACGCGTGAGCGCCACGACGATCCAAACGGTCGGCGCCAAGGGCTATGACGGGTTCACGCTGGCGCTCGTGGAGTAGGCTCGAGTGCACATGGCGGGGGAGCTGAAACTGGGCCTGAACACGGGCTATTGGGCGGGCGGGCCGCCGCCGGGCGTGGAGGACTCGATCGCGGAGGCGGAGCGGCTGGGCTTCGACTCGATCTGGACGGCGGAGGCTTATGGATCTGACTGCCTGACGCCGCTGGCCTGGTGGGGTGCGAGGACGGAGAAGCTGAAGCTGGGCACTGCGATCGTGCAGATGTCGGCGCGCCAGCCGGCGGCCACGGCGATGGCGGCGATGACGCTGGACCATCTCTCGGGGGGACGCTTCATCCTCGGTCTCGGTGTCTCCGGTCCGCAGGTCGTGGAGGGCTGGTATGGGATGCCCTTCGCCAAGCCATTGGCGAGGACCCGCGAGTACATCGGCATCCTGCGCGACGTCTGGGCGCGCAAGGGCCCGGTGACGGCTGATGGCGAGCACTACAAGCTGCCGCTGCCGGGCGGGACGGGACTGGCCAAGCCCCTGAAGGCCTCCATCCATCCGCTGCGCGAGGACGTCCCGATCTTCCTGGGCGCTGAGGGGCCGAAGAACATTGCGTTGTGCGCGGAGCTGTGTGACGGCTGGCTGGCGATGCTGTTCGCGCCCGAGCAGCAGGACGTGTACGCAGGCTACCTGCGCGAAGGCTTCGAGCGGCCCGGGGCGCGGCGCACGGCGGCGGACTTCGAGGTCAACGCGACGGTGCCGCTGATCGTCTCTGAGGACATTGACGCGGCGGCCGACTCGCTGCGCCCGTTCTACGCCCTGTACTTCGGCGGGATGGGAGCCAAAGGCACCAACTTCCACGCCAACGTGGCGATTCGCATGGGCTATGAGGACGAGGTCGATCAGATCGCCGAGCTGTACCTGGCCGGCAAGAAGGACGAGGCGGCGGCAAAGGTGCCGCGCAAGCTGATCGAGCAGATGTCGCTGATCGGCCCGCCCGAGAAGATCCGCGACGACCTCGAGCGCTGGCGCGAGTCGATCGTGACGACGCTGTTGGTAAGCGGCGACGCTCCCACGCTGCGCGCCGCTGCCGAGCTCGTCCTCGGCTGAGCCTCGGCAGGGCGAAGCCGACGGTAGGGTCTAGCCATGGCAGACTCCGGCGCCGAGGGCGCTCCCCAACAGCTCCTCGCCAACTTCCAATATGAGATCTACGGCCGCTGCCTGGCGGGGGAGAAGCCGGCGCTGCCCGTGGCGGCGGGTGACCTGGAAGTGCGCGCTCGTGAGGTCTTGAGCGCGGAGGCCTTCGGATACGTGGCCGGGGGTGCGGGCACGGAGCGGACGATGGCGGCGAACCTGCGTGCGTTCGAGCGCTGGGAGATCGTGCCGCGGATGCTGCGCGACGTCTCGGCCCGCGATCTGAGCTGCACGATCCTCGGCACGCAGATGCCCGCGCCGGTGTTGCTGGCTCCGGTGGGGGTGCAGTCGATCGTGCATCCGGAGGGCGAGCTTGCGGTGGGACGTGCGGCGGGCGCACACGGCCTGCCGGCGATCCTCAGCACGGCTGCCTCGCACTCGCTGGAGGACGTGGCGGAGGCGATGGGGGCGGCAAGTCGCTGGTATCAGCTGTACTGGCCCAAGGAGCGGGAGCTGGCGGCGAGCTTCGTGGCCAGGGCTGTGCAGGCGGGCTACGAGGCGATCGTGGTGACGCTCGACACGTGGATGCTCGGCTGGCGACCGCGCGACCTGCAGGCCGCATACCTGCCGTTCCTGAAAGGCGAGGGGGTGGCGAACTACTTCAGCGACCCGGTGTTCAGGGCGGCGCTCGAGCGCACGCCGGAGGAGGACCCGGGGTCTGCGATCGGCCACTGGGCCTACCAGTTCTCGAACCCTGCGATCACGTGGGCGGACCTGGCGTGGCTGCGCGAGCAGACGGAGCTCCCGATCGTGCTGAAGGGCATCCTCCACGCCCACGACGCCAAGCGTGCGCTCGATGCGGGCGTGGACGGCGTGATCGTCTCCAACCACGGTGGACGCCAGGTGGACGGCGCGATTGGTGCGCTCGACGCGCTGCCGGCGGTCCGCGAGGCGGTGGGAGCGGAGCTCCCGGTGCTGTTCGACAGCGGCATCCGCTCGGGCGCGGACATCTTCAAGGCGCTGGCGCTGGGAGCGAACGCTGTGTGCTTGGGGCGGCCGTTCGTGTGGGGTCTGGCGCTGGGCGGTCAGTCCGGGGTGGAGCATGTGCTCCGCTGCCTGCTTGCGGAGCTGGATTTGACGTTGGCCCTGAGCGGCTACACGGCGGTCTCGCAGGTGGGGCGCTCGGCGCTCAACAGAGCGGGCTGATGCCCGCGAGCGCAGACGCCTCAGCGAAGCGCCTGACGCTGATCGCGTGCATCCTCGGGTCGGGCATCGTGCTGTTGGACGGCACGGTGGTAAACGTTGCCCTGCCGACGATCCAACGTGCGCTGGGGGGTGGCCTGGCGGCACAGCAGTGGGTGGTCAACGGCTACCTGTTGACGCTTGGCTCGCTGATCCTGATCGGTGGATCGCTTGGCGATCTGTTTGGCGAGCGGCGCGTGTTCGCGCTCGGCGTGGCCGGCTTCGGGGCGGCCTCGCTGATGTGCGCGCTGGCCCCCAGCATCGGCGTGCTGGTGGCGGCGAGGGCGCTTCAGGGCGTGGCGGGTGCGCTGTTGGTGCCGAGCTCGCTGGCGGTGATCGTGAACACGTTCCCGGAGGAGGAGCGGGGACCGGCGATCGGCAGCTGGACGGCGTGGGGGGCGATCGCGGGTGTGCTCGGACCGCTGGCGGGCGGTGAGCTGTTGGCGATTGCCTCGTGGCGGGTGGTGTTCCTGGTCAACGTGCCGCTGGCGGCGGCGTGCGTGGCGCTGATCCTCACGGCGATCCCGGCCGGGCCGGCCCGCGACCGCGAGGGGCGCCGGATTGACATGGTGGGGGCGGTGCTGTGTGCGGCGGGTCTCGCAGGGCCGGTGTTCGCCCTGATCGAGCAGCCGCGGCTGGGGTGGTCGAGCGCGGGTGTGTATGGGCCGCTGATTGCCGGTGTGGTTTTGCTGTGCGCGTTTACGGCATACGAGTCTCGCGCCTCCCAGCCGATGCTGGAGCTGAAGCTGTTCAGACGCCGCAACTTCTCGGCGGGCAACGTGGAGACGTTCTCGATGTATGCGGGGCTTTCGATCCTGTTCTTCTTCCTGGTGCTGTTCCTGCAGCAGATCGACGGGTACACGCCGCTTCAGAGTGGATTTGCGACGTTGCCGGTGACGGTGGTGATGTTCGTGCTCTCGCGTCGCTTTGGCGGGCTCGCGGACCGCTATGGGCCGCGTCTGTTCATGGGTGCGGGGCCGCTGGTGGCGGCTGTGGGGCTGGTGCTGTTCCAGCGCATTGGCGCGCGTGGCGACTATGTCTCGGAAGTGCTGCCGGGCCTGTTGGTGTTCGCGCTCGGGCTGTCGATGACGGTGGCGCCGCTGACGGCGGCGGTGCTGGCGGGATCGGAGCATGAGGCGGGCATTGCCTCGGGCGTGAACAACGCGATTGCACGGGTGGCGGGGCTTTTGGGCACGGCGGCGGTGGGCGCGGCGGTGGCCTCGTCGTTTGGCTCGACGCTAGAGAGTCGCCTGGGGGGCGCGAAGCTGGGGAGCGCTGCGCGGGCGGCTGTGGCGGCGGCCAAGCGGCTGCCGTTGGGAAAGCCCGACGTGCATGGGCTGCCGAGCGCCCAGGCCCATGTGCTCAGCAGGGCGGCTGAGGCGGCCTCGCTGCACAGCTTCCATCTCGGAATTGCGATCGCTGCGGCGCTGGTGGCGCTGGGCGGGCTGGTGGGCGTGGCCGGCATTCGCAACCCCCAGGTGGACGTGCGCGCCGAGGGTTGCGCCGGTGGGCAGCTGGTGGGGGTGAGCCAGCCCGAGTCGCGTGCCGACAGAAAGACCTCGCGGGTTTAGAGGGTTCTAGACGGGCTCGCGCGAGTACTCGCGCATGGCCTCGATCAAGGGCCCGAGCTTGCGCCCGCGGGGGGTGAGGCGATACTCGACGGTGGGGGGGCTGGTGGGGATGACGTTGCGCTGCACGAGGCCTGCGCCCTCGAGGTCGCGCAGCCGCTCGGCGAGCATCCTGGGGGAGATGCCGGCGACGGCCTCGGCGAACTCGTTGAAGCGCAGGGCTCCGGTCAGGGCTGCATAGATGATGGATAGCTGCCAGCGCCGCTCGAGGAGGTCCGCGGTCTCGCGGACCTCCATCGGGACGGGCTCACATCTACGAGAGGTGCGCGACATCGCGTGCCGGCTCCAGTGCGCGGTCGAGGACCTCCTGGACGGTCATCACCGGGTGGAAGGTCATCTGCTCTCGGACCTCCTCGGGAATGTCGTCGAGGTCGCCTCGGTTGCGCTCGGGCAGGATCACGTCGGTGAGGCCGGCTGCGTGGGCGGCTAGCGCCTTCTGCTTGAGGCCGCCGATCGGCAGCACGCGTCCTTGCAGCGTGACCTCGCCGGTCATGCCGACGGTGTGCTTGACGGGTCGCCCGGACAGCAGCGAGGCCAGGGCGGTGACCATGGTCACGCCTGCGCTGGGGCCGTCCTTGGGGATGGCGCCGGCGGGGACGTGGACATGGAACTCCTGGTTCTCGAATGCGTGCTCGTCGATTCCGAGCTCCTCGGCGTGGCCGCGGACGTAGGAGAGGGCGATCCTGGCCGACTCCTTCATCACGTCACCCAGCTGGCCGGTGAGCACGAGCGATCCGCCGTTGCCGGAGCCGCCCTTCATGGCGGTGGCCTCGACGAACAGCACGTCGCCGCCCGCTCCGGTCACGGCCAATCCGGTTGCGACACCGGGGGTGGCGGTCCTTGCGGCCGACTCCTGGAAGAACTTCTGGCGTCCGAGCGCGTCGCGCACGACCTCCAGGTCGATCTCCACAGGCTTGGCCTCGGCGTCGGTGGCCTGGCTGCTCTGGGCCGAGGCGATCTTGGTTGCCGTCTTGCGCAGCACGGTCCCGAGGTTGCGCTCGAGGCTTCGCACTCCGGCCTCGCGTGTGTACTCGGAGATGATGGTGCGCAGCACGTCGTCTGAGATCGTGACCTCGTCCTCGCGTAGGCCGTTGCGGTCGCGCTGTCGCGGCCACAGGTAGCCCTTGGCGATGGCCAGCTTCTCCTCGGAGGTGTAGCCATCGAAGTGGATTACCTCCATGCGGTCGAGCAGCGGGCCGGGGATGGTGTCGGCGACGTTGGCCGTGGCCAGGAACATGACCTGGCTGAGGTCCAGCTCGACGTCGAGGTAGTGATCGCGGAAGGAGTGGTTCTGCGCGGGGTCGAGGACCTCGAGCAGCGCCGCGGAGGGGTCTCCGCGCCAGTCGGCTCCGACCTTGTCGACCTCGTCGAGCAGGATCACGGGGTTCATCGTGCCGGCGTCCCTGAGCGCCCGGACCAAGCGGCCGGGGAGCGCTCCGATGTAGGTGCGCCTGTGCCCGCGGATCTCGGCCTCGTCGCGCACGCCGCCGAGCGACATGCGAACGAACTCGCGTCCGGTGGCGCGGGCGATGGACTCGCCGATGGATGTCTTTCCGGTTCCGGGGGGCCCGATCAGGGTGAGGATGGCCCCGGACTTGGGGTCGGCCTCGATGCCGCGCTCCTGGCGCAGCTTGCGCACCGCGAGGTACTCGGTGATGCGGTCCTTGACGTCCTCCAGGCCGGCGTGATCGGCGTCGAGCACCTCACGCGCGCCGACGGGGTCGAGGTGCTCCTCGGAGCGCTTGCCCCAGGGGACGGCAATGAGCCAGTCGAGGTAGGTGCGGATCATGGAGGACTCGCCGGTCTGCTCGCCCATGCGCTCCAGGCGGGCCAGCTCCTTGAGGGCCTGCTCTTTGACGTCCTCGGGCATGTCGGCGTCCTCGATCTTGGTGCGGTACTCCTCCGAGACCGAGGCGTCGTCCTCGCCGAGCTCCTTGCGGATGGAGTCCATCTGCTTGCGCAGGAAGTACTCGCGCTGCTGCTTCTCGGCGCCGTCCTGGACGTCCTCGCGGATGCGCTTGCGCACCTGCAGCTCGGCCAGGCTCTCGCGCTGGAGCTTGACTGCCAGCTCGAGGCGCTCTGTCACGTCGAGGGTGCGCAGCAGCTCGACCTTCTGCTCGTAGGAGAGCTGGGGGGAGTAGCCGGCCGAGTCGGCCAGCGCCCCGGGCTCTGCGATGGCGCGCAGGAAGGCGGCGATGCGTCCGTCGTCGCCGCGCAGCTCGAGGATCTCCTCGACGGTGGCGCGGTACTCGCGCTCGAGCTCACGGGTGCGCCCGTCCACGGGCACCTCGTCGGGGCGCTCGTCGACCTCGACGCGCAGCTCGCCGGTGGGGCCGGTCTGCGCGGCGCCGATCAGGGCACGGTGCTCGCCGGAGATGGCAACAGCGCGTCCGCCGCCGGGGAGGCGGATCTGCTCGGAGACCTCGGCGATGGTGCCGACCTCGAGAAACTCGTTCTCGTGGCGGGGTACGAGCACGACACGCTCGTCATCGCCCACGTCGACGGTGAGGGTGATGCCCATGTTGGGGAAGACGACGGTGTCGTCGAGGGGAATGAGCCGCAGCAGCTGCTTGGGCTCTGAAGGCTGGATGGTGGGCTTCTCTGGGGGTGATGACATAGGTAACCGCTCCATATGAGCTTACGAAAGTGTAGTTAGTATAGCGCGCGTTGGTTGCGTGCGCAAGTACTTCCATGTCATGTCGTAATGGCGCATTCCAGAGCCACATTTGGGGCCTAGGGAATCGATTTGGGAAGCAATCGGCGCGGACCCCGGCCGCTCGGTTGGTGCCGCCGGCTTCCTCGCGGGCTGGTCGAGCCAACGATCCCGTCACAAGCGCTGGGTAGAACCGCTGCCATGGCTCAATCGATCGAGCAACTGAGCTTCGAGCTGACTGTGACGTCTATCGAGTGGCCGGCACTTGGATCGAGGCGGAGTTGGTAGGGAACTCCCCGAAGCTGTCCGACCTGTCGGCGTGGCTGACAGTGAGTCTCGTCTCGCTCGCGGCAGAGGTCATCTTGTGGACCATCGGGATCCTTGGCTAATCTGAATTGATGATTTTTCGGCGCCAGAAGAGCCACCCGGCTGCTGCAACTCCTGAGCCTCAGCGCAGGCCGAAGCTGCCGGCTGGATTCTCAGCGACCACACCGCCCGGTTTCGCCGTAATTGAAGAGCCGGGCAAACTCTTTCGCCGCAGGGCTAGTCGGTCAGGTTCCGACAATCCCGAGCAGGCTTCCAGCTCGCGCGCATGAGCGGACGGGCCGGGACCCGACTCACGGCCCGTCGAAGCTGACCTCGACGTTCTCCTCGTCGACCCGCTCCTCCACCTCTGCTGAGGATGTCATCGCCCGCTTGTCGGCCTCCAGTAGCGGCTCGGAGAAGAAGCTCCGGGGCCAGAGCTTGCGTGCGCGCACGACGTTGATCTCGGCTGCGATGAGCGTGACCTGACCACCGAGGTAGAGCCAGGCGAGCAGGCCGAGGACGAAGGCGAACAGGCCCGAGGTCTCCTTGGCGTGGCGGACGACATGATCGACGTAATAGCCCCCCACGTGCTGCAGGATCTGCCAGAGGATCGCTGCGACGATCACACCGGGGATGAGGTCCTTGGTATCGATCTCGGCGGCGGTCAGCAGCCGGAAGGCGGTGAAGAAGAGGAGCAGGTTGACCGCCAGCGCGACGAGCACACCGCCGAGGATGGCGAGGACGCTGTGGCCGCCCGAGGTCACGAACCCGGCAGCCACGGTCGACACGATCGCGAGGACGCCCAGGATTAGCAGCAGCCCGAGCCCGCGAAGCCGGGTCCCGAGAAAGTTCGGGCGGTCCTTGTGCGGCACGTGCCACACCTGATTGAAGGCGTTTTGGGTGGCGCCGGTGATCCCGAGGCCGGCGAGCAGGGAGCCCACCAGCCCGATGGCGAGTGAGACACCACTGCCTTTGAGCGAGTGGATGTTGCTCTGGAGTTGGGTGCCGATGACAGGGAACTGGCTGAGCGTGGAGTGCAGCACGCTTGCCTGTGCGCTGGGGTCCCCCTGCAGCACGAAGCCAAGGATCGTGACGAGCACCAGGAGCAGGGGGAACAGCGAGACGAAGCCGTAGTAGGCAATCAGGGCGGCGAGCTGTCCGGCCTGGTCGTCGCCGAACTTCTTGATGACGGCTGCGATGAAGCTGATGCGAGGCGCCTGCTGCTGGCGGCGATCGAGGTCGTGGAGGCGGTCGGTGATGCTCACGTGGCGATCAATTCGTGGGGGGGTCTGGGGGCGCCTGGCTGCGACATGTCCATGTGTGTACCCGATGTGAGCGAGAAAAACGAGGCTTGGGTGTCGACGGGCGCTGCACGAGGCTAGAGCGTCGCGGTCCGGACGCCGTCGAGGAGGTGGCGATCCTCGCCAGGGCAAAGCGCGAGTTGCTGCTGCGCGTGCACGCCCATCGACTGCGCAGGGACGATCTCGAAGACTGCTACAGCCAGGCCGTTCTGGAGATCGTCGCCTACGTCAAGCGAGGTGGCGCCTACGCGAACCGGCACCACCTGGCAAACGCGCTCGAGCAGCGCTTCGTGTCGAGGATCCACGACCGGCGCAGGGCGCTATCGGGTCGCAGCCCGATGCAGGCAGCGCTCGAGAGCGCCGTTCCCCTGGATGACGTCAACTGGGAAGACGGCGGTCTCTCCAGTCATACGGATGTGGAGCAGATCGTGATCCTGCGCCATGAGCTCGCGCTGCTGCAAACGCTCATGTGCAAGCTCACTCCCGAGCAGCGGCTCGTGCTCGCCTCGCAGGTGTCACTGCAAATGAGTTGCGGTGAGTTCTGCCGTGTTCACGGTTGGAGCACGGAGAAGTACCGCAAGGTTGCCCAGCGGGCTCGCGCGCGCCTCAAACGGTTGATGGCAATTGCGGAGGGCGGTGTCCCGTCCTCCGCGCCGGCGTCGGAACAGGCAGTAGGGACCGTCCTGTGAACCTACTCCCCCCACTCATAGGAACGTCCCACAGGGCAGCCGGCCGTCGGTCGAACGCACGACGGAGCGGCGCAGCCCACCTACGCGCAAGCGGCCGGAGCTCGCGGTCTTTCCCGCTGCGGGCCCCGGTCGCCCGCGTCTTTCTTGAAGGGAGTGAAAGGTGAAGTTGCCACGCCGTGCGCCGCGCGAGGTTTACAGGGTTTACGACGAGAACGAGTTCATGGCCGCGGCTGGATCGGAGCTTGCCCCTGCGCGTCGCGGTGTAACTCGATTGATTGGGCTGGTGGGCGTGGCGGCGCTGCTCGTCGGGGCGGTGGGTGTGTTCGGTGGCCTGTTCACATCGGGACGCCGTCTGCAACGAGGTGAACCTGCCCCCCGCGGACGTGGATTGCGCACTGCGAGTGCGATCGGTGCGCTCGTGGTGAAGGCTCCCGACGCCAGGACGAGCGTGAGGCGACCTGCGAATGGATCCCGGACGTCACGCAAGGTCACGAGGGGACTGACGAGGAGACTGGCGCTGGCGCCGACCCGGCCGCGGCCCAGGCTCTATCGCGCGGATGCGCCGAGCTCCGTCGTCGAGGCTCCTCGTGCGATCCCGGTCGCCGCACCAGAAGCCGTATATCGGAGGCCCGTGGAGTTCGGTTTTGAGCGCTGACCCGTCCGTGAACATCCGCACACGGGCGATGTGGCGGATCAGGCTAGCGCGCAGCTTGCCACGCTACCTGCTCTACACGGTGTCGCTGGCAGGACTGGCGGCGAGCGCTCGCGTTGTCCTACTTCCGCCCCGTCCCATCCGTGAGCTGGCGTCGCCGCAGGCGAGCAGCGCGCCGGATCGGGCAGCCGAAGCCTACGCAGCACTGTTCGCGCGACGGTATCTGAGCTGGAACGCGAGCGAACCACAGGCGAGTACGCACGCCCTGGAATCGTTCACCGGGCAGAGTATGGAATTCGCCGGGGGGCTGGTCGCGCCGGCCACAGGCGAGCAGCGTGTTGAATGGGCGGAAGTTGTGCAGGCACGGGAGCTCTCGAATGCAGAGCACGTTTACACAGTGGCTGCACAGACGGACGTTGAGGGCCTGCTCTATCTCACGGTGACAGTCACGCGAGAGGCAGGTGGAGCACTTGCGCTGGGCGGCTATCCGGCCTTCGTCGGTGCGCCCGCAGCGGCGCCCGCCGTGCTCGCTCCTCACCTACGCGAAGTGACAAATCTCGAACTGAGCACGGTCGTCGAGCGTGCGCTTCGCAACTACCTCGCCGGCTCCGCCGGCGAGCTGGCTGCCGATCTGGCCCCTGGCGCCCGTGTGTCGCTGCCGGGGCTCGCGCTGACTCTCGATTCGACCCAGCGACTCGACTGGAACGCGGATGGGAGCTCGGTGGTGGCTTTCGTCCAAGCCCAGGATGCGCGCGGGGCTCAGTACACGCTCGAGTACGAACTCGATGTCGTCCGTGCGCAGGGGCGCTGGGAGGTCGCGGCGGTGCAGATGGATCCCGATGCCTGAGGAGGCCCGATGAAAATCAGACGGTTGCATCCTGCAGTGGCTGCTGCGCTCGCATGCGCGGTGCTGGCGAGTGCGGTGCTGGTCCCGCCGGTGGCAGCTGCGCAAGCAGCGGTCTCGAGCAGTGCATCGAGCGCGGCGCTCGGAGGCTCGGGTGAAAAAGGCGCTACGTCACTGGAATCGGCGGCGGCCAAGGCTGGAAACACCGGTCGTGCCGTGGCGATGAGCCTGATCGGGCTGGCGTTTGCCGTGGCCGCCACCGTGCTCGCATTTCGGCGTGACTTCAAGGAGGCTGCTGGTGTTTTCGCGGTAGGGATCGTCTCGGTGCTGCTGGCGACGCCGGCCGGGGTGAACCTGCTGCGCGACACGGTTGCCTCGCTGTTCGGTTCCTCGTAATGGAGATCCGCTCCTACAGGCGCGTGTTCGATCTCGAACGGCGTGTCTACAGCGTCGACTCCCTGCGGCTGAACCCAACCGGTGTACCGGTTAGAGGCATTCTCTACTTCGTTGCGATCCTGGCGGTCTGCCTCTTGGTCGCGCGTCTGCCATTGCTTGGAGGCGTCGCACGGGCCATTCCCTGGCTGGTCCGGGACCTCGTGCTCCCGGTCGCCGGAGCCACGCTGCTTGCAGTCATCCGTCTGGAGGGCCGCGCTTTTCACCTTGCCGCCCTGGCGCTACTCGGACACCGGCTCGGGCCGCGGCAGCTGGTGGGACTGCAGGGCGCAGCCCCGCTCGGGCGGCTGTGGCATCCCGACGAGATCCTGATCATCCCCGACGGCTCAGATGCCCGGTTGCGGCGCATGCGCTACACGGGTCCGGGTGCCGTGCGGGTGTCGGTTCCGCACAAGCGCAGCAGCGCGCGTGTGCGCGCGACACTCACCATCGAGGACACCACCGAGTCGAGCGCCGCTCAGCGCAGCCAGGTGATCCTGCTTGCGGCGGGCGCGAGGATGCTCATCCGTGCCCACCGACCTGGCAGGACGGCCCGGTGAAGCCGCCGATCGCGTTCATCTACGGCAACTGCGTATTCGCAGACGCTTCAGACGCATGGGCGGCCTTCACGGTGGAGCCCTCGACCTATGCGTGGCTCGGCGAGGATGCCAAGCGTGCACGCCTGTTCGAGCTGATTGCCGCGCTCGAGGTGATCGAAGCCGACATCCAGCTGATCAGACTGGGCGGCTCGCGGAGTGAGGGCGAGCGGACGTTCTCGCCCGGTACGGAAACGCGAGCGGAGGGGCACATTCGCGCTCGGCGCAGTTATCTGGAGCGACAGCACGAGCGTCTGAGCGAGCTCGGCAGCGCACGGCCGGCTGTCTTCCTGCTCGTGAGCCTGCGCGAGCCCGACCGCGACGTGGCCTCCTACGTCTCCAAAGCGGCAGGCCAGCACCCGCGCGAGTGGTGGCACGGTGTCCGCAGGGCGCTCTCGCTCCGCGATGGCCGGGTGCTCACCGTCGCGCAGCTCGAGCAGGCTCGGGTGCGCGCCGATCAAGCCCACGCACGACTCGCCGACTTCCTTCCCGTTCGCCAGACCCGCACGGTCGAGTTGCAGTGGCTAGTCAGGCGCGCGTTCTGCAGGGGTCTGGGTGAGCCGCACGTCGACGGACTGCACGAGCCGCGTGCGCTCCTGTTCGAGCGAAATGGCAGCGCACTGCTCGCACCGCTGGAGGGCGACGTGATGCGCTGGATGGACGGATACGTCGAGCATCTCGGACGCAGCCTGCGGGTGCAATCAGAGCTTGGTACGAGCTGGCAGGCACAGTTGGTGATGGGGGCGCTGCCCGAGCGGATGCACTTCCCGAGCGCGCGGGCGGAGCTGATGTTCGCGGCGCCCGAGAGCCTTCCCTTCGATGTGGACCTCTCGTTGAACGCGCGCTACCTCCCCAACGAGCTGGCGCTGAGGATTGCGCGCAGACGGATACAGGACGCCGATCAGATCGTGCGAGCGGAGTCCGACGGCGAGCAGGGCGTCAGCGACCTGGGCTATGAGCGCACGCAGGAGGCGAGGGACCTGCTCTCCTACCTGCAAGCCTCGAGCAGGCCGCCGCTCCTGCGCGCCACGCTCGCAGTCGCTGTGAGCGCGCCGGAGGAGCGCGAGCTGGAGCGGCGCATCGAGCTGTGCCGGCGCGCCTACGGCGAGATCCACCTCCACCGTCCGCTCGGCAATCAGCTGCAGCTGTTCCTCCAGCACCTGCCCGGCCAGCGCACGCGGGTCGCTGGCTATGACGACACGCTCACAGTCGAGCAGGTGGCGGCGATGATGCCGACCGCTGCTCATGCCGCAGGCTCCGACGGCGGCTTCTACCTGGGGCACACGCTCTCCGGCTCCCGTCGTCCTGTCAACTTCAACCTACGAGAGGGCTCGGACCACAACCGCAACGTGGCGATCCTCAGCGTGGGGGCGCTCGGATCGGGCAAGACGACGCTCGCTCAGAAGCTCAAGTACGAGGGCTTCTTGCAGGGCGCCAGGGTGATCGACTGCGACCCCAAGGGCGACCATCGGTTTCATCTCCTGGATGAGGTGGCGCCGCACGTCGAGTGTGTGACCCTGCGCCCCGATCCCGCGCTGCGAGGGATGCTGGACCCGCTCAGGGTCGCGCCGGAGCACCTGAAGCAAGACGCGGCCGTGTCATTCCTGCGCGACCTGCTCCCGGGGCGTGCGGAGCCCGCGTGGGAGACCGCGGTGATCGGGGCGGTGGATCGTGTGACCCGCCGCTCGAGCCAGCCGACGTGTCTGGAGGTGGTTAGCGCCCTACAGGAGGGCGATGAGGTCGATGTGCAGGTGGGCAAGACACTCGAGGTCTATGCCCGCTCAGGGTTGACGCAGCTCGGGTTCGCCGATCCGGAGGTGAAGCTCCCGCCCGTCGGGCAGGCGCAGGTGACCTACATCCCGATCAGGGACCTCCCGGGGCCGGAGCCCGGGACGCGGCGCTCCGAGTACTCCCAGTCGGAGCGTGTGGGTGAGCAGATCGTGCGGTTGATCGCGATGTTTGCGTTGCAGCTGATGAGCGCTGAAAGGAGCCGCCTGAAGCTGTTCTCCTTCGACGAGGGCTGGCGCCTGCTCGGAGACCCGGTAGGCCGTGCGTTGCTCGGCTCGCTGCAGCGGATGGGACGCTCGGAGCTGGCGGTGCCGATCATCAGCACGCAGCTCATCAGCGACGGGCTGATCGGAGAGCGTGAGTCGCTGGAGAACCTGCTTGGGGCGACGTTCGTCTTCGGTATGCGCTCAGAAGCGGAGGCGTCGAGAGCGCTCTCGCTGCTGGGACTGGATCCCGAGGACTCCAGGATGCGTCGAAGTCTGCTCGAGCTCGAGGCCGGTCGCTGCCTGTTTCGCGATCACAGGGGACGCGTCGAGGCGATCCAGGTCGATGTGGTGGTTCCCGCGCTTTTGCGTGCCTTCTCCACCACGCCGGGGGCCTGAGAACGACGGTGAGACTCCGACTCGCCGGTGCGCTCTGCCTCTGCTGTGCGCTCAGCTGCGGCCCGCTGGCGACCCGCTCGCTGGCAGCTGAACGGGCGCGGGGAGTGGTCCCTGCCCGGGCGCCGACCCAGGCGCCGCTGAGCTCTACTGGATCGGGCTCAGCGGCTGGTGGGGACGAAGCGCCTGAAGGCGAAGGTGACGCGCCTCAGCAACAGGCCGACCCGCTCGTCAGCAACGGCCTCGCCAGCCCGTCGTGTGAGGCCGCGACTGCTGTGGACCTCACGGCGGGTGACAGGCGCCACTGCGAAAGCTCTGGGTTCGTGGCCACGGCCGCGCCCACGGGCAACTACGGGATCGATGTCCACATCGATACGGGGGTGCTCGGAGTCAGCTCGAACTGGCTGTCGACTGCCGTCCAGGACATCCTGATAGCGCCGGCATGGATGGGCCTGGTGTGGGCGGTTCACGCGCTCGTGGTGATGCTCGAGTGGTGCTTCACGATCGACCTGTTGCCAAGCGCGGCCGCGGGTGGACTGGGCAGGGGGCTGCGCCAGACGGAGGCTGCCTTCACCCAGCCCTGGCTGCCGCTCGTCCTCTCGGTGGCCTCGGTGATCGCCCTCTACCACGGCCTGATCCGCCGCCGCGTCGCCCAGACGCTGGGGGAGGTGGTGCTGATGGTGGCGATGATGGTTGGCGGCCTATGGGTGATCAGCGATCCCTCAGGCACCGTCGGGGCGCTCGGCGCATGGGCCAACCAGGCTGCCCTCGGCACGCTCGCGGTGGCAGCCCAGGGCGCGCCCACTCAACCCGAGCGCGTGTTCGGGACCAGTCTCGACACTGTCTTCTCCTCAGCAGTGGAAGGTCCGTGGTGCTACCTCGAGTTCGGGGACGTGATGTGGTGCCGGGAGCCGGGACGTCTCGATCCGCGGCTGCACAGCGCAGCTCTGAAGATCGCCGCAGCCGAGCTCACGCAGATCGGCTGCGGCTCGAGCTCGTCCGCGTGCGTCAGCCCGTCGAGTTCTTCGGCGCGGACGATCGAACACAGCGCCCAGATGCTGCGCTCGGCGCAGAGCAACGGTGCGATCTTCCTGGCACTACCGCCCAACGGATCGGCTCGGAACTCGATCAACTCGCAGGCATCGCTGCTGCGAACCATGTGCCAAAGCGCCAACGCCACGAGCTGCCGCGGGGCGGACGCCGCACAGGCGCAGTTCCGGACCCAGTCGCAGACATGGGCGCGGTTGTGTGGCCTGGTCCTGATCGCGGTGGGCACGCTCGGCATGCTGCTCCTGCTGGGGTTTCTGGGCACGCGCTTGCTGGCCGCGGCGCTGTTCGGCCTGCTCTATCTGCTGCTGGCCCCCGCGATGGTGCTGGCCCCCGCCTTTGGCGAAAGCGGCCGGGCGCTGTTTCGCAAGTGGGGCATGCAGCTGCTCGGAACGGTCGTGACCAAGCTGCTGTTCTCGTTTCTGCTTGGCGTGGTCCTCTCGCTCATTGGCCTGATCGAGAACCTCAATGCACTCGGCTGGTGGACGCAGTGGCTGCTCATGTCAGCGCTGTGGTGGGGCGCCTACATGCGCCGCCACCAGGCGCTCGGCGTCACCGCCGGTGCGCTCGGTCACAACTACGTCGAGCGTCGCTCGATCTCCCTGAGGATCGGCAGTGTGATCGAGGCTCGGCGACGTCGGGTCGTCGATCGCTGGACAGCGAAGAAGAAGTCCGCACCGGATGTCAACTCACCGACCGACAGCCAGGTGAGCACTGGCAGCCCGACGCGCGGGGGCAACGGACCAACCATTCCCCAACCGCCTAAGAGGAGAAAGCGCCCCGAACACGCCAAACGAGGTCGCGAGGATCGGATTCCGGCGCACGGTGGGAGCTCGGCGGGTCCGGCCGCTGACAGGCGGGCGCAACTGGAGCGCGTGTCTCGTGCCCGCGCACAGGCCGAACAGGCGGGCAACACGCGCCGGGCGGCTGAGCTCGGGGTGCGTGCACAGCGTATAGAGGCCGACGCGGCGCGCGAGGGGCTGGCTCACAGTGACGTGCCGGCGGCTCGGCAGGGGGGTGCTCGAGATGGAACACGGCCACCCCAGCCCTCGCCGCCCGACCCATCGGGGCGCTCGCGAGGACCGGCGCCGCGCGCCGGGTCCGGGCCGCCTTCTGGGTCGAAGGACGAGGCTCGTATCGACTACGCGGCGCTTGCCACGCTGGCCGGACTGTCCCGCTGGGAGTACGAGCGTTTGAGCTCACGACGCCAGCGCGAGGTGAGAGTGGAGATCGACCGTGAGCTCGCAGCGCGACGGGAGCCGTCGAGGAGCCCCGGCTCGCGTCAAGCCGGTAAGCCTGAGGAGGCAGGCAGCAGCTCGCTCGGCGAGGAGCGCAGCGCGGCGAGATCCAAGCGCACCCCGATCCCCAGGAGGGAGGCTCCCGAATCGAGGGTGATGCGTGACGCGCGCGAGGTCGAGGCCGGTCGCAAACGGCAGCTGGGCTACGACCGCCCGTGAGCAGCGAATTCGGGTCGTGGCATGCGAGCGCTGCGAGGAGTACTTCGGTGCCAGCGCTCGCCGGCGCAGCGCTCATCGCGGTGGCGCTGATGACGGCGCTCGTGCTCGTAGGCGCCCTCGGCGGCGTGTCGCTTGGCATGGGCCGAGCTCAGCCGTCGCTTGGTCAGAGCTACGGGGTCTCGGCGCTGGCGGCGCGCGAAATCCCGCCCTCCTACCTGCGTCTCTACCAGCTGGCGGCGAGCCGCTACGGGCTGGACTGGGCGGTCCTCGCGGGAATCGGCAAGGTCGAGTGCGATCACGGCCGTGATCCTGACCCCTCGTGCACGAGCGAGGGGGCGGTGAACTCGGCGGGAGCGGGCGGGCCCATGCAGTTCCTGGCCTCCACCTGGCAAACCTATGGAGTCGACGGCGACGGCGATGGAAGGGCCGACCGCTGGGATCCAGCCGATGCCATCTTCTCGGCCGCCAACTACCTGCATGCGTCGGGGGCGCCCGCTGACTACAGCCGTGCCATATTCGCCTACAACCACGCTGCCTGGTACGTGGCGGAGGTGCAGCGGTGGGCGGCCAGCTACCGCGGCTCGAGCTCCTCGTCGGCGAGCGTCGAGGCCGAAGCGTCACCCGGAGCCGACGTGCAGCTGGCCCAGCAGACCTCGACGCCGGTCCACTTCATCGCAGGCGAACGCGCCGAGCTCGCCCCCGAAGACGGTCACGTGGCGCTGATCCCGGCAGGCATCCCGCCGGTCGTCCAGGAGATGCTGGTGGCTGGAAACGAGCTGCAGCAGCTCCCCTATGGCCCCGACGGGCACCCCGATCCTCGCGGAGCGAGTGACGAGGATTGCTCGAGCACGGTCAACTACGTGCTCTATCGCGCCGGGGTCCGTCAGATCGCAGAAATCCTCCAGCAGAACCCGCTCGCCCAGGACTATGTCGACTGGGGCGCGCCTGGGCCTGGGCGCTGGGTGACGATCTACGCAACCACAGAGCCCACACCGCACGTTTTCATCCTCATCGCGGGGCTGCGCCTGGACACCTCCTACAACGGCACCGACGAAGGGCCCAACCGAGACCAAGGAGGGCCACGCTGGCGAGTTCTCGCTCACCTACCAACCTGGGCCCATTGGTCCGTGAGGCACCCGCCGGGGTTGTAGGGTGCCAACACATGAGTGCCCGCAAGGTCGACTTCCTGCTCATCGGCGGCGGCTTGGCCTCCGCCAACTGCGCGCGCTGGCTGCGTGAGGAAGGGGCCGACGGCGAGATCCTCCTCGTCGGTCGCGAGCTCGACGCGCCCTACAACCGTCCGGACTGCTCCAAGGGCTACCTGCGTGGCGAGGAGAGCCGCGAGGAGCCGCTGTTCCGTCCCGGCGAGTGGTGGGCCGAGCAGCAGATCGAGCTGCTGACCCGCACGAGCGTCACGGCCCTCGACCTCGAGGCGCGCACCGCCAAGCTATCGAGCAAGGAGGAGGTCGAGTTCGACAAGGCGCTCGTGGCCACCGGCGCCAACGTCCGTCGTCTCAACGTCGACGGCTGCGATCTCGAGCAGATTCACTACCTGCGCACGCTCGGAAACGCCGACACGATCCGCGCCGGCGTCGAGGACGCCCAGGAGATCGTCCTGATCGGGGGCTCCTACATCGGCTGCGAGGTCGCCGCGTCGCTCACCATGATGGGCAAGCACTGCACGATCGTCATGCAGGAGCAGCACACGCTCGAACGCGGCTTTGGCGCCGGCGCAGGACGCTTCTTCCAGGAGCTCTTGGAATCCCATGGTGTGACCGTTCACGCCAATGACGAGCTCGAGCGCTTCGAGGGTCAGGGCGGCGTGTCGAAGGTCGTAACGCGAGCAGGTCTCGAGCTGGCAGCCGACGCGGTGGTCATCGGCGCGGGCGTGACTCCGGATGTGGGTCTCGCGCAGCGAGCAGGTCTCGAGATCGGTGAGCGCGGGGGTGTGCGCTGCAGCTCACGCCTGGAGAGCTCGACCTCCGGGGTCTTTGCCGCGGGCGACATCTGCGAGTACGACTCGGTGATCCACGGCTCGCCCATGCGGATCGAGCATTGGGACGTGGCCTTCAACCATGGCAAGACCGCTGCCCTGAACATGCTCGGCCGCGACGTGCCCCACGAGGTCGTCCCGTACTTCTACTCCGTGTTGGGCGACTGGGGAGAACTCGAGTACGTGGGCCCGGCCTACGAGTGGGATGAGGAGATCGTGCGCGGCTCAATGGCCGAGGGCGCCTTCACCAACTGGTATCTCGAGGACGGAGTCGTCAAGGCGGCGCTCACCTTCGGTCGCTCGGACGACCTCGACGCTGCCCGCCGGCTGCTGAGCGCCGGGACGCAGCTCGACGAGTCCGGGCGCGTCGCGCTCGGCGACCTCGACAGCGACCTCCAGACGCTCGCGGCCTGAGTCGCAGCCGACCGCCGGATCGCGTGACGGTCCAGTAGCATCCAAGCCTCAATACGGTCGGTGGTCAAGGGAAGTCCGGTGTGAATCCGGCGCGGACCCGCCACTGTTACCGGGGATGCCCACCGCGGTGCGCCATTTGCGGCGCGCGGCCACCGACTCAGCCTCCGGCGGGACGGGAAGGCGTGGAGGGGTAGGCCCGGGAGCCAGGAGACCTGCCTCCGACCCAAGCCCACAAGCCCTCGTGGAAAGGGGTCGGCTCCATGTTCACATCACGTCGTTCGCAGGTTCTCGGCAGCTCTTCGGATGCCTACATGCCGCGCCGCCGCCGGTGGCATGTGCCACTGCGACTCTCGCTGCTGTCCGCGGGTCTCATTGTCACTCTTGCCATCCCGGCGTCGGCCAACGCCGCAGGACCCGAGACGGCCACCGTGCGCGTGGTCGGCCTGAACGGCGAAACGCTGCTCCCCCAGACCCAGGTCACGACGAGCACGGCCGCGATCACGGTCGGCAGCGGGTCCTGCTCGGGGACCAGCGCCGGCGGCGCCCTCTACGACGCCGTCCACGGAAACTGGGTGGCCAAAAGCGTGACCACGGGTATCGAGATCGACGGCATCGAGGGACTCGACTTCCCCGCCTTCTCTGAAAACCCGGGCATCTATTGGGCGTTTTGGCTGAACAACGGCTACGCCGCTCAGGGTGCGTGCGCAGAACAGCTGGAAACGAGCAACGAGGACCTCGTGTTCTTCGCCCAGTGCTACGAAGCCACCGGACCCGGCTGCCCCAGCGCAACCGCGCCCGATCACTTCCTCACCTCCACTGCTCCATCTGCACGAATCGTCAACGTGGGTGAATCGGTGTCGATGACGATCTCCTCGCTGACTACCGCAGAAGGCACAAAGGAGCCAACGCTTCCCCTCGGCGTCGTTGTGAGCGGTGGGCCGCAGAGCGTCGTTCCCGGTGTCGGGGGCGTTGCGACTGTCTCGTTCGCGAGTGCCGGCACCTACACGTTGCAGGCTCAAGCTCCCGACTCGGTTCCATCGGACCCCTTCACCGTCTGTGTCCACAACGGCAACGACGGCAACTGTGGAACGAGCTCCACAACGGGCTCTAACACGAGCAGTAGCGCCACCACTACCCCAACGGTCGCCGCCGCTGCACCCTACAAAGGACCGTTCGCGCTCGTGGCCGGGGTGAAGGGCCTGACCGACGGGCATGTCTATCCGCCAGGCACAGCGCCGCGGGTCCTGTCCGGGAACGTTCTCTCCCACACGGCCGTGAGCTCAGTCAGCCTGCGCCTGCGCCGTGAGTACCGCGGACGCTGCTTCGCTTTCGACGGCGCAACCGAGCGCTTCCGCCGCGCGCGCTGCGGCAGTGGCGCCTTCTTCAAGGTCGCGAGCAACGGCGTGTTCTCCTACCAGCTGCCCGCGGCGCTCGCTCCCGGACGCTACGTGCTCGACGTCGAGGCGAGCGATGCGGCCGGCAACCAGACCACGCTCGCCCGCGGCAGCTCGAGGATCGTGTTCTATGTCCGCTAGGCGGCTCTCGGCGGCGCTCGTCGGCACGGCGGCTGTTGCGGTGATGGGTGCAGCCGCCGTGCAGGCGCGGCCAGTCGGTCGCGCCGCAAGCGCGGCGCCGGTGGTGCAGAGCATGATCGTCGGCTCCGGCGGATCGATCCTCTCCTCCGCCCGCAGCGTCTCGGCATCCGCCACCACCGTGCGCGTGGGGGGCAGGAACTGCGCCGTCGCGGCCGGCACGTCGCTGGCCGTGCTCGCCGCCGTCGCGCGTGGCGGCGGCCCGTCCTTCGCGCTGCGCGACTACGGGCGCTGCGGTGCCTCGCCCGCCGACTCGGGTCAGCTGTTCGTCTACGCGCTCGGCGGTGAGGCCAATCGCGGCCAGGACGGCTGGGAGTACAAGGTCGGCGGCGTCTCGGGAACAGCCGGCGCGGGTGACCCGAGCGGTCCCGCCGGCAATGGGCGCCGTCTCAGCTCGGGTGCGCAGGTCCTGTGGTTCTGGTGCGCCGCTTACGCCGGCGGCTGTCAGCGCACGCTCGAAGTGGCCGCGTCGAGCACCACTGTGAACCCCGGGGCGGCGATGGGCGTCAGCGTGCTCGGACGTGACAACGAAGGTCGCGCAGTGCCGCTTGGCGGTGCGATCGTGACGCTCGAAACCGACTTCGCCTCCACCGGCTCGAACGGACGCACAACCGTCTACGCTCCCGACGCGCCCGGGCGCTATGAGCTGAGCGCCACTCGTCGTGGTCTCGTGCCGTCGTTCCCGGAGACGATCGTGGTGAGGTGAGACGCGCCTGTGCACATCTCCCGCTCGTGCTGTGTCTGCTCGTGCTCGGCGGCTGCGGCCTCGGCCCGGGGCCTGCGCCGAGCGCCGTGCACCTGACGGTGACGCGTGACTTCGGCGCGCATACGCTCGGGCACAGCGGTGCCCTGAAGGTGCGCGGCCAGGAGACCGTCATGAGTCTGCTGATGCGCAACTACCCCGTGAGCACCCGCTATGGCGGCGGCTTCGTGCAGAGCATCGACGGTCTCGCCGGGGGCAGCGGCGGCGCCCACCCGGTCGACTGGTTCTACTACGTAAACGGCGTCCAGGCAACCGTTGGCGCGGCCGCCAACAACGTGCACAAGGGCGATCACATCTGGTGGGATCGTCACAACTGGAGCCAGACGGAGGATGTCCCCGCCGTGGTGGGGTCGTTCCCCGAGCCGTTCCTCAACGGCATCGACGGCAAGCGCTACCCCGTGCGGGTCGAATGCGCCGCCGTCGGCGCCTACGCCTGCAACACGGTCACAGCGCGTCTGCGCGCATACGGCGTCCCTGCAGCGATCGCCGGGCTCGGCAGCGGCGGCGAGCCCGAAACCATCCGCTTGCTCGTCGGCCCATGGACGCAGATCGGTGGAGACCTCGGCGCACAGGGCATCGAGCGCGGTCCGCGCGCGAGTGGGGTGTATGCGCTCTTCTCCTCCGACGGCGCCACGCTCACACCGCTCACCGCCGCCGGCACGCACCTGGCGCCGCTGCATGGTGAGACGGGGTTGATCGCTGCCACGCGCAACGCCGAAGATGGGCCCGTGTGGATCGTCACCGGCACCGACGCCGCGGGGGTGGAACTCGCCGCCCGCGACTTCAACCAGTCCACCTTGCAGGACCGCTTCGCCGTGGCGCTCACACCGGGAGCGGTGCTCGCGCTGCCCGAGGGCGAATCGTGAACGCAGCTGTGCGCAGCAGCCGCGTGCTCGCCTACCGGCGTCGGCCCACACCGCTGCACGCGGCCCGTGCCACCGTGGTGGGCGCCTATGGGGTTGTGCTCGCGAGCGCAGCACTGATCCTCGAAAGCCCCGTGCTGCTTGGCTCGCTCCTGGTCACAGTGCTCGGGGCCGCCTTCGCCGCCGGCGTGGGGCGCCAGATTCTCTCGGCGGTGCGCGTCACCGTCGTGCCCGTGGTGCTGCTCACCGTGATCGTCAACGTCGCTGTGAGCCGCGGGGGGCTGACCGTGTTCGCGCGCCTCGGCGACTGGGGTGTGCTCGGACAGATGAACCTGACGGTCGAGTCCGTGGTTTATGGGCTCGTGATGGGACTGCGGCTCGTCGTCGCAACGCTCGCCTGTCTGCTCGTGGTCTGCGCGGCCGATCCCGACGCGCTGCTGTTCGCCTGTCGGCGCATCTCGCCGCACTCTGCCCTCACGGCCGCGCTCGCAACGCGGCTGCTCCCTGTTCTCGCCGAGGACGCCAGCCGCCTGTCCGAGGCCCAGCGCTGCCGCCCCGACGGGGGCGCGCGCGGCACGCGCGGGCGACTCGCCGTGCTGCGTGCAACCGTCAGCGGCGCCTTCGACCGCTCGCTCGACGTGGCAGCCGTGCTCGAGATGCGCGGCTACGGCGCCCGTGGGCGGGGGAGAGGGCGCCCGTCGACGACCCCGCGCTCGCGGCACGACCTCGCCTTCGCGCTCGCGGCGCTCTGCCTGCTCGCTCTCGCTGTGCTCACCGCCGCCGACGACCTCGCCCCGTTTCACACCTATCCGCTGGTGGGCATCACGATCACTCCGGCCACCCTCGTGGTTGCCGCCGCGCTGCCGCTGCTGGCTCTCGTGCCCTTCCTCGACCGCCGGGGGATCGAGCTGTGAGCGTGCTGCGCTTCGAGCAGGTGAGCTACCGCTACCCGAGCGCCGAGAACGAGGCGATCCATTCCGTCAGCCTCGCGATCGAGCCGGGCGAGTTCTGCGTGCTGGCGGGGCTGTCGGGGTCGGGCAAGTCCACGGTGCTGCGCGCCGCCGCCGGGCTCGTGCCGCACTTCCACGGTGGGCGCTTCGCCGGGCAGGTCACAGTCGACGGTCTGGACACGCGCGAGCACCCGCCCGCGGACATCGGCACGGTCGCAGGCACCGTGCTGCAGGACCCCGAGACGCAGATCGTGATGAGCACCGTGAGGGCCGAGCTCGCGCTGGCGCTCGAGAACCGTGCCAGCCCACCCGCGAGCGTCGCCCGTGCCGTCGAGGAGACCGCGCTGGCCCTGGGGATCGCCCACCTGCTCGACCGTCCCACCGGCGAGCTCTCCGGCGGCGAGCTCCAGCGTGTGGCGCTCGCCGCCGCGCTCGTCGCGCGCCCGCGGCTGGTGCTACTCGACGAGCCCACCTCGCAGCTCGACCCGGTCGCCGGGGACGAGCTCATCTGGCAGCTGCGCCGACTCAACCAGGAGTCCGACACGGCCGTGCTGCTGGTCGAGCATCGCCTCGAGCGCTGCCTCGCGGCGGCCGACCGGGTGATCGCCATGCACGACGGGACGATCGCCTGCGACAGCGACCCGCAGGGCTTCCTGCGCTGGGCTGCCGAGCACGAGCCCGCGCTGCAGACCCCGGGAGGAAGGCTGTTCGAGCGTCTCGGGTTGAGCCCGCCCCCCACGGGCGTCAAGCAGGCGCGCAGCGCGCTTCGCCGCGCCGGCATGATCCCGCTGGCGTCCGAGCTGCCGGTTGAGGGCGCCGAGGCACAGCCTCGAAGTGGACTGCTCCGCCGGGCGCTCGCCGGCGCCCGCCGAGGGGGGGATAGGCGTGGGGCTGCACCGGCGCTCGAGCTGAAGGGCGTCTGGCACGAGCTCCATGACGGCCCGGCGATCCTACGCGGAGCTGAGCTGCGCATCGAGCCGGGCGAGAAAGTGGTCCTGATGGGCCGCAACGGGGCGGGCAAGTCGACGCTGCTGCGCCATGCCGCCGGGCTGCTCGCGCCAACGCGCGGGCGGGTCACGAGCACGGGGCGGGTGGCGCTGCTGCTGCAGAACCCCGGCGACTACTTCCTGCACGAGCGCGTCGAGGACGAGGCCGAGGCCTCCGAGCTCGAGCGTGTCGGCCTGGCAGGGCTCGGCGCGCGCCATCCACGCGACCTCTCGGGCGGGCAGCGCCAGCGCCTGGCGCTCGCGATCGTGCTCGGCGGCGATGATTCGCCGGCGGTGCTCGCCCTGGATGAGCCCACACGGGGCATGGACAGGGCTGCCAAGGATCAGCTCGTGCGCCGGCTCGAGGCGTTCGCCGCGGAGGGCATTGCGGTGCTGCTGGCCACCCACGACGGCGAGCTCGCCGCCGAGATCGCCACGCGGGCGGTGCTGCTGGCCGACGGTCGCGTGATCGCCGACGGCCCCGTGGCGGAGATCCTCGCCGGCGGCTGGTACTTCTCGACTGAAACCGCTCGCATCCTCGACGGCGCCGGCGGCGCGCTGCGACCCGAGCAGGGCGCAGAGCTGCTGCTGGCGGCGTGCCGCGACGCACCCAAGCCCAGAGCGCTCGCCGGGGAGGTCGGCCTGTGAGCTGGCAGCTCGCCTCCTTCGTGCTGGTCCTCCTCGCCCTGGGGCTGGCCTTCTGGTGGTATGAGCGCTCGCACCCGCCGGCCAAGCTCCTGGCCGTGCTCGCCACGCTCGCCGCAATTGCCGCGCTCGGGCGCGACGCCTTCGCGGCGATTCCCGACGTCAAGCCGATCACCGCGATCGTGCTCGTCAGCGGGTTCGCCTTCGGAGCCGCCCCCGGCTTCGCCGTGGGCGCGATCGCGGGCCTGGCGTCGAACCTGCTGCTCGGCCAGGGGCCGTGGACGCCGTGGCAGATGCTCGGCTGGGGGGTGGTGGGGCTGATGGGCGCGGCGCTGGCTCGTCTCACTGCACGCAGGGTCAGCCCGCTCGTGCTCGCCCTCGCCTGTGCCCTGGCCGCTGAGGTCTTCAACCTCCTGCTCGACGCCTACACGTGGACGGGTACCGGCAGCCACACGCTCGCCGCGTTCGGCGTGGTCCTGGGCAGCGCCGTCGTCTTCGACGTCACCCACGTGCTCGCAAGCTTCGGCTTCGGCCTGGCCTTTGGCACCGTCCTGCTGCGGATGCTCGAGCGGGTGCGCCTGCGCCTGGAGGTGAGCTGGGAGGCGCTGACGCCTGCGCCGGAGCCGGCAAGCGCCTCCTCGGCGAATCTGGTGGGGCTCTCTGCTCTAGCCCTGAGCCTCGCGGTGGGGCTGCTCGCGCTGGGGCCGCCCGCTCGGGCGCGAGCCGCGGGCGAGGCGAGCGCCGCGCGGGTTGACATCTCGCGTGAGCTCTCCTTCCTCGCCTCCGCCCAGAACAGCGACGGCGGCTTCGGCGCCGCGCGCGGCCAGTCGAGCAGCGAGCTCTACTCGGCGTGGGTGGCCATGGGCCTGGCGGCCGCCGATCGCAACCCGCTGAGCCTGCGCCGTGACGGGCACACAGTGCTCGACGTCATCCGTGGGCAGGCCTCGAGCCTGCAGGGGGCGGGCGATCTCGAGCGCACGATCCTCGCGCTGCACGCATGTGGCGTCTCCGTTCACTCGCTCCCCGGCGGCGATCCCGTCGCGCGGCTGTTGCGAGCGCGCAAGCACGACGGCTCCATCGAAGACCTCTCCAACCTCACCGCCTTTGAGATCTTCGCCCTGCGCGCCGCCGGGTATTCCCCCTCCAGCACCCCTGTGCGCACCGCCGCACGCTGGCTCGAGCGCCAACAGGACACCAACGGCGGCTTCGGCTTCGCCACCAGGGGCGGCGGCAGCGACATCGACGACACCTCGGCCGCGCTCCAGGCGCTGGTCGATGCGGGTATCGACAGCGGTTCCTCGCTGGCGCGCGGGGTGGCTTACATCGTGCGGGGGCAGAACCTCGACGGTGGCTATCCCCAACAGCCCGGTGGCCTGTCCAACGCCCAGTCGAGCGCCTGGGCGATCCAAGCGCTGACGGCCGCGGGGCGCAACCCCGCCACCGTGCACCGCCAGGGCAGCCGCTCGCCGATCGAATACCTGGGCACGCTGCTGGAAGCAGACGGGAGCGTGCGCTACTCGCGCACCGGCGCACAGACGCCCGTGTGGGTCACCGCACAGGCGCTCACAGCGATCGCCGGCAAGCCCTTCCCGGTGGCGCCCGTGCGCGCGGTGGCCGCGAGCGCGGGGCCCAAGCCGACCGGTGCGGCGGCTCCCTCGACCCTCGGCCTCGGCTCGATCGAACGGGCTGTAGGCGCCGCCCTCTCGCCGGTGCTGGCGGTGCTTTCAGGCGCGCTTTAGCAATCGACCTACCCTTCGAGGAGTGTCGGGACACACCTATAGCGCCCCTGCTGTGCGCAGCCGGCCCCATCGCGATGGCGTTGGCTGGTCGGGTCCCGGTGGTGCGCTTACGCTCGCCGCCATATGCACGGCGGCGCTCGCGCTGATCTGGGCGCTCGCCAACCTCGTCTCCGGTCTGCAGCTGCGCGACGCGGTGCTGCTGCGCGACTTCACGCTGCTGGCCCACCCGCCGATCTCGTCGGTGGCGAACGTGCTCGTGCACCTGTTGGAACCGCTCTTGTTCGTACTGTGGGGGATCGCCATCGTCGCCGTGGCCATCGCCCGCGAGCGTCCCCGCAGCGCGCTCGCCGCCGCGCTCGTGATGTGGCTCGCGCCACTCACCACCGAGACGCTCAAGCCGATCGTGGCGCACCCCCACCAGAGCGTCGGCGGCGTTTACATCGGCGCCGCCTCATGGCCGAGCGGACACTCGACGGCTGCGCTCACGCTGGGCCTTTGCGCTGTGCTCGTGGCCCCGCCGCACCTGCGCCGGCTGACGGCGCTGTGCGCGGCCGTGTTCGCGGCAGCGGTGGGAGTCTCGCTGCTGATCCTCGCCTGGCACATGCCCAGCGACGTGCTCGCCGGCTACCTCGTGGCGAGCTTCTGGATGGCCGTTGCCGTCGCCGGCCTGCGCGCAGCCGAGCTGCGCTGGCCCTCGCGGCGCCACGCGGCGCTGTAGTTGCGGCCCTGGCCGCGGTCTGGCTCTAGTCGCGGTCGGCCGGTGCCGTACCCGCGCTGTGCGCGCCGGGGTCCCACAGTGGCTCTGAGCCAGTGGCCGGCGTGTTGGCCGCGCGGCTGAGGATGAACAGCAGGTCTGAGAGTCGGTTGAGGTAGCGCACGGTCTCGGGGTTGACCTCCTCGCCGACGGCGATCGTGCGTCGCTCCGCGCGGCGGCAGACGGTACGGCAGACGTGCAGCTGGGCCGCCGCGGGTGTCCCGCCGGGGATCACGAACGAGCGCAGCGGCTCGAGCTCGTCGTTGACCTCGTCGCAGGCCGCCTCCAGCCACTCCGTGTAGGAGCCGTCGACCCGCAGGCGCGCGCGCTCACCGCCGGGGGTGTCAGAGACAGACTCGGGGACCGACAGGTCGGCGCCCACGTCCAGCAGGTCGTTCTGGACCCGGCGCAGCCACGTCGAGAAGCGCTCGCCCATGCCCTCGGCCAACAGTGCGACCCCGATCGTGGCGTTCAGCTCATCCACCGTGCCATAGGCCTCAACCCGTGGATGCAGCTTGGAGACACGGCTCATATCACCCAGATGCGTCTCGCCGCCGTCGCCGAGCTTGGTGTAGATACGGGTCAGGTTCACGGTCACTGTCGAGCAAGTTTCGCACACCGAGGCGGCGCTCATCCGTGCGATCGGATACGTTCTCGCACCTCATATGCGGATCGGTGTACCGAAGGAGACCGCGGCTGGCGAGCATCGTGTAGCGCTCGTCCCCGAGGTCGTGAGCAAGCTGGGGGCCAAGGGCCTCGACGTCGTCGTGCAGAGCGGCGCCGGCGCTGACGCGCTGTTGACCGACGCCGCCTATGAGGCAGCCGGCGCCAAGATCACCTCCGACCCGGCAGAGGTCTGGTCCGCGGACATCGTCCTCACGATCGCCCCGCCCGACCCGCAGACGATCCGCGGCCTCGGCCAGGGCTCGATCCTGATCGGCTTCCTCGCGCCGCTCACCAGCCCGCAGACGACGAGCGCGCTGGTCGGCGCCAAAGCAACTGCCTTTGCGATGGAGGCGATCCCCCGCATCTCACGTGCACAGGCGATGGATGCGCTGTCCTCGCAGAGCAACGTCGCCGGCTACCGCGCCGCGCTGCTCGGCGCCGAGGAGATGGGCCGCTTCTACCCGATGCTGATGACCGCCGCCGGCACGATCCCGCCGGCCAAGGTGCTCGTGCTGGGGGTCGGCGTCGCCGGCCTGCAGGCGCTCGCCACCGCCAAGCGCCTGGGCGCGAGGACGACCGGCTACGACGTTCGCCCCGAGGTCGCCGAGCAGGTCGAATCGCTCGGCGCCCAGTGGCTCGACCTCGGCCTCGAGGCCAGCGGCGAGGGCGGCTACGCCCGCGAGCTGACCGAGGAGGAGCGCGCGCAACAGCAGCAGGCCATGAATGACGCGATCAAGGGCTTCGACGTCGTCATCACGACCGCGCTCGTGCCCGGGCGCCCGGCGCCGCGGCTCGTCACGGCGGAGGCCGTCGAAGGCATGAAGCCGGGCTCCGTGATCGTCGACCTGGCGGGCGAGGCGGGCGGCAACTGCGAGCTGACGGAGCCGGGGCAGACGGTCGTGCGCCACGACGTGAAGATCGTCTCGCCGCTGAACCTGCCCGCGAGCATGGCCGAGCACTCCTCGCAGCTGTTCGCGCGCAACGTGCTCGCTCTCCTCGACCTGTTCGTCGGCGAGGAGGGTCAGCTGAACCTCGACTTCGAGGATGAGATCGTCAAGGGCGCCTGCGTGGTGCGCGAGGGCGAGATCGTCAACCCCGGTGCAAGAGCAGCTGTGGAGGCCGCCCAATGATCCTTGCGAGCACGCTCACCACGAACCTCGCCATCCTCGTGCTGGCCGGCTTCATCGGCTTCGTGGTCATCTCCAAGGTGCCCAACACCCTGCACACGCCGCTGATGTCCGGCACCAACGCCATCCACGGGATCGTGCTGCTGGGAGGGCTGTTGATCGTGGGCCTCTCCGGCAACGGCGCCTTCAACAAGTTCATCCTCGTGATTGCAATCGCCTTCGGCACGATCAACGTGGTCGGCGGCTTCCTTGTGACCGACCGCATGCTCGAGATGTTCAAGGCCAAGCCCAAGCCGCCCGCCGGCGAGGACAAGGAGAAAGGCGCATGAGCGCAGTCCCGCTCGCCACCTCCTTCCTGCAGGACCAGAGCTTCCTCGACGTCCTCTACATCATCGCCTTCGCCCTGTTCATCCAGGGGCTGCGCGGCCTCTCGGGCCCGACCACGGCCGTGCGCGGCAACCGCATCGCCGCCGTCGGCATGGCGATCGCGGTGATCGCCACGCTGCTGAACCGCAACGAGGGCAACTGGGCGCTGATCGTGATCGGCGTGGCGCTCGGAACCGCCGTCGGCGTGCCGGCTGCACGGCAGGTGAAGATGACGGCCATGCCGCAGATGGTGGCGCTGTTCAACGGCGTGGGCGGCGGCGCCGTGTTCCTGATCTCGTGGTCTGAGTTCCGTCTCTCCGACGGCTACACGGGCACGCCCACCTACATCGCGATCTTCTCGCTGTTCGCCGCGATCGTCGGCTCGGTCTCCTTCTGGGGCTCGAACATCGCCTTCGGCAAGCTCCAGGAAATCATCCCCGGCAAGCCGATCACGCTCGGCTCCGCCCAGCAGTTCGTCAACCTGGTGCTGCTGTTGATCGCGCTCGCCTGCGGCATTGCGATCGCCTCGGGCGAACACTCAGAACTCCTCTTCATAATCCTCCTCCTCTCCGCCGCGCTGCTCGGCAACGCCGTCGTCCTGCCAATCGGCGGCGCGGACATGCCGGTCGTGATCTCGCTCCTGAACGCCTTCACGGGCCTCTCGGCGGCGGCCACGGGAATCGCGCTAAACAACCCCGCGCTGATCGTGGCGGGAATGATCGTCGGCGCCTCCGGCTCGATCCTCACCAACCTCATGGCCGTCGCCATGAACCGCTCGATCCCCGCGATCATCGCCGGGGGCTTCGGGGGCGGGGGAGCCGTCGAGGGCGCAAGCGGAGCCGGCGAGCACGCGGGCACCGTGCGCTCGACGACCGCCGCCGACGCGGCGATCCAGCTGGCCTACGCCAACCGCGTGGTGATCGTGCCCGGCTACGGGATGGCCGTGGCGCAGGCACAGCACGCGGTGCGCGAGCTGACCAAGGAGCTAGAAAAACGCCAGGTCGAGGTCAGCTACGCGATCCACCCCGTCGCCGGGCGCATGCCGGGCCACATGAACGTGCTGCTGGCCGAGGCCGACGTGCCCTACGACCAGCTGAAGGAGATGGAGGAGGCCAACCCCGAGTTCCAGCGCACCGACGTCTCCCTCGTGATCGGCGCCAACGACGTGACCAACCCGGCCGCCAAGAACACCCCCTCCTCGCCGATCTACGGGATGCCGATCCTCGAGGTCTCGGACAGCCACTCGGTGATCGTGATCAAGCGCTCGATGAACCCCGGCTTCGCGGGTATCGAAAACGAGCTCTACTACGACCCCAAGACCGAGATGCTATTCGGGGACGCCAAGTCGGCCGTGAGCGAGATCACGGCCGAGCTCGCCAACGTCTGACGCTCTGCGAGACTGCTGCTCGATGATCGAGCGCAGCCAGGCCCTGGCGGCCCTCAGCCAGGACGAGTTCGACGTGGTGGTCGTCGGCGGCGGCATCACAGGCGCCGGCGTGGCCCTCGACGCGGCCACCCGCGGCTACAGCGTCGCCCTGCTCGAGCGCGCCGACTTCGCCTCCGGCACATCCAGCCGCTCGAGCAAGCTCGTCCACGGGGGGCTGCGCTACCTGCAGAACTTCGACCTCGGCCTCGTCCGCGAGGCGCTGCTCGAGCGACAGCTGATGGTGGCGCTCGCCCCGCACCTCGTGCACCCGCTGCCGCTCGTGGTGGCGGCCTTCGACGGCGCCCATCCGGACAGGCTGGTGGGGGTGGGGCTGAACCTCTATGACGTGATGTCCGTCGACCGCGATCGCCTGCGAACCCGCCGCGGCAAACGCGCGCGCGCGGAGCGCTCACCGGCTGTGGCTTCGCCCGTGGGCGAGGGGGCGGAGTCGTGGAGTCCTGAGCGCCACCGCGTGATCTCGGGTGAGGAGGTGCTGGAGCTGCTACCCGCGCTGGCCGCCCGCGAGCCCACCAGCGGCTATCTCTTCTACGACTGCCAGACCGACGACGTGCGCCTTGTGCTCACGGTCCTCGGCGAGGCCGAGCGCTTCGGCGCCGTGTGCGCCAACCGTCTGGACGTCACCGGTCTGCTCGAGCGCGATGGCCACACCGACGGCGTGGAGGTGCTCGACGTGGAGAGCGGCGAGCGCTTCCAGGTGCGCGCCGCCAATGTCGTAAACGCGACCGGCGTGTGGGCCGACGAGCTGCGCCCGCACGAGCTGCACGAGGAGGCCGAGCTGCCGCGCATCAGGCCGAGCCGCGGCACGCACATCACGATCCGCCATCAGGATCTCCCGCTGGTGGGCGGCGCGATCGTGCCGGCGGGGGGAGGGCGCTCGATCTTTGCGCTGCCCTGGCTTGGCCACACGCTCGTGGGCACCACCGACAACGACTACGAGGGGCCGCTCGCGCACATCAAGCCAGCGAACGAGGACGTCGACTACCTGCTCGACGCCGTCAACGGCTTCTTCGGGACCACGCTCGGGCCGGGCGAGCTGACGGGGGCCTTTGCCGGCGTGCGCCCTCTGATCTCCACCGGAGATCCCAAGAAGTCGGTCGACATCTCGCGCAAGGCCGAGCTGTATGAGACCTCCTCGGGGATGATCACGATCACCGGCGGCAAGCTCACCACCTGGCGGCGGATGGCCAAGATGACAGTCGACCGCCTGGTCGAGCGCGACGCGCGCGACGCCCCCTGCAGGACCCACGAAGTGCCCCTCGGGCAGGCCATCGACGCGGAGGAGCTACCCCGGGTGGAGGGGGTGCCCGAGGACTCCTATCGCCACCTCGCCTCTCGCTACGGGCATGCCGCCCACGACGTGCTCGCGCTCGCCGGCGAGCGCGGGGAGCTCGCCCAGCCGATCGTGGCGGGGCTCCCCGACCTGCTCGCCGAGGTTGCCCTGGCGGCTCGCCACGAGCAGGCGCGCTCGATCGGCGACGTGCTGCTGCGCAGGACCAGGCTCGGCCTGCTGGCCGCCCGCGAGTTGGTCGCCCAGCAGGAGACCGGGGACGGGGGGGATCCGGTTCGCCTGGTCGCCGACGTGCTCGCCCGCGAGCTCGGCTGGAGCGAGGTCCGCCGCGAGGCCGAGCAGGAGCGCTTCGCCGACGAGGCCGAGGCCGAGGGGATCCTCGCCGAGGTCGAGCGTCCCTCGAGCGTTGGGGATGTGACCTCGCCACCGCTGCCCACAGCGATGCCGTGAGCGCCCCGGCCCACGTCCTGCAAGCCCGCGATCTGCGGATCGAGCTCGGTGCACGGCCACTGCTGATGGGGATCGTCAACGCCTCGCCCGACTCCTTCAGCGACGGGGGGATGCACCGGGGGCTCGACGCCCAGCTGGCGCTCGCCGGCGAGCTGATCGCCGCGGGCGCCGACATCCTCGACATCGGCGGCGAGTCAGCCTCGACCGGGCGCCCGCCCGTGGCCGTGCAGGAGGAGATCGAGCTCGTGGCGCCGCTGGTGGAGCGCGTGGTGGACGAGCTCGGAGCCATCGTCTCGGTCGACACCTACAAGCCGGCCGTGGCCGAGGCCGCGATCGCAGCCGGGGCGAGGATCGTCAACGACGTGAGCGCCCTGCGCGACGTGGGGCTGGCCGAGGTGTGCGCCCGCAGCGGGGCTGCGCTGGTGCTCATGCACACCCGGGCCGCGCCGCGCGAGCGCCTGCAGGACCCCGACCTCTATGGCGATGTCGTGAGCGAGGTCGTCGACTTCCTCGACGAGCGGATGCAGACGGCGATCGCCCACGGGGTCGCCGCCGAGCAGCTGATCCTCGACCCCGGCCCCGACTTCGCCAAGACGCCCGCCCAGACCATTCGCCTGCTCACCGAGCTCGAGCGCCTGCACGCGCTGGGACGCCCGCTGCTGCTCGCCATCTCGCGCAAGGACTTCATCGGCGCGCTCACCGGCCGTGCGCCCCGTGAGCGCCAGGCCGGCACGCTGGCCGCGCTCGCCCACGGCATCGAGCAGGGAGGCCACATCTTCCGCGTGCACGACGTCGCCGCCGCCGCCGACTTCATCGCCGTGCGCAGCGCGCTCGCGGGCGAGCTCGAGCCAAGCAGGGATCTCGCTCTGAGTGAGGAAATCCGCTACAGCCGCTAGGCTGAAGCTCAACCACGGGTGCCGACCGCTGTCCAACGCGGCCGGACGCCAACCGCCCCTCCACGAAGAAAGAAGGAACAACATGGCTGTACTCGAGCGCTCCGAGCTGGAGGCAAGTCCTCTGTCCGACCTCCACGCAATCGCCAACGAGGTGGGCCTCGACGGCTTCAGGCGACTGCGCAAGGCCGAGCTCATCAACGCGATCCTCGGCGAGCCCGTTGAGGCCAAGGGCAAGTCTGACTCCGACTCCGACGGCGAGGCCGACGAGGACCGTCCCGCGCGCACGCGCCGCCGCCGGGCACCACGCTCGCGCCGCTCCGCCGGCTCCAGCTCGAGCGACGGCGCCGCCGGCGAGGACGAGGACGCCTCCGAGAGCTCCGAGCCCAAGGCTTCCGAGACCGGCACGAGCAGGCGTGGACGCAGCCGCGGCTCGCGCTCAGGCGCCAAGGACTCCCCCCGCAAGACCGAGGAGCGCAGCGAGGAGCCGAGCACGGGCGAGGCCGCACGCATCGCCGCCGGCGTCGTCGAGGTGCTGGGCAACGGATCGGCCTTCCTGCGCGTCGACCCACCCGAACCCTCCGACGACGACGTCTACATCTCCGCCGCGCAGGTTCGCCGCTGCGAGCTCGCCTCGGGCGACCGCGTAACCGGCCCGGTGCGCACGCCCCGTCGCTCCGAGCGCTACCCGTCGCTGGTCCGCATCGACACGATCAACGGCGCCTCCGCCGACGCCGTCTCAGAGGGCGCCCGCTACGAGGATCTGCCCGTGTCCTGGCCGAGCGAGCGCCTGGCACTGGACTCCAAGGACCCCACGCTCGAGGCGATCGAGTGGCTGACGCCGCTCGGGCGCGGCTCGCGCGCGTTGATCGTGGGCTCGCGCCACTCGGGCAAGACCGACACGCTGCGTCGCCTGCTGGAGGCCGTCAGCGGTCGCGAGGAGCTGGAGGTCAGCGTGGTACTCGCCGGCGCGAGGCCGGAGGAGATCCAGGACTGGCAGGAGGGCCCCGTGGCACCGCTGGCAGCGCTCAGCTTCGCCGCCTCGGCCGACTCTCAGGGCCAGGCCGTCGAGCGGGCCGTCGAGGCGGCCAAGCGCGTGGCCACCCGCGGCGGACACGCACTGCTCCTGATCGACAGCCTCGACGGGCTCAACCCGCACGTCGCGCGCAAGGCCCTCGCGGCCGCCCGCAACCTGCGCGAGTCCGGCTCGCTGACGATCATCGCCACCGCCTCCCACGCCCTCGGCGGCGAGACGACCGTCATCGCCCTCGACGCCGCCCTGGCCTCCACCGGACGCCAGCCCATCCTCGACCTGATCAACAGCTCGACCCTGAAGCTAGAGCTGCTCGTAGGGGAGGACGGAGCCAAGGCAGTCACCAAGGCCCGGGCAGCGGCGGTGGAGGCGGCCTCCTAAGGTCGTTGGTAGGCGACCCGGCCCCATGAGGGCTCGGGCGCCAGTTCGATCGGCTCGCCGCTGCTGGGGATGGCGGGGTCGGCGGGCTGCACGTAGGCGAAGGTGCCGCTCTGCTCGTCGTAGCTGACGCTGAGCTCGCCCTCCTTGACGCGCTGGTCCAGCCAGGCGCCGCGGAAGACGAGGCGGCGCAGCCAGTGCACGAGCGAGCGCTCGGCGGGGCCCACGAGCTCTGGCCAGCAGTCGTTGACGTGCTCGCCCAGCTCTGAGGCCGGCTCGATGATCTCCCCGTTGACGGCGAGGTTGACGAGGTCTTCCAGCTCCTCCTCGCCGAGGCGACCGCCGACGAACCCGAGCTTGAGGGCTGCCTGCTCGCAGCGCTCGGAGAAGTCGACCTCGTTGAACGTAAAGCGCAGCTCGCCGTATTCGAGCACGAAATGCTCGCCTGAGTCGTAGTTTTCGCGTCGCGCTGTTTCCATGGCAAATGCCGGTTGGGGTCTCCGGCGTCGGGATCATACGTGGCAGTCCTGCATTTGCCGCTGCTGTGCATGGGATTTTGCATCGGCCTGCCGGTCCGCGTCCCTGTAGCCTCACGAGCCGTGGCGCGCCTCTCAGAGCACGGATTGCGACGGTCGGTCGGTGTTCCCGGCCTGTTCGCCACCGCCTACGGCAACGTCGGCTCCTCGATCTACTACGCCCTCGGGCTGGTCGCCGCGCACGCGCTCGGCCTCACGCCGCTCGTGTTCGTGTTCGCCGGGGGGCTGTTCGCCCTCACCGCCAAAACCTATGCCGAGGGCGCGGCCATGTTCCCCGAAGCCGGCGGCTCATCCTCGTTTGCTCGTCACGCCTTCGACGACGTCGTCTCGTTCTTCGCCGGCTGGGCGCTGAGCCTCGACTACATCCTCACGATCGCCATCTCGGCGTTCTTCGTGCCCCACTATCTGAGCGCGTTCCCCGGGCTTGGTGCGCTGAAGCACAACCCGGACGACATCATCGGCGGCCTGATCGTGGTGGCGCTGCTGGCCGCGCTGAACATCCGCGGTCTCGGTGAGTCGGCCAAGCTCAACTTCGTCCTCGCGATCCTCGACCTGAGCACGCAGGTGCTGCTCGTCGGATTGGGAGCCGTGCTGGTGCTCAACCCCTCGCTTCTGATCCACCAGGTCCACCTGGGGACCGTCCCCACGTGGACCGAACTGGTCTTCGCGCTGTCGCTGGCGATGCTCGCCTATACGGGCATCGAGACCGTGGCCAACATGGCCGAGGAGTCCCGCGATCCCGGCAGGCAGGTGCCGAAGGCCGTAAACCTCGTGGTGCTTGCGGTGCTCGGGGTCTACGCCGGCATCTCCGTGGTGGCGCTGTCCGCGCTGCCGGTGGTGCACCACGCCGCCGGCTACGTCCCGGCCCTGCATGCCAGCTACGCACATGCGGGCTATGCGACCCAGCTCGGCAAGTTCTTCGAAAACGACCCTGTGCTGGGCATCATCGAACACCTCGGGCTGCACGGCACGGTCCTGAAACTCGCCAAGTACTACGTGGGCATCCTCGCTGCCACGATCCTTTTCATCGCGACCAACGCCGGGATGATCGGCATCTCGCGCCTGTCATGGTCGCTGGCCGAGCATCGCCAGCTGCCCTCGCTGTTCTCCCAGCTGCACCCGAAGTTCCGCACGCCGTGGTTCACGCTCGTGTTCTTCTCGATCCTCGCCGCGGCCCTGATCCTCTACGGGAACACCGAAGTGCTGGGCAACCTCTACTCGTTCGGGGCGATGCTCTCCTTCACGACCGCTCACGCCGCCGTGGTTGCGCTGCGCGTCAAAGACCCCGACCGTGAGCGACCCTATCGCGCGCCCCTGGGGCTGCGCATCCGCGGCTATGTGATCCCGATGACGGCCGTCATCGGCGGCATCGGCACGTTCGCGGCGTGGATCGCCGTGGTGGACCTCCACGCCGAGGCCCGCACCGTGGGCATCCCCTGGATGATCCTCGGGATGGGCGGCTACTTCCTGTACCGCAAGCGCCAGGGTCTGCATCCCAAAGCCCACTACCGGATCCCGCGCCCGGAACGCCCTGCCGACTTCGAGGAGCTCGAGTACAAGACGGCGCTGGTGCCGATCTTCGGCGACGACGTGAGCGCCACGGCGCTGAGCAGCGCAGCCAAGCTGATCGGCTCGGAGGGCGTGGTGTATGCGATCTACGTGCTGCCCGTCCCCAGCCAGCTGTCGCTCGAGTCGGGCCTCGAGGAGGAGGAGGCGCACGGGCGCTCGGTGCTCGAGAGCGCGCGCATCCAGGCCAGGCGGGCGGGGATCAAGATCCACACGGGGCTGATTCGCACACGCAATCCCGGCTCGGCCCTGGTCGAGGAAGCCGAACGTGTGGGTTGCGACGTCATCTATTGGTCGGCCATCCACGCCCCCGCGGGTGAGCAGCGGATCGGTCCCACGGCCGCCTACCTGCTCAGCAAGCGTCCCTGCCGGGTGATCATCGAGACCGAGAACCGTGCTGAGCCTGGGCGGGAGCCGGTCCCCGCCTGAGACCCGCTAGCCGAGCGCGGAGCGCAGCGCCTGCTCCAGCTGGGCGTGCTCGAACTCGTAGCCCAGCACGAGCGGCTTGGCCGGCACCACGCGTGCGCCCGTGGTCACCATCTCCGCCATCTCGCCGTAGAGCACGCGCAGCGCAAACGCCGGCACGGGCGCGAACGCGGGACGGTGCAGGACCTTGCCCAGCACCCTGGAGAACTCGCTGTTGGTGACGGGCTCGGGCGCCGTCGCGTTGATCGCCCCGCTGAAGCGCTCATCCGCGATCGCCGCGAGCATCATTCCCACCACGTCGGCGGTGTGGATCCAGGACATGTACTGGCGCCCGCCCGCCACGGGCCCGCCGATGCCGAGGCGAAACGGCGGGAGCATCTTGGCCAGCGCCCCGCCCGAGCTGTCGAGCACGATCCCTGTCCGGACCTGGACCGTGCGCAGACCCAGCTCCTCGGCGCGGCGCGCCTCGTTCTCCCACTCGACGCAGATCTCCGCCAGGAAGTCCGTGCCCGGGGGCGCCTCCTCGTCGAGCGGCTCGGCGCCGCGGGGGCCGTAGTAGCCGATCGCCGATGAGCTGATCAGGACCCGGGGGCGCTCCTCGGCCCCGCGCACGCCATCGAGCAGGTTGCGCGTGCCCGTCACGCGGCTGGCCTCGATCGCCCGCTTGGCCTCGGAGCTCCAGCGCTGCGCCACCGGCTCGCCCGCGAGGTGGATCACCGCGTCACGGCCCTCCAGGGCGGCGAGCGGCGCCGGTTCGCTCATCAGGTCCCACGCCAGCGCCTCGACATCGCCGAGCTTCTGGCGTGCCCGTGCCGGGTCGCGCGTGAGGACGCTCACCTCGGCCCCGTCCGCGCGCAGGGCCTCGACCAGCTGCTGGCCGATCAGCCCGGTCGCTCCCGTGACGACTACGCGCGTCGCGCTCACACCCTTCCGTCGCTCATGACGCCCTGCGGCGCAATGGCAGTGTCGCCGTGGGCGTAGCCGACCTCCAAGCCGGCGAGCGCCGTCCCGTCGCGCCGGGCCTCCTCGGCGACGGCGGCCGCCACGGCCGGCGCAACGTCACGGTTGAAGACCGAGGGGATGATGTAGTCCTCGCGCAGCTCGTTCTCGTCGACGATCGCCGCGATCGCGCGCGCGGCCGCCATCTTCATCTCCTCCGTGATCGTCGGTGCGCGGACGTCGAGCGCGCCGCGGAAGATGCCGGGGAAGCAGAGCACGTTGTTGATCTGGTTGGGGTAGTCCGAGCGCCCCGTGGCCATGATCCGCACGTACGGCGCCGCCTCCTCGGGGTTGACCTCGGGGTTGGGGTTGGCCATCGCGAAGACCATCGCGTCGGAGTTCATCCGCGCCAACGCCTCGGGCGGGAGCGCGCGCGCTCCCGAGACCCCGATCAGCAGGTCGGCGCCGTCGATCACGTCGGCCGGCGCGCCGTCGCGGCAGTCGGGGTTGGTCGACTCGGCGAACCAGCGCTTGACTGCGTTCATCGACCCGTCTTGGTAGTCGGCGCGCTTGACGTGCAGGGCGCCACGCGAGTCGGCTCCGACGATGTTGCGAACGCCACCCTCGATCAGGATCTTGGTGACGGCGATCCCGGCCGCGCCGAGGCCGATCACGAGCACGCTGAGATCCTCCAGGCGCTTGCCCGTGAGCTTGACCGCGTTCAGCAGCGCCGCCATCACCACCACGGCCGTGCCGTGCTGGTCGTCGTGGAAGATCGGGATGTCGAGCTCGTCCTTCAGGCGGTCCTCGATCTCGAAGCAGCGCGGCGCCGAGATGTCCTCGAGGTTGATGCCGCCGAAGCCGGGGGCGATGCGCTTGATCGTCTCGACGATCTCATCCGTGTCCTTGGTGTCGAGGCAGATCGGGAACGCGTCCACGCCCGCGAACTCCTTGAACAGGCAGCACTTGCCCTCCATCACGGGCATCGCCGCCCGCGGGCCGATGTCGCCGAGGCCGAGCACCGCCGTGCCGTCGGAGACGACAGCGACAGTATTGCGCTTGATCGTGTACTGGAAGGCGCGCTCTTCGTCGTCTGCGATCGCCAGGCACACGCGCGCCACACCCGGCGTGTAGGCCATCGAGAGGTCGTCGCGGGTCTTCAGCGGGTGCTTGTTGTGCTGCTCGATCTTGCCGCCCACATGCAGCAGGAAGGTGCGGTCGATCGTGTCGATGACCTCGGCGCCGGCCACGGCGTTGATCGCCGCGATGATGCGCTCCCAGTGCTCGCGCCCGGAGGCGTCGACCACGATGTCGCGCAGGCTGGCGCTGCCGTCCACCTCGACCAGGTCGACCGCGCCGACCATCCCACCGGCCTCGCCGATCGTGCTGGTGACCTCGCCGAGGATGCCCTGCGTGTCCTCCAGCTTTACGCGGATGGTGAGGCGGTACTGCGCGCTTGGGGTGGCGCTCACGGGGCAATGCTCCTTGCTTGTTGGCGGGAGGGGATGTTAGGAGGTATCCGCCGCCGGCACTTCTACGTCTTTGCGAGGTCCGGCGGGCGAGGCCGCGCGTGTGCTCATAGAGTGCTCGGGGCATGGCAGTCAAGGCCACACCCGACGCGGCGACAAGCCAGCGCCTGTTCCTAATCGACGGGCCGAGCCTCGTCTACCGCGCCTTCTATGCGCTGCCCGAGTCGATCGCCACCTCGACCGGGGTGCCGACCAACGCGATCTTCGGGTTCGCCTCGATGCTGGTCAAGATCGTCACCGAGTACGGGGTGTGCCCGACGGTGGTCGCCTGGGACGCGGGCACCTCGGGGCGCAGCGAGCTGTTCTCCGAGTACAAGGCCCAGCGGCGCTCGCGCCCGGACCTGCTCAAGCAGCAGTGGCCCGCGATGGAACCGTTGGTCGAGGCCTTCGGCTATCGCAACGTGCGGGTGGAGGGATATGAGGCCGACGACGTGATCGCCTCGCTGGCGGAGCGTGCACTGCAGGCGACCCCTCCCGTGCCCGTGATGATCGTCACCGGCGACCGCGACGTCTTCCAGCTGATCGACGAGGGGGGCCTGGTCAAGGTGATGGCGACCTCGCGTGGCATCACCGAGACGAAGATCTACGACCGCCAGGCCGTGATCGATCGTTACGGCATCCCACCCGAGCTGATCCCGGACTTCTATGGCCTGAAGGGCGACACCTCGGACAACATCCCCGGGATTCCGGGAATCGGCGACAAGACGGCCAGCGACCTGATCCAGAGCTTCGGCTCGCTCGAGGAGGTGCTCGCGAGCGTCGAGGAGGTCAAAGGCGCCAAGCGCAAACAGAACCTGATCGATCACGCCGAGGACGCGCGCATCTCCAAGCAGCTCGCCACCGTCCAGCGCGACGTCGAGGTCGAGGTGGACATCGCAGCCGAGGCGGCACGCGAGCCCGATCGCTCGCGGGTACGGGAGATGTTCCGCGAGTACGAGCTGCGCGACCCCCTGCGGCGCCTGGAGGAGGCGCTGGGTGACCCCGACGTCGCCGCCCCGGCCACCGCTGCCGAGGTGAGGCTCACCGCGCGCGTGCGCGCGGGCGCGCCGGCCGACATCGCGAGGCTGGGCACGGGCGATGTCGAGCTGCACGTGGTCGCCCACGAGAACGAGGCCCCCGAGGGGGCGCTGTTCGCCGAGGGCTCGCCGTGGCGCTTTGGGGTGGCCGCCGACGGCGAGGTGATCGCCGGCGACTGCACGGGACCCGAGGAGGTGGTGCGCGCGTGCGCCGATCGACCCGTCGTCGCCCACGACGCCAAGTCGCTGGGCCTGGTGGCGCCAGGCCTCGCCCACGACACGCTGCTCGGCGCCTACCTGCTCGAGCCCGCCCGCCGCGGATACCCGTTTGCGGAGCTGTGCGAGGAGCGGGGCTTCGCCACCGACCTCGAGGACCAGGCCGCTGCCGAGGCCGTCCTGTTGAGCGCCCTCGCCGACTGGCAGCGCGAGCAGATCGCCGAGCGTGGCCTGGAGCGGCTGATGTGCGAGGTCGAGCTCCCGCTGGTGGCCGTGCTGCGCGAGATGGAGCTGCTCGGCGTGCGCTTGAACCTGGAGCGCCTGGCCGCGATCACCGAGCGCGTGCGCGCGGAGATCGACGGACTCGAACGCGACATCTTCATGCTCGCCGGCGAGGAGTTCCTGATCTCCTCGCCCCAGCAGCTGGGGGAGATCCTGTTCGAGAAGCTGGGGCTCTCGCGCAAGCGCCGCGGCAAGACCGGCTTCTCGACCGACGCCCGCGTGCTGCAGGCGATCCGCTCGGAGCACGAGATCATCCCCAGGATCGAGCGCTGGCGCGAGCTCTCGACGCTGATCAAGACCTACCTCGACGTGCTTCCCGCGCTCGTCGATGAGCGCTCGCGTATCCACACGACGTTCCTGCAGGCCGTGGCCCAGACGGGGCGCCTGTCGAGCACCAACCCGAACATGCAGAACGTCCCCATCCGTACCCCCCTCGGGCGCGAGATCCGCGGCTGCTTCGAGGCCGAGGAGGGCGGCATGCTGATCTCCGCCGACTACTCGCAGATCGAGCTCCGGGTGCTGGCCAACGCGGCCGAGGAGCAGGTGCTGATGGAGATCTTCGAGCGCGGCGAGGACGTGCACACGGCGACCGCCTCGCGCGTGTTCGGGGTGGAGGGGGACGCGATCGACCCGGGCATGCGCTCGAAGGCGAAGATGATCAACTACGGCATCGTCTACGGCCTCTCCGACTTCGGGCTGGCCGACCGTCTGAACATCCCACGCGCGGAGGCCAAGGAGTTCATCGACGCCTACCTCGAGCGCTTCCCCCGCGTGGCCGCGTTCATGGCTGAGACGATCGAGGCCGCCAAGGAGGCGGGCGACGTGCAGACCCTGTGGGGCCGGCGCCGCCAGATCCCCGAGCTGCGAGCGCGCAACTACCAGGTGCGCACGCTCGGCGAGCGCCTTGCCGTCAACACCGTGATCCAGGGCACGGCGGCCGACATCCTCAAGCTGGCAATGGTGCGCTGCCACAGCGCCCTGGCCGAGTCCGGCCTGCAGACCAAGCTGCTGCTGACGATCCACGACGAGCTGCTGTTCGAAGGCCCGCCGGCGGAGCTCGAGACGGCGATGGAGCTGATCGAGCGGGAGATGGTTGGGGTGTGGGGCGAGCGCCAGCCACCGCTGGCGGTCGACATCGGCGCCGGGCGCACCTGGCTCGAGGCCAAGTGAGCCCCGAGGGCGAGCGCCTCAGCCGAGTGCGCTCCTGAAGCCCTCGCGCCAGCTGGGGTGGGCCGGGGCCCATCCGAGCGCCTGCCTGGCGAGCGCGTTGGAGGCGCCCTGGGCCGAGGTCATGAGCTGCAGGCCGTAGCTGCCGGCGATCGGGCGGGCCAGCCACGCGGGAACGCGCCGGGGTCGAGGGGCGCCGAGCGCCTCGGCCAGTGCCGGCAACCACTCCGAGACGGGCGCGGGATCGTCGTCGACGACGTTGTACACGCCGGACCCGTCGGTGCTGAGCGCCGCGACCGTTGCGGCAGCGGCATCGTCGACGTGGACGAAGGACCACACCCCCGCGCCGCTTCCAACGATCGGCATGCGACGTCGCTTCAGGTCCTCGCTGACGGTGCCGTCGGCTGAGAACGAGCTGCCGGGCCCGTAGAAGTAGCCGTAGCGAAGGGTCACGCCTCGGGCCTCTGCCACTGCGTGCTCGAGCGTGGCGAGCGCGCGGGCGGAGCGCCTGAACTGCTTGGGCGAATCGACATACAGCGGGTCCTGCTCCACGTGCAGTGCGCCGGACGGTCGCGGCGCATAGGCGAAGGCGATGCTCTGGGCGAGGATGCGTGTGACGCCCGCCGCTTGCGCGGCATCCACGAGGATGCGGGTGCCCTCGCTGCGCAGCCGATCGTTGGTCGCAAAGTCCTTGACGATCGTGCGGGGGTTGATGCGGCGGGGCAGAGCGGTCAGCTGATGGATCACCGCATCGGGACGGGCTGCGCTCACCGCGGCGCGCACCGCCGGTGCGTCGAAGGCGTCGGCGAGCACGGGCTCGGCACCGGCCGCGCGCAGCTCCTCGACCTTCGCCGGCGAGCGCGTCATCCCCGTGACCTCGTGGCCCGCCGCGATCAGCTGTGGGAGCAGGCGCCGCCCGATCACCCCGCTGGCCCCGGCCACGAACACCCTCATCGGCTCACCTCGCGTGCTGCCTCGCGCCACAGCCAGGCGAGCAGCACGGTGGCGGCGGCAAGCGAGAAGAAGTTGAAGTAGCCCGTCCAGGCCGGGTGCGCCTTGGCGATGTCGAGCAGGTGGTTGAGGCTGTGCAGGGCGTACTGGATCGTCGTGATCGCCAGGACCGGCACGCGCCATGCGGGTCTGCGGACCGCCACGAGCAGGCCAATGCCAATCGCCGCATAGAACGTCGAGACGTCGCGGATGTAGTGCCCGTTGTAGGTTCCGTATGGGCCGACAGCCGTGAAGAAGCCGTGCGGGGCCACCGCCATGAACAGCGCCAGAAAGAGCTGCACGAGGGCGAACGCCACGAGCCCTGCGAGCAGCGTCGAGGGGGCTTGGCGCTGCGCGAGCACGGTCGTTGAGGGCTGCTGCGGGCCGGCGATCACTCCATCCACCATACGGTCACGGTGGCAGTTGCGGGAGGTCCAGTCAGGCAGGTTGTGCGGAGACCAATCCGGCTCTCCCGACCTCAGCCTCGCGCGTCTGCAGCGTCTCCGCGAGCGCCTCGGCGAGGAGCCGCACGCCCTGCTCGATCGCGGGCTCGGAGAGGTTCCCGAAGCCGAGCACGACACCGGGCGCTCCGCCGGTGGAGCAGCGGTGCCAGGCGAGCCCCTCCATGCCCACGCCACGCGCGGCGGCGGCGGCCAGCAGGCGCGACTCGCTCACCTCCCCAGGTAGCTCCACCAGCTCATACAGCCCCGCGGCTGCGCCTTCGGCTCGTCCCTGCGGCAGCCAGCGCGCGAGCGCCGCCAGCAGGGCCTCGCGGCGCTGCTGGTAGCGAAGGCGCATGCGGCGCATGTGGCGATCGAGCTCGCCCCGGGCGATGAAGTCGCACAGGGCGAGCTGCCCCACGACCTCCGAGCCGCCGTCCTCGATCGCCTTCATCGTGATCAGATCCCAGGCCAGCCACGACGGCATCAGCATCCAGCCGAGGCGCATGCCGGGGGCCAGGCGCTTGCTGGCGGAGCCGATGTAGAGCACGCGCTCGGGCGCGAGACCCTGGAGGGCGCCGACGGCGACACGGTCGTAGCGGTACTCGGCGTCGAAGTCGTCCTCGATGATCAGCCGCTCCCCGCTCTCGGCCCAGTCGATCAGCGCTGTGCGGCGCTCGCGGCTGAGCACGCAGCCGGTGGGGAACTGGTGGGCCGGTGTCACGAGCACGGCCGATGCGCCGCTCTCGCGCAGCGCCTCGACACACAGGCCATCCCCGTCCACGGGCACGGCGATGGTCCGCAGGCCGGCCTGCTCGGCGATCAGCCGGTGCACGTGCCAGCCGGGGTCCTCGACGGCGATGGTCTCGATGCCGTGGCTGTGAAGCCAGCGGCACAGCAGCGAGAAGCCCTGCATGAACCCCGTGCACATCAGCATGTTCTCCGGCTCGGCCGCCGCGCCGCGCACACGGCCCAGGTAGTCGGCCAGCGCTTCGCGCAGCTCGGGGACGCCGCGGGGGTCGCCGTAGCCGACGGCCGCCAGCGGCGACTCGCGCCAGGCCGAGCGCAGTGAGCGCAGCCAGCGGTCGCGGGGAAAACCGGCGAGGTCCGGCATGCCCGGATGGAAGTGGTAGGCGAAGGTGGGCAGCAGCGAGCGGGCCGGAGCATGGGTCACCGTGGCGCGGACCGCCTTGGCGACCTGGGCGGCGGCTCCCTGGCGTGTTTCCAGGTATCCCTCGGCACCGAGTTGCCCGTAGGCCTCGGTGACCACGCCGCGGGAGACGCCCAGCTCCGCGGCGAGCGCGCGGGTCGAGGGCAGCCTCATGCCTGCGCGCAGGCGGCCGCTGCGGATGTTCTCGCGCAGCGAGCGCTCGAGCTGCTCGTGCAGTGGCAGCTCCTGCTGTGGGTCGATCTCGACCAACAGCTCCGGGCTCCCAACTGGACCTTGCGAAGTCATGGTTACTGGAACTGTATACCGGACCAGTATCGGCGTAGGGTCGCTCTCGACCAGCTACTTAGGAGGACCACATGAGTGCTTCGAACGGAACGACTTCAGGCCAGATCACGGTCGTGGGTGGTGGCCTTGCGGGCCTCATCGCGGCGATCAGCTGCGCCGAGGACGGCGCGCCCGTGGTCCTGCTCGAGGCGCATACCTCGCTGGGCGGGCGGGCCCGCAGCAGCGACGGCCCCTACAAGGCCAACTTCGGACCCCACGTCCTCTACAAAGGCGGTTCGCTGTGGCGGTGGCTCGCCGAGCGCGACCTGATCCCGCCCTTTGCGGGCCTACCACTGGCCGGTTTCCGGCTGCGCTGGGAAGGCCAGGTCCGTCGCACGCCGCCGCTCGGGACGCTTCCCTCGGTGCTGCGTCTGCGGGGCCGCAGCGCGCCCGTGGACCAGGACTTCCGCTCGTGGGCCGAGAGCCACACCGATGAGCGCACGGCCTCGATGCTGTCCGTGGGCGCCGGCGTGTACACGTTCCATCACGATCCCGGGTCGCTGTCCGCTGCCTTCATCTGGCCGCGAACGGTGCGGACGCTGCTCAGCCCGCCGCCCACGGCCAGGTACGTCATCGGTGGCTGGGGAGCGTTGGTGGACTCGCTCGTTGCCCGTGCGCGGGGGCTGGGTGTCAGGATCGAGACGGGCGCTCGTGTCACGGAGCTGCCCGAGGCGCCGGTGATCGTTGCGAGCGAGCTCTCCCAGGCTCGTGAGCTGCTCGGCGACGACTCGCTGCACTGGACCGGGGCGCACACGCTGTGTCTCGATCTGGGCCTGCAGCATCGCCGCGGCGACCCGTTCGTGGTCTCGGATCTCGACGAGGCCGGCTGGATCGAGCGCTTCAGCGCCGCCGACCCGTCGCTGGCGCCAAAGGGCGAGGAGCTCGTGCAGGCGCACATGCCCGTTCGCCCAGGCGAGAGCGCAGACCAAGCGCAGGCGCGGCTCGAGCGGCTGCTGGACGCCTCGATCCCGACATGGCGAGAGCGTGAGAGCTGGCGTAGGCGCCAGGTCATGCAGTCGCGCTCTGGGGCGGTGGACATGCCCGGCACGAGCTGGCAGGACCGCCCGGCGGTCGACCGCGGTGGCGGTGTGTTCCTCGCCGGCGACATGGTCGCAGCCCCCGGGCTGCTGTCCGAGGTCTCCTACGCGAGCGCGGTGCAGGCCGCCGGGCTCGCGCTCGCACAGGCAGTGGGTGCGCCGCGGCTCCGCAGGGTCGCGTAGCGCCCGGGCGCTTCGCTCAGGCTGCTGCGTCGAGCGGGATCCGCTTGGAGACGATGCCTCGGCTCGATCCCGTGCTCACGAACGAGGGTGGCGCGATGTCGAGGTAGTGCGTGAACGCCCAGGCCGAGACCCGGCGCGACTCGAAGGCGTGGACGAGCGCCGTGGTCGCGCGACTCGGCGTCAGCTGTCCGATCGCGCGCTGCACAGCCAGCAGCGAGGCGAATTTGCGTGCGTGGGAGTCTGAGAACGCGCCGTAGCGGGCGAGCGCCTGCTGGCGGGTGCGGCGTCCTTCCACGACCGGGCGCAGCTCACGCCCGCAGGCCAGCCCGAAGTACAGCGCCGTGCGGATTCCCTCGGCGGTGAGTGGGAGACAGTGCCCGGCCGAGTCGCCCGTGAAGAACACTCCATCCTCGACCGCGTGGCGCAGCTGGTGGGGTATCCAGTTTCCCTGGTAGCCGTCAGGGGGCAGGCCCAGGTCGTGGGCGAGGCGCACGGTGGGCTCCTTGACGTGATGGGCGGGCCAGAACGAGCCCACACCCACACGCAGCTCATCGGCGGCGGGGAAGCTCCAGCCGTATCCGGCTCGGATGTAGGCGGGGTCGATCCACAGCTCCATCTCCTCGCCCGCGCCGTGAGGATGGACCTCGAGGCCCCGCGACAGGCGTGCCTTCGGCGGCTGGATCGGGATGGCGTTCGACAGCGTGCGTCGCCAGCCGAGCGCGTCGACGATCAGCGGTGCGCGCAGCTCGCCGCGATCGGTCTGCACGGTGAAGCCGCTGCGGCCGGTGACCGTCGCCGTCTCGAACTCGACCTCCGGCGAGTCGGACTGTCCCCACATCAGGGCGCACAGCTCGCGGTAGTCGAACGTCGAGAACGACCACGGCAGCTGCCAGCGCGACGTCCGATAGGGCGTGTGCACGACGAGCTCGTCGAAGCTCTGGCGCAGCGAGGGCATGAGATCGAGCGCCTGGAGCCACAGCGTGGGGATCCCGCAGGCCGAGGTCTGACGCTCCCCGATCTCGTAGCGGTCGATCACGAGCACGCTTGCGCCGCTTCCCGCGAGCTCGCGTGCGACAGCCAGACCAGCAAAGCTGGCCCCGCATATGAGCACGTCGCAGTCGCGCTCCAAGCGGGTTCTTTGCGCTCCCCGCTTCGTCGCTCGAACAGGCATGTGCCCGGCAATGATACGGCTGCGCTACGCTTCGCCCGGTGCAAACCCTGATGGAGAATCCCGCGGCCCGCGTCGTCGACGGCTCAAACGGCCTGTTGCTCGAAATCGACGGCCAGATCGTCCCCAACTACGACGCCACCTTCCGACCCATAGAGGAGGGCGAGGTCGTCACCGGCCACGTCGTCCGCATCGACAAGGACGAGGTCCTCGTCGACATCGGCTACAAGTCCGAGGGGGTCATCCCCGCAAACGAGCTTTCGATTCGCAAGGCCGTCGACCCGAACGAGGAGGTCCACCTCGGCGAGGAGGTCGACGCGATCGTCATGACCAAGGAGGACCAGGACGGCCGCCTGATCATGTCCAAGAAGCGCGCCCGCTTCGAGAAGGCCTGGCGCCGCATCGAAACCGCCGCCGAGTCCGGTGAGCCGGTCGAGGGCACGGTCATCGAGGTTGTCAAGGGCGGTCTGATCATCGACCTCGGCGTGCGCGGCTTCCTGCCCGCCTCGCTGGTGGACATCCGCCGCGTGCCCAACCTCGACGAGTACATGGGCACCAAGATCGAGACCAAGGTCATCGAGCTCAACCGCTCGCGCAACAACGTCGTGCTCTCGCGCCGCGCGGTGCTCGAGGAGGAGCGCAAGGAGGTTCGCCAGCAGATCCTCGACCGTCTCCAGCCCGGCCTCGTGGTCGAGGGGCAGATCTCCAACATCGTGGACTTCGGAGCCTTCGTGGACCTCGATGGGATCGACGGTCTGATCCACATCTCAGAGCTTTCGTGGTCGCATGTGAACCACCCCAGTGAGATCCTCAACATCGGCGACACCGTCAAGGTCAAGGTGCTCGACATCGACCGCGACCGCCAGCGCATCTCCCTCGGTCTCAAGCAGACCCAGGAGGACCCGTGGCAGCGGATCGTCGACACCTACAACGTCGGTGACGAGCTCGAGGGCAAGGTCACCAAGGTCGTCACGTTCGGGGCCTTCGTCGAGATCCTCGACGGCGTCGAGGGGCTCGTCCACATCTCCGAGTTGGCGCCCCACCACGTCGAGAGCCCGCGCGAGATCGTCCACCCGGGCGATGAGATTCGCGTGAAGATCCTTGAGATCGACTCCGAGCGCAGGCGCCTGTCGCTGTCGGCCAAGCGTGTCGAGGACCAGATCCTCCCCGTCTCGCGTCCGGGTGAGCCCGAGCGCGTGCCGCTGCCGCCCGCCGAGGATGGCGAGCAGGCCTACGACGAGGCCGGCTCGACGCCCGAGGCGGCAGCCGCTGAGGTGGCTGAGGCGGAGGTCGAGTCGGCGCCCGAGGCAGCAGCCGCGCCCGAGGTCGAGCAGACGCCGGAGCCTGTCGCCGAGGCGGCTGTCGAGGCGCCGGCCGAGGTCGAGGACGACAGCGTAGAGCGCGCAGTCGACACGGCCGAGTCCGCGCCGGCTGAGCCGGTCGCCGCGGTCGAGGAGGCCGAGCCCGAGCTCGCCTCCGAGCCCGCGCAGCAGGACTGACACGGACTGAGCGGGACCGAGATGGTGGAGGCTGCGGTGCCCTTCGTCGGGCTGACCGGCGGCCTGGGCGCGGGCAAGTCGACGGCGCTCGCGGCGCTGGCTCGCCTCGGCGCCGATGTGATCTCGAGCGACGCCGTCGTGCACGAGCTCTACGAAGGCGATCAGCTGCGCGATGCGGTGCTCGCGCGGTTTGGGGCCGAGGTGGCGCCCGGGGGGATCGTCGACCGCGGGGCCGTCGCCCGCCGCGCCTTCGCCACGCCCGAGGACCGTGCCTGGCTCGAGGGCCAAGTGTGGCCGCTGGTGGGCGCCCGCGTGGCCAGCTGGCTGGAGCAGGCTCGAAGGCGAACACCCCCGCCCCGCGCCGCCGTCGTCGAGGTCCCTTTGCTGTTCGAGGCGGGTCTGCAGGACCTCTACGACGCGACCATCGCGATCGTCTCCGACGAGGAGGTGCGCCGTACCCGCGCGGCCTCTCGTGGACACGAGCTGGTGGACGAGCGCGCCGCGCGCCAGCTCTCCCAGCAGGAGAAGGCCGAGCGGGCGAGCTTCGTCGTGCACAACGACGGCAGCGTGGCCGACCTGGAGCTGGAGCTGTCGGCGGTGCTTGCCAAGCTCCAGCGATGAGGCAGCGCCTATTCGGAACGCTCGTGGCGATCGCCGTCGTGCTCGTCTGTGCCGCCGTGGTCATATCGGGGCTGCGCCAGGTACACCACACTGGATTGCCGCTGGCCGACGCGAGCATCATCCGCGAACAGGCCGCCGCCAAGCATCTCGATCCGGCGCTGATCGCAGCTGTGATCTACGCCGAGTCGAAATTCGAACCGCGGCCATCCTCGGCCGGGGCCGAGGGCCTGATGCAGATCCTGCCCGCGACCGCCTACTACCTCGCCCATCTCTCGGGCGGGTTTCGCTTCACGGCCAGCGACCTTGCCACCCCGAAGGTGAACCTCGCCTACGGCAGCTACTACCTGCGCTACCTGCTCGACCACTACGAAGGCAACGAGCTGCTCGCGGTGGCGGCCTACAACGCCGGCCTGACCAACGTCGATCAATGGGTCGCTAACGCCCGTGCCGGCGGCACGAGCTTGAGCGAGGACACGATCCCATTTCCCGAGACGCGCGAATACGTTCGCCGCGTGCTCAGCTCACAGCAGGCCTATCGCAGCCAGTATCCGCGCGAGCTGGGGCCGGCATAGCGCCTGGGAGCCATCCCGACCTACGACGCGCCAGCTTGATAGCGCGGCATCCACGTCCAGGCACGAGCGTGATGTGCTCGTTGGCTACCCGCTCCGCGGCGGGGCGGTCGGCCTGCAGCTCGGCGTTCTGGAGGATCGTGCGCAGCACGGTGCGCATTTGAAAGGCGGCGAACGATGCGCCAATACATCGCCGCGTGCCGCCCCCGAACGGGATCCACGTGTAGCTCTGGGCCGGTCCTTCGAGGAAGCGCTCGGGCCGAAAGGAGTACGGGTCGGGAAACCGCTCGCCAGCGAGATGCGCGAGCCGAATGCACGGCATCACGGTGGTGCCGGCGGGCAGCTCGTAGCCGGCGATCTCGACCGGCTCGACCGCCCGCCTGGTGATCGCCGGCAGCACCGGGCGCAGGCGCAGCGACTCCTTGACGACCGCGTCGAGGTAGAGATCGTCGCTCCTGGCTCGTGCCAGCGCCGCGGGATGGCGTAGCAGCCGCTCGAGAGTCCACCCCAGCGCGGTCGCCGAGGTGTCGTGGCCGGCGAGCAGCAGCGTGGCGAGCTGGTCGAGCAGCTCCTCGTCCCCCAGCTCGTTCTCGAGCACCAGCGCGGACAGCACGTCTGTACGCGTGCCGAGGCCGGGGTCGGTCCGTCTATGTGCGATCTCATCGCGGAGCAGCGCACGGGCGTGTTCGAGTCGACGGTTGTAAGCCCGCCACGGACCGACTCGTCCAAGCGGCTCGTACACCCACATCAGCAGCACCAGGGGCTTCAGGCGGACCGCCTCGGCGAGGGCGCTGCGCAGCTCCCGCAGGCGCTGGGGCTCCTCGGCCCCGATCACCGTGCGCAGCATCACCTCCAGTGTGATCGCTCCCATCCGCTCGAGCAACGAGATGGGCGTGTTCAGCGGCCAGCGATCGACCTCCTCGAGGGCGATCGTCTCGATCAGCTGCTGGTAGCGGGCGACCATGTCGCCGTGGAATGGGGCCAGGAGCTTCCTGCGCACCCGTAGGTGCTCCTCGCCGTCGAGCACCACCACGGAGCGCTCCCCGATCAGCGGAGCCAGCAGCTCGTAGGACTCGCCCGCCCTCCACACCTCGGGGCTGCCCGTGAGCACCGCCCTGAGCGAGTCCGGGTCGGACAGGACCACGGTCGTACCCCACGGGAAGATGCGAAGCGTGAACGTCGGTCCGTGCTTGCGCGCGCATGCGCGCAGGAATGGGTCGAGTCGACGCCAGAACAGCAGGGTTTGCAGCGGCGGCCACAGCGACGGGCCGGGCGGGAGGGCGCGCCGCGCGGCCGTCATCGACCGCCGAAGCGTCGCTGTCGGTCGGTGTACTCGCCGAGCGCGTGCACGAACGCCTCGCGGGTGAAGTCGGGCCAGAGCTCCTGACGGAACACCAGCTCCGAGTAGGCCGCCTGCCACAGCAGGTAGTTCGACAACCGCTGCTCGCGGCCCGTGCGGATGACGAGCTCGGGATCGTGCATCTCGGGGAGGTGCAGGCAGCGACGAAACTCCTCCTCGGTCGTCCCCTCGAAGCGGATGGCTGCGTTCAGGATCTCCGCCCGTCCGCCGTAGTTGAAGGCGATGAACAGCGTCATGCGCCGATTGCCCTCGGTGGTCGTCTCCGAGGAGCGCAGCTGCCTGACGAGCACGTCGGGGACGCCCTCCTGGCTTCCGAGCCAGCGGATGCGCACGCCGTGGGCGTGAAGCGTCTCCGTGTCAGCTGCCAGCTGCGCCGCGATGACCTCGACCAGCGCCTCGATCTCGGTCGGGGAGCGGGCCCAGTTCTCGGTCGAGAAGGCATACACGGTGAGCTCCTCGATTCCCATCTCGACGGCATCGAGAGCGCGGGCAGTCACGGTGGCCGCGGCGGCCGCATGGCCATCCCGGACCGACAGCTCGCGGGAGCGCGCCCACCTGCGGCTGCCGTCGCTGATGATCGCGACGTGTCGTGCTTCGGATCGGTGGGTGGCGTCGATCACGGGCTCGTGGGGTGGATGCTCGATCTCGAGGGACCACGCGAACGCGCTCGGCGGCTCCGCCGCCGGTGTCGGAGTCCACGCAGCAGCCGCCAGGCATGCAATGTCAGGAGCGCCGGCGCGATCGCAGGCTGCAGGCGTCGACGCAGGCGCCTGTTGACCGGGCGTCCGAGCTCGCTGTCGGCCAGTGGGTTGGTGGCGTAGTAGGCGACGATGCCCGCGAGGATCATCGCGTGATGAGTCCCGCCGGGGATCGTGCGCGCCCTCGCCACCACGTACTCGGCGACGGCATCCAACCGCAGGGTCAGCGTGGCCGCGTCGGGGTAGTGGCTCACGAAGCTCGGGCTGGCGCTGCGGAGGTCCTGAGCGTGGTCGACGACGCTGTCGAGGATGCTCGGCATCACACAGATGGGCAGATAGACCGCATCGATCGCGAGCGCGTGCTCGAGCGTCGTGCGGGGATCGCTGGCGGCTGCGATCAGAGCGTGCATCGCGAGCACCGATGAGGCCGCGCCCGCAAGGAACTCCCGCCAGTCGAGCGACGAGCCCACTGCCGCGGTACGCGCCCAGCGCTCGGCTTGTACGGGTCCGTAGCGGGGGATCGCGTGGGTGTGCAGCTGGGCCTCTGCACAGCGCGAGGCGCAGCGCACCAGCGCCTCGCCCACCGAGCCGGCGGCCGGCAGGCTTGCCAGCGAGCCCCTCACGGCGGCGATCAGCTCCTCGAGGTAGCCGTCCTCGGACTGTCCGTGGTGGCGGTAGTAGCCACCGCGCGTCGGCGTGTCGAGGTCCACGGCGTCGGTGAGCGCTCTGAACAGCTGGTGCCCGTCGCGCAGCCCGCGTCCCGCCGGGGCCTCGGTCAGCCCGTCGAGGTAGTCGAACAGGACCTCCAGAGCCACGATCGCCTCAACGGCCCGGGTGCGGTGGGTAGGAGAAACCCCCGTCGCCACCATCGCGGCGACCTCGGCGTTGAAGCCCTCGTCGTGCAGCTTGGCCAGCGCGAGGGAGCGGAGCAGGGGATCGTCGATCGCTTCGGCCCTCAGCTCCCAGCGCTTCAGCTGCGCTCGCACCAGGGGTGCGAGCGTGCGCAGATAGCGGACGTCGGCCAGCGCAAGTGCCACACCGGCGCGCGCCATGAACAGACGCGCGGCGACGGACGGTGGCCCCGTCGGCGAGCTCGGGCACGAGGAGCCGGCCGGGCAGGCCTGGGTGAGCGTGCCCGGATGGGGTGCCCCCGTCGCCCCGGAGGGCCGGGGTGGAGATGCCTGCTGGGCGGTCTGGAGTCCGTGAAGGTGAAGAATGCTGACGCCCCCGCGACGATGGATTCCTAGAGACGGCCGGATTCTGAATGAGCGAATCGTAGTAGCAGGGACGTGAAGAATTGTGATCGCGGGCACCTCAGAGTCAGTTACCCGGCTCGTCGGTTGCGCGTGCAAGAAGGACACATCTCACGTGGGCGCTAACGTGGTGCCCCCGCCCCGTATGCCCGACTTCAAGCTCGATTCCATCTTCACGCCGACGGCCGATCAGCCGCGGGCGATCGACTCGATTTCGGAGGGAATCGTGGCTGGAGAGCGCTTTCAGACGCTTCTTGGCGCCACTGGGACGGGTAAGACGATGACCATGGCGGGGGTGATCGAGGCGGTCCAGCGCCCAACGCTCGTGATCGCCCACAACAAGACGCTGGCCGCGCAGCTGTGCAACGAGTTTCGGACCTTCTTCCCAGACAACGCGGTGGAGTATTTCGTCTCCTACTACGACTACTACCAGCCCGAGGCCTACGTGCCGAGCAGGGATCTCTACATCGAGAAGGACTCGGCGATCAACCAGGAGGTGGACCGCCTGCGCCACGCGGCAACGGCTGCCGTGTTCGCCCGGCGCGACGTGATCGTGGTCGCCTCCGTCTCCTGCATCTATGGCCTCGGCTCGCCTGAGACCTATGAGATGAACATGCAGATCCTCAGGCGTGGGGAGGAGGTCGATCGTGACCAGCTGCTGCGCAAACTCGTCTCGATCCAGTACACGCGCAACGACAGCGTGCTCTCGCGCGGCAGCTTTCGAGTGCGCGGCGACACGCTCGAGGTGTTCCCTGCCTATGCAGAGACGGCGTTCCGGGCCACGATGTTCGGCGAGGAAGTCGAACGGCTGCAGCACTTCGATCCGCTCACGGGCGAGTTGATCGCCGACGATCTCGAGCACGTGGCGATCTGGCCGGCGACCCACTACAACGTCAAGGAGGGCACGATCGAGGCGGGCGTGGCCGAGATCGGGCGTGAGCTGAACGAGCGCTGCGAGCAGCTCGAGTCAGAAGGCAAGCAGCTCGAGTCCCACCGCCTGCGCCAACGCACCCAGTACGACATGGAGATGCTGCGCGAGGTGGGCTTCTGCTCGGGGATCGAGAACTACTCCCGCATTCTCGACGGCCGCCCACCGGGATCGCGGCCCTACTGCCTGATCGACTACTTCCCCAAGGACTTCGTCTGCTTCTGCGACGAGTCCCACCAGACGGTGCCGCAGATCGGGGGCATGTACGAGGGCGACCGCTCGCGCAAGCAGACGCTCGTGGACTACGGGTTCAGGCTGCCGAGCGCGATGGACAACCGCCCCCAGACCTTCCAGGAGTTCCTTTCGATCACGCCCCAGCTGCTGTTCGTCTCGGCCACACCCGGCGAATACGAGCGCACGCAATCGACGCGGATCGTCGAGCAGATCGTGCGCCCGACAGGGATCGTCGATCCGGCCGTCGAGGTGCGCGAGACCAAGAACCAGATCGACGACCTCATGAACGAAGTGCGGGTGAGAGTCGATCGCAACGAGCGCGTGCTCGTGACGACGCTGACCAAGAAGATGAGCGAGGACCTATCCCAGTACCTGCTGGAGATGGGCTTCAAGACGCGCTACCTGCACTCGGAGATCGACACGCTCGAGCGCATCCAGATCATCCGCGACCTGCGCCTCGGCGAGTACGACGTGCTCGTCGGTGTGAACCTGCTGCGCGAGGGCCTGGACCTACCAGAGGTATCGCTGGTGGCGATCCTCGACGCCGACAAGGAGGGGTTCCTGCGCGGGGAGACCTCGCTGATCCAGACGATCGGCCGGGCCGCGCGCAACGTCGATGGCAAGGTGCTGATGTACGCCGACAAGGAGACCCGCGCGATGCGTGCGGCGATCTCCGAGACCGATCGCCGCCGCGAGATCCAGCTCGCCTACAACATCGAGCACGGCATCACGGCGGCCACGATCGTCAAGGGCATATCCGACATCGCCGAGTTCCTGCAGGGGGAGTCCAAGGTCCCGCGCGGGCGCAAACGGCGCACGGGCAAGCGCGGCGGCGCCAAGGAGATGCCTCAGCACGAGCTCGAGCGGATGGTGGTGGAGATCGAGGAGGAGATGCTGGCGGCCGCGGAGGACCTGCGGTTCGAGTACGCGGCGCAACTGCGTGACGAGCTGCGCGAGCTCCGTCGGGACCTCCAGGAGATACGCGCCCAGGAGGCTCCCGCGAGCCCGGTCTCCGCTGGCGATGCCCCGACGGGCGACATCGCCTAGGATGCGCGCCGTGGAGTTCGATCGCCAGGCAGTCGAACGCAGGGATTTCCCGGTCGGACGGCGGGGATACGACCCGGCGGCAGTCGATGCCCATCTGCGGGCCCTTGCCGCGGAGTTCGAAGAGCTCCAGCGGGCAGCGATCGGCGGCGGAGCAGACGTCTCGCTCGCGTCCACCGCCGGAAACCAGGTCCAGAGCATCCTCGAGGCGACCGAGACGGCCGCCGCGGAAATCGAGCGCCAGGCGCTGGAGGGCGCACGCCAGGTGCGGGAAGCGGCCGACCGTGACGCCGAACAGACGCGTGAAGAGGCCGTCGAGAAGGCCCGTGCCCACGTCGCCGGTGTGGCCCAGGTCGCGGCCACACTGCTCGAGCGAGTGAGCTCGATGGACGGCGAGGTGAGCGGCCTGGTGGACAGCCTGCGCTCGGGAGCTAGCCGCCTCGCGGCCGACCTCGCAGCGGTCGAGTCGGGGATGAGCGAGCTATACGACGCGGCCTCCGGTCGCAACCTGCCACAGCCCGAGCACAGCAACGGCAACTTCGAGGCCGAGCTCGACGACGCGCTCGCCGCGCCCCCCCCGGCCCAGCAGCAGATCCCGGTGCCGGCGCAGGTCGAGCCCGAACAGGCACCGCCGGCGGCTCCCGCGGATCTCGACGGAGCCCGCCTGATCGCCCTGAACATGGCTCTCAACGGAGAGTCGCGCACTGACACCGAGCGCTACCTCGCCGAGAACTTCCAGCTGCCCGACCGGCTGAAGCTGATTGACGAGGTCTACGCAGCCATCGAGGGTTAGGGCGACGCTGGCCTGCGCCACGCTGCGTCCTCGGTCGCTCGCGTACGAAGTACGCCACGCTCCCTGCGTCCTTGCCTGGCTTGGCCAGCGTCGCCCTAACGGCGTTGTGCGGGGGGCCTAGCGACGACCCTACGAGGCGAACGTCTGTTCGCCGTCATAGAATGACCTGGCATGCCAGCCGGTAACCAGATTGTCGTCTCGGGAGCGCGCGAGCACAACCTCAAAGACATCTCCCTGACCCTGCCCAGAGATGCCCTCGTGGTGATCACGGGGCTTTCCGGATCGGGCAAGTCGAGTCTCGCCTTCGACACGATCTACGCCGAGGGGCAGCGCCGCTATGTGGAGTCGCTGTCGGCCTATGCCCGCCAGTTCCTGGGGCAGATGGACAAGCCCGACGTGGACTCGATCGAGGGTCTCTCGCCGGCGATCTCGATCGATCAGAAGACCACCTCGCGCAACCCCCGCTCGACGGTGGGGACGGTCACTGAGATCTACGACTACCTGCGCCTGCTGTGGTCGCGTGTGGGCAAGCCGCACTGCCCGATCTGCGGACGCCCGATCGTCGGGCAGTCGGCCGAGCAGATCATCGATCAGGTGATGGAGCTGGCCGAGGGCTCGCGCTTCATGGTGCTCGCGCCTGTGGTCAGAGGGCGCAAGGGGGAGTACGGCAAGCTGCTCGAGGAGCTGCGCACAGATGGCTTCGCGCGCGTGAAGATCGACGACCGCGTGCGCATGCTCGAGGAATCGATCGTGCTGGACAAGCGCTACAAGCACGACATCTCGGTCGTCGTGGATCGATTGGTGATGCGTCACGACGTGCGCAAGCGTCTGGCCGACTCGATCGAGACCGCCGTCGGGCTCGCCGAAGGACTGGTCGAGATCGAGATCGTGGGCTCAGCCCGCGAACGCGAGGAGGAGGGCGAGCACTCGACGGGGGCCAAGGGCACGCGCGCCCCCTCCGGGCAGATCGTGCCCGGTGTGACGCCCGATCCAGGCACCGTGTTCACCTTCTCCGAGCGTTTCGCCTGTCCCGAGCATGGTCCTTCGCTGGTGGAGCTCGAGCCGCGGATCTTCTCGTTCAACTCCCCGCACGGGGCCTGCGACCGCTGCACGGGTCTCGGCTCGCAGATGGAGATCGACCCCGAGCTGGTCGTGCCCGACCCCTCGCTGTCGATCGGCGAAGGCGCGATCGCCCCGTGGGCCGGCAGCGCATCCAACTACTACGAGCAGATGACCGAGGCGCTGGCGGAGATGTTCGACATCGACCTCGACGCCCCCTGGGACGAGCTGCCGGACTCCCAGCGCGCGGTGTTCCTGCACGGCACGGGCGGCGAGCCCGTGCAGGTGAGCTACCGCAACCGCTACGGTCGCAGGCGCTCCTACGCAACTCGCTTCGAGGGCATCATCGCCAACCTCCAGCGCCGCTACCGCGAGACCGACTCGGAGTGGACGCGCGAGAAGATCGAGGAGTTCATGTCGCTGCGGCCCTGCCCGGCCTGCGGCGGGGCGAGGCTGCGCCCGGAGTCGCGCGCGGTGCTCGTGGCTGGCACTCGGATCGAGGACTTCTGTGCGCTCTCGGCGCGGCGGGCGCTGGAGTGGCTGGAGGAGGTCGAGCTGTCGGAGACCGACCGTCACGTGGCGCGCCTGATCCTGCGCGAGATCCAGGAGCGACTGCAGTTCCTGGAGAACGTTGGAATCGGCTACCTGTCGATGGATCGTGCCGCGGCGACGCTCTCGGGCGGTGAGGCGCAGCGCATCCGCCTGGCCACGCAGATCGGCTCCTCGCTCGTCGGCGTGCTCTACATCCTCGACGAGCCCTCGATCGGCCTGCACCAGCGCGACAACTCCAAGCTGATCGCCACGCTCGAGCGGCTGCGTGACCTCGGCAACACGGTGATCGTGGTCGAGCACGACGAGCAGACGATGCGCGCGGCCGATCACCTCGTCGACATGGGTCCCGGCGCGGGCGAACACGGCGGGCGGATCGTCGCCCAGGGAACGGCCAAGGAGGTTCAGCGCGTCAAGCGCTCGCTCACCGGGCAGTTCCTGGCGGGAACCCGCACGGTCGAGGTTCCGGCCAAGCGTCGCACCCCGAACGGCTATGTGGAGATCGTGGGCGCGACCCAGCACAACCTGCGCGACATCGACGTGCACGTCCCGCTCGGCGTGCTTGCGTGCGTCACCGGCGTCTCCGGCTCGGGCAAGTCGACGCTCGTGAACGACGTCCTCTACAAGGCCGTCTCCAGCCGCCTACACCGTGCGCGCAAGCGCCCGGGCGCGCATCGTGCCATCCATGGCCTCGACCAGCTCGACAAGATCATCGCCGTCGACCAGTCACCGATCGGACGCACGCCGCGCTCGAATCCGGCTACCTACACGGGCCTGTTCGACGTGATCCGCGACCTCTTCTCCAAGACCCAGGAGGCCCGGGCCCGCGGCTACAAGCCCGGACGCTTCAGCTTCAACGTCAAGGGCGGGCGCTGCGAGGTGTGCCGCGGCGACGGTCAGATCAAGATCGAGATGCACTTCCTGCCCGACGTGTACGTCCCCTGTGAGCAGTGCCACGGCAAGCGCTACAACCGCGAGACCCTCGAAGTGCACTTCAAGGGCAGGAGCATCGCCGACGTGCTCAACATGCCCGTCGAGGAGGCCCTGTCCTTCTTCGAGCACATACCCAAGGTCCGCCGGCGCCTGGAGACGCTCGACGCCGTTGGCCTCGGCTATGTACGCCTCGGCCAGCCCGCCACGACGCTCTCGGGCGGCGAGGCGCAGCGGGTGAAGCTCGCCACAGAGCTCTCGAAGATCGCCACCGGGCGCACCCTCTACATCCTCGACGAGCCCACCACGGGCCTGCACTTCGCCGACGTGCAGCGCCTGCTCGAGGTGCTACAGCGCCTCGTCGACGCGGGCAACAGCGTGGTTGTGATCGAGCACAACCTCGACGTGATCAAGTCGGCTGACAGGCTGATCGACATGGGGCCGGAGGGCGGCGAGGAGGGGGGGATGGCGATCGCAGTCGGTACCCCCGAGGAGGTCGCCGCCGAGCCCGGCTCGCACACGGGGCGCTTCCTCGCTGAGCTGCTTCCCGACGTGAAGGCCGCGGTGGGCGCCAAAGCGGCGAAGAAGCCGCCGCCACGCAGGCGCCGGCCCAAGGTCGCAGCCTGAGAGCCTGATGGGCGAGACCGCGCGCCGGGCCCGGCTGTGGGCACAGAAGTGGCGCTGGTATGAGCAGAGCTCGCTGCCCTGGAACCGCGGGCGCATCCATTGGGAGCTCATGCAGCGCGAGGCGTTCGTGCGCTGGCCCGTGCACGGCAACGTGCTGCAGGCGCTACTCGAGGACCGACTTCAGATCGGGGCAGGGACGCTGCTCGAGCCGGGGGTGTGGATCACCGCTCCGGGAAACGCGCGGGTGCGGATCGGCGCCGGCACGTTCCTCAACAAAGGGGTCATGATCGCCGCCGAGCAGCTGGTGGAGATTGGCGAGAACTGCATGCTCGCCAATGGCTGCTTCGTCTCCGACGCCACCCATCGCTTCGACGACCCGGACAAGCCGATCACCTGGCAGGGGTTCGAGAGCAAGGGGCCGACCACGATCGGAGCGAACTGCTGGCTCGGCGCCAACGTGGTCGTGACCAGCGGCGTGAGCATTGGCGAGCGCTGCGTGATCGGCGCCAACAGCGTGGTCACCAAGAGCATCGAGCCCTTCTCGATCGCCGCCGGCGCGCCCGCGCGCGTGCTCAAGCGCGTCGAGTATTCCTAACGGCTCACCCGACCTGGCTCAGGCGGCTGGGTGCAGCAGGTCGTGCAGCTCGGCTAGCTCCGTGGGGTCGATCGAGTAGGTGTGCTCGGGACCGGGATAGCGCTGGGCGCGCACGTCGGCCGCATAGGCGGCCACGCCGTCGTTCATCTCCTGTTGGAGGTTGGCGTAGCGCTTGACGAAGCGTGCTCCCAGGCCATCGCGGATGCCCAGCAGGTCGTGGAAGACGAGCACCTGCCCGTCGGTTCCCGAGCCGGCGCCGATCCCGATCACGGGTATCTCCAGCAGTCCCATCAACTCGTCCGTGACAGCCGAGGGGATCGCCTCGAACACCAGCGCAAAACAGCCCGCCTCCTGGAGCGCAAGCGCCTCAGCGGCGATCTTGGCTGCCTTGGTGGCCGAGCGGCCCTGCGCCTTCCAGCCCCCCAGAGCCGTGGCTGTCTGCGGGGTGAGCCCGACGTGGCCCATCACGGGGATCCCCGCGCCGACGATCGCCCTCGCACGGCGCACAGACGCCTCGCCGCCGCCCTCGAGCTTCACGGCCTCGCACCCGGCCTCCTTGACCATCCGCATGGCCGTGGTGATCGCTTGCTCGTCTGAGACCTCATACGAGCCGAAGGGCAGATCGCCGATCAGCAGCGGCGTGTGCAGGCCGCGGCGTACCGCGCGGGCGAGCACCAGCATGTCGTCGAGCACCACCGGCGTGGTGGCGTTGAAGCCGAGCACGGTGGTCGCGGCCGAATCACCCACCAGCACCAGATCCACGCCGCCGGCCTCGGCCGCGCGGGCACTCGGGTAGTCGTAGGCGGTGACCATCACGATCGGTTCGCCCAGGCGCTTCTTCTCCATCAACAGCGGCAGCGTCATCGGCAGGCGACCGGGATCTGAAGGGGTGTGGACGCTGGGATGACGGGGGTGGCTGGACATGTGTTCCTCTCTGCGACAGGGGTTGACGCTCGCTCACGAGAGCAGAGTCGCCACCTCGTCGTCGATTGTGATGATGCGGTTCGTCTGCGCCTCGACGTGAACGACGCGAGGCTCGTAGTGCTCGAGCTCGGCCTGTGAGTACTGGCCGTAGGAGATGACGATGATCGTGTCCCCACGGTGCACGAGGCGGGCTGCAGCGCCGTTCACGCACATCGCCCCCGATCCGCGCTCGCCGGGGATCGTGTAGGTCTCAAAGCGCGCCCCGTTGTCGACGTCGACAACGTGCACCTGCTCGTGGTCGAGGATGTCCGCCGCCTCGAGCAGCTCGGGGTCGATCGTGATCGAGCCGACGTAATGCAGATCGCAATCGGTGACTGTGGCTCGGTGGATCTTTGACTTGAGCATCACACGCTGCATGTGGAGATCGCCTTTCCTGTGGGCTGGGGAGCGGGGTCGGTGGGGGAGGGTGCTCGAAGAATCGCGTTGTCGATCAGGCGTGTGGTGCCCACCCGGGCCGCGACCGCCAACAGCGCCGTGTCGCCGAGCTCGTCGAGCGACTCGAGCGTTTCGGGATCGACGAGCGCCACGTACTCGGGCTCGATCCCGCGGGCGCTCAGCGCCTCGCGGGCACCCGCCTCGATCGCAGCGACAGAGCGCTCGCCGCCCGCAGCGAGGACGGCGGCGGCCTCGAGCGCAGCCGGAAGCGCCAATGCACGCTCGCGCTCCTGCGCGCTGAGCAGCGAGTTGCGCGAGGACATCGCCAGACCGTCCGCCTCGCGTACCGTCGGTCGCGCCTCGACCTGCACCGGCAGGTTCAGATCCCGCACCAGGCGCCGGATCACGACGAGCTGCTGGGCATCCTTCTGGCCGAAGTAGGCCACGTCAGGGAGCGCCATGCACAGCAGCTTGGTGACCACCGTGGTGACGCCGCGGAAATGCTCGCTGCCGCGCGAAGCGCCCTCGAGGCGCTCCGTCACGCCCATGACCTCGACAGCCGTGGCGAACCCCTGGGGGTAGACCTCCTCGACGGGTGGTGCGAACAGGATGTCCGCGCCCGCGGCCTCGGCCAGCTCGGCGTCGCGCGCCTCGTCGCGGGGATAGCGCTCCAGGTCGGCGCGCTCGTTGAACTGGGAGGGGTTGACGAACAGCGAGACCACCACGCGATCGCACTGGCGGCGCGCGTGGCGGATGAGCGACAGGTGGCCCTCGTGCAATGCGCCCATCGTCGGCACCAGCCCGATCGCCAGCTCCTCGCGGCGAGCGGAGGCGAGCAGAGCCCGCAGGCCCTCGACTGTGCGCACGGTCTTCATGCGCAGCCCGAGGTGGTTGGTGTGGTGCTCATCGGCTTCGGTCCAGTTCCCTTCGGATACCGGCGCGACTTCAGATGTGAGGCGGGTTTCTCTCAGGTCCATCCCGATCCAGCTCGGTGACGGCCTGAACTCGATGATACAGCGGTTTGCGGCTCCGTCAAACGTACTTAGCGCTGTGTGCGCAGGTTCACACAGGCGGGTCGCCGCTCACCAGGAGTCGACGTAGGGGCGGCGCTTGCCGGGGCGATCGCGCCAGCCGCCGCCGGTCTCCTCGAACAGCGTCGCCACCCAGCGGCGGGAGTCGGCAGGGTCGATCACGTCGTCGATCTCCCCGTAGGCGGCCATGTTCAGGCCGCGCCCGCGCTCATATGCGGCGGCGACCGTGGCCTGGAAGACCCGCTCGCGCTCCTCCTCGTCCTCGATCGCGTCGAGCTCGCGGCGCATGCCAAGCCGCACCGCCCCCTCGAGGCCCATCGCCCCGAACTCCGACGTGGGCCAGGCAACGGTGAATTGGCCGGCCTTGAAGCCGCCGCCCGCCATGGCCTGGGCGCCCAGGCCATAGCCCTTGCGCAGCACGATCGTGCCCATCGGCACCGTGAGGTTGGCGCCCGCGAGGAACAACCGCGCGAAGTGACGCACCGTGGCCGTGCGCTCGCTCGCCGGGCCGACCATGAAGCCGGGCGTGTCGCAGAGGAACAGCACGGGCAGTCCGAAGGCGTCGCACAGCCCCATGAAGCGCGCGGCCTTGTCGGCGCTGTCGGCGTCGATCGCTCCACCCAGGTGCTTCGGGTCGTTGGCCACAACGCCCAGTGCACCGCCTTCCACACGTGCGAGCGCCGTGAGCATGCCAGCGCCGAAGCCGTCGCGCAGCTCGAGCACCGAGCTCTCGTCGCACAGCATCTCCACAACGCGCCGGACCTCGTAGATGCGCTTTCGCTCCTGCGGGATCAGGCCGCGCAGCAGCGCCTGATCGGCGCATGGCTCCGGCTCTTGGGGGCCGGCGAAGTAGGAGAGGTAGCGCTTGGCCGCGGCCACCGCCTCGCGTTCGTCGGCCACGCGCACGTCGACCACGCCGTTTGCGTGTTGGACGTCGATCGGCCCAACCTCCGTCGGGTGGTAGGAGCCGAGGCCACCGCCCTCGATCATCGCCGGGCCGCCCATGCCGATGCTCGAGCTCTCGGTGGCGATCACCACGTCACATCAACCGAGCAGCGCGGCGTTGCCCGCGAAGCAGTAGCCCGAGACGATCCCCACGAGCGGCACCAGGCCGCTGAGCGAGGCGAACAGCTCAAAGGCACGGCAGTCCAGACCGGCGATGATCGGCATGTCCACGTCTCCCGGGCGACCGCCGCCACCCTCGGCGAACAGCACCACGGGCAGCCGCCGGCGCTCGGCGATGTCGAACAGCCGGTCCTTCTTGAGGTGGTTGCGCATGCCCTGGGTGCCCGCCAGGACCGTGTAGTCGTAGGACATGGCCACACACGGGAGCCCGGCTACCGCGCCGAGCCCACCGACGAGGCCGTCAGCGGGGGTGCGCGCGATCAGCTCCTCCTTGGAGCGCCGCTGCTCCTGGGCCGCGAACAGCAGCGGCCCGTACTCCACGAAGCTCCCCGGGTCGAGCAGTTCGGCGAGGTTCTCTCTGGCGGTGCGCCGCCCGTGCTCGTGACGGCGAGCCACGGCGTCCGGGCGCGCCGCGTCGAGGCCGACCTCGTGGCGCTCGCGCACGGCCCTCAGATCCTCGCGCTCGCCCTCCTCGGAGGCGCTCTGGCGCTCCCCTGCCGATGCCGGAGCGATCCCGCTCTGTGGTCTGACCTTCGCCAGTAGCTGGCCCTCCTCGACCGCATCTCCGAGCGCCACCGACAGCTCGCCCACGACGCCGTCGGCCTCGGCCTGCACCTCGTGCTCCATCTTCATTGCCTCGAGCACCACCAGCGGCTCGCCTGCGCTCACCGTCTCGCCACCGGCGTGGGGGAGGGCCACGACCACGCCCGCGAACGGCGCGAGCACGGCGAGCTCCGCTTCGGATGCCATCGGCAGATCATCGCTCACGGGCGCACAGCCGGTCGCCGAGCCAGCCGCCCGCGCGACGAGTACGCCGCCACGAGTTGCTCCGACCCCAAGCGGGAACCGCAGTTGCGGCGTCGGGGTTCGCTTCGTGATGGGGGCGGCATCTGGGCAAAAGGCCCCTACTTGATCTAGTCCTTTGACCGTTCCTCATGTTCGCTGACCGTTGGGTCGAACGATTAGGGTGTCCTCGCGTCAATCGAGCTCTGCCACCGGCAAGTCGTCGACGACGCCCGCTCTCGTGGGGCGGCGGAGGTTGCCCGGATGGTTGCGGCTAGGTGGCGATGGGGGCGATGAGGGTGCTGCGTTTGCATTCAACCTTCGTCTGCTGTTGACGGTCGTGGTGAGCTTTGCGCTGGTCGGGATCGTGGGCTATCTCGTTCTCGAGCGAAGCCTGGCGCAGCGTCAGGTCAGCGATTACGCTTCTTCGCAAGCTGCAGACGGGGCGGCGTTTGAAGCCGTGGGCAAGCGTTCGACGAGTGCCGCGGATGCACTTGGCGACATCGACAGGCTGTTGGATGGGATCGCTCGGCGCCCAGGCACGCGGGAGGCGATGCTCATCAATCAACGTCACTTGATAGGAGCAGCGGCCGACGGCGCGGTTGTCGGACGAGCTGATTCTGACCCTCCGATCGATGCTGCGCTCGAACATGGTCGCTCCTACGCTGGTCGTGAGACAGATCCGAGCCGAGATCGCCTCGACTTCGAGTTCGTGGTCCCCGTCCGCGTTCGCGGTGAACGCTTTGCCTATGAGGTGACATACGACCACCACGTCTACGACGCACAGCTCAGCGAAATCCGCCTGATTCTCGGCCTGATCTGTCTCCTCGGCCTCGTCGGAGGGGGCGGCATGTTCTATCTGGTTGGTGGCCGGCGGCTGATCGGCGATCACAGGATGGTCCTGCGGCGTGCGACCCGTGACGGGCTGACCGATCTGCCCAACCAGCGTGCTTTTCAGGACGAGTTTCCGCAGATGGTTGCTTCCGCTTCGCGATACCAGGACCCGTTGGCGCTCGTCCTGCTGGACGTCGACGATTTCAAGCTGATCAATGACCGCCACGGGCACCCGCATGGCGACACCGTGCTGGGGCGCGTCGCCGGGGTGCTCCGTGGTGGGAGGCCGGGGGACAGGCCGTACAGGGTCGGTGGCGACGAGTTCGCGCTGCTCTTGTCTCACGCCGATGTAGAGGGCGCCCGCACGTTGGTGGCGCGATTGGGCCGCCAGCTCGCAGACGTGGCGGTGGAGGCCAGCATGGGCGTGAGCGTGCTGCGTCCCGGTACGACTGCGGAGGCGATGCGTGCCGAGGCCGATAGCGCGCTCTATGAGGCGAAGCGACAGGGAGCTAACCGCGCAGTGCATTTCGAGGATGTGCGCGAGCGGATCGTCGTTACGACCTCCGAGAAGAGAGAGGCCGTCCGTCGCCTGGTCGATGAGGGGCGCCTGACCACGGTCTTTCAACCGATCTGGAACCTCGAGACCGGGACATTGATCGGAGTCGAGGCGCTGACGCGCCCAGACCCCTCCTACGGCTTGTCAGGCCCAGCGGAAGCTTTCGACATCGCCGAGCAACTCGGACGCGTGCACCCGCTGGACATGCTGTGCGCCGAACAGGCCCTACGCACGGCGCCTGAGCTGGGGCCAGAGGTCCTGCTGTTCGTGAACATCGCGCCGTTGACGCTCGACCTGGACGCTGAGGGTGGCGACTGGCTACTGGAGGCTGTGGAACGGGCCGGGCTCTCACCCGAACACGTGGTAGTCGAGGTCACCGAGCGGTTCGGGAGTCGCACCGCACCCGTGATCAAGACCTTGCAGCGGCTGCGCCAGCAGGGCTTTCTGCTCGCCGTCGATGATGTCGGCACTGGCAACGCCGGCCTCGAGATGCTGAGCAAACTCAAGGCGGAGTACGTCAAGCTCGACCGAAGTATCGTCGCGGGCGCTGCCACCGAGCCGGGCGCCAGGGCAGTGCTGCTCGCGATGGCAACCTTCGCCCGGCAGACAGGAGCCTTTGTCATCGCCGAGGGTATTGAGGATCAGGAAACACTCCAGTTCCTGCGCTCGATAGACCAGCGCGATATTTCCTCCGAGACGATTATCCAAGGCGGGCAAGGCTTCGGACTCGGACGGCCGTCCTCGGAGCTCTCCCCAGAGGTACTCGTGGGTCTAAAAGGGCATCGATTGGATCACCCACATCCTACTTCGAGCGTGTAAACCGGCCCTTCGACCGGAACGAGCACCCGGTCTCAACAACCTGACAGGAAAGACGAACTAGCATGCCCAGCGTGGCAGTCGGGGACAACGAGCGCTCAGCAGCCGAGCGGCGCGAGGCGCTCAAGGATGTGTTCGCCCAGGCGCGGGGATGCGTGCGCTGCCCCGAGCTCGCGGCTACTCGCAAGACGGTCGTGTTCGGAGCGGGCAACGCCGACGCCGAGCTGATGTTCGTGGGGGAGGCCCCGGGCGCCAGCGAGGACGAGCAGGGGGTCCCGTTCGTGGGGCGCGCCGGCAAGCTGCTCGGGACGCTGCTGGAGGAGATTGGACTATTGCGTACAGATGTGTTTATTGCGAACGTGCTCAAGTGCAGGCCCCCCGGTAACCGCGATCCGCTTCCAGTCGAGATCGAGAACTGCAAGGAGTACCTGCTGCGCCAGGTCGAGCTGATCGAGCCGACTGTGATCTGCACGCTGGGCAACTTCTCCACCAAGCTCCTGCGCGGCGACCCCACGGGCATATCGCGCCTGCACGGCCAGCCCCAGGAGCTCCTGCTGGGCGCGCGCACGGTGCGCCTGTATCCGATCTACCACCCCGCGGCCGCGCTGTACACGCCGCGGATGCTCGAGACGCTGCGCGAGGACTTCTCACGCCTGCCCGAGCTGCTGGCGCTGGGCGCGCCCGAGCAGCAGCCGGCGCTCGATCTTCCCGAGGTCCAGCCGGCCGCCGAGGTGCAGGCGCCGACGGGCGTCCAGGAGCAGGCCGAGGTCGACCAGCTCGGCCTCTTCTAGAAAGAGGTTCTTAGCGTTTCTGGACACTTCTGGACGCTCTTTGTCTGGCAAAAGCCCTGCAAACAGGCACCTTCTTCAAAAAGGTCGAAAAGTTGTGGCCAGGGACTAAAGTCGCCCACGGACGCTGCCGATAGGGACCTTGTCTCCATCCCTCCAGGAGTAGGTGACCGGCCCGCGACCCATTCTCCCGCGGGCCGGTCCATTTAACGGCCCAGCCTGGGTCCGAGAAAGCGACGGACAGGCTTTAGGCTCTCGGGGTGGCCCTGCGCAGCGTCGAAACCAACGGTCCCGCCGAGACAGAATCGCTGGGCGCGGAGCTGGCGGGCACTCTGCGGGGTGGCGACGTGGTGCTCGTGCGTGGCGAGCTCGGATCGGGCAAGACCACGCTCGTGCGCGGCGCAGCCCGGGCGCTGGGGGTGAGCGACCCCGTGACCAGCCCCACGTTCAGCGTCGCCCACCGCTACCAGGCACGCGAGCTGACCGTCTCGCACCTCGACCTCTACCGCCTCGCCGGCCTCGAGCACGAGGAGCCGGAACTGCTCGCCGACTACCTCGGCCCCGAGCGGATCGCCTTCGTCGAGTGGCCCGAGGAGGGCGTGCCCGAGCTGGCAGGGGCGTGTCTGCGCATCACGCTTGCGCACGCCGGTTCGGATCGCCGCCGCATCGAGATCGACGAGCTCGTTCCGCAGACGACGACGGGAGCGGCCGGATGAACGTCCTCGGCCTCGATACCGCTACGGCTTCGAGCGCTGTGGCCCTGCGTCTCGCCGACGGTCGGGTGAGCGAGCTGCGCGACGATCCGCCGGCCGGAGCGCACCCAGGTCATGCAACCCGTCTGTTGGCGATGGTCCGTGAGCTGCTCGACGGCTCCGCCGTTGGCTGGGACGCGATCGGGCGCATCGCCGTGGGCGTCGGCCCTGGGACCTTCACCGGCCTGCGCGTGGGGATCGCCACGGCGCGCGGCCTCGCCCAGTCGCTGGGGGTGGAGCTCGTGGGTGTCTCGAGCCTGCAGGCGCTAGCCGTCCCCGCTCTGGAATCTGAACGCGACGTGCAGGCGGTGCTGTCGGTGATCGACGCCCGCCGCGGCGAGGCGTTCGTGGCCACCTACGCGCGCGGCGCCGAAGCTGACGAAGTGCCTATCGAGCTCGTCACCGCCGCGGCGCTCGCCCCCGAGCTGCTCGCCGAGGTGATCGCGGGGTCACGGGAGCAGCTCGCTGGACCGGCCGCCGATTTGCTGGCCGTGGGCGATGGCGCCGTCCGCTACCGCGCCCATCTCGACGTGCCCGGCGTGCGCGTGCCGGAGGACACCTCGCCGCTGCATCGTGTGAGCGCAGCGTCAGTGTGCGCATTGGGGCTAGTGGTCCCAGCCGGGGCGCTCGTGGGCGTGCTGCCGGACTACAGGCGCCGCCCAGACGCCGAGCTCTCGCTGCAGGGCACCGCGGCCGTGGGAGGTGGGAGAGCATGAGCGAGCGTCCACTGGTCCAAGCGGACACCGAGCATCCGCCGGCCGTGGAGATCCGCCGGCTGAGCTACCCCGATCTCCCGCAGGTGGCGGCGATCGAGCGGCGGGTGTTCCCCACGCCGTGGTCGCTTGCCATGTTCGTGCTCGAGCTTTCCAAGCAGTCGGGTATCTGCCTGGCGGCTGTGTCGGAGGGGCGCCTGCTCGCCTACTTGATCTGCTCGCGCTATGACACGGTCTGGCACGTGATGAACGTCGCAGTCGACAGCGAGCAGCAGCGCAAGGGCCTCGCCTCGGCGCTGCTGGCAGAGCTGTATGAGCAGGTGGGCGATCCCCACGCACGCTTCACGCTCGAGGTGCGTCCCTCCAACCGCGTCGCCATCCACCTCTACGAGCGCGAGGGCTTTCGCGCCGCGGGCATGCGCCGCCGCTACTACCAGGACAACGGCGAGGATGCGCTCGTGATGTGGCGCACACCGGCCACGCTCGAGGGGTCGCTGGACGACGTGCCCAACCCCGATCCGCGGGCGGGGATCTAGATGGCAACCGTGCAATCAACCATCTAGATGGTCCTCGCGATCGAGAGCAGCTGCGACGACACGTGCGCCGCGGTCGTGGACTTCGACGGCCGCATCCGCTCGAACGTGATCGCCTCCCAGGACGCGCACGAGCGCTTCGGCGGCGTGGTGCCCGAGATCGCCTCCCGCCAGCACCTAGAGATCATCAACGCCGTGGTCGACCAGGCGCTGGAGCAGGCCGGTGCGACGCTCGAGCAGGTGGAGCTGGTGGCCGCCACCCAGGGGCCGGGGCTCGTCGGCGCGCTGCTCGTGGGACTCTCCACGGCCAAGGCCCTGGCTGCGGCGCGCGAGCTGCCGTTCGCAGCGGTCGATCACCTGCAGGGACACGTGGCGGCCAACTTCCTGCAGGGCGAGGATGCCGAGAGCGAAGTCCCGTTCGAGCCGCCCTTCCTGTGCCTGATCGCCAGCGGCGGGCACACGCTGCTCGCCCACGTCACCGAGCACGACGGCTTCGAGGTGCTGGGGCGCACGCTCGACGACGCCGCCGGCGAGGCCTTCGACAAGGGCGCGCGCATGCTCGGCCTCGGCTATCCCGGCGGCGCCGCCCTGGAACGGCTCGCTCGCGACGGCGACCCCGGCGCCTTCTCCTTCCCGGGCTCGGCCGCCGACAGCGCCCGCGGCGGTCGGGGCGCACGCCACCGGGCCTTCGCCCAGGGCCTCGACTTCTCCTTCGCCGGCCTGAAGACGGCGCTGCTGTACACGCTGAGGGACCTCTCTGAGGCCGAAGCGAGCACTCGTGCGGCCGACCTGGCGGCCTCCTACCAGGCGGCGATCATCGACAGCCTGCTCGCGCGCGTGCAGCGCGGCCTGGAGCGCACCGGGTTGGAGCGACTGGCCGTGGGGGGCGGGGTGGCGGCCAACGGCGAGCTGCGCCGGCGCCTGCGCGAGCTGGACGTCTCGCTGCACGTGCCCGCGCGGCGCCTGTGCACGGACAACGCGGCGATGATCGCGAGCGCGGCCCGCTTCGGGGAGCAACTGTCCTATCCCGACTACCTGGCCCTCGACGCCTATGCGACGGGGGAACGCCGCGCGTGACAGTGCTCACGCTCTACTCCAAGCCCGAATGCCACCTGTGCGAGGAGGCGCTCGTGGTCTTGCATGCGCTTCAGGGCGAGCTCGACTTCGAGTTGCTGGAGCGCGACATCACGGCCGATGAGGCGTTGCACCGCGCCTACTTCGAGCGCATCCCCGTGCTCGCCATCGACGGCGAGGAGCTGTGCGAGTACTTCGTCGAGGAGGCGCTGGTGCGCGAGCGACTAGAGTCACGGCAATGAGCTACGGAGAACCAGCAGCGAGCGCTGTGGAGGCCGACCGCGAGGGTCCCGGTCACTCCACAGAGCGCCTTTCCCTGGGGGTGGCGGCCCGTCTTTCGCGCTACCTGCAGGTGCTGACACAGGCAAAGAAGATGGGCAAGGAGACGATCTCCTCACAGGAGCTCTCCGACTACACGCACGTCAACTCGACCCAGATCCGCCGCGACCTCTCGGGCTTCGGCAAGTTCGGCAAGCGCGGTGTCGGCTACAACGTCGAGGCGCTCGTGTCGCAGATCCGCAAGATCCTGCGTACCGCTGGCCAGCACAACATCGCGCTGATCGGCGCGGGGCATCTCGGCAAGGCGATCGCCTCCTCGGAAATCTTCGCCGACCACGGCTTTCGCGTGGTGGCGATCTTCGACTCCGACGAGGCCAAGGTCGCCACGCAGGTCGGCAACCAGGCCGTGCGCCACATCGGCGAGCTGCGCCAGGTGGTCGAGGACGAGGACATCGTGGTGGGCGTGCTGGCCGTTCCCACCCACGCTGCCCAGGGCCTCGCCGATGAGCTGGTGGAGGCCGGCGTGAAGATCATCTTCAATTACTCCGAGTCGTTGCTCGACGTGCCGCCCGAGGTGACCGTCCACACGTCGAGTCCGGCGGTCGATCTGCTCTACGCGCTGTACTTCTATCTGACCTGAGGGCCTGAGACCCCCGCGGGCGCGTCACACTGAACACGTACACCTGGCAGCGCAGATGAGCACGAGATGACCAGCCTGGACCTAGACCAAGCGGCCGCGACGTTCGCCGAGGCACCCGACCTGACGGTCGGAGTGGAGGAGGAGTTCTCGATCCTCGACCCCGACACGCTCGAACTGGCCCCCCGCTTCGAGGAGCTGCGCGACGCCGCGGCCAAGGTGCCTGCGCTGGAGGGCGCGGTGGCGGGCGAGCTGATCTCCTCGGAGATCGAGATCATCTCCGGCGCCGGGGCCGACCTCGAGGACGCCCTCGGCAAACAGCGCGAGCGCCGCCGTGCGCTGTTCGCTCTGGCCGAGGCACGCGGCGTGGCGCTCGGGGCCACGGGCACGCACCCGTGGGCCGACTACCGCGAGCAGCCGATCATCGACACCGAGCACTACCACCGCGTGGAGGACGGGCTGAAATACGTGGCCTGGCGCAACAACACGTTCAGCCTGCACGTGCACCTGGGCGTGCGCGACCTCGACCGCGCCGTGCGCGTGTGCGACCGGCTGCGCCCCGTGCTGCCGCTGCTGCTGGCGATCTCGACCAACTCGCCCTACCTCGACGGGCGCGACACGGGCCTGCAGTCGGCGCGTACGCAGAGCTTCACCAAGAGCTTCCCCCGCTGTGGGATCCCCGACGCTTTCGGCGGCTGGGCGGCCTACCGCGAGTACATCGAGTTCCTGATGCGCACGCGCTCGATCGTCGAGTTCACCCAGGTTTGGTGGTCGGTGCGTCCGCACTTCAGCTTCGGGACCGTGGAGGTGCGCATCTGCGACGTGCAGGCGACGGCGGGCGAGTCCGAGGCGCTGGCCGCGCTGATGGTGGCATGCGTCGCCCAGGCGGCGCGCGACGTCGACGAGGGCGTGCCCTTTGTCGACCATCCGCCACGGCTGATCGAGGAGAACATGTGGCGCGCTATCCGCTTCGGCATGGACGGCCGGATGATCGACCTGGAGAGCGCGCAGGAGTACCCGGCGCGCGCGGCGCTGGAGCGTCTGGCGGCCTGGACGGCGCCGGTGCGGGCCGAGCTCGGGATCGAGCCGAGCTTCCCTGAGCGCAATGGCGCCCAGCGTCAGCGGCGGATGATCGAGGCGGGAGCAACGCGCGAGGAGGTCTTCGCGGCGTCGGTGAACGAGACGAGGCAAACCTATTCTCAGGAGGTGGCGGTTTGAGCGCAGATCCCATGGCAGGCCAGGACGCGGGCGCGCGGGCCCCGCGGGCAGGCACGGAGCCGACCGAGCAGGAACTGCGGGAGGCGTATGAGGCCGAACTGAGCCGCATCACCACTACGGACATGCTCGGCCAGGCGGCGGTGTCGCTGTTGAACGTGGGCGCACGGCGCCTGGGCGCGCCATCGCAGGACGGCGGCGAGGCGGCAGCCGATCCGCAGCGCGACCTCGAGCAGGTGCGCGACGCGGTCGACGGCGCCAGGGCGCTGCTGGAGATCCTCGAGCGCCGGATCACCCCGCAGGAGCTGGGGCCGCTGCGCGATGCGCTCTCGCGGCTGCAGATGGCCTATGCCCGCGAGGTTCAGCTGGCTCCGGCGGCGCCGGGAGCCGCGCCCCCGCAGCCTCCCGCGAGCGCTCAGCAGCCTCCCGCGAGCGCACCCAAGCCGGAGGAGGGCTCGCGTCCCGGAGGGCCCGGACCGGCCGAGTCGAGCGGCAGATTGTGGGTGCCAGGCAGGTGATCGACTGCCGGTTGGCACGGCTGGCCTGTGCCGGACCACGGCACCCAAGCTCGCAATCGACCATCTAAAGGGCACGCCGGCCGGCACTCTGCCGGCCGGCACGATACACTCCGCCCGCGTTTGCACCGGGTAAACGCTCGTGCTGAGCGACCTGGCCGGCAAATGTGCGCGCGCGATCCTCGCGCGGCACGCAAATCAGACCGCGGAGGATTTCTGTTGAGCAGCTTTCTGACGAACCATGGGGTCGTCGTCGCCCTCGTTTGCGCAGCGTGCGCTGTGGCTTACGGCCTGCTGACCACGCGCTCACTTCTGGCGCTTTCACCGGGCAACGAGAAGATGCAGAGCATCTCGCTCGCCGTGCAGCAGGGGGCACGTGCCTACCTGAACCGCCAGTACGCGACGATCGCGGTCGTGGGCGCGGTCCTGTTCGTGGCCCTGATCTTCATCCAGAACATCGCCGTGGCGGGCGGATTTGCCATCGGCGGACTGCTGTCGGGCTCGACCGGCTACATCGGCATGAACGTGTCCGTGCGCTCCAACGCGCGGGTCGCCGAGGCTGCACGCTCGGGCGTCACCCCGGCGCTGCGGGTCGCCTTCCGCGGCGGTGCGATCACCGGCCTGCTGGTGGTCGGCCTGGCGCTGCTGGGCGTGGCCGGCTACTACGGCGCGCTCACCTCGTTCTTCGGCGACAGCCCCAAGACGGCTGTTGACGCGCTGATCGGCCTCGGCTTCGGAGGATCGCTGATCTCGGTTTTCGCCAGGCTTGGCGGCGGGATCTTCACGAAGGCGGCCGATGTCGGCGCCGACCTCGTGGGCAAGGTCGAGGCGGGCATCCCCGAGGACGACCCGCGCAACCCGGCCACGATCGCTGACAACGTCGGCGACAACGTGGGCGACTGCGCCGGCATGGCAGCGGACCTGTTCGAGACCTACGCCGTGACAGCAGTCGCGGTGATCCTGCTCGGCGTGCTGACCTTCCACGAGTCCACCCGCGTGGCGCTCTACCCGCTGGTGATCGGCGGCGTGGCGATCATCGCCTCGATCATCGGCACCTACGCAGTGCGCACGAAGACGGGCAACGTCGAGCGCGCCCTGCTGCAGGGCCTGCTCGTCTCCGGCGTGATCGCGGCGGCGGCCTTCGCCCCGATCACCTACTGGCTGATGCGCGATTTGACCTTCAAGGCCACCCCGATCATCGGTGGCGCTGTGAACACGCCCAAATGGTGGCACCTGTACCTGTGCTCGCTGATCGGAATCGCGGTCACGGCGCTGCTGTTCGGACTGACGGAATACTACACCTCGACCCGCTTCTCGCCGGTGAAGAAGACGGCCAAGGCGTCGATCACGGGCCACGCCACGAACATCATCCAGGGCTTCTCTTCGGGCCTGCAGGCTACGGCTCTGCCGGCGATCGTGATCGTGCTCGGCATCCTCGGCGCGTGGAAGCTCGCAGGTGGCGGCGTGACCGGCATCTACGGCATCGGCGTGGCTGTAATGGGGCTGCTGTCGCTGACCGGATTGATCGTCGCGCTCGACGCGTTCGGGCCGATCACCGACAACGCCGGCGGGATCGCCGAGATGGCCGACCTGCCCGAGGAGGTGCGCAAGGTCACCGACCGCCTCGACGCAGTCGGGAACACGACCAAGGCCGTGACCAAGGGTTACGCCATCGGCTCTGCCGTGCTGGCCGCCGTGGTGCTGTTCGCTGGCTTCCAGAAAGAAATCGAGACCAAGGTCGGTCACTCGATCTCCTTCGGCATCAACGAACCGCCCGTCCTGATCGGGCTGCTGCTCGGCGGTCTGATGGTCTGCCTGTTCGCCTCGATGTCGATCGAGGCCGTGGGTCGCGCCGGTGGCGCGGTCGTCGAGGAGGTGCGCCGACAGTTCCGCGAGCACCCCGGGATCATGGACTACACCGAAGAGCCCGACTACGCCACGTGCGTGGACATCGTCACCAAGACGGCCCAGCGCGAGATGATCCTGCCGTCGATGCTGCCGATCCTGCTGACGCTGATCGTCGGCCTGATCGACCAGCAGGCGCTCGGCGGCCTGCTGATCGGCGTGATCGTCGTCGGCTTCTTCTTCGCCGTGATGATGACCGCGGGTGGTGGCGCGTGGGACAACGCCAAGAAGCTCATCGAGGACGGCGCCTTCGGAGGCAAGGGCTCTGAGGCACACGCCGCCTCCGTCACGGGAGACACCGTCGGTGATCCCTTCAAGGACACCGCCGGGCCCGCGATCAACCCGATGATCAAGGTCGCGAACATCGTGGCGATCCTGATCATCCCGCTGATCACCTGATGTGAGCTCCCGCATCGGCCGGTCGGCGATGGACTGCACGGCCACGGGAATAAGCTCAGGTTGAGATGAACGGGCGACAGGCTCACAGGATGGGCACGTTCGTGCTCTCGCTGGCGATGGCTGTGATCGGCTGCGCGCTGATCGGACAGGCGCTCAGCGGGAGCGTGCTCTCGCCGCGCATGCTGCTGGGCATCCTGTTCATTGCCGCCGGCGCCGGCCGTGCCTATCTCGAGGTGCGCAGGAGCCGCGGACGATGAGCGCCCCCGACGGCGGGGAGCCTATGGAGGGAGGCGAGGGCCACAGCAGCGCGCATCAAGCCTCCGAGCTGGCGGCCCGATCGCGGGTGATCGTGCGCCGCAGCATCGGCTCGCCGATGCTGTTCACGATCGTCTACTCCTCGCTCGCCAGCGCGATCTACTTCTCGCTCGGCGTGATTGCCGGTCACGCCCTCGGGCTGACCCCGGTCGTGTTCCTGGTCGCGGCGTTGCTGTTCGCGCTGACGGCCATGACCTACGTGGAGGGCGCATCGCTGCACCAGGATCGAGGCGGCTCGACGGTGTTCGCCCGCTACGCCTTCAACGAGCTCGTGAGCTTCATCGCCGGCTGGGCGATCCTGCTCGACTACGTGATCCTGGTCGCGGTCACGGCCTACTCGGCCACGCAGTACCTGCGCGTGTTCTGGAGCCCGCTCGGCCACCGCGACGAGGCACTGCTGCTGGCCTTCGCCTTCATCGCCCTGGTCGTCCTCAGCAACATCCGCGGCTTCGGCGGGCGGCGTGCGCGCAGGGTCGGCTTCCTGGTGGCCGGCGACCTGGCACTACAGGGGTTCATCGTGGTGCTCGGGCTGATCCTGTTCTTCAACCCCCACACGCTCGTCAACCCGATCCACCTCGGGAGCGCGCCCAAATGGTCGGACCTCGTGTTTGCCCTGACCGTGGCCGTGATCTCCTTCACCAGCCTCGAGTCCGCCTCCGGCCTCGCCGGTGAGGTCAGGATCTCCAGGCGCGGCCTGAAGCAGATGGTCGCAAGCGGGACCGCCACCGTGGTCGTCCTGTACGTGGGCATTGCGCTCGTGGCCGTTACCGCGCTGCCCGTGCACGGCACGCACACAGAACTCGCCACCCGCTACCTCAACGCGCCCATGATCGGGATCGTCAAGCACGTCTACCCTCACTGGCTCGAGCAGGGGTTGCGCTACCTCGTGGCCTTCCTCGCCACCGTCACGCTCGTGGCCGCGGCCAACTCGGCAATGCTCGGCCTCTCACGTCTGGCCTACTCGCTCTCGACCAACCGCCAGATCCCCAGCGGCCTCGGTCGCCTGCATCCCCAGCGCTCCACCCCGTATGTGCTGATCATCCTTGCCGGGTTCATCGCCGCCGGCCTGGTCATACCCGAGGACCTCGACTTCCTCGTCGGGATCTACGCCTTCGGCGCGATGCTCGCCTTCACCATCGCCCACCTGTCGATCTGCCGGCTGCGCTACACCGAGCCCGAGCGCGACCGCCCCTACAGGGTGCCGCTGTCGCTGCGCATTCGCGGTGGGGATCTGCCCCTGCCGGCGGCCTTCGGCGCGCTCGTCTCCGGCGCCGGCTGGGTGGCGCTGATGGTCCTCCACCAGCCCGCCCGCTACGTGGGGCTCGGCTGGATGGCGATGGGCGTGGCCCTGTATGTGATCTACCGCCGCGCCGACGAAACGTCGCTGTTCAAGCGCGTAACCGTCTCCCCGCACGTGCTCCGCGCCGAGCCGGTGCCTGAGCGCGACTACGGCTCGGTGCTCGTGCCGCTGTTCGGCAACGACCTCGACGACGACATCGTGCAGACGGCCGCCCTGCTCGTATCCGGCGAGCAGACTGACGAGGCGGCCATCGACGACGCCACGATCGAGGCGCTGTGGATCTTCGTGATCCCGATGTCGCTGCCGCTCGACGCGAGCCTGCCCGAGGCCCAGATCAAGCACGCCCGCCAGGTGCTCGCCAGGGCCAAGGCTGTGGGTGAGGAGTACACAGGTGTGCAGGTGGCCACCGCCACCGTGCGCACCCGCCGGGCGGGCTATGCCATCGTCGACGAGGCCCGCAGGCGCGGCGTGGAGGCGATCGTCCTCGGCGCCGAGGAACCGTCCCTGATTCGCGGCGGGGCACGGCTGGGGGGCCGGGGAGGGCCGCTGGAGGGCTTCGTGGGAGACGTGACCAAGTACGTCATCCGCAAGGCCACCTGTCGCGTGATCGTGACCGCACCCGCGGCCAGCGACTCGGCGGTCGAGCGGGCACGCCGGGTCTCTCGGGATGACGCCTCCATCGTCTAACCTCCGCGCTATGTCAAACAGCCCCATGCCATGTTCGTACTGATCGTCGGCGCCGGCCGTGTCGGCTCGGCGGTCGCCAAGTCGGCCCTCGCCTCCGGCCATGAAGTGTCCGTGCTCGACGCCGACCCGCTCTCCCACGAGCGCCTCGACGCCGGCCAGAGCAAGAGCTGGGAGGACGCCAACGGGCAGTTCACCGTCGGCACGGCCCTCGAGACCGACGCGTTGATCCAGGCGGGCATCGAGCGCGCAGACGTGTTCATCGCCTCCACCGCCGGTGACAACACCAACCTCGTGATCGCCCAGATCGCCCAGAAGCGCTTCGGTGTGCAGAAGGCGATCGTGCGCGTGATGGACCCCGCCCGCGCCGACTGGTATGGCGAACAGGGTCTCGAGACGATCTCCCCGACCAAGCACGCCATCGAGGGCTTCGAGCGCGCGCTCGCACCGGTAGGGGAGTAGGCATGTACGCGATCATCGCCGGCGCCGGCAAGGTCGGGCGCAACCTCGCCCGAGAGCTGATCTCCAAGGATCACGAGGTCACCCTGATCGAGTCGTTTCGCCCCCGCTATCTGATCCTGGAGGAGGAGTTCGAGCACGCGGTGCAGTACGGCGACGCCACCGAGCTGTGGGTGCTCGAGCGTGCGGGCATCCAGCGCGCCGACCTCGTGATCGCCGTCACGGGCGATGACGAGGACAACATTCTCGTCTGCCAGGTGGCCAAGGAGAAGTACCTCTGCGACCGCATCATCGCCCGCGTCAACAACCCCCGCAACCACGATCACTTCCGCCTCCTGGGCATCCAGCCGGCGGTCTCGGCCACGGATCTGATCCTGCGCCTGATCGAGCACGAGGTGCCCCGCTACGGCCTCGTGCACCTGCTGGCGCTGGAAGAGGAGCGCCTGGAGATCATCGAGCTCGAGGTCACCGACGACGCCCCCACGGTCGGCGAGAAGGTCGTCGACATCGAGCTGCCGGAAGGCAGCCTGATCATCTCGGTGCTGCGCGGCGGCACGGGCTTCGTGCCCAAGCCCGACACCATGATCGAAGCCGGTGACGAGGTGCTGCTGGTGCTCGACCAGGGTCTCGAGGAGGCCATCACCGCCTTCTTCGCCCCCAACGGCCATCCCGCCGGCATCTGAGCATCTGAGATCCGCGCAAGCGCCGTCCCACAGCGCGAGGATCAGCCGAGGGATTGGCTATTCTTCTGCGCTAGACACTGTCCGGGATAGTCCAATTGGCAGTGACGCCCGGTTCTGGTCCGGGAGATTGGGGTTCGAGTCCCTGTCCCGGAGTCCTGGAGCGGATATCGTGAGCGCGTGCTCGACGATGCGGTGACAGCTGAGGCTGGGAGCAAGCAGGATCTCGCCGAGCCCGAACGTCGGTAGGTCGGATTGCGCCTGTAGGCTGGCGGAAGCGGGAATTTCAGCCTGTGGTCGTGTTCCAACAGCACAGAGGATGGTGATTGGTCGTAAACAGCTTGCCGTGGAGGCGCATTGCCGCACGAGTTTCCAGCGCGTTCGCGTGTCTGGCGCTGGTGGCGGCGTCCGGCTCGTTCGAGTGCTCCAGCGCGTGGGCTTCCCCGCCGACCCAGACTCTCAGCGGGAGCGCCCAGTCCGAAGGGATCGAAGCCCAGGTGTCGGCGACCCTGAGCGCGGGCAACGCGAGCGGGACGCTGCACACCGTCGCACCCAGCCCTCTAGGCGGCGGCCTCGCCCCGCTTTCACCCGCAGAGGTCGAAGCGGGAGCTGGGACAGCACGGGTGATCGTCAGCGCGGATGGAGCGAACGTATACGCCACCGACCGGGGCTCCAGTCAGCTCTCGATCTACAAGCGCGAAGCCAACGGCACTCTGGGCGGCGCAGAAGGGCTGTCGCTGCAGGGCATGGCGGTGCCCGAGGGCATCGCCGAAAGCCCTGACGGCAAGGACGTCTACGTGGCCGACTTCGGCACCGACAGCGTCACCGAGCTCACGCGCGGGCCCGGCGGCACCCTGGCCGAAACGGGCCAGGTCGAAGCGGGCATGGGACCGATCGGGATCACGCTCAGCCCCGACGGCGCCTTCCTCTATGTGGCCGACTCGAAATCCTCCTCGAGTGCAGGCGCGGTCTCCGTGTACGCACGCGATGCGCGAGAAGGGACGCTCACGCTCATCCAGGAAGTCCCAGCTGAAGCCAATGCCCATGACGTGGTCGTCAGTCCCGACGGCAAGGACGCCTACGTGGCCGACTACGGGACGGGCAACGTGTCCCAGTACGAACGCCGCGAGGACGGCACGCTCACGCCTCTTGCCACGCCCACGGTGGCGGTCGGCGGGAACCCTCACGGACTGGCAATCAGCCCGGACGGCGCGAGCCTGTACGTGGCCGACAACGAAACACACGGGCAGGTGCTGCTGCTCGCCCGCAGCGCGGATGGAACCCTGAGCCCACGTGAAGCTGTGGCCGCCGGCGAATACACAGAAGACGTGGCTGTCAGCCCCGACGGCGACAGCGTGTACGCCACGGGCTTCGAATCCGACGACGTATCCCAGTTCGCGCGCAATGCCGAAACAGGAGCGCTCACGTCGATCGCCAAAGCGACGCCTACCGGCGCCAACCCCGAAGGCGTGGTCGTCAGCCCAGACGGCGCAAACGTCTATGTGGCCGACTCCCACGGCGGCCTCACGGGCGGGGTGGGCCAGTATGCACGCGCGCTCACGGCCAACGGCTTTGAAGGCTCGGTCGAATGCATGCTCGTAGGCGGCCGCCCCGGCGCCGGACCGGTCGAAGTGAGCGTGCAAGCGAGTGGCAGCGGCTGGTATGAACCGGGTCAGGGACAGGCCCCCATACGGCTGCCCGGCAGCTATCGCCAGCTGTTGACCACGGCTCTGCATGGCGGCGGTGACGAGTTCGGGCTCTTGGCCGGCAACGGCTTCCCGTCCCAGGCGCAGGGCACGTCCACGTGTGAAGCCGGGTCTCTCGCCGGCCTTCAGCCGGACACGAGCTCCCTGCCACTTCGGATCTCGCCGAGCATCGTCGAACCGACCGACGGGACGCTCAACTACAGCGGCACCGTCACCCTGGCCGGCGCGAGCGAGCCGGGCGCCGTGGTGTCGATCTACGAAGGGAGCACACTGCGTGCCATCTCGGCTCCTGCGGGCAGCGACGGCGAATGGTCACAGACGATCAGCGGACTTGCTGTCGGCCTGCACGTCTTCATGGCACGCGATGTGGGCGATGGCACCGCTCCCTCGAACACGGTTGCGCTCGACGTTCGTGCTCCCGTGGCCCCGGAACCTACGTCCGTCCCGGCTGCGGCAGCGCCGGCGGACGGCGTCCTTGCGGAAATGTCCACGTATCCAAGCCCGCTGTCCGCGACGCCGGCGCAGCCCACGTTCACCACAGGCGTAGCGCGCCTGCTCGGCCAGGGCATCGTGCTCGACCTGCGCTCCTCCGCTCCCGTGCGAGCTGGCCTCTCGGGCTATGTGAGGGTCGCAGGCGTCTCCCAGCATCTTCCGTTTCGCACGGCGGAAGCGACGCTGTTCGCAGGCAGCCGGCGGATCCCCCTGCAGCTGTCCACCCGCACGCTGCAGCAGCTCCGCGTCTTCCGCCGCGAACACCGCCAGCTGAGCGTATGGCTGGCGGTCTCGCCGCGGGGTGTGCAGCCCGGCAGTAGCTCGCTGCACGTGCACGAGTCGCTGGACTGAGCGACTAAGAACCTCTTCTACGCGGCGTCAGGCCAGCTGGCCTCGCCCATCACGCCGTCGCCGTCGGCGGGCTTGGGGCCGCCCACGGCGATCACGTCCAGGCCCTCGGGCCCGGCCTCGAACGCGCGCACGACCTCAGGGGCGACTCGCACCACATCCCACTGGCGCAGCTCCTGCACCTCCCCGTCAAGCAGGATCCGGCCCGAGCCGGCGACGATGACATATGCCTCCTCCTGCTCGCGGTGGCTGTGCGCCACAGGGCTGCGCAGGTTGGCGGCGTAGCGGAACAGGCTGACGCCGAGGTCGCGCGAGTCGAGGTGCTTGCGGGCGAAGCGCCCCTCGATCCCGGGAGCCCGCTCACCCACCGAGTCATCGACGTTCAGCAGGTTCACGACGGCGAAGCTGGACATAGCTCTCCTTTGGGCGGCGGGCAGTGATCTGCACCTGACCCTAGATGGTTGATTGCATAGTTGCCGGCGCAGGCCAGGCGTGCCAGCCGGCGGTGCAGAACCATGCAATCAACAATCTCACGCCGTGAGCCTCAGGCGGCCGCCTGGACCGCCCAGTCGCGGTAAAGCTCGTAGTAGCGCCCTTCGGCCTCGATCAGCTCGTCGTGGGTGCCCTGCTCGGCGATGCGGCCGTGCTCGAGCACCACGATCCTCCCGGCCTGGCGGATCGTGGAGAGCCGGTGGGCGATCACGATCGAGGTGCGCCCGGCAAGCAACCGCCGGAGGCCCTTCTCGATCCGCGCCTCGGAGTGCAGGTCCACGTTCGAGGTCGCCTCGTCGAGCACGAGGATGCGGGGGTCTGCGATCAGTGCGCGCGCGAAGGCGATCAGCTGGCGCTGGCCGGCCGAGAGCTGGGCTCCGCGCTCGCCTACTTCGGTGTCGTAGCCGTTGGGCAGCTCGGAGATGAAGTCCTCGGCGCCGACCGTCTCGGCGGCTGCCCGGATCTGGCTGGGCTCGGCGTCGGGACGCCCGAAGGCGATGTTCTCGGCGACAGTGCCCGAGAACAGGAAGGCCTCCTGTGGCACGATCCCCATCTGCGAGCGCAGTGAGCGGCTGGAGACCTCGCGCAGGTCGTGGCCGTCCACGAGCACCGCACCAGAGGTGGGGTCGTAGAAGCGCGCGATCAGCTTGGCCATCGTCGACTTACCCGCGCCCGTTGCGCCCACGAGTGCCACCGTCTGCCCGGGGGGTATGTCGAGGCTCACGTGGTCGAGCGCCAGCACCTGCTCCGGGTCGGCGCCGTTGCCGTTGCTCATGGCGCGCCGGTCGGGAGGGCGCGTGTAGGCGAAGGAGACGTCCTCGAAGCTCACCTCGCCGCGGATGCGCCCCAGCTCGAACGCGTCGGGACGGTCGTCGAGGTCGGGGCGCACGTCGAGCAGCTGGAAGATTTTCTCCAGCGCGGCCATGCCCGACTGGTAGGTCGCATACAGCTGGGAGAGCTGCTGGATCGGTTCGAACAGGTTCGACAGCGCCGCCACGAACGCGACCACCGTGCCGACGGTGATGTGGCCGTTGATCGCCTGCAGGCCGCCGTAGAGGACGATCACGGCCACGGCCACGCCGGAGAGCATTTCCACGGTGGGGAAGTAGGCCGCGTTGAGGCGCACCGTGGTCATGTTGGCCTCGCGGTTGTCGTCGTTCAGATCGCTGAACTGCTCGGCGTGCACGGGCTCCTGGGCGAACGTGCGCACCACGCGAATGCCCGACAGCGTCTCCTGAAGGTAGGCCGTGATCGCGCCGATCGTTTCGCGGGTGCGACGGAAGGCCCCGGCGGAGACGATGCGAAACCACAGCGACCCGGCGAGCAGCAACGGCAGCACGCAGAACGTGATCAGCGCCAGCTCGACGTCGAGGTAGAGCAGGATCCCGACCGTCCCGAGCAGCGTGAGCCCCGACTGGAAGAGGGTGACCACGGAGTCGGTCACGAGGCTGTCGAGGGCCTCCACGTCGTTGGTCATGCGCGAGATCAGCACGCCCGCCGGGCGGCTCTCGTAGAAGCCGATGGGGAGCGTCTGCAGGTGGGTGAAGATGCGGATGCGCAGGTCGGCCAGCGCGCGCTGGCCGACCCAGCCGACGAGGTAGGTCTGCAGGTAGGTCATTCCCCACACGAGCAGCGCCGAGGCGAGAAAGGCGAGCACGACCACCACGAGCGTGCTCGTGTCATGGTGGTCGATGCCTTCGTCGATCGCCGCCCGCGCCAGCAGCGGCGGCGCGAGCGAGGCGCCGGTGCCGAGGATCAGCGCAACGAGCATCCCCGCGGCCCGCAGGCGGTAGGGGCGAAGCAGCGCCAGCAGCCCGCGCAGGTTGCGCCCGCGGGTGCCTTTGCTGGCGCGCTCGCCAGTCCATTGCGCGGGTCCGCCGCGCCCGCCGCCTCCGCCGCTCCTGACCACGCCGGGGCTCACAGGCCGCTCACCTCGCGTTCGCGCGGCTTGCGCGTGAGGAACACCTGGTCGGGAAGCCCCTTGGCAACGATCTCCTGGTAGAGCTCCGAGCTCTGCAGCAGTTCCTCGTGGTCGCCGTGAGCCACGATGTGGCCGTGGTCGAGCACCACGATCTCATCGGCCAGCGAGATCGTCGAGAGGCGGTGGGCGATCACGAACGTCGTGCGCCCCGCCATCGCCTCGTCGAGCGCCAGCTTGATGCTCTGCTCGGTCGAGGCGTCCACCGAGGAGGTGGCGTCGTCGAGGATCAGCACGCGCGGGTCGGCGAGCAGCGCCCGGGCGATGGCCAGGCGCTGGCGCTGACCGCCCGAGAGCGAGAGCCCGCGCTCGCCCACCCGCGTGTCGAAGCCCTTGGGCAGACGCATCACGAAGTCGTATGCCTGGGCGCGGCGGGCGGCCTGCTCGATCTCGGCGGGGGAGGCCGAGGGGCGGCCGTAGGCGATGTTCTCGGCCACCGTCGCCGAGAACAGGAAGGGGTCGTCGCTCACGACCGCCACGGCTGCGCGCAGCGAGCGCAGCTCGACCGTGCGCACGTCGGCGCCGTCGAGCAGGATCTGCCCGGAGCTCGCGTCATACAGTCGCGAGATCAGCGACACGAGGCTCGTCTTGCCAGAGCCCGTGGCCCCGACGAGCGCGACGGTGGCGCCGGCGGGCACGTCGAGGTCGATGTCCGAGAGCACGGCCCGCGCCGGACGCCTGGCCGCTCCGCCGTCCATGGAGACCTCGCGCGGGCCCGAGTAGACGGCGCCGAACTCGTCCGCTTCGTCGTAGCGGAGGGTCACGCCGCGGAGCTCCACGTGGCCGTTGCCCGGCGGAAGGGGCGGCGCATCGGGCGGCTCGACGATGCGTGGGTCGCGGTCGAGAACCTGGAAGATGCGTGCGCCCGAGGCGGTCGCACGCTGGGCCAGGCCGAGCGTGACCCCGAGCGAGCGCATCGGGCCGATGAGCATGTTGAGGTACAGGTAGAACTGGCTGAACTGGCCGAGCGTGAGGTGCGCGTGGATCACGCTGCGCCCGCCGATCAGCAGCACTGCCGCGAGCCCTAGCTGGGGCAGGAAGCCGATCACGGGGTTGTAGGTGGCCTCCAGGCGCGTGGCCACCATCGACTGGTCGAACACGCGCGCCACGCTGTGGCGAAAGCGCTCGAGCTGATGGGGCTCGCGGGCAAAGGACTTCACCACGCGCACCCCCGAGATGTTCTCCTCGGCGTCGGCTGTGAGCTCGGCGATCCGCTGCTGGGTCTCCTGGATGGCCGGGCGCGCGCTGCGCCCGTAGCGCTGGGAGATCACGACCACGAACGGGACTGGCGCCATTGCGATCAGGCCGAGGCCGGGGTTGATGGCGATCATCGCCGCGCCCGCCAGCAGCAGCGTCAGCGCCGACTGCAGGATGAACACGAGGCCGTAGCCGAGGAAGAAGCGCACGGCGGAGAGGTCGACGGTCGCCCGCGACATCAGCTGGCCGGTCTGCTGGCGGTCGAAGAAGCCGAGCTCGAGCCGTTGCAGATGGGCGTAGAGCAGCTCGCGCAGGTCGAATTCGATGCCGAGGGAGATCCGCCCGGCGATCATGCGGCGCATGTACGTAAGCGCCCAGCGGGCGAGCACCGCGGCGATGATCACCAGCGCGAGCACGAGCAGCGTGTGCCGGTCGTGGGCGCGCTGGGCGAGCTGGTGATGCTGGGCGTGGGCGGTGCCCTTCTTGATGGCTTCCACGGCCAGGCCCGTGAGGTAGGGGAGCAGCACGGTCATGACCATGGCGAAGCTCGCGAGCGCCCACGAGGCGATCAGGCCGCGCTTGTAGGGGCGAAGGAAACCGAGGAGTCTGTTGAAGGTCGTCATAGTTGTGCGGTCAACGATTATCGCACGGCCACGCAGACGGCGTGGGCGCGGCGCTCATAAGCTGGGGTCCCGTGTCCGAGCCGTCAAACCGACCAGGCGCTGCAGCGGGCCTCTGCGATTCCTGTGTTCATCAGCAGGAGGTGCGCAACACCCGTGGCTCGAGCTTCTCCCTGTGCAAGCTCTCGCGCTCGGACCCAGCCTATCCGCGCTACCCGCGGATACCGGTGCTGCGCTGCGCCGGCTATGAGCGGCGCGAGGGCTGAAGCGGGCCAGCTCAGACAGTGGCGCCGACGGGCTCGGAGCTGGGCTCGGGCTGCTGCCCGGAGGCGACGAAGTCTTGGCTGCGCACGAGTGCGAAGGCGAGCACGGCGCCGACCAGTGCGATGGCGGCAGCAATCAGCAGGATCGTGGTGAAGGCGCCGGTGAAGCCAAGGCGCGAGGCGTGCAGGAGGGCGGCACGCGGCTGCGCGGGAAGGGAGGCCGCGAGGTGGCGCACTTCGCCGGAGACCAGCGCCCCACTGAGTCCGCCGTGAGAGGCGTCCAGGGCCTGTCGTCCCGCTCCGCTCGAGGCCAGCGTGGCGGTTGTTTTCTGCGTCACGTCGTGTTGGAAGATTGCCCCCAGGCCGGCGATCCCGGTCGCGATGCCGACCTGGCGAAATGTGTTGTTGATGCCGGAGGCCATGCCGCTGCGCGAGTGATGCACGACGCCCACAGCGGTGGAGGCGAGCGGCGGGTTGATCATGCCGATGCCGACGCCTGCGAGCAAGAACCCGGGTATCAGCGTGGTCCAGCCGGAGCTCGCATCGACCGCGGTCATGGCGAGCAGCCCGCCGCTGACGAGAACGAGGCCGCAGCCGAGCAGCAGGCGGATCGGCACACGCTCGCTGAGCCGTCCGGAGATGGGGGCCACGACGAAGGACACGAGCGTGATCGGCAGGAAGCGCAAGCCAGCCTGCAGGGGGCTGAAGCCGAGGATGTCCTGGATGTAGAGGGTCAGGTACAGGAACATCGAGAACATCGAGGCCGACACCGAGAAAGCGACGATGGAGGCGCCGGTGAAGGCGGGGCGGCGGAACAGGCTGAGGTCGAGCATGGGACGGCTCTGGCGTGTCTCTGCGACGAAGAACAGCGCCAGCAGCACGGCGGCGCCGGCGAGTAGGCCGACGATCTCCGTCGAGCCCCACCCCTTGCCGTTGCCTTGTACGAGCGCGAACACGAACATGAACAGCGCGCCCGAGAACGTGACGAGGCCGAGCCAGTCCACGCCGCGCGCGTTGGGGTCACGCGACTCGGAGACCTGGGTCAGGGTCAGCGCCACGGCGGCTACGCCGATTGGGACGTTGACGAAGAAGATCCACTCCCAGCCGATGCCCGAGGTGATGACCCCACCGATGACCGGGCCGACGGCGACGGCTGCGCCGATCACGCCGCCGTAGATGCCGAAGGCGACGCCGCGCTCCTTGCCGTGGAAGGCCGAGGCGATCAGTGCGAGCGAGGTCGCGAACATCATCGCCCCACCCACCCCCTGGACGGCCCGAGCGAGGTTGAGCACGAGCGGCGAGCCAGAGAGCCCGCAGGCAGCGGAGGAGAGCGTGAAGACAATCAGCCCAGTGACGAACACGCGCCGGCGTCCGAACAGGTCGGCCAGCGCCCCCGCGGTCAACAGGAACGCGGCCAGCGTTAGCGAGTAGGCGTTGACGACCCACTGCAGATCGCTGAAGCTTGCGTGCAGCGAGCTCTGGATGTCGGGCAGAGCGACGTTCACCACGGTGATGTCGAGAAGCAGCATGAAGATCGCCACCGAGACGGCGATCAGCGTCCACCACTTGCGCTCCATGGTCAGTTACCTCCTTGCAGCTGGCGCTCGAGAAAGGGCACGATCTCATGCCACAGCTTCGCCGCGGCCGCCGGGCGGTAGGTGGGCCGGTAGTCGGCGAAGAAGGCGTGCCCGGCGTCGGCGTAGACGTCGACTTTGACCTCGTGCCCGCTCGCCTGCGCACGTGTGCGGAGCTCCGCGCCGAGCTCGGGAGAGGGGTTCTGGTCCTCCCCGCCGATTGCGGCGAGCAGTGGGCAGTGCAGCTGATCGGCCAGCTCCAGCGGCGGCCGGGGGCGGGTCTCGCTCACGCGCTCATCGGGCGTGGCACGGTCGATGAAGCCGCCCCAGCAATCCACGGCCGCGTCGAGGCGGTCGCTGGCGCAGGCGAAGAGGAGCGTGTAGCGCCCGCCCATGCAAAAGCCGATGCATCCGACCTTACCGTTGACATCAGCGCGTGCACGCAGAAGATCGGCCGCGCCCTCGAGGTCGCCGAGCACCGTCGCGTCGGACATGGCGAACAGGCGGGCCATCATCGCCTGCACGTCGTCCATCGGCGGAGGGCCGCCCTCGCGGGTGTAGAGGTCGACGCCGAGGGCGACGTAGCCGAGGTTGGCAAAGCGGTTGGTCACGTCGCGAACGTGCTCGTTGAGGCCGCCGGCCTCGTGGATCACGATCATCGCCGGGCGGGACTCGCCCGCGGGAAGCTCGGCGGGGTACGCGAGGTAGCCGTTCACCTGGATTCCGTCAGCGCCCGCGAACGTCAGGTTCTCGGCGGCGACGCCCGTCAGATCGCTCACTGCTCCCGGGACGCCCTCGGGGCTCGGTTTGAGGTGGGTGATCGTCATCTGTGCTCCGGCTCCTCTCGCGATCCACTTGGCGAAACTGTCGGTCGAGCGCTCTCATCGACCTCATTCGACCTTAGCCGCACCGTCTCGCACTGCCGGCGCATCAGCTCGATTCGTCGCGTGCGTCGAGCTCGCGTAGCTTTCTGCGGGCGCGCTTGCGTGTCTCGCACAGCTCCTGCTCGAGTCGCTGGAGCTCGGCCGAGCGGTGCCGCACGAGCTCCAGCTGGCGATCGATGTGGCCGAGCGCCTCCTGCAACAGCTCCGCGCGACGCTCCTGCTCGACGTCATCACGGCTCAGCTGTGCGCGAACCTCGGCGCGTGCCTCCTCGGCGGTGAGCAGCGTCTTCAGCTCCTCCAGCGAGACTCCCAGGAGGTTGCGCAGGCGCATGACCTCGCGCAGACGCTCGACCTCGGCCTGGGTGTAGAGACGGTGACGGCCCGACGGGCGCGCGGGGGCGGGGGGGAGCAGCCCGATCTCCTCGTAGTAGCGGATCGTCCTGGGCGTCGTTTCGACAAGGCGCGCGACGTCGCCGATGCGCAGGCTCTGGGTGTCGGCGTCCGCCTCCACCGACGGGCGAGGCGAGCGTTTGCTGGCGGTGCCGGCGGGGGCGCTCATTGGCGGCCGGCGGGGACGGACGCCCGGGTGGGGGAGGCGTTGCGCGAGACAGGGCCGGCCTGGAGGGAGTCCTCGGCCAGCTGCGGCGCGCCAATTGCCTCGGCGACAGCGTCCTCCACCTCGATGGCGACGCTCACCCCGGGCTCGGCCTGGACGTGGGCCGGACGCAGCATGCACACGAACATGCCCACCAGGGAGACGGCCGCGAGCACCCACAGCGCAACGTGCATGTTGGCTATGAACGGGTCGAGCTTGGCGGCCGTGAGGCCCTTGGCCACGCCTGAGAAGATCGCGAACAGGGTGGCCTGTGGCACGGCTGAGGTGACGATCGCCATCACGAAGGCGATCGAGAGCACGGCGCCCGTGTTCTGCAGAAGCGTCCGTGCGCCCGCGGCGATCCCGCGCCGGTGGGCGGGGACGACGCCCATCATGGCGGCGGTGTTGGGGCTGTTGAACATGCCCGATCCGACGCCCACGAACAGCAGCCAGAGAGCGCTCTGCCAGTAGGCGGTGTGGACCTGCAGGGTGGTCATGGCCGCGAGGCCGATGGCGCTCACCAGCATGCCGATGGCGGCCAGGGCGCGCGAGCCGTGGCGGTCGGCGTAGATGCCGGCGATGGGCGAGGCGATCAGCATGCCGAGCGCGAGTGGGATCAGCTTGATGCCGGCTGTGATCGGCGAGTTGCCCTGGGCGCCCTGGTAGTAGAAGACGAACAGGAACATCAGCGCGAAGCGGGCGAGGCCGTTGATGAAGGCGGCCGCGCTGGCGGCCGCGAACAGCCGGTTGCGGAACAGCCCCAGGTCGAGCATCGGGGCGGATGAGCGACGCTCGATCAGCACCCACGTCGGCAGCAGCACGGCTGCTGCGGCGAGGCCGACGATCACGATCGCATCGTTCCAGCCGCTGAGCCCGCCGCGCGAGACGCCGAGCACGAGCCCCGTCAGGCCCACCACGAAGGTGCTCGTGCCGAGCACGTCATACCCGCGCACGGAGTCCGGTTTGGCCAGCTCGCGCAGGATCAGGGCGCCCCAGGCGGCGCCGGCGAGGGCGAAGGGAACGTTGAACCAGAAGACCCAGTGCCAGGAGATCGCCACGAGCGCGCCACCGAGCACCGGCCCGAGCACGAGGCCGATGGCCGCGACCATCGTGTTGGCCCCCATCGCCAGGCCGAGCTGCTCGCGTGGGAAGGCGTCGGTGACCAGCGCCGCGGCGTTGGCGAACAGGAAGGCCGAGCCGATCCCCTGCAGGACCCGCCACAGGATCAGCACCGTCGCATCGCCCGAGAAGCCGGCCCCGAGCGAGGCCAGCGCGAAGACGATGAACCCGCCCACGTAGGCGCGCTTGCGCCCGAACAGGTCGCTGAGGCGCCCGGCCATCAGCACGAGCACGGTTGCGGCGATCAGGTAGGCGAGGATCACCCACACGAGGGCCAGCAGGCTCGCGTGCAACGAGCGCTCGAGGTCAGGGAGCGCGATGATCAGGGTGCCGGAGTTCGTGGCCGCGAGCAGCATTCCCAGGCTGGTGCACGACAGGGCCCACCACTTGTAGTGCTCGTGGCCGGCAGCGACGCCGAAGCGTCCGCCGCTCGCCTCGCGGGCTGTGGGCTGTGGCTTGGTAGTGGTGCTCATCGTGGCGATCAACTCCCTGGGGCTGGCACTAAAGCTTACGTGAACGTAAAGATCAGAATAGCAGCGATGCGGGCGCCAGCCGGAGTGCTAAAACTTGTGCATGTCCTCCGCTGAGCAGCCCAAGGTCGCCAAGTCCGACGAGGAGTGGCGCGAGCAGCTCACCCCCGCTCAGTACGACGTGCTGCGCAAGGCCGGCACCGAGCCGCCGTTCAGCGGCGAGTACGTCTACAACAAGGCCTCGGGCGACTACCGCTGTGCAGCGTGCGGGGCGGTGCTGTTCAGCGCCGACACCAAGTTCGACTCGGGCACCGGTTGGCCGAGCTTCACCGAGCCGGCCGTGGCCGAAGCGGTCGAGCTGCGTCCCGACAACAGCCTGTTCATGCGCCGCACCGAGGTCGTGTGCCGCACCTGTGGCGGGCACCTCGGCCACGTCTTCGACGACGGTCCCAGTGTTGATGGAGGCCCGCCCACCCAGCGCTACTGCATCAACTCGGCAGCGCTCCAGTTCTCGCCCGAGGAGCCGGCGGGCAGCTGACGCTTCAAACGCTCGCGGCTTCGCCTGGGGCTCTCAGGGGGTAGCCTTCTCGAGCTCATGGTCATGCAGGAACAATCGCGCCGGCTGGCCGAACCGCTGCGGTGGGGCACGCGCCAGAAGGCTGTGATCGCAGTCGTGGTGGGCCTGATGGTGGTCGCCGTGGTCGTGCTGGCTGTCCGCGGGGTCAAAACCCACAACGGCGCCGAAGCCCCCAATTGCGTGCGAGTGACGTTCGCCAGCACGCTTGGTGGCGCCGACCTGCACGGCTGCGGCGCACAGGCCAGGCGCATCTGCGCCTCGGGGTCCTTCCCGCACGTGGCCAAGGAACTGCAGCTCGCCTGCGAGCGTGCGGGCTTCCCGTATCGCGCCCCCAGCTGAGCGTCTAGACAAATGTCGAAACCCCTGGCGCAAGTGTTGGCCAGGATGGCCCTACCCGCACTCCTGCATGGAGGATTTCATTGCGGGACTATCGGTGCGGGGCTCGCGTAGCGGATCTCTCACCGTGTCTACGACAGCAGGAAATGGAGGCACATGAGCTGGCTCGCATACCCAAGTTGGCTAAACGCTGGAGATAACGCGTGGCAGATGACTGCTGCGACGTTCGTGGGCCTGATGAGCCTGCCGGGCCTCGCGGTCCTGTACGGCGGCGTCATGCAGAAGCGTTGGTCGGTGAACAGCATGATGCTCACATTCGTGGCGTTTTGCCTTGTGCTGGTGGCATGGTGTCTGTGGGCGTTCAAGATGGGCTTCGGCAGCCCGATCGGTCACGGCAAAGGCTTCCTCGATACGTTCTGGGGAAAGTCGGGCACCGTGCTGTCGACCGGAGCCGAGGAGGGTCAAGCGGTCATTCCGTCGATCACGGAAGGTCCGCCTTTCCACTTCCCCGAGGCTTCGCTCGTCTACTTCCAGTTCGTGTTCGCAGGCATCACGCCGATCCTGATGCTCGGCTCGGTTCTCGGACGCATTAGCTTCAAGGCCTGGATCCCGTTCGTGCTGCTGTGGATCACATTCGTGTACACAGTCAACGCGTTCCTGATCTGGGGCGGTGGCTACTTCGCTGCGCACGGCGCTCTGGACTACTCGGGTGGCTATGTCATCCACCTGGCAGCCGGTATCTCGGGCTTCGTGGCCGCGGCGGTGATCGGTCCACGATTGCAGCGAGATAGAGAGATCGACGCACCGAACAACCTGCTGATGGTCGCGGCGGGAGCAGGTCTGCTGTGGCTCGGCTGGAACGGCTTCAACGGTGGAGACTCCTACTACGCAGGCGCCAACGCGTCGGCGGCGGTCGTCAACACGAACCTGTGCACGGCGGTAGCCATGCTGGTTTGGATCGCGTGGGACTACATCTTCCGCGACAAGCCGTCACTGCTGGGCTCGGTCAACGGCATGATCACAGGGCTGGTGGGTATCACCCCTGCCGCTGGTTTCGTCAACGGCTGGGGGGCGATCGCGATCGGTGTGATCGCGTCGACGATCGTGTGGATGGCGATCAGGTTCCTGAGCCGAGCGCCGGTCTTCCGTCATGTGGACGACACCCTGGGGGTGATCTATACACACGGAATCGCGGGGCTCTGCGGAGGGCTGTTGGTGGGCTTCTTCGCCGATCCGAAGATGGTCGAGTACATCGGCGTCGGAGGAGCATCGAACCTGCCTGGTAAATCCAGCGTTCTGTACGGCGGCAGTTGGACGCTGCTGCGCTGGCAGGCCGAGACCGGGCTGTGGGTGATCCTGTTCAGCGCGATCATGACGTTCATCCTGCTGAAGGCCGTGAGCATCGTTCTCCCGCTCCGTCTCTCCGACGAGGAGCTCGAGATCGGCGATCACGCGATCCACGGCAACGAGGTCTACCCCTCAGACGTGCCGACGCTCGGCGGTCCCCACGCACCGTCGTGGCAGCCGGGTGGCGGGACAGCAATGCCGGCCGGGGCAGGGGCCTAGGCGGGGAGCAGCACAGGAGGCTTCCAGCCCGGGCGCGGACATCGCGGACGCGCCCGGGCCTGGAGGCAGAACTTCGACAGCATCACCTCGATCGGCTACGGCCCCGCCTCGGCGGGGTCGCTGTCGTGTGAGCTAGGAGCTAGAGCTAGAGCGCGACGGCTAGAGCGCGACGCCGATGGGGCAGGACACGCCGGTGCCGCCCAGGCCGCAATACCCGCCGGGGTTCTTGGCCAGGTACTGCTGGTGGTATGCCTCGGCGTAGTAGAAGGGGTGCTCGGGGGTCTGCTCGAGCAGCTCCGTCGTGATCGTGCCGTGACCGGCAGCGGAGAGCATCTGCTGGTAGGTCTCGAGCGACGCCACGGCCGCAGCTCGCTGTGCCTCGCCGTGCCACATCAGCAGCGAGCGGTACTGCGTGCCCATGTCGTTTCCCTGGCGCATCCCCTGTGTGGGGTCGTGACCCTCCCAGAACAGCCTCAGCATCTCCTGGTAGCTCGTCTTGGCGGTGTCGAAGGCCACGAGCACGACCTCGCTGTGACCGGTCCGGCCGCTGCAGGTCTCCTCGTAGGTGGGGTTGGGGGTGACGCCTCCGGCATAGCCGACGGCGGTCGTGTACACGCCCTCTGCTTGCCAGAAGATCCGCTCGGCCCCCCAGAAGCAGCCCATGCCAAAGATCGCAGTCTCGACGCCGTCGGGAAAAGGTCCCTTCAGCGGCGTCCCCAGCACCTCGTGGCGCTCGGGGACGGCCATCTCCTCGGAGCGACCCGGAAGCGCGTCGGCCGGCTCGATCATCTCGCTCTTGTCACGACCGAACAGGCGCATGCACACAGGCTAGCGCGAGTAGACGGTGAGGAAGTCTCGATCGTCGGGTTCGAGATAGCGCGTGTCCGAGCGTTCCATGCCGGGGAGGAGGTTCTTGGGGTCGAGCGCGCCGGGTGCGCCGTAGGTGATGAAGCTGACCCAATAGGAGTTGATGTCCAGCTCCATCGCCCGCACCGCGCCGGCGTGCTGGAGCGTGCGTGCGAGGCTTTGCACCGACTGGTCTTCGCCGGCGGCGTAGATGAGGTTGCCGTGACTGTCCACGCCGATGCCCGAGCGCCACACGAGCACCGCGTTACCGACCGTTGCGCCCCATTCGGCGCCGTTGGCGAGGGTCGGGTTGAGCTTGCCTTCGTTGACGATCAAGGGCAGGTTCTGGCGGGCGAAGCGCACCCCGGCGGGCACGGTGGGTCCGCCGCTCCAGTCGACGACGTCGACGCTCCCGTTGGCGTAGCCGACGAGCGTGCCCTGGCCGTTTCGCAGCGGGGCATAGGTGTGGCCTTTGACGGCAAAGCCGCCTTTGGCGTCGGAGAGCTTGAAGCCGCTGTTGAAGGTGGCAAGCAGCTTGTGGCGTGCTTCGAGGGGCACGTCCATCGAGCCGCGCGGGAGTTCAACCGAGGGCTCGAGGCGTCCCGGGTGCAGTGAGACGAAGGTGCGCTTGGTGTTGATCCAGGCCAGCCCGGCGAGCACCCGCGGGTATTCGGGTTGGTTGCGAATGGTCGTCAGTAGCACCGGGGGGTTGGCTTCGAGGCCGGGGCGGGTGGCGTGCCAGATGCCCTCGCCGGGCAGCGCCGGCTGGATCAGCGCAGGAACGCGCGCAGGGCGATATTCGCTCGCCACCCGTGAGGCGCCGAGCGCGGCTGCCCCGTATCCGACTTTGGGCAGGGCTCGCAGCGTCGGGCCGCCCTTGCTGGGAGCGGTCAGCGAGTAGTAGACGGACTCCACCTGTGCCACCACACCGGCCGCGCCGTTGTCACGCAGCCACTCCACGGCCCTGATGCCCGTGCTCGAGTTCGACGTCTCGGTCATGGCGCCGAGGAAGGAGAAGCCGGCGGGGATCAGCATCACGATGGCGGCGACCGTGAGGATGCGCCGCACGCGTACGGGAACAGCGACGGGTCGCTCGTTGCGGCGGCTCTCACGCCCTCCGGCGAGCATGCGAGTTGGCGCTGCGGCACTGGACTCCATGTGGCAAGACTATGGGCGCCGCCGGCTTTCACCTGCCGCGGATCTGTCTGCCTGAGCGAATTCTCACTAAGAATAGTCTCACTGCCACAGCGGGATTACCGCAATGAAAACGAGCATATGTGTGGAATCCTGCCTCGCGTGGGCAGGGGGGTCTCACAGCAGCGTCATCTCCTCACGACGGCACCCCCCGGAGGTTCACCATCGGCTCACGAGAGGCAGTAGCCAACGACGAGCAGGTCCCCCTGGGGGAGCTGCGAGAGAGCGCACCCGCCGCTGTGGGAGAGCTGCCCTCGCGTCGAGCGCGCGGAGCGAGAGGTCCGGCGAGAGCGCTGCTGCGCGCCTGTCGCCCACGGCAATGGAGCAAGAACCTGCTGGTGCTCGCCGCCCCGGCGGCGGCGGGACGGATCGATCGTCCGCTGGTTGCGGCGCAGGTGGCGGGAGCGTTCGTGGTGCTGTGCCTGCTCTCGAGCGCTACCTATCTGGTCAACGACGTGCGCGACCGCGAGCAGGACCGGCTGCACCCACGCAAGCGCACGCGCCCGATTGCAGCCGGCGAGATCGCTCCGGCGGTGGCGCTGCGCTGGGCGCTGGTGCTGGCGCTGGTTGGTATCGGCGCGGCGAGCGCGATCCGGCCAGACCTGGGGCTGGTGGCCGTCGGCTACCTGCTGCTGACGGCTAGCTACTCGCTGCTGCTGCGCAGTGTGTTCATCCTCGACATGCTCGCTATCGCAGCGGGCTTCGTGCTGCGGGCGTTTGCGGGTGGCGTGGCCAGCGACATCTACCTGTCTCGCTGGTTTGTCATCGTGACCGCATGCTGCGCTGTCTACCTGGTGGCCGCAAAGCGCTACGCCGAGCTGCGCGAGCATGCCGGCAGCGTTCCCATCCGCGCCACGCTGCGCCGCTACTCCCTCCACGGCCTGCGCGTGGTGCTGCTCTTGACAGCTCTCTCGGGCAGCGCGGCCTACATCGCCTGGGCGTTCACCCGTCCGTCCCATCTCGTCCTGTACGGGCTATCGATCATCCCGTTCATGTTGTGGCTCGGTCGCTACGCGGCGCTGATCGCCGCAGGAGCCGGCCAGGCTCCGGAGGAGCTGATCCTGCGCGACCGCACGCTGTTGGGTCTGAGCGTCGTATGGAGCCTGCTGTTCCTGGGCGGCGTCTATGTCGGTCAGTGAGCTGAGCCCGCGCGCGGCGGAGCGGTCTGTCGTGGAGATGACACTCGGCGGGTGGGGGAGGGCATCGTCCAGCCGCTGCTCGGTGTTGCGTCCCTCCAGCGAGGAGCAGGTCCTCGACGCCCTTGCGCTCAGTGCTGAGACGGGCCGCGGCGTGATCGCGCGCGGCGCCGGGCGTAGCTACGGCGACGCCGCCCAGAACGAGGGCGGCTATGTGCTCGACATGACCGGCTACGACAGGGTCCTGGAGATCGACCGTGAGCGCCTGCTCGTGCGCGCCCAGGCGGGGGCGACGGTGGCCCAGCTGATGGCGCGCCTGGCGGCCCACGGGCTGACTCTGCCGGTGGTGCCCGGCACGCGCCATGTGACGCTCGCAGGCGCGATCGCCAGCGACATCCATGGCAAGAACCACCATTGCGATGGCGCCTTTGCCAGGCATGTGAGCGCGATCAAGCTGTGCGTGCCGGGCGGCGAGACACTCGAGCTCACGCCCGAGAGCGACGGAGAGCTCTTCTACGCAACGCTCGGAGGCATGGGCCTGACGGGGGTGGTGCTCGAGGCGACACTCCGCGTGGAGGAGCTGGCGAGCCCGTGGGTAGCAGCCGATCTCGATCGCACCGATGGGCTGGAGCAGACGCTCGAGCTGCTGAGCGGACCCGAGCGCCACCGCTACTCGGTCGCGTGGCTCGATCTGCTCGCCCGCGGCTCGCGCATGGGGCGGGCGATCGTGAGCCGCGCCGACCCGCTGGCGGCTGGAGCGCACGCTCCGAGACCGCGAGGTCGACGGGGGGCCGGGAGCGCTTACCCGGGCGCCTTGTCGAAACCGGCGGCAGTTGACGTTCCCCGAGCATTTCCTTCAGCCCTGCTGCGCCCGGCGAGCGTGCGCGCGTTCAACACGCTCCGCTGGGGGGCGGCCTTCCGCCGCGAGCGCGGGCGTCCGCTGGCTATGGCTCCGTACTTCTTCCCGTTGGACGTGCTCGGCGAGTGGAACCGCCTATACGGTCCCGCCGGCTTCGTGCAGTACCAGTTCGTGATCCCCACGGGCAGGGAGGGGTCGCTGGAACGCTGCTTCGAGCTCATCCGCCAGCGCCGGCTGCCGGTCTACCTGGCTGTGTTCAAGCGCTTCGGTGCCGCGTTCGGCGGACCGCTGTCGTTCCCGATCGAGGGCTGGACGCTAGCTATCGACATCCCGGCCGACGCTCCCGGCCTGATGGCTGGGCTTGAGCAGCTGGACGAGGTTGTGGCGGGTTGTGGCGGGCGCGTGTACCTGACCAAGGACATCCGCCTGCGCTCGGACATACTGAGGTCCATGTATCCCCAGCTCGATCGCTTCCAGGCGCTGCGCGAGCGGGTCGACCCACAGGGGCTGCTGCGCTCGGACCTTGCGCGGCGGCTCGAGCTCGCCGGGAGCCCACGATGAGTCGATCAGGTTCGGGTGGGGCGGGACGGCGGGTGATCGTGCTCGGAGGCACCTCTGAGATCGCCCTGGCGTGTGTGCGTGAGCTACAGCGCGGCGCTCCCCGCGAGGTGGCGCTCGTGGGGCGCGACGCCGCGGGCTTGAGCGCAGCCGCCGAGGGGCTGCGCGCAGCGGGTGTCGCGCGGGTGCTCGAGCTGGAGCTGGACGCGCTCGAGCTGGAGCGTCACGAGGAGATAGTGGGACAGGCCTTTGAGCAACTCGGGGGCGCTGACCTGGTGATCCTGGCGGTGGGCGTGCTCGGTGAGCGTGGAGGCATGCCCGAGGACATCGCGGCGGCGGTGAAGCTGCTGGAGGTGAACGTGGTGGGGGCGGGCTCGCTGCTGATGCACGCAGCACGCCGCCTGCGCGAGGGAGGGGGTGGCGCCCTGGTGGTGCTGTCCTCGGTCGCTGCCGAGCGCCCACGACGGGCCAACGCCGTCTACGGCGCCTCGAAGGCAGGGCTCGACTCGCTCGCCCAGAGCCTCGGTGACGACCTCCATGGCGCCGGCGTGCACATGCTGGTGGTGCGTCCCGGGTTCGTAGGCACGCGGATGACACGGGGCCTCGACCCGGCTCCGCTTGCAACCACGGCGGAGGCCGTGGCACGGGCGGTCAGGGACGGGCTCGATCGTGGCGCACACACGGTGTGGGTGCCACGTGCGCTGCACGCACCGATGCTCGTCATGCAGATGCTGCCACGGGCGATCTTTCGGCGGATAAAGCAATGAGCGCTACCCGTCCTTCACGCCGCGACTCGCAGGATTCGGTGCCGCGCAGAGCGCCGCGGGACATCTCCCAGCTCCAGGCCCGTCGACGTGCGGCCGAGCGGCGCAGGCGGCTGTTCCGGCTGGACATCGGCCTCGGCGTGCTGCTGGCTGTGATCCTGTTGATCGCCACGCCTGGGTTGGCGATCGCGGCGGTGCTCGCGGCGGCGATGCTCCTCGGCTGCGTTGCGTCGGTGGTGATAGCTCGACGCCGGCAGCGCAGGCGCGAGCGTGGTCTCGACCGCTAGCGGGGCTCGAGCACGAAGACAGCGATGTCGCGCGAGGTGCGCTCCTCGTAGTCGTCGAAGCCCGCATACTGCTCGTTCATCTTGCGCCACAGCTCGGCGCGCTCCTCGCCCTCGGCGACCCGAGCGCGGACGGAGCGGACCTCGCCGCCGATTTGCACCTCGGCCTCGGGGTTGGCCCTGAGGTTGTAAGACCAGGCGGGGGCGCGTTCGTTGCCGGCGTTGGAGCCGATTACGACCACGCGCTCGCCGTCGGCGAGGTACAGCACGGGGGCGGTGCGCGGCTGACCTGAGCGCCGTCCGATCGAGGTGAGCAGCAGCACGGGCGCCCTGCCGATCTTGCCGAAGAGGCGTCCGCGGGTGAGGCGGTAGACGGGGACGTTCAGCTTGCCCAGAGCGCGCAGCATGCCGGCGGGCATCGTCATCGACAGGCGCGAGTAAGCATGATCACCGGGCACGGACGAAGTATCCCACCGATGTTTGGGGCGTGGCCGACGCTAGAGTGCCCGCGATGAGGGAACGTCCGGTGGTTCGTTACGAGTCCGGCGAGGGGGTGGCGCGGATCACGCTCGATCGCCCCGAGCGCGGCAACGGGATCACACCGCAGCTGCTGCGCGAGCTCGTGGCCTGTGTGGAGCGGGCGGACCTCGACCCGGCGGTGCACGTGCTGCTGTTGGCGGGCGCGGGGCCGGGGTTCTGCGGCGGCTATGACCTGGTGGAGAGCGCTGAGGGAATGGGCGCAGCGGCCGGCGTCGAGCACGGGCAGCCGAGCGGATCGCCGCTCGATCCGGCGGTGATCGCGGCCAATCACGACCCTCGCTCCACGTGGGACCCGACGGTGGACTTCGCGATGATGAGCCGCAACGTCAAGGCGTTCATGAGCCTGTTCGATTGCGGTAAGCCGGTGGTGTGCATGGTGCACGGGTTCTGTGTGGCAGGAGGCACCGACATGGCGTTGTGCGCGGACCTGCTGGTGATTGCGGCGGACGCCAAGATCGGCTATCCACCGGCGCGAGTGTGGGGCTCGCCGACGACGGCCCTGTGGGCGCACCGAATCGGTCCGCAGCGGGCCAAGCGGTTGCTGTTCACCGGCGACTGCCTGTCGGGGGCGGAGGCGCTGGAGTGGGGCCTTGCGATCGAGGCGCCGCCGGCGGATCAGCTGGTTGAGCGCACGGAGATCCTGCTCGAGCGGATTGCCCGCATGCCGGTCAACCAACTGGCGCTGATGAAGCTGCTGGTCAACCAGACGCTCGACGCCCAGGGCCTGCGCACGGGCCAGGTGCTGGGCACGGTCTTCGACGGCATCACCCGTCACACGTCAGAGGGCTACGCCTTCCAGGCACGCGCGGCCGAGGTGGGCTTTCGCGAGGCGGTGCGCGAGCGGGACGAGCCGTTCGGGGACTCTGGTCGCTCGACGTTCAAGGGCTAGATGGTTTAGGGCATCCGCGCCTTCAAGGCTCACGGAGGTTGTGCGAAGGTAGGCACGTGGCCCTGATCCGAGCCAGCGCACCGCTCGCACGCGAGCTTCGCAGCGCCTTCCCGCAGCGGCCCTTCCAGGTGCGCTTCTGGGACGGGGCGCTGGCCCCAGCGACCGAGCCGGGCGCGCCAACGTTCTTCATCCGCAAGCCCACGGCGCTTGCGCACTTCCTGATGGCCCCCGGCACGCTCGGTCTCGGTCGCGCCTACGTGGACGGCTCGCTGGCCGTGGACGACCTCGACGGTGCCTTTTTGGTGGTCGACGAATGGGAGCCGCCCGAGCTGAGCACCGCCCAGAAGGCGCGCCTCGGCCTGGCGATCGCCGCAGCGGCGGCCCCCGGCGGCCTGCCCAAGCGGCCCGGCATCGAGCTGGTGCTCGGCGGTCGCTTGCACAGCGCCGAGCGCGACGCGGCGGCCGTCCGCTACCACTACGACGTCGGCAACGAGTTCTTTGCGCTGTTCCTCGACGAGTCGATGACGTACAGCTGCGCGATCTTCTCGCGCGGCGCGCAGACGCTCGAGGAGGCGCAGCGGGCAAAACTAGAGTTGGTGGCCGGCAAGCTGGAGCTCGAGCCGGGGATGCGCGTGCTCGACGTGGGCTGCGGCTGGGGCAGCTTCGCCATGCACGTGGCGCGCGAGCACGACGTGAGCGTGCTCGGAATCACGCTCTCAGAGCAGCAGGCGGCGCTGGCCCGCCAGCGTGTGGAGGACGCCGGTCTCAGCGAACGCGTGGAGATCCGGGTGGCCGACTACCGCCAGCTGCCGCAGGCCTCCTTCGATGCGATTGCGAGCATCGGCATGGCCGAGCACGTGGGAGACGCCCAGATCGACGTGTATGCAAAGACGCTGCTCGATCTGCTGCGCCCCGGCGGGGTGCTGCTCAACCATGCGATCGCGGCGCTCGATCCCGACGCGGAGCCGCTGGAGGACCTCTTCTCCACGCGCTACGTTTTCCCCGACGGCGAGCCGCTGCCGCTGTCACGCATCCAGCTGGCGTTCGAGCGCGCGGGCTTCCACACCGAGCACGTGGAGGGCTTCCGCGAGGACTACGCCGAGACGCTACGCCACTGGACACGCCGCCTCGACGAGCACATCGAGCGGGCCGAGGCGCTTGCCGGCGTGGAGCGCACGCGCGTGTGGCGGCTGTATCTGCGCGCCGCCGGTCACGGCTTCACGACGGCGCTCACGGCCGTCTACCAGGTCAAAGCACGCCGGCCCGCATGAGCCGGGGCATGCGGCCTGGACGCTCGACGGCCGTGCGGGCTAGAATGGCCGGACCTTGCGGATGTAGCTCAGCTGGCTAGAGCGTCGCCTTGCCATGGCGAAGGTCGAGGGTTCGAATCCCTTCATCCGCTTAGAACAAAACCCCCGAGGGCCAGCTTGCGGCGCCGTCGATCCCAAAGGACTGAGGACGCTCAGCGGCAAGCGTCAGAGCAATTGGTTGAACTCCTCGCGGCTGATTTGGGCTGTGCGCAGGATGTTGCCGAGGGTGCCTCTCTTGATCGGCTGGTTGCCGTGGATCGAGACGGGGATCGCGTCTGGGATCGTGGGGTGGCGGAGGATGTGGTGGCTGCCTCGGATGCGCTTGACGTACCAGCCCTGTCCTTCGAGGATCTTGAGGAGCTGCTTGCCCGTGACGGCGGGGGTCTGGCTCACGCGGCGTGGACCGCTACGCGGTCTCGGTGCACGGAGGGGATGGGGAGCCCGTCCTCGTGCATCACTTCGAGATATCCCTCGATCGCCTCTTGGGCGTTGGTGCGTGCTTCCTCGATCGTCTCGCCTTGCGTGGCGACGCTCGGCAGCTCGGGCACGAACACGCTGTAGCCGCCTTCCGGCTCAGCCACGATCACGACATCAAAGACACGCTCTGCGCTCATAGTCAGCCAAACGATAGCGCCGACGAGCACGCTGCGCTGACGCCGATCCGGGCCAGTGGCGCTCACACAGTGATCGCACAGCGCTACGTCCGAACGGACGCTCCCGACCCTCAGCTGCATAGTCATGTGGTGATCACGAGCGCTGTGTGCGACGACGGCAGGCTGGTCGCGGTCTCGTCTCGGCCGATCTTCGGTCGGCGAGAGAGGTGGGTGCTATCTACCGGTCGGCCCTCGCGCACCAGCTTGCGGAGCGCGGCTATGCGATCGATGCGGGTTAAGCCGGCACGCCCACCACTCCCACCGGCGGGTGCCAATCCCGCAGAAACGCCCCGGCATCGTGAACTTCGAGTGGCTTGGCGAACAGGTAGCCCTGGCCGCTGTCGCACTGCTCGCTGCGTAGCAGTGAGAGCTCGTCCTCGCCCTCGATTCCCTCGGCCAGCGTCTCGATGTCCAGGGCCTTGCCGAGTTGCACCAGTGTGCGGATGAGCGTCTCGCCTTCGGGGTTCTCCGCCAGCTGGGAGATGAACGAGCGGTCGATCTTCAGGGCGTCCACGGGGAAGCGCTGGAGGTGGGCCAGCGAGGAGTAGCCCGTGCCGAAGTCGTCAATTGCGATGCGCACGCCGAGGTCCTTGATCGTGCACAGCCGCTGGGCGGTGTCGTGGGGGTCGCGCATCAGGGTCGTCTCTGTGATCTCCAGCGTGAGCGCGCCCGGGTGCAGCGAGCTCTGGGCGAGCGCGCTCTGCACGTCGAGCACGAACTGATCACTGTCGAGCTGGCGGCCCGACACGTTCACCGCCACGCCTATCGGGTGCCCGGCCTCGCGCCATGCGGCCCCCTGCAGGCACGCCTGCTCCAGCACCCACCTGCCCACCTCCACGATCAGGCCTGTCTCCTCGAGCAAAGGGATGAAGTCGTTGGGTTGCACTGTGCCACGCGTGGGGTGGCGCCAGCGGAGCAGGGCCTCGACGCCCGTGGGGAGCATGCCGCGCAGGTCGAACGTGGGCTGGTAGACGAGGAACAGCTCCTCCTTGGCCAGCGCACCGCGCAGGTCCATCTCGAGCTCCATCCGCTGTTGGACCACGTCCTGCATGCCCGACTCGAAGAACACATAGCGGTTCTTGCCGTCCCACTTCGCCCTGTGCATGGCAATGTCGGCGTCGCGCAGCAGCTCCTCGGCGGTTGCTCGCTCACCTGTGGAAATGCCAATGCTGGCTGTCACCGTAAGGGGGGTCTGGGCGCTTGCCGTGATCGTGAACGGCGCGTTCAGCGCTTCGTGCAGGCGCTCTGCGATCAGCTCGGCGCCCGCCGCCAGCGAGACCTCTTCAGCCAGTACCACGAACTCGTCGCCGCCAATGCGCCCCAGTGCGTCCGTGTCGCGTACCACCCCGTCGAGGCGGGCGGCAATCGCCTGCAGCAGCTCGTCGCCCGCAGAGTGGCCGAGCGTGTCGTTGATCGCCGTGAAGTTGTCCAAGTTGATGAACAGGGCCGCCACCGGCGTCTGGCGGCGGCGCGCACGGCCGAACATCTGCTCGGCCCGGTCCAGGATCAACGTGCGGTTGGGTAGGCCCGTGAGCGAGTCGTGGGTGGCCATGAACGCCAGCTCCTCCTGGCGACGCAGCAGCTCCTCGTCCGTTCGTGCGCGCTCACCCTCGAACACCTCGCAGATGCGCACCAGGGTCACGTCCAGCGTCATCTGGGCCATCGCCATCGCCTTTGCCAGAACCGTCTCTGGGATCTCTCGCTCCGTTGCCACCTCGCGCAGCACACCATGCACGGCGTCGCGCCAGCGCAGGCAGCGCTTGGTCACCTCGTTCAGCGGCGCTGCCCGGTGGACAGCGAGCTGGCCGAAGATCTCCCACGATTCGCGACCAGCGTCGAGACCCGCCTCGGGCCGGCCTCCGGCGATCCACTGCGCCACAGAGGCCGTGGCCATCATGCCCACCCGCTCGAAGCTCAAGCGGGTGGCGTCGTCGAAGTCGGGCCCAGCGGCCATCGTCGTGCGCCTGACCTCCGCCACGATCTGCTCCGAGCGTGCGTGCAGCGCCTCAGCAAGGAGCTCGAAACCCCGCTCGATGCGATCCGTCGCCTGCGTTCTAGGGGTCACCAGTCACCCCTCTCGGGCTCTGAGCTGATCCATCATCTCGCGCCAAGTGTCGGCTGTCACGAGTACGTGCTTGAGGAGAGACCGCCCCCGGTCGGCAACTTACCCCCAGGGCTCGCGCGGGACGTAGCGGCCACCCTCACCGCGGGCCAGCAGACCCAGTAGCTCCAACTCGCTCAAAGCGCACAGCACCTCACCGCCATCCGCGCCCTCGCCCGTGAGTGAATCCGGCGTGTCCCGACCCGCGCCCACCCGCTCCAGGACCGCAGCCAGCCGTGGCTCGAGCGCAGTCGCCGATGCATCCGCCACCGCCGTAAGCCTAGGCGTAGAGCGGGCGGACTCACCGCGTGCATAGAGAAGCTCGAGCACGTCCTCCGCGCCGCGCACCAGCTGTGCCCCGTCGCGCAGCAGCATGTGCGTGCCGCGTGAGAGTGGAGAGGTGACCCGCCCGGGCATCGCCGCCACGCACCGTCCCAGCGACTGGGCCAGCAGAGCGACAGCGACATCGGCTGGCTTGTCCTCCGCCTCCACCACAACCACCACCTCAGCGAGCCCCGCCACGATCCGCTCGCTCGCCACCACGCCCCAGCGCCGCCCCGGGCAGTCGTCGGGCAGCTCGGCCACCACGCAAAACGAGCGCAAGAGTCGCCTGTAGATGGCACGCAGCCCGGTCGTGGGGGGGACGCCCAGGCCCGAGCCCATCACCGCCACTGCCCCTCCATCCACTTCCAGGGCGCCCGCGAGGCTCGCAGCTGCCACCCCGGCGCCGAGCGCACTCACCACACCCACGCCGCTCGCTGCGATGCCGCGGGCGAGGCTGCTGGCCATCTCCACGCCGTAGTCGCTTGCGCGCCTGCTGCCCACGATCGCCACCATTGGATCGCCCGAAGCCAGCCGCTCCCTCCCTTCGCCGCCGCTCACGTGCAGCAGCCAGGGGAGGCCCGGGTCGTCCACGAGCATTCGCGGAAAGGCCCTGCAGTGACGGCAGACCGACTCGCCGGGCGTCCCCCAAGGCTCTCCGGCCGCGAAGGCTTCATAGCCGGCCTGGAGCTCCGCCCGACGCCGGCCCGCCAGGCCGGCCGCGAAGGCTTCATAGCCGGCCTGGAGCTCCGCCCGACGCCGGCCCGCCAGGGCGTCGATCAGCGCCGTGTCATCCAGCGCCAACAGCCTGTTCAGCCTGGGGCGATCTGTGGCGCTGAAGTCGAGCGAGACGCTGAGCGCCGCCAGCAGCCAGCTGCGCCGACGGCACTCCACACACGCACTCGGCCGTGGGCTCTCCTGCTCGCTCACGCCGCGGGGGCCTCGACCAGAGCCACATCGGGGCGGAGCGCCAATGCCGCCCCCACGTCTCGCGCTCGCACCCGACTGCTCCCATCCAGATCGGAAATCGTGCGGGCCACACGCAGGACACGCGTTTGGCCGCGGGCGCTCAACAGCCCCCGCTCGTGGGCCCGGCGAAGCATCTCCTCACCGCGCGCGTCCAGGCGCACGTGCTCGCTCAGCATTCGCGCATCCATCTGCGCGTTCACCGCCACGCCCTCTCCCCGCAGCCGCCTGCGCTGGCGCTCGCGGGCGGCCAGAACCTTTTCGCGCGCCTGGGCCGAGGTCAGCGCGGCGGTGTCCTCGCCGTCGCTTCGCCTGTGCAACGTCGCAAGCAGGTCGATGCGATCGAGCAGCGGGCCGCTCAGCTTGCGTCTGTAGCGCGCCAGGGCCGCCTCGCTGCACGAGCAGCGCTCGCCCTCGCCGCCGTGGCCGCACGGGCACGGGTTGGTCGCTGCCACGAGCATGAACCGCGTCGGATGCACCGCCGAGTGCCCGCCCCGCACGATCGCCACGCGACCGTCCTCCAACGGTTGGCGAAGGGCCTCCAGCGTTGGACGAGCGAACTCCGAAAGCTCGTCCAAGAACAGCACGCCGTTGTGCGCAAGCGCCACCTCGCCCACCCATCCGCGCCGCGCGCCGCCGATCAGCCCCGCCGCCGTGATCGAATGATGGGGTGCCCGGAACGGCCTCGACGCGCACAGCTCCTCGATCGACTCGCCCGCCGCGCTGTGCAGCTGTGCCACGGCAATCGCCTCGCTGCGAGTGAGCGGCGGCAGGATCGAGGCCAGGCGATGCGCGAGCATCGTCTTGCCCACACCCGGCGGTCCGCTCAACAGGCAGCTGTGTGCGCCGGCCGCGGCAACCACGAGCGCTCTCACCGCATGAGGCTGGCCGCGCACCTCGCCCAGATCGCCCGTCGGCAGGTCAGTCGTCGGCGCGCTCGAAGCCATCCCGCGCGACACACGCGGCCGCGGCAGCGGATCGGGGGCGCCACCGCCCAGCACACGCACGGCGCTGCTCAGCCGCTCCACCACAGCCACCTCAAGGCCCTCGATCATCTGTGCCTCGTGCGCTCGCGAACCTGCCAGCAGCAGACGAGGCAGACCAGCCCGACGGGTCGCCTCGGCCACCGCCAGCGTGCCCCGCGAGGGACGCACGCTGCCATCCAGCGCAAGCTCGCCGAACAGGGCGCATTGATCGAGCGCCGCCTGCGGTATCTGCCCGCTGGCGGCCAGCACGGCGCACGCCAGCGCCAGATCGAGCCCCGGCCCCGACTTCGGGAAGCCGCCCGGTGCCAGGTTCGCCGTTATACGCCTCGCCGGGAACTCGAAGCCAGAGTTCCTGATCGCCGCGTTGATCCGCTCGCGCGCCTCCCGCACCGCCGCGTCGGCGAGCCCCACGATCGTGAACGCAGGCAGCCCCGCCCGCACGTCCACCTCCACGCCCACATGCCGCGTCTGCAGCAGATCGATTGTGAACGTGTGCGCTCGTGCCAGCACCACCCGACCTCCTCGTCTCGCCGTCCGGGCATGGGTCGAGAAGCTAGGTCGCGCTGGTGATGGGACTCTCGAACGTCCCCATCGAGTGGGGCGCCGGCTGACCTGCGACCGTCGTGAGGGGCTGTTCGGGCCCGCACATGTGCGGGCCCGTCGGGGGGCGCATGCGCCCCCCGTGGACCGGCCGCATGCGGCCGGTCCCGAGATGGATGGTTGGTGACTCCTCTACAACCCTGCCGGGTGGCGCGCCACGAAGCCCGCTGTGGAGGTCATGCTGTCCGACCAGCGCGAGCCGTCTTCCTGCAGCGCCACCGTGTCGAAGCGTTTGCCGTCCACGACCATGAAGGCGTGTTCGGCGTTGGCGTAGATGGTGATGTCGCGACCGGGTCCAGCTTCGCCGTATGACTCGAGGCCGGTCGAGTCCTCGGGCGAGCTGAGCAGGCCGGCGCCGTGCAGGGCGTAGGAGACGGAGCCCGAGCAGTCGTAGCCATCGGAGATGAACGAGCCGTGACCGCCGCCCCACACGTAGGGGCGGGTGGCGATTTCATCGCCCGCTGCGATCACACGAGCAACGACGCTCGAGCCTTCCCCGCCGCCGGCGGTGCTGCTCGTGGAGCCCGATTCGGCGCTTGCCGCTTCCTTGGCCGAGGCGGGAGGGGTGAGCGTGCCCTCCGTTTTGACGCCCAGGATCGCCCACGTGGCCGGACCGACCACGCCGTCGGGGGTCAGCCCGTGGCGGGCCTGAAGGCGCATCACCGCAGCCTCCGTGGCCGGACCGAATTCGCCGTCGGGGGCGATCTTGAGGGCGTGCTGCAGGCGCGCAACAGCGCTTCCGCCCGCTTCGCTTTCGCCGCCCTGTGCCGGTTCGCCTGTCGTCCCGGCCGTGTCCGCCACCGTGGCCGTGTGCGCCTTTGGCTTGGGCAGGGCCGAGGGCGGGGGGGTGAGTGTTTCCTGGCCGTGCACGCCGATCAGGCTCCACGTCTCAGGGCCGACCACGCCGTCCACGTTCAGCCCGTGGCGGGCCTGCAGACGGCGCACGGCCGCCTCGGTCTCAGGCCCGAATTCGCCGTCGGGCGTGAGCTTCAGCGCCTTCTGCAGGCGCGCAACTGCGTCGGGACCGCTCGTTTCCGTGCTCGTGGCGGGGGACTGTTCTGCCGCGGGCGCACTCGACGTGCTCGCCGCAGTCGCCGTGTGAGCGGACGTCGAGGAGCCTTCGAGCACGGCCGATTTGAAGTTGGCCGCAAACGCCTTGCCAGAGCCTCCGCGCAGCGCCGCGCTCGTCTGCGGGCCCACCACTCCATCCACGCTCAGGCCGTGGCTCGACTGGAAGCTGCGCACAGCTTCTTCGGTTTCAGGGCCGAACACGCCGTCGACTTTGACGTTGCCCAGCGCCTGCTGCAGGAGCTGCACCTGGCGGCCTTCAGCGCCGCTCGAGAGCACGATCGAGTGTTCAGTCGTCGTTGCCGGTTCGGGGTTGCCCGTCGTGCCGGGCGATTCCTGGCCGGCGGCGATCGACGCCGTGGGACCCACGCTGAACGCCACCAGGGCTCCCAGCGAGACGCGCTTGGCGCGGGAGCTGGCCGGGACGAAGCGCAGCTCAGCCGCACGCCTGCGGGCACGCGAGCGTCCCAGCGAGAGGTGCCAGGGCTCCTCCTCGGCGAGGTCGCGGTTGCTCCTCAGCCCTGCGCGCGCGTCCAGCAGCATCGCCAGCGAGCCGCTGGAGCTTGCCGTGGGGCGCATCCGCGCCCTGCCTGCTCGCGCACGACGTGCTCGCGAGCGAGCGAGCGAAGCCTGCCAGTGCTCATCAACTGCAAGATCACGGGATCCCGACATCCGAAGGCGTCCTTTCTCAATCTTCTTTGCATGGCGCCTACGGGGTTAGCTGTCGGGCTCGCGTAAACGTCTACGCTACGCCACAAGTTGTGGCGATTCGCCCCCGCAGCCTCACGGCTGCTTTGGGTCCCCCGCTCCTCGGTCCCGTGGGACTGAGAACTCGGCACGAACGGGCACGAAGGTAACAGAAAGCCCTGCAAGATGCATCACATGGGAAGGACTGCAACGTTTCTTGCCGACGTGAGCGGGTACGCGCCCGCCCGTGCGCTGATAAGTTCGCAGGGTGGAGCGCAAGCAGTTGATCGACCTCAAACTGGTGGGCCTGCTCCTCGTGATGGTGGTGATCGCGGGCGGTGTGGCGCTGCTCACCGTGGGTGGCTCCTCGGGCTCCACCGCCAAGCACAACCAGGCCGTCCAGGCCAAGTTCGACGCCGCCGGATTGCTCGAACCCGTCCGTGAAGCGCCGCCCTTGGCGCTTCACAACTACCTCGGTCAGCCCGTCAACATCGCTTCCTATCGCGGCAAGGCGGTGCTGGTGACCTTCCTCTACACCAACTGCCCCGACATCTGCCCGCTGATCACCTCCAACCTGCGTGTGGCCCAGAACCTGATGGGCAAGGCAACCTCCTCCAAAGCCGAGGTCATCGCCGTGTCCGTCGACCCACGGGGTGACACGCCCAAGGCCGTGGCCGCGTTTCTCGCTCGCCACGGCATGACCGGGCGGATGCAGTACCTCATCGGCTCAGCCCATGAACTCGCCGCCGTGTGGAAGGCATGGGGGGTGGGCTCCGAACGCGACGCCCAGCAGCCCCAGTTCGTCAACCACTCAGGTCTCGTCTACGGCATCACCGCCTCGGGCAAGCGGCTGACCTACTACGCGGCGAGCTTCCAGCCCTCAGAAATCGCCCACGACGTGCCGCTGCTGGCCGCGCGCTGAACAGCCGCGATGACGCGCCGGCGGGGAACGCTCGGATGGACCGCCGTCCTCGTCATAGTCGTCGTGCTGCTCGCCCTGTTTGGCCTCAAACCAGACAAGGCCGCTGTGAGCGGACGCGCCGCGCCGCAGCTGCCGCGTGAACACATCGGGGGGGCGCCCGCCACCCTCTCAAGCCTCATCGCCGGAGCCGGCGGGCGTGCTTCGCTCGTCGTCTTCTGGGCGAGCTGGTGCGGGCCCTGCACCAAAGAGGCGCCCGCCGTCGAGCAGTTCGCCTCCAGCTCCACCGGGCGCGGACGAATCGTGGGCGTCGACTGGAGCGACGCGCTCTCGGGCGCCCGCGCGTTCATCCACCATTACTCGTGGACGTTTCCCAACCTCCGCGACGGCGAAGGGCTGGTCGGCAACAGCTATCACCTGACGGGTCTGCCCACCACGTTCGTGCTCGACTCCCACGGGCGCATCCGCGAAACCCTGCGCGGACCCCAGGACTCGCAGTCGCTGAGCGCAGCCCTGGCCAAGGTCGAACGCGCCTGATTTGTACGCAGCGAGTGCGTAGGAGGCGTGTGACGTATTTGTGAAGTAAATGCGATCCTTCTCGCCAACTCGACTACCGGATCGAAAGGATCGAATCGTATGCCAATACGGGGGAACTACAGGCGTTCGCGGCGCACAGGCGGCGTGGGCGTCATGGGTGTGATGGGACTGCTGGCGCTCGCCGGCTCCAGCTCCGCACAGGCTTCCACTCTACCCACGCTCACCGTCTCTGCCACCGCCTCGTCCATAACCGTCAGCGGCTCGCCGCAGGCCGGTGCGGTGAACGTCGTAGCGAGCGCCACAGGCGTCAAGGAAGCCGGCATCATCCTGTTTCAGCTCAAGCCGGGCGTGAAGGCGGCCGAAGTGTTCGCCTTCCTCGCCACCAAGGCCTCGGGAGACCCCAACACGGCGAGCAAGTTCGGCTCGATCGTGTTCGACGCCGAAGCCGGTCCAGGTGCGGGCAGTGAAGCGCAGACAACGCTCCAGCCAGGTGAATACCTCGCGCTCGAGGTCGCGGGCGAAGGGCCGCCCAAGGCACACACGGCGTTCACCGTGGCGCCGAGCGGCGCGCCGGTGGCGCTCCCCGCCGCGCAGGCGACAGAGCGGACCATCGACTTCGGCTTCAAGGGTCCGAGCACGCTCAAGGACGGCGAGCTCGTGCGCTTCGAAAACGAAGGTTTCCTCGTGCACATGGACTTCGCCTTCCCCGTCAAGAGCAGGGCAGCGGCAGCGCGCGCTGTCAAGCTACTGCTCGCAGGCAAGGAAAAGCAGACCGAAAAGATGATTGTGGGACCGCCCGTGGGCTTTGCCGGCCCGCTCTCCACCGGCGGCTTCCAGCAGGAGACCATCACAGCAAAGCCCGGTTGGTACGTGCAGGTCTGCTTCATGCAGACCCAGGACGGACGCGACCACACGCAGCTCGGCATGGAGCGCGTGATCAAGATCACCAGGTAACAGCACCTCGGAGCATCCCGGCCGGCCTGTCTCGCGACGCGAGCGGGCCGGCCGGGATGTGATCGCCGCCCCGCCTGGGCACGGCGGGTTGAAGTGAACGGGTCGCCGACTGGGGCGTGACCGGGGGCGCCGGTTCGGCTCAGTCCTCGCCGCGCTCGACCATCACCGACGTCGCCTTGACCAACGCGCTCGCCTCCACCCCCGGCGCGAGGCCCAGCTCGCGCACGGAGTCGCGTGTGATCGCCGCCGTCACGAGAAACGGTCCGGCCTCGATCTCCACGAGCGCCATCACGCCGTCCACCTCGACCGAGCGCACGATCCCCGGGAAGCGGTTGCGCGCCGAGCCCCTGCTGCCTGTGCGGTGGCGTTCGGGGCGCCCGGCCAGGCGCTGCACCTCGCTGGCGGGAACCAGCCGGCGGTTGCGTGCGTCGCGGTTGGTGTGGAGCTTGCCCGCCCTGTCCCAGCGGCGCAGCGTGTCGACGCTCACGCCGATTGCGCTTGCGGCTTCGCCGAGGGTGAGGTCAGGCGGCTTGTGCCCGGGCACTGCCGGGGACCGTACCAGCCGGCCAGAGCGCAATGTGCTCGGCGGCGATGTCCACCCGCACCGTCGAGCCCAAGGGCGCGGGCGAGGTGTCGCTGGTTCGCAGCGTGAGCTCGAGTCCTCCCGTGAGCGCAATCGTCAGCTCGTGCGTCGAGCCGACGTCGAGCACGTCGAGGATCTGTGCGCTGTAGTGGCCATGGGCTGTGATCACGATGCGCTCGGGGCGCAGCGACCACACGACCTCGCTTCCCGCGGTCAGGTCGCCGGTGGCGGCGAGGAGCTCGCTGCCGTCGGTGAGCAGACGCCCGTTGCCGAGCACGATGGCGTGGTGGGTGTTGGGGATCCCCAGCAGCTCCGCCACCCGGGGCGAGCTCGGCGTGTGGAAGACCTCCGCACGGGTGCCCGCCTGCAGCACACGGCCGTCGTCGATCACCACGATCTCATCGGCCAGCAGCGCAGCCTCCTCGGGGTCGTGCGTGACGATCACGCTCGCGAGCCCGCTCTCGCGCTGGATGCGGCGCAGCTCACGCCCGAGGCGCTGGCGCTCGGGGGCGTCCAGGCCGGTGAAGGGCTCGTCGAGCAGCAGCAGACGGGGCGCACAGGTGAGCGCGCGTGCCAGCGCCACGCGGCGCTGCTGGCCACCGGACAGCTCCTCGGGGAAGCGGTCCTCGAGGCCCGTGAGCCCCAGGCGCTCGATCCACCAGGCGGCGAGTTGGTCCTGCGCCTGGGCGCCGAAGGTGACCTGATGCCAGAGCGTCCGGCGGGGGAGCAGGGCCGAGTGCTGGGGCACGTAGCCGATCTCCCGCTGCTCAGGCCTGAGGCCATCGAGTGAGCCGGGACCGGCGCGCACGTGGCCGCGCTCGGGTGCCGCCAGCCCGGCGAGCAGCCGCAGCGTTAGCGTCTTGCCCGCCCCTGATGAGCCGAGCAGCGCCAGGCGCGGGCTCTGAGCCCGATACGCCACCTCCAGCGAGAAGCTACCCAGGCGCTTGGCCAGCGCGAAGTCCAGCGGCGGCGCGGTCACGCCCGGCGCGGGGTGGGGCGCGGCGGCGGGTGGAGGGCTGCTCCGCCGGTGCGGAACGGGCAACTGCACGAGCAGCAGGACGATGAGGGCGGCGGCGAGCGCGGCCGCGATCGGCTCCATCGTCGCCGGCAGCCCCGTGGCGTCGAACTGAACGAAGGTGAAAACGGGCAGCGAGTAGGGGTGGTAGGCGAGGATCACCGTGGCGCCGAACTCGCCGAAGGCGCGCAGCCACGCCAGCAGCACGCCCGCGGCGATACCTGGCAGGGCAGCCGGTACGGCGACGCGGCGGAAACGTGCGAAGCGACCGTGACCGAGACAGGCGGCCACGTCCTCGAGCGCCGGGTCGAGCGTGGCGAACGCGGCACGGGCGGCGATCACGAGAAACGGCGCCGCCACGAACGTCTGCGCGAGCACGATCCCCAGGCGGGTGTCGGTCAGCCCTCCGCCGAACAGGCGCCCCGCGGCCGTGTATGGGCCGAGCACGTACAGCAGCAGCAGCCCACTCATCAGCGGCGGCAGCGCCAGCGGCAGCGCTACCAGCGCGGTGAGCACGCGCACGAGCACCCCGCGGCCGCGTGCGAGCAGGTACGCGAGCGGCACGCCGAGGAGCGTCACCACGGCCGCTGAGATGGTGGCCGTGACGAGGGAGGTGAGAAGCGCCGAGCCGAGACCGGGCGTCGAGGAGGCGCCCCCGCCCAGGCGCACGAGGAAGGCGACGATCGGTGCGAGCAGATACAGGGCGAGCAGGCCGCCGAGCCACGGCAGCGGGCTGCTCGCCCTGCCAGACAGGCGCCTCAGGGTGCTCCCACCAATGAGCGCAGCGAGGCCGGCACGGCCGCGCGCGCGCCGCTGAACTGCGGCTTGATCGGGTTGAGCCCGTTCTTCTTCAGCGTGTCCGTGCGCTCGGCGTTCAGCAGATAGCGCAGCAGCGCAGCCGCGCCGGCCGGGTCAGGGGCACGGTTGAGGATCGTGGCCGTGTAGTCGGCGTACTTGTACACCGGGGTGAGCGCCACGGTGGCCAGTTTCGCCGTCCTGGCCTCCACGGCGTAGAAGAAGCCCGCATCGAGCTGGCCGGCCTGCAGCCGTCCCACGAGGCTCGTCTCGGGGAAGACTTCAAACGCGGACGCGGCCTTGGCGAGCGCTGGATCGTGGAGCTTGTGCGCGGCGGCCGCTATCGCTTCGACGGTGAGCACGCCCTTGGGGTCGAGCTTGGGGTCGGTCTGGCCGACCCTGATCCCCGGCTGGGCGAGCACCCGGTACCAGGGCATGCCTTTGCGCAGCTCGGCTCCAAACGGGCTCTGGGGGTTGTAGGCGAGGACGAGGGGAGAGGCCATGAACGTCGTGTACCACGACACCCAGTTGCCGCCCGCGGCGCCTTCCAGGGAGCGATCGGCTGTGGCCGACGCGCTCACGAACACGTCGCCCTGGCGCACGCCGCCCTTGATCTCGGAGGCGAGTTCGGTCGAGCCGCCACCGAAGCCCTCGAAGCTGTAGCCGTCGGCGCGCTGAAAGGCCGGCCCGAGGTTGTCTTCCATGTAGTCCACCAGCGAGCCCGCGAACAGCGTGGCAACCGTTCCCCTGCCGGCGGCTGTGGACGGTGCAGAGGCTGTTGCCGTTGCAGTGAGCGCGCACGTCAGGACGACGGCGGCGATCAGCGGGGCGAGGAGCGACGGCAGGCGCCGGCTCGGTCCCCGGCGGCTCGTACTTCCAAACAGGGCCACTGATCGCATCGGGGTCCTTTCGTCGACTGAGGGCACGAGCTGGCGTTGCTCGTGCCTAACTATCGCATGGGCACGCCAGCTGGTGCCAGCGGGATCCTTACCACGAAAAGCGGGCTTCTAGTACTTGGCGGGAAGCGCCTTTGCATAGGCCACGCTATGGCTCACCCAGCGTTCGAGCTGGCGCTTGGTGCGCACACCGTCGGCCTCGATGCGCAACCAGCCGTCCATCGGCCTGCCGCGCATCTCGAAGGTGCTCGCGTGCGGCTTGGCGACCAACGCGTCGGCCTCGGCCGGGTCGCAGCGCAGCAGCAGACCGCCGCGGCCGCTCACGCTGACCGACATGTGGCCGCCGATCAGGAAGGAGAGGCCCCCGAACATGCGCCTCTCGACCACGCCCACCTCCGAGGCGAGCAGCTCGCGGATGCGGTTGGCTAGATCCTCGTCGTAGGCCACGTGCGCATTATCGCCGCAGTGGTCGATGGGGTGGGGCAGCCTCTCAGCGCGGGCGGCGAAAGCCCCTGGGCCAACGCCGTTTCGTCCTGTAGAAGGTGGGCGGGGGCTGAGTAGCGGGAACACCACGATCGGCTCGGCTGAGCTCGAGATGACAGTGGAACCCGCGGCCGTGGGGCTGAACACGATCCACCTGTATCTCATCGATGCGTCGATGAATCCACGCCAACCGACACGCAGGAACACCGTCACTGAAACCAGGAGGAACACACGAACATGAGATCCAAGAAGCTAGCTGCGCTGCTCGTCGGTGGAGCGTTTCTCGTGCCCGCCGCAGCGCAGGCGCACATCAGCCTGCATCCCAACACGATCCCCGCGGGCGCGTGGGAGTGTCCGATGAACTGTGTAGGCACTGAGTCGAAAGGAGACTCATGCCTACAGCGACGAAGGTGCAGACGAAGGACGAGGTTGCCGCTGGCGTTCCGCGGAGCGAGCCCGGAGGGCGAGCGCAGCGGAATGCCAGCGGGGCTGATGCTGGTAGACCTCCTGGGGTGGGCGAGTTGCCGCGAGAGCTCCGGGAGCTGCTTCCTGACGAGGTGGTGGACGAGCTGCTCGCCGGTGCCCACGGGGAGCAGGAGATCGTGGGGCCGGGTGGGCTGCTTTCGCAGTTGACGAAGCGGCTGGTCGAGCGAGCGATGGAGGTCGAGCTCACTGACCATTTGGGGTATGAGCCGCATCTCGAGCCGCCCGGCGGCACGGGCAACGCTCGCAATGGGAGTACGCCAAAGACGCTGATGACCGAGCACGGGCCGGTGCAGGTCGACACCCCGAGGGATCGTAATGGTAGCTTCGAGCCGCAGATCGTCAAGAAGCGTCAGCGGCGTTTTGAGGGGTTCGACGAGAAGATCCTCGCCCTCTACTCCAGGGGCCTTTCGACGCGGGATATCGAAGCGCACCTGGCCGAGATCTACGGCGTCAAAGTGGGACGTGACCTGATTAGCCGGGTCACCGATGCGGTCATGGACGACGCTCGCGCTTGGCAGAGCAGGCCGCTCGAGGACGTCTACCCGGTGGTGTTCCTGGACTGCATGGTCCTGAAGATCCGCGACGGCGGGAGCGTGCAAAGACGCGCTTGTTATCTGGCGTTGGCGATCGGGATGGACGGCGAGCGCGAGGTGCTCGGCATGTGGTTCCAGGACAACGAGGGCGCGAAGTTCTGGATGCAAGTCCTCACCGACCTGCGGCAACGCGGCGTCCAGGACATCCTCATCTGCTGCGTCGACGGGCTGAGGGGATTCCCTGAGGCGATCGAGGCGGTGTTCCCCTCAACGACGGTTCAGACCTGCATCGTCCATTTGATTCGTCACAGCCTGAAATACGTTCCCCGCCGCCAATACGACCAGGTCGTCAAAGACCTCAAGCCCGTCTATACCGCGATCGATGCAGACGCGGCGATGCACGCGCTCGAGGCGTTCGAGGAGAAGTGGGGGCAGCAGCTGCCCGTGATCGGCCAGGCTTGGCGCTCAGCCTGGGAGCACGTCACGCCGTTCATGGCGTTCCCGCCTGACGTCAGACGCGTGATCTATACCACGGATGAAAGTTTCAAGGTGTGGCGGCTGGTGTGCGGTTCCTTGAGGGTTTGTTGGCGTGCCAGTTGGCGACTTGTTGGCGGTATGCGTGCTCGGCCTGTTCGGAGAGTTCGAGCTCTTGCCGGCGCACGTCCTTCAGGGAGTAGTTGGCGGCGGTTCCCTTCTTGCCACGGCGGGCGGGCAGGCCGGCTCGCAGCTCGAGTGCTCGGAGCTTCTTGGTGGTGAGTGATTGTCTGGCGAAGGCGTAGTCCTCGCCACGCTCGATCATCGTCCAGCACAGGCACACGAGCTTGCGGGCGGTCGCAACGATCGCTATCTGCGTGCCCCGACGGGCGCGGACGCGCTGGTAGAAGGCGCGCAGCGGACCGGGGATCTTCGACGCGGTGAACGCTGCCTCGACTAGCATCCCTCGTGCGTGTGCGCGCCCATTCTTAGTGATCCTGCCGTGCGAGGCGGCACGGCCCCCGGACTGTTTGACGCGCGGGTTCAGACCTAGATAGGAGACGAGCTGCTCGGGGGTCCGGAACCGATGGAAATCACCGACCGCCGCGGCCAGCGACAAGGCAACCGTCGCATCGACACCTGGGATAGTCATCAGCCGCTTGACTTCTGGGCGCTCGAGAGCGATCCGGCCTAGGGCGGCATCGATGATCCTCATCTCCTGGGCGTGGAAGTCAAGCTGGCGCAGGAGCGCTTGGACGGCGTGATTCTCGTCCGGTGGCAGATGCTGATCATCGAGCCAGCAGCGGCCTTTGACGCCGAACAGGTCAGAGAACGGACAGCGCTCCACCAAATTGCGGTGAAGGATCGCTTGCACCTGGTTCTTCAGCCGGGTGCGCTGTTTGACCAGCTGCGTGCGTCTGGCGACCTGTCGACGCAGCGCCTGTGTCTCCTCATCGGCGACCCACACCGACGGCAGGTAGTCCGCGGCCAACAGCTCGGCGAGGACCGTAGCGTCGACCTTGTCGGTCTTGACCTTCGCCTCCGCGATCGCGCGTGTCTTCATCGGGTTCGACACGACCACACGCGCGACGCGAGGCTCGATCACGCGGACGATCGCGTGCGTGTTGCACGTCGCCTCAATCGCAACCTCATCCTCCGGCCCAAGGCTCTCGGCGAAAACCCGCAGCACCTCACCGCAGATCTCGACCTGTCCGGCGTGCCGGACCGTCCCGTTCTCCCAGATCGCGACCTGCGCGAACTCGCGATGCACATCCAGACCGATACATCTCCGTCCCACTTGCCACCTCCGATCTCGGTTGATCACGATGGGAGCCAGGCGGGCGAACGACACCTACGGATCCGCGCTCGAAGCGCAACCGGGCAAGTCGCAGGGGCGGCCAACTACTAACACGCGCTCGAAGCGCAACGTATAAGAACGGCCTGCCCAACCGCGTTCGCTCCCAGATGCCCCGCGACCCGGACGGTCGCACCGTACTCACCACCCCGGACGCTCAAAGGCAGCCCGGGCCAGTCGGAGGGCGCAGCGACATCTACCCCCTTTCATACCGGATACGAACGCGATCGAGGCGCTCAACCGACAGCTACGAAAGGCAGTCAAGACCAAGGGGCACTTCCCGACCGAGGACGCAGCACGCAAGCTGATCTACCTCGCGATCCAGAACGCTGTCCCGCAATGGACCAGGACCCGCGGCTGGACAAAGGCAATGCTCGCGTTCAAGATTCACTTCGGAGACCGACTACCCGACTGAAACCACCAAACCCCGCCTACACAGTTAGAAGGACACCCTCGGGCGCGTTTGCGACGCTCGACGTGCGCGTTCCCGGCGAGCAGGAAGGTGCCTATGTGAGGAAGGTCGACGTGCTGTTCCCGGCGGGATTCACGGGCAGAAGTGGTGCGTAGCGCGGGTGAGCTACCTCAGCGGACCTTCATTGCTCCTGTGAGGTACCCAGGCGTGGATTCCAGAGGATCTCCCACAGGTGTCCGTCGGGGTCGCGAAAGTAGCCGGAGTAGATTCCCCAGGCACGGTCGTGTGGCGCATCGGTGAGCGTCGCGCCCGCGGCTTGGGCTTGGGTGAGGAGGGCGTCAACGGCGGCCCTGCTCCCCACTGCGTGCCCGAGGCTGAACTCACCGCTCTTGGGTGGCCCGAGCGGGACCCTGGCGTCCTTCGCCAGCTCGCTGCGTGGATACAGCGACAGGATCATCCCGCCCTGCAGCTCGAACAGCGCTATGGCACCGTCGGGCTCGACGTCGTCGCCGACGAACTCTGTGCCGACGATCCCGCGAGACTCCAGGCCCAGGCCATCTCGGTAGAAGGTGAGCGCTCGCTCAAGGTCAGCGACGGCGAGCGTGACTATGTGGACGCGAGCTTCCAAAGCTTCCTCCTGTTGTCTTCGTGGACTGCCGTGCTGGGAGCACAGTCGAGAACGTCTCCAGGCTATGTCAGGGAGGGCCAGTTGAGCAAACTCGACACTCTGGGTCCGACTGTCATGGGCTTGACGCAGCGCATCTGCAGCAACTAAATTCGAATGGCAGATTCCGATCACAGGAATCCCGGGATATGAGCCGTGCTCGACAGGCGAATCGGGGGTGCTATGACTGGTAATGGACCTGAGACCGCGGGGTCAGGAAGGGCGCGGAGCTTCGCAGCGCCGCCGGCGGAGTTCGACCCGCTGACAGCGCCTGCTGAGGAGCTCGCTCGGCACGGACTGCCCAGACGCCCCGACCACGGTCGCGAGCCATACCTGGCTGGCCGCTGGGCCGAGGTGATGGGGCGAGGGCTATCGATCGTCGCCGCGGAGCTCGAGGTCGCGGCGCTCCCGCCTCCGCCAACCCGCTACGGGGTCGCAGGCTGGGCCGGCGTCGCGCGAAAGAAGGTGCAGCCGGGCAATCGCGGCACTGGGTCGATCGGGCGGGTAGCGCCAGGCGCTTACGACACACCCGCCACGTTCATATCGGCCGAGTGGGTCGTCCCGGAGATCTTCCAAGAGCCGCCGAACCTCGAACAGACCCTCTCGATCTGGGTCGGCATAGACGGCTTCCCGGAAGCCGACCAGCACCCCATTTGGGAGCCAACCTCGCAGCAGGTCATCCGCGGTGGCGTGACATACGCCTACGATTTCCAGCTCAAAGAGTTCAGGTGGCAAGCGCGGGCCGAGTGGTACACAGGCGAGGCAGGCGTCGCTGCACAGGTGACGAACCTACCGGTGTACCCGGGGCACACGATCGGGGTGGTGATGTGCCTTGCGGGGCAGCGCGAAGCGACCGTCTTCCTGGCGAACCTGTCGCTCGGTCACGGGACCAGCGTCGCCGTCAACGCCCCTGGTCCTCACGTCCACTCGACGGGCGCGACGGTCGAGTGGATGGTCTCGGGCTTCGAGCAGGAGAGCCACTTGCCGTTCATGCCGGTGACGTTCGAGGGATGCGTTGCGGGCTCGTTGGAGGAGGTGCTCCATCTCACACCAGAAGCCATTGTGACCAATATGTACGAGTCAGACCAGGAATTCCACCGGGGCGTGGACGTCACCGAGACACGCATCCTCTCGCCGACGAGCGCGGTCGTGGACTGGGTGGGCGTCTCAAAACACGAAAATCCCGCCGGGTAGCACAGGGCCGTTGTGCCGACGGCCGCCGCGCGGCAGGCACACGGCTATCGCTCGGCCTTGTGCTCAAACAGTTCGCGCCACCACTCGAGGAGCTTGTGATGGACCAGCGTTCGGCCGAGCCCCTCTCGAACATGGTGGGCGATCATGTCCGGGATGGTCCACTCGAACTGCTGATTTTTGGCTCGATCGAAATCGGCCTGGCGTATCCGGATCAAGTGTTCCAGGGGAATGTTGTACGTTTCACCTTCGGGTTCCACGTCGGTGTAGATCATTGATGGCGTCTTGTTGTACAGGAATCGCAGATGTCTGCCCTCCGGGTCGTCTGCGAGAGACAGGATCTCGCCAAACACCAGATAGCCGGCATGGTGAAAGTCTTCCGAAGGGAGCAGGAAATAGCGGCTGCGCTGGGTTGCGGCGCGCCACCGGGAAGTTGCCGCGGCGAGCCTCACGAGGACATGGTGATACGGCGCCTGGTGGCCCTCGCTGCGCAATATGCGCAGCGCCCGCGCTCGCTCGAGTCGCTCCTGCGCAATTTGAACCAGGTCCCTGGTCCGATCGGGATTGGCTTGTCGGTCCTGCTCTATGGCGTCCAGTAGGTCTTGTCCCGCGGTGAACCACTCTTCCCCGCCGCCATCGTCGATGCGCAGGTGAGCAAAGCGCTCATGCCACTCCTGCTCCGCCGGTTCCCCTCCCGTCGTTACGTGAAGGAGCTCGAGCTCCTCGGATGTGCCGGTCTGCAGCGCAGCCCGGCGGTTCAAGGGGTCGAGGCTGTGCCCGATCTTGATCTCGGGTTGCTCCTCATCGCTTCCGGATCGGAAGAAGTAGACGAAGTCATCCCTCTCATCCTCGATGGGAAGGTTCATGTTGAGCGCATCGGCAAAGCCGGGCCAGGTTCTGCTGAGCCATTCCACGTGCTTTGTGATGCTGGTGTCCGATACAACGAGGCCTTGCCGGCGCATCAGGGCTGCAGCTGAATCAAGCTCGTGCGAGAGCGCATTGCCGCTCGGCGTGATTGATGTCATTGCGGCATAGCACGGGGTGCATACGACGGTGTTTGTTCGCGGGTTGTAGGTGCCGTCCAGCCGGGGGTCTTCATCCTCATCCTGCTCGTCCGGAAGGAGGACGAGATGGCAATCCCATGCGACGTGGGCACGACAGAAGGTCGCGTTGGCCTTCGGAACAGGCATCGGCGCGGAATATACAGCCGTGTACCAGGTTTTGGAATCAGCGCCGGAGCGGTCCCGGTGGCGCTCCGAAGCGCCCCAAGCGGTCGAGGCCCATGCTGCTCGTCCCTCTTTCCGCGTCTATAGCTGCGCCGCTCTGGGAGAGTTTGGGGAGAGCCTGGCCATTTCGACCTCCCAGCCGCCATACCCGCGAGCAGATTGCCATGGTTCGCGGATACTCCGAGAGAGGGACGGTTTACGATTTTGTGTGGGAGCCGACCCTGAGTGTTCCGTGGAGTCGTTGGCACGCGCGGCTACCGGTCTAGCGTGCGCGCGGCTGGGCTCGTCCGCGGTGTTCACGACCGCTAACTTTGGCTTGCCATAGCCCAGCTATCGGCCGGATCGCACGGGGGAAATGCGCGGGTAGGATGAGCTGATGCGCACGCGCGACTGGGCCGGGACGGTGCTCGTGGCCTGCCTGGTCGCCGCCGCTGGCCTACTCCGGGATCACACCGTTCTGCTACTCGGGTTTGCCGTTGTTGCCGTCGCTTGCGCATTGGTGATCGCGTGGGACGTAAGCGGCGAACGAGCGATTGCGAAGTACCGTGACCCGGTGCATGAGCGAGCAGGTATTCGGGCCGGGCACGCAGTCATTGCAGGGGGAGACGTTCAAGCTGCGGCGAGCATCGAGGCCGGGTGGGGGATTAGCGCCGGTGGAGACGTTCGAGCTGGGACGCAGCCGCAGGACTCGGAGTCGCTGACCGCGGTGCTACTGACGGCCGTGAGTGACGGGCGACGTTTGAGTGCCGAGGCGATCGAACTCGAGCCGATAGGCCACTTGCCCCACGTTGATGATCTGGTGCGCCGTTACAACGCCTGGGAGGCGCGAGTGTCAGACGCGCTCGTGCGAGACGGGAAGCTGCCCGGTGAGTGGCGCACGGCCTGGCTGAGCGATCCCGACTGGGCCAATCCACACGTGAACCCGACGAGACACGACCTGGACCGCCTCGCGCAGACGATCGGGTACCGGCTCAGGCTGATAGATCAGATGCTTCGCGCGCTGCGCCAAGGGCGGGGCGCTACGGCGTAGCGTCCTAGTAGATGATGCCGAGCGTAGCGAGCGCCACTATTAGCGCGATGCCCCAAACTGTGGCGAGCCAGCCGTAGACGACGACGCTCATGTCCCGGCGCACCGATTCGTGGGCGGAGTCGCGCCAACGTGAGAGAACTGACAACGCGGGCTCGGACACGACGGCGGTTCCGAGGATGATGAGCGCGACGCCGGTGAGGCGCCGCGCGTCCGTCGTCGGGTGCTGCGTCACGAGGACGTGCATCGCCTGGGCCTCGCCGACTGCGGCGACGGCCATCGCGCCCGCGGCGAGCCAGAGCTGGGCGACGGAGATCGTGTCGTACGCGCCGCCGGTGTCTCGCAGGTAGCGCGTCTGGTAGACGAGCGCGAGGAAGATCACGGGGATGATGGTCGCCGTGGTTGTGTAGTACGCGAGTGGGTCGCCAACCCTCGTGGCGTGAGTCGCGGCGGTGCTCAGTACTGACGACACGCCCGCCATGCTCGCCGACGTGGCGGACGGCGCACGCGGGTCACAGCACGTTCGTTGGCCCGGAGCGGCCCGCGGTATCGTTCGCGTCCGTGGACACTGTGGATCTGGCAACGCTTGAGGGCCTGACCCAAGTAACCGCCGACAAACACACGAATGGCGACGGCCAGATGGGCGAGTGGGACGGCACGTACTGCCCCCGCTGCGGAGACACCCGCCGCATGAGCCTCGTGGCGCTGTACTGGAATGAGCGCTGGGCAAAGGGCGTCATAGGCACAGTCAGGGGGCAGCCCGTCACTCAGTCCGCGAGTAAGCGCCCCGTCCCGTCGTTGTTCGTGGCGACGTGTTTGCAGTGCGGGAGTTGGCTGTCATTGGTCGTCTATCCGGGGCCGGACGGCGTTCGGCTCGTCGCGTTGCCGGAGACATACGGGGGCTTGTCCACGCCGAACACGCCCGACGGCGTGAAGTACTACTTGGACCAGGCGGAACGGGCGAACTCCGTGGGCGCGCTGAGTGCCGCGATCGTGATGTACCGCTCCGCGTTGGAGCACTTGCTGCACGAGCAGGGATTCACGGAGGGCATGTTGGGTAAGAGGCTGGAGGCCCTTGAGAAGGCCGCGAATCCGCCGCCGTGGCGGGACCAGCTCCACCCGGACTACTTGGGGGTCGTCAACAGCCTCGCGAACGCTGCGGTGCACGCGAATAACGGGGACGTGTCGCAGCAAGCCATCTTCGAGGAACAGCTCTTGCGGGAAGTCCGCGAGTTGTTCGCTGAGCTGCTTGACCTCGTGTACGAGCGGCAGGCGAAGACGGCGAGTAGGCTCGCTCGCCTGCAAGCTGCGGCGTCGTCAGTGCAACGCTGACTTACGGCTGCTCGCGGCCCGCGCGAGGGAGCGTCCCAGCGCGGGCAACAGTCGCCGTCCGGCTCGGCGCTGATACTCGGCGCGTGACGACGGTTCCGAACTGGCTCGCCGTTATTGGCCTTGTCGTCCCCGCGGGGACGGGCCTCGTCGGCTACGTTCTCGCGGGTCGTAACGAGCAGGCGCGTGACGAGCGCGCCGCGAAGCGCGAGGCGGTCGCGCGCCGCGCGTCCGTCAGGGAACGCTTGGACGAGGAGCGCCACGCCTTCCAGCGGGCGACGCTGCTCGAACTCCAGGATGCGCTCCAGCGCCAAGCACGCAGCGTCGCGAAGATCATCAATTACGACCGTCGCACCTTGCGGGAGCGCGGCACGCTCACGCTTCTCGGGCCGGAGCTGAACGACGAGAGTTACGAGATTGGCGTGACGACGCGGCGCTTGCAGGAGAGGGTGTTGGACGCGGCGCTGAGGGATGCCGTGGGCGAGTTCCGCCGCCACGTCGCGGACGTTGAGACTGCCTCCATAAGGATGGAGGGGATGAGTGCCGATGCGGGCGTCGAGCACCTTGACGCCCTACAGCGGGAAGTGGTTGGGCATTACAGTGCCCTCAGCGATCAAGTGGGCAAGGCGTTGCGGGAGGAGCTGGGTTGGCTCCCCGAGGAGACGCGGCCCGAGTAGGCAAGGGGCGCTCGGCACGTGGCCTGCGTCCTGTCAGTTGGGATTGGCCTAAAGGTTTGTAGTTTCAACGCCGAAGGTGTAGCCATGCGAGTCAAGGCACCGGCACACGGCGCGAATGGTGCAACGAGCACTACACCGACCTCTGGAGAACAAATGGAACCATCGCCCGAACACATTTTGGAGCGCTTCATCGCGTTGGACACGCTCGCGTCGGCTGTGTTCCAGACGGGAGTGACCGTTTTCATCGGAGGTGTTACGATCGGCCTTACAATCGCGTCACGTTACCGCGAAATAATCATTGTTGGTAGCGTGATCCCGCTGTGCGCTGGCATCCTGGCCGTAATGGCGATGGTCAACGTTGACGATTCGGTGCCGGACCTTGAACGCCTCGCCAAGAAGCGGAGTGAAGTTACCGTTGCGGCGATGGTGCTCATCGGGGGTGTAATGCTTGTCTTGGCCGGATTCGTTGCCCTACTCGCGCTCACGGAGGGAAGCCGACTACTGGCGCTTCTGCACATAGGCACCGTTCAGCACGCGAATGCTCATCCGCAGGGCCTGCACGCCGCCTAACCACATTAGGATAACCGCAACCACGGCTGACGTTTCCTGCGGCACGCCTGCTGCGCAGCGGAGAGCCGCGAAGGAGACTAGGAACACGGCTGACGGGAGCCCGAGCGTCCACCACAGAACCGCTTTTTTCTCCGTCGTCATGTACCGAACGAATGAAGCCGATAGGGCGACGACGCGTTGACGGTAACTATTTCCAGCGGGCATGTGTAAACCTACCCCAATGTCCGTCATGCTGCATGGGCTTCCCCCTCGTACTACAGGCTGGCGATGGCCTTGCGCCTGATGGTTTCCCAGCCGCCGCGGGTGTCAAAGTTGGACGACGCCGGGGCGCGCGGGTTTTGTTGCTTCGCCCAGTCGTCGTACCCGCGCTTGGAGGAGCGCTTGCCCGCGGGGAGCTGCGCGAGGTAACGCGCGACCGCGGCCACGCACGCCTCCTCCGTGCGTTTGCTTAAACGGTGCTCGCCGGGGCGGGCGGCGCCCACGTCGACGGCGTAGTTGGGTGCCTTCACGCCGCGTCCACCGACGTGCTCGACGACGCGGGGCTCGGGGAGGCCGCGGTCGCGGCGGCTCCGCTTCCACTCCTCGAGCCATTCGCTCCATTTCTTGTGTTCTTCGCGGGCGTACGGGATGCCGTTGGCTTTCGCGAACGCTTTCAGGGTGCGCGCGCTCGGCTGCACTCCGTGGGCGTCGTGGAATCGTTCCATCACGTCCGTGATCGGGGGCGCTTTCCTGTTCATGCCCTGGTTGCCGAGGCCGGGGCGGGGCTGGAGCCCGGCGAGCGCGAGCGCGCGGTCCCAGCCGCCAGCGGCGGCGCCGCCGCAGGCCGCGACGATCTGGTCGTCGCTGGGCACGAGGAGTTGCCGGCCGTGCAACCAGCGCGCGTTGTCGGCGGCGGTGAGTGAGGCGGCGACGGAGCGGTAACGATCCGGTGTGAGCGTGTTCGTGCCGAGGCGGTGCGCGGCGAGTTTCAGCACGGACGCTACGTACTCCTCGGTGAGCCAGTCCTGGTACGGCGCGGTCTGTTTCTGGCTGAGGCGGTGGTTCTGCTCGCCCTCGGGTTCGTGGGCGAGAGCGACGACTTCGCGCCACGGCAGGCGGAGCGCCTTCGCGATGTTCCTCGCCGCTGGGAGCCCGGAGGTCGCGGCGCCCGCGGCGTCAAAGGCGCGTTGGCTGACTTGGGTTGGCTCCGCGGGGTTCGCGACGGCGCAGACTTCGCGGACGCGCTGGAGGATGACGAGGGGTTGCACCTTCGGACGGTATCGCCGCTCCCGCGTTTCGTCGGGCCGGGGTGCCTCAGTCGTTCGCGTGCTCGCCGCGCGCGGCGAGTAGTTCAGCGGCTCGCACCGCGGTCCACGACGCGCGCACGAGTCGCTGATCGTGGGGCGTGGTGTTCCCAGGCGGCGAGCCTCCCGCTTGGGCGCGGTCGTGGCGCCAGGGGCGGTGCCAGTCGGTGAGGAGGCCGTCGGCGCGCAGCGTCTCCACGGAGACGCGGACGAGTGACGCGGGCGCTGGCCCCGTTGGGAGTTGGGTCGGCACGGCGCGTTGAAGGTCGCTCACGCGCCACGGCCGGTCGTGGGCGAGCAGGGCGGCGAGGACCGCTGCCTCGACTCGTTGGCGAGTCGCCGCCCCGGCGGCGTGGGCGCGCTGCGTCATTCGCCCGTGTTGATGACTGCTTCCGTGGCGGCGTGGCGCACGACTTCCGCGACGCTGCGCGCGGGCGCGTGGAGGCGCCACGTGAACACGCCGGGCTCCGCGTACGTGCCCTGCCCGAACGGTTCCGGTTCGTTCATCGCGCACACGTTGCGCACGTGACTGGCGCCGGGGCCTTTCGCGCGCAGCTTCGTGGTGTCGCTCACGTGGACGGTGTGCTCCGCTTCGTACTCCCGCGGGTTCGCGTAGAAGTGGTCGGTGTTCGCGCTGGCGAAGCGGAGGAGCGTGTCGGGAATGACCGCGGACGCCCCGTCGCAGACGGCGTGGACCGAGTTCCGAGTCGTTCCACGCCCAACACGTCCAGCTTGTACGTGTACGTGCGCGCCGCGGCCACTACCGGCGCGAGCAGCACGAGCGCGGCGACGATGCCAACGGCGACGGCTGCGACTTGCTTCCTTGCGGGGACCATGCTGCCTCCCTGGTTCGTTCGGTTGACGGTGGGTTCGTCGGTTATCGTCCCAATCGTTAGGACTTTTAGTCTCTAACATCGTCGAAGGTTCTAGGGGAGGCTGCCGCGGTGCCGCCCCGCCGCGAAAGCAAGCCGCGCTCCGCGGCGCACGCCGCGCTCGGCGAGGCGGTGCGGCTCGCGCGCGTGGAGCGCGGGTTGTCTCAGGAGGCGTTGGCGGACGCGACGCCGCTCCACGTGACGTACTTGGGTGGCGTGGAGCGAGGCGTGCGTAACCCAAGCTACGAAACGGTGCTGAGGCTCGCGAGCGCCCTCGGCGTGACTCCGGGCGCGCTCGTCTCGCGGGCCGACGAGATCCTCAAAGCCCAGTCATAGCCTCGATTTCTTTTCGAAATCTTTTCGACTTGCCCCCGTCGCGCCCGTAGGTTCGACGCGGCTCGCGTTCACGAGTCGTTGACAAGGCGCTAACCACCGCGGGGCGCGACCAGCCCCCGCACACGGCGCCACCGAACCTACCGGCCCCCAGCGCTCGCGCTCAGGGCCTCAGAGAGGAGCTGACCTTGCCCGTGCCCGAGGGAGTCTTTCCCGATGCCCTGATTCTCGCCGCTCTCCAGCGAGCGGAGCTGCATAGCTATCACCCCGACGAGCCCGGCGTGCTGTACGCGCGCGTCGTTGACCACTTGGGCTTGCCGATGGGCTCCGCGACGGGGCGCAAGCTCAGGCCAAGGTTCCGCGAGTTGGAGGCCGCGGGCCTCATCGTGCCCGTGAAACGCTACGGCCTCGTGCTGCACGTCGCGACGCGCAAGGGCCGACGCGTGCTCGAGGCGGCGGACGACGTGGCGCTGCCCGAGTCCCCGCAACACTGCGTCTGGCGCGAGGCCCGCGCCGCCGCCGCGGAGCGCGTCCAGGGCTTCCGCGACGACCTCGCCTCGCTCCTACGCTACGGCGCGGCGTTGCTCGCCGACGACGCGACGGACTCCGAGGCGTGGTTCGTGTTCGGCGAAAGCGTCCAGCGGGCGTGCAAGCGCTTGGCTTCCGCGACTCATTGCTTGCGCGAGTGGGCGGAGCCGAGCGACGACGCCCGCGACGCCGACGACGGCCCACGCCGTGGGCGCAGGAGTATGCGCGACTGGGACTCGTAAGTCGGCGCGCGCGAAGGGAAAACAGCGAGCGACCACGCGGTACGCGAAGATGCGACGGTGCGCCGGTCGTCGGTGCCGGACTCGCGCGAGTTGGGGGCACGCGGCGACGACTGACAACTCGTCGTCTCCAGCCGCCGCTACCGTGGGCGGCGTGTCACCTGCGAGGCGAAACCCGTACAACGATGGCGAACCGCCGGGGACGCGGCTAGCGCGGGCGCGGTTGAGCCGGGGCGTGACGCAGGAGGAGTTGGCCGTGGCGGTCGGAGTGACCGTGCCGACGATTAGGCGGTTGGAGCGCGGCGAGGCCGTGAATCCGAAGCTGCGTACGCTCGTTAACTGCGCGATCGCGCTCGGCGTTGAGCTGTCCGACGTGTTGGAGGACGACTGGCTCACGTGGCTCCCGGCGAGCGGGGCCGAGGAGCCGCCGGAGCCGGACGAGTTCTGGCGCCGCCCGTACCGTCCGGCGCGGTAGCCACTGGCAAGCCGGCGCGGCGCGGGGCGGTGCCGTCTAGTCGCCGCGCGACAATCGGGACGTGTTCCGATCATTCGTGCTCTCCGCTGCCGAACGGCCCGTCAACGTTCACGTCTCCGGTGACAAGTGGTGGGTCACGGCGGCCGTCGCCGTGGGCGCTGCGTTGCTCGGCAGCTTCGCGGGCGCCGCGGGCACGTACTACGCGAGCGTGGGCCTTGAAGGTCGCCGTCGCAAGGCCCTCGCCGAAATCAGGCGGAAGGCGAAGGTCTACACGCCGATTCGCGCGGAGCTGGTCGGCCTGCAGCGGGCGATCGGGGAGGATCGCCACCTCGGCGCCGGCATTCTCCGGGAGCGCTCCGATAGTCAGTGGTCGCGTCGCGCGCCACTCCTCGTCATTTGGCGCGAGTTCGCGGAGGACGGGCGTGCGAACACGACGGCAAGCGCTGGCGTCCGAGAAGCCCTGGGTGTAGTGGATGGTGCGGCGGACGCCTTCAACGCGGCGCTCACAACAGCGCGAGACGTGTTCAAGGAGCGTGGCGAGGCGATCTCGGAGGAGTCCGGGTTCTCGCCCTCGTATCCGGGGCAGCTCGGGACTGAGTTTGAGGCGCTGTACCGCCGCGGCGTGCGCGAGTCCAGTGTGCTGCGTGGCGTCGGGCCGGCGACGAGTAATCCCGCGACGCTGACCGCACAACAGGAGGGGTTCGCGCAGCTCTGGGAGGCGGACGGCGCGGTGCGTGAGGCCGTGGCAAAGGTGAGGGGTGCGGAGGAGGCGCTGGGCGACGCAATCGGACTCGCGATTATGCAGTTGGACGCGGCGATGAAGCGCGTCGCGGACAAGTACGAGCACGAGCCCGACTGATGCGGGACTACGGCTTCTCGGAGAACGAAGCGCGTCGGTTCTTGGAGAAAGAGTTGCGGCGCCACGCCGCGTCCACGAGCTTCTACTGGGAGTCGGAAGAAACCGAAGAAGTCGTGGACCTTCTAGTGGAGGTCTTCGCGAAGCTCGTGGAGGCGAACAACAAGAAGATGGCGCGCGACTGGGCCGACAACGGCGCGAAGGACCTCAAGCTGCCCCGCACGTGAAGTCTCGCTGAGTGCTCTTGTCGGCGGCGACGCCCGCCCGGTCCCACAACTTGTCCGTGCTTACGTGCGAAGCGCCGTGGACGCGATAGGTCTTCATTGGCTCGTACATCGGGGCACGACTTATGATCCACGGGATAAAAATACTTTAGGCTATGTAGGAACTTTTAGTAGTGCTCTGGAACACCGAACGACCCATGCCGAAACTGCGTTACCAACCACCCGACCGACTCCTCGGAGCCCCCGACTACCCCGACGAGCTGCGCGGATCGCTGAACGCTGTGAAGCTCGTGAAGTCGCAGCGATGGGTGTGGGACGGCCTGCGAAGGGCGTGCGACTTGGAGGTCAACTACGCGCGCAAACGCGAGCCTGGTCATTGGGAGCTGGCTGCGGTCGCGTTCGTCACGAGCGGCCACGTTGACGTGCGCCCGTGGTGGGACGAGGCCACGGACGAAAACTTGTGGAGGGAGTGCGGGTTCCCCGCGCGTCCGCCGTACAAGCGCACCTGGGAACGCCTGCGTGAGCTTGAGACGGTCTGCCACGAGTTCCTGAACGCGGCGGCGCCCGTGATACAGCGCTGCAAGGCACACGACCCGCGGGTCTTTGCTCACGCTCACGTTGACAGCACTGAGGATGAGACTCACGCGGGCCTCGTCCATGACTGCAAGCCTGGCGAGCCGTGCAAACGCGCCGCCGCCGCGAAGCACTCCGAAGGCAAGGGCAATGGGAGGGGTAAGCGTGTGCGTGGTCACGCGGTCCGGCTGCCGCGCGCGACGACGAGCGAAGCGCGGGAGCACCGCCACTCGTGGAACGAGCTTGACCCGCAGGAGAGCGAGAAGGCGGAACGGGCGGCGTCGCCGGATCGGATCATGGAAGTCAAGGGAGCCGGGCAACCGATGTGGCGCGTGCGCATGGGCGGTTGCTGGTACTTGACGCGGGACGGCGACGCCGGCATCCGCGCGTACATAAGGAATGGCAAGACGAAACGCTACTGGTTTGGTTACTCAAACGCGAAGATCGTTGACCACTTCACGGGCGGCGTGATCCCGCTCGTGGTGAGCGCGAGCGTGAACGAGTCCAAGCTGTTCCCCGAACTGTACGACCGCGCGAAGTCCATGATCGGGGAGGCGCCGCAGACCGTGATCGGTGACAAGGGCTTCTCAGTCGCGGAGTGCTTTGAGCACGCGACGAGGAACGGCACGGCGCCCGTGTTCCCGTGGCGGGGCGTTGAGCGCCACGACAAGGACACGCATGATCGTCACGGCGTCATGCGCTGCAAGCATTGCGGTGGGCCGACGCATCAAATCAAGTTCTCTGTGGGCAGGGACAAGCTGGACCCGCTGGACCCGAGCAAGAGCAAGCCGCGCCTATGGTTCAGCTGCATCGCCGGCACCGCGACGCCCGGCTGCGCGCGTCCGCAGACGATCACTTGCGCGACCGATTGGCGCCTGCTCGTCCCGCTCGCGCGGACGGAGCCGTTGTACCAGGAGCTGCGCGCGTCGCACCACCCCTACGAGGGCGTTCACGACTACTGGCGCGACCGCTACCACGTGGCCGCGGACCACTTGGGGAACCGGCCGAAGGCCGTCGGGATCAACTGGCACCGTCTGCGTGCGAACGTGGCCTGCCTGATTGACTGGCTGCGGATTGCCCCGAACAACGGCTGGCTCGGCAGCACGCGCGCCGTCCGCAGGCACGGCCAGGGCGGCGAGGCTGTGCGACGCTGCGAGCGGGACGGGAAGCACGCCGTGTCCCGGCTCAAGAAGTTCCGGGTCGCCGCGGGCCTCATGTCCCGTTACGGGCCGCAGGCGATGAAGCTCGGGCTCGGCGAAGAAACGCCGCCGTCCCGGCGCCCGCGTGGGGCGCCCGCGCCCGCTCCCCCGTCGGCGCGAAAGCCGTAGCAGCGAGCCTCAGCAGTACCCAGCCGCCCAGGCCGATGACCCCTGGGCGGCTTCGCCGTTTTCTGGGGTGCTCAGGGGCGACCACGGGGTTCCGCGCGCGCTCAGCGCCGGCCAGCGCTGAAAAACGCTGGTTTTGAGGCGTTGCGGGCCTCAGCGCTGCTTTTTCGGAATCTCTAGAGAAAAGACTCCGAGAGGCGACGACCGGAATCGAACCGGTGTAGACGGCTTTGCAGGCCGCTGCGTAGCCACTCCGCCACGTCGCCAGGTTGGACAGCAAGGGTATCGAGCGGGCAGCGCGTTGGCTTGCCTCGGGATTCCGACGAGACTGCCGCGTGCTGATGGATGCGCTTAGCCGGGCATAGGGCGGCCGTTATGGACTTCTTCCGTTTCCGTTAGCCGGGCTTTTGGCCCTTGTTAGCGCCGGCACAGCAAGTGCTCGCATGATGGTCTCACCAAGACAAACCGGAGGTTCCCGTGAGACGACCATTGGTATCCATGTTGCTTGCAGCGCTGATCGGAGGCCTCGCCGCGACTGCTGCGGTGCTGCTGTTGGATGGCGGGGGACATCGCCCAACGTCGGCTGACCCCACCGGCCTTGCCTCCGCCTCGAGCGGGAGCTCCTCGACCGGAACTCGGCGCGAGGTTGCTGCGACAACGCTCTCCGCGACCCAGGTCTATCAGCAAGACTCGCCTGGCGTTGTGTCGATCAAGGCCGTCACCTCGGAAGGCCAGGACAGCGGCACTGGAATCGTGCTCAACGACAAAGGCCTGATCCTCACGAACGACCACGTGATCAAGGGCGCGAGAAGCCTCACGGTCAGCCCGGGCAACTCATCCACCGAGACCCGAACCGCGACGATCGTGGGCGAAGAAGCGAACGACGACCTCGCATTGATCCGCGTGAACCCGTCGGGGCTCGATCTGAAGCCCCTGAAGATCGCCAGCTCGAGTTCGGTGCAGGTCGGCGACTCGGTGTATGCCATCGGCAACCCGTACGGGCTCAACGAGACCCTCACGCGTGGGATCGTCTCTGCGCTCGGACGTGAAATCTCGGCGCCTGACGGAGCCAAGATCGCTGGAGCCATTCAGACCGACGCTGCCCTCAACCCGGGCAACTCGGGTGGGCCGCTGCTCAACAGCCAAGGCGAAGTGATCGGCGTAAACTCGCAGATCGCCAGCGACGCCGCCAGCGTGGCCGGCTCTCAGCCGGGGAGCACCGGCGTGGGCTTTGCCATCTCAACGAACACCGTCGCTGCCGCGGTGCGCAAGATCGAAGCCGGACAGGGGGTGAGCTACGCCTCCGCTACCGGGCAGGCTCGAAGCGAAGAAGCCACCTCGCCCTCCGAACAGCGCTCGCCCTACGGGACACAGCAGAGTCCCTACGGAGAATCCGAAGCACAAGGCAGCAATCGCCGAGAAGAATCGGGCTCTGGTGTTGGCGGCGTCGAAGAATCCGGCGAAACGTCCTCGGGTGTGTCGGGGGCGGTGGCCGGCGGGGGAGGCCGCGTCGTGATCGTGCCCTGATCGCCATAGCGGGCGTGTGCCATGTCCTTCCGCCGTTCGTGCGCCCGTTGATACCCTTGCAGCCGATCCCAGGGCGATTAGCTCAGCTGGGAGAGCGCCGCCTCGACAAGGCGGAGGTCACTGGTTCGAGCCCAGTATCGCCCATCCCCAAAAACCCCTGCTAACGCGGGGGTTTTTCGCGTTAGAGGGTCCGAATAGCGGAGGTCAAATAGGGCTTGGACCGCGAGGGGGACCGCGTAGCAGGGCGCGGCTGCGCCTGGACCCCGTAGAGGCCGCGATACGGACAGGGTGTGGGTACGGGTGGGTTAGCCCAAATCGACACGGCAGGGACCAGCGCTGTGTGGCATTTTGGTGGGGCTAGGTGGCCGCTTGCGGCTTGGGCCAGACCTCGGCTAGTTCACCGGACAGGCGCTTGAGGTCGTCCGCCGCCTGGCTGAGCCCGCCGGGCGCATCGCCGATTTGCTCCGCAGTCTCTCCGCTGCGCAGTGAGCCGCACACCCTCTCGATCCTCACGCCAACGTTGGCGATGTCCTGCTCAATCTCGTGTCGGTCGCGCGGGATGGAATCTTCGATCATGCGCCTCATTGTCTCATCCAGAGCCAAATCTAGCCGCCGGTGGGGCGCGTAGGTTTTCTTGTGACAAGCCGCACAAAGCGAGCCCCGCGTCGATTTGGACGGCGCGAGGCTCTGGACACAAGGAGAGTGAACTCCCTATGACCAATGACGATGCTACCCGTAGGCCGAGACGCAGAAAGCGGAAGCCGTTTGAGCCGCCGTCCGACGCGATGATCCTGGCGGCGTTCTCCCGTGCCGAACGTCATCAGGAGCGTAAAGACGTGGGGCTAGGCTTCTGGCATCCGATCGAACACCTCGGCCTCAAGCACAGCCCCTGGACGACGCGCCGCCTGCGGCCGACGTTCGAGCGCTTCGAGGCGGAAGGTCTGCTGGTGCGCTCGCGGCGCTACGGCATCCAGATGTGGGCGCTGACGCCGCGAGGACGTAAGCGGCTGAGCAGGGCGAGGGCAACGGGTGAAGTCCCGGCGCTGCCCGAGGCTCCGCAGCACCGTCGCTGGCGCAAAGCCCGCGCCGAGGCCAGCCAGAGGATCGGTGAGTTCCGCGCCGAGGTGCGCAGCACCGTGGACGAGATCGCCAGGTTGCTTGACGGTGACGAGCTCGCTGATTCGGAGACGTGGTTCAACCTCAGCGAGCGCCTACGCACGGTGTGGGTGCTCGGGTCGGCTACCTACTGCCTGCGCGAGTGGCCCGAGCCCGAGGACGGCAAGGCCGACATCGAGAAGGACCGGCGCAGGCTAGGACGGCGCGCGTACTACTACTGGGATCTGCGCCTGGCGCACTAGGCGTAGCCGCCCTGTCAAGGCGGAGGTCAGCCTGCCATAGAAGCCCGGCAGGCTTGACCTCGCGCCTTGCGCGTTGCGTCAGGACCGCGCCAGGGACCGTCATCAGCCCTCAGCGGCGGCAGGAGGCGGCAGGCGCTTCACGTTGTCGGGCGGGGCGGCTGCGTCGTCGTGCGCCGCGTCGAGGCCGTCAATCAGCGTGGCGTCCAGACCGTCGAACAGGTGGCCGTAACGGTTCATCGTCGTGGTGATGCTCGCGTGGCCTAGCCGCTCTTGGATGATCTTCGGGTGAGCGCCCTGCGCGATCAGCAAGGAGGCGCAGGTGTGCCGGAGATCGTGAAAGCGCAGCGCATGAAGCTCCGCCGGGAGCGCGGGCTTGAGCTTGCGGCGCTTGTCGCCCTTGATCGTCGGGTACCAGACGCGGCGCATGAACAGGCCGTGCCGCATGATGCCGCCTTCCGGCGACGTGAAGATCAGCGCGTCCGCGCCTACGCCGCCGGGGATGGACCCTGCGAGGTGATCGGCGAGCATGGCGCGCAGGAACTTCGGCAGCGTGACGGTGCGCGCCTTGCCTGTCTTGGTGCCGCCGAACACCGGCGGGTCTAGCTGCTTCAACGCCTGGCGCACCTGCACCACGCCCCGCAGCAGGTCAACGTCCTTGCGGCGCAGCCCTGCGAGCTCGCCAGCGCGCAGGCCGGTGTACGCCGCCATGTAGACCAGCAGGCGGTAGTGCTGCGGCGTGGCCTCGGCTAGTTGTCTGACCTGCTCGGCGTTCAGGAATACCGGCTCGTCAGAGCGCACCGTCGGCAGGCCGCGCATCCGCGTGCAGGGGTTGGCCGGCAGTAGCTCCAACTCCACGGCCTCGCTGAGGATGGCCGACAAGACCGTGTGAACCTTGCGCACGGTGCCTGGTGCCTTGCCTTCGCGGGTGAGCCGTGCGAAGTACCTGCGCACCACCTCGCGCGTCATCTCTGTGATGGGTAGGTTGCCGAACTCTGGTTCGAGGTAGTTGCGCACCACCTGGCCGTACCTGGCCGTGGTGCTTGGCGCGAGGCCGGTCCAGCACGTCTCTTTCCAGATGCCCACCACCTCCTTGAACAGGCGCACGCGCTCAGCGTTGGTGGCCTGCTTGAACATCGCTCCGTGCGCCTCGGCGTCCATCCGCGTGATCCAGCGCTTGGCGACGTCCTTGTCGCGGAACTGCTTGTCCTTGCGGTTGGTCGAGTTGTTGGGGTCGGTCCAGCGCGCCTGCCACTTGGTGGTGCCGTCTGCGCGCTTGCCTCGGTTGCGAATGTGCCCTGGCATAGCTCAGCCCTCCTGCGTCGCCTTGCGGCGGTAGTCAAGGGCGGTGTAGGGCTGGCCGGTTGCAGCTGTGTACGCGGCTCTACAGGTGCCCTCGGTGACGCCGTACCGTGCTGCCAGGTAGCCCCACGACTTGCCAGCCTTGCGGTCCTTGACGATGGCGCGTGCCAGCTTGGCGGGGTCGTCGTGCGTGACGCGCTCGGTTGTGCCAACCAACTCAGCCATCGCGGTCTTACCTGCGCTCAGCTTGAGTGACTTGGCGATGACGCTGATGCTCTCGCCACCGGCCCGGCGGCTTGTCACTTCCTGGGCCAACCTGGCGTCGAACTTCAGCGGCGTGATGGTGAACTTCTTGACTGCTGGCATGATGCCTCCCGGTTCGTTCTTGCAGACGATTGTCTGCTATCACGAATAGTAGCTCGAATCTTTCACCTAAACGGTCCCTGGCGCGGTCCACGACGTAAATCTTTCGCGGGGTGTCAGTAACGGCGGTGTGTAAGTGGTGAACGACCCCCGCCTTGACGTAGCGGGTAGGGCTGTCGCCGCCGGGCAGGTGGGCCGGTTGTGTGACTGACGATGAGCCGTAGGCTGTAGGTGACTCTTCGGATGTGCCTGGCAGGCTGAGCGCGGACAGTGGGCGTGGTCTGAATACGGGCTGCTGCCGGCGTCGTATCCATCGCCCAGTGAGGTGCGGTCGTACCCTGCGGGGAGGCTGCCCGCACTAGCGCCACTGCCCTCACTGGGGGATAGAGCTATAAAACCCCTGCTAATAGGCAGTGAGGGTAGTGCGGGCACTGCGGTCGCCTCCCGTAACAGACCCCACTGGTCGCCGCACTGTGTAGACGCTGGCTTTACAGTGGCGTAGCCCGCCCTCACCGCACTACCCCACTGGCTAACCACGCGGGTTCCAATACCACTCAGCCGGGAACCCCTCCTGACGCTTCTTGAAGCCCAGCGCGGATGCGGCGTCTGACACAGTGCGCGCGCTGAGTCCGTGAGCTTGGTGTAGCGCTTTCTGAACCTCGGCTGCGCTGCGCTCCTTGCCGTCTGCGAATAGCTCAGCCAGCAACCGCCGAGCCAATCCCGCTTTGCTGTCGTCCCGGCGGCGCGAGGCGGAGTCCTCTAGGAGCTCGTCGCGGCGTAGCTCCGTCTCGCGTATGTCGGTGATGCGGCTGGTCTTGACGATGCGGCGGTTCTTGCCGTTGCCGAGGGTCAGTTCCTGCGGCTCGATCCTGAACTCAAACGCAGGCGGCTCGGCAGAGTAGTTGCCCTTGCCCCGGACGAGCACTGTGCGGCCTGGCTCGGTCGGATGCGGAGCGGCAAGCAAGCTCGACCGAGCCAGCGCATTGAAGGCGGGCGTGCCTGATATGCGATCACGGAAGCTGCCGCCGCGCTTGTTGGGGTGCATCGACGCGAGCACCGCTGACTTGGTGTCCTGTGCCATGCGCGTCAACGGCGTCAGCGCGTCGCGTACCTGCTTGTCCTTCCATGAGTCAGTAACGCCAAGGTTGTCGAGCAATTGGTCGAAGTACACCAAGCCAATCTGCTCCTGCTTGACATACGCACGCAGGCTATCGACGTCCTCTTTCACATCTAGCACGCCGTCCGGCCCGGAAACTACCTGCTCCACATAGCCGCCTTTGAGATCAGCGCCTGCGACCTCTAGGCGTGGTGACCAGATGTGGTCAAAGCTGTCCTCGTCGCCGATGATGAGAACCTTGCGAGGGCCGCGCAGGTTGCCCGGCAACGTGCCGCGCGTGACGTTGGCGGCGATCCAGGCGACAAGGTTGCCCTTGCCGATGCCCTCTTCCCCGATGAGCAGGTTGAGGTAGGACAGCAGGATGCGTTGGTCCCACGCCCACTGAAACGGGCGAGCACGCTCGATGTTCGCCTTGCGTATCGTGAGGCCGCTCTCGTCGTTGACGTTGCCGCCGTTGCGCGTGACCTTCGCCGCCATCATCTTCGCGGAGCGGCCATATTCAGGTACGTCGAGCGCTTGCTGTAGGGATGCCAGGTCCGTAAGTTGCGCAGGCGTCAGGTCACTATCCGATTTGACGAACCAAGTCATGACGGCCACCTGCGCCTGTCACGCTGGATCAGTTCTAGGAGTTCCTGCCTGGTGCCGCCGCCGTTGAGGTAGTCGCTGAGGTCGCTCTTGCCCTTCGGCAGGACGAGCCGCAGTTCCACCGGCCACGCTTCGGCTGCCCCGGCGGCGGAAAGCGCAGCCACACGATCACGCATCACCTTCTCCGCCCCTACGTCGAAGCAGACCGCGATCCTTCGCTGCCTGAACAGCGGCAACCACTCCGGTAGGAAGGTGTTGACGCCTTGGCTGCTTGTGACGGCCTGCGGCAGGTCGTACTGCCTCACCAGCAACGCATCTAGCAACCCCTCGCACAGCAGGATCGGCCCTCCGCGCGGTACGTCGGGGTAGAGCTGTATTCCGCCGTTGTGCCGGTTGCGCGCAGTCCAACTGATGTACTTGCGGCCGGGCTCTGCGTTGGGCCAGGGGCGACGGATGAGGTTGACGAGCTCGCCCTGCGCGTCGTAGATCGGGAACGTGAACGCTGAGCCGTCCCAGCCGATCTCGTACTTGCAGATGGTGGCCTCGGTCAACCCTCGCTTATGCAGCAGGTAGTCCAGTGGCTCCCGCTCCGAGAACAGGCGCGACACGGCACCGTCAACAGACGCGAACGACGGTAGCGGTTCGGGCTTGCGGTCTGTGCGTGCCTGCGAATCCAGGTAGCCGTCGAGGTACGCGAGGGGATTGGCTTTGATGTGACCGCCGCCGGGAGCGCCGACGACTTGGGCCAGGGCGCGCAGGTAGCCGCCGCCGAGTGCTCGGCATCCTGCCGTCCAGCAGTTCACCCACCACTGACCGGGAAGGTCGCTGCGAGGCTCGACTGTGAGCTTGCCAGGTGCGCCGCAGACCGGACATTCACCAATATGCTTGGTATGCGCGGGCGGTGGCGTATAATCACCTGTAACGGCCTCTCTAACCGTTGGTGAGTGTGGTGTGACGGGAGGGCGGGCGCGGGTTACTACGCGCCTGGCCCTCCCGGCTGTTTGCGCTCCCATGTCATGCGCCCACTGGAACCGCACGCGAGGCGATCCACTCATCGAGCTTGTCCGGGTCGAAGTAGATCCGCCCGGTTCGGCTCTCACTCATCTTGATGTGAGGGATGCGCTTCTCTGCTACAAGGCGTCGCAGGTAGCGCTCGCTGAGTCCTGTGTACTCGGCGGCGCTCCCGAAGTCTTGAAGCGGACGTCCTGACCGCTGCGCCGTGTCATCGTTACTCATTTAGGCTCCAATAATCGAGTTGGAACCTCAGCAGCCCTGCGCTGCCTAGTATAGCTCCGTATTGGGCCGCGCGCTTTCTAACTTGAGCCGGGTAAAACCGGGCTAGGCGGTGAGCGCAGGCTGTGGTGCGGCCTGCGCTTGTGCGAGCTCGTGACGGAGGGCTGCCCCGAGGCGCTGCCTCATGGGATGGCTGAGCCCGGCGGTGTCGCAGGCGCGGGCGAGGGCGCTGCCGAGGATCGTCACCTGCGTCTCAGCGATGCGCACGGCCGCTTCATCGACGCCTGCCTCGGTGCAGAGCTTGGCTATGCGCGCCTTGCGGTCCCGCTCGCCGTCGTAAAGGCGCACCACTGCCTGTCCCTCGACGGTGCCCAGCGCCTCCGGCGGCATGACCGCGATCTCCTGCCGCAGCCACTCGACGTGACCTGTCGAGGCGTATAGCTCCGACAGCAGGGCAGATACGGCGGTCACGTCCTCGATCGGCTCGCCCAGCGTGACCATGCGCCGCTTGAGGTCCAGAGTCACCGCGCGCTTATCGTGGTTCGGGGTTGAGCCGCCGTGGAACTTGCATGTGCCGGTGCCGGGGTGATTGGTGCCCTGGCCCGCGAAGGCGCGGCAGAGTTCACCGTTCTTCTTTTTGGCGCCGCATAGCGGTTGCTGGTCGCGTTGCTCTGGGGTAATCATGAGTCATAGGCTAGCTCGGAGTTACACAGTGAAGTTTCTAGCTTGCGCGCGTATGGCAAGTTAGAGTAAATCGCACTCCGAGGTGGCGTACCGTATGTGTCACACACCCAAGCTGAGAGGCGTTTATGAGTGACACAGTGACGTTTGCACGTATTACAGGGTCGGAGTCGGCTCCGGCCTGCTTTTTGCCCGGTTGGCTCCCCGATGGGGAAGCCTTCCCCGCGTTGGTCGAGGCGCGCGAGACGTACCTGCGCCTACGCGCTGCGTATCAGTCCGCCGGAGCGAGGGCGCAGGCCATCCAGGCGCGCATGGAGGCGGACAGGGTACGGCGAGACAGCGCTCTGCGCGACGCCTACGCGGCCGGTGAGGCGGACCCGACACCCGAGCCCGAAGACCAGGCGCTGAGGGGCGAGCTCGCGGCGGCACGGCAACAGGGGCAGGCGGCAGTGACGGCCTACCTCGATCACATCAACAACTGCATTGCCTTGGTGATCGAGCATCGGCAGGAGTGGCAGGAGGCGATCACGGCGTTTCAGCAGAACGTGGACGGCGAGGTCGAGGCGCTGGTGAGGCAGGCCAGCGCTCTACGGGCCAAGCGCGGCGACTACGGCAGGTTGCAGCATTGGATCGACCGCACGGCTCTCGACGGCGCGGAGATGCCCGCCGCTCACTTCCCGTACTCGGACATTCCTGCGCCAGCGACCGGCGATCCTGTGGAGGAAGAGGCGCGGCTGCGCCGGTTCATGCTCGACAGCTACGCGGGTGGCCTCGCGCCGGACGAGCCGATCAGCGAGGAGCAGATGCGCCAGGTGCAGGAGGGCAGCATCGCGTCTCACCAGCAGGCACCTGTCGAGGATGGTGAGGTCGAGTTGAGCGCCTTGCAGCCGGACGAGCTTGTGGACTGGCTGATGGGGGCTGGCATGTTCGACGGCCAAAGCAAGCCCTCGGCGGCGCTGGTTGTCGAGGCAGCAGGTAACGACCCTGGCATGGCTAAGCGGCTGTTGCAGGCTGAGGGGTTGGCCAACCCCGAAGCGCCTCGGCCGGAACTGCTTACAGCACTCACCGAGATCAGCAACGGAAAGGTAGAGATCGTATGAGTCGTCTAGTGGCCGAGTTCAGTAGTCCTCCCGCCGACCGCATGGCAGGCCGAGCCTCAGCGCGTGCTGCGCGTGCGCAGGCGCAGGATCGCGGCCTTCATGCCCGTGCCGGTGCTCCGAAGGTCAGCGCCTCGACCGAGGCGCGAGCCAACAGCTTCCTTGCGCGCGAGGCGCTGTTGGATGAAGCGATGCACCAGGGCGTGATCGGTGGTGGTCTGCGCGCTCACTACGGCGAGTGCTACGACGCCGATCCCGAGGGCACGCGCGCCTACCTGCGTGGTCTGGGTCTGCGCGATGGAGGTACAGCGGTGGCGTCCGCAGCCGTGCCGGCAGACGGCTACGACGAGAGCTATCTCTCGCCAGCGGAGCGCGGCAGGATCACGGCGGCGCGTGACGGTCGCCAGCCTTCGCGGATCGTCAACGGAGGTTTGTGATGGGCCTCACGATCAACACCCCCAGCGGCCCGGTCAAGCTGCCTAGCGGCAAGCCCTGGCCGCCAGCGCCCAAGCCTCACCCGCTCCCCAGGTGAAATGATGGATCGCGCCTACCGCATCGCGTTTCTGGCGCGACGCTATCGGCTACTCAGTGAGCGCCCGCAGTACCTCACCAGCAACCGCGCCGAGTTGATCGAGCGCATGTTGGATGCGCCGGTCGCGGTCGGTGACTTTGATCGCTCGCTGATCCTGCATAGCAGCGAGGTTGACCGGCTCTGCGCTCATGCGGTGCGGCTGCTTGTCCATCGTGCTCCGGCGGCGGTATTGGACATGCTCGGTGTGCTCGACGCCGACCGCATAGCGGGCATGTACTACGCACTCACCCCGAGGCGGCAGGCAGCCGTGCGGCGTGACCCAGCGTGGGGCTACCACCTGGAGCACGCGCCGCCGGAGACGGGCGAGGCCGTGGCCGATCTAGCGCGCCTTGCCGAGGACGTGCAGGAGATCACGGCACGCTTGGCGCGCAGCACGGCGCTGGCTCCTCGCCAGGCGCGCGAGCAGACCGAGCGCTGGGATCGCGCGGTGCTGCGCCAGGAGGCAGGGCTGCCGAGCCTCTTTCTCCATGTCGAGCACGAGATCATTGCGCAGGCCGACGAGCGCACCGAGCAGGTGTTGGCGATGGGGGAGGCGTTCTTTGACGAGATTTCGGCAGCGGGCGACATCACTGATGACGAGGCGTTCGAGGCCGCGTGCGTGCGCGCACGCCAACGTTATGAAGCGAGCCAATGACGACCGTCAAGCACGCGCCGAAACACAAGTCTGCCGCAAAGGAGCTACGGCGGCAACAGGGCATACCGTCTGTCGAGGACTTGGCGCTCGCTGCCGAGGGCGTTGATGTCAGCAGGTTTCTTGTCGACGTAGCTGAGCGCAAGGGCTTGAAAGTTGACTTCGCAGAAGCCATCACGGAAGGCCACATTGAACGCAGCATTGAAGGCGCGAGCCTCATAAGCATCACGGTGCACGACGGCACGCGAGAAATCCTACGCAGCGGCATGTTCGGCACGGAAGACAATCAGAAACTTCCCGTGATAGACGTGAAGGTTGAAGGGCTTTGGTTCCGGCTAGCTTCATTTCAGAAGGAAGGCGATGAAATCACGCTGGAATTTGAAGACCGAATTGTCTTCTTCTTCAAGTACCACACGGAGACCATCAGCGCCTCGCGTGCTCACACCACGCGCGCTCAATTCATCAGGCGCATGGTGACAGGAATCAAGGCCGAACACCTCACCTACTTCTGCCCGGAGCTACACGTCAAGCAACCCATCGAAGGCCAGGGTGGCGTTGAAGGCTACACCGAAGACAAGAAAACCGGCAAGCGCAAGTACAAGTCCAAGAAACCATCCGAGCGCGAACGCAAGGCCGAATTGGCAGGCGGTCTGCTCAGCACAACCGACCTCACTATGGAAGGGCAGCCGCTCAACAAGAGCCAACTAGAAGTTGCCGAGCAGATACTGGACAAGGGCTCTGAAATGGGTGCCAACAAGAAGGTCATGATCAGCAGCATCATGTGCGCCATGCAGGAGTCAAAACTGATCAACGGCAAGGGGCACGGAGGAGTAGACGTTGGACCGTTTGATCAGAACGAACACGACGGCTGGCCTGCTAGTGGTGACGTAGGCACCGACGCCGCCGCCTACTTCAAGGCGGCCATCGCCAACGACAAGGCCGAACCCAAATACACGCTGGCCGAACTGGTACAGAGCGTACAACACAGTGGCGCAGGCGCGAGCTTCTATGAACCGCACCGAGCAGACGCCGAAAAGATACTGAAGGAGTACGGAGAAAAGGGGATCGGCGCAAAGCACGGTCACACCTACACCAAGGAGTACGACTTCCACGTTGGGCCTCCCGACGGACCAACCGGCGAGAACTGGTGGGAAGCTAGCGAACGCCTGGCGCGCGAAGTCAACTGGCGTAGGTTTGTGGTGGGGCACGTCTTCTATTTCGTCAAAGACTCGGACCTCATGGCGAGTAAGCCTGTGGTCGAGTTCAGCGAGGACACAGAGGGCGTCGAAGAAATCAACGGCACGATCGACGCGCAGTTGCCCGTCAGCGAATGCGTCGTCAAGTGCCGCGCCACAAGGTGGTTTGCGCCTCCTGGCTCGGTTGTCAAGATCAAGGATGAAGGTCCATTCACGGGCAGGTGGTTGGTGTTCAGCATATGGCGTGACCTGTTTTCGACCGAATGCGAAATCAAGCTGCATCAGCCGGAAGCAGCCAAGCCAGAAAAAGCCTCCGAAAAAGCACAGGTGCTCACCAGCGGCTCAGACGAAGCCCTCATCCTCGGCAGCCACATCTCGGGCGGCACGCCTCGGGAACGCATTGTGGAAGCCGCCAAGTGGGGGCTGGCGCACCAGAGCGAATTCCGGTATCTCGAGTACAGGCCGATGGCCAAAAGCCTGTTTGAAAAGTTCGCACTCACGCACACCGACTGCTCGGCGTTCGCCACGCTGTGCTACAAGGCGGCAGGTGTCGTCGACCCGAACGGCTACGGCTACAACGGCACAGGCAACACCGTGTCGCTCAAGGCGCACGGCACCAAGACAAACTCGCCGCAGCCCGGCGACCTTGTGTTCTACAACAACCCCGAACACGTCGCCGTGTGCATCGGCGAAGGCAAAGTGATCGAGTTGGGCGGCAATCCAGGGCCGAGGGAAGAACCGATCAACTACCGCACTATTGTCGAAATCAGAACCTACAACCTCGAAACTGAACCTGGCATCACGCCCAAGCCCGCCAAGCACGGCGAAGCTCCGACGCCGGTACAGCAGCGAGGCCCAACGCCGGAAAACAACCTGCGCGCTCCGTTCAGCGAAACGGGAGGGCTGGGCTAGTGAGTAGCGAGCAGATAGAGCTACGGGCCGAGCGCCTGCGCGTGGCGCTCCGCGTTCTCGAGGTCACAGACGACTTCGCGGCGGGCATGTACCCCGAGGCCGCGCCTGCGGTCGGCTCGCACGACGTCTCCCTGTTCCGCACGGCGTCGGCCGATGACATGAGACTGGCAGAGAGTTGTCTGCAAGCGGAACGTGACCTACGCCGCCGGGAGTGGGGCGCGATGGAGGCGCTGCTTGGTGCCCTCCCACCCGGCGGCGGTATCGAGGACGTGTACGACCTTCCGGCTGAGCAGGCGCTACCGGCGTTGCGTGCGGCGCAGGTATGCGGCTGGCTCCGCGAGGCCGGAGCGTAGTCGTGGGCGGGCAGGGTGACAGGCGAGGCGTCTTGCCGGACTCCGCCCCTGTGCTCTGTCCGCCCACGAGTGCGCCGCCCGTTATGGACCCTCTAGAAGCTTTCCGGGACGGTTTGGCGCTCGCCCGCCGCGCCGGTATGCCGTGGCAGCAGGCGCAGTACCCAGCACGCGAGGCCGCGCTGTTGGTGGCGTGCAGCGACGACGAGCGCGACGAATGGGCGAGCGTGCTGTACGACACCCGCACCGCCTGGATGCGCGCCTACGAGCGCAGACCCACCGGCTGCGCCCTGTAAGGGTCCAGCCGGGTGCTTAGGGCCTCTCTAGTTGTTTGGCAGCATTCCCCGCAACGAAAGGAGCGGGCTCGTCGCATTGGCTAGTCGCTCAACAGCCTCCGCACAGTCGCGGGCCGCTCCTGACGTCGAGGCTTTGGGCGCGCCGCTTGCTACCTCGGTGATCGCTGCAAGGACGGCACTGAGTGCGTTGTCTACATCTTGTGAGCTGGCCATAAGGTGGAATCATGGCAAGGAGATCGGCGGGACCGCGCAGGGGACCGCGTAGACCGGGGCGGAGGCGCGTCAAGAGGGATCAAGCCGCGCCGAGTTCGGGCAAGCGAAAGCCCTGCTACCGCCACAAAAACTGCTGATTAGCAGGGCTTTTCCTGTAGCCTCGACAAGGCGGAGGTCACTGGTTCGAGCCCAGTATCGCCCATAGGAAAAGCCCTGCATTTGTGGGGTTTTTCTCTGATGTGGAAGGTGATGGATCGGGCTTTGGATCGAGCACGTTCGCCGTTTTGCCCACATGGCGCTCACGACGGGCGCGCCACGCGCGAGCCCCGCGCTGAGCCGAGGTCGAACCCGTCGGAGGCCCCGAGCGCGCATTTGGTCGCCACGGCCGCGAAAGACTGCGTTGTCTACGGGTACAACCGGGCAAACAGCTAGCTTGTGCCCATGCGCACTTGTCTTGTGTTGGGCGCCGGTTCGAGCTTGGCCAATGCCGAGCATTTTCGGCCTGTGCGCAGAAAGGCCACGCACCGCCACTCGACTTCACGTTCTTTCAGAAGATCACCGAACTCGGCCTCTCCGTCGCAGTAGATCTCGGACACACGTCCCGCTATGGCGCGATGCTCCCAAACACTCCACTGCGGTGGTTCCCGACGGCGCAGCGCTTCTTGGCGGACGACAATTTCAGCTAGCCGCTCGAAGCGACGGCTACCACGCGTCGCCGTCATGCGGGCTACAAGTCCATCTTCGCCGGCGGCCGCTGCCGGTACCCGCAACCCCGTAGGTCGTGAGGTCGACGTTGGCGACACTCCGGAGAGGCCCTGAACTACGTTGCCCTTGCGTTGCTCCGGCTGCGTCGACGAGACCGCGCCGGCGTTCGCTTTGCGATCCGTGCTCTGGGGAGTGGTCAGGCTGCGGCGAGTATCGGCTGCAGCTCGTCGGCGGCCACATGCTCCGGTGGGAGACTCAGCGTGAGCTGACCGTCTCGTTCAAGCGTACGCCGGACGTTGAGGAGCGTGATGCCGATTACGGCACCCGACTCGTCGTAATGGATCGCGTGGCCGTCTGGCGTCTCCAGGCCGCGTGCCGCTGGGCGCGGCTCGCCGACGTTGAGGTAGAGCACGTCGCCGCGCTCGTCGTAGTGGTGATGATCGAAGGAGATGCCGGCGATGGTGATGGTCATTGCTTGTAGTCTCGTGGCGGATTGTTCTGGACCAGTGCGGTCACGACCCACGCTGGCTCGTCGTTGAAGTCTACGACGACGCGCAGCCAGCGTCGCGGATCGAGGTCGCGGCGGTAGAAGTGCTCGCGGCCGGGGATTGCGTCCTCGATGCGATGATCGGGGTGGGCGACCGCGCCGAGGATGACGTCAACCTCGCCCACGAGCTCGGGGCGGCCAAGCGCAAGGTGCTGGCGGGTGCCGGCGTCGAATACGACGAGGCGACCGTCGGGGTCGGTCGTGCTGGAAGCGTCCGTTGCCACGGATCGAAGTTACGGGGCGCTGCGGATGGCCCGCAGCGGCGCCGACGCCGTGGACGTTTATAGCCTCCTGCTGCCGCAGCGGGCGCACGAGGCGGCTCGCAGGATGCGCTCCGTATCCCGCAATCTCGCCCCACATTTTGCCCACAAACAACGATGGAGTACCCGCAAGAGAGAACCGACTGACAGCTTGAAGTCCCCATGAATACGCGGGTTCTGCCACATAGTGCCGTGTCGTTCGCGCTCCAGGACGCCTCGACAAGGCGGAGGTCACTGGTTCGAGCCCAGTATCGTCCATCGAAGAAGTGCCTGCAAATCGTGGGGTTTTGGGGCCCGGAGCGGTTGCCGTGGTTCCAATATGGTTCCGTTTGTGGCTTACGCCTGCGGACTCGGTGTGGGTGTCTGGACCGCTGACGAAGCGTGCCCGTGGGGATCGTCGTACCGAGCTCGTCTTCGTTGAGTCGGCGTCGGGCGAGGTCCTGCGTCGCGGCGTCAGCGAGATCGCAGCTTTACGTAGAGAGAACTTCGAGTGACACAACCGCGTGGCTTGAACGTCGCCCGCGCTCCTGCTCGAAGGCCTCGCGCGCAAGAGCCTCTGCGTGGGCGTCACCCAGAGCCCTATCGCTCCACAGGAACTCCGTGCCTGCCCCTTCGGTGATTTGAACTGCGTACGTCCGATGCATGATGGCTTCCTTTCTCGTAGGTGGGACCTACAAGAACCCCCGGGTCCCAGACAGATCCCCCGTGGCCGCGCTCCTCTCAGTCAGCGCACCAAGGGCGCGCTGTATGTGTTGGCGGCGATGACCGGGCTGCGGCAGGGCGAGTTGATCGCGCTCCGCTGGGAGGACGTGGACCGGGATGCGCGGCGGGTCCGTGTGCGCCGTAGCCATGTCCTCGGCGAGTTCGACACGCCGAAGAGTCGGCGCTCAGAGCGCAGCGTCCCGGTGAGCCGCAGGGTCGCGAGCGAGCTGGACGGCTGGCGCCTCGAGACTCGATGGGGGAGCCCTGACGATCTCGTGTTCGCTGAACCCGCATCTGGCGAGGTGCTGCGTCGCGGCGCGCTGATGCGTCGATATCGGCGCGCGCTGAAGGCGGCCGGGATCGCGCCTGGGTATCGCTTCCATGATCTGCGGCACACCTTCGGGACAGCGATGGCGGCGGCAGGGGTGCCGATGCGCACATTGCAGGAGTGGATGGGCCATCGGGACCTCGCGACGACGCAGCGCAACGCGGACTATACGCCGAACGAGCGGGAGGTCGAGATGGTCGATCGGGCGTTCGGGGGTCCGAAGGCGTAGGTAGCCTCGCCGGCCATGTTTGGAGACCCATACTGCAAGGAGCCTGGATCGCGTCGCGGCGACGTTGAAACCGGCGAGCGCTGATGAGCGAGCGGCCGATCCTGGCTGAGACGCGCACACCCGATGGGTTGCGAGTGCTGCTCTTCGAGGACACGTGGCTGCTGCACATCTTGAACCCGCACGATGGCCACGCCGGGCTTGAGCCGCATCTCAAGGCAGTGCTCGACACGCTTGAGTTGCCCGACCACCGCGAACAGGAGCGATGGCCCAATCGAGAGCGGTTCTTCAAGCGCGAAGCCGGACCTACCAGCTGGCTGATGGTCGTCGTAGACTCTGCGAAGGAGCCAGCACGGGTCGTTACGGCATTCGGCTATCGACACGGGTGCTCCCCGGACGGATGGACACCATGAACGTCAAGATTGATGACCTCACATTCGACCGCGGCCACTACGACGCCGAGGGCGACGTGCTCTACCTAGGGCGCGGAGACACCACCCATGCGTCGGATGCCGCGCTCACGCCAGAGGGTCACGGTGTGCGATACGACGACCACGGCGAGGTGATCGGGGTCACGATCATCAACGCGCGGCGGATCGTCGAGCATGATGGGTATCTGACGATCACGCTGCCGCACTCGGTACGGGTCGAGGCGGGCGACCTCGCGGCAGCTCTCGGCTAGGGGTCTGTGGGACCGGGGGCCTAGCCTCCGCCGCGATCCGAAGTATGGTGCCGCAACATGAGCGAGCCACTTACCGTTCGTCGGTCTATCGAGAAGCTGATCGACGGTACGATTCGGATACCTGGGTTCCAACGGCCTTTCGTTTGGGAGCCGCAACGCGCTGCGCTTCTTATGGACAGTGTCTACAAGCATTTTCCGGTGGGATCACTGCTGCTCTGGCGAACGAAAAATCGCCTAAAGACGGAGCGACGGCTCGGGGTGTTCGAGTTGCCACCGCCCGACGTCGACTACCCGGTGGATTATGTTCTCGACGGTCAACAACGACTGACGTCGATCTTTTCGACCTTTCAGACAGCCCTGCAGCCGACCGAGGCGGACACCGACCTTTGGCTGCCGATTTACTACGACTTTTCATCGCAGCAGGACGCGCAGGAATCACGCTTTGTGGCGCTACAGCCGGCCGAAGCCGATCCAACGCAATATTTTCCTCTTAACGTTTTCAGCTAACCCTACGAAGGCGGTCAAGGACTCAGAACGCGCCGCATTGGTCCGGTGGTTCTGGCGCACCTGCTTCACGCATCGGTACAGCGGAAACCCACAGCGGAATATCCGGCGGGACATCGAGGAGGCGGTCAAGATCCGCGAGGGGAAGCCGTCAGCCCTGGCTGATATTCCCGTCAACCTCGGTGCCGAGTTTTTCTTGAATCTCGCTTCAGCATTCGCACCGTGGCGACGAAGACGTTCATTCTGCTCCTCGCCCAGAACCAGCCGCTCAGTTTCCTTTCAGGACAGCCAATCAAGGTTGACAAAGTGCTCGCCAAGCCAAACCGCACGGAGTACCATCATTGCTTTCCCAAAGCAAAGCTCAAGACACTATCGGGCGACGAAGTAAATATGTTGGCGAATTTCGCCGTCATTTCAAGCGCCGACAACAAAAAGATCAGCGCAAAAATGCCATCCGAGTATCGGAAGCTGATGCCCCAAGACGCGTCGAAGATCATGGACCGGGCGGCTATACCAGAGAGCCTGTTTGAAGACAACTATCAGCGCTTTGTTCACGAGCGCGCCGAGCTGCTGGTCGGGTGGCTCAACGAAGTGACCGCCTGAACCGGGTGCGTTGTGGCCTCCCGCTGGGCGACTTTCGTGGTTCCGTTTTGAGCAAAGCTCAGCTCATCTGAGCGCATCTCCGCCCAGCAAACACGGGCAATAGCACCTCATCTGACCCCTGGGCGAGTTCGAGCCCAGTATCGCCCATCGTCGGATTTGGCTCTAGGGCGACGATTAGTCGGTCCGGGCGGGCCAGTGTGACAGCGGTCCGACGTTATCTTCGTGCTAGCTCTCGCCGCTGAGTCGGGCGATGAGTTCGATCATTGCGTCGAGCGCGGCCTCTAGCGGCTTGGTGTCGCGTTTGACCTGAGTGAGGAGCAGGCCGCCCTGCAGGGCGGCGAGGAGCGCGAGGGCGAGCGTGTCGGGGTCGGTGTCGGGCGTGAGCTCGCCTCGTGCGTGCATCTCTCGTAGGCCGCTCTGGATGGTGGCTTCCCATCGTTTGAAGCCCTCGGCGACGTGGGCTCTTGCGTCGGGATCGGTCTCGGCTAGCTGGCCTCCGAGAGAGCCGATTGGGCAGCCGCCGATGCAGTGGTGCTCGCGCTGGGCCGCGATCACGAAGTCGCGCCAGGCTCGGAGGCCCTCCAGGGTGCTGAAATCGAAGTTCTCCTGGCCGCCGACCATTGTGTCGGCCTGTTGGTCAACGACTGCCCGGACCAGGGCCGGCTTGTCGTCGAAGTAGTGGTAGAGCTGCGAGCTTGAGACGTCCGCCGCCGCGCGTACGTCCTCGATCGTCGTGTGGGCGACGCCTTGCCGGAAGATCAAGCTGGCCGCCGCGTCGACGATGCGCTGACGGGTCTCCTGTCCCTTGCGCGTCAACGGGCGAGGGGAGGGGCTGGTCGTGTTCATACCGCGGATTCTACCAGCGGAATGGATTGCACAATCCATTCTGTGTTAGAGTGGAACGCACGATCCATTTCGAGGGTCGCGGCAACCACTCCAAGGGAGAACGCGATACATGTCACTTCAAGGCAAGACCGCCCTTATCACCGGCGGCACATCCGGGATGGGTTCCGCCACCGCCCTGGCGATGGCCGAGAAGGGCGCGTCGGTGATCATCACCGGCCGCGACGAGGCCCGCGGTGCGAGCACCGTGAAGGAGATCCGGGCGGGTGGGCACGATGCGCAGTTCATCGCCGCTGATTTCTCGGAGATGTCCGGCGTGAGGCGTGTCGCCGAGGTGGCAGACGAGATCGATGTTCTTGTCAACTGTGCCGGCGTTGCGGCCATGGGGCCGACGGTTGACACTGACGAAGCGGCGTTCGACGGGCTGTTCCAGATCAACGTCAAGGCGCCGTTCTTCCTCGTCGCCGCACTCGCCCCGAAGATCGCCGCCCGCGGCGGCGGGTCGATCAACGTCTCAACGATGGTCGCGAGCTACGGCCAGCCAGGCTTGGCTGCCTACGGCGCGTCGCGTGCGGCGATCGAGCTGCTCACCAAGGCTTGGGCTGCTGAATTCGGGCCGCAGAACGTCCGCGTCAACGCGGTCGCTCCCGGTCCGACCTTGACCCCGTCATTGGAGCCGAACTTGGCGATGGCCGAAGCGTTTGCCAAGCAGATTCCGCTCGGCCGCGTCGCTGAAGTGCACGAGCTATCCGACGTCATCACGTTCCTCGCGACCCCTGCGGCCGGCTACATCAACGGCGCGATCATCCCCGTCGACGGCGGCCGTCTCGCCGTCTGAGAGGAGAGATGCCGCGATCACCAATGACCATGTCTGAACCTAAGGAGCCGGACACTGAAATGCAAACCACCGGAGGAAAGACAATCCTCATCACGGGCGCCAATACCGGCCTCGGTAAGGAGACGGCGAGGCAGCTGGCGCTGCGCGATGATTTCGAGCGGATCTACCTCGGCTGCCGCAATCCGGAGAAGGCGGAGCGCGCAAAGGAGGACCTGGAGAAGGTCAGCGGGCGCAAGATCTTCGAGGTAGTGATCATCCACCTGGACGACCTTGCGTCAGTACGTGCTGCGGTGGTCGCGATCGCCGCTCCGTTGAACGCGCTCGCAATGATCGCCGGCGGCATCGGCGGCCCCACGCCAGCATCGTTGACGCAGGATGGGGTGACTGAGCTATTCGCCCAGAACCTGCTCGGTCACGTGGTTCTACTCGAGAATCTGCTGGCAGCCGGGCTGCTCACCGACGTCGCGGTCCTCGCAGGCAGCGAGGGGGCGCGCGGAATCCCGAAGCTGCGGATCGCCCGACCAACGTTCACCGACCACAGCTCACAGGAGTTCGCGTCGGTGATCGACGGCTCGTTCTTCCGAGGCGGCAAGTTCGACATGATGCTCTCCTACAGCCAGACCAAGTACCTAGGCGCGCTGTGGATGGGCGCGATGGCCCGCATGCACCCCGAGCTCAGGTTCATCACGATGTCGCCGGGAAACACCGCGGGGACCGACGTGCTGCGCGACCAGCCCGCGCCGCTGCGGATCATCACCAGCCGGATCGTGCTCCCGTACCTCCTGCCTGCCCTTCGCATCGGACACAAGCTGGACGTTGGGGCTGAGCGATTCGTCAAAGGCGTCACCGACCCGTCACTGCAGAGCGGCGTCTTCTACGCAAGCGCCGCCAAGACGATCACCGGACCGGTCATCGACCAGGCCGAGATCGTTCCCGACTTTCGCGACCCTGAGCTCCAGGACCACGCATACGAGGCGATCCAGCGATTCGTACCGAGGGTTCGAGCCCAGTATCGCCCATGACAGTTGTCTGCAAGGCCGTGCGGAAGGTGACCGGCTTGTCGCGAGCGCGACATATTGCGCGTCGTAGGTCTTGGACCAGCCGAGATCGTTCGCGACGCGCCAGGCGGCCTGGATCAAACCGTCAGGCGTTTGTATCGCCACAGGCGCTTTGAGTAGACGATCGAGTATCGTCTTGGCGCGCTGCTGAGGAATCTCTTTGCGCCAGGCCATCTCGTGGAGCACCGAGCTTGCCTCCACGAGCATCAGCTGAGGTGCGACCAGATCGTGCCCACCAAGTCGCGCGAATCCCACGGGTGTATGGCAGGCCGCCACGGCCACGGACGCATCGACTACGAGCATCTGTGGTTAGTGGCCGCTGCGGGAGCGGTGCAGTGCAGCTACCCAGCTCGGTGCCGGTGAGCCGTCGTCGCCCACCTTCCACTCGTCAGGCAGCTCAGCCATCGGGAATATCTCGTCTTCGATCTGCCGGAGATCGCCTGCCGCGATCTCGTGATATCTGCCAACGCGACGCGCAGGCAGGCGCCCAGATCTAATCGAGCGGCGAACGGTCTCGGGATTCCTCCCGATCTTTTCGGCGGCTTCGGCGACAGTGATCCGCACTGCGGTGATGTGTTCTTGCCGCCTATGGTGCTGCGATCCGGCACCGAATACCGGGAGCTTTCGCGAGGCGTTTGTCCAGTGTGATCAGGGTCAAGTCGGTGATCTCGGCGAGCGCTACGTAGGCGGCGTCGTAGATGGAGAGATTTAGTCGAAGCTCCCAGGCGCGCGCAGCGAGGAGGTCGTAGGGCCATAGCTCGATCGCGAGGTCGAGTAGATCGGCGTGAGCCTGGGCCGATTGATCGCGGCTGATCTGGCCGGAGAGCTCGTGCCTTCGCAGCACGTTGGCCGTCTCGTAAGTGACGAGAGCTGGCGCTGCGATCTCACCCGACTCGAGTGCTTGCGTGACCCATTGGCCTTCGGGGCCGCTGTCGATTAGTAGCGCGGCTACTGCCGATGAGTCGCAGATAGAGCTTGGACTCACCGGCGGTCGGCGTCGCGCGCCGCGAGAATGGACGCCGCGCTCACCGCGGAACCAGTCACTTCAACGCGGGCTCGCGCACGTGCGATCACGTCGCCCACGGGCGGCCGTGCAGCAGAATCGATGAGCATGCTGCGCAGGTATTCCTGGAGCGACTGATGGGCTCTTGCCGCTCGTGCGGCAAGCTCGTCCCGAACATTGTCCGGGACATCCCGCACTGTTATCGCAACTGCCATGCAGCTACTCTAGCAGCGATGCAGCCACTATAGAGGCACGTCCAGTGTCTGCTCGGGTGGGGTTGTCTGAGGACGATCGCTCGCAGCGCCGTCAGATCACCCTCCACAACAGGCTCGGCCGGTGCAGCGGAGTACATACCGCTGCACCGGCTCCTTCGAACCTAGGCTGAGACTGGTGTCAGGAGGCCTTCAGTTCCTTGACCGACTTGAAGCCTGCAGCGAGCACGACCTTGGGGATCGGAGCGAAGTCGAGTGAGGCTCCGAAGCTCTGTCCGAGCGTCATCGCGTAGTAGACCCAGCTGGCAAGCGCTGATGCCTGGGGTGCCCCCTTCGGGACGATGCAGTACGTGAAGGTGGACAGCGGGTAGGCGAGCTTGTCGCTCTTCGGCGGGTCGACGATGTGCATTTCGTTGTTCGCCGGAACGCTCTTGACGATCGACGCCGCAGCCTCGATCGGGGCCAGGTTGGGGTACTCGTACTTCCCGGCAGCGTTCTGCAGAGCAGCCGCGGGAAGCCCCTGGGCGATGATGTAGGACGCAGAGATGTAGGCGATCGCGCCGCTGGTCGAGGAGACCACTGCGCTCACACCGGCATTGCCCTTGCCACCCACGCCCACGGGGAAGCTCACCGCCGTGGAGTTGCCAACTTTGCTCTTCCATGTCGGGCTGATACGGGAGAGGTAGTCGGTGAACGCGTAGGTGTCCCCGGACCCGTCACTGCGGTAGACAGGCGTAATCGCGAGGTTCGGCAGGTGCACACCCTTGTTCAGCTTCGCGATCACGGGCGAGTCCCAGTTGGTGATCTGCCCGAGGTAGATCTCGGCCAGCACCGGTCCCGTGAGGCGCAGGCTGTGAATGCCGGCGATGTTGTAGGAGATCCCGGTGGCGGTCAGAGCCCAGGGGATCTGGATGCATTCTTTGCACGCGGCGGCCTGTGAGGAGGTGGGCGGCGCGTCCGATGCGCCGAAGTCGACTGTCCGGGCGGTGATCTGTGCGATTCCCGTACCCGACCCGACTGCAGAGTAGGTGACGCTGTCGCCGTATCGGTGGTTGAAGTCCGAGGCCCAGTAGGCCTCGAGCGGTGCGACCAGGGTCGAACCGGCGCCCGTGAGCGAATATGCGCTCGCAGCCGACGTGCTGGCACCAAACAGCAGCGCGGTCAAACAACTCACCGCGGCCATGATGGCGACAATTGGAATTCTTTTGGCCGTCAAAGGTCCTCCTCGACGTGTCTCGGGTTTTTAAGCGAACCGGAGCATCGCTGCGATCGAGAAGGCAATTGAGAAGATGTTGTGACTGGCACGTTGCGATCTTGTGAAGATGCGCCTCGGTGTCGACGCTCCCTGTTCATCAACAACGGCGCGCATGTTGGGAACTACATGTGACCATCTCGTGAAAGCGCCTTGGCAGCACCACCCATCTCGTTAGTCTCCGCGCGATGAGTGCGAGCATCACATCTGCTGCCGCTCGCGGCGGCAATGCGAGAGCCCGTGCGCGCTGGGTGGACCGTGTCGGGGATGGCGTGCTCCACGGCCTGTGCATGGGCGCGTCCCTGCTGGCCATCCTGGCGATCGGAGCGATCGCCTACAAGGTTATCGATGGCGCGAGCCCCTCCGTCTCGCGTTTCGGGCTGGGCTTCCTCACCCACACGACCTGGCAGCCCAACTTCAACCTCTTCGGGGCCGCGACCTTCATCTACGGGACAGCGGTGACGTCGTTCATGGCCCTGTTGCTGTCGGTCCCGATCGGGGTCTCGATCGCCCTGTACCTCAGCATGGTGGCGCCGCGGCGGGTGCGCAGCGTGGTCGGGCCGATGGTGGAGATGCTGGCGGCGATTCCCAGCGTGATCCTCGGCTTCTGGGGCATTCTCATCTTCGGGCCCTTTCTGCAGAAGCACCTGGAGCCCCTCCTGCACAGTGCGCTCGGCTTCCTACCGATCTTCGGGGCAACGCCCACGACAGGGAGCGGATTGTTCAACGCGGGACTGATCTTGACGATCATGGTGGTTCCGATCATCGCCTCGATCAGCCGAGATCTCTTCCTGTCCGTGCCATCCGAGCTCCAGGAGGGCGCGACCGCACTCGGTGCCACCTACTGGGAGGTACTGCGAGGAGTCGTGCTGCCCTGCTCGGCGTCGGGCATTGCCGCGGCGGCGTTCCTCGGTCTCGGCCGTGCGCTCGGAGAGGCGATCGCGGTGACGCAGGTGATCGGAGCCGGCAACCTGATCCACGCATCGCTGTTCCAGACCGGGGACACGCTCGCCAGCCGCATCGCCGACCAGTTCCCCGGCGCCACGACTCAGTTGCAGATCTCCTCGCTCTTCTACCTCGGCCTGATCCTGCTGGTGATCGGCCTGATCGCGAACCTCGCTGCGCAGGGGATCTCACGGCGCTTCGACGTCTACAGGGTGGCAACGCGATGAATCCCGATTCACAAGATGTCCTCGACCCCCCGAGCTCGGAACACTTCGATCCGCGAGCGCCGCTGACGCCCTCGGGTCATCTACGCCGGCGGCAGCTGATCAGCCGGATCGTGGAGGCCGGTCAGACGACGGCCGCGCTGCTTGCCGTGGCCGTGCTGGTGATCCTCATCTACTCGGTCGCCTCGCGTGGTGTGAGCGCGCTGAGCCTCGGCTTCCTGACGAAGGACCCGCCGCAGTTCGATGGGGTTCCGGGTGGGGGTATCGCGCCGGCGATCGTGGGAACGGCCGTGATCATGGCTGTTGCGACTGCCATCGCCATGCCCATTGGCATCCTCGCTGCGCTCTATCTGACCGAGTTCAGCGGAAGCTGGTCGGGACGAGTGGTGAGGCTCGCGCTCGATCTCCTCAACGGACTTCCCACGATCGTCGTCGGTCTGTTCGTCTTCGGCCTGCTCGTGGTGGGTCACCACCAGAGCGGCTTCGCTGGCTCGTTTGCGCTCGCGATCATCATGCTTCCATTGATCGCGCGAGCGACCCAGGAGGTGCTGCTGCTGGTGCCTGCAAGTTTGCGCGAAGCGGCCGATGCGCTGGGCGTGAGTCACTGGCGCACGGTCGTCGGCGTGATCCTGCCAAGCGCCCGCGGAGGAATCCTCACCGCCACCGTGCTCGCTGTGGCGAGAGCTGCTGGTGAGACCGCGCCCCTGATCCTCACCAGCTCGATCTTCGCCAACACCGTCTCGGTGAATCCCTTCGGCCATGAAGCGCTGGCCAACATCCCCGTATATATCTTCACGGCGTCCGAGGCCGCGGACCCCTACGGTTTCGCTCGTGCATGGGGCGCCGCCACGATCCTGCTGGCGTTCATCCTCCTGGCCAACATCGGTAGTAGGACCCTCAACCGCCGGACCGCGTTGTCCAGATGAAGCCCTCTCCGCCCAACGCCGCCATGGAGCGCGACATCGCGAGCGTCCCACGGCGGGTGCGCATTCAGACCACACCGCTGCTCGGTGAGGTGCCGCAGCAAGCCGTGGAGGGGGAGGGGCGCGCCCTCGGACGAGAAGCCATCTTCGACGTGGAGAATCTGGCTATCTCCTACGGAGAGTCGCAGGCCATCGCGGGCGTGACACTCCAGATCCACCGCAATCTCATCACCGCGATCATCGGACCGTCCGGCTGCGGCAAGACGACCTTCCTGCGCAGCCTCAATCGGATGAACGACTCCGTGCCCGGTTTCAAGCTGGCCGGCAAGATCCGCTACCACGGCCACGACATCTACGGCACGGGCGTGGACCGGGTGGAGGTGAGACGCCGGATCGGGATGGTCTTCCAACGGCCCAACCCATTTCCCAAGTCGATCTACGACAACGTGGCATGGGCTCCGCGCAACCTCAAGATGAAGGAGGGGCTCGACGAGCGCGTGGAGCGGGCCCTGCGCAGCGCCGCGCTGTGGGACGAGGTCAAGGACCGCCTCCGCCAGAGTGCGCTCGGCCTCTCGGGGGGCCAGCAGCAGCGACTGTGCATTGCGCGCGCGATCGCGATCGAGCCCGACGTGCTGCTGCTCGACGAGCCCGCCTCGGCGCTCGACCCGATCGCCACCGCAGCCATCGAGGAGCTGATGCAGAAGCTCAAGAGCCGCTACACGATCGTGATCGTCACACACAACATGCAACAGGCGGCGCGGGTGTCCGACCGAACGGCGTTCTTCAGCTTGGCCATGAGTAACGGCCGACGCACGGGTGCACTGATTGAGTACGGTGACACGGAGACGATGTTCACTCGTCCCGCCGATCCTCGCACCAGTGACTATGTGACGGGGCGCTTCGGATGAGGTGCGCCGCGAAGCCTAGATGCTGATGGTGTCGCTCGAGACGTGCTCGAGCAGAGGCTGAGCGCACTGCCAGCAGTAGACCGCGCCGCTGCTGTGGGGCGCTCCACACGTCGCACACGAACCGGCAGCCCCAGTCTCCTCGAGGCGCAGGATACGTTCGACCTCGCTGAGCTCGGCGTCGACATCCTGCAGAATCGCGGCCTTCTGCACGAGCACCTCCACCCGCATGTGATTGCGAATCGCCATCTCATAGGCGAGTCCGCCGAGGTCGCACTGCAGTTCGGCGAAGCGTGCCGAGAGCTCGTCACGACGCTTCACCAGATCGAGGTCGGGTCCATCCTGCGTTCTCGCGGGGAGCGCTTCGGTTGCAGGCTCAGCTGGGTTGCTGCGACGAATCAGGTCCACCGAGGAGTCACCCTTCTTCTCCGAAGAAGTTGCCGGTGAAGTGGCCGTGCTGGTAGCCCCGGCCTTTCCCGGGTGTGCCCACTTTGACGGCCTTTGGAGTAGCGGTCGTCGAGGCCGGTTTGGTGCTTGATTTCGCGGCCGCCTTGCCGGTGGTGCCGGTGGCTTTGCCCGTCGGTGTGGCGGTCGGGGTTATGGCGGGCTGCGTTGCCGTGTTACTCGCCGCCCCCGGGGTGCCGGAGCCCTCGACCGTTACGACCTGCGCGGGAGGCGCCTTGATGCTTGTCGATGCGCCGGAGCGGCCAATCAGAACGCCGACTCCCAGTGCGAGCAGCAGCGTGCCAATCACCGCGACAAGCGTAGTGTTGACCGACATTCCCCTTGCCCGAGGCGGGGCTGCACGAGACACGGGCTCCTCCGCTGGGGGACGGGATGAGGAGCCATCGAGGGCCGCGACACGCGGAGCCCCACGACGTTCGCCGCACTCGACGCAGTAACGCTGGTCCGGTGCCATGGCGGCGGCGCATGCGGGGCATTGATTGCGCAGCGTTGCCACCAGCGAAGTGTGAACCTCAGGTCCAGTCACATCCGCTGGTGCCTGCTCGCTTGCCGATGAGAGTGCCATGGATGTCTGCGAGAGTATTGGGGTAGGGAGAGGGGCATTTGTGAACGTTTTGTTACGGGTTGGGGCGCTCCGATCGTCGTTGCTGGCTCCTGCTCTATGGTGATCGCCACTCTGGCCTCTGCTGACTCTCACAACAGCTCACCGCTTCTCCGCTGCAAGCAATGTGACGCGCGGCTTGCCTACGATCAGCGCTACTGCGTCCAGTGCGGAACGAGACGCGGTGCGCTCCCGCGCGCCGTTGCCCAGTGGATCGGCGTGGCGGCGCACGCGATGCCAGCGCCCGCCGCCGGCGAAGACCGCAGCACGAGACGCAGCGGACCACCCGGGCGGGTGGGCCTCCCCTCGCCGTGGGCGATCGGGGTTGGGGTGATGTCCTTGTTGGCATTTGGTGTACTCGTCGGATCCGCTGTCAGCCCGATCCAGGAGAGCCGGGCGATCTCTCCGCTCGTGGTCGCCGTCGCGAGGCGGACGGGGGCGCCCACCGCCTCGCCGGCCGTGGCGCAGGCACCCACACCCACACCCGCGCCTGCGCAAGTCCCCGAAGCGACGCCTGAACCCACGCCGTCGAGCATCCCCGCGCCGAAGAGCTCAGGGACCCCGAAGCCCAAGGCAACGCCGACCAAGCCCAAGGGCGGCTCAAAGACGACAGAACCCGGCGGCGTGGGAACTTCGACGACGCCCCCGGTGAAGCACGTCTTCTTGATCGTGCTCTCCGATCAGGGCTACAACGCGGCCTTCGGCGCAAGCTCTCAGGCCCCCTACCTCGCCAAGACACTGACCCACCAGGGCGAGTTGCTCGAGGACTTCTACGGCGTGAGCGGGGGCGAGCTCGCAAATGAGATCGCGATGGTCAGCGGCCAGGGCCCGACGCCGCAGACAGCGGAAGACTGCCCCCAGTACACGAGCATCGCCCCCGGTACAGTGGGGCCTTCGGGCCAGATCCTGGGAAGCGGCTGCGTGTACCCCTCCAGCACGCCCACCCTCGCGGAGCAGCTCACGACGGCGGGCAAGACTTGGAAGACATACGTGGAAGGCATCAGCACAGCTGTCACCGGGCAGCAGGCGAGCTGCGCCCATCCCGCGCTTGGGAGCAGCGACACCGCCCAGGCCCCGACGACCGAACGGCCGTATGTGACCTGGCGTGACCCGTTTGTCTACTTCGAAAGCGTAACCGGCAGCTCGAGTTGCGCCGGCAGCATCGTGGGACTCGGACAGCTCGCTCCGGATCTGAAGAGCGCGAGCCAGACGCCCTCGCTCTCCTACATCATTCCCGACCGCTGTCACGACGGCTCCGAAGAACCGTGCGCACCGGGACAGCCGGCAGGCCTCGCCGCCACGGACGAGTTCCTCAGCACGGTGATCCCGCAGATCGAGAGCTCCCCCGCATACAAAGCGGGAGGCCTGATCGCGATCACCTCCGACCAGGCGCCTCAGAGCGGAGCAAACGCCGACTCGAGCAGCTGCTGCTCCACACCCGCATTCCCGAACATCCCGGCGGTCGCCTCGGGCACGACCACGAGTCCAGCCGGTACGACGACGAGCAGCGCTACTGCGAGCACGCCCGCGTCGGTGGGAACCACCACGCCGCCCCCGACCACGACGCCGGCAGCTCCTGCGACTCCGGCCGGTGGAGGGCGTGTCGGGCTGTTGCTGATCTCGAAGTACGTAACGCCCGGCAGCCTCAACGTGATAGCTGAATACAACGACTTCTCGCTGCTCGGATCGATCGAGGAGCTGTTCGGACTCAGCCGTCTGGGCTATGCGGGGACAGTGGGGCTACCGCTGTTCAACGAGAGCGTCTACAACGCCCGTCGCTAGGCGCTCCTCAGGAGGGCTTCCGCGCGGCGACGATGATCTCCGAGAACGTCGGGAAAGGCTGCAAATTCCAGAGACGGAGGTAAGCATGAGCACCATCGACGACGAGTTGGTCTTGGCTCATTTCATCGTTTCAGCCGATGTCGAGCGTTCTCGGCGCTTCTACACGGAGGTACTCGGTGGCAGGGTCGCCTTCTCCGGCCCGGGAGGGCTGACCTACGTCGCACTGTCCAACAGCTGGATCGTCATCAACGGCGGCGGAGGTCCGACCGACGACAAGCCGGCGGTGACGTTGGAGACGCCACCGGAGCCTGACCGCGTCAGCAGTTTCCTCAATATCCGCGTCAAGGACATTGCGGCCGTGTATGCCGAGTGGAGTGCGCGGGGTGCTGAGTTCCTGACGCCGCCGAAGCAGCACCAGTATGAGATTCGTTGTTACATCCGCGATCCCGACGGTCATCTGATCGAGGTGGGTCAGACCACCGACCCAGAGGGTGACTGGACACCCCCTCAGTGGCTATCCAGTCCGCTTCGCGGCACTTAGAACAAAGCGCTCAATCGCCTTCGCGAACCCCTCCTGCTCGTTGGATGCCGTCACGCGCCGGGCCGCGCGCTGCACCTCCGGCCCGGCGTTACCCATAGCGATACTGAGGCCGGAGCGGGCAAACATGAGGACGTCGTTGGGCATGTCCCCGATTGTCGCGAACTGGCTGCTGGGGATGCCGAGATGCGCGGAGAGGTAGCTGACGACCTCGCCCTTGTTCGCTCGCGGGTGGGTGATATCCAGGTAATAGGGCTGGGATTGTGCTGCGGACACCTGATCGCCGAACTTCTCACGCGCCTGCTCTGTGATCGTGGACACCAGGCCATGGTCGTCTGACACCCCCACGATCTTGGCGATGTCCTCGATGCCGTCGAAGATCTTCACCATCTTCGGCTCGAACCTCACTGTGCTCGCCTCCCGGTCCACGTGGGGAGCCTCTGGGTCGCGAACGAGCCAGTCCGCGCTGCTATACAGCCACACATCGAGCCCGGCTGCGGATAGCAGCTCGATCGCCGGGCCGACGACCGCTTCCGGGACCGTCTTCTGCTCCAGGACGGACATGTCCGGACGCACGATCAGCCCACCATTGAAGGCCGAGATCGGCGTGGTGAGCGAGAGCGGCTCGACGAGCATCGACATGCCGCGAGGTGGTCGGCCGCTGGTGACGGCGAACTCGATGCCCTGCTCGCGCAAACGGCCCACGGCTGCGATCGCACGCTCGCTGAGAAGCTTCTCCTGCGTCACGAGCGTGCCGTCCACGTCGGCAAGCACAACCGTGATCGGCGGCTCGATCATGTCCTCAGCTCCTCATCGTCGGTCTCTGGTGATCCATCTGTGGCGTCATTTCCCACTCATCCCGGGCAGTCGATCCAGCGATAGATCATCCCGTCGCGTACCTCGTGGTATGCGGGCGGCGCGGGCGGCGGGTCACGTGAGAGCTGTGCAACGACCGCTTCGACGCCGCACAGCTGATCTTCGGCCGCGGTCGTCCAGTGGATACTGGGATGTAGCAGCCGCTTCAGGCGCGTCCAGTTGCGCTGCTCGATCGCGTCGAGCACATCGCACACCGCTGGCACCTGCTCCGCCATTCCAAAGACGATATGCCACCGCTCGGTGCTCTGACGGGGTGTACGATCCTCCCCGGAGGCTTGAGTGGGAGAAACAGTGCGAGTCTGGCTGGAGGCGGCATGAGCAGCAACGCGGATACGGGCGCGAAGGGGGAGGCGCCGGCTGCGCAAGGCGCGATCACCCGTCGCACGCTGTTGCAGCGGGCTGCCTCCCTCGGCCTGGCCGCCTCCACGCTTGGCGCGCTCGATCTCGCCGCCCGGATGCCCACCCGGGCGCTTGCCGCGGCCGGCTCCAAGCTCCCCGAAGTCCAGTTCCAGATCGAAAAGTTCCTTCCACCGGCCTACAGCCGCGAAGGCGTGCATGTACGTCTCGGCCCGCTTTACACCGTGTTCGCCACGATCGCTCTCACGCGCACACCGAGCGCGGCCGATCGGGCGACTTTGGCGGCGGCGCTCGAAAAGGTCGAGGCGAGCTACCCGTTCTCTCCGAGCGGCGTCTTCATCACGCTCGCCTACGGCATTCCCTACTTCCAACGGCTCCCCGGCGGGATGAGCGGTGCGCTCGTCGCCGGACACATGCCGCGGCTGGTCTCCGAACCGGAACGCTTCGCGCTCGAGGAGGCCGTACCCGGACCGACAGACGTCTCGCCGCTGAACCCCGGCGTGAGCAAGCTGCGCTTCGACGTTCCCGTGAAGATCGAGTCCAACGACATGCTGTTGACCCTGCGCAGCGACTCGAGCGCCGTCATCGACGATGTGCTCAGCTGGCTCTCGGGCGCCAGCTCGACCCTCGCGGGAGCCCAGGTCGGCAACTCGCAGCTGGGTGGCCTGCTGAGCATCACCTCTCGACGGCTGATGTTCGTCCAGGAAGGCCTGCCCCGCAAGATCGCCGACGAACACGGGCTGCCATACGCCGAGACGATCAACCCGCAGTCGCCGATGTGGATGGGCTTCGTCTCTCAACAGGTAGGCAGCAGCGCCGCCCCTCCGGCTGTGACGTTCCTCGGCAACGTCTCCGCCCAGCTGACCACGGCCCGCAGCCGCGACTACTTCAGCCACGGCTCGATCCAGCACCTCTCGCACGTGATCCAGGATCTGGCGCAGTTCTACGAACGGCCCACCGAAACCTATGTGCGCCGCGTGGCCTCGATGTTCGCGTCCAACCCGCTGCCCAGCCAGGGCAACGCCGACCAGTTCACCAACGGTGGCGGCACGGCCTTCCTGCGCAACGACTTCGTCAGCCCAGCAAACGCTGCCCGCGAAGCCGAAGGCACCGCTGCCTTCGACCATCAGCACCATCTCGCTCACACCACCGCGCTGCAGCGCACCAGTCGAGCGGCCAACACCAAGCCGCTGCACATTCGCGCCGACGGTCCTGGGTTCGACTCGCTCGATGTCCCTGACGGATCTCAGCAGCCCAAGCTGCACTTCAGCATCTTCGTGCCCACGGCCGACTTCTTCCGCACCATGCGCCGTAGCCAGTCCTCGCTCGACCTCGCTCAGCAATACGGCGTCTCCCAGGAAAACCTCGGCATCGAGCGCTTCGTCACCACCACACGTCGGCAGAACTTCCTCGTCCCGCCGCGCCGCCGACGGGCGTTTCCGCTCGTCGAGCTGGCCTGACGCTGCTTCAGGGAAGTCCTTAGGTGGCTTCTACCCTGTCAATAGCAACGCTACGGCTTTAGTCAACAAGCCCCTGTGCCGAATAGGCACAGATGGACCTCGATGCCAGAAAAGGGATTCCGCTCGCTCTGAGCCTCGCGCCGTTTGCCGCCGCGGCTGCCTTGACGTGGGTGGCGGTGATAGTCGGCACCACGATCGACTGGAAGCTGTACGCCATCTCCACGGGCCTGTTGCTGTTCGCCGGAACGCTTGGCGCTATACGCGACATGACGTCGTGGACGGCTCGCTACGGCGGCACGCTTTCCTCGTTGCTGTTCCTCGCCGCGGTCGCATTGCTGCGAAATGCGGCCGGCGGCATCAACTCGGGAGCCGCGGTCGTCTCTCTGATCCCCGTGTTCTACACCGCCCTCTACAGCGAGAGTCGCAGCCAGCTCTACGTGGTTCTCGCGGGGATGGTGGTCTTCTACCTGGCGCCGATCGTCATCATCGGTCCCCCCAGCTACCCACACACCCAGTACCGTGCCGCGCTGCTCACGATCTCGGTCAGTGCGATCATCGGCCTGGCCACGAAGCATCTCGTCGCCGACGTTCGCCATCAGGCCGGCGAGGCGCTCAGCAGGGAACGCATGCTCGCCCAGATCAACGAAGTGGTGCGCGGGCTCTACCACAGCTCTCAGGCCCGCAGCGACGTGTGCGAGGCCGCCATGACTATCGGCGAGGCGACCATGGCGATCCTGTTCGAGCCGATCGCGGGAGCTTCCGCGATGCGCTCCACAGCCATGGCCGGAGTCGATGCCAACCCGATCGAGATCTCCCTGCTCGAGTGCAGCGCAGTGAGCGAAACGTTCGTCTCGGGTGAGCCCCACCTGTACTGCGAGGACGTCGAATCGCACGTCAGCAGCGTCGAGCTGTGGACCGCCGCCGGGCGCCCGAGCTCGGTCCTGTACGAGCCGCTGCTGCGCGGCTCGGACACGGTCGGCGTTCTGATCGTGGGCTGGCATGGGCCTGTGCGCGTGGACGGCGCGCGGGCCACCGTCGTGGCGCTGCTCGCGCACGAGGCCGCGGCGGTGATCGACCGGGCCGACACGCTCAGCCAGCTCGCCGACATGGCCAGCACCGACCCCCTCACCGGCCTGCCCAACCGTCGCGCCTGGGACGCACGCCTCAACCACGCGCTGAACACCGGGCAGAACTTCACGATCGCCATGCTCGACTTCGACCACTTCAAGGAGTTCAACGACACATTCGGCCACCCCGCCGGCGACCGTCTGCTCAAGGAGACCGCCGCCATCTGGCGCGAGCAGCTGCGAACCGGCGATCTGTTGGCGCGTCTCGGTGGCGAGGAGTTCGGCCTGCTGTTGCCCGACTGCGACCCCGCCCGGGCGATGGAGGTGATCGAGCGTCTGCGCAAGCTCATCTACAGCGACAGGACCTGCTCGGCAGGATTCGCCGCACGCCGCCCGGGCGAGTCGGCTGACGCTGTGATCGCGCGCGCCGACGCCGCGCTGTACGAAGCCAAGAGCTCCGGGCGCGACCGCGTCTGCATGAGCGCCTGACCGGGCGAGATTCCTGCTTGGATTTCGCGAGGCTGGCCTACACTGTGGCCTACCCCAAGCAGTAGGGAGGAGCTGACGATGCAGGCTGTGGTGATGCGTCAGACCGGAGGACCCGAGGTGCTCGACCTCGAGGACGTGGACGCACCCGAGCCAGGCGAGGATGAGGTCCTGATCCGGGTCCACGCCGTATCGGTCAACCCAATCGACTGGAAGTTCCGTCGTGGGCTCTATCCCAAGGAGCTCCCAGTCGTGCTCGGCAACGACATCTCCGGCACCGTCGTCAGCTCGCGCTCCGCGGGCTATGGAGAGGGGGATGAGGTCTTCGGCTTCACCTCCAGCGGAGGCTATGCCGAGCTCGCCACAGCGTCAGCCGGTGTGATAGCGCACAAGCCCGCGGCCATCACCCACGAGCAGGCGGCGGCCATCCCCGTCGGAGGGCTCACTGCCTGGCAGGCACTGTTCGACCACGGGGGTCTCGAGGCCGGTCAGCGCGTCCTGATCGCCGCCGCCGCTGGCGGCGTCGGCCACTTCGCAGTCCAGCTCGCCAAACGAGCCGGCGCGCACACGATCGGGATCGGATCTGCCCGCAACCGCGACTTCGTGATGGGCCTCGGTGCGGACGAGTACATCGACTACACCCAGCAGAGCGTCACCGACGCGGTCTCAGATGTGGATGTGGCCTTCGATGCGGTCGGTGGTCGGAGCACCGAGGAGCTGCTTGGCGCCGTGCGCCCCGGAGGAGTGCTCGTGACGATCGCAAATGCCGCGCCCGAGCAGCAGGCCCAGGCGCGCGGTGTGCGTGCCGTGCTGTTCAGCATGACCCCCAAACCCGAGCAGTTGGAGCTGATCGCCGGCCTCGTGGCCGACGGCGAGCTTCACGTCGAGCTGGCCGAGACGCTTCCCCTGGCCGAGGTCCGTCGTGCGCACGAGCTCAGCGAGTCCGGTCACACGCGCGGCAAGATCGTTCTCACGCTCGACAGCTAGCCGCGGCTCACTCGACCAGCGTTGTCGGCTCGCTCGCCGAGCGCTGGTCTGGCAGGTTGATTTCAACGCCCGGCGGGGGGTCGACGTGACCCGCCTGCAGGGGGTCATCGGTGTCTCGCATCCACTGCTCCAGGCGTCCGCGCAGCTCGCCCAGCAGCTCCGCATAGGCGGGGTCGCTAGCGAGGTTGTTGGCCTCGTTGGGATCGAACAGCAGGTCATAGAGCTGCTCTTTGGCGATCTCGCGCTCGGCCCACCCGTTGCGCAGCAGCAGCTCCTTGCTGGGGCCGTCGTCGGTGTTTGCCAGCACCGGCGTGCGGCGATCGCCCCAGCGCCGGATGTACTTGTGACGAGTGGTGCGGATCGCCCTCTGGGGCTCATAGGCGGCGTGCCAGGTAGAGCCCGCGAAGATCTCCTCGCGCACGCTGGGGGTATGGCCGTGCAGCAGCCCCATCAGCGAGACCCCCTGCAGAAACGGGGGCCGGGGGATCCCCACGTACTCGCAGATCGTGGGGTAGAGGTCGATGTGGGAGATCAGGGCGTCGTTGACGCGCCCGCCGCTGAAGGGGTTGGGGCCGCGGAGGATCAGCATCACGCCCAGCCCGCGGTCGAACAGCGTCGCCTTGGCGCCCGGGAACGGCATGCCGTGATCGGTCGTGAAGATGATCAGGGTGTCATCGGCCATGCCCGATGCGTCGAGCTCGTTGAGCACCATGCCCACGCCGTGGTCGAGCGAGCGCGCGCTGGCCTTGAAGGCGGCGACGTCGCCCCGCACCTCGGGCGAGTCGGGGAGGTTGGCCGGGGGCTTTGAGTACTGCACGTCGCGCAGCGATCCCGGCCCGAGGAATTCGCGATGCGTCTCGAAGAACCCCACCGACAGGAACAGCGGTCGATCGCGTGGGCGGCGCAGCACCTCCATTGCCAGCGGGGCCACTGTCTCCACGCGCGTGGTCGGGATCTTCATCACCTCGTCGTAGCCGATCACGTCGGGCTCCTTGGAGATGTGCTGCTCGCCGATCAGCGTGGAGGTGTATCCAACCTCGCGCAGCGTGTGCACGATGTGGTGGCTGTAGTCGCGCAGCGACCATCCGCGGTGGGCCAGGCCGAGCATCCCGTTGCTCTGCCCGTACTGCCCGGTCAACAGGCAGGCACGACTGGCGGAGCACGTGGGTGCGGCGCAGAAGGCTTGACGGAAGAGCACGCCCTGGTCGGCCAGTGCCTGGACGTTGGGCATTGGCACCGGCTCGCCATAGGGCTGGACGTAGCGCCCGGTGTCGTGCGAATGCAGGTAGAGGATGTTAGGTAGAGCCATAGTTGTCCACTAATCCAATGTAGTAGATGGAGTACGCTTCGACGATGACGCCGATGCTCTCCTATCTGGTGTGTGCAACGCCGCGCAGCGGCAGCACCCTACTGTGCCACGAGCTCGACCGGACGGGCGTGGCCGGTCATCCCGAGGAGTACTTCGAGGCGCTGCACCGCTCGGGCCTGCCGCGGCGGCCGCACGAGTACTTCGATCCCGAGCGCCACGCCAACATCGTCGAGCGTCTCGCCTACCGCGAGATGCCCGCCGGCGCCGCCGAGCCCAACCCGCTGTGGCACCCCGACACCTACGACCGCTACCTCGCCTGGGCCTTGGAGCAGGGCACCACTCCCAACGGCGTCTTCGGAGCCAAGCTCATGTGGGGCTATCTCGGCGACTTCGCCCAACTGCTGCGCGGCATCGAGGGCATGGGTGGGCGTCCGCTACCGGAGCTGCTCGGGCGCTCGTTCCCGGGCCTCCGCTACATACAGATCACGCGCCAGGACAAGGTCCGCCAAGCGGTCTCGCTGTGGAAGGCCGTCCAGACCCAGGCCTGGAAGCGCGAGGCGGGGGAGGAGGTCACCGGCGCCGTGGAGCCCGTGTTCTCCTTCCGCGCCATCAACTACCTGGTGCGCGAGCTCACGGCCCATGACGCCTCCTGGGACGCCTACTTCCTCGGACTCGGCTACGAGCCGCTGAAGCTGACCTATGAGGAGCTGGCGGCCGACACCGAGGGGGTGGTCCGGCGCGTGCTCGAGCATCTCGGCATTCCCGCCCCGGAGACGCTCACGGCAGCGGCGCCGCGGCTGTCCGTTCAGGCCGATGAGGTCTCAGAGGAGTGGGTGCGGCGCGTCCACGAGCATCTGGCCGCGCTCGAGGCCGCCGAGCCCGTCTGAGACGGGGTATTTACGGACGAGTCTGTTCGACCTGCTCACCGAGCGTGGCGAGCGTGATCTCCAGAGCGTTCGCTATCCGTCTCACCGTCGTCCACGTCGGGTTCGCGTGTCCGCGCTCGATCCGCGCGAAGGCCGCCACGGTCAGACCGGCCCTGTGCGCCAGGTCCTCCTGCGTCTCGCCGCGCTCCGTGCGCAGGCGTCGAACGGTCGCCGCGAGGGCCGCATCGGCCTGCGTTGGTGTTGCCATAGTCAGAAACATCGCAGGTACTGAGTAGCAACATCCAGTCAGTTGGCTGCTGGTATCTTGCTGCCGTCACGCCATCCCCACAGAAGGCGCTGGCCAGCCGGCATCGGTGCGGGTTCGTGCCGATGCCGGCATTTTCTGTTTCTGATGGCGTGTTCTCGCGGCTCTCCTCTGGCGAGCACGCCTGCCCAGGTCTCAGACGCCGGTGCCGGGCAGGCGGTACTTGCGTGATTTGGGGCAGCGCTCGAGCAGTCCCAGTTCGACCAACGTGAGCGCATAGCGATGTGCGGTGCTGGGGCTCATGCCGAGATCGGCCGCCAGTTCCACGATCCCGCGCTCGCTCCCGTCGGGTCCGAAGCAGGTGAGGATCGACAGCCCGCGCAGCAGCGAGCGCGACAGGCGGGTGTCGGTGTCGTCCGGCATGTAGGGCGCCGGCGGGCGTGGGGTCCCCGGTCGCTCGCCGGCGAGTGCAGTTGGTCCCTCCGCGTCGTGCTCGGCTCGCCGCGGCGCTCGCAGCGAGCCGGCGATCAGGGCGGCCAGGGTCGGCGCGCGGCTGTTCGTGGCGGCTCTGACGACCTCGTCGATCTGGGCGGGGGAGAGGGTGATTGAGACGGCTGTGCGTTTGTCTTCGCTCATGATCGCGATCATTGCAGATGCAGACGACTGTCTGCAGAGCGTGTTTTCGATCCGCGGAAAGCGGCGCTGTGTCCGGGTGAACTGCTTGCACGTGCAATCATTAGGCGCATGACCGAGATCGCCGTCACCGAGTTCACCGACCCCGGCTGCCCATTCGCCTACTCGGCGAGCCCCGACCTGGCCGTCCTGCGCTGGCGCTACCGCGAGCAACTGCGCTGGCGGATCGTCACGATCGGACTTGCCGAGGACCCACAGCGCTACATCGACTCGGGCTATACCCCCACCCGTTCGGTGATCGGCGGCCTCGAGTTTCGCCGCCGCTACGGCATGCCCTTCCTGAGCGTGCCACGAGCACGCGTGCTTGCCACCTCACGCGCCTGCCGCGCGATCGTGGCCACACGGCTGCTCGATCCCACGCGCGAGTACGAGGTGCTGCGCGCGCTGCAGCTCGCCTGGTTCAACACCCCGCTCCTGCTCGACGAGGACAGCGAGCTCGCCACCGCGCTCGCGGACGTCGAGGGCCTCGACGTCGCGGCAGTGATCGCGGCGATCGACGACGAGGCGACGGTGGCGGCCTACGAGCACGACAAGTCTGAGACACGCACGGCCGAGGGGGGACCCACGCACTTCCAGGGCAAGGCGCGTCAGACCGATGGCCCGGTCCGCTTCTCCGCGCCCTCGCTCGTATTCGAGACCGAGGACGGGCGACGCTTGGAGGCCGGAGGCTTTCAGTCGATCGGCGCCTACGACGTGCTGATCGCCAACCTCGACCCCACGCTCGAGCGCCACGCTCCGCCGGAGCAGGCGATCGAGGCGCTGCGACTGTTCCCAGGCGGCCTCGTCACGCAGGAGGTCGCAGCGATCATGGCTCAGAACAATCAGGACCCCGATCGTCTGGCGGCTGAGCGTGCCCTGATCGAGCTCCTCGGCGACGGCACGGTGAAGCGGACCGCGCTCGGCAGCGACGCACTGTGGCGGATCGCCTGACTTGATCGCACCGCGGGCGGGTAGCCTCCAGCGCCTGATGATCACGGTCACCCTCCCCGACGGCAACGAGCTCGAGCTTCCAGACGGCGCCACCGGCGCCGATGCCGCAGCAGCGATCGGACCAGGCCTTGCACGGGCCGCGCTTGCGATCGAGGTGGGCCACCCCGAGGCCGGCGAGCGCGGCGAGGTGCGCGATCTGGCGCGTGCGCTGCCCGACGGCGCGCGCGTGTCCATCATCACCGCCAAGAGCGGCGAGCAGGCGCTCGAGCTGATCCGCCACGACGCCGCCCACGTGCTGGCAGCCGCCGTGATGGACCTGTATGACGGCGTCAAGATCTCGATTGGGCCTCCGATCGTCGACGGCTTCTACTACGACTTCGAGTTCCCCGCCGGAACCACCGTCTCCGAGGCGGACTTCCCCCGCATCGAAGCGCGCATGCGCGCTCACATCAAGGCCGCCGAGTCCTTCGAGCGGCGTGATGTCTCGCCGGCCGAGGCACGCGAGCGCTTCGTGGGAGAGCAGCAGGACTACAAGGTCGAGCTGATCGACGACCTCGTCAGCGCCGCCGACGCGGCCAACCCGCTGCAGACGGTCTCGCTGTACACCAACGGCCCGTTCACAGACCTCTGCCGCGGCCCGCACGCGCCGAGCACGCGGACGGTCTCCGCCTTCAAGCTCAATTCCGTCGCCGGCGCCTACTGGCGCGGGGACTCCAACCGCACGATGCTCACTCGCATCTACGGCACGGCGTTCTTCTCCAAGGGAGACCTGGCCGAGCACCTCGAGCGGATCGAGCAGGCCAAGGCTCGCGACCACCGCAAGCTCGGGCGCGAGCTCGACCTGTTCATGTTCTCCGAGATCTCGCCCGGGAGCCCATTCTGGAAGCCCGCCGGGATCGCCGTGTGGAACGCCCTCAGTGAGCTCTGGCGCCACGAGAACCGCGACCGCGGCTACCGCGAGGTCAAAACGCCGATCCTCTACGACGTCGAGCTGTTCAAGCAGTCCGGCCACTGGGACACCTACCGCGACAACATGTACTTCACCGACGTGGAAGAGCGCCCAATGGGTCTCAAGCCGATGAACTGCCCGGCTCACATCCAGATCTACAAGGATGCGCGCCACTCCTACCGCGACCTGCCGATCCGCTACTCCGAGCAGGGTCTCGTGCACCGCCACGAGCCGAGCGGCACGCTGCACGGGCTGATGCGGGTCCGTCACATCACACAGGACGACGCGCACATCTTCTGCACCGAGGAGCAGGTGCAGGAGGAGGTCGTGAAATGCCTGCGCTTCGGCTTCTTCCTCTATGACCTGTTCGGCTTCGAGCCGCGCCTGGAGCTCTCCACGCGCCCGCAGAAGCGCATCGGCAGCGACGAGATGTGGGATCGCGCCGAGGGCGCCCTGGCGGGGGCGCTCGACGCCGAGGGTCTCAGCTACGAACTGAACCCCGGCGACGGCGCCTTCTACGGGCCGAAGATCGATCTGCACATGACCGACTCGCTCGGACGCTCCTGGCAGCTCGGCACCGTGCAGCTCGACTACTCGATGCCCGAGCGCTTCGACCTCGCATACACGGGCGCCGACAACGACGAGCACCGACCCGTGATGATCCACCGCGCGCTGATGGGCTCCTTCGAGCGCTTCATCGGCATCCTGATCGAGCACTACGGCGGTGAGCTGCCCATGTGGCTGGCTCCCGTGCAGGCGATCGTGCTGCCCGTCTCAGACCGCTTCAACGAGTACGGAGCCACGGTCAGAGACAGCCTGCTCGGGATCGAGGCGCGGGTCGAGCTCGACGATCGCAACGAGTCGATCGGGCGCAAGATCCGAGAGGCGGAACTGCGCAAGATCCCCTACATGCTGGTCGTTGGCGAGCGTGAGCAGGGGGAGGGCACCGTCGCCGTGCGCGCGCGTAAGGACGCCGGCGAGCACCGCGGAGGCGACGGGGAGGGTGTTCCGATGGCAGAGTTCTCCGGGCGCCTGCAGGGGGAGCTATACTCCTCGGCATTGAAGCCCCGCAAATCCTCAGAGCGCCACGCCTAGCATTCACTTGACGCGCGGCTACACAAGCTAGTGCCGGTCCCCCGCAGATTCGACCGGCGCCCGCCCGAGCGGGACACCACGAGGATCAACGAGCGCATCCGTGTGCCCGAGGTGCGTCTGATCGACGACGAGGGCGCGCAGGTCGGCGTGCTGAAGACCGCAGACGCACTCGTCTTCGCCCAGGAACGCGACCTCGATCTGGTCGAGGTCGCCCCCGAGGCCCGTCCTCCCGTATGCCGCGTGCTCGACTACTCCAAGTACAAGTACGAGCAGGCCCAGAAGGTCAAGCAGGCGCGCAAGCACCAGCAGCAGATCACCGTGCGTGAGATCAAGTTCCGGCCCAAGATCGCCGAGCACGACTACGACACCAAGAAGCACCACGTCGAGCGCTTCCTCAAGCACAAGGACAAGGTCAAGGTCACGATCATGTTCCGCGGGCGTGAGGTCACTCACCCAGAGCGCGGCACGATGATCCTCGACCGCCTCGCCGAAGAGCTCTCAGAGCTCGGCGTCGTCGAGCAGCGTCCCATGCAGGAAGGGCGCAACATGACGATGATGATGGCGCCCTCCAAAGCCGTGCTGGCCGGTCGCGTGGGCGAGGATGCGGGTGAGGGCGAGCACGACAACCACCCCGACCACGAGGCCGGCGACGTCGCCTCTGGCGCCGAGGCGCTGCTGGGCGAGAAGGTCGCAGACGAAGCCGCCGCCGATACCGAGCAGGCTGAGCAGGACAGCGTCGACGGCACGGCAGAGGCTGAGTCCCCCGGCGGGGACGCCACCATCGAGGCCACGCAAAGCGCCTCGGATGGAGAGGTCGAGGCGGTTGCCGATGCTGACGAGCAGCCGGTCTCGGACGGGGGCGCCCCTGCTGCGGGCGCACCCGTGTCATAATCCCCGGCCGAAGACCCATGCCCAAGATGAAGACCCACTCCGGCGCTAAGAAGCGCTTCAAAGTCACCGCCAAAGGCAAGGTGCGCGGACGGCACCCCTTCACGAGCCACATCCTCGAGAAGAAGTCGCCCAAAAAGAAGCGCGCCCTCGGTGGCCCCAAGATCCTCCACGAGGATGACGTGCCGCGGGTCAAGCGGATGCTGGGGGTGGGCAAGTGACACGCGTCAAGCGGTCTGTGAACGCGCGCAAGAAGCGCCGCGCGACACTCGAGCTGACGAAGGGCTTTCGCGGCGAGGCGCACTCGAACTACAAGCGCGCCAAGGAGGCCCTGCTCAAGGCCGACAAATACGCCTACCGCGACAGGCGTAACCGCAAGCGTGACTTCCGTCGCCTGTGGATCACGCGCATCAACGCCGCCGCTCGCCTCAACGGCATGAGCTACTCCCAGCTCATGCACGGCCTCAAGCTGGCCGGTGTAGAGCTGGACCGCAAGGTTCTGGCCGACATCGCCGTGCGCGACGCCGAGACGTTCCGACGTTTTGCCGAGGTCGCCCGCGAGGCGTCGGCTGCCTGACCCCGGCTCGCCGGGAAGTCCCGGCAAACGACAGACAGCCTCCCGGGCGTCGCTCCTGAAAAGGACGGCGCCTTTTTTGTTGCATCAGCCAGTAAGACCGCCATCACGAACCATCACATGACCACGATCGTCTCCACCCACAACCCCCGATTGAAGGCTCTGCGCCGCCTGCAGACCAGGCGCGGCCGCGCTGCCGATGGCCGCTTCCTCGTCGAGGGTGAGGATCTGCTGGATGCGGCCAGCGCCGCGGGCCGCCCGGCGCTCGAGGGCTACCGCCTCGCGGGCAGCAACATCGGCGACGAGAGTTTCCAGGACGTCGAGGCAGCGGCCCTGGCGAGCGTGTCCACGCTCGGCTCGAGCACCCGCGCGATCGCCGTCTACGAGCAGCGCTGGCAGGCGCCCATGGGACCGCTCTGCGTATATCTGCACGGCGTCGGCGATCCCGGCAACGTCGGCACCGTGCTGCGCTCGGCCGCCGCCTTTGGTGCCTCGTGTGTGGCGATCGGTCCCGGCTGCGCCGATCCGTATTCGCCCAAGGCGGTGCGGGCGAGCATGGGCGCGATCTTCGCCGTGGCACTGGCGCGCGTGGGCGGTCCCAAGGACCTGCCCGGCGAGCTGGTGGCGCTTGACGCGCGCGCCGAGGAGACCCTGCGGGGAGAGAACTTCGGCGCTGGAGGCGCCGTCACGCTGTTGATCGGGGCCGAGCGCGACGGGCTGCCCGCCGATGTGCTCGCCGCCAGTGACCGCACTGCGCGCATCCCCATCGCCACCGAGTCGCTCAACGCAGCCATGGCGGCAACTGTGGCGCTCTACGAGATGACCCGCCGGGGCGGGCGGGACATCGATACCTTCCCGGCGTCATGATCGAACGGATCGAGCAGCTGCGCGGCGATGGTGAGCGCGAGATATCGGGCGCCTCGACGAGCGCCCAGCTGGAGGAGCTGCGCGTGCGCTACCTGGGCCGCAAGGCCGAGCTGCCGCAGATGCTGCGGGAGGTCGCAACGCTCCCTCCCGACCAGCGTGGAGCGGTGGGCAAGGCCGCCAACATCGCGCGCCAGGCGCTCGAGGCGCTGATCGCCGCCCGCGCCGAGCAGCTCGCCGGCGAGGAGCTCGAGCGGAGCCTGGGGGAGGAGCGCATCGACGTCACCCTGCCCGGCGCCCCGCCGCAGGCGATCGGGCGCCTGCACGTCCTCACCGCCACCCGCCGCGAGCTCGAAGACGTCTTCCTCGGCCTCGGCTTCACCGTGATGGAGGGACCCGAGGTGGAGACCGTCCACTACAACTTCGACGCGCTCAACCACAGCCCCACGCATCCTGCGCGGGCACGCACCGACACCTTCTACGTGGCAGGCCACCAGCACGCGTCCGACCCCAGCCGGGAGCTGGTGCTGCGCACGCACACCTCGCCCATGCAGGTGCGCGCGATGGAGGCGCACCCGCCGCCTCTCTACGTGGTCATCCCCGGGCGCGTCTACCGTCGCGACCTCGACGCCACTCACACCCCGCAGTTCCACCAGATCGAGGGCCTCGCCGTCGATGAGGACATCACGCTGGCTGATCTGAAGGGAACGCTGTTGTCCTTCGCCCGCGCCGTATTCGGCGATACCCGTGGGGGCGCGAGCGAGCGCGACGTGCGCCTGCGCCCGCACTTCTTCCCCTTCACCGAGCCCTCGGTCGAGATCGACGTGTCCTGCTTCCACTGCGACGGCAAGGGCTTCCTGCGGGACGGCTCGCGTTGCTACCTGTGCAAGGGCGAGGGCTGGCTGGAGATCCTCGGCGCCGGTGAGGTCGACCCCAACGTCTACGCCCATGTCCCCACAACCGCGGCCAACGCCCCCGGATATGACCCCGAGAAGGTCCAGGGCTTCGCCTGGGGCCTCGGCGTCGAGCGGATCGCCATGCTCAAGCACGGCATCCCCGACCTGCGTCTCTACTACGAGAATGACCTCCGCTTCCTGGAGCAGTTCTGAGATGAGGGTCCCGCTTCCCTGGCTGCGTGAATACTGCTCGCCCGAGCTCGACGTGGGTGCGATCGAGGAGCGCCTGACCATGACCGGGACGAAGGTCGAGGCCATCCATCGTCACGGCGTCGAGTCGACTGACGGCTTCGTAGTTGGGCGCGTGCTCGATGCCGTCGGGCACCCCGACGCGGATCGCCTGAAGGTGTGCACGGTCGACCTCGGTGAGGAGGACGGCCCGGCCACGATCGTGTGCGGCGCGCCCAATGTCGATAGCGGACAGACCGTCGCCGTGGCGCGACCGGGCGCGGTGATGCCCGACGGAACCAAGCTGCGCAAGGCAAAGCTCCGGGGGGTGCTCTCCGAAGGGATGATCCTCTCCGAGACCGAGCTGGAGGTCGGCTCGGGCGGTGAGGGGATCCTCGTGCTGAGCGATCACATGCTCGACGCCGAGCTCGCTCCGGGAACGCCGCTGCAGGAGATCCTGCCGATCTCGGTGGAGGTGATCGAGCTCGAGATCACGCCCAATCGCCCCGACTGCCTGGGTGTGTTCGGCGTTGCGCGCGAGCTGCACGCGGCTACCGGAGTGCCGCTCGCATCCGAGCCCTGGAGCGAAGATCCTGGTTCTGCGGGTGAGGTGAGCGGCGCAGAGGTGATCGTCGAGTGCCTCGATCTGTGCCCTCGCTTCACCGCACGGGTGTTCGAGAACGTCACGATCGGCCCTTCGCCCCCGTGGCTGAAAGCACGCCTCGTGGCAGCGGGACAACGCACGATCAACAACGTGGTCGACATCACCAACTACGCCATGCTGGCGAGCGGACAGCCGCTGCACGCCTTCGACCTCGACCGCGTCGCTGAGGGACGGCTGACGGTCCGGCGCGCACGCGAGGGCGAGCAGGTGCAGACGCTCGACGGACAGAGCCGCACGCTCGACGCCGAGATGGTCCTGATCGAGGACGCCGAGGGCCCCACATCGATCGCCGGCGTGATGGGCGGTGCGCGCTCAGAGGTGCAGGGCGACACCACCCGCGTGCTGCTCGAGGTGGCCAGCTGGAGCGGCCCCAACATCCACCGCACCTCGTGGGCTCTCGGGTTGCGCAGCGAGGCCTCGGGCCGTTTCGAGAAGGGCCTGCAGGTCGAGCAGTGCATGCACGCCCAGGCGATCGCCACGCAGCTGATGATCGACCTCTGCGGCGCCACCGTCGCACCCGGGACGATCGACATCGGCCCCGAGCCGCCTGCGCTCCAGCAGCTGACGCTGCGCGCAGCGCGCGTGCGGGGAATCCTCGGCGTGGACGTGGCCGTCGAGCGACAGGCAGAGATCCTGCAAGCGCTCGACTTCCAGTCTCAGACCGCCGAGCAGGGCCTGCGCGTGACAGTGCCCGCGCTGCGTCGCGAGGACGTCACGCGCGAGATCGACCTGATCGAGGAGGTCGCCCGCATCGACGGCCTCGAGCACCTGCCCGCAACGCTCCCGGCCCGTCGTGGCGCCGCCGGGCGGCTCACGCACGCCCAGCGCGTGCGCCGGGCCGCAGAGGATGCGATGGTCGCCCGCGGCCTGCACGAGATCGTCGGCTGGAGCTTCACCGAGCCGGCACTGCTCGACCGTCTGCACCTTCCCCCCGAGCATGATATGCGCCGGGTGGTGACCCTCGAGAACCCCCTGTCTGATGGCCAGTCGATCATGCGGCCCACGCTGCTCGGGTCGCTGCTGGACGCCGCCCGCCACAACATCGCTCGCAACGGGCCCGACGTGGCGATCTTCGAGTCGGGCACCGTCTATCGCGCCGGCGTCGAGGGAGCACTCGCAGATGAGCACCATGCGCTCGGCGTGCTCATCTCGGGCGCGCTAACGCCGCGGTCCTGGCGCGGGGAGCCGGCCGTCGCCGACTTCTTCACAGCCAAGGCTCTGCTCGGCGCGATGCTCGACCGCCTGCACCTCGACTGGTCGGTCGAGCCCAGCAGCTGGCCGTTCCTTCATCCCGGGCGAAGCGCCGCGGTGCTCGCCCGTGACGGCCAGTCCGAGACCGCCGTCCGCCTCGGCTTCCTCGGCGAGGTGCATCCACTGGTGGCACGCGAATGGGACCTCCCGCATTCGGGGACCACCCATGCCGGGGGGCAGGCAGGCGAGCGCACAGCCGCCTTCGCTGTGGATCTCGGCAAGCTGGCAGAGCTGGCCCCCGAGGTCGTCTCCTTCGAGGCCTTCGGCTCCTTCCCCTCGCTGCGCCAGGACCTTGCCGTCACGCTGCCCGAGTCGGTCGCCGTGGCAGACGTGCTCGCGCAGGTTCGCGCCCAGGGCGCCCCCGCGCTGGCAGACGTGGAGATCTTCGACGTGTATACCGGCGAGCAGGTGGGGGAGGGCAGGCGCTCGCTCGCGCTCGCGCTCGGCTTCCGCTCGCTCGAGGCCACGCTCACCGACGAGGACATCGCGCCCGTGCGCGAGCGGATCGTCGCCGCCCTAGCTGAGCTGGGAGGCGAGCTGCGTGGCTAGCGTGCCCACTCAGACCCATGCCGTGGACGCTCCGCGGGTGGTCGTCGCCGGCGCCACCGGCTTCGCAGGTGCGCTCGTCGCGCACCTGCTCTGGCGCCACCCCGGCTTCGAGTTGGTGGCGATCACCGGGCGCTCCGAGCAGGGCAGGAGACTCGACGATCTCTACCCCCGCTACCGCGTGCCGCTGACGATCGAAGCACTCGACCTCGACGGCCTCCAGGGCATCGCTGCGGCCGTCGTCGCCTACCCCCACGCCGCCGCTGCGCCCACCGTGGCCGCGCTGCGCGAGCGGGGCATCCGGATCGTCGATCTGAGCGCTGACTTCCGGCTGCGCTCGCTTGCCAACTACGAGCGGTGGTATGGCGAGCACCCCCGCCCGGAGCTGATCGAGGACGCCGTCTACGGGCTCACCGAGCTTCACCGTGAGGCGATCGAAGACGCCGCAATCGTGGCCAACCCCGGCTGCTATCCCACCGCGTCGCTGCTCGGCCTCGCGCCGCTCGCCCGCGCCGGGCTGATCGAGGACGTGGTCATCGACGCCAAGCAGGGCATCTCCGGCGCCGGGCGCGCCTTCGACGAGCAGACGCACCTGTCGATGGCCGGCGAGAACATCCTGCCCTACAAGGTCGCAGCTCACCGCCACACGCCAGAGATCGAGGAGCAGCTGCACCTGCTCGACCCGAGCCGTCCCGAGCTCAGAGTGCAGTTCCAGGCGCACCTCGTCCCCCTCGACCAGGGCGAGATGGCCAGTTGCTATGTCACTCCGAGCAGGCTTCCGAGCGCGGCCGAGCTACATGCCCTGTATGCCGAGGCCTATGCCGATGAGCCCTTCGTCGAGGTGATGGACGGCCCGCCCGGAACGCGCGAGGTGCAGGCGACCAACTTCTGCCGCGTCTTCGCTGCCCGCGACGAGCACACGGGCAAGGTGCTCGTTTTCTCGGCCATCGACAACCTCTGGAAGGGCACCTCCTCGCAGGCCGTGCAGAACCTCAACCTGATGTTCGGCCTCCCCGAGAGCAGTGGACTGGAGTGAGCGCATGAGTGGACATCCAGCCGACTCCCTCCCCTTCTTCCGCTCGCGCTGGGTGTCCGCACCGACGCACGTACGTGAACTCGGGCTCCAGGCTGGACTGCCAGCGGGGTTTCGCGCGGCCGGTGTTGCCGCTGGTTTGAAGCCCAGCGGCAATCCCGACGTGGGCCTGCTCGTGTGCGACGCCGAGCGTCCCGTGAGCGCCGCGCGCTTCACCGCCACAGGCACACCTGCCGCGCCCGTGCTCGTGACCAGCGAGCGCTGCAGGCTCGACGCACTGCGCGTGGTGCTCGCCAACTCCGGCTGCGCCAACGCCTCCACCGGACGGCGCGGCCTCGACGACGCCGCCAAGACCCAGGGAGCGGCCGCGCTCGCCGCCGGGGTCGACCCGGCCGAGGTGGCGCTTGCCTCCACCGGCGCAATCAGCCACCTGCTGCCCGTCGAGCTGGTGCTCAAGGGCATCCTCGCCGTGCGACCCCTGCTCAGCCGCGACGGCGACAGCTCTTTCCAGCAGGCGATCCAGACCACCGATGCGTTTGAGAAGCGCGCCAACCTCGAGCTCGAGCTGCCCTCAGGGGTCGTGCGCCTGAGCGCCCAGTGCAAGGGCGCCGGGATGATCTCGCCGAACTTCGCCACCATGCTTTGCTTCGTCGAGACCGACGCCGAGCTCTCGCCCGAGACCGCCGAGCTGCTGCTAGGCGTGTGCGTCAAGCGCTCCTTCGACCGCGTGTCCGTGGACGGTCAGCTCTCGACCAACGACACCGCCATCCTGATGTGCTCCGGCTCGAGCGGCGTGCGCATCGAGAGCGAGAGCGAGGACGAGCTGCGCTTCGGCGAGGCCCTCGACGCGCTGCTGCGGGCGCTCGCGATCATGATGGTCGCCGACGGCGAGGGCGCCGGGCGGATAGCGCGCGTGCTCGTGCGCGGCGGACACCAGGACGGCGTCGAGCGGGTGGCACGCGCCGTGGCCAACTCGCCGCTCGTCAAGGCCGCCCTGCACGGCGGCGACCCCAACTGGGGGCGCATCGTCCAATCGGTCGGCGGCGCCATGGTCGGCACCGCGCCGCTCGCCGTCGACATCTCGATCGAGGGCATCCAGGTCTGCTCGGCGGGCGCTGCGATCCCCTACGAGCAGGCGCCCCTCGACGATGCCGTCCGCCGCGAGGAGGTCGAGTACGAGATCGACCTGCCCGGCGAGGGCGCCGAGACCGAGGTCTTCTTCTCCGACCTCTCGCATGAGTACGTGACAATCAACGCCGACTACACCACCTGAGGAGCCAACGATGCGCGATGTAGGGACACTGCTCGAGGCGCTTCCTTACATCAGGGAGTTCCACGGCAAGACGGTGGTGATCAAGTACGGCGGGGCGGCGATGGAGGATTCGGCGCTGCGTGAGGAGTTCGCGCGCGATGTGGTGCTGCTCAAGTACGTGGGGCTCAACCCGATCGTCGTTCACGGCGGGGGCCCCGAGATCACCGGCTACATGGAGCGCCTGGGGCTGCCCGTCGAGTTCGTGGGAGGACTGCGCGTCTCCGACCGCGACACGGTCGAGGTGGCGAAGATGGTGCTGGTGGGCAAGGTCAACAAGGAGATCGTGCTGCGCCTGAACCGTCACGGCCAGCCGGCTGTTGGCCTCTGCGGCGATGACGGCTCGCTCTTTCGGGTCTCGCGTCGCGCGGCGCCCGGCGGCGAGGACATCGGCTTCGTCGGGCGCATCGAGCGCGTGAACATCGGTGTGATCGAGCACATCGCAAGCGACTACATCCCCGTCATCGCCTCCGTGGGCGCGGACCGAGACGGCGACTCCTACAACGTCAACGCCGACGAGGCCGCCGGTGCGGTGGCGGGCGCGCTCGGTGCCTACAAGGTCGTCTTCCTGACCGACGTCGCCGGCTGGCTCGAGGACCCGGCCGAGCCGCAGAGCCTGATCGGACAGGCCAGCGCGGCGCAGGTCAAGGACGCCCTGGCGGGACTCGACGGCGGCATGCGCCCCAAGCTCGAAGCGTGCGTCGAGGCGATCGACAACGGCGTAAGCGCAGCCCACATCCTCGACGGACGGATCGCCCACTCGCTGCTGCTGGAGCTGTTCACCGATGCGGGCATCGGCACCAAGATCGAACCCGCATGAGCCTCGCCGAGCTTCAGACGCTGGAGCGCTCGAGCGTGATCCACTCCTACCTGCGCCAGCCGGTGGAGTTCGTGCGTGGTGAGGGCTCTCTGCTGTGGGACGAGCAGGACAACGAGTACCTAGACTTCCTGTGCGGGATCTCGGTGACGAACATCGGGCACTGCCACCCGCGGGTGGTGGACGCGGTCCGCGAGCAGGTGGGGCGCCTGATGCACGTCAGCAACCTGTTTTACACCGAGCCTGGAATGCGCTTGGCCGAGCGCTTGGCCGCCAGCAGCCTCGGCGGCAAGGTCTTCTTCTGCAATTCGGGCGCCGAGGCCAACGAGGCGGCGATCAAGCTCGTGCGCAAGGCGCGCCCGCGCGGCGATCTGGTGGTCATCGAGGGCGCCTTCCACGGCCGCACCTACGGCGCCCTCTCGGCCACGCCACAGGAGTCGAAGCAGGCGCCCTTCGCGCCGCTCGTGCCGGGATTTCGAGCCGTCGCCGCCGAGCCGGCCGCGCTCGCCGGCGCGGTCGACGAGAGCACGGCCGCGGTGGTGCTCGAGCCGCTCCAGGGCGAGTCGGGCGTGCACGCGCTGTCAGAGGAGCTGCTGCAGGCAGCACGCGCGGCCTGCGACGCCCACGGCGCCGCGCTCGTCTTCGACGAGGTCCAGACGGGCATGGGGCGCACGGGCACGCTGTGGGCCTATGAGCAGACGGGCGTTGTGCCCGATGCGATCACCGTCGCCAAGGCGCTCGGGGGCGGGCTTCCGATCGGGGCGCTCGTGACCGGCGAGCGCTTGGCCGACGTGCTCGTGCCGGGCGATCACGGATCGACCTTCGCAGGCGGCCCGGTGGTCGCGGCGGCCGCGCTCGCGGCGCTCGAGGTGACAGACGACGCTGCGCTGCTCGCACGCGTGGTGGAGCTGGGCGCCATGCTCGCCGACGGCCTCGAACGCCTGCCCCACGTGGTCTCCGTGCGTGGGCGCGGGCTGATGCTGGCCTGCGAGCTGGACGTGGACGCCCCTGCGACCACGCGGCGGGCACTGCTCGAGCAGCGGCTGGTGCTCAACGCCACGGGTCCCACAACCGTGCGTCTGCTGCCGGCGCTGACTATCACGGAGGCCCAGATCGCCGAGGGGCTCGAGCGGCTGGGCGCCGCGCTCGAGGTCTGAGGCCGTGAGGCGCGAGCTGGAGGGGGGCTTCGAGCTCGACGACGATCGCGCTCGGATCGATCTCGCGGCCGTGCACTCCTACATCAGCGGCGAGTCCTACTGGGGGCGCGGACGCACCCGCGAGTTCATCGCACGCACGATCGCGGGGTCCCAGCGGGTGATGGGGCTGTATGCGGGGGACGAGCAGGTGGGCTTCGCCCGCGCCGTCACCGATGGGGTGACCGTCGCCTACCTGGCCGACGTGTACGTGCTCGAGCCATATCGCGGCAAGGGCTTGGGATTGGCGCTGGTGCAGGCGATCGTCGACGGTGCCTCCAGCGATGAGATCCACTGGCTGCTGCACACGGCCGACGCCGGCTGGCTCTACGAGAAGCTCGGATTCAGCTCGCGCCCGGCGCGCTTTCCGTTGATGGAACGCCCGCGCGGCTACGATTCCAGCCGGTGAGCAGCGAGAACGTGATCCCCCAGACCAGGACGGCCTCCTACGAGGCCGATCCCGCGCAGGTCCACCGTGTGCTGCTGCTCTACTCCGGCGGCCTCGACACGAGCGTGATGCTCAAGTGGATCCAGGACTCATATGAAGCCGAGGTCGTCTGCCTGACCGTCAACCTCGGCCAGCCCGGCGAGGACTACGAGGTGATCAAGGGCAAGGCCCTGAACCTCGGGGCGCTCGAATGTCGTGTCGTCGACGCGCGCGAGGAGTTCGCCCGCGAGTACATCGCTCCGGCGATCAAGGCCAACGCCCTCTACGGCGGCGGCTACCCCTTGTTCACGGCGCTGGGGCGTCCGCTGATCGCAAAGCTCGCCGTCGAGCACGCCCGCCAAAGCGGCTGCGACACGATCGCCCATGGCTGCACGGGCAAGGGCAACGACCAGGTCCGTATCGAGGCGACCGTCGCCACGCTCGCGCCCGAGCTGAAGGTGATCGCGCCCGTGCGCTCGTGGCAGATGGGGCGCGAGGAGGAGATCGCCTACGCGCGCGAGCACGGGATCCCGATTAAGACCCACCCAACCCAAGGGGCCGAGGTCACCCCCTACTCGATCGACGACAACCTCTGGGGTCGCTCCTCGGAGGGCCGCTGGATCGAGGACCTCGACCACGCCCCCGAGGACGACGTCTTCCAGCTCGTAACCCGGCCCGAGGAGGCTCCCGATGAGGCCGAGACGGTCGAGCTGAGCTTCGAGCGCGGCATTCCCGTGGCGCTGAACGGGGAGCGCCTGCCCCTCGTCGAGCTGATCGAACGGGCAGCGGACATCGCGGCTCGCCACGGCGTCGGGATCGTCGATCACATCGAGGACCGGATCGTCGGGCTGAAGGTCCGCGACATCTACGAGGCGCCGGCCGCCGCGCTGCTGCTGCCGGCCCACCAGGAGCTCGAGCACCTGGTCTGCACGATCCACCAGAACCAGTTCAAGAGCCAGCTCGACCGCCAGTGGGCCTACCTCGTCTATGCGGGGCTGTGGTGGGAGCCGCTGCGCGGCGATCTCGACGCCTACATGGACAGCGTCAACGAGCACGTCACCGGGAAGATCGGCCTGAAGCTCTACAAGGGCCACGCACGCGTGGTGACCCGCTCGGCCCCGAGCGCCGTCTACGACGCGTCGCTGGCCTCCTTCTCCGAGTCCGGCGGTCTTTTCTCCCAAACCGCGTCCCCGGGCTTCATCGAGCTGTGGTCGCTGCAGTCGCGCATGGCGTGGCGTCTGCATAACGAGTAGCGCAGCCGGGTAGCATCAGGCTCGTGAACGGAGCCGGCTACAGGATCCTCGGCTACGCCGTGTGGCATGGCGGCAAGTGGTACCTGGCGCGCAGACTGCCCTCCCCGCGGGCGCTTGTGCTGTCGGGCGCCACCGCCGCGGGCGTGCTCGGCGCGGCCACCGTTCTCGCCCGCCGCCTCGCCGCCTGAGGCTGCTCCGGGCGATCTGGCGTCGTCCGAGGCCACCCTTAGATTTCGGGCTCGATGATGCCCGAAGAAAGCGAGAGCAGGGGAGGCGAGGGCGGCTTGGGACGCGAGGTACCGGGCAGGCGCAGCGAGGGCGATCTGCTGGCCGAACGGCGTGCCCGTCGCGCGGCTGAGAGTGGGGAGGTCATCCTGACCCGGCGAGCCGAGGCGGCCGAAGCGACGGTCCAAACCCTCGAACGTCACGTTGCCAGCCTGCAGGATCGCCTGCTCGACGCCGAGGAGGACCTGCGGCGCACGGCCGAGCTGCTCGAGATCGAGAAGGCGGCTGCGCTCGAGCGCGAGCACGAGCTGCGTCGGGTCAAGCAGCGCGAGTACGCCGAGCAGCAACTGCGGGTCGAGGCCGAGGAGCGGCTCACCCACGCCACCGAGACGGGCTCCCGGATCGATCGCGAGAGCCGCGCCGAGAGCGAGCTGCTGGCAAACCGTCTGGGTGCGAGCGAGCGCGAGGCACGCGATCTCGCCGAGCGGCTCGAGCGCCTGCAGCGCCAGCTGGCGGAGGCCGAACAGGCAGCCGCCGCTGAGCGCGCGGCTGTGCATCGCGCCGAGGACCAGCTGCATGCGCGCTTGGCCGATCTCGAGAGCCGCGCCAACCAGATGCAGCAGGGCCTCGCCGAGGAGCGCGCGGCGCGCGAGCGCTCGGAGGCTCTGGTTGGGGAGATGCGCGAGGGGCACCGCACGATGGAAGGGCTCGTCGGTGAGATGAAGGGGATCGTCGCGCGCCTCACCAGGGCGATCACCGAGCAGGCACGACCGCAGCCCGAGCCCCAGCCGGTGGGGACGGAGATGGCGGACGCGCTGGCAGCTGCCGTGGAGCGTCTGCGGGCCAGGGCCGAAGCCTCGGATCAGCCCGACGCCGGCGAGTCCCAGGGGCCCCCCTCCCAGACGAATTTGCCGCAGGACGAGCTCCCCTCGCACAAGCACGCCATGTCTGCGATCGGGCGCTGGAAATTGCGACGCAAACAGCGACGCGGTCGCTGAGGCTCCGCCGCCCGGACGCCTAGCATGCAGTTCACGTGAGCCCCTCCTCCTGCGCACACCTCCACGTGCACTCCGAGTACTCGCTGCTCGACGGCGCGTGCAAGATCGAGGCACTGGCCAAGCGCGCAGCCGAGTTCGGACAGCCGGCGCTGGGACTGACAGACCACGGGGTCATGAACGGCGCGGTGGAGATGTACAAGGCCTGCAAGGCCCACGACGTCAAGCCGATCATCGGCTGCGAGATCTACTTCGTAGACGACCACGCTGCGAGCTCCACGGGCATGCGCACCGAGCGCAACCACCTGACGCTCCTCGCCTCCAGCGACGCGGGCTATCGCAACCTCGTCAAGCTGTCCTCGGCCGGCTTCCTGGAAGGCCTGAACCGAGGCAAGCCGACCGTCGATCTCACCCAGATCGAGCGCCACTCCGAGGGCGTGATCGCGCTCACGGGCTGCCTGGCCTCGCGCTTCTGTCAGCGCCTGCTCGAGGATCGCCCCGAGGAGGCCCGCGCGCACGCCGATGACCTGGTGCGCGTGTTCGGAGCCGAGAACGTCTACTTCGAGGTGCAGAAGAACGGGCTCGCCCCCCAGGACAAGTGCAACGAGGGCATCGTGCGGATCGCCAAGGAGATGGGCGGCAGCCTCGTCGGCACGGGCGATGTCCACTACCTGCGCCGGGAGGACTACGAACACCACACGGCCCTGCTCTGCGTGCAGACCAAGAGCACGCTGGCGGCGCCGAAGATGACCTTCGACACGAACGAGTTCTACCTGCGCGACAGCGAGGAGATGACCACGGCGTTCGCCGAGTGGCCGGAGGCGATCGCCAGCACGCTGGAGATCGCGGAGCGCTGCTCGGTCGACATCGAGCTGGGCAAGCAGCTGATCCCGAGCTTCAAGACTCCGGATGACAGCAGTGAGCGCGAGTACCTGCGCGAGCGCGTCCAGGAGGGCCTGCGCCTGCGCTACGGCGACCCCCCGCCGGCGGAGGCAGTGCAGCGGATGGACATGGAGCTCGACGTGATCGACCGCATGGGCTTCAACGCCTACTTCCTGATCGTGTGGGATTTCGTCAAGTTCGCCAAGGAGAACGGCATTGCCGTCGGCCCGGGCCGTGGCTCGGCGGCCGGCTCGATCGTGGCGTACTGCCTGGCGATAACCGACGTCGATCCGCTTCAGTACGACCTGCTGTTCGAGCGCTTCTTGAACCCCGAGCGCGTGTCGATGCCCGATATCGACATCGACTTCTCGGTGCGCGGGCGCGAGCGTGTGATGCGCTATGTGACCGATAAGTACGGGCGCGAGTCGGTCGCCCAGATCGTCACCTTCGGCAAGATGTTCCCGCGCGCGGCTACCCGCGACGCGGCGCGTGTGCTCGGCTACGACTACGGCGCGGGCGACCGCCTGGCGAAGCTGATCCCCGATCCGATCATGGGCCGCTCGCCCTCCTTCGAGGAATGCATGAAAGCGGGGCAGCCTCTGCGCAAGGCCTGCGACGAAGACCCCACGGCGAAGCAGATCGTCGAGGTGGCGCAGGGCCTCGAGGGGATCGTGCGCAACTCCTCGATCCACGCCGCCGCGGTCGTGATCGCCGATCGGCCGCTGACGGACATCGTGCCGCTGCAGCTCGCCGACGCGGGCACCGACGAGAACGGCGAGAAAATCTTCCGCACGGTCACGCAGTTCTCGATGAAGCCAATCGAGGAGATCGGCATCCTCAAGATGGACTTCCTCGGCCTGCGCAACCTGGACGTGATCGAGGACGCGCTGGACATCATCGAGCGCTCGACCGGCGCCCGTCCCGACATGACCACGCTGCCGCTGGACGACGTGAAGACGTATGAGATGCTCGCGCGCGGCGACTCGATCGGCGTGTTCCAGTTCGAGTCCGAGGGCATGCGCGAGGCGCTCAAGAAGGTCCGCCCCGACGAGTTCAACGACCTGGTGGCGCTGAACGCGCTCTACCGCCCCGGCGCAATGGACCAGATCCCGGTGTATGCCAAGGGCAAGCACAACCCGCAGGCCATCTCCTACCCGGACGAGCGCCTGCGGGCGATCCTCGAGTCCTCCAACGGCGTGATCCTCTACCAAGAGCAGGCGATGCAGATCTCCAAGGAGCTGGCGGGCTTCTCGGGGGCCAAGGCGGACGATCTGCGCAAGGCCATCGGCAAGAAGAACCGCAAGGCGATGGCGGCGCTGAAGCCCGAGTTCGTCGAGGGCTGCAAGGCGTCGGGCACGAAACCGGACGTGATCGAGTTCCTGTGGAACACCAACGAAAAGTCCGCCGACTACTCCTTCAACAAGAGCCACGCCGCCTGCTACGGGCTGATCGCCTACCGAACCGCATGGTTGAAGGCGAACTACACCGCCGAGTACATGGCCGCGCTGATCTCTTCGGTGATGTCCACCAAGGACAAGGTCCCCTTCTTCGTCGCCCGTTGCGAGGAGATGGGCATCGAGATCCTCCCGCCCGACGTGAACCTCTCAGACCACGAGTTCACAGTCATCGACGGCGACATCCGCTTCGGGCTGGACGCGGTCAAGGGCGTCGGCTACCAGGCCGTGGAGGCGATCAAGCGCGCACGCGGGGATGGAGGACCCGCCCACCCGTTCAAATCGATCTGGGACTTCTGTGAGCGCGTGGACAACCGCACGGTCAACAAGAAGGCGATCGAGGCGCTGATCAAGTGCGGCGCGCTCGGCTCGACCGGCGCCACCCGCAAGGGCATGCTGGAAGTGCTCGAGCAGGCGCAGGCGGCCGGCCAGAAGATCCAGCAGGACGCGCAGATCGGTCAGGGATCGATCTTCGACCTGCAGGAACAGGCACCCAGCCCGGCGAGCCAGCCGGGTCAAGGGGCCGGGATGATCGGCCTTGGTCGGCCCGTGCACCCGATGATCCCGAGCGAGGAGTTCGACCAGCCCGAGCTGCTGGCCTGCGAGAAGGAAGCGATCGGCCTGTTCGTCTCGGCCCACCCCCTCAAGCCACTGCGCGATGCGCTGCGAGCACGCGTCGACTGCTCGATATCCGCGCTTGCGGATCGCCGCGACAAGGACTGGGTGACGGTCGGGGGGATCATCACCGAGACCAAGAAGATCAGGACGCGCAGCGGCGATCACATGATGTTCGCGACGCTCGACGATCTCCAGGGAGCGGTCGAGATCCTCGTGTTCGGCAAGGCGCTCGGCGAGCACGAGGCGGCGCTGGCAGTCGACGAGGTGGTGCTGATCAAGGGTCGCGTCGACCACAAGGAGGCCGGCAAGACCTGTCTGGTCGTCCAGAGCGCTGAGAGCTTCGCCCCGACCCAGGAGGAGATCGAGCGCGCGAGCGCCCAGGCACAGGCGGCCAGCGCTGCGGCCACAGCCAAGGCGCGCCCGGTGCTGCTGAGCGTCGAGGCCACTGAGCTCTCGCCCAGCGCGTTCGACGAACTGAGGCAGGCGATCGAGGATTTCCCGGGACCGGCGGAGGTGCTGCTGGACATCCACACCAGCACGGGAACCCGGCGCTTCCGTCTGGGCGAGGAGTATCGCGTCCAGCACACGCCGACGCTGCGTGCCGAGCTCGAACACGCCCTCGCGCCGGTCGCCTCGGCGGCGAGCGCCGCCACCGCCTAGTAGATGGTTGATTCCACGTTTGTGCACCGCCGGTTGGCACGCCTGGCCTGCGCCGGCCTTTGTCCTCGGCCTCGCCCTTGGCGCCACCAAGGCCTTCGGCCTGCGTCCGCGGCCAGCTTGACCATCCGCACCCCCGGACCACGGCACACAACCGCGGAATCAACCATCTAGTCCGTCCTGCTCAGCTGCGCTTGGCTTTGGCCTTCGGCCCCCGCGCTTTGGCTTTGGCTTTGGCTCCGCGTTCCTTCAGGCCTTTGGCGCGCAGTGCCACCGCCGCCCCGACTTCAGCGGCCGATGCGCCCTTGCGATCCTCCCCGGGGGTCTCGAGCACGCACGGCAAGCCCTGCAAGGCGGGACTCGAGAGGAAAGCTGCGCAGCCCTTCTCGCCGAGCTCGCCCTGCCCGACGTTGGCGTGACGGTCGCGGTTGGATCCCAGCGCGGTCTGGGAGTCGTTGAGGTGCAAGGAGCCAACGCGATCGAGGCCGATCTTGGCGTCGATCTCAGCCACGGCCCCGTCCATTCCGGTGATCGTGCGGATGTCATAACCGGAGGCGAACAGGTGACAGGAGTCGAGGCAGAGGCCAATGCGCTGGTCGGCTCCGCATGCGTCGATCAGCGCGGCCAGCTCGTCGATCGAGCGCCCGAGGGTCCCTCCGGCCCCGGCCGTGTCCTCCAGGTGAAGCGGGCATGTCTCGCTGTCTGCCAGCGCCTCGCGGATCGTCTCGCCGGCGCGGGCGATCGCCTCGCCGACGTCGCCGGTCTTGGCCGAGCCTGGATGGAGCACCACGCCGCTTGCGCCGATCATGGCGCCCACACGCAGCGAGTTGGTCAGCGAGGCAAGCGATTTGGCGCGGATGCCGGGGTCCTCGCTGGCGCAGTTGAGCAGGTACACGGCGTGGATCAGCACAGCGTCGATGGGGCTCTGGTCGATCGCCTCCCTGAAGGCTGCCACGTCATCCGCGGGGTAGCTGGAGGCTTTCCACATGCGTGGCGACTGGTTGAAGATCTGGATCGCGGTGCAGTCGCGCTCGAGACCGCGCTTGACCGCGTTGGGCAGACCGCCGGCGGGAGAGACGTGCGCTCCGATTAGCATGGCGCGATTATGAGGGTTCGCTTCGCACCGTCGCCTACCGGTGCGCTCCACATCGGTGGCGCGCGCACCGCGTTGTTCAACTGGCTGCTCGCCCGGCACGAGCACGGCGAGATGGTGCTGCGTATCGAGGACACCGACCGCGAGCGCTCCACGCCCGAGAACGTCGAGCAGATCCTCGACGCGTTGCGCTGGCTGGAGATCGACTGGGACGTCGGACCGATCCTGCAGACGGAGCGCTCGGAGCGCCACCGCGAGGCCCTGGAGGCGCTGCTGGAGAGCGGCCATGCCTACCGCTCGGCCGCGGCCGCTGCCGACGTCAAGGCGTTCAAGGAGCTCCACGGCGCCGAGCGAGGCTTCCGTGGCACGCCTGAGCAGGAGGGAGCTGTGCGCCTGCATGTGCCTGACGAGGGCGCCACGGTCGTCCACGATGTGATCCGCGGCGAGACTCGCTTCGAGCACATGCATATGGACGACCCCGTGATCGCGCGGGCAGATGGGTCGGTGCTCTACAACTTCGCAGTCGCAATCGACGACCTGGACGCCGGCATCACCCACGTGGTCCGTGGCGAGGACCATCTCTCCAACACCCCCAAGCAGCTGCTGGTGCTGGAGGCTGCGCGCGCTGTCGGTATCGGCGATGGCGCTCCGCTGCCGATCTACGCGCACCTGCCGCTGCTGCACGGCCCCGACGGCAAGAAGCTCTCAAAGCGCCACGGCGCGGCCTCGGTCCAGGAGCTGCGCGACGGGGGCTACCTACCGGAGGCGGTGCGCAACTACCTGGCGCTGCTCGGCTGGGGGGCAGGCGACGATGAGACGGTGCTCTCCACCGCGGAGCTGATCGAGCGCTTCACGCTGGAGCGTGTCAGCCGCAACCCCGCGCGCTTCGACGAGGTAAAGCTCCGATGGCTCAACGGCCTCTACATCCGCCACCTGCCGCTTCAGGAGCTGACACAGCGCCTGGAAGACTTCACCGGCCGCAGTGGGCTCGAAGGCGCCGCCCGCATCAGCCAGGAGAAGATCCACACCCTCGCCGACTTCTGGCCGCTTGCGGGCTCACTGTTCGACGGGCCCAGCGACGACGCCAAGGCGCGCGAGCGCTGGCTGGGGGAGGACGGCCGGGAGGCGCTGTCGCAGGCGCGCAGTGCCCTGGAGCAGGCCCCCGGGTTCGACGAGGAGGCGGTGGGGGAGGCCCTTGGAGGCGTGGTAACGCGGCGCGAATCCAAGCCGCGCGAGGTCTATCAGCCGCTGCGTGTAGCCCTCACCGGCACCACGATCTCCCCGGGCATCTTCGAGATTCTCGCCCTGCTCGGACGCGAGGAGTCGCTGCGGCGCATCGACAGTGCGCTTGCGGGCGGCAAACCACTAGACAAATAGGCTCAACCATTCGTCCGTAGCTGCCGATAGGGCCCCATAGCGGAATCCTCGACCTGGATGGTCGGGCGAACCCAAGGAAGGGGTTTGACGGAATGCAGGCAACTGTTGCGGCAAAGAAGCTGGCCCAGACCAAGTCCAAGGACACCAAGCAGCCCCGCCCGGCACAGGCCGTGGCGCGTGCCAACGGATCGGCCCAGCCATCGGGCGAGCGCCACCAGAACGAGGGCCACGGCCGTCGCCTGACGATGGCATTTGAAGCGCTCGAGGCCTTCCCGGCCCTGGCTGAGTCACGCGACAGGCTCCTGACCGTGATCTCCAAGGATCACGTGGCGACCGCCGACGTCGTCTCGGCCGTCGAGTCGGACGTCGCCCTGATCATCGCCGTACTGCGCCTCGCCAACCGCGTAAACGACGGGCGCACCAAAGTCGACACCGTCGTAGGCGCCGTCGAGGCATTGAGCCCGCAGACGGTCCAGGCCGTTGCCAGCCGTGTGCGCACATTCGACTTCTTCGAGCGCGCGAGCGTGTGGGACGCTGCTCCCGAGCGCTTTCGCCTGCACGCCCTCGCCACCCAGCACGCGGCCGACCGCGTCGCTGCGGAGGTCGGCTATGAGAACCGCGACCGATTGACGGTCACGAGCCTGCTCCACGACGTGGGCAAGCTGGTGCTGCTTCACGCCTATCCCGGCTACCCCTCTCAGGTGCATCGTGGAGCGCGTACGCCCGAGGAGCGCATCCACCAGGAGCGCCGCGAGCTGGGCGTCGACCACGCGCTCGTGGGCGGCGTGCTGATCCGCCGCTGGGGTCTGCCCGCGAGCGTGGCCGGCCCGATCGAGCGCCACCACAACCCCGACGCCGACGGTGAGGCTGCCTTCATCCGCCTCGCAGACATGCTCGCCCACTACGAGCAGGGCGCACGCGTCTCGCCGACGGAGATGCTGCAGACGGCCCGCTCGGTGGGACTGGGGCCGCAGGAGCTCAGGCGCGTGATGTACGAGCTGCCGAGCTCGACCAGCCAGCGCCAGCGTCACGTCGACCCGTGCCCGCTGTCAGGGCGCGAGCTCGGGGTGCTCCAGCGGCTGGCCGAAGGCAAGGTCTACAAGCAGATCGCCCACGAGCTGACGCTCTCCACGAGCACGGTGCGCACGCACCTGCACAACATCTACGGCAAGCTCGGGGCGGTCGACCGTGCCCAGGCGGTGCTGATCGCCAACGAGCGCGGCTGGTTGTAGGGAGCTTGCATCACTAGGATCGAGATCACGGCGCAACAGCCACGCGCCGGCGGAGGCAGAAGCATGATCTCGATAACGAGCAAGTCCCCATACGCAGTCCAGGCGCTCGCCGAGCTCGGGCGAAGCGCAGGACCCGACCCCGTGCCGATCGGCGAGCTGGCCCGCCGCCGGGATGTTCCGGTGCAGTTCCTCGAGCAGCTGTTTGCGGTGCTCAGGCGCGCCGGGATCATCAGCTCTCAGCGCGGCGTCAAGGGCGGCTACCGCTTTGCCCGGGATCCCTCGACGGTGACTTTGCTCGAGGTGGTTGAGCTGCTCGACGGCCCAGTCGGTCCCGATGCCGAGGGCCCGTTTGCGGATGCCGCCGAGGCTACGCGCAAGGTGCTCAGGGAGACCACGATCGCCGATGTGATCGAGCGCGAGCTGCGCGACGCGGGCGCGAGCATGTACCACATCTGACCAACACGCCGCCCCCGTTCGTTGGACAGGCACCCAAGAAATCGTTCCTCTAGTTGACAAAGCGCCTGGCGCTAGTAGCCTGCGGCGACCGGGATGCGACTACGGAGGGTTGCCGATTTGCGGGCCGAGGGACTCTGGCTGATGAGGGAGCGTGAAGGTAGATGAAACGCATGCTGGCCCCGGGCCTGCTCGTCGCTATGGCGCTTTCGCTGGGGCTGGCCACCAGCAACGCGGACATCTCCGCGAGCGTCACTGAAGGCCCCGAACAGAAGCTGACCCCGGCCGCAGGGCAGCTGAGTGGCATGGGCCTGCTCGGCTTCAGCGTGTCGATGTCAGCTGATGGCCAGACGGCGCTCGTGGGTGCCCCGGCCGACGACGGCTACGCGGGCGCGGCCTGGGTGTGGACGCGCTCCGGTGGCGAATGGGTGCAGCAGGGAGGCCCGCTGACGGCCTCCGAACCGGGCAGCCCAACCGAATCGTGTGAAGAAGAAGCCGGCGGCGCGAACAGCGAAGAAGGCCCTGAATGTGGCTTTGGCCGGGCGGTGGCGCTGTCGGCTGACGGCAACACAGCGCTGATAGGAGCGCCCCGGCAGAACAACCAGCAGGGAGCGGCGTGGGTGTTCACACGCGTTGGCGGAGTGTGGACGAAGTCATCAGAATTGACGGGCGCGGGCGAGACCTTGCGCGGGCGCTTCGGGCGGGCGGTGGCGCTGTCCGCCGATGGCGCCACTGCGATCGTGAGCGCCCCAGGCAACGAATCTGGTCGTGGCCGGGGTGTGGGCCTTCAAGCGCTCAGGCTCGACCTGGTCGCAGCAGGGCTCGTCGTTCGTGGGCACGGGCACGGTCGGTGAAGCGCACTTCGGCTCGAGCCTGGCGCTGACAGGCAACGGCGAAACCGCGGTGATCGGCGCTCCGGGCGACAGCGGTCACCTGGGTGCCGCCTGGGTGTTCACGCGCACGGGTGAAGAATGGAGCGAACAGGGCTCCAAGCTCACCGGCTCGGGCGCCGAAAGCGAAGCGCGCTTTGGCGCGAGCGTTGCGCTCTCGGGCGACGGCACCACAGCTCTGGTCGGGGCCCGAGATCAGGCCGAAGGCAAGGGCGCGGTGTGGGTGCTGGACTCGACGGGAACCGGCTTCACTGCGCAGGGTCCGCCGCTGACGGGCAACGGGGAAGCAGGTGAAGAATTCGGCTACAGCGTGGCGCTCTCGGGCGACGGGAGCTCGGCCCTGATCGGCGCTCCCCACGATCACAGCGCACGCGGTGTGGCCTGGCTGTTCAGCCGCTCGGGAACGAGTTGGAGCACCTCGCCCAAGCTCCTCGAAGGCGGCGGGGGTGAGCTCGGCAAGGCCTGGTTCGGCGCGAGCGTGTCGCTCTCGAGCGACGCCCGCAGCGCGTTGGTGGGCACCCCTGGGGATCACGCCAAAGCGGGAGCGGCTTTCGTCTTCGGCCCAAGCCCGAGCGTGGTCGGTGTGAGCCCCAGCCAGGGCGCCACCGCCGGGGGTACGACGGTGACGATCAGCGGTGCCAACCTCGGCGAAACAAGCGCTGTGAGCTTTGGCGCAAGCGCCGCTGCCAGCTTCACCGTGACCTCGTCTTCGAGCATCGCCGCGGTCTCGCCGCCGGGTCACGGGACGGTGGACATCACCGTGCAAAGTCCCTACGGAACGAGCCTCTCGAGCTCGCGCGACCGCTTCAGGTACGTGGCTGACGGCACGGGCTCCGGCTCAGGCTCCACTACGAGCACGAGCACAAGTACCCAAGGGAGCGCCACGGGTAGTGGATCGGGGGGCGTGCTCGGCTTCAGCTCCAGCTCGGGCGGCGGCTGCGGGGTGAGCCTGCTGGCAAAGCGGATCAGGGTGCTCGGCGGGCGAGCATCGGTCAGGCTGCGCGGCGCCGGGGTGGGGCGCTGTGCGGGCAAGCTGCGGCTGCGAGTGAAGGTGCGGGCGGCGCACGGCAAGTTCACGCTGAAGACGATCGCCACCGGCACCTTCACCCTCGTCCCCGGTCAAACGGTCGTGGTGAGGATGAAGTTGAACGCCGCCGGGCGTGGGCGCTTCAGTGCCGGGCACGGACACCTGAATGCAAGCCTGCTGCTCGTGCGCTCATCCCCGGCGCCGCTGTTGGCAAGAACGGCAAGCGTGAGCCTTGCACGCGCCCAGGGGGTCAGGAAGGCGACACCGAAGAAGTAGGAGGACCCGAGAGGGGCAGGACTGGGGTTCGCTGCACTATTGTCGTGGACGTATGTCCCGAATCCCGATCAACATTGCAGAGTTGGTGGGAGGCACGCCGGTTATATGCCTGCCCAGGCTGCTCGAGGGCACCGCAGCCGCGGACAGTGGTGTGCAGCTGTTCGCCAAGCTCGAGGCGTTCAACCCTGGTGGGAGCGTCAAGGACCGCATCGGCGTGGCGATGATCGAGGCGGCCGAGGCCGAGGGCAGGATCGAGCCCGGGCGCACCACGATCGTGGAGGCCACGAGCGGCAACACGGGGATCGCGCTTGCGTTCGTGTGCGCGGCCAAGGGCTATGACCTGGTCCTGACGCTGCCGCAGGGCATGAGCCGCGAGCGCGAGAGCCTGCTGCGCCTGTACGGGGCGCGGGTGGACATCACCGAGTCGATGGGCGGCATGGGCGAGGCGGTGGCAGCCGCGCGGGCGATGGCCGAGAGCAGCGACGTGTTCCTGCCCGACCAGTTCTCGAACCCGGCCAACCCCGAGGCCCACAGGCGCACTACGGGCCCCGAGATTGCAAGCGCGCTCGAGCAGGACGTGGACGTGCTCGTGGCAGGCGTGGGGACGGGCGGCACGATCACCGGCGTCGGCGAGTACCTGCGCGAGCACGTGAACTCCAAGCTGCAGGTGGTGGCGGTGGAGCCGCTCGGCTCCTCGGTGCTTTCTGGCGGGCGCCCCGGACCGCATCGCATCCAGGGCATCGGCGCGGGCTTCGTGCCCCCCGTGCTCAACCGCGATCTGATCGACGAGGTGATCCCCGTCAGCGACGACGACGCGATCCACACTGCTTGGCGCTGCGCCAAGCACGCGGGCCTGCTCGCGGGGATCTCCTGCGGGGCAGCCATGTGGGCCGCGCTTCAGGTCGCCGAGCGCCCCGAGTCAAGGGGGAAGAGGATTGTCGTCATCATGCCCGACTCTGGCGAGCGCTACGTCTCACAAGCCTTCTTCGCCCCCTGAGGGCACCTTTTAGGGGCGCCGCTCGGGGGGGCGCGGAGGGGTTCGCGGTGTCATGATTTCGGTTGCACGCGCAACGGGGCGGAGTTCTGGCGCTACGCTGTTGCGATGGCTGGATTCGACGCGTTCGCGCGGGTCGTCAAAGAGGTTCGCCGCGACGTGGTGGCCGCCCGCGACCGCGATCCTGCGGCCCGTGGTGTGGGCCGGGTGGAGATCCTCACCACATGGCCTGGCATCCACGCGCTGCTGGCCTATCGTGTGGCGCATGCGCTGCACCAGGCGGGCACGCCGCTGCTGCCGCGACTGATCTCGATGATCACGCGGACGGTGACAGGCATCGAGATCCACCCCGCGGCACGCATCGGGGAAGGGCTGTTCATCGATCACGGCACGGGCGTGGTGATCGGTGAGACGGCCGATATCGGAAACGACGTGACGCTCTATCAGGGGGTGACGCTGGGAGGTACGGGATTCGCCGCCGGCAAGCGCCACCCAACGGTGCAGGACAACGTCACGATCGGCTCCGGCGCCAAGCTGCTGGGACCGATCACGGTCGGCCACGGTGCCAAGATCGGCGCCAACAGCGTGGTCATCACCGACGTTCCTCCCAACTCGACCGTGGTGGGCAACCCCGGGCATCCGGTGAGGGTGGACGGTCGGCGGGTGGAGGGTCCGGACGCGGACTGGATCCACCTGCCCGACCCGATCGCCGAGGCCATCCAGGCGCTCTCCGGGCGGATTGCCACGCTCGAACGGATGATCGCCGAGCTCTCCGACGGCGAGACCAACCCGCTGGCCGAGGTGCGGCCCTTGCGGACGGTGAAGGGGCCTAATCCGGCTGGGGGCTAGAGGACGACAGCTGACGGCGTCCCGCCCTCCGAGGACGCATCTATGCTGGACAGGTGGCCGCCAATCCCCATGCTGAGCACCTTCGGGAGCTGCTGGAAGGGCTGAACGAGCCGCAGCGAGAGGCTGTCACTCACGGTGAGGGACCGCTGCTGATCCTGGCGGGCGCAGGCAGTGGCAAGACCCGGGTGCTCACGCATCGGATCGCCTTCCTGATCTACACCGACCAGGCGCAGGCGGGGGAGATCCTGGCGATCACCTTCACCAACAAGGCCGCCAAGGAGATGCGCGAGCGCGTCGAGCAGCTGCTCGGTCGGGGATTGACTTCCCGCCCACCCATGTGGCTGATGACGTTCCACGCGGCCTGTGCGCGAATCCTGCGCGCGGAGGCCGACCGCCTCGGCTACACGCGCCAGTTCACGATCTACGACCAGGCCGACTCGCGGCGTCTGGCCAAGCGCTCGGCAGACGCCGTGGGCGTCGACTCCAAGCGCTACACGCCGGCCTCGATCCTCAATCAGATCTCCGCGGCCAAGAACCGCCTGGCCGACGCCGAGTCCTATCGCCAAACGGCGGCCTCGCCGTATGAGGAGATGATCGCCGAGGTCTACGACATCTACGAGCGCGACCTGCACCGCATGAACGCAATGGACTTCGACGACCTGCTCTTCCGCACCGTCAACCTGCTGGAGCTGTTCGAGGACGTGCGCGAGCGTTACACGAGCACCTTCCGCCACGTGCTCGTGGACGAGTACCAGGACACCAACCACGCGCAATATCGACTGCTGCAGCTGCTAGTCGGCGGTGGACGCCCGCCCAGCGGGGGAGAGGCCCACCGCGGCGATCGACCCAGCTACGCGGGACCGATTGGGCATCGCAACCTGGCGGTGGTGGGGGACGACTCCCAGTCAATCTACAGTTTTCGTGGCGCCGATGTGAGGAATATCCTCGACTTCCAGGACGACTTCCCCGACTCCCGCGTGGTCAAGCTCGAGCAGAACTATCGCTCGACCGAGACGATCCTGCAGGCCGCCAACGCCGTCATCGCGAACAACCGTGGGGGAATCGCCAAGCGGCTGTGGAGTGAGAACGGTCAGGGCGATCAGATCCAGCTGCGTCCGCTCGACGACGAGCACGCCGAGGCGCGGTATGTGGTGGGGGAGGTCGAGCGTCTGGTCGACGAGGGTGCCTCGCGCTCGGAGATCGCGGTGCTGTATCGCACCAACGCGATGTCGCGCGTGATCGAGGACACGCTCGTGCGGCGCGAGATCGCCTACCAGGTGATCGGCGGGACGAAGTTCTACGAGCGGGCGGAGATCAAGGACGCGATCGCCTACCTCCAGCTGCTGGCCAACCCCTTCGACGTGGTCAGCTTCACGCGCGTCGCCAACTCGCCCCGACGCGGCATCGGGCAGACGTCGCTCTCACGGGTGACGAGCTTTGCGGCCTCGATGGGCATGTCGGTTTGGGATGCGGCGGCCACACCCGAGCAGATACCGGGTCTCGGTACGGCGGCCGTGAAGGCGTTGCGGCGTTTCATGGACACGATGCAGGAGCTCCGGGCGATGGCTGGCCTCGGTGGCGAGGACCCGGCTGAGCGGGCGGGCCAGGGGAGCCCACCACCGGCGATCGGAGAGCTGATCCAGGCCCTGCTCTCACAGAGCGGGTACGTGGAGGCGTTGGAGGCAGAGCGCTCGATCGAGGCGCAGGGCCGGATCGAGAATCTCGATCAGCTGGTCGAGGTGGGGCGCGAGTTCGACCTGGCCGCGGCTGATGGCGAGGGTACGCTCGACGTCTTCCTCCAGGAGATAGCGCTCGTGGCCGATGCCGACACGCGCAGCGACGAGGACGGCCTGGTGACGTTGATGACGCTGCACAACGCCAAGGGCCTGGAGTACCCGGTCGTGTTCATCGCCGGCTGCGAGGAGGGCGTCTTCCCGCACTCGCGGGCGATCGACGAAGGCGCACTGGAGGAGGAGCGCAGGCTCTTCTACGTGGGCATCACCCGCGCCATGCGCCAGCTCTATCTGACCTATGCGCGGCGGCGTGCGGTGTTCGGCGCACAGACCTTCGGTCTTCCCAGCCGCTTCCTCGACGAGATCCCCGCCGATCTGCTGGAGGAGCCGAAGGAGGCGATCTTCCGCGGGAGCGCCCTCTCGACGCGCTGGGAGCGGTCGGGAGCGCCCGCCCCGAGCGGCGGCAGGGGTGGTGGCGGATGGGCGCAGGCGCCCAGTTCCGGCCGCGCGCGCGAGGCGGTCGCGGAGGGTGTTCAGTTCCGTCTCGGGGAGGACGTGGTGCACGCCGCCTTCGGCGATGGGGTGGTGACCGGGGTGGAGCCGGGCGGGGTGATCGTGGTGCGCTTCGCCGGCGACGGCTCGGAACGCAAGCTGATGGCCGAGTACGCACCTGTCAGCCGACGCTGACGCGCGCGTGCTCTTCTCGCGACAACGCATAGCATCTGAAACATGAGTGCCACGTTGATCGACGGCAAGGCGATCGCTGCACGCGTGCGCGCCGAGGTGGCCGACGAGGTCGAGCTGTTCCAGCAGCGCTACGGCCGCGCTCCGGGACTGGCCACTGTGCTGGTCGGCGACGATCCCGCCTCGGCGGTATATGTCGGCGCCAAGCAACGCGCCTGCCTGGAGGTGGGCATGGTCCCATTCGATCGCCGCCTGCCGGCCGATGCGTCCTTCGAGCAGGTCGCGGAGGAGCTGGGGGCACTGGGCGCCGACCGCGCCGTGAGCGGAATCCTGCTGCAGCTCCCAGTTCCAGCCCACCTCGACGGGCCGGCGCTCACAGCGCTGATCGAGGCGGACAAGGACGTCGACGGTCTGACGCCGGTCAACGCGGGCCTGCTGGCGCTCGGTCGCCCTGGGCTGCGTCCATGCACGCCGTCCGGTGTGATGGAGCTGCTGGCCGATGCGAACGTGACGCTCGAAGGCGCCGAGGCGGTCGTGGTGGGGCGCTCGAACCTGTTCGGCAAGCCGATGGCGCAGCTGCTGCTAGCCGAGAACGCCACGGTGACCGTCTGCCACTCGCGCACGCGCGATCTGCGCGAGGTCTGCGCGCGGGCGGACGTGTTGATCGCGGCTGTCGGACGTGCGCGCTTGATCGAGCGCGACTACGTCAAGCCGGGGGCGGTTGTGATCGACGTGGGCATGAACCGGCTGACCCCCGAGCAGGCCGGCAACAAGAGCGGCCTCGTCGGCGATGTCGATTTCGCCGCGGTCGTCGAGGTGGCCTCGGCGATCACGCCTGTTCCCGGTGGCGTTGGACCGATGACGATCGCCTTCCTGCTGCGCAACACCCTGCTGGCGGCTCGCTACCAGGCTGAGCTCGAGGCGATGCTCGCACAGACAGATCGGGGGCGGGCGTGATCAGGCGGCTGCGGCTGGGGGAGCTGCTCGTGTTGACGGGAGCGATCTGCCTGATCGTGTCGCTGTTCGTGCCCTCCTACGACTCCTCCGCCGGGCACCTCAGTGCATGGAACACGTTCGGGCCGGCGGTGGCACTCGAGCTGGCGGCGATCTGTGCCGCGCTGGCGATGGTGGTGAGCGCGCTCGGAGAGCGCAGCCCGGCGCTGCCCGTCTCCACGGCCGTGTGGTGCGTGCCGCTGTCACTTGCCGCCACGATCGCAGCGCTCGTGCGCGTGCTCGAGCGCCCCGATCACGCGAGCTCGCTTGCGGTCGGCGGCTGGCTCGCCCTCGTGGGGGCCGTGGCGGTCCTCCTCGGCTCGTGGCAGGCGCTGCGCGACGAACGACCGGAGCTGTACGAGCCGGCCAAGCCGCAGCCGCGCCCCAGGCCGTAGTCGCAGCGAAATGAGCGCGCCCTAGAATGCGCCACTGTGATTGCACGTGAGGAGGTCCTCCATGTCGCCACGCTGGCTCGCCTGGCCCTCAGTGAGGAGGAGATCGAGCCGATGGCCCGCGAGCTCTCCGCGGTTCTCGACCACATTGCGGTGATCGGTGAGCTCGACCTGGACGACGTCGCGCCCACCTCGCACGTGGTCGAGGTCACAGGCGCACTGCGTCCGGACGAGCCGCGCCCGTGCCTGCCACGCGAGGTGGCCCTCGCGCAGGCGCCTGCCACGAGCGACGACGGCTTCCTGGTCCCGAGCCCCCAGGCATGAGCGGCGATCTGCGGGAGCTGACGGCCGCCGCGGCGGCCGCTGAGATCGGCGCGGGCACGCTCTCGTCGGTGGAGCTGTTCGACGCCTACCGCGAACGCGCGAGGGCTGATCGCGACGCCGGGGAGGAGGGCCTGAACTGCTTCACGTGGGTGGCGGAGGAGACGCCGGCACCGACCGGCGATCACGGTGGAGCGCTCGCAGACGCCCCGCTGGCGGGCGTGCCGCTCGCCGTCAAGGACCTCTTCTGCACGGAGGGCATACCGAGCCAGTCGGGCTCGCGAATCCTCGAGGGCTACCTGCCTCCCTACAGCGCGAGCGCGGTCTCGCGCCTGAGCGAGGCGGGCACGACCCTGCTGGCCAAGACCAACCAGGACGAGTTCGCGATGGGCTCCTCCAACGAGAACTCCGCCTACGGCCCCGTCCGCAACCCCTGGGACCGCACGCGTGTGCCGGGCGGCTCCTCGGGCGGAAGCGCGGCAGCCGTGGCGGCGGGCCTGGCCCCGTGGGCGCTGGGCACGGACACGGGCGGGTCGATCCGCCAGCCGGCCGCGCTGTGCGGGATCGTTGGCATGAAACCGACCTATGGCGCCGTCTCGCGCTACGGCATGATCGCGTTCGCATCCTCGCTCGACCAGGCCGGCCCGCTGACGCGCGACGTCCGCGACGCTGCGCTGCTGCTGCGCCATATGGTCGGACGCGACGAGTGCGATGCCACATCGCTCGAGTTTCCCCACGAGATCGAGCTGCCGAGCGCTGAACGACTGGACGGCCTGACGTTCGGCGTCCCCGAGGAGCTGAGCGGCGAGGGAATCGAAGCGGGCGTGCTTGAGGCGTTCGAGGCGACCCTGGAGCGAGTGCGCGAGCTCGGCGGGGAGGTGCGCTCCGTGGGCCTGCCGCATGCGCCGCACGCGCTGTCGGCCTACTACGTGATCGCGCCCGCCGAGGCTTCCTCCAACCTGGCTCGCTTCGACGGCGTGCGCTATGGGCTGCGTGCGAGCGACGCCAAGGACCTGCTGGCCATGTACACACGCACTCGCCATGACGGCTTCGGCCCAGAGGTCAAGCGCCGGATCATGCTGGGCACCTACGCGTTGTCCTCCGGCTACTACGACGCCTACTACGGTCGCGCCCAGCGCGTGCGCACCAAGATCGCCGAGGACTTCAAGAGCGCCTTTGCGGAGGTCGACTTCATCCTCACACCGACCGCACCCACGGTGGCCTTCCCCCTGGGCGAGAAGACCGGAGATCCGCTGTCGATGTACCTCAACGACTTCTGCACGGTGCCGATGTCACTGGCGGGGATACCCGCCATCTCGATTCCCTGCGGCCTGAGCGAGGGTCTGCCGGTCGGGCTGCAGATCGCCGGTGCGGCCTTCAGCGAGAACCGGCTGCTCGATGCCGCACATGCGCTCGAGCTCGCCATCGGCTTCGACGGGAGCCCGGCGCGTGTCTGAGACCGGCACGAACGGAGCAGCCGGAACGCTGGAGGCGGTCATCGGCCTCGAGATCCACGTGCAGCTGGCGACCGCCACCAAGATGTTCTGCGGCTGTGAGCTGTCGTTCGGCGAGCCGCCCAACACGCGCACCTGTCCTGTCTGCCTTGGCCTGCCGGGCAGCCTCCCCGTCGCCAACGCCCGCGCAGTGCACTATGGCCTGATGATCGGTCTGGCGCTCGGCTCCGAGCTTGCGCCCCGCTCGATCTTCCACCGCAAGAACTACTTCTATCCCGACCTGCCCAAGGGCTACCAGATCTCACAGTACGACGAGCCGCTGTGCCTCGGCGGCCGACTGGGGGAGGTGCGCATCCACCGCGTGCACCTGGAGGAGGATGCGGCCAAGCTGATCCACGTCGGCGCCAGCGGACGAATCCACGGCTCGGATGCCTCGATCGTGGACTTCAACCGCGGCGGCACGCCGCTGGCGGAGATCGTCACCGAGCCCGATCTGCGCACGCCCGAACAGGCCAGCGAGTGGCTGCGCCTGCTGCGCACCACCCTGCGCCAGCTCGGGGTGAGCGACGTGAACATGGAGGAGGGCTCGCTGCGCTGCGACGCCAACATCTCGCTGCGCCCCGCGGGTGCAAGCGAGTTGGGAGTCAAGACTGAGCTGAAGAACATGAACTCCTTCCGCTACATCGAGCGCGGGATCCGCGCCGAGATCGCCCGCCAGCAGAAGATCATCGAAGGCGGCGGCACGGTGGTCCAGGAGACGCTGCACTTCGACCCAAGACCTGATGCCCACCCACCCATCACGTCGCTGCGCTCCAAGGAGCAGGCGCACGACTACCGCTACTTCCCCGAGCCCGACCTGCTGCCGGTGAAGATCGAGCAGGCGATGGTCGAGGCGGCCCAGGCGGATATGACCGAGCTGCCGGCCGCTCGCGTCGAGCGCCTGCGCCTGGAGGTCGGCCTGAGCGATGAGAGCGCACAGCTGCTGGCCTTCCGTGGCGAGCTCGGCGACTACTTCGAGGCTGCGCTAGCGGCCGCTGCAGACCCGCCGGCGCCGGCGCAGATGCTCGCCAACTGGATCACAGGCGAGCTCGTGGCGCGCCTGGCCGAAGGCGAGGACCCCGCCGGCTCGCGGGTGCGCCCGGAGGCGATCTCGGCGCTGGTGGGGTTGGCGGCGTCCAAGCAGATCAGCGTGGGCGCTGGTAGGCAGGTGCTCGACCGGCTCGTCGCCGAGGGCGGCGATCCGCAGGCGATCGTGGCCGCGGAGGGCCTCTCGGCGATCGGCGGCGATGACGAGCTGGCTGCGATCGTGGCAGCGGCCCTCGAGGCGAACGCCGATGCGGCCGCGCGCGTGCGCGACGGCAACGCCAAGGCGATCGGGCCGATCGTGGGCGCGGTCATGCGCGAGACCAAGGGGCGGGCCGACGGGACCGAGGTCTCACGCCTGATTCACGAGCAACTCGGCGTCTGACCCACCCGGCGCGGGACATTTTGGACTTCCGTCCAATGGAATGAGCGCGCCCCCGCGCCAACATGCTGACCATGAACCGTTCAGCAGCGAACTCGAGCAACACCCCTCCTCGGCGGTTCATCCTGCTGCCCGAGGAGACGGCGGATGGGGCACCCAATGGGCGCCGTATTCGTCGCTATAAGCTAACCAGCGTCGGACAGGCCGCGGGCCGTCAGCGCGCCGGTCTGAGTGGCACCGATGTCTCGACGGCAAGGATCGCCCGTGAGCTCGGTCGGCTGGGTCGCATGTAGCGCCTCTCTCCTATCGACTGTGCCGGCTTCCCTCGGCCGGCGCTCCCGGTAAAGCGGCCGGGCAGGGGTTGCACTTCCTGCTCGGCCGCATTGCCGTTAAGCTGGTCGGATGAACGTGAACGAGGCACCCAAAAGGTCGTTCGGTCGCACAGTCGTGGCGGCGCTCGTGTTCCTGGTGGCGGCCTGGCTGCTGCTCGGGGTGATCGTCCACGTCCTCTCGTTCCTGTTCAGCACCCTGATCTTCATCGTGGCCGTCGTGGCAGTGATCTGGGCCCTACGGGTCCTGTTGTAGGCACGGAGCACCGCCATGGCCTACATCGTCATCGCGACCTGCTTCGGGCTCGCGGGTGGCATCGTCGGCAAGATCAAGGGCAGCTCGTTCCTGCTCTGGTTCCTGATCTCGGGGCTCGTGCCGTTCTTTGGCCTACTGGCAGCGATCGCCTACCGCTTCGAGCGCGACGAGCTGCGCCGTCGCTGCCCCAACTGCGGTCGTGTCACCAAGATCTACGACGCGCTGTGCACGCGCTGTGGGACCGAGTTCGACTTCCCCGAGACCGCCATCCAGCCCGAGTCATGGGAGCGCGTGCCGGCCTCGCGCTCGGCCTCCTGAGCACGCCGCGCAGTCTCGCCGCCTAGCGCCCTATTCGGCTTGCCTAAGCCGTATTTCGGCTTACCTAATCCGACGCTTGCCCTACGCTGTGGTGGTCATGAGCACGCCCACCCAGACTCCGCCGGCCGCAGTCGAGGCCACCCAGGCCCCAGCCGCTGCGCAGCCCCACGACTCGCTCCTCGCCCGCTGGATCCACCGCGCGGGCTACAAGGACGAGCCGGACTTCGTGCTGCGCGTAGTGCAGCCGGCGCTCGTGGGCATGATCGACGGCACCGTCTCCTCGCTGGCGCCGATCTTCGCGGCGGCGATCGCCTCCAGCTCGCACACGGCGCTGCTCGTGGGGCTCTCCGTCGCCCTCGGGGCAGGCGTGAGCATGGGCTGGTCGGAGGCGCTCTCCGACACCGGCGAGCAGACCGGACGCGGCTCAGCGCTCGTGCGCGGAGCGATCACCGGAGGGATGACCACCATCGGGGGGCTGTTCCACACGCTCCCCTTCCTCATCTCCAACGTCAACAAAGCCCTGATCGTCGCCGGATGCGTGGTCGCCGTCGAGCTCTCGGTGATCGCCTGGATACGGAAACGCTTCCTCGGGGTCTCCCTGCGCTCCTCGTTCCTGGTTGTCACCGTCGGCGGAGCGATTGTTCTCGCAATAGGCGTGGGCATAGGCTCCTCCTAGGGGCCGCTGGCGCAGCGCCAGGCTGCGTCCTCCCGTGCGTTTGACCGGTAAACCCGCTGGTACACTGGCTTTTCTGCCAATTCGATGAACGGAAGGGAGGTCGAGGATGCGCGCAGTTGATGCGTTGATGGAATGTCTGAAGGCGGAGGGCGTGGACGTCGTCTTCGGCCTTCCCGGCGGCGCCAACCTCCCGACCTACGACGCCTTTGTGACGGGGGGCATCCGCCACATCCTCGTGCGCCACGAGGCCGGAGGCGGCCATGCCGCCGAGGGCTATGCCAAGGCCACGGGCAAAGTGGGCGTGGCCTTTGCCACCAGCGGACCCGGGGCGACCAACCTGATCACGCCGATCTGCGACGCGATGATGGACTCGGTACCCGTGGTGTTCATCACCGGCCAGGTGCGCACGGAGCTGCTCGGCACGGACGGCTTTCAAGAGGCGGACACGATCGGCATCACGATGCCCGTGGTCAAGCACTCCTTCATGATCGTCAACCCCCAGGAAATCCCCCGGGCAATACACGAGGCCTTCCACATCGCGCGGACGGGGCGTCCAGGGCCGGTGCTTGTGGACATTCCCCTGGACCTCTCCCGTGCCGACATCGACTACGAGCCGGTGACCGACATCCGCCTGCCGGGCTACCAGCCCAAAGTGGAGGGCAACCAGAAGCAGATCCGCCAAGCGGCAAAGGCGCTGGCCTCGTCGCAGCGCCCGGTGATCTACGCGGGCGGTGGCGTGGTCAGCGCCGAAGGCTCGGCCGAGCTCACCGAGTTCGCCACCTCGGATCGCTTTCCGGTGACGTGCACGCTGATGGGACTCGGCGCCTTCCCGGCGCCGCACCCCCAGTGGCTGGGCATGCTCGGCATGCACGGCACGCGCGCGGCCAACTACGCGATGGACGAGGCGGATTTGATCTGCGCGGTGGGCGCGCGCTTCGACGATCGCATCACGGGCAAGCTCGCAGAGTTCGCCCCGCGGGCGAAGTTCATTCACATCGACGTGGACCCGGCGGAGATCTCCAAGAACGTCCCGGCGCACATCCCGATCGTGGGCGACGCCAAGCACGTGCTGGCCAAGCTCCTGATCGAGTACCGGGCGATCGGCGCCGACCCGGGACGCCTGGAGCCGTGGTGGAGCAGGATCGAAGGCTGGAAAGCCAAGTACCCGCTCGGCTACGAGGACAGCGCGGACGAGGAGATCAAGCCTCAGTTCATGGTCAAAGCTCTGTGCGAGGCCACAGGCGGCGAGGCGATCGTGACCTCGGACGTGGGCCAGCACCAGATGTGGACCGCCCAGCACTACGATTTCCCGGCGCCGAGACGCTGGATCAACTCGGGTGGCCTTGGCACGATGGGCTTCGGCCTGCCGGCGGCGATGGGGGCGGCCGTGGGTGCGCCCGAGCGCCTGGTGTGCTGCGTTGCCGGTGACGGCTCGGTGCAGATGAACGCCCAGGAGCTCGCCACGTGCGCTCAGAACAACATCCCGATCAAGGTGTTCATCATGAACAACGGCTATCTGGGCATGGTCCGTCAGTGGCAGGAGCTGTTCTGGGACGGCAAATACAGCCACGTCGACATGGGTGAGTTCCCCGACTTCGTCAAGCTGGCCGAGGCCTACGGCGTGACGGGCATGCGCCTCACGAACAAGAGCACGCTCGTGGAGGACATGAAGCGCGCGATCGCCATCGAGGGCCCGGTGCTCATCGACGTACGCGTGACGCGTGAGGAGAACACCTATCCCATGATTCCCGCAGGTGCGGCCGCTCGCGAGATGGTGGGATGAGCGCGGCCATGAGTGAACCGGGAACCAAGGCGCCGCTCAGCCTCGAGGAGCTGCAGGCGACCACGGACATACGCACGGGGCGCAAGCACGTCCTCTCGATCCTCGTGGAAAACAAGTCGGGTGTCCTGACGCGCATCGCGGGTCTGTTCGCTCGTCGCGGCTTCAACATCTCGACGCTCACGGTCGGGCCGACGGAGGACCTGCAGATATCGCGAGTCACGCTGACCGTCGACGGGGCGCTGCATCCGATCGACCAGGTCACCAAGCAGCTGCACAAGCTCGTCAACGTGCTGAAGATCCGCGACCTCGAGCCGGCCGATACGGTCGCGCGCGAGCTGGCGCTGTTCAAGGTCACCGCCGACGGGGTGCAGCGCGGCGAGCTGATGCAGATCGCTGAGATCTTCCGCGGCAAGGTCGTGGACGTGACCAAGCGGGCGATCATCATCGAGGTGACCGGCACGACGGACAAGATCGAGGCGTTCGAGACGATGGTCCGCCCGTTCGGCCTGATCGAGATGATGCGAACCGGCGAGATCGCGATCTCCCGAGGTCGCAGCGAGACCTAGAACGGGGATGGCCCGTGACGCGGAACTGACGGGAGGCCCGTACGCCGGGTCCCCCTACAGCCCTGCAGGCGCCGGCCACCACAGCATCGCGACTCTGAGCGAGCATGACCGCGAGCGTCTGCGTGCACGCCTGGCGCTGGCGGTCCGCCGCGCGCGACGAAGCGGGGGAGAGGTGCTGGCGAGCATCACGGTGGCCCTGGATCCCGAGGTCGACCCCTCGCAGGTCGTGTGCGCCTCGCGCCGAGCACAGGAGCCGTGGTTTTTGTTCGAGCAACCCGACCGTGCTCGTGCGGCCCTCGCCGGCCTTGGCGAGGTCAGCTGCCTGCAAGCCGAGGGGAGCGAGCGCTTCGCCTCGGTTGCGGACCGCTGGCGGGCAATGGCTGCCGCGGCGGTGTTCGACCCGGCCGACGCGCCGACGGGAAGCGGCCCGGTGGCCATGGGCGGCTTCGCCTTCGCCGATGACGGCGGGCGCGCGCCCCACTGGAAGGGCTTTGCGCCGGCGTCGCTGAGCGTTCCCGAGGTTCTGCTCTCGCGCTCTGAGCGGGGCGGCAAGCGCAACGTCTCGCTGACCCTGAGCGCGCTGGCCTCACCCGACGACACGGCTGAGGATCTCCTAGCTCGCGTCGAGCGGCGCCTGCCTGAGCTGCGCAGCAGTGAGCTCGCGCTGCTCGACCCCGCGCCGACCGGGCGCTTCCAGATCGCGAGCGCCATGCCCCCCGAGCACTACGAGCAGGCGGTGGCTCGCGCGGTCGAGCTGATCGGCTCGGGGCAGCTGGAGAAGATCGTGCTCGCACGCGAAGTGCAGGTGCACGCGCCGGCGGACTATGACCCGGCGGCGGTGTTCGGCGTGCTGCGCAACGAGTTCCCCTCCTGCTTCGTGTTCTGCGTGGGTCGTGGCGATGCGACGCTGATCGCGGCCAGCCCCGAGCTGCTGGTTCGCCGTGAGGGCCAGCGTGTGAGCACGCTTGCACTCGCCGGATCCACACGCCGCAGCGCCGATCCGGCCGTCGACGACCACCTCGGGGAGCAGTTGCTGCGCGATGCGAGCTACCGCGAGGAGCACGCGATCGTGGCCCGGCGGATCGAGCGAACGCTGCGTCCACACGCCGTATGGGTCACCGCGGCCGGCGAGCCCGAGCTCGTCCGGATCGCCAACATCCAGCACCTCGCCACCCCCATCAGGGCGCAGTTGGCGGCGCCGATGGACGCGCTCGAGCTCGCCGGGCTGATGCACCCCACGCCCGCCGTCGGGGGCGAGCCGCTCACGCGTGCCGCGCCGCTGATCCCCGCGCTCGAGGGGCTCGACCGCGGCTGGTATTCGGGGCCGGTGGGCTGGACCGACGCGGCCGGCGACGGTGAATTCTGTGTGGCGCTGCGCTGCGCGCTACTTCGCGGCAGCGTGGCGCGCTGCTACGCCGGCAACGGCATCGTGGGTGGCTCAGAGCCCGCGAGCGAGCTGGCCGAGACCGAGGTCAAGCTGCAGGCACTGCTGCCGCTCCTAGCGGGCTGAGGCCCGTTTAGCGGCGCCCAACGAACCTCAGGAGGCCAGTGCCGAGGACACGGCGTCCCACACTCGCCTGTGCAACGCGACGTTCTCGCTGCGCACGGTGCGAACTTCGACCATGCCCGAGGACTCTGCCGCGAGCGCTCGCTCGAGCGCCTCTCTGAAACCGGGGGCGTCGCTCGCCAGCTCGTGACCGAGCCCGTATAGATCAGCCGCCTTGGCGAAGTCCAAGCCGGTCGGCGTGCTCACGTGCCGGGTGAAGATGTCCTCGCTGGGGGCGTGCGGCTCGGGCGAGCGAGCAAGTCCAGCGCGCGACACTGCAAGGAAGTCGAAGATTCCACCTCCGTCGTTGTTGAGCAGAACGATCGTCAGCTTCAGGTCGAGTCGCTGGGCTGCCAGCAGGCCGCCGATGTCGTATGCCAGGGCCAGGTCTCCGATCAGGAGCACAACTGGCCCGTCTGCGGTGGCGGCCGCGCCGTAGGCAGAGGAGACGATGCCGTCGATGCCGTTGGCGCCGCGGTTGCAAAGCACCCTCGGGGGGGCCGCTCGCGCAGGCCAAAACGTCTCGATGTCGCGAACTGGCATCGAGGATGCGACGAACAGCGTGGCCTGCTCGGGCAGCAGGACGCCGAGCTCCGCGGCCACCGCCGGCTCCGAGAGCTCGCCGGCGAGTACTCCCTCGATGGCCTGGGCGGCGAGCTCATCGGCGCTGCGCCAGCTTCCCAGCCAGTCATCGCCTTCAGGTGCGGGACTGTTGCTCAGCTGTGCCAGCGCGGACGCCGCGTCGAGCGAAAAGAAGTGGGAGACCACCGAGTCCGGGTCCTGCCAGGCGCCCTCGGCTTCGAGCGCTATCTGCTCGATGTCGCCGAGGCCCGCGAGCCAGCTGCGAAGCGGCTTGGACACGGGCAGATCGCCCACGCGGACTACGAGGTCGGGGCGCAGCGAGGCGGCAAGCGTCTGGTCGCGCAGCAGCGCGTCGTAGTGGGCGACGGCAGCCGCTCCGCGGCGGGCGCCCGAGAGCGGGTCTGCTAGCAACGGCCAGCCCACGGCCTCCGCGAACGCGCTGGCGGCGGCCCCCAGGGGCGTGCTCCGCTCGTGTCGTCCTGCGACCACGACGCCGCGGCGCGCCCCCGAGACGAGCTCCTGCAGCTCGTCGATCCCCTCGATCGTCGCTGGTTGTGGCCGCAGGACATAGGGGCGTCCACCGGGACGGGCTGTGTCGTCCTCCGGCAGCGCCTCGTCGCTCACGAGCGGCTCACGCAGCGGGAAGTTGAGGTGCACGGGCCCGGGAGGACCCTCTAGCGCTGTCCAATAGGCGCGGCAGGCCAGCGTGCGCATCCAGCGCAGGCGTGCGGGTGTGGCCTCGTGCGTGCCCACCTCGAAGAACCACTTCACCGCCCCGCCGAAGATCTTCAGCTGGTCGATCGCCTGCCCGGCTCCATTCTCGCGCAGCTCGGGCGGACGATCGGCACTGAGCACCAGCAGCGGCACGCGCGCCTCGTTCGCCTCGATCACCGCGGGCAGCAGCTCGGCCACTGCCGTCCCCGACGTGCACGTGACGGCGACCGGCAGCTGTGAGGCCTTTGCCAGGCCCAGTGCGAAGAAGCCCGCGCAGCGCTCGTCCACATGGGAGTAGCAGCGCAGACGCCGCTCGTGGGCGAGCGAGAGCGCGAGCGGCGCCGAGCGCGAGCCGGGCGAGGTGCACGCCGCGCGCATTCCGCAGCGTGTGAGCTCGTCGACGAACGCCCGCAGCAGCACGTAGGTGTCGGTGGTCTGGGTCATAGGATGCTCGGGTGCCTGAGGATCTGGTTCTGCTGCACGGCTTCAGCGGGACCGGCCGCGCGTGGGACGGTGTGGTGTCGATGCTCGACCCCGAACGGTATCGGCCGCTGGCGCTCGATCTCCCAGGCCACGGAAGCGAGGCGGACGCCCAGCGGCCGATCACCTTCCCGGGCTGCGTGGACAGCGTGCTGGCGCGAGCGCCCGAGCGCTTCGTGCTGTGTGGCTACTCGCTCGGCGGCCGCATAGCTCTGAACGTGGCCCTGGCGGCGCCGGAGCGGGTCTCGCGATTGATCCTCGTCGCCTGCTCGCCAGGGCTCGAGGACCCTGCTGAGCGAGCCGATCGGCGGGCCGCCGACGAGCAGCTCGCCGAGGAGCTGGAAGCGAGCCCTTTCGAGGATTTCATCGAGCGCTGGCGCACCCAGCCGCTGTTCGCCCTCGATCCACCCGAGGTGGGCCGCCTCGCGCGCGAGGACCAGCGACGCAACCGCCCCGAGGCGCTCGCTGCCGTCATGAGGGGTCTGGGGACGGGTGTCATGGAGCCGCTGTGGGCGCGCCTGGGCGAGCTGGAGATGGAGGTGACGGTGATCGCGGGCGAGCGCGACACGAAGTTCGTGGCGATCTCCCGGCGCATGGTCGGGCTGATGTCCAGCGGCCGGCTGGCCGTCGTAGCAGGGGGCCATGGGCTGCCGCTCGAGAACCCCCAATCGCTGGCGGAGCTGATCCTCAGCTGAGCGGCGCCACTCCCAGGCCCGGCCCGCGCGGAACGGTGATTGCGCCGTCGCGCACCGGCAGTGGGTTGTCGAGCTCGCTGAACAGGCTCAGGGTGGCCAGGCCGCAGTGGGGCAGAGGACCGCGCGAGGCGAGCGCGGCGGCCGCGTGCACCGCCGCGGCGATCCCCAGCGGGCCGTCGAGCGTCGACGCGAGATAGACCTCTGCGCCCGTGGAGCGCACGAGCGTCGCGGCAACCAGCAGCCGGGCTATTCCGCCGCAGCGCGAGATCTTCAAGCAGACCGCGTCGGCCACACCGGCCGCAAGGGCGCCCGGTTGGGCCGCCGTCTCGTCGATCGCCACCCGCACTGCCACGCGCTCTCTGACCTCGCGTACCTGCTCGAGGCCGTGAGTCGGCTCCTCAACCAGCTCCAGGCCGGCTGGAGACAGGGCGTCGATTGCACGTATGGCCTCATCCACGCCCCACGCGCCGTTGGCGTCCAGTCGCAGCTGTGCCCGCGGTCCGGCGCCCGCGCGAGCGGCGGCCACGCGCCCGGCGTCATCGCCCACCCCGACCTTCACCTTCAGGCAGTCAAAGCCGTGATCCACAGCGCGGGCGGCCTGCTCGGCCACCCCCGCGCGATCGAGGGCCGAGAGCGTGGCGTTCACCGGCACCTGCGCTGTGCACCCGTCGCTCAACAGCGCCGAGACGGGCTTGCCCTCACGCCTCCCTGCTCGGTCCCACAACGCCATGTCCACGGCGGCGAGCGCCTGGGGAAGGTCGTCGACCTCGCGGCAGGCTTCGATCGTCTGGGCGCCGTTGAAGCTTGCAGAGCTCTCCAGCACCGGGCGATAGCCCTCGAGCGCGTGCAGCACGCGCTCGACGCTCACCCCGTCGTAGGGCTCGAGCGGCGCCGCTTCGCCGTAGCCCGGCACGTCGTCTGGGCCGATGAGCGTGATGCACAGAAGCTCACGCTTCTTCACTACCCCGTAGGAGCTCTGAAGCGGCGTCGAGAGCCGCAGGCTGCGTCGCGCGATCTCGAGCTTCACGAGCCCACGCCGCCGCCCGCAAGGATGCCGGCGGAGAACAGCAGGCAGAAGCAGAGCTGCAGCCCGCCCGTGCCCGCCAGTGCGCCGTTCAGCGCCGGCCCATCGGTGTGGGTGCGCACCACCTTCACGAGCTTTGCCGCCAGTGGGATCGTGAGCCACGGCAGCAGCAGCCATGCGCTCATCGAGTCGAATGCCCATGGCAGCGGAGCGGTCACGAACGCCCCAGCCACCATCGTGGTGTAGAGCGCCCGAGTGCGCGAGCGGCCGAGGCGCACAGCCAACGTGCGCTTGCCCGCCCGTCTGTCGGTCTCGAGGTCGCGCACGTTGTTCACGACCAGGATCGCGCTCGCCAGCAGTCCCACCGGGACAGCGCACACGAACGCCTGCCAGGGCAGTTGCTGCACCTGCACGAAGTAGGAGCCGGCGACGGCCACGATCCCGAAGAACAGGAACACGAACACCTCGCCCAGGCCCTCATAGCCGTAGGGGCGCGGACCGCCCGTGTAGAGGACGCCCGCGAGGATCGAGGCGGCGCCCACGGCCACCAGCTCCCAGCCGGCGACGGCCACCAGATAGGTGCCGCAAGCAACGGCCAGGCCAAAGCTCACATACGTGGCGAGCAGCACCTGGCTGGGGGGGACCAGGCCGCCGGCCGTCACCCGGACGGGGCCGAGGCGGTCCTCTGTGTCGGCGCCGCGGCGGGCGTCGGAGTAGTCGTTGGACAGGTTCGTGCCGACCTGGATGAACAGCGCGCCGAGCAGCGCCGCCACGAACGCCAGCGGGTGGAAGTGGTTCGCTCCAAGCGCCAGCGAGGTGCCCACCAGCACAGGGGCCACAGCCGCCGGCAGCGTGCGTACGCGGGCTGCCATCACCCAGATGCGAACAGCCCCCATCTAGACGGTCGATTCCACGGTTCTAGGCCCGCTTGGGGAAACGCGAGAAGTCCGGCTTGCGCTTCTCCTTGTATGCGTCCCGGCCCTCTTGGGCCTCCTCGCTGCCGTAGAACAGGAGGTTGGTGTCGTGCGCCAGCTGCTGGATCCCCGTCAGCCCGTCTTCGGCCGCGTTGAAGCTCGCCTTCAACAGTCGCAGCGAGAAGGGCGAGAGGGCGAGCATCTCGCGGCACCATTGGACGGTCTCCTCCTCGAGGCGCTCCAGCGGCACGACCGTGTTGACCATGCCCATTTCACGCGCCTCCTCGGCCGAGTACTGGCGGCAGAGGAACCAGATCTCCTTGGCCTTCTTCGGGCCGACCAGGTTCGCAAGCAGGCCCGCCCCGAAGCCACCGTCGAAGGAGCCGACCTTGGGGCCCACCTGTCCGAAGCGGGCGTTGTCGGCGGCGATCGTCAGATCGCACACGAGGTGCAGGACGTGCCCGCCACCGATGGCGTAGCCGGCGACCATCGCCACCACGGGCTTGGGCAAACGGCGGATCTGCACGTGCAGATCGGTCACGTGGAAGCGACCGACGCCTGCCCGTCCCGCGTCGTCGTCGTTCAGGTATCCCGAGTCGCCGCGAACGCGCTGATCGCCGCCCGAGCAGAAGGCGTCGGGGCCCTCGCCGGTGAGCACGACCACTCCGATCTCGGTGTCCTCGCGCGCGTCCTCGAGGGCCTGAGAGATCTCGATGATCGTGCGTGGCCTGAAGGCGTTCCTCACCTCCGGACGGGCGATAGTGATCTTGGCGATGCCTTGGTCGGGCGGCCCCGACTTCTCATAGCGGATGTCCGTGAAGGCGCTGACGGCGTGTGGGGTGGCTGTGTTCCAGGAGGTGCTCATTGGCGCGAAGGCTAGCCTGTGCGGCATGTTCGTCGACGGATGGCTTGCGCGGGCCGCGGCATCGAGGCCCGAGCACCCGGCACTGCAGACGCCCGCCGGGAGCTGGTCATACGCCCGTCTGCACGTTGCCGCGCGCTCGGGAGCAGCTGAGCTGGAGGAGCGGGGCGTGGTGCGCGGTGCGCGCGTGGCGATCGCGCTGCCGAGCGGTCTCGGCTTCGCGCAGGCGCTTCACGCCTGCCTGCTGCTCGGCGCCGTGGCCGTGCCGATCGACCTGCGTCTCTCCCAGGAGGAGCGTGCGGCGATCATCATCGGCTGCGACGTGCTCGTCGAGGAGCCGCTGGACGATGGGCGCGACTGCTCGGAGGCAACGCCGGTTCGTCACGACCTCGACAGCACGGCGGTGATGATCCATACGTCGGGCACCACCTCGGCGCCGCGGCCGGTCGAGCTCACGTTCGGGAACCTGCTGTGGAGCGCCCTCGGATCGGCCGTCGCGCTTGGGAGCGAGGCGGGGGACCGCTGGCTGTGCGCGCTGCCGCTCTCACACGTGGGTGGCCTTTCGATCCTGATGCGATCGGCGATCTACTCGACCACGGCCGTATTGCACGAGCGCTTCGAAACCGACCTCGCGCTGCACAGCCTCGAACACGAGGACGTGACGCTCGTCTCGCTCGTGGCCACCACGCTCGCCCGGCTGCTCGACGCGGGTCTGAGCCGTCCTGCGTCGCTGCGCTGCGCGTTGACCGGCGGGGGGCCCGTGCCGCCGGCGCTGATCGAGCGTGCTCACGCGGCGGGAGTGCCTGTGAGCCTCACCTACGGCCTGACCGAGTGCTGCTCGCAGGTGACCACCACGCCGCTGGCGGCTGTGGGGGAGCGGGCGAGCGTTGCCGGTCCGCCTCTGTTCTGCACGAGCGTGCGCATCGGGGCAGACGATGAGATCCTCGTGCGGGGCCCGACCGTCGCACCCCGAGCGCCGGGCGCCGATGGTTGGCTGCACACGGGCGATCTCGGCGCGCTCGACGAGCAGGGTCGCCTGCGCGTGACGGGACGCAAGGCCGACACGATCGTAAGCGGCGGCGAGAACGTCGCACCGGCCGAGGTCGAGGCGGTGCTCGAGGCGCATCCACTCGTGCTCGAGGCTGCCGTACGGGGAGTGCCCGACGCCGAATGGGGGGAGATGGTCAGCGCGATCGTCGTGCCGAGGGCAGGGGCGATACTCGAGCCGGACGAGCTGCGTGCCCACTGTGCAGGCGCGCTCGCTCGCTTCAAGGTGCCAAAGCAGTTCGTGCTCTCCGCCGAGCCGCTCCCGCGCACGCGCTCCGGCAAGCTGCTGCGCAGGGAGCTCCCGTCGCTATGAGCTTCGACCCCAACGCCTACCGGCAGGCGAGCCTCGAAAACTGGGAAGAGGCGGCCTCCGGCTGGGTGCACCGCCAGGAGCTCATGCGGGCGTTCGCCGCGCCCGTCTCGCACTGGATGATCGACGCCACCCTCCCGCAGCCGGGGGAGCGCGTGCTCGAGCTTGCCGCCGGGCTGGGCGAGACAGCATTGCTCGCGGCGGAGCTCGTGGCTCCACTGGGCGGCGTGGTCGTCTCTGACCAGGCCGAGGCGATGCTCGCTGGAGCGCGCGCACGGGCGGCTGAGCTGGGTCTGGCGAACGTCGAGTTCCAGGTGCTGAACGCAGAATGGATCGACCTGCCACTCGCCGGCGTCGACGTGGTGCTGTGCCGCTGGGGCTACATGCTGATGGCTGACCCCGCCACCGCCCTGGGCGAGACCCGGCGCGTGCTTCGCCCCGGCGGTCGGGTGGCGCTGGCGGTGTGGGATGCGATCGAGCACAACCCATGGGCTTCGCTGCCCGCGCGTGAGCTGATCGAGCGCGGCCTTGCTCCGGCTCCAGAGCCCGGCACGCCCACGCCCGGCCCGTTCGTGCTCGGAGACAGCACAAGCGTCTCCGGCCTGCTCGAGCAGGCGGGCTTCGCCGAGATTCGCGTCGAGGAGCTCGACCTCGTGCGCCGCCACCGGGACTTCGAGGAGCTGTGGGACACCACGCTCGACCTCTCCCGCAACTTCCACGACGCCGTGCTCTCGCGCCCCGAGAGCGAGATCGAGGAGATAAAGGCCTCGCTTGCCCAGCGCTTCGCCCCCTATACAGCCGCGGACGGGACGTTGGCGATACCGGCGCGCACGCTCGTCGCCTGCGCCGGCGCCTGAGCGAGCTGGCCGGGAAGGCGCGGGGCCGGAGCAGGCACGAAGTTGGATAGCCTGCGGCCAATGATCTACGACGACGACGCAGACCTCACACTCCTCGACGGCAAGACCGTCGCAATCATCGGCTACGGCTCGCAGGGACACGCCCACGCCCTCAACCTCAAAGACTCCGGCGTCAAAGTCGTGGTCGGGCTGCGTGAGGACTCCGCCTCGGTCGCCAAGGCGCGCGAGCAGGGCCTCGAGGTTCTCTCCGTCGTCGAGGCCTCGAGCCGCGGCGACCTCGTGATGATCCTGCTCCCCGACGAGCTCCACCACCAGGTTTGGCAGGACGAGATCCGCGACGGGATCGCCGAGGGCAACATGATCCTCTTCGGCCACGGCTTCTCGATCCACTACAAGGAGATCGACCCGCCGGCCGGCGTCGACGTGGGCATGGTCGCGCCCAAGGGGCCCGGGCACCTCGTGCGCCGCCAGTTCACCGAAGGCAGCGGGGTTCCCGGGTTGATCGCGATCGAGCAGGACGCCACCGGCAACGCCCGCGCGCTCGCCCTGGCCTACGCCAAGGGCATCGGATGCACGCGCGGCGGCGTGATCGAGACGAGCTTCAAGGACGAGACCGAGACGGACCTGTTCGGCGAGCAGGCAGTCCTCTGCGGAGGCGCCTCAGAGCTCGTCCAGGCCGGCTTCGAGACGCTCGTCGAGGCGGGCTATGACCCTGAGATGGCCTACTTCGAGTGCCTGCACGAGCTCAAGCTGATCGCCGACCTGATGTATGAGAAGGGCCTCGCGGGGATGCGCTACTCGATCTCCAACACGGCCGAGTACGGCGACTACACGCGCGGCAAGCGCGTCATCACCGACGAGACCCGCAAGGCAATGAAACAGATCCTCAAGGAGATCCAGGACGGCGACTTCGCCCGCGAGTGGATCGCCGAGAACCGTGCCGGGCAGGAGAACTTCAAGCGCATGCGCGCCGAGCAGGCCGACACCCAGGTCGAGCACGTGGGCGGGGAGCTGCGCTCGCACATGGACTGGATCAAGCCCGCCTTCTAGAGAAAGCCGTTCGAGTGCTCGCCTACGTCTTCTGGCACCAACCGCGCGACCCGGCCGCGGTTGGCGCCTACGAGGACGCGCTCGTCTCCTTCCACCGCTCGCTGGCTCGCTCGCTGCCCGTCGGTACGCGGGCGTCGGCCAGCTTCCGGCTGGCAGAGCTGCCATGGCTGGCGACATCGGCGTTCGCAACCGAGGGCAGCGCGCCGGCCCTGGAGGGCGGGTATGAGGATTGGTACCTGGTGGATGACTTCGCGGCGCTGGGGGTGCTCAACGAGGCTGCCGTCGGGCGTGGGCATCAAACCACCCACGACGAGGTGGCCCACCGCTTCGGCGCGGGCGCCGGTGGCCTGTACGGGCTGATCGAGGGCGAACCGTGCGCCGATGCCCTCGGCGGCGCCACCACCGCGGTGTGGGTCGCGCGGCCCGCCGGCTCCGAGCGCCGCGGGCTGGGGGAGATGCTCGGCGACGGCATGGAGCCGGCCCGGGCAAGCCTGTGGCGTCGCCAGCTCGTCTTCGGCCCGGCACCCGAGTTCTGCCTGCTCGCCGAGGAGGCCCCCGCCGGAGTGGCCGCCGCTCGGCTGCCGGCGGGTTGGTCGGCCACCGTCCTTGACCGCGAGGTGCTGTGGAGTGGTTGACGTCGTGATCGACGCCGAGCTCGCCGGCGGCGAGTTCGCACGCCAGGAGAGCCGCTTTCGCGACTGGGTCGGCGAGGACCCAAGGACCGGCAGGACAAGCGGCTACCCACCCGAGCCGGGCCGCTACCACCTCTACGTCTCGCTCGCCTGCCCCTGGTGCCATCGCACAGCGATCCTGCGCGAGCTAGCCGGCCTGCAAGACGCGCTCCCGATCTCCTACCTGGCTCCATTTCGCGACGAGCGCGGCTGGGCGTTCACCGGCGATCGCTTCGAGGACGGGCCCGGCGGGGAGTACACCGACAAGCTGCACGGCTGGCAGTACATGAGTGAGGGCTACAGGGTCAGCGACCCGAGCTTCGAGGGCCGGATCACGGTGCCGGTGCTGTGGGATACGCAGACGGGCCAGATCGTCAACAACGAGTCGAGCGAGATCATCCGCATGATGTACAGCGCCGACTCGCTCGGCGCCCTCGGCTCGTCGCTCGATCTCTACCCGGAGGATCTGCGCGCCGAGATCGACACGATCAACGAGCGCATCTACGACACGGTCAACAACGGCGTCTACAAGGCCGGCTTCGCGCGTCGTCAGCAATCCTACGAGCACGCCTTCGCCGAGCTGTTCGCGAGCTTCGCCTGGCTCGAGGCGCTACTCGCCGACCGTCGTTACCTACTCGGCGAGCGCCTCACCGAGGCCGACTGGAGGCTGTTCCCCACGCTCGTGCGCTTCGACGAGGTCTACAACGTGCACTTCCGCTGCAACTTCAGGCGCCTGGTCGACTATCCGAACCTGTGGGGTTACGCACGCGAGCTCTACCAGCTGCCGGGGGTCGCTCAGACGGTGGCCATGGAGCAGATCAAGCGCCACTACTACACCACCCACGACGAGCTCAACCCCAAGCGCATCATCCCCGTGGGGCCAGGGTATGACTGGCTGGAGCCCCATGGGCGCGGTCGGTAGGAGACACCGGCGGGCGTATCGCTCAGGCGCACACGCCGTTCGATACACTCGCCTTCGTCGTCGCGACTGGCGCTCGGGTGGAGCTCACCACCGGGAAGTGACGACTGTAAACCGCCGCGCGCCTGGGCACTCTCAGACCTTCGATAATCCCCTCCGGGTGCAACCGAGCGAGGAGCCCACATGACGACGAGCGCAGCGCAGGAGCAACTGGTCATACCCGCCGAGCTGAAGCCCGCAGACGGGCGCTTTGGCTGCGGTCCCTCCAAGGTTCGACCCGACGCCCTCGAGCGCCTGGCGAGCGAGGGCGCGGCGCTGATGGGCACATCCCATCGCCAGAAGCCCGTCAAGGCCCTCGTGGGGGAGATCCGTGCGGGACTGACCGACCTGTTCTCGCTGCCCGTCGGCTATGAGGTTGCCCTCGGCAACGGCGGCGCGACGGCCTTTTGGGACGCCGCTGCCTTCGGGCTCGTACGTGACCGCTCGCTGCACCTGACCTTCGGCGAGTTCTCACAGAAGTTCGCCTCCGTCACCACCGGAGCGCCCTTCCTGAAGGACCCGATCGAGGTGAGCGCCGACCCCGGCGATGCCCCCGACCCAGCTGGGGTGGGAGCGGCTGCGGCCGAGGGTGGGGTGGACCTGATCGCGTGGGCTCACAACGAGACGTCCACAGGCGTGATGTGTGGTGTGACACGTCCGGAGGGCGCGGGGGATGCGCTGGTCGCCATCGACGCGACCTCTGGCGCCGGCGGGCTTCCCGTCGACGTCACCCAGGCCGACGCCTACTACTTCGCACCGCAGAAGTGCTTTGCCGCCGACGGGGGGCTGTGGGTTGCGCTGCTCAGCCCCGCCGCGCAGGAGCGGATCGCCGAGCTGCACGCATCCGAGCGCTGGATCCCCGAGTTCCTCTCCCTGCAGACGGCGCTCGAGAACTCGCTCAAGGATCAGACCTACAACACCCCTGCGGTGGCGACGCTGTTCCTGCTCGCCGACCAGGTGCGCTGGATGCTCGCAGGTGGCGGCCTCGACTGGTGCGTGAAACGCACGCGCGCCTCCTCTGCGCACCTCTACGGCTGGGCTGAGCAGACGTCCTACACGACGCCCTTCGTATCCGATCCGGCCAAGCGCTCGCTGGTCGTGGGTACGATCGACTTCGACGACTCCCTCGACGCGGCGGCGGTGGCCGCGACATTGCGCGCCAACGGCATCGTCGACGTCGAGCCCTACCGCAAGCTCGGGCGAAACCAGCTGCGCGTGGGCATGTTCCCGGCCGTCGAGACGGCGGACGTGGAAGCGCTGACCGCCTGCATCGACTTCGTGGTGGAGGGGATCGGCCGATGAGCGCGCGCGCGAAGGTTCTCGTCAAGGAGAAGATCGGCGACTCGGGTGTGGCGCTGCTGCGCGAGCACTTCGACGTCGAGCTGGGTATCGACTGGAGCGATGAGCAGCTGATCGAGCGCATCGCCGACTACGACGGCATCGTGATTCGCTCGGCGACCAAGATGACGGCCGAGCTGATCGAGAAGGCCACGCGCCTGAAGGCGATCGGACGCGCCGGCGTGGGCGTCGACAACGTCGATGTGCCCGCTGCCACCAAACGGGGGATCGTGGTCGCCAACGCGCCCGAGTCCAACGTGGTCACGGCGGCCGAGCACACGATGGCGCTGCTGCTCGCGCTCGCACGCAACGTGCCCCAGGCCTACGCCTCGCTGATCGCCGGCAAATGGGACCGCTCCAAGTACTCCGGCGTGGAGCTGTACGAGAAGACGCTCGGGATCGTCGGCTTCGGTCGCATCGGCCAACTGGTGGCTCAGCGTGCCCGCGGCTTTGGCATGCGCGTGCTCGCCTTCGACCCGTTCGTGAGCGCCGAGCGCTACCGCGACCTCGGCGTCGACAAGGCTGAGAGCCCTGAGGACATCTACGCCCAGGCCGACTTCATCACGATCCACCTGCCCAAGACGCCCGAGACCGAAGGCTTCCTGAGTGCCGATGCCTTCGCCCAGATGCGCGACGGCGTGCGCGTGCTCAACGTCGCCCGCGGCGGCCTGGTCGACGAAGCTGCCCTGAAGGACGCGCTCGACTCGGGCAAGGTCGGCGGCGCGGCGCTCGACGTCTTCCCCAGCGAGCCGATGACCGAGAGCCCGCTGTTCGGCTACCCCAACGTCGTCGTCACGCCGCACCTGGGTGCGTCGACCGCCGAGGCCACCGATCGTGCCGGCTACCAGAGCGCCGAGCAGGTCGTGGCGGCTCTGACCGGTGGCGTTGTCTCGACGGCCGTCAACATCCCCGCCATCGGCGCCGAGGACATGGATGTGCTCGGTCCGTTCCTGCCGCTGGCCACGCAGCTCGGCCGGTTGGCGATGAAGCTCGCCGAGGGCAGCTCGGTGGAGCGAATCGAGGCTGCCTTCATGGGCCGGATCGCCGACTTCGACACGCGCCTGCTCGGGCTAGCCGTGATCGTGGGCGCCCTCGAGGGCCGCACCGAGGAGCAGGTCAACCTCGTCAACGCACCGACCATGGCCCAGCAGCGCGGGATCGTCTTCGAGGAGAAGAGCGTCTCCGAGGCGCAGGACTTCAACGAGCTGATCCGTGTCACCGTCGTCGCGGGCGGCGAGCGCGTGGCCGTGGCCGGCACGGGCATCGGCCCCAACGGCGTGCCGCACCTGGTCGAGGTGCAGGGCAGGCGCCTGACGATCGAGCTCGAGCCGCACGTGGCCGTCTTCCGCTATGAGGATCTGCCCGGCATGATCGGCCGCGTGGGCACGATCTTCGGCGCCCACGGCATCAACATCTCCTCCGCCGCCGTCGGACACACCCCCGATGGAGCCGACGGAGAGGCCCCGCGGCTCGCTGCGATGGTCGTCACGACCGACGCCCAGGTGCCCGACGCGGTCGTCGCTGAGATCGTCGCCTCGGAGGGCTTCGTAAACGGCTGGTCTGTCGACCTCGGCTGATCGGTTAGGCTCACGACCATGCGGGCTGTCGTAATCACCAAGCACGGCGGTCCCGGCGTCCTGCAGGTGCAGGAGCGCCCAGACCCGAGGCCTGGGGCGGGGGAGGTGCGCATCGAGGTGGCCGCCGCCGGCATCAACTTCGCCGACGTGATGGCGCGGATGGGCCTCTATGCCGATGCGCCGAAGACTCCCTGCGTCGTCGGCTATGAGGTTGCAGGGACGATCCTCGAGCTGGGGGAGGGGGTCGAGGGCCTCGCCGTCGGACAGCGTGTCTTCGCGGGGACCAAATTCGGCGGCTATGCATCGCAGGTCGTGGCGGGCGCTGGCGACATCGTGGCGCTGCCCGATGAGCTCAGCTTCGAGCAGGGCGCTGCGATACCCGTCAACTACGGAACCGCCTGGGCCGCGCTGATCGGCTACGGCAACCTGCAGCCGGGCGAGCGGGTGCTCGTCCATTCCGCAGGCGGGGGCGTCGGCATCGCCGCCACGCAGATCGCCAAGCGCTACGGGGCTGAGGTCTACGGGACCGCTTCGCCGGGCAAGCACGCGCGCTGCTCCGAACTAGGCGTGGACCACGTTCTCGACTACACCAAGAGCGGCTGGGAGCGGGGACTCCCGCAGTTCGATGTGATCCTCGACGCGGTCGGCGGCAAGAGCTTTCGCCAGAGCTATTCGCTGCTGCGTGCCGGTGGACGCCTTGTCGCCTTTGGTGCCTCCTCGGTCGTCTCGGGGGAGCGGCGCAACCTCGTCACGGCACTGCGCGCGGTGGCGCGAATGCCGCGCTTCAACATGATCAAGCAGATGTCCGAATCGAAGGCCGTGATCGGCTTGAACATGCTCAGCCTGTGGAAGGACCGGGGGACCCTCGAGCCGTGGATCGGGCCGATGCGCGAGCTCCTCGATGACGGCACCGTCAAACCCGTCGTGGCTGGCTCCTTCTCCTTCGCCGAAGCCGGCGCCGCGCAGGCGATGATCGTCGAGCGGCGCAACGTGGGCAAGGTCGTGCTGACGCCCTGAGTCGCCGTTTGGCAGCGCGCCGGTGCACTGCTACTCTGCGATTCAGATGTCGTTCCGTAACTCGCTTCTCTCGCTCCTTCTGCTCCCCCCTCGGGGGGAATAACGCGTGGCGGCCGCGTAGCCGCATACCCAGCAGAGAGGAACGTAAAGCGAGATAGAGAAGGAGCACGAACGACATGAGCACTTCTAAAGGACCCAGTAGCGAGCGCGTTGCGCGCCGTGACGCGGCCAACCGCGTCCTGATCTTCGATACGACCTTGCGCGACGGCGAGCAGTCGCCCGGGATCTCACTGAACAGGCAGGAAAAGCTCGAGATCGCCCACCAGCTGGCGCGCCTGGGCGTGGACATCATCGAGGCCGGCTTCCCGATCACCTCGCCGGGTGACTTCGAGTCGGTGCAGGCGATCGCGCGCGAGGTCGAAGGACCCGTGATCTGTGGCCTGGCGCGCACGAGCAAGCAGGACATCGAGGCGGCCTGGAACGCCGTCAGAGATGCCCAGCGACCCCGCATCCACACCTTCCTCGCAACCAGCGACATCCACATCGAGCACAAGCTGCAGACCACCCGCGAGGACGTCAAGGGCCAGGTGCGCGCAGCCGTGGCACAGGCACGCGAATACACCGACGACGTCGAGTTCTCACCCGAGGACGGCTCGCGCTCGGACGTTCAGTTCATGGCCGAGGTGATCCAGATAGCGCTCGACGAGGGCGCTACCACCATCAACGTGCCCGACACGGTGGGCTACACGATGCCGCGCGAGTACAACGCCATGTTCACCGAGCTCTACGAGCTGGTGCCCGATCTGCGGGGCGTCACCGTATCCGTTCACTGCCACGACGATCTGGGCATTGCCGTGGCCAACTCGCTGGCCGGTCTGGAAGCGGGCTGCCGTCAGGTCGAGTGCGCCATCAACGGCATCGGCGAGCGCGCCGGCAACGCCTCGCTGGAGGAGATCGCGATGCTGCTGCACACACGCGAGCCGAGCCTCGGTCTGTGGACGGGCATCGAGACGACAGAGATCGCTCGTGCGAGTCGTCTCGTCTCGCGCTTGACCGGCTACCAGGTGCAGCCCAACAAGGCGATCGTGGGTCGCAACGCCTTCGCCCACGAGGCCGGCATCCACCAGGACGGCGTGCTGAAGGAGCGCACCACCTACGAGATCATGGACGCCACCACCGTCGGCCTGCGCTCCAACTCGATCGTGCTGGGCAAGCACTCGGGGCGCCATGCGTTGAGCGAGGCGCTGCAGGAGATGGGCTTCGAGCTGGACGGTCAGGCGCTGAACACGGCCTTCAAGCGCTTCAAGGAGATCGCCGATCGCAAGAAGCAGGTGACGGCCATGGATCTAGAGGCGCTGGTCACAGACGAGCTGCGCGAGGAGATCCCCGGCTATGCCCTGGAGTGGTTCGAGGTCGAGGCGTCCTCGCTGCGGCCACCGCACGCCCGCGTGTCGATAACCCTGCCCGACGGCAGTTCAGCTGCCGGCTCGTTCATGGGGGATGGGCCGATTGACGCTGTGTTCCAGGCAATCAACGCGGCCAGCGGCATGGGCGCAAAGCTCAGCGAGTTCACCATCGGCGCCGTCACCGAGGGCCAGGATGCTCTCGGCGAGGTCTCGATCGTGGTCGAGGTTCACGGCTCCACCGGCGCCGGTCAGGGCGTCTCCACCGACATCATCGACGCTGCCGCCCGGGCCTACGTGCGGGCGCTGTCCGTGGCCGTGGCGCGATCGAAGGCAGACGAGGCGATCGGGCTGCCCGAGGGGGCAGCCGGCTGAGAGGTTCCCGGGGACTCCTTCCGGAGTCCAGGCGAGGTCGCGTTGCCAGTCGCCGTGTGTCAGGCGAAGAAGTCGGCGACCGCGACCCGCCACCCGGGCACCGCGTCGCTGAGGTCGAGCTCGCCGCCGGTGAGAACACGCACATTGCCATCCGCGCGATACACCGTCGCGGTGTGCCTCGCGGGGTCGAGCACGAGCACCGCCGTCGCACCCGCAGCTATCCAGCTGACCGCCTTGGACTCCACGTCGCTGAAGCTGTCGCCGGGGGAGACGACCTCGATCGCGAAATCGGGCGGCGCCGGCCAGAACTTGACAGTGCGACCGACAGCCTCGGCGTGGGCTCGAGTGACGAAGGCAGCGTCCGGCGCGCGCACCGTATCGGGCTCACGGGCGAGGACGAATCCGGTCTCGGCCCCAAACGTCACGCCGCTCCCACCCGCGCGCACGTGGACACCCAGCAGCACACCGGCTGTAGATGCGACGCGACCATGCTCTGCGCCCGTGGGGGTCATCGTTTGGAGCTCTCCGTCGACGAGCTCGTGTCGCATGCCGTCGTCCGGAAGGTTCCAGAGATCCTCTGCGGTGGATGCGATCGCATGTGGTGCCATGCCAAAAAGGCTAGCGGTGCGTGTGGCAACGCGCGAGTGATCTGTTTGGATGTCTTAGGGCGTGACTCACCCCATCAGCGTGCCGGTCGCTGGGGATGAAACTCTCGAGCGCTCAGCTCACGTTCAAGACGTAGGTGACACGGTCGACAGGCTGCTTGCGGTAATGGACTTCGCTGATGAGCACATGCCGTCCTGGGCTGAGTGGCTTGAAGGCAATCGCATCGCCGTCGACCGCGGCGCGTCCCGATCGAAGGGCAGTGCCGCCGAAGATGGTGTCTCTGCCCGGCGTGTGGATTGGGAACGCCGGGGTCGCGATGAGCGCGCCAAATATATGCAGTGCTTTGCCATCCAGTGTGAGCCGCGCGGACGCGCGGAAGTAGCCCCATTCGGCTTGCGCACAGCGAATGAGATCCCTGTTTGAGGCGTGCCTCTCGCGGACCGGTGAAACCGTGGTGCAGGTCACAGCCGGAACGGTGAACAGCAGGTAGTCGCGGGCGGAGATCGAGCAGCTGCGGCGATGGGGTCCCACGTCTCGTGCGGGCAGGTAGTCGTCGAGGAACCAGACCGGCCCTTGCTGGCCCTTGGAGATGCACGCATCTTCCTCCGGCGCGTGAGCGTGGTTGGACAGCGCTGCGCGCCACTGCCACCACGCCACGTCCCAAGCCACGAGCGAGCGACCGGCGATCGTTGAACCCAAGAAGACCGGCTCGACCGGCTCGCCGCTGGAGCCGTGCGCTGAAGGCGCGGCGTGTGGGGAGGCCCCGCAGCCGAGCAGCAGTGAAGCTGCCAGCAGCACGATGGTGACTGAACAGGCCCGCATCCAACCCGCACCGTATACACCTGACAGCGAAGGCCGTGTCTGTGATAACGTACGCGCGTATGACCACTGCGATCACCCCCGAGAAGCAGCCCGACTGGGCCCAGTCCCTCTCGCCCGCCGTGATCGGCGCGCGCGTGAAGGCCCTGCGGGAGTCCGCCGGTCTGTCGCTGCGCGATCTGGCTGAGCGCAGCGGCGTGAGCGCACCCATGCTCTCCCAGGTCGAGCGCGGGGAGACCAGTCCCACGCTGACCGTCGCCGTGCGCATCGCCTCCGGTCTCGACCTGCGCCTCTCCCAGCTGCTGCGTCTCGACGAGGGCGGGGCTGTGACCGTCGTTCGCGCCGGTGAGCGCCAGCACGGTGGCAACAAGCGTCGCGGGCACAGCTTCCAGGTGCTCACCTCCGCCCAGCCCGGCCAGCGTGCCGAGCTCTCACGCCACACGCTCGCGCCAGGGGGCGCCACGGGCGCCGCTGATGACCCGCCCATGCACGAGCCAGGCAGCCGCGAGACCGCCCTCGTCGAGGAGGGCTCGCTCGTGCTCGTCTGCGACGGACAGCGCTATCAACTGGACGACGGCGACTGCGTCACCTTCGACGCCGACCTTCCCCACCACTTCGAGAACCCCACCACTGAGGAGGCCGCCTTCCTGGCGGTCGTCTCCGCGGGACTCAGGCGCAGCTAGATGCTTGCCTCCCCGAACCCCACCCGGACCCCGGTAGGGGTCCCCATAGAAATCAAGTCCACCACCCACGAGACGAAGGGCCGCTGACCATGCCAAAGACGCTGTTCGACAAGATCTGGGAGGCCCACGAGGTCGGTAGCGAGGACTCAGGCCTGATCTACATCGACCTGCACCTCGTCCACGAGGTCACCAGCCCGCAGGCCTTCGACGGGCTGCGTCTCGCCGGTCGCACCGTGCGTCGCCCCGACCGCACGCTGGCCACAGCCGACCACAACACGCCCACCGACGGCACGCCCGTGGCCGCTCGCATCAAGGACGAGCTCTCGCGTGTGCAGGTCGAAACGCTCGAGCGCAACTGCGAGGAGTTCGCCATCCCCGTCTACTCGCTCGGATCGTCGCGCCAGGGCATCGTGCACGTGATCGGGCCTGAGCTCGGCGTCACCCAGCCCGGCATGACCATTGTCTGCGGTGACTCTCACACCTCCACCCACGGCGCCTTCGGAGCGCTCGCCTTCGGCATCGGCACCAGCGAGGTCGAGCACGTGCTCGCCACCCAGTGCATGGTCCAGAACAAGCCCCGCTCCATGCGCATCACCTACGAGGGCGCTCTCGGCTACGGCGTCACCGCCAAGGACCTCATCCTGGCCACCCTCGGCGAGCTCGGCGTGGGGGGGATGACAGGCCACGTCGTCGAGTACGCCGGGCCCGCCATCGAGGCCCTCTCCATGGAGGGGCGCATGACCGTCTGCAACATGACCATCGAGGGCGGCGGTCGCGCCGGAATGATCGCCCCCGACGAGACCACCTTCGCCTGGTTCACCGCCACCGACCGTCCCGGCGCGCCCAAGGGCCCCGAGCTCGATGTCGCCATCGAACGCTGGCGCGAGCTGCACACCGACGACGGCGCCAGCTTCGACAGGGAGATCGTCATCGACGCCACCACCATCTCCCCCCAGGTCACCTGGGGGACCAATCCAGGCATGGTGCGCTCCGTCACCGATCTCGTGCCCGCCCCCGAGGAGTTCGACTCCCCCGCCGACCGCGAGGCCACCGAGCGCGCCCTCGCCTACATGGCCCTCGAGCCCGGAACCCCCATCGAGCAGATCGCCGTCGATCGCGTCTTCATCGGCTCCTGCACCAACTCGCGCATCGGCGACCTGCGCGCCGCCGCCGAGGTCGTGGCTGGGCGCAAAGTCGCCTCCTCGGTCAACGCCATGGTCGTGCCCGGCTCCCAGCAGGTCAAGGCCCAGGCCGAGGCCGAGGGCCTCGATCAGGTATTCCGCGACGCCGGCTTCGACTGGCGCGTGGCCGGCTGCTCCATGTGCCTGGGGATGAACCCCGACATCCTGCAGCCCGGCGAGCGCTGCGCCTCGACCTCCAACCGCAACTTCGAGGGCCGCCAGGGACGCGGCGGGCGCACCCACCTCGTCTCCCCGCAGATGGCAGCCGCCGCCGCCATCGAGGGACGTTTCGTAGACATCCGCCAGTGGACCCAGGAGGGCATGTGAAACCGATAGAGACGATCAGCGGGCAGGTCAGCCACCTCGACCGTGCCGACGTGGACACCGACCAGATCATGCCCAAGCAGTTCCTCAAGCGCGTCGAGCGCACCGGCTTCGGCGAGTTCCTGTTCTATGACTGGGCCAAGGAGCCCGACTGGGACTTGCCGCCCAACCCCATCCTCGTCGCCGGCGAGAACTTCGGCTGCGGCTCATCGCGCGAGCACGCCCCCTGGGGCCTGCAGGACTACGGCTTCCAGACGATCGTCGCGCCCAGCTTCGCTGACATCTTCTACTCCAACTGCACCAAGATCGGGCTGCTGCCGGTGGTGCTCAGCGCGGAGGATTGCGAGGCGCTCGCACGCGCCGGTCACGGCCAGGTCGACCTCCGTGAGCAGGAGGTCCGCTTCGCCGGTCGTCAGGTGCCCTTCGAGATCGACCATGAGATCCGCCACCGCCTGCTCGACGGCCTCGACGACGTGGCGCTCACGCTGCAGCGCGACGATGAGATCGCAGCCTTCGAGTCAGAGCGCGAGTCTGCAGGCCTCGGCGGCGTCCCCACCACGGCGCTCTAGACCATGGCCCATCGCATAGTCACACTCCCCGGCGACGGCATCGGCCCCGAGATCATGGCGCCCACGCTCGAGCTGCTCGCCAAGCTCGGCGACTTCGAGTTCGACGAGCAGCCCTTTGGCGGCGCCTCCATCGATTCTCACGGCGTGGCACTCACCGACGACGTGCTCGCCGCCTGCAAGCGGGCCGACGCCGTGCTGCTCGCAGCCGTCGGCGGACCCAAGTGGGACACCACCGATCCCGCCAAGCCACGCCCCGAGCAGGGGCTGCTCGGCCTGCGCAAGGGGCTCGGGCTCTACGCCAATCTCAGGCCCGTAAAGCCGCTGCCCGCGCTGTATGACTCCTCGCCGCTGCGCCGCGAGCGCATCGAGGGCACCGACCTGCTCGTCGTACGCGAGCTCACCGGCGGCATCTACTTCGGCGAGAAGACCCGCACCGAGACCTCCGCCTCGGACCTATGCTCCTACACCACCGAGGAGATTCAGCGGATCGCCCGCACAGCCTTCGAGGCATCGAGAGGGAAGGTCTCGAGCGTCGACAAGGCCAACGTGCTCGAGACCTCCAGGTTGTGGCGCCAGGTCGTCTCCGAGCTGCACTCGCAGGAGTTCCCCCACATCGATCTCGAGCACGTGCTCGTCGACAATGCCGCCATGCAGCTCGTGTCCAACCCGAAGGGCTTCGACACGATCCTCACCGAGAACATGTTCGGAGACATCCTCTCCGACGAGGCAGCCATGATCACCGGCTCCATCGGCATGCTCCCCAGCGCATCCCTCGGGGCGGACGGCCCGGGGATGTTCGAGCCCGTGCACGGCTCCGCGCCCGACATCGCCGGACAGGGCATCGCCAACCCGCTCGCCATGTTCCTCTCGGCCGCCATGCTGCTGCGTCACGGGCTCAGCTTGGCAAGTGAGGCCACGGCTGTAGAATCGGCTGTTGAAAGCGCGCTCGGCGCGGGCCTGCGCACACCCGATCTGGGAGGCCGGGACGGTACCGCGGCAGCGACCAAGGCAGTGCTCGAAAACCTCTAACAGGAGCCTGATCACGTGGAGCCCACCGACCTCATCTGGATGAACGGAGATTTCGTCGCCTGGGAGGACGCCAAGGTCCACGTCTTGACCCACGGCCTGCACTACGGCACCGGGGTCTTCGAGGGTGTGCGCTGCTACGACACCGTGCTCGGCCCTGCCGTGTTCCGCAACGCCGAGCACGTCGAGCGCCTGTTCAAGTCCGCAGAGCTCTACTACATGGACATTCCGTTCACCGCGGAGGAACTGCGCACCGCCACCACCGAGCTCGTGGCCCGCAACGGCATGAGCTCCTGCTACCTGCGCCCGATCGTCTACCGCGGCTATGGCTCCATGGGCCTGAACCCGCTCGACGCTCCCGTCGACGTGACCATCGCCTGCTGGGAGTGGGGCGTGTATCTCGGCGAGGAGGGGCAGCGCGATGGCGTGCGCGCCAAGGTGTCTTCGTGGCGTCGCATCAGCCCAGACTCCTCGATCCCGCACGCCAAGGCATCCGGCCAGTACCTCAACAACGTCCTCGCCAAGATCGAGTCGGTCAAGTCCGGTTACGAGGAGGCGATCCTGCTCGACGATCACGGCTACGTGTGCGAGGGCACCGGCGAGAACATCTATCTCGTACGCGACGGCGCCATCGTCACGCCCGGCCAGTCCAACTCGATCCTCGACGGGATCACCCGCCGCTCGGTCATCCAGATCGCGCGCGACCTCGGCTACACCGTCATCGAACGCGACATCGGCCGCGCCGAGATGTACCTCGCAGAGGAGATGTTCATGTCCGGCACCGCCGCTGAACTGGTGCCCGTACGCGAGGTCGACGATCACAAGATCGGCACGGGCAAGCCCGGGGAGATCACGCGCGTGCTCCAGGCCGCCTTCGACGACGCAATCCACGGGCGCAGCGAGCGCTACCGCGAGTGGCTGGACGTCGTCAACCCCGTCGCTCTCGAGACTCCGGCCGGCGAGACATCCGCTCCGAGCACCCAGACCACAGCCGCAGGCTAGGCGCCCGCGTGCCCGACATACAGCTATACGACGCCACCCTCCGGGACGGGATGGGTGGCGGCGGCCTCACGCTCACCGCCGAGGAGAAGCTGCGGGTAGTGCACGCCCTCGACGCGCTCGGCGTGCACATGATCGAGGCCGGCTTTCCCTCCTCCAACCCCAAGGAGCAGGAGCTGTTCAGCCTGCTCGCCGCCGAGAAGCTCCACGTGTCCGAGATCGTCGCCTTCGGCATGACCCGCAGGCGGGATGTGAGCGCCGATGAGGACGAGGGGCTGCGCGTCCTCGCCGACTGCTTCGCCCCCGTGTGCACCATCGTGGGCAAGGCCTCCGTGTTGCACGTGGAGAAGGTCGTGCGCGTCACCCGCGAGGAGAACCTGGCCATGATCGCCGACTCCGTCGCCTTCCTCATTGGGGCGGGCAAGCGCGTGCTGCTCGACGCCGAGCACTTCTTCGACGGCTTCGCCCTCGACCCCGGCTACGCCCTGGACTGCCTGCGCGCGGCCCGCGACGCAGGCGCTGAGCGGGTGGTCCTGTGCGACACCAACGGCGGCTCGCTGCCGCCGCAGATCCGCACCGCCTTCGCCGTCGTCTCCGAAGCCCTGCCCGGCTTCCCGCTCGGCATCCACTGCCACGACGATTCCGGCTGCGCCGTCGCCAACACCCTGACCGCCGTCGAAGCCGGCGCCACGCAGGTGCAGGGCACCGTCAACGGCATCGGCGAGCGCACCGGCAACGCCAACCTGATCACGATCATCGCCGACCTGCAGCTGAAGATGGGGGCGCAGGTGCTCGCCGGCGAGCGCCTCGCGCGCCTGACAGAGACCGCGCACTTCGTCGATGAGCTGCTCAACCGCTCACCCAACCCCGCCCAGCCGTATGTGGGCAAGCACGCCTTCGCGCACAAGGCCGGCCTGCACGCCGCCGGCGTCCGGGCAGACTCACAGACCTTCGAGCACATCGACCCCGTCGTCGTCGGCAACGACCGCGACGTGCTCATCTCAGAGCTCTCAGGCAGGGGCACCGTCGTTGAGAAGGCCGCCGAAGCCGGACTGCACACACCCGGAGACGAGGCGTTCGCCCAACGCGTCGTCGAGCGCGTGAAGGAGCTCGAGCACGAGGGCTTCCAGTTCGAGGCCGCCGACGGCTCCTTCGAGCTGTTGATGCGCAAGGAGGCCGGCCTGTACGAGCCGCTGTTCCGCCTGGAGTCCTGGCGCGTGCTCGTCGAGAAGCGCGCCGACGGCAAGGTGGCCACCGAGGCCACCATCAAGATCTGGCTCGGCGGCGAGCGCTACATGCGCACGGCCGAGGGCAACGGCCCCGTCAACGCCCTCGACGCCGCCCTGCGCGACGCCATCGGCGAACTGCATCCCCACCTGCGCGACATCGAGCTGCTCAACTACAAGGTGCGCATCCTCGATGAGACCAAGGGCACCGGCGCCATCACCCGTGTGCTCATCGACGCCTCCGACGGCCACGACGTGTGGGGCTCCATCGGCGTCTCCGAGAACGTCATCGCCGCCTCCTGGGATGCCCTCGTCGACTCGCTCGAGTACGGCATGCAACCCGGCCGCGAGCCCGCCGGCGATGGGGAGCATGGCGAGCAGCGACCCGCCGGCTCCTCCGGCAGGGCCTAGGTGACAGACGAGGTCATCCCGCTCGCCCAGCCGGTGCTGGGCGAGGCGGAGGAGCAGGCCGTGCTCGAGGTGCTGCGCTCGGGGCAGCTCTCGCTCGGATCGCGCCTCGGTGAGTTCGAGCGCCGCTTCGCCGAGCATCTCGGTGCGCCGCACGCCTCAGCCGTCGCCAGCGGCACCGCCGGCCTGCACCTGGCTTTGCGCGCCGTGGGCGTGGGGAACGGCGATGAGGTCGTGACCAGCCCCTTCTCCTTCGTCGCCTCGGCCAACGCCGCCATCTACGAGCGCGCGCGGCCGATGTTCGCCGACATCGACCCCGTGACCCTCAACCTCGACCCTGCCGCCGCCGAGGCGGCGATCGGCGAGCGGACCAGGGCGATCCTGCCCGTGCACATCTTTGGCTACCCCGCCGACATGCCCGCCTTCGAGGAGATCGCCACCAGGCGCGGGCTAGCGATCGTCGAGGACGCCTGTGAGGCCCTCGGGGCGCGTCACGGTGACGGGACTGCTGTCGGTGCTCGTGGCAACCCCGCCGTGTTCGGCTTCTACGCCAACAAGCAGCTCACCACCGGCGAGGGGGGGATGATCACGCTCTCAGACCCTGCCCAAAAGGAGCGCATCGACTCCGAGCGCAACCAGGGGCGCGCACCCGACATGGGCTGGCTCGACCACGACCGGCTCGGCTTCAACTACAGGCTCTCAGACATTGCTTGTGCGCTCGGCATCGCCCAGCTGGAGCGGCTGGATGGCATGCTCGCCGATCGCGCTCGCGTCGCTGGGCTCTATCGCGAAGCGCTGGGGGGGATCGAGGGGCTCACGCTGCCATGTCCCGACGCCGAGGGCAATCAGCGGGGCTGGTTCGTGTTCGTCGTGCAGCTGCCTCCCGGCGTCGAGCGCGATGAGACCATTCGCGCCCTCGCTGCCCGCGGGGTGCAGAGCAAGCCGTATCTGCCCGCCATCCACCTGATGAGCTTCTACCGCGAGCGCTTCGGGCATCGGCCGGGGGAGTTCCCCGTGTGCGAGGACGTGGCCGCACGCTCGCTGGCACTGCCGTTCTTTCCCGCCATGGGGGAGGGGCAGGTGGGGCGGGTGGCTGAGGAGCTGCGCGGGGCCGTCGGGCGCTAGCGGCCGGCCGCGCCTCCGTAGACTTGCCCGCGTGTCCCGCTTCCACGAGCCCCAACACCCGGACTTCCATCGCCTGAACGCCTCGATCGGCTTCGATCAGCGTCTGTGGCCGCAAGACCTCGCGCAGTCACGCGCGCACGCAGCGATGCTGGCCGCACGCGGCATCATCACCGTTGACGATCGCGATGCGCTGCTGGCCGGGCTCGCCGAGGTGGAGCGGGAGCTGGCGCAGGGCAGCTTCCGCTTCGAGGAGGCCGACGAAGACATCCACATGGCGGTCGAGCGCCGGCTCACCGAGCTGACTGGCCCCGTCGGTGGTCGCCTGCACACGGCCCGCTCACGCAACGACCAGGTGGTCACCGACCTGGCCATGTACACGCGCGAGCGCGCCGCCGAGGCGCAGGTTGCGCTCACGGGGCTGATGGCCGCTGTACTGCAGCGTGCCGAGGAGCACCTCGACTGGCCGATGCCCGGCTACACCCACCTGCAGCGCGCTCAGCCGGTCTATCTCAGCCATCACCTGCTCGCCTACTTCTGGATGCTCCTGCGCGATCGCTCGCGCTTCGCCTTCGCCGAGCACGAGGCCGGGCGCCTGCCGCTGGGGGCGGGTGCTCTCGCAGGTGTGAACTTCGACACCGACCGCCGCCAGGTGGCGCGCGAGCTCGGCTTCCCCGAGGTCGCCCCCAACTCAATCGACGCCGTGTCCGGACGCGACTTCATCTTCGACTACCTCAATGCCGCTGCCACCTGCTCCACGCACCTCTCGCGTCTTGGCGCCGAGCTCGTGCTGTGGTCGAGCAGCGAGTTCGGCTTCTGCGAGCTGCCCGACGCCTGGAGCTCGGGCTCATCGATCATGCCCCAGAAGAAGAACCCCGACGCGGCCGAGCTGCTGCGCGCCAAGGCGCCGCGCGTGGTCGGCCACCTGGCGGCCTTCCACGGGGTGATGCACGCGCTGCCGCTGACCTACAACAAGGATCTGCAGGAGGACAAGGAGCACCTGTTCGACTCGGTCGACACGCTCGAGCTCACGCTCGCCGCCTCCACGGGCATGATCGCCGGCGCCCGCTTCAACGCCCAGCGCATGCGCGAGGCAGCGGCCGACGAGTTGATCGCGGCCACCGACATCGCCGATCTGCTCGTGCGCCTCGGCATGCCCTTCCGTGAGGCCCATGGGGTGGTGGCGGGGCTGGTGCGTACGGCAGTAGATGCCGGCAAGGGACTCTCCGAGCTGAGCGATGCCGAGGTTGCTGGCGTCAGCGAGACCCTCCGCGATCACCGCACGGAGCTCGATGCCGTGCTCTCACAGAGCTCGTGGCTCGAGTCCAAGGTCTCCGAGGGGGGTACAGCCCTCGCCCGGGTGCGCGAGCAGATCGCACTCGCTCATACTGCGCTCGATGAAGGCGCTTCCGGCTGAGTTCTACGACCGCCCCGTTCTCGAGGTCGCGCGCGAGCTGATCGGCTGCACGGTCGTCCACGCAGACACGGCCGGTGTGATCGTCGAGACCGAGGCCTACCACGAGAGCGAGCCGGCCTGCCACGCCTTCGTGGGGCTCACACCGCGGACACGCACGCTGTTCGGGCCTCCGGGGAAGGCCTACGTGTACCGCTCCTACGGCATCCACGCGCTGCTCAACGCCGTCTGCGAGCCGGAGGGCGTGGGCGCCGCGGTCCTGATCCGCGCGCTCGAGCCGACCGTGGGCATCGAGCAGATGCGTGCGCGCCGTCCCCGCGGAACACGGGGCGCGCGCGCCGGGCTGGCGCTGCGCGACAGTGAGCTGTGCTCAGGTCCGGGGAAGCTCACCCAGGCGCTGGGCATCTCGCTGCAGGACAACGAGAGCGACCTCACACGTGGTCCCGTGCGCATCCTCCAGCCCGAGGGCGAGTGGGCCGATGCGGAGGTCGTGCTCGACACCCGCGTTGGGATCACTCGTGCCGTGGATCTGCCCTGGCGCTTCTGCGTGGTGGGCAACGCCCACGTGTCGCGCCCGCGGCCTGGCTGCTAACCGCTGGGACTGACCCCGCCCGTGGGCGACGGCGACGCCGGGGTTTCCCCACCCGCGGGTCCCGAGGGGGCGGGAGCAGGGGTGGGCGTCGCTTCATGGCTTGGCGTCGGGGTTGGAGGAGCAGCCGATTTTTCTGGCGTTGCCGCCCCGCCGCCCGCTTCGTTGCTCGGGGCGGCCTGTTTTTCGCCGGCTTTGCCCGCTCCGTTCGGCGTGCCGCCAGGTGTGGGCGTCGCCGGGGTCGAGGACGATGTGGTGGCCGGGGCGCCCGTTTCCGATTCGCCCGAGGTCGTCCCTTCGCTGCCTTGCTTCCCGCCCTTCGGTCTCGCGGCGTGTTCGGCGCGCGTCTTGTCGATGGAGAGCGCCGACGTCATGAAGTCGTGCCAGATCAGCGCCGGGAAGGTGCCGCCGAGCACGGGAGTGCCGTTGAAGTCGGTGCTCATCGAGATCAGCTTGTTGGGGAAGCCCACCCACACGGCGACCGTGTACTTGGAGTCCCAGCCCACGAACCACGCGTCGCCGTAGTTGGAGGTCGTGCCCGTCTTGCCCGCGGCGAACTGACCGATCGCGGCGGCTTTGCCCGTGCCGTACTGGAGCACGCTTTCGAGCATCGTGGTCTCGGTCGCCGCGACTTCGGGTGGCAGGACAGCGTTGGTGCGGACGTCGTTGATGTCACGGTGGGACCCGTCGGGCAGGGCGCCGGCGGGAGAGACGACTTCCTGTATCCCCACGGGTTCGCCGGGGGCTGCCATGCTGCCACTCACGCGTCTGCCCTGGTGGGCGATCGTCTCGTAGGAGTGGGCCATGTCGAGCGGCGTGACGCCCACGGTGAGCCCGCCGATGGTCATGGCTGGGTTGGTCGATAGCGGTGTGGTGATGCCCATCCTGTGGGCGAGGTCGGCGATCCTGTGGGTGCCTACCTTGAGCCCCACTTCGGCGTAGATCGAGTTGTCCGAGAAGGCGGTGGCCCCGGTGAGGGTGTTTGAGCCCGAGTAGGCGCCTTCGTCGTTGTGCACGACGAAGCGTTCCTTGCCATGAGGGGTGGAGACGATGAATTCCTTCTGCTTGGACGTCCAGACGGAGTCCGGGGAGATGCCCCGCTCGAGCGCAGCCGCGAGGTCGAAGGCCTTGAACGAGGAGCCCGGCTGGCGCTCGCCCTCGGTGGCCAGGTTGAAAGGGCTCTCGTCGTAGTTGCGACCGCCGACCATCGCGCGCACCTCGCCCGTGGAGTTTTCAATCGCGACCAGCGACGCGGAAGGGCCTTCGGGATTGGCGAGGTAGCCTTCGATGGCCTGTTCGGCGGCGTGCTGCAGTTCGAGGTCGAGCGTGGTCTTGATCTTCAGGCCCCCGTCGAACGCTCGCGGCGCTCCATAGCGTTCGATCACCTGCTGCTGCACCCAGCTGGTGAAGTAGCCGGCGTCGACGCCTTCCACGGTCTGCTCCTGCGGCGCCTGCACCGCTTTCGGCGCCGGCACGGCCTGCTTGACGCTTTCGTCATAGACCGACTGGGTCAGATAGCCCTGCTGGAGCATCTGGTAGAGCACTACGTCGCGACGCCGGCGGGCCGCTTCGGGGTGCTGGGCCGGGTCATATGCGGTCGGGTCCTGGATGATGCCGGCGAGCATGGCCGCCTCCCAGGGTTGCAACTGGGCGACGCACAGTTCGTGGTTGGGCGTGCCGCAACCCAGATGGTTGACGTCGTGACCGAAGTAGGTCTGCGCGGCGGCCTCGATCCCGTATGCGCCGTTGCCGAAGTAGATCGTGTTGAGGTAGGCGGTGAGGATCTTTTCCTTCGACCACTTGTGCGCGAGCTGGTAGGCGAGCGCAGCCTCGCGAAGCTTCTCGAAGATCGTCCTGTGCGATTGGGCCTGGAGGGCGTTCTTGATGAACTGCTGCTCGATCGTCGAGGCGCCCTGCAGCGAGCCTTTGTGGATGACGTCCTGGACGAAGGCGCGCGCGATGCCGCGGATGTCGATGCCGCTGTTGGTCTTGAAGCGCTTGTCCTCGATCGAGATCACTGCCTCTTTGACGATCGGCGGGATCTGGCCGGGCGTCACGATCACGCGGTTTTGCTGGCTGAGCACGCCGATCGTATGGCCGAGGTCGTCGAGCAGCACCGAGCTCTGTGCGTCCTTGAGCTGGGAGAAGCGCGTCAGCGACGGCAGGTCCGATGCGATCGAGACGAACATGCCGAACGCGAACGAGACGAGCCCCAGCAGCAGCAGCGCGAACAGGATCGAGATCAGACGCAGGCGCTTGAGGCGAGCTTTGGGCGCCGACTCGGGCGGCGGGGGCGGTATGTCGGGGGCGACGGTCGCGCTCATCGGAGGCGGAGCAGGGGCTCCGAGGGTCGGGAGGACCCGACTACTGGACTGCGTGTGACGCCATGGAGACGTGACACGATGGGACCCTCCGGAGCGCGAGAGTCTAGCATTGGCCCCGATGCCCAACGCCACCCATGCGGCTGTCGAGGACGCCCCCCGGCTCGCCGCCGAGTTGGCCGTTGGAGCGGTGGACAGCCTGCCCGATGGCGCGCTTGCGGCGCGTCTGAAGTCCGCGGCCAAGGAGGGGCGCCAGCTGCGCGCCAAGCTCGGGATCGATCCCACCGCCCCCGACATCCACCTCGGCCACGCGGTCGTGCTGGTGAAGCTCCGCCAGTTCCAGGACACGGGTCATCGTGTGGTCCTGATCATCGGCGACTACACCGCCCGGGTGGGCGACCCGTCGGGGCGCTCGAGCCTGCGCCCGATGCTCAGCGAGGAGGAGATCGAGGCCAACGCCGCGACCTTCCAGGAGCAGGCGCTGCGAATCCTCGACCCGGACCCCGAGCGCCTCGAGATCAGGCGCAACAGCGAGTGGCTCGACATGTCGATGATCGAGCTGCTGCGGCTGCTGCGCACCACGACCGCGGCGCAGATGCTCGAGCGCGACGACTTCGCCAAACGCTGGGCGGCGCGCGAGCCGATCTCGATGCTCGAGCTGCTCTACCCGCTGCTGCAGGGATACGACTCGGTGGCAGTGAAGGCCGACGTCGAGCTGGGGGGGACCGACCAGAAGTTCAACCTGCTCCTCGGCCGCGACGTGCAGCGCGCCTATGGCCAGCCCGAGCAGGCGGTGCTGACGATGCCGATCCTGGTCGGCACCGACGGGCAGCGCAAGATGTCCAAGTCGCTCGGCAACCAGATCGGAATCACCGACCCTCCGCAGGAGATGTACGGCAAGACGATGGCCATCCCCGATACGGCCATGGCCGAGTACTACCGGCTGCTGCTCGGACGCGAGGTGCCCGCCGAGGCCGCCGGGGGCGAGTTGGCCGCACGCGATGCCAAGCGCGCGCTTGCCCATGCGCTCGTCGCGTGGCTGCACAGCGAGCAGGACGCCGAGGAGGCCGAGCGCCACTTCGAGCGCGTGCACGTCCAGCACCAGGCGCCCGAGGAGATCGCCGAGGCGAGCATCTCCGCCGACGACGCCGGCATGGTCCACCTACCGGGGCTGATCGCCGCTGAGTTCGGAGGTTCGCGATCCGAGGCGCGCCGCCTGATCGACCAGGGCGCGGTCACGCTCGGAGAGAGCCCGCTGGCGGCCGGCGAGCACGACGTGACGGTGGCGCGGGCCGACGGCCAGGTGCTCAAGGTCGGGCGCCGGCGCTTTCGCCGCCTGCGCGCCGTGTAGACTTCGCCTCGCGACTTGGCCCGCTTCCTTCGGCTCCACGCCGACTGGACGACGGGCCGCTTGTCGCGCTATACTCCCCGGTCGGCCCGCAGGCGCCTCTGGGCGCTGGGTCGGATCGGTCTCCTCCAGAAGGAATCCCTTTCGGTGAGGCTTGGCGGTCTTTGAAAACTCAACAGCATGCGCATCTACGATCGAGATCGATCGTGGTGTGCGTCCAGGTTCGACCCGCCACGGGAGAGCCGTCGATCGCAAGATCGGCCAACTCGCGGTGGCGGTACAAAGAGTCAAGTAGATGAAGTACCCCGTCATGGTCTCGGAACCACGGTGTATGGGTTCCCTGGCCGTTGGTCGTCGCTGAGCTTGCTCAGAGGCGGTTGACAACTCCATGACAGCTTTTCGTGAAGTTCTTCACGGAGAGTTTGATCCTGGCTCAGGACGAACGCTGGCGGCGTGCTTAACACATGCAAGTGGAGCGACGAACCAGGGCTTGCCCTGGGGCAGAGCCGCGAACGGGTGAGTAACACGTGGGTTACCTGCCTTGATGACCGGGACAACCCGAGGAAACTCGGGCTAATACCGGATGTGCCCGCAAGGGGAAAGGAAGCTTCGGCCTCCGCATCAAGATGGGCCCGCGGCCCATTAGCTTGTTGGTGAGGTAACGGCTCACCAAGGCTTCGATGGGTAGCTGGTCTGAGAGGACGATCAGCCACACTGGGACTGAGACACGGCCCAGACTCCTACGGGAGGCAGCAGTGGGGAATCTTGCGCAATGCGCGAAAGCGTGACGCAGCAACGCCGCGTGGGGGAAGAAGGCTTTCGGGTTGTAAACCCCTTTCAGTTGGGACGAAGCTTCTCCGGTGAATAGCCGGACGGAGTGACGGTACCTTCACAAGAAGCACCGGCTAACTACGTGCCAGCAGCCGCGGTAATACGTAGGGTGCAAGCGTTGTCCGGAATTATTGGGCGTAAAGAGCGTGTAGGCGGCCCCATTAGTCCGCTGTGAAAGTCCAGGGCTCAACCCTGGAATGCCGGTGGATACTGTGGGGCTAGAGTCCGGAAGGGGCGAGTGGAATTCCTGGTGTAGCGGTGAAATGCGCAGATATCAGGAGGAACACCAATGGCGAAGGCAGCTCGCTGGGACGTGACTGACGCTGAGACGCGAAAGCGTGGGGAGCAAACAGGATTAGATACCCTGGTAGTCCACGCTGTAAACGATGGCAACTAGATGTGGGGGGTGTCGACTCCCCCCGTGTCGAAGCTAACGCATTAAGTTGCCCGCCTGGGGAGTACGGCCGCAAGGCTAAAACTCAAAGGAATTGACGGGGGCCCGCACAAGCAGCGGAGCATGTGGTTTAATTCGACGCGACGCGAAGAACCTTACCTGGGCTTGACATGTGAGTGACCGGCGTGGAAACACGTCTTCCCTTCGGGGCACTTTCACAGGTGGTGCATGGCTGTCGTCAGCTCGTGTCGTGAGATGTTGGGTTAAGTCCCGCAACGAGCGCAACCCCCGTCGCATGTTGCCAGCATTTAGTTGGGGACTCATGCGAGACTGCCGGTGACAAACCGGAGGAAGGTGGGGATGACGTCAAGTCCTCATGCCCCTTATGTTCAGGGCTACACACGTGCTACATTGGCGCATACAGAGGGCTGCGATACCGCGAGGTGGAGCGAATCCCTTAAAGTGCGTCTCGGTTCGGATTGCAGGCTGAAATTCGCCTGCATGAAGGCGGAGTTGCTAGTAATCGCGGATCAGCATTGCCGCGGTGAATACGTTCCCGGGCCTTGTACACACCGCCCGTCACACCACGGGAGTGAGCAACACCCGAAGCCGGTGGCCTAACCCGCAAGGGAGGGAGCCGTCGAAGGTGGGGCTCGTGACTGGGGTGAAGTCGTAACAAGGTAGCCGTAGCGGAAGCTGCGGCTGGATCACCTCCTTTCTAGGGAGCACATACCAGTGCCCCGATCGCAGCGACCGTCAGACCTCGAGCTCTTCGTGAGCACGGTGGATCTGCCGGCACTCGAGCGGTCGGGCCTAGCATGTCGACCGAGCCTGGCTGGACGGCCGTCCGTCGCGAGCGCCCCTTACTACTTGGGTGTGCGACCGACCTCGGCCACAAAACGACCCCAGCATGCTGTTGAGTTTTGAGAGACCGGCGCCCGTCGGTAGCCGCGGGACACGTCAGAAGACGTGACCAACGTACGCGGAGACCGGCCAGCGTTATACGCCTCTCCACGGTCCTTGAAAACTGCACAGATGCCACATCAGCCGCCATCGATAAGCGGCGGCTGAAAAACGGGTATCACCGGGCCCTTCAAGACGATCGCGATCCGTCAGGAAAGCGTTAGTCGAGTTGGGCCAGATCACCGTCAAGATAGTAAGGGCGCATGGTGGATGCCTTGGCACCAAGAGTCGATGAAGGGCGTGAACGGCTGCGATAAGCCACGGTTAGGCGCTGAATAGCCTTTGACCCGTGGATTCCCGAATGGGGAAACCCAACGCTGGTAATGCGGCGTTATCCCCGGCTGAACACATAGGCCGGGAGAAGACAAGCGGGGGAAGTGAAACATCTCAGTACCCCGAGGAAAGAAAATCAACAGAGACTCCCTGAGTAGTGGCGAGCGAAAGGGGATCAGCCCAAACCTGACAGATGTAAGCGGACACGCGTTGTCTGTCGGGGGTTGTAGGGCGCCTGTCCCGAGCTGTGTCTAGCTCGGCAGGAGTTACAAAATCGTGTGGTAGTCGAAGCGCGTGGAACCGCGCACCATAGAGGGCAACCGTCCCGTAGACGAAACTGCACGATCTCCTGTCAGGCGTTCCTGAGTAAGTCCGCACCCGTGAAACGCGGACTGAACCTGGGGGGACCACCCTCCAAGGCTAAGTACTCCTTGGTGACCGATAGCGGACTAGTACCGTGAGGGAAAGGTGAAAAGTACCCCGGAAGGGGAGTGAAATAGTACCTGAAACCGCGCGCCTACAAGCGGTGGGAGCAGCTTCGTGCTGTGACCGCGTGCTTTTTGCATAACGAGCCGGCGAGTTACTCGTCTGCGGCAAGGTTAAGCGATGAGCGGAGCCGTAGCGAAAGCGAGTCCTAATAGGGCGACATAGTCGTAGGCGGTATACCCGAAACTGAGCGAGCTACCCATGGGCAGGCTGAAGCGGGGGTAAGACCTCGTGGAGGGCCGAACCGACCTAGGTTGAAAACTGGGCGGATGACCTGTGGGTCGGAGTGAAAGGCTAATCAAGCTCAGTGATATCTGGTTCTCTCCGAAATATATTTAGGTATAGCCTCGGATAAATTGCGTGTTGGCCGTAGAGCACTGTTTGGATTAGGGGCCCTACCAGGTTACCGACTTCAGGCAAACTCCGAAGACCAATCACGTTTACTCCGGGAGTCAGTTGCTGGGGGATAAACTTCAGCGTCAAAAGGGAAACAGCCCAGACCGCCAGCTAAGGTCCCTAAGTACTAGCTAAGTGGGAAACGATGTTCGAGTGCATAGACAACCAGGAGGTTGGCTTAGAGGCAGCCATCCTTGAAAGAGTGCGTAACAGCTCACTGGTCAAGTGTTCGAGCGCGGACAATGTAACGGGGCTCAAGCTAGTCACCGAAGCTGCGGGTGCGTGAGACCTTCGGGTCGATCGCGCGGTAGGAGAGCGTTCCCATGCCAGTAAAGCGGCGGCGTAAGCCAGCCGTGGAGGCATGGGAAGTGAGAATGCCGGCATAAGTAACGAAAGAGGGGTGAGAATCCCCTCCACCGATTGCCCAAGGATTCCTGAGTAAAGTTCGTCTGCTCAGGGTTAGTCGGGACCTAAGGCGAGGCCGAAAGGCGTAGTCGATGGCCAACAGGTTGATATTCCTGTACCACGTCGCTTCCGTTTGACTGATGGGGGGACGAGGAAGGCTAGGGAAACCCAGGCGATGGTCGTCCTGGGACAAGCATGTAGGGGTGGCCCATGTTAAATGCGGGGCCGCATAACCTGAGGTGCGATGTGAGCTGGCGTTAAGCCGGTGACTTCCTGACGCCATACCTCCAAGAAAATCCTCTAGGGAGGAAGCGCGTGCCCGTACCAAAACCGACACAGGTGGGCAAGTAGAGAATACTAAGGTGATCGAGATAACCCTCGTTAAGGAACTCGGCAAAATCGCCCCGTAACTTCGGGATAAGGGGCGCCCCAGTAGGGTGAAGCTCTTCGCGAGTGGAGTCCGAGAGGGCCGCAGTGAATAGGCTGAAGCGACTGTTTACCAAAAACACAGGTCTCTGCTAAGTCGAAAGACGACGTATAGGGGCTGACGCCTGCCCGGTGCCGGAAGGTTACGTGGAGTTGTCAGGACTTCGGTTCGAAGCAGCGAAGCTAAGCCCCGGTAAACGGCGGCCGTAACTATCAGTTGACCGAGGTAGTTGTAAAACTCGGCTATATGCTGGAACATCCGAGTATCCCGCACTACGAGTTCCGTCCCAATACCCCATTCGGGGCACTTGGTGGCGGTACCGTGAAAATGTGCCGGGTGCGGACAATCAGCAGGAAAGACGTAGCGTCCAGTTGGTCCAAGACGGTCAACCGTTTCGGCGGTGTCTTGGCACAGCGTGCACGACGTTGCGAATCCTCAGAGACTATACGCCGAGCCTGCTCTCCAGACCGAGAGCGGGATGAGATAGTCCGCTCTCATGGGCGACCATGAGAGTCCGTCAGAAATGAGCGGACCGCTCGCACTAGATGTGCGAGTAGTAACAGTAAGGAACGGTCCTAAGGTAGATCGCTGCCCCCCGCACGGGTAACCGTGCGGTGAGCATTTGGCCATATGCTGGAAAGCCTGAGTATCTCACGCTACGAGTTCCGTCCCAAGTGGGCGGTACCGTGACAATGCGATGAGTGCAGGAAATCAGCAGGAAAGACTGATCCAGCTTGGCTGGGTTATTGGTTTTGTAGACGGAGAGGGATGCTTCTCCATCGGTTTCGTCCGGCAACCAGATCGGGCGGGTCGGAAAGGCTACAAAACCGGCTATCAGGTGTCTCATGAGTTCGCCGTGACACAGGGCGCTAAGAGCGTGTCCTGTCTCCTCGATCTCGTGGAGTTCTTCGGTGTGGGAGGCGTGCTTGCCAATCGGCGGTATGACAATCACAAGGAGCACCTGTATCGCTACGCTGTGCGGCGACGTTCGGATCTGATCGAGACGATCATTCCGTTCTTTGCGGCGCATCCAATGCGTTCATCAAAGCAGCGGGACTTTGAGAAGTTCGCTCGCTGTGTTGACATGATCGACGCCGGTGTCCATTTGACCCATTCGGGTCTAGCGGATATCGCGGAGATTGTGCAGACGATGAATCGCCAAAAGCCCAGACAATGCATGATCAGAATCCTCAGAGACCATACGCCAGAGATCCAGGACACTGGATCATGAGATGGTCCCATCTGCATGGCGACATGCAGGGAGGGCGTGGTGCACAAGAGGACACGCCGTCCGCTCGAGATCGTTCGGGTAAGACATTAAGCGAAATTCCTTGTCGGGTAAGTTCCGACCTGCACGAATGGCGTAACGACTTCAGCGCTGTCTCAACGAGGAGCTCGGTGAAATTGCAGTCTCGGTGAAGATGCCGAGTACCCGCGGCTAGACGGAAAGACCCCGTGAACCTTTACTACAACTTGGTATTGGAGTTCGGTGCACTTCGCTCAGGATAGGTGGGAGGCTTTGAAGCGCTGGTTGCGGCCGGCGTGGAGCCAACCTTTAGATACCACCCTTGGTGTATTGGATTTCTAACAGCGCGCCGTGAATCCGGGCGCTGGACAGTTCCAGGCGGGTAGTTTGACTGGGGCGGTCGCCTCCCAAAATGTAACGGAGGCGCACAAAGGTTCCCTCATCACGGTTGGAAATCGTGTGTAGAGCGTAAAGGTAGTAAGGGAGCTTGACTGCGAGACTGACAAGTCGAGCAGGTGCGAAAGCAGGTCTTAGTGATCCGGCGGTAGCAAGTGGAAGTGCCGTCGCTCAACGGATAAAAGGTACTCCGGGGATAACAGGCTTATCGGGCCCAAGAGTCCACATCGACGGCCCGGTTTGGCACCTCGATGTCGGCTCGTCGCATCCTGGGGGTGGAGTTGCTCCCAAGGGTTGGGCTGTTCGCCCATTAAAGCGGTACGCGAGCTGGGTTCAGAACGTCGTGAGACAGTAAGTTAACCGTTGCTGTCTATAAATTCGGCTATATGCTGGAAAATCCGAGTATCCCGCGCTACGAGTTCCGTCCCAAGTGGGCGGTACCGTGAAAATGTGTCGGGTGCGGACAATCAGCAGGAAAGGCTGGATAGCTACATCTCGGGCTTCGTAGATGGCGAGGGCTGCTTTGCGGTCACCGTCAACCGTAACCCGACCTGCCGTACAGGGTTTCAACTTGTTCCTGAGTTTCATGTCAGCCAGAACGCTGACAGACGCCAGGTGCTCGATTTGATTCACCAGCGGTTTGGCGGAACGGGCTACATCAAGTCCAATGGAAGGAAGGATCGTGCGTTGGTGTATGTCGTGCGAAAGCGCGGCGACCTAATGGCGCATGTGATTCCCTTCTTTGAACGGTCGCCTCTCTTGTCCTCGAAGCAGCAGGACTTTGAGAAGTTTGCGGCGATCGTGAGAGCGATGGCAGAAGGTCACCATCGCACGTCGGGAGGATTCTCCCGGCTCCTAGAAGAGGCGCTGTCAATGAATGACGGCGGCCGGTTCAGGAGCGTGCGTTGGAACGATGTCATCGGTGGCGATATCCGGAATCCTCAGAGACTATATGCCGAACATCGGAGCGTGATGCCTCCGTAAAGATATAGTCCGAGCTGCATGGCGACATGCAGAGCCAGGCAGAAATGACCTGGCCCACGCGGCTCCACTGGAGAGTCGGTGGTAACAAAACTGTCGGTCCCTATCTGCCGTGGGCGTTGGAGAGTTGAGAGGATTTGTCCCTAGTACGAGAGGACCGGGATGAACGCACCTCTGGTGTATCTGTTGTCCTGCCAAGGGCATAGCAGGCTAGCTACGTGTGGATCGGATAACCGCTGAAAGCATCTAAGCGGGAAGCCGGCCTCGAGATGAACTCTCCCATCCCCTAGAGGGAGTAAGACCCCTGGTAGACCACCAGGTTGATAGGCCGGATCTGGAAGGGCGGCAACGTCCGAAGGAGACCGGTACTAATGGGTCGAGGGCTTGACGGATTTTTTATCCCTTCGGGGATACTGATACTCGCTGTGGCGCTGTGCAGTTTTGAAGGACCGGGAGACGCGTGGTCTCTCGCCCTTTTCCGGTGGCTTTAGCGAGGGGGAAACACCTCTTCCCATTCCGAACAGAGCAGTTAAGCCCCTCAGCGCCGATGGTACTTGGCCCGCAAGGGCCTGGGAGAGTAGGACGCCGCCGGTTTACTCGAGAAGCAGACCCGGGCCGCCAGCAGGCGGCCCGACGTCGTTAAACCCGCCGCCCGAGGCGTCAGCTGCCGGTGCGGGCAGCGCTCCCGCGCCGCTCTGCAGGGCGTGTGCGCGCCCCCGGCGCACCGCCCACGGGGGAGAGGCACACCTGCGGCGCAGCCACCAGCTGGCCGGGGCGGCGATGCGCCATGCGCTCCGCTATGACGCCCGCCCGCAGCGCGGCTCGATGCGGATGATCCACCTCAGTCAGCTCCTCCTGGTCGACCTCCCAGTCGACGTCGTAGTCGTCCTCGAGCAACAGGAAGGAGCGGACGAGGCCAAGCGCATCGAGCGCGCGCTGCCCCAGCTGTGATGTTCTTGTAGAAGAGAACATGTGTTCGTAAGCTAGGAGCGAGGTCGGACGGAACCGATGCGAACACCTGTGCGCACCACCGCATAGGATGCGATTTGGCTCTGCAAAGCCAAACTGGGCCGCTCGTGCCTGCAACGAGTGTTGCATATTGCGCCGCGTCTGGTCAGGCCGCGAGCCGCCGTCGTGCGGCCAGGCAGGGCGATTGGCCGCGACCTCGAACTTGACTGGGCAGATGGCTGTTACGCTTGCCAAGCGCCACACCGGCGGGCCCACACTGGGTCGAAGGCGGCGCCCACAGCTCATGGAGAAGTTCGTCATCGAAGGCGGCGTACCGCTTTCCGGCACCATGGTTCCGGCCGGGAACAAGAACGGTGCCCTGCCGATCCTAGCCTCCAGCGTCCTCACCGAGGACGAGGTCGTCGTGCGCAACGTTCCCCGCATCCGCGACGTCGAGGCCATGCTCGAGATCCTCAGCGCCATCGGCGTCCAGGTGAGCTGGCGTGGGCCCAACGAGGTCTCCCTGTGCGCAGCAGGCGTGCACGAGGTCGAGATCGACCGCGAGCTCGCCGAGCTGATCAGAGCGTCCTTCCTGCTCGCAGGACCGCTGCTCGCGCGCTTCCACCGCGCTGTCATGCCCCCGCCCGGAGGCGATGTCATCGGGCGCCGGCGCCTCGACCCGCACCTCGATGCCTTCCGCGCCATGGGCGCCAGCGCCGACTGTGGCCGCGAGATCGTCCTCAGCGCTCCCCTCGGGCTGAAGCCGACCAACGTGTTTATGGACGAGCCGTCCGTCATGGCCACCGAGAACGCCCTCATGGCCGCCGCGCTCACACCCGGCACCACCGTCATCGGCAACGCCGCCTGCGAGCCCCACGTCCAGGACCTCGCCCGCATCCTGCTGAAGATGGGCGCAGACATCCAGGGCATCGGCTCCAACCTCATCACCGTCCACGGCGCCGAGCGCCTGCATGGCTGCGAGCACCAGATAGCTCCCGACCACATCGAGATCGGCAGCTTCATGGCTCTCGCCGGCGTCACCGGCGGCGAACTGCGCATCAAGGACACCGTCCCCGGCGATCTGCGCATGATCCGCCTGGTGTTCGAACGCGTCGGGCTGCGCTCAGAGCTCGACGGCAACGACGTGGTCGTGCCCGGTGGGCAGAAGCTCGTCGTCCAGGCTGACGTGGGGGAGTACAAGAGCAAGATCCAGGACGGTCCGTGGCCCGCATTCCCCGCCGACCTCACGTCCATCGCTGTCGCTCTCGCCACCCAGGCAGAGGGCTCGATCCTGGTGCACGAGTGGATGTTCGAGAACCGCCTCATCTTCACCGACAAGCTGATCCTGATGGGCGCTGACATCGTCATGTGCGACCCCCACCGCGCCATCGTCACCGGCCCCCGCCGGCTGCGCGGCGAGCGCGTCGAGTCACCCGACATCCGTGCCGGCATGGCCATCCTGCTGGCTGCCCTGTGCGCCGAGGGGCGCAGCGAGATCGGCAACATCCGCCAGATCGACCGTGGCTATGAGCGCATCGACGAGCGCCTGCGCGAGCTCGGCGCGCGCATCGAGCGAGTGGCCACGGAGCCCGTACACGCGTAACCTGCGGGTCGCATGATCCACCCCATACCCAGCGGCACGCGCGACGTGCTCCCAGACGAGACGCGCGAGGTGCGCGCCATCACCGACACGCTGCGCAGCGTGTTCGAGCGCCACGCCTACGGCGAGATCTACACGCCCGCCCTGGAGTACGAGTCGGTGCTCGCTCGTGCCGACATGGCCGAAGCCCAGCCCGCCTACCGCGTCTTCGACGAGTCCGGGGCTGCACTCGTGCTGCGCTCCGACATGACCGTGCCCATCGCCCGTGTCGTCGCCAGCCGTTACGCCGCCAGCCAGCCGCCGCTTCGCTTCTGCTACTTCGCCCACTGCTACCGCGGCGTGCGCCCCCAGCGCGGTCAGCCACGCGAGCTCCTGCAGGCAGGGATCGAGCTGATCGGCGCGCCCGCCCCGCATGGCACCGCCGAGGCGCTCACAGTCCTCTGCCACGCGCTCGACGCCACCGGCCTGAAGGACTACCGCATCGGCCTCGGCGACGCCTCGCTGTTCCCCGCCCTGATGGCCAGCCTGCACGTCCGCAGGGAGCTACAGCCCACGCTGCTCGACGCCCTCGTCCTGCGCGACTTCGTCGGGCTCCAGCAGGCGCTCGCCGACTCCGGCCTCGCCGCCGAGGCCATCGAGATCCTGCTCAGCGTGCCCCAGCGCCGCGGCGGCCCCGAGGTACTGGCCCACACGCCCGCCGAGGCCCAGAGCGCCGTCACGGGCCTGCGCCAGGTGCACGAGCTGCTCGATCCCTCTGTGGCCGAGCGGATCATCTTCGACCTCGGCCTGGTGCGCAACATCGGCTACTACACCGGCGCCGTCTTCGACGTCTACGACCCTGCCCTCGGCGCCCCCCTCGGGGGCGGCGGGCGCTACGACGAGCTGCTCGGGCGCTTCGGGCGCGAGCTGCCCGCCGTCGGCTTCGGCCTCAACGTGGCTCGCTTGCACGAGGCCCTGTTCGGCGAGGAGCGCGGTACGGGAGCCCAGCTCGCCGTTGCTCCAGCTCCGGGCGGCGTGACATGAGCTCGCCCATCAACGGGCTGACCATCGCCGTGCCCCGTGGTGCTCTCTTCTCCGGCACCGTCGAGCGCCTGAGCGCGCTCGGTCTCGACACCGACGAGCTTCGCTCCAACGACCGCAAGCTGCTGTTCGAGGACATCGGCGTGATCACCATGCGGCCCTCTGACGTTCCCACCTATGTGGAGGCGGGCGCCGCCGACCTCGGCGTGACCGGCAAGGACGTCCTGCTCGAGCAGGGCGGGCGCCCTACGGACACGGGAGACGGAGGCCGCGAGGTCTACGAGCTGCTCGACCTCGGCTACGGGCGCTGCACCATGGTCCTCGCCGGTAAGGCCGGCCCCGACCCCGCCGTCGAGGCGCTGCGTCGCCTCGGCGTGATGCGTGTGGCCACCAAGTACCCCCGCATCGCCGCCCGCCATCTCGAGGAGACCGGTCGCCAGGCCGAGATCGTCGAGGTCAAGGGCTCCGTCGAGCTCGCCCCCCTCACAGGCATGGTCGAGGCGATCGTCGACCTCACCGCCACAGGCACCACGCTGGCCGAGAACAACCTTGTGGTGCGTGAGGAGATCGTCGTGTGCACAGCCCGCCTGATCGCCAACCCCGTCTCGCACAAGCTCAAGGCGGCCGCCATCGACGACCTGCTCGCGCGTCTGCGCGCTCTGCCCGGCCCCGATGCGGTCACCGTTCCCGGCGGATCGGTCCCCGGCGGGTCCTAGATGCTCCTGCAGCGTCTCGGACCAGAGGACGTGCAGCGTCTCGGCGGTCCCGCCGGCGCCGCCCGGCAGGTGCGCTCGCTCGTCGCCGGCGGGCAGTCCGTGTCGGGGCCCGTGGGCGAGATCGTCGAGCGTGTCCGCCGCGAGGGCGATGAGGCCGTCATCGACTACACCCGCCGGTTCGACACCGCCGGCAGCGAGCCACGAGACCTGCTCGTCAGCCAGGAGGAGCTCGACGAGGCGATCAGGCGCCTCCCGCTCGAGCTCGTCGCCGGGCTGCAGGTGGCCATTGCCAACGTCGCTCAGGTGGTCGAGGCGGGGGTGGGTCACGATCAGGCCGTCGAGCTGGCCCAGGGCCAGCGGATCGTCCTGCGCGAGGTGCCCGTGGCCTCGGCCGCAATCTACGTGCCCGGCGGGCGCGCTCCCTACCCGAGCACCGTGATCATGGGCCTCGTCACCGCCCGTGCGGCCGGCGTGATCGACACCGTCGTGTGCTCTCCGCCCGGGCCCGACGGCCAGATCGACCCCGTGATCCTCGGCACCTGCCGCCTGTGCGGCGTCGAACGTGTCTATCGCATGGGTGGAGCCCAGGCGATCGCAGCCCTCGCCCACGGCACCCACACCGTCCAGCCCGTCGACGTGATCGTGGGGCCCGGCAACCTCTACGTCCAGGAGGCCAAGCACCAGCTCTCGACCGTCGTCGGCATCGACGGCTTCGCCGGCCCCAGCGACCTGCTCGTCGCGCTCGCCAGCACCGTCTCCGAGTACGAGCTGCGCCTGGCGGCACTGGACATGCTCGCCCAGGGCGAGCACGGCGAGGGCAGCCTCGTGGCGGCTGTCTCCCCGAGCGCAGAGGTTTGCGAGGCGCTCGCGGCCAAGCTCCAGCAGCTCGTGCTCGAACGCCCCACCGTGGGCGAAGCCCAGTTTGCCATCGTCCACGTCGAGAGCCCTCGGGCGGCGATCGCCCTGGCCAACGCATTCGCTCCCGAGCACCTGCAGCTGATCGGCGCCGAGGTGGAGACGCTCGCACCGTCCGTGCGCTCGGCCGGCTGCCTGTTCGTGGGCGTCGAGAGCGCCACCGCCTTCGGCGACTACGTGGCCGGCTCCAACCACGTGCTGCCCACGGGCGCTGCCGCGCGCTTTGCCTCCCAGCTCTCCGCCCGCCACTTCCGCCGGCGCATGGCCGAGGTTCGTATCGGGCCCGCCGCCGCCAGGCTCGCCGCTGCCGGCGCGCCGATCGCCCGCGCGGAGGGCTTTGAGGTGCACGCAGAATCGATGGAGGCCCGAGTGCGCGAGAATGGACAGCCATGAGCCGTGAAGCCAGCATCGAGCGCAGGACCGGCGAGACCGACGTGCGCCTCGCGCTAACCCTCGAAGGGACCGGCGCGGGCACCCGCGCCACGGGCGTGGGCTTCCTCGACCACATGCTCGACCTGCTCGCCCGCCACGGCCACCTCGACCTCGACGTGCACGTCAGCGGCGATCTGCACACAGGCGCTCACCACACGGCTGAGGACACGGCCATCGTGCTCGGGCAGGCGCTCGATAGGGCCCTCGGCGACCGCGCCGGGATCGTGCGCTACGGCGCCGCCACCGTGCCCATGGACGAGGCGCGAGCCAGCTGCGCGATCGACATCTCCGGTCGGCCCTTCACCCTGTTCGAGGCCGAGCTACCCCCCGGCGCCACCGGCGGCTTCGAGCACGAGCTCACAGAGGAGTTCTTCAGGGCGCTCGCCAACAGCGCCAAGCTCACCCTGCACCTGCGTGTGGAAGCGGGCAGCAACGCCCACCACATGATCGAGGCCGCCTTCAAGGCCTTCGCCCGCGCCCTGCGCCAGGCCACTGCATTGGACCCAAGCGAGACGGGCGTGCCGAGCACCAAGGGAACGCTCACCCAATGACGCCCCTGGTCGATGAGCCCGTGGACATCGCTGTCGTCGACTACGGCATGGGCAACCGCCGCTCTGTGGAGAAGGCGCTCGAGCACGTGGGTGCACGCGCGAGCATCTCCCGCGAGCACTCAGAGCTGCGCCAAGCCGCCGGCCTGATCGTGCCCGGCGTGGGCGCCTTCCCGCGGGCAATGGCCCAGCTGCGCGCCTCGGGCCTCGACGAGCTGTTGCGCGAGCGCGTGGCCGCGGGCACGCCCGTGCTCGGCATCTGCCTCGGGATGCAGCTCGCTTTCGACTCCTCCACAGAGCTCGGCGGCGCGGAGGGCCTGGGGATCGTGCCCGGCGAGGTCCATCCCCTGCAGGCCGGCGAGCTGAAGCTTCCCCACATCGGCTGGAACGAGGTGCAGCTCATCAACACCGCCTCACCACTGCTCGACTCGCTGCCCGAGCGCTGCGCCTTCTACCACGTGCACTCGCTCGCGCCAGTGCCCGCAGATGACGCCGACGTGCTCGGTACGGCCGAGTATGGGGCGCCGTTCGTCACCGCCGTGCAGCGCGGCTCCTTCTACGGCGTGCAGTTCCACCCCGAGAAGTCCTCCGCGGCCGGCCTGCGCCTGCTGGCGAACTTCGCGCACATCTGCGCGCGGGCCACAATCGCGGCGTGAAGCTCTACCCCGCGATCGACATCCTCCAGGGCAACGCAGTGCGCCTCGTCAAGGGCGACTTCGACGCCAAGAAGGTCTACGACGAGGACCCCTCCTCGGCAGCCCGCGGCTGGGTCCAGCAGGGAGCCCAGGCGCTGCACGTGGTCGACCTCGACGGAGCCAAGGCCGGGGAGCCCGTCAACCTGGCCCACCTGCGCAAGATCGCTGCCGAGGCGGGCGTGCCCGTGCAGTACGGCGGCGGGCTGCGCACCGCCCAAGCTGTCAGCGACGCGCTCGCAGCCGGCGCCGCCCGCGTGATCATCGGCACGGCCGCCTTCACAGACCCGACCATGCTCGACGCTGTCCTCGCCGCCCACGGCCCCGAGCGCATCCTCGTGGGGGTGGACGTGCGCGCAGGCAACGTCGCCACGCACGGCTGGCTAGAGACCAGCGACGCGCCCGCCCGCGAGGCCTTCGGGGCGCTGCGCGATCGCGGTGTCAGCCAGTTCGTGTTCACCAACATCGACCACGACGGCATGCTCGACGGCGCCAACCGCGACGAGGTCCTGTGGGTTGCACGAGCTGTCGGCGACGGCAGCCTGATCTTCTCCGGCGGCATCGGCACCCTGGCTGACCTCGAGGCCCTGGCGGCGCTCCGCTCAGAGCTCGAGCTGGACGCCCTCGAGGGCGTGATCGTGGGCACGGCCCTGTATGAGGGGCGATTCACAGTCGCTGAGGCGCACGCGGCACTCCTCTGAATAGCTACCGTGGGCGCATGCACTTCAAGCGCGTGATCCCCTGCCTGGACGTCGATGGTGGTCGTGTGGTCAAGGGCGTCGAATTCGTTGACATCCGGGACGCAGGAGATCCTGTAGAGCTGGCAGCTCACTACGACCACGAGGGCGCCGATGAGCTGGTGTTCCTGGACATCACAGCAACCCACGAGAAGCGTGACACGATCGCCAAGCTGGCCCGCAGCACCGCCGATGAGGTGTTCGTGCCGTTCACCATCGGTGGCGGCATCCGCTCGGTTGGAGACGCCCAGGCGGTGCTCGACGCCGGTGCGGACAAGGTATCTGTCAACTCGGCTGCGCTGCAGCGCCCGGAGCTGCTGGGCGAGCTGGCGGACGTGTTCGGGGCGCAGTGCGTTGTGCTGGCCATCGACGCCAAGGCCGTGCCCGGCGCCGAGCCACCTCGGTGGGAGGCATATCTCGCCGGCGGGCGCACCTCCACCGGCCGTGACGTGGTCGAGTGGGCGCGCGAGGCAGTCGAGCGCGGGGCGGGGGAGATCCTGCTGACGAGCATGGACCGCGACGGCACCAACGACGGCTATGACCTGCCCCTCACGCGCGCTGTCAGCGAGGCCGTGAGCGTCCCCGTGATCGCCTCCGGGGGAGCCGGGGAGCTCGAGCACCTGGCCCAAGCGCTCCGGGCCGGCGCCGACGCCGTGCTGTGCGCCTCGATCTTCCACTACGGTCGCTACACCGTCGCCGAAGCCAAGTCCCATCTGGCTGCTTCAGGAATACCGGTGCGTGCGAGCGGATGAGCGCCGATGCCGGGAAACAGTCCGGCGCCGGGGCGGGGGCGGAGGTGCTGGACGGGCTGGCGGAGCTGCCCGGCGGCCATGAGCTCCTGGATCTCGCAGCCCCGCGTGAGGGCGTGGCGCTCGTTGGCGGCGCCGTGCGCGACCTGCTGCTCGGACGGACCCCGCGCGAGCTCGACGTGATCCTCGCCGCGGGCGCCGGCGGGTTCGCCCGTGAGCTGGCCGCAGCCCTCCCCGTGGCCAGCGCCACCGAGCACGAGCGCTTTGGCACTGCGCTCGTCCAGTGGGAGGGAGGACGGGTCGACGTGGCCACACGGCGCGCCGAGTCCTATCCCACGCCCGGCGCCCTGCCCGAGGTGCGCCCGGGCACGATCGCCGAGGACCTTCAGCGCAGGGATTTCACCGTCAACGCAATCGCCGTGGAGCTCGGCGGCGCCCGTCGGGGCAAGCTCGCTAGTGCCGCCGGTGCGCTCGCGGACCTCGAGGCCTGTCGCTTGCGCGTGCTGCACGAGCGCAGCTTCCTCGACGACCCCACCCGCCTGCTGCGCCTCGCCCGCTACAGCGCTCGCCTCGGCTTCGCCGTCGAGGAGCGTACAGCCGAGCTCGCCGCCGCGGCAGTCGCTCAGGGTGCTCTTGCCACGGTCTCACGGGCACGGATCGGCGCCGAGCTGCGCCTCGCCCTGGGTGAAGCCGATGCGCTGGGCTCGCTGGAAGCGATCGACGAGCTGGGCGTGCTGGCTGCGCTCGAGCCGCGGCTGCGTCTCACCCCGTGCCTCGTCCGGCGCGCCCTTGCACTGCTGCCCGCCGACGGGCGACCCGACCTGCTGCTGATGGCCTCGCTGCTGCTGCCGCTGTCCATCGACCCCGCTGAGGACCCCGAACCGGTGATGTTCGAGCTCCTCGACAGCCTCGAGTTCACCGCCCCCGACCGCGAGCGCGTGAAGCGCACAGCCCTCGTGGCGCCCGGCCTGTTCAAAGAGCTCGCCCTCGCCGCCAAGCCGTCTGAGATGCACGAGGCGCTCTCGGCGCACACCACCGAGGCGATCGCCCTGGGCGGCGCGCTCGGCGAGGGCACCGCCAGCGTCAGCGCCCAGGCCGAAATCTGGTTTGAGCGGCTGCGCCACGTCACCCTCCAGATCGGCGGCGAGGACCTGATAGCCGCCGGCATCCCCGCCGGGCCCCAGATCGGCGTACGCCTCAAGCACGCCCTCGCACGCAAGCTCGACGGAGAGCTCGAGCCCGGGGCGGACGCGGAGCTGGCGGCAGCGCTCGAGCAGGACGGCGGATGAGCTCCGAGCAGGCCCCCATCCAGCTGCACGGACACGCACACGTGCTGTTCACCGATCGCAGCCACGGCAACCTCTCCAGCGTGGGCGGCGATCGCGCCGAGCAGGGCGCTGCGGCGCGCGAGCGCCTGCGCGAGCTGATCGGCGTGCAGCGCCTGGCCCGCGGCTACCAGGTGCACGGCACAGTCGTCGAGCGCCTACATGAGCTCCCGGCCCCCGAGCCCGCCACCGGGCCGCCGCGCGAGGCCGACGGCCAGGCGAGCGTGCTGGCGCGCGTGGGGGTGATGGTGCTGAGCGCCGACTGCCTGCCCGTGGCGCTCGGCTGCGAGGATGCGGTGGCGATGGTGCACGCGGGCTGGCGCGGGCTCGCCGCGGGCGTGCTCGAGGAGGGAGTGAGGGCGATGGGAGAGCTGAGCGCAGGCGGCGAGATCGTGGCCGTGGTGGGACCCGGAGCAGGCCCCTGCTGCTACGAGGTCGGCCCCGAGGTGCACGAGGCCTTCGCCGGAGCGCATTCGCACGGGCGGCGCATCGACCTACGTGCAATCGCCCACGACCGACTGCTGGCGGCCGGGGTCGGCGAGGTGCGCGACTTGAACGCCTGCACGATCTGCGACGAGCGCTACTTCTCCCACCGCCGCGAAGGCTCCCGGGCGGGACGCCAGGCGGGAGTGGCATGGTTGAGCTGATCGCCGGCCTGCGCGCCGAGACCGTGCGCGCCAACCTCCAGCGGATCGCCGCGGAGCTCACCGGCGCAAGCGCTCGTGCAGGACGAGCCGCCGGCCCCGCGGAGATCCTCGCCGCTACCAAGTACGTGGCCTGTGCCGACCTCCCTGTTCTCGCCGAGGCCGGCGTGCACCTCGTGGGCGAGAACCGCGCCCAGGATCTCCAGGAGAAGGTGGCCGCCCACGGCGAGCTGTTCCAATGGGACTTCATCGGCCAGCTGCAGAGCCGGCGCGTGCGCCAGATCGTGCCCCACGTGCGGCTCATTCACTCCGTGGCCTCCGACTCCGCCCTGCGCGAGCTCGAGCGCCACCGCGAGCAGGCCCGGCCGGGCCTGGCGATCCTGCTCGAGGTCAACATCGCCTCCGAGCCGGGCAAGGCCGGGATCGCACCCGAGCAGCTCGACGAGTACATCACCCGCGCGCCCGTGCCCGTCGTGGGGCTGATGACCATGCCGCCGCTCTCCGAGCGCCCCGAGGACAGCCGCCGCTGGTTTGCAGCGCTACGCCAGCTGGCCGACGAGCGGGGCCTTCACCACCTGTCCATGGGCACCTCCCAGGACTACCTCGTGGCCGCCGAAGAGGGCGCCACTATCGTGCGAATCGGCACGAGTCTGTACCATTAGCGGGCATGCTCGCCGCATCCGTTCAGCGGCGGAAATTACTAGCATCTGCAGGGAAACCCGCTCGCCGGGCGAACACGCACTAAACCATGGCCTTTCGTGACTCCTGGCACAGCGCGCTCGTCTACTTCGGCCTTGCCGAGGAGTATCACGACGACTACGAGGAGGAGACGGGGGCGCCCGAGGCCGAGATCGAGGACCGCTACCGCGAGCGCCCCAACGTCCGTCGCCTGCGCCGCCGCCGCGACGAGTTCGACGACATCTTCGCCGAGGACGACGCCGGCGAGCGTGGAGCGCGACCACGCGCAACCACCGTCCTCAAACCCGTCGGTGGGCGCGCCAACGGCGATGTGCGCGTGCACCTCGTGGTGCCCAAGTCCTTCAACGACGCCCAGCAGATCGCCGACAAGTTCAAGGACTCGATCCCCGTCATCCTCAACCTGCAGAGCTCCGACACCGACCTCTCCAAGCGCCTCATCGACTTCGCCTCCGGGCTCACCTACGCCCTCGACGGCGGCATGCAGCGGATCGCCGACAAGGTCTTCATGCTCACGCCCCGCAACGTCGAGATCTCAGCCGAGGAGCGGGCTCGCTTGATTGAGAAGGGCTTTTTTAATCAAAGCTGACCTGAGCGCAATGGCCGGCGCGCGGTGGATAGGTAGCCTCAACTCCTCATGCAAGTAGGTCTCATTGGTTGCGGCAACATGGCCCGGGCGTTGGCTCGGGGTTGGGGGACGCCGCTGGTGTGCGCCGACCCGGTGGCCGAGCGGGCGCGCAGCCTGGCCGCCGAGGTGGGCGGGGAGGCGCTGGCCACCAACGCCGAGGTGGCCGAGCAGGCCGATCTGGTGGTGCTCTGCCACAAGCCCGCCCAGCTGGCGGCCGTGGCAGCCGAAGTCCAGCCCCACGCCAAGGCTGTGGCCTCGATCCTGGCCGCCACCCCGCTGGCTGCACTGCGCGAGGCCTATCCGGGGCGTCCCGTCTACCGCTTCATTCCCTCGCTGCCCGTCGAGGTGCGCGAGGGCGCCGTCGTGCAGGCAGCGGGGCCCGAGCAGGACGCGGCGATCGACGCCGAGGTGAGCGAGCTGTTCGCCGCCCTGGGCGTGCTCGTGATCCTCGACGATTCGCTCGTGGACGTGGCCATGGGGCTGATGTCCTGCGCGCCCGCCTACGTTGCGCTCATCGCTGAGGCCCAGATCGATGCGGGCGTGCGCCGCGGCATCCCGGCCCCTCAGGGAGCGGAGCTCGTCGTGCAGACGCTTGCGGGCACCGCCGAGCTGCTGCGCCGCCGCGCCAACGACACGATGGCCATCCGCCGCGAGGTCGCATCCCCCGGCGGCCTGACCGCCCGCGGCCTCGACGCGCTGGAGCGCGGAGGCATTCGCGCGGCCTTCAGCGACGCGCTCGACGCGGTCCTCGACCCGCCTGCGCCCAAGCGATGATCCTCGCCAGCGCCCGCACCGACATAGCGGGCTTCCTGTCGACGCTGATCTACGTCTACATCCTGCTGATCATCGCCCACATCGTGATCCAGCTACTGCTCTCAGCCGGCGTGCGCCCGCCCTACTCGCGCACCACCGACGCCGTGCTCGGCTTCCTGCGCGACGTGAGCGAACCGTTTCTGCGCCTCTTCCGCCGCTTCCTGCCGAGCATCGGCGGCCTCGACCTCAGTCCACTCTTCGCCATCATCACGCTCGAGGTCGTCAACTCGGTGATCGTCGGGCGCCTCATCCACGGCTGATCCTCGATGCGGGCGACTACACGCCGGTCAGGGCGGGCATGGCTGCTCGCGCTCACCGTGCTGATCGTGGTGGTCGTGGCCGACCAGCTGACCAAGCAGGCGGTACGCCACTCGATCGTGCCGGGCGAAGACCGCCGGTTCCTGCCCGGCGTGCAGCTCGTCAACACCCGCAACCACGGAGTGGCCTTCGGCTTCCTACCAGGCAGCCAGACAGCGGTGACGATCCTGATCGTCCTCGCGCTGCTCGCGCTACTCGTCTACTTCGCGCTGCACGCCACCCGCCGGCTGATGTGGCTGCCCACGGGGATGCTCGTGGGCGGCGCCGTGGGCAACATCGTCGACCGGCTGCGCGACGGCTCGGTGACCGACTTCGTCAAGCTGCCCCTGGGGTGGCCGCCATTCAACCTCGCCGACGCCTCGATCACGCTGGGCATACTGATCCTGTTCCTGCTCATCGACAGCTCGCGCCGCACGGAGAGGTGATCGAGACGACACCGCCCATCCCCGCCGACCCCGGCGCGCCCACCGCTCCCGCGCCGGGCGGCTTCTCGATCGCCTTCCAGGACGAGCACCTGATCGTCATCGACAAGGGCCCCGGGCTGGTCGTGCATCCGGCTCGCGGGCACCGCGAGGACACGCTCTCGCAGATGCTCGCCCCGCTGCTGGGCGGCGATGAGGGTGAGGCGACGGTCGAGGCCGCCGGCCCCGGCGGCTGGGACGCCGAGCGGCCCGGCATCGTCCACCGCCTCGACCGCGACACCTCCGGCCTGCTCGTCGTGGCGCGCTCGGCAGAGGCGCTCAGACGCCTCCAGCGCGCACTGGCCGAGCGCCAGATCGAGCGCGAGTACCTGGCGCTCGTGGATGGACGCCCGCCTGCCCGCACCGGCACCATCGAGGCCCCGATCGGGCGCGATCAACGGGTCCGCACACGGATGGCAATCGGCGGCTCCTCCGCGCGCGAGGCACGCACGCACTTCACGCTCGAGCGCGCCCTGCCCGATACCTCGCTGCTGCGCCTGCGCCTGGAGACAGGACGCACCCACCAGATCCGCGTGCACCTGCAGGCGATCGGACACCCCGTGTGCGGCGACCCCGAGTACGGCAGGGCGGGCATGCTGGGATTGAACCGGCAGTTCCTGCACGCCACCCGACTGGCCTTCGCTCATCCCTTCACCGGCGAGCCCGTCGAGGTCCACTCGCCGCTGCCGGACGACCTCGCCGCCGCGCTGGCTCGCGCAGAAGGGGTATCCTGAGCCCACAACTGTGATTCTCGACCCGCGTGGTCGTGGACAGCGGCCCTGCCCGGTGCGGCGATCAGCGCAGCTCCGGGTCCGCTCCATCCACGCGGAACTCAAAACGCATAAACACAAAGGGAGTAGCCCGTGGCTGACGTTGGAATCGCGGAGCTGCTGGAGGCCGGCGTCCATTTCGGCCACCAGACGCGCCGCTGGAACCCCAAGATGCGCCGCTTCATTCATGGTGAGCGCGGCGGCATCTACATCATCGACCTGCTGAAGACGCAGTCCCTGCTCGCGCAGGCGCAGGAGTTCGCCGGGACCGTCGCTCACCGTGGCGGCACGGTGCTGTTCGTGGGCACCAAGAAGCAGGCCCGCGACACGATCCGCGACGTGGCCACGGCGGCCGACATGCCATTCGTCAACCACCGCTGGCTGGGCGGGCTGCTGACCAACTTCCAGACGATCAACCAGCGCATCCGCCGGCTGCACGACCTCGAACGCTTCGAGGCCGAGGGCCAGCTCGCGCTGCTGCCCACCCGTGAGCGGATGGCCGCACAGGCCGACCTGGAGAAGCTGCGCGCCAACCTCGGCGGCGTGAAGAACATGCAGCGCGTCCCCGACGCGATGTTCGTGATCGACCTCAAGACCGAGGAGATCGCCGTCAAAGAGGCACGACGCCTGCGCATCCCGATCATCGGCCTGGTGGACACCAACTGCGACCCCGACGGGATCGACTTCGTGGTTCCCGGCAACGACGACGCCATCCGCTCCTGCTCCCTGATCACCCAGGCGATCGGTCAGGTCGTCTCCGAGGGGCACTCCGTGTTCCGCGCCGAGGAGGAGCGTGCGCGCAAGGAAGCCGAAGAGAAGGCCCGGATCGAGGCCGAGGCGCGCGCCAAGCGCGAAGCCGAGGAGCAGGCCAAGCGCGAGGCAGAGGAACAGGCCAAGAAAGAGGCTGAGGAGAAAGCCGCCGCCGACAAAGCGGCAGCCGAAAGAGCTGCTGCGGCAGCTGCAGCTCAGAAACCGGCTGCGGAGACCGTGCCGGTGCCCCCGACGCCGGCCGGGACTTCGCCCGAGCCTGCCACCGAGTCGGCGACACCGATGACGGCGAGCGCCGATGCGGACAAACCTGCGGCGGCGACCTCGGCCCCGCCGGAGACGGCCGCCGAAAGCGCAGAGCAGGCTGAGCCGGCCACGCCCGTGGCGAGCGCGCCCACCCAGGAGCCGGCCGCTCCAGCCAAGGCCGAGGAGCAGGCGACGCCGGTTGCCAGCCCGCCCGAGACCACCGAGACCCCAGAGCAGACGACAGCGGAGACGAGCACCACATGAGCACAGTCGAGATCAGCGCAAAAGACGTGAAGGCCCTGCGCGAGCGCACCGGCGCGGGGATGATGGACTGCAAGAAGGCCCTCACCGAGGCCGAGGGCGACATCGACAAGGCGATCGAGATCCTGCGTGTCAAGCAGGGCAAGAAAATCCAGGATCTCGGCGAGCGCGCAGCCACCGAGGGCACCGTGCAGGCCTACGTGCACGCGGGCTCCAAGGTGGGCGTGCTGATCGAGGTCGACTGCAACACCGACTTCGTCGCCAAGAACGAGGACTTCACCGGCTTCGCCCGCGAGGTGGCGATGCAGATCGCCGCCACCCCCACGGTCAAGTACGTGAGCCGCGAGGACGTTCCCGCCGAGCAGCGCGAGGCCGAGTCGCGGATCTACAAGCAGGAGGCGGCCGACAAGCCCGAGAACGTGCGCGAGAAAATCGTCGCCGGCAAGCTCGACTCGTGGCTCGCCACGATCGTGCTGCTCGAGCAGGAGATGCACAACCCCAAGTTCGAGGGCAAGACCGTCCAGCAGCTGCGCGACGAGCTCACGGCGACTACCGGCGAGAACGTCGTCATACGCAGGTTCGCCCGCTTCGCAATAGGCCAATAACGCCCGTCACGGGTATAGGCTGAGCCACGATGGCCCCTGCCTTCAAACGCATACTGCTGAAGCTCTCCGGCGAGGCGCTGATGGGGGAGCTTCAGTACGGGACCGACCCCGAGCAGGTGGCCGCGGTGGCGCGCCAGGTCACCGCCGTGCGCGATCAGGGCGTCGAGGTGGCGATCGTGGTCGGTGCGGGCAACATCTACCGCGGGATGAAGGGGGCGGCCGCAGGCATGGACCGGGCGACGGCCGACTACATGGGCATGCTGGCAACCGTGCTCAACGCGCTGCCGCTGCAAGACGCGCTGGAGAAGATGGGCACGAACACCCGCGTGCAGTCCGCCCTGGGGGTCTCCGAGGTCGCCGAGCCCTACATCCGCAGGCGCGCCATGCGCCACCTGGAGAAGGGCCGCGTGGTGATCTTCGCCGCCGGCACGGGCAACCCGTTCTTCACCACCGACACCGCCGCCGCACTGCGTGCGGCCGAGATCCACGCCGAGATCATCCTGATGGCCAAGAACGGGGTGGAGGGGGTCTTCACGGCCGATCCGGCGCTCGACCCCGACGCCACGTTCATCCCCGAGATCACCCACATGGAGGCGATCGAGCGCCGCCTGCGGGTGATGGACTCGACAGCGCTCGCGCTGTGCATGGAGAACGGCATGCCATTGAACGTTTTCAACATGGACGACGAGACGAGCCTCGCGCGGATAATCTCCGGGCAGCGCGTTGGCACGCTCGTAACGACAGTGGGAGGAGAGGGCGATGGCAGCTGAGAACGTGATCGACGAACTGCTCGAGGATGCCCGCGAGCGCATGGGCAAATCGCTCGAGTCCGCCCAGCACGAGTTCTCTACCGTGCGCACCGGCCGCGCGAGCGCCTCCCTGCTGGACCGCATCCAGGTCGACTACTACGGCGCCATGACACCGCTCAACCAGCTCTCCACGATCTCCGCGCCCGAAGCCCGCCTGCTGAGCGTGCAGCCCTACGACAAATCCTCGATCAAGGCGATCGAGAAGGCCATCAACGAGTCCGACGTGGGACTCACGCCGTCCAATGACGGCAACGTGGTGCGCCTGGTGATCCCCGAGCTGACCGAAGAGCGTCGCCGCGAGCTGGTCAAGGTCCTGCGCAACCTCGCCGAGGAGGGGCGTGTGGCGATCCGCAACGTGCGCCGCGACACGATGCAGCACCTGCGCGAGCTGAAGGCCGAGGGCGAAGCCTCCTCCGACGACGAGCACCGCGCGGAGGTCGAGCTGCAGAAGCTGACCGACGGGCGCATCGGCGATCTGGACGCTGTGCTCAAGGCCAAGGAAGAGGAGATCCTCGCGGTTTGATGGGCGGCGCCGGGGAACGAGCCTCGGCGGCTCCTCCGAGCTCGGCCAGTCCCGTGGCCCGCTACGTGGCCGTCATCACCGACGGCAACGGCCGCTGGGCCCGTTCCCGTGGCCTGCCCGTCAACGATGGGCACAGCGCGGGCGCGGACACGGTCAAGGCACGCCTGCGCGACGCGGCCGAGCTGGGGATCGAGGAGTTCACCGTGTACTCCTTCTCGACCGAGAACTGGACGCGCCCTGCTGAGGAGGTCCAGGGGCTGATGGACATGTTCTCCAGGCGCATCGCCAGCGAAACCCCCGAGCTGCACGCCGAAGGCGTGCGCATGCGCTTCATCGGACGCCGCGACGAGGTCGGCGAGCGCCTACAGGAGCAGATGGGCTGGGCCGAAGAGCTGACAGCGGCCAACGAGCAGATCACCATGTTCGTGGCCTTCAACTACGGCGGGCGGGCCGAGATCCTGGACGCCGCCAGGCGCTTCACTGGCGGCAGCGAAGCGGACTTCCGCGCCTGCCTGTACGCGCCCGAGATGCACGACCCCGACCTGATCATCCGCACCAGCGGCGAGCGCCGGCTGTCTAACTACCTGCTGTGGCAGTCGGCCTACTCCGAGCTGGTCTTCCGCGACGAGCTGTGGCCCGACTTCACCCGCCAGGCGCTCGAGGAATCCCTGGCCGAGTACGCCGAGCGCCGGCGCAGGTTCGGCGGACGCTGACGGTCTGCCGATGTCCAGCGGACCACACACGCCCCAGGGCGCCCGCCCCCGCCGGCCCCGCCCCGGAGCGTCGCAGACGGGGCGAGCAAGGCCGCGCCCCGTGCGTCGCCCCGCTCGCAAGCCGCGCTCGGATCTGAGCGCACGCGTGCTCGTGGCGATCCCGGCGATCGCCGTGGCGCTGTTCCTCGTGATCTCCGGAGGCCTCGTGTTCGCCGCCGGGATGTTCGTGCTCGGCGGCATCTGCATGCACGAGCTGTACGGGATGTATGAGCGCGCGCGCCCCGTGCGCCTCTCCGGGCTGATATCGCTTGCAGGTCTGCTCGCGGCGGCGCTCTACGGCGATCAGGTCCAGGTCCTGCTCGTCGCCGTGATCAGCCTGCCGCTGCTGTTTGGGTTGACGCTGCTGCAGCCGCGTCCGTCAGTCGCCTCGATGGCCGTGACCCTGCTGGGGATCTACTGGATCGGCTTCGCCCTCGCCCACGCCGTGCTGCTGCGTGGCCTGCCCCACGGCCTGGGGATCGTGATCGACGTGCTCGTGGGCACGTTCCTCGGCGATACCGGCGCCTACCTCGGCGGGCGCATGTTCGGCCGGCGGCCCCTGGCGCCCGACATCTCCCCCAACAAGACCGTCGAGGGGCTCGTGATCGGCATGATCAGCGCCGTGGCCGGGGTGTGGATCGCCGGGCGCTACCAGGAATGGCTGCCCGGCACCCATGCGCTCGTGCTCGGCCTGGGCGTGGCGCTGGTTGCGCCGATCGGCGATCTGTTCGAGTCGTTCGTCAAGCGTGAGGCCGGAACCAAGGACTCGGGTGGCCTGTTCGGCGCCCACGGCGGGGCGCTCGACCGGCTCGACGCCGTGATGTTCGCCGCGGTCGTCGGGTACTACATTTGGGCCGCCTACACCTGATCTTCACGCGCCCGCAGCCGGCCAGCCGCCCGCCCGCGCCACGCGCGCCCGTATCATCGGGCGCATGTCCGAGCACAAGCGATTGCTCATCCTCGGCTCGACCGGCTCGATCGGCACGCAGGCGCTGGACGTGTGCACGCGCAGTGAGGAGCTCGAGCTGATCGGCCTCTCCGCCGAGAGCTCCTGGGAGGCGCTCGTGGAGCAGGCACGGGTGCACGGGGTGACACGCATCGCCCTGGCCGACCAGGACGCAGCGGCACGCGCGGCCGAGGCGTGGACCGACGGGCGCGTGTTCGGCGGCCCCGAGGGGCTCGTGCGCCTGGTCGTGGAGTCGGGCGCCGATCTGGTGCTCAACTCGCTCGTCGGCTCGGCCGGCCTCGGGCCGACCGTGGCCACGCTCGGGGAGGGCATCGACCTGGCCCTCGCCAACAAGGAGTCGCTGGTTGTCGGCGGCGAGCTCGTCAGCGCGCTGGCCGAGGCCACGGGCGCGCGGATCGTGCCCGTCGACTCCGAGCACACGGCGCTCCACCAGCTCCTAGCCGGTCAGCCGGCCGGCGCGGTGGAACGGCTGACCATCACCGCCAGCGGCGGCCCCTTCCGCGGCTATGGGCGCGAGCAGCTGCAGGACGTCACGGTCAAGCAGGCGCTCGCCCACCCCACGTGGGCGATGGGGGGGAAGATCACGATCGACTCGGCCACGCTGATGAACAAGGGCCTCGAGGTGATGGAGGCCCACCATCTGTTCGGGACCCCCTACGAGCGGATCGACGTGGTCGTGCACCCGCAGTCGCTCGTGCACGGGCTCGTGCAACTGGCCGACGGGGCGATGCTCGCGCATCTCGGGCCGCCGGACATGCGCATTGCGATCTCCTACGCGCTGCACGGCGGCGAAAGCGCCCCGCTGCCGATCGAGCCGCTCGACCTGGTGGCCGTCGGGGAGCTGACCTTCGAGCCCGTCGACCTCGAGGCTTTCCCTTGCCTGCGCCTCGCCCGTGAAGCAGCCAGGGAGGGGGGGACCGCTCCGTGCGTGCTGAACGCCGCCAACGAGATCGCCGTCCACGCCTTCCTCGCGGGGCGCCTGCGCTTCCTCGACATCCCCGCCGTGATCGAGCGGACGCTGTCCGAGCTTCCCAGCGAGCCGGTGATCTCATTCGAGTCGCTGTACGAGGCCGATCGCCAGGCGCGTGCGCTCGCGGGCGAGTCGGTCGCCGCGCTCAACTGACCCGGCGACGCCTCCGATACATGGCGAAGGATGACGAACGGCCTGCCACACTGAGCGCGTGAGCTGGTTTCTGACACTGCTGGGGATCGTGCTGCTGATCGTGCTGCACGAGCTCGGGCACTTCACCGTGGCCAAGGCCGTGGGCATGCGCGTGGAGCGTTTCTCGCTGTTCTTCCCGCCGATTCTCCTGCGCTTGAAACGAGGCGAGACCGAGTACGCGATCGGCGCGCTGCCCCTCGGCGGCTACGTCAAGATCACCGGCATGAACCCCGAAGAACTCGACGACCTCGACCCCGAGGTGCACAGGCGCGCCTACTACTCCCAGCCGCCGTGGAAGCGCATCGCCGTGATCCTCGCCGGGCCGGGCGTGAACATCCTGATCGCCTTCGTGCTGTTCTGGCTGGTCCTCGTCACGGGCAACCTCGCCGGCGCCAGCACCCTCGGCAACCTCACCCAGTCGGCATCGACGGTCGTGGCCACGACCAACGTACAGACCGTCCTGCCCGGCAAGGCCGCCGACGGCGTGCTGCGCTCCGGCGATGAGATCCTCACGATCGAAGGCAAACGGGCGAGCGTCACCTCGATTAAAGCGACCGTCGGTGCGCACCGCTGTCCCGGCACGCTCAGCGAAGGCTGCCGTGCTGCCACCCCGGTCCACCTAACGCTGCGTAGGGCCGGGCGCGTGGTCGGCGTGTCGGTGTATCCCCGCTACGACAAGGCCGAGCGCGCGATGCTCGTGGGCTTCGACTTCGGCGTGCGGGCACGCTCCTATGGCGCTCTCGCCGCGGCCGGCGCCGCCGTGGGCGCGATGTGGCATGTGACCACCCAGACGATCACCGGCTTCGCACGGGCCCTGACGAGCTCCAAGGTGCGCCATCAGGTCTCGAGCATCGTCGGCATCACCCAGGACGCCCACGAATATGTGGCGGCGGGTGCCGGCTATGCGTTCGTGTTCCTCGGCTTCATCTCCTTGATCCTGGCCGTCATCAACCTGTTCCCGTTCCTGCCGCTCGACGGTGGGCACGTGCTGTGGTCGGTCGCCGAGAAGGTTCGCGGCAAGCGGATATCGCTCGCCGCCATGTATCGCTACAGCACGGTGGGCATCGTGCTGATGCTGTTCCTGGTGATCAACGGCGTGGGCAACGACATCAGCCGCCTGGGGGGCTGACGCAGACCCAGCTCTTGACGAGCGGCCCGAAGCGCTCGGGCAGAGCGGGACCGAACAGCCGCTCCATCTCTCCGCGGCCGAGCAGCGAGATCTCCTCCCACTCGCCGGCCGCCCCCCAGCGCCAGTAGCGGCGACGGGCGGCCACGGGCAGCCAGTGGGCGAACGGCAGCAGCGCATGGGGCTCGAGCGGGAACGAGCGGGCCGGGGTCTGCACGAACCAGCCCCGCCCGACACGGCGGATCTCGGCGGCGAAAGCCTCGCGGCGCGGCGGGGGCACGTGCTCGATCACGCTCGAGCAGTACACGAGGTCGAACTGCCCGTCGGCGAACGGCAGCCCGGCGGCGGCGTCGGCCTGGACGAACGGCCCCGGGTAGTCGGGCCGCGCGGCCAGATCGACGCCGGTGACGTCGAGCTGAGGCTCCAGTGCCCGCAGCCCGATGCGTCCACAGCCCACATCGAGGACTTTCGCCCCCGCAGGCAGGTGCGTGAGGGCGAAGAAGCGAGCATGGCGGCGAGTGCGCGCTCGCGCCGCAAACGGGCCGGCGAGCCGCGCAAGCGGTCCACGGGCAGTGGCATAGACCTCGGCCATCTAGAATCAGCCTATGGCTTCAGAGCGGCAGATCCATGTGGGAGCGGTTCCCATCGGCGGCGGTGCGCCGGTGGCGGTGCAGACGATGACCAAGACCGAGACCGCCAACCTGGCGGCCACGATGGACCAGATCGTGACGGTCGCGGCAGCCGGCGCGGACATCGTGCGTGTAGCCGTTCCCCGCGAGCAGGACGTCGAGGCGCTGAAGACGATCGTTGAGCGTTCGCCGATCCCGATCATCGCCGACATCCACTTCAACCACACGCTCGCCTTGAAGGCGATCGAAGCGGGCGCCCACTGCGTGCGCCTGAACCCAGGCAACATCGGCGGTCCGGAGAAGGTCGCCGAGGTGATCGCGCTGGCAAAGCAGCACGGCACGCCGCTGCGGGTGGGGGTCAACTCGGGCTCGCTGCCCAAGCACCTGCGCCAGCTCGAGTACGACAACCCCGTCGAGGCGCTGGTGACGGCGGCGATCGAGACGGTGCAGCTGATGGAGAGCCTCGACTTCGACAACTTCAAGGTCTCGATGAAGTCCACCTCGGTGCCCAACACGATCGCCTCCAACCGCATGCTCGCGGAGAAAATCCCCTATCCGCTGCACCTCGGCGTGACCGAGGCGGGCACCAAGTGGGCGGGCTCGCTGAAGTCCGCCGTGGGGCTCGGCACGCTGCTGGCAGACGGCATCGGCGACACGATCAGGATCTCGCTCTCGACCTTCCACGCCGAGGACGAGGTCAAGGTCGCCTGGGAGATCCTCAAGGCGCTGAAGCTGCGCGAGCGCGGCCCCGACCTGATCGCCTGTCCCACCTGCGGGCGACTGCAGTTCGACATGGACAGCGTCGTCGCCGAGGTCGAGCGGCGCCTGGAAGCCTACGAGGACCCGATCGAGGTGTCCGTGCTCGGGTGTGCCGTGAACGGCATCGGCGAGGCCCGCCACGCCGACTTCGGGATCACGGGCGCCAAAGACATGGGCATGATCTACTCCAAGGGCGAGCCGCTGAAGAAGGTCCCCACCGAGCAGCTCGTGGAGGAGCTGTTCAAGGAGATCGACCGCTACTACGCCGCCGGCAAGACCGTTCAGCGCGACGAGCACGAGGCGGCGGCGGCACGCGCCTGGCTGGCCGCGAACGAGGACGAGACGGCGATGACCCCCGAGCGCATCGCAGCTCTGGAGGCAGCGGCGGCCAAGAACGACGAGCTGGCCGGGGAGGTGCTCGAGTCGATGTTGGAGCCCTCGGCCCTGCCTGCCGGTGCTGGGCCCGTGACCACGGCGCGCGCCGAACCGGCAACGGTCCTGGACGAGGCCGTCTCGCCCGTGGCGGGACGCCGCTTCAGCCGGAACTAGCTGAGCTCAGCTCTCCAGGCGTATCGGCTCGAACGCGAGCACGCCGGCGAGCACGTCGTAGTGACGGTCGACGTGGAGCACCGCGGCCTGGTACTGCTGGGCGCACGCGGCGATGAGAAGATCCGGGATCGGGAGTCGGTGCTGGCCTTTTTGGCCAAGCTCCCGGTGCGCGCCGATCGCGGTGAGGATCGTCTCTGCATCCATTCGCAGCTCGCGGAAAGCGGAGAGATTCTCCTCGATGTCGGTGTAGTTGCGGGGACTCCGCGCGCTGTAGAGCATCTCGAGCCTGGTCACCGCGCAAAGGCATATCTCGCCGAGCTCGAACGTCTCGGGTGTTGCTCGCTCCAGTGCCGACTTATCGGCCAGCAGCAGGCCGCCTAGGCCCACGCCTGATCGTCCCTGATTGCATCCCAGTCAACGGCACGTTGCAACCCTGCCAGCGCGACGCGCTGGCGTTCACGCCGCATGTTCACCTCAGTCTCGGCGCGCTCCAAATGCAGAGACTCGTGGCCCGCCTGAGCCAGTCGCAAGAGCAGCTCCTTGCGATCCCTCACCTCCGGCCATTGGCTCTGGGCATCGTCGAGCAGGTCGCTTACCGAACCCGTGTCGGTGATGGTGTAACGAGGACGCGTGGTCGGCACCAAGTAAGTGTAGCACCCCTATAGATGGTGTCGCACCGCTTGCTTGTGGTGGTCGAACCGAGGGAGCAGAGCGGACCGGCCCCCCGCAGGTGTGCGAGGGGCCGCGATCCTGCTCGGGAGTTCTTAGGAGGCCGCCGCGAACCGCTCCGCGAGCTTGCCCCAGTCGACGACGTTCCACCACGCGTCGAGGTAGTCGGGGCGGCGGTTCTGGTACTTGAGGTAGTAGGCGTGCTCCCACACGTCGACGCCCAGCAGAGGCGTCTTGCCGTCTGAGATCGGGTTGTCCTGGTTGGCCGAGCCGACCACGGCGAGCGAGCCGCCGTCGAGCACGAGCCACGACCAGCCCGAGCCGAACTGGTTGACGCCCGTTTCCTTCAGCTTCGCCTGGAAGTCGGCGAACGAGCCGAACGCCGAGGCGATAGCGTCGGCCAGGGCGCCGCTGGGCTCGCCGCCGCCGTCGGGACTCATGCTCTCCCAGAAGAGGCTGTGGTTGTAGTGGCCGCCGCCGTTGTTTTTGACGGGGCCCTTCTTCTCTCCGAGGCTGTCGAGGTTCTGCAGCACCTCCTCGACCGGCTTGTCAGCCCACTCGGTGCCCTCTAGCGCGGCGTTTGCCTTGTCCACGTAGGCCTGGTGGTGCTTGTCGTGGTGGACTTCCATGGTCGTCTTGTCGATGTGCGGCTCGAGAGCGTCATAGGCGTAGGGAAGCGGCGGAACGGAATAGGCCATTTGCAGGCTCCTTGTCGAGTACTTGGATCGCTTGTCGGTCTCTGGCAGTTGTTCTATCAAAGGGCCTTCGCCCAAACGTGAAGGCCCTGGCGGGTCGCGGGGCGCCCATGGATTAGGCTCTGCCGTCCCATGCCCCGCCTGAGCGAATATCTGCTGCCCACCGAGAAGCAGGCCCCTGGGGACGCAGAGGCCGTCTCGCACAAGCTGATGGTGCGAGCGGGACTCGTCCGCCAGATGGCGGCGGGCCTGTGGACCTGGTTGCCAGCAGGGTGGCGGGTGCATCAGCGCGTGGTGGCGATCATCCGCGAGGAGATGGACGCGATCGGCGGGCAGGAGATGCTGATGCCGGTACTGCAGCCCGCGGAGCCCTGGCACAAGACCGGCCGCATCAAGATCGAGGAGCTCTTCAAGCTCAGCGACCGCAAGGGCTCGGAGCTCGTGCTCGCGATGACCCACGAGGAGGCCGTCACCTTCCACATGGCCCAGGCTGTGCGCTCCTATCGCGACCTGCCCTTCATCGTCTACCACTTCCAGGTCAAGGAGCGCGACGAGGCCCGTCCGCGCGCGGGCATCCTGCGCACGCGTGAGTTCATCATGAAGGACGCCTACAGCTTCGACCGCGACCAGGCCGGCATGGACAAGAGCTACGACCTCCACGTGGGGGCCTACGACCGCATGATGGAGCGCACAGGCCTGCGCTTCTACCGTGTGGAGGGCGATGTGGGGATGATGGGTGGCACCGGTGCCCACGAGTACATGGCTCCCTGCGAGGCTGGCGAGGATCAAATCGTGCTCGGAGAGGGCTACGCCGCCAATGCCGAGGTCGCCCTGGCGACCCCGGGTGTGGAGAAGGTGGGGGAGGAGTACTTCAAGGACGGCCAGCGGCTGACCCTCGAGCCGGCCATCGAGATCGCCAACATCTTCAAGCTGGGAACCCGCTACTCCGAGCCCCTCGGCGCGACCTACCTCGACGAGACCGGAGCGGATCTGCCGGTGTGGATGGCCTGCTTTGGTATCGGCCCCGCCCGCATCGTGGCGGCGGCTGTGGAGCAGTTCGCCGATGAGCACGGCATCTCCTGGCCGAAAGCGTTGGCTCCCTTTGCCGTGCACCTGGTATCGCTCGGCAAGGCCGGAACCCCTGAGCGCGAGGCCGCAGACACGCTCTACGCCACCCTCACCGAGGGCGGGGTCGAGGTCATCTACGACGACCGCGAGATCGGCACCGGAGAGAAGTTCGCCGACGCGGAGCTGCTCGGCTGCCCACTGCGCCTGACCGTGGGACGGCGCTCGCTGGAGTCCGGCGAGGTCGAGGTCCAGATTCGCCGCGGTCGCCAACAGGCCCCGGGGCTTGCTCTCGACGCCGAGCCCGCACACTTGCTGGCGGCGGTGGATGAGCTGTGGCGGAGCCTCCCCTAGAGCAGCGGCGGCTGACCGTCAGGCGCCTGTTCGGCCTGGATCGCTCAGGACCACCGCCAACCCAGACCCAGGCCGGCCAGCCGCTGCGGCCGTGGACGATTCCCAACGCGATCGGCTTCGCCCGCCTCGTCCTGATCCCCGTCTTCCTCGTGGTGGCCTTGACGAGCCGCAACGGAACCGAGGCAATCGTGCCGACCATCTTCGCCGTGATCGGCTGGGGCGACTACGCCGATGGGATCGCCGCGCGTGTCACACGCCAGTACAGCCGTCTGGGAGCACTGATGGACCCTGTCACCGACCGCCTCCTGATCGTCTCGGGTGTCGTGGTCACCTGGCGCTTCGACCTGTTGCCCCGCTGGGCGCTGGCGGTTCTCGCGGCGCGTGAGCTGGCGATGCTCGCGATCGGGCGCTACGGGCTCTCGCGTGGGGTCGAGCTGCGGATCAACTGGCCCGGACGCCTCGCGGTGGCGCCTGTGATGGGCTCGTTCTTCTTCGCCATGGCGGGACTCGAAGGCTTTGGCGAAGTGCTGCTCTTCATCGGCCTGGCGATGGCGCTCACGGCCACCGTCCTCTACTTGAAAGACGGCTTCGACCATCTGCGCGCCGAGCCCCCGGCCTAGCCTCAAGCTCAACCTGACCGTTTGGTCTATACTCGCCTGCGAGCCGGCGCCGCCGCGCTCTCTTTATCGACGCAAATCGCCGGCATCAGTCTGCGAGAGGAGAGAGGCACAATGGACGACACGTTTCCCGACCTTGGCTCGCTGACGGACGTCGAACTCAAGGACGTGATCCGCCAGCTGACCGAGGAGGAGACCGAGATCTCCTACAGGCGTCGCATCCTGCACGGCAAGATCGACATCCTGCGCGCAGAGCTCGTCAACCGTCTGCGGGGTAAACATGAGGACGGCGAGGTCATGATCACCGGTGAGGATGTCCAGAAGCTGACCGACATCCTGGCTCACCGTCAGCCGGACAGCGCTGAGTGAGACATGGCGCTGCACTGCACTGAGTGCGGTTTCGTAAACGGCGAGGGCGCCAACTACTGCCAGCGCTGCGGAGCGCTGCTGGCGCGCCCTGAGAGCGCCGGCGGCGAGGGAGCGGGGGGCGATCCCGTCACGGCCACCTACCGCATCGACGATGCGACCGGCGAGCTCGTGCCGATGGAGCCCGAGGAGGTCACCGCAAACGGGCCCGCGCTGGTCATCCGCGCGGGCGGAGGACGCGTGGGCGAGAGCTTCGCCGTCGAGGGGGAGCGCATGAGCATCGGTCGGCGGCCGGACTCGGAGGTGTTCCTCGACGACGTCACGGTCTCGCGCGATCACGCGCTCTTGATCCGTCGCGGCGAGGACTGGTACCTGGACGACTGCGGCTCGCTCAACGGCACCTACGTGAACCGCTCGCGGATCGAGTCGCACCATCTCGAGGAGGGCGACGAGGTGCAGATCGGCAAGTACAAGCTCACCTTCCACGCGCGCTGATGAGCACCCAGGCAACACCCGCCAACGAGATCCCGCCGATCGAGCTGGCCGGTGAGGATCCGGTCGCCCACAGCGAGCTGGGAAAGCGCCAGAAGTCGCTGACGATCGGCGCCGTCTGCAAGGCGCTCGCGCAGGAGTTCCCCGATATCTCGATCTCCAAGATCCGCTACCTGGAGGATCAGAAGCTCCTGACGCCGCGGCGCACCCCCGGCGGCTATCGCCTCTACACCCAGGGCGATGTGGCACGTCTGCGCACGATCCTGCGCATGCAGCGCGACGAGTTCCTGCCGCTGCGGGTGATCCGCCAGGAGCTCGCAGCCGGGCGCTCCGGCGACACGGCCGCCGTGCCCGGGCGCACTGGGCGCGAGAGTGGCCGCACGTGGCGCCCCAGCGTGAGCGTGCGCGAGGCCACAGGTGCGCTCTACTCGATGGACGACGTGCTCGAGGAGACCAAGGCCGATGCCAAACTCGTGCGCGAGCTCGAAGAGTTCGGCGTGGTCAAGGGCGAGATGCGCGGCGGCGTGCGCTACTTCGACGAGACCGAGAGCGAGATCATCGCCGCTGTCGCCGAGCTGGCCCGCTACGGCGTGGGTGGGCGCAACCTGCGGGTGTTCCGCTCCTCGGCCGACCGCGAGGCGAACCTGCTCCAGCAGATCCTCGCGCCGGCGCTGCGCTCGCGCAACCCCGAGCGGCGCAAGGAGGCCGTCGAGGCGCTGGAGAACCTCGCCGCGGTGGCCACCCACCTCAAGCACCTGCTGCTGATTCGCGATCTGCGCAAGATCGTTCGCTGATGAGCGCCCGGCTGCGCTCGCTGATCCGCGACATACCCGACTTCCCCAAGGCGGGGATCGACTTCAAGGACATCACGCCGCTCTTGGCCGACGCCGGCGCGCTGGCCGAGGCTGTGAGCCTGCTGGCCGACTACGCGCGCCCGCTGGAAGTGGACTGCGTGGTGGCTGCCGAGGCCCGTGGCTTTCTGCTCGGGCCGGCGCTAGCGCTGGCGCTGGACGCGGGCTTCGTGCTCGCACGCAAGCCGGGCAAGCTCCCCTATGAGACCGTCAGCGCCGAGTACCTGCTCGAGTACGGCGAAGGGCAGCTGGAGCTGCACACCGACGCGGTGGCCGCCGGGCGACGGGTGCTCGTGCACGACGACCTGCTGGCGACCGGCGGGACAGCGGCAACGCTGTGCGATCTGGTCGAGCAGCTGGGAGGCGAGGTCGTCGGCTGCGGGTTCCTGATCGAGCTGGCCTTCCTGGATGGGCGTGCACGCCTCGCACCGCACGAGGTCCATGCGCTGATGCGCTACGAGTCTTAGGCTTGCGCCGTGCCCTCCGCGCGTTCGAGCCGCACGATCGCCGCAACGCCCGAGCAGCTGTGGGAGCTCGTTTGCGACCCCCATCACCTGCCGCGCTGGTGGCCGCGGGTGAGCCGTGTGGAGAACGTCGAGGACGACGCGTTCACCGAGGTGATGATGACCCGCAAGGGCAAAGTGGTGCGCGCGGACTTCAACCTCGTGTCTCGAGATGAAGCAGGGAGGACGCTCACCTGGGCCCAGCGGATCGAAGGCACGCCGTTCGCCCGTGTGCTGCAGTCGGCTGAGACCGAGGTGCGCATCGCCGCCGCCTCGCAGGGAGGCGAGCCGCCCTCGCTCAGCACCATCGGCCTCGGGTCCGAGGTCACGATCGAGCTGCGCCAGACGCTCACCGGTTTCTTTCCCCGCCTCGGCGGCATGATGGTGCGCCGCGCGGCCACAGCCACGATCGAAGAGGCCCTCGACGGGCTCGAGCGGATCAGTGTCTGAGCCGACTCCAGCGCCGATGCGCTGGTGGGGCTGGGGAGACCCGGCGGCCACCACTGCGCTGCCCCCGCACGCGCTCGGCTTCCTGCGCGAGACGGTCGGGGTGGCAGAGCAGCCGCGACCCGCCGTGGCGCTCGAACACGTGCGTCTGCAGAGCCCCATCCTCACCCAGGAGCAGCTCGCGCAGCTGCGCGTAATCGTGGGCGCTGAGGGTCTCAGCGACAGCCACGAGCAGCGAGTGCTCCACGCCGCGGGCAAGGGCTACCCGGACCTCGTGCGCCTGCGTGCCGGCGAGCCCGAGGGCGCTCCCGACGCCGTGCTCTACCCGAGCGATCACGCCCAGCTGCAGGCCGTGCTCGAGCTGTGCGGGCGCGCTCAGATCGCGGTCGTGCCGTTTGGCGGCGGCACTAGCGTGGTGGGCGGCGTAGCGCCGCTGCGCGGCGAGCAGAGCGCGGTGGTGGCGCTCGACATGGGGCGCATGGGGGCGCTGCTCGCCATCGACCGGGAGTCGCTCACGGTCACGGTCCAGGGAGGGATGCGCGCACCTGCGCTCGAGCATAGGCTCGCTGGGGAGGGCCTCACGCTCGGGCACTACCCGCAGTCCTATGAGTTCGTCTCGCTCGGGGGTTGTGCGGCGACCCGCTCGGCGGGACAGTCCTCCACCGGCTACGGCTCGATCGAGAAGATGGTCCTGGGCCTGCGCTTGGCCGCCCCCGGCAGCGAGATTACGCTCCCGGCGATGCCCGCAAGCGCCGCCGGTCCGAGCTTGCGCCAAATGCTGATCGGATCGGAGGGGACGCTCGGGGTGATCTCAGAGCTGGCCCTGCGCGTGCGTCCGGCCCCCGCCATTGGCGTTTATGAAGGCCTGTTCTTCGAGGACTTCGCCGCGGGCGTTCAGGCACTGCGCGTGCTCTCGGCCGAGCACGTGCTGCCAGATGTGGCCCGGCTCTCAGATGAGCAGGAGACGCGCATGTCGCTGGCGCTCGCGGGCAGCGGCGGGATCAAGCGCCGCCTCGGGAGCGCATACGTCGGTGCACGGGGCTACGGCCAGGGTTGCCTTGCGATCTTCGGCTTCGAGGGCAGCCAGGAGGACGTCGCCTACAGACGCAGCCGTGCCCTCGAGCTGGTGCGTGGCTGCGGTGCGCTGCGCGTCGGTGGCTCGCCTGGCAAGGCGTGGCTGCACGGGCGCTTCGCCGGCCCTTACCTGCGCGACGATCTGCTGACGCTGGGGGTGATGGTGGAGACGCTCGAGACGGCTACTCAGTGGTCGCGCCTGGGCTCGCTGAAGGATGGCGTGGAGCGGGCGATCGCGGCGGCACTCGCGGCTCAGGGCACGCCGGGCCTCGTGATGTGCCACGTCTCACACGTGTACGAGACGGGCGCCTCGCTGTATTTCACGTTTATCGCCCGTCAACGCGAGGACGACCCGATCGGGCAGTGGCAGGCCGTCAAGCAGGCGGCCTGCGAGGCGATCCTCGACGGCGGCGGCACGATCACCCACCACCATGCAGTGGGGCGCGACCACGCGCCGTGGATGCAGCGCGAGGTGGGAGCCGAGGGCGTTCAGGCGCTGCGGTCGCTGAAGGCAGAGCTCGATCCCGCCGGGATCATGAACCCCGGCAAGCTGCTGCCCTAGCCGCCGAGGTTGAACGTGCCGCGCAGCACCACGTGCCCCGGTTTGGTGGGGTGCGTGCTGGTCTCGCGGGTCAAGAGGATTTCGCGGAAGCCGGAGGCGTTGGCGGGCAGGGCGGCGCCGCCTTCGAGCTTGCGACTCGAGCCGACGGCCGGCGCACGGCTCAGGGCCTCGGCGCTCGTGTGCGAGTTGTACAGCCAGATGGCGTAGAAGAACCCATGGCTGGGGGGCAGGTGCTGCGCCTCGATAAAGAAGGCGTGCTTGCCTTTTTCGGAGAGGATCGCAACGACGCCAACGGTGCGGCTGGTGGCGCTCGGCGAGTGCAGCGGGAACTGCGTGTCCGTCGGGCTGGTCGTTGAGGTGCTGCCGGTGCTGGCGGCCGGTGTCTTCTTGGGGTGCGAGCCGCCGCCGCCCGAGGTGATCAGGATCACGGCCACGACCACGGCCACCACGATCGCGGCCAGCAGCAGCGCGCCGCCAAGGCGCGAGCTCGGGGCAGCGGGACCACTGGAAGGAAGCGAAGCCGCCACCTCGCTGACGGGGATCGGCCGCGTGCTTGAACGAGGGTCGCTGGGCGGCGGCGTGGGCGCGCGTGGCGGCTCAGGGGCCGCGGCCGGCGCGGCCTGCGCGGCCGGGGGTATCTCGGGCAGGCTCGAACCGGCCAGCGGCGCAAGCTCGGCGGCGATCGCCTGGGCCCAGATGCGGGCGTGCTCGGATTCGCCGAGGCTCGTGCGCGTGCGAATGCGCTCGGCCACGCCGGCCTGTCCCAGCAGGTAGTCGCCCACCTCCTCGCGACGCTCCGGCTCGAGCCCGCGAGCCTGGCGCGGAGCAAGCACGGCGAGCGCGGCATGAGCGCGGTCGTGAACGGCGCGCTCGGCGATGCCGAGCAGCAGGGCCACCTCCGCGTAGCTCTTGTGCTGGCGCAGGAGCAGCGACAGCACCGCATGCTGGTCTGGAGGGAGCTCGTCCAATCTGCTCATGGTCTTTGGAGCTCCGCCGACATTGGGTTGGCCACTGGGTCGGGCAAGGGAGGAGCGTAGGGTATCGTGGCGGCGAGATGGGCACAGTCAGCGCCGAGCAGATCAACGCGGTGATGCACGGCTTCGATCGTCTCTATGGCCTCGAAATGCTGGCCTTCTCGGACACGGAGGTACGCGCGCAGGTGACGGTGCGCGACGAGCTCAAGCAGCCGGCGGGCCTCGTGCACGGCGGCGTCTATGCGTCGATTGCCGAGTCGATGGCCTCGATGGCCACGGCGCTCGCGGTGCTCGAGCAGGGCGACATGGCGATGGGCCTGTCCAACAGCACGAGCTTCATGCGCCCGATCACCGACGGCGTGGTGCATGCGCACGCGACGCGTCTGCACCGGGGCCGCACCACGTGGGTGTGGGACGTGCGCTTCAGCGACGACGACGGCCACACGTGCGCGGTCACGCGCATGACGATCGCAGTACGGCCTATCCCCGCGGGCGAGTCGCCCCCGGCGTCCTTGCGCTAGCCGAGCCGTCGCAGCGGGTTGGGCACCTGGCGCGGCAGCGGTTCGCTGGCAAAGCCCGTGTTCGGCAGGCGTGCGGGCAGCGCAGCTTCGGAGGCACCCGGCACGTTGATCGGAACCATCACCTGCGCTGCAGCGCGGGCGAGTGGGGGACTGTCGGCGTAGATGTCCACGACCACCCCCCCGGTGGCGATCACGATCGTCTTTCCCGACTGCGCCAGGAGCGCCCGCACGCCCCTGATCGACCGCGAGCGCGCGGGCGTGCTGCCGCCGGGCAGGAAGCTGTTGTCGGGCGAGCTCACCACGCGCAGTGGCGGCACGCAGGCGCCCTCGCCGCCCTGCAGGCAGTTGCCGTAGACGATGCTGAAGGCGCCGCTGTAGTCGTGGGTGGCTTCGGTGATGGACAGGCCGTGGAAGCTCCCACCGAGCCAGTAGACGGGGAAGGGAGAGACGATCAGGTCCTCGAGCAGCGAGTGTGAGATCGGCTGCTGCTGAACGGTGTTGGAGCAGGCGCTGATCATGGCCGCGCACAGTCCCGCCAGGATCAGCGCCGTGAGGCGCGTGCGATAGCTGTGGAGCATCTGCAGGCCGCCTAACCGCGGTAGCGGTTGGTTATCGGCATGCGACGATCGCGCCCGAATGCACGCGCTGTGATCTTGATCCCGGGGGGCGCCTGGCGGCGCTTGTACTCGGCGAGGTCGACCAGTCGGATCGTGCGATCGACGTCCTCGCCCGCAAGGCCCTGGGCGATCAGCTGCTCGCGGCTGAGGTCGAGCTCTACGTAGCCCTCTAGGATTCTGTCGAGCACGGAGTAGGGGGGGAGCGAGTCCTCGTCGCGCTGGTCGTGGCGCAGCTCGGCCGAGGGCGCACGCTCGATGATCGAGGCGGGGATCGGGCTGAGCGGCGGCGGGGCGTCGTGCACGCCGGGCACGCCCACGCCGGTCGGGGAGTTCCGCCACTCACACAGGCGGTAGACGAGCGTCTTGGGCACGTCCTTGATCACGGCAAATCCGCCGGCGAGGTCGCCGTAGAGGGTGGTGTAGCCGACGGACATCTCGGACTTGTTGCCGGTCGTCAGCACCAGCCAGCCGAACTTGTTGGAGAGCGCCATCAGCAGGTTGCCACGGATGCGGGCCTGGAGGTTCTCCTCGGTGAGATCGCTCTCCCGCCCGGCGAAACGCTCGGCGAGGGCGTGCTCGTAGGCGCCCATGACCGACTCGATCGGCAGCTCGATCGCCTCCACTCCCAGAGCGGCGCTGAGCGCGCGGGCATCCTGCTGGGTCGAGCTGGAGGAGTAGGGGGAGGGCATGATCGTGGTGGAGACGCGTGTGGGTCCGAGCGCGTCGACGGCGAGACAGGCCACGAGCGCAGAGTCGATCCCGCCGGAGAGCCCGAGGACGACGTGCTGAAAGCCGTTCTTGGCGACGTAGTCGTGTAGCCCGAGCGTCAGCGCGCCGTAGACCTCGGCCTCGACCGGAGCCAGCGGCTCGCGCGGCGCAGAGGGAGGAGCCTGGATAGTCGGAGAGGAAGGCGCTGGGGGCTCCTCCAGCGCTGCCAGCACCACCGCGCGGCGCTCGCTGCGGCGGGCCGCCGGGCGGTGGCTCGCGTCGCGCAGACGGGCGGCACGAGCCGCACCCAGGTCCACGTCGCACACGAGCATCTCCTCGACGAACTGGCCTGCCCTAGCGAGCGTGCGCCCGGTGTGGTCGATCACGCACGAGTGCCCGTCGAATACGAGCTCGTCCTGGCCGCCGACGAGACCGCAGAAGGCAACACAGGCGAGGTTGTCGCGGGCACGCTGGGCGAACATGCGCTCGCGCTCGGCCCCCTTGCCGGCGTGGTAGGGGGAGGCGGAGATGTTGACGATCAAGGTGGCCCCGGCGAGGCTCTCGTCGCTGGCCGGAGGCCCCGGCTCCCAGATGTCCTCGCAGACAGTCAGCCCGACGCGCTCGGCCCCGATGTCGATGACGCCACCCGCCTGGCCGGCCTGGAAGTAGCGCTGCTCGTCGAACACGCCGTAGTTGGGGAGGTAGACCTTGCGGTAGATCGCGTGCACGCTGCCGGCTGCCAGGACGGCGGCAGCGTTGTAGACGTCCTCGGCACGCTCTGGGAAGCCGACCACGGCCACGAGATCGCGGGCCTCGGCGGCGAGTCCGTGCAGAGCCTCGGCGGCGTCGGCGAGGAAGTGCTCCTTGAGCAACAGGTCCTCGGGCGGGTAGCCGGTGAGCGCCAGCTCGGGAAACAGGACCAGATCGGCCTGCGCCTCGCGGGCAGTGCGAATGCCCGAGCGGATCAACTCTGCGTTGCCGGCTATGTCCCCCACCGTGGCATTGATCTGGCAGAGGGCAAGACGCACTGCTCAGATCGTATCCGTGCCGCTCGAAGCTCGACCCTCGCGGCGGGGAGACGGTGAGCGGATGCGGTCAGCTGGTGCTGGCTGACTTGCGCCCGGAACCGTTGGCGGCGGCTCCGCGGGCGGCCTTGGCGCGCGCTGCACGAGGCTTGGTGGCGCCCCCGTTGCCCGAGGCACGCGCCTGCTTGGTCCGCGGCTTGACGCCCGCCGCGCGGCACAGCGCGGTGATCGCCCATTTGAGATCGCGTGCGATCTGCTCGAGGTCGGGCAGCGCGTCGTAGTCGCCGAGCAGGCCGAAGCCGAGGTGACCGTCGTAGCTCATGACGGCGATCCCCAGCGCCTGGCGCTGAGCGAGCGGCACGACGGGGTAGAGCACTTCGAGGCGGCGCCCCAGCAGGTAGAGGGGGAATTGGGGGCCGGGCACGTTGGTGACGACCAGGTTGAAGAAAGGCTGGCGGGCCTGCAGGCGTGCAGCTTGGCTGAGGATGGTGGGAGGAGCGAATCCGGCGAGGTTGGTGAGTACCTGGGCGCCCACGGCCTGACCTGACTTCTTCAGGTCCTCCATCGCGGCGGCGATCTTGCGCAGGCACTCAGCGGGATTCTCGACCCCCACGGGCAGCGGCGCCCACATGGCGGCGACCTGGTTGCCGAGGGCTCCGCGCTGGGACTTGGTTCGCACGGACACCGGCACCATCGCCTTGAGCACCAGCCCCTCGGTGTCGTAGTCGCGGCTGCGTAGATAGCGTCCGAGGGCAAGGCTCACGGATGCGAGCACGGCATCGTTGAGGGTTCCCCCGAGCGAGTCCTTGATGGCCTTCAGGCTCGCGAGGTCGGCATCGAGAAAGGTGTAGCGCCGGTGCGGGCCGATATCGACGTTGAAGGGGCTGGGCGGAGCGGGCGCGTTGATGCCGGCGACGGTCGTGGCGCCGATGCTGGTGAGCCCGTCTTTGACCTGCGTGAGCGCCTTGAGCGGGCGGCGCAGCAGCCTGCGACCGCCGCGGAGCATCTCGGCGGGAACGGTCGAGCGCTCGACCAGCGCCTCGCCAAGGAGCTTGGCCGGCCCGGGCAACGGCTTGGCGCTCCAGGGGGTGGGCGGCGCGGCCGGTACGACGGGCTCGCGGGCGGTGTCGAACAGGACCGTGGTGATGTCCACTCCGGAGATGCCGTCGACGAGCGCGTGGTGGGTCTTGGCGATCAGCGCGAAACGCCCGCTGGACATCGCCTGCACGAGCCAGATCTCCCACAGCGGCTTGGAGCGATCGAGGCGCTGCGAGAAGACGCGGCCGGCGAGTTGCTTGAGGGCCGCCTCATCAGCGGGCTTTGGCAGCGCGGTGTGGCGGATGTGGTAGTAAGGATTGAAGTGGGGGTCGTCGGTCCACACCGGCCGACCCTGGCCGAGAGGGACGTAGGCCAGGCGCTGGCGGTAGCGGGGGACGAGGTGCAGGCGCCCGAGGATGTGCTCGACCAGCTCGTCGAGCGAGGGGGCCTCACCCTCGAAGACCATCACCGAGGCCACGTGCATGTGCGCGGCGGAGTGGTCCTCGAGATGTAGGAACGTCGAGTCCAGTGCTGTCAGGCGGTCGGGATTGGCCACGATCCGATTGTTGCTGTTGAGCAGTCCGGAGTCAACGACCTGCGCGAAAACATCTCTCGGATTCGGCCGGGACGCCGGTTTCGGGCGCGGCTCGTTGCGGTTAGGCTGGGTTCGATATGTCCGACGAGCTGAAGGTGGTTGCGAGCGCCGCCAACGAAGCTGAGGCGCAGATGATCTGCGGTCGGCTCCTGGATGCCGGTATCCACGCGATTTCGCAGCGCAACATCGGCAGTGCCGAATGGGGCGGGTCGGGGGCTCGCAGCGTGTTCGTCAACGAGGCCGACGTGGAGCGCGCGCGTTCGGTGCTCGACACCGACGAGGGCGCCTTCAGCGACGAGGAGCTCACGCGGCTGAGCGAGGAAGCGGGTCGAGCCGAGGGAAGCTAAGGAAGTCCGAGCAGGTGCCTGAACTCGGGCAGCGCGACGGCGGTCTCGATGTGGCCGCGCTCGGAGCAGTCAGGGCACGGCTTGGTCTGATCCGCCGCGTAGCCGCCCGGTGTGGGGGTGTCCCAGCCGACGCGCCCTGAGCCCTCACAGCGCTCGCAGGGCACCTGGATCAACACCTTGACCTCCTCGGAATCCATGACGTCACCGGGCCCCGGGCACACCGGCGGGCACTTCCTGCACGCCGTTGGACTTTTCTTCGACCTGGAGCATGGCGTTGAGCACGTGGTGGGGGAGCAGCGAGACGCCGATCTGGACGGCGACCAGCAGGATGAGCAGCAGCGACACCCACACGATCCATTTGCGTCGCGCGGTCGTGTTGCGCAGCCGGGTCAAGGTTCGGGCGAGGATCTGAAGAGCCTAGCCGGGGTGTTGAAGGCGCCTGCCGATGAATCTCGCCATGTCGGCAAGTCTCTTTCATGTAAGCAACGAGCAAAGGAGGCGGACCATGCCCGCCGGCGACCGTTTGCAGCGCGCCCGCGCCATGTACGAGGCGTACGGGTCAGGTGACCGTAGCGTCGTGGAGGAGCTGCTCAGCGACGACTTCACGTTCTATAGCCCAGCAGACGTGGGGATCGACCGCGAGCGTTACTTCGAGCGCTGCTGGCCGAACGCGGGCAGGATCGACGGCTTCGAGTTCGTGCGGATGGTGGAGGTCGGAGACGAGGTCCTCGTGACGTACGAGAGCACGAGGACTGACGGGACCCGGTTTCGGAACACGGAGGTCTTGACGTTCGACGGCGAGACGATTTCCAAGGCGGAGGTGTACTTCGGGTGGGATCTGGCGTAGTGCTGGGAAGGCATGGCTTACACAGCGGCTCGCGTCCTGAACTACGCCCTGTGTGAAGATTCCGGCCATGGCCTATCTTGCCGCCGCCGCGTATCCGCTTTGGGTAGCTCGTGTCGCCGACCTAGGCGTTGTGGTCGTCATGCTCACAGTGTTTGGCTGGTTCGGACGATGGCTGCAAAGGAAGGGCAGAGACCTCGAAAAGAACAAGAGATGAAACCGCGCAGGACTGGATCAACGGCAGCACGTGGCAACGTCAAGGAATGGAGCGACTATGCCGGCTGGGGCGTCCTCATATCACCGGATATCGAAGGGCAGGTCTTTGCGCACGAGTACGGCGCGATATGGGTCGAGCCGCTCGCCGGCGTTTGAAGTGACATGTACTGGCTGCTGAGCTCGATTCTGGAGAGGCTATGGCGCCTGTGGGCCTTGAATCGGGAAGTGGACGCCGAAGGCCGGGTTTTGCGCCGCCGGCTGCGCGCGAAGCGACGGGCCGAACGTCAGCGGAGACGGACGCAGCGATAGTTATCACCGGTCGCCGTCGCGAGCAGCATGTGTGATCCACAACACACATCAGCCGATATGGAACCGGCTAATATGCGAACGACTGTTCGACTCGCCGAGTCGTTCCCGTGGATGGGAGCGAACGGGGGAACCACTGCCGGATCGCCTTAGCGGCGGACCGGATGGGGCGAATCGGCCGCTGATGCGGCTGTAATGCCCGGCTCACACGCGTCCAGTTCGCGTGTCAGGGGCCGGCCATGAGCCCGACAGCTAACCCCGTAGGCGAAACCGCAAGGAGGTTTCCCACAACCATGTACGTCCCCGTGACGCCTGCGCAGCCTGCGCCGGCGCTGGCTCCAGTCGCGGTCTTCTCGACCTCGCCTACAGCCGCTGCTTCGCCCGTGCACACCAGCCTCACCGTGCACAGCTCACAGCTGAACGTCCTCGACGACCACCGGGCCATCGTCACCGGCTCCCTTCGCGAATCCCATGCGGGCCGGGCAGGTCGGATCGTCGCGCTGCAGGAGCTCACCGGACATGGCTGGCGGACACTCACCCGCGCCCGCACCCACACCGGTGGGCGCTTCAAGCTGAGCTTCACCCCCCACAGCGTGGGTAGCGATCAGGTTCGGCTGCGCTTCAACGGAGACGCCTATGGGCGCCCCGCGCACCGTCCGCTCGGCCGCCTCAACGTCTACCGCCTCGCGGGCGCCTCCTGGTACGGCGGGGGTGGCAACCTCGCCTGCGGCGGCTCGCTCTCCAGCTCCACCCTGGGTGTGGCCAACAAGACGCTGCCCTGCGGCACCGAGGTGACGCTGCGCTACGACGGTCACACCGTGCGTGTGCCCGTGATCGACCGCGGTCCCTATGTCGAAGGTCGCGAATTCGACCTCACCGAAGCCACCAAGGCAGCGCTCGGCTTCGGTGACACTGGAGACGTGTGGACCACGAGCTGACCGCCGGCGCGGTTGGGTGGGCGCCTTCATGCAGGGGTTGGGTTCTGCGCGGAGCTGCCGTTCAATCCCCTGCATGCAAGTAGCAAGCAAGCCCTCGCGCACCCAGGTCTGGCTCGACAGCCTGGGCGAGTGGAGCTGGCCTGGACAGGGCGGCGCGGTCGCAGAGGTGCTGCCGCCGCCCTGGGTGCCCGCTTTCCCGCCCCGCATCGAGCCGGCCACGCCGGCTGCTCCGGTCGCTGGTGGGCGTGCCCGCAGGCTGCTCATCGCCGGGCTGCTCAGCTGCCTGCTTGCCGTCTGCATCGCGCTCGCGCTGCAGGGCCGCCTCGGCGTCGAGCGGCTGCTCGGCATCACGACGGCGCCCGCACCCGACCAGACCCTCTCGCTGGAAAGCACCATCGCCTCTGAGCAGCCGCCTCTACCGGCGCTCGTTCCCGTTAGCAAAGACGCCGCCGGCAGCTCTATCGACTCCACCACCTACTCCTCCGCTGCGCTGCATGGCGATGGCCTCCTCTACGTCTACCTGCCGCCGGCATACGCCTCCACCAACAGGCACTACCCCGTGCTCTACCTGCTCGACGGCAACAATCAGTCGGCCACCGCCTTCCTGCAGATCGGCCTTCAGGAAGAACTCGACCAGCTGATCGCCCGCCACGTCATCCCCCCGATGATCGCCGTGATGATCCAGGGCGGTCCCGGCTCGAACAACTGGCGCAACACCGGCGGCCCGCAATACGAGAGCTACATCCTCGAAGCACAGGAGCTGGTCGACCGGATGCTCCCCACGATCCCCACCCGCGCCACCCGCGCGATCGCCGGCGACTCCATGGGCGGCTACGGCGCCATGCATGTGACGCTCGACAACCCCGAACGCTTCGGCACCGTCGAGAGCTGGATCGGGTTCTTCAACGGCCTCGGTGGCCAGTTGCACAAGGACCGGCCGATCATCAAGCGCCTCGGCCTGCACGCCTTCATCTACGGCGGCGAATCCGATCGCATCGCCAACCCCGCCGAGGACCCTGAATTCGCGTCCGCGCTGCGCGCCAACGGGGCACGGGCCACCGGCCTGATCTACCCCGGCGGGCACACCATGGAAACACTCCAGGCCCACCTCGGGAGCATGCTCGCCATCGTCGGGCGCGACTTCCTCAAAGCAGAAGCCGCCGCAGCAGCGCCGCGCACGCCGACGATTACCGCTGCCGCACACAAGGGCTCCACTCCCAATGGCGCTACTGCGAAGCAGCCACAGGCGGGCTAAAAGCGCTCCCGTGAGCGCGTGCTTCGCTCGCAGTCTCGGTGCCGTATCGCTAGGCGCGCTCGCAGGCGGGGCCATCGCCGGCGGAGCTGTGGCAGTTGGTGCCATGGCCATTGGGCGCCTGGCCATCAAGCGGGCATCCATCGGCTCGCTCGAGGTGGGCGATCTCCGCGTAGGCCGACTCGTGGTGGGCGAGCTCCAGGTTGAAAACCGGAGCTGAACTTCCATGCTGGCCAGCCAGCCAGTATCATCGCCGCGTCCCGTCCCAGGTATCGGACTCCGGAGGTTCAGATGGCAGCGGTTGGCAGCGATCTCGACAGCGTGCTCGTCGGCGAGCGCGAGAACTGGCAGGACGGCCCGCCGCATGAGATCTTCGGCGAGCTACGCGAGAAGTGCCCGGTCCACTGGACGTCGCACATCACCGAGTACCCACAGGAGGCCGGCTACTGGTCGGTGACGACCGCTGAGGACGTCCACACGGTCAGCCGCGACTGGCGCACCTACTCCTCAGAACTCGGCGGCATCACGGCCGTCTCCGAAGTGATGCCCCTCGAGCTGATGCGGGCGATGTTCATCGGGATGGATCCGCCCAAGCACGACCGCGTCAAGGCGTTGTTTCAGGCTGGGTTTACGCCGAAGCGGATTGCTGCGCATGAGGATGCGATCCGGGGGATCGTGACGGGGGTGTTGGATCGGTTGGAGGGCCGGGAGGAGTGCGATCTGGTCAGCGATGTGGCGCAGCCGGTGGTGGCGAGGGTGATCGGGAGCTTCATGGGAATCCCCGAGGCCGACGACGCGATCTGGGCCAGGCTCATGAACTCAGCGCTAGGTGCCGGTGACGTCGACCTCAGCCCCGGTGGGGTGGAAGAGGTCCTCGCCAAGGACATTCCTGAGATTTTTGAGCGGTGCAGGGTGTTGATTGCTGAGCGGTTGGAGAGTCCGACTGATGATTTGACGAGTGTGCTTGTGCATGCGGAGGTGGATGGGGAGAAGCTCGAGGAACACGAGATCGTGATGGGGTTCTTCCTGCTGATGGCCGCCGGGAACGATTCGACGAAGGCGACGTACTGCAGCGGGATGCGCGCTTTGATGGAAAACCCGGAGCAGATGCGGTTGCTGCTTGATGATCCGTCGCTTATCCCGGGGGCGGTTGAGGAGTCGCTTCGGATGTTCCCTGCGTTTGCTCATTTCCGGCGGACGGCGACGTGTGACACGGAGCTTCATGGGCAGAAGATCAAGCAGGGTGAGAAGGTGGTGATGTGGTATGTCTCCTCGAACCGGGATGAGACACGTTTTGAGGACCCGGACCGCTTCGATGTGACCCGTGATGCGGATCATCAGGCGTTTGGTGCGGGTGGCAGGCACTTCTGCCTCGGCACCGCTCTCGCTCGTCTGGAGTTGAAGATCATGCTCGAGGAGACCCTCAAACGCCACCCCAACATCAAACTCGCAGGCAAACCGACCTACGTCGAATCGCCCTTCATCAACCAGCTCAAGACGCTGCCCGTGAGCTTCGCCGCGCAGTAGAGCCTCGCTATGGTGCTCGGGTGAGCGGCAACGAGCACCCATCCGCCTCGAGCGCGCCCGCGCACGAGGGTGTCCGCGCCGAAGGCCTCGGCAAGCGCTTTGGCGAGCTGTGGGCTCTGCGCGACGTCGACCTGAGCGTTCCCCGTGGGAGCGTTCTCGGTCTGCTCGGGCACAACGGCGCCGGCAAGACGACCGCCATCCGCATCCTCACAACGCTCGCCATGCCCACCACCGGGCGCGCCACCGTCGCCGGTCTGGATGTGGTCACCGACGCCGCGCGCGTACGCCAGCGGATCGGGCTGGCAGGGCAGTACGCCACCGTCGACGGGTTGCTTTCGGCCCGTGTCAACCTCGAGATGGTGGGACGGCTCTACCACCTGCCGCGCGCAGTCGCACACGCCCGCGCCACCGGCCTGCTCGAACGCCTCGGGCTGCTGGAGAAGGCCGACATCCTCGTGCGCACCTTCTCCGGCGGCATGCGTCGCCGCCTAGACCTCGCCGCCAGTCTGATGGGCGAGCCACCCGTGCTGTTCCTCGACGAGCCCACCACGGGCCTCGACCCGCAGGGACGCAACGACCTGTGGGAACTGCTCAGGGAGCTGGTCGACGGGGGCACCACGCTCGTGCTCACCACCCAGTACCTAGAGGAGGCCGACCGCCTGGCCGACGACATCGTGGTGCTCGACCGCGGGCGCATCGTGGCCTCCGGACCGCCCGAGGAGCTCAAGGCGCGCGTGGGGGGCGAGCGGATCGAGGTCACCCTCGCGGGCGAGGACGGGCTCTCCCGTGCAGCCGAGGCGCTCGGCGCCTTCGCCGACGGGCAGTCTGTGATCGCCGCGGAGGAGCTGCGGGTGACCGTTCCCGCACGCGCCGGCACACGGCTCGTGGAGGTCGTCCGCGCGCTCGACGCGGCCGGCGTGGATGCGCTCGACGTGCACCGCCGCGAAGCCACGCTCGACGACGTGTTCCTCGCCGTAACCGGGGCGCCCGGTAGCGCCGAGAAGACACCTGCGGCGGAGGCGCTCGCGCGATGAGCGCGCTCAGCGAAAGCTCGACGGCCGACCCTGGGCTGGCAGTGCGCCTGCGCTGGGAGCTCTCCGACAGCCTGATGCTCGCGCGGCGGAACGTCGCCCACATCCGCCAGGTGCCCGAGCGCCTGCTCGACGCCACCGTGCAGCCCATCATGTTCGTGCTGCTGTTCGCCTATGTCTTCGGCGGGGCCATCCACGTGGCCGGCGGTGGCTACAAGGAGTACCTGCTCGGCGGCATCCTCATCCAGACGCTCACCTTCGGGATCATCAGGCCGGCCATCTCGATCGCCACCGATCTCACCGAGGGCATCGTCGATCGCTTTCGCTCGCTGCCCATGTCGCGCTCGGCCTTCCTCTATGGCCACGTCATCTCCGACCTCGCGACCTCCGCGCTGGCGCTCGTGATCATGACCGTCAGCGGGTTGCTCGTCGGCTGGCGCATCCACTCCGACTTCCCCCATGCGCTCGCCGGCTTTGCCCTGCTGGTCCTGTTCTCCTTCGCGATGCTGTGGGTGGGGATGCTGCTCGGCCTGCTCGCCCGCACGCCCGACGCCGTCAACGGCGTGGCCTTCATCCTGGTCTTCCCGCTCACCTTCATCGCCAACACCTTCGTGCCCGCAGGCAGCCTGCCCGACGGGCTGCGTCAGGTGGCCGAATACAACCCCGTGAGCGCCCTCTCGGCAGCCGTGCGGACCCTCTTCGGCAATCCCACCGCACTGCCATCCGGCGCGGCCTGGCCGCTGCAGCACCCAGTCTTGAGCGGGTTGGGATATTGCGCGCTGATCCTCGTCACCGTCGTGCCGCTCACGATCAGGCGCTACCGCGTGCGCACCGCCGGCTGACGCTCACGTCTGGGTGAGGCGTCCGCGGTAGCGCGCGAGGATCGCCTCGATCACTTGCATAGCGTGTTCAGGGTCGATCGGGATCTCGGCCAGCCCCTGAGCAACGTCGACGGCATCGTCAACGCTCGCGTGGCTGCGCGCCTCCGCGCACCAGCGCTCGAGCCAGCGCAGCGCCCACACGTCGAATGCCTCCGCCCGCTCTGCCGCAATCAACGGCAGGAAGCGGATCGTCACGGCCAGATCCAGCGGCTGCTCGCGTTCGACTGCAATCGCCCGCGCGAGCGCAAGGGCGAACTCCAGCTCACCGCGTTCGAGGTGTGCTTCCAGCTCTCTGACCGGTCGATATGGCCGTCCCATACGAACATATGTTCGCACGTGTGGGTGTGAGACAGCCGCTCACTTTTCTGTCTGGGAGACGGTTATCTGCACCCCTCCAACGATGGAGCGACAGGTCCCGCTGGCGTGCCGCCTATCCTCGTGGCAGATGTGCGGGCGCTACACCAACACGGCCGGACCCGAAGAACTCAACGAACGTTTCCGGGTTCCCATCGCGCGCGCTGACGGCACGCGGCGCTTCAACATCGCGCCCACCGAAGAGGTGCTCGCGATCGTCTCGCCCAAGGGCGTGCCCGAAGCCCAGTTGCTGCGCTGGGGCCTCGTGCCGCACTGGGCCAAGGACCTGAAGGGCGCCGCCAGGATGATCAACGCGCGGATGGAGACCGTGGACACCAAGCCCGCCTATCGCAACCTGATCCCCAAGTCCTCGCGCCGCGCCCTGCAGCTGGCCGACGGTTACTTCGAGTGGCTGAAGCCCGAGAAGAAAAGCGAGCCACGCCAGCCGTTCTACTTCCAGGTGGACGGCGGCGTGCCCTTCGCCTTTGCCGCCCTGTGGACGCCCGCCAAGATCGAGGGCGAGTGGATCCACAGCGTGACCCTGCTGACCTGCGACTCGGCTCCAAACGGAATCGCCGCGCCAATCCACAACCGCATGCCCGTGATCCTCGCCGACGCCGACGCTCAACGCGCGTGGCTCGACCCGGCGCTCGGGACCAAGGAGGCGCTCGAGCTATGCGGTGCGCTGCCCACCGAGCGCCTCAGCGCCCAAGCGGCCAACCCCAAGGTCAACAAGGCCGGCGTGGAGGAGGGGGGAGTGGAGCTGCTGCGAGCGCCTGGGTAGTAGCTCAGTGTTTCCCGAAGTGGTTTGCTCACGCCTGCTTTTCGTCCCATGCACGTGTCTCGTCTCGGTCCGACGACTGCCTGCTTTTGGCGATTTGCGGGACTCCCGCCGGGCCGTCGTGCCGGCCTGCTTTCACCTGCCCGCGGTGGGTCGCTGCCCGGCTCCTCCCGCTCGTGGCCAGGGAGCGGAGGGGAGAGCTACGACCAGTGGGGCGATACGGTGCCGGACTCGATGGGTGCAGGAGATGGCTTGGACGATCGACGACGTGTTCGGCGTTGCGTTGCCGCACGCGGAGCGGCGGCAGACCCGGCTGAGGCACGCGCCAGCTAACGAACTATTCTTTTGGCGGTTTGATGCTCTTGATCGTCGGCAACGGGATCATCGCATGCTCAAAGATAGCATCGCTACCCTCGCCCTCATCACGCTGGCCGCCATTACTCCCAGTCGCGTCTGCGTCGACGCTCGGGGATGTCGGTGGGTTGGTGACCGGCATCGCGACCCTACTGCTCTTCGTGGTCGCAGTGGTCGCCGCGAAATTCGCGAAAGCCCAGGTCGACCAGCAGAAGGATCTCGCGCGCCGACAGCGCGTCTACGAGCACCTTGCACAGCTATACGATCGCGACTTCGTCCTCATGATGAGCGCCGCCCAAGAACTGTTTGAAGAGCGGCCTCCGGACGAAAGTGGTTGGGAGAACGCCTGGGAGGTGCGGGATGGGGATAGGAAATCCGAAATCGTCGCGGCTATGAACTTCTTTGAGATCGTAGCTGGAGAGTACAACGACACCCGCGAATACCTCGACAAGAAAGCAGCGCAGAAGGCGCTGCTGGTTATTGCCGACGGGTTGTGGGACCAGGCAGCCCCCTTCGTGTACTGGGCGCGGAAAGGCTCCGACTCCCGGTCGTACGAGCAATGGGAGAAGATGTCGAGACGAGCAGATCGGACGGTGCTCCCGCTCAGAACGACGGAGACGGAGCCCACAACAGGAGCCGAGGAGCGTGCACCCGAGTCCCCCGTGCTCGGGCCGCCTGAATCGATCAATAACGTGGTCGAGGCATGCCAGGCAGTCGTAAACGACTTGACTGCGCTAGCGCAGCTCACCGATCCGAAACCCGACGACCTTCTACAGCTGGGGCGTGACCTACAGTCGGCCCGTACCGAAGGGAAACGCCTTCCACCGTCAGGCATGCGTGTCAAGGTCAGCGACCTGGTACGTCTGGTGAGGCCGGTGTTTCGGAGCGAAGCCGGGGCGACGAGAGAACTGGTCACTAAGGTGGTGGTCGCCTTCGATGCCGTGAAGCAGGCGCGAGAACCTTAGGCACCGGAAGGATTGATGGAACCCGCGGACACGCTGTCGGGGTAGAGTCCTCGCCAACCGTCGCGAACCGACAGTCACTTCGCCTCGCCCTGACCCTCAGCCCGTCAACCATCGCCGCGGGTTCTCTTTGAAGATCGTCTCGAAGCCCGTGTCGTCCAGCACCCCCAGCTCGCGCAGCGCCGGCACGACCTCGTCGAAGACCAGCGTCATCGACCAGTTGCGGATTGCGCCCGCGCCTTCGAACACCTCGGCCGCCTCCGGCGGGAACCAGTCGATCGTGGCGCAGAAGTCCTGAGAGATCATCAACCGCTTCGCGTGGCCGCGCCGCAGAAGCTCAGCTGCGACGGCATTGCGCTTGTCGATCGGCAGGTACATCTCCAGGCCGTAGCGGTCCAGACCCACGTACACGCCGCGGTTGATCAGCCCCTCGATGTAGTCCACGTCCTCGCTGTCGCCACAGTGAGCGATCTGCACGCGCGAGAGGTCGACGCCCTCCTCCTCGAAGATGTCCACCTGACGCGGGCCCGTGCTCACGGCGGGCATCGAGTGGGCCATGATCGGCGCGCCCGTCTGCACGCTCGCCCGCGCCACCGCCCTGTGGATCTTCTCCACGTTCTCAGTCACCCCGGCCGCGTCAGCCGCGCACTTCAGGAACGCCGCCTTGATGTCCGTGCCCTGAACGCCGATTTCGATGTCCTCGACGAAGTGGTCTGCCATCACGTCCACGTCGCGATTGGCGAAGTAGTGGGGGAGATAGTCGTAGCTGTAGATCCCCGTGCAGGCCACGATCCGTACGCCCGTCTCATCGGCCACGCGCTTCATAAAGCGCACATCGCGCCCGCCGAACATCGCCGTCGGATCGACGATCGTCCGCACGCCCCGCTCCTTGGCCGCGTTCACCGCCACGAGCGCCGCGTCGAGCTCCAGCTGCTCGTCATAGCGGCCCGGCCACTCCTCGGCGACCGCCTCGTCGCGGAAGCGGACGTGCTCGTGCACGAGCACCAGACCCAGCTCGTCGTCCGCGACGGGCCCCTGCACAGTCTCTACGCTCATTCGGTTCTCTCCTTGATCGTCAACGAAGCGGCTTGCCCCACCGGGTCTCCTCGCGCAGGCGCGCCTTGAGCAGCTTCCCTCCGGGGTTGCGCGGCAACGGCTCCTCGCGCACGGCTACGTACTGCGGGACCTTGAAGTCGGCCAGGCGCGCACGGCAATACTCGAGCACCGCATCCACGTCCAACTGTGCGCCACCCGCCGGGACGATCACAGCGCCCACCTTCTCGCCCATCATCTCGTCGGGCACGGCCACCACCGCCGCCTCGCCCACCGACGGCGCCCCGGCCAACACGTTTTCCACCTCGATCGAGTACACGTTCTCGCCGCCGCGGTTGATCATGTCCTTGGTGCGATCGACGAGGTAGAGCAGGCCGTCACCGTCGATGCGCGCCAAGTCGCCCGTGTGCAGCCAGCCGTCCACAAACGCTTCGGCGCTCGCCTCGGGCTTGTTCCAGTACCCCGCCACCACGTTCGGGCCACGCACGAGCAGCTCGCCCACGCCCGTGTCGGGATCGGGCTCGTGCAGCGCCAGGTCGACCACCGGCATCGCAAAGCCCACCGAGTCGGCGTGCTCGGCCGCCTCCTCGTGCGGCAGGAAGCTGCTCAGCGAGGAGGTCTCGGTGAGGCCGAAGCCGTTGCCCACGCGGGCGTGGGGGAAGGCCTCCTTGATGCGCTCCACGAGGCTCTCTGAGATGGGCGCGCCGCCGTAGGAGACCCAGCGCACGCCGCTGACGTCCAGCGCGGCGAACTGCGGATGACGCACGACCGCGTGGTAGATCGCGGGAACCGACACCAGCTGGTTGACGCCGTCCTCGCCCACCGCCTCGAAGAAGCCGGCGATGTCGAGCGGGCTGGACAGGATCTCGACCCGGCCGCCGAGCTCGAGCACGGGGATCAGCTGGCTGGTGGTGCCGCTCGTGTAGAAGATCGCCGCCAGGTCATCCGGCGCGAGATCCTGGACGGCGAGCGGATCGCCATCGGGCAGCGCAGCGCCGGGAACGAAGGTGAAGACGGCGCCCGAGTCGCCGACCACGTAGGCGACCTCGTCGTCGGTGAAGCGGGTGTTGACCGGCACCACCACCGCGCCCAGCAGCTGCGTGCCGAAGAACGCCACCACCCAGTCGATCGAGTTGGCCAGCCTCAGGGCAACGCGCTCGCCCCGCTTGACCCCGAGCTCGTTGAGGCCGCCGGCTACCCGGCACGCGCGCTCCCACAGCTCGGCGTAGGTGAGCGTCCCGCCGCCCAGCTCGACCAGCGCACGGGAGTCGGCTTCGCGCTCGACGCTCGCCCTGAGCATCTGCACTAGCGAGTCCGGGCGTCCCTGGTAGTGGGCGCGTCCAGCCGCGTCGCGCGCCACGCCCGTCTCGTCGAAGGGATTGCGTCCCCTGCTCGCCGGCTCCACCACTCACTCCTCCAAACTGGCTGTAGCAAGCAGCCTACCCCCAGCGTGCGCCCGGTCGGCGCTCACTGGGCGAAGTGCTTGGCGGCGAGCTGCTCGACTGTGCCTTTGGTGCGCATCGTCATCGGACCGAGCAGCCGCTCGATCCGCTTCATGTCCAGCCCCGTCTCGAGTACGCCACCGCTCGGCAGCCAGTAGAGCTCGCGGCCCTCCAGCGCCAGCCGATCGGCCTCGCTCGCCAGCGCCAGCAGCTCCTTGCGCGCCTTCGCCGCCGGCTTCTCGAACAGCATCGCGACCTGCAGCTTGCCCTTCGATGCGCTCATCTGGGCGTCCGTGAACGGCTTCGAGCCGGCGATCTCGAGCACCTCATCGGAGCTGCGAACGAACGTCGGCACGGCATAGCCGAGCAGCTTCTCCAGGCCACGCTCGATCCTCGTCCGCACCGCCTCCGGCTTGGCCGCTTTGCCAGCGAAGACCACATTGCCGCTCGCCCTGAAGCAGGCGACCTCCTCGAAGCCGATCGCCGTGAAGTGCGAGCGCAGCTCCTCGTTGCTCAGGCGGTGTCCGCCCACGTTCATCCCGCGAAGGAACGCCGCATACTGGGACATACCCCAACCTTACGTGCTGCGCCCGTCCCGAGGCGGCTACGACGGCTCGGCCGGTGGGTCCTCGCCCGCAGCCAGGGCGCGCTGGGTCCAGGCCACGTCATGCCAGGCGCCGTGCTTGAAGCCAATGCGTCGGTAGGTCCCCACGGGCTCGAAGCCCATCGCCCGGTGCAGGCCCACGCTCGCGTCGTTTGGCAGCGTCATGCCCGCGATCGCCATTCGATATCCGCGAGCGGCAAGCCGCGAGAACAGCGCCTCGTACAGCGCCCGTCCGGCGCCCGTGCGCCGGCGACCGGGCTCGAGGTACACGCTCACCTCGCACGCCCAGCGGTAGGCGGCCCGTCCATAGAAAGCAGCGCCGTAGGCGTAGCCCACCACGCGCCCTTGGTCCTCACAGACGAGCCAGGCATGGCTTTGCGATGCCACCGCGATGCGCGTGGCCATCTCCTCGGCGGAAGGCGGCTCGGTCTCGAACGTGATCGCCGTGTCGCTCACATAGGGCGCATAGATCGCAGCGCACGCAGCCGCATCGTGCGCGGACGCAGCCCGGATCAGCGTCTCTTGGCCTGGGGGTCCATCCATGCGGTGATGATATGTACGCAGCTGTCATCGCATGGGGTCAGCTCAGCGGTTAGCCTGGCGCGAATCGCCCTTCCACCCGCAGAGGTGCACGATGCCCGAGAAGCTCACACTGTATGTCTGTCACATCGACGACCGTGGCCCCGGGCCGCACGCCTGCCGCAGAGCCCAGAGGGCGTTGCACGCGGCCGGCCACGACTTCGAGAAGACCGTCTACGGCAAAGGCAAACCCTTCGGGCTCTTCACCAAAGGCACGCGCCCTGAGCTCAAGCAGATGAGTGGCCAGGAGATGCTGCCCGTGCTGGCGCTCCCCGACGGGAGCACCGTCAACGGCGGCTCCACCATCGTCGAGTGGGCCAAGTCCCACGTGCCTGACGGCGGCGCCGTCGCGCCGGGGATGGCCTGAGCGAACCCGCCCGTCCGCGGGGACGGGCGGTCGCAGGTTCAAATCCTTTCTCCCCGACCATCTTGAAGAAGGACGAACCCCGGTCTCCCAGGAGGCCGGGGTTCTGTTGCGGCCGGGTGGAGAGGAGCCTGTGCGGCGACTCCTAGAAGCGCTTGCGGGTTCGCGTCCGTGACTCCGTGTGTAGAACGATGCCGACTGCAATTGCACCCTCGAAAGCAGGTGCGGCGGTAGCGGCGGGTGCTTGGGTCGCGTTCGAGGAGCCCGGCCGTGGGGTGCTATCTCTAGACCTTCGTCATGAGACTCCTAGGATTTTGCGCTTGAAAAGTCTACTAGTCGTCGCGCCGTTCCGCTCGCTCCTGCCTGCGTCGTGCCTGGTCATCCAATTTTGAAAGCCACGCCAGCTCAGACGCAGCGAGAGATTGTGAATCGCTCTCGCTGACAGAGGCGGCATGCTGAAGATAGTGTGGATTTCGCCCATGCACGCGTGCGGCCGCGACCGTAGCAAATAGCTGGCTGAGTCCATCCGAATCTTCTAGGCGCGACCTGATCTCATCGTGGTCGCATGACTCACTCTCTACTTCTAGTACCCACTCCATCAGACCTGCGATCTTTCGGTCATCGATGTACGGAATGCCAGCAGCAAGCACGAGCAAGTCCACTCTCGTCAGAATCTCAAACACCATCTTGCGCACCGGACGGCTCTCATCGGTAATCAGCGACACTACACCGCCCACAACCACCCCATCTCGATCCGTGGCAGAAGCCAGCACCGCAGTCAACACGCCCGATTTCACCCAGATATCGGGGTCGTCAAGCAGCCGTGCCAACTCGGGTAGTAGCGGTGTAGCTTTGGCCCCCAGCTCCTCGGCAAGAAACGCTCCTGTCCGCACTATCTCGTTGTCATCGCTGCGCAGGAGCGGAATCAACTTCTCGACAGGATAGTCGTGCCGATGGAACTCACCGACCAATTCGTTGGATAGTTTGCCGTCAGCATCACCGATCGTGAGAATGCGCTCGATCAGTTGGTCGCCGCGAATTTGCTCATCGCTCATGATTTACCTAGAAGGCCGTCGACCTGACGCAGTAGTTTTTCCTCGGCGCCCACACGAGCACGATGTTTAGCCTCCTCGCCCTTTTCGCCAAGTTCTTTGACGCGTTGACCTATGCTATCCCGGAGGTCTTCGGCCACTTGCTCAAGGTCTTCCTCTGTCCATTCTGGATTTGGGTGGGTGGGGATTTCACCGTGAACCTTACCGGTGCTATCTTTTTCCAGGAGTTCGCACCCCGATTTGGCCGCCGCAGCGCCTTGCTCTACCGGTTCGCTCAGCTCTTCGGTGCCGAGTTGATTTTCGACCCATTCGACACCGTGCTTGGCTTCGTGGTAGGCACCTTCAAGTGCTTCCCGTGCCCCTTTTTCAGCTTCGCACCAGGGGCAGGGAATGCCCGTCACATTTTCGAAGTCTTCTTCGAGGCCAAGACCACTTCGATCCCTATAATTGACGGGATTGTCGCCAACATAGCTATAAGGTTCGCCAGTTATCGCTCCCAGTGGGTCGCGGCTGAGGAACTGCGCAGTGGAGGGGTCGTAGGCACGGGCGCGTAGATAGATGAGCCCGGTGTCACTGTTGGTATATTGGGAGTCGTAGCCAAGAGGCGTAGTAACTGTGCCAGTGTGCCCGGTTGGTTCGCCATAGGCGCCATACGTGAATGACGCTTCTTTCGCCCCAGTGGTGCCCGTCAGTAGTCGCGTGGACCCTTGCTGGTCGTGGTGTAGATAGAGCGCAGTTCCGGTGCTGTTGTTGACTTGCTCGATCGGGAGGCCACCCGGGCCACTGATGTAGCTATTTGTGCCGTCGCTTAGGAGCAGTGGAAGGCCCTGAGTCATGTCCCAGACGAGATAGTTTGTTGCTCCTTTGATCGATTCTGATGTGCGTAGTGCTTCGCCGTTGTAGGTGTAGGAGTCTTTGATTTCGGTGGTTTCGCCTTCTTTGGGGCGTTCGACGCTGGTCAGCTCCCCGGCCTGGTCGTAGCCGTAGGTGGTGGCTGGTCCGGCTGTCGGGGTGGTTTTGGTGCGCTCTCCGAGTTCGTCGTAAGTGTATTTGGCGCTGGTGGCTTTTTCGAGCTCGTTACCTTCGTTGAAGGTGTTGGTGCTGGCGCCCTCTTTGGTGGGGTTGTTGGCGGCGTCGTATTTGTATTCGGCGGTGCCGTATTTTGTAAGCCGGCTGTTTTCGTCGTAGGTGTTTTCGGTTGTTTCGGCGCCCGGTAGTCCTTTGGCGGTGATCTTTTTGATCTGTCCCGCGTTGTCGCGGGTGTAGGCGAGTGAGGCAAGGGTTTCTGCGCCTTTGAGCATCTTGACTTCGCTCATTTGGTCTGCGTTGCTGTAGCTGTAAGTGTCTTCGTTTTTGGTTTCAGCCGGGAAGATCGTGGCTTTCGCGTCGGAGTCGGGATCGTAGGTAAACTTGGTCACGTGGGTTAGCCAGTCAGTGAGCTTTTCCAGGCGCTCGTCTTTGTCGTATTCCCTTGTTACCGCTTTGCCGTTGGGGTAGGTGATCTTGGTCGGCTGGTTGGCGAGGTTGTATTCATACCCCGCTTTTTCTTTGTGGCCGTTTTCGCTTGCGGTCATGCGGTCGAGTTCGTCGTAGCTGTATGTGGTCGTGCCGGTGCCATCGGTCATCGTTGTACGGTTGCCGTCTTTGTCGTATTCGTATTTGACGGTTGCCGGACTGCCGCTGGAGTAGGTGACTTCTTCGAGGCGGTTTGCCGGGTCGTATTTGTATGTGGTCGTGCGTTTCGCGGGATCGGTCAGCTTGGTGAGGTTTCCTGCGGCGTCGTATTCCTTCATCGTCACATGCCCTAGGGCGTTGGTCACTTCGGTAATCTCCTCGACAGGATTCCGAGCATATTTGGTTTTGTGTTTGTTGGCATCAGTTTGGCTGACCATCTGTCCTGAGCCGTCGTATTCGGTTTCGGTGATCGCTTTGCTCGGGGCTTCGACCTTGGTTGGCTCGTTGTCGCCGTTGTAGGTGTAGGTCGTGGTGTGGCTGTTTCCGTCAGTCGCTGTTTCGACGTTTCCATCGCCGTCGTATTTGTATTTGGTGGTGTGTTTGAGCGGGTCAGTTATTGTTAGTGGGCGGCCTTGGGCATCTCGTTCGATTTTAGTGGTGAATTCGCCCGGTTTACCGCCGGTGACGTTCCCTCTGGGGCTCACGGTAGCGGTCTCTTGCGAGTTTTCGTTGTATTCCCAGGTGCGCTTGTTGCTTTCGGGGTCGGTTTCGCTGGTGCGGTCGCCGTGCGTGTTGTATTCGTATTTCCAGGTGTGTTCCAGCGGATCGGTGGTGCTTTACAGTTCGCCGTGTGCAGTGTATTTGTAGGTCGTCTTCTGGGTTTTGCCGCCTGGAGCGGGGCGTTCGATGACTTCCGGGTTGCCGTGGACGTCGCGTTTGATCGTTGTGGTCTCGCCCTTCGGCGTGGTGATCGTTTCGACGTCGTGGGTCGCGTCATACGTCCATTTCGTTTCGTTGCTGTCCGGGTCGACCATGCTCGTGCGGTCGTTCGCGCCGTTGTACCCGTATTTGGTGGTGTGGCTGTTCCCATCGGTTGTGCTGGTGAGGTAGCCTCCTTCGTTGTAGGCGAAGGTTTCGGTGGTCGCGCTCGCTGTGCCATACCCGTGCGTGATGGAGTAGGGCTCATAGTTGCTCGTGAACCGCTCATCCGTGACGGCTCCAGTCGTTTTGTTCGTAATCTTGGTGTGGAATGCTTCATATTCAAAGCTCAGTTCGTGCCCCGCCGGGTCCTTCTGGTAAGTGACCTGATGGGCGCCGTTGTATTCGTTGGACGTTTTGCCCCCGCGCCCGTCCGTGAGTTCGGTGAGCTGGTGCGAGCCGTCGTATTTGAACTGCCACCGTAGCGCCACTTCGGCCGGCTGCGTGACACTCTTTAGGTTGCCTTCTTCATAGACGTATTTGACGGTGTGCCCCATCGGGTCTTTCGCGCTTTCCACGAGCCCTTCGCCGTTATATGCGAACGTGATTTTGCGGCTCGTGGGGTCGGTGATGGCTTCCAGGCGTCCGGCTTCGTTGTAGGTCATGGTTGTGGCGTTTCCGTTGCGATCGGTCACGCTTTCGAGGCGGCCGCTGCTACCCGCGAACTTGTATCTGATCTGGCTTGCCAACGTGAGCGTGTACCCCGCTTCCGGGGTGCCACTCAGCGTGTCCTGGGTCCAGACGGGCGCTGTGAACGCCCCGCCAGTACCTTCAGCGAAGAGTACGGTGCTGCCGTTGGCTTGGTAGAGCGTTGCGACTTTGCTCGTTTTGTTGACCGAGAGGTGATCGCTGAAGGAGCTCGTCCACCCATAGCCGAATGTGCCTTTGGCGCCTTCTGCGGCGGCTTGGGAGTTGTAGTAGCGCGTCATGCTCAACCCGACGCCCCGGCCACCGATCGCGAAGTCGGTCTGGCTCTCGCTCTCGTTTCCGCTCGCGCATGAGACGGGTTTCCCGCAGCTAGAGTGCGGCTGCCCAGGCGTCGAGGGGTTTTCAGCGCCGCCATACTGCGTCGAGGCTTCCTTGGCCGAGACGGGGTAGCGGATCACGAGTTTGCCTTCGAGTTCCTTGAGCGTGCCGAGGTTTTCAAAGTTCACGGAGATCGTCGTGCTGCCGGACCCCGCGGTCTTCTCGAAGACACCGGTGTTGACGATACCCGGCGAGGTGCCTTCTTCGGGAGAAAACCAGATCTCGGGCGAGCTGTACTGCGAGTTCGCGATGAACGTCCCAGAGTTCTTGATCACCGCGCCCTGTGACATACGGATTTCGCCTTCGGTGAAGCTCCACGTACCTTCGTTGACGACCGTCCGACCGATCAGCAGCCAGTCGGTGTTTGCCGAGGTGGTGATCGTGGCTCCCGGAAGGATCACCGTCGAGCCGGACCCCGACATCGTGCCCCCAGTCCACGCCAACGTCCCAGAGACGCGCGCGACACCAGGGCCGGTCAGTGTTTTCGACAGGGTTAGTTTTTCGAAGGTCGTGGTGCCTTCCATCGTCGCGGTGTCCCCAATCAGGAGCGTCCCCGTGCTCGTGCCCCCTTTGAACGTAAACGCTGCTCTTGCAAACGTCGCTGTATCACCCGCGGCGATCGTCCATTTCGCTTCGCTGTTTGTTGAGCCACCACCGAGAAATTCAAATGACCCTTCAGTTGTCTGCACAGTTCCGTGATTTTCGAACGCTACAGCGATGCCTGTAGTGCCAGACCCACCCGTCTTCTCGAAGGACCCGGTGTTCAGGATCAACGGAGTGGCGCCTTCTTCGGGCGAGAACTCGATCGGTTCAGAGCTGTACTGCGAGTTCGCCACGAACGTCCCCGAGTTTTTGATCTCCGCGCCCTGAGACATCCGCAGTTCCCCGTTGGTCAAGGAGAAGCTTCCTTCGTTGACCAGGAGGCGTTTGACCAGCAGCCGGTCGGTCGCGCTGCTCATGCTCCCCGACGCGCCAGACTGCACCACCGTCGACCCAGACCCCGACATGTAACCACCACTCCATGCGAACGAGCTCGACACATCAATCGTGGCTGCGCCTGTCAGCGTCCCGCCTTCCACCGTCAGGCTCGACAGGTTCGACGCTTCCAGGGTGTTCGAGACTTCAAGCGTGCCCCCGACGACAATCAGCGATCCTTTGCCCTGCACCACACCAGCCAGGTTCGTGCCACCCGTGACCCTTACCGTCTTTTCGGCGCCGATGCACGCCACATCACTCGAGCCGGGCACATGCCCGGCCGACCAGTCCGCGACCGTCGACCATTCCCCTTCGGCAGGACCCGACCAGGTATCAGTACACAACGATTCGGCAGAGGCAGCGGCCGGAAGAGCAAAGAGGCAGAACAGCACGACCACCGCAGCCAGGACGACGAGCCACGGCCTTGCTCGCTCCGCGCTGCGCAACGGAATCCTGTACCGACGCATCCCCGCCTCCAATCTCGGCTTTAGCTAGGCCCGGCTTCTATCCAGGCTGATAGAGCACCGCAACCTACTCTGGCCAATCGTTCTAGTCGTTGGGCATCATGCACCCACACACGGACGGCTCCCCGTGGGCGAGCAGTGACGCAAAGCAGAAGACCGGGCCGGTGTGCATGACCGGTCCGGTCTCCTCCTTGTGGGAGCCGCAACCTAGCAAACCCAACCGTGCTAACACAACTGGGTTGGCACTCTGGCGTAAACCGTCTGCCACGGTCAAGATGCCCGCGTGCCAAAGCACCAAGCACCCGACCGCGCGCTCGCCGCCACCGTCCGCCAACTACGCGAAAAACGCGGCGAATCCCTAGAGGCCCTAGCCGTCAGGGCGGGCCTCACATCCAGCTCGCTCGCCAACATCGAGCTCGGCCGATCGAACCCCAGCTGGCCCACGGTACGAGCCATCGCCCAAGCACTCGACCTATCCGCACTAGACCTCGTAAAGACAGCCGAACAACACCCCAGTTGAGAGCCGAACGCCCCCTAACCCTGATCCCACAGGTGCGTATCGCGCCGGCCCCGCTCCGCCCGTGTCGGGGGCTCCGACGGTGTCGTTCTCGGGGTAGAGCACCACGTCGGGGCTGTTCGCCGTGGAGACCGCCAGCACCAGCGCCGGCTCCTGTGAGGGGTTGGTCAGGGCGTGCATTCCCTGGCGGCCGCGGTTGCAGACGACCACGTCGCCTGGCGCGAGCTCCTCCTCGCCGTCCTCGCGGCGCATCGTGGGGGTGCCGCGCAGCACCACGAACATCTCCTCGTTGCCGTAGTGGGCATGCAGGTTGAACCCCTTGCCGCCGGGGGCCAGCTCGTAGACCGTGCCGCCCAGCTCGCGCGCGCCCGCGGCGTGGGCGACGAGGCTGCCCTTGACGCCCATCTCTGAGCGCTCCATCTGGAACTCGGTGTCATAGACGTTCGGCCGAGGCATCGGCTCCCCTTTCATCGCTGGCGGAATGGGGAGAGGCTACCCGCGAGCGGGCGGATCAAGCAGTGGCGTCGGCGCTGACCCTGTCGGCCAGGATCGAGGCCAGGCGGGCACGGTGACGTCCCGCTCCGCCCAGCAGCACAGCGTCTATCTGTGCGCGCTTGTAGAGCCAGTGCACATCCGCCTCCCACGTGAAGCCGATCCCGCCGTGCATCTGGATCGCCGCGGCTGTCACCTCGCGCCCCGCCTCCGAGGCGGCCGCCTTGGCCATCGCCGCAGCCTCAGCCAGGCTCCCCGGGTCGGCATCGGCCGTCCAGGCGGCAAACGCCGCCGTCGAGCGCGCCTTCTCGGTGTCCAGGAGCATCTGGGCACAGCGGTGCGACACGGCCTGATAGGAGCCAACCGGCACGCCGAACTGCTTGCGTTCCTTCACGTAGTCCACGGTCATCGCCAGCGCCCTGTCGCAGACCCCGACGAGCTCTGAGCTGACGGCCACGAGCGCTCGTCCGAGACCGACGCAGCCATCGGCCAGCTCCTCTCCAGCGCCGCCTTCGCTCACGCTTGCCGCCGAGCGAGTCGGGTCGATCGCGGCCAGGGGGCTCACATCCGCATCCTGCGCGCTCACCACCCGCGCCGAGCCGTCGTCTTCGACGAGCACCAGCAGCTGCGCCTCACCGGCGCCGACCACGAACTCGGCCACCCCGTCCACGGCCGATCCCAGCGCGCCGATCGTCTCGCCCGAGGCGAGACCCGGGAGGAAGCGCTCGCGCTGCTCAGACGATCCGCCGTGCTCGATGACCGCCGCTGCCATCGCGCTCGGGAGGAAGGGGACCGGCGCCAGCGAGCGGCCGAGCTCCTCGCAGAGAATCCCCAGCTCGATCGATCCAAGTCCGCCACCACCGTGCTCCTCGGCGATCGCGATGCCGGGCCAGCCGAGCTCGCACAGCTCACGCCACAGCTCCGAGTCCATCCGCCGGGACTCCGCATGCTCGCGCACCCGCTCCGGCTTGGCCCGCTCGCCCAGCAGGTCCCTCGCGGTGCGCTGGATGTCGCGCTGGTCGTCCGTCAGCCCGAAGTCCATCAGGTGGCAACCTTGAGGCGGGGGAGCCCCAGCACTCGCTCAGCCACGATGTTCTTCAAGACCTCGGTGGTGCCGCCCTCGATCGTGTTGCCGCGGGCGCGCAGCAGCTCATAGCTCCAGCTCTCACCGGCCGTCAGCGCCTCCGGGCCGACGATGTCCACCGCCAGCTGCGTCAGGCGTTGGTTGGTGTCCGACCACAGCCACTTCACGAGCGAGCCCTCGGGGCCCGGCTGACCGTAGCGCTCGACATCGGTCAGGCCCTTCCAGGCCAGCAGGCGAATCGACTCGCAGCGCACGTGCAGCTCGGCCAGCGCGTCCCCGAACTGCTCGAGCACGCCGCGCTCGGCCGCCTTGGCGATCAGGTCGTCGAGCAGCTGGCGCAGGCGGATCTGCAGTGCGAAGCCGAGGCCCGCGCGCTCGTTCATCAGCGTCGTCAGGGCAACCTTCCAGCCGTTGCCCACGCCGCCGACCACGTTGGCGTCGGGGATGCGGGCCTCCTCGATGAACAGCTCGTTGAACTCCGCCTCGCCCGTGATCTGCCTCAGCGGGCGGACCTGCACGGCGTCCTGCTCCATGTCCATCAGGAAGTACGTGAGGCCCTTGTGCTTGGCCGCCTCGTTGTCCGAGCGCGCCACCAGCATGCACCACTTGGAGTACTGCGCCCCGCTCGTCCACACCTTCTGGCCCGTCACAACCCACTCGTCGCCGTCCTTGACCGCTCGCGTTTTCAGCGAAGCGAGGTCCGAGCCGGCGTCTGGCTCGGAGAAGCCCTGGCACCAGATCTCCTCGGCCGAGAGGATGGGGGGCAGGTGGCGCTCCTTCTGCTCATCGGTGCCCCACACCATCAGCGTGGGTCCGCCGAGCAGCAGGCCGAGCACGTTGGCGGCCATCGGTACGCGGGCCCTGCCGATCTCTTCGAAGTAGATCGCCGATTCGGTCAGCGAGGCGCCGCGTCCGCCGTACTCCGTCGGCCATGCCGGAGCCGCCCAGCCGGCGTCGTACAGGCGCCGCTGCCAGTCCCGTCGCCAGGTGTAGTGAGCGTCCTCGCCGCCGTCGCTCGGCTCAGGGTCGGGCTGGTTGTCCGTCAGCCATGCGCGCAGCTCGTCGCGGAAGGCGATCTCTTTGGGGCTGAAGGTCAGATCCATAACTGTTCGGCTAAGCCTACCCGAGCGATGTTCACGGCGTACCGCTCAGCGTAAGAACGGGTTTACAACCTGTCAATCGCTGATTTCGATCGGTGTGCCGACCGCGACCATCCGCCACAGGCGCGCGATGTCGGCGTTGCGCATGCGTATGCAGCCGTGCGAGGGGCGACCGGGGATCAGCTGCGGTTCGTCCGTGCCGTGGATGCCGACCACGCCGCCTCCCGGCCATTCGCTGAGCGTCGGCGCATAGGCGCTCGTACCGAGCGCATACGGCCCATAGATAGGCGCGTTCACCGTGGTCAGCTTCTCCATCACGTAGAAGTGGCCCGTGGGGGTGACCGTGCTCGCCTTGCCCACGCCCACCGATGCGCTGAAGATCGCGTGCCCGTGGCGATAGAGCGTCGCGCGCAGGGCGCGCTCGTCGACGTGGAGGTAGCCATCGACTGTGTGCAGCGCTCCCAGCGCGCCGCGGGGGACCCAACCGTGCTGTCCGTTGGGCCGGCCGGGAAGCTCGATCCGCATCCATTGCGCTCCCGGCGCCGTCTGCTCCGCCTCGAGCGCTATGTAGATCTCCGCCTGCCCGTCGTCGGTCAGGAAGCGCAGGCGTCCGAGCGCACGCGCGTGGGCGGCGGGGGAGGCCCGCACGAGCGCTTCATAGCTCGGGTAGGCCCAGCGCGTCTGCGTGTGCAGGTTCGAGAGGTGCGCCACGAGGCCCTGCGCCTGCGCCGGGGCGGCGGGGAGCCCCAGCGCCAGCAGCGCCGTTGCGAGCACGCCCGCTGCCAGCATCGACCGGTGGGGGCGGCGCGGGCGGGCCCTCATGCCGGCGAGGGCGCCTTCCGGGGGCACGTCAGCCGGTGAACTTGGGTGTGATCGCGGCCGAGGCGCAGCGCAGCACGGTCATGGTGCGCGAGGCCGTCACCGCCCTGCTCGCCGCAGGCGCCTTGACCATCGTGATCCGCGCCAGCAGCCGGTGCGGGCCGACCTTCAGCCTGGTGGGGTCGATCGTGATGCTCAACAGGCCCCGGCGTGCGCTGTGCGCGGTCATCCGGCGCAGTTTGTGGCCGTCGAGGTAGAAGCTCACGCTCGCCACGCCCGCGGACCTAACGCTCGCGTGGAGCTTGCCGCGCACGCAGCCCTGAGGTCCCTGCAGGCGGGGCACGGTGGCGGAGCTGAACGCCAGCACGCCCGAGCGTGGCGGTTGGGCGCTCGAGAAGGGGAGCGTGCCCGAGCTCGGAGTGGGGCTGGACGAGGACCCGGTGGTGTTGGACTGGGGGTTGTTAGCGGGCGGATTGGACGGCGGGCTCGCCTGCGTCACTTCCACGAGCACCGTGTTGGAGGTCTGAGACACGGGCGAGCCTTCGCCCTGCGGCGGCGTGCCAGTGAGCGAGACCGTGTTCGGATAGCTGCCGGCTGTCGCGTCGGCTGCGTTCAGAAGGTGCGTGCAGAGATAGGTGGCCGTGGCCCCAGGCGCGAGCGTTTCACTGCCGGGTCCGCCGCTGACGGTGCCGGCGTCGCAGCCCGGGTCGCTGAACGCGCCGAGGCTGAGCGGGACGTTGCCGGCGTTCCTCGCCAGCACCTCGTAGTCGACCGCCTGGCCGGCCTGCCCACTGAGCGGCGAGCCGGTGTAGGTGGCGCTCGCGCCGGCGATCTTCTGGAGCTTTTCCACTTCCAGCCCGGGATCGGCGGCGCATTTGACCGCCACGGGTATGTCAAAGCCGCCGTGTGCCCCGTTGGTGTGCCATTTGGTCCATCCATCGATGTGGTAGGCGTGACCGCCCGGTCCGGGCGGTGCGTTGATTGCCACCACGTCGGTGCCTTCGGGTCCATCGAAGGTGAACGTCTTTTCCGTGGACGGTGCGTGACCGATCGTGATCCGCTCGGTCACCGTGTTCCCCGGCAGGTCCGGGAAGCTCTTGTATTTCCAGATCACCTGCGTGCAGGTGATCGAGATCGACCCGTTTTCGCGCGAGGTCCCGCGTCCGATCGGCTTGCCGTTGGAGCGGACCCCCGGTTGCTGTTCGCGCTGGGCCAGTTTTTCGGCGGCCTTCTGTTCGCGTTCGGCCAGTTTGGCCGCGGCTTTGGCCGCTTCTTCCTCAGGCGTGCGTTCCCCCGTCTGATGGGCCTGACCGATCGGCGCCAGCAGTGCCGCAAGCACGAGCACGAGGGGCAGGAGCACGGCGAGCAGGCTCGCCCCCGGCCGGCGCCAGATGCCCGGCCTGCGACCCGAGCGCGGCCGCGTGCTCACAGATCCCTCGGTCTGTGGCTCCCGGCTATCGCGCATCGGATCCCCTCTCCCGTTCCGTGGGTCGCATCCCCTCTCGAGCCGCGACGCACTCCGTGGCCCCTCGTCCCGTGCCGTCCTCTTGACCCGGAAGCTGTGCTCACTGGACGATTACAGACATTCTCCTGTCCTAGACTCAGAGTTGATCCCCCTTTGGTGGTGATCTTCGAGTTACACCTCGGGTGATCAACGGGGGATGCGTTCCTCACCCTCGATGGTCCGGATGCCGATAGGATCGACGCGTTGTCATGACCGACCCCTCAACAGTCACCGTCGCCATCGGTCGCTTCCCCGACCTGCTTGCGCGTGGCCTGCGCAGCCTCGTCGAGGACGATCCGAGCCTCGAGCTGAGCGCCGAGGACATCGCGCCGGCACAGCTGAGCAGCGTCCTGCGTCAGCGCACGCCGCGCGTGGCGATCATCGACACGGCCAGCCTGCGCAGCCCCGTCGAGGTGCGCGAGCTCACGAGCCGTCATCCCACCACTCATCTGCTGCTGTTGAGCGACGGCGCCTCGGGCGTCGAGGCCGGGCAGCTGCTCGCCTTCGGCGCCGCCGCCTGCCTGGACAAGAGCACCCAGGAGCGAGACGTGCTCAACGCCATCCACCTGGCCTCGCGCGGACTGCAGCTGATCCCGCGCAGCGTCGGCGCGGCAAGCCCGGGATCGGGGCTGCTGACGGCCCGCGAGTCAGATGTCCTGGTGGAGCTCCAGCGCCGGCGCTCCAATGCTCAGATCGCCGCCGATCTGAGCATCAGCATCGAGACCGTGCGCACGCATGCGCGCCACATCTATCGCAAGCTCGGCGTGTCTTCCCGGCGTGAGCTGCTGGCGCCCGCCGGCCTGAGCTGAGCGCAGCCGTCCCCGCCGCCCGCGGCGCTAGATTCGACGGTGCCATGAGCGCCTCAGAGTCGCTGCGCGTGGCGCACCTGGACGCCGACGCCTTCTATGTATCGATCGAGCTGCGCCGCCACCCCGAGCTGCGCGGCCTGCCGGTCGTCGTCTCCGGCAGCGGCCCCCGGGCGGTCGTCACGACCGCGAGCTACGAGGCCCGCCGCTACGGCGTGGGCTCGGCCATGCCCGCCTCGCGCGCGAGGAGGCTGTGCCCGCAGGCGGTGTTCCTACCGCCCGACTTCCCCGTCTACCGCGAGGCCTCGGCCAAGGTCATGGCGATCGTGCGCGCGCATGTGGAGCGGGTGGAGGTCGTGGGCCTCGACGAGGCCTACCTCGACCTCGAGGGCCTGTACTCGCCACGTGCAGCCATGCGCCGGCTCGTGCAGGAGATAAAGGCCGCCACAGAGCTCACGTGCTCGGTGGGCATCGGCCCGAACAAGCTCGTGGCCAAGGTCGCCTCCGACGCCGAGAAGCCGGCGGGCTTCGTGGCGCTGACCCGCGAGCAGGCGTGCGCGCGCTTCGCCGCCTCGCCGCCCAACCTGGTGCCGGGGATCGGCCCCAAGACCGCGGCGCGACTGGCCGAGCTCGGCCTGAGCACGCTGCACGCGCTTGCCGTCGCTCCAGAGCAGTTGCTCGTCGAGCGCTTCGGCCCCAACCTCGGCCGCGAGCTGCGAAGGCGTGCGCGCTTCGAACACGACGGTGTGGTGGGCGCGGCGCCCAAGGTCGTCTCGGAATCGCGCGAGCGTACGTTCGACACCGACGTGAGCGATCCCCAGGAGCTGCGCAGGCTGCTCGCGCGGATGGCTGGCGAGCTGTGCGCGAGCCTCCTGGCCAGCGGACGCAGGGGCCGCACGATCGGGATCAAGGTGCGCCTCGACGACTTCACCACGATCACCCGCGCGCACACGGTGCCCGAGCCGACGTGCGACGCGGCGCTCGTGACGGCACAGGCGCTACGGCTGCTCGCGGAGTACGCGCCGTCGCGGCCCGTGCGTCTGCTCGGCGTGCGCGTCGCCGGTCTCAGCAAGGCCACCGACGGCGGCGGCTCCACGCAGACTCATCGGGACGCCGGCGAGGAGCGCCCCCAGCTCGCGCTTCCCGTATAGGCGGTCCCTCACCGTGGGGCGACCCCCGCGCTAGGATCGACGGGTGCCTGTCATCCCCGTGGGCGATATCGAGCTCAGCTACGAACGCAGCGGCTCAGGGCCGCCGCTGCTGGCGATCATGGGCATGAGCGGCACTGCGCTCCACTGGGGCGAGCCGTTCCTGGCGGAGCTGCGCGAGAGCTTCGATGTGATCGCCTACGACCACCACGGCGTCGGTGAGAGCTCGCACCTGGACGGCGAGCTAACGATCGCCCAGCTGGCCGAGAACGCCCACGGGCTGCTGGCGGCGCTGGAGATAGACGCGACCCACGTGCTCGGCATCTCGATGGGTGGCATGGTCGCCCAGGAGCTCGCGCTGGCACACCCCGAGAGCGTGCTCACGCTCACGCTCGGCTGTACCTACTGCGGTGGCGAGGGCAGCGCCCACGCGGCCCCCGAGGTGATCCAGCGCCTGTTCGAGGCGATGAGCTCGGGCGATCGCGAGCGCGCGATCCGCGCCGGCTGGGAGATCAACGTCTCGGCGCAGAAGGCCGCTGAGGAGGACGCCTACGCAACGTTCCTGGAGATCGCCCAGCGTCGCCCTGTGGCCGTGCCGGTGGTCATGGCCCAGGCGCAGGCCATCCTCGCCCACGACACGCGCGAACGCCTGGAGCGGCTGACGATGCCCACGCTCGTGATCCACGGGACCGAGGATCAGATGCTGCCCGTGCAGAACGGGCGCCTGATCGCCTCGCTGATCCCCGACGCCCAGCTGGAGATCTTCGACGGCGTCGGACACCTGTTCTTCTGGGAGCAGCCCGAGCGCTCCGCCGAGCTGATCCGCACGCTCGCCGCCGTCCCCGCCTGAGGTCACGAGCGATGGCGACGGTGGAGCCCAGCGAGCTGGTCGTGCGCTCGCAGGGCGCCACGCTCGCCGGCGAGCAGAGCGGCGAGGGACCGGCCGTCGTGCTGCTGCACGGCCTCAGCGCAACGCGCCGCTACGTGGTCATGGGCTCGCGCTCGCTCGAGCGCTCAGGCCACCGCGTGGTCGCCTACGACGCCCGCGGTCACGGACGTTCGAGTCCCGCCGCTGAAGGCCGCTACGACTACCAGCACCTGGCGCTCGACCTCGAGGCCGTGCTCGACGCCGCCGAGGTCGAGCAAGCGGTGCTTGCCGGAGCCTCGATGGGTGCTCACACGGCCGTGCGCTTCACCCTCGCGCACCCCGAGCGGGTGCTGGGCCTCGCGATCATCACGCCGGCCTTCGAGCCCGACCAGCCGCTGGGGGAGCAGGAGCTGACTCGCTGGGACGCCCTCGCTCGTGGCCTACGCGAGGGTGGGGTGGAGGGGTTCGTGGCCGCCTACGACTTTGAGCACCTCCCCGTGGCATGGCGCGAGACCATCGAGGCGGCCGTACGCCAGCGCCTGGCTGCACACGAGCATCCCGAGGCGGTGGCCGACGCGCTCGAAGCGGTACCGCGCTCGCGCCCGTTCGAGGACATTGGCGAGCTCGCCTCGATCGCGGTGCCGACCGTGATCGTGGCCAGCCGCGACGAGGCCGACCCCATCCACCCGCTGGCGGTGGGCGAGCGCTACGCGGCAAGCATCCCCGGCGCGCGGCTGATCGTCGAGGACGCGGGGCCGCCGGCACGCTCGCCGATCGCCTGGCAGGGCGGGCAGCTCTCGCGTGTGCTGAGCGAGCTCGCCGCCGAGAGCACTGCCTTCAGTGGTATGTGATAACGTACGCTCGTATGCCAGTACGTGAGTGGGACGGCAGCAGCTACGACCGCATCTCGGCGACGATGGAGGCGCTGGGACGCGAGACGATGGAGCGCCTGCGGTTGCAGGGCGATGAGGTGCTCCTAGATGCGGGCTGCGGCTCGGGTCGTATCACCGAAGCGCTGATCGAGCGTGTTCCTCGGGGGCGTGTGATTGCAATCGATGAGTCGCCCTCGATGGTCGCCGCGGCACGTGAGCGGCTTGGCCCTGGGGCTGACGTGCGTGTGATGGACCTGCTCGAGCTCGACCTGGGCGAGCGCGTCGATGCGGTCCTCTCGACGGCCACGTTCCACTGGATCGAAGACCACGAGCGCCTGTTCGCGCAGCTGCACTGCGCGCTGCGGCCCGGCGGTCAGCTGGTCGCGCAGTGCGGGGGAGAGGGCAACATCACAACGCTCCGCGGCAAGGCCCAAGCGGTGGTCGAGCGCGAACCCTACGCCCAGCACTTCGCGGGCTGGCAGCCGCCGTGGAACTACGCCGCCGCCGAGGTCACACGCGAGCGCCTGCTGGCAGCCGGCTTCGCCACGGCCGAGTGCTGGCTTCAGCCGGCTCCGCGCCAGCCGGAGGCGCCGCGCGAGTTCCTCTCCACGATCGTGCTCGGCCCGCACGTGCAGCAGCTCCCACAGGAGCTGCGCGAACCGTTCATGGACGAGGTGCTGGCGGTCCTCGGCGAGCCCGTGGTCGTGGACTACGTGCGCCTGAACATCGACGCCACGGCCTGAGGGCTCCAGGAGCCAGAGGCCCAGGGTGCGCCGCTATACGCCGCTGGAGATCTGGTCGTCGTCGCCGACCTCGGCGCCGCTTAGCAGGGCGGCGTAGCGCCCGCCCAGCGCCACCAGCTCGTCGTGCTCTCCGCGCTCGACGATTCGTCCCCGGTCGAGCACGAGAATCTGGTCGGAGTCGCGGATGGTGGACAGGCGGTGGGCAATCGCGATCGTGGTGCGCCCGCGGGCGAGCTCGTCCAGCGCCTGCTGCACAGCGCGCTCGGTCTCGTTGTCGAGCGCCGAGGTGGCCTCGTCGAGGATCAGCACGGGCGGGTTGCGAAGCACCGTGCGAGCGATCGCGATGCGCTGCTTCTCACCGCCCGAGAAGCGGTACCCGCGCTCGCCGACAGGGGTGTCGTAGCCGTCGGGCAGCGAGGAGATCAGCTCGTGGATCTGGGCCGCGCGGGCCGCGTCTTCGATCTCCTCGTCGCTGGCCTCAGGACATGCGAAGCGCAAGTTCTCGCGGATCGAGGAGTGAAACAGATAGGTCTCCTGCGAGACCAGCCCGACGGTGGCGGCCAGCGACTCGAGGGTCATGTCGCGGATGTCCACGCCGTCGATCGACACACACCCGCGCTGCGCCTCGTACAGGCGGGCGACGAGGTAGGCGAGCGTGGTCTTGCCCGAGCCCGTCTCGCCCACGAGCGCGGTGCGGGTGCCGGCGGGGATCTCGGCGCCGATCTCCTCGAGGGTCCAGGGCGCCTCGGGCCCGTAGCGGAACCACACGTCCTGCAGGCGCACGTCGCCGCGCACGTCCTGCAGCGCTCGCGCGCCGGGACGCTCGACGATGTCGACCGGCAGGTCCAGGTACTCGAAGATGCGCCCGAACAGCGCGAGCGAGGTCTGCACTTCCAGGCCGACCGACAGCAGCTGCTGCATTGGGAACAGCAGGCGCGTTTGCAGGGTGGTGAACGCGACAACGGTTCCGATCGAGATCAGGTCGTGGCCGTGGGCGATGCTGTAGCCGGCGAACCAGTAGACGGCGGCGGGCATGATCGCAAAGCTCATCTGCACGGAGGCCATCCGCCAGCGCCCCGCCATGCGCGCGCGCACCTCGAGGTCGGCCAGTTCGCTTGACTCGGAGGAGAAACGCTCGACGAGCTCGTGCGAGCGGCCCATGGTCTTGCCGAGCAGGATGCCCGATACCGACAGCGACTCCTCCACGAGCGTGGACATGTCGGCGAGCCGCCCCTGGCGCACGGACTGGATGCGGCGACGCTCGTTGCCCACGCGGCGTGTGAGCCACACGAAGAACGGGAGCAGCACGAGCGAGAACAGCGTCAGCTGCCAGCTGAGGGCGAACATTGCGACGACGGTCGCTGTGACGGTGGCGACCGTCGAGACGGTCGACGTGGCGGTGCTCGTGACGACGTCGTCGATGCCGCCGATGTCATAGGCGATGCGCGCCTGCACCTCGCCTGAGCGCGTGCGCGTGAAGAACGCCAGTGACATCCGCTGCAGATGGGCGTAAACGGCAGCGCGCAGGTCGTGCATCACGCGCTGGCCGACCTGATTGGAGATCCACGTCTGGGCGACGCCGATCACGCCGTTGATCACGGCCAACGCGATCATGCCCCCGACGAGCCACGAGAGCAGCGTCAGTTCGTGTTTGACGATCCCCCTGTCGACGGCTTCGCGCAGCAGGAACGGCGAGGCGACGCTGAGGATCGAGCCGAGCACGATCAGGCCCAGCAGCAGGCCCAGGCGCGTCCTGTAGGGGATGAACAGGCGACCGATGCGCCGCAGCGATACGGGGCGGTCGGGGACGTCCTCGGGCCGGGGCTTGGACCTGCGCGAGGAGTGGCCGTCGCCGCCATGTCCCTGGGCGAAGGGCTGGCTGCTCACAGGGTGACTGTATCGGCCGGTCTCTCTTTGCGGACACGGCCTGGGTGCGGATACCCTTGGCAATGACGTGCACAGCATCGATGTAGACCCAGCCACGAGCAGCTCCGCCGAGGGGTGCGGCAGATGAGCGCCGAGCCCCACCGAGCGGTGGCTGCGCTGCGCCTGAGCGCGCCCGAGACACGTGTGCTCGGCTGCCTGATGGAAAAGCAGCGCACCACCCCCGACGTGTATCCGTTGTCGCTGAACTCGCTGCGGCTGGCCTGCAACCAGTCGACCAACCGCGATCCCGTGGTGGACTACGACGAGGAGGCGATTCGCGACGCGCTGCACCGTCTGGAGCGACGCGGCCTCGTCCGTCTCGCCGGCGCCTCGCGTGCGGCCAAGTACAGGCATCTGCTGGCGGAAGCGCTGCCGATGGACGGGGGCGAGCAGGCGATCGTGTGCGTGCTGATGCTCCGCGGAGCCCAGACGCCGGGCGAGCTCAAGCAGCGCACCGAGCGGATGCATGCCTTCGCGGGCCTGGACGAGGTGCACGCGACGCTGGAGCTGCTGATCGAGCGCGAGCTCGTCCAGCGCCTGGAGCGCCGGCCGGGACAGAAGGAGGAGCGCTACCTCCAGCTGCTGCAGGCCGAGGATGAGGATGGCGCCGAGCAACGCCCGCCGGTGGCGGTCCAACCCTCGATCGCCCCTCCGTCGAGCTCGACGCTCGAGGAGCTGCGCGAGCGCATCGAGCGCCTGGAGCGCGAGGTTGCCGAGCTGCGCGGCGCGAGGGGCGAGGGCGTGGGGGACACTCGGCTGTGAGCCTGCACGTTGCCCTGGTGCTTGCGAGCGCCTCCGACACGGCCACAGGCGTGGGCATCCCGCTGGCGCTCGCGGCGGGGCTCGTCTCGTTTCTGTCCCCGTGTGTGCTGCCGCTCGTGCCGGGCTATCTCTCGACGGTGATCGGGGTGACGCCGGCGGACCTCAAAGACGGCGTGGGGGCAAGGCGGGTGCTCAAACCGAGCCTGCTGTTCATCGCGAGCTTCTCGGCGATCTTCATCCTGCTGGGAATGAGCGCGACGGTGATCGGCTCGAGCCTCAACACGCACAAACACATGCTCGAGCAGGCCGGGGGAGTGGTGATCATTGCGATGGGCCTGATCTTCCTGGCGACACCGTTCGTGGCCTTCTTCAACCGCGAGTGGCACTCCGAGACGCTCCTGCGCCTGGCGGGGCGCGGCGGGCCGGTGGTCGCCGGTGCGGCCTTTGCGATCGCCTGGACGCCGTGCACGAGCATCACCCTCGGCGCGATCCTCACCCAGGCCGCCATCTCCAGCTCCGCTGCGCACGGCGCGCTGCTGCTGGCCTTCTACTCGCTCGGGCTGGCGATCCCGTTCCTGCTGATCGCCCTGGCCTTCGAGCGCATGACGCTCGCCCTGGCGGTCGTCAAGCGTCACTTCCCGGTGATCATCGGCGTGGGGGGCGCCGTGATGATCGTCCTCGGCGTGCTGATCATCACGGGTGAGTTCACGATTCTCAACGCGCGAGCCAACGAACTGCTGCAGGGAACGGGCTTCAACGTCTCAAACGTGTGAGCGGTCCCATAGGCTGGAACTGTGGAGTTCCAGATGGTCGCTTGCGAGGGGCAGCACTTCGTCGTCTCCCAGACGGGCTCGGGACCGGACATCGTGCTGCTGCACGGGTTCCCCGACACGCCCCACTCGTGGTCTGAGATCGCCGCTGCGCTCGTGGCCCACGGCTGGCGGGTCACGGTGCCATGGCTGCGTGGCTATCACCCGGAGACGATCGTTCCCGGCCGGCGCTATGACCCGGAGACGCTGGGACGCGACGCGCTGGGACTGCTCGACGCGCTCGACATCGAGCGGGCGGTGCTCGTGGGCCACGACTGGGGCGCGCTGCTCGCCTATGAGGCCGCGGAACTGGACCCGCAGCGCGTGCGCGCGATCGTCACGATCGACATCCCTCATCCCAGCCTGCTGAAACCCACGCCGCGGGCGCTTTGGTCGGCGCGGCACATCATCAGACTGAGGCTGCCCTGGGCGGCATGGCGCTGTCGGCGCAGCGACTTCGCCTATCTCGACATCCTTTACAAGCGCTTTGGGCCGAGGTGGTCGGGCCCCGAGCGCGATGAGGCCCTGCGCCGAGTCAAGGAGGCACTCTCGTCCCAGCCGACGCTCGAAGGCGCGATCTCCTACTACCGAGACCTGCCGCGTCGGGCATCGCCGGTGCCCGACACGCTCGGCAGTGTCCCGGGCCTGGTCATCGGCGGAACTGAAACGCCCAGCGTGGACGGGCTGTTCGAGCAGACCGCGGCGCTGCTGGCCGCGCCGAGCCGCGCTCTGGTCGTGGAGGGCACGGGGCACTGGCCCCATCGCGAGAAGTCGGCGGTTGTGATTCCAGCGTTGCTGTCCTACCTGGCCGAGCTCGGCGGATAGAGCGCTCAGGCCACGGGCTGCCCGGCGGCCTGCTCGGACTCGATCGCGCCGCGCCTGTCCCGCCGCGCTCGATAGCGCTTTTCCCACGCCTGCTGGTTGCGCTTGGCGTCGAGCACGAAGGGGGAGTAGCCGATTGCCTTGACGATCCCCCGGTTGAGGGTGGACCAGGGCTCGGGCAGGGGGCGCAGCACGTCGACGAACAGCACCACGCGCGTCTCGTCGGTGTCGTTCCAGACCTCGTGGTTGAAGGTGTCGTCGAAGATCATGCTCTGGCCCCGCTCCCAGTGGCGGATGTCATCGCCCACACGGATGCGGCAGGCCTCGGCTTGCCTGGGCACGATCAGCCCGAGGTGGTAGCGCAGCACACCCTTGTAGGGGCCGCGGTGGTCGAGGATGTGCTTGCGGGGGGAGAGGATGGAGAACATTGCCGTGGTCATGCCCGGGATCTCACGCATGAGGGCGGCCGTGCGGGGGCACATCTCGACGCCGAGATCGGCCTGGAAGCCGTAGCCGTAGAGGAAGAAGGTCTTCCAGCGGTCGTCGTCTGTGATCTCGATCTGGTCCTTGGAGATGTCCTGGAAGTTGGGCAGCGCGTCGCGGTCCTCGAGCACGCGCTCGAGCTCCTCGTGGATGACCTGCCAGTTCTGCTCGACGTGCGCGATCCACGGGAAGCGCTCGTTCTCGAAGAAGGTCTCATCGCCGACCAGCGAGCGGCGTCCGATGAAGCGCTCGATCGGGGCCAGGATGCGTTCGCCGATCGCAATCGTCAGCTCGACGGTGCGCTCCCACAGCGTCTTCTGCGTCATGGCAATCTGCCTCCTCTACCAGCTTCAGGCGTGCTCCAAAGCCAGCTTAGTCTCAGCCGGCGAGGATCACCGGGACGTCGTAGGCGGCGAAGTGCTGGTCCGCTGTGACGATCGTGAGCCCTTCTCGGCGAGCCTGTGCGATGAGCAGGCGGTCGAAGGGGTCGCGGTGATGGAGCGGGAGCGCGGCGAGGTCAAGCCCATGGTCGGGCGCAAGGGAGAGGATCCGCGCGCCGCTGTCCAGGACGCGCTCGCGGATCTTCGGCGGAATACGGAGCTTCCCTGTGGCCGCCTTGATGCCGATCTCGATAAACGAGACCACACTGACCATCAGCTCATCGGCTCCATTGATCTGAGCTCTGACGTCCGCACCCAGTGTGGGAGTCCCGTGCATCCGCCACAGGAGCACGTTGGTATCGAGTAGAAGCCTCAATGGAGCTCCCAGTCTTTGTCCATCTCGGCGAACATCTCGTCCAGCTCCTCCTCGCTGAACTCGAAGTCGTCTGAGATCCAAATCTGGCCCGCCATCGCGCCCCAGCCGTTCAGAAAGCGTTCGCCCGGACGTTCCACCGGCTCAACCCGAACGAGCCTTGCCACCGGCACGCCATCGCGGGCAATCTCCACGTCTTCACCGGCCTCCACGCGTGCGAGCAGCTGCGAAAGATTCGTCTTGGCCTCGCCGACATTCACTTTCATACAGCCCACGGTAGCAAGCTTGGTCAAGCTTGGCCAAGCCATTCGGCGTGCTGCTCGTCGCATGGGGACTCATAGCCATGTGGAAGCACCCGTCTCAGCAGTCCGACGCATGAAGGACGGTCGGTGCATGCACCGACCGCACAGAGAAGAGACCGACCAGATGGAGCCGATCCACTCCCGCCGGGCCCGTGCTGCGCCCGACGGGGTGAATCAGACGAGAATTGCTTAGGCGGCCTCGCGCAGGGCCACGAGCTCGGGCGACTCGGCGAGCTTCTTCAGCGCGCGCTGCTCGAGCTGTGAGGCACGCTCGGCGGAGAAGCCGAGGCGCTTGCCGATTGCTGTGAGCGTCTGGGGCTCCTCACGGCCTGTGCCGAAGCGCAGCGTGAGCACCTTGCGCTCGGTTTCGGGCAGCTGCGAGATCGCCTCGTGAACGATCCGCTCGCGCTCGTTGTCCCAGGCCGTCTCCTCGGGCACCTCAGCGTCCGAGGGGAGCAGGTCGCCGAGTGCCGTGTCGCCGTCCTCGCCGATCTGCTGGTCGAGGCTGACGAGCGCTGCCCGCTGGTGGCGTACCTCTTCCACCTGCTCGATCGGCAGCCCGGTCTCCTCGGCCAGCTCCTCGAGCGTGGGCTCGCGGCCGAGTCGAACGGACAGCTCGCGCTCCACACGACCCACCTTGCGCGAACGCTGGGCCACGTGGACGGGCAGGCGAATCGTGCGACCGGAGTTCTCCAGGCCGCGCTGGATCGCCTGACGGATCCACAGGGTGGCGTATGTAGAGAAGCGAAAGCCCTTGCGCCAATCGAACTTCTCGCTGGCGCGAATCAGGCCGAGCATGCCCTCCTGGACGAGATCGCCGAGGGGCAGGCCCTGGTTCTGGTAGCGCCTGGCGTTCGAGGCCACGAGGCGCAGGTTGGAGTTGACGAGCAGTTCCTTGGCGTACAGGTCGCCGCGCTCGATGCGCTTGGCGAGGTCGATCTCCTGCGCAGGGGTGAGCAGGGGGTAGCGGCGCGAGTGGGCCAGGAGCTGGTCCACCGCCTCGGGGATGAATGTGTCGGCTGCTCCGACCTCGATGCGCTCGATGGGGTTGTCGAGCCGCTCGGGGGCAGCGACCGTCTCGACGACCTGCTCTCCGTCCTGGACGGGAGTCTCGGTGTCGAGCGTTACAGTGGTGTCTACGGGGGAGTCTGACATTGGCGTCCTTCTTAATCCGATGCTTGGAGTCGGAATTATACGCCTCGATAGTTGCGTTGTCAATTATCTTTGAGGAGAACTATTCCTGGGTGCTCGTTCGACGCTGAGTACGGGCGCACCTGCCTGGTGGATCACTTTGGCACTTCCCGCCCTGTAGCGGGCTGAAACCCGCGTGCGGGACAAAAAGAGCGATCCACGTGCGCCTACGCGGCGTATCGCCACTTCAGTCGGGTCCGATGAGGGCCGAGGGCTAAGCTCGGCACATGACCATCGACCTCTCTTCCAGTGTAGTAGCCGTCACCGGAGCCTCCTCGGGTATCGGCGAGGCCACCGCCCTTGCCTGCGCGCGTGCGGGAGCCGCCGTTGCCCTCGCAGCCCGGCGCGGCGAGCGCATCGAGGCGCTGGCCGCGCGGATCACCGAGGAGGGCGGCCGCGCGATCGCAATCCCCACCGATGTGGGCGATGAGGCGCAGGCCCGAGCCTTCATAGAGCGCACCCACTCCGAGCTGGGCCGCCTCGACGTGCTCGTCAACAACGCCGGCGTCATGCTCCTCGGCCCGATCGAGAACGCGCCCACCGACGAGTGGCGGCGGATGATCGAGGCCAACGTGTTCGGCGTGCTCTACTGCACCCACGCCGCCCTGCCGCTCATGCGCCAGCAGGGGGGCGGTCACATCGTCAACGTGAGCTCCGTTGCCGGGCGCGTCGCCCGCGCCGGCTCGGGTGTCTACAACCTCACCAAGTTCGGCGTCGGCGCCTTCTCCGAGTCGCTGCGCCAGGAGGGCGTTCCCCTCGGGGTCCGCGTCACCCTGATCGAGCCAGGCGCCGTCGATACCGAGCTCTCCGGCCACAACCGCCCCGAGGTGCTCGAGCAGATCAAGCAGCGCTTCGGCAACATCGAGCGCCTGACCGCCGAGGACATCGCCGCCGCCGTCCTCTACGCCATCGGCCAGCCGCCCCACGTGAGCATCAACGAGGTGCTCGTTCGTCCCAGCGGGCAGGTCGGCTAACGAGCTGGGGGCGGGGGCGAGACCGCGCCGGGCGCGATCTCGAGCTGGACGATCTCAGAGCCCCGACCGGGCGCATGGTCGACCTGCAGGGTGGTGTGATCGAGCGAGAAGCGCTCGCGGAGCATCGCCTCGAGCCCCCGGCGGGCCAGGTGACAGTCGCACTCCGCGCCCACCAGCACGTGCGCCGAGAGCGCCGGGAACCCGCTCGTGACCTCCCACACGTGCAGGTCATGGACCTCCACCACCCCCTCCTGGGCGACCAGCGCCCGTCCCACCGCCTCGGGGTCGAGGCCTTCGGGTGCAGCCTCCAGGAACACCCGGCCCGAGGCCTTCACCAGCGCATATCCCGAGCGGAGCATCAACGCCGCGATCAGCAGCGAGACCAGCGGATCGGCGCGCTGGAAGCCCGTCACGATGATGATCCCCGCCGCGAGCGCCGTTCCGATGAAGCCGTAGAGGTCGGTGAGGATGTGCTGGAGGCTGCCCTCCATGTTCAGGCTCCTGCGGCTCGCCCGGGCCAACGTCCAGGCCGCCGCCAGGTTGACCGCCACGCCCAGCAGCGCCACCGCCAGCACCAGCCCGCCGCGGACGTGGGGAGGGGCGATCAGCCTGCGCACCGCCTCATAGGACACGAACGCCGCCAGGATCACCAGCGTCACCCCGTTGGCCTGCGCCGAGAGGATCTCGACGCGCCCCAGGCCGAACGTCATCGCACCCCGCGCCGGGCGCGCCGCCAGCCGCAGCGCCACCAGCGAGAAGCCGATCGCGCCAGCGTCCGTGAGCATGTGCGCGGCATCCGAGAGCAGCGCCAGCGAGTGCGCCAGCACACCCACCGCCACCTCCACGACCATGAAGGCCACGATCAGCCCCAGCGCCTGCGCGAGGCGTCCCGCGTCGGCGTCCGCGGCGATCGCATGCGAGTGTCCGCTGTGGTCGTGGCTCACGCGTCAACGATACGCCGTGCGAATAGTCTCCAGCGATGACAGCCGACCCGAGCGCAACCGACGCCAGCGGCCAGCAGCGCACCACGCTCGTCTCCATCGCCGTGGCAGCCGTGCTCGTGGCGATCAAGCTCGGCGTGGGCCTGGCCACCGGCAGCCTCGGGCTGATCTCCGCCGGCGTGGAGTCCAGCGGCGACGTGATCGCCGCCGTGCTGACCTTCTTCGCCGTGCGCCTCGGCGGGCGCCCGGCTGACCGCGGGCACCCCTACGGCCACCGCCGCGCCGAGAACCTGGGAGCGCTCGGCGAGGCAGCCATCCTGCTCGCCGGCGGAGTGCTCGTCAGCATCGAAGCCATCAGCCACCTGCTCGCCGGCGGCCACGCGCCCCAGATCCGCTGGTACCAGTTCGCCGTGATCGCCCTGGCAATCGTGCTCGACCTCAGCCGCACGAGCGTCTCCCGCCTCGCCGCCCGCCGCTACAACAGCCCCGCCCTTCGCTCCAACGCCTTCCACTTCGCCGCCGACCTGCTCGGCTCGCTCGCCGTGCTCGCCGGCCTGCTCTCCGTCCACGCGGGCTTGCGCCAGGGCGATGCGATCGCCGCGCTGCTCGTCGCCGCCATCATCCTCGCGGCCGCCGTGCGGCTGATCGCCGAGAACGCCAACGTGCTGATGGACCGCGCGCCCACTCAGGCACGATCCGAAGCCGAGCGAGCAATCGAAGCGCTCGGCGGCGAGGTGGAGCTCAGCCGTCTGCGCCTGCGCGAGTCAGCCGGGCGCTACTTCGCCGACGTGGTCGTCAGCGTGCCACCCGGACAGGCCGTGGTCGAGGGCCACAGCGCCGCCGACCTCGTCGAGGCAGCAGTCCAACGGGCGCTGCCCGGCAGCGACGTCGTCGTGCACGTCGAGCCGCGCATCCGCGGCCTTGACCTGCGCGACCGCGTGCTCGCCATCGCCCTGACCGAGCCCCTCGTCAAGGAGGCCCACGACATCGCCATCTTCGAGCAGCAGGGCCGCGCGAGCGTCTCCCTGCACCTCAAGTTCCCCGCCGACCTCGACCTGCGCGAAGCCCACCTGGTGGCCGAGCGCGTCGAGCGGAGCATCCGCGAGCGCCCCGAGGTGATCGACGTGCAGACCCATCTCGAGCCGCTCGAGCGCCCGCTCGAGGCGGTCCTGGCCGACGAACGCGCCGACGCCCAAACCGTGCGCGAGGTCGAGGAGCTCGTCACCCAGCGCACCGGCGCAGCGCCACTGATGGTCAAGCTGCTGCTCACCGACAGCGGCCGCGTGGTGTTCCTCACGCTCAAGGTCGGCGCCGGCGAGAAGCTCGTCGCCGCGCATGCGCTCGCCAGCGAGCTCGAGGACGAGTTGCGCGGTCGGATCGCAGACATCGCCGACGTGGTCGTGCACACCGAGCCATGAGCAGCCCCGCTCCCTACTGAGCGGGCGTGGCGGCGGCGAAGAACCCGCAGGCCATGAACGCGAACAGGGCAAACACGCCGATCGCATGCGCCCAGCCGGCTTCGGCGATTGTGAGCAGGCCGAAGCCGGCGATCAGACAGGCGCCGGCGGCCCTGGCCAGCAGGCCGGCGGTGGCGGCCGAGGCGAGCGCCCGTACGGGAGTGGTGCGCGAGGGGGTCTCGCCGCCGTGGTCGAGGCTGCCGCCCAGCACGAGCCTGAACAGCAGGGCGAGCGAGGGGAACAGGATCACCCCGCCGGCGAGCACCGCCACCACTACCGCCACCAGCGTGTCGTGGGGCGCCGCGGCCGCGCGCACGCTCAGCCCCGGCAGCAGCGTGGGGTTCTGGGCGAGTGCCCAGCCGGCCACGATCGCGGCCACCGCCAGCGCGGCCGTGTAGCGGGCCAGCTCGAAGCTCCCGCGGCGCACGAGCTCGAGCGCGACGACGCCCGCGAGGATCGAGACGACCAGCGCCGCCAGGGCGCTGCCATGCAGGAGGCCGCGATAGAGCAGGTGGGCGTCGGCGTGCAGCACGACCAGGCCGGCGAGTGCCAGCGCGCCCGCGATCGCGCCGCTGATGAGGGCGCGCATACGGAAGCTCTCGGCGAGCTCGCGATCGCCCTGGCGCACGGCGTCGGCGGCGAGGAACACAGCGGCCAGGTAGGCCGAGGTGGCGACGGCGAGCACGCCCACGAGGATCGAGGTGGCTCCCGTCCAGCTCGAGAAGAGGTGCCCCGCGGCGTTGCCCACCGGGACGCGGCGCGAGGCGATCGCGCCCACCATCGTGCCCAGCGCAAACGGCGTGAGGATCGAGGAAAGCGCGAACACCGTGTCGATCGGGCGCTGCTCGGAGTCGCTGCGCGCGCCCGCCCGCAAGGCGTAGGAGGCGCCGCGCAGGATGATCCCGATCGCGGCCACGAACAGCGGGATCGACAGCGTCGAGGCGATCGAGGCGAAAGCGCTCGGATAGGCCGTCCAGGTGACCGTGAGCACGAATATCAGCCACACGTGGTTGGCCTCCCACACCGGCGCCATCGACTCGTGCGCGTGGTCGCGCACCCGCTCTCCGGTCTCGCCGCCTCCAGCCAGCAGCTGCCACAGGCCGGCACCGAAGTCGGCACCCGCGAGCACCACATAGAGCACCAGCCCCACCAGCACGAAGATCAGCGGCAGCTCATACAGGTGCACGCGATCAGCCCGCCGCGGCGTGGGAGGGAGGAGTGTCGCTCGTGTCCATCGGCATCCGCGCGAGGCGACGCAGAATCCACACGACGCCGCCTGCCACGCCCACATAGACGAGCGCAAGCGTGGCGTAGCCGACCGGGATCCCGCTCGCCCCAGTGACCGCTTCCGAGGTCAGCATCACCTTGTAGACCACCCACGGTTGACGCCCGACCTCAGTCGTCACCCAGCCGGCGATCAGCGCCACCACCGAGGCCGGTCCGGCGAGCACGAGCGCGCGGTAGAACCACGGCGACTCGGGCAGACGACCTCGGCGGATGCGCACGAACAGGTAGACCACGCCGAGCAGCGCCAGCAGCGTGCCGATCCCGACCATCAGCTGAAACGACACCCGCACCACGTTGACGGGCGGCTGACGATCGGCGGGCACCGTGTCGAGGCCCTTGACCGTCGCGTTGGGGTTGTGGAAGGCCAGCAGCGAGAGCAGTTTGGGGATGCGGATGCCGTACTCGACCTGGCCTTCGGTGTACCAACCGAGCAGGTGCTCAGGCGCGCCTTCGGTCGTGCTGTGCAGCCCCTCGATCGCGGCCAGCTTGACCGGTTGGGAGGTGGCGATCTCGCGGGCCGCCCAATCGCCGATCAGCACCTGTACGGGCGAGGCCAGCGCCGCGATCGCCAGCGGAATCGCGAGCGCCGTGCGCTCATAGCGGGTCGGCGGCCCCGCGCCCTTGCGCAGCCTGGCAAACGCGTAGGCACCCGCCAACAGGAAGCCGGTGACGATGTAGCCCGCGATGTACATGTGCACGAGCTCCGGCCACAGGAAGCTGTTTCCGAACAGCGCCGCCAGCGGGTGCACGTCGAGCGCCTTTCCGCCGACCAGGCGAAAGCCCGAGGGATGGTTCATCCAGGCGTTCACCGAGATCACCATCAGCGAGCCGGCGAAGCCCGCGATCGCGATCGGGATTCCGCTGAGGAAGTGCGCCCGCGGCGTGAGGCGATCCCAGCCGTAGACGTAGATGCCGATGAAGATCGCCTCCATGAAGAACGAGAAGCCCTCGACGGCGAAGCCGAGGCCGAACACGCTGCCGAACGTGGAGGTGAACTGCGGCCACAGAAGGCCCATCTCGAAGCTGAGGATCGTGCCGGTGATCACGCCAACGGCGAACAGCGCGGCCATGATCCGTGTCCAGCGGCGCGCCAGCGTGCGGTAGAGCTCGTCGCCCGAGCGCAGGTACAGCCACTCGACGAACAGGATGATCATGGGGAAGGCGATGCCGAAGCACACCAGCGGGATGTGCACCGAGAACGACAGCGCCTGCATCTGACGGGCCTGCAGCAGATATGCCTGATGCACCGGCGTCATCCATCGACCGGTATAGACCATCCCCGCGCGCGGCGGGTTGACCGCGTCAGACCTCTGACAGGCGCCGCAGCATCTCCAGCGCCCGGCTGAGCACCCGCTGCTCCTCGGGAGACAGGTCTTCGGAGATCGCCCGCGCCAGCCAGCCCTCGCGCTGGCGGCGGTCGTCCTCGAGGATCTGCAGCCCGTGCGGGGTCAGCTCGACGAGCATCCGCCGTCCATCGGCCGGGTCGGCATGGCGTGCGAGCAGGCCCTCGCCCTCCATCTCCGAGATCGTCTGGGCCATCGACTGCGGACGGACGCGCTCGGCCGTGGCGAGGTCGCCGATCGACATCGTTCCCTGGCGGTCCAGGCGGCCGAGGACCGCTCCCTGCGAGAGCGAGAAGCGATGCTCCGCACGCAACCGGCGCATCAGATGGCCCAGCACCAGCCGCAGCTCGCTCGCCAGCAGCGTCGTGTCGATGTCCGTCGCCACGGGCAAACTATAACCGAATATCTACAGGGAAACTGTGCAGGTTTCCTGTACAATCTCTGCTGGATGGCGAACGATCGCTACAAGTGGGTGGCGCTGTCGAACGTGACGCTCGGCGTCCTGCTGGCCACCCTCGACGGCTCGATCACGCTGATCGCGATGCCGGACATCTTCCGCGGCATCCACCTCGACCCGCTGGTGGCGGCCAACAGCTTCTATCTGCTGTGGATGATCCTCGGCTTCCTGGTCGTGACGAGCGTGCTGATCGTGAGCCTCGGCCGGTTGGGGGACATGTACGGGCGGGTCAAGATGTACAACCTCGGCTTCGTCATCTACACAGTCGCCTCGCTGATCCTCACCGTCGACTGGATGAGCGGCCGCGCGGGCGCCACCTACCTGATCGCCTTCCGCATCGTCCAGGGGATCGGCGCGGCCTTCCTGCTGGCGAACGCGGCCGCGATCATCACCGACGCCTTCCCCACCAACCAGCGCGGCATGGCGCTTGGGATCAACAACATCGTGGGCGTCAGCGGGATGTTCGTCGGGCTGGTCCTCGGCGGCCTGCTCGCCCCGATCGACTGGCGACTCGTGTTCTTGATCTCCGTGCCCGTGGGGCTGTTCGGAACCGTGTGGGCCTACCTCAAGCTCGAGGAGCGAAGCACGCCCAAGCCCGCGCGGGTGGACTGGGGCGGCAACGTCAGCTTCGCCCTCGGGCTGATCCTGATCATGGTGGCCGTCACCTACGGCATCCGCCCCTACGGCAGCGACGCCACCGGCTGGGGCAGCCCCCGGGTCCTCGTGCTGATGGGCGCCGGCCTGCTGTGCCTCGCAGCCTTCGCGCTGATCGAGCGACGAGCGCCGCAGCCGATGTTCCGCCTGCCGCTGTTCCGCATCCGCGCCTTCACCTTCGGGACGCTCTCCACGTTCCTCTCGGCGGTCGCCCGCGGCGGGCTGATGTTCATGCTGATCATCTGGCTGCAGGGCATCTGGCTGCCGCTGCACGGTGTCGACTACGTCGACACGCCGCTGCGCGCCGGCATCTACATGCTGCCCCTGACCGTCGGGATGCTGATCGCCGGCCCGACCTCGGGCTACCTCTCCGACCGCTTCGGCGCGCGCCCGTTCGCCACGGGCGGCATGCTCGGGGCGGCGCTCAGCTTCGTCCTGTTGAGCCTGCTGCCGATCGACTTCCCGTTCATGGCCTTCGCCGCGATCCTGTTCCTGATGGGCATCTCGATGGGCCTGTTCGCCTCGCCCAACAGGGCGGCCGTGATGAACAGCCTTCCCGCCCAGGACCGGGGAGCGGGAGGGGGCATGAACCAGACCTTCCAGAACTCCGCCCAGGTGCTCTCGGTGGGCATCTTCTTCACGCTGATGATCCTCGGCCTCGCCACCAGCCTCCCGCACACGCTGGCCAGCGGGCTGACCGCCCACGGGATCTCAGCCTCGACCGCAAGCCGGGTCTCGCACACGCCGCCCGTGTCCGTGCTGTTCGCGGCCTTCCTCGGCTACAACCCCGTGGAACACCTCGTCGGCGCGCACAACCTCGCCTCGCTCTCGCCGGCCAACCACGCGGCGCTGGCGGGCCGCTCGTTCTTCCCCCACCTGATCTCGGGTCCGTTCAGCCACGGCCTGCACGAGGCCTTCCTGTTCGCGATCATCGCCTGCCTGATCGCGGCCGCCGCATCGCTGCTGCGCGGCGGCAAGTACGAGCACGCAGAGCCCCAGGCCACGGCGAGCGAGCCCGGCAACGGGACGATCGGACTTCAAATCGACGCGAGAGAGCTCGTGTCGAGCCCAACCAGAGAGGAGCAACATGCGCGTTGAGTGGTTCGGCCAGTCCGCGTTTCACCTGAGCGGCCCCGAGGGAAGCGTCGCGATCGACCCGTTCGGCGACATGACGGCGCTGTCGAGCGGGCGCGGGATCCAGTGGGACTACCCGGCGATCACCGGCGTGGCCCCTGAGCTGCTGCTGATCACCCACGAGCACGGCGACCACAACGGCGTGGAGGCGATCGACGGCGAGCCCGCGATCCTGCGCTCGACCGCCGGCACCCTGGAGTCGCCGTTCGGCCAGGTCACGGCCATCGCCTCCGAGCACGACGAGAAGGCCGGGGTGCAGCGCGGCCCCAACACGATCTTCGTGTTCACGCTCGACGGCCTGCGGGTCGCGCACATGGGCGACTTCGGCCAGAGCGAGCTGCGCGAGGAGCAGGCCGCGGCGATGGGCGAGCTCGACCTGCTGATCCTCCCCGTCGGAGGTGGCTTTACCATCGGCGCCGAGCAGGCGGCGGAGATCGTCGCGCGCTTGAAGCCACGCTGGGCGGTGCCGATGCACTACCGCACCCCGCGAATCGGCTTCCTCGAGCCGGCCGACTCCTTCCTCGATCGCTCAGCAAGCGTCGAGCGCCTGTCGAGCCCCGCCTTCGAGACCAGCGAGCTGCCCCCGAGCGAGACGCCGCTCGTCGTAGTGCCAGCGGCGCCGTAGGAGAGGGAGAGAGCGAGAGCGAACGGGAAGGATCCTCCCCGCGCGGGGTCCTTGTAGGGAAGACCACCCCTACGCATGGAGGATCCGACCCGTGAGCTCCCGCCAAAGCGGCATCAGCAGGCCCCACCTCTCGAAGCTCCTCACGCCGGCGCTGGCCGTAGTTGCGCTGGCGCTGACCGGCTGCGGAAGCTCCAACACATCGAGCACCTCCACCTCTCCGCCTAGCAGCACCAGCGCCGCCACCACGAGCGCGTCCGCGCCTGCGAGCAGCGAAGGGCAGAGTGCGAGCAGCACGCTCGCCGTCGCCGCCAACCCCGAAGGCCAGCTGAAGTTCGACAAGAGCGCGCTCAGCGCCAAGGCCGGCAAGGTCACGATCGACTTCACCAACACGTCCTCGCTCGGCCACAACATGACCGTCGAATCGGCCGCGGGCAAGGTCGAAGGCTCGACGCCGACCTTCAGCGGAGGCTCGAAGACCGTGACGCTGAACCTCAAGCCCGGGACCTACAAGTTCTTCTGCTCGGTCCCCGGTCACCGCATGGCGGGCATGGAAGGCTCGCTGACGGTGAGGTGAGCCCTCAGGCTTTGACTTCGACGATGTCGCCGAGCCTGAGCATCCCGAACACCGTGTGCGCCGTTTCGATCGGCAGCTCGACGCACCCGTTGGACTGCGGCGAGCCGTAGGAGGAGCGCGGGTAGCCGTGCACGGCGTCGCCGCCGTTGAAGTAATTGACCCAGGGCACGTCGGGGGCCACGTATTTGGTGCCGTCGGGGTCGGTGCCGGTCATCGTCGTGGATACGAGCCGTGAGTAGATGGGGAAGATCCCGGTGGCGGTTTCCGCCCCCGCGACGCCGGTGTTGGCGGGGGTGCTGAGCGCGACGTGGCTGCCGCGGTGAACCTCGAGCGTCTCGGGGATCTGCTCGGAGACCGACACCCACGTGTAGGGGTCGGGGTTGCGCCTGTTCGCCGCCTCGGATGAGATCAGCGAGTTCCAGGTTTCCCGGTTCGGTTCGCCGCTCGCTTCGATGCCGTGCTCGGACTGGTAGACGACGAGCGCCCCGCGCGTGGTGGCGTCGAGCTGACCGAGATCGACGGCGGGCGCGCCCGAGGGATCGGGGACGAGCGCGCCGCGGGGAGGGTGGAAGGCCTGCAGGGCGGCTTCACGGCGCGTCTCCGAGCCCGAGAGGAGGCGCACGGTGTAGCGCGCTTTGAAGCGCGCGCCGAGATAGCCGAGCCGCGCGAGCGCCTGCTGGGCTCCCGCCAACGGCGGGCAGGCCACGTTGAATGCGGCCGTGCGGCGCTTGCCCAGCGGCGTGTGAGCACTCGCGACCGACTGGGACCACACTGTGAGCGAGTAACTGGAGCACGGATTGAGCGTGGAGGCAGGGGTGAACACCTCGCTGGTGCCGATAACCCGCCAGCTGCCCGCGACCGCCGGGCTCAACATCGGAGCGGGGGAGGCGGGATCGAGCGGCGCGTTGAAGGTGACCACGAGCGGTTCGGCGCCGTCGAGGACCGTGCTGGGAGGGAGCGAGATCACCTTCGTCGCCGGCAGTGGCGCGGTCGGCGTTGTAGGGGTGCTCGTGGGGCTCGAAGGCGTGGGGGTCGGCGGTGTGGGGGTCGGCGGAGTGGTGGTGACCGTCGCGCCGGCCATGCCCGCCGCGAGCAACGAGGCAACCACGACAGCGAGACCGACCACTGGCCGTCCGCGCGTCGTCAATGCAGAGATGAGCCTCACGGCGGGCAAGGCTAACGCATCAAACCCCCGCAAAGTGCAGGTTTGGACGCACCGTCAGGGTCGCGGTCGAACCCAGGCACGGGAGCCCACGGCTCACTCCAGGTAGCTGATGACCTCGCCCACCTCGGCGCGCTCCGGTACCCGCTGCTCCTGCACGGGATGGCCGAGGTAGAGGATGCCCAGGGGAGTCTCCTGCGCACCCAGGCCGAGTGCCTCGCGTCCAGCCGGTGTGTCGAGCAGGCCGACCGTGCGCCAGTAGCCGGCCAGGCCACGCGCGTGAGCCCCGAGCAGCACGATGAAGGCGGCCACAGCGGTGGCGAGCAGGTCCTCGCGATTCTGCGCCGCATCGGCGCCCTGCTCGGCGCTCACCGCCACGAGCGTCGGCGCCCGCCTGAGCTTCACCGCGGAGCCCGGCTGCTCGGCCTCGGCCAGCTCCATCAGCCGCTCGCGCGTGCGCTCGCCGATCACGCGAAAGCGCCAGGGGTTCGTCAGATGGTGGTTGGGCGCCCAGCGGGCGAGCTCGACCAGCTCCTCGAGCACAGCCGGCTCGACGGCGCTCGGACCGAACGCCTTGTGCGTACGCCGCGTGCGGATAGCCTTCTCCACGTCCATGCCCCAACCCTAGAGGTGCCTGGCGTTGCGTCCGTCCTTCAGATCGTTGATGAGTTGAGCCTCGGAGAGATCGTCGCGATCGCACTCGCCGGGCTCGCAGCGGGGACGATCAATACTGTGGTCGGCAGCGGCACCCTGATCACCTTCCCGGTGCTGCTCGCCTTCGGCTATGCGCCGGTGACGGCAAACGTGTCGAACACGATTGGGCTGGTTCCCGGCTCGGTCTCCGGCGCCATCGGATACCGCCGCGAGCTCGCGGGGCAGCGTGCACGCGTGCTGCGCTTTGGTGCCATGTCGCTGCTCGGGGGGATAACCGGCGCGGTCGCGCTGCTGCTCGCCCCGGCGTCGGCGTTCAAGGCGATCGTGCCGGTGTTCATCGCGATCGCCCTGGTGCTGACCGTCGCCCAGCCGCGCATCGCCGCCTGGCTTGCGCGCCGCGAGATCGACCTCGAGCATCCGCGCGGCGTGGTGGCGCCGGCGGCGGTCTTCCTGACGGGCGTCTACGGCGGTTACTTCGGAGCGGCCCAGGGCATCCTGCTGCTGGCGATCCTCGGCGTGGCCCTCGCCCAGGACCTGCACCGCACCAACGCGCTGAAGAACGTGCTCGCGGGGCTCGTCAACGGCGTGGCGGGGCTGTACTTCATCTTCGCGGCCCACGTCGAATGGGATGCGGTGATGATCATCGCCGTGGCCTCAATCGTCGGCGCTCAGCTCGGAGCGCGCTACGGACGACGGCTGCCACCGGCTGCGCTACGCGCGATCATCGTGGCGGTGGGCATCTTTGCGATCGTGCGCCTGCTCGTGTAATCGGGTATGCCCAGTCCCATCAGTCAACAGTCAGGAGCAGATCGATGAGCCCCGAGCACACCCAGGCAGAGGCGGACACGCTGGTGATCTTCGGCATCACGGGCGACCTGGCGAAGAAGATGACGCTGCGCTCGCTCTACCGGTTGGAGCGGCGCAAACTGCTGAACTGCCGCGTGGTCGGCGTGGCGGTCGAGGACTGGACGGTCGAGCACCTGATCGAGCACGCCCACGAAGCGATCGAGGCCACAGGGGAGAGCCTCGACGAGAAGGTCTTCAAGCGCTTTGCCAAACGCCTGTCGTATGTCAGCGGCGACTTCGAAGCCGACGACACGTACACGCGCCTGGCCGCCGAGCTGAAGGACGCCACGACCCGGGTGTTCTATCTCGAGACCCCGCCGTCGCTGTTCGGGATGGTCGTCAAGGGCCTGCACACGGCCGACCTGCTGGGCGGAGCGCGCGTGGTGGTGGAGAAGCCCTTCGGCCACGACCTCGCATCCGCGCGGGCGCTCTCAGCGGAACTCCATCGCTACCTCGAGGAGCACCAGCTCTACCGGATCGACCACTTCCTCGGCAAGATGGGCCTGGAAGAGCTTCTGTATCTGCGCTTTGCAAACTCGATGCTCGAGCCGGTGTGGAATCGCAACTACATCGCCTGCGTGCAGATCACGATGGCGGAGAAGTTCGGTGTGGAGGATCGCGGACACTTCTATGACCCGGTGGGCGCGCTGCGCGACGTGGTCGTCAACCACCTGATGCAGATGCTGGCGGCCGCAGCGATGGAGCCGCCGGCGGGCGGGGACCCGGAAACCATCAAGGACGCCAAGTTCGCCGTGTTCCGCTCGATGCCCGGCGCCGACGCCGCCCACTACGTGCGCGGCCAGTACAAGGGCTACCGCGAGATCGACGGTGTCTCCAAGCGCTCGAGCACCGAGACCTATGTCGCTCTGCGCCTGGAGATCGACAACTGGCGCTGGGCCGGCGTGCCGTTCTTCATCCGCACGGGCAAGCAGCTGCCGCTCACCCAGACCGAGCTGCGCCTCGTGTTCAAGCGCCCGCCGCGACTCGGGTTCATCCCCGAGGCGCGCCGTCGCCCACAGCCGAGCCAGATCGTGGTCAAGATCGACCCGGCGACGGGCGTGCGCATCGTGCTCGACGCCCAGCGCGCGGACGAGCCGGGAGCGCAGCCGATCGAGCTCGACATGGAGTTCGCGCAGGAGGGAGGGGAGGGGGCGACGCCGTATGAGGTGCTGCTGCACGCGGCACTCGAGGGCGACAGCACGCATTTCACGCGCGAGGACAGCGTGGAGGCCTGCTGGCGGATCCTGGCGCCGCTGCTCGAAAAGCGACCGCCCGTGAAAACGTATGCCAAGGGCTCATGGGGACCGCCGGCGGCAGACGCGCTCACCAAGGCCTACGGCGGCTGGCACGCGCCGTGGTCGCCTGCCTGAGCGCGGCGGGCTCAGTGCAGGTCTGAGACGAAGGTGTAGATCACCATCGCGCTGACGAGCACGGCGAAGATCCGCAGCGCCCACAACCCGCGGAGGGCGGTCCGTCCGAGCTTGGCGGGGGGGACGGGCCGGAAGGTCTCGGCCACCAGCTGGTCGCGCTCGAGGTGCTCGATCAGCTCCTCGTCCTCGATGGGGAGATCGGGGCTCATGAGCCGATGAGGTGGACGCTCTGCAGGAACGAGTCGATCCCGTAGGCGGCACCGCAGAAGCCGACGAAGGCGATCACCACCATCCCCACGAGGTTGGTCGAGCGGCGGTTGGCCCAGCGCCCCATCAGCTCCCTGTCGTTGGCCAGCATCAGCACGAATACCAGGCTGACGGGGAGCAATACGGTGGCGAGGACGTTGGCGTTCAGCGCGATCGAGAGCAGCGGCGCCCCGGGGATCAGGATCACGAGCGCTGCCAGCAGCGACACGCCCACGTTGGCCGCGTAGAACAGGGCGGCGCTGCGGGGTGAGGTGTTGAAGCTGTGCGAGACGCCCACGCATTCCCCCGCCGCGTAGGCGGTGCTCGCGGAGATGGTGAGGATGGCCACGGCGCCGGCCTCGATCAGGCCGAGCGCGAACACGGTGCCCACGGCGCCACCGGCCACGTGCGAGAGCGCAGCCGGGAAGCCGGCGCCGGCGAACCCCTGGATGCCGGAGCCGTGGTGGAGCAGTGCGGCGCCGGCGATCAGGGCGCCGATCCCAAAGACGGCGGCGAGCACGGCGCCGAGCGCCGTGTCGTAGCGGCCGTGGCGCACGTCCTTGGGCGTCATGCCCTTGTCGGCAGAGGCGCTCTGCTGGAAGAAGATCATCCACGGCGTGACAGTCGCCCCGATCGTGGATGCCATCAGCAGCAACAGCGTGTTGAGGCTCCCGCCGGGCAGCGGCGTGAAGGACAGCGAGCCGGCGATCGTGCCGACATCGGGCTTGACGAGGATCGCGGCCACGAGGAACAGGCCGTTGAAGATCGCGATCCCGAGGACGGTGCGCTCCCAGCGCCAGTAGCGCCCACCGCTGAGCGTGAACACGACCAGCACCAGGCCGAGGGCCACGGCCACGCCGGCGCCGAGATGGAAGTAGGCGAGCCCCACGCGGATGGCGACGAACTCGGCGATCAGCGTGATCAGGTTGGTCAGGCAGAGATCGCCCGCCCCGAACCAGCCCCACAGGCGTCCGTAGCGCTGGAGCACCAGCTCGCCGTAGCCACGGTGGGTGACTGCGCCGATGCGCATGCACATCTCCTGCACCACGTAGGCCATCACGAACAGGATCGGGAGCACGGGCACGAAGAACCCGATGCCGTATTGAGCGCCGTCGGAGGCGTAGGCGATCATGCTCGGTCCGTCGTTCTCGCCGAGCATCGCGAGGATCCCAGGCCCGACGAGCAGCCACAGCAGGCGCCAGCGCCGGTTCTGGTAGCGAGCGTGGTGAACGCGGGAACGGTCGCGCGAGCGGACGCTGTCCTCGTCGCTCAGGACGGGCGGCCCGAGCAGGGGGGAGGCGGTCGCTTCAGGCGCGCTCACGAGCCCTCTTCCCCGGCGGCCTGCCCGATTCCCGCCGAGCTGTGGACTTCGACGCGCATGGCGCCGGCGAGCTTCCCGCCGATCGCGTGCTCGCGCTCGCCGAAGACGACGAACAGAGGACCGCCGAACGGCTGGCGGTCGCGCACGGCGAAGCGTTCCCCGGGAGCGATGCCGCGGTCGGCCAGGTAGCGGAGCATCTCCGGATCGGAGTCGGACACGCGCACGAACAGACCCTCATCGCCCGGCTCGAGGCTCTCCATACGGGCGGTCGCGGGCTCCTGGAGCTCGAGATCGGCGCTGGGGATCGGATCCCCGTGCGGATCCACCGTCGGATGCCCGAGCTTGGCCGCGATCAGCTCCTCGAGATCCTCGGAGAGGACGTGCTCGAGCACCTCCGCCTCGGCGTGAACACGATCCCACGGCATCCCCAGGGCCTCGGCCAGGAAGCTCTCTATCAGCCGGTGATGGCGGATCACCTCGAGCGCTATGCGCCTGCCGTCATCGGTCAGACGCACGCCCCTATAGGGCTCGTGCGTGATCACACCGAGCTCGCCCAGGCGCTTGAGCATGGCCGACACGGAGCCCGGCGTGATGCCCAGGCGCTCAGCCAGGGCATTGGTGGAAACCGGCTCTGTGCTGCGGGATTCGAGCGAGAAGATCGCCTTCGCGTAGTCCTCCACCGCCGGTGTGCGAGCCAAGTCCTTGCTTGCCATAGAACAAGAGTATGGCACACCAAAAAATAAGTTCAGCTGAAGTCCAGCGACTGGGATCGGCTCCGCCTGTTGGAGCCGGCCGTAGCCCCGACCGGGAGCCGGCGGCGCGATCGTGGGCGCGGCTGTGGCGAGGCGATCGACGCCGGCTGGAGCTAGCCGGCCGACTTCTTGGCGTGCACGCGGTTCACGAGCGCCTTCACGCGCGTGTTCAGGCGAGCGAGGTCGGCGCTCTCGTGAGCCGAGGTCAGCTTCCCGGCCGCGACTGCGGCCATCAGCCGCTGGGTCCTGGCGGCGACGATGGCTTCGATCAGGCCTGCTTCAGACTTGCCCGGGGTCCCGTCGGCGATCTGAGCGAGGGTCATTCCCGACCGCAGCTCGCTGCGCAACTGTGCGGCGCTCAGGCGCAGGTAGCTACGAGCAGCTACACGAATGCCTCGGTGCGCCTTTCTTCTCCCCGTGTTCCCCAGCAGCGGCCGGTTGACCTCAGCGCTCACATGCTGAGGAAGCGATGCCGCGGACTTCGACAGTCGTGCCTTTCGAGCGGTGATCAGGGCTTCTATCAGGCCCGCTTCCGAGCGCCCGCTCGTCCCGTTGGCTACCTGGGCCAAGGTCTTCCCACGGCGCAGCTCGCTTTCCAGCCGAGGTTGCGAGATCCCGAGATAGCTCGCCGCCGTGGCCAGCATTCTCATGCCGCCGCGGCGTGCGAGGCGGTGAGCGGCGGCGACCTTGCGAGGCGAGCCCTGTCCGGTCGCCGAGACCGCTGCGATCGCGCCGCCCGACACCAATGCGACCATGGCCACGCCGAGTGCCAGCCTGCGTTTGAGCGCTCGGGTCATGCGTAGATGGTGGCAGAGCCAGCTAAAGACCCAGGGAGGCCTGAAAATGAAGATCACGAGCATCGCCCACGAGTTCACGGTCACACCGGCGATCTCGCTGTTCGGCTGGCGGACCGCTTCGGGGTCTCCTGGCAACTGAGCCTCGCATGAACCGAGACCGGCCCGCGTACTTCGAACCCCTACCGAAGCACGCGGGTCGCATAGGCTGACTACCGGCTCGAGGGGGAGACCCCGATGCGGCCCGCGGAGACGGCCTTCAGCTCGTCGAAGGACTCACGGATGACGGTTGGAAGCTCGGGTCCGCCGACCAACTGCACCCAGCGTCCAAACGCCACCCTGAAGACCGCGATCCCAGCCTCGGCGGCGAGGCCGGCGGTCGGTTCGGCGACGCCGCGTGCGCGCAACGCGTCGGCTAGCGCCGAAGCGAGGGAGGCGAGCTTGATCAGCTCGCGCTCCTGCAGCTCGGCGCTCGCAGCGATGATCGCCTGACGCTGCCGGGGGAGCTCGCCGCCTTCCTGGATCAGTGCGCCGGCTGCCTCCAGTCCCGCGGCCGCCGCTTCGATCGGCATGAGCGACGCGGGGGCATCGAGGACGGTGCTGACCATCAGCGCCGTCAGCGCATCGGCACCGGCGAACAGCACCTCGCGCTTGTCGGCGAAGTGCCTGAAGAACGTCCGCTCGGTAAGACCAGCCCGGCTGGCGATCTCAGCCACGGTGGTCTGCTCGAACCCGTGCTCGCCATAGAGCTCGAACGCGGCCTGCACGAGCCGCCCACGCGCGTCTGGCTCCCATCGGCCCATCCCCACACTCTAGCCATGACAGCCGCTGACATCGAGTGCTACGCTGATGGCAGCCACTGTCATCAGCGCTCTCCTGGAGGTATCTCATGCGCGTATTCGTCACCGGAGCATCAGGCTGGATCGGCTCCGCCGTAGTTCCCGAGCTACTTGCGGCCGGACACCAGGTCGTGGGACTGGCCCGCTCCGATGCATCGGCGAATGCGCTGACGGCAGCTGGGGCGGAGGTGCATCGAGGCACGCTCGACGACCTCGACCAGTTGCGGGACGCCGCGGCCGCCTCGGACGGCGTAATTCACCTCGCGTTCAAGCACGAGCTAGCGTTCTCGGGCGACTTCGAGAGCGCCGCCGCAGCCGATCGCCGAGCCGTGGAGACGATGGGGGAGGCGTTGGCCGGCTCCGACCGCCCCCTCCTGATCGCCTCTGGGACGCTGGGGCTCTCATTCGGGCGTCCCGCCACCGAGCAGGACGGGCACGACCGCTCGACGGTGACCGAGATGGGCCCTGGACCGCGGGCCCGATGGGCCACGGCCGAGTTCACGCTGTCCCTGGCCGAGCGCGGAGTCCGCTCGTCGGTGGTGCGACTGCCGCCGACCAATCACGGCGACGGCGACAACGGCTTCATCGCCTTCCTGGTGGGCATTGCGCGGGAGCAGGGCGTCTCGGGCTACATCGGCGACGGCGCCAACCGCTGGCCGGCCGTGCATCGCCTCGACTCCGCGCGGCTGTTCCGCCTCGCGCTGGAGCAGGCACCGGCGGGCTCGACGCTGCACGCGGCGGCAGAGGAGGGGGTACCCATTCGTGATGTGGCCGAGGTGATCGGCCGGCACCTCGATCTTCCCGTGGTCTCGATCGCGCCTGAGGATGCGGCCGAGCACTTCGCGTGGCTGGCCGGGTTCCTAGGGGCGGACAGCCCGGCATCCAGCGCGTTCACCCGTGAGCTTCTCGGCTGGGAGCCGTCCCAGCCGGGCCTCATTGCCGACCTCGATCAGGGTCACTACTTCGGCGAGCCGGCGTCCCGCGCCGCGCCGCCGAACCCCACTTCGTTGCCGTCGGCGTCGCGGTAGATCACCTTGCGCACGCCGTTGGCGTAGGTCTCGCGCTCGTCGGGCTCGAGCCCGCGGGCGGCGATCTCGGCTATGTGAGCGTCGAGATCGTCGAGGAAGAGCGTCACCACGCACTTGCCCGCGCCATCGGCGTGCTCCACGACGTAGATCGAGCGGTTCTCGGCGAGCGTCCACACCGCCTCGGTGGCGAGGGGGAAGAACGCCGGCTCGCCCAGCAGCCGTTCATACCACGGTAGAGCTGCCTGATAATCCCGCACGCGCAGGCCCGCGAAGAGGTGCAGTGCCATGGGCGCGAGTTTAGTGTCCTAACTCAGCGTGCCGGACAGGGCACTGCGGCGGCAACCGTCACGGTTTCACCACTCAAGAACTTCAGTTCCATCTTCGTCGGGAAGCCGCCCCTCGGACACCTCTTCGGGGTCGTGAGATAGGAGACCGTCCTCCTGCCCTTCTTGTAGGCCGCGCCAAGCCTGACCCTGAAGGAGGTCACCGACGCGTCGTCGGCGCCGGGCAGCGTTTCGATCAGCGGCACTTCAAGCAACAGCTCCGGTCCAAAGGGGGGCGCGGAAGTCGTGACCCAATGCCCCGGTTCGAGGACTTCGAAGTTCGATGGTGTGCTGCCCTTGACGAAGAAGGTCAAACCGCCGCCTGCGGCAAAGAACCCCTGGATCGACACTTCCTCGGGTACACGTTCGCTGCCAAAGCTGACGACGCCCTCGCCCACGCCCTGCGGCCCGGCGCTCGATCGCACTGGGCAACCGGAAGGCCCGATGTTTTCGAGCACCGACCGCGCGCATGTGGCGAACCCGGTCGAGGTCACCTCGAGCCCGACAGGGGCATAGACGTTGATTCCGGTGAGAGGGGATGGGGAGCCGTCATATTCCTGGCCGCCGATCGTGACCTGCGTTTCGATCTGGACTCCCGCCCCCAGGATGTTGCCCGTCCGAGCGAACCCCGGGATGGGGAGGGGCTTCACCTCGAGCGTGACAGCGGGAACCGCTGCGGCGCGGCTCGCGAATGTGAGCGTGGCAACCAGGAGCAGGAGCGCGCATGCCGATCCCGAGCGGACCCTCGAACCCTCGTGAGCGATTGCCCCACTACGTGGCCTTGCTGAGGTCATCTAAGCTCGCCTCCAATTTCGCAGTGCAGCGCTAATGATCCGAAACATACCATCCGAAACAGAGTGTAGTCAAGGGCTGTGCCATGACTGAGAAAATCGAGCTCACACCGACCTCCCAGATCGTGCTCGGCCTGCTGTTGATGTTCGGCGAGACGACCCCCTATGACCTCAAGCGGATGGTCTCGGCCTCGGTTGGGCAGTTCTGGACGCTGCCGCACTCACAGCTGTACGCCGAGCCCGCGCGCCTCGCCCGCGCCGGTTATCTGACTGAGCACCAGGAGCAGGATGGAAGGCGCCGCAAGCTCTACGGGATCACCGACGCCGGGCGCGAAGCGCACGCGGAGTGGCTAGGGGTGCTGACGCCCGAGCCCTACGTACTTCGAGACCTGGCCCTGCTCAAGCTCTTCTTCGGAGCCAACGCACGCGAGCTGGCAGAGGCACAGATCGAGACCCATCGCACGAAGCTGGCCGAATACGAAGCACTAGCTGCACAGGACACTGGAGCCGACCCGCGAGGACCATGGCTAGCGCTCGACCTCGGGATCAGACACGAGCGGGAGACCGTCCAGTTCTGGTCAGAGCATGCGCCCGGTCGACAGCAGGCATAAGGAAAGCGTAGGAATCCGCCGAGCGCCTGCTGGGGTGGGGTCACAATCAGTGGCGTGAAGGCTCTCGTGGTTGATGACGAGCGCGGTGTGCGCGAAATGCTGCGCCGCGGGTTGACCCTGGACGGCTATGAGGTGCAGACCGCTGACGGTGGCTCCGAGGCATTCGATTTGATCACCCGCGATGTCCCCGACGTGGTGTTGTTGGACGTGGGGATGCCCGACATTGACGGCTTGGAGGTGTGCCGGAGCCTGCGACGGGCCGGGGAGCGAGTGCCGATCTTGATGCTCACCGCGCGCAGCGCGATCAGCGACCGCGTCGAGGGCCTGGACGTGGGCGCTGATGACTACATGGTCAAGCCCTTCGACATGGAGGAGCTGAAGGCGCGTCTGCGAGCGTTGCTGCGCCGTAGTCGCGAGATGCCTGACGATGCGCCGCCGAAGCTGCTTTCGTTTGCTGAGATCCAGCTGGACTCGGCGAGGTACGGCGCGCTCGTCGAGGATCGATTCGCGGAGTTGACGCGCACCGAGTACCAGCTGCTCGAGCTGTTCATGTTGAACCCTGGCCAGGTGATGGCTCACAGCCACATCTATGAGCGCGTGTGGGGCTATGACTTTGGCGCGTCATCGAACGCGCTGCGGGTGTATGTCGGCTATCTGCGACGCAAGCTCGAGGACATAGGCGCTCGGCCGCTGATCCAGACCGTGTGGGGCGTGGGATACGTGTTGCGCGAGCCATGACGTTGCGTGCGCGGATCGCGGCCGTTGCGGGACTCGCGGTCGTGCTGGCGGTGCTGGGTTCCGCGGTGACCGTGTATGTCGTAGTCCGTTCCGATCTGCGTGGCCAGGTCGACGGGTACCTGCGTCAGCGCACCCAGATATTCACCGGCGTTGGTGGTCTGCCTCCAGCCGCGGCGTTTGCTCGTGGTGGTCTGCCGCGGGGCGCGAAGTTGCCGGCCGGGTTCCCTCGGGCTGTCAAGCCCCCTCAGTTCGGCGCCGCCTCGGGCTATGTCCAGTTCGTGTCCAAGAGCGGGCAGATCAGGGTTCCAGGCGGGCAGGGCTCCTCGCCGAGGATCCCACCCAGTGTCCGGGATCGGGCGATCGCTGCGCGCGGCAGCGGGCGGGCCCTGTCCGATCGGACCGTCAAGGGGACCCATCTGCGTGTGATCGCGGTGGGCGCCGGTTCGCTGGGAGCGGTCGTGATCGCGTTGCCTCTCACCCAGGTCGATCGCGAGCTCAACGAGATCCTGATTTTGCTCGCACTCGTGGGCCTGGCCGGTATCGCCATCGCAGCGGTTCTCGGCGCCCTGGTGGCACGTACGGCGCTGGTGCCGGTCGCGCGGTTCACGAGACGAGCGGAGGTCTTGAGCGACACGCTCGATCTCTCTCAGCGGCTGGACGTCACGGGCCATGACGAGATTGCTCGGCTGGCGGCGAGCTTCAACCGCACCCTTGATGTGCTGGAGCGCTCGGTGCAGGCCCAGCGACATCTCATCGCCGATGCGAGCCACGAGCTACGCACACCGATCGCGACGCTGCGCGGGAACATCCAGATTCTGCGCGAAGCAGATCGTCTTCCCGCGGAGGATCAAGCGAGCATTCAGGATGACATCGTCGAGGAACTCGACGAGCTGACCTCACTTGTCAGCGATGTTGTCGAGCTCGCGCGCGAGACCCAGACAGAGCCGGCCAACGATGCCGTGCATCTCGACCAGATCGTCGAGTATGCGGTGCAGCGAACCCACAGACGCGGCGAGGTCCAGCTGCAGGTGAGCCTCGAGCCGACCGTCCTCAGCGGGGAGGCGGATCGCATCAACCGCGCCGTCTCGAACCTGCTCGACAATGCCCGCAAGTGGAGCCCCGCCGGCGCTACGATCGAGATCAGCCTACGCCAGGGTGTGCTGAGCGTTCGCGATCACGGACCGGGCTTTGAGGAGTCTGATCTACCGTTCGTGTTCGACCGTTTCTATCGAGCCGACCGGGCGCGCAAGCTCCCCGGTTCGGGGCTCGGGCTCGCGATCGTGCGCCAGGCCGCCGAAGCACACGGGGGTTACGTCAAGGCCGAGAACGCGCCCGGCGGCGGCGCCCGTCTCACTGTAAGCTTCGGTGCCCCGGTGACACAAAGCGGCCACCCGCATTCACCGACCCCTGCAACGGCGTGAGCGACCCGGGACGCTAGCCACGCCCCGGGTCGTGCTCCGACTAGCCTTGTTCGCCCGTGGGCGGCGCGCCACCGGCCGGAGCTTCGCCGCTCGGCGGAGGTCCACCACCGCTCGGCGGCCCACTGGCCCCGGCGGCTGGGCCGAGGTCGCTGCGGCATTTGCTCTCGGCGCTCTTGAAGGCCGTACTGCTCGTATTGATGCCCTTCGTGTCGAACACGGGGCCTTTACCCGAGGTGTTAGGGGCTGGCAGATTCACGCCGTTTTCACGCATGCACGCCGAGAACTTCGCGAGCGCTTTGCTCGAGCCCGCGCCGCCGAAACGCGCGGCTCCGCCGGCCGGGAAGTTGCCGCCACCGCACTTCTTCAGCGCGGCTTGCAGTTCCGCGGCGCTCTCGCCCTTCGGTAGTTTGAATCCGCCGCTCGGAGGCCGGCCCGCGGTGCCGGTTGGGGGTGCCGAGCCGGATGACGGCGGGTTGCCGCCGGCTGGCGCGGAGGGGAGCGTGATGCCTTGCTTTTGCAGGCATTCGCGCAACGCTGTCGACCTGGCAGAGCCAGCCCCAGGGGTGTTGCTCGACGTTGTCGCCGATTTGCTGTTCGCGGAGTTGGTGCTACCGCCGCCGCCGGAACTTCCACACGCCGCCAGCATCAGGCAGGCGCCAAGGGCCAGAAGGGCGAGGACCGGACGTGTGTGGCGGCGGCTTGTTAGTTGAGCGCGAGGCGGGGGAGTGGGCATTTGTCGTTCCTTGTTTGAGAGTTGTCGTACAGCTCTAGCCAGAGCCGAACAGCGGCGATGAGCCACCGCTTCTTGGGCTGCTGGTTGTGGGGGAGCCGCCACCGCCGAGCAGCGCCGCGAGACCCGTGCCTGACGAGCCGACACTGATCGATTCGGCGCTGACGGTCCCATTCGTACCGGTGGCGCCTGTGACCGTCACCGTTTCACCCGGGTAGATACCCTCGAGTTTCGTTTTCACGGTCTTGGTAACGCTCGTCCTCGGCGAGGTTTTGACCTTGACGGTGTTGCCTTCGGAGCTCGTCACATACAGCGTGTTCCCGTCTAGGTAGGCCACCGTGCCGGAAGTCGGACGAGCAGCGCCCGTGCCGGCGCCAGGGAAGCCGCCCGCAGGGACGCCGGCTGGGGTTTTGCCCGTGCTCGACGTACCGCCGCGTAGCGCCGCAAAGCGTGAGGCGAGACCCGCCGGGGCGCCGCCGGTCGACCCGGAGGAGGTTTGGCCCTTCTGGACTTGCACGCCGGCGATGAACCCACCGGCGATCAGCAGCACGCCGAGCAACGCGAGCGGGATCGGTGTCAGCAGCCTTCGGCGCGGCCGGGCAGGCAGCTCGAGATCCTCGGGCTCCTCGGACCACTGGTCTTGCTCGTCCTCGATCGGCTCATACGCGAGCGTCTCCGACGTCTGTACGGCGGGATCGTTGGCTTGACTGTCGTGGGCTGTCTGTTGCTCGTCAGGCATGGCGGGCTCCTGGATGGGGGAAGGTTGCTCACTCAAAGCGCAGTGCCTCGATGGGTCTCAGTCGCGCGGCGCGCGCTGCCGGATAGGTGCCGAAGAACAGTCCCGAGAGGGCCGCCGCGCCGAAGGCCAGGAAGATCGAGTACGTGGCGATCTCCGGCTGCACCCCGGCGATCTTGAACTGGCTACCCAGCACGCCCACGGCGACGCCGGTCAGCCCGCCGATCAGGGAGACGAGCACAGCCTCTGTCAAGAACTGGGTGAGAATGTCCGAACGCCTGGCCCCGATCGCCTTGCGGATACCGATCTCCCTGGTGCGCTCGGTGACGCTCACGAGCATGATGTTCATCACGCCGATCCCACCGACCAGCAGCGAGACCGCGGCGACCTCACCCAGCAGGGTGGTGAAGACGCTCGAGGAGGAGCTGGAGGTCGACAGCAGCGACCCCTGGTTGAGAACGCTGAAGCCGGGTTCTGCGGTGTTCTTGATTTTGTGGCGTTCCTCGATGATCTGGGTGACCTCGCCTTCGGCGGCGTCCAGTGAGGATTCGGACTTCGCCTCGACCGTGATCGAGTCGATCGATCCCGCGCCGGTCAGCGCGCTCTGGACCGTTGTGATCGGCGCCATCACCACGTTGTCCTCATTGGTCGTGCCGTTCGTTCCCTTTTTCGCGAGCACACCGACCACTTCGAAGTTTGAGCCGTTGACCTTGATGTTCTGACCCACGGCGCTCTGGCCGGCGAACAGTTCCTGCACGACTTCCTGGCCAATCACCGCCACGCGCTCGTGCTTCGCCACGTCTTCGGAGGTGAGCGAGGTGCCTTCGGCGAGCTTGTAGCTGTGAGCCGTCAGATAGGAGGGCGTGGTGCCGATGAACGACGACGGTTCGAAGCTAGAGCCGCCATAGACCAGTTTCACACTCGAGGCGTTCACTACCGGTGAGGCGTTCAGGACATCCGGCGCGAGGTCTTTGTTCTGCAGGGCTTCGGCGTCACCCTTGGTCAATGACACCGTGCTCGCACTGGACGCGCGGATGCCGCCGCGCCCGGCGCCCGCCATCACCAACAGCACATTCGTGCCGAGACTCTGGATCTGAGACTTGACGGCGTTGGAGGAGCCGTTGCCGACGGCGATCAGGATGATCACCGATGCGACCCCGATCGTCAGCCCGAGGATCGTCAGCCCGGAGCGCAGCTTGTTCGCGGTGATCCCACCCCAGGCGATCCGCAATGTCTCGAGTCCGATCACGACTGCACCTGTGTCTGGGGGCCAGCGGCATTGACTGGGTGATGCGCGGACTTCAGGTGGTGCAGGACAGGCGGCGCGTCATGCACGCCGACGATCCGGCGATCCTCGGCGATCTCGCCGTCGCTCAGGCTGATCACTCGCTTGGCCTGTTCGGCAACGTCGGGCTCGTGGGTGATCAGGACCACCGTGCGGCCTTCCACGTTGAGACGCGCGAAGATCCGCAGCACGTCCTCGGTGGAGTGCGAGTCGAGGTTCCCCGTCGGCTCATCGGCGAGGATCAGCGTTGGGTTTGTCACGATCGCACGAGCGACGGCGACCCGCTGCTGCTGGCCCCCGGAGAGCTCTGATGACTGGTGGTGCAGACGATTGGCCATCCCGACCGCACCAAGTGCATCCTCCGCGCGGCGACGGCGCGTGGCGCGATCGAGCCCCGCATAGGCGAGCGGCAACTCCACATTCGCGATCGCGCTGGTGCGCGCCACGAGGTTGAAGCTCTGAAAGACAAACCCGATCTTGCGGTTGCGCAGATCCGAGAGGTCGTCCTCGTCGAGGCTGCGCACATCCACCCCGTCAATCAAATAGCGCCCACTCGAGGGTATGTCCAGGCAGCCAAGGATGTTCATCAGCGTGCTCTTACCGCTGCCCGAGCTGCCCATGATCGCGACGAAATCGCCGCGGTCGATCTGCAGAGAGACCTGGCGCAACGCGCGCACCCTGATCTGCCCCAGCTCGTAGGTCTTGGTGACGTCGCGCACCAGGATCGCCGGTGGCCGCGGACGCCGGCCCTTGCCGGCCTGCAGTGAGGGCGGGTCACGCTTGACCAGCGGCTGCTGGCGAGCAGACCGTCCCGGTGGGACGAATCGCGCGTCTGAAACGCTCGGCGAGCGCATCACGGCGGGCCTCCGGCGGGAAAGCCACCTCCACCGCCGGGGAACCCGCCACCGCCGCCCAGACCGCCGCCCAGGCCGCCGGTTTTGCCGAGACCGCCCAGTTTGGAGGTCAGGCTCGCGCCGCTGGAGCCCGTGGTGCTCGCCGCCGGCAGGACGACCGTTTCTCCAGCCTCGAGTCCACTGAGAACGATCGTCGAACTGTTGCCAGCCAGCCCCGTAGTCACAGTCTGGCTGACCTGCTTGCCGGCACGCTCGACGGTCACCGAGCCGGCGGTGATCGCGCTCGTCGGGACGTTGATCCCTTCGGCCTGCTTGACGACGACTTCGGCGGTCGCGCTCATCCCGGGCTTCAATCCGGCTGCAGACTGTTCGAGCTGGAAGGTGACGTCGTAGCTGACCGCGCCGCTGCTGCTCGTCGAAAGGACCGCGACGCTCACCACCGACGCGGCGAACTTGTGGCCGTTGAGCGCTTCGACGGTAACAGTGGCGATCTGCCCGACATGCACGTTGCCGACTTCAGATTCGCTGAGAGGCACCACCACCTGGTAGCCCTGCAGGTCAACGAGTTCGATGAACGAACTGCTGGTGCTGCTTTCGCTGCTCGTGCTGCTGGTGCCGGTACCGGCACCACCGCTGGTGCTCGCGCCGCCGGCGCTGCTCGTGGCAGCGATCTCGCGATCCCCACCGCTGTTTGTGGCGCTCGTGTCGAGAAGGTCGTGGAAGACACCGCCACCGCTATCGCTGGTGCTCGTTGCAACACCGGCTTCCGACGGTCCACTCCCGCCCCCAGCTCCGCTGGTGCCAGTGCCGCCGGAGCCGGTATCGCTCGTGCCGCTGGTGCCGGTACCGGTGCCGCCGGCTCCGCTGGTGCCGCCGCCTTTGCCCGTTGCACTAGTGCCGTTGCCGTTCGTCCCGGTGCTGCCGGTGCCGCCGCTCGCGGCGCTGGCACCGGCGCCACTGCTGCCGCCACTGCTGCCGGTGGCGCTGCTCGCGCCCGAGCCGCTGCTGGTAGATGACGCTTCTGAGCCCGTGCCCGAGACGCTTTCGCCGACGGCATTTTTGATCGACGCGACCACCCCTTCCGCGGGTGCGTACAGCTTCGTCTGCGCCAGCGTCTGGCGGGCTTTTTCGACCGTCATGCGCGCGCTCTTGACGCTGTTCTCGGCGCTCACCACGGTCGACGTTTTTGGCGGCGCTGCCTTGACTTCGTTGGAGGCCAGCGTGGACTGCAGCGACAGCTCCGCGCTTGCGAGGCTGGTCTGAGCCTGCGCGATCGTCTGATCGTTGCGGAGCTTGGTGGATGCCTTGCTCTTCTGTGCGTTCGCGACCGCGTTGCGGGCGCTGTCGATCGACTGCTGGCCCTTGATGACCTGCGCGGCCTGACTGTTTTGTGCGCTCGTGATCGTATAGCCGTCCTGGACCACCTTTGCTTCGTCTGACTTGACAGTCGCTTCAGCCGAGCTGAGCTTCGATTCAGCTGAGCTGACCTTCTGTTCGTTTGAAGGCGACTTGGCCTTTTCGGTCGCAAGCAGCGACTTCGCTTCTTCGACCTGGGTCCTGGCTTCGATGACCGCTTTTTCGTCGGTGGCGCGCTGGCTCATGTCCTGGTTGACCGCGTCCTGCTGACTCCTGGCTTCGACGGCGACGGACTGTTCGGTGGTCTTCAGCGAGACTTCATCCTGTGCGAGCGTGGCGCTGGCGGAAGACGCTTCTGATTTTGCTGTCTGCCTGTCCTGCTCGAGGGACTGCTTGGAAGATCTGACCGACGCTCGTGACTGTTCGGCGCTGATGTCAGCCTGCCGCGCTTCGGCGGGGGTCAGTCCCTCGACTGCATCGTGATACGAGGCTTCCTCGGTCGTCAGGTCGATTTCCGCCGTGCGCAAGCTCGATTCCGCACTGCTCGGATCGATTTCAGCGAGCAACTCACCCTTTTTGACGTGATCGCCCACACTCACGAGCACCCCTCTGAGGGTTCCACTCGTGGCGAAATTGGCGCCGACATTAGCTGCGGGCTTGAGCGTGCCGCTACCCGACACAGTCGACTGCACAACGCCCTTCGCCACCGTGGCCGTCCTGGTGCTCTGCACCGTGCTCTGCGATGCCTGCCCCACAGTCGTGTACGCAACGACGATCGCAACTATGCACAGTAGGCCGAGGGCTATAACCAACCAAGGTCGTTCGTTGCGTTTAGACACAGGTTCCTTCAGTCAGAGATTGCAGAGCAAAGAAGGCACCGTGCCTCGCACAAACACGCGACACGGTGACCCTGAGCATCCCCATGCCAGCCACCAGCTCCGTAAAGAAACCGTTAGATAAGTGTATGAATGCCGCGCTCCGCGCGCGGTCGCACCCGGGAACGCCACCGTCCCGAAGTTGGTGAGCGGCAGCGTTTCGCAGAAGCTCTCGCTAGGGCACGCCGAGGCACATCCCCGGTGTGCGGTGCTTGGAGCCGGTAGAGCTCTCGGTCATCCGCTGAGCGTCAAACAGTCACACAAAACACAGCTGGATGAAGTGTAGGTTAACCATAGGCATTACAGCCGTGGCTCCACTCTTACACTCTTCTAACGTCCCATGAATCGCCCAAACGGTCGGCCGTTGCGGTATCGGGGGTAGCTGGTGGGGAGCGCCACAGCGACGAATGCGCCGGGCGGGTTCCACCGGCCGCCCGTTCGCTGGCTTCTACGCTCGATAATCGATGTTATGTCAACTAACCGGGATTGAGGCGCTCAACAGGGGTCCCTGCAACATGCGGCCGCGGGGCACGAACGGCTCAAGCGAGCACGCTCTCTGCCACCGGCTCCACCGGCTCGAGGTCGCGCATCCGGTCGACCTGGGCGAGCGCGGGAAACAGTCGGCTCCAGCTCAGCGCGATCGCCACGGTCAGCGCACCGCCGATTACAACGGCTGGGATCGCACCGATCAGGAACGCTGCCAGCCCCGACTCGAACGCTCCCAGTTGGTTGGAGGCGCTGATGAAGACCATCTCCACCGCAAGCACCCGGCCTCGCAGTCGATCAGGCGTCGCCAGCGCGACGGTGGTGGCGCGGATGTTCATGCTGAACATGTCCACGAAGCCGCTCACCCCGAGCGCCAGCAGCGACAGCCAGAACGAGCGCGAGAGACCGAACACGATCATGCTCGCGCCAAACGTGGCGACGGCCACGAGCAGCGTGCGACCGGCCCGGCGTGCCAGTGGACGCCGTGTCAGCAGCGCAGCTGCAAACAGCGCTCCGACCGCCGGGGCGCTGCGGAGCACACCGAGAGCAGTCGGACCCACGTGCAGGATCGAACGGGCGAACAGCGGCAGCAGCGCGACCGCGCCACCGAACAGCACGGCCAGCAGGTCGAGCAGGATCGCACCGAGGAGGATCTGCGTGTTGCGCACGAAGCCAATGCCCGCAAGCACGCTCGAAAGCCCCGGCGCCGAGTCCGACTCCTGGCGCGAGTCGGCAGCGGGGCTGTGGCGCATCGCTCCCACGCTCCCCGCGGCCAGCAGGCACATCCCCCCTGCCACGCCATACACGGTTCCTGGCGAGATCGGATACAGCAGCCCGCCCAGCGCAGGACCGACGACCTGTGCGCCCTGGGTGGCGATCGAGCGCAGTGTCATCGCGCTCTCCAGCAGATGACCCGGGACGAGCGTGGGCGGAAGCGCCCGAGCGGCCGGGGTCCCAATCGATGTGGCCACGCCCGCTCCCAACGCCAGCACCAGGAACGGGGCCACGCTGCGCACCCCCGCGACGCTCACCGCCACGAGCCCGGCGGCCACAGCCGTGCTCAGGAGCAGTGAGACGATCACCAGCAGCCGGCGCGGGAGCCGATCTGCCAGATGGCCCGCCGGCAGCGCCAGCACGAACATCGGGATGAACTCCGCCAGCCCGATCAAGCCGAGGTTCAGGGCGCTGCGGCTGTTGGTGTAGACCTGCCAGCCGATCGCCACCTCGAGCATCTGCATGCTCACCCCCATGCCGAGCATGCCAAACCACAGCAGCGCAAAGTCGCGCTCGCCGAGCGCCGGGCCGAAGCGCCTCAAGCCTCTGCCCGAATCGCCGGCAGAGCTCTGCCGGTGTGCATCACCCCGTTCACAGGCGCCATCCTCGCAGGCATTCAGGCGTGATCTAGCATGAGGCAAACTCGACCGACTGAGAGGCAGGCGATGGCTAACACGCTCTACACAGCCAAGGCACACGTGACCGGAGGCCGCGCCGAAGGGCATGGCGCCAGCAGCGATGGAGCGCTCGAGGTCGACCTGCGCATTCCGGTCGAGATGGGCGGACCCGGAGGTGGAACCAACCCCGAGGAGCTGTTTGCCGTCGGCTACGCCGCCTGCTTCGAGGGCGCCCTCGGCGTGGTCGCGCGCCGTGCCAAGGCCGAGACGGGCGACGTGGCAATCGACTCTGGCGTGTCGCTCTCACCCGACGGCAAAGGTGGCTTCCTGTTGTCGGTGTCGCTCGACGTGAGCCTTCCGGAGATCACCGACAGCGCGACCGCCGTCGAGTTGGTTCGCGGCGCTCACGAGGTCTGCCCCTACTCCAACGCCACCCGCGGAAACATCGAGGTGGCGCTCACCGCCAACGGTACGCCGGTCTCCTAACGACCAAGGGTGCGCACGAGCTCGTGCTCATGCGCGCTGAAGTGCCCGAGCAACTCGCGGACCTGCTCCAGGCCGGCGCGCAGCTCGGGGTCCCCCACCTCCACCGGCAGCATCGAGTCCTGCAGCGTCGCCAGCGTCAAATCGGCAGCTGAGGTGTCATGCACGGCCGCTTCGAGAAAGCCCTTTGCGCCTTTGGATGGGGCGCCGGGGACGGCGGGCTCGAACGGGCGCGTGGGCAGCCTGTGGCGGGCCGCGAACTCGTCGTGCGTGCGCCGGGCGCGACCATAGGCGCTCTGCACAGGGCGAAACAGCTCCTGCTCGACGCGATCGGCGTTGCCCTCGTCGAGCAGCTCATAGGCCTCGGTGAGCGAGGCCAGCGCAGCGCCGAGCGAATCCGTCGCCTCGGCAACTGACTCGAGAAGCTGTTGCCTGGCGTCGGCTGTCGTATACGGCACAGGGGCAAGGTTAGACGGGTGCGGGCCGTCTCCTCCCCGGTTGCCTACATCGGGTGGCTCAGATCCGAGCCTGGTGCCTCGGCGAGGATCAGGGCGCGCCGCAGGAGCTCATCGATCATCGACTCGGTGAGCCTGCCCGTGAAGGTGTTCTGCTGGGAGGGGTGATAGCAGCCGATCAGGGTGAAACGATCGCCCACGAGCTCGGCTCCGTGGCCAAAGCGCGGTCGCGGACGCGGCAGCACGCCACCACTACAAATCTCGGCCACCAGACGCAGCGCAGCCACCCACGCGAATCCCCCTAGGCACACGATCACGCGCACCTCCTGCAGCAGCCCGAGCTCGCGGACGCTCCACGGCAGGCACGTGTCGCGCTCCTGTGGCGTGGGGCGATTTGCCGGTGGGGCGCAGCGGACCGCCGCCGTTACCCACGCATCGTTGAGCCGCAGCCCGTCGTCACGGGCGCTCGAGCCAGGCTGGCTTGCCAGTCCCGCCCGCCACAGCGCTCCGTAGAGGAAGTCTCCCGAGCGATCCCCGGTGAACATGCGCCCGGTGCGGTTCGCGCCGTGCGCCGCGGGCGCGAGCCCGAGCAACAGCAGCCTCGCGGCGGGGTCGCCAAAGCCTGGCACGGGACGCCCCCAGTACTCCTCGTCGGAATAGGCGGCGCGGCGCTCGCGAGCGACCTGCTCTCGCCAGGACACAAGGCGGGGACAGCTTCTACAGCTGCTCACCTCCTCGGCAAGCAGCTCCAGCTGTGTCCTGCTACGCGATTGCATAGCCCAGTAGTACCATCGGCCGAGAGATGCCGACGTGGGTCTGGATCATCATGCTCGCCGCTCTCATCAAGCTGCCCATTGCGGCGCTGATGCTGTGGATCCCCTTCCGCAACGACGAGGCGATGCGCGAGCCGGATCTCCCTGACTCCTCCGAAGAGGACGGCGGATCGAGAGCGCTGCCAGGCGGGCCGCTCGACCCCCACCCGCGTTCGCCGCGTCCGCACAAACCGCGCCGCGGTCCCCATGGCACGCCGTCGCCCTCATCTCCCCCGCGCGTGCGCACCCGGCCTCCCGCGGTTCGCCCCACACGCGTCTCCGGCTAGCGGTTTCGCTTGCGCTGACGGCGAGCGGCCTTGGCTTTGGCTCGGCGCCGGCGCAGCGCCACAGCCGAGTCGCTGGACGAGGAGCTGCGATCGGCCATTTCCTCGGCTGTCGCCGGCGCCCGCCGGCGCGCGTCGCGCATGATCACGAAGGCGATGCCGCCGAGCAGCACTATCGCCGCGGCGAACGCAATCGCGATGACCGACGTCGATTTCGTGTTCGACGTTTCTGTCGAGGTGGTCGTCGTCGTTTTAGTCGGCGTGGTTTCTTCTTCGACTTTGCCTTCTGTGAGCGGGCTGCCGCCACCTAGTTCAGCCCCCTGCGCCAATCCCGCCCCAGCGCCGGCCGATGCGAACAGCAGAGCAAGACACAGTGCGCACAGCAGCGCACGGCTTGATGGACGGAGACGGCCAGACACGCGGCGAGCATATCGGCTGGGGTATGTCCTGTTGAGATTTCAGGCGCTCCCGCCCCGATCAGACCCAGGCCATAGAATGCTCAGCCCATGGCCCCCAAACAACGCCAAGTACGCATGGAGCAGCGCGGTGGCCTCGAGGCCATCCAGGCGCTAGAGAAGCGCTCCGACGAGGAGCTCGAAGCCGAGACCAAATACAAGGCTGCCGCCATGGCCATCCTGGGCGCGCGCGCCTCGGAGCGCTTCGACGCCGAGGCCGCTCGCGGATACTTCCAGCGCGCCATCGCGGCTGCCCGGCCGCAGGAGCGCATGCAGATCAGACGCATGGCCGATGCGTCGCTGGCATTGGCCGAACGCCGCGCCGGCGACCTCAAGAGCGCGGTCGAGCGCCTCGGCCAGGCGCCGCCCAGCGGGCGTCAGCTGTTCGCACTGCGCGCCATGGGACTGCTCGTCCCCCCCGCCTCCGCCGGGGTCCTCGCGCGCATCCGCGGCGTGCTGTTGATCATCGCGCTGATCATCCTGTTCCTCGCCGTCGGCCTTGGCATCGTCGAGCTCGTATCGCTGCCCTTCGGCGGCATCGGCCTGGCTCCCGGCGTGCTGCTCGGCCTGTTCGTGGTGATCGCCGCGCTAGCCATCGTCGCGGCCGTCGGACGACGAAAGCGCAACAAGGCTCAAGCGGCCTCCGCCGGCTGAGATCAGCAGCCGGCCCAGCGGTTGCGGCTCGCACTAGGCTTGCCGGATGTCCGCTCCCGTCTGCCTGATCGTCAATCCTTCCGCCGGCGGCGGCAAGGCGGGGCGACTGGCGCCCTCGGTCGCACAGGCTCTCCGGGGCCACGGGCTGAGCGTACGCCGCTGCGACACCCGCAACCTCGACCACGCCGGCGAGCTTGCCACGCAGGCCGCTAACGCGGGTGAGACGGTCGTAGCGCTCAGCGGCGATGGCATGGTTGGCGTGATTGCCGATGCGTTGCAGTCGATTCCCGGTGCCATCCTCGGAGTGCTACCTGGAGGGCGCGGTAACGATCTCGCACGGGTGCTTGGGATTCCTGAGGATGCGATCGCCGCCTGTGCCACGATCGCACACGGAATCCCCAAGGCCATGGACCTCGGGGTCGCCGTTGACGCAGAAACCGGCGCCGTCGGTCGAGCGTTCGTGGGTATCGCCTCGGTTGGCTTCGACAGCGAAGCCAACCGCATCGCCAACGAGGCGCCCGCGCGCCTGGGCTCGCTCGTCTACGCATATGGGGCGCTGCGCGCTCTGTTCTCCTGGCGCCCTGCACGCTTCGAGGTGGAGCTCGACCCACCGGGTGAGCGCCGCAGCTTCACCGCCTACACCGTCGGGGCGTGCAACTCGAAGACCTACGGCGGGGGCATGCGCGCCGCCCCCGACGCGCTGCTCGACGATGGGCTGCTCGAGGTCGTGGTGCTCGAGAGCGTCAGCAAGCTCCGCTTCCTGACGCGCATCCTTCCCAAGGTGTTCAGCGGCGAGCACGTGCGCGAACCGACCGTGCACGTGTTCCGTGCGGCGGAGGTCGCCATCAGCGCCGAGCGGCCGTTCACCGTCTATGCCGATGGCGATCCGCTCGGTGAGCTGCCGCTGCGCATCCGTGCCGTTCCTGGCGCAGTAACCGTGCTCGTTCCACGGGCCATTCCGGACTCGCCGTTCGCCTCGCCCTCCCCCACCTCCGCCGCCGGGGCCGATCCCATCCGATGAGCCGAGCGCTGGAAGCCAAGCTCGCGCTCGCGCGAGCCGTCGGCGCGCTCTCGCGTCTACGGGGCGGCGGCGCCACCAGCGCCCCCGGCAAGGTCCTCATGCGCCTCCAACCCAACGCCCTGGGAGCACTGGGTGGGCGTCTCGGCCGCGGAAGCGCGCTGATCTCGGCGACCAACGGCAAGACCACCACAGCCGCCATGGCCGCCGAGATCCTCAGGCGCACAGGCATTGAGCTCGTGCACAACCAGGCAGGAGCCAACATGGCCGGCGGGATCGCCACCACGCTGCTCGGCGCCGCGCGCCCACGCGGCAGGATGCTGGGCGAGCTCGGCCTGTTCGAGGTCGACGAGCTGTGGCTCGCCTCGATTGCAGAGCAGTTGCACCCGCGCGTGATCCTGCTCGGCAATCTCTTTCGCGACCAGCTCGATCGCTATGGCGAGCTCGAGACGATCGCAGACAGCTGGGAGCGGGTGATCGCGGCCGACTCGGCGCGCCTGGTACTCAACGCCGACGACCCGCTGGTGGCAGACCTTGGGCGCGAGCGCGCCGACGTCCTCTACTTCGGCCTCGAGGACGACACGCTCGCCCTCACCGGCATGGCGCACGCGGCTGATGCAAAGCACTGTCGTCGCTGTGGCGCTCCCTATGTCTTCGACGCCGTCTATCTCGGTCACCTGGGCCACTACCACTGCCCCGATTGCGGGCGCTCGCGCCCGACGCCGGCCATCACCGCCACGCAGGTGCGACTGGAAGGCGTGCGCTCGGCCCGCTTCACGCTGCGAACCCCGGAGGGCACAGCCGAGATTGCGCTTGCACTGCCCGGCCTCTACAACGTCTACAACGCCCTCGCGGCCGCCGCGCTCGCCACCGCCCTGGAGGTCCCCTTGGAGACGATCGCCGCGGGGCTCTCAAACGTGAAGGCGGCCTTCGGTCGAGCCGAGTCCGTGTCGCTTGCGCTGCCCGCAGCCGGACCCGACGCGCCAGCCCCTCGCGAGCTGCGGATCATGCTGATCAAGAACCCTGCCGGCGCCAACGAGGTGCTGCGCACGCTCGCCCTCGAGCCCGGCCAGCACGACCTCCTCGGAGTCCTCAACGATCAGATCGCCGACGGCCGAGACGTGTCCTGGATATGGGACGCGGACTTCGAGCTGCTGGCCGACCGGGTACGCGTGGTCACCTGCAGCGGCAGCCGCGCCGCCGATCTTGCCGCGCGCCTGAAGTACGCGGGCGTCGAGCCGGAGCGCATCCGGATTCACGGTGAGCTTTCCAGCGCGCTGATCGAGGCTGCGGCCGAGCGTCCCGAGGCGGGCGCCCCGCTCTATGCGCTTCCCACCTATACCGCCATGCTCGCCCTGCGCGAGCTGTTGGTGGCCCGCGGCGAGGCCAGCAGCGCGTGGGACTGATGCGCACACCCGGCGGGGCGTCAGCGCTGGAGGCTTCTCCCGCCGTCGTCTGGCACGATCTCGAGTGCGGGCGCTACCGCGCCGATCTTCCGCTGTGGCGCGAGCTCGCCGAAGAGGCTCGCGGCGATGAGAGCTCGACCACGATCCTCGACATCGGCGCGGGAACCGGCCGTGTGACGCTCGATCTCGCCCGCGCCGGACACCGCGTGACGGCGCTCGACATCGACGGAGAGCTGCTCGGCGCCCTCGGCGAGAGGGTTCACTCCGAGGCGATCGAGACCGTGCAGGCCGACGCGCGCACCTTCATGCTCCCCGGCCACGACTTTGCCCTTTGTCTCGTGCCGATGCAGACCATCCAGCTGCTCGCGGACGCCGGCGAGCGCACCGAGCTCCTCCGACGGGCACGTGAGCACCTGCGCCCGGGCGCTCTGCTCGCAGCCGCCATTGTCACCGAGCTCGATCCCTTCGACTCCGAGCGCGACGGTCGGGGACCCTCCGCCGAGACCGTCCGCCACGGCGAGAGGGTGTACGTGAGCCGCGCCCTCAGCGTCCGTCTCGATCGCGCCAGCATCCGTATCGAGCGTGAGCGCAAAATCGGCATGGACGACGCCGCTGCGCATGAGCGCAACGTGGTCGTGCTCGCTCGCGTCAGCGTCCCGCAGCTGCGCCGCGAGGGCGCCGCGGCGGGTCTGGGATTTGCCGGCACGCGCACGATCGCTGCCACGGATGAGCACGTGGGCTCCACGGTGGTGATGCTCCGTGCCTGAACAGAGCGCTGCCGCAGGGGCGGGACGCACGTTGCGCGTGTGCGCCCTGTATCCCGGCCTGATGAACATCTACGCCGACCGCGGCAACCTGATGGTGCTCGAGCGTCGCTGTGCCTGGCGGGGGATCGGCTTCGAGCTGTCCTCAAGCCACCTCGGCGACCCGCTCGACGGGAACGCGCACGAGCTCTTCTACATCGGCGGCGGCCAGGACCGAGACCAGCGCCTGTGCGCAGAGGATCTGATCGAGAACAAGCGCGCGGGCCTGCACGCGGCCGCCGCTGCAGGCGCGGTCGTGCTCGGCGTGTGCGGTGGCTACCAGCTGCTCGGCCACTCCTACACCCTCGGCGAGCAGGAGATCCAAGGCGTGGGGCTGCTGGACGTGCGCACCGTGCGTGAGGACGGCCCGCGTCTGATCGGCAACGTCGCCATCGCTGTTCAGCTGGACGACGCTGAGGGGGAGGTGCTGGCCGGCTTCGAGAACCACGGCGGTCGAACCTATCTCGGCGCCGGACAAGCTCCGCTAGGACGTGTGTTGAAGGGCCACGGGAACGACGGGCGCAGTGGCTTCGAGGGTGCGCGCAGCGCCAATACGATCGGCACCTATCTGCACGGGCCGCTGCTTCCCAAGAACGTGTGGTTCGCCGACTGGCTGATCGCCCGAGCCCTCGGGCTCAATCCCGCCGAGCTCGCGCCGCTCGACGACGAGATCGAGCGACGCACACACCAGAGCGCCCGCCGGGCCGCGGGCGTCTGACGGCGCGCTCCAACAGCCACTACTCGAGGTCGAAGGCTGCTCGTATCGCGTCGCTCAGTGCCGCCTCCTGACTGTCGAGCAGCACCCCGATCTGGGCACCCAAGGCGCTCACGGGGATCGTGGTGACGTTGTCACAACTCACCACCGACGGTCCAGCAAGGCCGTTCGCAATATCGACGTGAACCTCGGTCGAGAGCCCACGGATGGTTGTCGTGATCGGCGCCACGGTCACCGTCGCAAGGTGTGGGCGAACCAGCTCACGGGTCAGCACCAGGACTGGACGCGCCTTGTCGAGCTGCGCGACGTGGATCGGGCGCATCAGGCAAGCGCTGACGGCAGGCCTGCTGCGTGCTGGGCGAGTCCCTCGAGCTCTGGATCGGCACCTGTGTGGGCGAGGATCTCAGCATCCCTCGCGGCAATCGCTCGTCTACGCTCGCGCTCGAGAGCACGGGTGACAACCGCCGCGCGGCTGCTCTCGTCGCCGGCTTCGACTATCTCGTCGACGAAATCCACCAGGTCGTCGGCAAGACGAACAGCGATCTGCTTGCTCATCCCAAGATGGTACCAAACTGGTACCAGGTCAGGTCGCCACGGCGAACCGCGCGAAGCGCTCCACCAGCCGTGCAGGGACGAGCGCCCGCACGCGCACGCCCTCGGCTGTGTCCTCACGCGTGACCTGGCCGGCGAGCTCGTGCAGCTCGGCGAGGCTGCCGCCGTCGGCGTAGGGCACGAGCAGCTCCACGCGACGTAGGGTATGGCGCAGCTCACGCTCGAGTCGCCTGCCGAGCTCCTCCAGGCCATCGCCGCTCACACCGCTCACGAGCACGGCCTCGGGGTGGCGCAGTCGCAGCTCGTCCCGCTCCTCCTCGTCGAGCAGGTCGACCTTGTTGAGGACCAGGATGCGCGGGCGCTCCCCCGCTCCGATCTCCTCGAGCGTCGCCTCGACGGAGTGCTTCATCAGCTCCAGCTGCTCCTCGGGGGCGGAGGCGTCGAGCACGTGGGCGAGCAGCTCCGCACGGCGAGTCTCCTCGAGCGTTGCGGCAAAGGCGTCGACCACCTGGTGGGGCAGCTTCGAGATGAAGCCCACAGTGTCGGTCAGCAGATGCGGCCGGCCGTCGAGACGAAGCGTGCGCGTGGTCGGGTCGAGTGTGTGGAACAGGCGGTCGCGCACACCGACCTCTGAGCCCGTCATGGCATTCAGCAGCGTGGACTTGCCGGCGTTGGTGTAGCCGACGAGCGCGATCGTCGGCAGCGCGGCGCGCTCGCGCTCTGCGCGTTGCACGGCGCGCGTGCCCTTCACGTGCTCCAGGCGCCGGCGCAGCGCCGAGATGCGATCGCGGGCGAGACGGCGGTCGGTCTCGATCTGCGTCTCCCCCGGCCCCCTCGTGCCGATGCCACCACCGAGGCGCTCGAGGTGACTCCACAGGCCCCGCATGCGTGCCAGGTTGTACTCCAGCTGGGCGAGCTCCACCTGGAGCTTGCCCTCGGCACTGTTTGCGTGCGAGGCGAAGATGTCGAGGATCACCGTCGTGCGGTCGACCACAGGCAGGCCCAGCGCCTCCTCAAGATTGCGCTCCTGGCGCGCGCTCAACTCGTCATCGCAAGCGATCACGTTGGCATCGCAGGCCTTGGCCGCCGCCTTCGCCTCGGCCACCTTGCCGGGGCCCAGATAGGTGTTGGGGTGCGGCGCCTCGCGGTGCTGGATCATCTCGCCGACAACCCCCACGCCCGCCGTGCGCAGGAGCTCGCCGAGCTCCTGCAGGTCATCGCCCTCGGGCAGTGCCGCTATGCAGAACGCTCGCTGGGCGGCCCGTGCCGTGGGTTCGGTCCCGTTGCGGGTCCCATGCTGGTGTGGGGCGCGCTCCGCGCGTCCGTTGGAGCTTGAATCCATCCAACCATCAGTCTAGGACGTAACGCAGCGCCCACGTGTGAAGCGGGTGCTACAGGCGGAGCCACCCACGCCAGCTCCGCCCTCAGATGTCAACCCAGCGTGCCGAGGCGCTCCACGGCCTCGAGCAGCCTGTCGTCGGGGGTCGTGAGCGAGATCCGAAACCAGCCCTCGCCCGCCGGGCCATAGACGGCCCCGGGGGTGAGCACCACACCGGTGCGCTCGATCACGTGCTCGCAGTAGGCCTCCGAGCTGTCAAAGCCCTCGGGCACGGGCGCCCAAACGTAGATCGTGCTGCGTGGCGGCGTGACGTCCACCCCGATCTTCTTCAACGCGTCGCACACCAGGTCGCGACGGCGCAGGTAGAGCTCGTTCATCGAGGCCACCTCGGCGTCAGCGGCCGGTGAGAGCGCTGCGATCCCCGCCAGCTGCACCGCCTCGAACAGACCCGAGTCGATGTTCGTCTTCAGCTGCCAATACGTGTGCAGCGCCTCGGCGTTTCCGACTACCACGGCGCAGCGCCAGCCGGTCATGTTGTAGCCCTTGGACAGCGAGAAGACCTCGATGCCCACCTCCTTGGCGCCCGGCGTGGCCAGGAACGAGGGCGCGCGGTAGCCGTCGAAGGTGATCTCGGAGTAGGCGTTGTCGTGCACGACCAGGATCTCGTGCTCGCGCGCGAACTCCACGACCCGCTCGAAGAACCCGTCGGGTACGACCGCACCGGTGGGGTTGTTGGGGTAGTTGAGATACATCAGCTTGGTCTTGGCCACGACCTGCTCGTCGATGGCGTCGAGGTCGGGGACGAAGCCCAGCTCGGGACGCAGCGCCATCAGCACGGGCTCGGCCCCCGCCAGCCAGGGCCCGCCGGTGTAGACGGGGTAGCCGGGGTCGGCCGCCAGGGCGTAGTCGCCGGGATCGAGGAACGCCAGGTTGAGGTTGAAGATCGCCTCCTTGGCGCCGATCGCGGGGATCACCTCGCGCTCCTTGTCCAGATCGACGTCGAAGCGGCGCTCGTAGAAGTCGCTGACCGCTTCGCGGAAGTCATCGCGGCCGCGGTTTGAGGGATACCGGTGGGTCTCCGCCTCGGTCACAGCCTCCTGCATGGCCTCCACCACCAGCGCCGGCGTCGGGCGGTCCGGGTCACCGATCCCGAGGCTGATCACGTCGACCCCCGCTGCGCGCTTCTCTTCGATCGTGCGCTCCAGGCGGGCGAACGCATAGGGCGGGATGCGCTCCAGGCGCTTACTAGGTCTCATGCAGCTCCTTTTCAAAGTCCTCGCTGATGGCGCCCGCGAACACCGGGCGCGCCCAGCCTGTCAGATGCACACGCAGATCCGCCCCCACCTCCACCTCGAGCTCGCCCCCGTCCAGCAGCACCGTCACGCTGGTGGGACGCGAGCCGGGCTCGTGTTCCAGGACGTAGGCCACGGCGGCGCCGGTGGCGCCGGTGCCCGAGGAGAGCGTCTCCCCCACCCCGCGCTCGAAGATCCGCGCGCGGATGCGCCCGGGCCCGAGCTCGGTGTACCAGGACACGTTGGAGCGGTTGGGAAACACGGCGTCGCCTTCGATCGCCGGACCGATCGCGGGCAGATCGAGCGCCTCCAGCTCGGCACTCGAGCCCACGTGGATCGCGCATTGGGGGTTTCCGATCGAGACATGCTGAAAGCCCCACTCCCGCCCTGTGGAGGAGAGCACGCCGCGGCCGTCGGGCGCCCCCGCAGGGTAGTCATTGGAGCTCACGGAGGCGAGGCCCATGTCGACCCTGCAGGTGTCCGGCCCGGTGATCTGCGGGCGAATCTCACCCGCCACCGTGTGAATCGCGAAGCTGTCCCGATCGGTCCAGCCGCGATGGCGTAGGTAGAGGATCGCCTCGCGTGCGCCGTTGCCGGACAGCTCGGCCTCTGAGCCGTCGGGGTTGAAGATGCGCAGGTCCGCCACGTGCGCCCCATCGGCGGGCTTGGAGAGCAGGAGCACGCCGTCGGCGAACACACCGAAGTGCCCCTCGCACAGCCTGCGCACGCGGGCGGCGGTCAGCTCGAACGGGAGCTCGTCCTGCTCGATGATCAGGTAGTCGTTGCCCAGCGCCTGCCACTTCTCGAATCTCATTGGGTGCGGGAGTCTAGGATTTCGCGCGCCACCGCGGTCGGATCGCGATCGGTGACGTCGATCGTCTGGACCCCTGCCAGCTTGCGCATCCAGGTGAGCTGGCGCTTGGCGTAGTTGCGCGTGCGCTGCTTCATCCGCTCCACGTCGCCCGCCAGCAGGTCGTCGAAGCCGAGCGCCTTGCGAGCGGTCTCCGAGGCGCCGGCGGCATACGCGCGGCGCACCTCTCCGGTCGCGCCCGCCGTGACCATCTCATCGACCCGCGCCTCGATCGCGGTGTAGAGCGCCTCGCGCTCCATCACCAGCCCGGCCAGCAGGGTGGGATGTCGCAGCTCCTCGTTCCACAGCTGTGAGGGCCCATCCGGGGGCTCGAGCTCTCCCAGCTCGTGCAGCTCCAGTGCACGCACGATCCGGCGCCAGTCGTTTGCCTCGATGCCTTCTGCGGCCCATGGTGCGCGCTGCTCCAAGCGCGCGTGCAGCTCCGGCGCGCCCTCGCGCTGCAGCTCCTCCATCAGGCGCTCGCGCAGGCCCTCGGGCGGGGCCGGGCGCAGGTTCAGCTCAGCCAGTGCTGCGCGCAGATACAGGCCCGTGCCGCCCACCACGATCGGGCGCCGACCCTGCTCGAGCAGACCGTCGATCTCGGCGTGTGCGAGCTTCGAGTACTCGCCCACGCTGAAGGTGGCATCGAGTGGCACGAACGAGATCAGGCGGTGCTCCAGTTGGGCCCGCTCGGCCGGCGAGGCGACGCCTGTGAGCGTCTCGAGGCCCGCATACACCTGCAGGGCATCGGCTGAGACAGCCACCGGATCCTCGCCACGAGCTCTGAGCATCTCTGCCAGCGCAACAGCCACGGCCGTCTTGCCCACCCCGGTTGGTCCGAACAGCGCGATGATCTGCATCGGGGTAGGGTCACAGCTAATGCAGATCTCCGGCTCCACCGTTCTTCTCACGGGCGCCACGGGCGGTATCGGGCACGCGATCGCGCGGTCTCTGCACGAGCGTGGCGCCAAGCTGATCCTCACTGGTCGACGCGGTGATGTGCTCGCGCCGCTGGCCGCCGAGCTTGGAGCGCGAGCGCTGTCGGTGGACCTGTCGAGCGCAGTCGAACTCGATCGCATGGTGGGCGAGGTGGGCCAGGTGGACATCCTCGTAGCCAACGCCGCCCTACCCGGCTCGGGGCGCCTGGACACATACTCGACAGAGGAGCTCGATCGCGCGCTGGCCGTGAACCTGCGTGCACCGATGGTCCTGACGCAGGCTCTCACCCCCGGGATGCTCGATCGGGGCTGCGGACATCTGGTGTTCATCTCCTCGCTGGCCGGCAAGGCCGCGACGGCGGGCTCCTCGATCTACAACGCGACCAAGTTCGGCTTGCGGGGGTTCTCGATCGCGATGCGTAGCGAGCTGCGCGACGGCGGTGTGGGCGTCTCGACCGTCTACCCTGGCTTCATCCGGGAGGCGGGTATGTTCGCCGAGGCCAAAGTGAAGCTTCCCGTGGGCGTCGGCACACGCTCCCCTGGGGACGTCGCCCGGGCCGTGATCTTCGGTATCGAGCACAATCGCGGCGAGCTCGACGTCGCCCCGCTGATGATGCGGGCGAGCACCCTGATCGGCGCGCTTGCCCCCGATCTGGCCGGGTACTTGGCCCGCAGGCTGGGTTCGGTGCAGATCGCGAAGGACATGGAAGCCGCCCAGCTCGCCAAGCGCTGACCGGCTCAGAAGAGGACCTGCTGCCGCGGCTCGGGCGCTGGACCCAGCGTCCTCGGGATCTCCTGCCGCCGATCGCCCATCGATCTGAAGCTCCCGAGTGCGTTCTCGCCGCGTCTGACCATCCGTGCCAGGCGGGCGCGTTCATCCTTGGGCGCATAGGCCCCGCGTCGATAGATCTGCTCATAGCGGGCCACTAGATCGGGGCGCTGTGCTCGCATCCAGCCCATGAACACCTGGCGCACCTCGCCGCGCAGATGCAGCGCCACACCGCCGATGCTCGTCGCCCCCGCCTCGGCCGCAAGCTCGAGCAGCGGCTCGATCTGCTCCGGCGAGTCGTTGATGCCCGGCATCAGCGGGGCGATCAGGATGCCTGTGGGAATTCCCGCGCGGGTCAGCGCCGCCACCGCCTCCAGGCGCGCCCGCGGGCTCGGGGTGTGGGGCTCGGTTTCGCGCCAAGCCTTCTCATCGAGTGTGGGGATCGACAGGCAGGCGCTGAAGCTCGACCGCTCGGCTATCTCCAGCATCACGTCCAGGTCGCGCACGAGCAGCGGCGACTTGGTCAGCACCGAGCAGGGGTTGCCCGCGTCTCGCAGCGCTTCGAGGATGCCTCGGGTGAGGCGGTAGCGGCTCTCCACCCATTGGTAGGGGTCGGTGTTGGTGCCCAGCGCCACGTGCTCTTTCTTCCACGAAGGCCGCGCAAGCTCGCTGCGCAGGACCTCGGGCGCGTTGACCTTGACCACGATCTCGCGGTCGAAGTCACGGCCCGCGTTGAAGTCGAGATACTTGTGTGTGGGACGAGCAAAGCAGTTGTGACTGACTACGCCGTTGGCAATGAAGTCGCCCGTCCCAGTCGTGATATCGAAGAGACGCATCGCCATTCCGAGCGGGCGAATCGAAGTTACGCGCAGACCACCGTCGTTCTTCAGCGCCTCGCCCTCGATCGGTGCCACGCATCCGCCGGGCCCGAGCATCTTGCTGTTGAGGGTTAGATGTGGCCGCTGCATCGGTCCCTGCTCAGCACCGGTGACGTGCTTCCACCCTCGTCGAGTCAGGAACCGATGATCGCCACTCGCGATCGTCTCGGTGCCGTCTTCGAGCGTGACGACGTACGCAGGCTTGATGCTCGACCACTTATCGAGGACTTTCGTACGCACGTACCGGCGGTAGACACCGGCACGAACCGTCCCGTAGATGGTGTCTCCAACGTCGAGATCTTCCATCGACTTCGTACGACCGTCGCCCATGAGGATCCGTGTACCTGGACCCAGGCAGTAGACGCACGCATGCGTGCAACCCCTGTACGGGTTGACGGTCCAGCGGAAGGGCATGCGCGAGCGCTCGGGCACACGGTTGAGCGCGGACTTGGCGTGCACCTCGTAGAAACGCACGTCGAGCGCCTCGGGCGCCTGGAATCGGCGCACGGAAGCGGGATCACGGTATCCGGGGAGCGTGTGCTGCTCCTCCCCGTCGATCGTCAGGTTGCTCCAGCGCACGAACATATGTTCGCATACCGGTCGGACTACTTGCTTGGAGCTCGAATGTTCTCGTAAGACGCGGGAAACCCCTGATCAACGTCCGTCCAGCGCGTACTCAGCGGTGTTATCCATCCCCCGGAGCGGACCGAGCGAGTACACAGCCCATGCGGTCCAATGCCCCTACCCCCACCGAGCGCAGACCGTCCCAGTCCTCGTGGCTCTGCCGCGACGACTTCGACCGCGAACGTATGCTCGATATGGAGGAGCGCGTTCGGCCGTTTCGTCAGCGCACGTTGTTGATCCTAGCCGTGGCGATCCTGGGTAGCGCCCCGTGGACGGGCTGGTGGCCGCTGCTCTTCTTGATTCCCGCCAGCCTGTTCTTCGGCGCCGCCGACGGCCTGATGCCCCGGGTCTCGCGCCCGGAGTACCTGATGTTCGCCGCTTGGATCGGCAGCGAGCTGACGATCGCGGGCGCGGTCTCGCTGGCGGGAGGACCACGCGAGGCGGCACTGTCCTGGCTCGCCATCCCGGTGATGACGCTCAGCTCGCGCTTCTCGATGCCGGCGGTGGTGGCGGGGGTGCTGATCGCGATCGCCGCTGTGCTGGCCGTGGCCTTCGGCGTCGACACCCAGGCTGTGATCGCAAGCCCTGAGCTCGTGGTCGCCCCGTTGGCTCTGATCCTGTGCGTGGCCGTCCTGTCAACACCGCTGATGCGCTCAGACATCCAGCACCGCAGCGACGCTGTCATCGACCAGCTCACCGGCATGCTCAACCGCAAGGCGCTCAGCGCTCGCGTGCACGAGCTCGACCAGCAGTCGGAGGTGACCGGCGAGCCCGTTGGCGTGATCGTCGCGGACCTCGACCACTTCAAGAGCATCAACGACACCCGCGGACACACCGTCGGCGACGTGGTCCTGCGCGAAGTGGCCTACATGCTGCGCAAGCACCTGCGCGCCTTTGATCTCGCCTACCGCCTCGGAGGCGAGGAGTTCGTGATCCTCGTGCCCGGCTCGGATCTGAAGCGGACGGCCGCCCTCGCACACCGCCTGCGGGAGGGGATCTGCGCGGAGCACCTCACGGGCGGCATTCGCGTCACGATGAGCCTGGGCGTGGCCGCCTCGGAGCACGACGAGCGTTTCCATTACAACGAGGTCTTTGCCGCTGCCGACGCCGCCCTCTACCGCGCCAAGCGGGCGGGACGCAACCGCGTGTGCATGGCCGGCGACGAGGGCATCGCCGCAGCCGCTTGAGCGCGCGGCAGAGCTACAGCTCGATCACGCTGCGGATGCCGTCCTGGGCCTCCATCAGCTCAAAGCCGACGTTGACCTGATCGAGGGTGATGCGGTGGGAGATGAACGGGTCGACGTCGATCTGCCCGTCGAGATAACGCTCGATCAGCGCGGGCACGTCCTCACGTCCCTTGAGGCCGCCGAATGACGAACCGCAGACCCGCCTGCCGGTGATCAGCAGACGCGGGATCACATCGAGGGTCTCGCCCTTGCCTGCCACGCCGCAGACAGTGCACAGACCCCACCCCATGCGGGCGGCCTCCACCGCCTGGCGCATGACGGCCACGTTGCCGGTGGCCTCAAATGTGTAGTCCGCGCCGAAGCCGTCCGTCATCTCGAGGATGCGCTCGACGGCGTCCTCCCCTCCGAGCATCACCTCGGTGGCGCCCTGGCCGCGTGCCAGCTCGAGGCGATCGCCTGACATATCGACACAGATGATGCGCTCGGCGCCCTGCAGACGCGCGCCGGCGACCGCGCCGAGGCCGACCATGCCGGCGCCGAACACCACGCAGGTCGAGCCCTTGCGCACGGCGGCCGTCTTCATCGCAGCACCGAGGCCCGTGGACAGGCCGCACGCGAACAGGCAGGCGCGGTCGAGTGGTGCCTCGGGGTTGATGCGCGCGAGCGCAATCTCGGGCATGACGGTGTATTCCGCGAAGGTCGACGTGCCCATGAAATGGCGCATGGGCTCGCCGTCGCGCGACAGGCGCGTGGTGCCGTCGGGGAGATAGCCGAGGTTCTGCTGCTCGCGGATCGCGAGACAAAGGTTCGTCAGGGGGCTCTGGCAGTGCACGCACTCGCCGCACTGGGGCGAGAACAGCGTCACCACGTGGTCGCCCTCGCGCACGAGCGAGACGCCCTCGCCGCAGCGCTCCACCACCCCGGCGCCCTCATGTCCAAGCACTGTGGGGGCATAACCGGAGGGATCCACCCCGGAGGCCGTGTACAAGTCGGTGTGGCACACCCCGCAGGCCACCAGGCGCACAAGAACCTCCCCGGGCCCGGGGTCCGCTAGTGCCACCTCCTGCACTGCCAGGGGTTTACCGAACTCCTCGAGAACCGCGGCGCGCATCTGCATCGCTCAGCTCCTCACAGCGTGGCGCGCGCCAGCAGGCGCTCCTCGCCCACGAGCGTCTGACTGGTCGCCTCCAGGATCTCCACCTCGGTCAGCTCGCCGGGCGCGGCGAGCCCCGAGAAGTTGACCACCTTGTTGTGGCGCGTGCGTCCCCGCAGGCGCTCGGGATCGGTGCGCGAGACACCTTCCACGAGCACCTCCACCGTGCGCCCCACGAAGCGTTGGGCGCGCTCGCGGGCTCGGCGCTGGACCAGCTCGACGAGCCGCTCCATCCGCTCGACCTTCACCGGGTGTGGAACCACACCCTCTGTGATCTCAGCTGCCGCCGTCCCACGCCGCGGCGAGAACACGAACGTGAACGCGCTGTCGTAGGCGACCTCGCCCACGACCTCGAGCGTCTGCGCGAAGTCCTCCTCGGTCTCGCCGGGGAAGCCCACGATGATGTCCGTCGTCAGTGCCACATCGGGTACGTGCTCGCGAATCAGCGCCACCCGATCCATGTAGCGGTTGCGGTCGTAGGTGCGGCGCATTGCCTTGAGGATCCGGCTCGAGCCCGACTGCAGCGGCAGGTGGATGTGCTCGCACACGCTGGCAAGCTCGGCGTGGGCGCGGATCACGTCCTCGCGCATGTCCTTGGGGTGCGGGCTGGTGTAGCGGATGCGCTCGATCCCCTCGATCCCGTCGAGATGCCCGAGCAGCTCGGCGAAGCTCGCGCGCTGAGCCAGGTCGCGCCCGTAGGAGTTGACGTTCTGCCCGAGCAGCGTCACCTCGCGTACGCCGTCGTCTGCCATCGCCCGCACCTCGCCCACCAGCTCCTCCAGCGGCCGGCTGACCTCGCGGCCGCGTGTCGAGGGGACGATGCAGTAGGAGCACGCACAGTTGCAGCCCACGCTGATCTGCAGCCAGCCCTGGAAGCTCCGCTCGCGATGCGCCGGGAGGTGCCCCGTGAAGCCCTCGAACTCGAAGTACCCCTGGGCCGTGAGCGAGTCGCTGGTCAGGAACTCCGCCAGCCTGTGCACCTGCCCGGGTCCGAAGGCAACGTCCACGAACGGGAAGCGCTCGAACACCTCGTCCTTCAGCGACTGCGCCCAGCAACCCCCCACCCCCACGATGCGCCCTGGTGTCTCTCGCTTCAGCCGCTTGGCCTCGCCCAGGTGGGAGATGAAGCGTCTGTCGGCCGTCTCCCTGATCGAGCACGTGTTGAACAGGATCAGATCGGCCTCTGCCCGCTCTGAAGCTTCGACGTAGCCGAGCGACTCGAGCATGCCCTTCATCCGCTCCGAGTCGTGCTCGTTCATCTGACAGCCGAACGTGGTGAGGTGGAAAAGAGGCATGACCGCAAGGGTACTCTGGCCGTGGTTCGACGGCCATTTGCGGTCACGCACACCCGCCCCCATACCCAGCGCCCGTTTCGCGCATCCAGGCAGTCCAGCGGCACCTAGATCTGTCCGGACGGATGCCGTACACTCTACTCATGGCTTCCAGCCCGACAAAGACACGCAGGATCGAGATCAGGATCACCGAGGAGGAGCGCGATCTCGAGCAGGCCGCCGCAGCTGTCAGGGGCGAGAGCCTGAGTGAGTTCGTACGACGAGCTGCACGCCATGAGGCCGAGCGAACCCTTGCCGAGCGCACCCGCTACATCCTCGACGATGAGGCCGCGCAGCGATTCCTCTCCGCACTGGAGCAGCCCTCCCCCGACTCTGAACGAGGGCTGCGCCGCCTCATCGAGAAGCCAAGCGTCCTACCAGAGGCGTGACGGCGCAACTCAGCGCGACCGCCGCGTTCGACCGCAAGGCACACCGCGTCGATCAGTTCAGATGTGGCGAGGCGCCTCTTGACCGCTGGCTAACTGCCTACGCAGGACAGAACCAGCAGCGAGATGCTGCCCGCACCTTCGTGACCACCCGCCCAGACGGCAAAGTCGCCGGCTACTACACCCTCGTAGCAGCCCAGGTCGAGCACGAGCAAGCGACATCCGCCGTGAGCCAAGGACTATCCCGGCACTTCCCGATACCGGTGGCGCTCATCGCACGCCTTGCCGTCACCGAAAACCACCAGGGTGCCGGCCTCGGCCGTAGCCTTCTGCTCGACGCGCTTCAGCGCGTGCTACGCGCCTCCGACCAACTCGCTGTACGCGCAGTCACCGTCGACGCGCTCGATGATCGTGCGGCATCCTTCTACAGCCACTTCGGGTTCGAGCCCTCACCCCTGGCGCCGCGCACACTCATGGTTCCGCTCGATGCCATACGGCGCGCGCTCCACCCTTGAGCCAGGAACGGCATCCGTGCCGTGTCCAAGCTCGGTCACGCGGCGGCGCCGACCGCCCTCTCCCCAGTTCGATCGGCGCCCTTGCCGCGTGACCTGCGGCCAGTCATCCCCTCACATGATGACCGTCGCGGCTCAAAAAGTCATTACCAGGCTATTCAATTCTTAGGGAATCGTGGACCAAGCGGAGCGCGGACGTACCCCTTCGGGGCACAGGCAGATCGCGTGGCGTGCTTTGCACGCGTGCTGGCCGATCGGAGATCCCGACGATCTCCGATCGGTAGGACGCAGCACCACGCAGTGTCCACGATCCGCTAGGCGGCGGCTACTGCCGGTTCGCTGGCTATCGGCGCCGGGATGTCCTTGTCGCGGTCGATCGGCGTCACGAGGTCCTTACCCAGGTTCAGCGCCGCGTAGATCTTGTCTTCGATCTCCTTGGCGATCGCCGGGTTGGCGTCGAGATGCGCCTTGGAGTTGCCGCGACCCTGCCCGAGACGCTCGTTGCCGTAGGAGAAGAACGAGCCGGACTTGGAGACGATGTTGTGCTCCAGTCCGAGGTCGATCAGGCAGCCCGAGGTCGAGATGCCCTTGCCGAACTCGATGTCGAACTCGGCTTGGCGGAATGGGGCCGCGACCTTGTTCTTGACGACCTTCACGCGCACGCGGTTGCCAACGGCCTCGGTCCCGTCCTTGAGCGTCTCGATGCGCCTGATGTCCAGACGCTGGGAGGCGTAGAACTTCAGCGCGCGGCCGCCCGGCTGGGTCTCGGGCGAGCCGAACATGACCCCCACCTTTTCCCGGATCTGGTTGGTGAGGATGCAGAGCGTCTGCGTGCGGTTGAGGTTTCCGGCCAGCTTGCGCATCGCCTGCGACATCATGCGCGCCTGCGCCCCGACGGTCTGGTCGCCCATCTGGCCCTCGAGCTCGACGCGCGGCGTCAGCGCGGCCACCGAGTCGATCGCCACCACGTCAACTGCTCCCGAGCGCACGAGCATGTCGGCGATCTCCAGGGCCTGCTCGCCGTAGTCCGGCTGTGAGACCAGCAGCTCGTCGATGTCCACGCCGATCTCTCTGGCGTAGAGCGGGTCCATCGCATGCTCGGCGTCGATGAACGCACACACACCGCCGAGCTTCTGCGCCTCGGCGAGCACGTGGTAGATCAGCGTTGTCTTACCGGAGGACTCTGGTCCGTAGAGCTCGACGATGCGCCCACGGGGTACGCCGCCGATCCCAAGCGCGAGATCCAGCGACAGCGCTCCCGTCGGGATCGCATCGCAGCGCACCTGCGCGCCCTCGTCGCCCATGCGCATCACAGAGCCCTTGCCGAACTCGCGCTCGATCTGGGTGAGTGCGCCCTGCAGTGCGGCGTCACGCGCCTTGGCTGCCTTCTCCTGATCGGTCACGGGCATGGTCTTACTCCTCCGGTTAGCAGTTGGAGAGAGCAATGTAGAGCGCGCTCCGGACGGAACAGTTGTTCGTATCGGCCCGGTCCCTTCGTCCACGAACCGGGGCCGTGCTCGCCCCCGCACCTGGAGCCGACGATGCCTAAAGCAGTCAATCACTCGACGCCCTTCCGGAGATTCAGTTGCTCCTCAGCAGGCTCCCACACCCCCTGACCAGAACCCTCGCACTTGCTCTCTCGCTGGCGATCTTCCTCGCGCTGCTACCAGCTGCCGCCGCGATCGATGCCCAGGCCGCTTCCCCCTGCTCCAAGCGCGGACAGCGAGGGCGTGTGTGCGCACTCAGCGCCCACAAGGGCAAGGTGCGCAAGCAAAGCCCCGGCAAACACGCGCGCCACACCAAACGGCCTGCGGGAAAGCGCAAGCACACCAAGACGACCACGACTGCCTTCGTGCCGGCTATCTGTGAAGACGCCAGCAAGCCCGTCGACCACGACGGCACGTTCACCTGCGCCGACGCCTCAGAACCCGGGTGCGCCGACGGTGCGACACCTGTCCTCCACGGCAAGAGCCTCCTCTGTCCGGCGGCCGTCGAAGAAGGTACGGCTCCCAACGAAGAAGGATGCGAAGGCGAAGCGAGTTGCAGCGCCGACACCGAAGGCTCGAGCGCCGAAGAAGGCGCAGCCTGCGAAGCTTGCGAACACCCCTCGGCCCACGAAGCCGAAAGCTGAGCCGGAAAGGCCGCTCAGGGGGGCAGTATCGGCAGCTCCGAACCCCACAGCTCCTCGTAGCGGGCACCGGCCGGGTCGAGCCAGGAGCGATAGAGGCAGATGCGCGTCGCCCGGAAGCTCAGTTGCGGGGTCGCCGGCAGCGGGCCCAGGGCAGGCTGGCGGCGCGCGTCCCCGGCCATCCGCGCGACGGTGACGTGAGCGCGAAAGCCACGCCGCTCAGACGGCTCCCAGGAGGAAACACCCGAGACGGAGCTCACGATCCGCGCCCGCAACCGGGTCAACTCACCCCCGGGATCGCGTATCTCAACTGCCAGGGCGCGCGGCCGCCGTGGCGGCAGCAGCAGCGGCGCACCCAGCTCGAGCTCTCCAACGGGTGCGACGCATTCGCTCACAGCCTCTGCCAGCGAATCGATCTCCTCGACTGGGCGACTGCCCAGGAAGCACAGCGTGAGGTGCAGCGAATCGCCCGCCAGCACCCTCATCCTCGGGCCCTGCGCCGACTGTGCGTATACGTCGGCGACCAGCCGCGCCCACGCAGTCAGCTCCGCGCAGAGCTCCTGCGGCGGATCGACAGCCACGAACAGCCGAGCTGTGCCTTCACGGGACATCCCAGCCGGCGATGCTAGCGCCGGCGCTCAGGCGTCGAGGAGCGCTCGGCGCACGAGGTGCATGGCGATCGTGGTGGAGCGATCGCGCACGTCGGCACGTCCACCCGGGAGGTTGACCGAGCGCGTGAGTAGCGAGGACGGCGATCCGTTCGAGCCGGACATGGCGACGCTGATCCAGACCAGGCCGACGGGCTTATCCTCACTCCCGCCTCCGGGGCCGGCCACCCCTGTCACCCCCACCCCCACGTCGGCGCCCAGACGCTCGCATGCGCCCGCTGCCAGCGCCTCGGCCACCTCGCCGGAGACCGCCCCGTGGAGCTCGATCAGCTCGGGAGCGACGCCCGCCGCGGCCACCTTGACCTCGTTTGCATAGGCGACGATCGCCCCCCTGACATAGTCGGAGGAGCCGGGCAACTCGGTCAGGCGCGCTGCCAGCAGGCCGCCGGTGCAGGACTCGGCTGTGGCGATCGTGAGGTGCCCTTGGCGGAGCAGTCCCGCCACCTGCTGATCGACCGTGCTGCCGTCCGCGGAGAAGAGCGTGTCGGCGTGCCGTGCGCGGATGACTGCGGCAAACGCCTCATAGACCCCGGCAGCGGCCGGCTCGTAGCGGGTCACGATCTCGACCTCGCCCCGTTTCAGGCACGTGGTCACCTCGATCGCCTCCAGATCCACGCCCTCGCGTTCGGCCAGCCTCAGCGTCTCCGCGATCTCGGACTCGGGGATCCCGAACAGGCGCAGCGTGCGCTGCTCGTAGACGGTCGCACCGCTGATCGCCGCTCGCAATGCATCGGTCTCGACCGCCACCCGCCACATCGGCTGGAGCTCGCGCGGCGGTCCCGGCAGGACGACCACCGTGGGGCCTCGGCTCCCCTCGCGTGGCGGCACGACCAGACCGGGCGCGGTGCCCACCGGCTCCAGCACGCTGGCGCCGTGGGGAACGGTCGCCTGCTTGCGATTGGCCGTCGCGATCGCCTCGGGGTCGATGTTGGGCCAGCGTTTCATCAGCGGACGCACGATCTCGGCGATCCGCTCCGAGAGCGCCTCGTCGAGCTCCATCTCCCGGTCCTGGAAACCGCCGACCACCTCGGCTGTCAGATCGTCAGCCGTCGGACCGAGGCCGCCGCTCGTGACGATCAGATCCAGCTCACGGGCCGCCATGAAGCGCAGCGCAGCGAGCATGTCCTCGGGGCGATCGCCCACAATCGTCGTGTAGGCGACATCCACCCCCAGCTCGCGCAGGCGCTCTGCCAGCCACGGGCCGTTGCGGTCGCTAACCCTACCGGTCAGCACCTCGGTGCCGGTCACCACGATACCGGCGCGCGCGCTCAAATGGGGCTCATTTGCATGTCGGCAGCTGCCCGGCGGCCAGCGGCTGGCGGCCATGGGCCTTGGTGATCGAGTAGCCGATCGCCTGGCTCGAGGACGCAACCGAGTGCGCATGACCGTCGACGTACATCGTCAGCGAGTTGTTGCCGAGAGTTATCTCGAAGCGTCTGGCGTGGTAGGTCGGGGTGCTTTCACCCGGTTGCAGATCCACGCCCGGGATCAGCTTGCGCCCAGCGTCGCCGATCAGGCACACGTACACCACTTCGCTTGGCTTCAGCGATAGCGCGACCAGTTCCGATGACGTCGGCGAGTGCGTTTTGCTCGGGTGCGAGTGTTTGCTCGCGGCGTGTTTACGCGTCGTGATGCTTGCGGAGGTGCTCGTGGTGTGTGTGGAGGGCGAGCCGCCACCGCTCACCAGCAGGGCGATGAGCACGATGATGATCACGACGATGATGCCCACCGCCGCCAGGTAGCCACGTGAGGGGCCGCTGGGCGTCGAGCGGCGGCGCTGGCGCTGCGGCGTGGAGACGATCGGCTCGAGCATGGCGTCGCTGGGACGCTCGTGGTGCAGGCGGTACTCCTCGACCAGCGACTTGCCGTCTAGGCCCAGCGCATCGGCGTAGGTGCGCAGGAAGCTCTTGACGAACGTGGGGCCTGGGAGCAGCCCCCACTCTTCGTTCTCCAGCGCCCGCAGGTACTTGGCACGGATCTTGGTCGTGGCCTCTATCTCCGAGACATCTATGCGCTCGCGCATACGGGCCTCGCGTAGCGTTGCTCCGATCTCGGGCATATCTAGGCCAAGAGGCTAGTCGCTGACGGCCGTTGCGGACTTGGGAGGGTGGGATTCAAGTCCAGCCAACACACGCGGAAGGTCAGCCTCGGTGATCAGGACCTGCCTGGGCTTGGAGCCCTCATACCCTGATATGACACCTCTGCGCTCGAGCATGTCGATCATTCGCCCGGCGCGGGTATAGCCGAGTCGCAGACGGCGCTGGAGCATCGAGGTGGAGGCGGTCTGCATTTCGGCGACCAGCCGGATCGCGTCCGTCAGCAGTGGGTCCTCGTCGGGATCGAACTCGTCCGGCGTACCCTCGGGCGTCTCGGGCTCGACCTCCTCGAGCAGCTCCTCGCGCAGCTCCGGCTCGCCCTGGCGGCGCCACAGGTCGGTCAGCTTGGCGATCTGGCCCTCATCGATGTAGGCGCCCTGGATGCGCTGCAGGCGTGAGCTGCCCACAGGACTGAAGAGCATGTCGCCCTGTCCGAGCAGCGACTCCGCGCCGTTCTGGTCGAGGATCACGCGCGAGTCGGTCTGCGAGGAGACCGAGAAGGCGATGCGCGAGGGGACGTTGGCCTTGATCATCCCCGTGATCACGTCGACACGAGGGCTCTGGGTGGCGAGCACGAGGTGGATGCCCACCGCCCTGGCCTTCTGGGCGAGGCGGATGATCGAGTCCTCGACGTCGGCCGGGGCGACCATCATCAGGTCCGCGAGCTCGTCGATCACGCACAGGATGTAGGGCAGCGGGGCTTCGTCGCGCTTGGCGCGGGCGCGATTCAGCTCGATCAGGCTGCGCGTGCGCGACAGCGACATGATCCCGTAGCGCAGCTCCATCTCCTTGACGAGGTTCTGGAGCGCGTTGGCGGCCATGCGCGGGCTCGTGATCACGGGCGTGAGCAGGTGCGGGATCGACTCGTAGTGGTTGAGCTCCACCTGCTTGGGGTCGACCAGCACGAGCCTCACCTCGTGCGGGGTCGCGCGCAACAGCACGCTCGCGAGCATCGCGTTGATCGCGCCCGACTTGCCCGCTCCCGTCGTGCCGGCGACGAGCAGGTGGGGCATCTTCGCCAGATCGGCCCCAATCGCCTTGCCCGCCACGTCCTTGCCGAGCCAGACGGTCAGTGGCGACCAGTCCTTGGGCGGCTCCTGGAAGACGTCCCCGAGCCTGACCATGCGCCGATGGAGGTTCGGCACCTCCACACCGACGGCCTGCTTGCCAGGGATCGGCGCGAGGATGCGGATGTCGGTGGCGGCGAGCGCATAGGCGAGGTCGTCCTTCAGCTGGGCCACCTTTCCGACCTTGATCCCGGGCGCCAGGCGCAGCTCGTAGCGGGTGATGTGCGGACCGGCCACCGTCCCGATCACCTTGGCCTGCACCCCGAAGTGTCCGAGCGCCTCGACGAGGCTCGTGGCCGTGCGCTCCTGCCCCGCCGTATCGGGACGGGTCTGCTCGGCGGTGGAGCGCGTGAGCAGCTTGCCGGCGTCGGGGCGCTCCCACACGAAGTCGGGATCGTCGGTGACGGCGCCGCGCAGGCGACCTTGGGGCGTGAGGTCCGCCGGATCGGCGTGGGCGACGCCCGCGATCTGCTCCTCCTCCTCATCGTCCGCGACCGGCTCGGGCTCCTCCTCGATCAGCCCTAGCGCAGCCGCCTCCACGTCCTCGACCTCTGCATCCCACGACTGCTGCGGGGTCGGCTCCTGCTCGGGCTCGGGCTCGGCCCAGTCGTGGGCTGGCGCCTCGACATGGGTGGCGCGCACGATCAGCTCGCTGTCGGGCTCGGGTGGGCGCAGTGCGAAGCCCTCCTGCTCGGACTCGAGCTCGGCCGCCGTGCGCCGTGTGGCGGGCTGTGGCTCGGGGCGCTGGCTGAGGCTGCGCATCATCTTGGTGGACTCGACGAGTCCTGTTCCCGTGGCCCGCAGCACGCTTGCGAGCGACGCCCCCGTTATGAGGATCACGCCCGTGAGCAGCAAGAAGATGACGAGGATGTCCACGCCCACGCTCTGCACCAGGCGATGGCTCACCTCGTAGAGGGCCTGGCCGATGACGCCACCGTGGCTCTGCAGGTGCGAGGAGAGCCACGGATGGGTGTCGCGCCCGGGGCTCGAGCTCAGGCCGAGCGTACCGGCGGCGAGAGCCAGCGTGATCGAAGCGAACAGGCAGATCGAGCCGGTGCGCAGAGGCCGCACGGCGGGCAGCACGGGGCGCAGCAGCAACAGTCCCCCGCCGATCACGAGGGCCACCGGCGCGAGCACGCGGGCGCGCCCGAGCGTCCAGCCGAGCGCAACCGCGACCCCGTGGCCGGCGCGACCGCCGTCCCAGTTGCCGTAGAGCACGAAACCCATGAACACACCCGCTGCCAGCAGCGCCAGGCCGAGGACGTCCCGCTGGCGCTGATCGAGCACCGGCAGGCGCGGCATCCCGCCGGACAGCAGCGAGCCCACTCCGCCCGGGGAGCGCTTGGAGCGGGCACGTGCACGCCGACGTGGCGCCGGCTTGCGGGGCGCCGGTTTGCGGGCAGGGGCACGTTTGCGCGTGGCGGCCATCACGCGCAACTTCGACGCCGGCGCCCCGTAACCTCCCTTGGAGCCTTACCATCGCTTTACACCAGCGAGTTACATAAAGAGCCATGAACGACTTCTCTCGCTCCCCACGCGTCCTCGTTGTCGAGGACGACGAGGACATCGCCCAGGCCCTCCAGCGCTCATTGCGGATGGAGGGATACGACGTGCGCACGGCCGCCGACGGCCAAGATGCGCTCGACCAGGGCCGCGGCTTCGCGCCGGACCTGGTGATCCTCGACCTCGGCCTGCCGAAGCTCGACGGCGTGGAGGTCGCCAAGGCGCTGCGGGCCGACGACGACGTGCCGATCCTGATCCTGACCGCGCGGGACGCCCTCGAGTCTCGTGTGGAGGGCTTGGACGCGGGCGCGGACGACTACCTGGTCAAGCCGTTCGAGCGCCAGGAGCTCCTGGCACGGATGCGGGCGCTGCTGCGCCGGCGCCCGCCGCGTGGCTCGGCGCCGCTGCGCGTGGGCGACTTGACGCTCAACGCCGACACGCACGAGGTCGCACGCGGCGAGCGCACGATCGAGCTGACCCAGCGCGAGTTCGAGCTGCTCGAGTACCTGATGCGCAACGAGCGCATCGTTATCTCCCGCCAGCGGCTGCTCGATGAGGTCTGGGGCTATGACCCCTTCTCGACGACGAACACGATCGAGGTGTTCGTCTCCAACCTGCGCCGCAAGCTCGAGGCCGAGGGCGACCCCCGCCTGCTGCACACTATTCGAGGGGCCGGCTACGTCCTACGTGCGTAGGCCGCTCGACGCCCTGACGCGGGCGAGTTCCCGCCTGTCGGCGAGCTTCGACCGCCTGCCCATTCGCGTCCGCCTCGCCGGCGTGTCCGCGCTCCTGACGTTCGTGATCCTGTGCGGCTTCGCCGTGGCAATCGGCTCGCTGACCGTGCACCGCATCCGCAACGACTTCAACACCCAGGTGGCCAACGCGGCCAGCCGGCTGCCGTCCGTCCTGCAGATCACAGCCACCTCGGAATCGATCAAGATCGAACCGGCCCTGGGCGACTTCGCCTCCGATGCCGACCACGCCGTCATCAAGGTTCTCACCGTCGACGGCACCGTTGTCGATGAAGCCCCGCGCCACTCGCCGAACCTGGGCATACCGGTGCTGACCAGCCCGCTCAACATTCACGGCTACCGGGTCGTCAGCCGCTCCGCGGTGGTGTTCGAGAACGGCGAGCCGCGGGGACGGGTGATCGTCCAATACGGCCAGCGACTGTCCGACAACGAGGCGACGGTCAAGCGCGTCGAGCTGTTCCTGTTCCTGGGCGTGGTGCTCGGCAGCGCCTTCGCGCTGCTGGCAGGTATGGCGATCGCCCGCCGGGCGATGAAACCGATCGCCCAGCTGACCTCGACCGCAGCGGAGATCGCTCGCACGCGCGACCCCTCCCGTGGGGTGCCCCAATCCGAGGCCGACGACGAGGTCTCAGAGCTCGCACGCACGCTCGAGGGAATGCTCCGCGAGCTCGATGCCGCGCGCGGCGAGACCGAGGCCATGCTGGCCCGCCAACGCCGCTTCGTGGCTGACGCCTCACACGAGCTGCGCACGCCGCTGACGAGCGTGCTCGCCAACCTCGAGCTGCTGGCCGAATCGCTCCACGGCGACCAGGGCGACGCGGCACGCTCAGCGCTTCGCTCCTCCCAGCGCATGCGTCGCCTGGTTGCGGATCTGCTGCTCCTGGCCCGCACCGATGCCGCACGAGTAGTCTCGCGCGAGCCGTGCGATCTGGCCCAGATCGTGGTCGAGGCCGCCAGCGAGCTCGGACCGGTGAGCGCCGAGCACGACATCGTCCTCGACGTCCACCCCGCGGTGGTCGAAGGCGCGGGCGATGAGCTCCACCGCCTGACCATCAACCTGCTCGAGAACGCCCTGCGTCACACGCCACCGGGAACAGAGATCCGGGTCTTCACCTCCACCAGTACCGGTGGCCGCGTGCAGCTCGTCGTGGAGGACGACGGGCCAGGCGTGCCCGAGGAGCTGCGCTCAAATCTGTTCGAGCGCTTCGTACGCGGCGCCGGGGACCGCGGCGGCTCGTTCGGGCTGGGCCTTGCGATCGTCCAGGCGGTCGCGGTCTCGCATGGCGGTAGCGTCAGCGTGGAGGAGACGCCGGGCAGTGGCGGCGCCCGCTTCGTGGTGCGAATGCCCGCCTACTCAGACCTCAACGACGACCGGCAGCACCATCGGCCGGCGCTTGAGTCGGTCATAGACTAGCTTCGCCAGATCGTCGTGCAGGACCTGCTGAAGCAGGTCGACCTCGCGTATCTCCTCGCTGGCCGCGTGGCGCAAGGAGGCCTCGACCGTGTTGCGGATCTCGTCGAGCAGCTCGTCGGCCTCGTCGAGGAACGGCACTCCCCGGAAGATCACCTCGGGGTCGGCGACAGAGCTGCCGTCGTGCTCGGCGATCGTGACCACGACGATGAAGATGCCGTCCGCTGAGAGCATCCGCCGGTCGCGCAGGGCAACGTCGGCCATGTCGCCGAGCTCCACGCCGTCGACGAAGATCATGCCCGCCTCCTCGCGCTCGCCGAAGCGCGCGCCGCGCTCGTCGATTTCCAGCGGCAGCCCGTTGTCGCCCTGGAAGATGTCCTCCGGCGGCACTCCCACAGCTTCCGCGAGCTGGGCATGCATGCGCAGGCGCTTGAAGTCCCCGTGGAAGGGCATCACGTAGCGGGGCTTGACGAGGTTGAGCATCAGCTTGACCTCCTCGGCGTAGCCGTGGCCGGAGGCGTGAACGGGCGCCTCGCGCGGGGTGATCACGTCGCAGCCGATGTGGTAGAGCCGGTCGATCGTCTCGTTGACCGCGCGCTCGTTGCCCGGGATCGGGGTGGCTGAGAAGACGACCGTGTCGCCGCCCTTCAGCTGCACCTGGGGGTGGTCGCGGTAGGCCATCCGCCGCAGCGCCGAGAGCGGCTCTCCCTGCGAGCCGGTGGAGATGATCACGACGCGCTCGTCGGGGAAGTCGCCGATCTCGCGCGGGCCGACGAGCAATCCGTCTGGCACCTCGATGTGGCCGAGGTTGCGCCCGATGCCCACGTTCTTGCGCATCGAGCGCCCCACCAGCGCGACCTTGCGGTCGAGCGCGTGGGCGGCGTCGACGACCTGTTGCACACGGTGGATGTTGGAGGCGAAGCTCGTGACCACGATCCGACCCTCGCACCGCGCGAAGACCTCCTCGAGGTGCGGCCCCACGACCGACTCCGACGGCGAGAAGCCGGGGCGATCGACGTTGGTCGAGTCGCCGCACAGCAGCAGCACGCCCTCGCGGCCGAGCTCAGCCAGGCGCGAGACGTCGGCGGGCGGCCCGTCGACTGGGGTTTGGTCGAACTTGTAGTCGCCTGTGATCAGCACGGTGCCCAAGTCGGTGCCGAGCGCGACCGCACTGGCATCTGGGATCGAGTGCGTCATGTGCACCAGCTCGAGCGAGAACGGTCCCAGCTCGAGCGTTTCTCCCGGCTCGATCTCGTTGAGCTCGACGTTGCGCAGCTTGTGCTCGTCGAGCTTGGAGCGCGCCATTGCGATCGTAAGCGCGCCACCGTACACGGGCGCGTCGAGACGGTCGCCGAGGTCGCGAAGGACCCACGGCAGGGCTCCCAGGTGGTCCTCGTGACCGTGGGTGATGACGATCGCCTCGATGTCCTCGGCGCGTTCACGCAGGTAGGTGAAGTCGGGCAGCACGAGGTCGATGCCGACCATCTCGGGAGTCGGGAAGCGCAGGCCGACGTCGACGACCACGATCCGGCCGTCCTGCTCGACGACCGTCATGTTCTTGCCGATCTCTCCCAACCCTCCGAGGGGCAGGACGCGCAGAGTTGAGCTCACGCGGTGGCGCTCGTCAGAAGGCTGTGGCGTTCGAGCATGGCGCGGACGAGCGCGGCCTCTTCGTCGGTGCATTCCACCAGCGGCAGGCGCAGGCCACCGACGTTGCGCCCGAGCATGTTCAGCGCCGCCTTGGTGCATGTGGGACTTGGGGCGAGGAACAGTGTCTCGTACACGTCCTGCAGGGACGCGTCGATCTCGGCGCGGTGCTCGGGCTCCTCGACCATGCGGCGCATCTCGTTGCCGACGATGTGGCTGGAGACGCACACGCCCCCGGCGCCGCCCATGTCGAGCGTGGGCGCGAACGAGGTGTCGTCGCCCGCGTAAACGTCGAGTCCGTCGATCAGCTGCAGCTCCTCGGCGTTGGCCTGCTTGACACCCTCGATGTGCTCGATCTGCGCGAGCTCGGCAAGCAGCTCGGGGCCGATGTTGGTGCCGGTGCGGCTTGGGATGTTGTAGAGCAGGATTGGCTTGTCTGTGGCAGCTGCCACGGCTTCGTAATGGCGCTTGAGCCCGAGCGGGCTCGGCCGGTTGTAGTAGGGCGTGACGGAGATCTGCGCGTCTGCCCCCAGCTCCGTGGCACGTTCGGTGAGGAAGACGGCGTGGCGGGTGTCGTTGGTGCCCGTCCCCGCGACGATCGTCTTGCCTGGCGGGCACTCGGCGACGGCCAGCGCGATCAAATCCAGCTGCTCGTCATCTGTGAGGGTAGCGGCCTCCCCCGCGCTGGCGGCCACGACGAAACCGTCGGAGCCGTTCTCAGCGAGGTGACGCATGAGCGCCACGAAGGACTCCTCGTTGACCTGCCCGCGCTCGTCGAACGGCGTGACGATCGCCGTCAGTATCGTGCCCAGGGAGCTCATCGATCCTCAGTATCTCACGCGGGCGGAGATAGGAAGAGCACGTTCTCCAGCCCCACGACCGGTGAATGCTCGAGCGTGCCCACCGCCCGGACGGCCAGCAGCACCCCCGGCATGAACGACTCCCGGCCGGTGGTGTCGTGGCGGATGGTGAGCGTCTGGGCGAGATCGCCGAAGATCACCTCCTGGCTTGCCACCAGTCCGGGGAGGCGCACCGAGTGGATCGGGGGCGGAGGGCCGCCGGTTGCCCGGGCCATCAGCTCGGCGGTGCGGGCAGCTGTGCCGCTGGGCGCATCGAGCTTGCCGTCGTGGTGCAGCTCGACGATCTCCGCCTTCTCCATGTGCCTGGCTGCCTCCTCGGCGAAGCGCATCATCAGCACGGCGCCGATCGCGAAGTTGGGGGCGATCAGCACGTTGGCCTTGGGGCGGCCGTCGGCCGAGCGGGCCTGTGCCAGTGGAGCGGGATCGAAGCCGGTGGTGCCGATCACGACGTGGACACCGGCGCGCACACAGGCGAGGGCGTTTCCAAGTGCGGTGTCGGGCCGGGTGAAGTCCACCACGACCTCGGCTTCGCCGAGCACGTCCTCGAGCGTGGTCTCGAGGAACGGATCTGCACGCCCCACCAGCTCCATGTCCGCGGCACCCTGGACGGCTTCGCACACGGTCTGGCCCATGCGTCCCGCCGCGCCCGCAACCGCGACCTTGATCATGCTCCGGCTCCCTGGACGCTCGCCGGAACCTCGGCCAGCGTGCCGAGCGGCTCGATCGCGTCACGGAAGCGTCCCTCGTCCGGGCCGACGCCGGCCACCGACAGCCGGCTGGGTGTGAACAGTGAGCCGGCCAGCTCACGAACCTGCTCGATGTCGACCGAGTCGATGCGCTCGATCATCTCATCGACGGACAGGATCGGCAGCTCGTTCAGCACCGACGCCCCGAGCCGGCTCATGCGCGCACCCGTCGACTCCATCCCGAGCACCACACGTCCCTTGAGGTTCTCGCGCGAGCGCACGAGCTCCTCCTCACTGGCGGGGTCCTCGACGCAGCGCTCGAGCTCGGTGGCGACGACGGCCAGGGCCTCGGCGAGGTTGTCGGGGCGCGTACCGAGATACAGGCCGATCTCGCCCGTGTGAGCGTAGAGGTTGGAGTAGGAGAAGACCGAGTAGGCCAGTCCCCGGCGCTCGCGGATCTCCTGGAACAGGCGCGAGGAGGACGTTCCGCCGAGCACCCCTTCGAGCACGCGCAGGGCAAAGCGGCGCTCGTCGTCGCGAGCCAGACCGGCGCCGCCGATGCATACGTGGAACTGCTCGGTGTCTTTCTCCAGAAAGCGCACGCGGGGGGTGAAGTCGGGTTCACGATCGTGGCTCGGCGGGGCGGCCCTTCCGATCGATCCGTTTGCCTGCGCGCGGGCGTCCTCGACCGCGCCGGCGAGCTCGAGGACGCTGTCGTGGTCGATCGAGCCGGCGGCCGCGATCACGATGCTCTGCGGGCGGTAGCGCTCGCCGTGGAAGGCCGCGAGCTGCTCGCGTGTGACCGCGCCGACGACCTCTGCGGAGCCGATCACGGGGCGACCCAGCGGGTGCGAGCCGAAGATGGCCTTGCCGAGCACGTCGAAGACGCGATCCTGGGGATCGTCTTCGTACATGGCGATCTCCTCCAGCACGACCTCGCGCTCGGCCTCCAGCTCGCCGAAGCGCGGATGCCAGATCATGTCGCCCATCACGTCGAAGGCGTGCTCGAGATGGCGGTCGAGCACGCGGGTGTAGAGCGAGGTGGCTTCCTTGTCGGTCCCGGCGTTGATCTCGGCTCCCATCGCGTCGAAGATCTGGTCGATCTCCTCCGAGCCGTAGCGCGCGGTTCCCCGGAAGAGCATGTGCTCGAGCAGGTGCGAGATTCCCGCCTGTGCCGGCTGCTCTGACACGGAGCCGGTTGCGATCCAGAACCCGAGCGCCACCGAGCGCACGCTTGGCACGCGCTCGGTGACGACCCGGACACCGGAGTCCAGGGTGCTGATGCGGTGCTCGTCCGTCAAGACGGCACGATGCTGTGGGTCAATCGCTGTCACGCCCGTGACGGGGGCGCCCCGAGCCACGCTCGCCGCTGCGACGCGGTCCACGATCGCGGTCGCGCCCGTTGCGAGCGGCGCCGTCGCGCGGCCCACGGCTGCCGCCGCCACCGCCGCCGCCCGTGCCGACGCCTGCGAGCTCCTCAACCGACTTGCCGGCGATGTCTGGGTCGTCGGCCAGACGCAGGCCGATGCGACCGCGCTCGCGGTCGACCTCGACCACGCGGACGTTGATCTCATCGCCCTTGTTGAGCACGTCCTCGACGCTCTCAACGCGCTGTCCGGGTGAGACGTTGGAGATGTGCAGCAGCCCGTCGGTGCCCTTGGCGAGCTCGACGAAAGCGCCGAACGTGGTCGTCTTTACGACCTTGCCGAGGTACTCGTCGCCGACCTCGACCTCCTTCATCATCATCCGCACGCGCTCCACGAGCGCGTCGCCAAGCTCACCGTTGGCCGAGTAGATGAGCACCTGGCCATCGTCGTTGACGTCGATCTGCGACTCGAACTCCTCGGCCAGGCCGCGGATCGTTTCGCCGCCCTTGCCGATCAGCAGACCGATCTGCGAGGGGTCGATCTGGATCGTCTGGATGCGCGGCGCGAACTGGCTGAGCTGCTCGCGCGGCGTGCCGATCACGTCGGCCATCTTGCCGAGGATGAACGTGCGGGCCTCTTTGGCCTGCGCTAGCGCGTCGCGCAGGATGTCGAACGTGACGCCCGTGATCTTGATGTCCATCTGCAGCGCGGTGATGCCACGCTCAGTGCCCGCGACCTTGAAGTCCATGTCGCCGAGGTGGTCCTCGACGCCGGCGATGTCAGTCAGGACGATGTAGTCATCGCCCTCCTTGATCAGGCCCATGGCGATACCGGCAACGGGGCGCTTGATCGGCACCCCGGCGTCCATCAGCGACAGCGAGGATCCGCAGACCGATGCCATCGAGGAGGAGCCGTTGGACTCGAGGATGTCGGAGACCACGCGGATCGAGTAGGGGAAGTCCTCGATCGAGGGCACCATCGGCGCGAGTGCCCGCTCGGCGAGCGCACCGTGGCCGATGTCGCGACGCTTCACGCCACCCATGCGGCCGGCCTCACCCACCGAGAACGGCGGGAAGTTGTAGTGGTGCCAGTAGTACTTTTTGGTTTCCAGGCCAAGCGTGTCGAGGCGCATCTCCTCCTTCAGGGTGCCCATCGCCACCACGCTCAGGGCCTGCGTCTGCCCACGGGTGAACAGCGCCGAGCCATGCGTCCTGGGGGTCACGCCGACCTCGATCGAGATGTCGCGGATCTCATTCTCGCCACGACCGTCCGGGCGCTTCTTGTGGACGGCGATGCGCTCGCGGATGATCGACTTCTCGAGCTTGTCGAAGGCGAGCTGAACGGCCGCACGCTTCTGCTTGGCGGCCACGAGCTGCTCCTCCGAGGCGCCCTCGGGCGCAGACGGCGCGTGGGACTCGAGGATCGCCTGCTCGACAGCCTTGGTGGCGTCCTGGCGCTCGAGCTTGTCCTCCACCTGCGTGGCAGCCTCCAGCTCGGAGCCATGCGAGGATCGAATCGCGTCGAGCACGGCCGGGTCGACGGAGATCGTCTCGAAGACTTTCTTCTCCTTGCCGACCTTCGCTGCCAGCTCGCGCTGCAAAGCGCAGAGCTTCTTGATCTCCGAGTGGGCGATGTCCAGCGCGTCGAGGATCTCCGCCTCGGGGATCTCGTTGGCGCCCGCCTCGACCATCAGGATGGCCTCCTCGGTACCGGCCACGATCAGATCGAGGTCGGATGCGTTCTCAGCGTCCGGGAGGAGGTCCTCCTCTTTGGGGTTGACCACGAAGTTGCCGTCGATCTTGCCGATGCGAACCGCGCCCACCGGCGTCGGCAGCGGAATGTCGGAGATCATCAGCGCAGCGGAGGCGCCGTTCATCGCAAGGATGTCGTAGGGGTGCACGTGGTCGATCGAGAGGGGGATCGCCACGAGCTGGGTGTCATAGCGCCATTCCTTGGGGAACAGCGGACGAATCGGCCGGTCGATCATGCGCGCCGTGAGCGTGCCCTTCTCCCCCGGGCGACCCTCGCGCTTGAAGAATGAGCCGGGAATTTTCCCGGAGGCGTACATGCGCTCCTCGACGTCCACCGTCAGCGGGAGGAAGTCCACATCGCGCAAGGAGCCGGCGACGGCGGTCGCGAGGACCATCGTGTCGCCCTGGCGTACTACAACCGCACCGGAGGCCTGCTTGGCCATCCTGCCGGTCTCAAAAGAGATCTCACTACCTGCGATCTCCACGGAAACCCGCGTAACAGCATCACTACTCATATTCACTGCCTTCCTGTACCGCCCGTCGGTCGGCGGCCCGTTTCTTTTTTATTCTCCGAACGGACGGAGCTTAGCGGACCGCCGGCAGCCGCTGGGCTGCGCCGACGTCCAAACGGCAGCCCGCGGCTCAGGCTGCGGCGGCGTCGCCGAAGGCGATCGCGATGCCCTCGCTCAGCAGCCCGGTGCCCGGCAGCTCGCCCGGCGAGGCGGCCTGATGGCTCCAACGCACGACCCCGTCGGGGCCGGTGATTACGAGCGCACGCTCGGGAAAGCCGCCCGCGTGCAGCACGCCGAAAGCGGCGCAGGCAGCGCCCTTGGGCTCGAAGTCCGACAGCTGCTCGCTGGAGATCTCCAGCTTCTCCTTGAAGGCCGACTGTGACCAGGTGGAGTCGCAGGAGACGCCGTAGAGGACTCCCCCACGCTCACCCAGATCCTCCAGGAGCGGCTCGTAGAGCTGCAGCTGGTCGGTGCACACTGGGCTGAAGGCAAATGGGTAGAAGACGAGCACCGTGGTGGTGCCCTGCAAGTCCTTCTCGGTGAAGCTCTCACCGTCAGCGCGGGCGAGCGTAAAGCTCGGCGCGGGCGTCCCTGCGGCGATTACAGCCATTGCGCCGTAGGACGGTCGTGGATCGAGCGGTTCAAGGACGCAGTGAGCGTGGTGTGCTGTGCACAAGAGCGATCGAGGACGCAGAAACGCGAAGCGTCCACGGCCGTCCTACTTGCGGAGGCCGAGCTCTTTGATGAGAGCGCGGTAGCCCTCGAGGTCGCGGCGCTGGAGGTAGTCCAGGAAGCGACGGCGTTTGCCGACCAGCATCAGGAGTCCACGACGCGAGTGGTGATCTTTGCTCTGCTCGCGCAGGTGCTCGGTGAGGTCGTTGATGCGCTCGGTGAGCAGCGCGATCTGAACCTTGGTGGATCCGGTGTCCTGCTCGTTTGCGCCGAACTTCGCGGCGATCTCGCGCTTGCGCTCGCTGGTGATGGTGGCCATGGCTCCGGCACGGTAGCAGACGACCGCCTGCGCTTCAGTGCGCATCTGTGATCTGGCGCGTGCGCTCCACGTCTCTGTGGATCTGCGCGATCAGTGACTCGGGATCGGCGAAGCGGCGCTCGCCCCGCAGGCGTGCGATGAACTCCAGGCGCAGCTGGCTGCCGTAGATGTCGCCGTCGAAGTCGAGGATGTAGGCCTCGATCAGCTCTCCGCGGCCGGTCTGGAACGTGGGCCGCACGCCGATGCTCACAGCCGCGGGGCGCCCGTCGGCGAGGCACGCATAGACGCCGTGGCCGGGGCAGACGAGTGTCTCCTCGGGCACGAGGTTGGCGGTGGGAAATCCGAGCTCGCGGCCGCGTGCATCGCCGTGTACGACCTCGCCACTCACCTGAAAGTTCGCGCCGAGCAGGCGATTGGCCTCGGCCACGTCGCCGGCCAGGACGAGCCCGCGGACGTGACTGGAGGAGACGATCTCACCGTCGACCTCCAGCAGCGGGTGAACGACCGTGGTGAAGCGCTCGTCGCCGAGCAGCAGCGCCGCGTCGCCCTGGGCCTTGTGCCCGAAGCGGAAGTTCTCGCCGATCGACACCTCGCTGGCGCCGAGTGCGCCGACGAGCACGTCCTCGATGAACTCGGCTGCCGAGCGAGCCGCGAACTGCGCGTCGAACGGGATCACGATCAGCTCCTGCACGCCGAGGGCGGCGACGAGCTCGGCCTTGCGCTCGAGCGTGGTCAACAGCCTGGGGCTGTTGCGGGGCGAGATGACCGAGACGGGATGGGGCTCGAACGTGAGGACGCTGTCGTTGCCGTCGATGACCTCCCGGTGCCCCAGGTGCACGCCATCGAAGGTGCCGACGGCAACTCTGCGCGCTCGGGTCCTCTCGACGTCGGGCAGCCGCGTGACGATCACGGCCGCAAAGCCTATTGCCGCGCCAGATCGAGCGCCCGCTCCAGCTCGATCAGGGGAGGGTCGCGCCACGACTCGCCGCGCGGCGGCGGGCCGACGGCGTCCTGCACGTGAAAAGGGCCGATCGCGGTGCGCCTGAGCTCCAGGCAGTAGGCGTCACCGAGATCGGCGATCAGCGAGCGCACGTAAGTGCCCGAGCCGCATTCGATCACGAAGGCCGCACGAGGCAGCTGCGAAGGGTCGCCCTCCACGCCGTCCTCGCGCCACAGCTGATCGAAGCGGTGCACGGTCACGATGCGCTCGGGCATCTCGAAGCTCTCGCCGCGTCGTGCGCGCCGGTAGGCGCGCTCGCCGCCGATCTTCACGGCCGAGTGCATGGGCGGGCGCTGGCGTATCTCTCCCGTCGGCAGCTCTGGCTCGGCCGGCGGCACCCTCCCGGTCTCGGTGATCTCGCCCTCGGTGTCGCCTGTGGAGGAGGTGGCACCCAGTCGCGCCAACGTCTCATAGCGCTTGGGCAGGGCCATCAGCACGCTCTGAGCTTTGGTTGCCCGCCCGACGAGCACCAGCAGCAGTCCCGTGGCAAACGGGTCGAGCGTTCCCGCATGACCGGTCTTCACGCCCCCGAGCGCACGGCGCACGGCCGCAACGACGTCATGCGAGCTCATCCCGGCGGGCTTGTCGATCAGCAGCACTCCGTCCATCTAGACGGCTGTGGCAGCCGCGTGCGCGCCGTGCAACTGGGCGGCGATCGCGCCCCGCAGGAACTCGACGAGCTCCTCGGGCGCGAGCGTGGTCGAGAACCCGGCCGCGCGGCGGTGCCCACCGCCACCCTGTGCGCGGGCGATGACAGACACGTCCACATCGTCATCGGTGGCCCGCAGCGAGACTTTGTGCTGCCCCTTGCGCGCGCCAGTCGAGAGCTCGCGGACGAGCACTGCGACCTTTGTGCCCTGCAGGGCTCGCAGCTGATCGATGATCCCCTCGGAATGGCTTTCCTCGGCGCCGACGCGCTCGAAGTCATCGGCCCGCAGCGCGACGAGCGTCAGCTCGCCCGCGTCGAAGCGCTGAACCTGCCCGAGCGCCACCGCCAGCAACGCAAGCTTGGCCTGGGGCATGTTCTCGTACAAACGCCGGTTGATCGCCGCCACATCGACGCCTGCCGCGATCAGCTCAGCAGCCATCAGGTGAGCCCGCGGGCGCGTGTTCTCGTACATGAAGCGACCCGTGTCGGTGATCAGGCCGATGTAGAGCGCCTCGGCCACCGGGCGCGTCAGGGGCACGTCGAGGCCGTGCATCAGATCCCACACGATCTCAGCGGTGCATGAGGCGTCGGGAACGACGTGGTTCAGCGTTCCGAAGCGGGTGTTGTCGTGGTGGTGATCGATGTTCAGCAGGTGCGCCCCGTCGCGCAGGACGCTGGCGGAGTTGCGATCGATGTTGCCGCAGTCGAGGAACACGACGGTCCGCTCGTCGATGTCTGCGGGCGGCTGTTGGATCAGGCCGTCGAGCTCGAACAGGCTGTACTCGGCGGGTAGCGGCAGATCGTGGGGCGAGATGAACATGGCGGCGTCCTTGCCAAGCGCGCTCAGCAGGCCGTGCATGGAGACCAGCGAGCCGAGCGCGTCGCCGTCGGGGTTCTCGTGCGTTGCGAGCACGAAGCGGGAGTCCTCGCGGATGCGTGCGAGCACGCGCTCGCGCGTCTGCTCGAGCGTGGCCGTGTCGCTCATGAAGGCTCCATCTCTTCGATCAGCGACTCCACCCGCATGGCGCGGTCGGTGGTCTCGTCGTAGACGAACTCGAGTGTGGGCGTGCGCTTTAGGCGCAGCTCCCCGGCGAGGCGCCCCTGCAGGAAGCCGTGCGCACTACGCAAACCTTCGAGGCTCGACTCGCGCTCGTCATCGGCGGACGGTTGCCCATTGGCACCAAGAACACTCACGTACACACGTGAGTGTCGTAGATCTGCGCTGGTCCTCACATCGGTCACGGTTACAAATCCCACTCGAGGGTCCTTCAGATCACCTGCTACTGCATCCCCGATCACCTGACGGATCGCCTCGTCGACCCGACGCATGCGTCCTGTACTCATCCTATTCCCTCCAATTCCCTGCCGAGCCCCAGGTCCCTGCACATGCAATTCTGAGGCACGCGAGCGACCGAGGACGCCCCCTCGCGCCGGTCCTCGCACCTCAAGGGGACAGCTCGCGCTCCACCTGCCGTGTCTCGTAGGTCTCGAGGACGTCGCCCTCGTGGAGATCCTGGAAGTTCGTGAGCACGATGCCGCACTCGAAGCCGCTGGCCACCTCGCGGACGTCGTCGTTGAAGCGCCTGAGGCTGTCGATCGTGGTGTCGTAGATGACGGTTCCCTCGCGCACCACGCGGACGCGCGCGCCGCGTGTGACTTTGCCCTCGGTGACGATCGATCCGGCGATCGTCCCGATTCGTGAGGCTTTGAACAGCTGGCGAACCTCGGCCTGGCCGAGCGGGGTCTCGACCTCGGCGGGCTCGAGCATGCCCTGCATTGCCGCGCGCAGCTCCTCGATCGCGCGGTAGATGACGGCGTAGGAGCGGATCTCCACGCCCTCGCGGTCGGCGATCTGGCGCGCGTCGCCGACTGGACGCACGTTGAAGGCGAGTATCACGCCCTCCGAGGCAGCGGCCAGCATCACATCGGACTCGTTGATGCCACCGACGCCGCGGTGGATGATGTTGACCTTGACCTCCTGCTGCGGCAGCTTTGCGATCTCGTCCTCGATCGCCTCGAGCGAACCCGCCACGTCCGCCTTGACGACCAGGCCGAGCTCCTTGACGGTGCCCTCCTGGGCGAGCTTGAAGACATCCTCGAGCGAGACCTTGCGCCCGGAGCGGCGTGCGAGCGCCTCGGTCTTCAGGCGGTTGGCGCGCTCGCCCGCCAGCTGGCGCGCACGGCGCTCGTTCTCGACCACTCGCACGAGCTCGCCGGCCTCGGGAACGCCGTCGAAGCCGAGCACCTCGACCGGCTGTCCGGGCGTGGCTCGCTTCATCTTGCCCCCGGTGAAGTCGTGCATCGCGCGCACACGCCCGAAGTGCGCGCCTGCGACGAGCGCATCGCCGACACGCAGAGTTCCGCGCTGGATCAGCACGGTCACCACGGGCCCACGCCCCGGGTCGAGCTTGGACTCGATCACGGTGCCGGAGGCCTCGGCGCCGGCGTTGGCCTTCAGCTCCTCGAGGTCGGTGACCACCTGGATCGTCTCGAGCAGCGTGTCGAGGTTCTGGTGGGTCTTGGCGCTGACGTCGACGAACTCGGTTTCGCCGCCCCACTCCGCCGGTTGCAGGCCGTGCTGGGTCATCTCGGTGCGCACGCGCTCGGGCTGTGCGCCCTCCTTGTCGATCTTGTTGACCGCCACGATGATCGGCACCTGGGCAGCCTTGGCGTGGTCGATGGCCTCCTCGGTCTGGGGCTTCACGCCGTCGTCGGCGGCGACCACGATCACTGCGAGGTCGGTCACTTTCGCGCCGCGGGCGCGCATCGCGGTGAAGGCCTCGTGGCCGGGCGTGTCGAGGAAGGTGATCTCTTTGCCGGCGTGCCTGACCTGGTAGGCGCCGATGTGCTGGGTGATGCCCCCGGCCTCACCGGCGACGACCTCGGTCTCGCGGATCGCGTCCAGCAGCGAGGTCTTGCCGTGGTCGACGTGGCCCATGATCGTGACTACCGGCGGGCGCTCGATCAGGTCCTCCTCGGCGTCCTCGAACACCGGCTCGACCTCGACGTCGTCGGCGGCGTGGATGATCTCGACCTTCTTGTCGAACTCCTCCGCGAGCACCTGGATGGCCTCGTCGGAGAGCGTCTGGGTGAGCGTCGCCATCTCCCCGAGCGACATCAGCTTCTTGATGATCTCGGGGACCGCCACGCCGAGATATTCGGCGACGTCCTTGACCGTGGAGCCGGAGTTGACCCGCGTCAGGTCGGTTGCCTCCATTGCCGAGTTGTCGATCGGAGCGATCGTCTCGTCGTATGTGCCCCGGCGGCGGCGTCCTCGTCGGGGCCGGCGCTGTGGCTGGTTGGAGGGGCCGCCCTGCTGGCGGCGCGAGGCCTGCGAGTCGATCACCACGCGCCGGCGTCCACCGGGGCCGACGTCGCCGGGTGTGCGCTCGCCTGTGCGCGAGTCACGCGTGGGGCGCACGCGGTCACGCTCAGCGGCAGCGGCGCTTGCGGCGGTGGTGGTGGGAGGCGCCACGGCGGGTTTGGGCGCGGTGGGAGTTGGAGACGCAGGCGCCGAGGCGGCCGGCGGAGCGGGTGCCGGAGCAGCTGCCTGAGGCTGAGCGGACGGCTTGGGCGCCGGCGGGGCGGTCTGGGCCGGTGGCGCGGCTTGGGTCACGGTCGCCGTGGCGGTCGCGGCCGCGGAACCGTTGGAGGCAGCGGGTGCCCCGGCGCCGGATACGCCCAGGGCCTTCAGTGCGGCCGACTCATCGACGGAGGAGGCGGCGGCCTTGGCCTCGATGCCGGCGGCCTTCAGCTTCTCGAGCAGATCCTTGCTCGAGAGCCCGTGCTCCTTGGCCAGTTCGTGTACGCGCTTCTTGCTCATCGACCTATCGATTCTACGAGCTTGGCGTCGAGCGTCACTGCTGAGCGAAGCGCACGCGCGATCCCGCCGCGCTTGCTGGCGCGGGTGAGACAGTCCCGAGCAGGGCTGTCGGGGCCGGCGCCGCGGCACACATAGGCACCACGACCGCCCAACTTGCCCTCGCGATCGCAGACCGCGCGAGCGCGGCGCATCGTCTCCTCGCGGACGAGCGCGATGCGCAGAAGCTCGGACTTCGGTGCGATCCGCCCGCAACCAACGCAGCGGCGCAGCGGTACGTGCGCCCCTATGTCGCCTGCTCCTCGACCGGCGCCGATACGGCTGGGGACTCCTCGGCCGCTGGCGCGTCGCCCCCTTCGGAGGCAAGGTCGCTGACGTTGTCGGTGGCGATCGCTGCGAGTGCCTGGTGGCTCTCGATGCCGCAGTAGCGCGATCCGGGCAGGGCCGCGTTGGGACAGCGGCGGCCGTTGGAGAGGACGGCGGCGCAGCGGCCCTGGACCTCCTCCTCCTCGTAGCCGTGCTCGGCCTCCTCGGCTGCGAACTCGGTCTCCGAGCGGATGTCCACGCGCCAGCCGGTCAACCGCGCGGCGAGGCGCGCGTTCTGGCCCTCGCGCCCGATCGCCAGCGAGAGCTGGTCGTCGGGAACGATCACTGTCGCCTGCTTGGCCTCGTCGTCGACGAGCACCTCACGCACACGTGCCGGCGAGAGCGCCTTGGCGACGAAGCGCGCGGGCTCGTCGTTGAAGGGGATGATGTCGATCTTCTCGCCTCGCAGCTCTGAGACGACCATGCGCACGCGCGAGCCGCGCGGGCCGACGCAGGCGCCGACCGGGTCGACCCCGTCGGTGTGCGAGATGACCGCGATCTTCGAGCGGTAGCCGGGCTCGCGGGCGACGTTTGCGATCTCCACGAGGCCATCGGCGATCTCGGGTACCTCCAGCTCGAACAGCTTCTTGATCAGCTCGGGGTCGCGGCGGGAGACGATGATGGCCGGGCCCTTGGTCGAGGGCGAGACCTCCTTGATGACCGCCTTGATCCGCTGCGAGTGGTCGTAGCGCTCGCCCTCCACCTGCTCGGACTTGGGCAGCAGCGCCTCGACGCGTTCGCGCAGCTGCACGAGCGTGTAGCGGGAGTCCGACTGCTGCACGATCCCGGTGATCAGCTCGCCGACGCGGTCGCGGTACTCCTCGTACATCATGTCGCGCTCGGCCTCGCGGATGCGCTGGAGGATGACCTGCTTGGCGGTCTGGGCGGCGATCCTGCCGAAGTCGTCGGGGGTGACGTCGCGCTCGTCGATCTGGTCGCGGTATTCGGCGAACTTGGCCGGGTCGATTTCCGGTTCCTCCGGTTCGCGCATATCACCCGTCTCGGGATCGACGGTGGTTCCCTCGTCGATCGTCTCCACGATCAGGTGCGCCTCGAGGCGCTCGGGGATGATCAATTCGATGACCCTGAAGTCGGCCGTCTCGCGGTCCATTTCCACACGCGCGTACTTGGCCGATCCGGGCTGCTTCTTGTAGGCCGACAGCAGCGCGTCCTCCAGCGCGATCATCAGCTTCTCGGGCTCGATGCCCTTCTCGCGCGCAAGCGCATGCATGGCCTCAAGGATTTCGCGTGACATAGACCTCTACTCCTCGATCAGGTTCGAACGTCGGATCTCCGAGTAGGGGATCGCGATGACGCCCCCATCGGCGGCCAAGGTGACCTCCTCGTCGGAGGCCCCCACCAGCTCTCCTGTGAAGCTCTGCGTCGGACGCTGCCCGATCGGCAGCGGATGGCGTGCCCGCACCCGTGCACGGCGGCCGACGAAGCGCCGGAAGTGCGCGGGCTTGGTCAGCGGCCGCTCGCTCCCGGGCGATGAGACCTCGAGCGAGTAGCGCTCGCGCAGGTCGTTCAGCTCGGCGGTCACGCGCTCGCACATAGCGAGCGTGACCCCGTCGGGATGGTCGATGAAAACGCGCAGGCAGCGACCGCCGACGATCTCGGCGAGCAGCACCTCGATGTCAGGCTGACTGGCAGCCAGGCGACTCTCGATTTCTGTCTGTAGCGGGGTCATCAACTCACTCCTTACGCAAAAAAAGCGGGCGGGCGCCCACTCTCGGTACTGCTACTGCACTTGCTGGCCGATCTAGGACCGGTCGGCACGAAAGTTCTCAATCGAGCATAGCATTGGCGTGCCTGGCCATATGCGCCTCAGGCGCGTTCGGCGTCACGACGGGCACGATCGCGATAGAGCCTGTAATCGGCCCGCTCGGGGCGCAGCGAGCAGGCCAGGGCGAGCGGCTTGCAGGCCTCGCGGTGGCGTCCCAGCAGCTGCATCGAGCGCCCCAGGCAGAACAGCGCGTAGTCGTTTGTGGGCGCGCTGGATGCGACCGCCCGGAACTCCTCGGCGGCGCCGTCGTAGCGCTGCGCGTGAAACAGCGCCCGGCCGAGCGCCTCGCGAATGGAGGCCTTGTCGGGCTCGAGGTCGCGGGCTTTGCTCAAGGGCACGATCGCCGCCTGATGGTCTCCGTGCTCGAGCAGATCGAGCCCGCGCTGGTAGAGGTCGTAAACGCTCTCCATCGCAGGCATTTTAACGACCGTCGCGGAGCTCCTCGACGACATCGAGGATCGCGTCTGCGACCGCGGCCTTGCTCGCAAGTGGCACGCGTCGCTCTGCGCCCGAGGCGGTCAGGATGGTGACCTCGTTGGCGTCGACGTCGAAGCCGATGTCGCTGCGCGAGATGTCGTTGACGACGAGCGCGTCCACCCCCTTCCCCGCCAGCTTGGCGGGGGCGCCCGCCACCCCCTCCGGCCCGTGCTCGGCGGCGAAGCCGACGAGCGTCTGATCGGCGCGCCGAGCACGCGCGAGGCCGCTGAGGACATCGGCAGTGGGCTCGAGCACGAGCTCGAGCGACTCGCGTCCACCCTTCTTGATCTTCCCCTGCTCCGGCTGGGCTGGTGTGAAGTCGGCGACGGCAGCCGCCATCAGCAGCACGTCGCAGTCGGGGAAGGCCTGGGCGCAGGCCTGCTGGAGATCGGCCGCGCTACGGGTGTCGATGCGCTGGACTCCCGCGGGCGTTTGGAGTGAGACGTTGGCCGCCACGAGCGTGACGCTGGCGCCGCGTGCCTGGGCCGCCTCGGCCAGCGCGAAGCCCATGCGCCCGGATGAGCTGTTGCCGATGTAGCGGACGCTGTCGATCGGCTCGCGCGTGCCGCCGGCGGTTACGAGCACGCGCACGTCGCGCAGGCTCGAGCCTGCATCGGGCCCGTGACTCACAGCGGACACGAGCACCGCCTCGCAGGATTCGAGCAGGCGCTGCGGCTCGGCCAGACGCCCGACTCCCTGCTCCCCTTTCGAGGCCAGCCGTCCCACACCCGGCTCGACAACGTGCACACCCCGTGCGGCCAGCGTTCGCAGGTTGGCCGCTGTGGCGGGGTGCTCGTACATGCGGTTGTTCATCGCGGGCGCGATCACCACGGGACAGTCGGCGGCGAGCGCGCAGCTGGTGAGCAGGTTGTCGGCGAGCCCGGCGGCGAGCTTGGCGATCGTGTTGGCCGACGCCGGCGCGATCAACAGCACCTCGGCGTTGGCCACCAGCTCGAGATGACTGAGTGGCTCGTGCGCCGGCGGCTGCTGGTCGGGAAAGGCCCCACGCGCGGGATCGCGCTCGAACTCGCTCACGAGCACAGGCGCGCCACTCAGAGCGGCAAAAGAAGCCTCGCCGACGAACTGGCGGCTGGTAGGTGTCTGCACCACACGCACCGAGTGCCCCGCCCCGGTAGCCAGACGCACGAACTCGAGCGCCTTATAGGCGGCGATACCGCCTGAAACGCCGAGCAAGATCCGGGACATGATCAGAGGTTGTAGGGCGAGTGAGGCCTACTCGCAAGCGGTGGCCGCGAGGTTGCGCCGACTTCAGGGCAAAGGTCCGGACTCACGACACCCGTGTGCCGAGAGATTGCGCCGTCCTCGAGAGGTGCTCCTGGGTGGTGCACGCTCCCCCGGCACCCGACCCCCATCTTCATGTCCGAGCCGGTCGACCCTAGGACGTTCGCTGGTCAAGCGAGGCAAGGACGCAGGGAGCGTGGCGTACTACGTACGCGAGCGACCGAGGACGCCGCCTCGCGCAGTGCCAGCGGGCGTCCTAGCGGTAGTGGTACTTCATCTTGCCCCCAGCTACCTCCTCGAGTGCGATCGTGAGGTAGTTTTTCGATGCCGTTTCGATCATTGGGGGCGGAAACTCGTCGAAGGTGCCCTCACCGAGGTTGTGGTAGTAGCTGTTGATCTGACGTGCGCGCTTGGCAGCGACGATCACACCGGCGTAGTTGGAGTCGACCTGCTCGAGCAGGCGGTCGATGCGGGGGGAGATCACAGGTGGTCTTGCCTTTCCTCGTTGGGCTTCAAGTGTAGTCGCCTCGACGGGCCGTCTCGCTGTGGGGTTTGGCGGGTGGCGTCAGTCGAGCTTGGCGGAGACGATCTCGACGAGGCGCTCGAGTGCCTCGTCGAGGCGGTCGTTGACAACGACGTGCCCGAACTCGGGCTGCGCCTGGAGCTCCTCCTCGGCGACGCGCAGCCGACGCTCGACCTCCGCGGGGTCGTCTGTTCCCCGCCCCACGAGGCGTGTGCGCAGGGCTTGCAGCGAGGGGGGCGCGATGAACACCTGTACTGCCTCGGGCATCGCTGCGCGCACTTGCCTTGCGCCCTGCACCTCGATCTCGAGGACGACGGGCACGCCGGAGCGCACGCGCTGCTCGAGCTCGGATCGCAGCGTGCCGTAGCTTCGCCCGGCGTAGTCGGCGTGCTCGACGAAGTCTCCTTCGGCGATCCTGCTGTCGAACTTCTCTCGTGTGAGGAAGTGGTAGTCGACCCCGTCGGTCTCGCCGGGACGGGGCGCGCGCGTGGTGGCCGAGACTGACAGCTCGAGCTGGGGCAGGCGCTCCATGAGTCCGCGGATCAGCGTCCCCTTGCCCACCCCTGAGGGGCCTGTGATGACGAACACGCGCGCCATATCCCGGACCCTATTGAGGGGCCCGGCGGGAATCGCGCTGCGGCTCCCAGCTTCAGGTAGCGCTGTTGACGCCGGCGGCGGGCGAGGACGTGGTCGTGTGATCGATGATCGCCTGGGAGATCTGTGGCCATAGCGCCACCGGGCGGTCGTGGCCCATGTCCTCGATCAGGAGCAGGCGGGCACCGGGAACGAGTGTTGCCGTGCGCTCTCCGCCACTGGGTGCGATGAGGGTGTCGTCGAGGCCGTGGATTACGAGCGTGGGCAAGCTCAACTCGCGCAGGCCTTCGGCGCGAGACCCGCTGGCGAGCATGGCGGCGAGCTGGCGGGTGACGCCCTCGGGGCAGTAGCAGCGGTCATAGCTCTGCCCGGCCAGCTCGCGGGCGGCCTCGAGTTCGGGGTAGCGCCGCGAGCGCCAGGTCAGCGATCGCTCGGCCGCCTCGACGTACCCCGCTCGATCGGGCGGAGAGGGCGTGAGCAGGGCGGTGCTCGCCTCGGGTGTGGGCTCCCCGAATCCCGGCTCCCCAGTGTTGGACATCATCGAGGTGAGCGTCAGCACTCGCTCTGGCTGCTCGATGGCCATCGTCTGGGCGATCATCCCTCCCATCGAGGCGCCGACGAGATGCGCCTGCTCGATGCCGAGCGCTGTCAGCAGGGCGAAGCCGTCGGCTGCCATCTCGCTCAGGGTGTAGGGGGCGAGTGCCCTGGCGGTGTCGAGGTCCCCGCTCGAGGCGGCGAGGATGGCTGCGATGTCGGGGGGCTCTCCGTCGAGCTTGGAGGAGAGCCCGCAGTCGCGATTGTCGAACAGGACCACGTGTCGTCCTGCCGCGGCGAGGCGTTCGGCAAATGCCCGCGGCCAGGCGATCAGCTGGGCGCCGAAGCCCATCACGAGCAGCATCGCCGGATCGGCGGAGGAGCCGAGCTCCTCGTACTCGAGCGTGATCCCGTCGGGGGTGGCGATCGCCGGCATCACGGGATTCTGCCAGGCCAGGGGATCACGAACGAAGGGACTGGTCAAAGTCGGTCGCTGGCCAAGCGAGACAAGGACGCAGGGAGCGTGGCGTACTTCGTACGCGAGCGACCGAGGACGCAGTATCGCGCCGGCCAGCGGCCGACTTAGTGGTGCAGGAGGGAGATCAGCTCTGAGCGCTGGCGCTCGGAGAGCCCGCCGATGGTCTTGCTCGGCGCGATCCTGCAGTGGGCGAGGATCTTGTTGACCTTGACTCGTCCGTACTTGGGAACGGCGAGCAGCATGTCGAAGACCTTTGCTGTCTCGACGTACTCTGGGGGCTCGAGCAGCAGTGAGTGGATCGAGCGCCGCCCGGACTTGAGATCGCGCTTGAGCTGGGCCCGCTGGATGCGGATCTGGTTGGCTCTTGCGAGCGCATCCATCCTCTGATTCAGCGACCGCTCAGGGGCGGTTGAGGTGTTCGAGGACGTCGTTCCGGTCGCCGGCGCCATGGGCGGCGAGTCTACACACCAGAGACACACGATCAAGGAAAAGTCGCGAATTCACCTGAACCTCAGGTTGAGGTGTAGATGCATCGAGGCTAGTGGATAGTCTCGCGCGTGTTTGCAGGGGTTTTTGTGAAAGCCCGAGCGCCGATCAGCGTGGCGTCGGCTGGCGCGCCACCCCCGGGCTCCCGCGCTCCGTGCAGCTCCTGCAGGCACAGCACCTCGGGCTCGCCGTCGCGCTGGGCGCGGGCGATCGCACGCGCGGCTGAGACCCCGGCTGCGAGGGTTGTCAGGCAGGGGATCCCGTGGGCGACGGCCGCCCGGCGAATCTCCCAGCCGTCGGTGCGCGCTCCCACGCCTGTGGGCGTGTTGACGACCAGATCGACGTCGCCGCGCTCGATCCAATCGAGCACGTGCGGCGAGCCCTCGCCGAGCTTGTTGAGGCGCTCGACCGGCACGCCCATGCGCGCAATCGCCTCGGCCGTGCCGCGCGTGGCGAGGATGCGAAAGCCGTTGTCGTGCAGGACCTGGGCGATGCCGGATGCACCCGCCTTGTCCGAGTCGGTGACCGTGATGAAGACCGTCCCCGAGCGCGGCAGCGGAACGCCGGCTGCGGCCTGGGCCTTGGCGAAGGCCGTGGGGAAGTCGCGGGCGATGCCCATCACCTCGCCGGTGGAGCGCATCTCGGGGCCGAGCACCGCGTCGGAGCCCTCGAAGCGGTCGAACGGCAGCACGGCCTCCTTGACGGAGACGTGATCGCCGAAGCCCATGCCCTGACGGCCCTGGGGCAGCGCGAGGTCGGCGATGCGCTCGCCGAGCATGATCCGGCAGGCGAGCTTGGCGAGCGGCAGGCCAACGGCCTTGGAGACGAAGGGCACCGTCCGCGAAGCCCGCGGGTTTGCCTCGATCACATACAGCTCGCCGCCGTGGATGGCGTATTGCACGTTGAGCAGCCCCACGACGCCAACGGCCAGGGCGATGTCGCGGGTGGCGGTGCGAATCTGCTCGAGCATCTCCTCGCCCAGCGAATGCGGCGGCAGCACACAGGCGCTGTCCCCGGAGTGCACGCCGGCCTCCTCCACGTGCTGCATGATCCCGCCGATCCACACCTCCTCGCCGTCGCACAGCGCATCCACATCCACCTCGGCGGCGTTCTCGAGGAAGCGGTCGAGATAGATGTTGCCCCCCTCCCCCGCCTCGCGACGCAGGTAGTCGGCGAGACCCTCAGCCGAGTAGACGATCTCCATCGCGCGCCCACCGAGCACGTATGAGGGGCGCACGAGCAGTGGGAAGCCGACCTGCTCGGCGCATCCCAGGGCCTCGTCCTTGGAGTGCGCCGTCGCATACGGCGGGGCCTTCAGCCCAAGCTTTTCGAGCAGCGCGCCGAAGCGCCCGCGGTCCTCGGCCAGGTCGATCGCCTCCACGCTCGTGCCGAGCAGGGGCACGCCCGCCTCGGCGAGCGCCGCGGCTAGCTTCAGCGGAGTCTGACCGCCGAACTGAACGATCACCCCCAGCGGCTGCTCGACCTCGACCACGGCCAGCACGTCCTCAAAAGTGAGCGGCTCGAAGTAGAGCCGGTCCGAGGTGTCGTAGTCGGTGGAGACGGTCTCTGGGTTGCAGTTGACCATCACCGCGTCGCGCTCCGACTCGCGGACGGTCATCGCGGCGTGCACGCAGCAGTAGTCGAACTCGATTCCCTGCCCGATGCGGTTTGGTCCAGAGCCGAGAATCACGACCGACTCGCGCTCGCCGCGCCTGACCTCGCTGGCCGCGTGTCGCTCCCAGCCGGAGTAGTAGTAGGGAGTGCGAGCGGGGAACTCGGCCGCGCAGGTATCGACCGAGCGGAACGAGCGCTCGCCGCTGAAGGGCGAGTTCGGGTTGAGCGCAAGCTCCCGCAGCTCGCGCAGGAACCAGGGGTCGACCCCGGTGCGCTCGTTGATCGCCTCGACCTCCACGCCGCGGCCGAGCAGCTCGAGGATCGTCTCGAAGCGCGCTGCCCCGGGCGTGAGCAGCTCCTCGAGCAGTTGCTCGTCGGAGTCGTCCTCGAGACACGGCGGCTTGTCGAGCTCGCGCGATCGCAACGCCTTTGCGAAGGCCTGCTGGAAGGTGCGCCCGATCGCCATCGCCTCCCCCACGGACTTCATGTGGGTGGTGAGCGTGGGGTCGGTGCCGGGGAACTTCTCGAAGGCGAAGCGCGGCCACTTCACGACCACGTAGTCGATCGTCGGCTCGAAGCAGGCCGGCGTCACGCCCGTGATGTCGTTGTCGATCTCATCGAGGCGATAGCCCACAGCCAGACGCGCGGCGATCTTGGCGATGGGGAAGCCCGTGGCCTTGGAGGCCAGCGCGCTCGAGCGCGACACGCGCGGGTTCATCTCGATCACGAGGATCTCCTCGGTCTCGGGATTGACCGCGAACTGGACGTTGGAGCCACCGGTCTCCACGCCCACAGCGCGGATCACCGTGATCGCCTGGTCACGCAGCTGCTGGTAGAGGCGGTCTGTGAGCGTCTGCTGGGGTGCCACGGTGACCGAGTCGCCGGTGTGCACGCCCATCGGGTCGACGTTCTCGATCGAGCAGACGATCACCACGTTGTCGGCGTTGTCGCGCATCACCTCCAGCTCGAACTCACCCCAGCCGATCACCGACTCGTCGAGCAACACCTGGCCGATCGGCGAGGCCTCGATGCCCTGGGCAGCGATCCGCTCGAACTCCTCTGCGCTGCGCGCGATCCCGCCCCCCCGTCCGCCCAGCGTGAAGGCGGGACGCACGATGCACGGCAGCCCCAGCTCGGCCAACGCGCCTCGGGCCTGATCGAGATCGGTGGCGATCACGCTCCTGGGCATGCGCAGCCCCGCCTCGGCCATCGCCTCGCGGAACAGGTCGCGGTCCTCCGCGCAGGCGATCGCGTCGTAGTTGGCGCCGATCAGCTCCACTCCGTACTTCTCCAAGGTGCCGTCGTCGTGCAACGCCTTGGACAGGTTCAGGGCGGTCTGCCCGCCGAGCGTGCCCAGCAGCGCGTCGGGGCGCTCGCGCTCGATCACCTTCGCCACCGGCCCTGGCAGCAGCGGCTCGACATAGGTCGCATCGGCGAACTCGGGGTCGGTCATGATCGTCGCCGGGTTGGAGTTGACGAGCACGACCTCATAGCCCTCCTCACGCAGCACCTTGCAGGCCTGCACCCCGGAGTAGTCGAACTCAGCAGCCTGGCCGATCACGATCGGCCCCGAGCCAAGGATCAGGATCTTGCGGAGATCGTCTCGTCTAGGCATCTAGGCGGCCTCCTCGATCCGGCTGAGGAAACGGTCGAACAGGTAGAGGCTGTCGTGCGGCCCCGGCCCGGCCTCGGGGTGATACTGCACGGTCCCGCCGGGCACGTCGAGCAGCTCGAGACCCTCGACGGTGCGGTCGTAAAGGTTTACGTGCGAGAGCTGGGCACCACCGAAGTCGGTCTCCCAGCGCACCGGCTCGTCGCTGTCGATCGTGCGCCCCCCGCCCGGACCGAGCGCCGCGAAACCGTGGTTCTGGGAGGTGATCTCCACGCGACCCGTCTGCAGGTCGCGGACGGGGTGATTGGCGCCGCGGTGGCCGAAGGGGAGCTTGAACGTCTCCAGGCCGACGGCGCGGCAGAGCAGCTGGTGGCCGAGGCAGATTCCCCACACGGGCTTCTTGCCGACGATCTCGCGGACGGTCTCGACGATGTAGCCGAGCGCCGCCGGATCGCCCGGGCCGTTGGCAAGGAAGACCGCGTCGGGATCCCCGGCCAGCAGCTGCTCGGCGCTGCTCGTGCAGGGATGAAGCGTAACCCGCGCTCCGCGTGCCACCAGCTCGCGCACCATCGACGCCTTGATGCCAGTGTCGATCACGGCGATCCGTGGCCCATCGCCGCTGCCGTGCGTGCTCACTTCGCGCGGCGTGACCACACGTGCCAGGTCGAGACCCTGCATCGAGGGCTCCGCCTCGATCAGCTCGCGCGCACGGGCCTCGCTCATCTCGGCCGGGAACACCCCGCCGCGCATCGAGCCGGCCTCGCGGATGTGCATGACCAACGTGCGCGTATCCACCCCGCTGATGCCCTGCACACCGCAGTCCGCCAGCCAGTCGAGCCAGCCGCGCTCAGCGGTGGGTGCGTCTTCGCGGTTGCAGGCCTCGCGCATGATCGCCGCGCGCGCCCAAGCACGCTCGGACTCCATCGCCTGCGCGCTCGCGCCGTAGTTGCCGATGTGGGGATAGGTGAACGCGATCAATTGCCCCGCGAACGACGGATCTGTCATCGATTCCTGATAGCCCGACATGCCCGTCGTGAAAACGACCTCGCCCACCGCGGGGTCGGCGGGATTCACATCTCCACACGCCTCACCGTCGAAGCGCGTGCCGTCCTCCAGCAGTACGTAGGCGGTCGGGTCGGTCATCAGATTATGAGCTTCTGGATCGCCTTGAACTCGGGCGTGCCGGCGCGCTCGAGCAGCTCGAACAGCGACGCCTCGACCGTGCCCACGACAGCGCCCGCGCGCTCCATGCGCTCGAGGCCGCGCTCATAGTCGATCGCGTGCCGCGAGCCGACTGCATCGGCGGGCACATGCACTTCCACGCCCGCTGCCAGCAGGTCGTGCACGGTCTGGCTGACACACACATGCGCCTCGATGCCGCACACGAGCGCCTGGCTGCGTCCGCCGAGGTCGAAGCCCTCTGCGCGCGCGGCCGAGAAGACCGTCTTCTCGATCGTCGGCTCGCCGTTCACCCCAACCTCCGGCGCTGTGGGGCCGAGACCTTTGGGGTACTGCTCGCTGACGAGCGCCGGGAGCTCGAGGATGCGCGCCGCCTCGAGCAGCTTGGCGCAGGCGCCGGCTACGCCCGCGAACACCTCATAGGGGCGAAAGCCCTCTTGGACGTCGATCACGACGAGCGCGGCGTGGTCGCGCGAGAGCAGGCCCATCAGGCGCCCGCCAGTGCGAGCGCGCGGTCGCGGTGGGCTGCGCCGCCACGAGCCACTGTCAGCAGCACGCGTCCCTGCAGGCGACGGCCCGCGAAGCAGCAGTTCTCAGAGCGGCTCTCCCAGCCATGCTCACCCGCAACCCACTCCGACTCGAGGTCGAGCAGTGTCACGTTGGCCGGCTCGCCTGTTGCGATCAGCGCCGTCGGCAACTCGAACAGGGCTGCACCCGCTGTCATCCGCTCCACGAGTAGCGCCAGCTCGATGATGCCCGGTAGGACCAGGCTCGTGTGCAGCGCGGCGAAGGCCGTCTCCAGACCGGTGCTCCCCATGGGCGCCTGCTCGAAGGGCACTTCCTTTTCATCGCGCGCATGTGGCGCGTGGTCTGTGGCCACACAGTCGATCACGCCCGAGCGCAGCCCGCCGATCAGCGCCTGACGGTCGGACTCCGTCGTCAAAGGGGGATGCATCTTCATGCGTGTGTCCATCGTGCGCACGTCCTCGTCGGTGAGCAGCAGATGGTGCGGCGAGACCTCTGCACTCACCCGCCAGCCATGGAGCTTCGCCTGCTCGACGGCGTTGACCGAGGCGGCGCAGCTGAGGTGCTGGAAGTGCACACGCCCGTCCTCATAACCGGCCAGAGCAGCGTCACGAGCGACCATCGTGGACTCGGCCACAGTGGGGATGCCGGCGATCCCGAGCGCCGCGCTGACTGCGCCCTCGTTCATCGAGCCTTTGCGCGAGAGCGTGGGGTCCTCCTCGTGCAGCGCCAGCACACCGCCGCACAGCCGCTGGTACTGGAGCGCCTTGCGCAGCATGCCCGCGCTCGTGACCGGCTTGCCGTCGTCGCTGAAGCCGAGGGCCCCCTCCTCGCGCAGCTCCGCCATCTCGCTCAGCTGCTCGCCCTGCAGCCCCCGGGTGATTGCCGGAAGGAAGCCCACCGGCACCCGCGCCTGGCGCGTGGCCGCGTCGCGCAGCGAGCGCAGCAGCGGCGCCGAGTCGAGCACGGGATCGGTGTTGGGCATCGCAATCACCCCGGCGAAGCCGCCGGCGGCGGCAGCTCGCGTGCCCGATTCGATGTCCTCCTTGTGCTCCTGCCCGGGCGTGCGCAGATGCACGTGTGGATCGAAGAAGGCGGGCGTGAGCGTGAGGCGTCCGTGACCCTCGATCAGCTCCTCGTCCTCGCGCGCCTGCAGCGTCTCGGGCTCCTGCAGCTCGGCGATCCGGCCGTCGCGAATGCGCACGTCACGGCGGGCGTCGATCCCCGCACGGGGATCGAGCACGCGCACGTCGCTGAACAACAGCTCGGCGTGATCGAGCGCACAGCCGACGAGGCGTTCGGGAGCGCTCACCTGGCAGCCCCGCCCACGGCGCTGGGCTCGGCGGAACGCGAGCGCTCACCGGCCGAGCGCTGCTCACGCGCACCGGCAAGCAGCTCGTAGAGCACGGCCATGCGCACCACCACTCCGGCCTCCACCTGCGCGGTGATGACCGCCTGGGGCGAGTCGACCACCTCGCCCGAGAGCTCCACGCCACGGTTGACCGGGCCGGGGTGCATCAGGATTTGATTTGGCGTCAAGCGCCGGCCGTTGATCTGGTACCAGGTGGCGTACTCGCGCATCGAGGGCACCCACATCTCGCTCATGCGCTCGTGCTGCATCCGCAGCGCGTAGACGATGTCGGCCGAGGGGAGCTCGTCGAGCGTGTAGCGCACGTCGCATCCAAGCTCCTCGATGCCCCGCGGGATCAGCGTGGGCGGACCCGCGATCGTGACCTTGGCGCCCATGCGCTGGAAGGCGAGCACGTTCGAGCGCGCCACGCGCGAGTGCGCCACGTCGCCCACGATCCAGATCGAGGCGCCGTCGATCTGCCCCACGCGCCGACGCAGCGTGTAGACGTCGAGTAGCGCCTGTGTTGGGTGCTCGTGCTTGCCGTCGCCCGCGTTGACGATCGCCGCGCTGCACCATTTCGAGACGAGCTCAGCCGCGCCGGCCCAGGGCGTGCGCAACACGATCGCGTCGGGCTTGTGCGCGCTCAACGTGAGCACGGTGTCCTTCAGCGACTCGCCCTTCTCCACGCTGGATCCGCTGGCGGCGAAGTTGACCACGTCGGCAGACAGGCGCTTGGCGGCGAGCTCGAACGAGCTGCGCGTGCGTGTGGAGGCCTCGTAGAAGAGGTTCAGCACCATGCGCCCACGCAGCGCGGGGACCTTCTTGATCTCGCGGTCTGAGACCTCGGCGAAGCGCTCGGCCTGGGTGACGATGCGTTCGATCCCCGCCCGGTCCAGATCCTCGATCGAGAGCAGATGGTTCATACGGGCGCCTCCAGTCTCGCTGTCCGCCCGCCCGCCGAGATGGCGACCTCGTCCAGGCCGTCTAGCTCAAGCAGGCGGACATGCACGTGCTCTGAGCGTGAGGTGGGAAGGTTCTTGCCCACGTAGTCGGGGCGAATCGGCAGCTCACGGTGACCGCGGTCGGCGAGCACCGCCAGCTGCACACGGGCCGGGCGGCCGTAGGCGAACAACGCCTCGATTGCAGCGCGCACCGTGCGCCCTGTGAACAGGACGTCGTCGACGATCACCACCGTCAGGCCCGTGACGTCGAAGTCGATGTGCGAGGCGTGCAGGATCGGCGCCTCGGGCCGCGTGGATACATCGTCGCGGTAGAAGCCGATGTCGAGGTCTCCGAGCGGCACGGGCGCGTCGAGCAGGTCCTCCAGCAGCGCATGCAGACGCTCGGCCAGAAAGGCGCCGCGGCTATGGATGCCAACCAGCGCGGGAGCGGGATCGCTGGGGTTACGCTCGATGATCTCGTGCGCGATGCGTGTCAGCGCTCGACCGACTTCCTCCTCACGGAGGACGACCTTCTCGTTGCCCTGCATCGATTCCTTCCTGGCCTCGCGGGACCGGGTTAAAGGAGCAAGGGGAATGTATCAGGGGGATACGACGGCGGCCTCGGGCCGCTCGGGAGAGCCCTCCTGCTGCTGGCTGCGCTCGCGCGCCTGGCGCTCAGACCAGCGCACGAGCGTGGCGCGACCGCGCTCGGGAAACGGCACCTCGATCGTGTCGAAGTCGCGCGGCGCCTCGGTGTCGGCGAACACAGCGCGGGCCTCCTCGCGCAGCTCGCCGCCGGCATAGCGACTGGAGAAGTGGGTCAGCGCGAGCAGACGCACCTCGGCGTCGCGCGCGAGAGTGGCGGCCTGAGAGGCGGTGCTGTGCTGGGTCATGCGAGCGCGCTCGCGCTCGTCCTCGGTGAACGTGGCCTCGTGCACGAGCAGGTCGGCCTGGTGCGCAGCGAGTGCGAGCGCCTCGCACGGCGCCGTGTCACCCGAGAGCACCACCTTGCGCCCCTCCCGCGTCGGCCCCATCACCTGCTCGGGGCTCACCCCGGCGACCGTCTCCCCCCGCTGCAGGCGCCCGAAGTCAGGCCCCGGCTTCACCCCCAGCTTCTCGGCGAGCGCCGCATCGAGGTGACCGGGTCGCGCGGCCTCCACGAGCGCATAGCCGAACGCGCCGTCGCCCTTGTGGCGCACGGGGATGGCGGCGATCAGATAGCCGTCGCGCTCCACGGTCTGTGCGGGCTCCAGCTCCTCGATGTTCAGCTTGTAGGGCAGGCGCCCATAGATCACGCGCATCACCCCCATCAGCTCACCCAGGCCGCGAGGACCATAGACGGTCAGCGGCTCGGTGCGCTCACGCAGAGCGAACGACTTGAGCATCCCCGGCAGCCCCAGCCAGTGATCGGCGTGGAAGTGCGTGATGAAGACCGTGTCCAGGTCGAGCAGTCCCACCGAGCGCAGCAGCTGGCGCTGGGTGCCTTCTCCGCAGTCGAACAGCAGGCGGTCCCCCCCACGCCTGATCAGCACCGCGGGCAGACCTCGACGGGCGCTGGGGACGGAGCCGGCGGTGCCAAGGAAGAACAGCGAAAGGTCCATAGGCGCAACGGTAGCGACGGAGAACCAGCCGATGCGGGCACCACCCTGCGGCGCTAAGCTCCGAGCCCGGGATGGCGTCTGTGCGACACCGTCTGCGCCCGTAGCTCAGTGGATAGAGCGCTCGCCTCCGGAGCGAGAGGTCGCAAGTTCGAATCTTGCCGGGCGCGTATTGGAAGTGCCTGCAAATGGGCTGGTTTGCTCGGCGGGCTCGTTCGCCAGATCGGGCGTGTTGGGGGTCGGTGGCCCAAATGGTGGCCCAAACCCCTCGTTTTGTGGCCCGTAGAGGGTGGTGCGGGCATCTGCGAGCAGCGCGTCGAAGGCCACGCCGTGATCGCGCTTGCGGCGGTCCAAGAGCTGCGCGTACACGTCGAGAGTCATCCTGCTTTCGGCGTGGCCGACCTGATGCTGTACGTAGGTCACGTCGAAGTTGGTCGCCAGCAGCATGATCGACACGTACGTTCGGCGCAGCGTGTGAGGCGTCACGTGCGGTAGCGGTGGCAGGCCCCGCTCGGTCAGCCGCTCGTTGGCGAGGCTAACAGCCGCCTCCAGGATACGTTCGCGGACGTTGCCCGCATCCCAACGCTTACCGCTGCGTGTGCAGAAGAACGGCGCATCGGGGGGCAGTGGGGTAGCCGTGGCGCACCTTGTCGGCGCGGTAGGCCAGCAACTCGTCGCGAAGACTGGGCGTGATCTCGACGTGGCTGACGCCTGTGGGCGTCTTGCTGTCGGCGATCCACAGGCGAGCGCCGTCAGGATCGTGCAGGCGCACGTCGCGCTCCAGGATGTCGAGGGTTTCGGCGATCCGCGGGCCGGCGTAGCCGAGCATCGCGCACAGCGCGCGCCAGCCGATGCGGTCATTGGTCGTGGTGTAGGTCTTGCCCTGCGCGAGCATCGACATCGACCCGGCGCTCAGCCCGTACTCAAGGCGAAGGGCGTACTGCGTCTCGCCGCGCTTGAGGCGAGTCCGGATCTCCGCTGCCTGCTCGCGCGTGAGCTTGGCGCGCTTGCTCGACCTCGGCGCCGTCTGTAGGTGGTGCGCTGCGTCCAGCAGCATCACAAGCTGGTCGATCTCAAGGAAGGTCCCCCGCGGCAGTTAGAGCTGTCGCCGGGGCCAATTTGTAGTAGCACGGGTTATATACCGTGGACGCTCAGGCGTCAAGGAGAGATGCTGCGGTTATGCAGCCACGCACTCCCGAGCATGCCGCCTTCGGCCGAGCCATCCGCGAGCTACGTGAGGAGCGGGGCATCTCGCAAGAGACGTTTGCGTTGAAGTGCGGCATCGACCGCTCCCACTACGGCGGCATGGAGCGCGGTGAGCGCAATCCAAGCCTCTCGACGATCTTGAAGATCGCCACGACGCTCGATGTGTCCGCGTCGGAGGTTCTTGCCCGAGCCGAGGAGATCGGCGGACACAGGCGATAAGGAGGTAACGCGACCAACGGGCGCTTACAGGGCTCGGTCAGCTGTAGGTCTCCCCGCACTCGATGACAACATCTACAAGGTGACGTCGCCTTGCAGCTCGATCGGCTCGGGCGATGGGGTATTGGTGTAGAGCGCCGGCTCCTGCCAGCCGAGCTTGAGTTTGCGGCGCTCGTTGATCTCCCTTCCGAGCTGGAAGGCGGTCAGACGCTGGACGCCTCGCTCAACGATGAGAATCTCACTGACCAGGAGGCGACTGATTGGCCTAATTGCCTCCTCGGCCACCCCAGCCTCCGCGATGGCTGCGAATGGGTTTGGCAACGAGGCCATATGACTCATCACCCCGAGCGGATTGGGCTGACCGAAAAACGACACTCGGACCGCGAGCTGACTCATCTCTGCCCACGACATGCCGTCGAAGTTCATACGCATGGGCTGTCCGACGGGTGAGACCTTGAGTTCGATCTCGAAAGCGACGGCGCGGCCGGCCCGCGTGATCCCAGCGACCGCTTGCACAGTGGCCATAACCGTACGGTCGGCGTAGCTGAGCAGAACGCTCCGCCTGCCGGTACCCTCACCGAGAGTCCGGACTGCCGCGATCACGGCTTGGTCCCTAACCGTGACCCTGACCACCACGGGTCGCGTCTCGTGAGCCGGGGGATTTGAGGAGGCGGGCGTAGCCTCCGCTTTGACCGACAAGTCGAAGCGATGGAGGTACGCCCGCATGGAGAAGGTAGCCCCGAGCGAGAGGTTTCGCGCTGAACTGGATGAGGCGCTGGCTGGTGTGGCCGGCGAGCATGATCCGATCGAGACGGTCGGCCGGCTGGGAGCGCGGCTGATCTTGCAGCAGGCGTTGGAGGACGAGGTCACCGAGTTCCTCGGGCGTGCTCGATATGAGCGTGCTGGGGAGGCGATCAGTTACCGCAACGGCTATGAGCCGCGGACGGTGAAGACGACGGCCGGGCCGATGCGGCTGGAGCGCCCGAGGGTCCGCGACGCGAGCAAGCTGGGCTTCCAGAGCAAGGTGCTCGGCAAGGGCGTGGCGCGCACGCACGCGCTGGAGTCGCTGGTGATCTCGAGCTTCCTGCGGGGCTTGTCGACCAGGGACGTGGAGGCCGCGCTCGAGGAGGTCTTCGAGGAGCCGGTCGCGTCCAAGAGCACCGTCTCGCGGATCTGCGAGGACACCCGTGAGCGCTACCGCCAGTGGTGCCGGCGGCGCCTTGAGGAGCACGACATCGTCTACCTGTTCCTCGACGCGATCTATCTGAAGCTGCACCCCGACGACACGCCGGCGGAGGGGGTTCTGGTGTGCTGGGGTGTGACGCTTGAGGGCCGCAAGGTGCTGCTCGGCCTGGCGCTCGGCAGCCGCGAGAGCTACGAGTCCTGGCTGTCCTTCGGGCGCGATCTCATCGATCGCGGCCTCAGGGTGCCGGCGCTCGTGATCGCCGACGGAGCACCCGGGATCTGGAAGGCGGTCAGGGAGATGTGGCCCACTGCGCTCGAGCAGCGCTGCACGATCCACGCACTGCGGAACGTGACCGGCAAGCTGCCCGACCGCCATCACGCCGAGGTCAAGGCGCGCTGGTGGAAGATCTTCGACGAAGCGCGCTCGGCCGGCGAGGCGCGCCAGCAGCTGCAGGCACTCACCGGCGAGTACCGGGCCGCCTACCCCTCGGCAATGGCCGTCATCGAACGCGACCTCGACGCGCTCGTCACCCACCTGCGGTTTCCCTCAGAGCATCGCAAGCGGATCCGCACGACGAACCTTCTTGAGAGGACGTTCGTCGAGGTCCGCCGACGCACCAAGGTGATCGGCCGATTCCCCGGCGAGACCTCCGCCTTGTCGCTCATCTGGGCCGTGCTGGAGCTCTCCTCACGTGGCTGGCGCGGCGTGAAGATGACACCAAAGATCGTTGCTGACATCGAGCGGCTGCGACGCGAGCTACGCGAACGCGCCACTCACCCAGCCACCGTCGACGCCGAGCAGGTGATCGCTGCATAAGATCCCACCCAAGCGGAGCTACGCCCAAGCCATTTCACCCGGACAATGGGACGCGACCCCACCACGCCCGCGCCCCGCTCCTCGACCTCGGTGGCCCGGAAGATCAGGCCGCCGAGCTTGACCCACGGAGAGAGATCCTCGGCAGCGATCTCCCTCAGCCGTGCTCCGAGGCGCTCACGCAGCTCCGGCGGCGCGCCATAGCTCCCGGTCACCCCGAACGCCCGCACCTCCTCGAAGAACGACTGCTGCGGCCCCTCTCGGTCGATCCCTTCCTGAGCCCAAACCGTCGTGCGCAAGCCGTCTCGCTCGGCCTCGCGGAACTCCTGGTGCGTCGCCGAGTACCGGTCCGGGAGAAGTCGGCCGTATCGGGAGCCCAGGAGACCAACGTAGATCGCGCTTGACCGGACCTCCGCGAGGTAGGCGTCATTCGGGTCGGAATCGCGCCCGCCAAACTGCTCCCAACAAATGGGTTCGGCGCCGATACCCTCGACCGCCGCGACCGCCGCCTCCCGATACTCGCTATAGCCGCTGATCACGCTGGAGATGAACACACGCTGATCTGCGGCCCAGTCGCGGATGGCCTGCTCATCGGGCCGCGATGCCGCTGCGGCCCGGTCGATGAGCAGGGTGTGCTCAACTTGTGAGTTCATCTCAGGCAGCGCGAGCGCGTGCGGCGTAGACATCAATGATCTTGCAAGCATTCTCCAGCGCGGCGAGCGGTCCGTCAGCGTCCCGCCAGAGCTTGTGGATTCGTGCGGCTTCGCTCGGACGCGAGTTCGCATCGATGGGCGGCCCCATCAGCGGCGGCCACATGCCGTATACCGCAGTGATTCCGCCCACGCTAACTTGCAATCCCCATGGGGCGCCTGCGCGCTCAGCCCGCTGCAAGAACAACCCTGTCTGTCGGGCTGCGATCCTGACGGCCTCCGAGATCGTGCGGGCGCCCACGCTGCGCCTACGCGCCGGGTTGAGCGGTGCTTTTGTCGTGCTGTGGCGAAGCTCCTTCACGCGCCTCTGAGCCCGCTTACGCCGCCAGCTCTCCGCGGCCCCTCACCACTCCGGCGCTTCGCGACCATTTCGCCTCCCTTCCGGCCGACCAATCGACTGACGCCCCCGATGTAGGCCACCACGAGGCGACACACCGCCCTCGCTGTCCTCGTTCTCCTGAGACGCTCATCTGGTACCGCTCGACCCGCCGCTTGCTGCTGCCCGCTCGCTTCCGCTCCCGGTCTGCACCTGGCCTCGCCCTGAACATCTGTGATGTGTTGGGTCGAGGAAGGGGTCCCCGGGTTGGAGCGGAGCGGAGAGGCGGGGACCCCTTCCTCGGGCCAGGTACAGAGCCAAACTTCGGGAGCGAGCGGGCAGCAGCCTGTTCACCCAAGCCGACCGGCGGAGGCGGTGGTCCGCCGGACGATCGCCTCCTACTCGAAGTCACTTCCGCTCGATGAGCCCAATCAGTTCGCAGGCTGCACGGGCCTCGATGGCCTGCGGGCGCAGGCCCAGATGGTCGAGCAGGTCTTTATCGCCAGTGATGATCGCCTGGGCACTTGAGGCACGGGCGAGCGCCACGAGGTAGTCGTCCTCGGAATCCCGCAGCAACGGCTCAACGTCAATGGGGTCCGCAAGCATGACGGCGAGGTCGCTGTAGGCCTCGACCGCTTCTTGTGCCTCCAGCTCGCTCAGAAGCGCCCGAAAGTATGGCTTGGCCAGGTTGCCGCGCACCTCGTCGATGAGCAGCGGACACGCGACGGCTTCCAGATCGCCGTTGTGAACGCCCGCCAACAGTAGCGCCGGGGGTGCACCCGGTCTCCCCGCAAACGCTGCGAGCCCGATGTTGGCGTCGAGGACGTAGCGGCTCAACCGGCCGTTCGCCGCGCAGCCTGCGCCCGACGCGACTCGCGCACCCCACGCACGGCCTCGGTCATTACCTCAGCGTCATCGACCCCGGCCGCTGCGTTGCGCTCCTGCGCCCGACGGATCGTCTCGAACCCGAGTTGAATCCGCGCGACGCGCTCCAGCGTCTCGCGGTCACTCTTGCCAGGGGAGCGCTTGCGAAGTCTCGACAGCAGCTCGCTGTCGATCTCGACGGTTGTGGTAGCCGCGGCAGCCATAGCGTCCCTAGATCGTATCGCCGTCGCTCGGTATCGCCGTCGCTCGGCCGGCATCAAGCCTCCCAGCGAAACCCTGCGAACACCGACCTCGAGCGCGTTCAACATCCGGGAAGCGGAACTGGCCGGCGCCGCAGCGCCTCAGTGCCGGTCAGGGCACACCGCGGCGATATTTGAGGTGTCTCACGAAACCCGCAGGACGCAAGGGCATGGCATCCGGGCTCGTGCGACCGTGCGCCGCGCACGGGCCCGCCGCGAGGTGCCGCTCGGGAGTCTGTCGCAGCCACTTTTGCAAGCGCGTCCCCTCCCGCGGCGCTACGGCGCACACATGCGCGTGATTCTAGGCAGACGTGTCGCGTAGGATGCGAACGTGGCACCCGCTGCGATCGCCCTCACATTCGGAAGCTTCTACTTCGCGCCGGACGTCGATCAGCCGCAAGAGATGACGCAGTCTGAGTTCTTCGACGGCGTACGGCGGTGCCTCCGGGGGATTGACGGCGTTTCAAACCTTGTCATCGACCTCGATGGTCCCGATGATGATCCATCCGTAGAAATCGTGCCAACCGATACGGCTCCGGAGGACGAATATCTAGGTCCACATTGGGGATTCGCGAAAATCTCATTCGACCTCGCGATCCCCGCGGCAGTGCAGACGGGAGTCGACCCACTAGCCCGTTTTGGGCATCTAGCCGAGAGGTTTCGAGTCCAGCTCGGATATGGCTGGACGATGCCAGTTTCGTGCGTCGAGGTGATCTCCGACGCCATCCCACGTGTGACGGCAGCTGCCCGTGTTGTGTACCTCTACCTAAAACGCGAGGTGGAGCGCTCTGCGGAGCGACTGAGCTTCGGCTGCATTCCTCCAATATTCACTCATGCCGAGTTCTTCCTCTATCCGGCGCAGAAAGCCGACGCAGACCAGCAGTTCTGGGTCAAGGGCCACACGCAGCCCGCGTATCACAGGTACGAATACTACTTCGACGCCGACGCGACGACAGAGCCTGCTGTCGAGTTCTTCTGGGCCATCGAAAGGGAGATCGACCTCTATTTTCGGAGTGAGGATGCTAGCCGCAGCGAAATCCAAGGCTGGGACAAGATATCGAGCTCCATTGAAGACTTGACGGACGCCAACGTGACGGGTAGGCGCAGGTTCCCAGCGCTGCGAGTTGTCCGTCGAGGCACCCAGATTCGCGATGCCGCCATCTCCCTGACTCGCTTTGCTGCGCAGCGTCAGCTTGTCGCCTCCGAGCTGGATCGGCAGGCGCGGGCGACGTACTCTGGCGGCACGGTCGCTCTCGCCCAGGAGTTGCTAGATCAAGAGCTTGCGGACCGCGTCGACTATCCCATAGAGCAGTTCAGCCAGCTCGTCCGGATGTTCGAGTCGGGGCGGGTGGTTGAACTGCAGATCGCCGTCGCAATCTTCGCGGCGCTTATTGGAGCCGTCATCGGCGCTATCGCGACCCTACTCGCGGCGGCGTAACTACGGCCGATGGTCAATGGCTCACATGCCGGGACCTGGTGGGTTCGGATGGGGTGTGCTGGTGAGCCATCGCCCCACTCAACCTCGGCCGCGCGCCCGCCGTGACGCCCGAACCTCCTGCACAATGAGTCGGTCGGCATCCTCGGCCGCCATCGTACCCTGCGCTCGCGCCTCACCAAGGGCGCACAGACCGAGGAAGACGGCGAGCGCATCCTCGACAACCTGCGCGTCGCTCTTGCCAGCCTCGGCGGCGTCTTGCCGACGGACACGGCAGATCACGTCCTCATCGAGCGTCACGTCGACCCTGCGCGCGGGCATCACCGATCCAGGATACGGTGCGATCCAGCCGCGGCGCGAGACGATCACGACACCCCGGCGTAGACCAAACGTTTGGGCCACCGCTGCCACTCAGTGGCCCAAACCCACCCAAATCGGCCCATATCCGCGGGTATCAGCCACTCGTCGACGGCGGCGCATCTGGCTTGCCAGAGCCATTTCTGCGCCTCTTTCGCTTTCTGCGCGTCGTATCTCCGGAGCGAGAGGTCGCAAGTTCGAATCTTGCCGGGCGCATTAGCGGAATCCCTTTGCTGGGGCGGATTCGAGGTTTGGGGGCTTCGTCGGTTGAGGCTTGAGGTCGGTCGCGAGAGGGCTCGTCTGCCACCGACTCCCATTTCAATGGCTCCCAAACGCTGGAGTAACGGGGTCAGCCATGGAATCGCCCGCGTCGTGAATGCGCTCAGGACTCGGAATCCCTGGTAGCCGCACAGGCACGCTCCGTCAGTCCGCTCCCATCCTGTAAGCGCTCGCTGGGGCGGGTCCCCGGCACCAGCTCAGCGGCCTCTGCGACACCGCGGGCGAGGGCAGTGCTTCGAGCAACGTCCGGGGAACACTCGTGCTCGCGTCCCATACCTCGATCGCCACGAGCCGATGGGTCGTCCGGTCGTACTCGCGCAATCCCTCCGGCACCCGCTCGCTCACGACATCATCGGACTCGCCGGTCGGGAACCACGCGATGTCCGTATCGGCGTCGTAGTGGGCGAACATGATCATGTCGAGCGACCGTCTGCTGAGCTCTCCCTCCAGCTACGAGCTAGACGGCCGCAAGCGCCGGTGCCAGCTGGTCGGCGGTTGTCTCAACGGTGTCAGGCACGGTGACCGAAAGGCGCCCGTCGCGCTTCAACACGCGCCGTGCTCCGAGCACCGTCAGACCCACGATCCGACTGGTTCCGGGCGCGTAGCGGACGACGTGGCCCTCCGGCGTCTCCTCACCCTCGCCCGCCTGTGGCTCACCTACATGCAGATACAGCACGTCGTTGTCAGCGTCGTAGTCGGCGTGATCGAAGCTCAGCGGCCCGATCGTGATGTTTACGCGCTCCATGATCTTGGGTCCTTCCGGTTGGCGAACGCGGAGACGATCCGCGCCGGCACCTGCTCATAGCTTACGACGACCAGCAGCCATCGACTGGGACCAACGCCCCGCGCGTAGTAGCGGGTCCGCTCAGCAAAGATCGGGTCGACAGCAACATGATCGGGTTTCGTCACAGCCCGCAGGACCTCGGACAGGTGCCTGTCGATCTCCGGATGGTCGCGGACGATCTTCGCGCGCCACACGGCCTCCGCCGGGAGGCACGTCACCACGACCCATACGCAATCCCGCATTACAGCTCGGTTTTCGCCCTCATCCGTCCGCCCCCCAAGACGCCTCCGGAGCGAGAGGTCGCAAGTTCGAATCTTGCCGGGCGCATGCTGTCGAATCCGCTTGCAGCTTGCCGATAGGGGATTACGCGACCAGCGACCCAGCGCTCTTTAGTCCATTGGGATCGGTGCCGGACGTCCGAGGTAGTACCCCTGAGCGAAGTCGACGCCGTATTCCTTGAGGAGGTCGAGCGTCTCGGCGTCCTCGACTCCCTCGGCGATCGTCTTGTAGCCAAAGCCCTCGGCCAGCCCCACGATGGCCCTGACCAGGTGCTGGTTGGCCGGATTGGACCCTAGGTCTCGTACGAAGTCGACGTCGATCTTCAAGTAGGTCACGGGCACCGTCTTCAGGTAGGTGAAGCTGCCGAACCCTGTGCCGAAGTCATCGAGAGCGAGCTGACAACCGATCTCAGCCAGCCCATGCGCCAGCGCCGTGCCAGCCTCGACGTCATCCATCAGCGCCGTCTCTGTGATCTCGAAGATGAGATTCGACGGATCGGCTCCAGCCGCGCGCAGCTGTCGCTCGATCAGCGACAGCAGATCGAGGTTGCCGACCGATGCTGCCGAGAGGTTCGCCTCTACACGCAGGCCGCTGGCGACAAGACGGACCGCTTCGCTGATCACCCAGCGATCGATCTCGCCGATCTGCCCGTACTTCTCAGCCACCGGCAGAAAACTCCCGGGCGCGATGATCTCGCCGCCCGGTCCACGCATCCGCAGCAGCAACTCTTGGCTGGGCTGGCCTCCCCCGAGGGGAACGATCGGCTGGGAGTAGAGGACAAACCTGTCGTGGTCGAGCGCGTCCTGGATGCGGCCAACCCAGGCAAGCGTGTCAAGCTCGCGCTTGGCTCGGTCCTCCTCGGCGCGCTCGGCGGTGGTGTCGCGAAACACGACAACGACTCCACGAACGTGTGTTCCACTCATAAGAGGCGCTGCTGAGTAGCTGACCGGGAAGATGGTGCCGTCTTTGCGGGTGAACGCGTCATGTGTCATGCGCACAGGGCGCCCCTGCACCCTGACCTTCAACAGCTCGCATTCAGACTCCGGGTAGGGCGAGCCGTCCGCGTGCTGGAAATGGATGGCAGCGTGCACCGACTTCCCAAGCAGCTCTTCCTCGCTCCAGCCGAGGAGCTTTGAAGCGGCCGAGTTCATGAACGTGAGGCGGCCTTGGTCATCGAGTGCGTAGAGCCCCTCCACCATGGTGTCCATCACGGCGGCGCGAAAGTGCTCCAATTCTTGGCGCTCGGTTATGTCGGTCACGATGATCCCAAGCCCGAGCATCTCTCCATCGACCCGAACTGGGTAATAGCTCGCGAGCCAATGTCGAAAGTCGGGCTCCCCTTGCCTCTGACGCTCGACCTCGATGTTCATCGCGGGCTCGCCGGTTTCCAGCACGCGACGGTACACGTGCTCCATCTGGGCCCACACGTCCGGGACCATCTCGGCGATGGTCCGGTCGACGTGTTCATCCGGCGAAGCTCCGTTGACCTCGGCAAGCGTCTCGTTGATCCGAACGATGCGGCAATCGCGATCGACAAAGGCGAAGCCGACCGGCGCGGCCTGCTGGAGCGTTTCCATGAGCGTCAACGACTCAGCCGTGCGTCGCTGCGACTCCGAAAGCGCCGTTACGTCTTGGACGGCGCCGACGAAACGGTGCGGACGACCCTCGTGCTCCTCTGCCGCAGCCGCAAAGGAGCGCAGGACGTGGAGCGTGCCGTCTGGCCAGATCGTGCGATAGACAGGGCCGGGCAGGCTCCCATCGTGTCTGGCCGCTTCGACCTCCCGCTCGACACGATCGCGGTCCTCCGGGTGAACGCGCCCGATCACGTACTCGGGGGTGGGAGTGACCGAGCCCGGCTCGACACCGAGGAGACGAAACATGTTGTCTGACCACAACAGGACGCCCGTATCGACGTCCCACTCCCAAGTGCCCGTCTGAGCGAGTTCGTCAGCTCGCTCCAGCGCCGCTCGATCGGGGCACTCACGGGAAGCGTCATCTCGCTCCGCCGCAGGGTCCGGGCCAGTGCTCCCGCGAGCGGGGCGCTGAGATCGCTGCCGGTTGCTGGGCTTCAGCGGCATGAGACCTACTGCAATCAGAGGCCGAGAGCGCGACTTCCTTGAACATGCGCTGACGCGACCACCATCAGCTTCGCAGGTCCGCTGCCTCCTCGTCGTCTCCGCGGGCGCGTAGTTGGAATTACCTCGCTTGGGCCTTAGCCACCTCGGTGCCACGTCCCGCCACTGGGTTGACTAGGCTCGCTGGCCATGAGCGCCGGCGCCGGACCCGTCCAAACCACTGACGCTCTAGGCGTGCTGGCTGATGCCCGCGCGCGGACCGAGGAGACGCTCGAGCTGGCCGCACGGCACCTCGATCCGTCGCTCATCGACGTGCTGCGAATCCTCGGCTTCGACAAGCAGTATGTCGCGGCCCGCGGCTCCCATCTGTATGACTCCGCGGGTCGCGCCTATCTCGACTTCCATACCGGCGAGGGCTTCGCCAGCCTGGGCCACAACCACCCCGATGTGCGCGACGTGCTGCAGGAAGCGCTCGCGGCGGACCTCGTGGACGGTGTTCAGATCCACTACTCGACCCTCGCCGGCATGCTCGCCGAGGCGCTTTGCGAGCGTCTGCCCACCGCCCTCGATGCCGTGTTCTTCGCCAGCACTGGAGCCGAGGCCGTTGACTCGGCGATGAAGTTCGCGCGTGCGGCCACTGGGCGCCCGCGCTTGGTCTCCTGCGAGAACAGCTTCCACGGGGTCACCCTCGGACCGCTCTCGCTCGTCGGCGATGAGTTCTTCAAGGAAGGCTTCGGCCCGCTGCTTCCAGGCTGTGCGCGTGTCCCCTTCGGCGACCTTGGCCGCCTGGAGGCCGAGCTACGCAAGAAGGACGTAGCGGCCTTCATCGTCGAGCCGATCCAGGGCCGCATGGTGACGCTCCCACCGGCTGGCTACCTGCAGGCAGCACAGGCGCTGTGCCGGCGCTACGGGACCATGTTCATCCTCGACGAGGTCCAGACGGGCCTCGGGCGCACCGGCAGATGGTTCGCGCTCGAGCACTGGGACCTCGAGCCTGATTTCGTGCTCGTCGGCAAGGCGCTCAGCGGCGGCTACATGCCAGTCGCCGCCATGGTCACCAGCCGCGCGATCTACCAGAAGGCAGTGGGCACGCTCGAGCGCTCCTATGTCCACCAGTCGACCTTCGGTCGCAACCGACTGTCCGCCGCGGCGGGGCTGGCCACGCTGCGCATCATCGAGCGCGACCGGCTCGTCGAGCACACCACGGACATGGGGGCTCTGCTCACGGACGGGCTCTCAGAGCTGCAGCAGCGCTACGAGATGGTCAAGGAGATCCGCGGCAGCGGGCTCATGATCGGGATCGAGCTGGGCGCGCCCAGCTCGCGTGTGGCCAAGCTCAACTGGCGTCTCATCCACATGGCCAGCGAGGGCCTCTTCCCGCAGCTGATCGTTATCCCCCTGCATCGCGACCACGGCGTGATCACAATGGCGGCTGGCAAGAACGACGTGATCAAGCTGCTGCCGCCGTTGACCCTCTCCGAGGCCGAGGCGCGCAGCTTCCTCGACGCGCTCGACGCTGTGCTCGCCGACTGCCATGGCTCCGCCGGCAACAACTGGTCGATCGTGCGCGACATCGCCAAAGCGACGCTGCGCCGCAACGCCAGTCCGGCGCCCGAAGCTGAGCACCACGCGGGCTCCAGCGGCAAAGCTGTCGATGTCACACGCGAGGATGTATGTCTGGTCACGGGCGCAAGCGGCTTCATCGGCGGGCGCCTGGCCAGGCGTCTTGTGCAAGAGGGCTATCCGGTCCGCTGCCTGGTCCGCGCGAGCAGCGACACCAAGGCGCTCGAGGAGCTGGACGTTGAGATTGCCGTCGGAGACCTCACCGATGCCGCGTCGCTGGCACGCGCGGTAGCCGACTGCGACTACGTCTTTCACTGCGGTGCGCTCGTCTCAGACTGGGCTACCGTCCAGGAGATCACCGAGATCAACGTCGAAGGTACGCGCGCCCTCCTCCAGGCCAGCATCGATGCGTCGGTGAAGCGCTTCATCCATTTCAGCACTACAGATGTCTACGGGCACCCCGACGGGTCGCTCATCGACGAGGACTACACGCCCAGGCGCTTTCGCAACTGGTATGCCCAGACCAAGCTCGATGCCGAGCAGAGGGTCCGAGATGCCGAAGCAGCGTACGCCCTGAGCACCGTGATCCTGCGCCCAGCCACCATCTACGGACCCGGCTCGGAAGACGTCGTCGGCGAGATCGCCCGCGCGATCCGTGCTCGCAACATGCTGCTCATAGACAGTGGTCGTGCGATTGCCGGCCTCTGCTACGTGGACAATCTCATCGATGCTGCACTGCTGGCGCTGCGTAGCGAGGCAGCCTCCGGGCAGGCATTCAATGTCAGTGACGGCCTGCCTGTCACCTGGAGGGAGTTCACCGACGACCTCGCTGCCGGGCTCGGCTGCCGGCGGGTGCGTTGGAGCATGCCCTACCGAGTGGCAAGTCCGATCGGCTTCTCTCTCGAGCACGGCTATAGGCTCATCCGACGATCTACAGGATTGAGCACCCCTCCCCTGCTCTCACGTCAGGCAGTTCAGGTCCTCGGCTGCAGCCAGGACTTCAGCAGTCGCAAGGCCCGAGAGGTACTCGGCTGGGAGCCTCGGGTGGAGTACGCCTCCGGCCTGGAGGCGACTGTGGCGTGGCTGCGCAGCGATTACCTCAAACGAGCCTGAGAACCTGAGCCCTACATCGTGACGATCCGTCGCTGCAGGTCTGAGCCGACTTCACTTATCCCCGCCGATGTGATCTTGATTCGTGTCGGGACGTGGTTGCGGGAGAGCAGCACTCGCAGAACCGACTCTCCCTTGGACTCGATCGCCGAACGCAGCGGCTCCTCGTAGGCCTCGGCACGGAGCGAGCCGGCGATCTCCACGTAGACGTGCTGTTCGGCGCGGCCGTTCATCACCTTCCAGCGATAGGTCTCCCCCTCTCGGGGAACCTGGATCGGAGCAGGACCAGCGATGATCTCGGGTAGATCAGCCACACCGCGAGAATAACGCTCGCACCGTCCAGTCCTCAGGCGGCGCAGACCGTCAGTCCTCCCACCAGAGCTCTCCACCCGCCTCCTGCTCGATCTGCTCGAGAGCAACGTCTGTACGGCGGTCCTCGACCATCGACTGCAGCGCCTCGGCAATCGTCGCCGCCCACACCCTCCGCGCCACAGCCACCCGCCCGGCCTCCTCGGCGAACTGCTTCCATTCCAGCTCCACCAGCGGCACACGAGAGGGCGGCGCATCGGCCGGCATCGGCGCACCCCAGCCATACAAGGTGATCTGGGCTTGCCAGCCGTGGGGACAGAGCTCACCCATCACCGCCAGCGCCCGCCACTGGTCGCTGACCGGCTGCTGACGCGCGCCCCGACGGCGGATGTAGAGGTAGATGAGCACTGCTGCCCCGACCATCGCAACGATCATCGCCACCACCATCAGCGTGTCGTGCGCGACCGCAGGATGCGCTCCGCCGCCCTGGACGCCGCTTGCCATCACGAGGGCCTCGCGAGGGGCGGCCATCGCGTTCAGGCCGTTCGGGCCGGGCGAGGAAGCAGATGCGGCCGGTGTGCCGTCACTGCCTTCCCACGGTAGCCCGTCATTTGCCTCACCTCAAGCCCGTAGGTGGATCTCTGCGAACATCGCTGGCAATGGCTCCGTCTGGGGCCCGGAGCAGAAGGAGCAGCGCGTGTCGAAATGGAGCTGGCCTCAGCGCTTCCCGCTCGTCCAGTTCCCCAACCCGCCGCTGCTGGCCGCCTTGGCCTCCACACTCGCCGCCCGCCTCACCGCCGGGTCGGCACACCGGGTGTTCACGGCCCTCTTCTATGCCGCACTCAGCGTGTGGTCCTACGAAGAGGCCCGCAGGGGCGAGAACTGGTTCAGACGACTGCTCGGAGTCGGCATCGGAGCGTACGTGCTGATTGGCATAGCCAACGCGCTTCACGAGTAGAGTCCTCGAGCGAGGAGCCTGATGTCCCGCCGTCTCATCATCGCCACGCTCGCGGCTGCAGCGCTTGCTCTCCCGGCCACGGTGCAGGCCCAAGGGCCCGCCCAGAGCCCGACCAGCGAGAGCGAGAACCCGATCAGCGATCAGGGCTCCAGCTACCACTTCCGCTCCCAGATAACAGCCGTCGAACCGAGCGTGTCTGGCGTCAGCCTGCAGGTGCTGGAGTTCGCTGACCGACTGCTGCTCACCAACCACAGCGGCCAGGCCGTGATCGTCTACGGCTACCAGGACGAACCCTATGCGCGTGTGCTTGCCAACGGCACCGTCGAGCTCAACACGCGCTCTCCCGCCTACTACCTCAACCAGAACTTCTACGGCAACGTCAAGGTCCCCCCCTCGGCCTCGCCCAGCGCCCCGCCCAACTGGGTCGTGGTGGACCGCACGGGCCAGCTGGAATGGCATGACCACCGCATCCACTGGATGTCCCCCGCGCTTCCCCCCCAGGTCACAAACCAGGCCAAGCTGACCAAGATCTTCGACTGGCAGGTCCCAATTCAGGTTGGCACGCGAAAAGGCAACGTCAACGGCGTGCTCTACTGGACCCCCGAGAGCGGGTCCAAGACCCCAACCGGCGCGATCATCGCGCTGGTCTTGATCGTCGTGCTCGGCCTGCTGTTCGTCGCTTACGTGCGCCGGCGCCGCGCGCGCCAGCCACCCCCCACGGCCGGCGGCGAGTCGGCGCCCCCCGTTGGCACCGGCGGGCGCGAAGCCTGGTGAACCGGCGTCCCGCGGGGCTCTTTTAGCGCGGATCTGCGCGATCGAGGTTCCAGTGGCGTGCCGTCGCACACAGCCACAGCCACGGCTCGTCCTCGTTGCCATGCGTGCGGGGCGACATGAAGAAGCGCGTGATCGCGCGCTGTCCCCCCTCGTGATCGCCGTAGAGGATGTCCACCGTGATGCCGCTTCCCTGCTGAACGGCCTCCAGCATCGACACGTAAAGGGGGTCGTTGGGGTCGCGTAGGGCGGCCTGCCAGAAGCTCACGCTCCCGGCGGGAACATAGAGGTCGCGCTGGAGGCGGTGAAATTCTCCGAGCGTCGGGCGCTCCGTCTCGCCCGTGGGCCTTCCGCCTCTCATCGTCCAGCCGTGGAGGACCGCGAGGCCAGAGGCCACGTTGCGCAGCGGAATCGCGAAGTAGAGGCGCTCAGATGAGATCTGGGCAGCGCCGAGACCGTCGTGCAGGTGCAACCAGTGGTCGTCGGCGAAGCCGACCTTCATCGGTGGATCCTGCGCGCTCGCGCTGAACAGCACGGGGCGCAGCCCAACTTGAAGCGCCTGCTCGGACACGCGTGCGGCGCGGTTGGCCGAACGAGTCGAGGAGAAAGTCGCCACGGCCAGGATCAGGGTGCCTCCGGCGGTCGCAAGCGAGGCGATGGTGCTGGTGTCAGCCATGGCCGCTGAGGCTAGCCAACCGCGGGTGGGTGGGCGGTCGTGAGGTCGGGGCCGAGAAGCCCGCTCACGAGCGTCTGCGAGGCGATCTTGTGAGCGTCGCAGATGCGCCCGAGGTGCAGCAGCGAGTCGGTCTCTGCCGCGACCTCGCCATCGCCGAGGCGAAGTACGAGCGGAACGCCCGGAGCCAGATCGCTCGCCGCCAGCCCCACTGCCACGTTCACCAGATCGGTGGACGTCACCGCCGCCACAACCGCGCAGCGCCGGATTCCCAGGCGCTCCAGCGTCTCCCTGTCGTCCCCGCGACCGATCGCCACGGGGATGCCGGCCGCCCGTGCGAGACGCACGCACGGAGCGTCCGGGTCCTGCTCGACGCCGAGCACAGCAACGCCACGGCGGCGCAGCTCCTGGGCCAGGCGGAAGCCCACCTGGCCGAAGCCCACGAGCAGCACGTGGTTTCGCGCCGGCGCGGCACGGGCTCCGAGCAGAGTCGTCAGACGGGGGCGGCTGAGACGCCGCACGAGGGCCGCCGTGAACACGGCGACCAGCAGCAGCGCCGCCAGCGTGTCCAGGGCCGAGAGCACCTTGTACAACGCCGTGCCCGAGGCAGCGCCAGGCGCGCCGGCCACCGTGGCCACGGACCGGGTGCTGAAGTACAGCGCATCGACCACGCCCTCGTGCAGGGCGATCATCGAGATCGTCGCCTCGAAGATCAGCGCCAGCAGAAGTCCGACTCCGGCGCGTGCCAGCAGCCTCAAGGCGTCGTCCACCAGGCGAATGCCATGACGCTCGCGAGAGATCGACGCGCCTGCGGCCGCGACGCAGTGCTCGGCGAGGTCATCGGCCACCAGTTCAGCCGGCGAGAGCACGTGCACAGCAGGCACAACGTGCTGCAGCTCACGTGTGATCGTGCGATCGAACATCGTCACCCACAACGGAAGATCGGGCCTCAGGTGGGCGCTGAGCAGCGTCAGGCGCAGCGCGAGCACGTCATCGCGAGTGACCACCGCAACCGCATCCCATTCGGGTTGGATGAGGATCCTCGACAACTCGCTGTCGCTGAGCCCCATCGCTGCCTCGGCTGCGAGACCGCCCTGCTCCAGCCGACGCATCAATGCCGCGCCGAGGCCCGCCGGTTCGCCGATTACGAGCACCACCCGGCGCCGCACCGCCTCGCCCCGTCCCGCGGACGTCCTGGGCGGTTCCCCCGCCTGCCCATGGGCATCGTGCACATACGCACTATCCCATGCCTGAGGCGTGCCCGTACGCTAGAGTTCCAGCAGCGTCCTTCGTGGCTCGGTACGGGTTGTGAAGGCGCAAAGCCACCGCGGTAGGACACGCTGGCACAGCAGGGTCGGCGGCTCCCGAGTGAGCCGCGAGGCCGTGCAGCCGGGGGGGACTCTCGCACAGCCAACATCGTGTGCGGAGGTTGTAATGCCCAAGATACATCGCTGCTCGTATAGCCCTGGATGCGATCTATGATCGAGCCCTTGCCCCCGACCGGCCTGGACATCGAGGCTGTAGATCGCAGCGGGCACACGACGCTGTACCTCCGGGGCGAACTCGACATCGCATCGGTGCCGAGCCTGGAAGCAGCCGTGGCGCGAGTGCCCTCGGAGTCGACGAGCGCTCTCACGCTGGATCTGAGCAGGCTGCTGTTCATCGATTCAACGGGACTGGCGGCGATCGTGCTCGCGGGCAAGCTCTGTGAGCGCAGCGGCTACGAGTTCGCATTGATACAAGGCCCGAGCGCCGTCCAGCGCCTGTTCGAGCTCACAGGCCTGATCGACGTGCTGCCCTTCCTCGAGGCCGATCTGCCCTCGAAGGACCCAGACCCCGAGGAGCGCTCGCTTCAGACCTAGCCCCCAGGCCTCAAGTAAGGTTCACCACGCGCCGCATGCGCCGCAGAGGGGGCGCAATCTGACAGGCGATGTGGCCAGGGGCCGCGTCGAGAGCGAATGGCGGGCAGCGCAAGGAGAACCATGAGGCTGATAGGCGCGGGCATGCCACGTACGGGCACACTGACCCAGAAGATGGCTCTGGAGATGCTCGGGGTCGGCCCCTGCTACCACATGGTCAACGTCCTCGGAGACCTCCAGCAGGCGACCCTGTGGGAGCAGGCCCTCGCAGGCAACCCCAACTGGCCAGAGATATTCGACGGTTACCAGTCCACGGTGGACTGGCCCGGCGGCTACTTCTACCAAGAGCTCGCCGAGTTCTACCCGGACGCCAAGGTGCTCCTCAGTGTCCGCGACCCCGAGACGTGGGAGCGCAGCATGCGCCAGACGGTGTGGTCGGTTCGCAACGGCGAGTCGCTGGTGCGGCTGCTCTCGAGCGCCCAGGGACACATCGACCCCCGGTGGCGCGGGTTTCTCAGCATGATCGACGGGCTGCTGTGGCAGGGCCAGGGAACATTCGCCCGCGGCCACGCCGAGCCTGAGCAGATGATCGCGGCGATGCAGCGCCACAACGAAGAGGTGCAGCGAGCGATCGCACCTGAGCGCCTGCTCGTGTGGAACGCATCGGACGGGTGGGAGCCTCTCTGCGAGTTTCTCGAGGTTCCCGTCCCCGGGATGCCGTTCCCACACATCAACGACCGCACCGAGTTCCTGAACCGCGTCATCGACGGCTCGCTCGCCAGCCTGCAAGAGTGGCGATCCCGGGAGGGCTCGGTCGAGCCGGCCTTCGCTGTTGAGGGCTAAATCTCCAGGTAGCGCAGCATGATTCGCCCCAGCATGATCACGTCGCCGTTGGCGAGATCGGCCTGCTGGATGCGCCGCCCGTTGACGTAGGTGCCGTTGGAGCTGCGGTCGTCCAGGACCCGCGCGCCCGCGGGACGTGGCACCAGAATCGCATGACGCCGCGAGACCGAGCTCTCGTCGAGATGCAAATCCGCCGAGAGACCGCGGCCAATGTGGATCGGATCGCTGCCCAGGGGGATGAGCAGGGTGCGCTCGGGTCCGTCTAGTTGGATGTAGCGCCCGGGAACCACCGGGTCGGTGCCCGCGGCCGTGTGGCGCACACGCTCGTCCAAGCAGGCCGTGGGGTCGAACCTCTCGGTCAACCCATCGACGGCTGGGCGGATCAATGTCTGTGAGGTCATAGACGTAGCGAACACCATGCTACTCACGCCCACCTCAACGGACGTTAAGAAATTACGAAAGGTCGAAATGGACAGCTGGGCGAACCTTTGAAGCGCCCCCGCTGTCCGCTGCCTCGGCCGATTCCATGCTCGTCTGCGAGCCGCCGGCGGCCTTCCTGCGCGCCATCCGCTTCGAGCTCCACCAGCCCCAGCCGCCGACCGTCACGACGGGCACGACGTAGAGCATCGAGATGTACCAATGGGTCAGGCAGGCCAGCACCATCGCCCAAAATCTATCACCGGCATCGGCTCACGTGCCGACCGAGGAGAGCAGCCACAGCCCGAAGCTCGTGAAGGCCACCATCACCGCCAGCATCCAGTACTGACTGCGCACCGCCTCTTCGGGGTCGCGATACAGCGTCAGGGCCCGGTCGTGCGCGAGTGCAAGCCCGCCGACGTGACCGCCCACTAGGGCTGCGACCTGCACATACCAGATGCCCGCATAGGAGATCACGTGGTAGTCGATCTGATAGCCGGCGGTTCCGAACAGGTTCGACCCGTTGCCCAATGGGTCTGAGATCAGGTAGCCCATGGCCTGGCTCTGCCACAGAAGCAGCGAGAAGTAGTGGGCGAGCACGTAGGCGAAGGCGATCGGCACGAGCGTGTGGGCGAAGTCGCGCCACAGCGCCTGCGCGCCGTAACGATCGCTCACGCTGCTGACACCGAGGATGCCGACGCGGTACACGGCGAGGATCAGCAGGATGCAGAGAACCAGCCCGACGGAGTAGGTCAACTCCTGCGCGGGCGTGGAGGAGAGCCCGAGATCGGCAAACAGACTCTGCATGCTGGGCTCGTTGTTGCGCCATATACCGCCGTTGGAGAAGCCGTCGAATGTGGTGGTACCGATGAGCGTGCAGACCAGCACGACCGTGCCCGAGCGGATGCGCAGATCGGTGACCCCGCTCAGGGGCCGGCGCAGATACAGCGCTCCATCTTCGCCCCGCACAAGTGCCGAGAGCCTGGCAAGCAGGCCGAGGTAGACGCCGAAGGCATCGGCCTCTCCTCCCCACTCCTCCACGCCGAACAGCACCATCCCTACGAGCATCACCAGGAAGTAGCCGAGCGACAGCGCCGCCAGGATCGACGGGTTGTCACGTTCGACGTAGACGAGCTCCAGCCAGGCGAACCCGACTATCCCTGCGATCGCCGGCCAGTTGCCAAGCCACGCCGGATAGGTCAAGGGCGGCTTCGAGCGGCTACCCAGACGCCGCATCAGCGCCTCGATCACACGCCCGCAGGTGCGCCATGGGCTGAACGCGCGGAAGACATCGCCGAAGAGGACGCTCGCGACGGGCAGGCCCACCCAGAAGATGACGTAGATGAAGGTGACCGAGAAGTTGGCGTTGGCCACCTGAGCTCCGTGGAAGCCGCTGTAGAGCACCAGCGCGAACAGCCCCAGGCCAATCAGGGCGGCGAGCCATTCCAGCGGCCGGGGCATCGCCGCGAGCCGCCTGCGACGCTGCTCCTGCAGCTGCGGCGAGCGCCACAGCGTGGAGAGCGCGACGAACGAGACCACGAGCACGATCGCAGCGGTCCAGCTGAACAGCCACACGGGGATCGGCAGGTCGGCCTTGCCGACGATCCCGTGCGCCTGCGCGCTCGCGGGCAGCGCCAGAGCCACGAGTGCCGTGCCCCCGGTCGATGCTGCAAGCACGCTGCGGGACGGGGCTCTCATGCCCGGCGCAGTCTATGCAAGCGCGTATCGTGCCCTCGCCGCTCACCTGGCGCCCCGAGTAATCTGAGCGGGGATGATCGCCCTGCCGCTCGCCGTCTCCGCGGACGTCTCAGCCGCCTTCCAGCTGGGTCCGCTCGCCCTTCTCGGCCTGCTCTACGCGCGGCGGGCACGCACTCTCGCACTCGACGGCCATCCAGTTCCCGGCTGGCGTCAGGCCTGCTTCTACGGAGGCTTCGTGGTGATCGGCGCCGCCCTCACCTCGCTCGGCTCCGACAGCCAGGAACTGCTCTACGTGCACATGATCGAGCACCTGCTCCTGGGCGACATCGCCGCACTGTTGATCGTGCTCGGGCTGACCGGCCCGCTGCTCGCCCCGATCCTGCGCATCGGCTTCTTCGACCGCCTGCGCGCACTCTCGCACCCGGCCATCGCCTTTCCCCTGTGGGCCATCGACCTCTACCTCTGGCACCTTCCCGTCCTCTACCAGGCTGCGCTACGCCACTCTGGCCTACATGCGCTCGAGCACGCCATGTTCCTCGGCCTCGGAATCAACATGTGGATGTGCCTGCTCGGCCCACTGCCAATGCCGTCCTGGTTCGGCAATCTGGGCAAGCTGATCTACATCGTGGCCGTACGCCTGACGGGCACCGTTCTCGGCAACATCTTCCTGTGGTCGGGAACCGTCTTCTACCCCTTCTACCTGCACGGGGACGCTGTCTTTCACATCTCGCCCCTGGCCGACCAGAACCTCGCCGGGGCGATCATGATGGTGGAGGAGTCGATCCTCACCCTGGGCCTGTTCTGCTGGCTGTTCCTGCGCACCGCCCGCGAGGGCGAGGAGCGGCAGGACCTGCTCGACTTCGCTCGTGCACAGGGCCTCGAGCTGACCGAGGCGAGGGCCGCGCGAGCCGTGGCCGCTGGCCGGGGCGAGGAGCTCAGAAGACGCCTCGAGCGCCGCGCGGACGCCGCCGTGCACGAGCCGCTGGCCGAGCCCGAGCGTCTTTAGAACCCCGCGCTACGCTCAGCCCATGTGCGCAGGTTGTGCAATGGCGGCCGCCTCGGCCGCCACGGGGTTCAGGACATGGCTGCAGACCCACCACTTCGGCTGGCTCACCCCCAAGCGGATGCGCTCCCTGACGATCGGAGCGATGTGCGCCGCCGGCCTCGTCTCGACGATCGGCTTCAGCGGCTCCACGCCACCGGTCGCCACCCACGCCGTGTCACACCACACCACGGCATCAACCCGCTAGCGCCACGCTAGCGACCGAGAACGCCGCCTCGCGCCGCTCCGCGGCGTCCTAGCCTCCCGCCACCGCGGGGAGGATCGTCAACTCCGCGCCGTCCTTGACGGGCGTCTGCAGACCATCGAGGAAGCGGATGTCCTCCCCGGCGAGGTACACGTTGACGAAGCGTCGCAGCGAGCCGTCGTCGTCTGCGATCCGGGCGCGTAGCTCCTCGAAGCGCTCGAACAGGCCGTCGAGGACCTCCTGCACGGTCGCTCCGTCGAGCTCTGTCTCGGCCTCGCCACCCGAGGCGGAGCGCAACTGGGTTGGGATCTTGACCACGACTGTCATCAGACGCTCACCGTATGGCCGGCACTGGCTGCGTCGAACGCCTCGACCGTGGGCTTGATGGTGGTCGTCTCGAACGATCCGCGAACTGCGTCGAGCGTCTTCAGTCCCTCGCCGGTGATGACCAACACCACGCGCTCGTCCGGGTCGATCTCGCCGCGAGCAGCGAGCTTTGCGAGCACCGCCGTCGTGACTCCACCTGCGGTCTCGGTGAACACCCCTGTCGTCTCTGCTAGCAGCTTGATGCCCGCGCGGATCTCGTCGTCGGTGACCGAGTCGACGCCGCCGCCGGTGCGGCGTGCGAGGTCGAGCGCGTAGGGGCCGTCGGCGGGGTTGCCGATAGCAAGCGACTTGGCGATCGTGCTGGGCTTGACCGGCCTGCACACGTCGTGCCCGGCGGCGAACGCGCTGGCAACCGGCGAGCAGCCCTCGGCCTGGGCGCCGTTCATGCTCGGCAGATCGCCCTCGATCAGCCCTACCTCGCGCCATTCCTCGAAGCCGCGGGCGATTTTCGTGAACAGCGAGCCCGAGGCGATCGGCACGATGCAGCGGTCGGGGAGCTCCCAGCCGAGTTGCTCGGCGATCTCGAACGCCAGCGTCTTGGAGCCCTCGGCGTAGTAGGGACGCAGGTTGATGTTCACGAACGCCCACTCGCGCTCGGCGCAGAGCTCGGTGCAGAGCCGGTTCACGTCGTCGTAGTTGCCCTCCACGCCCACGAGGTTGGTGCCGTAGATGCCCGTGGCGAGGATCTTCTGCTCCTCCAGGTCAGCCGGGATGAAGACATATGAGTCCATGCCCAGGGCGGCGCCGTGGGCGGCCACGGAGTTGGCGAGGTTGCCCGTCGAGGCGCAGGCGATCGTCTCGAAGCCGAGCTCGCGGGCACGCGTAACGGCCACCGAGACCACACGATCCTTGAACGAGTGCGTTGGGTTGGCAGCGTCGTTCTTGACCCATACCTCCTTCAACCCCAGCCGCTCGGCCAGGCGGTCGGCCTTGATCAGCGGCGTGCAGCCGGCGGGCAGGCCGACCCGCGAGGCGAGGCGCCCGGAGGGACCGGGAGGACCCCCGGCGAGCGGAAGGAAGTCCGCGTAGCGCCAGATGTTCTGGGGTCCGCCCTGGATGCGGCGGCGTAGCTCACCGCGATCCTCGCCCGTACGGGTGTGGTCGTAGACGACCTCGAGCGGACCGAAGCACTGCTCGCAGACGTAGAGCGCCTCGAGCGGATACTGGGACTTGCACTCCTTGCACTGAAGATGACTGACAGCCATTTGGGGCTCCCTTCGCTATAGCCTTCGCCTTGTCACGTGTGGCGAAGAGCGCGAAGCCCGGCCACACATCACCTGGAATTGGCACCTTCCCGCCTGTGACTTGGCGGTGGTTGCCGGGGTTTCGCAGGGCCAGGCCCTCCACCCCTCTGGATGTGTACATCTATGTGCGCGGCAGTTTAGCAACAGCATCGGCACGTATGCAACTCGAGCATTAGCCCAAACGGCGGTAACGCAGTCGTAGGTGTGGTGTAGGCCACGCTGTGAGCATCCCCACGAGCGAGCAAAAGGGCGCAACCCGGCTGGATCAGGACCATGCGCCGTTTCGCTTTGCCGACCCGGCGAGCAAGCGCCGCATGCTGATCATCGTCAATCCGTATGCCACGACCGTCTCCGATCGGCTGCGCCACCTCGTCGTCTACGCCCTGCAGGGCCGCTTCGAGGTCGATGCAGTGGACACCGAGGCGCGCGGCCACGCCACCGAGCTGTGCCGCGAGGCCGCTCACGAGGGCTATGACGTGGTGGTGGCCTTCGGCGGCGACGGCACGGTCAACGAAGCCGCCAACGGCCTGCTTGGCTCCTCCACGCCGCTGTGCTGCCTTCCCGGTGGCTCGGCCAACGTGTTCGGCAAGATGCTGGGGATCCCCGGCGACGTGGTCGACGCGACCGAGCACCTGCTCGCGATGGCCGACGACTGGCAGCCGCGCAAGGTCGACCTCGGCGTGGTCAACGGCCGCTGCTTCACCTTCGCATCGGGACTTGGGCTCGACGCCAGCGTGGTCGAGCGGGTCGACTCCAACCCCCACCTGAAGGCGCGCCTCGGCGCCTGGTACTTCACCTGGGTCGCCGTGAGCACGTTCATGCGCCGCTACCTCGTGAGCCCTCCCCGCCTCCAGGTCGACGCCAACGGGCAGACGCTGGACGGAGTGACGGCCGTCGTCCAGAACGGATCGCCCTTCACCTACTTCCAGAACCGGCCGATCGACATCACCGACGGCGCCGCGCTCGACTCGGGATGGCTCGCAGGCGGCGTGCTGCACCGCGCCACGCCGCTGTCGATGCCCTTCATCGCCTGGCGGGCCTTCTCGCCCAGCGCGCGCGTCGTGGGTCATCGTCAGGTGAGCGGCCTGGAGAACATGACCGAGATGACCGTGCGCAGCGCCGACGGGCGCAGGCTCCCGCTGCAGGTCGACGGCGACTACCTCGGCGAGGTCTCCGAGGCGCACTACTCGGTGATGGCCCGAGCCCTCACCGTCATCTCCTGAGCTCGCGCCTAGCGCGCCGAGGACCGTCGGCCGGCCCGCTCAGGCGGCCGTGGCGCCGGGCGTGACCCGGTAGGCATCGAACACCGAGTCGATGTTGCGCAGGCGCGTGATGGCGCTCTTGAGCGTGTGCGTGTCGGCCACCTCGACCACGAAGCGGTTCTTGACCATCGGGCCCATCGACAGGCAGCGCGCTTCCATGATGTTTGCGCCCGACTCCGAGAACGCGCGCGAGAGGTCCTCCAGCAGGCGGTGGCGATCCCAGGCGTCGATCTGGATCTCGACCACGAAGCCCGTGGACTGGTCGCCTTCCCAACCCACGTTGGCGAAGCGCTCGGGGCTTTTCTGAAGTTGGGCCGCGTTCGGGCAGTCCTTGCGGTGGATGGTGATCCCACGGCCGAGCGAGATGTAGCCAAGGATGTCATCGCCGGGGACCGGGCGGCAGCACTTGGCCAGGCGCAGCATCACGTCCTCCACGCCCTCGACCCGGATCCCGTACTGGCCCGAGGACTTCGTCGGTCGCCTGCGCGCCCGTCCGACCCGCAGCAGATCGGCGGCGTTGTCCTCGCCGTCGGCCGACTCCCCCTGCTTGAGACGCTGCAGCACCTTGCTCACGACCAGCTTGGGCGAGACCTTGGCCGCGCCCAGCGCGATGTAGAAGTCGTCCGCCTTGCGGTAGCCCACCTCGCGGATCACGTCGGCGAGGAGCGCCGAGCCGGTGATCTTCTGGGCGGGCAGGCCCTGTTTGCGCAGCTGCTCCTGGAGCAGCTCGCGGCCGGTGTGCTCGGTGTCCTGGCGCGACTCGGCCTTGAACCACGCCTTGATCTTGTTGCGCGCACGGGTCGTCTTGACCGTTGCCAGCCAGTCGCGCGACGGTCCTCGCTCGCGCTTGGCCGTGAGGATCTCCACGATGTCGCCCGAGCGCAGCTCGTAGTGCAGCGGCACGATTTTGCCGTTGACACGCGCACCCACGCAGCGGTGGCCGATCTCGGTGTGCACCTCGTAGGCGAAATCCAGCGGTGTCGCGCCCGCGGCCAGCGACTTGACCTCGCCCTTGGGCGTGAACACGTAGACCTCCTCCTCGAAGAGGTCCGTGCGCAGAGTCTCCATGAACTCCCGCGGGTCGGACAGCTCCTTCTGCCAGTCGAGCATCGAGCGCAGCCACTTGAGCTTGCCCTCCTCGCCCGCGCCCCAGCGACCGCCGTCGTCGCCGCTGCCGGGCGGTGGGGCCTTGTAGAGCCAGTGGGCGGCCACGCCGAACTCGGCCATCTCGTGCATCTCGAGCGTGCGGATCTGGATCTCCAGCGGCCGTCCCTCGGGTCCGATCACGGTCGTGTGCAGCGACTGGTACATATTGAACTTTGGCATCGCGATGAAGTCCTTGAAACGCCCGGGCAGCGGCTTCCACAGCGAGTGGATGACGCCGACGGTGCCGTAGCAGTCCTTGACCGACTCGACGATCACTCGCATTGCCGTCAGGTCGTAGATCTCGTTGAACTCGCGTCCCTTCTTGGTCATCTTCGAGTAGATCGAGTAGAAGTGCTTGGCCCGGCCGGCGATCTCGGCCTCGATTCCCACCTGTGCCAGCTCCTTGCGCAGGTAGTCGCCTGCCTCGTTGACGTAGACCTCGCGCTCGTCGCGCTGCTGGGCGACGAGTCCCTTGATCTCCTGGTACTTGCGGGGGTGAAGGGTCGCGAAGGCAAGGTCCTCGAGCTCCCACTTGATCGCGTGGATTCCCAGGCGATGGGCCAGCGGGGCGTAGATCTCGATCGTCTCGCGCGCCTTCTCGATCTGCTTCTGCTTCGGCATCGCCTCGATCGTGCGCATGTTGTGCAGGCGGTCGGCCAGCTTGATCAGGATCACCCGCACGTCGGTGGCCATCGCCACCATCATCTTGCGGTAGTTGTTGGCCTGCGCCTCATCGCGCGACTGGAAGGTGATCCCGGTCAGCTTCGTCACGCCGTCGACAATCGCTGCGATCTCCTCGCCGAAGCGCTCGCGCACCTCCTCGATCGAGGCCGAGGTGTCCTCGACGGTGTCATGCAGCAGCGCCGCACACAGCGTCTCGGTGTCGAGGCGCATGCCCGCACAGATGCGTGCCACCCCTACCGGATGCACGATGAAGTCCTCGCCCGATTTGCGCCGCTGCGCCGCATGGTGCTCGCAGGCGAACACGAACGCATCCTGGACCCGGCCGTGGTCTACCTCCACGGTCGAGTCGGCTGCGTGCTCGGAGACGATCGCGAACAGGTCGCTGAGCATCCGCCGCTCGGCCACGCTGAGCGTGAGCGCCTGCGCCTCCTCCCCACTGCGCCTGCCAGCGCCGCCCTGCTCGGGCTCAGCCGTACCCTCCGGCCGCGCCGGCGGGAGCTCCACTGCCCCGCTGGCGGTATCCGTCAGCTGTGTGCTCTTGGGATCCTCGGCGATGGCCATGACTACAGGGTAGGGGACCCGCCACCCGTATAGAAGGGGCGCGCGCTCAGAACAGCACGAGCTCGCCGACTGGCTCCTCGAGGCGATCCTCGGAATGCTGCGCAGTCAGCTCGAGCTCAGCGGGCGCCGCCTGGCGGAGCACCAGCCGCGGCTCGCTCGCACCGTTCCATTCGTTGACCTCGAGCGAGAACGTGGCCAGTACCGGGATGCCCTCATCGACGGGCAGGCGCCCGCCGTTGCCGAACGCCACAGCCCGCGCCTTCGCCCCGCGCGACTCCACGGTGAAGCGCACGTGCTTGCCTTCGCCCATCGGCCTCGGGTCGGCGAGCACCGCGTCAGCGACCATCAGCGACACACCGGGGTTCGCGCGCCCGAACGGCGCGAGCGCACGCAACTCCTCCGCCAGCTCGATCCCCAGCTCACCGCCGCCCACAACCGCATCCACACGCTCGAGCGGAACAAGGTCCGCCGGAGCGAGGACGGACTCGGCGTGGGCGCACAGCGCCGCAGCGAACTCAGGCACCCGGCTGCGCTCGATCTCGAGACCGGCGGCCGCACGATGCCCCCCGTAGCGAGTGAGATGCCCCTCGCACGCACGCAAGCCCGCCAGCAGGTCGAAGGCCTCGACGCTTCGCCCCGATGCCCGGCCCCGCTCGCCCTCCAGCGCGATCATCACGACCGGTCTTCCGCTGCGCTCGACCATCCGCGAGGCCACGATCCCGATCACACCTGGATGCCAGCCCTCCCCGGCGAGCACGTAGGCGGCTCGCTCGCCCAGCTCGTCCATCTGCGCTTCGGCCTCGTAGCGGATGCGCATTTCCACCTGGCGGCGCTCGCTGTTGGCCGCGTCGAGCTCAGCGGCGATTTGCGCCGCGCGCAACGGGTCGCCTGTGAGCACAAGCTCAAGACCTGCATCGGCCCTGTAGAGGCGCCCGGCGGCGTTCAGCCGCGGTGCCAGCGCAAAGGCCACCGAACGCTCGTCGACCTTCGCCGGGTCGACACGCGCGACGGACATCAGCGCGCGCAGGCCCGGCTTCGCTGTCCCCGCGAGCGCCCGCAGTCCACGGCGCACTAGCGTCCGGTTCTCCCCGAGCAGCGCCACCACGTCGGCGATCGTCGCCAACGCCACCAGGTCGAGGTCACGGCGCAGCTCTTGCGGGTCGCGACCCGCGCCGGCATATACGGCCTGGGCGAGCTTGTAGGCCACGGCCGTGGCACAGAGATCCACACACGGGTACCCGCACAGCGCCGGATGCACGATCGGCGCTCGCGGCAGCTCGCCGTCGGCGCGCGGGGTGTGGTGATCGCTGACGATCACCTGCATCCCCAGCTCGCGGGCGAGGGCGACCTCTGAGACCGCCGTGATCGCGCAGTCGGCGGTGATCAGCAGCCTGGTTCCGCGGGCGGCAAGCCGTCGCACTGTGGTCTCGGCCAGCCCATAGCCGTCGCCGTCGCGATCGGGCAGGTAGGAGTCGACGTCCGCGCCCAGGTCGCGCAGCGCCCCTACCAGCACAGCCGTCGAGCAGATCCCGTCGACGTCGTAGTCGCCGTGGATCGTGATGCGGGCACCGCTGCGCACATGCTCGAGGATCAGCTGCACCGCCTCCTCGATGCCCGCAAAGGCCTCGGGCGGATGCTCCTCGGTGGCGTTCAGGAACGTCCGGGCGCTATCCGGGTCGGTGAGCCCCCGACGCACGAGGACCTGCGCGAGCGCCTCGCTGACCGAGAGTGCGTTACGCAGCCGCCCCACCTGCTCGGGCGGGCAGTCAGCGATTTCGAAGCGGCAATGGCTCACACTGGCGACACTACGGCCAGCGTGGGACGGAACCGGGCCGCCGCAGGCTCGTCTCAGTCGTACTCGGGCGGGGTGATGCCGGCAGCGCGTTCGCGGCGCATGCCCTCGGCGTAGACCAGCGCCATCCCGATCAGCGCGCCGGGCACGGCGTAGAGGATCACGCCGATGTTGGTCTCCTTTTCGCCCGGTACCTGCAGCGCCGACACTTTCACGCCATAGATGATCAGGCCGATCACGATCGAGCCGATCAGCGAGCCGACGAACGCACCGACGATCCCGCCCCAGAAGCGGTCCGGGAGGAAGATCGTGAAGTGCCAGATAGCGAGGCCCATGATCACCCAGCCGAGCATCCCCATCAGCGCTCACGCTCCTCGGTCGTCTGTTGTGCGCAGGCGCCCATCAGCGTGCCCTGCCGTGGCGTTTGTTGCGTGGTCGGCGGTTCTTCGGCGGCCGCGGCTTCGACTCTTCCTTGAGGACCAGGTCCTCGGGAGTGAGGTCGGCCGCCGGATCGCGCTCGGGCACAGCCGGCGGGGGCTCGGGCTGCTCGTCGGTGGCCACCCCGGCCCGGCCACGCCGCTTGGCTTTCTGCGCTCCGTTGGGCTTGCCCTCGACGTCGAGGTCGCGGATAAGTTCCTGGAACTCGTCGCGCGAGATCTGCTCGCCCGGCTCCTCCGGTGCGATCAGGCTTCCCCGCCGGGTTTTCCGCTTTTTGACCTGGGTCGGCTCGACGTCCTCGGGCGCTCCACCCGCAGTCGTGGCGTACGCCGGCACGGCACCGAGTTCGCGCACGATCCGCGCGCGCCTGACGCGGTAGGAGCTCTCGCGCTCCTTCCAGTGTGTCAGCACCGGCGAGGCGATGAAGATCGACGAGTAGGCGCCCGAGGCGATGCCGATCATCAGCGCGAAGGCGAAGTCCCGGAGCGTTTCCCCGCCGAAGAACAGCAGCGCCGCCACCGGCAGCAGGGTGCAGAAGCTCGTGGCCAGCGATCTGGTCAGCACCTCCGACATCGAGCGGTTGACGATCTGCGAGAACGCCGCACGCGGCATCCGCGGGACGTTCTCGCGCACACGATCGAACACGATGATCGTGTCGTAGAGCGAGTACCCCAGGATCGTCAGCAGAGCGGCGACCGTGGCCGTCGTGACTTCCCTCCCCGTCAGCGAATAGACCCCTGCCGTTATCAGCAGGTCGTGCATCAGCGCGATCAGCACCGGCACCGCGTACTTCCACTCGAAGCGCAGCGCGATATAGACCGAGATAACCAGCAGCGAGGCGATGATCGCGACGATCGCGCTGTTGGCCACGGTTTTGCCGAACGTCGGCCCGATCGAGGTCGAGGAGAAGTGCTTTGTCCCGAATTTCGTTTCGAGGGCTTCGCGCACCTTGTTCAGCGTCCCCGGCCGCAGCGTCTTGGTCGAGATCTGATAGCCGGTGCCGCCGATGCTCTTGTTGACGAACTTCTGGACCTCGGCGTTGCCGAAGCCGGCCGCCGACATCGCCGTGGCCACCTGGGCCTCGGTGACGGGCTTCTGGAAAGCCGTCTGGATGCGTGTGCCGGACTTGAAGTCGATGCCGAAGTTCAGGCCGCTGCCACCGATCGCCAGCGCGCCCACCAACAGAATCGTGCCGGACAGCGAGAAGAACCACTTGGAGGCGCCCATGAAGTCGAACGTCCAGCCGCGCCCGCGGCGCTCGGCGCCAAGCGCCGCCGGATGGGAGATGACTTTCGAGCGTCCCATCGAGCCGAGCGCCGCCTGTGTGGCGAGCACGGCCGTGAACAGCGACACGAGCGTGCCGATGCCGAGCGTGAAGGCGAAGCCCTTGACTTCCGCTGTCGCCAGCGCGAACAGGATGAAGGCGGTCATGAAGGTGACGACGTTGGCGTCGACGATCGCCGCGAACCCGCGCTTGTAACCCGTGGCGATGCCGGAGATGATCGATCTTCCCCCGCGGATCTCCTCCTTGACGCGCTCGAAGATCACGATGTTGGCATCGGCCGCGATACCAATGGTGAGGATCAGACCGGCGATGCCTGGCAGCGTGAGCGTGATCGGGATCAACTTGATCAGCGCGAAGTAGTAGACGCTGTAGATGACCAGGCCGCCGACTGCAATCGCGCCGAGCACGCGGTAGAAGATCAGCAGGAACAGGCAGACCACAGCGAAACCGGCGAGACCCGCAATCAGGCCCTGGTTTAGCGCGGTTTTGCCTAGCGTCGCCGAGACCTGTGAGTTGGAGATCAGTTCGAGCTTGATCGGCAGCGCACCCGACTGCAGCTCCTGGGCCAGTTCCTGGGCGGAGCCGATCGTGAAGCCACCAGAGATCTCAGAGCCGGTGGAGGCATCGATGCCTTCCGGGTACTTCGTGTAGTCGATCGACGGCGCCGTGATCAGCTGCCCGTCGAGCACCACGGCGAAGTGCTGCTCGGTCTCTTCTTTACCGCCGCTGCCCGGGAGCTGTGCTTCCTGGCCGCGTTCGGCGATCTTCTTGGTGACCTGTTCGAAGACCTTCTTGCCGTGGGAGGTGAAGCCGAACGTCACGTTCGGCGCGCCAGAGCCACCGGCGCCTTCGTCGAAGCCCTGCTGGGGGTTGGTGATGTCGTTGCCCGTCAGCACGGGATCGTCGTTGAGGACGTAGTAGCTGTTGGGGCTTTTCTGCGTGACCTTGCCCGCGGCGCTTTCCACCGGCCGCGCCTGCGCGAGCACGGTGCCGGGGTTCACGCGCACCGCCTTGGTCACCGCACCCGGCGCGACTTTGTAGTCGGCGTAGAGGTTCTTTTCGCTTTCCTCGGGCCCGCGCAGCACCTTTTCGTGCTTGGGTTCGAGCAGATACCAGCTGCCGTAGATGCAGCCACCGACCTGCTGCGGGGTGCAGCCGTGCTCCCACGTCGTGTCGCTGTCGCGCAGGATCGGAGCGCGTTTGGCCGCGCGCAGGACCGCCCCGTACTCGGGCAGGCCGTATTGCGCAGCGCCGGCGCTGGGGCCACCGGTGACCGTGAGTTCAGAGCTGGTCGCGGGCGCGCCCGAGGGGCCGATCACGTTCGGCTCCCAGTCATAGAAGTACAGCTGGGCCGTTTTCCCGACCTCTTGTTCGGCGCGGTGAGCGTCGCTGACGTCGGGGAGCGAGACGTCGATTTCCCGTTCGCCCGAGCGCTGGATTTCGGGCTGGGCCACCCCGAGCTGGTCGACGCGTTTGCGCATGATGTCGATCGCGCGGTTCAACGATTCGGTGTCGACTTTCGACTGGGCCGTGGGCTTGCCCTGGTAGACGAGCTCGACCCCGCCCTTCAGGTCGAGCCCGAGGCGCGTGGTTTTGGTGGCGATCACGGCGACCGACCCGGCGATGAGCCCGGCGACGATCAGCAGGATCAGGAGGTTGCGGCGGCGATCGTGCATGCTCAGAGCAGACTACTTGTCGGGGGTAAGCACAAGCAACAGCCCGCCGTCGTCGTCGTATGCCGGGAACATGTCGGCTTTGGCGGCAGCCGCCACATCGCGTTCGCCTGAGACCTCGACGGGAACCTCGAGCGCACGTACGCCCCACTCGAGCACCGTCGCCACCGGGTCGTCGCCGCCGACGAAGCGCAGGCCGAGCACCTGCTCGACACGCTGACCTATGACCTCTTCCTCCTCAAGGCCGGTAAAGGCAAAGGAGTTCTTGCCGCAGCCGACTATTCGACCCTCGCCGTCGCATACGAAGAAGGCGGCGTCGGGGGCCGGGTAGTAGTCGTCGAGGAGTTCGAACAGGAATGCAAACCCGCACTTCGTGCAGCCCTTGCGCTGGCGCGTGAAGCCGAGATTGCGATCGAGCTCGCTCGTGCGGTGACCGCAGTTTGGGCAGATGAAGGGATGGGCCATGGTGTCTCTATACACAGACTACGCAAGCCTGGGAAGCGAGGCCCCCGCCCGTGTTACAGCCTGGGGAAGGACCACAGCAGCAGCTCAGAACAGCGACTGACCGACGGGCTCGGGAACCTGCAGGCCGAGGTGCTCGTAGGCAGCGGGCGTAGCCGCACGCCCGCGCGGGGTGCGCTTGATCAGGCCCTCCTGCAGCAGATAGGGCTCATAGACGTCCTCGATCGTGTCCTGCTCCTCCCCCACCGCGACAGCCAGCGTCGAGAGCCCGACCGGGCCGCCGTCGAACTTCGAGCAGATCGTCTCGAGGATCTTGCGGTCGAGGCGATCGAGGCCGAGCTCGTCCACCTCGAGCATCTCCAGCGCTCCCTGCGCGGCGGCGGCGGTGACCACGCCCTCCATCCGCACCTCGGCGAAATCCCGCACGCGCTTGAGTAGGCGGTTGGCTACCCGCGGCGTGCCCCGGCTGCGGGCCGCGATCGCCAGCGCTCCATCCTCCTCGAGGCCGATCTCGAGGATGCCGGCGGAGCGGCGCACGATGATCGCGAGCTCCTCCGTCGAGTAGGGCTCCAGCCGCGCCTGGATGCCGAAGCGGTCGCGTAGCGGCGTCGTCAGCAGGCCCGTTCGGGTCGTGGCACCGACGAGCGTGAAGGGCGGCAGCTCGAGCGTGACCACGCGCGCGCCCGCTCCCTGGCCGACGGTTATTGGCAGGCGATGATCCTCCATGGCCGGGTAGAAGGTCTCCTCGAGCGTACGCGCCAGGCGGTGGATCTCATCGACGAAGAAGACGCTGCGTGGCTCCAGCGCGGTCAGGAACGCCGCGATGTCGCCCTTGCGCTCGAGCGCGGGGCCGGCGGTCTGCACGAACGGCACTTCGAGCTCGGCTGCCACGATCTGCGCGAGCGAGGTCTTGCCAAGACCCGGGGGGCCGGCGAGCAACAGGTGGTCAAGCGCCTCACCGCGCGCGCTACAGGCCTCGATTGCCACCGTGAGCTGCTGGCGCAGCGTCTCCTGGCCGACGAACTCCTGCAGGCGGCGTGGGCGCAGAGAGCGATCGAGCTCGTCCTCCGGCACGAGGTAGGGCGTCTGGATGCGAGCGGCGGTCTCGGTCATAGCTTCACGCAGACCCGGTACGCGCCAGTCTCAGGGCAGCCCCCAGCAGATCCTCGGCGCTCTCTCCCTCAGCCTCGCGCAGCAGCTCGTCGGCCTCCTCGGGCCCGTAGCCGAGCTCGAGCAGCCCTTCGCGGGCCAGTGCCCTCGGCTCCATCGGCTCGCCCCTGCGCGCCACGATCGGGGTACGCAGGCTCGGGGCGACCTCGACGCCGACCTTCTCGCGAAGCTCGACGATGATCCGTTCAGCCGTTCGCTTGCCGATGCCGGGCACCGCCTGAAAGCGCGCCGAGTCGCCGGCGGCGAGGGCGCCGATCAGCTCGCGTGGGGTGCCTGCGGAGAGCACCGCGAGGGCGACCTTAGGCCCCACGGCCTGCACGGAGAGCAGCATCAGGAAGAGATCGCGCTCCTGCTCTGAATGGAACCCGTACAGCGCGAGCGCGTCGTCGCGCACGATCAGATGGGTGTGCAGCGTGGCCTCCTGCCCGACGGCGGGCACGTGGCGAAGCGTCTCCGCCGAGACGGCCGCTCTATATCCGACGTTGGCGCACAGCAGCACCACATGGTCGCTGCGGCGCACGGCGACCTCGCCGCGGAGCAGTGAGATCATGCGCCCACCTGCGCCAGCGCGCTCATCAGCGGGGCGCTGTTGGCATGGCAGACGGCCACGGCCAGCGCGTCGGAGGCGTGGTCCGGACGCGGCTCCTCCTCGAGCGCGAGCAGCACCTTGACCATCCGCGCCACCTGGTCCTTCTGCGCCCTGCCGCTCCCGCAGACCGCGCCCTTGACCTGTTGCGGTGTGTAGCTGGCACAGGGCACGCCACGCTGTCCTGCGGCGAGCATCACCGCGCCGCGCGCCTGCCCGACGGCGAACGCGGTGCGCACGTTCTGCCCGAAGTACAGCTGCTCGAGCGCCAGCGCGTCTGGCGCGTGCTCGTCCAGCAGACGCTCGATTGCTGCATGGATGTCGGCCAGACGCCGCTCCTGCGGAATCTCCGCGGAGGTCTGGATCACACCCCCATCCAGCGCCACCAAGCGTCCGCCACGTCTGGCAACGACGCCGTAGCCGGTGTTGGCCAGACCGGGATCAATGCCGAGGACGATCACGAGAGGTGATTCTGCGCCCATCACCGGACGCCTGCCTGACGTACGCTGAGGCCAATGAGCGCAGCAGAGATCGATTTCGAGGGCGAGGGACTGCTCGATGGCCTGAGCGGCTCAGCCCGTGCCGAGCGACTGACGCTGCTGAAGCAGCTGGCCAACGAAGGTGTGCCGCTCTCCGATCTGCGGCGCACGACCTCCACCAACACGATCATGTTCCTGCCGGCCGATCGTGTGATCGTGGGCGAGAAGCGCTACACATCGAGGGAGATCGCGCAGATCAGCGACGTCGACCCGGAGTTCCTGGTGGTTGCCCGGCGGGCGATGGGCCTGCCGATCCCCGAGCCGGACGAACCCGTCTACACCGAAGCCGAGCTGCAGTCCGCGCGGATGATCCACGTGGCACGGGACGCTGGGCTCTCCGACGCGGACGTCCTCGATCTCCTGCGCGTGCTGGGGCGCGGCCTCTCACAGGCCGCCGAGACGCTGCGCACGCTGCCGATGAAACTGGTGCTGAAGCCGGGAATGAGCGAGAGCGAGCTGGCCAGCCAGTACGCCCAGGTGACCGGGGCGCTGTATCCGATGGTTGACCCACTGGTAAGCAGTCTGCTCGCCCTGCACCTGCGCCACGCCGCAGAGAGCGAGGTGGTGAGCGCGCTGGAGCGCAGCGGCGGGCAGCTTCCAGGCTCACGCGAGGTGGCAGTGAGCTTTGCCGATCTGGTGGGCTTTACGCGCCTCGGCGAGGAAGTGCCGCCCGACGAGCTCGGTCGACTTGCGGGGCGCCTGGACGTGCTCGCCACCGACGCAGCCGAATCGCCGGTCCGACTCGTCAAGACGATCGGGGATGCCGCCATGCTTGCCTCGCCCGAGCCCGAGCCACTGCTGAAGGCGACCCTGCGGCTGATCGAAGCGGCCGATGCTGAGGGCGATGACTTCCCCCAGTTGCGCGCTGGAGCGGCGATCGGGATCGCGCTGCCTCGCGCCGGCGACTGGTTCGGACGACCGGTCAACCTCGCCAGCCGCATCACCTCGATCGCCCGTCCCGGCTCGCTGCTCGTCGATCGCGGGCTACGCGAAGCGAGCCGCGACGGCTATCGCTGGTCCTTTGCCGGCGAGCGCCGGCTGCGCGGGATCCGTGAACCGGTCGCCCTGTTCCGCGCCCGGGCGCTCGAGCCCCGACCGAGCGCCTGATCCTCCAATTTCGGAGTGACTGTCTCCGTCTGCTCGGCGCTCTGAGTAATCGCTGTTTTGCAGCCACTTTGGCCCCAGGAAACGCACGTGTAGTCACCGCGCTCAGTCGCGGTTACAGGATGGAGCCGTGCTCGGCGCGGCTCCATCCCACGATGGGCTCGCGGTCAACCGGTCTGGGCACCACTGAGCGCGGACGGCTCCTGAGCCGTCCACAACCGCCACGGCGCCTCGCCCGAGGCCCACATGTCGTTCAAGGCGACGGCATCCTTGTAGGTGTCCATGCACTCCCAGAAACCCTCATGGCGGTGTGCGCGCAGCTGGCCCTCGGCCGCCAATCGCTCCAGTGGCGCGCGCTCGAGCACGCTGTCGCTCTCCAGGTAGTCGAACACGTCGGCGGCAAAGCAGAAGAAGCCGCCGTTGATCCAGTGGTTCGAGCGGGGCTTCTCGCGAAAGCCCGTCACGCGCCCATCGTCCTCCAGCTCGGTCACCCCGAACTGCAGCTCAGGGCGCACCACCGTCATCGTGGCGAGCGCCTCATGGGCGGCGTGGAAGCTCAGAAGCGCGTCGAGATCGATGTCGGCGACGCCGTCAGCGTAGGTGGCGCAGAACAGCTCCTCGCCGGTGAGGTGAGGAGCCAGCCGGGCGATCCGCCCGCCTGTCTGGGTCTCCAGACCCGTGTCGACGCACTCCACGCTCACGCCCTCGGGCCAGTCGTGGGTGGCGACGAAGCGCTCGATCAGCTCACCCTTGTAGCCGGTCGCCAGCAGGAAGCGTGAGAAGCCCTGGACGGCGTAGAGCTGGATCACGTGCCACACGATCGGCATCCCACCGATCTCCACGAGCGGCTTGGGGATCTCCTGGGTGTGCTCCTGCAGGCGTGTGCCCCGGCCGCCGCAGAGGATCGCCACGGGCGGGCGCCCGCCGACGCGATCCGCGGAAGAGGGGCCCGGCTGGCCGGCATCCGGCCGGCTGCGCCACCCTCGATCCGCGGAAGAGGGGCCCGGCTGGCCGGCATCCAGCCGGCTGCGCCACCCTCTAGCCTGCGACACGTTCGAGCACGTCTGCCGAGACGTCGAAGTTGGCGTGTACGGCGCTGACGTCGTCCGAGTCTTCGAGCGCCTCGATCAGGCGCATCAGCTTGCCCGCCTGGGCCTCGTCGATTGGCACCACGCTCGAAGGCCGAAACGACGTCTCTGCGCTCTCCATCTCCACCCCCGCCTCCTCCAGCGCCTTACGGACGGCGGTGAAGTCGCCGGGCTCGGTGACCACCTCGAACACACCCTCGTCGGTGGAGATGTCCTCGGCGCCGGCCTCCACAGCCACCATCAGCTCGTCTTCGGAGTAGCGCTCGGCGTCGATCACGATCGTGCCCTTCTTGTCGAACAGATATGCCACAGAGCCCGGCTCGCCGAGGCTGCCGCCGTGCTTGGAGAAGGCATGCCTGACATCGGCGCCGGTGCGGTTGCGGTTCTCGGTCAGCGCCTCTACCAGCACGGCTACGCCGCCGGGGCCGTAGCCCTCGTAGAGGACGCTCTCGATCGCATCGGCCTCTCCCCCCTCGCCTGTGCCCTTGACGATGGCGCGTTCGATGTTGTCCTTGGGCATCGAGGCTTCCTTGGCCTTGCGGATCGCCAGATCGAGCGCCGGGTTGCCATCCGGGTCGCCGCCGCCGTCGCGGGCAGCCACAGTGATGGCACGCGTGAGCTTGGAGAACTGCGCGCCCCTGCGCGAGTCCACGATCGCCTTCTTGTGCTTGATGGAAGCCCACTTGGAGTGTCCCGACATGGGCTCAAGTCTACGAATCCGTCACTGCGCGAGCGTTCCGAGATGGGCGGCCCCCTCATGGGAGGTGCAGGAAGGCTCATGCACATAGGATGCGCGGGAGCGAATGCCTGCAGCCTTCTCCCCCGACATCTTCAAGGCCTATGACATCCGCGGCCTCTACGGCGAGCAGATCGACGGCGACGTGGCCGAGTCGATCGGCCGTGCGTTTGCGCGCGTGCTGGCCACTCTGGCCGAGAAGCCCGTCGGCGATCTACGCGTGGGCCTCGGGCGTGACATGCGCCTAAGCGCGCCCGAGCTCGCCGAGCGCTACCGTCGCGGCCTGCTGAGCCAGGGGGTGCACGTGCTCGACGCGGGCCAGGTGGGCAGCGAGATGCTCTATTTCATGGTCGGCTCGCGCGAGCTCGACGGCGGCCTGATGTGCACGGCCTCGCACAACCCCAAGGCCTACACGGGCGCCAAGCTCGTGCGCGAGGGAGCAATCGCGCTGTCGGGCGACTCGGGCATCCAGGACATTCGTCGCGAGGTCGAAGCCCAGCTGGAGGCGGGCACTACGAGCGCACCGAGCGAGCGGCAAGGCACCGTCGAGGAGGTCGACCTCTATGAGGAGTTCCAGACAGCGGCGCTGCGCTTCATCGACGCCGACGCCGTGCGCTCGGCGCGCCCGCTGAAGGTCGTGCTCGACGGCGGCAACGGCATGGCCGGGCCGATGGTGGGACCGCTGCTGGAGAGCCTGGATCTCGAGTTGGTCGAGACCTACTGGACTCCCGACGGGAACTTCCCCGACCACGAGCCCAACCCGCTGCTGCCCGAGAACCGCGAGCTCATCATCGCCAAGGTCCGTGAGACGGGGGCTGATCTGGGCATCGCCTGGGACGGGGACGCCGACCGCTGCTTCTTCATCGACGACACCGGCCGCTTCGTCGACGGCGACTTCCTCACAGCCCTGCTGGCCGAGTCGCTGCTGGGCAAGGTCTCCAACCCCGATCACCCCGAAGCGGTCCTCTACGACGTGCGCGCCTCGCGTGCGGTCGCCGACAGCGTCCGCGCAGCGGGTGGCGTCCCCTATGTCAACCGCGTGGGCCATGCGTTCTTCAAGACGCGCATGCGCAAGGAGGGCTCGCTGTTCGGAGGCGAGGTCTCGGGGCACTACTACTTCCGCGACTTCTACTGCGCCGACTCGGGCACCATCCCTGCGCTGCTCGTGCTGGAGCTGCTGGCACGCGAGGGCAAGTCGATGTCGGAGCTGCTCGAGCGCTACCGCAGCCGCTACTTCATCTCCGGTGAGATCAACTCGGAAGTGGCCGACGCGGAGGCCAAGATGGAGGAGATCGCCGAGCGCTACTCCGACGCGCGCCAGGAACGCCTGGACGGGATCTCGATCGACTACGAGGACTGGCACTTCAACGTGCGCTCCTCCAACACCGAGCCCCTGCTGCGCCTGTGCCTGGAGTCGCTGGTCTCTCCCGAGGACATGGAGCGTCGTCGCGACGAGGTGCTGGCGCTGATCCGCTCGTGAGCGCGGAGGAGCATGACCGCCGCGAACGCGAGGACCTGGCGCTGGCCGAGCAGGCCGGCATCCACCGCCTGGCAGTCCCCACGCCGTTCATGGTGGGTCGCGTCAACGCGTATTTGATCGAGGATTCCCCGCTCACACTGGTGGATTCGGGGCCGAACTCGGCCAAGGCTCTCGACGAGCTCGAGCAGGGGCTGGCCGCGCTCGGGCACGCGGTGGAGGACATCGAGCTGCTGGTGATCACGCATCAGCACATCGACCACTTCGGCCTGGCCTCGATCCTCGCGCGCCGCTCCGGCGCGGAGGTGGCCGCGCTCGCGCCGCTCGCGCCGTTTCTCGCCCGCTTCGGTCAGGCGGCCGACGAGGACGACCGCTTTGCCGAGCAGCTGATGCTGCGCCATGGCATCCCGCCCGACATCGTGACCGCGCTGCGATCCGTGGCCGCGAGCTTCCGCGGCTGGGGCGCTGCGGTGGAGGTGACCAAGCCGCTCGACCACGGCGATGAGCTCGAGTTCCGCGACCGTACGCTGCAGGTGCTCCACCGTCCGGGGCACAGCCCGTCGGACACGGTGTTCCTCGACGAGCAGCGCTCCATCCTGCTCGCAGCCGACCACCTGATCGCCCACATCTCCTCCAACCCGCTGCTCGCGCGCCCGTTGCAGGCACAGGGCGAGTACACGGGGCCGCGCCCACAGGCGCTGATCACGTACATGGCCTCGCTCGAAGAGACACGTGCGATGGACCTCGATCTCGTGCTGCCCGGCCATGGACGCCCGATCACCAACCACGCCGATCTGATCGAGGAACGCTTCCGCATGCACCACCGCCGCGCCGAGAAGATCCACCGCCTGATCGCTGCCAAGCCGCACTCGGCGCACGAGATCGCCCAGGAGCTGTGGGGCAACGTGGCAGTGACCCAGGCATACCTAACGCTCTCAGAGGTGCTGGGCCACGTCGATTTGCTGCTGCGCGACGAGCGGGTGGTGGAGCGAGACGATTCCGGGATCGTGCGCTTCGAGGCTGTCTAGCCCTGACGTCCGCGCTCGAGCAGGTCAGCGGACGGGTGAGTTGCCGGCGTGAGCGTCCGCCACGCTATCGAGAAACACCCTGTGCAGACGATCGTCATCGCCGAGCTCGGAGTGGAAGGCCACCGCCAGCATCCTGCCTTGGCGCGCTGCCACGGGATGCCCATCGACCTCGCCCAGGATCTCGACCTCGGGCCCGTGCTCGGCGATCCAGGGGGCGCGGATGAAGATCCCACGAATCGGCTGCCCGTCGATTCCAGCGATCTCGACGTCCGCCTCGAAGCTCCTGACCTGCCGGCCGAAGGCGTTGCGCTCGGCACGCATGTCCATCAGGCCGAGGTGCTCGCAGTCGAGCATGATCAGCCCGGCGCACGAGCCGAGGATCGGCGTGCCCTGGGCAGCGAGCGCGCGCAACGGCTCGGCCAGTCCCTCACGCTCGATCCCGAGCGTCATCGTGGTCGACTCCCCCCCGGGCACCACCAGTCCGTCCAGCCCGTCCAGGTCGGAGATCACCCGCACCTGGCGCGTAGCCGCGCCGAGCCCACGCAGCATCCGCTCGTGCGCCTCGAAGTCCCCCTGCAGCGCCAGCACGCCAACGAGCGGCGCCACTACGCCGACAGGGCGGTCGAGGGTCGAGCGGGGCAAGGACGCAGAGATCGTGGCGTGCTGTGCACGCGAGTGATCGAGGACGCCGCCCCGCGAAGCGCCATCGGCCGCCCTGCTACCAACCGCGCTGGGCCAGGAGCTGCTCGCCTTCGAGCTTGGAGCTCTCGAGGCTCTCCATGGCGGGGCCGAGCCCACGCGAGGCATTGGCGACGCGCTCGGGGTCCTGCCAGTGAGTGGTGGCCTCGACGATCGCACGGGCACGCGCCGGCGGATCGTCGGACTTGAAGATGCCGGAGCCGACGAACACGCCTTCGGCGCCGAGCGCCATCATCAAGGCGGCATCGGCGGGCGTGGCGATACCCCCGGCGCAGAACAGCACCACGGGCAGGCGTCCCTCGCGGGCAACATCGCGCACGATGTCCAGCGGGGCCGCGATCTCCTTGGCGGCGGTGGCGATCTCGCCGGCCTCGAGCATCGTCAGACGACGGATTTCGCCGGTTATCTGGCGCATGTGGCGGACGGCCTCCACGATGTCGCCTGTGCCCGCCTCGCCCTTGGAGCGGATCATCGCCGCGCCCTCGCCGATCCGCCTGAGGGCCTCACCGAGGTTGGTGGCGCCGCAGACGAACGGCACCTTGAAGTCCCACTTGTCGATGTGGTTGGCCTCGTCCGCCGGCGTGAGCACCTCGGACTCGTCGATGTAGTCGACCTCGAGCGCCGCAAGCACACGCGCCTCCATGAAGTGCCCGATCCGCGCCTTGGCCATCACGGGGATCGTGACCGCCTCCTGGATGCCGGCGATCATCTCCGGGTCGGACATGCGCGCCACGCCGCCGTCGCGACGGATGTCAGCGGGTACGCGCTCGAGGGCCATCACGGCTGCCGCGCCTGCGTCCTCGGCCACCTTGGCCTGCTCGGGGGTGACCACGTCCATGATCACGCCGCCCTTGAGCATCTCGGCCAGCCCCGTCTTGACTCTGAATGTCGCCTCGTCGCGCATGGGCCTAGTTTGACAGGCGCCTGCCGCCGAGGAGGTCCAGGTGGGTCCTCAACTCGGCGGCGACGAGTCTCCCGGAGCGGGACCAATCACGTCCGGGGTACTGCTGTTCTGCTCGGCACATGTGCCGAGCAGCGGGGTCGCACATGTGCGACCCCGGGCCTCGCCGCATGCGGCGAGGCCCACTGGGATCAGAGTCCGGCCTTGCTCTTCAGCTGAGCGATCTGCGCAGCGTCGCACTCAGGAGCAGGCGCGGTCGGGGCTGCTCCTAATTTGCCACCGGTGCTCGTGGCCGCGGCCTGCGCCGGCCTCAGGGCAAGCAGCCGCTCGCAGAGGTTGTAGGCGAAGCGCGCGGCAATCTTTTCGGCCGCTTCGGGGCGGGCCAGAGCGCCCACCTCGAGATCGTCCGTCTCATCGCGGGGGAACTCGCGCAACTCGTTCTGGGGGTCTTCGGGCACACTCGCAAACACGATCCTGTCGGACGTCTCGGCGACGAAGTAGCCGACCTCGACCCGCGGCGCCTCCCCCGGCTGGGTGCGCGAGTAGGCCATCGGGATGACCTTCAGCAGGTTCGCCGTCCGCTCGTAGGTGCGCGCGATCGCAAACGAGCCCACTGCCAGGAAGGCAACGAGGCAGTAGGCCGCGAATGGCAGCTTCGCGCAGCAGCCCAAGACGACCGAGCCAAGGACCGTGACGCCCAGCAGCAACCACAGCGCCGAGGCCGGAGCGAAGCTCAGCGTGATCAGCGAGAAGACCACGCCAACCACCGCGAGCAGCACCGGTGCTATCCAGCGCCTGGTGGGCACCTGCAGCGCCCCTCCTCCGAGGTTCGAGATCACGATCACCAGGAGCACCACCACTCCCGAGAGCAGCAGCGCGGGTACCAGGAATTCGGCTCCCGTGGACACAAGTTCCGATTTGGCGACCAGCGACAGCGAATGACTGGCCGGCAGGCCCATCTCGTTGAAGCGCGTCCACAGCACCACGCCGCCCGCGAACGTCACGAAGCCAAGCACCCCAAGTCCGCTGGCGACGGCGGTCGCGAGCGTGACCAGGGAGGGAAGTTCAGCAGCCTTTTTCCCGTTCCCCGAGTCCGCCATCGCCAACTCAACCTAAAGCGAACATAAGGCACCCGTCCAGCGATGTTTCTCATCGTGGCTGGCCACTGCCGGCCAACGCACCGCTGGGCTACTTCAGCCGAAAGGCCTTGATGCGATCGTCGTACTGCGCCGTGTCCTGCGCATAGACACCGTAGGCGAGCGCCTGGATGACGCTCAAAAGCGCCGTGTGCGAGCGCACGTAGGCGGGGCTGTTGGAGGAGTAGTAGAGCTTGATCTGCGCGAGCTTGGCAACCTCGGACAGCGTCGCGTCGGTGATCGCCGCAGTGCGCGCCTGGCGATGGCGAGCGAGCTTCATCGCGCGCACCACCAGCGGGTGCGGGCGCCCGGCGGACAGCCCGATGACGAGCGTCTCCGTGTCGATGCGACCGAGGCGGCTGAGCGCCTCCTGGGACGGGCTCGCCACCACATCCACACGCAGGTCGAGCAGCATCAGCAGGTGTCGCAGGTAGCTGGCGAAGAAGGCCATCTGGTCGGTCCCCGCAACGAGCACCTTCTCGGCGCTGACGATGGCCTCGATCAAGGCTTCAACGGAGCTGCGTGAGACCTTGCGCGCCGTCTCCTCCACGTTGAGGTGATCGGCAGCCAGCGCCCCCTCGAACTCGTTCTGGTCGAGTGAGAACAGCGGCGTGGAGCTCGACCCCGCGGCCACGCCCTCGGTCGCCGCCTTGGCGTTCACGCGGCGGTATTCCTCGCGTGCGGCCGCCTGCAGCTCCGGGAAGCCCTCGAAGCCCAGCGCCTGTGAGAAACGCACCACTGTCGAGCTGGAGGTGTTGGCGCGTCGCGCCAGCTCCTCGGCCGTCTGGAAGGCTGCCTCGTCGAGGTGGTCGACGATGTATTGGGCCACGTCCTTTTGCGAGCGCGAGCACTCGTCGAAGCGCGCCTGGATGTACTTGGAGAGGCTCTGGTGCTCGCTCGTGCCGTTCACCGGCACAGCAGGTCGCTCGGGAGCCTTGGTTGCAGCTGCACGCTTCACGGCGCTTCTGTTCGACGTGTGCGCCTCGCACTCCTCCCCACCTCGTGCACGTTGGCCGAGATGATCCGCCCTCCCAAGCCCCACGTACTTAACCTCGAGCCATGCCCAACGAGCCCACAGACATGCGCAAAGCCTCGCCCAGTGGGCATGCCCTGGCACGCCTGCAGGTGCGGAGGTGAGGGTCGCCATCGTCGGCGCCGGCGTCTCCGGTCTCGTTGCGGCCCACCTGCTTCACCGCGAGCACGAGATCGTCCTCTACGAGGCCGGCTCGTATGCGGGCGGGCACACCAACACGATCAGGGTCGACACGGCCCACGAGACCCACCAGGTGGACACCGGCTTCATCGTCATGAACGACCGCAACTACCCCAACTTCACCCGCCTGCTCGAGCGCCTGGGCGTAGCCACGCAGCCCACGCACATGAGCTTCTCGGTCAAGGGCGAGGAGGAGGACTTCGAGTACTGCGGCACCCCCCGCGGCATCTTCTGCCAGCCGAGCAACCTGGTGAGCGTGCGCTTTCAACGGATGATCGTCGATCTGCTGCGCTTCAACCGCGCCCTGCGCACCCTGCTGGCGCGCGAGCACTCCGCCGGGGCGCCGGGAGGTGAGACGCTCGGCGCCTTCCTCGAGCGCGGGCGCTTCTCGAGGGCGTTCGTGGAGCGGCTGATCGTGCCCCAGGTCTCCGCCGTGTGGTCCGCCGACCCCCGCACCATGCACACCTTCCCCGTGCGCTTCCTCGCCGAGTTCTTCGCCAACCACGGCATGCTCGGATTCCGCGACCGTCCCCAGTGGGCAACCGTCCAAGGCGGGTCGGCCCGCTATGTCGACGCCCTCACCGCGCCCTTTCGCGAGCGCATCCGCTTGAACGCCCCCGTGCACTCGATTGCCCGCCACGACGGGCACGTCGAGATCTCCTGCCGCGGCTCACAGCCCGAGCGCTTCGACCAGGTCGTGATCGCCACCCACTCAGACCAGGCGCTGGCGATGCTCAGCGACCCCAGCCAGCGGGAGGCCGAGCTGCTTGGTGCGATCCCATACCAGCGCAACGAGGCCGTGCTGCACACCGACAGCTCGCTGCTTCCCCGCAGGCGCAGCGCACGGGCCGCGTGGAACTTCCACCTGTTGCGCGAGCCCAAGCCGCTGAGCACCGTCACCTATTACATGAACCATCTGCAGCGCCTGAAAGCCGAGGACGACTTTTGTGTCACCCTCAACCGCAGCGAGGCGATCGACCCGGCCAAGGTGATTCGCACCATCGACTACTCACATCCCGTGTACACGCCCGCCGGCGTGGCCGCCCAGGCCGGGCACCGGACGATCTCGGGCCTGCGCTCGCGCACCCACTACTGCGGCGCCTACTGGGGCTGGGGCTTCCACGAGGACGGCGTCAAGAGCGCCCTGCAGGCCTGTGAGCCATTCGGGGTGACACTGTGAGGAGCTGCCTGTACGAGGGGTCCGTTCGCCACCGCCGCCGTGGAGCGCTCGAGGACGAGTTCCACTACCCCCTGTTCATGGCCTACCTCGACCTCGACGAGCTGCCCGAGCTGTTCGACGGACGCCTGCTGTGGTCGGCGCGGCGCCCTGCCCTCGCATGGTTTCGTCGCGCCGATTACCTCGGTGATCCCCAGGCCCCGCTCGAGGAGTCCGTGCGCACGCTCGTACACGACCGCACCGGGCTCGAGCTCGACGGCCCAATCCGGCTGCTCACACACCTGCGTTGCTTCGGGCACTGCTTCAACCCCGTCAGCTTCTACTACTGCTTCGACACGGGAGGGGAGAACGTGCGCGCGGTCGTCGCCGAGGTCACCAACACTCCCTGGGGCGAGCGCCACGCCTATGTGATGGCGGTGCCTGCAGCCACAGACCACGGCAGCACACGGGTGATGGAGGGGCGCTTCGCCAAGGAGCTGCACGTCTCGCCACTGATGGGGATGGAGCACGTCTACGACTGGCGCCTGAGCGAGCCCGCAGAGCGCCTGTCCGTGCACATCGAGTCGCACACAAGCGCCGGCGAGAGCGTCTTCGACGCCACGCTCGGCCTGGCCAGGCATGAGCTGACCGGGCCCGCGATGGCGCGCGCTCTGGCCCGCTACCCGATGCTCACCGTGCGCATCCTGGCGCGCATCTACGGTCACGCCCTGAGGCTGCGAATGCGTGGAGCGCGCTACTTCCCGCACCCCACGCGGGCAGGCAGAGCCGGGGACGCGGGAGCGCCCGGGACGGTCTCCCCGTGAGCGCCACCGAGCTCACCCCCAAGTCGCGCACGACCGCCGGGACGCTGGAGCCGAGCAGCGGCGCCGCCACCGTCCAGATACCACGGGGACGCTGGTTCCAGCGCCCCGTCGATCGCCTCACCCGCTCTGTCGTGCTGCGCGTGCTCGCCCGCATGCACGGCGGCGAGCTGGTGCTGATCGAGCCCGACGGGCGGGTTCTGCGCTTCGGCGAGATCGTCGACGAGCGTCCCCTGCGCGCCGTGCTGCGCGTGCACTCCCAGCGCTTCTACACGCACATGCTGCGCGGCAGCCTGGGCCTCAGCGAGGCCTACCTCGAGGGCCTGTGGGACTGCGACGATCTCGTGTCGCTGACGCGCATCGCAGCGCTCAACGTCGGCTTCCTCGACACCCTGCGTCGAGGTCTGGCGCCGGTGCTCATCCCCGGGCAGCGCTGGCTGCGCTGGCTGGTTCGCAACACGCCCGTGCGTGCTCGCAAGCGAATCGAAGCCCACTACGACCTCGGCAACGAGCTGTTCTCGCTGTTCCTCGACCCGACCATGATGTACTCCTGCGCCGTCTTCGAGCGGCCCGAGGCGACGCTGGAGGAGGCGTCGCTGGCAAAGCTCGAGCGCGTGTGCGCGAAGCTCGAGCTCTCCCCGTCAGACCACGTGCTCGAGATCGGCACCGGCTGGGGCGGCTTCGCCGTGTATGCCGCCTCGCGCTACGGCTGCCGCGTGACCACCACCACGATCTCGCGCGAACAGCACGCCTACGCCACCGAGCGCGTGCGCGAGACGGGCCTGGGCGACCGCGTGACGGTCCTGTTGCAGGACTACCGCGAGCTCGAGGGCAGCTACGACAAGCTCGTCTCGATCGAGATGATCGAGGCGGTCGGCTGGCAGTACTTCCCCACCTTCTTCCGTCGCTGTTCAGAGCTCGTGCGCGACGACGGGGCGATGCTGCTGCAGGCGATCACGATCGAAGACAGCGCCTACGAGGTCGAGAAGGCCGGGCGCAGCTTCATCAACACCCACGTCTTCCCCGGCGGCTGCCTACCCTCGCTGGAGATCATCTCGCGCACGGTCGCACGCGTGAGCGACTTCCGCGAGGTTCACCTCGAGGACATCACAGCCCACTACGCCACCACCTTGGAGCGCTGGCGCGAGCGCTTCCTGGCGGCCGGCGAGCGGGTCTCCGAGCTCGGCTACGACGAGCGCTTCAAGCGTCTGTGGGAGCTCTACCTCAGCTACTGCGAGGGCGGCTTTCGCGAGCGGCGCATACAGGACATCCAGCTGTTGCTGGCCAAGCCCGGCTTCGCCTCAGCAGCGGGTCAACCGGCGCTCGAACGGTAGGGTGCAGCGCCCATGCGGCGCAACCTCTACGACGACGTTCACGAGGACTTCCGCGCGAGCTTTCGCACGTTCCTGGCGCGCGAGGTGCTGGGCGAGGAGGGCCGCTACGGGCAGTGGGAGCGCGAGGGGATCGTGCCACGCGAGGTGTTCGCGCTCGCCGGTCGTGGCGGCTTTCTCGGCATGGCCGTCGACGAAGACCACGGTGGCGCGGGCGCAGAGGACTTCCGCTTCAACCTCATCATCGGCGAGGAGACCCAGCGCGCCGCCGTGGGCGGCTTCGGCCTGGGGATAACGCTCCACAACGACATCTGCCTGCCCTACTTCCTCGCCTACTGCAACGAGGAGCAACGCGAGCGCTGGCTTGCAGGCATCGCCTCGGGTGAGCTGATCACAGCCGTGGCAATGACCGAGCCTGGCATCGGCTCGGACCTCGCGAGCATGTCCACCAGCGCCAGGCGCGAGGGCGATCACTACGTGGTCAACGGCTCGAAGACGTTCATCACCAACGGCATCAACGCCGACCTCGTGATCACCGCCGTCAAGACAGATCCATCCGAGCGCCACCGTGGGATCAGCCTGCTGATCGTGGAGCGCGGAATGGAGGGCTTCGAGCGCGGTCGCAACCTCGAGAAGATCGGCCAGCACGCCCAGGACACCGCCGAGCTGTCCTTCACCGACGTGCACGTGCCCGTCGAGAACCTGCTCGGCGAGGACGGCAAGGGCTTTCACTACCTGGTCTCCAACCTCCCCCAGGAGCGCCTTTCGATCGCCGCCTCCGCCGTCGCCGCAGCCGAGGCCGCCCTCGGCTGGACGCTCGAGTACGTGCTCGAGCGCAAGGCCTTCGGACAGGCCATCGGCTCCTTCCAGGCCTCCCGGTTCACGCTCGCCGAGGTCCGCAGCGAAGTGGAGATCGCGCGCGTCTACATCGACCGCTGCGCCCAGGCGCTCAACGACGGCGAGCTGAGCGCCGAGGACGCCGCCATGGCCAAGTGGTGGTGCACCGATCTGCAGAGCCGCGCAATCGACCGCTGCCTGCAGCTGTTCGGCGGCTACGGCTACATGCTCGAGTACCCCATCGCCCGCGCCTTCGCCGACGCCCGCGTCACCCGCATCTACGGCGGCGCCAACGAGATCATGAAGGAGATCGTCGGACGCAGCATGGGCCTTTAGATCGTCTTCGCCAGCTCCACGAAGTAGTCCAGCGAGGCGGGGTTGGCCAGCGACTCGACGCTCGCCGCCTGGCTCGGCGGGGTGCCCATGAGGATGCGCTTGACGGGAACCTCGAGCACCTTGCCCGAGAGCGTGCGCGGCACCTCCTCGATCTGGTGGATCTCGTTGGGGACGTGCCGCGGTGAGCAGTCCTCGCGGATACGACGCTTGATCTGCGCGGCCAGCTCGTCGTCGAGCGTCACACCGTCGCGCAGCGTGACGAACAGGATCATCGAGAGCTCGCCGTCGGACTTGGGCACGTCCACGACCAGCGCGTCGAGCACCTCCTCCACGCCACCGGCCGCGCGGTAGATCTCGCTGGTGCCCATGCGCACGCCCTGGCGGTTGATGGTGGAGTCCGAGCGCCCGTAGATGACGGCGCCGCCGCGGGGCGTGATGCGGATCCAGTCGCCGTGGCGCCAAACCCCTGGGAACATCGCGAAGTAGCTATCGCGGAGGCGCTCACCGCTCTCATCGCCCCACAGATACAGCGGCATCGAGGGCATCGGCTCGGTGATCACGAGCTCGCCCACCTCGTCCACCACGCTGCGTCCCTGCTCGTCCCATGCCTCCACAGCGCAGCCGAGCATGCGCGCCTGCAGCTCGCCCTCATAGACCGGCAGCAGCGGGCAGCCGCCGACGAATGCGGTGCAGACGTCGGTTCCACCGCTGGTCGAGAACAGCCAGATGTCAGCGCCGACGTGGTCATAGACCCAGCGGAAGCTCTCGGGCGAGAGCGGCGAGCCGGTCGAGCCGATCGCCCGCAGCGCGCTCAGGTCGTAGTCGCGGGCGGGCTCGATCCCCGCCTTGTCCATGCTCGCGAGCAGACCGGCGCTGACGCCCATGCAGCTGATGCGGGCGCGGGCCGCCAGATCCCACAGCGCGCCGAGGTCCGGGTAGCCGGGGCTGCCGTCGTAGAGCACGATCGCCCCATCCGAGAGCATGCAGCCGAGCAGAAAGTTCCACATCATCCAGCCTGTGGTCGTGAACCAGAACATGCGGTCGCCGGCGCGCAGATCGAGGTGCAGGCGACTCTTCTTCAGCTGCTCGAGCAGAATCCCGCCCTGGCCCTGCACGATCGCCTTGGGCAGGCCGGTGGTGCCCGAGGAGTAGAGCACCCACAGGGGGTGATCGAAGGGGACCTGCTCGAACGCCAGCTCCACCCCGCTGCCTTGCTCGAGCAGATCGGCCCAGCTGATCGCCGCCGGCGCGATCGCCTGAGCCTCGGACTCGGGCGATAGGTAGGCGAGCACCACCACGTGCTCGACGGTGGGCAGCTCGGCGAGGATGCCCGCGACCACAGCAGTGCGGTCGAAGTCCTTGCCGCCGTGGCGATAGCCATCAACGGTCAGGAGCACCTTCGGCTCGATCTGGGCGAAACGGTCGATCACGCTCCGAGCGCCGAACTCGGGGGCCGCGCTCGACCAGATCGCGCCGATGATCGAGCAGGCAAGAAAGGCGATGACCGTCTCGAGGATGTTCGGCATGTAGGCCACGACGCGATCGCCCCGCTCGACCCCAAGCGCGCGCAGGCCTCCGGCCGCCTCGGCCACGCATGCGCTCAGCTCGGCCCAGCTGACCTCGCGGATCGGACGCAGCTCGGAGGTGTGCACGACGGCGACAGCTCCGGGATCGCGCCCGCACAGGACGTTCTCGGCGTAGTTGAGCTCGGCGCCGGCAAACCAGCGGGTCCCAGGCATCTCGTGCGAGTCGAGCACACGCTCATAGGGCTTCGAGGCGCGGACGCCGCAGAACTCCCACACGTCTGCCCAGAACTCCTCGAGCTCGTCCACCGACCAGCGCCACAGCTCGCCGTAGTCGGCGAAGCGCCGGCCGTGGCGCTCACCGGCCCACCGCATGAAGCGCGCCAGCTCGGAGATCGAGCGCATCTCCTCGGAGGGCTCCCACAGTGGCTGCTCGGCTGCGCTGGACATCTGAACCCGCTCCCTCCTGCGTTGGCCAACCCGCCGCGAGCGCGAGCGGGTATCACCTCCCCCTTATATCGGTTTGCCCTTGGCCAAAGCTGCATTGGACACCCGCGGCGGCGGGTATTCTCGCCGGGTGGACGCCCGTGCCCTGCGTGGAGCCTTCCCAGTCACCGAGCGCGTGGCTTACCTCAACGCGGGCACCGACGGACCGCTGGCGCAGGCGGCGATACAGGCGGGGGCGCGAGAGCTCGAGCGTGAGCTGCGCGAGGGCCGCGCCACGGCTCATTTCGAGCGCCGCACGGAGCTGGGCGACGCGCTGCGGGCGGCCTATGCCTCCACCCTCGGCTGCCAGACGACCGAGCTGTCGCTGACGACGTGCACCACCGAGGGCATCGCCCAGGTCATCGGCGGCTTGGAGCTCGACCGCGGCGATGAGATCCTGACGAGCGACGAGGAGCATCCCGGCCTGCTCGGCGCGCTGGGAGCCGCGCGCGAGCTGCACGGCGTCGAGATCCGCGAAGTCCCGCTGGCCGAGCTGGCCGAAGCTGTAGGTGCGAGCACGCGCCTGGTGGCCTGCTCGCACGTGGGCTGGATGAGCGGCTCCTTCGCCCCCGCCGAGCTGGCCGAGCTCGACGTGCCCGTGCTGCTCGACGGCGCCCAGGGCGTGGGCGCGGTCCCCACGGACGTGCTCGCGCTCGGCTGCGACGCCTACGCGGGGGCCGGGCAGAAGTGGCTGTGCGGCCCTGACGGCACGGGCATGCTCTACGTCTCGCCCGAGCTGCGGGAGCGGTTGAGCGTCTCCCGGCGCGGCTACGGCAACCTCGCCGACCCTTCGGCGGGCGTGGCGGCCGCGCTGCACGAGGACGGGCGACGCTTCGACACGCTCGCGTTGAACGCCGAGACCGTGGCCACTGCGCTCGCGGCGATCGGCGTGCTCGCAGACGCGGGCTGGGTGGCGGTACACGAGCGCGCACGCACGCTGGCCGCGCGCCTGGCCGAGCTACTCGCCGAGCGAGGGCGCCCCGTGGCTCCGCGCGGGCCGAGCACGCTCGTCTCGTTCCACAGCGACGACCCCGAGGGCGAGCGCGCCCAGCTGGCGGAGGCCGGGGTGGTCCTGCGTAACATTCCCGACCGACCCTGGCTGCGGGCGTCCGTCGGGGCGTGGAACGACGAGAACGACCTCGATCGCCTCCTGACCACGCTCACTGGGTGAAGGCGAACGTTCGCCACATCGGTCTCGTGGTGGTGCTGGCGCTCTCAGCGGTGCTCAACACCTACCGCCTCGCCCAGAACGGGTGGGCCAACATCTTCTACTCGGCCGGCGATCAGTCGATGCTGCGCTCGCTGCACAACTTCCTGTTCGTGTCCTTCGACCCCGGCGGCCTGGTGACGGTGGACAAGCCGCCGCTTGCGCTGTGGCTGCAGACGGCCAGCGCAAAGCTGTTCGGCTTCACGCCGCTGAGCCTGCTGCTGCCAGAGGCGATCGCAGGCGTGCTGGCGGTGGGCTTCCTGTATGTGATCCTGGCCCGTCGCCTCGGCGCGCTCGCCGCCTTCGCGGGGGCGCTTGCGATGGCGGTATTCCCCTCGTTCGTGGCCGTCTCGCGTGAGAACGGCGTGGACGCGCTGTTGATCCTGCTGCTGGTGCTCGCCTGCGGCGCCGCTCTGCGCGCGATCGAAACCGGGCGCTGGCGCACGGTGATCTGGTGCGGGGTGCTGGTGGGCCTGGCCTTCAACACCAAGACGCTCGCCGCCTACCTGGTCGTGCCCGGGATCGCACTCGGCTATCTGGTCTGTGCCCCAGGATCGGCGCTCACGCGGCTCGGCAAGCTGACTGTGGCGGGCCTGGTGATGGCGGTGGTGTCGTTCTCGTGGATCACCTTCGTCGATGCCACCCCTGCCTCCAAACGCCCCTTCGTGGGGGGCTCGACCAACAACACCGAGCTGCAGCTCACGTTTGGCTACAACGGATTCGGACGCGTCGAAGGACAGTCAGGGGGGCCCAACTCGGTGGTGGTCAAGCCGGGGGCGCGCGTGCCGCTCCCCAGCCACCCGAGCAACACCGGGCACGGACCGCCTCCCGCCCCCGTCAAGCACCCACCCCCGTCGCCGCGCAGCACGGGCACATCTACGGGCCGGGCCAAGAACCCGATTCCCTTCGGTGGCCCCCCCGGCCCATTGCGCCTGCTCGGTAAAGGGCTTGGCGATCAGGCTGGGTGGATGCTGCCGTTCGCGCTGTTCGGCGTGATCGCGGTAGCACTGCTGGCGCTATCCGATCGCCGCCGCGACGCTCGGGACTCGCACGACGGCACGGCCGATGGCGCAAACGAGGCCGCGCCGCCGCCGCTACCCGGACGTCGCGATCCACGACTGGCCACCGCGATCGTGCTCGGCGGCTGGTTCTTGATCGAGGCGTTGGTGCTCAGCACCTCCAAGGGGATCGTCCACCCCTACTACGTCTCGGCGCTCGCGCCGGGAACTGGGGCGATGGCCGGCGCCGGCGTGGTCGCGCTGCTACGTCTGGCGCGGGGACAACGACGGCTGTGGGCGCTGGCGCTTGCCCCGTGCGCGGCCGCGGCCACCGTGGCGACACAGCTCGTGCTGATGCACCGCGAGCACTACATGCTGTGGTTCGCTCCGCTGCTGCTCGGCGCGGTCATCGTCGGGGTTGGCGCCCTGATCGCGCTGCGGCGAATAGCGCTGCCGGCGCTCGCGCTGATCTTCGTGGCGCTGCTGGTAACCCCGACCGGGTACGCCGCCTCGACCTGGCTTGCGCCTGTGGAGGGGACGTTCCCCGCCGCCGGGCCCACCGCAGCGGCCGGCTCGGCCAACGGCTTCGGCGTCGATGACAAAGACCTGGCCGTCTATCGCGCGCTCGCCCGGTTCGTGAGCACGCACAGCCCGGGCACGCGGTGGGAGATCCTGACGGTGGCCTCCGACACGGCCGCGCCGATGATGCTGCTCGGCGTGAAGGGCGGAGCGCTCGGCGGCTACAGCGGAAACGATCCGGCGCTGGACGGAGCGGGCCTGGCCCGCTATGTGGCCCGTGGTGAAGCCCGCTGGGTGCTGCTCGGCGGCGAGTACTCCACGCGCGGCGGGAACCGGGCGACCAAGGCGGTTCTGTCAGCCTGTAAGCAGATCGATCCGGCGGTGTGGCACACCCCGGTGCCCTACCCCTACGGCCTCACCCTGTTCGACTGCGCCGGGCGCGAACGCGCGCTCGCCGCCGCCTGAGCCCGCGTCTACGCCGCGACGGCGAGATCGCGGTGGAAGGCTCTGGCGAACAGCTCGCGCTCGCGTCCCACCGCCCAGCGGGGAACGGCCGACTCGCCCTCGGCGATCAGCTTCAACTCGACCGTGTCGTTGGACAGCTCGAGGCTGGTGGCGCGCACGAGCTGATCGCGTGAGCGCTCGAGATCCTCGGCGAGACGCAAGAGCGTCGCGCAGCGATCCAGCCGCGCGCCGTCGTCGTCGGCGAACAGCGCGCCCATCGGTCCCGGCGAAGGCATGCCCTTGCGGTGGTAGCGCGCCGACTGGGCGATGATCGCCGTCTCGACGGGTGTGAACCCCGCCAAGCCGCCGTTGAGGATCAGGTAGCGCGAGTGCTTGTGGTGGTCGTCGTAGTCGATCGACATCCCGATGTCGTGCAGCATGCACGCCGCCCACAAGAGCTCACGCTCACGGGGATCGCCCGGGTGTAGGCCGAGCAGCGCCAGCTCGTCGAACATGCCGAGCGCAAGCATCGCCACATGCCTGGTGTGCTCCACGTCGACGCGGTAGGAGGCAGCCATGTTGAGCACGCTCGCACGGCGCACGTCCTCGAACAGCGGCGGGTCGGTGCCCTCGAGCAGGCGCTCGAAGAACACCCCCTCGCGCAGCCCCGCCTCGGTCGTCTCGAGGGCATCGAAGCCACCCGCCTGGAGCGCGCCCTGCACCACCACCGCACCGGCCAGGATCAGATCGGCGCGCGCGGGCTTGATGCCGGGAACACTCGCCCGCTCAGCGGCCGGCAGCGCTGCCAAGCGCGTCACGAGCTCATCCAGCGCGGCAGCCTCGATCACCATCCCCTGCACGCCATTGGACGGCAAGCCGGCGGCCCGCTGGGCCGCCGCGGCCAGGTTGCGCACGGTGCCGCCGATGCCCACGAGGCGCGCACCCCGACGCCGCCCCGATCCTGCGAGCCACGGCGCACCGGCAAGCTCGGCGGCAACGTGCTCGCGAAGCTCCTCCAGCTGCTTGCGCTTGGCGGGACCGTTGGGCGGCAGGAATCGCTCGCTCATGAGCACCGTGCCGAGGCGCCACGATCCCACCTCGCGCGCCAGGCGTTCGCTGACGTCGACCAGCTGCATCGAGCCGCCGCCGAGGTCGAGCACACAGCCGTCGACGAGGGTGGTCGAGTTGACCGCGGCGAGATAGCCGTAGCGGGCCTCGGCCTCACGGCTGAGCACCCGAATCGGGGCACCGAAGCAGGCACGTGCTCGCGCGAGGAAGCTCTCGGCATTCTCAGCGTCGCGAATGGCGCTCGTGGCGACGGCATCGACGCTGCCGTGATCCAGCTTGCTCGCGCGCAGGAAGTGGGCGAAGACGTCGAGCGTGGCAAGCGCCCGGCGCATCGGCTTCTCGCCGAGCACACCGTTGGCCAGCAGGCCCTCGCCGATCCGAACCGGCTCGTGGATCTCATCGGTGCGCTTCCACCAGCCCTCGCCGGCCATGAACACGACGAGGCGAAAGGAGTTGGAGCCGAGGTCGATCACGGCCAGCCGCTCGTTTGGCTTCATGGTTTGAGCGTATTGACCGCGCCGGAGGGCTAATGCCCACCGGCGGCAGGTGCGGTGCCGGCGTGCACCCGCGCTGGAGAGGAGGCTCAGCTGGGCTGGCCGGGTGCCGAACGACGCGCCGCACGCATCGCGCGTTGCGCGTCCAGCAGCGCCTGCTCGGCGCTCACGGTCTGATCGTCGATCAGCGTGTAGCCGATGCTGGCGCTCGGGTGCAGGACGACGTCTCCGACGTCGATCGTGCAGGCCGGTATCACCCGGGCGAGGCCCTCGGCGACGACTGTGATGCCCTCCTCGTCGATGTGGGGCAGGAGCACAGCGAACTCGTCGTCGCCGATCGAGGCGATCAGATCGGTTTCGCGCAGGCGACGGGTGAGCGCCCGCGAGACCGCCACGAGCGTCTCCTCGCCGGTGCGGGCGCCGTGCAGCTGCACGAGGTGGGTGAAGTTGTCGAGGTCGAGCACGAGCAACCCGGCCGCCTCCCCATAGCGGCGCGAGCGAGCTACCTGGAGCTTGAGGTCGTGCTCGAACAGCCTGCGGTTGCGTAGTCCCGTGAGCTCGTCGTGATCGGCCAGGTGTCGTGTCTGGCGCTCTAGCTCCCTGCGGTCCGAGACGTCCTGCAACTGGGCGATGTAGTGCAGCGGCGCGCCCTGCTCGTCGCGTACGAGCGACATCGACACGATCGCCGAGACCGTCTCGCCGGCGGCGTCGAAGTAGCGCTTCTCGATCTGGAAGGCGGGGATCTCGCCAGCGTCGAGCTGCCGGCGGGCGTCGCGGTCGTTGAAGGCGTCGTCGGGGTGCACGATGCCGTCGAAGCGGTTGCCGATCAGCTCCTCGGCCGTGTAGCCCGTGATCTCGCACAGCGCACGGTTGACGAGCAGCCAGCGGCCCTCACGATCTAGCAGTCCGGTGCCGATGGGCGCCCGCTCGAAGACCTCCTCGAAGCCCGCACGGGGCGCGCCCGCAGCGAGCATGTCGGCCTGGCGCCGTGCGGTGATGTCGAGCACGACAGCCACTCCCCCGGCCACCGTCTGCTCGGCCGGACGGCCGTCGGGGCCGTTCATCCGCAGCGGTCCCACGTCGACCATCAGGCAGTGGCGCTGTGACTCCGTCCAGACCTCGCGCGAGCGCGTCTCGCCATCCAGCGCCGAGTTGAACAGCGGCTCGATCTCCCGCCAGACCTCAGCGGGAAAGGCGCCCGAGACGGGGCGCCCCTCGCCGTACGCGCTCGGTTTGCCGAGGCGCTCGAAGGCTTGCCCGGCGGTCACGACAAAGCGCAGGTCGCGGTCGAAGACGAAGATCAGCGCCTCGGGCAGCTCGCGCATGGCGGCCACCGCGGCGTACTGCGCGTGGGCGAGGACATCGTCGGCCCTCGTGGAAGGTTGCTCTGGCGCGGCAGGCACACCCTCCCATCGGCCGATACGGCGGGCGACTTGACCGCCCGCCGGGCTGCGTCCAGCTCAGGGCACTGCAAACGCCTCTGCTAGGGCCTCACGAAAGTCTCCGGGTCGGGTCCAGTTCGCCGCCCTGCATCGAGCGCGTCGATCGCCTCGACCTCCCCATCGCTCAGCTCGAAGTCGAACACCTCGAAATTCTGCTCGATCCGCTCCGGGGTCACCGACTTGGGGATCACCACGTTGCCGATCTGCAGCTGCCAGCGGATCACCACCTGGCCTGGACTCTTGGCATGCGCCTTGGCGATCTCGACGATCACGGGGTCGTCGAGCACGAGGCCCTGCGCCAGCGGGCTCCAGGCCTCGGTCACGATCCCCAGCTGATCGTGCTCGCGGCGCAGACCGACCTGCTGGAAGTAGGGGTGCAGCTCGACCTGGTTGATCGCCGGAGTCTCGCCGGTCTCGGCAATCAGGCGCTCGAGATGAGCCGGCTGGAAGTTGGACACGCCGATGCTCCTGATGAGGCCCTCGTCACGAAGCTCGATGAACGCCTTCCAGGTCTCGACGTAGCGGTCGTGTGCGGGTACCGGCCAGTGGATCAGATAGAAGTCCACGTAGTCCATCTCAAGTCGCTCGAGGCTCGCGTGAAACGCCCGCTTGGCCTGCTCATGGCCGTGGTCGTCGTTGAAGCACTTGGTCGTGAGGAAGACCTCGCCGCGATCCAAGCCCGAGACACGGACCGCCTGCCCCACCTCGGCCTCGTTGCGGTAAGCCGCGGCGGTGTCGAGATGGCGATAGCCGGCCTGCAGTGCCTGCAGTGCCACCTCCTCTGTCTGCCGGGGCGGGACCTGGAAGACACCGAAGCCGAGCTGCGGGATCTCAGAGCCGCCTCGAAGGGATATGCGGGGGACTCGATCTGTTTGCGTGGTCATGCTCCTTCGGTTGCCCGCCTGCGCCGAGACTAAACCGCCACGAGATGGTTGATTCCACGGTTGTGTGCCGTGGTCCGGGGGTGCGGATGGTCAAGCTGGCCGCGGACGCAGGCCGAAGGCCTTGGTGGTGCCAAGGGCGAGGCCGAGGACAAAGGCCGGCGCAGGCCAGGCGTGCCAGCCGGCGGTGCACAAACGTGGAATCAACCATCCAGACCTGACGACGCTGCCGGCTGTGCTCGCGTCGTCAGGCTCAGTGCGGGTTTCAGCCCAGCTGGACGTCCTGCATTTTGATGTTCTCGACGCGCCCTTCGAGGATGCCGAAGCCGGTGAAGGTAACTGCCGGTCCCAGGATCACGTAGTAGTTGGCGGCCCGTTTGGTGAGGTGCGGATAGGCGTGACGAAGCTGGCTGACAGTCGAGCCGACGCCAATGCCGTTGGCCGTCTTGAAACGTGAGATCGGCGTGTTGAAGTTGCGCTTGCCGGAGTTGCCGAGCAGTCCGGCTTCGACGTCGACGCTCACGACCTTTTCAGGTCCGCCTGTGACGGTCGCGGCGACGAGGAACGAGGCGGTGCCACCGTGCCCCTGAGCGGCCGCGTAGGTGCAACCTGAGACGCCGCACGTTCCGCCCTTGCCCCAGGCGGAGGTCGCGGCCGCCAGCGAGCTTCCGAGCTTGACGCCGCCGATCGACTTGTTGGGCACGATCAGCGTACTGCCGGCGCTTGGCAGTGCCGCGTTTGCGGCGAGAGGCAGAGCGAGGACGAGCACCGCAGCCAGCCCGATCGCGAGACGAGCCTTCATGTGATGAGCTCCTTTGTAGTGAGGTCCCGCGCCGACGGCACGAGCTGGGCGCCAAGCGCCACCAGCGCATCCTCTCAGGGCGCAGCCCCGCTCGGGTCCCGCCCAACCTGCATATACGCGTCTAGTGCTTAGAACCTCTTTCAAAATGAGGGTGCGGTCGGGGCGTTCATGGACCAAGCTGGGCGTCGCGGGCCGGTGAAGCCCGTGCTGGTGGCACGGGCAAGACGGCACGTGGCGATCCAGCGCCGCGTACAGGGGCGCATCCGGGCGTGCCGATCATTTTGAAAGAGGTTCTTAGCCCAAGACACACCCGGCGCCCGAGCACCACCTCTCAGAGCGCCGGTGATAGGCTCCGCCCCTTACTAGAGCGATCTATCTAATCGGTAGCGAGCGGAAGGAGCGCTATGCGCCGTCGTCCCCACGGAGTCGCACGCCACTACGCGGGCCTGCTCTCCCCCAGCTCCAGTGCCGCCCTGGGGGTCCTGCTCGAACGCGACCGCGGCGAGCGCCTGCGCCGCCTGGGATCGACCTTGGGCGACCGGGCCCGCCAGCGCATCGCGCGTACGCGACCGCGGATGCGCGCGCTGCAGGCCGCGCCCGGGATGCGGCTGCGGTGGCGCGACGTGCCCGCCCCGCCGCCGCCGAGCCCCGACGCAGCGGTCGTGCACCCGATCGCTGCCGCGACATGCGATCTCGACTGTCCGCTGGCGCTCGGCGCGAGCTCCTTTGCGCTGCCCCTGCACCTCGGCCACGAATGCGTCGCCGAGGTCCTCAGCGTCGGCGAGCGCGTACGCATGGTCAAGCCCGGCGACCGAGTGCTGGTCCCGTTCGAGATCAACTGCGGCACCTGCCAGCCGTGTCGCGCAGGGCTCACCGGCAGCTGCACGTCCGTTCCTCCCGCCTCCGCCTACGGCATGGGCCTGGCGACCGGCCATTGGGGAGGGGCCTTCGCCGACGAGCTGGCGGTGCCGTATGCCGACGCGATGCTCGTGGCGCTGCCGGCGGAGATCGACCCGGCTGCCGCGGCCAGCCTCGCGGACAACGTCTGCGACGCCTACAGGCACCTCGCCCCGCACCTGCCGGCGCTGCTCAAGGCCGACCCCGACGCCGAGGTGCTACTCGTGGGAGCGCTCAGCGCTCGCACCCTGTTCAGCGCGAGCGTGGCGCTGTACGCGGGGCTGATCGCCCGGGCATTGGGCGCGCGCAACGTGTTCCTCTGCGATGCGCGGCCGAGCGTCCGTGAGCAGGCCGAGCGCCTTGGCATCGAGACGCTGCGTCCGCGCGAGCTGCGCCGCCGCCCCCCGGCGCCGCTGGTCGTGGATCTCACCGTCGACCATCTCGGCGTGGCGCTCAGGCACACCGCCCCCGACGGCATCTGCTCGAGCGTGGGCAGCTTCCACCGCTCGATGCGCATCCCCATCCTGCAGATGTACGTGCGCAACGTGACGCTGCACGTGGGGCGCACGCATGTGCGAGCGCTGATCCCGGAGGTGCTCGAGCTGCTGCTCGACGGCCGTCTGCGCCCCGAGCTGGTGATAACCACGCTGGCCTCGCTCGACGATGCCCCGCGAGTGCTCGGCGAGCACTTCCTCGGCGGAGGCGTGAAGGCGGTGCTGACGGCCTACTGATCGTTACTCCGCATGGACTGGCCGCCCCCTTGCTCGTAGGCTTGGGCCATGCCCAACATCAACGATCCGAGCTTCGACGAGCTGCGCGACCACGACGGATTTCGCGCCCTGCGCGCACGCATCGGGCGCCAGGCGGGGTGCGAGCGGCTGGGCCTGAGCCTGTGGGAGCTGCCGCCGGGCGAGGCCTCCTACCCCTACCACTACCACCTCACCGAGGAGGAGCTGATCGTGGTGTTGGCGGGAACGCCCAGCCTGCGCACCGAGAGCGGGACCCGGGAGCTGGCCCCAGGCGAGGTGGTGTCCTTCCACAGCGGACGCGGCGGCGCACACCAGCTGCTCAACCGCAGCGAGCAGCCCGTACGGTTCCTGTCGCTCAGCACGAGCGGGGACCCGGACGTGGTGATCTACCCCGACTCAGGCAAGCTCGGCGCAAACGAGCGCAACCCAGACGGCAGCGGACTGCGTGAGATGTTCCGCCTCGCCGATGCCGTTGACTACTGGGAGGGCGAGCAGCCGCCCACCTGAGGATCGACGAATCGGGCTGCTCAGGCGGCGATCGCAAGCGTTCGCGATTGCCCCAAGGTGGAGCCGACTCGGTCGAGCGCGCGCACGGCGATCTGCCCCGTCGCCACCGGCAGGCGGAGCGAGCTCTCGAACCCCACCGCGGGCGTCGTGGCGATCGCCTGCAGCTGCTCGGGCTGTGAACCGGCCAGCAGCTGCCAGGCATGAACGTCCGTGGCCCCGTTCCAGCTGGCATAGACGGTTCTGCGAGGACCCCTTCCCGCCAGCGCTATCGCCGGCTGCTCGGCCGGTGCCCCCCTCCAGGGCAGACGGAAGGCCCGATAGCACTCGTAGTAGGTGCCGAGCTCGGCGTCGAACAGCAGCCGCCCCGAGCGGTGGAACTCGGATACGCGCCCCACTTCACCCCAGCCCACGAACACGTTGCCGTTGGGCAGCGGCTGCATACTGCCCTGGCTACCGGCCAACAGCTTCGGATGGGTGTACTGGCGCAGCAGCGCCGCCGACATGGCGCTTTCGTCAACCTCGAGGACGAGCCCACGCGAGAGCTTCTCGACGGCAGGGGTGGCGCCGTTGTCGAACACCGTGAGTGTCCCGTCGGGCTGGCGGCGGGCGTCGTGCTGCCAGGCGAAGGCGCTTCCTGGGCCCATGCTGAAGTCGCTGCGCTTGCCGCCGAGGCGCCATACGATCGCGCCGGAGCGATCGATCTTGTAGATCGTGTGCGTGCTGCGACCGGAGACCAGGAAGTCGCCATCCGCGTCGAGGTCGACGGAGTTGATGTGAAAGAAGTCCCAGTTGGCTTCCACGGGCGCGTAGGACTCGCTCAGCGGTATGTGATCGAGGCTGTGCCACTCGAACAGCACCCTTCCATCGGTCAGGTCCACCTCCTGGAAGATCGCATCCTGGATCGTGCCCGCAGCCGCGCCCCCAACGCTCGACAGGTTGGCCGTCCTGACCACGTAGCTGGTGAGCAGGGCCGTGTCGCGCGGGGTGATCACGAACTCATGCAGATCGCCCCGCAGGCCGTGCCCGGCCTGTACGCGACGCACGGTGGCATAGCCGGCGTCCGCGATCACGTACTCCCCCACCCCGTGACCGAGTTCGATGCTCCCCTCCCACCAGGTGAGCACTGGGCTCGAGCGGTAGCTCTGCACGCGGAAGTTGGTCGTCACCGTGCCCGCCGGCAGCGGGTGCTCCCAGATCGGCTCGCCACGGTTGTCGACGATCACCGCGCCCGCCTGGGCGTCGTTGGGCGCGTTGTAGGGGGCGATGAAGATCGGGTCCGTCGAGGTCCCTGCCTCGTTGCGATTGACGGTGAGGGCCGGGATGCGGAGGTCCGGGCGAGTGCGCCAGCGCGGCGCGCGCGGAGGACCAGGGCTGCGCGAGGCAAACGCGCCCGTGACGAGCTCGCCGAGCACACCCGAGACGCTCAGCCCAGCCGCTCCTATGCCCGCGGAGCGGAGCAGCTGCCTACGTGTCATGCCCGCGGAGGGACCGGCCATCCCTCAAGGAAAGCGCACCTATGCAAAGAATCCCTGAGATTCCGCTCAAGGCAGGGTCAAGCGCTGTGAAGAATCACACGAGCGGTGTGAACTCCCACCGCCATCAGCTCGCCGACAGAACGTTAGGCTGGCTGCAGTGGAGGAGACTGGAACACCGGAGCCCGGGGGGCGCGCAGGCGCCGCCGGCTGGCTCGCCCAGGGCCACAGACGCCTGTATGCAGCGGGCGCGGTGGCGGTGATTGCCGTGCTGGCGATCTTCTCGCTCCTGCCCGCGGGCGGTGCGGTCTCGACGGCGAAGATGCAGGAACTCGTCGATATCGCCTACAGCACATCCGGCACGCACTGCGCGGCCGCTTCGCACGGGCGCGAGCTGTGCAGCCTGAGGGCGGAAAAATGCCACGGCACGCTGCTCGTGGCGCCGACCGACTCGTCGCACTTCACGATCGTCAGCTCAACCCCCGACCAGCTCGACTCGGCGGCATGTGTGAAGGAAACAAGCGTCGCGGGTTTTGAATGAGCGTTGACCTCTACGGCTGAGGCGCCGGCATGGTCGCGCCCGGCGCTCATCGCCATCGCGCTGCTGGCTGGAGCGCTGGTGCTGAGCGACGTCACGATCAGCGGCTTCGGCAACACCTACTACGCCACGGGGGCGCTCGCCGCGAGTCGCAGCTGGAGCGCGCTGTTGACCAACGCCGCGGATCTCGGCGGCTATGTGAGCCTCGACAAGGGACCGCTGTCGGACTGGATGACGGGACTCTCCGCCCGCCTGTTCGGCTTCAGCAGCTTCAGCGTGATGCTCCCCAGCGCCCTCTGCGGGCTGGCGAGCGTGACCGCCCTGCACGACGCGGTCAGGCGCGCGCTCGGCAGCCAGATCGCGATCGTGGCCGCGCTGATCATGGCCCTCACTCCAGTGGCGGTGCTCGTGGGGCGCTACAACACACCGGACGCGCTGCTCGTGCTCCTGCTCGTGTGCGCCGCGCGCAGCCTCACGATCGCGCTCCGCTCGGAACGGATGCGAGACCTCGCGCTGAGCGGTGCCCTGGTCGGACTTGCCTTCAATACGAAGATGCTCGAGGCCTACCTCGTGCTGCCAGCCGTCGCGACGGCCGTGCTGCTCGGCCGTGCCGCCACGCTCTGCAGGCGAATCTGCGAGCTGGCGGTGACACTCGGCGTGGCGCTGATCGTGAGCGTCAGCTGGTTCACGACGATGATGCTGATACCCGCCGCCGAGCGGCCATATGTGGGCGATTCGCCGTCGAACTCGTGGTTTCAGCTGATCCTCGAAGGCAACGGCGTGGAACGGCTCCTTGGCCACGGCGGCTCCTTCAGCCGGGAAGCCGCACCGGGCCGGGTGCTGCGCCTGTTCAGCCATCACCTCGGCGGGCAGATCGGGTGGCTTCTGCCGCTCGCGGCGCTCGGGCTCGCCCTGGGCGTGCGCTCGAGCTGGGGGTCGCGGCGTGAAGCGCCGACCTTCGGCGCGTATCTGCTGTGGGGCGGCTGGGGGTTGGTGGTGTATCTAGTGCTCAGCTTCTCCACAGGCGTCTTTCATGCCTACTACACATCGCTGCTGGCGCCACCGGTGGCGGTCCTCGCTGCCGCTGCAATCGTGACCCTGTGGGCTGAGGCGCGCAGATCCACCTCCGCTGCACTGGCCCTCGCCGGCGTCCTCGTCGGGCTTGCCGCCCTCGCCTTCATCCTGCTGAGCCACGCGAGCGGGTTCGTGCCCTGGCTGCGCTGGCTGGCTCTGGCCAGCGGCTGCGCCGCGGCGGGGCTGCTAACGACACAGGCCGCCGGCAGGCTGCGCGGGCGGCTCGTGCTCAGACTCACTGTCGCCACGGCCGCCGCCGTGGGGCTGCTCACCGGGCCCACGGCCTACTCGATCGCCACCGTGGCGCGGGCCCACACGGGATATGACCCGATCGCGGGGCCACTCGTGCGCTCCAGCCCCCCGCCCAGCATCCACAACGCGGCGAGCGGCGCCCACACGCCGGCCGAAGCCCTCGGGCTGATCGGCCCCTACCTGCGCGCACACCGCGGTGACACCCGCTTCCTGGTTGCCGCCACGGACGCACGCACGGCCGATCCGATCGCGCTGAGCACAAACGCACCGGTGATCACGATCGGCGGGTTCACCGGCGCCGACCCAACCCCCACCGTGGCTCAACTACGCCACCTGATCGCCTCCGGCCGGCTGCGCTACGTGCTCCTGGACGCAAGCCGCACACGGGTGCGCGGCGAATCTGGCGGCTCCTCGGCATCGGCCTGGGCGGCGGCACACTGCGCAGCGATCTCCTATGCCACGATGCTTGGCGGCAAGGCGAGCTCGGCTCGAGCGCAGTCGTGGAGCGCGTCTGGACTCGAACTGCTCGCCTGCGAAGCCGCAACCCCAGCGGGCTCCCCGAGCGCTCTGGTAGATTTGAACAAGTCGTGGCGCAAAGCTCCCTGAACGACGACTCGATCGTCCTCCGCTACATCGATTCGACACCGCGTGAGGAGATCCACCCGGGGGCCCTCGCCTTCTACGCCTCGCTCGACGAGATTCGCCGCAACTCGCCGGACGTAGCGGCGTCGATCGTGCGCGAGCTCGTCAGCCAGCGCTCGAACGTGAAGCTGATCGCGAGCGAGAACTACAGCTCGCTCGCCACCCAGCTCGCCCAGGGCAACCTCTTCACGGACAAGTACGCCGAGGGCTACCCCCACCATCGCTTCTACGCCGGCTGCGAGAACGTGGACGACGTCGAGGACGAGGCCTGCTCGCTCGCACGGGAGCTGTTCGGCGCAGAGCACGCCTACGTGCAGCCACACTCCGGAGCCGACGCCAACCTCGTCGCCTTCCTGGCCATACTCGGCGTGACCGTCGAATCCCCCGCGCTGGAGCGCCTCGGCGTCAAGAGCCCCGTGCCCGTCTCGGGCGAGGACTGGTCGAAGCTGCGCGAGGAGCTTCAGGGGCGCCGGCTGCTGGCGATGGACTTCTTCTCGGGCGGACATCTGAGCCACGGCTACCGCTTCAACCTCTCCAGCCGCCTGTTCGACGCGCACACCTACACGGTCGATCGCGAGACCAAGCTGCTCGACCTCGACGCCGTGCGAGCCCGCGCGCAGGAGGTCAAACCGCACATCCTGCTCGCCGGCTACAGCTCCTACACGCGCGCGATCGACTTCGCGCGGGTGCGCGAGATCGCGGACGAGGTGGGCGCCGTGCTGATGGTCGACATGGCCCACTTCTCGGGCCTCGTGGCAGGCAAGGTCTTCACGGGCGACTTCGACCCCGTCCCCCACGCGCACGTGGTCAGCTCGACCACGCACAAGACGCTGCGCGGTCCGCGCGGAGGGCTCGTGCTCTGCAAAGAGCAGTTCGCGGACGCCGTCGACAAGGGCTGCCCGACGGTGCTCGGCGGCCCGCTGCCGCAGGTGATCGCCGCCAAGGCCGTGTCCTTTCGCGAGGCCCTCCAGCCGGCGTTCAGCGAGTACGCGCATCGAATCGTGGAGAACGCCCGCACGCTCGCCGAGGAGCTGCAGAGCCGTGGCATGGCCGTGCCCACAGGCGGCACCGACAACCACATCGTGCTCGCCGACGTCGACACCACCTACGGGCTGACCGGCTGGCAGGCCGAGGGCGTGCTGCGCGAGTGTGGGCTCACGCTCAACCGCAACGTGCTGCCCTTCGACCCGATCGGCCCGTGGTACACGAGCGGGCTGCGGCTGGGAACATCGGCCATAACCACGCTGGGGATGGGCGCGGAGGAGATCGCCGAGATCGCCGACGTGATCCACACCGTTCTCAGCCAGACCGAGGCCGCCACGCCCGCCGCCGGCGAGGACGAGCGCAAAGCCAAGAGAGGCCGCTACGAGGTGCCCACGAGCGTGATCGAGACGGCTCGCGCCCGGACCCGGGACCTGCTCGACCGCTACCCGGTCTATCCCGAGATCGACCTCGGCGTGATCTCCTCGACGGACTTTGGGCGACAGGCCCTGCCTGTGCAGGGCAGCGCTGCGCCGAGCGCCGTCGCATCCTGAGCGGCCCCCCTCTACGCCTCTACGCGACTTCGATTGTGAGCGCGGCCGTGGCGCTCACGCGGGGCTTGGAGGAGTCGGTCACCGTCACGGTCAGCGGGAACGAGCCACCGTGGGGATATGCCTTGGTCGAGACCTTCCCCGACAGGACACCTGAGCTACTCAGGTGCAGGCCTTTGGGCAGGCCGTGGGCGGAGACCTTCCACTTGTAGGGAGCGACGCCGCCGGCGGCAGCCAGCTGTTGGCTGTAAGGGACGCCGGGTGTGACCGCGGGCAGCGAGGAGGTCGTGACGCGCAGACCGAGGACGGTCAGCTGGAACATCTGGATGCTGTCCGAGCCGATCCCGTTCGACGCCGTGAAGGTGATCTCGAAGGTCCCCGATTCGGTCGGCGTGCCTGATAGCACGCCCGCGGCGAAGTGCACGCCGGCGGGGAGGTTGCCCCACTTGGTGATCGTTGGCGCCGGCGTGCCGGCGGCGGTCACGGTGAAGCTCGACTGCGCGTGCTCGGTGAAGGTCGCCTCGTCGGGGGAGGTGATCAGCGGCGGCGCGTCTACGGTCAGCGTGAAGCTCTGCACGGCGCTCGACCCGACGCCGTTCACTGCGGTGAAGGTGATGGGATAGACGCCTTCCTCGGTGGGTGTTCCCGAGAGCGTGCCCGTGCTCGGGTCGAATTTGACCCCGGCGGGCAGCGTGCCCTGCTCGGAGAGCGTGGGAGCTGGCGTGCCGCTTGCCTTCACGGTGAAGCTGCCTTCGGCCCCGAGGGTGAGGGTCGCTTCGTCTGCCGAGGTGATCGTGGGCGCCTGATCGACGATCTCGCTCGTAGAGCCCGATGAGCCTGCGTAGTTGGAGTCGCCTGAGTAGGTGGCACTGACTTCTTCGCTGCCCACGTGTTCGTGCTGGGTGGTGCACGTGGCCGTGTCGGGAGCCCCCTCGCCGAGCGGCCGCGCAGAGCAGCCGGCGATCGGCCCTTCACTCGTGGAGAACGAGACGGTGCCCGTCGGCGTGCCCGTGCCGGGAGCTACCGGGGCGACGGTGGCCGTGTAGGTGACCGGCTTGCCGATGACCCCAGTGCCTTCGTCGGAGGCGCTGAGCGCGGTCGTCGTCTGTACGCCGGGCGAGGTGGATGAGCTCAGCCGCATTGTAAGGATGTTGCGGTATAGCGCAGGGTCCTTACCCCCGACCGTGTAAGGCGCTGAGGTGTTGGTGCCAAGGACGGTGCCTGAGCTGGTGATCGGTTTCGGCAAGCGGTAGCCGGCGAAGACCATCGTCAGCGAGCCGTCCTGGTTGGGAACTACGGCGGGGCCGTAGGCGCGTCCGGAGTAGTAGGCGCTGAGACCCAGCGGGGCGTCCACCCCGCCCGCCAGCGCTTCGTCCTGGGCGGCCGAGGCGGAGAAGGTGTAGTCGGTGCTGAGCACCACCTTCGGTACAGACCATTCGCGGCCATTGGTCGAGCTGGAGTAGAAGATCTGATTGAAGGCGTCGCTGTCGCCGTCGCTCGCCCAGGAGCCCGACAGGAACATGCCGAGGCTGCCGTCGGGGTTGGTGACGATCGTGCCGCGGGAGCCGACGAAGCGAAGCTCGGTCGTGTCCGTTGCTCCGGCCGCCAGGTTGGTGGGACTCGTGCTCGACGGGGATGTGGTCTGCAGGGGGTTTGAGATGTCGTTGTAGGAGCCCGAGTCGTTGCCCGTCCCAGAGGTCGAGCCGCTGATGGGGCCGAGGTCGGTGAAGTTGGTGCCGTCGGTGGTGTAGGCGGCGCGCAGAACGGTCAGATCCTCGTTGTTGCCGAACAGCTTCTCGGGACCCTTGCTCTTGCCGTTGTTGCCCTCGCCGATCTGGCTGAGCACGGAGAAGGGGACGGTGGCGGCGTTGGGGCCGCCGATCCAGTTGCCTTCGGCGACCGAGCCCGTGCCGCCGCTGCAGCCGGTCAGGTTCTCACTGCCCGCGGGGACGCCCGCCTGGGTGGCAGGAGCCACGCCTGTGCAGGTGACGGCCTGGATCGCCTTTTCGACTTCGGTGCCGAGGTAGATGGTGAAGGAGCCGCTCTGAGGCAGCGGCTGGCTGGGCGTGAGCGACGGTTTGAAGTTGATGGTCGAGGCGGGCAGCGTGAGTTTGCCAGCGGTGTATTTGTTGGCCGAGCTGATCGAGCCGTTGGTGGTCCCCTCGATGAAGTAGGACAGGAGCTTCTCGGTGTAGAGCACGACCGTCGAGCCGGCGGGCGCGCCGGGGTAGCTGGGCACCGTACCGACGATGCCGTCGGGGGCGATCAGGCCGGTGGTCATGGCGGTGCCGGGCGGCACGATCGGGTCGGCCGTGATCGCGTCCCCCTGGTGGACGGTCAGGGGACTCGAGCTGGTGGTGGTGCAGTACTCCAGAGCGGTCGTGGGATTGGCGTTTGCCTGCGCGCAGTTGAGGATCTCGCCGTCGACGTAGAGGCGGTTGGGCGCGTCGTTGTTCATCAGGTAGGTCGTCAGCGGCGAGACCGCAGCGTTCCCGTTGAGGATTTTGAGTTTTTCGAGGCCGCCTTCGCCGCTTGGGACATTGGGTCCTGCGGGGACGGTGTAGGTCGCGCCCGGTTCCGGTTTGGTCGAGCCGAGCTTTTCGGGGTTGGCGGTGGCGATCACCTGGAGGAGATCGTCGTTCGCCTTCACTGCCAGGGGCGCGCCCCCGGCTACGGTGCAGCCGGTGAGCGAGCTCGATTCAGCGCCGGTGCCGGTGCAGGTGATGATCGACTGGGACGGCGATGAAGCGTTTGCGTCCTCGTAGGGGCCGGCGACGATCTGCTCGGGGGAGCCCGGGCTGCCGAGCGTGGAGACGGGGATGGAGGCGCCTTCGCCGCTGACGGGCACGGTGACTTCGGTGTTGGCGAACGTGTTTGGGTCCACGCCCACGGGCTGACTCCCGGGCAGCGCCGCCAATGGGTCGCCGGCTGACTGGTCGACGTGGTGGACGAGCAGCCCGATCCCGCTGTTGTCGCCCGCCGGGCGCTGCAGGGTGTAGAGGTTGTCGGCGCCGGCAACTGGCATCGCATAGGGGTGGCCCTGACCGTTGTCGGCGACGTCGGCGGTCGGGCAGTAGCCCGAGCTCTGCTCGAGCGCCTCGCCCTCCGTGCTCCAGCTCACGCCGTTGTCGGTCGAGCGAGCGACGGTGATCGCCTCGTCGGCGTCCTTGGGGCGGTAGTCGAAGTAGCCCGTCAGTGAGCCGTCGGCGTTACGGACCACATCGGGGAAGTAGTACGGCGACATGGGCAGGCTGACACCGGCGGGCTGGCGCACCGGCGAGCCGCTCTCAGGGTTGGCGCCCAGGCTCGAGCAGTAGCCGTCCAGCGGCCCCGGCGTACCCGCCACTCCGCTGGGATAGGGAGTTGGGCCGCTGGCGCCGGGATAGACCGCCAGGTTCGGCTCGCTGAGACCGCCGAGAGTGGTTTCGCTTCCGCCGAAGCTGAACGTGGGCAGCAGGTCGGCGCCCGAGTAGGCAGAGCCGGCGGAGGGGTCGCCCTGCGAGGTGTTCCACGGGCCTTCGGAGACGCTGTCCACACGCGGCGCCTCGGCCGAGTAGGTGGTCGAGCCCGATGCCGCCGCACTCGTTGCGAGAGCGAGCGTGGCGATGCCGGCGCCGAGCATGGCCATGGCGGGGGCGACGGTGCTGAAGCGGCGCAAGTGATCTCCGATCATCGACGTGGACGAGCGCCTTCTACCACCTACATGGGGTAGTTCAGGACTGCTTCACCAAATCGTCACGGATGCGCCCGAGCGCAATTTGCGAGGATCGCACCGAGCCTTGCAAGCGGTCCGAGTGTTCGAGTAGGTTCGATCCATCACACTCACGTCAACGCGGCAAGGGAGCGGGCTGCAACATGAGGAAGATCGTCTTCGGAGCATCCCTGCTGCTGCTTTGCTGGATGGCGCTCGGCGTGGGCGTCGCAGTGGCACAGCTCGAACCGCCGCTGTTGCACTTCAGCGCAAGCGCTGCCGACGCTGCCTTCAACGGGCAGATTCTCCAGCACTATCCAGGCGCCACCTTCCCGGCCGCGGAGGGGCACATATGCCCCGAGACGTACACGGGCTCCGAAGGCGAATACTCGGTCTGCTACGCCGAGTTCAAGACGGGGAGCACGTGGCACCTCGAGGGCGGCCAGGCCGACAGCGAGCCTGAAGGCGTCGCTGTGAAGATCTCGACGCAGGCGCACTGGCGGCGAGCATGGGTCAGGTGCCCGCTCCCGCACGGATCCCACGGTGCGCCAGGGAGGCTATTCAGCAACTACAACTGCGGTCGCGAACAGGTGAGCGACGCCTACCTCGTGGCAGTGGAGATCTACCCGAGTATCAGGATGCACCAGCGCGTGAGCGAAGCCGGCTGGCAGTTCACCGAATCGGCCGGCTTCACGAGCCTGGGCGTCTTCCACGCCCACAGGCACGGGCGCACTTATGTGTTCAGCAACGCCGTAGGCGACGCATTTCGGTACACGCCTTAGGCGCGAGTGTGACTTCTTCAGGCGGTGGCGCTCACCGCGTACCAGTCGAGCTTCAACTCGGGCGTCTGGTCGCACACATCTGAGACTGCCTCCAGCACGGCTCGGCGGCCGATTGCAGTGCGTTCGTCCTGGGTCATCCAGACAGCGTCTTCGCGGTCGAGCAACGCCCGAACCTCGCGGCCGACCTTCGAAAAGCGCACATCCTCGCTCCGCGACGGAATCCGCTCAATCAGCAGATCCATTGCGTCCATGGGCGGTCGCTGGCTGGCGTGCCGTGTGATTCGGAAACGCATGGGTGCATCGTAGCGCCGAGGATGGGCGAGTCAAGAGTAGGAATGCTCAGATTTGCAGGTGTTTAAGCAGGATTGAGGAGGTATAAGTACTTACATTTGGCGTCAGGTGGAAACGAGCCAGCTCCGATGTCCGTAGCTTCAGTTCGAGAGCAGACGCCGAAGCAGTGATCGCTTGGGCGGCTTGCCGGCCTGGTTGGTTGAAGCAGCCGAGTGCCTGGACCCGGCGGTGCGGGTCGCCAATGCCGCGGAACGCTCTCGGCGCGGAAGACCGTGCTCGGCGTGATGCAACTGGTGGCAGGAGTGACAGAGAACCACCAGGTCGGTGACGAGCTCGGCGCCGAGGCGCTCATAGGTGCGGTGATGCACCTCCAGATCGTCGGTGTGCGTCACGTCAAGCGAGCACGCGTTATCGGCACGCACCAGCGCGCCGGCCCGAGTCCGCCTCCACTCAGGCGTCCTCAGGTAGAGCCGGTATGGCATCGCACGAAGCTCGACAAGCCGCTCAGCGGCGACGGGCTCATCCACGGCGTGTTCGACCCGCAGGAGCGCAGCGGTTGTCAAGCGCCAGGTGCCCCACTTCGGTTTCTCAACCAGACCGTCGCGCCTCAGGTTGGTCAGCGCCCACGACAGGTCGTGATCGACCAGACGCGCGTACTTCTCCCCCGCACGCTCAGGCGGCGGCGCGGCCAGCTCGCGCGTGCTGAATCCACCGTCTGCCAGCGCACGCTCACGGATCGCGTCACGCCGTGCCTCGCCTCCGAGCGCTCTCAAGGCGTCGAGCGTCGCCGTCCTGGCCTTCTGGCGAAGAGCTCGCCGCTCGGCATCGTTCAGCGCCTCGGTCACGCGGTCTACTCGGTCACACGGTTCCACATCTTGAGCCACACTCGCTCATGGCCGACGGATGCTCCCGGCCCGCTGCCCAATACCGTGACTAGGCTTGGTCTGTGAGCGTCGGCGAAGAGACACCAGTCGAGTTGTCGTAGAGCACATCGCAGTACAGGATCCGGAGCACACGAGAAGGCAACTTATGACGCTTGCCGATGTTCTAGGAAGCATGGCTCGTAGCCCTACCGTCCTCGTCATGGGCTCGTTCGCGCGCGCCGCGGTGGTTGTCGGCGTAAGCACCGTTGTCCTTGGTGGCGTGCCGTCAGCCCACGCGAACGAATGGTCCAGGCCGAGCGAATGGGGCGCCAAAACGATCTGCGCGAAGAGAAAGTGCACAACGATCAGGGCGGATGCAAAGGTGCGCGTATTTCGGGCTACTGATCGCCACGGCTACAACATGGTCTTCGGTGAATGGCGCCCCACACGCCAAATCACTGAGACTGGCGCGGGCGAAGGATCGCTCGTGGCCTCCGCTCTCACAGGCGCAAACTTCGCCTATGCAGTGAGGCCCAACCCCAGGGAAGGCTTTGAGATGGTCAACGTCGAACACCTCCGCCCCGGACACCAAGGTGATATAGGCGGCGGCTGGCAAGCGGCGGAAAACCTTTCGGGATACGGCGTCCGGAAGGTCCTCGTCACTGCCTCGGGAAAGGTGGCATGGCTGGTCGAAGGCCACTTTTGGAATCCGGCGGCACGAGAAATGACCCCGTCACTCAGCTCGCGTGCCATTCTCTGCGCCGCACCGAGGACCGACGAACCGGCATTCCTCGCTTATGGGCCGGGCATTTCATCATCCGCACTGAGGACCGATGCCGAACAGTGCTTTCCGGTGCGTAACCCCAAGTACCACGAAAAGCTCTAGGCGACTTGCACGCAGCTCACCAGGGGTGATCCCCCGGAGATACCCCACGGTTTCCGACGGATTCCGCTGGGTTTAGGACGGAGGACAAGGGTCGTTGCCTAAATTCCTGGCACCGCTAAGCAGTTCCGCTGACGGCCGGCATTGTGGAGTGCGACCCGTCCGTGATCGCTGGACCGTAGTCGCCATGCAGAAGCTCCGGCGCTGGATCAAGGCCGTTGGGCCACACCACCGTTCGCGCCTCCTCATCCACCCGGACCTGCCGGAAGTACGCGGGATCCCGCAGGGCTCGCCAAGTGCCCCGCGAAGCAAGAAGGCGCAGTCAACATCGCGCTCAACGCCGTCGTTGAACGCGACTCGCAGGCGATAGCCATCTAGCGGCTCAACGCTGGTGATTCGAAGCATCACCGCTCCATGCTAGGGCAGAGGCTCGATCGGCGCTAGGGGCTCCAGGGCCTGCGCGCGCTCCCAGTTATCAGCGAGTTTGATATCGACTTGGCATGGGCCCGGCAGGACTCGAACCTGCGACCTACCGATTATGAGTCGGCAGCTCTAACCAACTGAGCTACGGGCCCTCCACGCGTCCGGCTGGCGAGAGCCGAACGCGCCCCGCAGACGCTACCAGCGAGATATGGGATGCTCCCGCCCGCCGCGCTTGCCTGCGCGGGATCTCATCCGAACGAGCGAGGGGAAGCCACATGCCAGCAGCGCGCGCAGCCATCGTCACCGGAGCATCCAGCGGCATCGGGCTCGCCATCGCCCGAGTGCTCGGCCAGGAAGGCTACGGGCTCACCGTCGCCGCCCGCCGCCCCGACAAGCTCGACACAGCCGCCAAGGGCCTCATCGACGAGGGCTTCGACGTGCAGGCTGTCGCCGCCAACGTCTCCAACGAGGAGGAGATCAAGAACGTCGTCGCCGCCCACACCCAGCGCTACGGCCGCCTCGACGTGCTCGTCAACAACGCAGGCGTCGGCGTCGGCGCCCCCGTGGGCGACATCAAGACCAAGCATCTCGACATGCAGCTCGCCATCAACCTGCGCTCCATCGTCATCTTCTACCGCGAGTGCATGCCCCTGCTGCTCGAGGCCGGCGCCGAGCACAAAAACGCCCTCGTCGTCAACACCTCCTCCATCTCCGGCAAGCGCGGCGAGGCGTGGCTGTCCATCTACTCCGCCACCAAGCACGGCGTCGTCGGCTGGACCGAAGCCATGAACAAGGAGCTGGGCGCCCAGGGCATCAAGTCCACCGCCCTCTGCCCCGCCTTCGTCGACACCCCCATGACCGACTTCGCCAAGGAGCACGTTCCCGCCGAGGACATGATCCGCCCGGAGGACATCGCCGAGTCAGTGCGCTTCCTCATCAAGGTCTCCCCCGCCTGCGTCGTGCCCGAGATCATGTTCGTGCGCCCAGGCGACGCTCTCTAGAGCAACTCCGTCGGCTCGATCAGCCCCGCGCTGGGACCGGCGACACCGACCGTCGACCGGTCTCCCCAGCGGGATTGTCTCCCCTGAACAGCCGCCGCTTCACAACCCGCCATGCCCTGATCTCGCCCGCCGGGTCAGCCTGATCGGGTAGCCGCCTGCCCGGGCGCCGGCTGCTGCGCGTGCTCGCCACCAGCCGTCTGTGCTCGCGGATCGCCTCGTCGAGCTCCAGACCGCTCGCACTCTGCAAGCTCGCCTCCAGGTGGGCAATCAGGATTCGCAGCTCGCGCTCGCTTGCCTCGCGTGCGCGACCGCCAGCACGCGTGAAGCGATCCCACGACTTGGCAAAAGACAGGAAGTCCGTGCGCCCACCGCTGCGGTGCGCCGCCAGCATCGGGCACACGCCCCCCAGCTCATCCACATATGCGCCCACGATGATCCGCTCGTTCGCCCGCACTCCCCGCAGCATCGCTTCTCGCGTCGCAACCGGCATGCAGTCAATCGCCAGGCGCAGGCCTTCTACTGAGCTCGTTCGGCGGCGGCTGTTTCGCATAGGCTGTGCACCGCCCGCACGCTCTGCACGCCTGCGGACAGTGCGCAGAGGAGCCTAGGTCAGCCCTTCTCCGCCCGCAACGCATTCCCTGCTCTGAAAGGAAACTTGCACATGAAGCTAGGCGTCCACATCGGCTACTGGGGTCTCGGCCTCAGCTCCCAGGACCAGCTCACCATCGTGCAAGAGGCCGAGCGCCTCGGCTACGACTCCGTCTGGGCCGCCGAGGCCTATGGCTCCGACACCGCCACCGTCCTCGGCTGGCTCGCCGGGCAGACCACCAACATCCGCCTCGGCTCAGGCATCTTCCAAATGCCCGGCCGCTCCCCCGCCATGACAGCCATGACCGCCGCCACCATCGACCAGCTCTCAAACGGTCGCATGATCTGCGGCATCGGCTCCTCCGGCCCCCAGGTCGCCGAGGGCTGGCACGGGCAGCGCTTCGCCAAGCAGCTCCAGCGCACCCGCGAGTACGTCGCCGTCCTGCGTATGGCCCTCGCCCGTGAGCGGGTCGAATTCAAGGGCGAGACCCTCGAGCTGCCCCTCCCCGACGGCCCCGGCAAGGCATTGAAGCTCACCATCTCCCCAGTCCAGGAGCGCATCCCCATCTACCTCGCCGCCATCGGCCCCAAGAACACCGCCCTCGCCGGCGAGATCGCCGACGGCTGGATCCCCACCCTGTTCTCCCCCGAGCACGTCTCCGAGCTGCGTCCCCTGCTCCAGGAAGGCGCCGATCGCTCCGGCAAATCCCTCGACGACTTCGACATCGCCCCCACCGTCAGCCTCTGCATCACAGACGACCTCCAGGCCGGGCGCGACACCATGCGCCCCTTCATCGCCCTCTACGTCGGCGGCATGGGCTCCCGCAAGCAGAACTTCTACAACCAGCTCGTCAGCCGGTATGGATACGAGGCCGAGGCCAAGACCATCCAGGACCTCTACCTCGAAGGCAAGCGCGACGAGGCCATGGCCGCCATCCCCGAGGAGCTCATCGACACCGTCTCCCTGTGCGGACCCAAGGACGTCATCCGCGAGCGCCTCGCCGTCTACCGCGACGCCGGCGTCGGCACCCTCGGCGTCACCCCCACCGCCTTCACCGCCCCCGAGCGCCTCGAGCAGCTGCGGCTCCTCGCCGAGCTCGCCGCCAGCTAGGCCCCCTATGGAGGTCCTGCTGGGCGCCTTCGGCGACCCCGGCCACGCATTCCCCATGATCGCCCTCGGGCGCGCCCTCGTGGCCCGCGGGCACTCCGTGACGTTGCAGACCTGGACCAAGTGGCAGGAGGCCGTCGAGGGCGAGGGCATGACCTTCGCCCCCGCCCCCGAGTATCAGGTGTTCCCTTCGGGGCCCGAGCCACTCGACTTCTACGAGGCCGTCGTCCACGCCACCCGCGACACCCTGCCCCTCGTCCAGGAGCTCCAGCCCGACGTCGCCGTCGCCGACATCCTCACCCTCGCCCCCGCCCTCGCCGCTGAGCTCTGCGGGGTCCCCTGCGCAACCCTCATCCCCCACGTCTACCCCCACGGGGAGCCCCACTTCCCCATCTACTCCCTCGGCGCCCGCATGCCCCGCGGAGCCGCCGGACGGGCTTTCTGGCGAAAGGCCCAGTCACAGGTCAACCGTGGGCTCGAGCTGGGACGCACCGAGCTCAACCAGACCCGCGAGCGTCTCGGCCTGCCCCCGCTCGACCACGTCCACGGCGGCATCAGTCGCCGGCTCGCCCTCGTCGCCACCTTCCCCCAGCTCGAGTACCCCCGCACGTGGCCCGAGAACGTCCATGTCGTGGGCCCGCTCATGTGGGAGCCACCCGCAGACGACGTCGAGCTGCCCCCCGGCAACGCGCCACTCGTGCTCGTCGCTCCCTCCACCGCCCAGGACCCGCGCCACCGCATGCTCCACCAGGCCCTCCATGCCCTGGCCGACTCCAATGTTCGCGTGCTCGCCACCTGGAACCGGCGCCTCCCCTCCCGGCCCCTCCCCGTGCCCGACAACGCCCGCCTCGTTCCCTGGGTCTCCTACTCCCGCACCATGCCCCACTGCGACCTCGTCATCTGCCACGCCGGCCACGGCACCCTCGCCCGGGCCCTCGCCAGCGGCTGCGCCGTCGTCGCCTGCCCCGCCGTAGGCGACATGAACGAGAACGCCGCCCGACTCAGCTGGGCCGGCGCCGGCGTTCGCGTACCACGGCGGTTCGTCTCCGCGCGACCACTTCGACTCGCCGTCGAGCAAGCCCTTGGCGAGCACGCCATCCGCGCTCGGGCGCAGGGCTTCAAGGACTGGATCGAGGCCAACGATCCCGGTGCGCATGCCGCCGAACTCGTTGAGCAGCTGGCGGGTGTCACAGTCTCGCCTCGTGCTCTGTCTTAGTAGCGACGGCACACCACAATCGAAGGAGACACCATGCAGGCGAGAATCAAGAACCCGGCATTGAGCGTCCCAGGAGTCCTCGATGCGCTACAGCAGCTCGGAGCCGCGGCCACAACCGCCGGGATCCCCGAGAGCACGCTCTACCTGGCGCAACTGCGCGCCAGCCAGATCAACGGCTGCAGCGTGTGCGTGGACATACACTCGCGCGAGCTCGAGCATGCAGGCGAGAGCAGCGAGCGCATACACACGCTCGCCACGTGGCGCGAGACGCCCTACTTCAGCGAGGCCGAGCGCGCCGCATTGGCCCTCACCGAGGCCGCAACCCGACTCTCAGACCGCTCTGACCCCGTACCCGATGACGTCTGGGACGAGGCCGCACGCCACTTCACAGAGGAGCAGCTCGCGGCGCTCGTCGTCGCCATCGCCGCAATCAACGCATTCAACCGCTTGAACGCAACAACCAGGCAGATGACCGGACCGTGGGTGGCGCAAATCGTCGAGGCAAGTGCCCAGGCGGCCTGAGCGTCGATCGGAGCGACATGAGCGATCGCGAGCAACTACTCGACGAGCTGCGGCCCGTCGCCTTCGCAATCGCCTACAGGATGCTGGGCAGCGTCTCCGAGTCCGAGGACATCGTCCAGGAGGCGCTGCTACGGGTGCATCAGACACTCGAGTCCGGCGAGCACCTGGAATCGCCCCGCGCCTTCACCGCCACCGTGACCACACGGCTTGCCATCAACGAGCTGCACTCCGCCCGTGTCCGGCGCGAGCGCTACTTCGGCGAGTGGCTGCCCGAGCCCATCATCACCGACGGCGAGGATGATCCCGCCCGCCAGGCCGAGACAGCAGACTCGCTGTCAGTCGCCATGCTCGCGCTGCTCGAGCGCCTCTCACCCGAGCAGCGAGCCGTGCTGCTGCTCCACGACGTCTTCGACTACCCCTACCCGGAGATCGCAACGATCGTGGGCAAGAGCGAGGACAACGTGCGCCAGCTGGCCACCCGCGCCAGGCGCCACCTCGAGCAGAACCGACCGCGCTTCCAGACAACGCGAGAGCAGCGTGACGAGATGGCACGACGCTTCCTCGCGGCCGCCGAGCAGGGCGATCTCGCCGGGCTCGAGACGATGCTCGCCGCCGACGTGCAGCTGACGGGCGATGGTGGCGGCAAAGTTCCAGCGCTCGCCCGCTCGCTGCACGGCCGGACCCGTGTCGCGCGCACGATCGTCAGCTGGCTTCGCCTCGCCTCCCGCCTCCCAGGCTCCACGTGGCACCCCGTCGAGGTCAACGGCGGAGCGGGTGTCCTCTTCCGAGACGCACAACAGCGTCTCATCAGCGTGATCGCCCTCGACATCGCCGCCGGCGAGATCACCAGCATCAGCTCCATCGTCAACCCCGACAAGCTGCAGCACCTCGGCCCCGTCGGAGACTTCACATCACTGCAGCGATCCGGCGAGGGCACAACCTCAAGCGAGGACCAGGGCTGACACCAGTCGCCAAAATAGCTCGAGCGCGTCGCAGCCCAGCGTGGGCACGTCCCCATCGCCGCATACCCGAAAGGTATGTACGTAGTAGCTGCGTACACAGCTATCAATCGCGCTGCGCTCGCTTTGCTAGCTTCCGCCGCTGATCGGAAACATCGCATGAGCGGAGAGACAGATGCAGCAGCGAGCAGCACGGGACTATGCTTGGCGACGCCCCCTGGCCGCACATAGCGGAGCCGGATCACTCCCAGTTGCGCCCTCGTCACGGACGCGAGCAGCGCTCATCGCGCTCACCCTCGCCGTGCTCTCAGCTCTTGGGCTCGCCCACGCGCTCCGGGACGCTACGGCCACGCCGCACCCGCTGTCGAGGGCCACACGCAGTCTCGATGACCTACCGATCGCAGCCAGGGGACCGATATCCCGGCTGCTGGGCGCGAGCACACCCGGCTATGCCATACGCGGACTGCATGCCCGAAACCCGGCACAGCAGTTTGGGCTGAGCTTCACCTCGCAGGGAGCGAGCATCGACACGGGCCGCGCGCAGCTCGGGCTCTCGCTTGCCGCCTACGGCTCAACCGGCTCATTGCGCAACCTTGCGCCCGCACAGCCACAGGTTTCGCGCAACACCGTCAGCTACGCCTATGGCCCAGTGCGAGAGTGGTTCGCAAACGGTCCGGCGGGCCTCGAGCAGGGTTTCGACCTCGCCTCTGCACCCCCGGGAAGCTCGGGGTCGCTGACGTTCCTGCTGCGAGCCTCGGGCAACTTCTCGGTGCGCCAGAGCGCCGGCTCGATCGACCTCTCGAGCGGCCGTGAGCACCTGCGCTACGGCCAGCTCGTCGTCACCGATGCGCACGGCCACAGACTGCCTGCTGCGCTCGCGCTGAGTCACGGTCACATCGCTATCCAGATCGACGCTCGTGGCGCCAGATATCCCCTGCACGTCGACCCGCTGCTGCAGGAGGCAGTGCTCAGACAGCCAGTTGAAACACCCGACGGCGGGTTCGGCGGCGCGATTGCAATCTCCGGCAAGACGATCGCCGTTGGCGACGACTACACCGAAGACGTAACCGGCACCGTCTACGTGTTCGAAGAACCCTCAGGAGGATGGGCCGAAGCCAAGGGCCCCGTTGCCACCCTCCAGGCGAGCAGCCACGCAAAGGAAGAGTACTTTGGCGACTCGGTGGCCCTGTCAGGCGACGAGCTCGTGGTTGGGGCCTTCGGCCGCCACGACCAGGGAGCCGCATTCGTCTTCAAAGCCCCCAGCCCGACGACGTGGAGCGAAGCGACACAGGTGGCGGAACTGAGCGGGCCCTCCGGCAACAACCTCTTCGGGGTCAGCGTCGCCATCTCCGGCAAGACCATCGCCGTCGGCGCCTCCGGACTGAGCCAGAACATCGGGGCCCTGTTCGTATTCGAGGAACCGGCGGGCGGCTGGGAAAGCACGAGCCAATTCGCGGCCAAGCTGCACGGTCCGAACCTCCACGAGGTCAAAGGCGGAGAAGAATGCCCCCAGCTCGGCGACTCCATCGCGCTCGCCGAACACGAATCCAAAATCACCGTTGTCGGTGGCGCGCCCGGCGTGTACAACAGCGAAGCGGGAGCGCTTCAGTGCACGAAACAGCTCCCTGGCCAGCTCGATGTGTTCACCGCCAACGTCGGGGAATGGACCGAAGGTCACGAATACGCGCCGACCGTCACGCTTGAAGCGCCCAGTAGCGAAGCGGGCAACGGCCTCGGCGAAGGGGTCAGCCTCTCCGAAGACGGCTCGATCCTCCTCGCCGGCGCTCCCGACGAGATGGTGTACGGCTACAAGAAGGCAGGAGCCGCCTATGTCTTCACCCGCCCCGTAGGCGGATGGAGCCCGTCGCTGGCGCCCGCGACATCGACGCTCACGAGCCCCAAACCCTTCGAAGAAGCAATGTTCGGCTACGGCGTCGCGCTCTCGGCAAGCGGTGCCAGGGCGGTTGCCGGACAGCCCGCGTTCAACCCGAGCGCGAGGCAGAACGGCCACGAGCTCGTCTTCGAACGCCCCCTCAGCGGCTGGGCGAGCACGAACGCCCCCAGCGAACAGCTCACCGCCAACTTCGAAGAAGGCCTAAACCTCGATGACCGAACGATCGCGCTCGAGGGCGAAACGGTCGTCACCGAGGCAAACGGCGCCGTCGTCCTGTTCGGCAACACTCTAGGAGTCGAAATCGAATCGCCGGCCAACGGCGCCACGTACACGCAGGGCCAGACCGTCACCGCCTCCTATCGATGCGTCCCGCCGCCGGGCGAGCAAATCACCGAATGCAACGGGCCCGTGGCCTCAGGCGCAGCGATCGAAACGAGCCTCCAGGGCGTCCACTCCTTCACCGTCACCGGGAAGGACAGCGGCGGTCAGAGCTTCACCAGAACGAATGTATATCTCGTGACCGCGGCCGCTTCTGGCTCGAGCTCCAGCAGCGAAGCCGTCTCCAAGGAAGGCGCGCAGCAGACTAAAACCAAAGCCCAGATCGAAGCCGAAGAAGCGGCGCGCCAGGCTCAGATCCAGCAGGAACTCAAGGCGTTCATCGCCTATGTCCTCTACGGCTTCGAACACCCCGCCTCGCTCGGGCGCTGCTTCAACGAAGGCGGCTTCCAGGAGAACGCGTCGGTGGTGCCCCTCTCGGCCTGGATCAGCGCTCACGGCACGACAACGGGCGCCTCCTCCGGGGGCGCGGCGATCGCCAGCGCAGGCAAGCGTCGCAAGCCGAGAGAAGTCACCGTCTTCGCAAGGACACTGGAAGTGAAGCCCGGCAAGGTCTCCTTCGAGGTCCCCTTCACCAAGGCCGGACGCGCGCTCGCCAAACGGGACCTCGCCGAGCATCGCCCGCTGAAGCTGAAGTGGACGGTGGAGATCCGCCCCGCTGGCCGGCCCACGATGACCAAGCTCTTCACCGTCACCCTCAAGCCCTCCAAGGCGTCCAAGCGCAAGCACGGCTGAGCCGGGGCGGGCTCAGCGGACGGTAGCCAAGCCGGGCTGTCCGAGGAGCGCACTGATGCCTGGCGCCGGGGTTGGCAGAATGTGGAGAGATGCCTGATGAGCTTCCTGAGCTGCTCGTCGCCGACAGAGCCCGCTGGCGATCTTGGCTCGGCGCACACCATCAGGATCAAGGTGGTGTGTGGCTGGTGCTTGCCAAGAAGGACGTGATCGAGCCGACCAGCCTCAGCTACGACGAGGCGCTCGAAGAGGCTCTTTGTCACGGCTGGATCGACGGGCAGCTCCGGCGCCGCGACGAACGTACTTTCCGCCAGCGGTTCACCCCCAGGCGGGCGCGCAGCCAGTGGTCACAGCGCAACGTCGGTCTCGTCGGGCGGCTACAGGCCGAGGGCTTGATGCACCCTGCGGGGCTCGCGGCGGTCGCGCTGGCGAAGGACGATGGACGCTGGGATGCCGCCTACGCAGGCCAGGCAACGATCGAGGTGCCGGCGGACCTCACCGCGGCGCTCGAGGTCAAGCCCCGCGCCAGGGCGATGTTCGACCGTCTCAGCAGCCAAAACCGATACGCCGTCCTCTACAGGATTCACGAGGCCAAGCGCAGCGACACCCGCGCGCGACGCATCGAGCGTTTCGTCGCCATGCTCGCTCGCGGCGAGACCATCCATCCACAGGGCAAAGCCAAGTAAGCAGCAGCGCCCACGGCGGCCTCTCGATGAGCGCCCTCTGACCGAGGCCGTCGCCAAGATGCTCCACGACCCACTCGAGCCACCTGTGTCTGCAAGAACCACTCCGGGGGTGGGACTCGAACCCACAACCTCTCGATTAACAGTCGAGCGCATCTGCCAAATTGAGCTACCCCGGATCGTGCTACCCCGGACCAAGGTCCTGGCCAGCGCTCGTCATTGTATTCAAGAGGCGAGGTACCGGCTCAGCTCAGTCATCCCCGCCTCGACCTCCACGTGACAATTTGCGCAGAGCAGCACGCACTTGCTGGCCTCAGCTCGCGCCTTGGCCAGCGACCGAGCAACTCCACGATGACTCAAGGCGAACGACTTCTCCGCTGGGTCGAGATGATGGAACTCGAGAGCCGCGATACAGCGACTGTATCCACAGATCCTGCAGGCTCCGCCGGCCTCCTCGACGAGAACTCTCTTGACCTTGCGCCTGCGCCGTACGACGGCCTCGGATCGACATCTAACGCACCTATAGCCCCCGTCACCTCGCAGCGTGAATGTCGTCAAGCCGTGTTGCGAGCATCGAAGCTCCAGTTGCTTCTCGCCCGACCGCGACGCGTCACGGCGCAACGTTGCCTCGGTTCGGAGCCCATACTCCCGCAGCCAGTGTCGGACGGTCGTCTTGCTGAGGCCGACCGTCGCTGCGATCTGGCCTGACGACATTCCCGACTCGACCAGTCTCGCGAGCTCGTCCTGGGCAATGCCGCCTCTTGTCAGGTGCTTGTCTTGATTGGCCGCCCGAAGCCCGTGTTTCTGCACCCAATAAGCCACTGTGGATTCATGGCGGCCGAGTCGCCGGCCGATCACGGCCAACGACAGTCCTCGACCTAGAAGCTCCTCGAGCACCCCGCGATCCATGCACCCATTGTCACGGGCGCTTGGGATGGAATCCGCAGTAAACACGGGCGCCCGCGTGCCGACTTCGTGCCCAAACTGTGTCTTTCGCGGCTCGCCCTGTCCGGGTTGGAAGCCGGCCGCAGGCGAGCATGGCCACACGCTCTGGAGTCGTGCCGGCCAGCCCTAGGCCCGCTCCCCGGTCTCCTCCAAAACCCGCCCATAGGCCCTGTCGAACTCGCGTTTGACCGCGGCCTTGTGCTGGGCCAAAGCGCTGATGTCCCCGCCCTCCTGACCCCGTGCCCGCTGGATCTGGCGATCTACGCGCGCGAGCTCCAGCTGCAGGCGCTGCACGTCGAGCATCCCCGCATCTGCCTGGTCGCGTCCCGCTTCCACCACCAGCTCCGCCAGCAGACCCTTCAGCTGCGGGTCCTCGTCCAGGCGTTCCTCCGATCCTGGAACATCGCCCATCGGCGCGCGTAGATCGCCGTCGCGCAGCCGCTTGGCGGCACGACGCAACAGGCTGCTGGAGAAGTGCTCCTCCAGCTCGAGGCCCGCAAGCGCCTGCGCTCCCTCCTGGGGCGAGGCTATGCACAACGCAAGGAACGCCCGCTCGGTGTCTTCGCGGCGGGTCATCTCGTCCGGTCGCTGCACGCGAGCGGACACTGGACGACCGCCCTCCGAGCGGCCCTGTCCTCCCTGTCCTCCCCCGCCGCGCGCCGAAGCTGACTGCTGCCCTCCAGACCCAGCAACTGCGCCGCCGCCCGCCAGCAGCGTCTCAGCCAAACGCTCGGGCAGCGCCAGCCGTCCCGAGACGATCCGCATCAGCTCCATCCGCATCGCGCTCGGCGGGAGCGTGGCGAACACCGGGCGCAGCTCCTCGATCATGCGGTCGCGTCCCTCGGGGCTCGAGTCATCGCCGCTGGCCAGCACCCGCTCCACGCGGAAGCGAACGAACGCCACCGAGCGCTTGACCGCCTCCCTTATCGCCTCAGGGCCTTCGCTCTGGATCATCTCCGCCGGGTCCGCTCCCGCCGCCAGCGGCACCACCCGCAGCTCCAGCTTGCGCTTGGCCGCAAGACTCGACGCCTTCAACATCGCCTCCTGGCCCGCGCTGTCTGCGTCCAGCGCCAGCAGCACCGTCTGCGCCATACGCGCGAGCTCCCCCACCTGATCCGTGGTCAGCGCCGTGCCCATCAGACCCACCGCGCCTCGCATCCCCGCCTGGTGCAGCGCGATCACGTCCGTGTAGCCCTCGCACACGATCACCTCGCCCGCACGCGTTGCGTGAGCGCGGGCTAGGTCTGCGCCATACAGGTGCAGGCCCTTGTGGTACACGTCGTTGTCAGACGTGTTCAGGTACTTCGGTTTCTGCTCGTCGCGCATTGCCCGCGCGCCAAAGCCCAGCACCCGGCCGCGCACGTCTGCCAGGGGGAACATGATCCGCGAGCGGAAGCGGTCATAAGGGCGCCCGTTCTCCCGCGAGCGCTGCGCGAGACCCGTCGCATACAGCTCCTGCTCCGAGAAGCCGCCGCGGCGCGAGGCCAGCAGCACCCGGTCCCACGCACTCGGTGCGTAGCCCACCCGGAACTCCCTCAGGATCGGCTCCTCGAGGCCGCGTCCCTGCAGGTACTCGCGTGCGGGCGCCGCCTCGCTCGACTCCCACAGGTAGCGCTCGTAGTAGGAGGCCGTCCTGCTCAGCAGCTCGAGCAGACGCTCGCGGCGCTTTCGCTGCTCGGCCGCTCGCGGGTCCTCCTCCTCGCGCTGCAGCTCCACGCCGTAGCGTTCCGCCAGCAGCTCGAGCGCGCCTTTGAAGTCGACCCCCTCGGTCTCCTGCACGAACGTGAACACGTCGCCCGAGGCCTGGCAGCCGAAGCAGTAGTAGACCTTCTGCGCCGGGTCGATGCCGAACGAGGGCGTGCGCTCGTCGTGAAACGGGCACAGGCCCTCATAGCGGGCCGGCCCCGCGCGGCGCAGCTCCGTGCGCGCCGAGACCAGCTCGAGGAAGTCGACCGCGTCGCGCACGCGGTCCTTCGAATCGCTTGTGTAGAGCGCCACGTCGGCAACGCTAGCGGGCGAACGCCTGGGGCACCTGGAGCTCCGTGTAGGCCCTGATGCAGTAGCGGTCGGTCATCCCCGCCAGGTAGTCGGTGACACGCTCCGCCAGCTCCGCCTCATTGCTGCTGCTCTCCCCTCCCGGGCCGGCGGGCAGCAGCTCGGGGTTCGCCACGTAGTGGTCGAACAGCCGCTCGATCACAGCCGCGATCTTCACATGCTCGGCACGCACCGCCGGACCGAGGTACACCCGCTCGAACATGAAGTCGCGGAGAGCCGCCATCGCCGGACCCGCCTCGGGACCCTGCACTATCTCCCCGGCCCGCTCCGAGTGCTCCACCATGTCGTGCACCAGCGCGTCGATCCGCGCCGAGCCGCTCACGCCGAGCACCGCTATCGGCTGCTCCGGGAGCTCGCCCTCGCTCAACAGGCCTGCCCGCACCGCGTCGTCGATGTCGTGGTTGATGTAGGCCACGCGGTCGATCACCCGCACGATCTGGCCCTCCAGCGTCCGTGGCAGCAGCGCGCGGCTCGAATGGCGTGCGATCCCGTCGCGGACCTGCTCTGTGAGGTTCAGTCCCGCGCCGTCGCGCTCCAGGCGCTCCACGATCCGCAGCGAGTGCTCGTAGTGGCGGAAGTCCCGGCCGAAGCGGCCTTTCAGGCAGCGGTCGAGCACCTCCTCGCCGATGTGCCCGAACGGCGGATGTCCCAGGTCGTGCCCGAGGCCGATCGCCTCCACCAGATCCTCGTTCAGCCTCAGCGCCCGCGCCACCGTGCGCGAGATCGTTGTCACCTCGAGTGTGTGCGTGAGGCGGGTGCGGTAGTGGTCGCCACGCGGCGCAACGAACACCTGGGTCTTGTGCGTGAGGCGGCGAAAGGCCTTGCTGTGGACGATCCTGTCGCGGTCGCGCTGAAACGGCGTGCGCAGCGAGCAGTCCCCCTCCTCGTGCTCGCGCAGCGCCGGGTAGGAGCGCGCGGCCAGCGGTGAGAGCAGGCGCTCCTCTTCCTCGGCGAAGCGCTCCGCGAAGCCCTCTGCCACCGTCTCATGCTGTTGGGCGATGCTCACCACTCAATTGTGGCAGCGGCCCCGGCCTCACCCCTCAGCCGGCCGACAGGATCCCCCGGCGAATGCTCAGGTCTCGTGGTTCCAGTCGTTACGCCCCGTGATCTTGTGCACCCAGTGGCGCCATTTCTGCTGCTTCTCGGGGTCCTCGTCAAACACCGGAGCCTGGTGCTCGGGCGCGGGCAGGCGGCGCGCGGCATCCGCGTCGATGCGCAGGTCGACGCCGTGTTCGTGGATCGAGGCGATCGCCGCCGCCTCCAGGAAGCGGATGCCCAGGTCGGGCGTGTCGATCAGCAGACCGTGGAACACGTCCTTCTCGGGAGCGTCCAGCACAGCTCCCACCGTGCCCACCTGCTGACCGTCGCTCGCGAGCACGGGCACACCCGCGTCGAGAAGCTGGTAGGCGATCGGCAGTCCCTCATCCACGGGCACCACGATACCGGGATGAGGTCATGTGGTCCTGGTCGGCACATGTGCGGCCGGGACCATGCCGCATGCGGCATGGTCTTCAGGAGACGGACTTCTCAGCCCGCTCGTGCCGCTGCCGGCATCAGCCGCAGGTGCGCATGGTGCTCGAGCGTGGTCGCGATCGCGCGCTCCACCTGGCCCAGGGCCGCATCATCCGCCACGGGCGACTCGTTGAGGGAGCGTGCAAGCGCGGCTGTCATGAAGTCGTAGGCCTCCTCGCCAAGGGCAAACGAGCCCGCCTCACAGGCCGAGCACACCACCCCTCCGGCCGCCCCCGAGAAGCCAACCAGGTGCTCTCGCTCGCCACAGCTGGCGCACGCCCCCAGCTGGGGCGCCAGGCCCGCAGCCAGCAACAGCTTCAGGCGGAACGCCAGCCCCGCCGGCCAGCCGCTCTGAGCCCGCTCCGCGCTCGCGGCCCGCTCGTCCAGGAGCGAGAGCTGGCGGCAGAGCAGGTTGAACACCCCCGGGTGTGGCTCTGAGGTCTCGAACAGGCGTCCCACCGCATCGCACGCTCGTGCGGCCCCATCGAGCGCACGGGCGTCGCCGCGCAGGCGGGCATACCCGTCGATCGTCTGCGCACCCGTCACCGTCAAAAGCTCGCTGCGTCCTTCGTGCAGCTCGATGTGCAGGCGAAAGAACGGCTCCAGGCGCCCCCCGAAGCGGCTGCGCGCACGGCGCACGCCCTTGGCGATCGCGCTCACCCTGCCGCGCGCCGGTGTGTACAGGTGCAGGATCCTGTCGGCCTCGCCGTAGCGCATCGAGCGCAGCACCACCGCCTCTGTCTTCACCGGGCCAGCCATCGTCTCCGAGTCTAGGACTAGCGTCGGAGGCCGCAAATCGATTGCTATACTTTATGAAGTAATGAGTCAGGTAACCGTATATTCCACAGATCCCTGTCCCTACTGCACGCGCGCCAAGGCGCTGTTGCAGGCCCGCGGCGTGGCCTACGAGGAGATCAACCTCGCCAAGGACCCCGACGGGCGTATTGAGCTCGCCCAGCGGACGGGGATGATGACCTTCCCCCAGGTGATCGTCGACGGCGAGCTGATCGGCGGCTTCAACGAGCTGCAGGCAGCCGACGCGAGCGGGCGCCTGCAGGAGCTGCTCGCGGCTTGACGCGCCGCGGCCGGATCTGGCAGCTCTCGCACACGTAGGTCCCGCGTCCCGCCACCACCATCTTCACGATCGTGGTCCCGCACCTCGGGCACGGCTCGCCCTCGCGGCGGTGCACCAGGAACTGATCCTGGAAGGAGCCGCGCACGCCGTCCACGTGGCGGAAGTCGTCGATCGTGGCCCCGCGCGCGTCGATGCCCGCGCTCAGCGCCTCGATCACCGTCTCGCGCAGTCGCGCGTGCTGCGCGAGGGTGAGCGCCCCCGCGGCACGCAGCGGGTGGATGCCCGCCCTGAACAGCGCCTCGTCGGCGTAGATGTTGCCCACGCCCGCGATCCGGCGCTGGTCGAGCAGCAGCGCCTTGATCGGCGCCGTCTTGCCGCGCGCCAGCTCCCGCATATGCTGGGCCGTGAACAGCTCGTCGAACGGCTCCAGGCCGAGGCGCGCGGCGAAGAACGCGTCGCGCGAGTGCTCGCCCAGCAGCAGCTCGCCCGTGCCAAAGCGGCGCGGGTCCACGATCGCCAGGCGCCGGCCCTTGCCCTGCCCCCGCAGCGGACCCAGGCGTACGCGCACGCGCGTGTGCGGCGGCTCGGGGTCGGGGTCGGAGAGCACCGCGCCAGTCATGCGCAGGTGCTGGGCCAGGAACACCTCCTCCTCGAAGCGCCACAGCAGATACTTGCCGCGCCGCCCCAGGCTCTCCACGCGCCTGCCCTCGAGCGCCGCCGATAGTTCCTCGGGGGCGAGCGGGCGCGACCAGCGCGGGTCGAGGATCTCCAGCTCGAGCAGCCGCCTGCCCTCCACCAGCGGTGCCAGCTGGCGCCTGATCGTCTCGACCTCGGGGAGCTCTGGCATCGCCTCAGCTTATGAACGCGGCGCCGGGAAGCCCGGCCGCCTCGCGCCCAGTCAGCCACCCGAGCACCGTCGCGCCCGCGTCCGCCAGCGGCCCATCGTGGCGAAACCCGCCCAGGCGCCCGCCGGCCGTGCGGCTGGCCAGCATCGCGCCCGTCACCGCCAGCAGCGGCGCGTGCTCGCGCGTGTGATCCGTCCCTGGATGGGCCGGGTCGACGCCGTGGTCGGCCGTGACGATCAGCAGATCGTCCTCGCGCAGCACCTCCAGCATCCCGCCTAGGCGAGCGTCGATCTCGCGCAGCGCACGGGCGAAGCCCGCCACGTCCTTGCGGTGGCCATAGATCTGATCGGTCTCGATCAGGTTTGCGAACACCAGGCCGCAGTCGAGCTCAGCCAGCAGCCGATCGACGCTCGCGAGCGCCTGCGCGTTGCTCGTGCCGGGATGGCTACGGGAGATCCCCACCCCCGCGAACAGGTCCTCGACCTTGCCCACGCCGTGGACCTGCACGCCCCCATCCTGGAGCTCCTGCAGGTAGCTGCGCCCGGGCGGCTCGAGCGCCAGGTCGCGCCGCCCGTCGGTGCGCTCGAACCCGCCCGGCTCGCCGCCAAACGGTCGCGCGATCACACGCCCCACAGCGTGCTCGCCGCTCATGCACGCGCGGGCAGCCGCACACGCGCGGTACAGCTCGGCGGGCGACACCCGCTCGACGTGCGCGGCCAGCTGCAGCACCGAGTCCTGGGAGGTGTAGAGGATCAGCGCCCCCGTGCGCAGGTGCTCGGCTCCGAACTCCTCGATCGCCGCCAGCCCGTTGTCGGGGCGGTTGCAGATCACCTCGTGGCCCATCGCCGCCTCGAGCGCCGCGATCACCTCCGGCGGGAACCCCTGCGGGTAGGTGGGCAGGGGCTGCTCGGCCACCACGCCCATCAGCTCCCAATGCCCGCTGATCGAGTCCTTGCCCGGCCCCAAGGGATGCAGGCGCCCATGGATCGCAGGGTCCGCCGCTGGCGCCACCCCCGCGATCGGGACGATCGAGCCGAGGCCCAGGCCCGCGAGCGTGGGCAGCTCCAGACCCCCCACCATCTCCGCCAGGTGCGCGAGCGTGTTCGTGCCCTCATCGCCGTAGGCGCCAGCGTCGGGCAGCGCGCCCACGCCGCAGGCGTCCATCACGAGCACGATCGCCCTGCGAGCGCCCCCGGCGCTCACGGGCGTATCGCCGCCTCAGCTCGAGGCACGCGGATGAGCGCTGAAGTAGGCGTCCTTCAGGCGGTCGGCCGAGAGGTGGGTGTAGACCTGGGTGGTGGCCAGGTCGGCGTGGCCCAGCATCTCCTGCAGCGAGCGCAGGTCGCAGCCGCCGGCGAGCAGGTGGGTGGCGAAGGAGTGGCGCAGCGTGTGCGGGCTCATCCGCTCCTGCAGCCCCGCCCGGCGCGCATGGCCCTGGACGATCTTGTAGAGCCCCTGGCGGGTCAGCGCGCCGCCACGGCGGTTGACGAACAGGCGCTGCTGCACGCCCTCCCCGAGCAGCACAGGACGCCCGGAGCGGCGGTAGGCGAGCAGGGCCGCCACGGCCTGGCGTCCGATCGGCACGATGCGCTCCTTCGATCCCTTGCCGCGCGCGCACAGAAGGCCCTCATCGAGGTCGAGGTCGCGCAGCTCCAGACCCACAGCCTCCGAGGCCCGCAGACCGCACGCATACATAAGCTCCAGCAGCGCGCGGTCGCGCAGCGCGAGCGGCCCCGATCCCTGCGGCTGGCTGAGCAGCCGGGCGACCTCGTCGCGGGTGAGCACGCGCGGCAGGCGCTGGGGCTTTCGCGGCCCGTGCAGATCAGCCGTGGGGTCGTGCTCCATCAACCCCTCTCGGCGTAGGTGGCGGTAGAAGGAGCGCAGACAGGCGACCTTGCGTCCCAGGGTCGTGGGCGCAGCCGGTGGATGGGTCTCATCGCCGCGCGCCAGCTCTGAGAGGAACGCCGCGAGCTCTCCGTGACTCGCCTGCACCGCCTCCAGCCCATGGCGATCTAGATACTCGCCGAACTGCAGCAGATCCGAGCGGTAGGCCTCGAGGGTGTTGCGCGAGAGCCCCCGCTCGAGCTCGAGATAGGCGAGGAAGTCGAGGATCAGACGCTCGATGCCAACCGAGACGCTCGGCTTGGCGATCTCGGCGGCCCCCATGGCTCAGGGCTTCGCCCCCGCGCCCGTGCCTCCTTGACGGTGCAACGGCACATTCAGCTTGCGCGCGAGCCACATCAGCCCGATCAGGGTCTTCGCGTCCTCGCAGCCGGCGATCGCGCGCTCGAGCTCGGCCAGCGGCCAGCGCACCACCTCGATGCGCTCGTTCTCGATGCGCCCCTCGTAGACGGTCTCGCCACCGAGTGCCGTGAAGGCGCGCGGCGAGCTCACGCCTCGCCCTCCCCCTCGCCCTCCCCCGTGCCCTCCCCCTCGGTACTCCCCTCGCCCTCGTCGAGGGCAGCGAGCTCCGCCAGCGCGGTGCCGCCGGCGAGCGCCGCGCCGAAGAACAGCGGGTCCTCGGCCAGGCTGCGGCCCATCGTCTCGGCTGCGAGGCCGCTGGCGACGAACGCCGGCAGATCGACCCCCGCCCGGCGCCAGTCGTGACGGGTGATGCGCACGGGACGCGCCACATCGAGCGCCAGCGCGGGACGGCTCGGCATCGAGCCCCCGAATACGGCGCCGAGGCCCGCACGCAGGTCGGCGCCCACGGGTGAGCGCATGCCCGCCGGCAGCGCCACTGTGACGGGCTCGATCAGCAGGTCGAGCACAGTAAGCGTGTGGTGGGAGATGCCACGGTGGCGCTCACGGTCATCGCTGGTTGACATTCGCGCCACGAGCAGCGTCTGACAGCCGAGGGCCAGCGAGACATGGGCCGAGTCGAGGGCAGCCATCCCGCCGTGGCCGAGTACCGAGCCCGATCCCACGATCCCCGGCCCCGGCCCGCACACCGCTGCATCCCAGCCGAGCGAGCGAAAGCCGTGGTGAATCGCTCCCGCCGTGGTGATCGCCTCGCCCTCGCCGCCAAAGGCCGCGCCGGCGCTCAAATGGCCCGCCAGCAGGCCCCGCTCGCGCAGCGCTCGCACGGTGCGCGAGTGCCCACCAGGCAGCGCCCCGCCACCGGTCTGGACATAGCCCAGGCGGCTCCCGGGCGAGCCCTGAGCGAACGCCCAGGCCACGGCCGCCAGCTGGCCGTGCAGCGCGAGCACCGCCACCGGCCGCCCGATCGGGAGCTCCAGGCGCTCCTCCTCCACGGGGCTGACAGTGTGCTGGAGGCTCGTGTAGTTGAGCTTCATCACGTTCGCGCCTGCAGCTCCCTCGCCCTGCAGACCGCGAGTGAGGTTGACGTGGACCACGTCAAAGCCACCCGAGCCGAGCTCGAGGTCGAGCGCTTCCACGTTGACGATCACCTCATCGCCCACCTCGCACAGGCCGACCAGCGCGACATCGGCGATCGCCGGGCGCCCACCGTCCCGCTCGGGGCCATCTGTCAGCTCCACAGCGAGCCGCTGCTCGCGTTCGCCGCCGGGGGACCCGCTGCCCGCGCCGGGTTGAAAGACCTCGGTGACTGTGGCGAGACGGAGCTTGAGCATCGGCGCCTGAAGCTACAGTGCCGCGGCCGGCGACAGCGCCGCCTCGTCCAGCAGCGCCAGCGCCACGTCGAGCATCTCCTCGAGCGCCGCCACGCTCACCCGCTCGCCCGGCTCGTGGGCACGCTCGGTCCCGTTTGCGAGGTTGACCGTGGCAAAGCCGGCTGCGATCAGCGCGTTGGCATCGGAGCCGCCGCCGCTGACGATCTGCACGGGCTCGCGTCCGCAACGGCGCAGCGCCGACTCGGCCACCGTGACCGCCTCGCTGCCCGGACGCAGCCTGTAGCCGGTGAACGTGCGCTCGACGCTCACCTCCACGTCGCAGTCGCAGTCGGGCAGGTTGGCTGCCTCGTGCATGCGATCGACGACCTCGGCCACGAGCGCCTCGGCCCGCTCGCCGTCGATGCTCCTGACCTCCCCCACGACCGTGCACGCTTCGGGGACCACGTTCAGCGCTGTGCCCCCCTCGATCGTGCCGATGTTGAGCGTGGTGTCCTCGTCGATGCGCCCGAGCGGCAGCGAGGCGATGGCGCGAGCGGCTGCGACGATCGCCGAGCGTCCCTGCTCCGGATGCAGCCCCGCATGGGCGGCCGCGCCGCGGAAGCTCGCCTGCAGGCGATAGTGGGTGGGCGAGGCGAGCACCACCTCGCCGATCGGCGAGGCGTGGTCGAAGACGTAGCCGAAGTCACTCACCAGCCTGGCCGTGTCGAACTGCCGTGCGCCGGCCAGCGATATCTCCTCGCCGACCGTGAACAGCAGCTCCAGATCGACCGGCGCGCCCTCCTTGCTGACATGCCTGGCCACGGCCAGGAGCACGGCCACGGCCGCCTTATTGTCGGCGCCGAGGATCCCCTCGTTGGCGTTCTCCCAGGCGCCGTCGCGCTGCACGGGCTCGATCGACGCCTGCAGCGGCACGGTGTCGAGGTGGGCGCACAACAGCAGCGAGCGCCGGGGCGAGGAAGGCTCGGCGTCGCGGACGCCCGGAATCCGCGCGAGCAGGTTGCCGCAGTCGCAGCCGATCGCCGCGCCCGCCTCGTCCTCCTCGACGCTCACGCCGAGGGCGCGCAGCTCCGCGATCACGCGCTCGGCGCAGGCTCGCTCACGTCCGGATGGGCTCTCGATTCGGCAGAGCTCGGAGAAGGTGCCGCTCAGGTAGCGTCGCTCGAGCTCACCGACTCGTGAGAGCGACTCACGGGCACTCACGACCGGCTGGCACTCGGGCCCGTGGCGGGAGACGACTCGCCACGCGCGTCCTGCACCCGCACATCGCCCCCGCTGCCCTGCCGGTCGGCGCGCTCGAGCGCGGCCGCGACGAACTCGCGGAACAGCGGCGCGGGACGCTCCGGACGCGACTTGAACTCGGGGTGGTACTGCGATGCGACGAAGAAGGGGTGCTCGGAGAGCTCGATCACCTCGACCAGACGCTCGTCGGGCGAGGTGCCCGATACGCGCAGCCCGGCGCTCTGCAGGCGCTTGCGCAGCAGGTTGTTGACCTCGTAGCGGTGGCGGTGGCGCTCGTAGATGACGGCCTCGCCGTACATCTCTCGGGCGCGCGTGTCGGAGTGGAGCTTGATCGGGTCGGCGCCCAGGCGCATCGTGCCGCCGAGGTCAGCCACCTCCTTCTGCTCGGGCAGCAGGTCGATCACCGGGTAGGGCGTCTCGATGTCGAACTCGGTCGAGTTGGCGCCCTCCATGTCGGCCACGTTGCGAGCGAACTCGGCCACGGCCACCTGCATCCCCAGGCAGATCCCGAGGTAGGGGATCAGCCGCTCGCGGGCCACACCGGCGGCGGTGATCTTGCCCTCGATGCCGCGCCCGCCGAAGCCACCGGGGATGAGGATCCCGTCGGCATTGGCGAGCAGCTCGAACGGGTCTGCCTGCTGCTCCTCGTCGGCGTCCTCGTCCGTGTGCTCGCGGTCCTCGTCGCGGCCGGCGGGACGCTCGAGCTTCTCCGAGTCGATCCAGTCGATCTGCACCCTCGCGTCCTGCAGCGAGGCCGCGTGACGGAGCGCTTCACACACAGACAGGTAGGCGTCCTCGAGCTGCACGTACTTGCCCACGAGGGCGATGCGCACGGTCTTCGTCGCCCTGGCCGAGCGCTCGATCGGCTCCTTCCAGCGCTCCAGCTCCGGAGCCGGGGCCTCGATGGCGAAGTGCTCGAGGATGAAGTCGTCGACTCCCTGGTCACGGAAGGTGAGCGGGACCTTGTAGATGTTGTCCACGTCACAGGCCGAGACGATCGCCTCCGACGGCAGGCTGGCGAACAGCGCGATCTTCTTGCGAATGTCGTGCGACAGCGAGCCCTCGGAGCGGCACATGAGCATGTCGGGGGCGATCCCGATGCGGCGCAGCTCGTTGACCGAGTGCTGTGTCGGCTTGGTCTTCAGCTCGCCCGCGTGCCCGATGTAGGGGACGAGCGTGAGGTGGATGAACATGCAGCGCCGCCGACCCACGTCGACGGGGAACTGGCGGATCGCCTCGAGGAACGGCAGCGACTCGATGTCGCCGACCGTGCCGCCGATCTCGGTGATGACGAAGTCGACGTCGCTGGACTCCGCGATCAGGGCGATCCGCTGCTTGATCTCGTCGGTTATGTGCGGCACCACCTGAACGGTGCCCCCGAGGTAGTCGCCGCGGCGCTCGCGGCGGATCACCGTGTCATAGACGCCGCCGGCGGTGACGTTGGACGCGCGCGAGGTGTTGGCGTCGGTGAAGCGCTCGTAGTGGCCGAGGTCGAGGTCGGTCTCGGCGCCGTCCTCGGTGACGAACACCTCGCCGTGCTGGTACGGCGACATCGTGCCCGGATCGACGTTGATGTAGGGGTCGAACTTCTGCAGGCCGACGGTCAGGCCACGGGAGACGAGCAGCCGTCCCAGCGAGGCCGCCGCGATGCCCTTCCCGAGGGAGGAGACAACGCCACCGGTCACGAAGATGAACCGGGTCTTGCTGGGTGGTTGCGCGTAGCGCTCTGAAGTGTGCAAGGTCATGAGGGCCTGCCCCAAGAGTCTAGTTCGCGCAGCCCCGGAGTCCGTTCCACAAACCCGGAAATTGAGCGAAGCTCTCCATAGACGGTGATCGCCGCGAGCAACCCGAGAGCGATCATCTGCCCGGTGCCGGACAGCGTGAGCACCAGCCACAGCCCCGCCAGGGCGCCCAGCAGGTTCGCTCCGGTGTCCCCCAGCATCGCCCGCTCACGCAGGTCGTAGACGCCGGCCACGAGCGCGGGCGCGGCGAACAGGCCGAGCGCCCATAGCGGGCGTACCTCGCCGGCGCCGGCCGTCAGGCCGACCCCGAGCAACACGAAGGCCTTGGTCGAGCGACCGGGGCGTAGATCGAGCAGGTTGAAGGCGTTTGTCGCCAGCACGAGCACGCCCGCCGCCAGCAGCCAGCGTCCGCTCGAGAGTCCGAGGTAGCTCATCGCCAGTAGCGCCAGCCCGAGCGAGCCAACCGCCTTGAGCACACCGGTCGAGAGCTCACCGCGCAACGCCGCCGCGCCGTGGCCACGCCAGCCGCGCGGAGCCACGCTCCCGTGCGAGCCGGGGACAGTCTCGCTCCCGAGCAGGTCGTCGATCAGCCCCAGGGCGAGCACTCCGATCGCATACAGGGCGATGGGCAGAGTCTCGGCATGGAAGACCGCGGTGGAGGTGAGCTGCTGCAGGAGCATCAATGGAATCAACGCGGCCAGCGCGGCGGCCAGCGTGAGCACGCCGAATGGAAACGGCAGCTGGCGGTTTCGGTAGTTGGCGCGCCGGTGTCCTCCGTCCTCGAGCGCGCGCAGCAGCATCGGTGCGAGGATCGCCCCAGCCGCGAGGGCGATGAGGAAAGGCAGGGCGTGCATGCGTGGAAGCTAGCGACGCGAGCGGACGCGCTCAGGGCGCCGAGGCGGAGCCGGTGACGCTCGGCAGCAGCGATTCAGCGGTGGACTTCACGCCGAACGTGCCGCGCTCGCCCGCCAGCGCATAGGCGAGCGCGCTCTGCCCGGCCAGCGTGTCGAGGTCATCGACGCTGGAGAGGCCCTTTTCCTTGTACCAGGGCACCTGCGAGATCGAATCGCTACCGAGCTCCACGCCGACTGCCTGGATGCCGGCTGCAGCCACGCCGTCGAGCAGGCCCGTCTCGAAGGCGGCCGTGTCTTCGCTGGCTTGGGCGTCCATTCCGGAGGGCTCGGCGCGCATCACGACGAGCCCTTCGAGATGCGCGAGCTGTCCGTCGAAGGCGCTGAGCAGGCTTCCGCGCACGCGGCTGAGGAGCTCCTTGGTGACGAGTTGCCCTCCGCTCACGAGCTGACGGCCCATGAGCTCGCCGAACCGCTTGATCAGCGCGCTCGATCCGGCCAGGGCGGCGTAGTGGGTGCCGGCTGCGTCGTGGGCGATGCCGGCCAGGTCCAGCGGCTCGCGCACCGCCACCACGGTGGCCAGCTGGCCGCCGGCCTGGGTCACCGCCTGGCGCGTGAGCGAGTTCACCTGATCTGAGGATTCGCCGAGGAACACGAGACCCACGCTGCGGCCGGTGAGCAGTTCGTGGACGGCCAGCGGGTAGAGCCCGTTGGCGAAGGTTTCCTCTTCGCTCAGGCGTCCCTGCAGCTCGGTGGCGTGGCTGCGGGCATCGCTGAGTTCGCTGTTGAGGTTGTGGACGATCCCGTTCTTGGCCGAGGAGACGAGGTTGGAGTCGCCGATTGCCACACCGATGAGGACGCCGAGCGCGAGCGCGAACAGGACGGCTGCGAGCGAGAGCGCGTGGTAGCGGTAGTCGAACATCGGATTGGTGGCCCTGTGAGGTGCGGCTCAGCCGCCGGCGCCGAATAGTTCCTGCAGCTTCAGCCACAGCAGTTCGGCCACGTCGCGCAGCGCCGGCGTGAGCCCGATCACGGCGACCATCGCGATCAGGCCGGCGGCGATCACGACCAGCAGCGGCGTGAGCCCGGGCCTGGGTTGGTAGAGACGACTGACGCCCTTGGCGTCGACGAGGATCTCGCCGATGCGCAGGCGTGTGAGGAACGTGGAGGACATGCCTTCCCGGTTGCGATCGAGGAACTCGGTGAGGTTGAACTGCGAGCCCACCGACACGATCAGACGCGCCCCCTTCTCCGCCGCGATCAGCATCGCCACGTCCTGGCTGGTGCCGGGCGCGGGCACGAGCTTGAAGGCCAGGCCCAGCTCCTCCAGGCGCTGGCGCCCGGGGGCGTGGCCGTCGGGATAGGAGTGGACGACGAGCTCGGCGCCGCAACGCAGAGCCCGCTCGCTGGCCGAGTCCATGTCACCGACGATCATGCCTGGGGTCATGCCCTCCTCGAGCAGCGCATCGGCGCCGCCGTCGACGGCGACGATCACGGGACGCATGTCGCGGATGAATGGCCGCAGCGCGCGCAGATCGCGCTGGTGTCCCACCCCACGTGCCACAACCAGCGTTGAACGGTCGCGAAAGTCGGTGGCGAAGCGTGGCAGCGGGATCCGCCCGGCGAGCAGCTCACGCTCCTCGCGCAAGTGCTCGATCGTGTTGTGAGCAAAGCGCTCGAGCGCCTCCCCGATCTCCTGGCGCCGGGCCTCCGTCTCCGCGCACACGCGCTCGAGGTCGAGCAGCTGGCCGTGGGCCAGCACTGCACCCTTGCGGGCGATCGTGGCGCGCGGTTCCCCCTCGACGGGCGAGTCAAGCTCGATGGTGATGGGATCCCCGTCGGAGACCACGCCGAACAACGTGTCGTCGGGCAGGTCGATGAGCACGATGCCGGCCTCGACCAGCAGCTGGGGACCGAGGTTGGGGTAGGAGCCGCTGGAGGAGGGGCTGCAGTTGAGCACCGCCACCACGTCCGCCGCGATCAACTCCTCGGCTGAGACACGGTCGATGTCGCGGTGGTCGATCAGCGCGATGTCGCCTTTGACCAGGTGCTTGACGAGGAGCTTCGTGCGCCGTCCCGGACGTACGGAGCCCGCGACCGTGGGCGCCGTTGGACCGCCCGCGGAGAGCGGTGTCATCGGCGCCTGCAGCCGTCCCGCGGGGCTCGGTCGCGTTGCAGCCATTGCAGCGAGAGTAACGCTAGTGCTCAGGCGGCGCGGAGCAGCTCGCGCGCATGGCGGCGGGCCGTGCTGTCGTCATCCTCGGCGCCGAGCATGCGCACGAGCTCGCTCACGACCTGGCTGTCGGCGAGCTGCACCACAGTGGTGAGCGTGGGCTGGGCGGTGGTGTCCTTGACGATCGAGAAGTGGCGCTCGGCGAGAGATGCGATCTGGGGCAGGTGCGTGATGCAGAGGATCTGCCTGTGCTCGGCCAGCTCGCGCAGGCGGGCTCCAACGGCGCGTGCGGTGTGGCCACCGATGCCCGCGTCCACCTCGTCGAAGACGAGCGTTCCCGCCCCGGCCGAGGCGTTGGCCACGCCCATGATCGCGAGCATCACACGTGAGAGCTCGCCGCCCGATGCGATCTCCCGCAATGGCGCGGCGGGCACGCCGGGGTTGGGAGCGATCAGGAACTCGACGCTGTCGCCGCCCGCCGGGCCGGGCTCGCGCTCGGTCAAGCTCACGTCGAAGCTCGCGTCGCTCATTGCCAGCGCCGCCAGCTGCGTGCGCACTGCGCTCGCGAGCTTCTTTGCCGCCGCCTGACGCGCACGGCGCAGCGTGCCCACGTGCTCGGCGAGCGTTGTCTGCGCCTCCTGGAGGCTTGCCGCGGCCTGCTCGAGCGCCACCTCCGCCCCGACCAGCTCCTCGCGCCGGGCGCGCGCCTGAGTGGCGTAGTCGAGCACGGCCTGGATGCTTCCGCCGTGCTTGCGCGCCAGGCGCTCGACGTCCGCCAGACGCGCTTCGATCCCGTCGAGTGATGGCTCGACTCCGCCGGGCAGCTCGCCGGCGCCGTCGAGCGCGAGGCTCTCGGCCCGCTCGGTGTAGGAGCGCAGCTCGCCTGCGAGCTCCTGGGACTCGATCACCAGGCCGCGCAGACGCTCGCCGAGCCCGTCCAGCGCCGGATCGACGCCCGCCACGCCGTCGAGTCCCGCGACGGCTCCCGAGAGCGCCTGGGCATCTCCGGAGCTCTCACCGCCTTCGCCCGCCAGTGCCTCGGCTGCTGCGCCGGCGGCGGCACACAGCGCGTCGAGGCGGCGCAGGCGCTCGCGCACGCCGAGCAACTGCTCGTGCTCGGCCTCGTCGGGGGAGACACTGTCGATCTCCCCCAGCTCGTACTCGAGCAGGTCGAGCTCGCGCTCGCGCTGGGATGCGAGCTCACGCAGCTCCTGCATGCGCGCCTCGAGCGCTCGTGTGCACGCAAACGCATCGGCGCAGGCACGCAACCTCGCCGGGTGCTCCTTGCCGCTGAGGCTGTCGAGGATCTCGAGCTGGGCCCCCGCGAGGGTGAGCTTGCGGTGCTCGTGCTGCCCGTAGAAGGCCAGCAGCGCACCGGCCACATCGCGCAGGTCCGAAACAGTCGCCGCGCGCCCGTTGAGATAGGCGCGGGTGCGCCCGTCCGTGCTGACCCGCCGGGCGAGCACCAGCTCCTCGGCGTCCGGGCTGAGACGCTCCCCGAGATCCTCGGCCAGCCCGGTGGGCAGATCGAAGACCCCCTCGACGTACGCCTCGCTCGCGCCCGGGCGCACGATCCCGCTGCGGGCCCGACCGCCCAGGAGCAGGTCGAGAGCGTGCGCGAGCACCGTCTTGCCGGCCCCAGTCTCGCCCGTGAGCACGTTCAGGCCGCCTGCCAGGCGCAGCTCGGCGCGCTCGATCAGAAGCAGGTTCTCGACGCGCAGCTCTTGAAGCATGCGAGCAGGTGTACCAGCGAGCGGGGACGGATCGGCGGCCGCGGAAGGCTGCGCGCGAGGAGACCGGCGGCGATCGCTGCACCGAGTTTTTCGCTTTGGAGGCTGTAAGCGAGCATAATTGAGTCCACCGGTCCAGGAACGGACGCCCACCGGCCCGTAAACTCATCGGTCTCGAATACGGCATGGCTGCCAACGACCCACACGCGCGCTCTCACACCCCGAACGGAGGGGTGGCATGGCTGGCGCCCCCAGAGCTCGAGGATCGCCTGGAGGAGGAGATCAACCGGGCGGAACGCTACGGCACGCAGCTGAGCTGTCTGCTGGTGGTGATCGACAACCTCGAGGAGATGGCGCGTGAGCACGGCGACGCCCTGCGCGAGCAGACGCTTGGGTATGTGGCGGGCGCACTGCGGCGGGAGCTGCGCCGCTTCGACCGGATCGCGCGCCTGAGCGATCGCGAGCTGTTGATCGTGCTCCCGGGCGCCGACGGCCCCCGCGGCGAGATGGTCGCCAGGCGGGTGCTCGACAGGCTGCGCACGATCAAGGTGGAAGCGCAGGGGGCGCGCAGGCCGCTGCGCATCTCCGTCGGACTGGCCGCCTGGAGCGACGGGAGCAGCGGCGTGGAGCTTCTGGGGCGCACGCGCGCGGCGGCCCAGCTCGGCGCGGAAGATGCCCGGGTGGGCACGATCAGCCCGCCGCCGCTTGGGCGCGATCCCTCCTGAGGCAAGAGCGATGCTCGGCGTCCGGGTTCGGGCGGCGGGCATGTTCATAATCATCCGATGCTTTCCGGGTCAGAGCTGTGGCTGCTGCGTCTGATGGCCGATCGCGGCCTGGCGCTGCTAGACGCCTCGACGCTGTTGATCGTGATCGAGGAGCGCGGCGAGCTGCGTGTGGCGGCGGCGAGCGGATCGGGCATGCCGAGGCTGCGGATCATGCCTGTGCGGGGAAGCGCGCTCGGAGCGATCTACGAAGCCGGCGAGGCGCTCTCGCTCGATCGTCCCCGCGGCCAGGAAGCGGCGTGGCTGCACGAACTGGGCATCGAGGCGCGCGCTGTGCTGGTGGAGCCGCTGAGCATGGAGGGCCAGGGCGGCGGCCTGATCATCGCGCTGCGCAGCGACGGCGGCTTTCGCAACCCCGACCGCGATGCGCTGCACGCGTTCGCCACGAGCGTGGCCCAGCGGCTGGCGGCGGAGCGCTCGGTGGAGATCGAACGGCTGCGCTACGGCATGGAGGCGCGCGAGCGTGAGCGCACGCGTTGGGCGCGGGAGATCCACGACGAAAGCATCCAGGGGATTGGCGCTCTGCGCCTGCAGCTGGCAAACGCGCGCGACATCGATGACCGCGATGCGCTGAAGGCGGCGGTGGACACCGTGTTGGAGGGGCTGGGGACGGAGATCGACGGGCTGCGCCACCTGATCACCGAGCTTCGTCCCGCCGCCCTGGACGACCTCGGGCTGGCAGCGGCGCTGGAGGCGCTCGCACGCCGCGCCCAGGCGATCGAGGGCCTGGACTGCACCACGGACATCGATTTGGGGGTGGATGCGGAGGACGGGAGCGCCGACCCAGATGCACGCCGCCGCCTGGATGGGGAGCTGGAGAGCACCGTCTACCGCATCGTGCAGGAGGCGCTCACGAACGTGAGCCGCCACGCGGAGGCCACGAGCGCGGTGATCAGCGTGGCGGTTCGCGACGGCGTGCTGCGAGCGTCCGTCACAGACGACGGCAAGGGCATGCCCGACAGCGGGCGGCTGGGGCCACGCGGGGACGGCCTGGAGGGGGGCTTCGGCATGGGCGGCATGCGTGAGCGCGCCGAGCTGATCGGGGGCGAGCTCGAGTTCGCGCCGGCGCCGGGCAAAGGCACGACCGTCCGCCTCACCGTCCCACTGGCGGGGCGCCCGGCGGCGAGCCCCGCCTACTGATGGGCCTCGTCCTCTTCGGCGTCCTGCTCGCCGCCTGAGCCGCGCAGCCAGCCGGCGAGCTGCTGGCCGACGGAGTTGACGGACTCGCCGGCGTCGCGGAAGGCGTCACGGACACGCTCGGCGTAGAAGCTCACGGCCTCTCCCCCGTCGGCGCGCGGGTCGACGGGGTCGTTGCGGTTGGTGTACTCGCCCCCGACGATGCGGTCGAACTCGCCGGAGCGCACCCAGGCCATCAGCTCGTGGGTCCGCTTGACGGGCATCGGATGGGTGACGCCGAGATCGAGCATCAGGCGGGTGAGTCGCTCGAGACCCCCTCCCCCCTCCGTGTAGTCGAGCCCCTGGCGCATGAACACGTCGAGGTCGAGCTCGTCCACCATCGCGCCCCCCGCCAAGGACATGAGCGTGCGGCACACGACGAGCGGGTCGCGGGTGACGAGCGCAGCGGCGCGGTCGGCGCTCAGCTCGGTGGCACGCCCCCACTCCATCAGGGCGGTGCGCACGGGCGCGAGCGGCAACGGCAGGCGCGCGCTGCGGGTGAGCAGCACGAGGATGGCCAGGGCGGTCCGGTAGAGCTGGTGGTCGGAGAGGATGTGCGCGGCCTCGTGGGCGAAGACTGCGCGGCGCTGAGGCTTGTCGAGCAGGCTGACGAGCTCCGACTGGACGACCACGATCGGGTGCTTGGCACCGATGGCCATGGCATTCGGCGAGGGGAACTGGGTGAGGTAGAGGTCGGGCACCTCGGCCATGTCGAGCGTGGCATAGGCGATGTTGTGCTCGCGCCACACATCCCCGAGCTGCTCCGCGGAGAGGCGCACGGAGGAGCCGAGGTAGCTCTGACGCAGCGCGCGCTCGTAGCCAAGCTCGATCAGCTTGCGTACGACGGTGTCGAGATATGGGATCGATGCGAGCGCCCCGGTGGCGGCACGGTCGGCCGGATGCTGGAAGGCGCGGGGCGATATGCCGGTGAGCTGGTAGCCCTCGGCGGGGAGGCTCGAGGTGGAGGAATCCATGGGGAGAGCGTACGGCAAAGGAATCGAGTTCGACTAGGTATCCCTCGGACGCATCGTTGAGTGTGCCCCGATAGGAGATCTGGTCGCCGTTGACCGTCGTAAGCAGCGCAGAAATCGCCGGCCCGCTGCCGTCCCTCAAGCGAAGCTCGACCCGTTCCTCCGGCGCTCCATTCCCGTCGGGCCAGCGCACAGGGCATGTGTGCTTCTGCCTCTTAGAACCTCTTTCAAAATGAGGGGGCGGTCGGGGCGTTCATGGACCAAGCTGGGCGTCGCGGGCCGGTGAAGCCCGTGCTGGTGGCACGGGCAAGACGGCACGTGGCGATCCAGCGCCGCGTACAGGGGCGCATCCGGGCGTGCCGATCATTTTGAAAGAGGTTCTTAGTTCGACTCGCACATGTGCGAGTCGCCGACAGGCGCATGCGCCTGTCGTGGGTCGGGCCGCATGCGGCCCGACCGGGGATCGCTCATGAGTGATCCCCTCGGTATCGAATTCAGTGAGCGGGAGCGGAACGAGGGTCAAGCTAGGCAAGGACGCAGGGAGCGAAGTGTGCTTCTGCACATGAGCGACTGAGGACACCGCATAGCGCAGGCCGTCGTTTCGCTCACTCGACCAGGCCGATGCGCCGCACGTAGGCGGTGATCTCGGCGCGCGAGGAGAAGCCGAGCTTCTCGATGGCACGGGCGCGGTAGGTCTTGACGGTGCGCTCGGCAACGTTGAGCTGCTCGGCGATCTCGGGGTTGGTGTAGCCATTGGCGATCAGGCGCACCACCTCGCGCTCGCGCTCCGACAGGGCGACGCCGTCGGTGCCACCGTCCTCGCCCGTGGCCATCAGGGCACCGAGGCGTGGATGCAGGTAGTTGCCGCCGGCAACGGCGAGACGGAAGGCCTGCAGCAGCTCGGCCGGCTCAGCCTCCTTGAGCACGTAGCTGCGGGCACCCGCGCGGAGCGCCTGGCGAGCATACTCGGGGTCCTCGCGCATCGTCAGGATGGCAACGGCGAGCGTGGGATGGGAGATGAACAGCGTCGGTAGAGCGCCAAGGCTCGAGCCTCCCGGCATCGTCAGATCGAGCGTCAGCAGGTCGGGCTTGTGCTCGCGCACTTCGCGCACGAGCGAGGGGATGTCGGCGGCTTCCGCCACCACTTCGAACTCCCCCGCCTCTCGCTGCAGCACGGCGCGGATACCGTCGCGGACGATGCTGTGGTCGTCGGCGATGATCACCCTGATCGGGCGTGAGACTCCTGGGGTGCCGGCAGCGTCCATCTCCATGCTCTCGACAGTATCGGCAGAAGTGGACCGATCCTGAGTGCTCGATTCGCGGTCGTGTGCCAGTCGTGGGGGCAAACCTGTGCGGTCAACCATCTGAGGTCCGAACGGGACGACACGATCGGCACCATTGGCTCTATCTACAGTCGCCAGCGGGTAGTCGATGTTCAGGCTATGGAAACTCTCCACGCCATAGACGCGTGCGCGCGCAGCGCTCGCGGACGATCCCGTCGCACCCACCGGCTAGCTTGACGACGTGCGCTCAGTGCTCAAATCCCCGCGTCTGCGCAGGATCATTGCGGCCTACACCGTCAATCGGCTCGGCACTTGGTTCGGCTATGTGGCGCTGTCGGTCACCGTGTTCGCCCATACGCACAGTGCGCTCGGGGTAGCAGCTCTGCTGGTTTTCGGACAGGCCCTACCCGCCTTTCTCGTCCCCACACTCGTGGCGCGGGTCGAGGCCTCCTCCAGACGTGGGCGGTTGAGCGCGTTGTATGCATTCGAGGGTCTCGCGACAATCGGGCTCGCTGTACTCCTCTGGAACTTCTGGCTGCCCGCAATCCTGCTCCTGGTGGCGGCTGACGGGACAGCGGCACTAGCAGCAAGCGCACTCCTGCGGGCCGAGGCATCTCGCGTGGCGCGCGTCGAGGCCGAAGAGGCAGCGAACGGCACGGTCGCACCAACCGAGCTACACGCCATCGTCGAGGTCGCGGAGCGCAAGGCCAATGCCGCGCTGAACGCCGCGTTCTCCCTCACCTTCGTGCTCGGACCCGCGCTCGCAGGTCTGGTGGTTGCAAGCGCCGGCGGCCCTACGGCGCTGCTGATCGATGCCGCCACGTTCTTCATGGGCGGAGCAATGCTGGTGGACCGGCAGCCACATATCGACGACGTGACACACGACGGCGTCCGCCAACGTCTACAGGCAGCGTGGGTTCACATTCAAGGGGTCTCGGCCTTGCGGCGACTGCTGATAGTGGAGGCAGTGGCGCTTATCTTCTTCGCGGCTGACGCATCGATTGAGGTTCCCTACGCGAAGGCCACTCTGAACGTCGGCGACCGAGGCTACGGACTGCTGCTCACCGTCTGGGGGATCGGTGCGGTCGTCGGCAGCATCGTGTTCGCCCGCGCCGTACGACGCCCTGTCGGGACGATGCTGACGACGGGCACGCTTGCCGTTGGAGTGGCCTACGTCGGGTTTGCCCTCGCCCCGTCGCTTCCCCTGGCGTGCGTGGCCGGGTTCATCGGTGGGGCTGGTAATGGAATCCAGTGGGCGTCGCTGTTGAGCGCAGTCCAGCAACTGACTCCAGGAAACCTTCAGGGAAGGATCATGGGCGCAGTCGAAGGCATCAACGCCTTCTTCCCCGGCCTGGGCTTGGCGCTCGGAGGTCTCCTCGTCGCGATCAGCTCGACGAGAATCGCGTTCCTCATCGTCGGCCTCGGTGCAATCGCCATGACGGGGGCTTTTGTGCGCCTCGCAGCCGTCAGCGATCTCTCCCGTCCGCGAGCCAATGAGGACGTGGAGCAGCCGGAGGACACGCCTGGCGAGTTGCGCGCTGGAATCCTCGTGGAGCCCGTAGCGATCGATCGTCTGGAGCCCTGAGCGCACAGCCAGGCCTCCACTGCCCCTTAAGTACTACGTCTAATCGGTCGTTAAGGACGACAGGGACGCAACCATGGCCTCACCATTCCTCAGACGACTCTTCTGGACCGCCGAGGCCGTGACCCTCGCGGGCGTCAGCGTGGCAGCCGTGTTGCTCTCGCACTCTCAGGACTGGAAGCCCACGACTCTGCTCGTGCTGCTGCTGGCACTCGCGCTCGTCGCGGAGCGACTCGAGTTCGAAATACGCCGGCAGCATCTCTCAGCATCGCTGGTCGTGCTCGTGCTGGCCATGTGCCTCCTCGGTCCCGCTCCGGCAGTGGCGTTCGGCCTGGCGGTAACCGTGCCGAACTCAGTCGGAAGACGGCTCTCCCCCAAGCTGTGGCTGAACAACCTCACGGCGTTCGCCGCCTTTCCGCTGGTCGGGGGTCTCCTCTTCCGCGCTCTCAAGCCCATCATCGGTGACGTCCACGACCCACGCACACATCACCTGACTCAGGGCGTCACGTTTGGGCTTGTCGTCTTCGGCGTGTTCATGGTGACCAACGCGCTCAACTTCGCCGTAATCGCCACCGAGTGGCGGATCAGCAAGGGAGACGAGTTCTTCCGCCAGACGAGAGAACTGTTCCTGCCGATGCAGCCGGGCCAGATGGTGCTGGGCGCACTCACAGCCGTACTGGCCATCGCCTACACGAACCTCGGCCTCCCGGCGCTGTTCGGCCTGATCCTCGTCCTCGTCCTCTTCCAGTATCTGATCTCCGCGCTGCTGCGCTCAGAGGACAGGGCCGAGCAACTGGATGCGCGCTCCAGGCAATTGGCCACGCTTCAGCTTGGCGTGCTGAGCACGCTGATCGAGACGCTGGCCCTGCGCGACCGAACGACCGCCCGCCACGCCGCCGCCGTCGCGCGCTATGCCCGCTCGTTGATGGCCGAGATCGGCGCCAGTGAGGACGAACAGGAGCTTGCGCACACTGCCGGCCTTCTCCATGACATCGGCAAGTTCGTGCTACCGGACAGGATCCTCAATGCTGAGATCCTCTCCGACGAGGACTGGGCGGTCATCCGGCGCCACCCTCAGGACGGAGCCACGCTGGTGGGCCGCCTCGATGGCTATGGGCCGGTCGCAGACGTGATCCTCTACCACCATGAGCGCGTCGACGGGGCAGGCTATCCAGCAGGCTTGATCGGCAGCGAGATTCCCCTGGCCTCGCGCGTGATCGCCATCTGCTCGACCTTCGACACGCTGACAGCGCGAGAAACCTACCGTTCGCCGATGACTCCCCAGGATGCGATGGCGGAGCTGCGACGAGTTGCCGGGCGGCAGTTGGACGCCGAGCTCGTCGAGCGTTTCGTCACCATGGTGCAGCGTGAAGGACCGGCGGCCTTCACGGACGGCGACAGCGCCGACTTCTCGGCCGAGCTCGCCTTCGAGCAGCGCGTGCGCCAAATGGCACAGCCGAAGGCTCAGGCGTAGCCCTCGGGCTCCGCCAGCACCGCTCTCGCCGTCAGGCCAGCCTTTCAGGGGACGCCCTTAACCGAGCGAAGGCGCCATACGCGCTGATCTGCAGATCAGCGGCGTGGCGCCTTCGCGAGCTAGGCCATTCGGCCTTAAGACGGTTCTAGTTTTTCCAAACCATGTTGTCTCCTTCGCTGTGGCCCCGCAGGGCGTTTGGCGAAGCGGCAACCCGTTGTCTCCATCTCCAGGCAGGCCGCTACTTGGGTAGGTTCGAAGAGGATAGTACAGCTATGACCAGGATGAGTAGCTTTATGCATGGATGCTTGCAGTCTGCATCCGTGCCATGACCTCGGGGTCATGCCGGATCTTCTGTCCCAGAGCGGAAAATCGTCGTTTGCAGCGCATATGGGCCGCTTGTGAGAAACATTCGGAGATGGCCGCCAGAAGGATTTCGCCGGCCGACCCAGACGCAGGAGGGCAAATTCGCCCGCTCGCCCAGATCCGGCATTGGCCAAAACGGACCAAACGTCCACAAAGCTCGATCGCGCTCAAGTTCTGTGCGCGTACGGACGAAACATGAGCCATGTCACCCACTCTTTCGCCCGCAGTCGCCCGTAACGATCGGCGTCTCGTGTTCACAAGCTCGCAGGCAGCCCAGTACCTGGGCGTGTCGCTGGCCACCATCCGTCGCTGGACGGACGCGGGTCACATCAGCTGCTTTCGCACACCCGGCGGGCAGCGGCGCTTCTCACGCGATCAGCTCGACGAGTTCATCTCCTCGATGCAGCACGACGCGCCCGCCGCTCACAACACCGGCCACAGCGCCGGCGCCAGCGTCGCCTAGCTCTTAGCTTGCGAGGCGTCCGAACTTCTCGCGCAGGCGGCGATAGAAGGACGACCCGGGGAGCTGGGCGAGCGTGCCCACCTCACCCACGAACCGGGCCGCGATGGTGGTGTCCGGTTCGATCGCGCCCACGGGACGCCCATCGACGGCCACATCGAGCGGCTCGCGCGAGCGGTTGTGGACCGTGAGGCGATCGCTCGGCGCGACCACGAGCGCGCGCGCTGTCATCGAATGCGGCGCTATGAACGACACCAGGAAGCCCTCCACACCCCATGCCATCACAGGGCCCCCGTTGGCCAGGTTGTAGCCCGTAGATCCGGCAGGCGTGGCGATCACCAGGCCGTCGCAGCGCACGCTTCCGGCCTCCTCGCCGTCGAGCGCGTAGGCGAGCTCAGCCACCCGCTCGCCCACCTTGCGGTGGATGGCCACGTCGTTGATAGCGGTGTGGCGCACGTCGCCGAGCTCGAGCACGATGCCTGGCAGGTGCAGCAGGTCGAACTCGCCCTCGAGCGCCCGCCTGATGCCATCCTCGATCTCCTCCGGCTCCACAGTGGCAAGGAAGCCGATCTCACCGAAGTTGATGGCGAACACCGCCACTCCCGTGCCGGAGTAGCTCTGAAGCGCACGCAGGATCGTGCCGTCGCCTCCCAGCACGATGCACAGCTCGACCTCGCGCTTGACCTCTGCCTCGAGGGCCAGGGCCGGCCCAGGCGCCAGCCCATGCTTGGCCGTCTCCTCCGCGTCGAAGCGCAGCGTGACGCCCGCCTCGGCCGCCCGCGCAATCAACAGATCGAGCGCCTCCCGCGTGTCGTCGGGGCGGCGGTGGGTGAACACTGTTATCTCCCTCATGGCTCCACCTCGCGCGCCATCGCATCCAGCTGTCCCGCCTCGCGCGTACCGAGCCCACGGGCGGGGTCCGCCAGCCAGATGAACGTCTCGCGGTTGCCCTTCGGTCCCGGCAGCCCCGAGGAGTGGTAGCCGAGCACGGCTGCACCCAACGAGAGCGCCGCCTCGCCCACGCCGAGCAGCGCCTCACGGCGATCGTCGGAGCCGCGGACCACCCCGCCCTTGCCCACGCGTCCGCGTCCCAGCTCGAACTGCGGCTTGACGAGCGCTAGCACGTCGTAGCCGCCCGCAAGACAGCCGAGCACGGCGCCGAGCACCTTGGCGAGCGAGATGAACGACACGTCGATCGTTGCCAGGTCGGGGAGCGCGCCGGGGGCCGAGTCCTCGGCCGGCAGCATCTGTGGCGTGAGCGCACGGGCGTTGGTGCGCTCCAGCACCGTTACACGCGGGTCGGTGCGCAGGGCGTAGTCGAGCGTGCCGTAGCCGACGTCAACAGCGATCACCGCATGCGCGCCGCGCTGGAGCAGGCAGTCGGTGAAGCCACCTGTGGAGGCGCCCACATCGAGCACGCGGCGGCCCACTACGGGCAGGTCGGTTGCCGCCAGGGCATTGGCGAGCTTGATCCCGCCGCGAGAGACGAAAGCGGGGCGCTCTTGCAGCGTGATGAGCTCCCGCTCATCGACCATCTCCCCTGGCTTCTGGGCACGGCGCTCTCCCACGCCGAGGCGCACCTCGCCGGCCATCACCGAAGCCGCGGCGCGGGTGCGTGACGCGAACAGGCCGCGCTCTGCCAGCAGGGTGTCCAGACGGCGCTTGCCCATGCCCGCAAACCCTTGCACACCGCTGTGCGCGCTGCGCGACCCGCCCGGCCGGGAATCTCTGTGATCGATGTCACACATTTGGCTGCTTGACATCGTCAACATAGTCCTTGATCGAGAGTGCAACATCATCTCTCCTGAATCCCTCCTCCCCGAAACGGCCCGCTCTCCCCGGCGGGTCGTTTCATTTAAGGGATCAGGCGCTGAAGATGGCCTGGCGGTCGCCAATCGCCGCCAGCACCCGCTCGGCGATGCGCTTACCGGTGAACCCGACCTCCTCGTGGAGCAGCGCGGGCTTGCCGTGAGTGACGAAGCGGTCGGGGAGCCCAACGCGAAGAATCCTTGGGGCGGCGCCGGCCTCGTTGAGGGTCTCCCACACGGCTGAGCCGAAGCCTCCAGCGAGTACGCCCTCCTCGACGGTGACCAGCAGGTCGTGCTCGGCTGCCAGCTGGGCCATTAGCCCAGCGTCGATCGGCTTGGCAAAGCGCGCGTCTGCGACGGTGACGGCCACCTCGTGGCCCTCCAGCTCAGCGGCCGCCTCGAGCGACTTGGCAACGCCGCTGCCGTAGCCGATCAGGGCGACCCTGCGCCCCGCCACGGTCGCGGCCTCGCTGGCGTCAGCCTCGATCAGTATCTCGCCCGTGCCGATCGCGATTGCCTTGGAGCGCGTGGGGATCGGCGTGCCCAAACCCTCGCCGCGGGGGTAGCGCAGGGCGATCGGTCCCGCGTCGTAGTCGAGGGCGGTGCGCAGCATGTGCACGAGCATGGCCTCGTCGCGGGGAGCCATCAGCACGATGTTGGGCAGGCAGCGCAGGTAGGCGATGTCGAAGGCCCCGTGGTGGGTCGGGCCATCGTCGCCCACCAGGCCGGCGCGGTCGAGCGCAAACACCACGTTGAGGCTCTGCAGGCAGACGTCGTGGACGATCTGGTCGTAGGCGCGCTGCAGGAACGTGGAGTAGATCGCGGCCACGGGCTTCACGCCCTCGAGCGCGAGCCCGGAGGCGAACAGGATCGCCTGCTGCTCGGCAATGCCCACGTCGAAGTAGCGCTCGGGCATGGCGTTCTGGAGGATGTTCAGGCCCGTGCCCGAGTTCATCGCCGCCGTGATCCCCACCACGCGCGGATCGCGTTCGCATTCGCGCACGAGCGCCTCGCCGAAGACCTGCGTGTACTGCATGACGGCCGGCTTGGCCGGGGCGCCCTCCTTGCCGCCCGCCTGCGGCGCCGGCGTGGCGCTCGTGGGCGAGCCGTTGAGGATCGACTTGGGCTTGGCCGCGTGCCACTTCTCCATGCCCTCCAGGCCACCATCCTCGGCAGGGGCGAAGCCCTTGCCCTTCACCGTGGCGATGTGAACCACGACTGGACGTTCGGCCTCGAGCGCCTCGCGCAACGCTTCGCGCAACGCGCGCACGTCGTGGCCGTCGACCACGCCCATGTAGGCCCAGTCGAGCTCCTCCCACCACAGGCCCGGCGCCCAGAAGGCCTTGATCGACTCCTTCAAATGCGGTCCCAGGCGCTCGAAAGCCGAGCCGATTCCGCCCGGAAGCCTGGTCAGCCCGCCCTCCACGCCGGAGCGGGCGTGCCACAGCTTGGGGTTCAGGCGCACGCGGTTGAAGTAGCGCGAGAGCGCACCCACGTTGGGGGCGATCGACATGCCGTTGTCGTTGAGCACCACCACCATCGGCGTGCCGAGGCCGCCCGCCTGACCGATCGCCTCGAAGGCCACGCCCCCAGTCATTGCGCCGTCGCCGATCACCGCCACGACCTTGCCGTCCACCTCGGGGCCGATCTGTTTCATACCCTCCTTGATCCCGACGGCGTAGCCGATCGAGGTCGAGGCGTGCCCGGCGCCCATGATGTCGTGCTCGGACTCGCCGATCGAGCAGAACGGAGCGAGGCCGCCGTATTGGCGGATGGTCGCCAGCTGATCGCGCCGGCCGGTGAGGACCTTGTGCGGGTAGGCCTGGTGGCCGACGTCCCAGAGGATCTTGTCGCGGGGCGACTCGAGCACCGAGTGAAGCGCCACCGCCAGCTCGCACGTGCCGAGGTTGGCGCCGAAATGCCCACCGATCTCGCCCACGGTGTCGATGATGTGCTCACGCACCTCCTGGGCGAGCTGCTGCAGCTCGGACTCGGAGAGCTCCTGCAGATCCGCGGGACCGTTGACGTTCTCGAGCAGGCTCATGAGGTGCGGGTGTAGATGAAGTCGGCTATCTGCTCGAGCTCTGTCGCGTCGTGGCGGCGCCCCCGCGCCGCCGAAGCCTCCGCCAAGGCCTCACGTGCGGAGCTGTGAGACTCGGCGGCCAGCGCTCGTGCACGCTCGATCCCGAACTCGCTCACGTATGTGCGCTTTCCTTGACGCTCATCGCTACCTCGTGGCTTTCCCAGTGCATCATCTGTGCCGGTCACATCAAGTATGTCGTCGACGATCTGGAACAGGATCCCCAGCTCTGCGGCAAACCGCCGGAAGGGAGCCGCCTCAGATCCGTCCTGGATCCCCGTCAACAGTAGTACGCAGAGCACAGAGGCCCCGATCAGGCGTCCGGTCTTCAGCTCGTGCAGGCGCCGCAGCGCACCGGGCCCCGAAGGAGTCAGCGGACTCACATCCGCGTACTGCCCCCCCACCATGCCGTTGACGCCCGTGGCCGCAGCCAGCTCCGCCGCCGCTGCCAGCACCCGCTCAGGCGCCGAGTGCTGGTGGGTGAGCAGGTGATGAAAGGCCTCCGCATAGAGCCCATCGCCGGCCAGGATGGCGACGTCCTCGCCGAACTTCACGTGGCAGGTCGGCTGCCCGCGGCGCAGCCCATCGTCGTCCATCGCCGGCAGGTCGTCGTGGATCAGCGAGTAGGTGTGGATCAGCTCGATCGCACCGGCCAGCGGCAGCGCCTCCTGCTGCTCCAGGCCCACGGCGCGGGCCGTGGCCAGAGCGAGGACCGGTCGAATGCGCTTGCCACCGGCGAGCAGCGAGTAGCGCATGGCCTCATCGAGTCCGTCGGTGATCGGCTCCTGCGAGAAGCGCATTTCTTCCAGGTAGCGCTCGACCTCCTCGCGCAGGTGATCGGGGTAGCTGGCGGTCACGGGCCGGAGCTGAGCAGGCAGCACCTAGAGGAGCGAGTCCTGGCCGGGCGCCGGCGCAAACGCCTCGGCGCGCGTGAGCTGCTCGAGCTCAGCCGCCGCCTGGGTGGCCAGCGACGCACAGTCCTCGACCATCGTCGCGGCGGCGTCGGGTGAAAGCTCGCCCGAGCGCAGCTGCTCGGCAGCCCGCTCCAGGCGGGTGATCAGGTCGTCAAGTCGCTCAACGCTGCTCATGGCCTCTCCCGCTCGCTCATCCGATCTGCGCATTCTCGCGCACCTCGCGCAGGACTGCTCCCAGCACGCCGTTGACAAAGCCCGGCGCGTCCGATCCGCAGAAGGTCTTGGCGCTCTCCACAGCCTCCTCGATCGCCCCCTCGGGCGGGATCGGCTCATCGGCCGGGGCCGCATCGGGGTGCAGCATCTCCACGAGCGCCACCCGCATGATGCTCCGCTCCAGCGGCTGGATCCGCTCGACGGCCCAGCCGTGGGAGTGACGGTCGATGATCCCATCGAGCTCTTCGGCGCGATCGGCCGCCGCGTGCGCGAGCGCTCGCGCGAACAGCGAAGCGTTCGGCCCGAGGGTCTCCACCAGCTCGCGTCCCGTGAGGTCGTGCTGGTAGAGCGCCACCACCGCCGCGCGGCGCTGATCAGAGCGGCGCATGGCTAGACGCGCGCCATGTAGTCACCCGAGCGGGTGTCCACGCGGATGCGCTGTCCCTGCTCGACGAACAGGGGAACCTGGATCACAGCGCCGGTCTCGAGTGTGACCGGCTTGGTCCCGCCGCCCGACACCGAGTCACCCCGCAGACCGGGATCGGCCGCCGTGACCTCCAGCTCGACCGTGCTCGGCAGCTGCAGGTCCGATGGCTCGGAGTCGATGAACAGCACATCCACCTCGCTGCTCGGCGTGATCCAGCGCAGCGCCTCCTGCAGAGTGCTTTCAGGGATGGCTATCTGTTCGAAGCTCTCCGTGTCCATGAAGTGCGCGTCGGCGCCGTCGGCGTAGAGGAACTGCATCTTTTTTGCCTCCGTGCGCACGTCGCGGAACTTCTCCCCCGCCCTGAACGTGCGGTCGATCACGTTGCCATCGGAGGCCCGACGCAGCTTCGTGCGCACGAACGCGCCGCCCTTGCCCGGCTTGACGTGCTGGAACTCGAGGATCTTGAAGATCGTCCCCTCGACCTCGATGTGGTTGCCGTTTTTGAATTGGTTGGTGCTTATCAGGGCGAGTCAGTCCTTCTGGAGCCAAATCTCGATGTGGTTGGAGCCGCCTCATATCCATGACGGCGTGACCACGATAGCTGCCCACGCGTTGGTCGGACTCCGTCGCAAGCGCGTGAAGCGTCCGCGCGAAGTCTGGTCCGACTCCCATTCCTACCGTTGGACTTCCTCTGCCACGTGCGACCGATGCCTATGGGACATCGGAGCTGCTTGCACAAGCGATCCGACAACAAGTGGTCATCACCACGCCCAACCACACTCTTGCGCTTCTCAGAGCGCGAGGAGAAATCACGCCGAGATCAGACGGATCCGTGGATCGGCCGGAACCACAGGTTGTCCTTCTGGGTTTCTAGCGGGTTCGCCGGGCCATTGCTCCCATGCCCCCAACGTCGAGGCCCCGCAACCGAACAGCTCACATGGAAGCGTGGGATCGTCGCCATGCAGACAGCCGTTGTCGATGGCCATCGACTGCCCCTTCCCGTAATACACGCCGTTGCTCAGCCCACCTTCTCCAGCTTCGGCGCGATAACTCGCCTCTGGGGGAGGGCACCCTGGCATACGGCCTTCTTCGGGTTTGTGTTTTGGCTTGGCCGGGGGTTCTTCGGGATCGCCGCTTTCGCCGCACCGGATGGAGAAAGGCCTTTGGCAATCTTTGCCTTTGAAGCCCCCTTCGTGTGTCATCCGAAGTGTCCTGCCCTGCGCGTCTTCGTTGACTTTGGTCGCCGATTTCCCTTTGCCTTTCTTCGCGCTACCTCCGTTCAGTGCCGACTCTTCTTGGGCTATGCGTTCGTTTTCCGCGTTTTCCAGTTCTTCTGCTTCGATTTCTTCCTGCTCTGCCTGGATCGCGGCTTCTTCCGCTTCGATTTCCCTCTGGCGCTGGCGTTCCGCTTCCGCTACTTCCCAGAGGCCCGTGGCCTCTTCCTGGGCGGACATCAGGAAGACCTGGGACACCGTCGCCACATATTCCGTGGCCGGCGCCAACTCAGGGTATGCGCCGGGTGGCGTGACCGGCGCGGTCTGAAGATCGCGGCCGATCTGCGGCACGTATGAGGCGCCGGCCTGGGTGGCGACTCCCGATCCCAACGAGGATTCGGTGGAGAGCCCCTCGGCACCCAGCCAGGCGTACTTCGGCGGCGTGGCGCCCGACTTGGGCACGCCGAACTCGGTCGGGTTATATGTCGAGAGCAGTTTTGTTTCGGTTTCGCTCAGCGCCGCGGTGGCAACGACGTCCCCGAGCAGATCGTGCAGCAGCAGCACCGTCGGCTGGCCGCCCGTGTCGGTCGCGCACAGCGCGCCGCCGATGCAGGGGATGTTGCGCGTCCATGCGCCGCCTTCGCTCGTCCACGTAACCGCTCCGCCGGTGCTGGCGTAGTGACTGACTGTTTCGGCCGTCGTTTTGCCTTCGGAGTGAGTCCGCATGGTACGCCCGACCGGGTCGTAGGTGTATGCGAGCGTCTCGCCGTTCTGGGCCTGCGAGTAGACCTGGCCGTCGACGTAGTAGCTGCTCGCCAGTTCGTGCCCGCCGGCGTCGGGCGCCGGCAGCGTCGTGACATTGCCGAAGGTTTCGTAGGCGATGCCGGTGCCGGTCAGTCGATTGGCTTCGTCGTAGCCGTAGGTCGCGGTCGTCCCGCCTGTGGTCGGGCAGGTTTGGCTGCTCGATTCACGCGTCGTCTCGGAGGTGCGGTCCGATTCTTCGTCATACCCGTACAGGCGGCTGCGACAGCCTTCGCCGCTTGGCGTTTCCTGCGTTTCGATCAGTCGACCGACGCTGTCGTAGGCGTAGTACTCGCTCGCGAGCGAGCTCGTCTGCGCGGCCGTTTCGCCGTGGGTGGCGGGCACGATGCCGTCGGAGTACCACACCGCCGCGCCGCTTTCCTGACAGTTGCGGCTCTTGACGTACTTGAGACCGACGGCTTCGCCCAGCTGGTTGTAGACCGTGCTCTGGCACATGCCGTTCGGGTAGACCTCGCTTGTCGGCTTTCCTTCGAGGTCATAGCCCGCCGTGAAGGTGCCAGCCTGCGAGTCCACCAGCTTCGTCATCCAGCCGGTGGTGGCGTCATAGGTGTAGGCCTGCTTGCTTTCGCCTTCTGCGCCCTTGCCTTCGCTCTCTTCGAGGAGCCGCCCGTCAGAGCCTTCTTCGTAGACGAACTTCGCTTTGTTGCCTTCGGCGTCGATGTATTCGACCTGCCGGCCGAGCGTGTCGTACCTGCTCGTGACCGTCTTGGTGGCACCGCCGATGGTCGCGCTCTGGGTTTCGACGACGCCCGTTTCCGGGTTGTATTCGGTCGTCGTCTTCGGCAGCGCCTGGTCGGTCGCGGGGCTGGCACTCTCTTCGCTGGTGATTGCTCGTCCGGCCGCGTCGTAGGTCTCGGTCGTCGTGCGGGTGGTAGACCCGAAGTGTTCGGCCGTGGTTTCCGGCTCGTCCCAGATGTTGTACGTCATAGTCGTTTCGGGTAGCGTCGGCGCGCCGTGTCCGGGCTGTGCCACCGGCCCGGTCTGGCACACGAGCCCAGCCCATTCCGGATGGTTCTGACAGCGTGGGAGTTCGGCTTCGCCTTTGGCGGTGTAGTACACGACGCTCGTATCGTGAGAGGCGCCCGCACCCGCGCCGGGGGCGAGCCGCGCGATCTTGCTGGTGCCGGACTCGGTGAACCACACGTCGCCTTCGGGCCCGGTCGTGATCCCCGACGGCTTACTGCCGGCCGGCAGACCGCGTTCGCTGACCGCGCCGGCCGCGGTGATCTCCCCGACCTGGCTGGTGCCAAAGTCGGTGAACCACATTTCCCCGTGCGGCCCAGGCGCGATCCCGCGCGGTTCGCTTCCTGCCGGCAGCGCGTATTCCGAGATCGCCCCGGCGATCGTGATCTTGCCGATCTTGCTGGTTCCGGTGTCGGTGAACCACAGGTTTCCTTCTTTGTCTGGCGCGATCCAGTATGGCTGGCTGCCCGCCGGGAGCGTGTATTCCGAGATCGCCCCGGCGGTCGTGACCTTGCCGATCTTGTTGGTTCCATACTCGGTGAACCACATGTTGCCGTCGCCGCCTCGCGCGATCCCATACGGCGAGCTACCGGCCGGGAGGGCGTATTCGTGCTGAACTTCGTCTTTCGGGTTGATGACGCCGATGTAGCCGGTTGCCGACTCGGTGAACCAGAGGTTTTTGTCCGAGCCTTCGCTGATGCCCACATTCGAGGTGCTCGTGCGGGTGAGCGTGTAGCTGGTCAACGCTCCGGCCGTCGTCATGTGATCGACGTTGTGAAGCGAGTGATCGACGAACCACAGGTTACCGTCGGCGCCGGCCGCGATGCCCTCGGGCGCACCGTTGTCACCGGCATATTCGGCGACGACGCCCGACGGCGTGACCTTGCCAACCTTGCCGGTGCCCTGATCGGTGAACCACAGGTTGCCGTCGGATCCGACCGTCACGCCGAATGGTTCGCTGCTGCTCGGCAGCGCGTATTCCTTGACGCCCCCCGCTTCGTAGGCGGCGCCCTCGGGGGATCTGGTTTCCACTACCTGCCCGTCGCCGGGGTCGTACACCGTGGTGGTGGTGAGTTTCAGCCCGGACGGGTCTTCCGTCACCGCTGTCGCTTTGCGCAGCTTCCAGCCGAGATTGCTCTGGCCGCCGTAGGAGGTGGTGGTGGTGCGGACATCCTTTTCTTCGCCGCCCGCGAGCAGCGCTCCGGTGGTGCGCTTGGTCACGAGATTGTAGGTTTCGTGATTGGCTTCTTCGGCGGCCCCAGAGCCTTCGTCGTAGTAGTAGTGCGTGACAGCGCGCGCCTGTGCTTCCTGGCCGCTGGTGAGCTTGACCTCGTGTTCTGGGCCGATCTGCTTCTTGATCTGGGCGCCGCCGGTGCTGTATTCCGTTTTGGTGTCAAGCCGTTCGGAGGCTTCGGCCGACTTGCATTTGTGTTCTTTGAGCGATTCGCAGCCTTCGGCGAGCGCCAGCGCTCGGTCGTCGGCACTGAGCGTGCGCGTGGACTCGTTGGTGCTGTTGTATTCGGTCGTCGAGATGCCGCCTGAGGGCATGGCGGTGTTGACCGACAGTGCCTTGGCGTTGAGGTAGTGGATCGTCGCCCGCTTGTAGCTCGTGGCGGGCCAGCTCTGCGGTTCGTCGGCCGGGAAGATCGCCATACCTTCGATCGGATCGTTGTTTTCCAGTTCGCTGCTGTCTTTCTGACCCCACTTTTCGACTGCTTCGGCGCTCAGGTTGTTAGGCGCGCCGGCTCCCGACACCGGCACCCGGTACTCGATCGTCGAGCCCGGCTGCGGCGCAAGCTGCGGCGCTTCTCCACCGCTCACGCCGGTCGGGATGAAGGCCGTCTCCTTGCCGGAGCTGTCGGCCGCTACGCACAGCGAGGCGGACGGGCACGACAAACTCTTAACCGTGAGTTTGGTGCCGAGCACATACGTCTTGGTCCACGTTTCGCCCTGGTTCGTCGACGCGAAGATGTTGCCACTTGCGTCGCCTGCGACACAGGTGGCGGTGCCGCTGCAGCTCACCGCCGTGAGGCTGGTTTTGGCGTCGATTTCGTGCTTGGTCACGGTCGCGGCGCCGGTCCCCGACAGAGACATATCGAGCACGTTGCCGGTATAGTCGACCGCGATGCACCAGATGGTGGAGGTGCAGGCCACGCCATTGATCGGGGTGGTGCCGTCGACGTCGGTGCTGGTCCACGGTCCCGACTCGATCTGGGACGTGCTGGTGGCAGCGCGGAAGTAGCCGTTGCTTTCGACCGCGGCGCAGAACGAGGAGGACCGGCAGTTCACCCCTCTGACTTCGCCAGTACCGATATGGACTGCGCTCCAGTTGGTGGAGGCCGGTGCGGTCGAATAGCGGATGTAGCCGTGTTCTTCCTGGCCGGCGATGCAGAAGGAGGCCGAGGCGCACGACAGCGAGATCACGCCAAAGGTGGGCGGGAGCGCTTCCGTCCACGTGCCACCAAGCGCCGAAGCGTAGTAGACGTTGCCGTTGCCTGCGAGCAGGCACAGGCCGGTGGTCGGGCAGGCGATCGCTTTGCTGGCGGCAGTGGTCGGTCCGCTCCATGTCGACCAGTTCGCGGCAGCCGACGAGCTGACGTTGGTCGCGTACAGAGCCTTACCAGCACTGTCGGACACGACGCACGTGGTGCTGGCAGGAATGCAGGAGACGGCGTTCAGGCTGTTGCCGCTGTCGATCGTCTGGCCGTAACTGCCAGCGGTGGCGTACACGGCGGAGCTGTAGCCACTGGCGCTGCTGGCCGAGCCCCCGCCGTTGATGGCGGTCACGGTCGCAAACAGCTTGCGGCCGACGTCAGCAGCCGTCGGCGTGTAGTTCTCGTTGGTCGCACCGAGGATCGGGGCGCATTCGGCACCGCTGGCGTTGCAACTCCCCCACTGAAAGGAGTAGACGACAGGGTGCTTGGTCCAGGTGCCATCGGAGACGCTCATGCGGACGCCGACAGCAGCCGCCCCCGAGAGGGTCGGCACGGCCGAGAGCCCGGGGGCTTCCTGCTCTTCTTCGAGCCTTTTCTTGATCGCTTCAGCGCTTTCCGTCGCTTTGACGGAGCCGAGCGTCGCCTTCAGGAGGCGTCCAGTGTTGGCGTCGCCTGCGATCGTGCCATACGTCAGCGCCCACGGCTGGCGGCCGGGAGGCGTGACAGCCGTCACGTGCCCTTCGGCGTCGTAGCCGTAGGTCGACTTCAGCGCGGGCGTGATGCGTGGGTCCCACTCGGCGCGCAGACGGCCGAGTTTGTCGTACGAATAGTGAGCGACTGGCTTTTCTTCCATCGCTTTGCTCGACGGGTTGTAGGCGTGGAACACGACCTGGCTTAGGCGACCCTGGTATTCCCCCCACTGGCCGGGGCCTTCGCCCGTGGCAGTCGTGGCGCTCGAATAGGTGAAGGTCAGCGCGCGGCAGCCGTTTTTCAGTTCTTGGACTTTCGTCCCACAGGTAACACCACTGGGCGCGGGCTGGATCACCTCGTTGGGCTCTATCGACGTCCCTTCCGGGCCTTTGACCGCTTCGTAGGTGTAGGTCGTGTGAGCCGCGAGCGAGCCTTTGGCGCTGGTCGGCCACCACTTCGAGCGCATCCACTCCTCGACCCGGTTGTTGTCGTCGTCCACGACGTAGATGCCGCTGTTGGCGGCGAGCGCGATGCCGCCCGAGAACTTGAACTGGCCTTCGCCGGTACCGCCCGAGCCGAAGGCTGTGAGGAACGCGCCGCTCGAGGTGATCTCCTGGACACGGCTGTTGCCGGCGTCGGTCACGTAGAGGTTGCCGGTCGAGGCTTCGGCGGCTATCTGGCGCGGGAGATTGAACTGGCCGCTGCCGGCGCCTGCGATTCCGGCCCGGCAGCCGCTGGTGCAGACCTCGAGCTTGGCTTCGCCGTTGGACACACCCCAGCCGATCGCCCTGACGAAGGCGCCCGCGGTCGAGAACTCCTCGACCCGGTTGTTGCTGAAGTCGGCGACGTACACGCCGGCACTGGAGACGGCAACACCGGTCGGGCCTCTCAGCTGGCCAGCGGCCGTCCCTTCCGAGCCGAATGTCTGCACGAAGGAGCCCGATTCCGTGAACTCCTGGATCCTGTTGTTGCCGTAGTCGTCGACCCACAGATTGCCGCTCGAGTCGAGCGTGACCCCCGCCAGCCAGCTGAACTGGCCGGCCGCCGCGCCCGCGATGCCGCTCCGGCAGGTGGTCGTGGTGGTGCAGGACTCGAACGCCGCCCCGCCGTCGGCGACGCCCCAACCGAACGCCTTGACGAAGGTCCCCGTCGAGGAGAGCTCGTCGATCCTGAAGTTGCCCTGATCGCTGACGTATACGTTTCCGGTGGTGCGGTTGATGGAAATGCCCCACGGCGTTATGAACTGGCCCGCACCGGTGCCAAGGCTGCCGTAGGAGGCGATCAGCGTGCCGGAAGCCGAGAACTTGAGGATGCGATCGTTGCCCACGTCAACCACCCAGACGTTGCCGGCGGCGTCGACAGCGACGCTCTCGGGGGTGTTCAGTTGCACCCCGTCGGTACCGAACTGGTTGGCGAACTGAGGCGCGGTTTCGGCGTCGCCGGCGGGCTGTTCGAACACCGTTTCGCTGCCCGCGCTCGCGTCCTTGAGCACGTACTTGTGTTCCGTCGCGCGGTATTCGATCTTGATGCCTTCGTCGCCACGCGGAGCTTCGAGTTCGCCTTTGGCGTTGAGCGTGAAGGTAGTCGTGCCGCCGCTACCTGAGATCAGCTCGACGCTGCCGCTCGGCAACGTCACGAGACCCTCGCCGCCGCCGGTGCTCATCGCCCACTGGGGACCCAACGGACCGTTCGCGCCGGCGCTCAGCGCACGCGACCTGTAGGAGCGCGTGACGCCGGCAGCGCCGCCGAGCGAGACGTCGCTCGCCGTCAGCGTCAGCTGCCCGGTGCTCGGATCGACGGCGCCCGGGCCGATCGGCACGGAGCTGCCGTGACGCACGTCGAAGGTGAATTCCCTCGACGCTTCGTTGTTGGCATTGTCGATCGCCGTGACCGTCATGCGATGCACGCCTTCGGTGAGCGATTCGCCATGCAGCACGTAGCTGCCGCTGGCGGTGCATTCACCCGGCGAGCATTGGGCGCCCGGGACGAGCACCTTGGTGGCGCCATCGACGCTGACGGCGATCGACTGGACCCCGGAGCTCTTGGTGGGCGTGGTGCCGTCGGTTGCGTGGACCGTGAGCGTGTGCGGCGCCGCGCTGACTTCGGCGCCTTCTTCCGGCATCCCGCTGAAGCCGATGGCGCGCGGAGGCGTGGCGTCGATTTTGAACGTCGCGGTGGTGCTGCCGTACAAGCCGACCGTGTCTTCGCCGCTCACGTCGAGGATGCGTTCGCCGTCGGCCATCGCCGCGTTGTACGTCAACGCGCTGCTGTAGGACTCGCTGCACTGGACCCCGCGGCACCTTCCTTCCTGGAAGGGGCTCACTGTGCCAACGCTCTGCATGACGATCGTGCTCAGACCGACGCCGGGATCGGTTCCGCTGACTTCGAAGGCGCCGGTGTTCGGGCCGAGCCAGCCGCCAACGGAGCCGTACAGCACGTTGGGTCGCCCAACGCCCCCCACCGTGATCGACGGGCTGCTCGAATTGAAATGCATCACCGGCCCAACTTCTTGGGAAATGTCGATGGTGCTTTTGTGCAGCTGTGCATAGAAGCCGGCTTCGCTGCTCTGCGTCAAGTAGGTGATGAAGCGCACCGCGCCGTGCGCCGCGCCGTCGGTCGTCAGGCAGGTGGTGCCGGCTTCCTGCGCATACCCACACATGTTGTTGGAAAGAGCCTGATATCCGCCGCCTTCTTCGCCCACCGACAGCAGTGTGTGGCTGTTCCCCACTTCACCATTCGGGCCGAGGCTTTCGATGTTGACCTGTCCGCCACTGGAAAAGCCTGCGTCGGTTTCCGTGTCGAAGTCGTAGATTTTCGACACGCCCTGCGTTTGATACTGCAGGGCGGCGTAGTCGCCTCCCTGGTAGGGCCCAACGGATTCGTAGACGTCATTGTCCTCGTTGAACACGATGGAGGGAGCATTGCTGGTGTAGTAGACCCAGGCGCCCATGCCTCCCAGGCACACATTGCCACACTCTTCTGGGAAAGGAAGCTGTGTTTCCTGCGCATAGCCGGGGTCGACCGCGACCGGATACTGCACTTCGCCGGCCGCGCTCTCGATGTGGAGGACGAGCGAGTCGCCCTCGACGCTCATCGTGACCGGCACCTCGGCGCCACTCGCGTCCTGCGCGAGCGGCGGTGTCACACGGCCCAGCGTGTGGTGATGCGCGACGACCCGAACGGAGCCGTCTGGCTGCTGCCTGAGGGCTCCCCCCGCGGGCATTCCCACCTTGTAATAGAGCGTCCGGGGGCTGTGTGGGGAGCGCAGCAGGGCGCTGATGTCGAATCCCGTGCCGGTCGGCTTGACCGCCGTGTCCGTGTCGGTCTGGGAGTTGGCGTACAGCACGCTCGCGCCCTGCATCGAACCTTCCGCCCCGGACAAGGGGGTCCCGCTGGCATCGGTCGGCACGATGGAGACGCCTGCTTCGGCGGTGATGCCTTCGGCGAGGTGTTTGGGGAGGGCAACGGCAACCAGCGGGTCGACGGGCCGATAGTCCCGGCCCGAGCGGCGCAGACCAAGATCGATCGGCGAGTACCTCCCCCCGGCAACAGGCTGCGCGATCGGCTGCGTCGATTCGATCGCAGCGCGCCTGCCACCCGCCAGCTCTACCTGGGCGGCCGTCGAGCTGGTGTATCTGAGCAGATGGGCGCCCCGGGGCAGCGTGGGAGTACCGCCTGCGCGCCGGTCTATCAGACCCGGGAAGGTGGCCGCGGCGACCTGAGCCGCATGCGCGGCGCCGAGGTGGGTAAAGGCCGTGCGCGAGGTCTCACGAGCGAGAACCGCCTCCGGAGCGTCATGCTGCACCCTCGCCTGCGCCTGGAGCTGTTCGGCTTCGAGGGGCGATCCGGGGATCACCAGTGCGGGGCCGAGCGTCGAGCCGGAACTTGCGGTGGTGCCCGGGGCAATCGCCGAGCTCGCGCTGGCGTCCGAGCCATGCCTCACATTCGCACCCGGGACGGGGCCGATGGCCGGGGAAGAGGCCTTTCCGGCGGAGCTTTCTGAGAGCGGGTCTCCGACAAGCGCGCCATGGGCGTAAGCGGGCAGGGACACCGGCATAGCTACCAGACAGGCAAAGCACACCGCCACAGCCAAATGGAGCCGCAAATTTTCCCCCCGAGTATCTAAGTTGGACTCTGCACTGCGGCGTTGTTTATATCACGTGATGTTCCATTCTGTCATCGGCCGTGCTAGAACCACCTATGACGTTTATATCTCCGGGACCCACGCACACTTCTGTATGTCGAACCGTTCTAGGCACTAACTTAGATCGGCTGATGCTGATCAGGGCCAATTAGGCAAGCGCTTGACAGCGCAGTACTCGATGAACCGGTCTCACCGTGGTAGTCACCTGCTGGCTCTAGTCGCGCTCTCATCCAACACCCTGGTGAATAGCCGCAGATAAGTAGTCAGCCGATCGTGCGAGCGTGCGGCTGGGGGTAACAGCAACGCGTTCTGCCTGGTGGGAGAACTATCGGCGCCGTATCTGTGTAGCCCTCACGTACTGTGGCCGCTGACGAACGCCTATTTGATAGATCGCTCTAGTACATTGCGCAAGATCGGCAGACACCGAGTAGAACGGAAAAGGAATGGCGGGCACCAGGGAACGGATCGTGGACTCGAGCGCCGAGCTGTTTCGCCGCCACGGCTACAACGGCACAGGCGTCAAGCAGATCGTGGCCGAAGCCAGTGCTCCGTTCGGCTCGCTCTACCACTTCTTCCCCGGCGGCAAGGAGCAGCTGGGTGCGGAGGTGATACGCACCTCAGGCGCGCTCTACCTGCAGCTGTTCGCAACCGTGGCAGCCGAGGCGCCGGACGTGCTCACGGCGGTGGGCGACTTCTTCGACGGAGCCGCACAGACACTCGAGGAAAGCGATTTTGCCGACGCCTGCCCGATCGCCACGGTAGCTCTCGAGGTGGCAAGCGTCAACGAGCCCCTACGCGTGGCCACGGCTGAGGTGTTCACGAGCTGGATCGAGGCTGCCACGGCTTACATCCAGAGCGCGGGCATCGATCGCGACGCAGCGCGAGCGCTCTCGCTGTCAATGCTCTCCCTACTCGAGGGAGCATTTGTGTTCAGCCGCTCCCTACGCTCGACCGAGCCACTGAAGCACGCCGGTGCCTGTGCCGTGGCGGCCATCGCGGCGGCTCTCCCTCCCCCTGCCTGAGGCTCAAGCTTGGCGCCCAAAGCGCCGATGCCCAACCATGCGGCAACGTCTGCGCAAGAACGCGCTGTGCGCGTTCATGGCCGGTACGGGCTGCGCGATCATGGCGTGGCTGGGTCTCTACGGCTTCGCCTGGAACGACTACGACAACGAGGCCCGTCCGGCGTTCGAAGCACTCATCCAAGGCCACTTCCTTGGCTTTCTGCGCCTGGCTCCCGCCTACGGCGGCTCGCTCATCGAGCGCGCACCGTTCGCGCTCCTGCCCGGCCTATGGGGCGGCGGAGCGCTCGCTGTCTACCGCACAGTGGCGCTCCCCTGTCTGGCGGCGGGTGCCGCTCTCGGCTTGTATCTGGTGGCGCGCATGCGCGCCGAGGGGCGCTCGAGTCTGGCCAAGGCTGTGGCGCTTGGCGTGTGCGTGGCCAACCCGATCACGCTGCGCGCGCTCGAACTCGGCCATCCCGAGGAGCTGCTCGGGGCATGTCTGTGCGTGGCCGCGGTGTTCTTGGGCGCTCGCGACCTTCCACTCGCCGCCGGGGTCTTGCTGGGGCTGGCGGTGGCCAACAAGGAGTGGGCGCTACTCGCCGCCGGGCCGGTCCTGCTCGTCCTTCCACCCGGGCGCCGGCGACTGATCTGCCTGACGGGCATGCTCGCCAGCACATGCGCAGTACTCCTGCCACTGGCTCTGGCCTCCGGCGGGTTCGTGGCGAAAACGTCGGCAACGGCTACGCCTCCGTCTGAAATTTTCCAGCCGTGGCAGGTGTGGTGGTTCCTCGGCCATCATGGAGCGTTGGTCTTGGGCGCCTTCAGAGCAGCCAAGCCCGGCTTCCGCGCAGCGCCCAGCTGGGTGCATCTCGTCAGCCACCCCCTGATTCCCATCGCAGGGATGGTCGTCGCCGGTTCCTTGTGGCTTGGGCGGCGGCGGCTCGACCTGCGCCAAGCGCTGCTTGCGCTTGCGTTGGTGCTACTGCTGCGCTGCCTGCTCGACACTTGGGACACCGTCTACTACCCACTGCCGTTCGTGCTCGCGTTGCTGAGCTGGGAGGTCACGGGCGAGAGCGAGCACCCCCCGGTGCTGGCTCTCACGGCCAGCGTGCTCGTGTGGGTGAGCTTCCAGTGGCTGCCGGGCCATGTCTCACCCGATTGGCAAGCGGCTCTGTTCCTGGCCTGGTCGCTTCCGATGGCGGGCGCGCTCTCACTGCGCCTGTTCGCTCGCGAGCCAGAACCGCATGCCGTCGGCGGCCCACGCACGAGGACCCCAAGCGCTCAGCCGACGACTGTGAGCTCCTTGGAGAGGCTCGTGAGGACCTCCTGAGTCCCCTCACGCACAACGACCAGGTCCTCGATCCGCACACCCAGGTGACCGGGCAGGTAGACGCCCGGCTCGATCGTGACCACGTTTCCCGCCACGAGCGGCTCGTCGGAGGCCGTCCGCGAAACCCTCGGCGCCTCGTGGACCTCCATCCCCACACCGTGGCCGAGACCATGCCCGAAGCTCTCGCCGTGCCCTCCCGCCTCGATGACCGCTCGTGCCACAGCGTCGAGGTCAGGCCCGCTGCGTCCCGCCTGAACGGCTGCGAGCCCCCGCTGCTGGGCGTCGAGCACCAGCTCGTAGACCTCGCGCGCCTGCGTCGAGATCGCCTCGCCGGTGGCGTAGGTACGCGTGCAGTCTGAGCAGTAGCCGTCGAGCACAGCGCCCCAGTCGATCGTCACCAGCACATCCCGCGGGATCTTCTGATCGCGCGGCTCGGCATGCGGGAGCGCGCCGTGCGCACCGGCAGCCACAATCGAGGGGAAGCTCGGAGACTCGGCGCCGAGCCGGCGCATCCGCAACTCCAGATCGAGCGCCACATCGCGCTCGCTGCGGCCCGCGAGGCCACGCTCGAGAACTTCCCTCAACGCCTCGTCGGCGAGCTGGCTGGCAGCACGGAGACGCTCGATCTCAGCCGGCTCCTTGACGGCGCGTAGCCGCTCCACGGCGCCGCTGCAGGCGACGAGATCCCAGCTTTCGGGCAGCAGCTCCCGCAGGCGCCGGTGGGTCTTGACGGTGAGGCTCGCCTCGTCGAAGCCGAGCCGTCCCCCACCCTCAGCAAGCAGCCCGCCCAGCGCCTCCAGCAGCTCGCCTGCGACGATCTGGCGCTCGAACTCGCCCGGCACCTGCTCAGCGGCCTGCGTGGTGTAGCGGAAGTCGGTCAGGAAGCGATGGTGGCCGCCCTGACCGACAGTCTTCCCGTCCAGCACGAGCGCCATGGCGCTACTGCCTGTGAAGCCGGTCAGGTAGCGCACGTTCACCAACGAGTCGACGAGCAGCGCGTCCAGCTCCAGGCCGGGAAGCTCCCCGGCGAGGCGCTCGACACGCGCCGGCTGACGAGTCTCCTGCGGGCTCATTGCTGCTCCTCTCGGTCGAGTCGTTCGCGCAACAGCTCCAGCGCCTCGCGATAGCCATCCGCTCCACGTCCTGACACCGTGGCAAAGCAGAGATCGCCGATCACCGACAGCGACCGCCAGGGCTCACGCGCTGTGATGTCCGAGAGGTGGATCTCGACGGCCGGCAGGGCGGCGATCTCGAGGGCGTCGCGGATCGCCCACGCGTAATGCGTCCACGCTCCCGGGTTGAGCAGAATGCCGTCCGCCTTGCCGTCGAGGGAATGCAGGTGCTCAACGAAGGCACCCTCGTGGTTGGTGTGGAAGAAGCGTGTCTGCATCCCCAGCTGCGCAGCCTGCTCAGCGATCGTGCGCTCGAGCTCGGGCAGTGTCAGCGTGCCGTAGACAGCGGGGTCGCGCCGACCCAGCTGATCGAGGTTGACCCCATGCATGACCTCGATCCTGAGGGTCATGCCGCGAGCTCCTCGACCGCGCTCCAGACCTCGGGCTCTGCAACCTCGCAGCCGTAACGGACGTCCCCGGGGGCGCTGACAAGCACGAACGGGACACGTGCTCCAAGGCGCTTCTTGTCGTGTGCGATCGCCTCCACCACCGTGTCGGTCGAAACGCCAGAGAGAGTCACGGGCAGTCCCCGCGCAGCGAGCATCTCGCTCACCTGTTCCCGCAGCTCGGGCTGACCCGACATCTGTAGCGCCGCCAGCAGACCGAGCCCGACCGCCTCCCCATGGCGAAAGCGCCCGTAGCCGGTGGCCGTCTCAATCGCGTGGCCGACGGTGTGGCCGAGGTTGAGAACCTGGCGGCGAGCACCGTCGCGCTCGTCCGCGGCGACGACTGCGAGCTTGGTGCGGGCACAGGCGAGGATCGTGCGCGTGTCGATCTCGCCGCCACCTGCCACCGACTCCCACAGCGTGCCGCCGGCGATCAGCGCCGTCTTCAAGACCTCCACCCATCCCGCAGCCAGCTCGGGCGCCGGCAACGTCGCCAGCGTGTTGGGATCGACGAGCACACCCGCCGGCTGGTGATACACGCCGACGTAGTTCTTGGCCTGGGGCAGGTCGACCCCAGTCTTGCCACCGTAGGCCGAGTCGACCTGCGCCACGAGCGTGGTGGGAACCTGCACGACAGGCACGCCACGCTGATATGTGGCCGCGCAGAACCCAGCCAGATCGCCGACCACGCCCCCGCCGAGCGCCACCACGTGATCGGCACGCGTCATGCCAGCTGCGAGCAGGCCCTCCCAGACGCTCTCGGCGCTCTGGAGGCTCTTGTGCGCCTCGCCGGCCGGGATGGTGATCGTCGCCGCCAGCTCCCCCAGCCTGCGCCCATACAGCGGCTCCACGCTCTCGTCGCTCACGCAGAAGCACCGGGAACGGCGGCGATCCAGCGGCCACACCCGCCCCACCGTCTCACCACCGTCCTCCTCGAGCAGTCCCGCCCCAACCAGCACCGGGTATTCACCCGAGCTCGATCGCGCCCACAGCAGCGCCGTGCCGGGCGGAGCGGCGGCCAGTGCCTTCAAGGCGCCCGCCACACGGGCAGCCCCACCGATCGGCAACTCCGCGAGGAACGCGTCGGCGAGCCCCTCATACAACGCGGCCCGGCTTGCATGCAGCGAGCGGAACTCCTCCCGATCGCGCGCCAGCGGCCGCGTGGCGCCCTGCGGCGAGGATTGCACCCGCTCCCAGGCGGTGTCGGGGTCCACGTCCAACAGCACGGTCACATGGGAGCTGAGCGCCTCGCGCACGCGCTCGGAGAGCACGCTGCCTCCACCCAGCGCCACCACGCTGTCGCTCGGGGCCTCACTGAGCAGACGGCAGACCAGTTGCTCCTCGGCGGCACGGAAGGCCTGCTCGCCGCGCAGCTCGAACTCGTGGGCAACCGGATGCCCGAGCTCCTGCTCCAACAGCTCGTCGCTGTCGCGCGCCTCGACACCGAGCGCCGCCGCCAGCTCGCGGGCGGCGGTCGACTTGCCGGCGCCCATGAAGCCGATCAGGACGAAAGCCATCCGATGCGCTGTTGGTAGGCGCGCACGGCCTCGATCACGTCGTCGATGTGGTCGCCGCCGAACTTGCGCCTGTAGGCGTCTGCGAGCACCAGCGCCACCATCGCCTCCCCCACCACCCCTGCCGCGGGCACGGTGCACGAGTCGGTGCGCTCGCGCAGAGCCTGTGCCGGCTCGTGGGTGGCCGTGTCGACCGAGCGCAGCGGCTTGGTGAGGGTCGGCAGCGGCTTCATCGCTCCGCGCACCACGAGCGGCAGGCCCGTTGTCATCCCGCCCTCCAGACCGCCCGCATGGTTGGTCTCGCGGTAATAGCCGCGCTCCTCGGAGAAGAAGATCTCGTCGTGCGCCTGCGAACCGGGCAGCCCGGCGACGGTGAAGCCGTCGCCGATCGCAGCCCCCTTGATCGCCTGGATCGAGCAGATCGCCATCGCCAGCCGTCCATCGAGGCGCTCCTCCCAGGAGATGTGCGAGCCGAGCCCTGGAACCAACCCGAACGCCTGCACCTCGAACACGCCGCCGAGCGACTCGTTGGCCTTGCGCAGCCGGTCGATCTCGCGCACCATCTCCTTGGACGCCTGCCCATCGAGGCAGCGCACGGGCGACTCGTCCACGGCCGCGAAATCGGCCGACGTCAGCTCCGTCTCCTGCTCTGGAGCATGGACCGAGGCGATCTGGATCACGTGCGAGTAGACGCTCACGCCAAGCGCGCCCAGGAAGGCCTTGCACAAGGCACCGCCGGCGACGCGCGCGGCGGTCTCGCGGGCGGAGGCGCGCTCGAGGATGTTGCGCACGTCGCTCTGCTTGTACTTCTGCGTGCCCACCAGGTCGGCGTGCCCGGGGCGCGGCAGGTGCACCTCGGCAACCGGCTCCTGCACGGGCCACGGGTTCATCCGCTCCTCCCAGTTGGCGTAGTCGCGGTTTCGCACCTGCAGCGCGATCGGCCCTCCCAAGGTGAGTCCGTGGCGTACGCCTGCGGTGACCTCGGCGGCGTCGCGCTCGATCTTCATGCGCCCGCCACGGCCGTGGCCGAGCTGGCGGCGCGACATGTCACGGTTGATGTCCTCAGGGGTCAGCGCGAGACCGGCGGGAAGGCCCTCGACGATGCATGTCAGACCGGGGCCATGGGACTCGCCGGCGGTTATGAGGCGTAGCGTCACGCCTCTAGCTTATTTGCTGGAGGCCTCGGGCTAGCGGTGCGCGTGTGCTGAAGCGTGAGCGCGAGCCGCGTGGGCAGCGTGTGCTGTGAACACCAGCACCCCCGCCTGGCTCGAGCTCTTCAGGTACGGAATCGCTGTCTGGCCAGAGCGGCGAAGCAGTTCGCGCCCTGCCTTGGACTCCCCCCGAAGGATGTTCTTCACGGCCGCCGTCGTGGCCTTGGCCGAGACGATGCTCACAATCCGCAGTTCGTAGAGCGAGACCTGGCCGGTCGAGGAGATGTATTCGAGCTGCTCGGTCTGCCCCGGCGCCAGGTCGATTGCTTCGCACTGGGTGGGGCTGGGCAGACAGGTTGCGTTTCCGTGCAGGATCGCTTCGCTCACCAGCGTGAACGTGGCGCTCTTGCCGCCGGCGGTCACGCCCCGGAAGATCAGCAGGGCCTGCTGCGCCGAGGGCAGCGGGCTGAGGAGCTTGAGGCTCTCATATGGCGTCAGCGACGCGCCTGCGGGCGTGGTGCCCGCGGGAAGCACTCCGAACAGGATCGCCACGTGATAGACGGGCTTCGGCTTGGATGGCCTGGAGGGCGCTTTCGGAGTCGATTTTTCGGGGGTGGTGCCCGATCCCGATTTCGCAGGTTCGCTACCCGTCGAACCGCTCGAGGTTCCTGCGGCGCTGGTGCTGGAAGCGGTGCTGGCCTTCTTGGCGGCTGCTGCGGCGGCGGCGGCTTCAGGCAGCAGCGTGAAGGGATTGTGGGCAGTTCCGCGGCGCTGACCGGTGCCGCTCGTCACCTCGGCGAGCGCCTTTTCCGGAGTCGTCTGGGTAGCGGAGATGCCCGCAGTAACCGGCGCCGCGACCACACCCGGGACGGCAGCTGGCTTTGCAGCACTCGAGCCGCCGCTCAGGACGGCATAGGCGATTGCGCCAACGCACACGACAGCGGCAAGCGCCACCAGCGGCAGCAGCCTCCTGTCGAGCAGATCCGCCTTCAATGCGTTGAAGAACTCGGTCATGGCGTCACCCTTGCTATCGCCGGCGCGGTCGGGGAACTTGAGCCCGTCGGGCTCGTGGCAGTCGGCGTCGCAGCGCCGGGAACCGCACTGGACGAGCTACCCGTGAGGCTTTGGCCCGGCGGCAACTCGTAGGCGGTCGCCGTGATCGTGCCTGAGAGTTCGTGGGAGACGCTCCCCGCGGGCGTTCCGTTGGTGCCTGTGGGGCTGAGCTTGATGCTCTGGATCGTAAGCAGGCGTCCGCTGACTGCCACCTGCCCCGAGGAGCTCACGGAAGCGAAGCTGTCGAGTCGGTGGAAGAGGTGTTCCAGGTCGAAGAAGTTTCCGTTGAAGACGAACGTGAACGGCATCTGCGTAAACGCAGCAGCAGTGCTCGCCGCAGCAGCAGTGCCCGCGGCCGTCGTGGCAGTGGCTTTGCTTGTGGTCGTGCTCGAGGTCGCGCTTGCGCTCGGCCCAGTGGCGCTGGTCGATGTGATCGAGGAGAATTCGACGTCCTTCTGGTTGCTCGCCTCGGCGAGTTGGTAGATGAGGGACGGCACTTCCTGGCTGGGCGGCACGGCTTTACCGAGGCTCACGACCGACGCATAGGCAGCCGTATACTGCGCCTGATCGCTGCGGGCGTGTGCCAGCTGAGCTTCGGCGCTCGACAGCGCGCTCTGGGCGGAGCTGACCTGGGCGTTCAGTTTGCTTGCCTGCTGGCGCTCGGGTGAGACCACGAGGATCCAACCAGCGCCGAGCACAGCCAGCACCAAGAGGCCAATCAGCACCATTCGGTCACGGGTGGTCATTTCGCTGCTCCCTGCGTCGGCGTGGCATCCGCTACTGCTGTTGTCGGGGTGCTCGATGCCGAGGTGGCCGGCAGCGGAGCGAAGTTGACCTCGGCGGAGAAGGTGACCGCCTTGGGCGGACACCCGCCGCCACCAGCGCTACCGGACGAACCGGCACTGCCCTTGGTGGCGCTCTGCAGCACCACTTCGTTGACGCCGTCGATCAAGCGCAAGCGCTCGAGCATCAGCGCGACAGCCGGCTGGCTGACTGCGCATCCCGCCAGCGTGAAGGTGGGCACCGTGCCGGGGGGCGTGACCGATGCGACGGAGCCCGCGGCGGCAGTGCTGGTGGATGTCGTGGATGCGGCCGCCGAGGCGGAGCCGACGGTTCCGTTGAGCGAGGTGATCGACACCTGCGGCGGGAGCACACGACCGAACTCGTGGAAGGCGTGGGCCCAGTCGAAGCGGGAGTCGGCCAGCTGAGTGAACGCTTGCATGCGCGCTTCGCGCAGCGCGACGAAGCTCGTGTACGGAGCCAGCCGACTGGCGGCAAGCTGGGCCTGCTGCGCCTGAGCGGAGAGCGTTTCGGCCTGCGCTCGACGACTGGACACCTGGTGGTGCGCCATGCCATAGAGCAGGGCTAGGATCGCCAGCCCGGCAAGCAGCCCGACGACGGCATAGGCACCGCCTCCAGAGCGCCCGGCACCGACACTGGCACCTCCGCGCTGCTCGGCGGGGATCAGGTTGACGGCTCTCATTGCGGAGCCTCCACAGCTGCCAGCCCGGTCGCGACGGCAAGCCGGTGCGGTGATACAGCCTCGGCGACCCTCCCGTCGACGACGCCGACCTCGGCCCTGCGAACCTCCACGCCGAGGGAGGCTTCAAGCGCCTCCGCAAAGCCGGGGATGTCCTCGGCCGCGCCGCTCATCACCACGTGGGACACCTCACCGCCACCCTCCTGGGAGCGGTGGAAGTCGAGCGAGTTACGCACCTCGCCTGAGATCTCGCGGATGCCGCTCTCGATGACACCCAGGACGTCGGCATTCGACTCGTCCTGAGTGGCTGCGGGGGTTTCCACCGCAGCCAGCTCCTCGTAGCTCATCGAGCGCTCGGACTCCTCGTGCTCCTCCGGGTCGACAGTCGCATCCTCCGCTGTGGGAGCGCTCTCTTCAGCGACCTCGCTCGGCGGGACCTCGACGGCCGTTGGGGCGCTCAGGTCCACACCCGCGATCAGCGCGCGTGCATCGGCCAGGGCGATCGAACGGCGCTCGGCGAGCTCGATCGCCATGCCCTCGAGGCCACTGCCGACGACACGCGTGAAGCGGCAGACCGAGCCCTCGGCGATTGCAAGGTTGGTGAGACCGTCGACATTGAGATAGAGCACCCGCCCGACCTGCTCCGTGTCCGCGTGGTACAGAGCACGAATCAGGGCGAAGGCAGAAAGATCGATCCCCTCGGCGTTCAGGCCCGCTTTACGAACGGCCGCGAGCAGCCGCTCGACCATGTCGCGCTGGGCGGCGACGAGCACCACGCGCTGACGGGGTCCGGCGGGCGTGTCGATGATGCCGAGCGGATGGAAGTCCAGCACCGCGTTGCTCAGCGGCATCGGTACCTGCTCCTGGGCCTGGAAGGTGACAGCGGCTGCCAGTTCCTTCTGGTCCGTAACCGGCGGGAGCTCGAGGGTGCGCAACACGGTGCGCTGGTTGGCCACACCAACGCGTACACGCTTGCCCATGCCACTCGCTCCGAAGAGCTCGCGCAGCACGTCGCTGAGTGCGTCGCCGTCCATGACTTCCCCGTCGCGCATCGTGTCGGCTGGAAGCGGCAGTGAGGCGGCCTGTTCAGCCACGATCGATCCGTTCACCCGCGCCTTGACGGCCGCCACGAAGCCGGGCTGGATGTCGAGGCCCACGACCTCGGCACCGCTACGCCGGGGAAGGTTGAGCTTCAGGTTGGGGGATGGGATTCGTGTGGGGAGTTGCATGTGAGCAGTGACTGCGCTTGGGGCGGGCTGGTCGCCCGCAGGTGGGGTATCGGCGGGAGAGCCCCGCCGCTTTAGTGAACGAAGTGATTGATGTATAGATCGACCAGCTGGTGGCCGACGAAGACCGCGCAGAGCGCGCCGAGGGCGAGGAACGGACCGAAGGGAACGGCGGTCTTGCGACCAGCCTGTGCTCCCTTGCGCGCGATGATCGCCGCGCCGAGTCCAACGCCGCTGAGCAGCGCGATCAGCAGCGCCGGCGCCACCGCCGAGCCCAGGAACAGGCCCATGACCCCGGCGAGCTTGACGTCGCCCATCCCCATCCCGCCGGGGTAGGCGAGTGCAGCCAGCAACAGGAAGCCACCGGCGCCACCGGCTGCGATCAGGCGCCCCGGCTCGCCTGCCGGGTCGAGCGCCAGGCCCAGGCCCAGTGCCACGACGGCACCGAGGGCGGTGATCTTGTTGGGAATGATTTTGTGCTCGAGATCGATCAGCGCAGCCGGCACCACGATCAGGATCAGGCCGATGCTCAGAGCGATCGAGGCTGCCGAGCGATGCGCGAGAACCGCGCCTACGCAGAGCGCCGCCGTGAGTGCCTCGACCAGCGGGTAGCGCGGCGAGATCGGTTGCGCGCAGTTACGACAGCGGCCCCGAAGCAGCAGCCACGAGAGGATCGGCACGTTGTCGTAGGGCTTGACCGGCGCGTCGCAGTTGGGGCAGTGCGAGGCGGGGGTCACGAGCGACTCGCGCCGAGGCAGGCGATAGGCCACGACGTTCAAGAAGGAGCCGACTATGGCTCCCAGCACTCCAGCAAAGGTCACGGCCTCCATACACAGCTAATCGTCATTCGCGGCGCGCCGCTTGAGCGATCCTGCCGGAGCGCGGAACTGCAGCCTCACCAGCTGCCGGTCGCGCAGCCGCCTTTGTTGGAGGTTTCCGCTTTGCACGTGCGTTTGACTTCGCCGTTTTCCTTGCGGGTGATCGTGAACGTGTCGCCTCCGTTGGGAGCGACGGCAGTGACCACATAGCCTTTGCCGGATTCTTCGGCTTTGGCGACGCTGAGATAGGCGTTGTTGTTTCCCGCGACTATCTGGATCGCAGGCTCGTATTCCTTCAGCGCACTCGGTTCAATGCCTGTATAGGCGCCCGAGTGGTCGGTTGCGTAGGTCTCCGCCGCCTGGGCGCCCGTGCGGGCAAGTTCCTTGGCCGTCGCGTCGGTGGCCTTGCTGCGCTGGTTTAGGAGGGCCGGGATCGCGATCGCGGCGAGGATGCCGATGATCAGGATCACGACCAGCAGCTCGATCAGGGTGAAGCCCTGCTCGGCGTGCGGATGTTGGCGACTTGGACGTGACACTAGTGGTCCTATCGGCGGGATCTCGACGTGCTTTAGCGATGGCATGTCGGGTCCACGGGTTGGGGATCACACAGAGGGCGAGCCGGCCCGGTCCGAAGGCCACGCCAAGGGACCGAGCTGACTACCAGCTTCCGGTGGAGCAGCCTGTGCCGACTTTAATCGGCGTGCAGGTTCGGGAGATCGAACCCGCGTTGTTGGTGATCGTGAATATTTCCCCGCTCGTGGACTCCGCGGTCACCGAGTAGCCAGTGGCACTGCCCGTCGCTCCAGTGATCCACGCTTCCTTGGTGGGCTGGCCCGTGCCTTCAACGATCGAAGGCTCGTATTTGCTCAGTTCTTTGGCCACGCCTACTTTGGTGTAGTTGCCGTTGTTGTCGGTCGCGATCGTCTCAGCCGTCGTCTGAGCCGTACGAGCAAGCTCCTTCGCCTGGGCGGCGGTGGCCTTGCTCTTCTGGCTGAGGAACGACGGAATAGCGATCGCGGCCAGGATGCCGATGATCAAGATGACAACCAGCAGCTCGATCAGGGTGAAACCACCCTCGCCTTTCAACTTCGTTTTCGCGTTGTTGTTCATACGATCACATCGGCCATCTGGGGTACTTTTCTTAATATCCACCGTAAATTTTTCTGAAGGGAGCGGATGGCGAGCGCCAGTCATCGTCCTCGCTCCACGGCACGGACATTTCGCCGGCCTTGGTCGGAGATGGGCGCCGGGCTCACCGCGGCGCCTCCCACACTGCCGGGGGCTTCGCCACACGTTGCTGGCTCGCCAGGACCGCCCCGCCTCCTATGCGATTCGTATCCCTCCGTCACGATTTCGCCTCCGGCTTCCTTCCCACCCCGCCTCGCGGCGACGCAGTTGCCCTCGACTCGTGGTTGGTGCCATCAACCTCCACAGGGGACTCGCACCCCCGAGCGGCTGGTCATGCCCGGCGTACACGAGAAGAGGCGGCCCCAGGGGCCGCCTCTCTCAAACCGTCTCAGGACTCGCGACTCGACAGAGCGAGCCGCGGAGAGCTGTGACTACCAGCTTCCGGTGGAGCAGCCTGTGCCGACTTTGATCGGCGTGCAGGTTCGGGAGATCGAACCCGCGTTGTTGGTGATCGTGAATATTTCCCCGCTCGTGGACTCCGCGGTCACCGAGTAGCCAGTGGCACTGCCCGTCGCTCCAGTGATCCACGCTTCCTTGGTGGGCTGGCCCGTGCCTTCAACGATCGAAGGCTCGTATTTTTTCAGTTCGCCGGCCGTACCGACGTTGGTGTAGTTGCCGTTGTTGTCGGTCGCGATCGTCTCAGCCGTCGTCTGAGCCGTACGAGCAAGCTCCTTCGCCTGGGCGGCGGTGGCCTTGCTCTTCTGGCTGAGGAACGACGGAATGGCGATCGCGGCCAGGATGCCGATGATCAGGATAACGACCAGAAGCTCGATAAGGGTAAAACCACCCTCATCTCCCGAGCGCTGGCGCAGTCGATACAACATGGTGAATCCTCCTAGGATCCGATTCTTGGGCGCCAGCCCTTGGTAATCGCCTCAAGCGGCGATGCGTCCCCCTATCGAGGGCCGCCGGCTTTGCTACGCACCCACAATGGATGCTCTGCCTTGGCACCTAGTTCTGGCTTTGTCAGCGGCTGCATCGACTGCCGGTCCCCTCACCTTTATAGGTGCACGAAGTGTTGGACAGATGACCCCGCGAGCGGCTCAGGCCGCACGACAACCTAGATCGTCTGCTCGGGAGCCACTGCGGTCTCTGCCACGCCGGCCGCGTCCTCGGTCGGCCAGCCGGCCTGCGCGTCGATCCCCGGCGCGCGCACCCCACTGCCGGCGCACCAGGGGCACTTGACGTGGCTGGGAGACCCTCCGAGGTTGGAGATCACCTGTCCGCTGCCCCGGCAGGGCATACACTCCCGCGGCCCATGAGACCCGTCGCTGAGGCCCTCGCTGTTGTCATCGTCGCTCGCCACGAGCCGACCAGACTAGCGTTCCCGCGATGAGAAGATCGAATCGGGCACTCGAGTGGGCCCTCGTGGGCGCGATCACGCTTGGCGCAGCGGCACTGCGCCTGACGGCGATCGGCAAGGTCTCCCCCGACCCCTTCTACGACGCCGCTGTGCGCAGCATGGGGATGTCGTGGCACAACTTCTTCTTCGGCGCTTTCGAGCCGGGCGGGAGCGTCTCGATCGACAAGCCGCCTGTCGACCTGTGGCTGCAGGTGATCAGCGTAAAGCTGTTTGGCTTCAGCTCGACCACGCTCAAGCTGCCCGAGGTCTTCGCCGGGATCGTCTCCGTTCCCCTGCTGTACGCCGCAGTGAGGCGTATGTGGGATCCACGAGCGGGGATCGCGGCCGCGCTCGCCATAGCGGTGCTCCCGGTCGAGGTGATCACCTCGCGCAGCGACACCATGGACGCGGTGATGATGGCGCTGCTCGTGCTCGCGCTGCTGCTGATCGTGCGGGCCGTGGAGACCGGCCGCCAGGCATGGCTGCTGGCCGGCGCAGCGGCGCTTGGCCTGGCCTTCAACGTAAAGCTGCTCGAGTCGCTGGTGGCGCTGCCCGGCCTCGCCGTGCTCGCCTACCTGGGCCTGCCTGGCACCCATCCGCGGCGAATCATGCGGGTGCTACTCGCCTCCGTTGTCTATGTGGTGGTGGCCCTGTCGTGGTTGACCGCCACGCTGATCGCACCGGCCCACGACCGCCCCTGGGCGATCGGCTCGACCAACGGCAGCGCCTGGAATGCCGCTTTCGTGTTCAACGGCAGCGACCGCCTGGGTGGCAAATCGCCCGAACCCGGCAACACCGAATACGAAGCCGGGCACCGCTATCCAGTGGCCACACAGTCCGAGCGCGATCACATTCCGATCGTTCCACCCTCCCCCACCCGCCTGCTCGCGCGGGTGGGGCCCCTCTCCGGTGAGCGCCTCGGGCTGGAGGTGCTAGTGGGACTGCTGCTCGGCCTGCCGGCGCTGCTGTGGAGCGTGTTGCAAGCCAGGAGCGAGTCCGATCCCGAGCGCGCCGACGAGCCCGATACGGCCCTCCAAAGGAACGTGAGGATGCCCCCGGCAATCGCCGCCGGGCTCACGGTCTGGATGATTACGGGGATCGTGCTGTTCAGCCACATGGCGCGACTGCATCCGCGCTACGTGGAGGGCTTCACGCCGGTTGTCGCGGCGATGGTCGGGATCGGCGTCTCATGGGCGTCCTCGATCCGGGGATGGACACGCTTCGCCTCTCTTGCGATCGCGCTTGTGGCGAGCGTGTACTACGCCGAGCGCCTGCTCTACGGAGGCCCGGGCACGTGGTTGATCGCGTTCGCCGCCGCGCTCGCCGCAATCGCGCTCGCCGCGGTGGCCCGGATCCTTCACGCCGGCCCTGAAGGGAGCCGCGGTGGGCTGCTCACAGCCGCAATCGCAACCCTGACGCTGGTTGCCGTGCTGGCAGTGGGGCTGAAAGCCGACGTGACCGCGATCGAAACCCATGTGACCGATGCCGGCTATGTCGGAGCGCTGCCCAGCGAGGAGCAGCGGCTGATCAGCTCATACCTGCGCGCCCATCAGGGTGGCGCGCGCTACGAGGTGGCAGCCGAGTCGGCCACGCAGATCGGCTCGCTGATCGTGCAGGATGCCCGCCCGGTGCTCGTCCTGACCACTTACGGCGCGCGTGTGTTCACCCCAGTGGCCAAGCTCGAACGCCTAATCGCCGAAGGGCAGGTCCGCTACGCGTTCTTGAACAGCTTCTGCACCCATCACAGCGCCTCGCTGAACCCTGCGTGCTCGGCGCCGGCCAAGTGGGTGCGCGCGCACGGGACCGACGTCTCGCTGCAGGCCGGCCTGTCCCACCACAAGACCCTCTACCTGCTGCCTGGAGCGAAGCCGTGAACGCCGGGATCGACACGCCCGGTATACGTGCGCTCGCCGACGGGGCCCTGAGCGCCGGCAGCCTCGCCCTCGACACCGAGTTCATGGGCGAGGGGCGCTACAGAACGCTCTTGTGCTTGGTGCAGCTGGCCATTCCCGAGCCACCACAGGTGGGTGAGCGCATCGCGATCGTGGATCCCCTTGGCGAGGAGGAGCTCGACGGCTCGCCGCTGGCGGAAGTGCTCGCCAATCCCGACGTGCAGATCGTCGTGCACGCAGGTCGCCAGGACATCGCGTTGATGCGTCGCTGGCTCGGCTGCGAGATGACGAACGTGTTCGACACCCAGGTGGCAGCCGGGTTCGCCGGCCTGGGCGCGCAGTCCTCCTACGACTCGCTGCTCACCGAGATCCTCGGCCTGCGCGTCGCCAAGACAGCGAGCTTCACCCGCTGGGACGCCCGCCCGCTCTCACCCGAGCAACTGGCCTATGCGCGTGAGGACGTCGTGCATCTGCTCGAGATGGCGAGCGAGCTCGAACACCGACTTCAAGCCCTGGGCCGCCTCGAGTGGGCGCGCGAGGAGTGCCAGCCGCTCGCGCTCTCGAGCGACGAGCGCGACCCCACGAACATCTTCCTACGGCTGCCGCGGGTGAATGGCCTGAAGGCCTCCGCCCGTGCGATAGCGCGCGAGTTGGTCGAGTGGCGTGAGCAGACCGCCGAGCGCCAGAACCGCCCCGTGCAGGGTGTGCTCGGGGATGCAACGCTCGTGGAGATCGCCCGCCGCCGACCGTCATCGCGTGGGGAGCTCGAGCGCATTCGCGGCCTCGGCGCAAACGCGCAGGGCAGGCGGGCGGAGGAGCTGCTCACCACGATCGCGCGCGGATCGCGGCGCCCTCCCGAGCAACTACCCCAAACTCAGCGCCCACCGGCGCCGCGACCCGATGATGCCCCGCTCGTGGCACTGAGCGAGGCGCTGCTGCGATCGCGTGCGCGCGAGGCTGGTCTTGCCTACGAGCTGCTGGCCGCCCGCGCCGATCTGCAGGCGATCGTGGCGAGTGCCCGCGGCGGAAGCGAGGAGGCCGACGTGCGGACGTTGCGCGGATGGCGACGCGAGCTGGTAGGCGCCGAGCTGCTGGAGCTGCTCGCTGGGAACATCTCGCTGGCGGTGGATGGCTCAGACCAGGCCCGCAAGGTGAGCGTCAGCGCACGAACGCGCTGAGGGCTTATTCGATGCGATTGTAGACTTCGAACAGCGGCAGGTACATCGAGATGACGATGAAGCCCACGATCCCTCCGATCACGATGATCATGATCGGCTCGAGGATCGATGTCAGTGCCTTGACCGAAGCTTCGACCTGTTCCTCGTAGAACTCCGCCACGCGATCGAGCATCGCGTCGAGCGCGCCTGTTTCCTCGCCCACGCCGACCATGTGCGTGACCATCGACGGGAAGATCGGCGCCTGGGCGAGGGGCGCGGCGATCGTGCCGCCACGCTTGACGGATGCGATCACGCCGTCCATCGCCTCTTCGACCGCGGCGTTGCCGCCGGTGCGTCCAGTGATGTCGAGCGCCTGCAGAAGCGGGACGCCAGCGCTCGTGAGCGAGGCGAGCGTACGCGACCAGCGCGCCACGGCCACCTGCTGGACGATCGCACCGATCTTCATCGGAACATGCAGACGGAAGTGATCCCACTGGCGCCGGCCCCAGGTCGTCTTCTTCCATCTGGTGAACGACACGATGATTACCGCTGTGAGGCCGAACATCAGCCACCAGTACCCGGTGACCGCTTCTGAGAGCATGACCGAGACCTGGGTCAGGGCGGGGAGTTCTCCTCCGAACTGCTTGAAGACACCTACGAACACGGGGACCAGGAAGGCCACCAGCGCCATCATCACGCCCACGGCGAAGATGATGACCATCGTGGGATAGACCATGGCGGCTTTGATCTGACGCCGCAGCGCGGCGTCCTTCTGCAGCTGATCGGCAACGCGCATCAGCGCGTCCTCCAGCACTCCACCCATCTCGCCGGCCTGGGTCATGGCGACGAACAGTTGATTGAACACCTTGGGGTGGCGCGACATCGCGTCACTCAGCGAGAGCCCCGCCTCGACGTCCTTGCGCACGGCGACGATCGTTTCCTTGAGGAACTTGTTCTCGGTCTGCTCCTCCAGCACATACATCGCGCGCAGGATGCTCATGCCCGAGGAGATCATGGTCGAGAGCTGGCGTGCGAAGACGGCGAGCTCCGTAGCCTTGACGCGCTTCAGGAAACCCAGCTCGATCTCGCGCGAGCTGTGCTTGTCGGCGATGTCTAGGACGATCAGCCCGCGGCCCTTGAGCTGGTCGGAGACCGCCTGCTTGGAGTCCGCCTCGACCTCACCGCGTGCCTTGCCGCCGGCGAGATCGAGAGCCTTGAAGGTGTAGGTGCTCATGCCGGGCGCCTAGGCTGCCGCCAGCGACGTTGCGCCCAACAACCGCCTGAGCTCGTCGGGTGTGGCCGAGCGAGCCTCCGCGAGCTTCTGGGTGATCTTGCCCTGGCGCACGAGCGTGGCCAGCGAGGTGTCCATCGTCTGCATTCCCGCCGCCGAGCTGGTCTGCAGCACCGAGTAGATCTGGTGTGTCTTGCCCTCGCGGATCAGGTTGCGGATGGCGGGGTTGGGCACGAGCACCTCCGTGGCGACGACCCGTCCGGAGCCGTCGGCGTTGGGCAGCAACTGCTGGGTCATGATCCCCTGCAGCGCCACCGAGAGCTGCACGCGCACCTGTCCCTGCTGGTGGGCGGGGAACACGTCGATGATGCGGTCGATCGTCTGGGCGGTGTCCTGGGTGTGCAGCGTGGCGAACACGAGGTGACCGGTCTCAGCCGCGGTCAGCGCCGTGGAGATCGTGTCCAGGTCGCGCATCTCTCCAACGAGGATCACGTCCGGGTCCTGGCGCAGGGCTGCCTTCAGCGCGTCGCCGAAGCTCTGCGCGTCGGAGCCCAGCTCGCGCTGGTTGACAAGGCATTTCTTGTGCGCGTGCAGGAACTCGATCGGGTCCTCGATCGTCATGATGTGCTCGTCGCGGGTGGAGTTGATCTCGTCGATCATGGCCGCCAGCGACGTGGACTTGCCCGAGCCCGTGGGACCTGTCACGAGCACGAACCCGCGCGGTCTGCGGGTGAACTCGTGCACGGCAGGCGGGAGCCCGAGCTCGTCGATCGAGGTCAGGCCGAAGGGGATCAGTCGGAAAGCCGCTCCGATCGCTCCGCGCTGGTAGTAGGCGTTGACACGGAAGCGGGCGTGGCCGGGGATCGAGTAGGCGAAGTCGAGCTGCCAGTGCGTCTCCAAACGCTGGCGCTGGTCGCCCGTGAGAATCGAGTAGACGATCTCGCGCGTGTCGGTGGAGGAGAGCTTGGGGTACTCCTCCAGTGGCGCGAGTTTGCCCCTCACGCGCACTGTGGGATGAGCGCCGGAGCTGAGGTGAAGATCGGAGGCCCGGCGGTTCACAACCTCCATCAGCAGATCTGCGAAATCTATGTCCATGGGTCTGCCCATCGACAGAACCGGGCGAGGCCATTAGCCCCGCGATCCACACGCCACAGTGCCTGGACGAAAGTTGGAGCTCAGTTGCTGCCGACGACGCGTGCGACCTCGGCGATCGAGGTTCGGCCCTGGCGGACCTTCTGCAACCCGTCGTCGCGCAGTCGTGTCATTCCCTGGCGCACGGCCACGTCGCGGATCTCCTCGGACGGCTTGCGTTCGAGTGCCAGCGTCTGGATCTCGGGCGTCATCTTCATCACCTCATACAGCCCCACCCGGCCGCGGTAGCCGCTACCTCCGCAGCGCCTGCAGCCCACAGGCTCGTAGGCCTCGATCTCCACGCGGGCCGGATAGCCGCTGTCGATCAGAACCTGAGCCGGGATGATCGTGCGCTTCTTGCAGTTGGGGCAGAGCATGCGGGCCAGGCGCTGCGCGACCACGCAGTCGAGCGCAGATGCGACCAGGAACGGCTCGATCCCCATCTCGGTCAGGCGCGTGATGGCCGAGGGAGCGTCGTTGGTGTGAAGCGTCGAGAGCACGAGGTGTCCCGTGAGCGCCGACTCGACGGCGATCTGGGCGGTCTCCCGGTCGCGAATCTCGCCGACCATGATCACGTCGGGGTCGGCGCGCACCATCGCCCGCAGCCCGGCGGCGAACGTCAGTCCAATCTTGGCCGAGACCTGGACCTGGGTGAGGCCGCTCATTTCATACTCGACGGGGTCCTCGACGGTGATGATGTTCTTCTCGGGCGTGTTCAGGAGTTGCAGGGCCGCATACAGGGTGGTCGACTTGCCAGAGCCGGTCGGCCCCGTCACGAGCACCGCGCCATGGGTCTCGCGGCAGGCGCGTTCGAAGCGTTCGCGCTCGACGTCGGCCATGCCGAGCCTGTCCAGCTCGACCACCACCGAGGCCTTGTCCAGCACACGCATGACCACGCCCTCGCCGTGCACGCTGGGCAGCGTCACCACACGTAGGTCGACGTGGCGCCCGTCTACCACGAGGCCCACGCGCCCGTCCTGAGGGACGCGCTTCTCGGCGATGTTCAGCTCGGCCATGATCTTGATGCGCGACACCACCCCTGCCGCCATCCTGCGCGGCACGGTCGTCACGTCTTGGAGCACGCCGTCGATGCGGAAGCGCACGCGCGTCTCACGCCCGTCGGGCGCGAGATGCAGATCGGAGGCGCCGCGCTCGACGGCCTGGGCGACGAGCTGGTTGACGAGCTTGATGACGGGCGCATCGTCCGATGTCTCATGCAGCGCTACGACCTCGCCGCCGTCCTCCTCATCCTCGGCAAAGCCCTCGGCTGGAGCTCCGACGACGTCTTCCAGGCGATCCAGACGCGAGATCAGCGCTGCGATGTCGTCGGGCGGCGCGACGGCCACCCGGATCTCGTGCCCGGTCATGATCGCGATGTCATCCACCGCCAGCACGTTGGAGGGGTCGGCCATGGCCACCAGCAGCGTGCGCTTGTCGGTGAAGGCCACGGGCACCGCCTGGTAGCGCTTGGCGACCGTCGTGCTGACCAGGTTGGCGGCGCTCATGTCGACCGTGAACACACCGAGATCGAGATGATCGAGCCCATAGCGCTCGGCGAGCGCGCGAGAGAGGGCGTCCTGAGTCAGAGCGCCGTTATCGAGCAGGACACGCTCAGGGGTCATGCCAAGGTTGCGCGAGCTCTCGAGCGCGTCGTTGACCTGGCTGCGTGAGACAAGTCCCATCGCGACGATCACGTCGGTCAGGAACCGTTGCGATGAGGAGCCGCGCTGAGACGGCCGGGTGATGCCCGCCGTGTCTGGATCGACCTCCTCGACAGGCGTGGCCGCTGGCATCTGGAAGGCGCCGCCTGGGCGCTCGTCCTCGAGCAGCTCGCTCTCGAGCACACGCTCGACCTCGATCTCAGGAGAACCATCGACCTCGAGGATTTGATCGTCGGAGGCAGAACGCTCGACGCTGATCACCGGCTCGGACGAGCGCTCGTCCTCACCGTCGATGCCGAAGATGGCGTGGAGGTCCGGGTCGGCCTGTTGAGGCACGTCGCTCATCGCAAGCACCCCCTCCGCCGGTCGGCCCGCTCGGCCCTAAGGCGCTTCGGTGCGTTAGTCGTTCGCGCGAGGGTCGGCTGCGGCACGCGCCATGGCCTCACGGGGCGCCGGCCTCCCAGTCCACAGCTCGAAGCTGAGTGCCCCCTGGGCGACCAGGATCTCGAGTCCGTCCACCGTGCGCGACCCATGCGCGCGGGCGGCGGCAAGGAGTGGTGTGGGTGTTGAGCGGTAGACGAGATCTGCGACATTCGAGTACTCACCGACTTGATCGAACGTCAAACCGAGTTGGTTGAGCGCCTGCTCCTCAGTGGCCGAGCGTTCGAGCGAAGTGCCCTCCGAGCCGCCGTTTAGGCCGACCGAGGTGCAGTTGACGAGTAGATCCGCCGCAAGCGCCTTGGGCACGGCGCGTGCGCCGAGGTCGCTCGCAAGCTCCTGCGCCCGCTCCGGCGTCCGGTTCCAGATCGAGATCTCGCTCGCGCCGGCCTCGCGCAGCGCCCACACGACCGCTCGGGCGCTGCCGCCCGCTCCGAGCACGAGCGCATGCAGCCCCCGTACGTCCTGGCCGAGTGCCTCGATCAGCCCCGGCGCGTCGGTGTTCTCGGCGGAGATCGTCCCGTCGGGTAGGTAGCTGAGGGTGTTGGCCGCGCCGATCGCTCTGGCACTCGTGCTGGCCTGGTCGGCCACCGCGAGCGCGGCCTGCTTGTGCGGGATCGTGACGTTGGCTCCCACGAAGCCCGAGCCCCCCAGAGCCCTGACGGTCTGCTCGAACAGCGCCGGCGGCACAGGCAGCCGCTGGTAGTGCCAGTCGGACATCCCGAGCGCCGCCAGCGCCGCGTTGTGCATCGCCGGCGAGCGGCTGTGCGCCACAGGCCACCCGAGCACGCCAAGGCGGTGCATCACTTGTGCTTGCAGACCGGCGGGTGCCCGCCGTTCCTCTTCACCGCCGCCTGGTAGGCCGCGGCGTTGACTTCGAAGGCGGCCTGGGTGTTCGAGAACACCTGCTCGCCACAGCCGTCGGCTCCGGCCACGTAGTAGAGATAGGAGACGTGGGCCGGGTGCGCAGCCGCTTCGATCGAGGCCAGCCCCGGGTTTGAGATCGGTGTGGGCGGCAACCCAATGTGGGTGCGGGTGTTGTAGGGCGAGTCGATGTGGAGCTCGGATTCGGTCAGTTCGTGGGTGTAGGTGGCGATCCCCTTCTGCAGCTCGACGGCGTAGTAGATCGAGGCGTCGATCCCCAGCGGCATCCGTTCCCGCAGCCGGTTGTAGATCACCGCCGCGATCTTCGGCCTGTCCCCGGGCACCTGCGCCTCGCGCTCGACCATCGAGGCCACGGTCAGCAGCTGATAAGGGGTCACATGCAGCGCACGAGCACGCGCGATGTCCCCGTGGGGGAAGTTTTCAATGAAGGCTGCGAGCTGCTTGGCCACCAGCCGGGCAGACGAGTCTCCCGGGTTCATGTCGTAGGTTGCCGGGAACAGGAAGCCTTCGAGGTCGGGGGTTCCATGTGGCGCCCCGTAGCGAGCCGGATCGAGCAGCGAGGATCGCCGTGAGGCGACTCTGTAGCTGCCCTTGAGCCCTGCCTTGGCGGCCACCAGCGCTATCTGGGCACGCGTCTCTCCCTCGGGTACCAGCACCCTCACCGGAACGGGTTCGGCCGGCGCCTTGGCCTGATGTTCGCCGTGGAGCGATTTCGCCACCAGCACCACCGCCGCGACCACGATCGCCGTCAGCGCCACCAGGACGCCCACGCGTGCGAGCGGGGAGCGGCGAGCACGACGCGAGCGGCCCGGGGCCATCACGGGCGCTCCCGCCGATGCGCGCCGGATGACCACCTGGCGTCGAGCCGCCCCTCGGGGAGCAGGCTCGGCTCCTCGCGGCTCTGGCTCCTCGTGAGGCTCGTGCTCGAGATGCGACACCTCGAATGAGGCGAGCACATCGTGGGGCTGGGTCTGCTCGAGCTCGGCGTGCGGCTCGTAGGCCGGTGCGGTATGCGCCTCCGGCGGCGGCTCGTGCTCGGTATCGGGCTCGAGTGATTGAGCATCTGGCTCCTGAGGGCCAGGTAGAAGCGGAGCTTCCTCAGGCGGCTCTGGTACCGGCAGGTCGCCCGGAAGCTCAGGAGGCTGCACGACGGAACGATCTGACTGCTCAAGGGGCGTCTCCGGCGGCTGCTCGCCCGCGGGTGGAAGCGGGGTCCCGGAGCGCAGCGCACGACGGCGCGCGCGCTCTTCACGATCGCGCTCGCGTTCCTCGGCTGTGCGTTCGCCTTCCCGTGATCGATCACCGCGAGACAAGAACCAGGACCCTAACGCGATCCACGGGCGAGCCAACTCTCCAGCAGATGGGCCGCCGCGCGCGAGTCCTCGCTGGCGGTGGGACTGCCCTCCATCCGCTGGGCCATTCGCGTGGTGAAGCGCTCGTCGTGCATCTCAACAGGAACCTCCTCGCCGAGGCGCTGAGCGAGTCGCTCGGCGAACTCGCGGGTCTCGCGCGTCTGCTGTGTGTCGCTGCCGGCCAGCGACAGTGGCAGTCCCACGACCACGCGCCCAACCTCACGCTCTCGCACGAGCTCGTGAAGCTGGGTCAGACCGCGCCTGCTTCCCGGTCGCACCACAACAGCAAGCGGGGTGACGATCGTCTCGGTGGGATCGCTCACCGCACACCCACAGCGGGCACTTCCATAGTCGAGGGCCAGGACCCGCACGGCTGACGCTAATCGGCGAGAGCCGACGCGATCGCAGAACGGGCCGCCTCGATCGCAGCATCGAGGTGCTCGGGGTCGCGGCCACCGGCCTGGGCAAGCGTGTCGCGACCCCCTCCCCCCCGCCCACGACTTCGGCGGCCGCCTTGACCACCGCACCGGCCTTTACGCCGCGCTGAACGAGCACGGGCGCCACGCTTGCGACCAGATGCACGCGGCCATCGGCCGCTGCTCCGAGCAGGACCGCCGCGTCCGCCAACCGGCCCTTGACGCGATCGACGACGTCCAGCAATGCCTTGGCGTCGGGGACCTCGACGGTTGTCGCGAGCACTTTCGCTCCCTCGATCTCCTCAGCGCGGGACAGTAGCCCGTCGATGTCGAGCTGCCCGGCGCCCCCCGTCGACGAGCCGCCCTGCTTGAGCTCCTTCTCCAGTCGCTTGCGCTCGGCGAGGAGGCTCGCCACCGCGGTGGGCACGTCCTCGGGGCGGGCCCGCAGCTCACGCGCCGCCTCCAACAGCAGACGATCGTGGCCACGCAGAAGCTCCACCGCCGCTGGTCCTGTCACGGCCTCGATGCGCCGCACGTTGGCAGCACTCGAGGTCTCGCTGAGAATGCGGAAGGGACCGATCTCCGCCGTGGCACTGACATGCGTCCCGCCACACAGCTCGCGTGAGTAGTGGCCGTCGCCGATCTGCACCATCCGCACCACCTCGCCGTACTTCTCACCGAACAGCGCCATCGCGCCGAGGCTGCGCGCCTCGTCGAGGGTGGTCGTGATCGCGCGCACGTGATCGTTGCGCGAGATCCACTCGTTCACGCGATCCTCGACCGCCAGCAGCTCAGCCTCGCTGAGCCCCTGGCCGTGACTGAAGTCGAAGCGAAGCTTGTCCGGCCCCACATACGAGCCGGCCTGCCGCACGTGGCTACCGACGATCTCTCGCAGCGCCGCCTGCAGCAGGTGGGTAGCCGTGTGATTGCACTCGGTGGCGTGTCGGGCCACGCGGTCGACTTTCGCGATCACGGCCTCGCCGGGATGCAGCTCGCCCTCCTCCACGACCACCGTCAGAGCCTGGTCGTCGCCGAGACGGAACACCTCCTCCACGCGTGCCCTGCAGTCGCCTCCCTCGCACTCGATCGTGCCGGCGTCGGAGACCTGCCCGCCTCCGGCAGCGTAGAAGGGAGACTCGGCGAGCTTGACCAAGAAGCGCTCGCCGCTCGAGCCGTTGGAGAGATCATCACTGTGGCTGCCCGCGGCGATGTTCTGCACGGCCCCCAAGATGGTCTGCTGCTCCTCTGTCTCATAGCCCGTGAACTGCGTCGCGAAGCCGCTCTCCCCGGCGAATGAGCCGGCGAGCGTGCGCACGTCTGCTCCACCAGCCACACCCGCACCGGCGCGCGCTCCGGCGCGTCCGCGAGCGCGCTGGCGCTCCATCAAGCTCTCGAAGTCACCCTCGATCGAGATGCCCTCCTGCGCCAGCAGCTCGCTGGTCATCTCGTAGGGGAAGCCAAAGGTGTCGTGCAGAACGAAGGCGTCCTCGGCCCGCACGGAGTCGTGGCCGGTCTCGCGCGCGCTCTCGATATGGGAGCGCAGCGTCTGCAGCCCCTGTTCGAGCGTCCGCCCGAAGCCCTCCTCCTCGGTGACGAGCCACATATCGATCGCCTCCGAGTTCGCTGCGAGCTCGGGGTAGGAGGCGCCCATCAACTCGCGCACGCGCTCTGAATAGCGGGTGAGAAAGCCGGGCTCCAGCTCCAGGGAGCGTCCCTGCTGGATCGCGCGGCGCATCACACGGCGCAGCACATAGCCGCGATCCTCGTTAGAGGGCACGACGCCGTCGGCGAGCAGGAACGTCATCGCACGGGAGTGGTCGGCGAGAATCCGAAGGGCCCGGTCTGTGGAGAAGTCCTCGCGATAGCTCCTGCCCGATAGCTCCTGCCCGAGGTCGATCAGGGGCTGGAACTGGTCGGTCTCGAACACCGACTCCTTGCCCTGCAGGATGGCCGCCATCCGGTTGAGACCCATGCCCGTGTCGATGTTGTTCTCCGGCAATGGCCTCAGCAGCGAGCTGGCGCCGTTGGAGGCCGCGCCGGGCTGCTGGTCGTACTGCATGAAGACGAGGTTCCAGTACTCGAGGAACCGCTCGTTCTCACCCCCGGGAAGATCCTCCGGCGAGCCGTACTCCAGCCCCCGGTCGATGTAGAGCTCTGAGCACGGTCCGCAGGGCCCGCTCGGACCGGCCTGCCAGAAGTTCTCCGAGCGCGGGCAGCGCACGATTCGCTCGCTCGGCACGCCAAGCTCCTGCCAGCGCGCGATTGCCTCCTCGTCCGGTCCGAGGCCAAGCTCCTCGTCACCCTCGAACACCGTCACCCAAATGTCCTGCTCGCGCAAGCCGAACGCCTCGCGCGAGAGCTCCCAGGCATACGCGATCGCTTCGTGCTTGAAATAGTCCCCGAAGGAGAAGTTGCCGAGCATCTCAAAGAACGTGAGGTGACGGGCGGTGTTGCCGACGTTGTCGATGTCGACCGTGCGAAAGACCTTCTGACAGCTGGTCAGACGCAGGGCCGGCGGCGTCTCCTGCCCAAGGAAGTAAGGCTTCAGCGGGTGCATGCCGGCGACCGTCAAGAGCGCCGAGGGGTCGTGCGCCGAGGGCACGAGCGAGGCCGAGGGAGTGCGCCGGTGCTGGCGCTCCTCGAAGAAGCTCAGATAGCGCTCACGGATCTCGTCGGAGGTCATCATCGTGGGGACGATCTTAGGGGCCGAGAAGACAAGCTGACGGGGCCGAGGGTCAAGCCGTACACGGACGCAGGGAGCGAAGTGTGCTCGAGGACTCGAGCGACCGAGGACAAAGTACGGCGCAGGCCCTCAGTCCCGTCAGGTGATGGTGCCGTGGCCGATGAGCAGATCACCCGAGTAGAGGCAGGCGATCTGCCCCGGGGCTGTTCGCTCGGCAGCGTGCTCGAGCCGGACGGCGAGTCGCTCGTGGCGTCCCGCGCCCGGCGTGTCGGGCAGGCGGCAGGGGAAACGCCGACCGTGAGCGCGGACCCGCACCGCATCCACACGCCGGCCGTCAATGTGGAGCACCGCGTCCCGAACGCTCAGCTCGTGGGTCAGCAGCTGTGAGCGCGGACCGACGGTGACGGTGTTGGCGATGGCGTCCGTGGCAAGCACATACAGCGGCTGCGCGGCGGAGATGCCGAGGCCGTGGCGCTGCCCGACGGTGTAGGCGTGTGCGCCGGCGTGCTCGCCGAGGGGACTCCCGCGCTCGTCGAGGATCGGCCCTGGCCTCTTGCCAAGTCCTCCGTGGCGCTCGAGGAAGTCGCCGTGGCGTGTACCAGCCAAGAAGCAGAGGTCCTGCGAGTCGCGCTTGCCCGCCACGCTCAGCCCGGCGCGCGCGGCGAGCTCGCGGACCTGGGGCTTGTGCAGCTCACCCAGCGGGAAGCGCAGTCGCGCGAGGGAATCGGGCTCGAGCGCGCACAGCACGTAGCTCTGATCCTTTGCGGGGTCAGCGGCCACACGCAAAAGAGGACGCTCGGCGTCCCCCTCCACGCGGGCGTAGTGACCGGTAGCGAGCGTCTCCGACCCGAGTCGCCGGGCGAGCTCGAGCATCGCGTCGAGTCGCACGCGCCCGTTGCAGCGCACACATGGGTTGGGAGTAAGGCCGGCTGCATGATCGGCGAGCCAGCCGTCGACGACACCGGCGCGAAACTCAGCCCGCAGGTCGATTGACAGGTGCGCCATGCCGAGCCCGTGGGCCAGCTCACGCGCGCCGCGAACGGCCTGGGCCGAGCAGCAGCTCAGATCGCCGTCGTTCTCTGGGTCTGACCACAGCTCGAGGGTCACGCCTACAGGCTCAGCCCCTGTCTCGGCCACGAGCAGCGCCGCCACTGCGCTGTCGACGCCTCCGCTCATGGCCACGATCGTCCTGTCGCTCCGTGCGACGAGCTGCGCGCCAGTGCGCGCCGCGGACCCAAGCGCGCGGTGCAGCGCATCGGCGGCAAGCTCTGCCGCGTGGCGCTTGGCTGGGATCAAACCGCCGAGCTCCTCGACCACCTCTCGGACACCGATCTTCGCCGCCTCGAGCAGCGGGAGGTCGCGCACGATCGCCACAACCGCGCTACCGGCGGCTACGATCGCGCCGCAGCCACTCGCGTCGAAGCCGACGTCCAGGATCGTGCCGTCATCGCTGTCCGGATCAACGGCGATCGAGATGCGGATCAGATCGCCGCAGGCCGCCCCTCCGGCTGCACCCGTGAATGCGCCATACGGCATGTGGCCACGCCCGAGTGGGCGTTCCAGGTGCTGTAGGAGATCCTCTGCGCTCGCGTGCACACGAGCGAGTGTACGTCTAGGGAGTAGAGGGGTGCCGGGCTTCGTCGATCGCCTGCTCGATCGCGAAGGCGTCCGTGAGACCGGTGATGACGGTTGTCTTGCCACCCTTGGCGACGATCAGGATGGTCGGGGTGCTGTAGATCTGCACTCCCTGGGTGATGGTCCCGAAGGAGCTCACCTGCTTCGAGCTCGCCTCGAATGCGGCGAACGGCTTGGTCAGTTCAAAGCCTTCGCGGGCGAGCTGCTCACGCACGACGGGAACGTTGGCAATCGGCTTGATCATGTGGTGGATCGCCTCGAGCCGCAGGAGTTCGTCGTGTACGACGACGTCGTCCGCACCGCTCTTGCTCCAGAAGAGGATCACCGCGGGCTTGCCTTCCTTGAGCGCCCGTTCCACGAGCGCCTGGCGGGCAGGGGTACGTCCCGCGCCACTCTGAGCCTTGATGGGGTGGCTGGTGCTCGACGACTTGGGCGCCCCGGTGGCTGCGGATGGCGTCTTCGCGGCGGGAGCGCTCGACTGCGCGCTCGAGGAGGGGGAAGAAGAAGATCCGGAGGAGGGGTTGGCGGTGCTCGAAGCCTGGGCCGAGCGTTCTGTCAGCTGCTTGGCGTTCTGTTCGGAGGTCGAAACCGCGCCGTGAGCTTTGGCGATTGCACGGGTGAGACCTTGAACGCCGGGAGCGGATCCGTGGTAGATCGAGCTGGTGTTGCCCGTCGCGCTACCGGACCCGGTGGCCGGCGCCGCCGGTTTGGCAGCGGGCGTCGGGGTGGCGGCGGGCGATGAGCCAGCGCCGCTGGAGTTGGTGGAGTGCGGGCGCAACGCGATGACCCACACCACTGCAAACAGTGCCAGGACGCCGAGGGCGATCTGATATGGACGGGAGAGCTGGGCCATCCCGACCAACTTCGGCATCCTGGCGAAAAAGTTGAACGCGACAACGCGCCATGGACGGTTTCGCCGCTGAAAACGGATCGTTTGAGTCCTCGCGAAGGCCTGCCGATGTGAGTCTGGTGAAGCCCTCCGCGCTGCTCGCCATCGCTGGATCCTGTCTGCTCCTCGCGGCCTGCGGCGGTGGCCAATCAGCATCGAGCAGTGGTGCTGCGGCGAGTACTCGCTCTGCGGCAGCTAACGCGGTTACAGCGAAAGCCGCGGGCGCATCGGACCCAGCGCCGAAGGCGCCAACACACGGACAAGCCCTGGCATTTACGCGAGCGGTGAATCTAAGGGTGTCCGACATTCCCGAAGCCTCAGTTGCGAAGAAGCTCTCGGCAACCTCCACCGCCAGCGAGCGCCAGGAAGCACGTGAATGCGAACGCCTGGTTCCGCATGTGCTCACGCTCGCCAAGTCCTCCTCTCCGCGACTCAAGCGCGGCAGCGAATTGGAAGTCGAAGAAATCGCCTCGTCGGTTGATGTCGTGCGCGACCAGCGGGCGATCGCGCCTGAGTTCCGGGCACTGCAGAAAGCAAGCGTGCGCGCCTGCCTGGCACGAATATGGACTCGCTACTTCTCCTCCAAGGCGATCAGAGAAGCGCACTGGGGACGCTTCAGCGTCACGAGGCTCCCGGTCGACGCGCCAGGGTCGAGCGAGACGTTCGCGATCCGCATCACTGGGGCCCTGCATATCCCCTACAGCGAAGTCGCGCTGCCCATATACGTCGATTTCCTGAGCTTCGCGGTCGGCCCGGCCGAGGTCGGCCTGACGGCGAGCAGCATCACCCAGCCGGTACCCGCCGCCACCGAGCAGGAACTCGTGGCGCTGCTGCTCGCCCGCGCCAATGCCCAAGCGCTGCAGTAAGCCTCAGAGTGCGTGCTGCCCGCGCAGCACCGAATGCACCACGGCCTCGGTGGCGATCGTGGTCTGGGTGGCGCCCTGCATGTCTCTGAGCGTCGTATCGCCGGCGCCCAAGATCGCGACAAAACGCGCACCGATCGCACTGGCGTGCCCAAGCTGGCCTTTCAGCGAGCGTCCGCCAAGATCCATCTGGGCGGCGAGGCCCGCCGAACGGGCCTCCGTCAGGAGGGCAAAGCCCGCCATGCGGACCTGTGCGCTGGCGTCCTCCAGGGCCACGAACAGCTCCACCGGCGCGCCGGCCGCCGCCGGCGCCTCTCCGGCGAGCATGATCCGCTCGACCCCGGCCGCCCACCCCATGCCGGCGGTCGGCGGACCCCCAAGCTGAGCAACGAGGCCGTCGTAGCGTCCCCCACCGCCGACCCCGCTTTGTGCACCGAGCGCGTCCGAGGTGAACTCGAACACGGTTCGCGTGTAGTAATCCAGGCCGCGCACAAGCGTCGAGTCGACCTCATAGGAGACCCCGGCCACGTCGAGCAGAGCACGTACCTGTGCGAAGTGCTCGGCGTCCTCGACGCTGAGATATTCCAGGAGCCGCGGAGCGCTCTCCATCACCCCGCGCGTGCCGGGATGCTCGGAGTCGAATGCGCGTAGCGGGTTCTGCTCGATCCTCGAGCGGACGTCCTCGGAGACGCTCTGCTCGTGTTTGCGCAGGTGCTCCTGCAAGCGCTCGCGGTACTCGCTGCGGCTCTCGATGCTTCCGAGGCTCGACAGGCGCAGCCTGACGTCCCTGACCTGAAGCTCGGCGAGCAGCGAGGAGAGCAGCACGATCGACTCTGCGTCAACGGCGGGATCGTCCGATCCGAGCGCCTCGGCGCCCACCTGCCAGAACTGCCTGTAGCGCCCGGCCTGGGCACGCTCGTGGCGGAAGAAGCTCGAGAGATACCAGAGCTTGACCGGCTGGCGGCGCTTGTGCATCCCGTGCTCGACGTATGCACGACACACCGGAGCAGTGCCCTCCGGACGCAGCGTCAGCGAGCGCCCACCTGCGTCCTCGAAGGTGAACATCTCCTTGCGCACGATGTCAGTCGATGCACCCACGCCCCGAGCGAACAACTCGGTGGCCTCGAAGGTGGGCGTCTCGATCCGCTCGTAGCCAGATCCCTCGAGGATCGCACGGGCGCGGGACTCGAGCAGCGAGCGCGCGGCGGCGTCGGCGCCGAGCACGTCGAAGGTGCCCCGTGGCGCTTTGACCTTGGACTCGCTCAACGCTGCGCCGGCGTGTCGGCCGGGTGCTGCGCGCGCGGTAGGCGAGCGCGAAGCTCGGTGAGGAACGGGTTGCTCGCGAGCTCGCGCCCCAACGTGGTCACGCCCATATGGCCGGGGTAAACAGCGGTCTCGGCGGGGTAGCCCCGCACCAGGCTCTCGATCGAGCGCTCGAGCGTCGCCCAGTCGCCACCCGGGAGATCGACCCGCCCGACCGAGCCCTGGAAGAGCACGTCACCTGAAAGCAGGGCACCTGACGTCGCATAGGTGACGTGACCGGGGCTATGTCCAGGAGTGAAGATGACCTCGAAGTCGAGCCCGGCCAGGCTCAGACGCTCGCCGCCCGCAACAGTGTGATCGGCCTCGTAGCTCTCGAACGGTCCGAACCCCGGCGGCACCCAGCTCATCACATCGGCCAGCACGGGCCGCTCGATCTCCGGACAGTAGACGGGCGCTCCGGTGGCGCGTGCGAGGGGAGCAACTGCGCCGATGTGGTCGAAGTGGCAGTGGGTGACGAGGATCGCCTCGATCGTGACTCCGAGCGCCTCGATTGCTGCCAGCAGTCGCTCGGGCTCATCGCCCGGGTCGACGATCACAGCGTTCGTGGCGTTGGCGTCGGCGCGCACGATGTAGGAGTTCTCCTGCACCGGCCCAACGGTGAAGGCCCGGATGTCCAGCGAGCTCATCGTGCGGCCGCCTTGGGGCCCCCACCCTGGCTTGCCTTCTTGCTCTGGCGCCGCTTGAAGGCCCATTTGTCGGTGTAGTAGCTCACGGCCGTGTACCCGACGAGGACGATCGGGAACAGGCCGATTGCCTGATTTGACTGATGCAAAACGATGATCACGATCAGCATCATCACGATCGTTGCGAACATCGCCTTGATGAACGCGCCTCGCCAGGTCGGCGGGCGATCGCGCTTGTCGAGAAGCTTTTCGCGCTCCTTGGCGAGGTCGCGCGGCTTGCCACTCTTCTCCTCGGCGGTTGGCTTGCGCCCGGTGCGACCGCGCGACTCGACCATGCCGGCGGCGTTTCCCCGGTGCTTGGTCTGGCGTTTGCGTCGTGTCTGTGCCACTACCAGCAGCCTAATGCGTTCTCGATCACGTGGCGGTCGGGGTCGAACCCCGGCATCGACAGCTCCGGCGGAAAGCCCTCCAGTGCAGCTGCCGGCGCGAGCCCCACGAGCTCGGCGCTGGCGAGCTTGGCGTGGCGCTGGACGGCCTCCACGACTGCTGCCAGGGGCAGCTCGAACGGGCGCTCGACGTTCATCGAAACCTGGGCGATATGGCCGTCGAGCAGGACCCCGATCGCGCGCAGCCCCGGAAGCCCCAGCTCGCCGCCTTCACGCACGAGCGCAGCTATGCGCCTAGCGTCCGCCAGCGTCGCCGGCTCGGCCAGCTGGAGGTTGAAGGCGACCAAAGGAGGGCGCGCCGAGACGAGAACAGCTCCCGCGCTCGGATGCAGGCGCGACGGCCCGAAATCTGGGACCAGACCCCTCCCCTGGCCTGCCCCCGTGCACACCCGCTCGGCCAGGACCGTCACTCCCCCCCGTCGCAGCTCGGCCCGGCTGCGGGCGGGGTGCGAGCCGTCGGCCGTGAGCTCGCCGTAGAGGAAAACGGGTACTGCCAGCTCCTGGCCGATCCGATCGGCCAACACCAGCGCCTCAGCGCATGCCGCCCCGCGCGCGCCCGGCTCCAGGTAGACGATCGGCATGACATCGACTGAGCCCACGTGTGGGTGCTGTGCCGCTTGGCGCTCGGCGTCCACCCTGTGCATCACGTCGATCAACTCGACCGCTGCGGCAGCTCCCGCGAGCAAGGCGTCGGCGAGCAGGCCCTGGGCGCCGGCGAGCGTGAACACCGAGCGGTGGTGATCGGCGTCGGAGTGAACATCGAGCAGCCGCGGAGCGTCGCCCAGCCCGGCTGCGGCGGCGCGATCGGGAACGAACGCCGATGCGATCGCTGCGATCGTGCTGCTCGAGCGCCCCTCCGAGACGTTCGGCACAGCCAGCAGGGTTAGACCCGAAGCGGCCGGGTTCCTATCGGCTACGCCTTGCACCGGATCATCGCTGTGGCGGTCGTCGTTGCCACGATATTTCGCGTCGGGCGACTTCATCTCGACATTGTGCGGTAGTTCGGCTCGGCCGCCCGGACCAGGCACCGCCATGCCCGGTGCCGCCGGCAGCTGCGAGCAGGCATGGTGCGCCGCATGAAAGAAGCGCGCGTGGGGGGATGAGGACGACGCGAGGATCTGGGGGACCGTCTGGCCGACCAGCGTCGCCCATAGCGTCGCGAACACCGATGCAGGCCATGTAGCTACACGGACGAATCGAGGTGTGCCGGGGCGTAGGTAACGGAGCTCGCCGGTAGCCTGCGGGGCCGTGTCGACTGATCCGACCTCTGTCAGCTGGACGCTCCATGCCCTCGATAAGGCACGGCAGCTGGGGTTTGCTCGTGCCGATGTTGAGGCTGTGGTGCTCGACGAGCACCGGAGGCGGCGTCGTAATCCCGGCGAGGCGGGCTGGAGGGTCGTGGCTGGGCGCATCGTGGTCGTCTACGAGTACCCAGACGGCGATGATCTACTGGTTGCCCGTGTTGTCACGGTCTGGCGTCGGCGCTAGCCTGTGGGTATGCGGATCGAAGGACATTACGACGCTGACGCGGATATCGCATGGGTTCGGTTCGAGGGCTATGACGCGAGCACGGCTGTGGGCGAAGAGTCAGATTCCGGGCTACGGGAACTCGATCCCGTGACGGGGGAGATCGTGGGTCTGGAGTTTTGGCAGGCCAGCCGCAGGTTGCCCGCGGAGTTCCTGCGCATGCTTCCGCCGCCACAGGTCGAGGTTGCTGCGGCCTGAGCTTCCACTTGATCGTCGCCGAGCTGCCCTTGGGTTTGAATGGGCGGCGGAAGGTCCTCGGAAATGCCGGAGGAGGGACTCGAACCCCCGACACGCGGATTATGATTCCGCTGCTCTAACCGACTGAGCTACTCCGGCCCGGATGCGCTGAGAGTCTAGCCGGAGCCGCGCGCGAAGCGCCCCTCCCGGGGTCCGCATGGACCTACTCCTTGCCAGTCTCGGCGCCCTCGGCACGTTCGGCGCGAACGACGGCTTCGTGGCGTTCGATGTGCGCATCGCGCAGACGCTCGCCGGCCACACGGAGTTCGTCGCTTGCCACATCGACCACCTCTTGCAGGAACGAGCGGGCATCTTCGATCATCCGCACCTCACGGCGGACGTTGGGGCGACTCAAGTCGAACTGGCGGGCGAACTCCCGAAGCGCCTCGCGCTCGAGCTCACCATCGATGATCATGATCAGCGGGTGATCACCAGGGTCGCTGTCGCTACTCAGCTCTGGCCAGAAGACCCTCGCCGCGCCTCGATAGACGGCAAGGGGACGCCCGAGCACCTCTGCCAGACGTCGCAGGAGGCGCTCACCAGGAACGTAGAAGAGCGCCGCACCGGGACCCACGATCGCACGCACCTCCTGCGGCGGGAGCACGGGCTGGAGCGTCTCCTCCGACTGCGTCAGCACGACCACTGGCGTGTTGCGTGCGCCGTAGAGCAGTTCCTCGAGCTGTTCGATCTCGGCTTCGCTTCGCACCACCCCGAGATCTGCTGCGTCGGCGCCGTGACCGACTCGCTCGAGCGACTCCGGCGAAAGAGACACGGGCAGGGCATCAGTCGGGCTCGGCGCAGGCTCCTCCTGCGCCCCGTCGCGCATCACCGGGCCAGCCGGTAGCGGCGGGTGCCGACGTCCTTCTCCAGCAAACCCGCCACCACCAGCGTCGTGATGTATCGATGCGCCGTGCTTGGGTTCATCCCCATCATGCGCGCGACTTCGGCGTTACCGAGCGAGCTTCCATCCGCTGGAAACGCGGCCAATACGAGCAGCCCAGACAGCAATGAGGAGGAGAGATTCGAATCGATGTTCCCCACCTGTTGCGCGGCTCTCTCCAATGCCTCGCGCGAGTCGCCCAACCCTGTCAGCAACAACGACATGCTGCCAGCGTCACTGGCCGCCCTGACCACCTGGTCAACTTGCGCGCGGGAGAGTTCGATGTGGACGGGATCTCCGCCCGCATCCGCAGAGATCGACCATGTAGCACTATCCGCGCTTCCTGCCATGCCGACGATCATCTCGACATCGCTCACACGCGCATAGGTCACACGTGACGGGTTGTTATTTAGATACATTAATGGCTTTTATTAGCCTACCACCTGGGCCCAAGCTGTCGAAACTGTTTGCCTCACCCGCGCTGCGTTGCAGATTCCCGTATCGTGTCGCGGTGAGGCGCGGGGTGAGAAGAGAACCAATGCCGCAAAGCATTCCGGATAGGAGATACACGAGCGGGTCGCCCCTGCGTGGCGCGCTGCTGGCCCTCCTCGTCAGCGAGGACGAGCCACTGAGCGGCTACCGGCTTGCCACTCTCGTCGAGCGCCGTCTCGGCCCCGCCTGGCGGGTGACACGGCAGAGCGTATACGGCGCACTTGAACGACTGTCCGAGGATGGCCTGGTCTCCGTAGCCAGCAAGGTCGCCTTCCACGGCGCCGGCGAAGGGCAACGGGTCTACTCGGCCACCGATCGCGCGCATGCCGCCCTGGAGGCGTGGATGGAGAGCCCCGCCACCAGGGAGCCGGTCAGGGTCGAGCTGCAGGCACGGATCGCGCTCTCCAGGGCAAACGACGCACCGCATCTGCTGCGCGCACTGGACGCATACGAGCGTGACTGCTTCGAGATGCTGCGCAAGAGCTCTGAAGCCGAGGTGCAAATGGGCTCGTGGGTAGGGCTGGCAATGAACCTCACACGGCTGGCTGTCGATGAGAGCCTGCAGGCGGACCTCCGTTGGATCGCGCTCGCGCGCCGATGGATAGAGGAGTTCCTCACCGAGCACCCGGCCCGTCAGCAACGATGAGCCTGCTCTCGCTCGAGCACGTGACCAAGCGCTTCGCCGAAGGTCGAGGGCATTGCACTGTGCTGGAGGACCTCTCCCTCCAGATCATGCCGGGCGACTTCGTTGGTATCTGGGGCATACGGCGCTCGGGCAAGTCGACCCTGTTGCGGATCGCGTCGGGCAGAGAGCTCCCCGACACCGGCAAGGTCTGGTTCGACGGGCAGGAGATGACCGGAATGTCACCGGACCGTAGGGCAGCGCTCGGGCGTCACAGCGGCGTCGGGCTGCTCTCCTCCGACTGGCGCCCCGAACGCAACAAGCCGGCCGTCGAGCATGTGGCGCTACCTCTGCTGAGCGACGGCATGAGCCTGCACGAGGCCAGGCAGCCCGCCTGGAAGGCGCTCGAGCGAGTCGGCGCTGCGCGCTGGGCCCACATGCCTGCCGGACGTCTTTCTCAGGGCGAGCGGACCAGGGTAGCTCTGGCACAGATCCTCGTTCACGAGCCACGGGTGCTGCTCGTGGATGAACCGGCAGTCCTGCTCAAGCCCGGGGAGGGTGTCGAGCTGTATGACCTGCTGCGCTCGCTCGGCGACTCCAGCGGAATTGCAATCGTCATCGCCTCGGAAGACATCGCTCCGATCCGCAAGGCGCGGAGGTTGATGTCGCTGGGCGGAGGCAAGCTTCGCTCCACCGACCAACCGGGCAATCTCGTCCCATTTCCAGAGCGAGCCTCGGGCAGGTTGCGCTCGCAGCCGTGAGCGCGCTGGAGCTGCGCAACGTCGTCAAGCACTATCCCAGCGGCGGCGAGACGGTACGCGCCGTCGACGGCGTCTCGCTGTCGGTCAACCCGCGTGAGCTGGTCGCTCTGTACGGCCCCAGCGGCTCAGGGAAGACGACACTGCTCGAACTCGCAGCAGGGCTGGCCTCGCCCGACTCAGGCACCGTGCACTTCGCCGGCCGAGACGTCTCCCTGCTTTCGCCCACCCAGAGCGCCCTCTTTCGCCGGCGTGACGTCGGTCTGGTGTTCCAGTCATTTCACCTCATCGCCGGAGCCTCGGCGCTGGACAACGCCGCCGTGAAGCTCCTGGCTGACGGGATGACGCTGCGCAAGGCACGGGAGCAGGCATTGCCGTGGCTCGAGCGCGTCGGGCTCGGAGCACGAGTCGAGCACACTCCCGCGCAGCTGTCGATGGGCGAGCGCCAGCGAATCGCAATTGCCAGAGCGCTCGTGAACGAGCCGCGACTGCTGCTCACCGACGAGCCGACTGGCAACCTCGACTCAAAGCGCAGCCGTGAGATCCTCGGCCTGCTGCGAGCCATCTGCGAGGAGCGCGACATTCCCGGCCTACTGGTCACCCACGATCCACAGGCGACTTCGTTCACCTCCAAGGTCTTTACCCTGCGCGACGGGCGACTCGAGGGCGGCCTCGACGCAGATCTCGCCCTGGCACGAGTCCAATGAAGCCGCGCTTCCTGCCGAAGCCCACGATCATGGGGCTCCGGATCAGCGCGCTCGTCGACCTCTATCGCTGGCGGCTGAGCAACCACAAGGCACAGGAGCTGCTCGCCGGCCTGGGAATTGCAATTGGCGTAGCGCTCCTGTTCGGCGTGCTCGTCGCCAACTCCAGCCTCGTCGGCTCGGCCAGCCAGCTCGTCCACGGCGTCACCGGCAAAGCCCAGTTCCAGCTCATGGCCCGGACACCCGCCGGTTTCGCACAGCGAACCGCCCGGCGAGCAGCGCTCCTTCCCGGCGTCAGGGTGGGAGCTCCGCTGCTGCGTGAGAACGCTGTGGTCGTGGGACCCAAGGGGCGCGAGTCCATACAGCTGATCGGCGTCACGGGAGCCGAGATCGCTCTCGAAGGCAGCGCCACCAAGAACCTGGGGTCGGGAGCCCTGATCGTCGCCGGTGGAGTCGGGCTGCCGACTGGCGTTGCCGAAGGCATCGGCGCTGAGGGCAACCAGCACGTGACGGTGCTGGCAGCCGGCGACGCGCACAGCGAGGAAGTCCGCGCCGTGCTTGGCAGCCAGACCGTCGGGCCGGTCGCCAACAGCCCAATTGTCGTAACCCTGCTGTCGATGGCCCAGGAAATAACGGGGAAACCGAAGCGCGTCAACCAGGTCCTGGTGCAGCCCGAGCCTGGCGACGCGCCACTCGTCGAAGGCGAGCTGAAGCGACTCGCCGCAGGCAAGTTGGACGTGGAGTCAGCCGACCGAGAACTGCCTGTGCTCAAAGCGGCGGCCACCCCAACGGCACAGTCGACCACGCTGTTCGCAGCGATCAGTGCGATGGTGGGCTTCCTGCTCGCGCTCAACGCGATGCTGCTGACCGTTCCCGAGCGCCGCCGCTTCGTGGCCGAGATGCGCCAGCAGGGGTTCGGCCCACGACAGGTCTTCGCGATCCTGCTCTCGCAGGCGCTGATGCTAGGGGCCAGCGCATCGCTGGTCGGCATCTTCATGGGCGATCTGCTCTCGAGGATGCTGTTCCATCAGGCGCCCAGCTATCTCACTCCAGCTTTCCCCATTGGATCGCAGCCGGTGATCCCGCTCACCACGATCCTGTTCGCGTTCGTCAGCGGAGTACTGGCAACCGTGATTGCCTCGATGCTGCCCTTGCTCGACTTGAGGCCAAATCGGCAAGCAGATGCCGTGCTGCACGATTCAGGCGAGGCAGGCCAGAGCGTGAGCCCTCGCAGCGTGCTCGCCTTCGGCGTGCTCGGGGTCCTACTCGTGGCCGGCGTGACGGCCGGCGTCCTGCTCGACCCAGCATTGAGCATCCTCGGCGGAGTCCTGCTGGCACTCGCCGCCTTCTGCCTGATTCCCTCCATGTTCGTGCTCGTGGTCTCGGCTCTAAAGCCCCTCAGCGAGCGGCTCAAAGGCAGCATGCTCGCCCTGGCAGTCGTCGAACTCGAGGCCACCGCAACCAGATCCGTAGCCCTGGCCGGCGTGGCCGCCCTCGCTCTGTTCGGGATGGTCGCCATCCAGGGCGCGCGCCGCGACCTCCTGTCCGGGCTCGATGCGGCGCTCGTCCAGTATCTCGACACGGCCGACATCTGGGTCACCACCGACAACAACTTCCTCACGATCAACAGCTTTCACGCCGACGGCGCAAGTGCCGCAATCGCGCAACAGCCAGGGATCGCATCTGTGCGCGAATACCAGGGAGAGCTGCTCGACGTGGGCACACGCAGGCTCTGGATCCGCGCAAGGCCAGCAGGCGACAGCGCACTCATCCAGGCCAGTCAGCTCATCGAAGGCGGCCTGGCCAGAGCCACCCAACGGATGCGGGCGGGCGGCTGGGCAGCCGTGTCGAGCGGCTTCGCGACCGAACACGGACTTCGGGTTGGCTCTGCTTTTGCTCTGCCGTCTCCAACCGGTCCCGTGACTCTCCGCGTGGCAGCAGTCACGACGAACGTCGGGTGGGCACCTGGTGCAATAACGCTCAACGACAGCGACTACCGCGCTTACTGGCAAACCAATGACCCGACGGCTCTCGAGATCAACCTCCAGCCCGGGGTGAGTCCCATTACGGGCAAGCACGAGGTGGAACGGGCGCTGGCCTCGAGGCCAGGGCTGCAGGTCGAGACGTTCGCCGAACGCAAGTCCCGCTATGAGGAAAGCGCGCGTCAGGGAATCAGGAGCTTGAGTGAGATCTCGACGCTGCTGCTCGTGGCAACCTCTCTGGCGATCGCCTCGGCGCTCAGCGCAGCCATCTGGCAACGGCGAGCCCGCCTCGCGTCGCTGAAGTCGCACGGGTTCGACAGCCGACAGCTGTGGCGCTCGCTACTCATCGAGAGCACGATCCTGCTTGCCGTGGGCTGTCTCGACGGCGCAATCCTGGGTATCTACGGGCATGCCCTGGCGAGCCGATGGCTGAAGCTATCGGTGGGATTTCCAGCGCCATTTGCGTTGAGCTTCGGCCTCGTCGCCCTCACTCTCTTGGGCGTAATCGGCGTCGCGCTAGCGGTGATCGCCCTGCCGGGGTTGGCAGCAGCACGAGTGCCTCCTCGTGCAGGATTCCAGGAGTGAGTCGGGAGATCCAACTTCTCAGGCGATGCTGTCCCTATGACAGCAGATGCCTTTATCAACCAAACAACGACCGCCCTTGCATTCCTCAAAGCGGCGGCTCAATATTGGCTCGAGATCTTCCCACGTATCCGCCGCGAGGCGGCCGTGTGGCACCGGCGTGCACTGGCGATCGAGGATCCCACCCTGCGCCGACTCGCACTCGAGGCCCAGCGTGCCAAGCGTGGCAACATCGACGGCTCAGCCGCCTTCGCGATCCTCGCACCTCATGGCAGGCGCCCGACGGTGATACGAGCCCAGATCGCCTTTCAATCGGTTTACGACTTCGTGGACACGCTCTCCGAGCAGGCGCATCCACATCCCATCGCCAACAGCCGTCGACTACATCAAGCTCTCCTGGTCGCACTCGACGGGAGCGCGGGCCAACCCAACTACTACAGACAGCAGCCCGGCCGCAGCGACGGCGGCTACCTCGAGGAGATAGTCGATGCCTGCCGCGGTGCGTTGGGGCAGCTTCCCTCGCAGGCTTCGATCGCGTGCCCGGCGCACCGAGTCACCCAACGAATAGTCGCCTACCAGAGCCTCAACTTGAGCGACCCCAACGGCGGCCATCGCTATCTCGCGCGGTGGGCCAGCAAAGCCACGCCTCGTGGAACGGGACTGCACTGGTGGGAGACGGCCGCATCGGCGGGCTCCTCACTGGGCCTGTTCGCATTGATGGCTGCCGCCGCCCGTCCACAGCTCTCAGTTGCCGAGGCCGTGGCCATCGAGACGGCCTACTGGCCCTGGGTCGGGGCCCTTCACTCGCTACTCGACAGCCTCGTCGACGCACCCGAGGACGCCGCGGTGGGACAGAGGAACCTGCTCGACTACTACAGCAGCCCGGAGGAGGCTGCTGCTCGGCTCGAAATGCTGGCGGGCAATGCCGTACGAGCGATCGGCTCGCTCTCGCGTGCGCGCGAGCACGCACTGATCCTGGCCGGGATGGCCAGCTTCTACCTTACAGCCGCCGAGGTCAGCACACCTGTGGCGCAGCTGGCACGCCACGGCATCCTGGAAACGCTGGGGGCCGCCACCAAGCCGAGCCTGGTCGTGTTCGGCATCCGCCGCCAGGCGGGCCGCCTGGCCCAGCGCACCGCCATGCAGATGGGGCTCGGACGTGGCTCGGAGTGAGAGTCAACGCTCGGATGAGCCCTCGACGGCGTCCACGAGCTCGTGCATGCTCAGCTCGAGCGCGGCCGCAACACGCGTGACCGTCGTCCAAGTCGGATTGGCCTGTGAGCATTCGATCCGCGAGAGCGACCCCGTGCTGATGCCAGCGTGATAGGCCAGATCTTCCTGGGTTACCCCGGCCGTCTCCCGAAGCTCGCGGATCGCGTGCCCCAGCCGCGGATCGGCGGACTCTCTCGGCGACATGGACTGCGGGACACTTTCATGCGATCTATCGCCAAGTCCATGCCGTGAACAGCAAGTAGCGGACGCTCTGTCTAGGGCTTCATCAACGGCGATGCATAGCGCAGGAACGGCTCGATCTCCAAGCCTCGTCCGGTCGCCCGTTCGACCAGTGGGACTGTGTCGAGTCGGCGGCCGTGGCGATGCACATGCTCGGCGAGCCACTCCCGAATCGGCCCCACTTCCCCGCGCCGCAGACCCTCCTCGGGCGAGTCGAGCTCCGCCACGATCGCCTCCCACAGCTGGGCCGCGATCAAGCATCCAAGCGCGTAGCTGGGGAAGTAGCCAAAGCTTCCAGCCCCCCAATGCACGTCCTGCAGGCATCCGCGCGCGTCGTCGCGGACCTCGACTCCCAGCAGCCGGCGCATCCCTTCCCGCCAAGCATCAGGGAGATCGCCCACGGCCAGCGACCCGTCGATGAGCGCGAGCTCGAGCTCGAAGCGCAGCACGATGTGAAGCGGATAGGTCAGCGGATCGGCGGATACGCGGATAGCGCTCGGCTCGACGCTTACCAGCGCTTCGTTCAACTCTGCGCCCGACACCGCAAAGCCGGCGCTTGCCAGCTCGGCTGCCATCACCTGCGCGAACGCGGGGCTGCGTGCCACGTGGTTCTCCCACAGCTTGCTCTGCGACTCATGCACGGACATGGAGGTCCCACAGCCGAGGTTGGTGCGCTTCAGCGCAGGGTCGATCTGGCGCTCGTATAGAGCATGTCCGTACTCGTGCAGCGAGCTGAGCAGCGACTCCACCTCACCGTCGCCGTAGCGCGTGGTCAGACGTGTATCGCGACGGTCCATCCAGGCCGTGAAGGGGTGCGCGGAGACATCCACACGCCAGCTCCCCGAGTCCACACCGATGCGGGAGAGCGTGGCCTCCACCGCACGCCGTTGGACTGCCACGGGCACCTTCAACGCCTGGCGCGGAGCCCGAGCTTTGGCGCCTGCGACCAGCGGCGCGAGCCTCCCCGCAAGCGATCCGAAAATATGCTCGAGCTCGTTGGTGCTCGAGCCGTAGTCGTAGTCGCCCAGCAGGCCCTCATAGGGGGTCTGCTCCAACTCCGCGACGCACTGCCCGTAGGCTCGTGCGAGCTCCACGTTTCGCTCGAGCGCCGGCTTGAACCCCGCGAAGTCATTCTGCTCGCGAGCAAGCTGCCAGCGCTCCTGTCCGTCGGTGCTCGCCCGTGCAAGCTCTGCAGCCAGCTCGTCCGGAACACGGCGGGCCCGCTCCCAGTCGCGACGGGCCAGGCGCACGATATCGGCGTCCATTCCGTCGAGCCTCCCGCCCTCCAGCTCATCCAGCCAGTCCCCTATCTCCGGGGCGGTGGCACGTTCGTGCGCCACACTGGCAAGCGTTCCCAGCTGCTCAGCCCTCGCCGCCGCGCCCGCCGGCGGCATCATCACCAGCTGATCCCAACTGAGGAGCATCTCCACCGAGGAAAGGTCTGCGAGCTCAGCAAGGCGAGCGCGCAACATCGTCAGGGCATCCATCCAAGGAGCGTATGCGCCACGCGCATCGCGCGTCCTCGCTACCCCTGTCGACGGTGCCCGCCTTCCGCACATGCCTTTCCCACTGATCCGAATTAGTCTGTAATGCGTAACTGCTGCAGATAGCTATCTGCAGGAGCCGTTTCAAGCGGCTCGTGCTCAAAACGGGAGGTTGGATGAGCATCGACGCGCCTCATCTCATGACCGACAACCTGGCTGCCGACGGTGTCTTCTCGGGCACCGGTATAAAGACCCTCGCATTCGTTGGAGCCCTGGCGGCAACGGAGGAAGCCGGCTTTCGCGATTGGCGCAGCCTGGCGGGCGTCTCCGCCGGCGCCATCACGGCCATGGCTCTGGCGGTGGGCTACGACGCACAGCGTCTGCGGGAGTCGCTCGAGCGCTTCGACTTCAGGGCGATAGCCGAATACGCTCGTCCGGCTCTGCCCCTCTGCGAGCGATCCCAGTGGGAGGCCCCCCTCGACGACGCGCTCACCGGATGGATCTGCGCCCTGCTGGAGGAGTCGCCGTTGGACGGCGTCGACGCAACGACGACGTTCGGCCAGCTGAGCATCTTGGCGCCTCGCTCGACGCTCGTCGTCGTCGGCACCGACATCGCGCACGCAAGGGCTGTCGAGTTTCCACGCGACGTGCCCCTCTACCAGGACGAACACGGCGAGCAGCTGACGCCGGATGCGTTCCCAATCCAGAAGGCCGTGAGGATCAGCGCCGGATTCCCCTACTACTTCCCGCCGGTCGGCGGCCTGTGGGACCGCTCCACCAAGAAGCAGGGGGTCTTCGTCGACGGAGGTCTCGTTGGCTCCCTGCCCGTCTGCGTATTCGATCGACCACGCCCGTCACGTCCCACCTGGGGATTCCAGATCCACGGCGGCTTCGATGCCAGGGAGAGCCGTCCCTCCCATCGCGAGATCCTTGCGAGCGCGGACGTGATGCTCGAAGGAATCCTCGAAACCGCCATGTGCTCGCTCGACAAGTTCGAGCTGCGCAGGTCCGAGTCGCGCATGATCCCAATCCCAACCGGCGAGGTCGCGACCCTGAACTTCATGCTCTCACGCGCTGAACGCAACTACCTCTATCAGTCGGGCTTCAAGGCCGCCAAGGAATTCTTCATCGGATCTCCGCAACCGGAAAACAGCTACGGACGCGTGCCGGGCGAGTTGCAGCAGCCAAGCTACGGGACCGAGGGCTGACTTCTCGCCGGCTGGAGCTCAGGTGGCGCTGGTAGGTTGCGGCGGTACCGTCCCGCGATGAGAGGAGCTCCAAATGGCCAAGGAATTCAAGGCGTTCCTGCTGCGGGGGAACGTCGTCGACCTCGCCGTTGGCGTCGTCATCGGGGTCGTGTTCGGCGCCCTGGTGAAAGCCCTCGTCGCTGACCTGATCACACCGATCATCGCCGTGTTCGTCGGCGAACCGGACTTCTCCAACCTGGCCTTCACGATCAATCACAGCACCTTCCACTACGGCGACTTCATCAATGCCCTGGTGGCCTTCCTCTCGACCAGCGCAGCCGTGTTCTTCTTCGTGGTCAAGCCCGTCAACACGCTGATGGCTCGCCGCAAGACCGGCGTGGACGTCGAGTCCGAGACCCGTCCGTGCTCGGAGTGCCTGAGCGAGATCCCTCGCCAGGCGCGCAAGTGCGCGTTCTGCGCCTCGCCCCAGGCCGTTGCGGGCTGATTTCGCGTTCGCACGGAAATGCCCCAGCCCTACGTTCACGAGTTGCGCGTGCGCTACAGCGAGGTTTCGAGCGCCGGCCGCTTCGACGAGCAGTTGCAACTACACGCGCGCCTGACTCGGCTGGGCACCACTGCCATCACGGCCGAGATCGACGTGACCCGCGAGGGCGAGTTGCTGGCGCAGGGCATGCTGCGACATGTGTGCGTGGCTAGCGATACCTGGAGTAAGACCGAGCTTCCCCAGTGGGTGCACGATGGCCTCGAGCGCTTCCTCTGCCCCGAGGCGAAGTCAAGCCGAGGGATTTCTTCGCAAGGTGCGGGAACGTCGTCCGCGGGCGCTTGAAATCGATCGCCGCGGCTCGTAGCTTTGCTTCAGACGCGGTTCGGAGCCGTCAAGAGCGAGGCCACTGAGGTGTGAGGCCGCGCCACCCACCTGACGACCCTCGGGTCGGACGGAGCGGGTTCCTCAAACGGCTCGGGGCCGCGTCGCTTTCGTTGGTGGCCTGGAAAGCGACCGCTATCCGACTGCCAGCTTCACGTTGGCTACGCCTGCGAGCGTTGCGACCAGCGCCCTCGAGGCCATGTGGCGCACAGTTCGGTAATGGGGACGTTCACCACACACGGCGTGTCCAGGAGGCGAAAGCTTCCCGTTGAACTGAGTCTTTCCGGGTCGACTCTCGAGGCCGCCGGGACCTTCACGTTCCCGTGGGGCGAATTCGGGATTGCATTCTCAGCAAGCTCTCAGGTTCTACTGTGGTTACTCTGAGATCAGGCGGCCAATCTGATCCCACTGTGTCGGCGCAAGTAGGAGATCATGCATCCATCTCGTCCCCTCCCACTCTCTCTATGACCGAGAACGGCGGGTCGAACCGCGTGCTCGTCGTCGACGACGAGCCCAATCTCGTCGAGGTCCTGAGCATGGCTCTGCGCTTCCAGGGCTTCACCGTGGAGACAGCCTCGACCGGGCGCGAGGCGCTGGCAGCCGTGGCCAGCTTCAAACCCCATCTGATGGTGCTCGACGTCATGCTTCCCGACATGGAGGGCTTCGATGTGGCGAGCCGTCTTGGGGCCCAGCGTACGGGCGTGCCGATCATCTTCCTCACTGCACGAGACGCGACCGAGGACAAGGTCAGAGGGCTCAGCGGCGGCGGCGACGACTACATGACAAAGCCCTTCAGCCTCGAGGAGCTGGTTGCCCGGATTCGCACCATCCTCCGGCGCACCGGCCAAGCTGCCCCGGAGTCCGGGCGCCTCGTCTTCGAGGATCTCGAGCTGGACGAGGAGACCCGCGAGGTAACACGCGGTGGCGAGCAGATCGAGCTGACTGCAACCGAATACAGGCTGTTGCGCTACCTGATGCTCAATCCGCGCAGGGTGATGACCCGCGCGCAGCTGTTGGACCACGTCTGGAACTACGACTTCGGCGGCGACGGGCGCGTCTTGGAGACCTACATCAGCTACCTGCGCAAGAAGCTAGACGCCAACGGGCCGTCGCTGATCAGAACCGTGCGCGGGGTCGGATACGCGCTGCAGGCACCGCGGTCCTGATGGCCTCGCTGCGCGCTCGTGTGCTCGCGAGCGTGCTCGTGCTCGCAGCAGCTGGGCTGCTTGCGCTCGCGCTCGTGACCTACACCGAGCAGAGCTCGTTCCTGGAAGGACGCGTCAACGAACAGGCTCGCGCAGCGGTTCCTGCGGTCTCCCAGGCGCTGGACAACGCCGGGTTCAAGCCCGACGAGGACGGTCCCTCACAGGAAGCCCAAGACGGCACCGGACATGGGCAGGGCCTGCGCGCAGGAGGGGCGCCGAATCTGAACCTCCCCCCCGGCACCTACGGGCAGCGCAGGAGCGATTCCGGCCAGGTCCTCGGGAACGTCCCCTTCACATACGGACAGACGGCACCTTCGCCACCCAAGCTGCCGGCGCATGTCGAGCTGGGGAGCGTCTTCACCGTCTCCGCCACTGGCTCCTCAGACCTCCACTACCGCGTGTTCGCCAGCCGCGACCCCGAGGACTCGGGCATCACGATCGTGGCGATACCGCTGAGCGAAGTCAAACAAACGCTCAACCGCCTGCTGCTCGTCGAGGCCCTGGTGATCGCTGGCGTGCTCGCTGCCCTTGGCATCAGCGCCTTCTTCGTTGTTCGCCTCGGCCTCCGACCGCTCGACCGCATGGAGGTGACCGCCGGGGCGATAGCCGCCGGAGAGCTCTCGCGCCGTGTGAGCCCAGCCACCTCACGCACCGAGGTTGGCCGACTGGGGCTCGCGCTGAACGCGATGCTCGATCGCCTCGAGGAGGCCTTCGCCGAACGCCAGGCCAGCGAGGATCGCCTGCGCCAGTTCCTTGCGGATGCCTCCCACGAGCTGCGCACCCCGCTGGCCTCGATTCGAGGCTATGCGGAGCTGTTTCGCATGGGCGCCGCCCGTGACGAGGCGGGAACCGAGATGGCCATGCGCAGGATCGAGGACGAGTCGATGCGAATGGGCGTGCTCGTCGAGGACCTCCTGACGCTCGCACGCCTGGACGAGGCTCCCGAGCTCAGACGTCAGCCGGTCGACCTCTCGCTACTGGCGAGCGACGCCGTGCACGACGCAAGAGCGACCGCCCCCGAGCGCACAATCGAGCTCAGCGCGCCGCCGCAGGCGATCGTCTCGGGCGACTCCCATGCCCTGCGCCAGGTGTTGGCGAACCTGATGCGCAACGCACTCGTGCACACCCCTGATGGGTCGCCGATCGAGGTGAGCGTGCGCGAGGAGCAGAGATCGGTCACGGTCACCGTGCGAGACCATGGGCCGGGCCTCCCGGACACCTCTCAGGGACAGCTCTTTGGCCGCTTCTGGCGCGCCGAGGGCGGGCGCGAGCGGGGCAAGGCGGGAGCTGGCCTTGGCCTGGCGATCGTGCGCGGCTTGGTCGACGCTCACCATGGACGTATAAGCGCCCATAACGCGCCTGGAGGGGGGGCGGCATTCGTGGTGACGCTGCCCAAGTCAGCTCCAGAGCCGCCTGCGGCCAACGGCGCCTGAGCCGCCCCCCACGCTCTCAGCCATCTCTCAGGCAAAGTCCACAGTCGACTGAGGGTGCCTCTCGATACTCGCTCGAGTAACCGAAAGCGAACCGAAAGGCCCCCAATGTCCCTGCCAGTAGCAATCGCCGTGATCGTCCTTCTCGACGCTGCGCTGATCGGCCTGCTCGTGTTCGTCATGTCTCGCGCGAGCCGCCTCACGCCGCACTCCTCAACCGACGCCGGCGAGAGACAGACGCCGCTCGCACCGAGCAGGCAGGCCCACCACCCTGCACGGCCCACCAAGCACTCGCGGGCCGGGAGCTCGGCAATCCCGGCACGGTCATGATCACTTCAAGCCTGAGCGTCCTTGCCACTGCGACAGGACCGCACCTGCTCTGGATCACCAGTCGAGCCGCAGGGATCGCCGCGTTGATCCTGTCGAGCGTCTCGGTGAGTATCGGCTTGCTGATGGGCGGGCGACTGGTGAAGCGACGCGGGGTCGACATGCGCGTCACACACGAGGCGCTATCGCTGGCGACACTGGCGGCGCTGGTGGTGCACGGGCTGACGCTGACTGGTGACAGCTTCCTGCACCCGAGCCTGGCCGACGTAGCGGTGCCCTTCCTCAGCGGCTACAAGACTGTGTGGACGAGCATGGGCATCATCGCCTTCTGGGCGCTGGCGCTGCTCGGCCTCTCCTATTACGCCCGAGCCAAGATCGGCGTCCAGCGCTGGCGCAAGCTTCACCGCTTCACCGCACTGGCCTGGATCCTCGGGCTCGCGCACTCCTTGGGCGAGGGCACAGACGCCGGCCAGACGTGGTTCCTGACAATGACCGCGATCGTGGTGGCGCCCCCGCTCGTGCTGCTCCTCGCACGTCTGCTGCGCCGCCCGGCGAGACGCCTGGGCGCACCGACATCAGCCACACCTCCGCGCTCAGGCTTCTCCCAGCTCCCCACCAGGTGAATCGGATGTGCGCCATGCACGCTGGAGCTGACCCCCGAAACCGCAAGCGAGATTGGATCGAAGATGCCCAATAACAGCACATCATCTGCGCCACACTCAGCCCCTCCACGGCTCGACCCGAAGTCGCTGGCACGCAGTCGTCGTGAAGCCATGCGCCTGCGCACACGCAAGATCAGGCGGTCCGTCGCCGGCTTGACCCTGGGTCTGTTCACGGCTGCCTTCCTCGCCGTCTACGTGCAGCTGGCCTCCGGTCACGACCCAGCGCTCACCGCCAACGCGGAGCGACGCACCACGTCCACGAGCCTGGTTGCAAGCACGTCCTCGACAACCGCCGCGAACGCTGAGCGAAAAGCCGCAGCAGCAAGCACAGAAACCGGCGAAGCGTCCACCGAATCCTCGAGCACCACGAGCAGCGGCGAATCGAGCGGCACCTCGGCGGTTACGACCTCACAATCGTGATGAATGAGCACGAGACAAACGCGACCTTCGACTGCTTCGGCTCGAGTTGCTCGATCGCGGTGAGCGGTGACACCGATGCGCGATCAGCCGCGGATGGGGTCAGCTTCGCCCAGCACAGCCTGCTGGACTGGCACGAGCGCTTCTCCCGGTTCAACTCGGAGAGTGAGCTCTCGCGTTTGAACCGAGACCCACGGCGCGAGGTTCCCGTGAGCCCACTGATGGCGCGTTTCGCCCAGGCCGTGATCGAAGCGGGAGCGATGACGGGTGGGCTCGTCGACGGAGCTCTCGCAAAGGAGATACGGATCGCGGGTTACACCGAGGACATCCACCAACCGCTGGCGCTCCGGACGGCCCTGAAGCTTGCCCCAGCACGCCAACCGGCCGCGGCGGCGCCCGGCGCCCGCTGGCGTGCAATCGAGGTCGACCTCATGCGCAACACGATCACGCGCCCGCCGGGGCTCGAACTCGACAGCGGCGGCCTTGCGAAGGGCCTGTTCGCCGACGTGCTGGGCGCAGCACTGGCCGATCATGCGGCGTTTGCGATCAACTGCGCGGGCGATCTGAGCCTCGGTGGACGGGCCCGGACCAGGCGCCGGATCAAGATCGAAAGCCCCTTTGACGGTCGGACCCTGCATACGTTCGAGCTGGCCCGCACGGGCGTAGCAACCAGCGGTATCGGCCGGCGCAGCTGGCTGGATCGCAGCGGGCGCCCAGCTCACCACCTGCTCGACCCGGCCACGGGCAGGCCTGCCTACACAGGGATCGTTCAGGTCACAGCGCTCGCTCCCAGTGCCCTGCTGGCGGAGATCCATGCCAAGGCCGCGATCCTCCACGGCCCGCGGCTGGCGAGCGCTCGGCTGCCACACGGCGGCGTGATCGTCTTTGACGACGCCAGCCACCAGGTGATCGCGCCACCGCCCGTGATCACCCTCGGCGAGCTCAGGCATGTGGCGTGATGCGCCTGCGTCAGCCAGGCGCGATCAGGGAACGCCGATCTCCACCGCCGGCTCGCCTTCAGCGGCGGGCACGTGTGAGCCCGCCGTTCGAGGCACGCGCGCGCCGAGGGCGACCGCGATGGCGAGCGCGACGAGCGCTGAGGCGATCCAGAACGCCAGGTGATAGCCGGCGGTGAGCGCCACCGCGCTCGTACGCCCCTGGGCGCTCAGGTGCGCGCTGTGTGAAGCCGAGAGCGTTGCAAGGACGGCCAGGCCCAGCGCTCCACCGACCTGTGCGGTGGTGTTGACCAGCCCCGAGGCGAGGCCTGCGTCTTGCGGCGTCGACCCCGACATCGCCATCCCCATCAGCGCCGGAAAGCAGGCGCCGGCGCCAATGCCGAGCAGCGCCATCGAGGGCAGCACCCCGCTCAAGTAGCTGCTGTGCACGGGCGCCAGGGCAAACAGCACGAGCGCAATGCCGATCAGCACGAGACCCGCGATCACCGTCGGCTGCGCCCCGAAGCGCATCACCAGCCGCTCGGAGAAGCGGATCGAGAGCACCGCCATCGCAACCGTCACAGGCAGGAAGGCAAGCCCGATCTGCAGTGCGTCGTAGCCGAGCACACGTCGCAGGTAGAGGGCGCCGAGGAAGAACATCCCGAACATTCCCGCCACGGAGAGCACCTGGATCAAGTTGGCGAACACGAGGTTGCGAGAGCGGAATATCCGCAGCGGAACGAGCGGGCTGCGGGCGGTGGCCTCGCGGGCCACGAATGCCGCCAGCAGCACGAGCGAGCCTGCGGCAAAGGCCAGTGTGCGACCGGCTCCCCACCCGTCCTCGGCTGCAGGCTTGACGATCGTGTAGACGCCCAGCATCAGCGCCGAGGTGATCAGCAGCGCCCCCGGTATGTCGGCGCCAGCAGCGAAGCCAATGCCCTTGTCGCGCTGAAGCAGGCGCCGCGTGGCCAGCGCGGTGAAGATCCCAATCGGGAGGTTCACGAAGAAGATCCAGTGCCAGTTGATCGACTGCGTAATCAGGCCGCCTGCGAGCAGCCCAACGGCGCCGCCGGCGGAGGCAACGAACGCGTAGACGCCTATTGCCTTCGCCTGCTCGCGTGGCTCGGGAAACATCGTCACGATCATTCCCAGGATCACCGCCGAGGTCATCGCCCCGCCCACACCCTGGATGAAGCGTGCCGAGATCAGCACAGTCTGGCTCTGCGCAACACCGCATAGCAGCGATGCCACGGTGAACAGGCCGATTCCGGCGAGGAAGATGCTGCGTCTGCCCACCAGGTCGCCGAGGCGACCCGCGAGCAGCAGCAGGCCGCCGAAGGAGATCAGGTACGCGTTCACGACCCAGGCCAGGCTCGAGGTCGAGAAGTGGAGGTCTTCCTGGATCGACGGGAGCGCCACGTTGACCACCGTCACGTCCAGCACGATCATCAGCATCCCCGTGCACAGGACATACAGCGCGATCCAGCGCTCGCGTCCGGCGCCCTCCGACGTGTGGGGTTGGACCGTGCTCATGCGTGCGCCACCTCCTGCTCCAAATAGTGTGCCAGTGCTTCGAGCAGGAGCTTCGTGCCGTGCTCGCGCTCGGCTGGCGTGTCGTGCCCGTCGAGGAACACGCCCTGCTCGGTGAACGTCATCCTCGTTCCCTGAGCCACCGCCTCGAACTCGACCGTCGCCAGCGAGACCGACATGCGCGCCTGCTCGCGATACATCTCATACGCATAGACGATCCGGGCATCCGCCACGATGTCTCGGTAGCGCGCGTCGAAGGTATAGACGTCCCCACCGGGAGTGGCAACCGTGAGGCGCTCGCGCCCATCGACGGCGAACTCGAGTGAGTGCGCCCCCTTGCTCGCCTCGCCTGGTGGCGCAAACCACTGCGCCTTCGCCTGCGGGTCGGCCCAGGCCGCGAACACGCGCGACGGGTCGGCGTCGTAGGTGCGCTCGATGGTGAACGTTGCGTGGTCGGTTGATCGATTGCTCACTTCTTGCTCCTCATTTGTCGTTTAGACCCGTCCTCGACGAGAAAGTCATCGAGTCGGTCGAATCGCTCTTCCCAACTTCTGCGCCGTTGGGCCACCCAGTCCTCGGTTCTCCGCAGCGCGGCGGGCTCGATGCGACAGGTACGCACTCGCCCTACCTTCTCCGAGCAGACCAGGCCGCTGTCCTCGAGCACGTGCAGGTGCTGGACGACCGCCGGGAGCGACATCGACAGCGGGCGGGCAAGCTCGCTGACCGACGCAGGCCCCTGGCTCAATCGGTCGACGATCGTACGCCGCGTGGGGTCGGCGAGGGCTGAGAACAATAGCTCGACGGGAGGCGGGGCAGCTGACAGTTGGTTAAGCACTCACTTAACTATGCCATACTCGCGAGGGATGCGAGCGCTCGTGCAGAGGGTCAGCAGGGCAGCGGTGCGAGTCGGGGATCAGCCCGTGGCCCAGATCGGCGCGGGGCTGCTCGTTCTGCTCGGCATCGCACGCGAGGACGACGAGCAAGCGGCGGAGCGCCTGGCAGCGAAGGTGAGCGAGCTGCGGATCTTCCCCGACGCCAAAGGTCAGATGAACGAGGCGCTCGGTACCCGAGCGATCCTCTGCGTGAGCCAGTTCACCCTCTATGGGGATACTCGTCGGGGCAATCGACCGAGCTTCATGGCGGCGGCCCGGCCGGAGCGGGCCGAGCCCCTGTATGAGCTCTTCTGCGAGCGCTGCGGGGCACTGCGCGGCGTCTTTGGCGCGCACATGGCCGTGGAGCTGGTCAACGACGGACCCGTGACGCTGCTGCTGGAGTCCTAACCCGAGCGGGAGTCCCGCGGTAGTGCCTCGCGTCAGGGCGCTGGCAAGCTGCCGGACACCGATTCGCCGCCCACGATTCCCAGTACCTGGGCGGGCTCAGGAGCAATGGAAGGGGCCACATCTCGCCCGGGTGTACTCCGCCGCCCGACCGGAGATCATTCGGGCATGGAGGGGACAACCGCTGCGCCCGCACGTCACGATCGACTGCTGCCCTGGATCGCCGCCGAGCGTGCCTTTCGCGCGGTTGTCCTGCTCACAGTCGGTGTCGTGCTCGTCACCCACCCGCACGCCAACTGGGCGAGCGAAATCGCCAACTTCGCACAGCACCTGGGGCTGAATCCAAAGGACAACTGGATCCAGCGCCTGATCGAGAAGGTGAGCAAGATCAACTCCAACGAGAACGTCACCTTCGGCGTGATCGCGCTCGCCTACGGAGTGCTCGAGGGCGCCGAGGCCTACGGTCTTTGGACGCGTCGACGCTGGGGCGAGTGGCTGACGGTGGTGGCCACCTCGCTGCTCCTGATCCCCGAGGTATGGGAGCTGACCAAAAGCGCCACCCTGCTGAAGGTCGGGGCGCTGCTGGTCAACCTGGCCGTCGTCGCCTACCTGCTGTGGCGACTGCGCCGCAACTAGATCGCCTAGTCCTCGACGCTCACGCCCTTCCAGAAGGCGAAGCGATCCTTGAACTCTGCCGCCGACAGGCCGCTGTAGTCGGCGTCCTTCGGCTCGGGGTAGTACCAGGCGGCGTCTGTGTTCTGCTCGCCGTCGACCACGATCGTCTTGTAGCTCGCCACGCCCTTCCAGGCGCAGGTGGTGTGCGTGTCGCTGTCGGTGAAGTACTGCGCGTCGACACTGTCCGCAGGGAAGTAGTGGTTGTTCTCGACCACCACCGTCTCATCGCTCTCAGCCAGCGTCGCGCCGTTCCAGATCGCCTTCATCTCAAAGCTCCTCGAGTGGGGTTTCCCTCCAGCGTAGAACGTGGAGCCAGCTTCAACCCCCCGTGCTCAACCGCGGGCCCCGCGGCCCTCAGCGCAGGCACGAGCTCACTCGTCACGAGCCCCGTCTCCCGGGTCACCTCATCGACGATCTCGAACCAGCGACGCATGTTGGCGGGAGTATCGACCAGGACCGTGAGCATCGGCACGTGGCGCCTCAGCGACCAGAAGCGTTCGCCATGGGGTCGATGCTCGCCGTGATAGCCCCACAGGCCACGCAGCGCCGTAGCGCCCGCAGCTCCCTCGGCGCGCAGTCGCCGGATCAGCGCGCCGTGCAACGACTCGCGCTCGTGACGCGAGCTCTCGCCGGAGTAGACGACGAGCTTCTGCCAGTGGGCAAGCCCATTGGAGTCGGGCCGGGGCGGCTCGTCGGGGAGGCCGAGCAGCATGCCGTCGCGCTTACACACCTGGACCCGCTCGAGCGTCATCGCCGGGCGGCCGAGCAGCGCCTGTAGCTCGGGCAGCGCACGTGCGAGGGCCGCGGCGTCTCCCACGCTCTGCACGAGCAGCGGGACCTGCCCGTTGGCTCCCATGAAGCGCGCCCGGCGGCGACCGCCGGCGAGGGTGCCGTCGAGACCGAGCAGCACGCTCGCACCGGCCACCCCATTGCGGTGCAGGCAGTCAACCACCGCGAGATATGCCGGACGTCCACCTGCACGCTCCTGGCGACCGAGATACACGCTCAGCTCGAGCTCGCCCTCCCCCAGGTTCCCATCGCCCTCCCCCGTGCCCAGCAGGCGCACGCGCTCGATCGTGATCAGGCCGTGGCTCATAAGGCCACGAACCTCCTCGGTCAGCGCCTGTATGCGGGCGGGAGCGTCGAGTGCCACAGCGAGCATCGGGAGATCTTCGGAGAGCGTCAGCAGCCGCTCGGTCTGCAGCCTGTGCTTGATGCCGAAGCCTTCCAGGCCGCGCAGAAGCACGCTCGCGCGCACATCGCTGCGCTCATACGCGTCCATCAGCACGTCCGCCACGAGGCGCCCACCGCTGCGCTCGCGCTCGCCGAAGAAGGCTGCGAGCTTCAGCCCCTCCTCCATGCTCAACCGCCCCCGAGCATCCGGCCGAGCTCCGCCGCGCCGATCCCGAGCACCAGGCTGAGGAGGAGGTTCGCCACCACGAGCCATCCCCGTCCGTCCTCGCCCAGGCGATGGGACTCCAAAAGCCAGGTGGAGAACGTGGTGTAGGAGCCGATCACTGCCGTCCCACCGAGCAGGTACGCATCGCCGTGCAATCCCACCCCGACGAGCACCCCGAGCACGATCGTCCCGCTCAGGTTGACGGCCAGGGTTCCAAAGGGAAAGTCGCCGCTCGAGCCAGTCGAGACGAAACCGTCGAGCAGAAAGCGTGCCATCGAGGCCGCTCCGCCGAGCAGGCCCACTCCGATCCACAACGCGAGGAAGCTCACCCGAGTGGCCTCGCGCGGCGCACGAGCTTGGTCGCCACGAACACCGCGACCAGGCCGCCCAAGATGCTGGCCGCCCCGTAACCGCAGGCCAGCCCCCATTCGCTCCCGTCGATCATCTTCAACAGCTCCACCATCATCGTCGAGAACGTGCTCAGCGCACCGCAGATCCCGGTCGCGAGGAACGAGCGGCGATAGGTATACGGAGGCAGGCGCTCCTGCAGGCGCGTGACGAAGTATCCGAGCGCGAACGCCGCAATCATGTTCACGGCAAACGTGGCCCACGGCCACGACCCCACCGGGGCCACGAGCGCCTTTGCCAGCGCCGTGCGAGCGAGCGCGCCGATGAAGCCGCCCGCGAAGATCGCAGCGAGCTCCTGACGATCGATGTGCGGGGCAGGTACGCCCAGCGACCACGCTCTCGATTTGCCCACTGCGCTGCGCTGCGGTTCCACGGCTCAACCTCACCTGTGCTCGAGTGACGGTGACGTAGAAGCCATCAGCGGCCAATAGCCGCGGTTATGGAGCGGGCCTCATCGCTGCGCCGACGAGCATAGCGACCGGACCGGGCGATCGTGCACGCTCGCACCCAACGAGCCGGAGACGCACTCGACCCCGGCCGCGGCAGGCCGACGTGATAGACCCCGCCGCATGGGTGCGCCGGAGAATCCACCTACAGCGCCGCCGCCACGCACCGGGCGCAGACGCCTGGCCATCCTGCTCACCGCAATCGTCCTTGCCGGTCTGGTCGTCTTCGCGCTCTCGCAGCTGAACCTTCCGCGGGTGGGGCACGCGTTGATCACGGCCACGCCAGGATGGGTGGCGCTGGCGTTCGTGTTGATGGCGCTGTCGCTCCTGATGCGCTCGATCTCCTGGAACGCGGTGCTGCGCGCCGCGCTGCCCGGCACCGAGATCCCGGGGGCGCCGGTCGTACGGGCAACGATGATCGGGGTTATGGGCTCAGCCGTCTTTCCTGGACGGATCGGCGAGCCGACCAGGGTGCTGGTGCTCTCCCGTCGCCTCGATGGGCCCACGAGGCGCCTGCTGCCGATCCTGGCGGGAACCGTTTTCTCGCAGACGCTGATCAATCTGCTCGCGCTGGCGATCCTCGCGGCCGTGACGTTCACCAGCGTGCCGCTGCTGCACGGGCACCTCACGGGCATCGAGGCAGCGATTGGCGTGCCACTGCTCGTCTGCCTGCTGGTGGTTATCGGCCCGCGCCTGCTCGCGCTCGGGCGCCGCTCACGCTCGCCGCGCGTGGTCAAGCTCGCGAACACGATCGGACGAGCCCTCAGCCTCGCGCGCCAGGGCCTGATCGTCTTCACAAGCGCACGCTTCGGCGCTGTCGCAATCGCGTTTCAGCTGCTCGCCTGGGCGCTGCAGTGGCTCGCTTGCTACATGGTCGTGCTCGCCCTGGGCCTGCACACGGGCATCGTCTCGGCCGCCGCCATCCTGCTCGCTGTCAACGTCAGCGCGATCCTGCCCGCCACTCCCTCCAACGTCGGCGTGTTCCAAGCTGCCTGTCTGGTGGTGCTCGCCGCCTACGGGGTCGGGTCGGGTCCCGGCCTCGCCTACGGCATCATCTTGCAGGCCGTGGAGGTGCTGACGGCGCTGGCCCTCGGCGTCCCGGCGCTCCTCGGCGAAAACCTCCGCTGGCAGGACATCCGCCCCGCCAAAGAGCCCTCAGCCGGCGATGGCGCGCAGTGACTGGCGCAGCGAGCTGGTCGTCTGCAACACGGCCGTCGGCTCATAGCCGCAGTGCGCCATGCAGTTCTCGCAGCGCGGGTCCTTGCCGCGACCGTACTTGCTCCAGTCGGTCGTCTCGATCAGCTCTTTGTAGGTCTTGGTGTAGCCGTCCGCCATCAGGTAGCAGGGGCGCTGCCAGCCGAACAGCGAGTAGCTGGGGATACCCCACGCGGTGCAGTCGAATTCGGCCTTGCCCTCGAGGAAGTCGAGGAACAGCGGGCTGTGGTTCAGCCGCCACTTCTTGCGGCGCCCGTCGGCGAAAGCCTCGCTGAACAGCTTGCGGGTCTGGGTGACGCCGAGGAAGTGCTCCTGGTCGGGGGCTTTCTCGTAGGCGTAGGCGGGCGAGATCATCATCTCGTCGACTTCGAGGTCGTCGTTGAGGAAGTCCAGCACCTCGCGCACCGTCTTCGGCGAGTCTTGGGTGAAGAAGGTGGTGTTCGTCGTCACTTTGAAGCCCGCAGCCTTGGCCGCCTTGATCGCCGCCACGGCCTTGTCGAACACGCCCTCGCGCTCGACAGAGGCGTCGTGGCGCTCTTTCAGGCCATCCATGTGGACCGCCCACGAGAAGTATGGGCTCGGCTTGAAGTTCTCGAGCTTCTTCTCCAGCAGCAGCGCGTTGGTGCAGAGGTAGACGAACTTCTTTTTCCTGACCAGCTCAGCCGCGATCAGGTGGATCTCGGGGTGGATCAGAGGCTCGCCGCCGGCGATCGAGACCATCGGGGCGCCGGCCTCTTCAATCGCCTCGATTGCCTGCTCGACCGGCATCCTGCGCCGCAGCTCGTGCTCGGGGTGCTGGATCTTGCCGCAGCCGGAGCAGGCAAGGTTGCACTGGAACAGCGGCTCGAGCTCCACGATCAGCGGGAACTTCTCGCGTTTGGCCAGCCGCTGACGCGCCAGATACCACCCCATGCGCGTGCTCTGCCTGATGCGGGCTGCCATTGGCCTACCTTAGTCCTCTGGCGCCAGGTCCTGAAGGGCGCCGGCAACCCGGCGAAGCGCCCAGGCTGCGCGCAGGGCGCCAAACGCCGCCTGTGGGCGCAGGAGCTCGTGCTCGGGGCTGTCCAACACGACCCTCACGACGCCGAACGGGCGCTCGCCTGCGCCGGGCGCAAGCCACACCGACTCCATGTCCACCGCAATCGCCCCACCGGCGTGCAGCTCGGCGCGCCGCTCGCCGAGCGCCAGGCGCGATACGCACACCACGTTCCCCAGGCGCACCTTCATACCCCGCCCCGTCAGGCGCGTCACGAGCTCATGCGCCAGCCCGCAGCGAGTGCGCTGCTCGGCATGGCCTTCGTCGGCCGCCGCGTAGACCTCCTCCGCGACGATCACTTCGCCGGGCACAGACGTCGAGTCGAGCCCACCACAGAAGCCGAGCACGAGCATCGCCCTGCCGGCGTGAGCCGCGAGCTCGCCCGCGGCCGCCTTGGCGCGATCGGGGCCCATGCCGGTCTTGCGCACCCGCGCGCCGCCGGCGGCGGAGGAGATCAGGGCGGCCTCGACCCGCAGCGGCGCCGCCACCAGCAGCGAGCTCATCGGGCGCCGCCGATCGCCTGCAGCGCCCGCTCCGCTGCAGCATGCCCACTGAGCACCGCTCCCTCGAGCGTCGCCGGCCACCCGGTGGCCGTCCAGGCGCCCGCGAGCACGAGGCCTCCTAGCGTGCTTTGCGGGCCGGGTCGCAGGGCCTCCACGCCGGGGGCTGCCCTGAACGTGGCAGCGTGTTCACGGGTGACGAGGAAGCTCTCCACCTTCGCCTCGCGTGCTCTGGGCAGCAGCTCACGCATCGCCGGAAGGTAGCGCTCGCGCAGAGCCTCGACGCTCATCCCCATCTCACGCTCTGCACCCGACAGCGACACCGCCAGATATTGACACCCCGTGGGGGCGCCGGAAGCAGCGGTGCGATCGAACAGGTACTGCACCGGCGTGCCCACGCCGGCCGCAAACGGCGCCTCGCACACCTCGCGGTCATAGACCACGTGCAGGTTGACGATCGGCGAGCTGCCTAGCCCCGCCAGGTAGCGCATGCGTCCGCCGAGCGGCTCCTCGAGCAGCCCCATCGCTCTGGCGTGCGGAATCGCGAGCACCACCGCCTCGGCACTCACGCCATCGCCGTCCCCATCGCTGTCCTGCGCGCCTACGCGGCCGTGCACCTCGAAGCCCGCTGCCGTGCGCTGCAAGCCCTCGGCCCGCCAGCCGAGGCGAACCTCGACCCCCGCCGCCTTCAGAGCCCGTTCGGCCGGGCGGCCGATGATGTCGCTGAGCGTGCCCGTGTGAAAGCCGATGTCGCCCGCGTCGGAGCGCTCGAGCAGCCCTTCGCGCAGCACGAAGGCCCCCAGAGCCAGTGACGCCTCTGAGGCGGGCAGGTTGAGCGTGGGCAGCGCAATCAGGTCCCACAGCGCCGCCACCGCATCCTCGCCCTGGCCGTGACGGGCGAGCCACTGCCCCAGCGTGAGCCGGTCGAGACGCAGCTCGCGCCGACCCCTGGGTGATCGCTCCAGGCGCATGAGTCCGAGCGCCGCGCGCACCGCCCCGAGGCGCTGTGGCAGCGTCAGGTGCGGATAGCTCGCCAGCGCGCCCGCGAGCTGCAGCGGCGCCGGGAGCGCGCCGCGGCGCAGCAGGAACGGTGGCGAGCCTGGCTTGTAGACGGGAATCTCCAGACGTGGCTGGAGGGTGACGAGATGCTGGCTGCCCAAGCGTGCCAGCAGCGCTCTGTAGGCCTCGCAGCAGCGCAGGAAGACGTGCTGGCCGTTGTCCATCTCCAGGCCGGCCCGCTCGAACGAGAAGGCCGCCCCTCCGAGCCGGCGCCTGACCTCCAGCAGCGTCACCTCGGCGCCCGCGGCCGCGCAGTCGAGCGCGGCCGTGATCCCAGCCAGACCGCCGCCGATGACGAGCACCCGGCGAGCGCCCGTCAAGCGCCGCCCCTCACCATCCCGCGCGCCGCCACCCACGCCTTCTCATAGCCCGGGAGCGAGACGCGACGGGTGAAGGCGCGCTCGGGGTCCGCCTCGATGCGGTCGAGCAGCCGCCTGTAGATGCCGGCCATCGCCAGCACGCACGCCGCGCTGCGTCGATCGAGCAGCCCACCCAGGGCCAGCCCGCGCTGAAACCATTCGCGTGCGCGCTCGGCCTCGAAGCGCATCAGCTCATAGACCTGCTCCAGCTCACTGTTGCGATCGCCCGCGGCAGCGGACTCGGCGAGGGTGAACAGGTGCCCAGGGGCACCGTCCAGGCCACCGCCGTCGAGCACGTCAAAGCGCCCGAGATCCTCGGCTGGGAGGTAGACACGATCGTTCTGGGCGTCCTCGCGCACGTCGCGCAGGATGTTGGTCAGCTGTAGCGCCACGCCGAGATCGTCGGCCAGCACCTGTGCGTGCGCCATGTCCACCGGCGCATCGGCGCGCAGTCCGAAGATCGCCAGGCATACGCGCCCGATCGCACCGGCCACCCGCCGGCAGTAGAGGACGAGCTCCTCGAAGGTCTCATAGCTCACGCCCGCCACGTCCATGCGCACTCCCTCGATCAGCTCGCCGAGGACGCCCTCGGGCAGCGAGAAGCGCACGTTCGCGTCGGCCAACGCAACCATCACGGGGTCTTCCGCGCCCGTCGCCGAGGCTCGCGCCAGCGATGCGGCCTGTGGGTTCGCGAGCGCGGAGAGCGCCGAGTCCTCCCGATCGAGGCGCTCGAGCTTCGCCGCGACCGCCAGCGTGCCGTCGCCGATGTCATCGACCCGCCGCGCGAATGCATACACCGCGCACATCGCCCGGCGCCGATCGCGGTCGAGTAGCCGGATGCCGTAGTAGAAGTTGGCCGCCTCGGCGCGTGTCACGGCTTCGCAGTGAGCGTATGCCCGCTCGAGTGCTCCCTCGCTCACAGGGCCCTCCCGCGGCGGGACAGCAGCGTGCCGGCCAGCTCCACCAGCAGGCTGCCACGACCCGCCTTGGGCGCCCCCGCCAGGACGTCGTAGCCGGCTCGCTCGATCGCCCTGGCCGCCGCGCGACCGCCGGCGAGGAACGCCGCGACGGTATAGCGAGGCGGGCCGTGAAGCTCGTCGATCAGGGGAGCGCCCGCGGCGAACAGCTGACGGGCGCGCGCCACCTCGAAGGCGAGCACCATGCGCAGTGGCCCGCCTGCGTGCACGTCGGCCAGCTGCTCGCGCGCGCAGCCGAAGCGCTCGAGGTCCTCCTGCGGCAGGTAGACACGCCCGGCGCGAAAGTCCTCGGCCACGTCCTGGCAGTGCTCCACGAGCTGCAGAGCCGTGCAGATCGAGTCCGACAGCGCGATCCGCTCGGGTGTCGCTGCGCCGAAGACCCCAAGCACGAGCTCGCCCACGGGGTCGGCCGACAGCGAGCAGTAGCCGCGCAGCGCCTCCCACGTCGGGTAGCTGCCGACGCGCTGATCGATGCGGTTGGCCTCGATCAGGCGCACGAACGGATCGCGTCCGAGCGCCCGCCGGGCGAGCGTCGGCTGCAGGCGCACGAGCAGGGGGTGCTCGGCGGCACCCGCAAAGGCGCCGTCGAGTTCCGCTTCGAGCCAGTCGAGCGCCGCGAGGCGATCTCCGAGCGCCGCGTCTCCCAGTTCGTCTACCAGCCTGGCAAAGCCGTAGATGGCCAGCAGATCCGCGCGCACGTCGGCTCCGAGCAGCCACCCGGCGACCGGGAAGTTCTCCCCCGCAGCCCGCGCCATCACCGCATCGGCGCTCGGTGGGTTGACCGATCCGCGATCGGTCGGCTCGACGCCGATGAGCATCACTCCCGGGGCTCGGACACGCGCACCGGCTCGCCGGCGTGCTCCTCGACTCCCACCACTGCCAGGCAGCGCCCCAGCGCCATGATCGGGAAGGTCACCCGGTAGAGGTGGTAGTTGATGTAGTAGTCGGAGGGGAAGCCCGTGCCCGTATACTGCGGCTCATCCCAGCCACCGTCAGGTCGCTGGGTTGCCACCAGCCATTGAACCCCGCGCTCGAGCGCTGTCGAGCGCTCACCGGCGGCGTGCAGCGCGAGCAGCGCCCAGGCCGTCTGCGAGGCGGTGCTCGGCCCGCGCCCGACCCACTCGGGATCGTCGTAGGAGCGGGGGTCCTCGCCCCAGCCACCGTCTTCGTTCTGATGCGCCTCAAGCCACCTCACCGCGCGGCGGATGCTCGGGTGCGTGGAGGAGACGCCCGCGGCGATCAGCCCGGGGACGACTGCCCCCGTCCCATAGACGTGGTTGACGCCCCAGCGTCCGAACCAAGATCCACCGGGCTCCTGGTGCTCGATCAGCCAGCGCACACCCCGCTTTGCCGCCGGCGAGTCGGCCGCTCCCAACACGGCAAGCATCTCCAGCGCGTGCCCGGTGACGTCGGCGCTCGGCTCGTCGATCACCTCGCCGAAGTCGAGAAAGGGCAGCTCGCGCACGAGCGAGCGGGTGTTGTCCGCGTCGAATGCTCCCCAGCCGCCGTCGCTGCTCTGCATCCCCTCGACCCACAGCAGCGCCCGCTTCACGGCGCCGTCAACCGGGGCGGTGGGCTCCATCGCGGCGCGCACGCGCTCGAGCGCCAGTACCACCTCGGCGGTGTCGTCGACGTCGGGGTAGTTCACGTTGGCGAACTCGAACGCCCAGCCGCCCGGATCGAGTCCCGGCCGCGCAACCGCCCAGTCGCCGCTCTGGGTTACCTCCTCGCCCAGCAGCCACTGCGCCGCCTTGACCATCGCCGGGTGCTCGCCGTCGATGCCGGCGTCACTCAGCGCCACCATCGACAGAGCCGTGTCCCACACGGGGGACTGGCAGGCTTCCAGGCGTCGGCTCTCGCCGGCGGGAGCCCCGACCCCACGGGCATCGTCGCGGTCCTCCACCATGAAGCGCTCGAGTCCGGCCAGGCCCCGCTGCATGACGGGATGCTCGAGCGGATAGCCGCCGAGATGCAGCGCCATCAGCGAGTAGACCCACGGTGGCTGGATGCCACCCCAGGAGCCGTCGGCCTCCTGACGGCGCACGATCCAGCGCTCGGCGCGCGCGATGGCCAGGCGCCTGAGCGGACGCAGCGGATGCTCCTCATAGAGGCGCAGCACACGGTCCAAGACGTTGAGCGCGTGTCCACGCAGCGAAACACGACGCGCAGGGCGCACGGCGTCCTGGCCGGCCGGCGCGTGAAGCTCGTCGAGGTCGAACGCCAGCTTGCGCACGGGCCGGTGGCCTTTGACCAGCGACAGCGCCACAATCGTCTGGCGTGCCCAGCAGGCGAAGTCATAGACGTTGAGCGGGACCGAGGCTGGTAGCAGGATCACCTCAGCCGGGAGGGCCGGGACCCTGTCCCACGACCACAGGCCGAACAGCGCCAGCCATAGATGCGTGAACACGCGTGCACCCCCCAGGCCGCCTTCTGCGCGAATGAACTCGGCGGCGATCCGCATGTGCTCGGCCTCGGGCAGGTCGCCCGCCAAGCGCAGTGCCCAGTAGGCCTCGATCGTGGTGGACAGCTCACCCGGCCCGTCGTGGAAGTTGGTCCAGGTCCCGTCCGCGCGCTGCTGAGACCGGATCCAGGCGGCCGAGCGCTCGGTCTCGTCGTCTTTGCGTATGCCCAGGAACTCCCTGAGGAGCATGTCCTCGGCGTCCATCGTCACGTTCGTCTGCAGCTCTCCTCGCCACCAACCGGCGTCGTGCTGAAGCGAGATCAGGTACTCGCGAGCAAGCTCCAGCGCCATCTGGGCCTCACTGCAAGCCTCCAAGGTCGACTGCCCCATAGTGAAAAGCTAAATCCTTTTCTTGGTGAACGGCTTCTGCGCAATCCTAGGCGTCACGAGCACACCCTAGGCGGAAGTGCGAGCGCTCCCTGGAATGAGCACCTCTGGATGCGCCAGCGTGATCACGTGACGCCGCAGCACGGCCTCCGAAACCGCCCGTAGGACGGGCGAGCGGAAGCGGTAGACGATCAGCCCATCCACGTCCAGACGCGCGAGGAGGGTGAAGCCCGGAGCAGGCGGATCGCCCGCCGAGGAACGCAGGGGGGCATAGCCCGTCTCGTCGATCTCGCTGACCTCCACGGAGCTCCCCGCTCTCAGGTTGCGCAGGCCGGGGATGTAGTACTCGAGCGGTGCCGAGCCGAGCTCGACGGTCGTGATCGCGCGAGCGGAGGGACCTCCGCGCAGCGCGGCGGCGAGATCGCGCCAGTTCCCGCGCTGCAGGCGCGGGCTCAAATCGACGTCCACGGAGATGGCAAGCAGCGCCAGCACGGCCACGAGTCCAAGCCCTAGCGCCGCTGAGGAAGCGAGTCCTGCCGAGCGCAGGGGCGCGGCGAGCAGCACCGCGATCACCGCCGCCACCGGGATCATCGCCGCCACGAGGTTGCGTGGAGCGAGATAGTCGGCACCACCGAGCGCCAACACGATTGGGATCAGCACGCCGCCCGCCGCAATTGTGAGCGCTACGGCAACGCCTCGGCGATCGCGCTCCCGTGCGCCGGTCTCGGCCGGCTCGGACGTCGCCGTGGACGGAGGCTCGAGCAACTGCCACAGCCCCAGGGCGACACCAGCGAGGATTGGCAGCGCAACGAGCAGCTCGACGCCGTGGCCCAGCGGGGCGCCCGAGTAGCCCGTGAGGAAGTACTGCGGTATCGCTTCGAGGCGTTCTGAGAGCGGCCAGCGCCCGATCCACTGGGTGCCGTGACCGCCCTGCGCCGAGATCAGCGGCAACAGCGAGGCGCCGACGATCACGAGCACGCCGACAGCAGGCAGGGCAGCCCGTCGACGGGAGCGCTCACGCACTAGCAGCACCACCATCGGGATCAGCAGGAACACGGCGAAGTACTGCGTCAACAGCGCGACTGCGCCACTCAGCGCGAAGGCCGCCATACGTCGCGGCGTGGGATCCCGCGCGGCGCGCAGGAAGCAGAGCATTGCCACGGCCGAGGTGAGCACGAACAGCCCGTAGGCGCGCGCCTCCTGGGAGTACCAGACGAACAGCGGGTCGGCTGCCACGATCGCCGCGCACACGATCGCGGCACGACGACCCGCGAGCTCGTGGCCGATCGCCCACGCCACCCACACCGTTGCAATCCCCGCCAGCGCCGAGGGCAACCTCAGCGCGACCGCCCCCGTACCGAGCACACGCGAGTCGGCCCAGGCGAGGATGTACCACAGCGGGGGCGTGTTCTCGGTGTGCACGACCGAGTGCAGCGTCGCCCACAGGCCCGGGTGCAGTACGTGCACGGGCGTGAAGGCCTCGTCGTACCAGAAGCTCTGCAGTCCGAGCGTGGAGAGACGCAGCACGGCCGCGCCCAGGACGATCGCCCCGATTGGCCACCACCGGGGCAGGGCGCTCCGCTCGCGCTCGCGCGCCGCCTCGGGCAGAGTCGCGGCGGCACTCATCGTGGGCAGCGCCCTTCGGCGATCGCTGCACCGAAGCAGCCGTAGCGCAGCGTGCGCCGGTCTTCGGACTTGGCAGGCAGATACCAGCCGCCGTGCACCTCGCGCTTCCCGCCCACGACCGGGCCGGTCATCTGCAGGCAGATCTGGGTGCGCTCTTTGGGCGGCCCGGGCGAGGTGTTGCCGCAGACGGTGTCGCGTGTGGTGTGGCCGTAGATGTCCTGTTCGACGCCGACGTTCTTGTAGTCGTGGCCGGTGTGGCTGCGCCAGGTGCTCAGATCGGCCACGAGCCTGTGGTTGACGTGGGTTTGCAGCACGACGTCATCGACCGTCGCTATCGCCAGCAGCAGACCCACGACGACGAGCACCATCGTCTCGACCAGGCGCATGGTGCCCAGGCCGGGGAGCTCGACCTCGCGCGAGCGCAGTCGCTCGGGCAGCCGCCCGCCGAATTCCCCGGGTGGTCGCGACGTCTGCTCGACGCTCATGACACGGGCGCCAGCAGAGGGGTCATCTGGTGGATCACGAACAGCCCCTGCACGGCCAGGGTGGCGATCAGCAAGCGCCGTTCGCGCGTGACGACAGCGAGCGGCAGCGGCCACAGGATGTACCAGGCCAACAGCCACGTGCTCGTGACCGAGATCGCCAGCAGCGCCCAGCCGGAGGCGGCGATCCAGTCATAGCCCCGCCAGGTGCGCCACAGCAGGTGAAGGACGATCAGCACGAGGCCGACCTTGAGCAGATCGTGGTCGACGGGGAAGACGCCTGGCTTGCCGAACAGGTGGGCGATCTCGGCGGCGAAGCTGTCTGTCGAGACGAACGCCGCGTCGCGGTTGAGGGCCGAGACGACGTCGATGCCGTGGATGCCAAAGGCCGCATAGCCAATGAGCGCACCGAGCAGCAGCATAGAAACAGCCCCAACGATCGGGGCCAGGCGGCGGCGAGAGACGATCATGAACGGCAGGAGCGCGGCAACGGTCGCCTTGACCAGGGCTCCCGCCACGATCGTGGCTGCGGCCCCAGCTTCGCGTCCGCGCGAGGTGGTGCCGATGGTGAGGGTGACAGCCCCCATCATCGCCGCCAGCATGATCAGGTCGTTGTGCGCTCCGCCCAGCCCATAGATGACATACAACGGGTTGGCGCCCACGACCAGGATCGCCCACACCGGGTCGAGCTCGCGCTGGCGCGCGCAGCGCCAGGTCAGCGCGAGCGTGCCCACGCTCGCCACCAGCGCCATCAGCTTCATTCCCCACAGGGCCGCCGTCACGCTGAGCAGGCCGAGCGGGTAGGAGAGCAGCGTGTAGAAGGGACCGTAGGCGGTCGCCACGTGCTTCCAGTCCTGCCCCACGTAGTCGTAGACGGGATCGTGGACGATGCTCGCCGGACCGTGCAGGTACGGGTTGAGCCCGTGTTCGGCGCCCATGCGCGCGTAGGCGATGTAGCTGAAGACGTCTGTGGAGAGCAGGATCGGGCCGGCGAACACGATCACGTGCAGGGCTCCGATCAGCACGATCGCCGAGCGCTTGGAGAAAGCGCCGAGCTCCGTGCGACGGGTGAGCGCAATGAGCCCCCCGTAGGCGGCGACGGAGGCAAGCAGCGCGATCAGGAAGACGCGAAAGCCTAGGCGCTCGCCAACCCCGCCCAACCAGCCGGCGATCGCGGGCGATTTGGGGATCAGCGCCGAGTGCCCGGCCGCGCCGTCGAGGACGATCTCGGCCGCTGCCGCCACGAGCACCAGCGCCAGGGCGCCGGCCAGCGCGGGCGCCCACCGCTCGGAGCGCACGCGCGGCGTGCTGCCGACGCTCTGCGCGGCGACGCTCACGAAGCGAGGATGCTCACAGCGCGGTCCACACGGTCTTGGTCTCCAGATAGGCGTCGAGACCGTCGTGACCGTGCTCGCGGCCGATACCCGAGGCCTTGAACCCGCCGAACGGCGCCGCCGGGTCGACGAGCCCCCAGGTGTTCACGTAGACCATTCCCGCGCGCAGCATCGAGGCCAGCTTGTGAGCGCTCGAGAGATCGCGCGTCCACACGCCCGCCGCGAGCCCGTACTCGGTCTCGTTGGCGCGGGCGGCGACCTCCTCGAGCGAGTCATACGGCGAGGCCACGAGCACCGGCCCGAAGATCTCCTCGCGCGCGATCCGCAGCTCATCGGAGGTGGTTGCGAACAGCGTCGGCGCGACGAAGTAGCCGCCGCTGTCGCTGAGCGTCCTCTCGCCGCCGGCGAGCAGCTCCGCGCCCTGCTCGCGCCCGGACTCGATGTAGCTCATCACGCGGTCACGCTGCTCGGCCGAGACGAGCGGCCCAAGCTGGGTGTCGGGGTCCAGGCCGGGGCCGAGGCGCGCAGCGCCTGCCTGCTCGGCGAGCGCGCTCATGACCTCGTCGAAGCGCTCAGCCGGCACGAACAGACGCGAGCCGGCGTTACAGGCCTGGCCGGAGTTGAAATAGAGCGCCTGGAAGGAGCCCTTGACGGCCGCATCGAGGTCGGCGTCGGGGAGGATCACGTTGGGCGACTTGCCGCCCAGCTCGAGCGTGACGCGCTTGAGCGCGCGCCCCGCCTTGGCGCCGATCTCACGCCCAACGGCGGTTGAGCCCGTGAAGGCGATCTTGTCGATCCCTGGGTCGTCGACCAACGCCGCGCCCGTCTCCCCATCGCCGGTGAGCACGTTGAGCACGCCCGGCGGGAAGCCCACCTCGAGCGCCAGCTCGCCGATGCGCAGCGCGCTCAGCGGCGTCTGCTCGGCCGGCTTGAGGATCGTGGTGCAGCCCGCCGCGAGCGCCGGGCCGAGCTTCCAGGCAGCCATCAGCAGAGGGAAGTTCCACGGCACGATCTGCGCGCACACACCGACCGCTTCACGGAGGGTGTAGCAGTGGATGTTGGGAGCGCTCACGGGCAGCACGCCCCCCTCGATCTTGGTCGGCCAGCCGGCGAAGTAGCGCAGGTGGGCGGCCGCACCACGCACGTCCACGTACTTGGCGAGGCCGACGGGCTTGCCGTTGTCGAGCGACTCGATCTCGGCCAGTTCCTGATCGTGGTCTTCGATCGCCTGCGCGAGCGCCTGCATCAGCTGCTCGCGCCCGGCGGCCGGCATCGAGGACCACGGCCCCTCGGCGAAGGCCGCGCGGGCGGCGGCGACGGCGAGGCGTACGTCCTCGGCTCCCCCGTGGGCCACCTGCGCGATCTCGCGGCCGGTGGCCGGGTCGATCGTGGTGAAGGTCCGACCGTCAGCGGCCACAAGCCGCTCGGCGCCGATCAGCAGGCGATGCGTCTGGGAGACGAACTCGCGCGCGGGAGCGCTCAGCGCCTCGGGAAGCGTGTCTGGGGAGGTAGTGGTCATGCAGGGAGCCTACCTCGCCCGAGAGCGTATGCTGCGCCGATGAGCGGGGTCTCGAAGGCGGTGCTGGTAACCGGCTGCTCCAGCGGCATCGGGCGCGCCACGGCACTGCGGCTGGTGGGCTCCGGCTGGACGGTCTACGCGACCGCACGCAAGCTCGAGGCGATCGCCGATCTGGCCGAGGCCGGCTGCCACACGCTCGCGCTCGACGTCACCGACGAGAGCTCGATGCGAGCGGCCGTCGAGACGGTCGAGGCGGCCGAGGGCGCGGTCGGTGTCTTGATCAACAACGCGGGCTACAGCCAGAGCGGAGCATTGGAGACGGTGCCGCTCGAGGCGCTGCGCAGGCAGTTCGAGACCAACGTGTTTGGGCTCGTGCGCCTCACCCAGCTGGTGCTGCCCGCGATGCGCGCTCAACGCTTTGGCAAGATCGTCAATCTCGGCTCGATGGGCGGGCGTCTGTCGTTCCCGGGCGGCGGCAGCTACCACGCGACCAAGTACGCGCTCGAGGCAATCTCCGACGCCCTGCGCTATGAGCTGCGCGGTTTTCACATCGACGTGATCCTGCTCGAGCCCGGTCTGATCACGACCGAGTTCGGCGATGCGGCTACAGCCTCGATGGGTGATCTGGAGAGCTCTACCGAGGACCCCTACGCTCACTTCAACGCCACGGTGGGTGCCGTCACCAAGGGCGCCTACGAGGGCCCCATGCGCATGCTTGGCGCCGGACCAGAGCGCGTGGCCAAGGTGATCGAGCGTGCCATCACCCGCTCACGAGCCCCGGCCCGGATCACGATCACGCCGTCGGCCAAGCTCTCGATCCTCACCCGCCGACTGATGAGCGATCGGGCGTGGGACGCGGTGATGCGCAGGCAGTTCCCCGTTCCTGGGTCCTAAGCGGTAAGCAGAGGCACGATCGGCTCCGGCCGTCCTACCTCGAAGCCCTGGGCGTAATCGACGCCGTAGCTGCGCAACATGCTCATCGTGGGCTCGTCGCCGACGAACTCGGCGATCGTCTCACGGCCCATGCCCCGCACCACACCCGCAAGTGCCTTCACGACGAGCTGATCTGTGCGCGAGACGGGCAGGCCGCGGATGAAGTCGCCGTCGATCTTCAGGTGACTGAAGGGCAGGTGCTTGAGGTACTGGAATGAGCCGAAGCCGGCGCCGAAGTCGTCGAGGGCGACCCCGCAGCCGAGCGACAGCAGACCTGCGCAGAAGGCCCGGGCGCTGCTCATGTCGGAGATGGCGGCTGTCTCGGTGACCTCGACCACCAGCGCCGAGGGGTCCACCCCGTGCTGCTCCAGGCGCCGCTCGACGTGGGTGAGCATGCTCGGGTCGGTCACTGACAGGGCCGAGACGTTCATGGCGATGCGCACTCCGTGGCGGCCGTGCTCGCCGCCGAGCATCGCCGCGACCATGTCGAGCACCATCCTGTCGATCTGGCGTATGAGGCCATAGCGCTCAGCCGCCGGCAGGAAGGCGCCGGGCGCCACCAGCGCGCCATCCGGTTCGTCGGCGAGACGCAGCAGCGCCTCGTAGTGGGAGATAGCGCCGTCTGACAGCGAGACGATCGGCTGGAAGTGCAGCACGAACAGCTCGTTCGTCAGCGCCCGCTGTAGACGGGCAAGCCACGGACGCCGTTGCAGGCCCGCGGGCGAGCAGAACCCTTCTGCGAGCTCTCGCGCCTGTCCGAGGCCCCGATAGCGGCTGTGCCGAGGCACGATCGGGGTGCGCAGGAACAATCGGGGCGTTGCGCTCGTGCTCGTGGAGCTCGTCACCCGCCAGGAGTTCGACGGCGCGCGGCGCTTCCCCTGCGCCTGGGAGGGCACATGCGTATTCGCGTCAATCGCGGCGCAGATGCTCATAGGGCCTGCGCGCGCGGTCGGAGACCACGAGCAGCAGCGCCACGAGCACGAAGTTCATGACGACCGAGGAGCCGCCGTAGGCGACGAAGGGGAGCGTGACCCCCGTCAGCGGGATCACGCGCGTAACGCCACCCACGATCACGAACACTTGCATGGCGATGATGAACGAGAGGCCGGTGGCGAGCAGCTTGGAGAACGAGTCACGCGCAAGCATCGCCGTCTTCAGGCCGCGGGCGATCAGCAGCAGGTAGACGAGCAGAAGCCCACAGGCGCCGGCCAGACCCAGCTCGTTGACGATGACGGCGTAGATCATGTCGCTTTCGGGCACCGGCAGGATCGAGCGGCGCACGATCACGTGGTTGGCCAGTTCGTAGGGGTAGGTCAACAGCGACTGGTCGAAGCCTGTGCCGAGCACACCGCCGTCGGCTTGGGCAAAGAGCGACTGCGCGAGCTGATAGCTGCCCTGCGGGCTGTTGTAGACAGCGGGATCGAGTGGTTTTTCCCAGGCGACGAAGCGGGCGTGCACGTGCCCCACATGCCCCGCCACGAACCAGGCGCCGAGCGCGAACAGCACCAGCCCGATCAGCGGGAAGGAGAAGCGCCCGGTGGCCACGTAGAGCAGGGCCAGGAAGGCGCCATAGAACATCAGCGAGGTCCCGAGCTCGCGCGTGATGAGAAGCGTGCCCATCGCGGCGCCCCACACGATCAGCATCGGCCCGAACTGCTTCATCGGCGGGATCGTCAACCCCAGCACGCGCCGGCCGGCGGTAACGAGGATCTGACGGTTGTCGCGCAGATAGCTGGCGAGGAAGATCACGATCGCCACCTTGGAGAGCTCGGCCGGCTGGAAGGAGACGCTGCCAAAGTGGATGTCGAGGTAAGCGCCGTTGACCTGCTCGCCGATCCCCGGCAGACGCGGCAGCAGGGTCATCCCGATCCCCACGGCGGCGATCGTGTAGCGGTAGCGCTCGAGCACACCCACGCCGTGCCGACGCAGCGCGAGCACGGTGGCGGCGAACAGGATCAACCCGAGCACCATCCACTGTGCCTGCTGGCGGGCGAGCACGGGTTCGATGCGGTAGACCATCACGATCCCCACGCTCGCGAGCACGGCCACCAGCGGGAACAGATAGGGGTCGGCGTAGGGCAGAGCGAAGCGGATGACCAGGTGCGCTGCCAGGCACAGGCCGAGGAACAGCGCCCCGTAGCTCAGCGAGACGCTCGAGGCGTGGTTGAGCGTCAGGTTGGTCGAGGCGCGGGGTGAGTTGTTCTGGGCCTGGATGAAGATCGCGGTGAAGCCGCCGGTGACGAGCAGCGCCGAGGGGATCAGCCCCAGGAGCTCGCGGTTGCGCGCGCTGAGCATGCGTGCGAGCGTATCCATCGGGGCGGCGCTTGCGCTCCGATCGGCTCGCTACGCTGTCGGCAGGCACGCCGTCGGGGGGTGGCGTCTGCCTGCATCCCATCGAGACATGAGCAGCTCTGCGCCAATACCCCTGGATGACGAGCGCCCACCCTCGCTGTGGTGGGGGATGTGGAAGCGCTTCCTGATTGCCGGGCTTCTGATCGTGCTGCTGAGCGGCGGCGCCACGGCTGCGGTAACGCTCAACACGGCCTCGGGGATCGCCCACGACATCTTCTCGCCGCTCAACCAGATCAAGGCACCGAAAGGCTTGGTCACACCCGAATACAGCGGGGGCCCACAGACGTACCTGATCCTCGGCTCGGACCGCAGGGCGGCGTCCAAGGACGCTCTCGACCGCACCGACCCCCCGCACAGCGACACCATCCTGCTGGTGCGCTTCGACCCCGAACAGGGTCAGACCTCGGTGCTGTCGATCCCGCGCGACCTGCTTGTCAACATCAAAGCCGCCACAGGCCAGTACTACCCCCAGGAAAAGGTCAACGCCGCCTACACCTACGGCGCGATGCTGGGCGGCACCAAAGGCTCGATGGTGCTGGCGGCGGAAACGATCAAGCGGGAAGTGTTCCCCGGCCTGGAGCTGAACGGGATCATCGACGTCAACTTCGCTGGCTTCATCAAGGTGGTTGACACGCTCGGCTGCGTGTATGTGAACGTCGACCACCGCTATCTGCATCTGCACGATGAAAACGGAGAAGAATATTCCGAAATCAACCTCCAGCCGGGCTATCAGAAGCTCTGCTACAACAACGCGCTCTCCTATGTGCGCTACCGCCACACCGACTCGGATTTCGTCCGCGTGGCACGCCAGCAGGACTTCCTGCGCGACCTGCGCGAGCAGATCTCGCCTGAAAACGTCGCGGGTCAGCTCGACACGGTGGCCAAAGCCGTCGGCCATGCGATCGTCACGGCCGGCTTCAGCTCCTCGGCCGATCAGCTGATCCAGCTGGCCAAGCTGATCGCCTTCTCGCAGGCCAAGCCGCTGCGCCAAGTCAAGTTCAGAGCCTCGAGCGCCAACTTCGCACTCAAGGGCGGCTCGTATGTCACGAGCACGCCCGAACTGGAGCAGGCCACCCTGAACGACTTCCTGCACGGCGATCAGAAGATCAGCGCGCCCGCGCCCGCGCCCAGCGCCTCCTCACACGGGCACGCAGCCCACTCCCACCACTCCTCGGTCCCCAGCGCAGCCTCGATCGGCCTCTACGCCACCCCCGCCAGCGGCGATGACGAACTGGTCAAAGAATCGGTCAACCTGCCCTTCCCCGCGCTCTATCCCCGCCTCGAGAGCGGGCCTGCGGCACAGCAGCCTGCGCGCGTGTACACCCTGCGTGACAACGACAACCATCTGCGCCACGCCTACATCGTGCCGTTCCAGGAGAACACCCTGGGCGGCTACTACGACGTCGAGGGCACCGACTGGCTGAACCCGCCGATCGTGGCGCATCCCACGGAAACCCGCAGGATCGGCCACACCGACTACCGCATCTTCGCCGACGGGAGCCACATCCACCTGATCGCCTGGCGCCAAGGCAACGTCCTGTACTGGGTGGTCAACACGCTGCTCGAGGACCTCACGAACGAGCAGATGCTCGGCATCGCGCGCTCAGCCCAGCCGCTGCGCTGAGCGCCTGGTCTCAGAGCCTCCCTGCGGCGGCAGCCTGGTCCAGGGCGGCGTTTACGAGCGCATCCGCGTCGGCGTTCTGGGCGCGCGGGACGGTGCGGATCGACCATTTCTCGAACTCTTTCAGGGCGGCCATCGCCTCCAGGTAGAGCGGGCGCATGGCCGGGTGCTTGACCTTGTAGAGACCCTGTACCTGCTTGGCGATGAGCTCGGAGTCACCCACCACCTCGACCTCGCTCGCACCGAGCTCGCGTGCGCTCTCGAGCCCCAGCAGCAGCGCCTTGTACTCGGCCACGTTGTTGGTGGCACGACCCAGCAGCCGCGAATGCTCCCCCAGCAGATCGCCCGAGGGGGAGCTGATCACGCAGGCGGCTGCGGCCGGTCCGGGGTTGCCGCGGGCTCCCCCGTCGACGTGCACGATCACCTTCATCGCGACGGCATTATGCAGGGCGCAGGGGACGCGAGCGACAGACGGCTACAGTACGCGCGCGAGCGGAAGCAAGTCGCCCGCTACGCGTGCGCGGCGGCGGTCGCGCACGATCCGGCGCTGTCCACCATCCTCGGCCTCAGCGGCTGAGGAGCGTCCGTAGCGAGCCCGGCGATCGAACTCGCGCCGATCGACGATCACCTTGACGTTCTCGTCGTCCTTGTAGTGCTCGACGAGCTTGGGATACAGCTCATCAGCCAACGGCTTGGGTACTACGCAATAGATCATCTGCGACTGATCTTACTCTCCGTGCCCGATTTGGCAAGCGGCGCAACCAGCTTGCAACAACTGGGGGGCTCAGCTCTAGACGGGGAGCAGCGACAGCGTGCCCGACTCCGAGGCTTCTGCGTTTCCGACCCGCTCCTCGCGCTCGAGCTCGCCCAACTCGGTTCCCTGCGCTGTGACACGCACTTCCACGGGATCCTCGCTGAGGTCCACTTCGTAGCGATACCAGCAGAGCTCCCAGGCGACGAGGACGATTACCACGCTCTCGAGGTGTTCGGCCGAGCGCACGTTGACCTGGGGCGCGCCCAGCGAGCGTGCGACGCCGGCGACACGGCGCGGGTATTCGCTCGCGTTGAAGACCTCGAGCGAGCGGTGCAGGAAGTAGGTGGCGGGATCCTCGGGAACGCTCGGCGACTCGACCTGGGCCTCGACGCCCGCAAAGGCCGCCACCGGAGCAGCGGTGCTCGCGGGCGGTGGCAACTCGCCCGCGTCCAGCGGCTCCAGGAAGTCATAGCCCCTGCTCGTCCGCGAGCGGGAGCCGCCGGGTGCCCGCTGTGCACCCTCGTCTGCCTCGGCTGCCGACCGGCCGGCGCCGACCTGACGAAGGCGCTCGAGGAAGCTCCGGCCGCGCCGGGCGCGCAGCGGCGCGAGCGTCATCGCCTGGCTGTCGCGCTCGCGCATCCAACCCTCGTGGGCGGCTCGCGGTGCACACAGCTCACAGACGGTCCTGCGCCTGCCGGCCGCGAGGAAGATGTCGGGCTGCTCCCCGCGTAGGAGCCTGCGCTCGCAGACATCGCAGGCCACGTCCGGCTGGGAGGTGACGATCGTACGGGTGGCCATGGCCCATCAGGGTAGCCGCCCGTGAGCCGCCACGCTTGGCGGTGAGCTCACGCGTGGCTCTTGGCGCCCACCTCTGGGGCCTGTCCCAGGAGCTTCTCGCAAAGCTGCCGCGGCACGGTCTCGTAGCGCAGGAACTCGAGCGTGTAGTCCCCCTGACCGGCTGTGATCGAGCGCAGATCGGGTGCGTAGCTGAGCATCTCCGCCATCGGCACCTCGGCACGGATCTCGGTCATCTCACCGACCGCCTCCATCCCCTGCGGGCGGCCGCGGCGTCCACTGAGGTCGCCGATCACCTCGCCGACGTGAGCCTCGGGGACTGACAGTGTGACCAGCATGACGGGCTCGAGCAGCACAGCGTCGGCCAGCTCGAGCGCTCTGCGCATCGCCTGCGCACCGGCGAGCTTGAAGGCGAGCTCCGAGGAGTCGACAGAATGGTGCGAGCCGTCGACGAGGCGCACGCGCACGCCCTGCACGGGATATCCCCCCACCACTCCCGCGCGCATCGCCTCGCGCACGCCCTTCTCGACGGCTGGGACGAACGAGCCCGGGATCACGCCGCCCTTGGTCTGGTCGAGGAACTCGAAGCTCGGCTGCTGGGGATCGTTGAGGGCGTCCAGGCCGAGCGGCTCCAGCTCGATGCTGCACTCGCCGAACTGTCCCCGACCACCCGATTGCTTCTTGTGTCTGGCGTGGGCGCTGGCGGCAGTGCGAACTGTCTCCTGGTAGGGCACACGGGGAGGCTTCAGCGTGACCTCCACGCCGAAGCGCTGGCGCAGACGGTCGACGATCACCTCCACGTGCATCTGGGAGAGACCCGCCACGATCTCCTCGCCTGTCTGCTGATCGCGGTGCACCTCGATCGTGGGGTCCTCCTCCTGCAGGCGGTGAAGCGAGGCGAGCACCTTCTCCTCATCGCCCCGGCTGCGAGGCTCGACGGCGAACGCCATCACGGGCGCCGGCAGCTCGATGCGGGGCATCTCGATCGGTGTCTCGCGCGCCGCCAGCCAGTCCCCGGCACGCGTCTCCTTGAGCTTGGCGACAGCGCCGATGTCCCCCGGGCCGAACTCGTGCACGTGCTCGACCTCCTTGCCGGCGAACAGCAGCAGTTGCCCGATCCGCTCCTTGAAGTGAGCGTGGGTGTTCAGCACCTGGCTGTCGGAGCGCAGCACGCCTTGGTAGACGCGCAGCAGGTTGATGCGCCCCGCGAACGGGTCGGCACGGGTCTTGAAGACGTAGGCGAACACCTCGCCGTCCTCACTGGGCGAGAGCTCGACCTCGCCCACCTGAAGCGGACCGTGCTTGACGGGCGAGGGCAGATCCTCGACGATCGAGTCGAGCAGCCGCGAGGTGCCGAGGTTGCGTGTGGCGCAACCACAGACGACGGGGAAGATGCGGCCGTGGTTGGTGCCCTCCTTGAGCGCCCCCACGATCTCCTCGTGGGATATCTCATCGCCCTCCAGGTAGCGCTCCATCAGCGAATCGGAGACTTCGCAGACCTCGTCCATCAGCTTCTCGCGGTACTCCCCTGCGCGCTCGGCCGACTCGCTTGGGATCTCGATCTCGCTCCAGGCCGCACGCTCGGCGGAGTCCTGGCGGTAGGCCTTCATGTCGATCAGATCGATCACGCCCGCCAGCTCGTGCTCATCGCCAAGCGGGATCTCGGTGGCCACCACGTGCGCGCCGAAAGCTCCCTTGAGCTGCTCGAGCGCTCGGTAGAAGTCCGCGCGCTCGCGGTCGAGCATGTTCACGAACAGCATCCGGGCGATGTCGAGCTCGTCCGCTCTCGCCCACAGCCGCCGCGTGCCCACCTCCACGCCCATCACGGCGTTGACGACGAACACCGCCGACTCGCATACGCGCAGCGCTCCCAGCGCGTCTGCCACGAAGCTGGGCTCCCCCGGTGTGTCGAGCAGGTTGATCTTGCGCCCGCCCCACTCGAACGAGCTGAGGGCAGTCGAGATCGACATCTGGCGCGCCTGCTCGTCTGGGTCCGAGTCGGAGACCGTGCTCCCGTCGGGAACGGACCCGAGCCGCCCCACCGCCCCCGCCTCGAACAGCAGCGCCTCATGCAGCGACGTCTTCCCCGACCCTCGGTGTCCGACGAGGGCCACGTTGCGAATGCGATCCGCTGCGGGGTGCATGAGTATCTCCTTCCTCGGGTGAATTCACCATACCGCCGTCAATCGGCGGGGTCCAGCGCTCCGAGGCGAGCCGAGACGTCAGTGCTGCGCGCTAGCCGACCTTGGTGTACACGAGGTCGAAGTCATGACTCCAGACCGGGCCATCGCCGGTCTCCCAACGGCCGGCAATCGACCGACCGTCCGCGCTCAGCTTGCCTGTGAAGCGCTGAGCGAAATGGAGCGGCGTGAAGTCCGGCGCCTCCCGCAGCAGCGTCCACAAGCCGCCCTCGAAGCTCATCGAGTAGACGCGCGCGACGCCGCGCGAGTCGAAGTAGTGCTGTGTGTAGGCGCCTGTGGTCGGGTCGTAGCCGATGATCGCCAAGCTGTCAGGCGCGTCGGGGTGCGGGATCTCGACTCGCTGCAGCAGGAACTGTGCGTCGAGTGTCCACTCGAACGTGGCCCGTCCCGTGGGCGGGGACTGCCCCAGGGCTTGTGGCGTGGCTGATGGGAAGGAGGCCTCAACGCTCCACTCGCCGATCAGCGGCGCGAGCCTCACCATGCCTGTGTCGTCTTGCATCGCCGCTCCCTGTCGTGGCTGTCGATATGTCTGAGGAGACCCCTCGTGGGCATCACTTTCATCGGTGGTGTGCCAGACAGAGCCGAGTGACGAAGTCGACATGGATCGCTCCCGCGGTCTCGATTGCGTCTGAGACGGCCGACAGCAGGCGTGCTCGTTCGTCCCGCGACAGCAGAATGTGGTCCTGGTGTGTTTCGAGAAGCGCACAGTAGGAGGCCGCTGAGTACTGGGCTGTCCAGGGGTACTCGTGCACCTGCGCGGCGTTGAAGCGGGATAGAGCTCGGCAACCCTCCCGAACGCAAGCCGTTGCTCTTCGATGTTCGGCTGCTCCACCACGCGAGTATCACTCAGACGCGGGTCCTCGCAGCCTGTACGGCTCCAGCGGGCTCGTGGACGCCGGCGCGGATCGTGGGCTCGATTCCGACGAGCTAGTCGTCGAAGGACTCCTCTTGCATACGCGAGCGCAGACGCAGTACGGCCTTGGTGTGCATCTGGGAGACACGGGACTCGGTCACGCCGAGCACCTCGCCGATCTCGCGGAGGGTCAGGTTCTCGTAGTAGTAGAGCGCGATCACGAGCTTCTCGCGCTCGGGGAGCATCGCGATCGAGTCGGCGATCCTGTCCTTCAGGTCGCCGAGGTCGAGCGCCTTGGCGGGGTCGGGTGCGCCGGGGTCCTCGATCGTGTCCATCAGCGAGACCTGATCGCCGCTCGAGTCGGACACGCTCCACAGCTCGTCCAAGGCGACGATCGAGGAGTGCGAGATCGCGAGCAGCGACTCGTTCAGTTCCTCGATCGTGATCCCCATCTCGGCTGCGATCTCGGCGTCCGTGGGGGCGCGCTGCAGCGTGTGCTCGAGCTTGGCGTTGGCTCGCTCGACCTCGCGGGCACGGGCGCGCACGCTGCGGGGGACCCAATCGAGCGAGCGCAGCTCGTCGATGATCGCGCCCTTGATGCGCATGATCGCGTACGTCTCGAACTTGATGTCGCGGGAGAGGTCGAAGCGCTCGATCGCCGAGATCAGGCCCACGAGGCCATAGGAGATGAGGTCGGCCTCCTCCACGTGCGGGGGCAGCCCCGCAGCGGTGCGACCAGCCACGTACTTGACCAGCGGCGAGTAGGCAACCACCAACCTCTCGCGAACGCGAGCGTCTCCATCGTTCTTATAACGCCGCCACAGTTCGCGCAGCTCGATCGGTTTGACGTTCGTCTCCAGGGCTCCATCCCCCCTGTTAGGCCCGAGGGTGACTGCGCGCATAGGCGCTTCTAAGCCTGGCGGACTCTACCCGAGTGTAAATCTGGGTGCTCGACACACTCGCATGCCCGAGCATCTCCTGGATGCTGCGTAGATCCGCCCCACCGTCCAGCAGGTGCGTGGCAAAGCTGTGGCGCAGCGCATGTGGCGAGCTTCCTTCCGCCACGCCCACCCGCGTGGTCCATGTGCGCAGCCGTCGTCTGACATCGCTCGTGCCGAGGGGACGACCGGTCTTCGACAGGAACAGCGCATCCCATCCGGCGCTCCGCCCTCCCCGCGGCTGCGAGGGCCGATCGTGTGAGGCCTCGGTACGTGCCGGCGCGGCCAGCGCCCGCCTGGCGCGCTCCAGATAGGCCCTCACAGCAGCCATCGCCGGCTCACCCACGGGCACGAAGCGCGTCTTCCTACCCTTGCCCTCGACCCGCAGCTGCTCCCCGTCGTGGTCCACGTCGGCGGTCCTCAGGGACACGATCTCCTCGGCTCGCAGCCCGCACGAGTAGGCCAGCTCGAACATCGCCCTGTCACGCAGCTCCAGCGGGCCGCTCGCGGGGATCCCATCCAACAGCGAGGATGCCTCGCGTGCGGTGAGCACCCGCGGCAGATGATCGGCCTTGCGTGGCGTTGAGACCAGGTCGGCGGGGTTCTGGGCGATGTACCCGTGCTCTCGTTGGCTCGAGAACAGCGCGCGCAAGGCCGCCAGCTTGCGCGCAGATGTGCTCGGAGCCGCATTCGATTCGGAGAGATGGGCGATATAGCGGCGCACCGCCTTGGGCGAGACCTCTCGCGGACCCAGCCCCTGAGCCGTCGCCCAACCGGCGAACTGGCCAAGGTCCGTGCGGTAGGCGCGGCGCGTTCGCTGCGCCGCATCGCGTCTGCCCAGATCCGCTTCGAGCAGCCGCAGGGCCTCCTCCCAGACGGCCTGAAGCGGCTGCTCATTGCTGCTTAGCGGTTCAGTTGCTTGCACCATGCCATCGCCTATTCGCCGCCTCGCCGGCTCTGCCTGCCTCAAACAGGTGAGCAGCTCCACGCCAAATCTGCGTACAGAGACGGCTCTACCCCGCCGCGGTGGACTACATTCAACCTGTGAACGCACCCTCGTACACCCGGCCAGTGACCCGCATCGCGGCTGACGAGCACGCACCCTACGGTCCCACGGGGCGCGCGCAGTGGCTCGATGTCGACTGGAGCGCCCACCAGCGCTGGATCACCGTCGAGGGCAGCCCCGTCAACACGATCGAGATCGGGCAGGGCTCGCCGCTCGTGTTCGTCCATGGGCTCTCCGGCTCGTGGCCCAACTGGCTCGAACAGCTGCCAGTGCTCGCCGCCAACCATCGCGTGATCACCCTCGACCTGCCCGGTTTCGGCAGCTCGCCCATGCCCGAGCGCGAGATCACGATCTCGGGCTATGCCCGTCTGCTCGATCGCCTGCTCGGCGAGCTGGGCATCGACGCTGCCGCTGTGGTCGGCAACTCGATGGGAGGCTTCATCGGCGCCGAGCTGGCGATCGCCTTCCCCCAGCGCGTCGAGCGTCTCGTGCTCGTCTCCGCCGCCGGCATCTCCACCTACGACGACCCTCGCGTCTCCCGTGCGCTGCCCAACCTGCGGCGGATCGAGCGGATCCTCACCGCGAGCAGCGCCTGGGTGGCCTCCAAGTCGGACACGGTGGCGCGGCGCGCCCGCCTGCGTGAGGCTGCCCTGCGAGTGGTCACCGCGCATCCCGACCGCCTGCCCGCGGCGCTCGCCGCCGAGCAGTTGCGGGGCGCGGGCAAGCCGGGCTTCCTGCAGGCGCTGCAGGCGATCCTCGAGTATGACTTCCGCGAGCGTCTGGGAGAGATCGCCTGCCCCACCCTGATCGTGTGGGGCGAGCGTGACCGCCTGATCAACGTCCGCGACGCCGACGTGTTCGCCGAGCTGATTCCCGGCGCGCGCAAGGTCCTGTTCGAGGACACCGGCCACATGGCGATGCTCGAGCGTCCCGGCGCGTTCAACACGCTGCTCGAGAGCTTCCTCAGCGAGTAACGGCCAAGCAGAGTCGCTGCTCAGCTCGTGACTGCGCCCTCGGCGGCGCTCCCCACCAGCTTTGCGTACTTCTGGATGGCGACATCCACGTGCTCGTCGGCCCGTGGCGCAGGTGAGTAAGCGCTCAGGCGCTCGGCGAGCTGTGAGGCCTCGAGCGCCACCGACAGCGTGCGGGCATCCACGTCGATCGTGATCTCATCGCCGTCAGCGAGCGCACCGATTGGCCCGCCCCTCACGGCCTCGGGAGCCACGTGGGCGACCATGAAGCCGTGGGTGGCGCCGGAGAAGCGTCCATCGGTGATCAGCACCACCGTCTCACCCAGTCCCTCGCCGACGAGCGCCGCCGTGACAGCCAGCATCTCGCGCATTCCGGGGCCACCCGCGGGACCCTCGCCGCGGATCACCACCACATCGCCCGCGGCGATGTCTTTGCCGAGGACAGCCGCCATCGCCGCCTCCTCGCCGTCGAACACCCGTGCCGGGCCAGTGTGCACACGGCGCTCGTGGCCTGAGAGCTTGACCACGCAGCCGTCCGGCGCGATGTTGCCGCGCAGGATCGCGAAGCCGCCGGTGGGTTTGATCGCTTCATCGAGCGGACGCACCACGCGCTGGCCCTCGGTCTCCTGCGCCTCGGCGGCGTGTTCGCCGATCGTGCGCCCGGTGACCGTCCGGGCGCTCTCGTTGAGGATGCCCGCTTCGCGCATGCGCTTGAGCACCAGCGGCACGCCGCCGGCCGCATACAGGTCCGTGGCCACGTAGTGGCCTCCTGGCTGCAGGTCACACAGCAGGGGGGTGCGCTCGGAGATGCGGTCGAACTCCTCGATCTGCAGAGGCACGCCCATTTCCCTGGCCACGGCCAGCAGGTGGAGCACCACGTTGGTCGAGCCGCCGCTCATGGCGCCCGCGGCGATGGCGTTTTCCAGCGCCTCCTTGGTGATGACCTCGCTCGGCAGCTGACCGCGGCGCAGTACGTCCATGACCAGCTCGCCCACCTCCTCGGCCACCTGCAGCTTGCGGCCATCCTCCGCTGGCACCATCGCCGAGCCGGCGGGCGAGATGCCGAGCACCTCGAAGGCCATGGCCATCGTGTTGGCCGTGAACTGCCCGGCGCAGGCGCCCGCGCCGGGCGAGGCCGCCTCCTCCAGTTCGTGCAGCTCCTGCTCGGTGATCTTGCCGGCGGCGTGCGCGCCGACCGCCTCGAAGACCTGCTGGATGGTGACCTGCTCGCCCTTGAACCAGCCGGGACGGATCGAGCCGCCGTAGAGCATCAACGAGGGTATGTTCAGCCGCGCCAGCGCCATGACCGCGCCTGGGATCGTCTTGTCGCAGCCGGAGATGGTCACGATCGCATCGAAGGCGTGTGCCGAGGCAACCAGCTCGATCGAGTCCGCGATCACCTCGCGCGAGACCAGCGAGGCGCGCATCCCGGCGGTGCCCATCGTGATCCCGTCCGAGATCGCGATCGTGTTGAGCTCCATCGGCGTGCCGCCGGCTCTGCGAATGCCCTCCTTGACCTTGGCCGCGAGCACGCGGTTGTTGAAGTTGCAGGGCATCGTCTCGATCCACGAGTGCGCCACCCCGACGATCGGCTTGGCCAGGTCCTCGGCGGTGTAGCCGATGCCGTGGAGATAGGCGCGCGCGGCCGCACGCTCCGGGCCCTCGGTGAGGGCGCGGCTGCGGTGCTTGACGTCGAAGCTCGAGGGCGGGCTCACGCCGCGCGCACGTTACCGCGCCGGCCCAGCGCCTGGCGTGGCGCGAACTTCATGCGCTGCGCCCGCTGGCTCTCCCAACGCTCCAGGCGCGCGAGGTCACGTCGCACCCGCTCGGGGTCCACCTGGCGACCGGGCAGGTGCATGTTGGCCTCGCCGATCAGTCGGCGCTCGTCGGCGCTCAGCGCCATCCACTTGGCCAGCACGTCGTCGGAGTGAGGCAGGCGCGAGCTGCCATATGGCTTGGAGTGGTCGGGAAAGGCCACGCAGTACTCGTTGAGCAGCTCCCCCGTCTCGGGCACGTAGGCCACGATCGGCTTGTGCGGGTAGATCAGGTAGGCGTAAGCGGGCTCCTCGCCGCCGGCGCGATCGGACAGGCGCCCCCATACGCGCAGGAAGCCCAGCTCGCTGTACATCGCCCAGTCCTGCTCGTCCACGCACGAGCGCAGCAGCGCACGCGCGCGCTGCTCGGCACGGCGTTCGCGTCCCGGGTCATAGCCACCCGCGCCTGTCGCGTTGCGACGCAGCGCCCAAGCGTGGCGGGCACCCGCGAGCGTCCGTGTGAGCGTGGGGCGGGCGAGCTCCCACAGCAGCACGACGAGGACCACTGCGCCCGTTCCCAGCGCGAGCGCCACGGGCTCTAGAGCTGCGCTCCGGGCGCGCCTCCGGCCGCCCGGGGGAAGAAGATCACACGCTCCGCATCGCGGGGCACCTCGGCGAAGCTCTTGACCAGCTCGGCTTCGCGGCGGCCGCTCGTGGCCTCGCTCGGCACCGCCGCCCACATGCCCGCGTCGAGCTCGCGGCGGAATGCCTCGATCAGCTCGCGCTCCTGCTCCGGCACCTCCACATCGCCCTCGGCGAGCACGATCTCACCATGACCGGGCTTCATACGCAAGAGCTTCATCGTGATCGGATTATGCCAAACCGGCGAGGAGCGAACCTCAGTTCGCCCGCATCCTCTCCAGGTCCATCACATCCACGGGCCCCGGGCCCCCTCCCACGTCGCGCAGCCCCCGCCTCACCGCCTCGCCGGCCAGCTCCCGCGCGATCCGCGCGGCCTGCAGGACGCTGACCCCCAACGCCAGCTGCGCCGCCAGCACCGAGGAGTGCGTGCAGCCCGAGCCGTGCGCGGCGCCGTCGGGGTGGCGCACGCCGTCGATGCTCACGATCCGTCCATCGCCGGCCGAGTCCAGGAACAGGTCGCTCCCCTGGCTGCGATGACCCCCGGTCAGCACGACCACGCCCGGGCCGAGCGCCAGCACAGCGCGGATCAGCGCCTCGGCCTCATCCTGCTCGTCACCGTAGGCGTCTCCCACCCCACCCCCGCCGAGCACGCGCGCCTCGGGCAGGTTGGGCGTGAGCACGCTTGCCCGCGGGAGGATCTCCGCGAGGAGCGCGCTCCTCGCGTCATCCTCTAGCAGCTGCGCGCCGGTCTCCGAGACCATCACCGGATCGACGACTACCGGGGTGCCCGCGGGCAGCTCGTCCAGCGCCTGGGCCACGGCCAGCGTGACCGCGGCCGAGCCGAGCATGCCCACCTTGACGGCATCCACGCGGATGTCGAGGAGGACCGCGCGGATCTGCTCGAGCACCGCCTCCGGCGGGATCTGGTGGACCGCCCTGACCTCGCGTGTGTTCTGCGCCGTGATCGCTGTGATCGCACTCGTACCGTGCACGCCGCAGCGGGCGAAGGCCTTGAGGTCGGCCTGGATCCCGGCCCCGCCCCCCGAGTCCGAGCCCGCGATCGTGAGCGCTGTCGCCGTCAGGGCTCCACGGGGGTCGCGGGGCGCTTGCGCGCTGGGAAGATCGAGTAGCTACCGATCGCCGTGACGAGCGTGCGACCGTCCTCGTGAGTGACCTCGCTGCGCATCACAGCCGTGCTGCGATTGCGGCGATCGAGCGTGGAGCGGCATACGATCTCGCCCTCCACAGCCGTCTGGATGTAGTTGATCGCGATGTTGATCGTGGCTATGTGCTCGTCGGCGGTCGTCTGCACCCACAGCGTCGAGCCCATGCAGTAGTCCACCAGCGCGTAGGTCACCACGCCCGAGAGCATGCCGCCGCCGTTGATCAGCTCGGGGCGGATCTGCAGACGGATCGTCTGCGGGTCCTCCCAGCGCATGCCCATGAAGCTCGAGACCCCGTCGAGCGAGCGGGGACCGGTCTCGCCCTCCGTGGGACGAGCGCGAGTGGAGTCGGCTGCCATCGCGCGCAGGCTATCCAAACCTCCCCCTTGACTTTTCCTCATTATCTCTATATTATTAGTGCACAATGCAGTACGTCGAGCATCCCGAACGCAACCGCCCCGCGCACCGGCCGAGCCGGACGCGGGCCAGCGTGACCGGGCGATGTTCAGCGCGCAGCTGACGTCTCGTCTCATCACCTCCCAGTCCGGGGAGGGCGAGCTTCGTCCTCCCCGGACACCCCTCCCATCTCCGGCTGCCTGCCGAACAGCCGCCGCAGAGCCGTGCGCGTCTCTCGCCGCGCAAGACCAGAAAGGAGCTCCCATGCCGCGGATCATCGTCACCACCGACCCCTCTCTACCCGCTTCGAGCACCACAGTGCTGCTCGACGAGACAGTCCAGTCCGTCCACCTCAGCAGCGAGCACGCCGCCGCGCAGCTCGTCCAGAGGCTCGCCTGGGCTGTGGGCGACGCCGAGAGCGCCGAAGGCGACCCAGCCACTAAGTGGCCCGAGCGCGCAGCACCGGCCCGCAGACCGCGCTCCCGCTCGAACGCGCGTATGGCGGTCAGCTCCGGGCACCTACAGGTTTCAAGCGCCTGAAAGACACACTCCTGGCACACCCGCTGCGCTGAATCGACACGAAGCGATGCCCCGCATCACTCCACGGTCTCTAGCGTGCCGGGCGTGTCACCGAAAGACTGCTCTCCCTGCTCCTCCCCACGAGCGCTCGGACGCATCGGCGAGGAGCTCGCGGCAGCACACCTGGTAAGGCGCGGCTTCACGATCGTGGCCCGCAACGTACGCACGCGCCATGGGGAGATCGACCTGATCGCGCACAGCGACGCCGCGCTTGTGTTCGTCGAGGTCAAGACCCGGCGGGCAAGCGCCGGAGCCCCGCTTGCGATCGAGCCACTTGCCGGCCTACGCACCCAGCAGCGCGCGCGGCTGCGTCGGCTCGCAGCCGCGTGGCTCAGCGAGTCGGGCGCCAAGCGACCTACCGCGCGGGCCATCCGCTTCGACGCGATCGGCGTGACACTCGACGCTCGCGACAGGCTGATGCGCCTCGACCATCTCGAAGATGCCTGGTAGGCGGCCGGTAGTTAAAGGGCGAGTTGCTGATAGGCCAAGGACTGAAACGACATCCTGTGCAGCGGCGAGACACCGTTGCGGAGGATCGCCTCGCGGTGCGAAGGCGTGGAGTAGCCGACGTGCTCGGCGAAGCTCCAGCCCGGATGCAGGGCGTCGGCGTGGTGCATGTAGCGATCGCGAGTGACCTTGGCCACGATCGAGGCCGCTGCGATCGCGGCGCTCGTGGCATCGCCGTCGACGATTGCGCGTTGCGGACGCTCGAACTCGGCCACCGAGAAGCCATCGCTCAGGCAGATCACCTCGCCGGCCAGATCGCGCGTCACCCCGCGCAGCGCGTCGCGCAGCGCAGCGAGGTTCGTCTTGTGCAGACCGCGCGAGTCGATGCCACGCACACAGCGGCTCACCACGTGGACGCGGGCGGCACTGCGGAGCACCAGCGGATACAGCTCCTCACGCGCCTCGGGGGTGTGCTGCTTGGAGTCGTTCAGCGCTGCCAACGAGCGCAGCTCGCGAGTGGTCAGCGCCTCGTAGTCGAACAGCACTCCGGCGGCCACAAGCGGTCCCGCCAGGCACCCGCGCCCGGCCTCGTCGGCGCCCGCCACGAAGCGGTACTCGAGCCGGCGGTCGAAGGCAAATAGGCGCTGTCCACTGCTCGCCCGGCGCCGCCTGCGCCGTGATCGTGCCGTCGAGCCGGAGCTACGCCGGGAAACAGGAGCCATCTCGCCCTCAGCAGCGGCGGTGTCGCTAGAAGATGCCGATGCGGTCGGGGGGCCAGTAGGTGGCGATTGCCTGGCCGATGACCCATCCAGTGGGGACGGGTCCCCAGAACCTGCTGTCGTCGGACTCGCCACGATTGTCGCCCATCATGAACCAGTGTCCGGCCGGAACCTTGATCACCTTGGGGAAGTTGCAGTCGAGCGAGGCCGGTTCGGCACAGGGCCTGATGTAGGAGTCCTTCTCGGCCACGAACTGGCTCGTGCCGGCGGCCCTGCGAAAGACGTGTCCTTCCTTGATGTACATTTCGTCACCGGGCCCCGCGACGATGCGCTTGATGAAGTTCACGCTCGCCTCCTTGGGGTTGGACTGCACGCACGCTTCCCCACCGGGCGTGACGTCGTGCAGCACCGGGCCACACTCCTGGTTCTCTGCGCCTTCAGGCGGATGGAAGACGGCGATCTCGCCCACGTGCGGTTTGCCGAGGTCCATGCCGATGCGGTTCACCAGCACCCGCTGGCCAACGGCGAGAGTCGGTTCCATCGAGCCACTGGGAATCCGGTAGGGCTTGATCAGGAAGGCCTGGATGCCGAGCGCGAGACCGAGCGCCACGGCGATGATCACGACGAGCTCCACGATCGCGCCCGTGGTCGATTTCGAGCGTTTCTTGCCCGTTTTCACCGAGGTCGCGTTCCCGGTCCCATTTGCGCCAGAGCGCGCCCGTGCCTTGCCGGACACCGCGCCTGAGCTTGCGCTCTTGCCGCGCCCAGCGCTCGGGCGCACGCCTACGCCTGCTGGTCGCCGGCTGGAGCGCCATCCTCGGCGCCACCGGCATCGGAGGAGCTGTCGGTCGCATCAGCCGACTGGGCGGTGGCAGCGTCAGGCGCCTCGGACGAGGTGTCCGCGGCGGAGTCCTCTGTGGACTCGGCTTGTTCCTGACTGGTGCCCTCGACGAGCTCCTCGCCGACCTGCTGGTCGGTGTTGAGCTCGGCGACCGCCTCCTCCGCGGTCACTCCATCCGCATCCGTCGCCTGCGTGGGCTCGTGCAGCAGGCCCGGCTGGACCAGCTCCTCCGGACCCGTGTAGCGACGCTCGCGCACCCGTGCGCGCTTGCCCACCCGATCGCGCAGGTAGTAGAGCTTCGCCCGGCGCACGTCCCCCCGTGCCGCCAGCTCGATGCGCTCGATCTTGGGCGAGTGCACCGGGAACATCCGCTCGACGCCCACGCCAAACGACTGCTTGCGCACCGTGAACGTCTCACGGGCGCCGTGCCCTTGACGCTTGATCACCACGCCCTCGAAGACCTGCACACGACTGCGTGCGCCCTCGATCACCTGGAAGTGGACCTTGACGCGGTCGCCCGGTGAGAACTGAGGTACGCGGCGCAGCTGCGCGCGCTCGATGGTTTCAATGACGCTGCTCATAAGAAGGAAGTCTGCGCCTGTTCGGCCACTGCACGCTCCACGACGGAGCACTGGGCCAGCGCGAGGCAGCAATGGTAGCGAACCGCCGGCTCGCCACGCCGCACCAAGATCCGCTCAACCCTCGGACGGAGGGTCGGCGAGCTCGCGGCCACGCTCGCGACTGCGCTCCCGCCGCCACTGCTCGATGCGCCCGTGATGCCCCGACAGCAGCACCTCGGGGACCCGCCAGCCGCGATACTCGGCGGGACGGGTGTAGTGGGGGTACTCGGGATCGCCGTCGAGCGCGCGGCTGAAGGACTCCTCCGCCGCCGACTCCTCATGTCCGAGCGCCCCCGGCAGCTTGCGCATGACCGCGTCGCACAGCACCATCGCCGCCAGCTCGCCGCCGCTGAGCACATAGCGGCCGATCGAGATCACGTCGCTGGCGAAGTGCTCCACGATGCGCTCGTCGAAGCCCTCGTAGCGCCCGCACAGCAGAGTCAGCGCGGGCTCACGGGCGAGCTCGTCCACGAGACGATCGTCCAGCAGCCGCCCCCCGGGCGCCAGCGCGATCACACGCCGCTGCTCACGCAACCGCACCGGGTCGATGCCGTAGTGGGCGCGTAGCGCGCTGTCGAGCACGTCGACGCGCAGCACCATTCCCGCTCCGCCCCCGAACGGCGTGTCATCCACCTGCCTGCCGCTCAGAGGCGTGTGGTCGCGGGGGTTTATCAGCTCCAGGGTGGAACCGGACGCGAGTACGTTGGCAACGTGGCGCTGGGAGGCGAACCACGAGAACCACTCGGGGAACAGCGTGACGACGTCGACGTTCAACTCGGTCCCCCACCGGCGTCGTCGTCCGGGCGCACGCCGCCTGCGGGAGGGCTCGGGTCGAGGAACCCCGCGTTCACCTCGATGCGCCCAGCTGCCGGCTCGACGCTGCGCACGGCGTCTTTGACCATCGGGATCAGCAGCGCCGAGCCGCCGCCGGGAGGCGTTACTTCCAGCGCCTCACACGACGGCAGCTCGAGCATGCGCTCGACCTTTCCCAGCAGCTGCTCCCCATCGAAGACCGAGCAGCCCTCCAGCTCGTGAGCCCACCATTCGCCCTCCTCGAGCTTGGGGGCGTCGCGGCTGTCGAGGCTCAGCTCGCGCCCGCGCAGCGCTTCGGCCGCCTCGCGGCTGTCGACGCCATCCAGGCGCACTATCGGGCGCTGCTCGGTGCCCGCCCGGCGCACGATCGCGGTGGGGTTGTGGGCGACCTCCAGCACTGCGCCGAGCACCAGCATCCGTGCCCGGGGGCGCGTGACGTAGAAGCTTCCATCGAGGCCGTGCGGACGACCTACCCGTCCCACCGTCATCCTCGACGGCGCGGCCCCCTCGCGCGCATCCGCAGGGCGCTCGCTCGGCTCCCCGGTCAATCGACGATGTCGACGAGCACGTGGCTGCCTTCGCCGGCAGCCGCCGCTTTGACCACCGTGCGCAGCGCATGGGCGGTGCGTCCGCCCCGGCCGATTACCCGCCCGTAGTCATCGGCCGCAACGCACAGCTCGAGCACGACCGTCCCGCCGTCCTCCTCGAACTGCTCGACGGCAACCGCGTCGGGGTCGTCGACCAGGCCTTCGGCCAGGTACTCCAGCAGTCGCTTGGGGGTATCCGCGGGCATCTTCTCGGGAGCCCCGCGGCCGCTAGATGGTTGATTGCACGGTTGTGTGCCGTGGTCCGGGGGTGCGGATGGCCAAGTCGGCCGCGGACGCAGGCCGAAGGCCTTGGTGGTGCCAAGGGCGAGGCCGAGGACAAAGGCCGGCGCAGGCCAGGCGTGCCAGCCGGCGGTGCACAAGCGTGCAATCAACCATCTAACTGGTCCTGGTCTCGATGCCCTGGATGCGCAGCAGCTTGCGCACGGTGTCCGAGGGCTGCGCGCCGCGTGCCAGCCAGTTGCGCGCCCGCTCCTCGTCGATCACGATCGTCGAGGGGTTGGTCTGCGCGTTGTAGTGGCCGATCGTCTCGATCACACGACCGTCGCGCGGCGAGCGCTGGTCGGCTACGACCACGCGCCACATTGGGTCCTTCTTGCCGCCCACTCGCGTGAGCCTGAGCCTGACTGCCACGTTTTCCTCTCTGCTTCAGTTCGGTACGAACGTTTTGCCGACCTCGAAATCTCCGCTCGCCGTCTGCGAGTAGATACATCCAGCGACAGAGCTTAGACGGTGGGCCGCCGTGGCGCGGGATCGACCTGGCGAGATCGGGCAGCAATGCTCAGCGGGCGTTTCGCATCAGCGCGCCGATATCGGGCATCTTGCCCCGCCCCACCTGGCGCATCACCTTGCGCATCTGAGCGAACTGCTTGACCAGTTTGTTGACCTGCTGCACGTTGGTGCCCGAGCCGCGCGCGATCCGCAGCCGGCGCGAGCCCTTGATCAGCTCCGGCCGGCGGCGCTCCTCGGGCGTCATCGACAGGATGATCGCCTGGATCCTGTCGAGCTCGCGCTCGTCGACCTTCATGTTCTTCAGCTGCTGTCCGCCGAAGCCCGGGATCATCCCCAGCAGGCTCGTCAGCGGACCCATTTTCCTGATCATCTTCAGCTGGTCGAGGAAATCGTCGAGCCCGAACTCGTTGCGGCGCAGCTTGCGCTCGAGCTCCTTGGCGTCGCTCTCGTCGAACTGCTGCTCGGCCTTCTCGATCAGGCTCATCACATCGCCCATGCCGAGAATCCGCTGGGACATGCGGTCGGGGTGGAAGCGTTCGAACTGGTCGAGCTTCTCGCCCGTGGACGCGAACAGGATCGGCTTGCCCGTCACCGCCTTGACCGACAGCGCAGCACCACCGCGCGCGTCGCCGTCGAGCTTGCTCATGACCACACCGTCGAACTGCACCGCCGCGGCGAAGCTCTCGGCCACGTTGACAGCGTCCTGTCCGGTCATCGCGTCGACGACCAGCAGCACGTCGTGCGGTTTGACCGTGTCGCGGATGCGCACCAGCTCGTTCATCAGCTGCTCGTCCACATGCAGGCGGCCGCTGGTGTCCACGATCAGGACGTCCTTGCCCTCGCCCTTGGCGCGCTCCAGCGCCCAGGCCGCGATCTCGACGGGGTCGCGGTCGGTTCCCTGCTCGTACACCGCCGCTCCCGCCTGGGCGCCGACCTTCACCAGCTGATCGACGGCCGCCGGTCGATACACGTCGCACGCGGCCACCGCCACCGATGAGGAGTGCTCCTCGCGCAGGTAGCGGGCGAGCTTAGCCGTGGCGGTCGTCTTGCCCGAGCCCTGCAGGCCCGCCATCAGAATCACCGTGGGCGGTCGAGGCGAGAAGCTGAGGCCGGCAGCTGCGCCCCCCATCAGCTCGGTGAGCTCCTCGTGGACGATCTTCACGACCTGCTGGCCGGGGTTGAGCTTGCCGATCACATCGGCGCCGAGGCAGCGCTCCTTCAGCTGCGCCGTGAACTGCCTGACGACCTTGAAGTTGACATCGGCCTCCAGCAGCGCGAGGCGGATCTCGCGCATCGCCGCGTCGACGTCCTCCTCGGTGAGCGTGCCGCGCTGGCGCACATCGGCCAGCGTTCCCTGGAGCTTCTCCGCGAGCGAGTCGAACATGACCGTGTGATTCTCGCAGCCGCCGCGCCCACCTCAGCGCATCGGGCGGCGGCGATCGGCGCTCTCAGGCGCCCGGGCCCACCGCGGGCGGCGTGGGCGGCTCCTTGGGCGCCTTCTTCTCGCCCTCCACGCGGCGCGTGAGCGCGTCGCCGATCCCTCCGAACGCCTGAGCGAACTCGGAGGGGACGACGAACACCTTGTTGGAGTCGCCTTCGGCCAGGCTGGGCAGCATCTGCAGGTATTCGTAGCTGAGCAGCTCGCGGTTCGGTTTGCCCTCGTGAATCGCCGTGAAGACAGTGTCGATCGCCTTGGCTTCACCTTCGGCTCGCAGGATCGCCGCCTGGCGCTCACCCTCGGCGTCGAGGACCGCTGCCTGCTGGGCACCTTCGGCGGTGAGCACGGCCGACTGCTTGGCGCCCTCGGCGGTGAGGATCTGCGCCTGCTTCTCGCCTTCGGCGGTGAGGATTGCCGCCCGCCGGTCGCGCTCGGCGCGCATCTGCTTCTCCATCGCAGTCCTGATGTCCGCGGGCGGGTCGACCGACTTGATCTCCACGCGGTTGATCCTGATGCCCCACTTGCCCGTTGCCTCGTCGAGGACCACCCGCAGCTCCGTGTTGACGTTCTCGCGCGCCGTCAGCGTCGCCTCGAGCGTGAGCCCACCGATCACGTTTCTCAAGGTCGTGACCGTGAGCTGCTCGATTGCCTGCAGCGGGTTGGCGATTTCGTAGGTGGCCGAGCGCGGGTCGGTGATCGTGAAGTAGAGGACCGTCTCGATGCCCACGACGACGTTGTCTTCGGTGATCACCGACTGCGGCGCGAAGTTGACCACCTGCTCGCGCAGGTCCACCAGCGGCTTCACGCGGTCGATGAACGGCGTGACGATCGTCAGACCGGGCTCGAGCGTGCGGCTGTAGCGGCCGAGGCGCTCGACCACTCCGGCGCGGGCCTGTGGGATCACGCGAATCGAACGCGCCGCGACGAACAGCACGAACACAACAATCACGGCAATGACGATCAGCGCAACCATGAGGCGGATTCCTTTCTCGTGACTTCCAGAGGGAGCGTATCCCTTAAATCAGTATGTAATGGGCACCACGCGTCTGAGCCGGCCGAGAGCCAAGCGAGGCAAGGACGCAGGGAGCGAAATGTGCTGCGCACATGAGGGACCGAGGACGCAGCATCGCGCCGGCTATCGGCCGGCTCAATGCATGACTAGGGCCGTGGCTCCGCGTATCTCCACGACCTCGACGCGCTCGCCGACGTCGATCACCTCGTCCTCGTCGTAGCTGCGTGCGGTCCACACCTCGCCGCCCTCGATCCGTACGCAGCCCACGCCCTCGTCGTTGGCGATTCGCTCGAGCACCATTGCGCGCCTGCCCACGAGCGCCGCGGCGCCGGTGCGGATCGCGGGCGGTAGACGGCGGTGACGGCGGGCTACGGGGCGCAGCGTGCCGACGACGATCACGGAGGCGAGCACGAACACGAGCACTGTGAGCAGTGCGCCGACGCCCAGCAGGCTGACGATGGCTGCCAGCGCGGCCCCCAGCGCGAACGGCAGCAGGTATAGCCCGCCCTGGTGCATCTCGCCGATGCCGAGGATGGCTGCAGCCACCAGCCAAAGGATCCACATAGCTGCAGGTTAGCTCTCGGCGATGAGCGCGCGGGCAAAATCGTCGGGGTCGAACGGGCGCAGGTCCTCGACGGACTCCCCCACACCGATCAGCTTTACCGGCAGCGAGAGCTCGCGGGCGATCGCCAGCGCGATCCCGCCGCGTGCGGTTCCGTCGAGCTTCGTCAGCACCACCCCGCTCACCTGTGCGGTCTCGGCGAACAGCTTGGCCTGGCGCAGACCGTTCTGGCCTGTGGTGGCGTCGATCGTCAGCAGCGTCTCGTGTGGCGCGCCCTCGAGCTGGCGTGCGATCACGCGGCGTACCTTGCCCAGCTCGCCCATCAGGTCGTCCTGGGTGTGCAGGCGCCCGGCGGTGTCCACGATCACGACGTCGACTCCGCGGGTCCGTGCCTGGGCGATCGCCTCGAAGGCCACCGCGCCGGGGTCTGAGCCCTCGGCGCCGGTCACGATCTCACAGCCGGCACGCTCGGCCCACCCTTCGAGCTGCTCGGCCGCGGCGGCTCTGAAGGTGTCTGCGGCCGCCAGCAGCACGCTGACCCCGAGCTCGTTGTGCAGGTGCCAGGCGAGCTTGCCGATGGTGGTCGTCTTGCCGGTGCCGTTGACGCCGACGGCCATGATCACGGTCGGCTCGGGGCGGATGTCGATGCGCGCATCGCCGACGCGTGCGGTGTCCGCCAGCAGACCGATCAGGCGCTCGCTGAGCGCCTCGCCGCCCTCGAGGTCGCCCGCCGCCGCTTCAGCCTCGAGCGTCGCGACCACCGACGCCGTCGTGCTCGCGCCGACGTCGGCCATGATCAGCGCCTCCTCGAGCCGTTCCCAGGTCTGCTCGTCGAGCTCGCCGAACAGCGTGGCCTGGATCTCCGAGCCGAGCGCCTGGCGCGTCTTGGCCATGCTCTCGCGCAGACGGCGGAACAACCCGCCGCGCTGGCGCCGACCCCCTCCCTGCTCCTGCTCGCCGGATGCAGAGTCGCCGTCCCCTGCGGGCTCGACAGTTATGAACAGATCACTCCAGTCACGCGCCACGGGCCGCGCGACTGTAGCAGCGCCGCCCTCAGGCGACCTCGGCGACCTCGGGGGCCTGCTCCTGCTCTGAGGACTCGGCCGGGAGGCGACGCGACAGAACCTTGGAGACGCCGTCCTGGCCCATGGAGACCCCGAACAGCCAGTCCGCGGCCTCCATCGTGCGCTTCTGGTGCGTGATCACGATGAACTGCGCCCGGTCTGCGTAGCGGCGCAAGAGCGCGAGGAAACGGTCGAGGTTGAGATCGTCGAGCGCGGCCTCGACCTCGTCGAGGATGTAGAAGGGGCACGGTCGTGCCAGGAACACGGCGAACAGGAAGGCCAGCGCCGTCATCGACTTCTCGCCTCCTGAGAGGAGCGTCAGGCGCTTGGTCGCCTTGCCCGCCGGTGTGATCTCGATCTCTACCCCCGGCAGCTGCTCCTCCTCGCCGCGGAGCTCGGCCTCGCTCTCGGCCTCAGCCGCGGCCTCGATCGCCTCGGCGTCCTCGCCGCCTGCTGGCAGCGGTTGCCCTCCCAGGACCGGGCGCGGTGCCTGCTCATCGGCGATCAGCCGCAGCTTGCCCGAGCCTCCCGGGAAGACGTCTTTGGCCAGCTCTTCGAAGTTGCGCGCAGCCGCCTGGAACGTCTCCTCGAACGTCTCCTGGATCTGGCGGTCGGTCTCGCGGATGACGCTGCGCAGCTCACGCAGAGCCGTCTCGAGGTCGGTGCGCTGGCCCTCCAGCTCCTCGACGTACTCGAGCGCCTCCGAGTACTCCTCCTGAGCCAGCGGGTTCACCGGCCCCAGCTGCTCGCGCCGGCGGGTCAGGCGCTCGACTCGTGCCCGCAGTGCCGCCGCGGCCTCCTCGTCGAGCTCCTGCTCGGCGTCGGGCTGCTCGGTCTCAGGCTGCTGGCTCTCGGGCTCCTCGGCCTCGGGCTCCACGGCCTGCTCGGCCTGTCCCTGGGGCTGCTCGCCCCCGGCCGGCTTGGAGATACCCAACCGCTCGGCGACCGTCTCCAGCTCCATGCGCGCCTCCGCCGCCTGGTCTCGCAGACGCTGCGCGGCCACCTCGGCGCTGGTCACCGTCTCTCCAGCCGCACGCAGCGCCGCCTGGATCTCGGCCTCCTGGGCCGAGCACGTGCGCAGCTGCGCGGCCATCGCCTCTCCCGCTTGCCGGTCGGCGGCGAGCTCCTGCTCCAGCTGCGCGACGAACCCCTGCACGGCCTCGGCCGCATGCTCGAGCGCGGTGGCGAGCCGCTGCGCACACGGCGCCGTGGCCCGATCGCTGTTGAGCTGTGCGCGCAGCCGCGCCAGGCGCGCCAGGCGCTCCAGGCGTTCGCGCTCCAGACGCTCGACCTGTCGGCGCTCGGCTGCAAGCTCACCCTCGAGCTCGGCCTTGCGCACCGCCAGCGGACCGTCGGCGGGGGCCGTGCGACGCTGCTCGATCAGCCAATCGGTGCGCCGAACCGCCTCGCCCGTCTCTGCCTGGCGGCGCTCGGAGTGCCGCAGCGCCGTCTCGGCGCCCCCGCGGGCATCTTCGGCCGCGGACAGCTCCTGGGCCATCTGCTCGCCGACTGCGCGCGCCGCATGCTCGGCCTGAGCTGCCTGCTCAGAGGCCTCGATCAGCCGATCGCGTTCGTTTCGCCGCGCGAGCACACGCTCGCTGCCGCCCTCGCTCAGCTGGCGCACCTCGCCCCAGGCCGCGAACCACACACGGCCCTGGCGGGTCGCCGCCACGCCCGAGAAGTCCTCGGGCAGATCCTCCAGGCGCTCCACCACCCAAGCATCGACGAGCAGTCGCGCAGCGAGGTCGATCACCTCAGCGGGTCCGCTGAGAAGGTCGACCAGGCGCAGCGCCCCCGCGACCGGCTCGTTCGCGCTTGACGCCGGGGGCGTGGCTCCACCCTGGTTGGACACGAGGGCGGTGCCGCCGTCGGGCCCGGCGCGGTCGAGCAGCGCCTCTGCACCCGGTACGTCGCTCGCCAGGACCGCGTCGAGGCGCCCACCCAGGGCAGCCGCCAGCGCCAGCTCATAGCCGTCCTTGACGCTCAGCTCCTCGCTCAGGGCCTTCGCCGAGCCATCCGCCATGCCCGCGCTCACACGCGCATGACCACGCAGGAACTGGTTGGCAGCGGCCAACTCCGAGCCGACCCGCGCCGCCTCGCGCCGTGCCTCCTGGACGGAGCGCTCAGCCTCAGCCAGGCGCCTGCGCGCACTCTCGGCCTCGGCGTCTGCCTGCTCGCGCGCGCTACGCGCACCCTCCAGCTCCGCTGCTATCTCCGCCACGAGCGTCTGCTGGCGCTCGCGCTCCTGGGCGAGCTCTGCCACTTCGCGCTCGATCTCGCGCTCACGCCCGGCCTCGATCTCGGCGAGCTCGGCTTCGAGCCCGGCGATGCGCTCGGCCCCGCCGGATGCATGCTCCTCCTCGCCGCCCTCGGCGCCGGCGGAGCCGAGGCTCCCCAGCTCCAGCTCGAGCCGCTCGATCCGACGCGCGAGGCTCTGCGCGTGAGCGCCAACCTGCTCGGCGCGCAGGCCCAGCCGCTCGCGTGAGGTGCGCGCCTCGTACACACGACGGGAGAGCGCGTCGTGGCGCTCGGCGCGCTCGGACAATGCGCGCTCGGCCGCGCCACGGCGATCGATCGTCTCCTGCAACCTGGCCTCGATCTCGCTGCGCCCCGTGCGCGCCTCGGCCACGGCCGCCTCGGCGACCTCGAGCTCCACGCGGCAGACCCGAGCCGCGTCCCGTGCAAGCTCCCAGCGCGCCTGCAGGATCTGGCGCTCGAGGCGCTCATGCAGCTCGGCTGCTTCGGCCTGGCGCTTGAGCGGGCGCAGGCGGGTGCGCGCCTCACGCTCGATGTCAAGCGCGCGATCGAGGTTCTCCTGCGTGCGCTCGAGCTTGAGCTGCGCGCGCCGGCGGCGCTTGCGGTGCTTGCCAAGCCCGGCAGCCTCCTCGATCAACAGACGCCGATCGCGCGGCTTGGACGTGACGATCCCGTCCACACGGCCCTGCGAGATGACCGAGTGCGACTCCTTGCCCAGGCCCGTGTCTGAGAGCACCTCGATCACATCGGTCAGGCGACAGCGGGCGCCGTTGAGCTTGTAGCCACCCTCGCCGTTGCGATCCAGACGGCGCACGATCGAGATCTCGCTCAGGGGCAGATCGACCGTCCCGTCGGAGTTGTCGAGCACGATCTCCACCTCGGCCGCGCTGCGAGGCTGCACGCCGCGTCCGCCGCCGAAGATCACATCCTGCATCGACTGCCCGCGTACGGCAAGCGGGGACTGCTCGCCCATCGCCCACAGCACAGCGTCGGTCACATTGGACTTGCCCGACCCGTTCGGCCCGACGACCACGCTCACGCCCTCGCCGAAATCCAGGCGCGTGCGATCGGGGAACGACTTGAAGCCACTGAGGCTCAGCGACTTCAGGCGCATACGCACATCACTCCTCCGCGAGGCGCTCCACGGCCGCCCGCGCCGCCTCCTGCTCGGCCTGCTTCTTGCTGCGGCCCCTGCCGCTGCCGAGCTCGCGACCGTCCACGAGCGCCGTCACGGCGTAGGTCCGCTCGTGCGGCGGCCCCTCCTCGCCCGTGACCTCGTAGCTCACCTCCGCGCCTCTGCGCGCGAGCAGCTCCTGCAGGGCCGACTTGAAGTCCACGGGATTCTCCAGCGCCTCCTCGATCTCCGGTGTGAACGCCTCCACGACCGCCTCGGCCGTGCGCTCGTAGCCGGCCTGCAGGTAGCAGGCCCCGATAACCGCCTCGATCACCGACGCCAGCACTCGCTCCGTGCCCACCAGCGCAGCGGTGCTCGCACGCCCACCCACGGGCGCCGCAGCACGCAGCCGCTCGGGCAGACCAAGGCGTTCGGCCACGGCCCGACAGGAGACCCCTGAGACCGCCTGCGCGCGGATCTTGGTGAGACGTCCGGCGCCGAAGCGCTCGGCCTCCAGACGCGGATACAGATGCGTGGTCACAGCCAGCGCCAGCACGCTGTCGCCGAGGAACGCCAGCCGCGTGTAGGAGTCGCTGCGGCGCTCGCTCCAGGAGGCGTGGGTGAACACCTGGCGGGCGAGATCCTCGGGCAGCTCCTCGAGGAGCTCGGCCAGCAGCATCATCGTCCTGCATTGGGGGTTCCCTGGTGGCTCAACACGAAGTCCACCGCCGCGCCCACGGTCAGGATCTGGGCGGCCTGCTCGTCGGACATGCTCACCCCGTAGGTGTCCTCCAGCTCCTGCACGAGCGTGTAGAGGTCGAGCGAGTCCGCCTCCAGGTCCTCCTTGAAGCGCGTCTGCTCTGTGATCTGCTGCGCATCCACGTCGAGCTCGTCGGCGAGATGAGCGCGGATCAGCTCGAATATGGGCTCACGGGCGTCGCTCATCCTGCTTCGAGCAGGCTAGCGTCCGGCGCGGACGCCGGCGAGCGCCTGAGCGCCCCCGCCTGCTCGAGCGCACGCTGGGTCTCGCCCACGATGTCCTCGCGGGCGCCCCGCTCAGCGCGGAGGATCGCCTGGGCGAAGCCGACCCGCGTGAAGCGCCCGTGGGGAACCACTCCCAGACGGCGGAGGCCGAGCAGGTAGGCGCCCCCGTTGGCCTCGGGGTCGATCTGCCGGCGAAACCCCGACAGCGATCCCCGCAGCAGCGCGCCGCCGAGCTTGCCTCGCGTCGAGGACATCGCCGCGTCGCGAATCGCTCCCAGCATCGTCTGCGAGACGGCCTCCATCAGCTTCAGGGACACGTTGCCGGTGAAGCCGTCGGTCACGATCACGTCGGCCACGCCGCCCATCAGGTCCCCGCCCTCGACGTTGCCGACGAACTCGAACGCATCGAGTCCCGCCTCGGCGCGCTGCGCAAGCTCGGCGTGGGACTCGAGCACTAGCGCGCTGCCACGCTCGGACTCCTCGCCGTTCGAGAGCAGGCCCACGCGCGGCCGCGCCACCCCCAGCACGATCCGTGCGAGCGCAGCGCCCATGAAGGCGAACTGCACGATGTGCTCGCGCCGAGCCTCGGCGTTGGCCCCCACGTCGAGCAGGGTCACGGGTCCGCTGGGGACCGGCAGGGGGATGGCCAGCGCGGGGCGGTAGATGCCGCGTGCGCGTTTGATGTTGAACGTGCCCGCAGCCAGCGCCGCGCCGGTGGCGCCGGCACACACCAGCGCCTGCGCCCGGCCGTCGGACACCGCGCGCGCGGCCTGCACGATCGACGCCTCGGGCGTGCTGCGAGCCGCCTTGACGGGATCGACGGCCTTCGCGATCGATATCGGTGCGTCGATGACCTCCACCCCCGCGGGCAGGGTGGCGGGAAGCTCCATCTCGGCGACGGGGCCGAACAGGAGCACGCGTGCTCCGTCCTGTGCGGCGAGCAGTGCGCCGGCGGCCACCTCGCCTGCGCCGAGATCGGCGCCGTTGCAGTCGACTGCCACCACGGGCCGCGCCTGGGGCGATGCCGGGGGAGGGGAGGCGGCTGCCTCTGGCTTCACCGGGCGCTAGGAGTGGTCGTGATCGTGATCGTGCTCGTGCGCGCCGGGCGTCACGATCTCACGGCCCGCATAGGTGCCGCACACCGGGCATACGCGGTGGGGACGACGCGGGCTGTGGCACTGCGGGCAGGCGTTCAGCGCAGGCGTGCCGATCTTGTGCTGCGCACGGCGCTTGGCCGTGCGGCTGTGGGACTGCTTTTTCTTGGGGACGGCCATCGGGCACAGAAGGGTATCAGCCCCCACCCGCCCGCCCGCCCGTCCGGTCCTACTCGAGCTTCAGCTCGCTCAACTTCGCCCAGCGGGGGTCGGGAGCCGACTCGTGTCGGTGCTCGGGCCCTGCCTCGTTGAGGTCGACAGCGCACACCGGGCACAGGCCGGCGCAGTCCTCGCGGCAGAGGATCTTGGCGGGCATCGCCAGCGCGAAGGCGTCGCGAGCCCAGGCGGCCAGGTCGACCACCTCGTCCCGGACGTAGGGGCTGTCCAGCTCCTCGCCTTCGCCGGGCCGATCGACCTCGCGCGCGTCCACCTCGAGCACTGGGGCGGCGGGCTTCAGGCAGCGCATGCAGGGGCCGCTGAGCGCCGCGGCGAAGCGCAGGCGCAGGGCATAGCCGCCGCCTGTCATCCGCGAGACGGTCAGCTCAACGGGCACGCTTGCGGGCTGGGCCTCGTAGCGCTCGCTGCCGAGCACGAGCGGCTCGACTGCGACCTCGAGCTCCAGGCGCCGCCCCTCACCAGCGCTCAGGCGCAAACCCGCCAGGTCGAAGTCATGCGTCCCCATGGGCATCGCCTCCAGGCTAGCGAGCGCCCGCGGGCCCGCGACCTTCAAGCCGGTGTGACGAGCTCCCGCTTGAGGATCTTGCCCGTGGCGTTGCGCGGCAGCTCGCTCATGAACACAACCTCGCGCGGCACCTTGTAGCGGGCCAGGTTCTGCTTGACGTAGCTCTTGATCTGCTCCTCGGTCAGGGTGGTGCCGTTGCGCGGCACAACAAACGCCTTCAGGCGCTGACCGAATTCCGCGTCCTCGACGCCCACGACCGCCGCCTCTTCGATCTCAGTGTGATCGGCCAGCAGGTCCTCGACCTCGCGTGGGAAGACGTTCTCGCCTCCGCTGACGATCATTTCGTCGTCGCGGCCGTCCACGAACAGGCGTCCCCCCTCGTCGAAGTGCCCCACGTCGCCTGTGCTCATCAGCCCGCGGACGATCTCCTTGCCGCCACCGCCGGTGTAGCCCTCGAACATCAGCTCGTTGGCCACGAAGATGCGCCCGCCGTGCCCGCGCGGGACCTCGTGCCCGTCGGCGTCGAGCAGCTTCACCACCGTGCCAACAGGTGCGCGCCCCGCCGTACCCGGTGCCGCCCGCAGATCCTCTGGGGTGGCGATCGTCGCCCACGCGACCTCGGTCGAGCCGTAGAGGTTGTAGAGGACGTCGCCGAAGGTGTCCATCGCGCGGGTGGCCATCTCGCCCGGCAGCGCCGAGCCGCTTAGCGCGATGATCTTCAGCGCGCTCAGGTCATAGCGCGCGATCGTCTCGGGCCCGAGATCGAGGATCCGCTGCAGCATCACCGGCACGAGCGCCAATGCGCTGGCACGGTGCTGAGCCACGGCCTTCAGCGTCTCCTCCGGTTCGAACTTGCGCCGCAGCACGAGCGTCGAGGACAGCGGCAGCGCGAGCGTGAAATGAGCGAAGCCCCACGAGTGGAACATGGGCGCGGCGATCATGGTCGTCTCGCGCGCCTTCAGCGGGATCTTCGAGAACAACGAGGCCACGGGCTCCAGCGAGTCCGGCTGTTTGCGCGTGGCGCCCTTCGGTGCGCCGGTGGTCCCGGAGGTGAGGATCACCACGCGCCCTTTCTCCGCCGGAGGCGTGGGGTCTGAGGTGTCCCCGCGCGCGATCAGCTCCTCGAGCAGAGGGGCCCTGGAGCCCTCCGTCTCGCCCGCTCCAGAGGCGGCCTTCGGCTCGCTCCAGGCGACGAAGCGCAGCCGGTTGGCCGCGCCCTCGCGCACCAGCTCGGCGAACTCCTCGTCGTAGATGACGGCCACTGGGTTCTCGCGCGCGAGCACGTCTGTGATCTGCGGCCCAGCGAAGGCGGTGTTCAGGTAAAGGGCGCTCGCGCCGAGCTTCGAGCAGGCCACGGTCGCCTCGACGAAGCCACGATGGTTGCGACACATGATCGCCACGCCGTCCTGTTCTGAGATGCCCGCACGGGCCAGCTCGTGCGCCAGCGCGTTGGTGCGCCTGTGCACTTCCTCGAAGGTGAGCGTCCCACGCTCGTCCACGATCGCCGCGCGCTGGGGGAAGCGGGCGGCCGAGCCGACGTAGGCGGCCGCCGGTGTGGGGCCCCAACGGCGCAGTGCGGCAATCGAGCGCACCGCCCGGTCGGGCCGCACCGGGGTGAGGATCCCGGTGTCGAGCAGCGTCCGTGCGACGAACAGCTTGTACCTGGCCACCTGGGAGTTCACGTGCTGACCCTACCCAAAATGCGAGGCGCTGGAACGGAGTCCGACTGGCTCGAATTCATCGACGGCGAGGCGTCCGGCTCGACGAAACGGGCGCTAGCTGACTTCGGCCGGCTCGTCCTTGCCCTGGAGGCGCTCGCGTCCCCGCTGCACGGCCGCGATGAACTTGGACAGGTTGATCTCGAGCGTGTTGAGGATCTCATCGGCGTAGTCCTCGGCGCCAAGGCGGATCTCCCGCTCGCGTGCCCGGGCGTCCTCGACGATGTCCTCGGCGGCGCGCTCGGCCTGCTTGGTGACCTCCTCCTCGCCGAGGAGGCGCTCCTGGCGCTCGCGCGCGTCTTTGATGATCCGCTCGGCCTCCTTCTTGGCCTCCGCGAGCATCTCCTGACGCTCCTTGACGATCCACCGTGCCTGCTTGATCTCCTCGGGGATCGTCGCGCGCATCTGGTCGAGGATGTCGTAGATCTCCTCCTTGTCGACCCGCACGGAATCGCTCAGGGGAATTGTCTTGGCGTTGTGCACCAAGTCGTCGAGCTTGTCTATGAGTACCAGGACATCCACTAGGAGCCATCCATTTCGTCAGCGTTTCAGCTCTTCCTGCAAGCGCCGGGACACCTCGTCCGGCACGAGATCGTCAATTCGCCCCCCAAACGTGGCCAGCTCCTTGACGCCACTCGATGACAGGAAACTGTACTGCGGGCTCGCCATCAGGTAAACGGACTCGATTCCGGGGTCCTGGCGGCGGTTGAGCTGGTTCATCTCCAGCTCGTACTCGAAGTCGGAGATGGCGCGCAGTCCCTTCACGATTGCCCGCGCCCCGATGCTGCGCGCGAAGTCGACCACGAGCGTCGAGAACGGCTCCACGCGGACCGTGTCCAGATCCGCCAGCGCACGCTCGATGAAGCCGACGCGCTCCTCGATCCCGAACAGGGCGCCGCTCTTGCGCACCGAGCGGTTGACCACGGCCACGACCACTTCGTCGTAGAGGTTGGCCGCTCGACGGATCACGTCGAGATGCCCGTTGGTTATCGGGTCGTAGCTGCCGGGGCAGACTGCTATCGCGTTCTCAGGTCGGGTCATGGGTGGCGGTGGATCGTGATGGAAGTGTCGCCGTAGCGTTTTTGGCGCTCGACCTCCAGATCGAGCTCGAGCGGCGCTCGCCGGTCGCTCTCGATGACTATGCGCGCCCCCGATGCCAGGATCCCCGAAAGCGCAGCCGAGAGCTCCGGTCCGAGTTCCTGCGCACGCGCGTAGGGAGGGTCGATGAAGAGGAGATCGTATGTCTCTTTGCGCCCACGTGCGCTCCGCAGGGCCGCGAGCGCATCGGCGCGGCGCACCTCCGCCACCTCCTCGCCGAGCTCGAGAGTGACCAGATTCTGTTCCAGGACCGCCACGGCGCCGCGCTCGCGCTCGACGAACACCGCCTGGGACGCCCCCCGGGAGACCGCCTCGATACCCAATGCGCCGCTGCCCGCAAACAGGTCCAGGACACGCGCTCCCTCGATGTCGGCGAGCATCGAGAACAGGGCCTCGCGGACACGATCGGAGGTCGGCCGCGTCACACGACCGGGCGGCGCCTTCAAGCGTCTGCCCCCTAGACGTCCCGCGATCACCCGCATGCACTGACCGTAGCCGCGCGGGCGCTCAGGCGATGATCGGCTCGATCTCCTGCTCGCCGAGCGTGCGCTCCAGCTCGAGCCCAAGCAGGGCGTGCTCGGGACTCGACAGCTCCGGATCGCTTGCCACGATCGCCTCGGCCTGCGCGCGGGCCAGCTCCAGTAGCTCGGCGTCCTCGGGCAGGCGCGCCACGCGGAAATGCCCGAATCCAGACTGGCGCGTGCCCGTCAGCTCGCCCTCGCTGCGCATCTCCAGGTCGATCTCGGCGAGGCGGAACCCGTCCGAGTGCTCGACCAGCGCGCGCAGACGTGTGCCCGCGCCAGTCCCCGCCGACCCCACGAGCAGGCACGTGGAGCGATGCTCGCCCCGACCCACCCTGCCCCGCAGCTGGTGCAGCTGGGAGATCCCGAAGCGCTCGGCGTTCTCGATCAGCATCACCGTCGCGTTGGGCACGTCGATCCCGACCTCGATGACCGTCGTGGCCACCAGCACCTGCGCCTGCCCCGAGGCGAACGCCGCCATCGCCTCCTGCTTCTCACGCGATCGCATCCCCCCGTGCAGGAGCGCGAGCTCGTGGCCACGCAGCTCGCCGGCGCGCAGCCGCGCCAGCTCGGCCGTGGCCGCGCGCACCCCCGCCTGGGTCGGGATCGAGCCCGTCGCGGTCTCCCCCACCACGGGCTCTGACTCCTCGATCAGAGGACAGACCACATACGCCTGCCGGCCGGCCGCCAGCTCGCTGCGCACCAGCTCGTATGCCTCCGCGCGCTCCGCCTCACCGCGAACCAGGCGCGTCTCGATCGGCTGGCGCCCATGAGGAAGCTCGCGCAGCTTGCTCGTGTCGAGGTCCGGGTAGCGGGCCAGCGCCAGCGTGCGCGGGATCGGGGTGGCGGTCATGTGCAGGGTGTGCACGGACGTCGTGCCCTGACTTCCGAGCGCACCCCGCTGGCGCACGCCGAAGCGGTGCTGCTCGTCGATCACGGCCACGGCCAGCGCACGAAAGCGCACGTCGGGCTCGATCAGCGCGTGCGTGCCCACGACCAGCGAGAGCTCGCCGCTCTCGAGCTTGCCTAGCACGTCGCGGCGCCTGCGGGCGGGCGTGGAGCCGGTGAGCAGAGCAACCCGCAGGTTCTCGCTGCCCAGCAACCGCTCGACGGTGGCGAAATGCTGCTCGGCTAGCGTCTCCGTGGGTGCCATCAGCGCCGCCTGGCAGCCGTGCTCGACGGCCCGGAGCATGGCGTAGAGGGCGACCACGGTCTTGCCGCTACCGACCTCGCCCATCAGCAGCCGCTGCATCGGCGTTGGCAGTGCGAGGTCCGCGCGGATCGCCTCCATCGCCCGCAGCTGATCGCCGGTGGGCGCGAACGGCAGCACGTCGGTGAGCCAGCGCTCGCTCAACGTCGGTGCCTCATCGAGCACGCTCGCCCCGAGCTGGGAGCGCCGGCGTGCGCGGCGGCGCAGGAACAGCAACTGGGTGAGGAGCATCTCCTCGAAGGCCAGGCGGCGCCGGCCCAGCTCGAGATCCTCGGAGCTGCGCGGGAAGTGCATCGCGGCAAGGGCGCCGGGCCTGTCGGGCAGCCCCTCGGTCACCCGTGTGGCGGCCGAGAGCGCCTCAGTGACGTCGCCGAGCGAGTGGCGGGCACCCTGCACCAGCGTGAGGATCTGGGTCGAGGTCACCCCCTCGCTCGCCGGGTAGTGGGCCACCGAGGCGTTGGCCCCGTCACCCGGTTGCTCGGCTCCGACGTCGGCAGCGAGCGCATGGTGTGAGACGCCGAAGCCTCCACGACCGTCTGACTTGCCGTGCAGCAGCAGGCGCGTACCGGGCGGATAGCGCTCGACCAGCCACGGCTGGTTGAAGAACGTCGCGCGCATGGTTGCACTCGCGTCGAAGACCTTGGCCTCGACCAAAGGGCGCATGCGGCGGCGGCGCACAGGGCGCGCGGCGATGCTTCGCACCTGGACAGCCACCGTGGCCTGCTCGCCGGCGCGTAGCGCGGCGACGGTGCGCGCCTCGCGACTGTCGCTCGGCAGGTGCTCGAGCAGGTCGCCCACGGTCTCCAGTCCCAGCGCGCGCATCCCGGCGGCCATCTTCTTGCTCGGCGGCTCGAGCACGACCTGCAGGCGCGAGGGCCTGGGCCAGCGCACGGGTGCGTGGATCAGCTCGTCACGGCTCGGCTCGTGGGTCGAGGCGAACGCCCTGGGCGGCGAGCCTACGCGCTGAGGATCTCCCACGAGCTTCGCCTCCGGCGTGGTTGGCATCGTCGCGGGCATCGCCCGCCCATCATGATCGCGACCGCGGTCGTAACGGCCCCCGCCTCTCCGCCCGATCCGCCGCGCCGGCGTGTCCGTGGCTCACTCGGCTGAGAGCAGCCACCAGTAGGCCGCCTGGCCACCACGACGGAGCTCGAGCTCGATGCCGCCGTTGACCATGCCCTCGATCTCACCGAGACCGATCGGCGCCTGCTCGCCCGCCAGGACGCTGATCAGCTCAGGGGCCAGATCGCCGTCGATGCCCTGGGCGAGCGTCCCCAGGACCCGCTCGAGCGTCTCCCGTGGATCGCCCCAGGCGAGGACCTCGTCCTCGACGAACCCCACTGCCTCGCCGCGCTCGAAGCGCCCCTGGGCATCGTCGCGCGCGGCCTCGGCGACCGCCCCCGTGCGAACCCGCGCGAGCGCCTCCGAGAGCGCCTGGCCGTTCTCCTCCAACGAACGGTCCAACGCCAGCGCGACGGCCGCGGTGAGGCCCGCCTGCTGGCTTGTGGTGGGCGCGACCAGCACCTGCTTGTCCGAGAGCCGCGCGGCGTGCTCGGCGGCCATGATCACGTTGGCGCTGTTGGGCAGCAGCACGACTTCCTCCGCGGGCACGTCGTGGATGCCCGCGAGCAGGTCGTAGGTAGAGGGGTTGAGCGTGGGGCCGCCGTCGATCGTGTGGACACCGAGCTCGTGGAACAGCTCGCGCAGGCCGTCCCCGTTGACCACGGCCACCGCGCCGCAGCGAAGCCCGTCGGGAGCCGCCGCGGGCGCCTGCAGCGCGTGCTCGCCGTCGTTGGAGTTGGAGTCATGGGCGGCGTCGGACACGGAGGCATCGCCGGCCAGTCGCTCCTCGCGCTCGGCCACCTGGGCGTGCATGTCGGCCACATCCAGGTGCGAGACCTCGCCGGCCTCGGCGAACACCGCCGTGGCCCGCTCCGGCTCATCGGTGTGCAGGTGAACCTTGAGCGTGCTGGCGTCGCCCACGACCAAAACGGAGTCGCCCAGCTCCTCGAGCGGTCCGATGAAGCGACTGGCGATGAGCCCGCTGCCGGTGACTGCGAAGTTGGTGCAGAAGCGGTAGGTGCTCGAATGGTGCTGCGGGTGGGTGATGCGGGCCGGCTCGTAGTGATCCAACGGCGGCGGGTCTTCGCCGCGCAGGGCGGCCACCACCCCCGCGAAGATGATCGTCAGGCCATAGCCCCCCGCGTCCACGACTCCGGCGTCGCGCAACGCGGCCAGCAGCTCGGGTCCGCGCTGGACAGAGTCCTGGCCGGCCAGGACTGCGCTCTCGAGCGCGGCTGCTATCGCGGTGTCCTGTGCTCGCGGCTCGGTCGTCGGTCCGAGACGGGGGTTCTCGGTGCTATGGGCGACGTCCGTGACGATCTTGTGCGCCATCTCGCGCGCCACCGTGAGGATCGTGCCCTCGGCGGGATCGCGCACCGAGGAGTAGGCGCGGTCGGCGGCGTTGGCGAGCGCGGCGCCGATCAGCGTCGCGTCGATCAGCTGCCCTGGCCGGCTGATCAGCTCCTCGGCCGCCCCGCGAATCAGCTGGGAGAGGATCACGCCCGAGTTGCCGCGCGCGCCGAGCAGGGCCGCACGGGCAACCGACTGGACGATCTCCTCGCGCCCGATCTCGTCGATCGTGCGCCCCGCGTCGCTGCCCTGCAGCCGGTCGAGCTCCTCGAGCACGGCCCGTAGCGTGAGCGCCATGTTGTCGCCCGTATCGCCGTCCGCCACGGGGAACACGTTGAGGTCGTTGACCTCCTGCCGGCGCGATTCCAGATGGGCGAGCGCTCCCGCAACAGCCGCACGGAAGCGGACCAGATTCGTATCGGTCACGGCGACACGGTCTATCACCTTGAGCGGGCGACCCGCTGCCAGACGGACACTTCGACAGCGACTGAGGACGCCGGATGGCGCGCCCAGCAGGCCTACAGAGCCTTCGTCACCTTGCCGGCTTTAAGACAGCGTGTGCACACGTACACGCGCCGGGGCGCCTTGCCGACGAGGATCCGTACCTTCTGCAGGTTCGGATCGAAGCGGCGCTTGGTGGCGACCATCGAGTGGCTGCGGCTCTGACCGAACGCCGGACCCTTTCCGCAGCTGTGACATACCTTGGCCATTCGGGGCAGTCTAGCCGCTCGCGAGGCGATCGCGCAGCGCCGCCATGCCCATGACCGCTTCGGCCGCGTGCGCGCCCTGGTCGCGCTTGCCGCCCCCGGTGCGGGCCAGGGCCTGCTCCATCGTCTCGCACGTGAGCACGCCAAAGGCGCACGGCACGCCCGTATCGAGCGTCACGCGCATGATCCCTGCGGCGGTCTGCGCGCACACGAAGTCGTAGTGGTCGGTCTCTCCGCGGATGACGGCGCCGAGGCAGGCGACACCCGCAAAGCGAGCGCTCTGGGCCGCATAGCTGGCCGCCAGGGGCAGCTCGAAGGCTCCTGAGACGTCGAGGACCTCCACGTTCTCGTGACCCGCCTGGGAGAAGGCCGTTTGCGCCCCGTTGACCAACCGCTCGGCCAGGTCCTCGTAGAAGCGACCAACCACGATCGCAAAGGAGGCGCTCACCGCTCGCCCCGCTCCCCGCCGGGCGTGGCGGGATCATCGGCGGGGGCTTCGCGGCCCTGCTCGCCGTCCGCGCTGTGCCCGCCCCGGCGACGCTCGCTGCCGCTGCGCCGCTCGTCGTGCAGCAGCTCCTCGTCGAGGTTCAGGCCCTGGTGGTGGAGTGTGTGACCCATGCGCTGGGCCTTGGTGCGCAGATAGCTCTGGTTGTGCTCGTTGGGGGCGTGCTCGATCGGGAGCTGGCCGCTGACCGACAGCCCGTAGCCCTCGAGTCCCTTGATCTTCTTGGGGTTGTTGGTGAGGATCTTGATCGAGCCGAGCCCCAGGTCGACGAGGATCTGCGCGCCGATCCCGTAGTCGCGCAGGTCGGCCGGGAGCCCGAGACGCTCGTTGGCTTCGATCGTGTCGAGGCCGTCCTCCTGCAGCCGGTAGGCGCGCAGCTTGTTGAGCAGCCCGATTCCGCGGCCCTCCTGGGAGAGGTAGAGCAGCACCCCGCGCCCCTCGCGCTCGATCATCGACAGCGCCGATTCGAGCTGCTCGCCGCAGTCGCAGCGCAGCGAGTGGAACACGTCGCCGGTCAGGCACTCCGAGTGCACCCGCACGAGCACGTCGGGCTGCCCCTCGACATCGCCCTTGACCAGTGCCACGTGGTGCTTGTCGTCGACCAGCGAGCGATAGCCGACGGCCTCGAAGTCGCCGAACGTGGTGGGCAGGCGGGTGGCCACGACCCGTTCGACGAGCTTGTCGTGGCGGCGGCGGTAGGCGATCAGATCGGCCACCGTGACCATGCTCAGCCCATGGCGGGCGCAGTACTCGACCAGGTCGGGGACGCGGGCCATGGTGCCGTCGTCGTTCATCACCTCGCAGATCACACCGGCGGGGTTCAGCCCGGCCAGACGAGCCAGATCGACGGCCGCCTCGGTCTGCCCGGCGCGCTCGAGCACGCCCCCGGCGCGGCTCTTGAGCGGGAAGACATGGCCTGGCTGGACGAGGTCGCGGGGGGCGCTCTCGGGGTCGATCGCCACCTGGATCGTGTGCGCGCGGTCGTGCGCCGAGATGCCCGTGGTGACGCCCTCACGGGCCTCGACCGAGACGGTGAACGGAGTTTCGAAGGAGGACTCGTTCTTGGCCGCCATCAGATCCAGGCCTAGCTCGTCGCAGCGCTCGGGTGTGAGCGAGAGGCAGATCAGGCCGCGCCCCTCCTTGGCCATGAAGTTGATCGCCTCGGGGGTTGCGAACTGAGCCGCCATCGTGAGGTCGCCCTCGTTCTCGCGGTCCTCGTCGTCACAGACCACCACCATCTTGCCCTGGCGGATGTCCTCGATCGCCTGCTCGATGGTTGCGAAGGGCGTTGTCGCCTTTGGTGCGCTCATGCTCGTGCCTCCAGGAGACGCTCGACGTGCTTTGCCAGGATGTCGACCTCGATGTTGACCAGCGAAGACTCGCCGATCTGGCCGAGGTTCGTTCGCTGCAGGGTCTCCGGGATCAGTGAGACCGAGAAGCCGCGCTCGTCCAGCGCGCTCACGGTGAGGCTCACCCCATCCACGGCGACCGACCCCTTCTCCACCAGATAGCGACTCAGCGCAGGGTCCGTCTCGATCTCGAGCACCCGCGAGAAGCCCTCCTGCCGAATCCCCCGCACGACCGCTGTGCCGTCGACGTGCCCCTGTACGACGTGACCGCCGAGGCGGTCCTCGGCGCGCAGCGCCAGCTCCAGGTTGACGTGCGAGCCCTCGCTCAGGCGGCCCAACGAGGAGCGCTCGAGCGTCTCGATCATCGCCTGCGCCTCGAAGCCCTGCTCGTCGACCTCGGTGGCCGTCAGGCAGACGCCGTTGACAGCGACCGAGTCGCCATCCCGCAGAGCCCCGGCGAGCCGGGTCCCGATGCGCAGCGTCGCGCCCTCTCCGTCGCGCTCCAGCGCGACGACCGTTCCCAGGTCGGCGATCAGGCCCGTGAACATCCTCACCACTCGCGCAGTCGTGCCGTTATCAGCAGATCCTCGCCCACGGTCTCGCAGCTCATTGTGAGGGCACGCAGGGCCTCGGAGATGCGCTCGACGCCTTCGCCCTCGAGCGGGTCGCGGGCGGCGCTGCCGCCGAGCAGCAGCGGCGCGAGGAACAGCCTGATTTCATCGATCTCGCCCGCGTCCAGGAACGCCCCGGCGAGGTGCGGACCACCCTCGAGCAGGACCGATGCAACTCCCAGGGCACCCAGCTGATCGAGCCCCGAGCGCACCCGCGCGGGCTCGTTCTCGCCCGTGGCTACCAGCACCTGTGCGCCGGCCGCCTCGAGCGCATCGGTATCCGCACGCGCCGCAGCACGTGAGACCACGACCGTGAGCGGGATCTCAGCGGCCGCCATCACCAGCTGCGAGCTCGGGGGCACGCGACCCAGCGAGTCGAACACCACCCGGCGCGGCTGTTGCTCGGCCTCGGCGACGAGCCCCTCCGGGCGGGCCGTGAGCTGCGGATCGTCGGCCAGCGCAGTGCCGATGCCGACAACCACCGCATCTACCGACGCGCGCCAGCGGTGGGCCAGCTCGCGACTGTCCACGCCGCTGATCCACTTCGAGTCGCCCGTGCGGGTGGCGACCTTCCCGTCCAGTGTCATCGCCGACTTGAACAGCACCCACGGCCGACCCACGCGGGCGTGCTTGCGAAAGGCCTGGTTGAGCAGGCGAGCGCTGGCTGCCAGCTCGCCGCCGGCGACAACGACCTCGACGCCCTCGTCGCGCAGGATCCCCAGGCCGCGGCCAGACGCCTTCTCGGTCGGGTCGTCGGAGGCGACGACCACTCGGCGGATCCCCGCCTGCAAGATCGCGTCGGTGCACGGCGGCGTCTTGCCCTCGTGACAGCAGGGCTCGAGCGAGACATACAGCGTCGCCCCGGCCAGGTCCTCCATCCCACAGGCCTCGATCGCGTTGACCTCGGCGTGGGCACCTCCGTATTCACGGTGCCAGCCCTCGCCCAGGACCTCGCCGTCGCGCGCCACGACGGCGCCCACGACCGGATTGGGCCTGACAACGCCCGTCCCGTTGCGTGCGAGCTCGATCGCGCGGGTCAGATGAAGCTTGTCTGTATCGGTGCAGCTTGGCATCTCAAACCCAGCATAACCTCGGCGCGCGCCCGGTCCGGTGGGGCTCATCCTTCATGGCTGCAGCGCCCGCCGTGGAGCCGGTAGATCGTCATCGCCGGCCCCGGGCGCCGGTAGGCGAGCGGGTAGTAGTCGAAGCTCCAGTCGAAGTTGAACGCAACCGGTCGCTGGCCGTGACCGTAGGGCGAGGTGCGGTAGACCACTTCGCCTTCGCGGGCGAGCGCACGGTAATAGGCGATCGCCAGCGGAACCGCGCGGGGGTCGGCGAAGGCGCGTCCGGATTGGGTCGAGCCGCTGATCACCCAGCAGTAGCCGTGACGGCGGTAGTAGTCGAGCAGCGCCGGTGAGAGCGTGCGCACGTAGTCCTCGATCGAGACTTCGTGCCTGGACCGTTCGTCGATCGCTCCGTCGGAGCCGATGCGCGAGAGGAGCGACGGGTACTTGTTCCACTGCTGCGGGCTGGCCGCGATCGAGCTGCCGGGCCGGACCTGGTTGGCCCAGTCGTTGGGCGAGACGGGCTCGACCACGATCGGGCTCCCGGGAGGGATGTGAGCGACCATCCATTGGCGGGTCAGGTTGCGGGTGTCGGCGCGTGCCAGCACGAGGCCCGAGTGGACGCTGTAGAGGAGCCCCTGGGCCAGCAGGGCGACGACGAGCAGCGTCCCGAGCAGGTAGGCAAGCGGCGAGCGAGCCGGCGTCCGAGGCGAGCCGAGCAGGCGCACCAGCGCCTGCAGGGCCTCGAGCGCGAAGTACGCCGCCAGCAGGCACAGGATCGGGAAGATCGGCAGCAGCCAGCGCCCGAAGTAGCGGCCCTCGAGCCCCATGAACGCGAGGAAAAGGAGCGCCGCGGGGACGAGCAGCCAGCCCAGCACACGGTGCGAGCGCCAGATCGTCAGCGCTCCACCCAGGGCGAACACCGCGGGCACCCAGCCAAGGCCCCACGTGAGCGACCACAGGTAGTAGAGGAGACCGCCCTGTTTGGGCGCCCCCAGCTTGCCCTGTCCTTCGGCCGACAGCGTCGACTGGTGGACGAGTTCGCCCCGGAAGCTCGAGTAGTCGAGCAGCGCATAGGGGTTGGCCAGCAGGAAGCAGGCGAGCGCGCCGAGCCCGGCGAGCGCCAGGCCGGCGAGGGTGCGTCCCGGGCCGCGCTCACCCCGTTCGAGGAACTGCGCCGCTGCGGCACACAGCAGCGGTAGCGCCACGATCCCGGCCGTGTACTTGCTCGCACAGGCGAACCCGAGCCCGATGCCCGCGAGCAGGTAGTCACGCGCGCGACCTTTGCGCAGGATGCCGGCGCTGCCCAGCAGCGACAGCGTCAGCGGCGCGAGCGTCGGAACGTCGTTGAGCGCCAGATGTGCGTAGAAGACAGGTAGGAAGGCGACCGCCTCGGTCGCGGCGGCGAGCAGGCCGACAGCACGCGAGAACAGCCGCGCACCGGTCGCGTATAGCAGCCACAGAGCTGCCGTGCCGAGCAGCGCGGAGGCGATGCGGGCGAGCGTGTAGAGGTCCGTCGGGTGCAGCTCGAGCTCGGTTACCACGCCGCCCCCACCGCCGTACCAAACGGCGAACAGGTAGTGCAGCAGGTATGTGAAGGCGGGCGGGTTGGAGAAGTAGTGGGGGTTGAGGCTCCCTGTTTCGAACATCCTCACGGCGCGCGGGACGAAGTGATCGGCCTCGTCGGCGTTGAACACGTAGGGCAGCCCCTCCCCCACGCCCCACAGACGCAGGGCCAGGCCACCCAGGAGCACGAGGGCCAGGCCAGGCCACGCCCAGCGGCGCGAGCTCACGCCCGAGGGCTCACCAGGTGGCCGCTCAGCAGTTGCCATACACCGCGTAGTAGCGGCTCGTGTAGATGCGCTGGAAGCCGAGGAGCGGCACCTGGTCGCGGGGATCGTCGCCCACGTCCACGATCGCATCGACGAACACGGCGCTGCCGAGCGGGTAGACGGCCACGCTGCCGCCCTCGATGCGCTTCTCGAGCACGTGCGAGCCCTTTCCCACGTCGGAGCGAGCCTCGCTGCGAGCCACGATGTCGTGCTGGCCGACGCTGTCGAGGATCCAGCGCGCGTCGGGGATGAGCTTGTTGTTGGGCAGCGAGACGAGCGGACAGCGCTGCAGCTGGACCTTCACGGCGGGGCTTTTCAATGCCGCCACCAGGCCCTCGTGGAAGTCCTCGTGCTGGGCCAGGGTGGTGCGCAGGCTTGACAGGCTGAGGGTGGTCGCCGCCGAGGCGCCGCCGTAGAGCACGAGCACCACGGCGCCCGCGATCCACACCCGCCGCAGCGTCGATCCCGGCTCGAGCATCGCCCAGCCGCCGATGAACACGGCGCAGAACAGCAGCAGCACGGTGGCGCCGCCGAGCAGGTAGCGGTCGATCACCGATGCACCGACGGCCCCCTCGGCGATGTAGACGCCGTAAAGCAGCACGAGCGCCGCCAGCGGGACGAGCACCCGGCGGGGTGCCATCCAGATCGCCAAGGGGAGCCCGATCAGCGCTCCGAGGATCACCGGGAGCTTGTCGATTCGATCGGTGTAGGTCCACAGCGATCCGAGCACGCTGCCGAGGCCCTGCGTCCGTTCGAGTTCCTGGGCGAGGCCGGCCGTGGCCGTCAGCGAGTAGAGCGGGTTGCCCGTCACGATCGCGTCCAGCCCGGCCCAGATGACGGGGGCGATCGCCGCGAGCCCGAGGTAGCGCAAGCGCGTGCGGTTGGGAGCGGGCCACGCGCACCACAGCCAGTAGACGCCGCTCAGCACCCAGGCGTCGGGGCGCAGCAGCCCGGCGGCGGCCAGCACGAGGAACACCGATGTTCCACGGCGGCGACGTTCGACCTCGAGCACGATCGCCCACACGATCAGCGCGAGATAGGAGATGTCGAGATAGCCCTGCGCGGCGAGGTTCTCGACGAAGAAGCGGCTGAGCAGCAGCAGCGCCGCGATCAGCCCCACCACCGGGCCGAAGCACAGCCGCCCGAGGCGGTACATACCGGCCACCGCGGCCACGAACGAACCGATCGAGCCGAGGATCATCAGCCTGGCCCCGCCCTGGCCGAAGATAGAGCAGAGCATCCCGAAGGCGATCGCGAGCGGGTGCTCGGTCGGTCCGCGGTAGACCCTGAAGTCGGGCAGGTGCAGGTGCAGCAGGTCGCGTCCCCACAGCAGCGCGTAGAAGGAGTCGTAGGTGGGGTAGGTCGGGAAGGCGAAGTAGCCGACCACGGCGCCCACGCACATGACCGCGAAGCCGATGCGCGCCCACCTGGAAGCGGGCACGGCACGAAGCCGCACCAACCGGGTCGAGCCCGGGCTCAGCCGGGTGAGCGTCGCGCTTTCCATCTAGCCTTGGCCGTATGGCACCGGCGCCGCTCACGCGCTTGGCGCCAAGACCGTGACCTGCGCTTTGGGATACTGCCGGGAGCGAAGTCTAGGCAATCGGACGGCTATGAAGCTCATCATCCAGATCCCCTGCTTCAACGAGGCGGCCCAGTTGCCGGGGACGCTGGCCGACCTGCCTCGGGAGCTCGACGGCTTCGACACGGTCGAGTGGCTGGTCATCGACGACGGATCCACCGACGAGACGATCGCGGTGGCGCGTCGCCTCGGCGTCGATCACCTAGTGCGCCTGACCAACAACAAGGGCCTCGCCGCCGGCTTCCAGGCCGGGATCGACACGGCGCTGAAGCTCGGTGCGGATGTGATCGTCAACACCGACGCCGACAACCAGTACTACGGACCCGATGTGGCGCGGCTTGTAAAGCCGATCCTCGAAGGACGAGCAGACATGGTGGTGGGCGACCGCGAGGTCAGCGGGATCGAGCACTTCTCCCCGCTGAAGAAGTCGCTGCAGCGTCTCGGCTCGTGGGTGGTGCGCCAGGCGTCCTCGACCACTGTGCCCGACACCACGTCGGGCTTTCGCGCCTACAACCGCGAGGCCGCGATCCAGATGATGGTCGTCTCGCGCTTCACCTACACGCTCGAGACGATCATCCAGGCCGGCAAGCAGCTGGTGGCGATCGACCACGTCCCGGTTCGCACGAACCCCAAGACGCGCGAGTCGCGGCTGTTCCCCTCGATGGGTGCATACGTGCGCCGAAACGCCGTCTCGATCTTTCGGATCTACGCCCAGTACGAGCCGCTGCGGGTGTTCTGGAGCCTCGCCCTGATCGTGGGCGTGGCCTCGATCGCGGTGTGGATCCGCTTCATCGTCGCCTACGCCGAAGGCAGCGGCAAGGGCCACGTGCAATCGCTGATCCTGGGCGCCGTCCTGTTCATAGCCGCTGCACTGATGTGGGCGCTCGGCGTGATCGGAGACCTGCTCGCCGCCCAGCGCGTGATGACCCAGCGGACGTTCGAGCGGGTGCGCAGGATCGAGCTGCAGCTCGGGGTCGCCCCCTCGCACTACGAGCCCGGCCAGCAGGAGCAGCCCGAGCAGCGTGAGGCGGTGCGCTTGTGAGCGGGGTGACGGTCTCCAAGGACGGCGTGGTGACGGGCAACACCTACGACAAGTACGGCTCGGGCAATCCCGTGGTGCGCCGGTTGATGGCAGCGTTCGAGCGCGACCTGGAGGAGCTGTTCGAGCTCGCCGCGCCGGGATCGCTGCTCGACGTGGGCTGTGGCGAGGGCGTGCTCGTACACCGCTGGGCCACGCGCCTGAGCGGCGCTCGCATGGTCGGCATCGATCTCGAGGAGGAGTCGATCCAGGCCGGCTGGCAGCAACGTCAGGCCCCCAACCTGGAGTACCGCGTGATGGAAGCCGAGAACCTGCCCTTCTCCGAAGGCGAGTTCGAGCTGGCGAGCGCGATCGAGGTGCTCGAGCACGTCCCCGATCCCGAGCACACGGTCAGCGAGATGGCGCGCTGCGCCTCGCGCTTCCTGCTCGTCTCTGTCCCCCGTGAGCCCCTGTGGCGGATGCTAAACATGGCGCGCGGCGCCTACTGGACGGCGCTGGGCAACACACCGGGGCACCTCAACCACTGGTCCAGGCGGGCGTTCGTGGAGCTGCTCTCGCGCCATGGCGAGGTCGTGGAGGTACGCTCGCCGTTCCCCTGGACGATGTTGCTTGTCCGCCTCTAAGGACGCCTCACCGACGCGCTCATACGGCAGCGGCGCGCGGATCCTCTCGATCGGGATCGCCTCCACCGGGCTGCTGACGTTCGCCTACTTCTCGATCGCCAGCCACGTCCTCGGCGAAGCTTCGGCCAGCCAGCTCGACCTGCTGTGGTCGGTGATGTTCGTGATCATCTCGGTGATCTACCGGCCGATCGAACAGCTGCTCTCACGCACGATCGCCGAACGCCGGGCACGCAGCAGCGCCGCCCAATCGCTGCGGGTTCCGATGCTGATCCAAGGGAGCTTTGCGCTGCTGTTCCTGATCGCAGCGCTCGCCCTGCACCACCAGATCGCCGACGATCTCTTCAAACATCACGGTGCCCTCTACGACGTGCTCGTGGTGGGCACGCTCGCGTACGCGGCAAGCTACTTCGCCCGCGGCTGGCTCGCCGGCCATCAGCGCTTTGGCCTGTTCGGCGGGCTCGTGTTGATGGAGTCCACCTCGCGTATCAGCTTCGCGATCGCCGTCGCCCTTGGCATCGCGAGCGGGCAGACGGCCGTGGCGCTGGGCATTGCCGCAGCTCCCTTCGTCTCGCTGGTGGTGATCCCGGCGGCGTTCGCGCGCTCGACCAAGACCGACAGCGAGACGAACCCGCTGGATGCGCCGATCACCGTCGATGAGGCCGATGCGGCGCTGGCCGGCCCGGGAACGGAGGGCGTGCAGGAGGTGAGCGCCCACGAGGATCTCTCGCTGCGTCGCGGCGGCGGCTTCGCCGTGTGGGTCTCGAGCATCATGCTCTCCGAGCAGACGCTGTTGAACGCGGCCGTCCTGACCGTCGATGCGACCTCCACCCGGAGCGCGCTGCCGGGGATCGTGTTCAACGTCCTGTTGATCGCGCGCGCGCCGCTGCAGCTCTTCCAGGCAATTCAGACCTCGCTGCTGCCGCACCTGACGGGCCTGGAGGCGACCGAGGGCCACGATGCGTTCGCACGTGCGATCCGGATCACGGTCCTTGCGATCGCCGCTTTCGCCACGGCCGTGGCGCTGGGTCTGCTCGTGCTCGGCCCGTTCGCGCTGCAGCACGTGTTCTTCGGGCAGGTCTTTAGCTACAACCGCTTCGGTCTCGCGCTGATCGGGGTCGGGATGGGGCTGCACCTGACCTCCGGAGCGCTCAACCAGGCGGCGCTTGCGCGCGACCGCGCCCGCGCCGCTGCCGGCTGCTGGGGGCTGGCCGCTGTCGTGTTCCTCGCGTGGATGTTGACGCCGGCGGTATCCGAACAGCTGCTGCGCGCGGAGATCGGCTACGCGGGAGCCACCGCCCTGCTCGCGTTCGCGCTCGCGCTCCTCTACCGGCAGGGCCCGCGGCGGCTACAGGCCCCGGTGGGGCTCAGCTCGGCGCGAGCGAGCTGACGATCGCAGCGTAGGCAGCGGCCGGGTCCGGCTCGTGGAAGATGGCCGAGCCGGCCACGAACAGGCTCGCTCCGGCCTGCAGACAACCGGGTGCGGTACTTGGATCGATGCCCCCGTCGACCTCCACGGCGACATCGCCGCCGACCAGCGCCCTCACACGCGGCAGCTTGTCCAGCGAGTGCGCGATGAACGCCTGCCCGCCCCAGCCGGGATTGACGGTCATGCACAGCGCCACGTCGATCGCACCGGTCACCTCGGCGAGCGCACCCACGGGCGTTCCTGGGTTGATGGCCAGGCCGACGCAGACCCCGCTGTCGCGGATCAGGTTTGCCGTGTAGGCGACGTGCGGCGTGGCCTCAGCATGGAAGGTGATCGCGTCGGCTCCCGCCTTGACGAACTCGGCGACGTGGCGCTCCGGGCGCTCGACCATCAGGTGCACCTCGAGCATCGCGCCCGCATCCCGCGCCGTCTCGACCAGCGCCTCGACGATCAGCGGCCCAACCGTGATCGACGGCACGAAGTGCCCGTCCATCACGTCCACGTGGATCACACGCGCGCCGGCCTGCAGGACGTCCTTCACCTGCTCACGCAGGCGCCCGAAGTCCGCCGAGAGGATCGAAGGCGCCACGCGGACCTCGCGCAGCAGCTCCCGCGCGCTCATACGGCTTGCAACATCGAGTCGCCGCAGTTATTGCACTTGAGGATGGCGGTGGATGACATGCGCACGATCGTCGAGTGCTCGCCGCAGTTGGGACACACGGAGGTCAGCTCGAAGCGGTGCAGGCAGTAGACGCAGCGGTAGCGGCCGGGGAGGTTGGTCGGCCGCAGCCACGGCTCGCCGCAGTTCGGGCACTGCGGGCCGAGGTCGATCGCGGCCTTGGCGGGGGCCTCGGGCTCGCCGTCCATGGCTCAGCTCCGCCGCAGCCGCGCGATGAAGAAGCCGGCTGTGCGGTCGCGGTGGGGCAGCGTCAGCAGACAGCCACTCGGAAGCTGCGCCGAGCCGGCGTCGCTGTGGGTGGCCAGGGCGAGCTGCGGCATTCCTGCCGCGAGATCATCGAGCTCGAAGTCGGGGTTGGAGTCCAGGAAGGCGGCGATCAGACGCTCGTTCTCGGTCGGGGAGATGGTGCACGTAGAGTAGACAAGCACGCCCCCCGGACGTAGAGATTCGGCGCCGGCCCTGAGAATCCTCGCCTGCAGGAGCGCCATCTCGGCCAGCGACTCGGCGCTCACACGCCAGCGCAGGTCGGGCCGCGCCTGCAGCACGCCGAGCCCTGAGCAGGGGGGATCGACGAGCACCCGGTCGAACACTGGACCCTCGGATCTGGGCAGCGAGGCGTCGGCGAGCTCGACGCGCACGTTGGTGGCGCGCATGCGCTCCGCGGTGCGCGTGAGCGTCCCGGCGCGGCGTCGGTTGTGCTCGACGGCCACGATCTCACCCTCGCCTTGCATCAGAGCCGCGAGGTGTGTGGTCTTGCCGCCGGGGGCGGCGCACAGGTCGAGCACCCGCTCGCCCGGGTGCGGGTCGAGCGAGCGTGCGACGAGCATCGCGGCGCGCGACTGCGCTGCGAAGGCGCCTGCCTTCCATAGCTCGGAGCCGTGGATGTCGTAGGGCTCCTCGAGCACGAGCGCCTCGGGAATGTCGGGATCGGCGTGCGTTTGCACGGGTAGCTCGCGAGCGAGCGCCGCGGCGTCACCGATCAGCGAGTTGGCCCGTATGGCGAGCTCCCCGGGCTCGTTGTCGGCGGCCATGAGCGCTCGCGCATCCTCAGCGCCCAGCGTCTGCCACCACAGCTGCGCGATCCACAGCGGATGGGAGTGGCGGATCGAGGCCTGCTCGGGCGTGGCGTCTGAGAGCTCGTCGAGCAGCTTTGCCGACCCCTCGCGAGCAGCACGTCTGAGCACTGCGTTGACGAGGCCGTGCCCGGCGCGACCCTGGGTCTTGGCGAGCTCGACCGCGTCGGCAACGACGGCATAGTCGGGGGCGCCGCCCAGATACAGGAGCTCGTAGAGCCCGAGTCTCAACGCTGCCAGCACGGGGGCGTCGAGCCGGTCCGGCGGCCGAGCGGCGAGGCGCTCGATCACGTGATCGAGCGTTGCTCGGCGTTGAATGGCCCCATAGGCCAGGCGCATCGCCAGCGCACGATCGCGCGGGTCGAGCTCGCGGGTCTCGGCCTGGAGCGCCTGATCGGCGTATGCACCGCGCTCGAACACGCGGCGCAGCACGATGTAGGCGCTGCGGCGGGCGGGCGCTGCGGCGGGGGTCTTGGTGCTTGGCACTGTGGGCATGATCGCTATCCGCTGCGACTCGCGCGCGCCGGCTGAAGCACCTCGGCCAGATCGGTGGCCAGACGGTCGGCCTCGCTGTCCTCCAGCGTTGCGGTGGTGATGCGGATCGCGGGTGGGCAGCCGTCGAGGCGATAGGGCGCCCCCGAGGCCACCACCCAGCCGCGTTGCAGCAGCGCCCCGACGACGGCCGCCTCGTCGCCCACTGCCACCCAGACGTTCAACCCCGAGACCCCGTGTGCCGGCACCCCGAGAGCGGCCAGGCGTTGCAGCAGCCCCTCTCGTCGGGAGACGTAGGTTGCGCAGGCGAGGCCTGTCAGCTCCTGCACCTCGGGGTCCCTCCAGAGCTCGTGCACGAGCGTCTGCAGGATGTGGCTGACCCACCCCGCCCCGCACTGCTGGCGACCTTGGACGCGGGAGACCGTGGAGGCGTCCCCGGTCAGCACCGCGAGGCGCAGGTCGGGTCCAAACGCCTTGGCCACCGAACGGGTTGCCGCCCAGCTTGCGCGCCCGGTGGCGATCGTGTGCAGCTCGCTGCCGGCGACGGCGCCCAGGTGGTCGTCCTCGACTACGAGCACCCGCGGAAAGTCTGCGAGCACACCGCGCAGCTCCTCGGCTCGGGCCGCATCGAAGGCTGCTCCCGTGGGGTTCTGTCCGCGCGGCGTGACGATCACCGCGCGCGCGTCGCTTCTCAGGGCTCCATGCAGTTGGTCTGGGAGCATTCCCCGGTCGTCCACGGCGACCGCCTCCAGCACCAGCCCCTGTGCTCGAAGCAGGTCGTAGAGAGCCGCGTAGCCGGGGTTCTCCACAGCGATGCGGTCCCCCGGCCGGGTGTGTGCCTGCAGGACACGCTCGATGCCGTCGAGAGCTCCGCTGACCACGCACAGGTTTTCGCTCTCCAGTCCGTCGGAGCGCAGCTGCTCGCGAGCCACTGCCGCGAGATCAGCCTGCAGCGGCGGCTCGCCATATAGGAGGGTGGGAAGGCGAGAGCGCGACAGGGCCCGCTCGAGATCGGGCAGCAGCTCGGGGTCGGGGTTACCCCGGGAGAGGTCGCGAGCGCCAACGGGCACGGGAAGCGACGGTCGCGAGGAACCGATTGGCGGGCGCGGGCCGATGAAGGCTCCACGTCGCTGCTCGGTGAGCACCACTCCGCGTCTGCGCAGCTCAGACAGTCCGGCGGCGACCGTGGCCGGACTGAGTCCCACCTGTGCAGCAAGACGCCTGACCGACGGCAACCGCTCGCCGGGCATGAGGGTCCCCTCGGCCACGGCTTCCTCGACTGCCCGCACGAGCTCGCCTGCGCTGCTGGCCGTGATCCGGTACTGTGTCATATCAGTCATCATTCTGTACTATTACAGATCGGAGGAAATTATGACACCCCCGGCTTCTGAGATCACGACCGCGGAGCCGCCCTCGGCGCGCGTCCGCCTGCGGCGCAAGCGCGAACGCGGCAGCTACGACCGCCCGACGATCGACGCGATCCTCGACGAGGCGTTGATCGCCCACCTCGGCATCGTCGAGGACGGCCAGCCGCTTGTCATCCCCACGCTGCACGCCCGCAGTGGCGATCTCGTCTACTGCCACGGAGCGGTGGCCAGCCGCACCCTGCGCGCCATGAAGATGGGCGCTCCGGTGTGCCTGACGGTGTCCCTGCTCGACGGGCTGGTGCTCGCACGCGCGGCCATGCACCACTCGGTCAACTACCGCTCGGTCGTGCTGGTTGGGCGGGCACACGAGATCGATGACCCCGCCGAGAAGCTGAGCGCCCTGCGAAGCGTCGTCGAGCACATTGTCCCGGGGCGATGGGAGGAAGTGCGCCCTCCCAGTGAGAACGAGCTGAAGGCCACCTCGGTGCTCGCGCTCCCGATCGACGAGGCCTCCGCGAAGGTGCGCACCGGCCCCCCACTCGATGACGAGGAGGACTACGCACTCGGGGCCTGGGCCGGGGTGATCCCATTCGCCCCGCGGGCCGAGACCCCGCTCCCAGACCCCAGGCTGTCCCCGTCGATCGCGCTCCCGGAGCGCCTCAGCCGCTACCGCCGACCGACAGGCCCGTGACCGCGCAGGTAGGCGGCGGCGTCCATCGCGCGGGCCCCCGGCGGCTGTACGACGAGCAGCTCGAGGACTCCCGGCGTGCACTTCAGCAGCAGGCGCCCATCCCCTTCCACCACCCCTGACCCCTCGGCCCCATCCGCTCTCTCGCTGAGAGCTGCGCGGTGAACGCCGAGCAGGGTGCCGTCGGCAAGCGCGACACGGGCACCGATGTGCGGCTGCAGGGCGCGCACCAGGCGCTCGAGCTCGACGGCGGGGCGTGCCGGATCGAGCAGGCGGTCGCTCGCCGTGATCTTCTCCGCGTACGTGACGCCTACCTCTGGCTGCTCCACGAACGGTGGGCGCTCGCGCAGAGCGCGTAGGAGCAGGTCTCCGCCCAATCGCTCCAGACGCGCGGCCAGCGACCCATAGGTGTCCTCGGCCTGGATCGACTCGACTCCGCACAGGCAGACAGGCCCGCTGTCGAGACCGGCCGTGAGGCGCATGATCGAGACACCCGTCTTCTCATCTCCGGCCATCAAGGACCGCTCGATTGGCGCGGCTCCCCGCCAGCGCGGCAGCAGCGACGGGTGCACGTTGAGGATCTCGTGCTCTGAGATCAGGGGCTCCTTGATCAGGGCCCCGAACGCGCAGACCACGAGCGTCTGCGGCGCAGAGGAGCCGCTGGTCGCTCCCGCAGGAGCGGTGCCGGCGATCAGGGCCCTCGCCTCGGGGCTGTTGACGCTCTCCGGTTGCGCCACCTCGATTCCGAGCGAGCGCGCTCGCTCGGCCACCGGTGGCGGGGTCAGCTGCCGTCCACGTCCGCTGGGACGGTCGGGTCGGGTAATGACGAGCGCTGGGCGTTGATCCTCGCTGCCCGCGAGGCGCTCGAGGACCGCAGCGGCAAACTCGGAGGTGCCAAGGTAGACCAGGCTCAACGGCTGGCCAGACTAAACGGCGCTTGGAGTCGACTGCGCCTCGCGCATTGTGCGCATCGCCTCCTTGCGCGCCTGGCGCGATATGCGGTCGAGGATCAGCACACCGTTGAGATGGTCGATCTCATGCTGGATGATGCGCGCCTCGAGACCCTCGGCGTCGAGCTCGATCTCCTCGCCGTTGGCGTCGCGCGCCTGCACGTGGACCCGTGCCGAGCGCTCGACCTCCACGTGGACCGAAGGGAGGCTGAGGCAGCCCTCTTCCGCCGTCTCCAGCTCCTCGCTCATCCACGTCATCTCCGGATTCACGAGCGCCGTCAGCGGATCCTCAGGGTACGCGCGGAAGACCAGTACACGGTGCAGCACGCCGAGCTGTGTGGCTGCGAGCCCCACGCCCAGCGCATCGTGCATCAGCACGCCCATCCGCTCGATCTCCGCCTGCAGATCCACATCGAAGCGCTCCACAGGGAGCGCGGTGGCACGTAGAACCGGGTCTCCCAGCTTGCGTACGTGCGCCAGGGCCGCGTCACGCCGTTCGCGCGTCTCGGGATCGAGCTCCGCCGGCTCAGGCGCGTCCTGCTCACGCTCGACCTCGATGTCCTCCTCCTCGGAGCTCGGCGGGTCGAGCCGCTGAGAAGACCCCTGCTCGGCCCTTTGATCCTGTCTCGACATCGCACTGAGTTTATGAAGAGTCGACCGCTCGCGGCGAGTGGCCGCCCACCGAAATTCAACCGCGCCCGCGAGACGGCGCGCGCAGCGTGACCAGCTGCTGTGAGGAGTGTGTCGCGCCGGCCGGGTCGCGGGCGAGAACGAGGGCCTTGGCGCGGAGCGCCCTGGCGCCTGTAAGCAGCCCCCGGGCTCGGGTCGAGAGGTGCAGCTTCAGCGTTCTCGTACTCCCTTCCGGCACGTTGAACGAGGCGGCAGCAAGGGTCAGCAGTCGCTTCGCTCTCGCTCCCGAGAAGATCGGGATCGCGGCGAGCGTCTGCAACCTCACGGTTCCACTGCAGGTGATTACCCCGGCCGGACAGCCGATCCTGAGCGTCATCGCCCCGATGGGGCTCACGATCAGGTTGGTGCCCGCGAGTCGTGCATCCGGCGCCAGTGGGGTGAACGCGACTTGGAAGGCCGCTGTTCCCTGAGCCGCCGTGCCAACCGCGACCTTCGTGGCTTCTTCTTCGGCATGCTTCTTCGCCGCCGCTTCTTCTTCGGCATGCTTCTTCGCAGCGGCTTCTTCTCCCGCCCGCTTCTTCGCAGCCGCTTCCTCTTCTTCCGCATGCCTATTCGCAGCCGCTTCTTCTTCCGCATGCTTCTTCGCAGCCGCTTCTTCTTCGGCATGCCTATTCGCAGCCGCTTCTTCTTCCGCATGCTTCTTCGCAGCCGCTTCTTCTTCCGCATGCTTCTTCGCAGCGGCTTCTTCTTCGGCATGCTTCTTCGCAGCCGCTTCTTCTTCTTCGATTTCCTGACGTGATCGTTCGCTCACCTGAACCACTTGGGAGCTGGAGGCGCTCCGCAGCCCATAGTTGTCGGTGACGGTCAGGGTGACGGTGTACTGGCCGGGCGCAGCGAAGGTGTGCGCTGGGGAAACGCCGCCGCTACCCGGCGTCCCGTCTCCCCAGCTCCAGGAGTAGCTCGCGATCGAGCCACCGGGGTAGGGGTCGCTGGAGCCGGCTGCGCTGAAGCTTGCTGGCGTACCTGCCTTCGGCGAGGACGGCGGCGTGATCGCCGCGGTGGGTAGTCGCGGCTGAAACGCACCCAGGCCGTTGGGAGTGCCAACGCCGGAGGGCCCGTCGAAGCCGACCGCCGCGTTACAGGCGGTCGTCCCTTCACAGTCGACGTGGCCGAAGGAGGCGTTCGGGTCGCCGCATTCGGAGACCGTCTCCCCTCCACAGAAGCCGTTGGCGCCCGCGGTCACGTCGAACAGCGATGAGGACCGGAGATGGCCGTAGAGCGTGAGGGATGGATATTCGACGTCCTCGCCGCCGCCCGCCAGCGCGTAGAGCGAGCTGATCAGCGGCGTCGAGAGCGAGGTACCGCCGATCGTCACCCAGCCTTTGCCGAGGCCGGATTCTGTGCAGTAGCTGCCGCAGGCGTAGCTGTCGTAGATGTCGAAGCCGGTGAGCGGGTCGGCGACGGCTGCGACGTCGGCGTCGAGGCGTTTCGTGCCGCAACCGGTCGCAGTGAAGCCTGCCACGTCGTGCTGCCAGGGCTTGGCAGTGAACAGCGTGCTGCAGCCTCCACCGGACGCTCCTTCTACATAGAAGCTGCTGTCGCCGGGGCCGTTGCCGTTCCACACGCTCTCGCTCTCACGGGCGCCGCCTTCGGTGAGCGTGAGCGTGGTGCCGCCGACCGCGACCACGGACGGCAGTGAGGCCGGTGCATTGGGCTGTTCGGGGGGCTTCACCCGCTTTTTGTCTACTAATTCTTCGATGACCGTCCAGTCGTCGTAGCCCAGGTCGCCCGTGGCGGCGGCGACCACCACCCCTGGGTGGGTGTAGGCGCCCTGTTCGCTGAGTCCGATTTCGCCCTCGGGGCCACCGTAGGAGTTCGAGACCTCGCTCGCGCCGAGGCTGACCGCCTCGTTGACCGCCGTTGCGAGGTTTCTGTAGGAGGGGTCGTTCGACTCGACGAGCAGGATCTTGCACTGACGGCAGGCTGCGCGTACGGTCTCGACGTCGAGCGCGATCTCGACGGACCATCCTGTGCTGTCGGGCGCGGGCAGCACGGCTCGACTACCCGTCTGGCCGACCTTCTCGAAGCAGCCGTTCGCTTCGGTGCACGGCGACAGGCCGTATTGGGTGTCGAAAGCTTTGAGGTCGCTTTCGATCGTGGGGTCGTCGTAGGCGTCGACGACAGCAACTGTCTGTCCGGCGCCACCCGCTGTCGGGTCATAGCCGTAGGCGCTCGCCAGCTGCGCAGGGGTGAGGCCGCCGGCGGGCCCGGAGGTGGAGGCGCCGTCGTTCAGCTTGTACGGCGCGACCCCGGGTGTGGCCGCCGTGGCAGCCTTGGCGGGGGCGCGTACCAGCGCGAAGCAACTGGCCTGTCCCGGTGCGGGCGCGGGGCAAACGCGCCTGACCTGTGCATAGCCGATCGCGGATCGACCCACACTCGCGGTGCTCGAGGCAGTGGAGAACGCGGCTCCCGACACCGCTGCACCAACCGCCATGAGTCTGATGATCTTTGTCCTGGTCATCGTCTCCGGCCCTTTGCAACTGCGGAGTCTTTCTGCAGCACCACCCGCTCGACCTTCTCGCCCCGCTCGGGCTGCTGCAGCACGACGTGAGCATCCAGGAACCCATGACCCGCGTAGAGCAGCCCACCACCGGCGTCGTTGAGCCTCAGCTGGACCGATACCGAGGCTCCTGCGGCGACGGTGAGGCTGCGGGTCGCGCTGACGACAACGGTCCGCGCGAGCGTCTTGCGCCCAGTCTTGATCGTCCTTCTCGTGGTCAGCGTCAACACTCCGCGACACTTGGCGGTCCCGTTGCAGCGCAGCACGAGAACTGCGTGGCCGTGATGGACGCTCACCCGGGTACCGGCGAGCGTGAGGCCATTCCTCGTGGCGGACCGGGTCGGGGAGACGCGCGATCCGCCGGGAACGCCAGTGGGCGGGGTTGGGCTGGAAGTTGCGAGCGGAGAGGCACTCGCGGGCGCCAGCGCGGCGTCGATCCCCGAGGTCAGGCCTCGGGCGCCAACCGCCACGAGATTGGCTTCCGTGAACGCCTGCCGGTCGTTGTAGACCTGGGAGGCGAAGCTCAGACCACCGAAGAAGACGACCGTGTAATTGCCCGCGCGTAGGCCATCGACTGTGTAGGCGCCGCCTGCCGCCGTGCGGGCGCAGGAGGCGAGTTCTGCCAGGCTCGATTCGCCAGTGGGTCCGAGCGCGCAGACCAGGATGCCCTGAAGTGATGCGCCGGTGCCCACTTCGGTGACCTCACCCGAGATCTCAGCGCCCGGTTCGAGCTTGCCGTCGACCCCTGTTTTGGTGGCGCCGGCTTCAACCGTCACCTCGCTGGCTTCGCTTGGTGAGAGCTTCCCGTCGTAGTATTCGGGCACGAAGTTGAGTGAGCTCATGAAGGGGGGCGCGAAGGCCACGAAGTAGGCGCCCGGACTCAGACCGGCGATCGTGTAGGCGCCTGCGGCGTCCGACTTCGCGCACGGAGGCGCAGCAAATGGTTCTTCGGTGCTTTCTTCGGTGTTGGTGAACGCGCACGCTTCGATGCCTTCGATCGGCGTGCTGGTGCCCGCTTCAGTGATCTTGCCCGAGATCGCGCCCGTTTCCGCCAGCGCCGAGGCCGGCGCGCCGAGGAGCAGGCAGCCGGCAGCGAGCCCGTATGTGACCGAGAGCACGAGGGCGTGTGTCGTCGGGGAGAAGCGGCGGGCAAAGCGCCCGGGGCAACATCCTGTACTGCTCGGCACCCTCCTTGACCTCCTGTAAACCCTGGGCGAAGGCCCGAGAAGGTACCAGATATCGGAACTGACGAGACGCGGTCGTACCCGATCAGCGGGCCGCGTCTACTGCGGGTCGACGTCGACGCTGAAGCTGACCCCGGCATGGGCGCGGGCATCGGCAAGCGCTTGTACGGCCGCTCCCACGGCCTGCACAGCCGAACGCCGATCGTCGGTCTTCACGACGAGCACCTGGCGCTCTCTGCCTCGCAGTCGAAACAGCGCCGCAGGCCCCAGCACGGTCGCGTCGTGGCTGTGAGCGGCGGCCCGGATGCGATCGCGCACCTCGCTCGCGGCATCGCGGGCGCGAGCGGACTCCTCGGCTGAGCATATGACCCTGATCAGGTGCGAGAAGGGCGGGTATCTGAGCGCCCGCCGACGTTCGAGCTCCCCCGCCAGGAACCCCTCGCTGTCGTGGTCGGCTGCGTGCACGATCGCGCGGGCGTCCGGGGCGATCGTCTGGACGAGCACCCGTCCCTCTCCCCCGCGTCCCGCTCGGCCTGCGAGCTGCGCGATCAGGGCGAAGGTTCGCTCCTCGGAGCGGAAGTCGGGAAAGCGCAGCGTGGCGTCGGCATCGAGCACCACGCCAAGGCTCACATCGGGGAAGTCGTGGCCCTTGGCGACCATCTGCGTGCCGATCAGCACCCCGCAGTCGGCTTCCTCGAAGCGTCGCAGCAGGGCCCCGGCTCCCCCGTCCTGGGCCGCCGCTCCCGGCTGCGCAGCGGGCGGCTCGCCGGCTCCGGTCGCGCCGGCCACCACGTCGGCGTCGAGGCGGAACACGGGGAAGCTGCCATCGTCGAAGACGCTCGCGAGCTCGTGCTGCAGGCGTTCGGTCCCGGCCCCGTGGCGCGCCACAGCCGTCGAGGAGCAGTCATCGCAGCGCGTCGGCGCGGGCTCCTGATGGCCGCAGTGGTGACAGGCCACGTAGCCGCCGGCTCGGTGTAGAACGAGCGCCACGTCGCATTCGGGACAGCTCCACACCCGTCCGCACGAGCGACAGGAGAGGAAGTTGGACCAACCACGGCGGTTGAGCAGGACGATCGCCTTGCCGCGGGCTTCGCGCACGTCGGCGAGCGCCTGCGCGGTCAGCGGGTGCAGACCCTGACTCTCCCCGCGCATGTCGAGCACCTGCACGGCTGGTAGCGCCCGTCCGTCGACGCGACTGAGCAGCTTCGAGGCCTGCACCCTGTGCACGGTCTCCGCGCGGGGCGTGGCGCTGCCGAGCAGGAGCACGGCGTCGCTGCGCCGTGCGCGCTCGGCCGCCACGTCGCGCGCGTCGTAGCGGGGGTCACCTTCGTGCTTGTAGGAGGCGTCGTGCTCCTCGTCGACCACGATCAGGCCGAGATCGTCGATCGGCGCGAAGACCGCAGAGCGGGGGCCAACGCATACCCGGGCCTCGCCCTCGCGCAGGCGGCGCCACTCGGCGTAGCGCTGCCCGGGGGTCAGGCGCGAGTGCAGCACGGCCACCGTCTCGCCGAACCGTTCGATGAAGCGCCCCACGATCTGGGGCGTCAGGGCGATCTCGGGCACGAGCACTATCGCCCCCCGGTCGCGCTCCAGGGCGGCGGCGCTGGCGCGCAGGTAGACCTCGGTCTTGCCCGAGCCGGTCACACCGTGCAGCAGCCGCTGCTCACCACGGCGGGCGTCGAGGGCGGCGGTGAGCGGGGCCAGCACCGCTGCCTGCTCGTGGGTCAGCTCGGGAGCGCTCGGGCTGCGGCTACCGACGGCGAGATGGTTCGGGCGCGCCACCGCGCGGCGCTTGCGACCGCTCAACCTTCGTGTGGCCCCCGGAGGCAGCACGAGGCCGAGCGCCCGCGCAAGCGTGGAGCAGTACTCCGCTGCGATCCACCCGGCGAGCGCCACCAGGTCCGCCGGCACCCCGAGCTCCAGCACGCGTACCGGCTCCAAGAGCTTCGCCTCGGCAACCTCGCTCGAGTCCGCGAGCCCCACCACCACACCGAGGATCTGGCGGCGACCGAAGGGAACGACGAGCATCGAGCCCACGCCCACGCCGTCTCGCAGCACCTCCGGGAGGCGGTAGTCGAACGGGCCGCGCAGGGCGCGCGCCGTCGTCATCGGCTGCACCCTGGCGATACCCGTCACGGGCGCCCCTGCGGCCGCCGGGCGCTCGATCTGGACGGTGCTCGACACCGTCCTGAGCCTAGACGACCGACAGGCGGCCGTTCGGCCGTCTCTATGGCCCTGGGCTCAGAGGCCGGCGGCGTCGCGCAGGGCAGCTGCCTTGTCGGTCCGCTCCCACGTGAAGTCGTGGTCGTTGCGCCCGAAATGCCCGTAAGCCGCGGTCTTCTGGTAGATCGGCCGGTGCAGGTCGAGCTCCTCCCTGAAGGCCCCGGGGCGCAGGTCGAAGACCTGATCGACGGCCTTGGCGATCTGGGCGCGCGTGCGACCCTCCTGCTCGGTGCCGAACGTCTCGACCATCACAGACACCGGGTGCGCCACGCCGATCGCATAGGCGACCTGGACTTCGGCGCGTTCGGCCAGCCCGGCGGAGACGATGTTCTTGGCCACCCAGCGAGCCGCGTAGGCGGCGGAGCGGTCGACCTTGGAGGGATCCTTGCCCGAGAAGGCCCCACCGCCATGACGGGCCATGCCGCCGTAGGTGTCGACGATGATCTTGCGTCCCGTCAGCCCGGCGTCCCCGACGGGGCCGCCGATCACGAAGCGACCGGTGGGGTTGACGAGGAAGTTTCGACGCAGCTTCTCGGCGTCGTAGAGGTCGTTCGGCAGGATCGGCTCGACCACGTGCTCCCAGAGATCGTCCGGGATCAGCGCCTCCGCCCCCTCTGCGTGCTGGGTGGAGATCAGGAGCTTTTCGATCTCGACGGGCTTGCCGTCGAGATAGCGCACGCTGACCTGGGTCTTGCCGTCCGGACGCAGGTAGTTCAGGGTGCCTGCCTTGCGTACCGCCGCCAGGCGCTCGGCCAGACGATGGGCGAGCGAGATCGGCAGCGGCATCAGCGTGTCGGTCTCGTTGGTGGCGTAGCCGAACATCATTCCCTGGTCGCCCGCGCCGGCTACGTCGAGCTCGTCTTCGTCGCTCGCGTCCGTGCGCGCCTCATAGGCCTTGTCGACCCCTTGGGCGATGTCAGGCGACTGCTTGTCGATCGCGTTGAGCACAGCGCAGGAGTCGGCCGAGAAGCCGAGGTCGGCGTCGGTGTAGCCGATCTTGCGGATCGTCTCGCGAGCGATCTCCTGGATGTCGACGTAGGTTTCGGTGGAGATCTCGCCCGAGACGACGACGAGGCCCGTGTTGACGAGCGTCTCGCAGGCCACGCGACCATATGGTTCGTCGGCGAGGACGGCGTCTAGCACCCCGTCGGAGATCTGGTCTGCGATCTTGTCGGGGTGCCCCTCCGTGACCGACTCGGAGGTGAACAGGTACTCGTTCTCGTTTAGCTCAGTCATGACGGGCGGGATCAGCTCCAGGGGGAAGGTACCGGCGGCGGTCACCGCGGGCAGGGTTGGCACGAAGTCGCAGAAGTCTATGCAGCACGGGCGCGGCCACGCGCTCCGCGCTGGCCACGCTCGACGAAGTCGATGATCAGGGGAATGCCGTCGAGAGCGTAGCGAGCACGCAGCCTGTTCTCGACGAAGTATGCGTAGTCGCGGGTCACACGTGCGCGGGAGTTGATCTGGATCGCGAAGCGGGGTGGGCGCTCGCCGATCTGGGCCATGTAGATCAGCTTCAGCCGGTGGCCGCTTGCGCCCCGACGCGAGCCGACCGGTGGTTGGCGCGCCTGGACGGTCTCCGACAGGAAGCGGTTGAGCTCCGGCGTGGGGATGCGGGCAGCCATGCGGTCGCCCAGAGCGATCGCTTCGGTGAGCAGCCGCGCGACATGACGACCGGTCTTGGCGCTGACGGTGAGCACGCGAGGGCGCAGGCGCAGCTTCTCAGCGACCCGCCCGCGCTCGTAGTCGAGATCCAGGCGCGCACCGGTGTCGCTGTCGGGGTGCTCCTGGGTGTCCCACTTGTTCAACACGATCGCCGTGGCGCAGCCGGCCTTCATCGCGAGCTCGGCGATGCGCAGGTCCTGGGCGGTGACACCGTCGGCGGCATCGCAGACCACGAGCGCCACATCGGCGCGCTCGGCGGCGCGCTGAGAGCGCAAGGCGGTGTAGTACTCGATCGAGTCGGCTACCTTCGACTGCCTGCGCATCCCAGCTGTGTCCACCAGGATCAGCTTGCGCTCGCCGACGAGCAGGGGCATGTCGATCGCGTCGCGGGTCGTGCCGGCGACGTCTGAGACGATCACGCGATCCTCGCCGAGAAAACGGTTGACGAGCGAGGACTTGCCCACGTTGGGCCGACCGATGACGGCAAGCCGGACGGTGCCCTCCTCCGGCTCGTTCTCGCCCTCGGGCAGGAGCTCCACGATGCGATCGAGCAGATCGCCCGTGCCGAGCCCCTGTGCGGCGGATACGGCCAGGGGCTCGCCCAGCCCGAGACGATGGAACTCGGCGGCGAGCGGCAACTCGTTGACGCCGTCGCACTTGTTGGCCGCGACGATCGTCGGCAGCGGCGAGCGGCGCAGCAGGTCGGCCATCTCCTCATCGCCCGGACGTACGCCTGCCCGCGCATCGACGACCAGCACGGCCACCTCGGCGTCGGCCAGCCCCGCGCGTGCCTGGTCGCGGATCGAGCCCGCGAGCGGATCCTCGTCCTCGAAGTCCACGCCGCCGGTGTCGATCAGCGTGAACTGGCGCCCGTTCCACTCGCAGTCGAGCTCCTTGCGATCGCGTGTCACACCGGGCTGCTCGTGCACCACCGCCTCACGAGTGCCCGTGAGGCGGTTGATCAGCGAGGACTTGCCCACGTTTGGATAGCCGACGATGGCGACCTTCATGGGGCCGGCGCCGGGCGTAGGTCAACGAGCTCGATCATGTCCGTCAACGCGAGGATCTCGGGATCGCCGGTATAGAGCGGGGCCTGGTGGCGCTGAGCTGTGGAGACGCAGAAGGCGTCCGCGTATGAGAGGCGATGAGCTGCCTTGAGACGAGCAGCGTCGATCACCAGCCCCTCGTCGATGTCCTCGACCCGCAGGCGGCGACCAACCGCCCTCATGGCCTCCATCGCCCTGCGCTCGCCACGACTTCGGATCGCTCGATAGAGCACCTCGCCAAGGTTGATCCACGAGATGACGCCCTTGTTCTCGGTGACCGCTTGCTCGACACGCTCTGCGGCAGGCTCGTCGTTGAGCATCGCAAGCACAGCCCACGCATCGAGGACGACCGTCGCTCGCGCCGTCAACGGGACGCCCGCGGGGATGAGCGATCGCTCTTGGCTTGGGGCGTCATGTCCCATTCGGCCTGGCGCATGTCGTCGTGAGCGATCTCCCAACGATGGTCGAGCTCGAGCCGCCTCGTCAGCGGAACGTCGTCGGTGGGGTCGCTCAACAGCCCACGCAAAGCGACCTGCTGCTCGACTCGGCGAATCCTCACCTCGTCGTCGTAGTCTTCGACGGTGACCTCATCGCCGGGCTCGATCCCGAGCCGGTCCCGTACGTGCTTTGGTAGGACGACCTGTCCCTTGGGCCCAACCTTGTAAGTCATACCAGCGAGTATAACTCGTGTCTGGGTGCTCCTCGAATCAGGGCCCGGGCACCAACGCCACGATCCGCCCCACCACCTCACCGATGCTCAGCCCCGTCGTGTCGAGCAGCACCGCGTCGGGCGCCGGCTGGAGCGGGCTGTGCTCCCGCATCGTGTCGCGCTGGTCGCGCATCGTCTGCTCGGCCTGCACGGTCTCCACGTCCGCCCCCAGCTCGACCGCGCGCCTGCGCGCACGCTCAGCCGGATCGGCCGTCAGGAACACCTTCAGCTCGGCCTCGGGCGCGACCACCGTGCCGATGTCTCGACCCTCGGCCACCCACTCGCCATCAGCGATGAGCTCGCGCTGCTTGGCAACGAGCGCCTCACGCACCCCTGGATCGGCGGCCACTCTGGAGGCCTCCTCGGAGACCTCTGGTGTGCGGATCAGCGCTGTGACGTCACGCCCGTCGAGCAGCACCAGCGAGCCTGACTCCCCCCCTGCGAACACGATCGCCGCCGCCGCAGCCAGCTGGGCCGGCTCGCTCCCCGGATGCTCGAGCGCAAGCAGGGCAACGCTGCGATACATCGCCCCGCTGTCGAGGTAGGTGAACCCCAGCTCACGCGCCAGCTCACGGGCGACGGTCGACTTGCCCGCACCGGCGGGACCGTCGATGGCTATGAGCAAAGCGCCGCCAGGTCATCGACGAAGCCGGGATAGGAGACGGCGGCGGCGTCCATTCCCACGACCTCCACGCCCTCGCGCGATGCCAGGCCTGCGACCGCGCCGACCATCGCCATGCGGTGATCGCCGCGGGCGTCGATCGTGCCGCCGCGCAGGCCACCGCTCCCGCGCACGACGAAGCCGTCGTCGGTCGCCTCGATGTCGGCACCGAGGCCACCCAGACCCTCGACGACGCCGGCGATCCTGTCGATCTCCTTGACACGCAGCTCCTGGGCCCCGCGCACGATCGTCTCGCCCTCGGCGAAGCAGCCGAGCAGCGCCACCAGCGGCAGCTCGTCGATCGCCATCGGCACCTCCTCGGGCTCGACCACCGTGCCCTCGAGCGCTCCGTGGGCCACGTCGAGGTCGCTCACGGGCTCGTCGGCGACCAGCTCGCCGCTCTCGTCCTCGAGGTCGCCGAGCACGATCCCCTGCATCCGGCGCAGGATGCGCAGAAAGCCGGTGCGGGTCCAGTTGACGCCGACGTCGCCGATCAACAGGCGCGAATGCGGCACGAGCACACCGGCGGCGATCAGGAAGGCGGCCGAGCTGGGATCGCCGGGGATGCGCAGCGGCTCGAGCAGCAGCTCATCGGCATTGACGACGGTGACGTGGCGCCCGTTGCGGTGGATCGCCACCCCCGCGCGCAGGAGCATGCGCTCGGTGTGATCGCGGCTACGAGCGGGCTCGCCCACGGTCGTCGCGCCGTCGGCGGCCAGGGCGGCGAGCAGGATGCAGGACTTGACCTGGGCGCTTGCCACATCGAGCTCGTAGGAGATGGCGCGGAGGTGCCCGCCGTGGACCACGAACGGGGCGAAGCGTCCCTCGCGAGCGTCCAGCTCGGCCCCCATCTGGGCCAGCGGCGCGGCGATCCGGTCGACGGGGCGGCGACGAATCGACTCGTCGCCGTCGAGCGTGAAGGAGCGTCCATCCTGCGAGGCCAGCCAGCCGGGCAGCAGCCGCAGGAGCGTCCCGGCGTTGCCGACGTCGATCGGCCCATCTGGCTCGCGCGCCTCACGCAGGCCGGTGCCGCGCACGACGACCTCATCGCCGCCCGTCTCCACGAGCGCCCCCAGGGCCTGGACCGCCCGGAGGGTCGAGTCGGTGTCGGCGGCGTGCAGATACCGCTCGATCCGAACCGGTTCGCTGGCCATCGCACCGAGCAGCGCAGCGCGGTGGGAGATCGACTTGTCGGCCGGCGCTCTCACCTCACCGGAGAGTCCGCGGGCGGGCTCGAAGCGCATGTTCATCGGCTGGGCATCATGCTTGCACGACGGGGAAGCCGAGGTCGGCTATCAGCTCACGGGCGCGCTGTGAGGCCTCCTCGCCGCTGATCCAAAAGGTCACCGAGCCCTGGCTCTGATCCTCGGAGGGCGAGAGGGCCATGTCGAGGATGTTCACACCCGCGTGCCCCAGCGCCAGTGCGATCTCGGCGACCACTCCGGGCCGGTTGGGCACCGAGGCACGCAGCTCGTGGATCGACTCGCCGCCACGGCCGCCGGCGAGCCCGGCGCCGAGCAGCTCCGCACGGTCGGCGCGGGCCCGCTCGTTCCAGGCTGTGATCGCGGGCGCATCGCCGTCCGCCAACCAGCCGCGCACGTCCGCCAGGCCGGCCTGCAGCGCGTCGATGCGATCGATCAGGGCGGCGCGGTTGGAGATGTAGATGTCTGTCCAGATGGCGCTGTTGGCGCCGGCCACGCGTGTAGCGTCGCGGAAGCTTGGACCGACCGCGGGCAGGCGCCGTGACTCGCCATCCCCCAGCAGGCCGGCGGCCTGGTTGACAAGGACGTTGGCGAGCACGTGCGGCAGGTGCGAGACGCAAGCCATCAGGCGGTCGTGGGTCTCGGGGTCGATCGCGGTGGGACGCGCCCCGAAGGCGACGAGCAGGCGGTGCAGGCGCTCGTAGAGCACGCCGGATGTTCCCTGCCCGGGCGTCAGATACCAGGTGGCCCCGTCGAACAGCTCGGTGCGGGCGTGCTCGACGCCGGCGGTCTCGGCCCCCGCCAACGGGTGCCCGCCCACGAAGCGCTCATCGGCCGCGGCCTCGATCAGCGGCTGCTTGGTCGAGCCGACGTCGCTGACGACGCAGTCGGGTCCCGCGCAGGCGAGCGCCTGGTGCACGGTGTCGGCGAGGGCGCCCACGGGCGCGCACGCGAACACGACATCTGCGTCTGCCACCGCTGCGGCTACGTCAGCGGTCGAGGTGTCGATCGCCCCGAGCTCCAGCGCCTTGGCGCGCACGCTCTCGTCGGGGTCATACCCGCACACATCCGCGTCGAGCCGGCTCCGCGCCGCGAGGCCGATCGAACCGCCGATCAGCCCCACGCCGAGGATCGCGACCTTCAACGAGCCCGCCTGCTGGCACGATCCATCAGACTGCGCTCAGGGCCTTCCCTGCCACCTCGGCGGTGCGCTGCACAGTGGCGGCGAACTCGGCGAACGTGTCGGCGAGGAGCGCCTGTGGTCCATCGCACACGGCCTCGTCGGGGTTGGGGTGCACCTCGACGATGATCCCATCGGCACCGGCAGCCGCAGCGGCGAGTGAGAGCGGCAGAACCAGATCGCGCCGGCCGGCGGCGTGGCTCGGGTCGACGATCACGGGCAGGTGCGTCAGCTCCTTGAGGATCGGCACGGCCATGATGTCGAGCGTGGTGCGGCGGTGGTCGGTCTCGAACGTGCGGATGCCACGCTCGCAGAGCATGACGTTGGGGTTGCCCTCCTTGAGGATGTACTCGGCCGCCATCAGCAGCTCGTCGAGCGTTGCCGAGAGGCCGCGCTTGAGCAGGGCCGGACGCCCGGAGCGCCCGATCTCGCTGAGCAGGGGGTAGTTCTGCATGTTGCGTGCGCCGATTTGGATCACGTCGGCGACCTCGAGCACGTCATCGAGGTCGCGTAGGTCCATCAGCTCGGTGACGACGGGCAGCCCGGTCTCGGCCTTGGCCTCGGCGAGCAGCTTCAGCCCCTCCCCTCCGAGGCCCTGGAAGGCGTAGGGGGAGGTGCGGGGCTTGTAGGCGCCGCCGCGCAGCAGCGTCACCCCGGCATCGCGCACGACACGCGCGGTGTGCAGCGTCTGCTCGCGCGATTCGACCGTGCACGGTCCGGCGATGAGCGCGAAGTGATCGCCCCCGATCTTGCGACCCTCGATCTCGAGGACGGTGCGCTCGCCGTGGCGGATCTGAGTAGAGGCGAGCTTGTAGGGCTTGAGGATCGGCACAAGGCGGTCCACGCCCGGCTGACCCTCGAGTCCGAGGCTTTCGATGTTGACGTCCTGCTCGACATCGCCGATCGCGCCGATCACGGTCAGGCGGGCGCCCTTGATGGGGTGCGCCAGCGCACCGGCCTGCTGGATCTTCTCTATTACCGCCCCGATCTCCTCATCGGTGGCGGACTCTCTCATCACGATCATCATCGGATTGTCCTTTCAGTGACGCCTGGGCATGTTAGAGGTGCTGGGCGGGCCGGAGGTGAAGCTCCTGCTCATCCTGTGGCGAGGAGGGCGCTGGACGCACCCGAAGGGCGGCGCTCGACTCCCGCTGAGGGGAGCCCGGTGCGGCCGCCTGCGCCCGCTCGCGACGGGCCGGGGCCGAAGCGCCTAGCTAAATCGCCAGGCGTAGCGGGATGACCAGTCGGCATACGCGCGAAGGCTGCGGGTCGATGCGGTTGCCGGGCGGTTCAGGGTCATCCGCCAACCTTTGTAGCAGACACGCGCGCTGCGGTAAAGCAATGAGAGACAGGCAGCCGGCGAGCCTCAGCGGGCGGGCGTGGGCGCGAGGACCTCGGCGAGCGCATCGAGGAAGCGCCTGTTCTCCTCGGGCAGCCCGTAGGTCACGCGCAGCGCGGGGGTCTGGCTGCCGAGAGCGCTGCCGGCGCGCACGAGCACACTCCGCTCCTCCAGGCCGCGCAGGATCTCCGCCTCGTCTCTGTCCTCGCCCAGCTCGACCCAGCAGAAGTTGGCCTGCGACTCGGCGACCCGGAGGCCGAGGGCGCTGAGGCGCTCGTGCACGGAGATCCGCTCGGCAACCGTGCGCGCGACGCGTTCTTCGACGGTGTCCTGGTGGGCGAGCGCCTCGACGGCGGCCGCCTGGGCGAGGGCGTTGCAGAAGAACGGCTGGCGCACCTGGTCGAGCGCACGGGGCAGCTCGGAGGAGCCGCAAAGCGCAAAGCCGACACGCAATCCGCACAGGCCGTGCACCTTGGAGAAGGTGCGCAGGAGCACGAGGTTGGGGTGCGCGTCGAGCAGCTCGATCGAGGCGTCGGGGTCATCGAGCAGGTTGAACTCGCAGTAGGCCTCGTCGAGGATCACGCACACGTGCGCCGGCACCTGTTCGAGGAAGGCGGCGATGTCGGCGAGGGGCACGGCGGTGCTGGTGGGGTTGTTGGGGTTGCACACGAGCACCAGTCGCGTGGCCACGGTCACCTCGCGCGCCATCGCCTGGAGGTCATGGCGCTCCTCGGCGTCGAGTGCGACGGTCACGGCTCGTGCTCCCGAGGCCGCGGCCAGGTGCGGGTAGACGGAGAAGGAGGGCCAGGCGTAGACGAGCTCAGCGCCGGGCTCGAGCAGAGCCTCGCCGGCGGCGAGCAGGATGTCGCAGGAGCCGTTGCCGATGGCGATCCGCTCGCTCGGCACCCCGTAGCGGTCGCTCAGGCGCCTGCGCAGCAGCATGTTGGTCGGGTCCGGGTAGCGGTTGAGGCTGGACAGTCCACGGTCGATCGCCTCGCGCACGGCGGGCAGCGGCTCGAAGGGCGACTCGTTGCTGGCGAGCCGCACGAGCGGCTCCTGCTGTGCATAGCCGCCGGCCGCCGGGTAGGTGGGGATCCGCCTGATGCGCTGTGAGAACTCGATAGCCACCCCCACATTGTGACGGCCCACGCCCGCAGCCGCGAGCACGGGCCGACTCGGCAGTGCTACTGGGCGGAGCTCAGGTCGGCTCGCAGGCCACTGGCCTCGCCGAGATAGACGTGAAAGGGCTCGTGGTCGTCATCGGCGTGGTAGTGGATCAGCACGCGGATCACCCGCGACATGGAGCGCGGCACGGGGATCTCCTGGGCGCACAGGAGCGGCACGCGGTCGAAGCCGAGCGCGCGGGCGGCCACAGCGGGGAACTCAGCGTTGAGATCCTTGGTGGCGGTGAAGATGCAGCTGACGACGCGCTCGGGAGCCAGCTCGTTGCGGGACATGATCTGACGCATCAGCTCGCTGGTGGCGTCGAGGATGTCCTGCGCATCGTTGCGCTCGACGCTGATGGCGCCCCGCAGGGCGAACAGTCGCATTGCGGCGATTCTGTCAGAGCGAGAGCGCACGCAGACGGTCGAGGTCGCTCTGCTCGAGCCGGCGGTGCTCGCCGAGCGCGAGGCCGGCGAGCGAAAGCGGCCCGAAGCGGGTCCGTTGCAGCTCGAGGACGGGGTGCCCCACGGCTTGGCACATGCGCCGCACCTGACGGTTGCGCCCCTCGCGGATGGTCAGCTCGATCTCGCTCGCACCCAGACGGCGAACCTGCGCGGGAGCCGTGGGACCGTCCTCCAGCTGCACGCCCGCGCGCAGCGCCTCGAGCGCCGGGGCGCCGACGGGCCCGCCGCGCAGCTTGGCGCGGTAGGTCTTGGGGACCTGGAAGCGCGGGTGCGTGAGGCGATTTGCCAGCTCGCCGTCGTTGGTGAGCAGGATCAATCCGCTGGTGTCGACGTCGAGGCGACCCACGGGATACAGCCGCAGGCCCTCGGCAGGTACGAGCTCGACCACGGTTGGGCGGCCGTGGGTGTCGCGGGCGCTGGAGATCACGCCGGGGGGCTTGTTGAGCGCGTAGAGGACACGCGGCTCAGGACCGGCGATCGCTCGTCCGTCGAGCGCCACCTCGCTGTCCTCGTCGACGTCGCGGGCGGGATCGCTCACCACCTCCCCCGCCACGCTCACGCGCCCGGCGGCGATCAGGGTCTCGGCGGAGCGCCGTGAGGCAACGCCTGCGTGAGCGAGGAACTTGGCTAGCCGCATGGGGGCGTGTCGGGGAGGAGAGGCATCTGCTGCAACCATAGGAGCCCGGCCGCACAGCGGCCACCGGGATACCAATGGACAACGCAAAGCTCGAGCAGATCCTCGCCGACCGCGGCGAGCCCCGCTTTCGCGCCCGCCAGGTGTGGGCGTGGGCGGCGCGCGGCGTGCGGGGGTATGACGAGATGACGGACGTGCCGGCTGCGCTGCGTGCAGAGCTCGAGCGGCAGCTGCCGTTCTCGAGCCTGGCCCTCTCCGAGGAGGCGCACTCGAGCGATGGGACGCTCAAGGCGCTGTTCGCCACCGGGGACGGTCGGGCGGTGGAGGCCGTGCTGATGCGCTTTCGCGACGGGCGCCGCTCGATCTGTGTCTCCTCGCAGTCGGGCTGTCCGCTGACGTGCAGCTTCTGCGCCACCGGTGCAATGCGCTTCGCCCGCAACCTCACAGCCTCGGAGATCCTCGACCAGGCCCTGCACTTCCGCCGCATCGAAGCGATCGACCATTGTGTGTTCATGGGCATGGGCGAGCCGATGCTGAACCTCGATGCGGTGCTTGGAGCCTGCGAGCGCCTCCCCGACCTGGGCATCACGCACAGGCGCACCACGATCTCGACGGTGGGCTGGATCCCCGGCATCGAAAAGCTCACCGACAGCGAGATGCCGCTGCGCCTGGCGCTGTCGCTGCACGCGGCCGATGAATCGCTGCGCTCGGAGCTGATGCCGGTCAACGAGCGCTATCCCCTGGCGGACGTGCTCGCGGCCTGCCGCGTCTTCTACGCACGCAAGCGCAGGCGTGTGTTCGTCGAGTACGTGATGCTGGCGGGCGTCAACGACCGCTACGAGCAGGCCCTGCAGCTGGCGCGCGCGCTCGCGCCGGGGGCGCGCGGCGCGGGCGCGTCGCAGTCGATCTTCAAGGTCAACCTGATTCCGTACAACCCCAGCGACGCCGACGGCAGTATCGACGGGCCGGCCCGCTTCGAGGGCTCGAGCAGGGAGTCGATCGCGGCGTTCCGCTCGGCGCTGGAGTCTCAGGGGGTGCCTGTGACGGTCCGCCTGACCCGTGGTCGGGACATCGCGGCTGCCTGCGGGCAGCTGGCGGCGCGCTCCGCTGCCTAGTTGCTCTCGCCTGGTCCGCCGCCGCCGCGCGCCTCGCCGGCTCGCAGCAGCCGGTCACGCAGCTCGGCCTGCTCCTCGGGCGTGGGGTCCCAGCGGGCGATGTCGGGGAGCTCCTCCAGACTGCGCAAGCCGAACAGCTTGAGAAAGGCGCTGGTGGTGCGGTAGAGGACGGCTCCCCACTGGGAGCTGCCGGCCTCCTCGATCAGGCCGCGCTCGAGCAGGGTGGCGCTGGCGGAGTCCGCGCTCACGCCGCGGATGCGGGTGATCTCAGGGCGCGAGACCGGCTGCAGGTAGGCGACGATTGCGAGTGTCTCGGCCTGGGCGGGCGTGAGGGTGGAGGTCCGCGGACGGCTGAACAGGCGCCTGGCGGCCTCCTCGGTGGAGGGGTCGGAGGCGAGCGTGAAGCCTCCGCCGAGCTCGCGCAGGCGCAGGCCGCGGCGCCCGGGCGCATACTCCTCGCCGAGCACGGCGAGGGCTGCTGTGATCGCACCTTCGCCCGCCTGCGTGGCGTCGGCCAGCTCGGCGGCGCTCAGCGGCTCGCTGGAGAGGAACAGCAGCGCCTCGACCGTCCGCACGAGGCTCGGAAGCTCCTCCTCGCCATCCTCGCCGGCGCTCTGAGCGCTGGGCGCAACGTCAGTGGGGTCGCTCACGCCTGCGATTCTCTCAAGCCTCGTGCGCGAGCGCCAGTGGCGCTGAGGCGGGCGGGCGCTCGGCGGCGCCGCTGACGGCGATCTCGCCGAAGCACTCCTGCTGCTCCCACCGCGCCTCGCCCCGTTTGTAGAGCTCGAGCAGCGCGAACAGGGTCACGGCGACCGTCATCCGGTCGGCGCCGCGGACGGCCTCGTCGAAGTTGAACGTGCCCCGGCGCAGCAGGCCGCGCAGGTGCTCGAGGCGCTCGGCCACGGTGATCCGTGGAATCGCGATGTGGCGCAGGTTGATCGTGGGCGGCAGCGTGAGCATGCGCCCGATGGCCGCGCCAAGGACGGCGGGGTCCTGGGAGCCGTCGGGGGCGGGAACGACGGTGCGCCTGAGGCTCGCGGGCAGCGGCGCGGAGCGGAAGCGCACACCGGCCTCCCCCTCCAGCAGCTCCTGCAGATGGGTGGCCGCGGCGCGGTAGCGGCGCGCGTCGAGCATCCTCGCGAGCAGCTCCTCGGCGGCCTGTTCGGGCTCGATGTCGAGCAGCTGCTCCTCCTCGCCGGTGAGCATCAGCCGCGACTTGAGCTCGAGCAGGGCTGCGATCAGGACGATGAACTCGGTGGCCGTCTCCAGGTCCAGCTCGCCGCGCTGCTCGAGGTGGTCGAGGTAGGCGAGCACCACTTCGGCGAGCTGCAGCTCGAGCAGGTCGACCTCTTCGCGCAGCACGAGCGTGAGCAGCAGGTCGAAGGGACCGCTGAACACGTCGAGGTCGAGCTCCAACGCGGCCACGCTCATGTGCTCAGCTCCCTCCTGCCCATGCGGGCACCGTAGCGGGCGCCCCCGACGGGCTCGGCGGCGTCACGAGCGGGGAGCGCCCACGCCCATCCGCTCGCGAACGTCGGCGAGCGTTTCCCCGGCGATGGCGCGGGCGCGATCGCGCCCGTCCGCGAGGACGGCCTCGATCTGGGCCTCATCGGCGCGCAGCTCCTCGTAGCGCTCGCGTACGGGCGCGAGGTAGTCGACGACAGCTGCGGCCACTGCGCCCTTCAGCTCGCCATAGCGGGCGTCGGCGAGCTCGGCTTCGACAGCCTCGGGCTGCGCACCCCGTACGGCGGCGAGGATTTCGATCAGGTTCGAGACGCCGGGCTTCTCGGGGTCACGACGCACCTCGCTGCCTGAGTCGGTGACGGCGCTCTTGAGCTTCTTCTCGATCGCCTTGGGCTCGTCGAGCACGTACACGGTGCCCTGCTCGCTACCGCTGGTGGTGGACATCTTGCGCGTGGGCTCCTGTAGGTCCATGATCCGCGCGCCGACCTCGGGGATGCGGTGCTCGGGCACCACCAGCACCTCATCGCCGTCGCCGAAACGGGCGTTGAAGCGGCGGGCCACGTCGCGCATCAGCTCGAGGTGCTCGCGCTGGTCCTCGCCCACGGGCACCTCCTCGGCGCGGTAGGCGAGCACGTCGGCGGCCTGCAGCACTGGGTAGAACAGCAGCCCGGCCGAGACCAGCTCGCGCTGGGCCAGGGACTTGTCGCGGAACTGGTGCATCCGCTGCAGACGCCCGAGCTCGGTGAGGCCGCTCAAGAGCCATGTCAGCTCGGTGTGCTCGGGCACGTCCGACTGGCGGAAGAGGATGCAGCGTCCGGGGTCGAGCCCGGCGGCGAGCAGGATGGCGGTGGTGTCATACAGACGCTCGCGCAGCTCGGCGGGGTCGTAGGCGACGGTTATGGCGTGCAGGTCGACGATGCAGAAGATCCCCTCGCCGCGCTCCTGGCTGGTGACGAACTGAGCGATCGCGCCGATGTAGTTGCCGAGGTGCTTGCGGCCTGTGGGCTGGATCCCCGAGAAGATTCGCACGGCTAGAGAGCCTGGCGGATGACGGGGCGCTTGGCCGCGGCGACCTCGTCGAGGCGGCGGACGGGAGTGCTGTAGGGGGCGCCGCGGGCGATCTCGGGGTCGTGGGCTGCCTCTTGGAGGATGGCGGCGATTGCCTCGGCGAAAGCGTCGAGCGTCTCCTTGGTCTCGGTCTCGGTGGGCTCGACCATCAGGGCCTCCTCGACGAGCAGGGGGAAGTAGACGGTGGGTGGATGGAAGCCGTAGTCGAGCAGACGCTTGGCCAGGTCGAGGGTCTTGATCTGGAGCGCCTGCTTCATCGGCCCCCCGGAGAGGACGAACTCGTGCATGCACAGCTCGCCGTAGGCAAGGGGCAGATACTCGGCCACGTCTTTCTCGCGCAGGCGGGCGAGCAGGTAGTTGGCGTTCAGGACGGCCGTTTCTGAGGCGTCCTTGAGCCCGTCCCCGCCGAGCGAGCAGATGTAGGCGTAGGAGCGCACGAAGCAGCCGTAGTTGCCCTGGAAGCCGCGCAGGCGCCCGATCGTCTTGACCCGGTCGTAGTCGAGGTCGAAGCTGCCGTCCTCGCCGCGTGTGACGACGGGAACGGGCAGGTAGGGGGCGATTCGATCGGAGACGGCGATGGGGCCCGAGCCGGGGCCGCCGCCGCCGTGGGGCTGGGTGAAGGACTTGTGCAGGTTGAAGTGCACGATGTCGAAGCCCATGTCGCCCGGACGGGATAGGCCCATGACGGCGTTGAGGTTGGCGCCGTCGTAGTAGAGCGTGGCGCCGACCGCATGCACGATCTCGGCGATCTCGGCGATGTTGGGGTCGAACAGGCCGAGGGTGTTGGGGTTGGTGAGCATCAGACAGGCCACATCGCTGTCGGCCTTGGCGCGCAGATCCTCGACGTCGACGCCGCCGTCGGCGTTGGTGGCGACCTTGACGACCTCCAGGCCGGCCATGGTCACTGTGGCCGGGTTGGTGCCGTGGGCGGTGTCGGGCGTGAGCACCTTGTGGCGGCTCTCCCCCCTGTCCTCGTGGTAGGCCCGCGAAAGCAGCACGCCTGCGAGCTCACCGTGCGAGCCGGCCGACGGCTGCAGCGAGACGTGCGGCAGACCTGAGACCTCGGCGAGCGCGCCCTGCAGGCTCCACATCAGCTCGAGCGCACCCTGGGCACGCTCGGGGTCCTGCAGGGGGTGCAGGCGGGCGTGCCCGGGCAGCGCGGCGGCGCGCTCGTGCAGGCGGGGGTTGTGCTTCATGGTGCAGGAGCCGAGCGGGTAGAAGCCCGAGTCGAGGTCGAAGTTGCGCTTGGAGATGCCGACGTAGTGGCGCACGATCTCTGGCTCTGAGACCTCGGGTAGGCGCGGCCCCTCGCTGCGGCGAAAGCGTGCCGGGAGGAGGGTCTCGGCATCGACGTCGGGCACGTCCAGCTCGGGGCACATGAACGCTCGCCGGCCGGGGGCGCCCTTTTGGAAGATGGTGGTCGCGTGCTGGCGCTGCAGAGGGGCGGATGAGGTGGTGGGAGCGGAGATCACAGCGGCTGCCTCCCCGTTGCCGTTGATGCTGGGCTCGTGCGCCTCGATGCCAGGGTCGGCGTGCAAGTGGTTCTCGTCGATCGGGCTCATATGGTGGCCACCGCTGCCTCGCGCTCGGCGGCCACGGCCTGTGCGAGCACCCGGGCGAGACGATCGATGTCGGCGCGGGTGCGCTTCTCGGTGATTGCCACGAGCAGGCCGCCGCGGTCCGACTCGCGCCCGGTGATGGCCTGCAGATCGACCCCGGGATTGACGCCTTCGGCGGCGCAGCGGCGGCGCACGGCGGGGACGTCGGCGTCGAGGCGCAGGGCGAACTCGCGGATGACGGGCTGCTCGTGGAGCTTCTCCACGCCGTCGATTGCGCTGAGGGTCTCGCGGGCGTAGTGGGTGCGGGCGAGCAGCAACTCGCCGAGCTGGACGATCCCGCGGCGGCCGAGCCAGGTGAGGTAGACGACCCCGGCGAGCGCGTTGAGGGCCTGGGCGGTGCAAATGTTGGAGGTGGCTTTCTCGCGGCGGATGTGCTGCTCGCGGGTCTGCAGCGTGAGCACGAACCCGCGCCGGGCGTCCACGTCGAGGGTCTCACCGGCGATGCGCCCGGGCATCCGGCGCAGGTACTCCTCGCGGGCGGCAAACAGACCGAATGACGGCCCGCCGAAGTCGAGGCGGTTGCCGAGCGGCTGGCCCTCGCCGACGGCCACGTCCACACCGCATTCGCCGGGCGCCTCGAGCACGCCGAGGGTGATCGGGTCGACCTGGGCGACCACGACGGGCGCCTGTGAGCTCGCTTCCTGCCCATTGGGGGAGCCCTTGGCGGCGGCGCTGAGCGCAGCGGCGTCCTCGACTGCGCCGTAGAAGTTGGGCTGGGCGAAGATCGCCGCGCTGGTGTCCGAGTCGATCGCCTGTGCCCAGGCGTCGGGGTCGGTGACGCCGTCGCGAAGGGGAACCTCGACGACGTCCATCCCGTAGCCGTGGGCGTTGGTGCGCAGGGTCTCGAGCGAATGCGGGTGCAGACCGGCGCTGACGACGAACTTGCCCCTGCCGTTGTGGAGCTTTGCCAGGTAGCCGGCAGCGGCCACAGCCGATGGGCCCTCGTAGGCGGAGGCGTTGGAGACGGGCAGGCCGGTGAGCTCGGAGATGGCGGTCTGGTACTCGAACATGACCTGCAGCCCGCCCTGGGAGATCTCGGGCTGGTAGGGGGTGTAGGGGGTGAGGAACTCGGAGCGCTCGGTGAGCATGTCGATGAGCGCGGGGACGTAGTGGTCGTACATCCCCGCCCCGAGGAAGCTCAGCTCGTCCTCGGCGCTGGTGTTGCGCGCGGCGAGCGCGCGCAGGTGCTCGTAGACGTCCTGCTCGGGCAGCCCGTCGGGAAGCTCGAGGGCACGCTCGAGGCGTACGCCGGCGGGGATCTGGCGGTCGAATATCTCCTGCAGGGACTCGACGCCGATCGCCGCGAGCATCGCGGCGAGGTCCTCAGGTGTGATTGATGTGTAGCGGCTCAACTACAAGCAGCCTAGCCAGCCAGCGAAGCCCTGTAGGTGGCGGCGTCCATCAGCGCGTCGCGCTCGGCGGGATCGGACATGCGCACCTTCACCAGCCAGCCCTCGCCGTAGGGCTCCTCGTTGATCATGGCGGGGTTCTCTGAGAGCGCCTCGTTGACCTCGACGATCTCGCCGGAGAGCGGGGCGATGACGTCGGAGACGGCCTTGACGGACTCGACCTCGGCGTAGGAGGCGTCCTTGGCGAGCGTGGTGCCGACGGCGGGCGGGTCGAAGAACACGACCTCGCCGAGCGCGTCCTGCGCATACCAGGTGATCCCCAGGGTGGCCAGGGCGGGGTCGTTGGGGTCGATGCGCGCCCAGTCGTGTTCGGGGTGGTAGAGCAACTCGTCGGGGTAGCTGGCCTGAGCCATTCACGAGCCCTTTCTGTAGAGCGGCTTGTCCTTGACAACAGCGGGGCGCATCTTGCCACGAACATCTATCTCCAGCCGAGTGCCCGTCCCAGCGCTGGCAGCGGGCACGTAGGCCATGCCGATGCCCGTCCCCAGAGACGGCGAGAGGGTGCCGCTGGTGACCTCTCCCCCGCCTGCGATCTGGTTGCCCTGCCTGGCGATGCCGGGACCGTCGATCTCGAAAGCCACGAGCTTCTCGCTCGGACCGTCCGCTCGCACGGCGGCGACGGCCTCGGAGCCGATGAACTCGGTCTCCTCCTTGCAGCACCAGCCGAGCCCCGCTTCGATCGGGCCGCGATCGAGCATGAGGTCGTTGCCATAGAGGTGAAAGCAGACCTCCAGTCGCAGCGTGTCGCGCGCCCCGAGACCAGCGGGTGCGGCGCCGCGGCGCACGAGCTCCTCCCACAGGGCCGGGACATGAGCCGGGTCGCACAGCAGCTCCACGCCGTCCTCGCCTGTGTAGCCGGTGCCACACACGAGCACGTCGGCGCCGGCGAGGCGCCGGGTGGCGACGGTCATGCGCGCCGGCAGCGGCGAGTCGGAGATGGCCTGCACACGCTCGCGCGCGAGCGGTCCCTGCACGGCGAGCATGGCCCACTCGTCGATCGCGTCACTCACCTGCGCCTCGGGGAAGTCATGGGCGTGCGACTGGAACCAGTCGAGGTCGCGCTCGTGGTTGGAGGCGTTGGTGACAGTCAGGTAGCGCTGGGCGCCGAGACGGTAGGTGAAGAGGTCGTCCAGCACGCCGCCGTCCTCGCGGCAGAGCACGCTGTATTGGGCTCCACCCACGGCGATCTTGGCGATGTCATTGGAGAGCAGGCGCTGCAGCAGCTCCAGTGCCTGCGGACCGCTCGTCTCGATCTCGCCCATGTGCGAGACGTCGAACATGCCCGAGCTGTGGCGTACGGCCATGTGCTCCTGGCGCACGCCCTCGTATTGCACTGGCATCTCCCAACCAGCGAAGTCCACCATCTTCGCCCCCGCCGCCACGTGGGCGTCGTACAGGGCGGTGCGGCGCAGGGTCGGCGTCATTCGGGCCCAGGCTAGCGCCAGGAGCCTCTAGACACGGTCATCGCGGCCCACGGGGACGATCGATCCCCAAATCGCGGCAGATCTTGCGTGCCAGCCAGTAGTCGATCTCGCGATGGCGCGCTTCAACCGGCGATCGTCAGGTGCAGTGCCTCGCGCTCGCGTTGATCGTCATCGGGAGACGGCAGCGGTGAGAGCATCAAACGCAGGGCGTCGATCACGTTCGCACGCGCCTCCTCGCGGGTTCGACCCTGGCTGTGAACACCTCTAACCTCCGAATCGATGCGATGATCCACCCGTCTTCGCCGGGCTCGTAGACGATCGTGAGATCGAGCTGCTCAGGCACAAAGGACACGATACCTCCAGTTACGACACGCGAGCCAGAGCGGGACAAGCGCGAGAGAGCCGACCAAATACCGGCGAGCAGCACGTCCAACCCGTTCGGCCAATAGCCCCGGCCACATTGATACAAATCCGAAGTTCCACGGGATAGGATCCTGGGATGCTTACGTCTCTGCCTTCTGACGACAGGGGGCCTTGGGGCGCACGCCTTGTTGCGCGGATGTCGAGGGGCTCAGACAAACCGCAGCCGGAGCAGCACAGTCGCGCCGTGGGGGCGGTCTTCGGGGTGCTCCATGCGCTTGTAATGGTGGGCGCGGGCGCCATCCTCGGGGGATACCTGAGCGGCTACTTATGGCCGCTGGCCGCGGCGCCGTGCTCACGTTCCTCTATGCGAGCCTGTTCAGTCGAGTCCGCAACAAGCTGGCGAGGACCAAAGAGCAGTCGCGAGAAACGCAGCCCAACCCGTTCGGCCAGTAGTTCGCTCCGCACCTGTGCGGAGCGTCGGTAGGCGCATGCGCCTACCGCATGGCCGGCCGCATGCGGCCGGCCTCGGGAGCCCACATGTGGGCTCCCGCCAGATGACTACCGCAAAAACGGCGGGACGTCGATGTCGTCGTCGGAGATCTCCAGGGTGGAGCGCTGGCGCTCGGAGATGCTCGGGCCACGGTCGGGACGGGCGCCTGAGCGGCCCTCGCGACGCACGGCGCGGCCGGGACGGTGGTCGAAGCCGGTGCCAATGACCGTCACACGGACCTCGTCTGCCATCGACTCGTCGATCACTGCGCCGAAGATGATGTTGGCGTTGGCGTCGGCCGCGTTCTGGATGATCTCGGCGGCGTCGTTGACCTCGAACAGGCCAAGGTCCTTGCCCCCGGTGATGTTCAACAGGATGCCCGTGGCGCCGTCCACCGACTCTTCCAGCAACGGTGAGGAGATGGCTGCCTTGGCCGCGTCCCCGCAGCGGCTCTCGCCGCTGGCCGTGCCGATCCCCATCAGGGCAGAGCCCGCGTCGTGCATGATCGTGCGCACGTCCGCAAAGTCGAGGTTGATCAGTCCCGGGATCGTGATCAGGTCCGTGATCCCCTGGATGCCCTGACGCAAGACGTCGTCGGCCTCCTTGAAGGCGTCCAACATCGAAGTCCGGCGCTCGACCACCGCGAGCAGCTTCTCGTTCGGGATCACGATCAGCGTGTCCACCACCTCGCGCAGGCGCTCGATCCCCTCGACGGCCTGGCGGCCCCGCTGCGATCCCTCGAAGTCGAATGGGCGTGTCACCACGCCAACCGTCAGCGCGCCAATCTCGTTCTTGGCGATCTCCGCGATCACCGGCGCAGCTCCCGTGCCCGTGCCGCCGCCCTCGCCTGCCGTCACGAACACCATGTCAGCTCCCTTCAGCGCCTCCTTGATGTCATCGCGCGACTCCGAGGCCGAGGCCAACCCCACGTCGGGGTTTGCTCCCGCGCCGAGGCCCTTCGTCGACTCGTGGCCGATGTTCAGCTTGATGTCCGCATCGCACATGGCGAGCGCCTGGGCGTCCGTGTTGGCCGCAATGAACTCCACACCGTGGAGCCCTGCGTCGACCATGCGGCTGACCGCATTCGTTCCGCCGCCGCCGACCCCAACGACCTTGATCACTGCCAAGTAGCTTGAGCTGCTCTCCATGATGGTTCTGACCGAAGCCTTTAGTAGGAATCTAGGGTTCGCAGCATACTCATCGCCGAACCGCCGAGTTGTGCACGTTATGCAGGGATCTTCGCCCTGTCAACGACGGCGTGCAGTCTCGCAACGTTCATTGCAGAACGCCATACTCTCAACCACCGCCTGAGAATCGCCTCCAGGGTGGGCTAACTCTCAGGTTGAGGTTGAGTGTTTTCAACCACCGGGCGTCGCCGCTTCCTGCGTTTCCGCCGATTCTGTGTGTGCCGATTCGCTCGACGGTTCGCTGCTCGATTCCGATTCAGACGTGCCCGTAGAGGAGGCCGAGGAGGTGGCGGGGGCGGTCGAGCTCGCGCCCGTTTCCTTCGTCAGCCCTTCTGCCAACGCGCCCACAGTCGATTCCGAGGAGGAGCCAGCCGCTTCGCCCGCAGCCGACGCGTCAGGCGGAGTGGTGCCGGCCGGGAAGCCGGCAGCCGGGCGATCGGGCACCCGAACGTCCACATACGAGGCGCCCGTCGAGCTGTGGTCGGCTAGCACCCGCGCCAGCGACAGCCACTTGGCGTGCGGGCGCACGCCGTTGCCGAAGTAGGCCAGCAGGCCGTTCTTCATCTCCAGCGTGAGCCCCTCCGGACCGTTGTACACGTGCGCCACACGCCTTGCCAGGGCTCGCGGCGCCGCCCCCAGGACCGCAAGCGCTTCAAGCAGGGTCGAGCTGTGCAGACGCTGGCCCACCGCGGGTACCACCCACCCGTTGATCGCGGGCAACGCGCTGGTGGCAAGCGCGGGACCGAGCGCAACCCCGTTGGCGGCAACCGCCGTGCGCTGGCCGTTGGCGCTCAGCGCAGCCACGGGCAGCTCCTCGCTGACCTCGATGCGCAGACCGTGGGGAAAGCTCGCCACAGCCCTCACTTGGCTGACAACCGGATACTGCGCCACCGCCGCTGCCAGCGCGCCCGCGTTCACGTTCAGCGTGCTCATGTGGCGGGCCGCGGCTGTCAGCGCCGCATCGATCGCCGTCGCCTCAGCGCCATGGACGCCGCTGACGTGCACGTGCTCCACCGCCACAAATGAGGAGTTGCGCAGAAGCAGGTAGCCACCACCGAGCAGCGGCAGCGCCACAATCACAGCCAGCAGCGCTACCCGCGTGCGCCTGTGCCCCCATAGCGATGCGACCGCGTCCCGTGCCCGGTCGAGGAGGCCAATACCGGCGCGCGAGGCGCGTCCTGGTGCTGAACGCGAACGCGACGATGTCCGTCGGCCGCTCCGCGGCAGCGCAATCCCCAGCGGGCGGGCCAGGCGCGCGGTCAGCGAGCGTTCCATCCCTCCCTCTTCGACCTCCCCGCCCCAACCCCTGTCGCCCTCGACACCATCTACAGCCAGGGAAAGCTCACGTCACCCAGCGTCTGAACCTCCGGCTCGAGCTCCACCCCGAAGCGCTCCAGCACGCGCGCCCGGCCCGCGGCCATCACCGCCAGCACATCGGCCGTCGTGGCCGAGCCCATGTTCTCGATGAAGTTGGCGTGCTTGGGCGCAAAGCGCGCCCCCCCCACCGTCAGCCCGTTGCACTCCGCCGCCGCCAGCAGCAGCCCCGCGCTGCGCCCCTCGGCGCGGGGATCGTCCGGGTTCTTGAACGTCGATCCGAACGTCTTGATGCCCTGCGGCTGAGCCTCGTGGCGGCGGCTGCGCATCTGGGCCAGCGTCGCCTTGACCTCGTCCACCGGCGCCTCGGCCAGCAGCAGCGAAGCGCCAAGCGCTATCTCGCTGCTGTCGATGCTCGAGCTGCGATAGGCGAAGCCGAGCTGCTGCGGGGCGCGGCGCTCGACCCCCTCGCTGCTCGCGATCTCCACCCACTCGAGCACCCGCGCCAGCTCGCCCCCATAGGCGTTGGCGTTCATCCGCACCGCCCCCCCGAGCGTGCCCGGGATGTTGACCCCGAACTCGATCCCCGACAGGCCCGCCGCGGCCGCCCGCGCAGCTACAGCCGGCAGCCGCGCGCCGCCACCCGCCAGCATCCGCCGGCCGCTCACCGAGATCGTGGCCAGCTCCCCGTCGAGCTTGATCACCAGACCGCCAAAGCCCTCGTCGGAGACGAGCAGGTTCGAGCCCGATCCCACCACCCGCAGCTCGAGCGCCTCTGCCGTGGCCCAGGCGATCAGCTCCAGCGCCCGCTCGCGGCTGCCAGCCCGCGCGAAGAAACGGCCCGTGCCGCCCGTGCGGACCGTCGTCAGGCGGCTGAGGGGGAAGTCCCGCTGCACCCCCTGCGGGAGGGGCGACTCGCCGGTGTGCTGAGAGGAGCCCATCAGGTCACGAGCTCTCGTGCCAGCCCATCGACGTTGCCCGCGCCCATCACCACGTACACGTCACCCTCGGCCAGCATCGCGGCCAGCACGGGCTCGGCGTCGGTGAAACGGGGAAGCCAGTAGACGGGACGCCCGCCTGCCGCATCCGCGGCCGCTTCTGCAATCAGCAGGCCGCTCACGCCCGGATGATCCTCGGCGCGCTCACGCGCCGGGTACACGTCGAGCACCACCACCACGTCAGCGCTCGCCAAGGCCGCCCCAAAGGCCCGTGCAAGCGAGGCCGTGCGCGAATACAGGTGCGGTTGGAACACCGCCACCAGGCGCTTGTGCTCGAGTGTGCGTGCGCCCGCCAGCGTCGCCGCCACCTCCGTGGGGTGATGCGCGTAGTCGTCATACACGAGCGCACCGCGCGCGCTGCTCCCGAGCAGCTGAAAGCGACGCCCCGCCCCCGTGAACGAGGCCAGGCCAGTGATCGCCCCCCGGGCCTCGGCGCCCGCCAGGCGCACCGCCTCGAGCGCCCCCGTCGCGTTCAGGGCGTTGTGGGCGCCGGGGACAGCCAACGAGACCTCCTCCCCACGCCAGTCAAAGCGCGAGCCGCCCGGCGTCAGCACCAGATCACGGACGTCGTAGGCCACCAGCGGCCCCTGCTCGCGCAGCTCCAGCAGCTCCGGGCGATCCCACACCACCGCCTGCTCCGGTCCCGTGAGGAACCGGCGGAAGGCACCACGCAGCTCCTCCAGCGAGCCATAGGTGGCGTGATGGTCGAGCTCCACGTTCGTCAACACCGCGATCTCCACATGCAGGCTGAGCATCGAGCGGTCCGACTCGTCGGCCTCGACCACCAGCCACTCCCCCTCCGACCACTGCGCGTTGGCGAGTCCCGCGCCCGGCGCGCCGCCGATCAGCCAGCCCGGCTCCACCCCTGCCCCGCGCAGGGCGTGCACGACCATCGCCGTGGTCGTCGTCTTGCCGTGCGTGCCCGCCACCGCAATCGTGCGCCGCAGCGCCGTCAGCTCCCCCAGCAGCTCTGCGCGGGGGCGCTCGGGTATCCCCCGCTCCCGCGCCACCACACGCTCCACGTTCTCCGCCGGCACTGCCGAGGAGTACACGACCTCCACACCCTCTCCCACCGGCACGTTCTCAGCGCGGTGACCGATCTCCGCCTCGAGCACACCGTCGGCACGCAACGCCTCCAAATACGGGCCATCGGCGCCGTCGGAGCCGCTGACCTCGGCTCCAAGCGCGTGGGCCGCGCGGGCATAACCGCTCATCCCCGCCCCGCCCACGCCCACGAAGTGCAGGCGCCTGCCCGTCCACGGCCGCCCAGGCGCGCTCACCCGCCCGCCGCCTCCAGCAGCTCCTGCGCCACCTCGCGCGCCGCCTGCGGGCGCGACAGACGCGCCGAGGCCGCCGCCATCGCGCGCAGGCGCTCACGGTCGGCCAGCAGCGAGCCCACCTGACCGGCCAGGCGCGCCGCGCTCAGCTCCCCGTCGGGGATCGACACCGCCGCCCCCGCCTCGGTCATCCAGCGGGCGTTCGCGCTCTGGTGATCGCCCGCCGCATGCGGATATGGCACGAGGACCGCCGGCAGGCCGTGGGCGGAGATCTCGAACACCGACCCGCCCGAGCGCGCCACCACCAGATCCGCGGCCGCCAGCGCGTCGGCGAAGTCGGCGAGGTCGAGGTAGTCGCGCAGGTCATACCCCTCCGGCAGGACCCGCGCCGCCAGCTCGCCGTGATCGCGGCGCCCGCTGATGTGCAGCACGTGAAAGGGAGCCTCCGCAAACGCCTCCACCGCCGCCAGGTTGATCGAGCGCGCACCCAGCGACCCGCCGAACACCAGCACGCAGGTGGCGTCGGCGGGAACTCCAAGCTTCGCCCGCGCCGCCCCCCGGTCAACAGCCACAGGCGGTATGGGACGCCCCGTGAGGCGGTAGCGCGCACCCGTGCGCCCAGCGATCGGGAACGCCAGGCAGACCCTGCGCGCGAATGGCGCCAGCAGCCGGTTGGTGAGGCCGAGGTGGCTGTCCGCCTCGCTCAGCACCAGCGGTATCCGCAGGCTGATCGCCGCCAGGCCCACCGGGCCCGCAACATAGCCCCCGCCACCCATCACCGCGTGCGGGTCCAGCTCCCGCAACAGCCGGCGCGCCCGCGCGCTCGCCTTCAGAGCTCGCAGGAGCGCACGCAGCGCCTTCAGCGGATGCGAGCGGCTCATCCCTTCAACCGCTATCTGCTGCAGCGGGAACCCCGCCGCGGGCACCAGCTGCGCCTCGGCGCGCGCGCCGCCGATGAACGAGACCTCCGCGCCCTCAGCCCGCAGCGCTTCCGCGACTGCCAGCGCCGGCACCACGTGCCCCGCGGTCCCGCCGGCGGCTATCACGACTCTCTTCGGGGCTCTGCTCACGAGCGGATCGTCCCGATTCTCGCGCTCGCACGTCGGCAGAGCGCCGGCGCGGGGCGCCAACGGCGCGCACGTGCCCCGTGGCACCCGAGGCCACGTTCAACAGCAGGCCCATCGCTGCCAGCATCACTATCAGGCTGCTCGAGCCATAGGAGACGAACGGCAGCGGCACCCCCGTCAGCGGAGCGAGACCCAGCACGGCAAACGCATTGAGGATCGCCTGGGAGACGATCAGCGACGTCACACCCACGGCGATCAGGGCGCTGTAGAGGCTGCGCGCCCCCTTGGCCGCACGCAGGCCCGCATAGGCGATCAGGCCATAGAGGAACAGCAGCGCGAACACGCCCACCATCCCCAGCTCCTCCGCGATCACCGCGAGGATGAAGTCCGTCGGCGCCTCGGGCAGGTAGAAGATCTTCTGCACCGACTGCCCCGGACCGACCCCGAACAGGCCGCCCGAGCCGATCGCGATCTGGCCCTGCACAGCCTGGAAGCCACTCGAGGAGGCGTGCGCCCACGGGTCGAGGAAGGACGTGAGCCGCGCCCGCGCATAGGGCCGCACCAGCGCATAGACGAAGATCAACCCCGCTAGCACCGCGGCCATCTTCCCCAGCTTGCGCAGCGGGATCCCCGCGGCGACCAGCATCGCGCTGATCGTGAACGCGATCACCATCGCCGTGCCGAGATCCGGCTGGGTGAACACGAGCAGGCAGGCCGAGCCCACCACGATCAAAAGCGGTTTGGCCAGCTCGCGCAGGTGGTGCACACGCTGGGGCCTGCGCGCTAGCAGCGTGGCGCAGTAGAGCACCAGTGCGATCTTCATCAGCTCGGAGGGCTGGAACTGGAGCTGTGGCGGGCCGATCCAGCGCCTGGCACCGTTCACGCTCACTCCCACGTGCGGGATGTGCACGGCCACCACCAGCACGAACGAGGTGGCCAGCAGCGGTGCCGTGATGCTGTGCACTTTCGCCACCCCATCCTTGGCGAGCACGCGCATGACAACCAGCCCCACCCCGCCGTAGAGAACGAACTTGATCAGGTAGCTGCTGCCGTAGCCGTGGCCCTGCAGCAGGTTGGTGGCCGAGGAGGCGCTGTAGACCATCACCGCCCCGAAAGCCAGCAGGCACATGGTGGCCGTCAGCAGGATGCGGTGCTCGAGCGATTGCCCGCTGAACGCCAGAGCCCCGGCACCGGATCGCTTGGTGCGCTTGGAGGACGCCGGGGGCTTGCTCCGGCGGGCGGACGCTGATGGCATCCATGCTCACTTCGACGCCGGCCCGCGGAAGCCTCCCGCCATGGACGACCAGGCCAGAGCTCAGATTCCCCTGCTCTGGCGATAGATGGTGAAGCCGATCGCACCGCAGATCGAGGCGACGATCCAGAAGCGCAGGATGATCTTCGTCTCAGACCACGCCTTCAGCTCGAAGTGATGGTGGATCGGGGCCATCAGGAACACGCGCTTGCGCGTCGTCTGGAAGGAGATGACCTGGATCACGACCGACAGCGCCTCCACCACGAAGATCCCACCGAGCAGGATCAGCAGCACCTCCGTCTTGGTCATCACCGCCAGCCCCGCAATCGCCCCGCCGAGGCCGAGCGAGCCCGTATCGCCCATGAAGATCGTCGCCGGGAAGGCGTTGAACCACAAAAAGCCCACGCACGCGCCCACCAGGCAGCCGGCTAGCATCGCCAGGTCGAAGTCACCGGCGATGAACGTGATCCCGATGTAGGCCAGCAGCACGATCGCCGCACAGCCGGCCGCGAGGCCGTCGAGGCCGTCCGTGAGGTTGACCGCGCTCGTCGTGCCCGCCACGACCAGATAGATCAGGATCGGGTACAGCGGCCCGAGATCGATGTGGTAGTCGACGAAGCGCAGCCACAGCGTCGGTTCCAGATGCGCCTCGTGTTCGGCCACGAACCACAGCGCCAGCGAGATCGCGATCGTGATCCCGAGCTTGGTGCGCGCGCGCAGGCCGAGCGAGCGGCGCTTCACCAGCTTCGTGTAGTCGTCGGCGAAGCCCAAGAGCGCACACGCGATCGCCGCGCCGAACACGCCCACCGAGCGCCATTCGAAGTTCGTCAGGATCAGGAACGAGACCGATACGGCGAGGAAGATGATCACGCCGCCCATCGTCGGTGTCCCCGCCTTCTGGTGATGGCCCTCGGGGCCGTCCTCGCGGATGTGCTGCCCGAACTCGCGCTTGCGCAGGAACTCGATGAACTTGGGGCTGAGGAAGATGCAGATCAGCAGCGCGGCGGTGCCCCCGAAGAGAACCTCCCCCATTCAGCGCCCCTCCGCCGCGCGGGCACCCAGGCGCTCTGCTACCCGCTCGAGGCCGACCCCGCGCGAGCCCTTCACGAGCACGGTGTCTCCGGGCGCCAGCAGATCTGCCAGCAGCTCGCCCGCCGCCTGCGCGTCGGGGACCGTGTGGCTCTCGCCCGCGAAGGCCGCGGCGATCTCGGCCGCGAGCGGCCCCACGCCTACCAGCAGCTCGACACCCCGCGCGCTTGCGTACTCGCCGATCTCGGTGTGCAACGTCGGCGAGTCGGCGCCGAGCTCGAGCATGTCGCCGAGCACAGCCACCCGCCGCGCCCGCGCGGGCGCCGTGGCGGTGAGCTCGTCGATCGCCGCGCGCATGGACATCGGGTTGGCGTTGTAGCAGTCATCGATCACGACAACGCCGCCCGCGAGCTCCAAGCGCTCGCCGCGCATGCTCGAAAAGCGCACCTCCAGGCGTCCCGTGGGCTCGATCCCGAGCGCCAGCGCGGCCGCCACGGCAGCGAGCAGGTTGCGCAGGTTGTGCGCCTGGGAGAAGGACGGCCACAGCTCGATCCTCTCACCGCGGGCGGCGATCACGACGCGGCCGTCCTGGGCACGCTCCAGCAACGAGACATCGCCGCCCTCGCCAAAGGTGATCGACTCGAGGTCTGAGCGCAGGTGAGGTTCGAGCAGCGGCTCGGCGGCCGGCAGCACCACGCACCTGCCGGGCGCCATTCCCGCAATCAGCTCCGCCTTCGCCGCCGCAATCGCCTCCAGTGAGCCGAGCAGCTCGAGGTGGGCCGGTCCAACGTTCACGATCACGCCCACATCGGGCTCGGCGATCGCGGTGAGCTCGGCGATCTGGCCGCTGCCACGCATGGCCATCTCGAGCACCACCGCCTCCACGTCCGCCGGGGCCGCGAGCAGCGCAAGCGGCAGGCCGATCTCCGTGTTGAGGTTCTGTGGGCTCGCCGCCGTGCGCAGACGCGTTGCCAGCAGCGCCGCGAGGATGTCCTTGGTCGAGGTCTTGCCCGTGGAGCCGGTGATCGCCACCACCCTCGCCCCCCGCGAGCGCAGCTCCTCGCGCCACGCATGCGCCAGCGCCTGCAGGCCAGCGAGCGGATCGGGGTGCTCCAGCACCACGCCACCGCTCGACGCGGCCGCCGCCGGACGGGCGTGCTCCGCCGTCACGAGCACCCCCCACGCCCCCTCCTGGAGCGCTCGCAGCGCGTGCGCACCGCCGTCGGTGTGCCGGCCGCGCAGCCCCACGAAGAGATCGCCCGCGAGCACGCCGCGCGAGTCGATGCTCGCGCGTGTGGGCCCGGCCGATGCGTCCTGCGCCCCCTCGACAGGGGGCGTGAGCAGCCGCGCCCCAGCCGCCTCGGCGACGCGCTCAGCGCTCCAATGCCTCATCGAGCTCCCGCTCCGGCGCCAACCCCGAGCGCACTCAGGGCCTCACGCGCCACGGTGGCGTCGTCGAACGGGACCTTGCGGGCGTCCTCGAACTCCTGGCCCTGCTCGTGCCCCTTGCCCGCGATCACCAGCACGTCGCCACCGCGTCCCAGCGCAACCGCCTCGGCGATCGCGGCGCGGCGGTCGACCAGCGCGCTGACCCGCCTGGCTCGTCGACCCGTGCCGGGCTCCACGCTGTCCGCGCCGGCCATGATCTCCGCGATGATCCGCTCGGGGTCCTCCGAGCGGGGGTTGTCAGAGGTGACGATCACCTCGTCGGCCAGACGGGCCGCGATCTCGCCCATCAGCGCCCGCTTGCCGCGATCGCGGTCCCCACCCGCTCCGAACACGCAGATCACGCGTCCCGGCGCGCCATCCTCCGATCCCGTCAGTTCACCCGCTGCGCTCAGCACGTTCTCGAGCGAGTCCGGTGTGTGGGCATAGTCGACGAGCACCGCGAAGTCCTGTCCCGCGTCCACCGGCTCGAAGCGCCCAGGCACACGCACCCCGCGTTCGAGCTCCGCCACCGTCACCGCCAGGTCCACGCCGAGCGCATCGGCGGCCGCGAGCGCAGCGAGCGCATTGGCCACGTTGAAGCGGCCCGGCATCGGCAGCATCACCTCGCGCTCGCCCGCGGGGGTGTGCAGCGTGAAGCGGGCGCCGTCGAACGAGCAGCGCACGTACTTGGCGCTGAAATCCGCCGGCGCGTCCACCGCGAACGTGCGCGCACCCTCGATCTCCGCGGCCAGCCGCCGGCCATACTCGTCGCCGACGTTGACCACGCTCACCCGCGGAGGAGCGCCGTCGCCGCTGACGAACAGGCGCCGCTTGGCGAGGAAGTAGTCCTCCATCGTCTCGTGGAAGTCGAGATGGTCCTGGGTCAGGTTCGTGAAGATGGCCACGCTGAACGGGATGGCATCGGCGCGCCCCAGCTCCAGGGCATGCGAGGAGACCTCGATCGCACACGCGCGATCGCCGCCGTCGAGCATCGCCCGCAGCTCGCGCTGCAGATCGATCGCCTCGGGAGTCGTCCGCTGCACCGCCCGCTCCAGGCCACCGATGACCGACTTTACCGTCCCCAGAAGCCCGCACTGCACACCGCCCGCCTCCAGCAGGGCGCGCGTGAGGTAGGCGGTGGTGGTCTTGCCGTTCGTTCCCGTCACCCCGACCACCTGCAGCTCGCGCGCCGGCTGGCCGTAGAAGCAGGCCGCCAGCGGAGCCATCGCTGCCCGCGCCGAGACAACGAGCAGTTCCGGCACACCGAGGTCCAGCTCCCGCTCGACCACCAGCGCCGCCGCCCCACGCTCGAGCGCCGCGGCGGCGAACTCGTGGCCGTCGATGCGAAAGCCGCTGACGCAGAAGAACAGCCCTCCCGGCTCCACCGCGCGGCTGTCATAGGCGAGCCCCGTGATCTCCACGGCCCCCGCGTCCCCGTCGAGGAGCCCAGCCGCCCGCGGCTCGGGCAACGCGGCTACCAGCACGTCGAGCCTCATGGATCGATTCCCCGCTCGGGCATGTCGCTGAGTCTAGTTTCCGCCCCCGCCGGAGCCGTTTCGGGGGATTGGCGGCGGCGCTCGCCCCTATCCGGGCGGAATGCCGAGATATGGCAAGGCGAAGCTCATGATCTGACCGAAGGCCGGCGCGGCGACCGTTCCACCGAAGATCGAGCCGTTCTGCGGTTCGTCGACGACCACCGCTGTCAACAGCTTGGGATCGGCGGCGGGCGCGAAGCCGATGAACGAGGCCACGTAGGCGCTTTTGGAGTATTCGCCCGTCGCGGGGTCGATCTTGCTCGCGGTGCCCGTCTTTCCCGCCAGCTGATAGCCGGGGATCGAGACCTCGCTGGCGGTACCACCCGGAGCCAGCACACCCTCGAGCATGTGCCGCACCTCGGCAGCAGTGGTACTCGAGATGACCCGGTGCCCGGCCGGCTCGGGCTGCGGCTTGTTCCCGACGGCGCTGATCATGTGTGGCGGGCGCAGGATGCCGCCGTTGGCTACAGCCGCATAGGCGGTTGCCATCTGCATCGGCGTGACCAGCTCGCCCTGCCCGATTGGGAGGTTCCCCATCGACGAGCCCGAGTAGTGGCTCAGGGGAAGGGTGACGCCCATTTCCTCGCCCGAGAGGTCCACGCCCGTGCGCGTCCCGAAGCCAAAGCGGTGCACCCAGTCGTTGAAGTCGCCGGCGCCCTCGAGCGCACCGATCTTGATCGCGCCGACGTTGCTCGAACGGGCCAGGATCTGCGAGGTGGTGAGCGTTTCTTCGGGATGTTCGGTGTCGTCGTGGATGGTGCGGTCGGCCACCTGGATCTGATCGGGGATGTTGAAAGGAGATTCTGGGGTGATGAGCCCCTGCTGGAGGGCACCCGAGACGGTGACCACCTTGAACGTGGAGCCCGGTTCGTAATCGAAGCCGACGGCGCGATCCTCGAGGGCTTCGGCTGGCGCCGCTGCGGGGTCGTTGGGGTTCTCCTGCGGCCAGTTCGCGAGCGCGAGGATCGCCCCGGTCCGGGGGTCCATGACTATCGCAGTGGCGTCTTTGGGGCTGAAGTCCTTGGCCACCGCTCCGAGCACGTCTTCGGTGCGCTGCTGGATGTTGGCGTCGAGCGTGAGCTTCAACGAGCTGCCCGGGATCACAGGGCGGGTTTCGGTGATCGAGACGGGCTGGCCGATCGCGTCGCTGACCACATGGCGCTCACCTGAGCGCCCGCGCAAGATCGAGTCGCGCGCATACTCCAGGCCGGCGAGGCCCTTGCCTTCGCTGCCGGGCGCCGTGCTCACGAGGCCCAGGACCTGGCCCGCCAGCGGGCCCCGCGGATACACGCGACGCATGACTGCCGTGCCTGTGACTCCGGGGATCTTGAGCGCCAAGACCTTCTGGGCACGGGCCGCCGGCACACCTCTGGCCAGGTACACGAAGCCGGAGTGCTGGGAGAGCTTCGTCAAGACCGTCGACTGCGACTGCCCCAGCAGGGGCGCCAGGCGCTGTGCCGATTCGAGCGTGTGGGTGACCAGGTAGGGATCTGCCACCAGATCCTTGGCCGGCTCCGAGACGGCGAGATCGATGCCGTCGCGGTCGGTGATCGCCCCGCGCTGCGCGATCACCGTTTCGTTGGTGAGCTGCTGGTCGCTTGCGGCCTTGCGCAGCGATCCCCCACGGACGACGCCGAGATATGCGGTCCGTCCGGCCGCGAGGAGGAGCAGGAAGAAGAACAGCGCGAAGATCGTCCCGATGCGGCTCTGGACAGCGGCCACAGCCTATCCCCCCGCTTCCGCCTGGGTTCCCCCGGCGGGCGTGGCCTGCTGCGAGGTGGTGCTGGAAGCGGTGGGGGCTGTGACCGGGACGCTCGACGGGCTCGACGCCGATTCACCGCCGCTCGGGGTGGCTGCGCCGCCTGCACTGCTCGCTTCGCTCGTTGCAGCGGGGGCCGTGGCCGTGGTGCTTTCGGCGGAGCTCTGTTCGGACGTGGCCGCTTCGGCGGAGCTCGCCGGCGTCTGGCCTGCCGAGGATTCACCGGAGGTGGATTCGCTCGGGGTCGAAGACTGTGCGGCGCTCGCGCTGGAGGAGCTGCTCTGCAACGGCGCCTCGAGCGCAGCGGAGGCGTGAGCGACGTCGGCGCCAGGATGGACGTTGAGGAAGCGCAATGCCCCGGGGCTCACCAACTGCATTCCCAGATGCGCGGCGGTCGCCTCGACACGGTTGCCGGCGGCGAGTTCGGAGTTTTCGATGCTCAGCGCAGCGTTTTCACGCTGCAGTAGTGCGCTGCGCTCGAGTGAGCGACCGATCCCGGCGTTCAGCTTGAGCAGGCCCAGCTGGAGGGTGACGATCCCGATCAATGCGAAGGCGACCAGCACGATCCAGCTGCGTCCGCGGATCAGGCGATCGAGCAGCCGATGGGATGAGACGCGCCGGGAGGCATCGATCAGGCCGACGACCAAGCCCGCGTTCTCCTCGGCCCCGCGGCGCGTCGGGACGGACGGGCTGCGCCTGGCCGGACCGGAGACCCGCCGCGGTCTCGGGGCCGTGGTCAGCGGACGACGGGGAAGCGCGGTCCGAGCACGAACGGCCGGTGCGGCTGCCGCGGGGGGCGTCATGGGAGATCCTCCTCTGTCAGCTTCCTGGCAGCGCGCAGCCGCGCCGAGGTGGCACGCGGGTTGCACGCGATCTCGCCCGCCGACGGCACGATCGAGCGACGCGAGAGCAGCGCGCCCTGCGGCTCGCGTCCGCAGGCACAGATGGGCAAATCCGGTGGGCAGATGCAGCCCCGGGCGCGATCGGCGAGGAAGCGCTTCACGCGGCGGTCCTCGAGCGAGTGGAAGGAGATGCCGGCTAGTACGCCGCCCTTGCGCAGCAGCTTCCAGGCGAGCGGCAGCGCCCGGTCGAGCTGGCCGAGCTCGTCGTTGACGGCGATGCGCAGCGCCTGGAAAGAGCGCTTGGCGGGGTGTCCTCCGGCGAAGCGGGCGGGCGCAGGGATGGCTGAGTTGATCGTGTCGACGAGCTCGAGCGTGGTCAGGATCGGCGCCTGCATGCGTCGGCGCACGATCGCGCGGGCGATCGCGCTCGCGTGGCGCTCCTCGCCGAAGTCGCGCAGCGTGTGCGCCAGTCGGCGCTCGTCCCACTCGGCGATTATCTGGCGCGCCGTCAGCTCCTCGGCCGGGTCCATGCGCATGTCGAGTGGCGCCTCGTAGGAGTAGGAGAAGCCGCGCTCGCGGGTGTCGACCTGCATCGAGGACATGCCCAGGTCGAAATACGCCATGTCAGCGCGCATTCCCTCCTCGCCCAGCAGCTCCAGCGCCTCTGCATAGCTCGCGCGGATGAAGCGCACCGAGCACGCCGTCTCGGCCGCCAACGCCGCGAAGCGCTCCTCGGCCAGCGGGTCGCGGTCGATCGCCACCAGTGTCCCCGAAGGGCCCAGCCGCTCGGCGAGCAGTCGCGCGTGTCCGCCATCGCCGAAGGTGCAGTCGATCGCCGTCTGTCCCGGCTGGGGATCGAGCAGCTCCACGAGCTCGCTCGCGAGCACAGGGGTGTGCGATGCCCGTGTCGGGCCGCCCTCGCGTGAGGCGTCGCCTGGCTGCGGGCAGCCGCCACGCCTTCCCGGCGCCGGTCGCGCCGAGTCGCCGGCTCCCCGTCGGCGGCGTGCCAGCTCGGGGGCACGGCCATCGCCCTGCGCGTCCAGGCTCTCAAGCAGCGTCATCGACACGCGAGGTGACCTCCGCGACGCCGCTCAGCAGCGTCGATCGATGCTCGCTCCAGGCCGCTCTGTCCCACAGCTCCAGGCGGTCCCCGACGCCTACGACCACGACCTCTTTCGTCAGCGCGGCGTGCTCGCCCAGAAAGCCGGGGATCATCACGCGCCCGGCCGCATCGAGGTCGGCGTCGTGCGAGCTCCCATAGAAGAAGCGCTCGAGCTCGTTGAGGCGAGGCGAGAGCGGCGGGAGCTCGGCCAGCGCGCGCCGCGTGTAGCGCTCGTACTCCTCAGGACGCCACACGCCGACACAGGGCTTCAGGTCGACGGGCATCGCGAGCACCACTCCCTCCGACAGGGCTGCGCGGTAGCGGGCAGGCACCGTGAGGCGGTTCTTGGAGTCGATCGTATGGTCGAACGTGCCACGGAAGGGGACCACTTTTTGAAGCTCCCAAGTTGATTACCGAGCCGAGGTGGAGGAGTGGGAGGAGCCCCTCCACCCCGGCTCGCTGTGCGCGAACATATCCCACTTTCTCCCACAATGCAACTCAAAATGCACATCTTCTCCCACTTTCCCTCCCCGAGCCCCCCGTTTCGGTCCTGGGAGCCGATGCGGACTGGCTTTTGGGGAGCTCGCCTTCGCGGGCGGGTACGCCCCTGAAAGTGCAACCGGTGCTGCATCCAGGCGTCCCGCATGCGCTCTTGCATTCACATGGGCCTTGCGCGAGGTCACACAAGGCGCATACGATCGGCTCCACCCCACCGGGTCGACCATGCCGCCGAAAGGACAACCGTTGCGCTCACTCTCAACCCCAGCCGCTCCGCCACTCGCCCGGACGCGCCCGCTCGCACCACTCGCGCTGTTCGCGGTCGCAGTCGCGTTGGCAGTGGCGCTGGCAGGCTGCGGCTCGAGCGCATCGCCGGGGAGCACGGTCGACCCAGCCACGGTCATCCCCGCCTCGGCGCCCCTGTTCGCCGACGCGAGCGTGCGCCCCAGCGGCTCGCTGAAGTCGGCGGCGCTCGCGGCAGGAAAAGCGCTCACCCATCAATCCCACCCCTATCTGCGCCTGCTTGGGGCGCTGCAGACACCAGGAGCGCCGCAACTGAGCTTCGCCCATGACATCGCGCCCTGGCTGGGACCCAGCGCCGGCGTGTACCTCAGCTCGCTCTCCTCGGCGGGCACGCTGCTGAGCGACCTGCAGTCGGGGCTGCTCGGGGGCTCCGGCTCGGCGAGCTTCCCCTTCAGCGCCGGCGGCGCTCAGGGCGCGATCGTGCTCGACACCAGCGACGCGAGCAAGGCACAGAGCTTCCTGAATACCCAGGCCTCCCACGCGGGCGCCCACGCCACGAGCTACCGAGGCATCTCATACGAGCTGAGCAGCGGCGGGGTGGCCTTCGGCCTCGTCCACCGCCTCGCTGTGATCGGCAGCGAATCGGGCATCCACGGCGTGATCGACACCGCCCTCGGCGGAGCCTCGCTGGATAGCTCCAGCGCGTACTCGAAGCTGCTGGCAAAGGCGCCCACCAGCGCGCTCGGGCACCTCTACTCAAACCCCGCCGGCGCCATCTCCACTGGACCCGCGGAAGGCATCTCGGGCCTGCTGGGACTGCTTGCGGGCCCGAGCGAGACGAACATCTCGGTCGTGCCCTCATCGAGCTCGCTGACGCTCGACGCGGACACGCTCGCCACGAACACGGCCGCGGGCCTGCTCTCCAGCAACCCCGAAAGCGCCAAGGCGCTGAGCGAACTGCCCGGAGAATCCTGGCTCGCCGTCGGTGCGGGACACCTCGGATCGAGCCTCAACCAGTACATCCAGGGGCTGAGCGCTCTGGGCTCTCTGGCGAGCATCCCCGGGGTGTCGAGCCCCGAAGGGTCAGCAGCGAGCGGCCTCAGCGTCAAATCGTTGCTCGGCGCGATGCTAACGCCGCTACAGGTGCTCGGCTCGAGCAGCGCCCAGGCGCGCCACGACTTCGCCAGCTGGATGGGCTCGGCGGGGATGTTCGCGAGCGGCGGCAGCCTGCTCGAACTCAAGGCCGCAATCGTGATCTCCTCCAAGGATCCCGCGCTCTCGCGGGCGGCCGTCGCCAAGCTCACAGCCGCCCTGCAGAAGAACGGCGCCACGCCCCGGTCGGTCTCGATCCCGGGGACCGATGCCGCCAGCGGGGTTGCGATCTCGGGGCTGCCGGTCGTGCTCGACATCGCTGACGGGCGCGCCGCCGACGGCCAGACGAAGTTCGTGCTCGGCTTCGGCGAACCATCGGTCGAGGAGGCGCTGAGCCCGTCGAGCACGATGGCGAGCGCGGCTTCCAGCAGCGCGGCATCCTCAGCGCTCGGAGGAGGCGTCCAGCCGAGCGTGCTCGTCGACTTCCCCACGCTGCTCACGCTGTTGGAAGGCGTGGGGCTGACCAGCGACCCCAGCATCTCCCCCTTCGTCGCCTACCTGCGCTCGCTCTCGACCCTCGCGGGGGGCGGGCACGAGCTCGGCGGTGGAGTCCAGCGCTTCGGCCTCGTGCTCGGCCTGCAGCAGAACGGCGGCTGAGCTCAGTCGAGAGGGCGCGGATCAGCCGGCGGCAGGCGGGGCGAGTTCGATCGCGCGCAGGAAGACGAGACGTCCGCCACCGCTGACCCGGTCGACACCGAAGCGCGAGAGCGTCGTATCCCCGTTGGGCTGCACCGAGTAGCGCCCGAGCACCGAGTCGCGGTTGCGGGTGGCGAAGTAGCGGTCGATCACCGCCACACGATCGTTGCCGTGCTCGCGCGCCCTGCGGATGGAGTCGAGAACCACGCTCATGGCCTCATAGCCGTAGAGAACGTAAGGGGTGGCTTCGCCCCCGAACTGCCTGCGGTAGTCGCTCAGCACGCGCCTGGCTGAGCGCGGATAGAAGCTTTCGGGAAGGATCGGGGTGGTCACATAGGTGGTACTGGCGGCAGCTCCGATCTGGGAGGTGAATTCTTCGCTGGCCATCGAGCTCGAGCCCAGCAGCAGCAGGTGCGGGTCGGCACTGTGCAGCGCCTGCCACAGCGCGACCGGGCCGGGACCGTCGCCGCCCGCGAAGAACACGGCCTGCGCTTCGCTCTTCACGATCTTTTCGACCTCGCCGGTAAACGTGGCACCCGTGGTCGTCGAGATGCTGTCGTGGGCTGCCACGGTGATCCCCGCGCTCGCCGCATCGCCCGCCACGAGGCTCGCCAGCGGCACCTCGAAGGGATCTTCGTCGTCGAGCACGTACAGCTTGCGCACCCCGAGCGAGCGCATCAGCTGCACCTGGGCGCCGGCCTGCACCGCGTCTCCGGGCTGCAGGCGCCCGAACGTGCGCCTGCCGTTGGGATAGAAGCGTTCGGGCTCGTCCTGACCCGCATCGAGCGAGGAGGTGAGGCCCTGGTAAGGGCTTGCCGGGCTGACCTGGAGGATCCCAGCGGCGTTTATCAGCGGCAGCGAGACGGCCGTCGCGGCCGAGTTGTAGTCACCGATGTAGGCGATCGTGCTGGTGTCCTGCGCGGCGGTCTTGGCGTCGGTCGCCGTGACCCCCGGTGAGAACTGCCCGCTGGTCGGGTTGGAGTCATCGAGCGAGACGAACCCGATCTTGTAAGGACCGACGTGCCCGCCGTCCTGCGCGAGCGCGAGCTTCTCGCCCCCCACCATCTGCTGGGAGATACCGGCCGTGGGCCCCTGCAGAGGCAGGCTCGAGTAGATCGCGAGCTGGCTGCCGGTCGCTTCAGCGCCGGACACGGCCGTGCCGGCGCAACCGCTGAGGATTGGAGCCGCAGCGGCGAGAGCGGCAAGGCCCAGCCAGCGTGCGAGCACCGGGCGCTAGCTGCGACGGCCGGGGAGGTAGCCGGTGAGGATCCTCAACGTGGCTCCGACGAGGATGATGACCGTGGCCAGAAGAAACGCGTCGGTGCCCTTGGCCCCCAGCGCCCAGAGCACGATCCAGACCACCAGTCCGGCGGTGACAGTGAGTATCAGTCCCATGCGCGCGGAATCTTAGCTGGCCGGTTCCTAATCGGTCGAGGCGAGGCCCGCAGCCAGTTCGGCGACGAGCGCGCCCACGGCGCCTGCCGGGTCCTCGGCCTCGGCGGCGGCGCGAACCAGGCGCGTGCCCACGATCACCCCATCCGCGCCGGCGTCGGCGGCCTGGCGCGCCTGCTCGGGCGTGGCGATGCCGAAACCGAGTGCGACCGGAGCGTGCGTGCTCGCGCGGGCCGCCGCCACAACCCCCGCGAAGTGCTCGACGAGGCCCTCGCTGCGCTCGCCGGTGGTCCCCACGACGGACACTGTGTAGAGAAACCCGCGGGCCTCGGCTCCGATCGCGGCCATGCGCTCGGGTGTGGTGGTGGGCGCCACGAGCGGCACGAGCGCCAGTCCGTGGCGCTCACACGCCTCGAAGACCTCGGGGGCCTCCCCCAGCGGCAGATCGGGCACGATCAGTCCGCATGCCCCGGTGCGCGCCAACCGCTCCACGAACGCGTCCACGCCCGGGGCAAAGACCATGTTGGCGTAGCACATGAGCACCACGGGAACGCTGGGCGACAGCGCCCGAGCGACCTCGAAGACACCGGCAACGGTGGCACCCGCCGCGAGCGCCTGCGTGCCGGCGGCGTGGATCACGGGGCCGTCGGCCAGGGGATCCGAGTAGGGCACGCCCAGCTCGATCACGTCGGCGCCGCCCTGCACGCACGCCTCGCCGATCCGCACCGACTCCTCGAGCGTCGGGAAGCCCGCCATCACATAGGGCATCAGGGCTGCCCGCTTGGTGGTGGTGGAGAACGCGTCGGCGATCCGCTCCACCCCGCTCATCGCCGTGGTGCTCATGCGTCGTTGTCTGCCAAGACCTCGGCCAGGTCCTTGTCACCCCGGCCCGACAGGCACACCAGGTCGAGCTCGCCGTCGCTCTGTGCGAGCACCCAGGCGAGCGCGTGCGCGGTCTCCAGCGCAGGGATGATGCCCTCCAGGCGCGCCACCTCACGGAAGGCGGCGAGCGCATCACGGTCTGTAACGGCGACGTAGCGAGCGCGCCCGCTGTCACGCAGGTGGGCGTGCTCGGGCCCCGCGCCGGGGTAGTCCAGGCCGGCCGAGATCGAGTGCGCCTGCACGATCTGCCCCTCCTCGTCCTGCATCACGGCCGAGCGAGACCCGTGCAGGATCCCGGGACGGCCGCCCACAGTCAGCGGCGCTCCGTGGCGGGGGGTCTCGATGCCCTCGCCACCCGCCTCCACGCCGATCAGCTCGACCTCGGCGTCGGGGATGAAGGCGGCGAAGATCCCCATTGCGTTGGAGCCGCCGCCCACGCATGCCACGACACGCCGCGGCAGGCGCCCCTCGCGCTCGAGCATCTGCGCCCGCGCCTCCTCGCCGATGATCCGCTGCAAGTCGCGCACGAGCGCCGGGTAGGGCGCCGGTCCGACCACCGAGCCGATCACGTAGTGGGTGCTCTGCACGTTGGTCACCCAGTCGCGAATCGCCGCCGAGGTCGCCTCCTTGAGCGTTTTCGCACCGGCGTCGACCGGCTGCACGCTCGCGCCGAGCAGTTCCATGCGCTGCACGTTGGGCCGCTGGCGACGCGTGTCCTCCACGCCCATGTAGATCACGCACTCCATGTCGAGCAGGGCGCACACGGTGGCCGTGGCCACGCCGTGCTGGCCCGCGCCGGTCTCGGCGATGATCCGGCGCTTGCCCATGCGCTTGGCGAGCAGCACCTGGCCGAGGGCGTTGTTGAGCTTGTGCGAGCCCGTGTGGTTGAGGTCCTCGCGCTTCAGGTACACGCTGCGTCCGAGTCGCTCGGAGAGCCTGCGGGCGCGGTAGAGCGGCGTTGGCCTACCGCCGAAGTCGCGCAGGAGTCCATCCAGCTCGGCTCGATAATCCGTGTCCACGCGCGCAGCGCGCCATGCCTGCTCGAGCTCGGCGAGGGCCGGCATCAGCGTCTCAGGCACGAACTGGCCCCCGTAGGGCCCGAAGCGATGCTCGAGCGGGAGCTCCTCGACGGAGCTCACGCGGGCTGTCCGATCGCGTCGAGCGGCGCCGGCGCTTGCCGTACCCCTTCGAGCAGGGCTCGTAGCTTCGCCGGATCCTTGTGCCCTGGCGCAGCCTCGGTGCCGCTGGCGCTGTCGACTGCAAAGGGGTGCACCACGGCGATCGCCTCGGCCACGTTCTCAGCTGTGATGCCGCCGCTGAGGATCAGCGGGATCTTCGAGCGGCGGACCTGCAGCAGATCCCAGTCGAAGCTCTCCCCCGTCCCGCCCCGCATGCCCTGACGCCCGACGGCCTTCGAGCGCGCATCGAGCAGATGGAAGTCGACGTGGTAGCGCTCGAGATCCTGCACGTCGCTTGCTCCCGCCACCTGGGCGGCCTTGATCACGCGCGCTCCGGTGCGGCGGCGGACCTCGGAGCAGAACGAAGGGCCCTCGTCGCCGTGAAGCTGGACGAGGGTCAGGCCGAGCTCCTCGCTCATCCGCACGATCTGCTCGAGCGGCGCGTTGACGAACACGCCGCACAGCTCGACACGGCGGCGCAGCGTCGCGGTGATCAGCTGCGCCTGCTCCGCCGAGCAGCGGCGAGGACTGTCGGCGTAGAAGATCATGCCGAGCGCCCACGCGCCCAGCTCGACCGCCAGCTCGGCGTCGGGAAGGTTCGTGATGCCGCAGATCTTCACCTTCGTGGCGGGCGCTTCGGCCACGGCCACGACAGGGATCGTCTCGCTGGCCTCGCTCGGCTGGGGTGATGCAGTCATCGCCCACAACGGTAGCGGGCGCCCGATGGCACGGGCCGGGCGCCCTGCTCCGCTGCTCAGCCTTCGGGCGTGTTCGGGTTGGGCACCGAGGCGGGCCTGGTCCCGAGGGTCACGCTGACCGTCTTCTTGGTGTAGCCGCCGCTGCCGGTCGCACGCTCCAGTTCCACGGTGACGGTGTCGCCGGGTTTCTTGGTGGCAATGTCGTTGGCGAGTTCTTCGGAGCTGCTCACGGCTTTGCCGTCGATCCCGACGATGATGTCGCCACCGACCGCGACCTGGCCGCTTTCGGTGTTCGACGTCACGGAGCCACCGCGGATACCGGCCTTGGCGGCGGCGGTGCCCTTCTGCACGCTCTGCACGAGCGCGCCGGATTTGACAGGGAGGTTGAGGGCGGAGAGCGAGCCGTCGACGGTCAGCGAGGTCAGCCCGAGATAGGCGCCGCGCACCGTCCCGCCCTTCTCCAGCTGCGAGATCTCGGACTTAGCGGTGTTGATCGGGACGGCGAAGCCGATGCCGACGCTGCCGCCGCCGCTGCCGCCGGTCTCGATCTGAGAGTTGATGCCGATGACCTGACCCGCGGCGTTGAGCAGCGGACCGCCCGAGTTGCCTGGGTTGATCGGAGCGTCGGTCTGCAGCACGTTGTCGATCGTGAAGCCATTCGGCGCGGTGATCTGGCGCTGGAGCGCCGAGATGACACCCGTGGTGAGCGTGCGTTCGAGATCGAACGGGTTGCCGATCGCGTAGACGGGATCGCCGACCGTGACAGCACTGGAGTCGCCGAGCGTGAGCGGGTGCAGCGTCAGCCCATCGGTTGAGATCTTGAGGACGGCGAGGTCGTTGGAGGGGTCCTTGCCGACGACCTGCGCTTCGACGGCCTTGCCTTTTTCAAAGCTGACGGTGACCTTGATGGCGTTCTCGACCACGTGGTAGTTGGTGAGGATCGTGCCGTTGGCGGAGATCACGATCCCCGATCCCGTCGCCGTGCCCTTGCTCTGCGATTCGCCGCCGAAGAGGTTGAACGGGGATTCGGACTTCTGCACGATCGTCGAGGTCACAAACGCAACTCCGGGCGCATCGCGAACGTAGACTTCGTGCGGTGTCAAGCCCTTGGTGATCTGCGAAGCGTTGGAGGGCGCGGCGGGCGCGGACTGCACGGTCGTGACCGTGGTCTGGTTGCCGGAGCCCAGATCGCCGGCGGCGGCGATCACGCCCACGACCACTCCGCCGCCGATCAGGGCGGAGACGAACGGGATGGCGAACATGCGTTTCATGTGGAAGAGGATGAGAGGCCGGTGTGAAGCGGATCTAAATGTCTTGCCCGGTGTGTCTAAAGGATGTCAGCTTCGCAAGCGCAGCGGCCGGGTCGGGCGCGCGCATCAGCGACTCCCCCACCAAAACCGCCTGCACGCCGCGCTCCTGTAGGCGCATCAGCTGCTCGGATGTGGCGATGCCCGACTCCGAGACGACGAGCTTCTCGCTGGGTATCTCACTCATCATGCGCTCGGTGCGCTCGATGTCGACGCTGAAGTCCCTGAGGTCACGGTTGTTGATGCCGATGATCTCGGCCCCCAGCTCCAAGGCGAGGTCGAGCTCAGCGCGATCGTGGACCTCCACGAGCACGTCGAGCCCGAGCCCGAGCGCACTCGTGTGAAGCGCCTGAAGGGCCTGGAGCTCGAGCGCCGCCACGATCAGCAACACCGCATCGGCGCCCGCGATCCGCGCCTCGTGCAGCTGGTAGTCATCGACGATGAAGTCCTTGCGCAGCAGCGGCAGCGCGCAGGTGGCGCGCGCAGCGCGCAGGTCCTCCAGCGAGCCGGAGAAGTTCGGCCCCTCGGTGAGGATCGACACGGCAGCGGCACCCCCGCGCTCATAGGCGGAGACGATCGCCTCCAGCTCGGGACGCTCGTGCAGGGCCCCGGCAGACGGGGAGCGACGCTTGAACTCCGCGATCACACCGATGCCCTCCACGCTGAGCGCCGCCCGAAAGCGTCCGTTGCCGGAGGACTGCTGCTCCGTGGGCGCCTCGATCGGGACCTCGCGCTTGCGGCGCTCGACCTCGGCGCGCGTTTCGGCCAGGATGCGATCGAGCACGGTCGGCGCCGATGCGCTCATCGCTGGGCCTCGGAGGACACCGGGACACGGCTGGCCCGCACGTAGCGTTCGAGCGCGGCCGCCGCAGCACCCTCGGAGAGGGCAGCGCGTGCAGCCTCGACACCCTCGGCGATCGAATCGACGCGCCCGGCGACGTAGATTGCGGCGCCGGCGTTGATCAGCGCAAGCGCCTCGCCCGGTACCGACTGGGCGCCCGCGACGGGCCCGGCGAGGATGGCCCGCGTGATGGCCGCGTTCTCAACGGGGGTGCCGCCGGCGGGACCCTCACCAGCGCGGACCTCGGTACTGCCGATCCCGACCGCCTCGGGCAGGAGCTCGTAGCGGGTGATCTCCTCGCCGTTGACCTCGACCACCTGCGTAGGTGCGCTCGCGGAGACCTCGTCGAGCCCGTCCTCGCCTGCCACCACCAGCGCACGGTCCACCCCGAGGATCGCCAGCGCGCCCGCGATCGTCTCCAGGAAGCGCGCGTCCGAGACGCCGATCAGCTGGCGGCGTGCGCCCGCGGGGTTGGTCAGCGGCCCGAGCAGGTTGAAGATCGTCCTCACGGCCAGCTCGCGGCGGACGGGGATCACGAAGCGAGTGGCCTGGTGGTGGGCGGGAGCGAACATGAACCCGAAGCCCGCCTCCTCGATGCAGCGGGCCACCTCAGCCGGCGCGAGATCGATGCGCGCGCCGAGCGCCTCGAGCAGGTCGGCCGATCCGGAGCGGCTGGTGGCAGAGCGGTTGCCGTGCTTGGCCACCGCGCACCCGGCGCCGGCGGCTATGAGCGCAGCTGTGGTGGAGACGTTGAACGAGCTGCGACCGCCGCCGGTCCCGGCGGTGTCGAGCAGGTCGTGGCGCTCGGTGGGCACGTGGGCGGCGAGATCGCGCATCGCGCGGGCCAGCCCGGCCAGCTCCTGGACGGTCTCGCCCTTGGTTCTCAGCGCGATCAGGAAGGCGGCGATTTGCGTCTCTGAGACCTCGCCGTGCATGATCTCGGCCAGCACCTCGGCGGTCTGCTCCGCGCTCAGATCGTGGCGCGAGGCGAGCGTGTCGATCGCGCCGGTGAGTATCGGGTTGGGCATCAGTCCTCCAGGAAGTTGCCGAGCAGCTCCCGGCCCTGTTCGGTGAGCACCGACTCGGGGTGAAACTGCACGCCCTCGGCGGGCAGCTCACGATGGCGCACCCCCATCACGAGCCCGGCGCCGCGCGCCGACTCCTCCAGGCAGTCGGGCAGCTCGGGATCGACGACCAGCGAGTGGTAGCGCCCCACCGTCAGCGGCGTGCTCAAGCCACGGAAGATCGTGCGCCCGTCGTGCTCGATCGTGGTCGACTTGCCGTGCACCGGCGGGTTCAGCTTGACGCGGCCGCCGAAGGCCTGGGCCAGCGCCTGGTGGCCCAGGCAGACGCCGAGCGTGGGGATGCCGGCCTCGGGCATCCGGCGCACGAGCTCGAGCGTGATCCCCGCCTGATCCGGCGTGCACGGACCCGGCGAGACCACACACCGCTCATAGCCGCCGTCGAGCAGATCGTCCACCGAGGCCCGGTCGTTGCGGACTACCTGCACCTCGGCCCCCAGCTCCCCCAGGTACTGCACGAGGTTGTAGGTGAACGAGTCGTAGTTGTCGAGTACGAGGACCTTCATGACCAGTCCGGCTGCTCGCAGGCCAGTGCGACTGCACGCACGACGGCCTGTGCCTTGGCGACTGACTCCAGGTACTCGTAGTCCGGTCTCGCGTCGGCCACGGTGCCGCCACCGGCCTGCACGTGCGCTTCGCCGTCCTTGACGACCACGGTGCGGATGTGAATCGCCGTGTCGAGGTCACCGGCGTAGCTGAGATATCCGATCGCACCCCCGTAGCCGCCGCGCTTGATGGGCTCGAGCTCGTCGATGATCTGCATCGCCCGAACCTTGGGCGCGCCGGAGAGCGTCCCGGCGGGCAGCACCGAGCGCAGCGCGTCCATCGCCCCCACGTCCGCACGCAGCGTTCCCGACACGGAGGAGACGATGTGCATGACGTGGCTGTAGAGCTCGATCTCCATCAGCTCGTCGACCGTCACGCTCCCGTACTCGCACACACGGCCGAGGTCGTTGCGCCCGAGATCGACGAGCATCACGTGCTCTGCCAGCTCCTTCTCGTCGGCCAGCAGCTCGGCTTCGATGCGCCGATCCTCCTCGGGGCTGGACCCACGCGGACGCGTGCCGGCGATCGGCTTGGTCGAGACCTGGCGCCCACTGACCGTGAGCAGCGGCTCGGGGCTGGCGCCCGCGACCTGGAAGTCACCGAAGTCGAGGAAGTACATGTAGGGGCTCGGGTTCACCGCACGCAGACCGCGGTAGATGGAGAACGCCTCAATCGGGACCTGCGCGGACCAGCGCTGGGAGGGAACCACCTGGAAGGCGTCGCCGGCGTAGATGTACTCGACGATCCTCGCGACCATCGCTTCGAAGCTCTCGCGCCCCATGTTCGACTCGAACTCCGGCACCGGACGACTGCCGGGTGCGACGGGCTCGCCGCGAGGCACCGGCCCGGCAAGGACCTCGCGCACCTGCTCGATCGTGGCGGCCGCCTCGGCGTATGCCCGATCCACCTCCGGCTGTGCCTGGAGATCGGCGTTGGCGATGATCGTGACGGTATGGCGCAGATGGTCGAAGACGACCAGGACATCAGAGAGCATCAGTGCCATGTCCGGTAGGCCCAGTGGATCGGGCGGCGGATCCCCCAGCGGCTCCACGGCCCGCACGAGGTCATAGCCGAAGAAGCCCACGGCGCCTCCGGTGAACGGCGGGGCGTCCTGCATCGGCGCCTGGTTGAAGCGGGCGACGTGCTCGGCAGCGAGCGCATAGGGGTCTCCCCCGTCGGCCAGCGACCACCTGAGCACCGACCGTGGACGGAAGCCGATGAACGACCAGCGCCCCACGCGCTGACCCTGATCGGCGGACTCGAGCAGGAAGGCGGGCTCACCGGGGGCGAGCGCACGCAGCTTCAAGAACGCCGACACGGGCGTCTCGCAATCCTCGATGAACGTGCAGCTGAGGGGAATCAGGTTGTGCGCGCGCGACAGCTCCCGGGCCTGCTCGAGGTCGGGCTGTAGAGCCGCCCCCCCGACGCCCGCCTGAGCGCCGGCTGCGCTAGGCGCGACGGCCATCGAGCACCCGCTCGGCCTCGGCGAGCGAGCGGCCCCGGCTGCGCAGGAGCACCAGCAGGTGGTAGAGCACGTCGGCCGCCTCTTCATCGACGCGCTCGTCGGACTCCTCGCGCGCGGCACGGGCAACCTCCTCGGCCTCCTCCATCACCTTCTCACCGATCCGTCCGGGGTTCTCGAGCAGCTCGACCGTGTAGGAGCCCGCCGGCCGCTCGCGCGCTCGTTCGATCAGCGTCCGCTCGAGGCTGGGCAGCGTCTCGCACGGCGCGCCCGGTTCGAGCTCGCCCCGGTGAAAGCACGTCCGCTCGCCCGTGTGGCAAGCCGGTCCGGCCGGATCGACCAGGGCGAGCACGGTGTCGCCGTCACAGTCGAGGCGCAGCGCACGGACCGTCTGCACGTTCCCGCTGGTCGCTCCCTTGTGCCACGGCTCGCCACGAGAGCGACTCCACAGGTGCAGCTCGCCCGTGTCACGGGTGCGCTGCAACGCCTGCTCGTTCATGTAGGCGAGCATCAGCACCTCGCCGCTACTCCAGTCCTGAACCACGCATGGCACGAGACCCTGGTGGTCGTAGGCGACCTGCTCGGCGATGGGATCGGGTGACGGCGTGCTCATCGCACCGATTGTAGGTATCCCCGCTGCCCCACGGTTTTGAGACACACTCTGTGCTGTATGCAATCGCTGCTCGACCGCAAGCTGCTGTTCATTACCGGGAAGGGCGGCGTCGGCAAGACGACGATGGCGGCAGCGATCGGCCTGGCGGCAGCGCGCGCGGGACGACGCACGATCGTCGTGGAGGTCGGCCAGCAGAACCGGCTCACTGGCATGTTCGGCCTGCCCGAGGCGGGGCCCGGAGTCGAGCGTCGCCTCGAGCCTCGCCTGAGCAGCATCTCCATCGACCCCGACCGGGCCCTGCTGGAGTGGCTGCAGGCCCTCGGAGGACGAGTGTCGGGCCGCATCCTCGCATCGAGCGGGACCTTCCAGTACTTCGCCGCGGCGGCGCCTGGAGCCAGGGAGTTGGTGAGCATGGTCAAGATCTGGCAGCTCACGCGCTCAGGGCGCGGACGCGGCTCAGGGGGCCATGACCTCGTGGTTGTCGACGCTCCGGCCACGGGCCACGCGCTCGGACTGCTGCGCTCGCCGCAGACGTTTGGAGCGATCGCCCGCGTGGGCCCGATCGCCGGGCACACCAAGCAGGTGCAGGAGCTGCTAGGCGACCCTGCCGCGAGCGCCTATGTCGCGGTGGCACTCGGCAGTGAGATGGCCGTCAGCGAGGCGCTCGAGCTCCAGAGCGCGCTCGATGCCCAGCTCGGGCGCAGCCTCGAGACCGTGATCGTCAACGGCCTGCTGCCGAGGCGCTTCACCGCCGCCGAGCTGACGCGCATCGACGCGATGAGTCGCAACGGGCACGCGGGCCCAAAGCGGGGGAGCGGCGGCCAGCGTGACGGCGTGGCTCAGGCCGCCGCGCGAGCGGCGCATGCCGCCCATGAGCGCTCGCGGCTGCAGCACAACCAGGTGGCGCGGTTGCGCCGGCGCAGCTTCGAGGTGCTCCCGGTGCCCTTCGTGTGGGGGTCGCACCTGGATCTGGCGGCGCTCGAAGACATCTCCAAACGTCTCTCGCGCAAGCTCTGAGGCTACTGCGGCGCGATCCGATAGCGACGCGTGGCCGGGTCACGCTCGAGCAGGCCCACGGCGAGCAGCGTCGTGACGTAGCGGTGGGTGGTGCTCGTGTTCATGTCGAGCATCCGCGCCAGCTCCGCGATGCCCAGATAGCCACCGTCGTAGGGAAAGCAAGAGAGCACGAGCAGACCCGACAGCAGCGAGCGCGACAGGCGCCTGTCGTCCATCTGGGCGGGATAGGCCCACTCGTCGGGGCTCAGCGACAGCGTCCATTTGGGGTCTTTCAGGGCAGACAGCAGCACTGACATCGTCCCCCCCTGCCCCGCCGCACGGATCACGTGATCGACCTGGCCCTTGGTCAGCTCGATCAGGACGGTCTCCCCCTCCCCGGCGTCGCCTTTGCGGACCGAACGCTTGGCAGGGCGTCCGGTCCGCTGCCACTGGCGAGACGACGCGGCCTTGGATGAAGCCGAGTTGCCCGTTGCGGCGTGCCGAGGGCGCCGCCGCTTTTCTCTCCCTGTAGGCAATACCCCGGTTGTGTTCTCATCCTTCATCGCGTTCGATCAATCATCGCGGCACGCCACCCACTCACAAGGCGCCGCTGAATATTCAGTTCTGACTAAGAACCTCTACGCCGGTCGCAGCTGGTAGGCGACCCGCCACGCCCGCAGGATCGGCAGCAGCACCCTCGTCAGCGCGCCCCCGGCGGTGATCAGCCTGCGCGTCGTGTTGCGCTTGGCCTCCGTGCGGGCCTCGTCGCATGAGAGGTACATGGCGACCATACCCGCGGCAATCAGCGCGTGGCGAGCTCCGCCCGGCAGGATGCTCGCTTCGGAGAGTGCGCGGCGAACCAGCTCGTATGTCCGATCGACTGCGACCACGGCGCTGGGATAGTGGGCTATGTAACTGTGCGAACCGTCGGCCGTGTCCTTGACCGTGTCGACATAGCTGTCGAGCATCGTGCTTGCGGCGCAGATCCAGGGCATGTAGGCCCCGTCGACCTCGATCGCGTCGCGTTCGCCCGTGGCGGGGTCGGCGGCCAGGGCGAGCAGTGCGTGGATACCGAGCGTGCTGCTCGCCGCTGCCGTGAGCTCCCACCAGCTGATCCCCCAGTTGCTCCGAAACGTGCTCGCAGCCCATTGCTGGAGCGTTTGGTCGCGGCGTCTCCCATCGGGATCGTGGTTGAAGCCCTGCACGCCGCAGCGTTCGGCGCCCAGGATCGCCAGCGAGCGGATAACGGGAAACGACGGCAGCGCGAAGGCGTGCCTGCGACAGGACTGTACCAGCGCTCGCAAATAGCCTCCATCCCCGCTGTTGGGATGGTGTGCGTAGTAGTCACGGATCCCCACCTGCGGGTCGAGGGCATCCCTGAGCGCCAGATGCAACAGCCGCCCGTCGGCTACGGGATCGGGCGCGGGGCGCTCACTGACGCTGTCCAGGAAGTCGAGCAGGACCTGATAGGCAACGAGCAGACGCAGCAGACCCAGATCACGTCGCGGGGGGAGCACCGCGAAGAGGGCGGCGCCCTCGATGTTGAGGCGCTTGGCACTCAACGCCTCCAGGGCGTCGTGTCTGATCGTGGCGTCGGGTATGCCGCGCGCACAGCGCTCCCAGTGGGCAACCTCGACTGCCACGTGAGGACGTATCCACTGGAGCTCGCGTACCCCCACCACCCAGAACGCAACCAACTGACGGAACACCAGACACACCCTGTCTTAAAGTCCGGGAATTAGAATCTTCCCGGAAGGTAGTCTGTGTGGCGGTCAGTCCGCGAGCGCGATCGCGGGTCCTACCCGCGTCGCCATTCCTCCCGGTATCGCGACGATCAGCATCGCCGTAGCTGTCACCAGCGCAAAGCTCTCCACGGCTGCGAGAAGCCCCGGCGAATAGGCCACGGGAAAACCCGTAACCGTCGAGAGCGCGCGGCTGAGGAGCACCTGGCCACAGAGGCCGAACAGGGCACCGAGCGAACAGCCGGCGCCGAGCAGCAGCACGCTCTCCCACATCAGCGCCCGCCAGAGCACACCGCGGTTGAAGCCGTCGACCTTCATGTCGGCCAGACGCACCCGGCGTTGCCAGATCATCGCGCCCATCGTCGCGGCCATTGCGAGCACGGCGGCGATCAACACCAGCGTGGAGATCTGGTTGAGCCGCGACAGTCCCTGACGAGCGGTCGCGCGAAAGTCCAGCTCACGCTGATGAGCCGTCTGCACCTCGAGGCCCGATTCGGCTCCGAGCGCGCCCCGAACCGCTTCCGCGCCGGCCGTCACCGAGACGCCTGCCCGCAAGGCGACCTCGAGCGCGCTCGGGTCGCTGCTCCCCCAGGCCCGTTGGTAGTCCTCGGCGTTGAGCATGATCGCCCCCGGCGGCCAGCCAAGGTTCGTCCCGAGCGCAGCGATCCTGAACCGGGTCGGGTTGGGGGACGGCAGCAGAAACGACTGGCCGATGTGCAGGTGCTGCTCCTCGGCGACGGCGGCCGAGACCATCAACCAACCACCCGCGCGGATGCGTTCGGTGGCGAGCCGAAGGCTCCCGGCTATCAGCTGTCCCGTGGGTATCGGATGCGCCACCTCGCGTGGCTGAGCGATCACCCACGTACGTCGATCGCCGACGTCGAGGAACGAGCCGCGGTAGAGCGCCACCGAGGCGACCTCGGGCAAGCGCGCGAGCTCACCCGCGGCCGAGCCGCTGAACGGCGTGGTTGCCAGCGAGTTGATCTGCCCCGAGGGCAGCACCCACAGATCGGTCGTCGCATTCAGCCCGTGGGCCACCTTGTTGAGTCCAGCCTGCAGATCGCCGTGCGCGGTCTCGATGGCGACGCTCCCAAACACGGCGACCGCGCCCGTGGCGGCCACGGCAATCGAGCGCGCACGGTTGGCGGCGGAGCGCAGCTCGACAACCGCCAGATACGGTGAGGTCGCCGAGCTCAGCGACTGCGCCCGGTCGAAGGCGCGGGTGAGCACGTCCAGCAACACGGGCAGCGCCAGCAGCAGCGCCACGGTCAGACTGACGATGCCCGTGATCGCGGCCGCGGGGGCAAAGAACGCAATCGCACCGGTGACAGCGAGACAGACGAGCGCGCCGGTCAGGAGCCACGGCACGCTGCCGCGCGAGGCGCGAGCCGGCAGGCCGAAGAGATCCTCGTGGCCTGAGAAGATCGCGCTGCTCAAAGGAGCAAGCACGCCGACCAACGCAGCGAGCATCCCGCCGCCCACGCACAGGCCCACGCTTGCAAACGAGACGATTCGCTGCGTGCCGACCGGGAAGGCAAACGAGAGATAGCCCGGTCCGGAGTCGAACAGCGCGATCGAGAGCACGTCGCCCAGCAGCAGTCCGGCGGCCGATGCAACAACGCCCAACACGACGGCATCGAACGACAGCACCTCCAGGATCATCCGTCGGGTGTAGCCATCGAGTCGCAAATCCTCCACCAGCCGGCGGCGCTGGGGCACGCCCAGCATCAGGGCGTTGAAGGCGAACAGGAAGCCCACGAGCGCGCTGATCGCCGAGAACAACCCGGTCGACTGATCGGTCGGCTCGGCCGCGCGATCGAACAGGGTTTCGCCGAAGGTGGCCGGTCGCACGTCGAGGCGGTTGCCGGCAAGACGCTGAAGCGCAGTCAGGACTTCGCGACCACGACCGGGAGCCGGCTGCACGAACACGCTGCTCAGACGGTCACCCATCCCGCTCAACTGCTGGGCATATCCAAGCGGGGCGATCGCAACGGGGCTGCTCGCCAAGCCGTCGGACACCCCAACCAGCAGATCGGGAACCACGAGCGCCTTGACGATCTGGGCGCCAATGCGCAAGCGGACGCCCTGCAGCGACGATGCCCCCAACGCACGAGCGGTCGAGGCCGGCAGCAGCAACGCGTCGACCTTCGCCAGCCGGAAGGCGCCAAAGCCTTGGACCAGCTTGCCGCCCAGACGGGCAAGCTGCGGATCGAGCCCGAACAGGTCCACCGAGCGCGCGTGGCTCGCGCCGATGATGGTCACGCTCTGTTCGAGGATCGGCGCGGCCGCGCGCACACCGGGAATCGCCCGCACCTCGCCGATCAGGGATTCAGAGACGCCGTGCGGGTCGCGAGATGCGATCTGAAAGCGCATCTGCCCGACGATCCCCCTGGTGAGTTCGCGAACAGAGCCGTCGAGGCTCGTGTCGGACACCTGCGATGAGAAAAGCAGCGCCAGGCCAATGGCGATGCCCAGCACCGCAAACAGTTCCTGGACGAGCCTCGCACGCAGACGAACGCGGTAGAGCCGCGCGATGCTGGACAGCCTCACCCTCGCAAACCCCTAGTCCGCGGCCAGCTTGATCATCCGCACCCTCGAAAACCGGCACACAACCATGGAATCGACCATCTGGCCGGCTCAGCCGCCATGGCCCGGCACCGCAGCGCGTTCGGCCTCCACCAAACGACCGTCGCGCAACGTGTGCACCACGTCGGCGTAGGCGGCCGCACGGGGATCGTGCGTCACGAGCAGTACCGCCACCCCACGATCGCGGCAAAGCCCAGACAGCAGATCTAGCACTTCGCCTCCCCGCTGGCTGTCAAGGCTGCCAGTGGGCTCGTCGGCCAGCAGGAGCTTTGGCTCGGTGGAGAGCGCGCGAGCGATCATCACTCGCTGGCGCTCACCCATGGAGAGCTGCTCAGGTCGGTGGCGCGCACGCTCGGCCAGCCCCAATCGCTCCAGTAGCGGCGTCACCCGCCGGCGCGCCTCCCGGGCGCCGATGTCGGCCCCCATCAGCTTGAGCGCGGCGTTGTCGATCGCGTCGGCACCCTCGATCAGGTTCATGGATTGGCGTACGAACCCGAGCTCCAGTAGCCGGTAGCGAGCAGCAGCGCGAGCTGACAGCAGCGAGATATCGCGACCGGCGACGATCACCCGTCCTGCATCGGGGCGCAGCAGCGCTGCGATCAGCATCATCAATGTCGTCTTGCCCGAGCCGCTCGGTCCGTAGAGGGCGAGCAGTTCGCCCTGCGCCACGGACAGCGAGACGCCGTCCACCGCGCGAACGGGATCGCCGTGCACGGACGGGAAATGCTTGCTCAGCTCATGCAACGTGAGCGCCGCTTCCCCATTCAGCGAGGGTGAGGAGTCAGGGGGCCCGTCCCCGAGAAGCACCTATGCGAACCGTTCGCCGCCGGGAAAGTCGATCACGTTCCCGCCACGCTCAGGCGCCGGCGTGGGGACCAGCAGCCGGCCTCCGCTGAGCGCAGTCAACTGATGCGAGCGCATCGCTGTAGGCATGTCGGGAACGGTCATGAGCACGGCCAGGTCCGTTTCCTCGACGAGCGTGCGCAGCAGCTGCACGACCTCCTCACGCTCGATCACACCGAGGTTCGCCGTGGGATCGTCGACGAGCATCAAACGTGGGCGACGCACGATCCCATGGGCGATGCCCACGAGCGCGCGCTCCCCGTCGGAGAGACCGCCCCACCGCTGCCCGGCGCAGTCGGACATGCCAACCCGCCGCAGCGCCTCACTCGCCCGGGCGTGAGCGCGACGCCGACCGTGCTCGATCAACAACGGCAGTGACACGTAGTCGATCATCGTCAGCTCGCTGCGGGGCCCGCCGCGACCGACCCATCCCATCCGCTCGCGCATCAGACGCGCGTGCGCGCGCTCGGAGAGCGTGGAGAGATCCTCGCCTTCGAAGCAGACCAAGCCTGCGTCCAATGTCTCCCATCCGGCGGCAATCCGCAGCAGAGTCGTCTTGCCGGCCCCCCGTCTGCCCCATACCGCGACCAGCTCTCCCGGGTGAACGTCGAGCGAGAGCTCGGAGAGAACAGTCAGCTCGTGAGGACCGCGCCAGTAACTCTTGCTCACCCTCTGCAGCGAGAGCAGTGCGCCTCCCATCAGAGGACCCGCAGCCGGCCCATCCGTCCGGCACCCGCGGCCACCGTCCCCTCGGCGGGTGGGGGCACGCCGTCCTTCACAAGGCCCTCGAGCAGCTCCCGGGCACTCTGCAGCCACTCGATGCGGGCTCGCCACAGGGCGATCTCGGCGTCGCGTGCGAGCACTCGCATGAGCCTCGACCACTCCTGTGCGTCCCCGGCGTCTTCACGTTCAGAAAGCTCCTTGAGATCCCGCAGGCGCCCCATACAAGCGAGTTCCTGCCCGTAGACCATGTCGATCAGTCGAGGTACGTTGCGCGGGCTGCACAGAGCGATCTTCATGTGCAGCTCGTCGCGCAGCGGCGGCGCGGGAGAGGAGCCGAGCATCCACGCCTCGAAATGATCGACCCCCTCCTCGGTGGCCTCGTAGATCGTGCGTGGCGCAGCGCGCCGCGCGGGTCCGGCACCCATCTCACCGGCGGCACGAACGTACTGGTCACGCCCAAGCTGGTCGAGCGCCGAGTAGACCCCCGAGGGCGCGAACGCCGAGGAGCCGAAGCGCTCCTCCAAGCGCTGAGCAAGCTGGTATCCGTAGCCGGGCCGCTCGATGACGAGTCCCAATATCGCGTACTTCGCCGACATGCATTCCTTCCCCACGAGGCCGCTTCAGGGCAGAAGTTATCCCAATTGGTGTCGCTGCGCATCCCAAAGGTGGAATGAATCAGAAGGGCAGGAACTTCTCGGCAGTAGATCGCGTGCAGTTGTCGGAACTCTGTCAGCGATGCGTGGTTCGGGATGGGAACGTCTCAGGTAAAGCCGAGCCGGTCGAGCAGTCCCTCATCGGCACGCCAGTCCTTGCGCACACGGACCGAGAGGTCGAGGTGGACCTGGGAGCCCAGCGCACGCTCGAGCTCCCGCCGAGCGGCGCTGCCTATCGCCTTGATCATCCGACCACGAGCACCGATCAGGATGCCCTTCTGCGAGTCGCTCTCGACCCAGATCAGCGCACGCACCCTGACAAGACCCTCACGCGGCGCTTCGACCTCCTCGATTATCACCTCAGCGGCATGGGGCACCTCCTGGAAGGTCCGCCGGATGACCGCCTCGCGAATCAGCTCGGCCAGCAGCTGATCGCGCGGCTGATCGGAGGTGTCGTGTGCGTCGAACATGAACGGCCCCTCGGGCATGAGCGCGGCCAGATGCTCGACCAGCTCGCCAACTCCGGCGCCGCGGCGCGCCGAGATCGGGAAAACCTCGGCCTGCAGTCCCAGCTCGTCGGTCTGCTCGAGCACCGCCATGAGCGCAGCCCGCGACAGACGATCCTGCTTGTTGACGGCAATCGTCACGGCGACACCCGCCTCAGCGAGAGCCTTGGCGATGAATCTGTCGCCGGGACCAACGCCCTGCTCGCCGTTGAGCATCAACAGGGCGGCGTCCGATCCCTCCAGCTCCTGCTGCACACGCCGTGCCATCCGCGAGGTGAGCGCGTCGCGCGGACGCTGAACACCGGGCAGGTCCACCAGCACGATCTGGGCGTCGCCGGTGTGGTGAACCCCGCGAATCGCGCGCCTGGTCGTCTGCGGACGATCGGAGACGATCGCGACCTTCTCTCCCACCACTGCGTTCACGAACGTGGACTTGCCCACGTTGGGACGCCCTGCGAGCGCTACGAAGCCGCTGCGGGTCACTGCTCGCCGTGGACGAGCAGCTCGCGCTGGAGCGCGAGCATCTCGCCGCTGTCGGTCTCGTGATCCATGCCCAGCAGGTGCAGCATCCCGTGGACCACAGCCTCGCGAAGATCGGCGGTGTGCTCGGGGCAGATGACTATGTCCCCGAGCTCGCGGGGTGCCACGGGCGGCAGCTCGCCCTGACCGGCAGCACCGGTGGCAGCCGGCGGCGCCTCGGGGACGCCGTCGATCGGGAAGGAGAGCACGTCGGTCGGTTCGGGTTTGCCGCGGTGCTCCCGATTCAGCTGTGCGATGCGCTGCTCGCCGACGAACTCGACCGCCACATGCCCCTCCGGGGCGCCGAGACGACCTGCCACCGTCACGCACAGGCGCTCGATCTCTTCGGGCCCGGGCGCTCCAGGCGCGGCTGGAGCGCCGAAGACCTCCACGTCGATCATGGCTGCTCAGGCACTGCGAATGACTGGCCGGCCGCCCTGCGCAGCGGAAGACCCAGGCTCCGCTCGAGCGGGCTGCTCGCGCTGGGTATGGACGTCGTATGCCTCCACGATTCGCTGCACGAGCTTGTGTCGGACGACGTCCTCCCCCCCGAAGCGGACGAACTCGATGCCCTCGATCTGATCGAGCACATCGCCCACCACGATCAGGCCCGACTGCTGCTCGCGAGGAAGATCCACCTGAGTGATATCGCCGGTGACGACCATCCGCGAGCCGAAGCCGAGGCGGGTCAGGAACATCTTCATCTGCTCGGGGGTCGTGTTCTGGGCCTCGTCGAGGATCACGAACGAGTCATTCAGCGTACGCCCACGCATGAACGCCAAGGGAGCGATCTCGATCACGCCTCGCTCGATGTGCTGAGAGACCTTCTCGGGGTCCAGCATGTCGTGCAGCGCGTCGAACAGGGGACGCAGGTAGGGATCCACCTTGGCCATCAGATCCCCGGGGAGGAACCCCAGACGCTCGCCTGCCTCGACGGCCGGGCGCGTGAGGATGATGCGGTTGACTTCATGGCGCGAGAGCGCCGCGGCGGCCATGGCCACCGCCAGGAACGTCTTGCCGGTGCCCGCCGGCCCCACGCCGAAGGTGACCGTGTTCCGCCGCACCGAGTCGACGTATCGCTTCTGGTTGACGGTCTTGGGCGCGACCCGCAGCCCACGATGGCTCCACACCACGTCCTCGAGCACCCGAGCGGGCGACTGATGCGCGTCGAGCGCGCCCGTTACCGCCGAGATCGTGCCGGGACCGATCTGGTGCCCGCGGGCGATCAGCTCGGAGAGCTCGCGGACCACACGCTCGCCCGCGTTGGTCTCGCTCTCCTCACCATCGAAGGTCAGCAGGTTGCCACGCAGGAAAACCTTGCAGTCGAGGTGGGACTCGAGCGCCCGAAGCACCGCATCCTGGCTTCCTGCCAGCTCGGCGGCAACGTCGTTTGAGAGCTCGATCTGTGTTCTCATCCCTGCAGCGCGGCCCTCACGAGTCCCGACACCCGCTTGCCGTCGGCGCGACCGTCCACCACAGCCATCGCCTGCTTCATCGCAGCGCCCATGTCCTTGACCGACTCAGCGCCGCTGTCGATCACGGCCTGGCGCACTATCGCCTCGAGCTCCTGCTCGGGGAGCTCAGCAGGGAGGTAGGCACCAATCAGCTCGCCCTCGGCCTCCTCGCCGCCGGCGAGATCGTCTCGGCCCGCCTCGCGGTAGGCGCGTGCAGCCTCCAGGCGACGCTTGCGCTCGCGGCGCAGCACCGCCAGCTCGTCATCGGCGCCCTCCTTGGCCGCCTTCTGCAGCTCGGAGAGCACCAGCCGCAAAGCACCCACGCGCTCGCGTTCACCGGCGCGCATCGCCCCGTGCAGGTCCGCCTTGATCTGCTCGACTATCGCCATCTACAGATCAGGATACGCCGCTGCAGAGACAGTCGGTCGAGCTCAGTCGTCCTGCAGCGGCGTGGGGCTCCCCAGTCGGCCGGGCGAGGATGCGTCGCGGCCGAACAGCAACGCCACGTTCCAATCGACCAGCAGCCGCAGCTTGCGCCCCATCCCTGGCATCAGCAACAGGTGGTAGGTGCGTGCGATCAGCCATGCGGGAAAGCCACGCCAGCGGATCCCGAGCGTGATCGCCACTGCCTGGTTCCCACCGAGCTCCGCGACCACGCCCTTTGTGCGGTAGCGAAACGGCCTCGGGGCCTTGCCACCGAGCACAGCCACGACGTTGCGTGCCACGAGCCGGCCCTGCCTGATCGCGTGCTGCGCGGTCGGAGGACAGGGTTGGCCGGGGCGTGAGGCATCGGGTACGGCGGCGCAATCGCCGATCGCCCAAACCTGGCCCCGAATGCCCGCGCCGGCCAGGGGGCTGGCATTCGGGGCAGGAGTGTCATCGACAACACGCATGGTGGCGTCGACGACGACCCTTCCCGCAGCGTCGAGCGGCAGGCCGAGTCTCGCAATCACAGGGCTCGGCTTGACGCCGGCGGTCCAGACGACTGTCCGCGCGGGGATGTCCTCCCCTCCGGACAAGGTTGCGCCATCGGCGCGCACCTCCGACAGCGACGTGTTCGTGCGCACCTCGATCCCACGGCCGCGCAGCTCGCTTTCGGCGAACTCGGAGAGGCTCCGGGGCACCTCCTGCATGATCCGCTCCTTCGCCTCGACCAGAACCCAGCGCATGCCCTGGGCGCGACAGCGTGGATACAGCTCGATCGCCTGCACGGCGAAGTCCTGCAGCTCGGCAAGCCCCTCGACCCCGGCATAGCCGGCGCCGATGAACACGAAGGCGAGGTACTCCGCGCGCCGTCCGGGATCCTCCAGCGACTCGGCGATGTCGAGGCAGTTGAGCACCTGGTTGCGCAGGGCGGTGGCGTCGGAGAGGGACTTGAAACCCGTCGCGTGCTCGGCCAGGCCGGGGATGGGAAGCGTGCGCGAGACCGACCCGAGCGCAACGATCAGCTGGTCGTAGCCGAGCTCGAGATGCTCGCCGTCGATGCGCTGCACGCCGAGCTTGGCCTCCTGCGGCTGGGCCCCGGTGACCCTGCCGATCACCAGGTCCGTGCGCCGCAGCTGCGAGCGCAGTGGCACGACCACGTGGCGCGGATCGAGCGTTGCCCCGGCCGCGCCGGGCAACAGCGGCGTGTAGAGCATGAAGTTGGCCTCGCTGACCAACGTCACGTGGGCGCTCTGGGCGGGGAGCAGCCGCTCAAGCGCACGGGCAGCGTAGAAGCCTGCAAACCCACCGCCTGCGATCACGACCTGCCAAGCCATAGAGACAGAATAGGCTGCACTCGTGGACGCCTCCCTCTACGCCGATGCACTCGCGCCGTTCCTGGCCGAAGTGCCGCGCCTGCGTCCAGCGGACGCGGAAGTGATCGACGCACACACCCATCTGGGTCTCGACGAGGACGGGCGCTCGCTGACGCTCGAGCAACTGCTCGGCCAGCTCGACCACGCGGGTGCTCGCCGGGCGTGTGTGTTCCCGCTGCACGACCCCGAGCGCAAGCCCGCCTACACGCTGCCGAACGACCGGGTGCTCAGGTGGGCGGGCGAAAGCGAAGGGCGGCTCGTGCCCTTCTGCCGGCTCGACCCGGCCGAAGACCCCCTTGCGGAGGGGGATCGTGCGCTGTCGGCTGGCGCCCGCGGGATCAAGCTGCACCCACGCGCGCAGGACTTCCGCTTCGATGGCCCCGAGATGAACGGCATCTTCGCTCTGGCCGAGGAAGCGAGTGTCCCGATCCTGATCCACGCCGGGCGCGGCCTGCCGCCGCTGGCCGACGGCCTCGTCGACCTCGCGCTGCGCCACCCCGGTGCGGTGCTGATCCTCGCCCACGGGGCGATCTGCGACCAGGGCATCCTCACGACGGGACTGGCCGATCACCCCGGCGTGCTGTACGACACCTCGTGCTTCTTCCCCCTCGACGTGATCGAGCTGTTCGCCCGCGTGCCGGCAGAGCGGATCGTGTTCGCGTCCGACCCCCCCTACGGCATGACGGCGACGGGCCTGTATGCGGTCCTGCGGGTGGCGGCCCAGGCAGGGCTCGACGAGGCCACCACCGCGGCGGTACTCGGCGGGACGATGGCCTCGCTGATCGACGGCCGGGGCCTGCCGTCGGCCGGCCCGATCCGCCGTGGTGGATCGGTTGCGTTGTCGGGGCGCCTCGGGCGCGTCTACAACTACGCGAGCCTGGTCGGGCCGGCGCTGTTCAGCGGCGTGGTCGAGCAGGCACGCGCGATGCTCGACCTGGCGATCGCGGCGACCCGGGACCCCGACCCGGGGGACGTGGGCGAGGCGCTGGAGGCGATCGGCGGGGCGCTGCGTGCGGCCGATGCGCTGCTCGAGGACGAGGACGGGATCCGCCCCGCGATCGATCTCATCTTCAGGGCCAACTTCCGCGCCGCAACCGAGATCCCCGACGCCCGCTGATCAGCTGTGGGCGAGCCACACGGCCGCCCACTCGCCGCTCTGGCGACGTGTGCGCTCTTGGAGGCCGAGCCGGCTCGTGAACGCAGCCACGACCTCGTCGACCTCCTCCACCACCAGACCGCTTGCGATCAGGTGAGCGGGCGCGTGGGACATGGTGGCGGCCAGCTCGAGCAGCAGCGGACGGAGCAGGTTGGCAAGCACGACCGGGGCAGCGGCGCGATCGATCTCGTCCTCGAGCCAGGGCACCGACTGGGAGCGCAGATCGAAGCGACGGACCTCGATCTCGACGCCGTTGACCGCTGCGTTCTCGCCGGCGGCCACCACGCTCTCCTGCTCGTTGTCTAGGCCAAGCACAGGAGCGAAGCCAAGCAGCGCGGCGGCGATTGAGAGCACGCCGGAGCCGGTGCCGATATCCAGCAGTGGCCCTCCCGGCCGCTGCTGGGCAGCCAGCTCGAGCAGCAGCTCGATGCACATCCTCGTGCTCGCATGAGCCCCCGTGCCAAAGGCCTGCCCCGGGTCGATCACGATCTCACGCACGTCCTGGCGCGCAGTGGGCGTGCTCGGCTCCTCCCACGGTGGTCGGACGTGCAGCGCCGGGGGGCGAGCGATCCCAGCAGCGCCGGCGGCGGGAGGCTCGATCAGGATCGGGTGATGGAAGCGCTTCCAGCGCTCGTGCCAATCGTCGGGCACCTCGCTGGTGGAGACCTCGACGAGTGAGCTGCCCACGACTGCCTGTAGATCCGGGAGGCCCGGTAGCTCCCCGGGAGCGCCATAGATCGCATACTCGACGGTGTCGCCCTCGCCATCGGTCTCCTCCACCCCAGCCGGCGTCAGCTCGAGCAGCTCCGCCAGCACGAGCTCGGCCTCGGGCCGAGCCACGCGAATGGCCAGCCGGATCACGCTGCCTGGCTGCCGAGCGCGCGACGCAGCTTGGCGAACATGGACTCTTGCGAGCGCAGGTTCTCCTCGGTGAGGCTCTCGTTGAGGCGGTCGAGCAGGTCCCGCTGCTCGACCGTGAGCCGCCGGGGGATGACAACGTTGATGACCACGCGCAGGTCCCCTGGGCGTCCGCGCCGAAGACCCGGCATTCCGGCTCCGCGGACGGTGAGCACCTCACCGGGTTGAGTTCCCGAAGGGAGCTCAACCGAGGCGCTTCCCTCGAGCGTGGGTACCTCGAGCGTCGCCCCGAGCGCTGCCTGCGGCGCGGGAACGTCGAGCGCTGTGATCAGGTCGTCGCCTTCGCGCACGAAGCGCTCGTCTTCTTGGACGCTCACCACCACGTAGAGGTCCCCCGCGGGGGCGCCGGCTTCGCCCTCGTGCCCGCGACCGCCAAGGCGGATGCGCTGCCCATCGGCGATCCCGGCCGGTATGTCTACCTCCAGCTCCTGGCGCGCGGCCAAGCGACCGCGCCCGCGACACTCGTGGCAGGGCTGCTTGGGCACTCGTCCGTCGCCGTGGCAGACATCACAGACGACTGTTCTCATCATCTGCCCAAAGGGAGTGCGCTGCACGGCCTGGAGCTGCCCCGCCCCCCCGCAGCGCTCGCAGGTCTCGATCGGCGTTCCCGGCTCGGCGCCATTGCCCTGGCAGTTCTCGCACCGCTTGACGGCGTCGTATGCGACTGTGACCCTCGCGCCGTGGGCGGCCTCGAGCAACTCGATCTCCACGGCCACGCCGATGTCGCCGCCCTGTGCCGGCCCGGAGCGTCCGCCGGCGCCACCGCCGAAGAAGGCGTTGAACAGGTCGCTGATCGACCCGAAGCCATCGAAGTTGGGGGCATAGCCACCCGAGCGCAGGCCCTCGTGGCCATAGCGATCGTAGGTGGCTCGCCGCTCCGGGTCGGACACGATCTCGTAAGCCTCGGCGGCCTCCTTGAACTTCTCCTCGGCATCGGGATCGTGGGCGTTGACGTCCGGATGCAACTCTCGCGCCAGCTGACGGAAAGCCTTCTTGATCTGCTGCTCGGAGGCCTCACGGCCAACGCCGAGCACCTCATAGGGGTCGCGGGGCATCTGTGTATCAGTTCTCGGCGTAAGCGTCCTCGACGAAGCGCGAGAGCTCGTGCGCAGCCTCGCGCACGGTTGCGATGGCGCTCGCGTAGTCCATCCGCACGGGGCCGATCAGCGAGACGGTCCCGAGCTTGCGGCGAGCCATCCCATAGCCCGTGGCGACCAGTGCCAGCGAGTGCATCGCCGGCAACTCGTTCTCCCGTCCGATCCGTACATACATGCCGGGCTCTCCCAGCGCTGTGCGCAGGACGCGCAACAGCGCCACCCGCCGCTCGAGCATGTCGATCAGCTCGTTTACGTGGCCCGTGTCGGCGAACTGCCCGGACTCGAACAGGCGAGCCGCCCCCTCGACATACAGAGCGTCCTCGTTCTCGCTCGAGAGGTCACCGAAGGCCGGCGCGAAGCGCTCGAGGAAACCGCGCTCGCGCACTGAGAGGCTTGGGTCCAGCAGTCGTTGCTGGAGCATCCGGGCACCGAGCACGAGCCCGACGAGGCGCTCGTTCAGATACTCCCCGGCCCATGCCACGAGGCCGGGATCGACAGGACGCTCGAACGTGGCGAGCATCTTGGAGACGCTGCCGGTGGAGGTGATGATCACCACGAGCACCACTTGCGGCTGCAGCGCCAGCACCTCGATGTGACGAATGCTCGCAGTGTTCATGGACGGCGCCGAGACGACGGCGAGCAGATTGGTCATCTGCGAGAGCGTCTCGCTGGTGGTGCGCATGGCCTCGTCGAGCTCCCTGCGGATCAACGAGAGCTCCAGCCGCCGCGGTGGCGTTGGGAGCGACTGCGGCGAGCTGAGCAGACGGTCGACCACATAGCGGTGTCCCGCGTCGGTGGGCACACGTCCGGCTGATACATGCGGATGGGCGAGCAGTCCCTGCTCCTCCAGCTGCGCCAGTTCGTTGCGCACGGTGGAGGGCCCGCAATCGAGCTCGGGATCGGCCGCGATCGTACGCGAGGCGACGGGCTGGGCGGTGCGCAGGTAGTCCTCGACTACCTTGCACAGGATCTGCTCCTGGCGAGCGGTCAGCATGGGTCTGATTGTAGGCGCCGGCTCGACGCCCGCTCCCCTACAGCTCGAGCTCAGCCTCGGCGTTGCGGATGATCTGCTTGCCGCTCTGCTCAGCAACGGTGTCGATGAGCGCTCGCCCGCCTGAGACCTCGCGCACGGTGCCGCTGACGATGACCTCCTGCTCAGGCACGCCCATGCCGCGGAACTGGACGGACAGCCGCTTGAGGTGTCCCGGCCCTCCCGCCGCCTCGGTCTGTGCCCGCGCCACCTGCGCCATGGTCCACAGGCCGTGAAGGATCTTGCCGGGCAGCCCGACCGCGTGTGCGAACTCCTCATCGATGTGAATCGGGTTGAAGTCGCCCGAGGCGCCCGCATAGCGGATGGTCAGGAACTTGTCGGGTGTGATCCGGACCTCGGGGATCTGCTCACCAGCCTTGAAATCTGCCATCAGCGATCACACTCCTCGAACGATGTTTGTCCACGTGCCGCGACAGACCTGCTCGCCACGCTGGTTGGTGGAGATCGACTCGAACACGTAGTAGCCGCGGCCGTCGGCTTCGGAGATGTCCTTGACGCTCGCCGTGGTGGTGATCTCATCGCCGGCCACCACGGGAGCGCCCCACTCGAACTCTTGGCCACCGTGCACCATCATCGCGAAGTTGAGCTCGATCTCAGGGTCGAAGATGGGAGGCCCTACCGCCGGAGCGCTGTAGACGACGGCGAACATCGGCGGCGCGACCACGTCGGCGTACCCAGCCGCGCGAGCTGCCTCGACGTCGAGGTAGACCGGGTCGGTCTCCCCCACCGCACGCGCGTACTCCTTGATCTTCTCGCGGCCCACCGCATACAGCACGGGCTCGTAGGTCTTGCCGATTGCTTTGGCGTTGACGGGCATCGGAGTGGCTCCTTGCGGTGCGGACTGGGACTCGGGGCGCCTTGGCGGCGCGCCAGTCTATGCAGAGAGCGCACGGCTGTGCGTCGCGCCCAACAGCCGACCGCAACTCCCCTTAAATGAAAAAAGGCCCCGAGGGGCCTCTTTTCACTGCGTACGATCGCCGGGCCCTAGAACCCGAGATCGTCATCGACACCTGCACCCACTCCGACGAGCTCGCGGTCGTGAGCGTCCATGGTCGACGGGTCATCCTCGCCCCGCTCGCCGGGTCCGTCGAGGAACTGCACGGTCTCAGCCACGATGCTCACAGCCTGGCGCTTCTGCTGCTCGGCGGTTTCCCACTCGCGCCACTCCAAACGCCCGTCGATCGCGACCCGGCTTCCGCGCCGCATGTAGCGGCTGACGCTCTCGGAGGCCGGTCCGTAGACGCTCACGTCGAAGTAGTTGGGACGCTCGATGTAGTCGCCACTGTCTGGGTCCCGACGCGAGGAGTTGCACGCGATACGCATGCCGCTGACACTGCTCCCCGAGGGCAATGCGCGCAACTCTGGGTCACGGGTCAGGCGGCCTACCAAAACGACTCGGTTGATCGAGAAATTTGACATTGGATCTCCGGATTTGTGGGTGTTCTTGGCCCCCCGACGAGCAAGCTACGCATCCGCGGTGATGGTTCTCTCCACCGGGCCCAGGGGCGTGGCCATAGCGAGCACGTCGAGGTCGACAACAGCGATCGCCTGCTCGGCCCTTGCTGCTGCGATTGCGCGGCTCAGCGGAGCACGGACGTGAGGGGCGACGAGATACAGCACCCCCGCCACGCCCGGCGTACGGGCCCAGCCCCTGCAAATCGTCTGCAGGCGCTGGGGAGCCTTGACGCTCAGCTCGACCTCGACGGCGATGGGCAGCGCCGGCGGGGTCGGGCAAAGAGCGAGGTCCGGTCGATGAAACGCCGGCCCAGTGTCACGCGAGCCGCCCACGGGTACGCAGGCGACAGGCTCGCCCCGCTTGCATCCCTGGAGCAGCTCGCGCTCGCCGATCACAGCGTGATCGGCGTAGCGCCGCTCGAGTACCGCGGCAACCCAGGCGCACGCAACAGAATGCCGCGCGCTCGAAGCGCTCACGCGCCCTGGATCTACTCCATCGAGACCTGCTGCGCGGAGGCCGGCACGCGTGGCGATGAACAGGGCCGGCTGGTCACAAAGCGGGCGCTCACGTGAGAGCACGCCGCTTCTCATCGCCGCGAGCAGACGGGCGCGAGCCGAGCTCACAGTGCACTCCTCGCGCACGGCGAGCGCCTCTGCGGTGATCACACCCAGTTCGGCCGCCCACTCGACGAGCGCCAGTTGCTGTGCGGGGATGGGCCGTTGGGTGGCTCTCACAGCTCCTCCTCTCCGCTCGGCTGAGACGAGAGGATGTGCGCGATCCGCACACCGTCCGGTGCGCCGGGCACGACCACGGCAGCACAACCCTGGGGGAGGCCCATGATGCGCTCGGGATCGAGCGCCGCCTCTCGGGTCCTCGTGCGGGTGGTGCGTCCGTCGCTGCTCCTCGAGACCCGCCACACGCCCCTTCTGCCGGCCAGCTCGGCGATCAGAGCGGCGGAGCTTGGAACGACCTGGCGATGCGCGACCACCACCGAGAGGTTGCCCATGATCTGCTCGAGCAGGCGCTCGCGACCGGGCGGGCGTAGATCGGAGAGCTCCTGCGTGCCGAGAAGCAGGCTGAAACCGGCGGATCGTGCCCGCCCGAACAGCCTTAAGACCTGCTCCACAGCGATGGCCGAGAACTCGTCGATCACGACCATCGTGGATTGGGGATCACCCTGCAGCGCAGCCACAGTCGTCTGCAGGTCCTGCACGATCGCCGCGCCGAGCATCGCCGCCAGCAACGGGCGCCGGTCGGACTCGAGGCCGAAGTAGACGATCGCGTGGGCCCTAACCGCGTCCGGCAGATCGAGCCGCTCCGCGCCGGGAGAGCGCGGGTCGAGCCACCTTCCCACGTCTGACTCCACCATGATCGCCAGTCGATCGCGAACGCCGGCGAGGTCACTGCGCTGGCGCGTGCTCAAGGAGTCCAGGTAGGCGAACGTGGGTGCCGCATCCGCCTCGCACAACGTGCGGGCAAGGTCCTCGAGCCGATCGGGGTCGAGCATCTCGACGAGTCCCGCGAGGCTCACCTCGACGCCACCGAAACGAAGCGCCCGAACCGCATGGCCTAGATAGCGCTGGGCCTGGCGCAGGTAGTGCGGCTCGGTGAAACGCTCTCCAGCGAGGGCCTTGTCGGCGATCTCTGTCTCACCACCGCCCGCGAACGGGTTGTAAACGCATGGTCCGGCAGGCGTCCATTCCATGAACTGGCGTCCGTTCTCCATGGCAGCCGAGCGCAGCCGATCACGCAGGTGGCTGTCGCCCTTGGGGTCGAGGACGATGGCTCCCATTCCACGCTCGATGGCACGTACCACGATGTAGGTCTGGGTGACTGTCTTGCCCGAGCCCGTGGCGCCAACCACCAGCGCGTGCCGCCCTCCGTCGTGCGTTCCAAATGGGATCGCGACAGCTCGACCCCGCTCGTCGTGACCCAACAGCAGCTCCCCCTCTCGCTCGCTGGCCGCAGCAGTGTCGGGACGCAGCCGCAGGTTCACCGCCGGCAGGAGTGAGCGCAGGAGCGTGAGCGGGCTGTGTCGTCCCATGGCGACCTCGGCCAGATCGACGCCGGATTCCAGGTCTTCCTGGTGCCAGCGGCGGCCACGCCGCGTGGCACCGGCGGCGCCTACGGCCAGCGGCAGGGCGACCGCACCCAGGCTGCCGTGCAGGAGCACGATCAGAGCAAGCGCAAACGCGGCCCAGCTCCAGTGCAGGTGCGCACGGCGCATGAGCCGGGCAGCCACCAGCGCGATGGCCATCCCGATTGCGACGTGCAGCGCCGTTTCGGTGAGCCAGTGCAGCAGCTCGTCCACAGGCTGCAGCGGATCCACCCGTGGTTCGACGGGTTCGTTGGAAGAGGGCATGACGCCCCTCCTTTCTCGGCCTGCCCACCGTGGGACAGGCGGGTAGGCCGGCCTCAAGCCGGCAGGTGTGGCCAAGCGCCGGCCGTGGAGCTGGGCCCCACAGACCGCCGTTCGGCTGTTCTCATGCCGGACCGTTGAGGTCCGTCAAGCTCTCGGGCGAGCAGCCCAGAACAGGCTCAGATGAGCCTGTAGCCCACTCCCCAAACGTTGACTATCCAGCGCTTGGAGCCGTCGACGTCCAGCTTGTGGCGCAGACGGCTCGCATGGCTGTCCAACGTGCGTGTGCAGCCGCTGGAGCGATAGCCCCACACGGCCCGCATCAGCTCGTCCCGGCTGAAGACCCGGGCCGGCTCACGTGCAAGCTGGGCAAGCAGCTCGAACTCCATTCGGCGCAACTCGATCGGGTGCGAGTCGATGCTCGCAGTTCGGGTGGCGATGTCGATCTCCAAGCAGTCCACCTCGAGCAGGCGCGACTCCACAGCTGAGCGATCAGCGACTCGTCGCAGTAGCGCACGCACCCGTGCTCGAAGCTCGAGATAGGCAGCCGGCTTGGACAGGAAATCGTCAGCCCCGGCCTCGAACGCCCTGAGCATGTCCAGCTGCTGGGCACCCGAGCCGAGCACGATCGTGGGCAGCCGCCGCTCCCACGGCATTCCAGGCCGAGGGGAGCGACGGATCTCCTCGAGCAGTCCCAGCGTGCCCCTGGGCGGATCGAGCTCGCCGAGCAAAGCCAGCTTGGGAGCGCTCTCACGCGCAAGGACGCGGGCATGCTCGGCGGTGCATGCAAGCTCGACCGCATAGCCATCGGCGAGCAACTGCTCGATCAGCTCGAGCCCCTGCCGCCGATCACCCTCGACCACGAGGATCGGCCCCTTCGGCTCTCCCTCCATCAGAGCTCGACCTCGCATGGGGCTATGCCCAAGCCCCGGCGTGCGACCAAGCCGAGCACGTCGCTATGGATCCAGGGGGTTCTCGCCCGCCCACCTCCATCGGGCAGGATCCCGAGACGACGCGCCAACCAGCTGGTCTCCCCGCTCTCGTTGCCCTTGCTGTCACGCTTGATCCGCCCGCAGCGGAGCGCGATCTCGCTCATGCTGAGCTCGTCGCCCTCGGTCGCCGCCAGTACGACTTCACGCAACCTCCGGTTGAGCACGATCGGGCTCTCCTGAACCCGCGCGAGCTCGGCGCTCAGCGTTGTCGTGGAGACATCGGGATATTCCTGGTACTCCGCGAGTGCGCCCACGGTGATTGCCCGGGCAGGCTCATAGCTTTCGAGGCTTGCTACGACCTCGCGCAGACACACCGGTTGCGGCGAGCCGCTGTCCTCGGCGCCGCCGCTGCGGCACCATCGCAGCTGCCTGTAGGACCTCCCGCCATCGATGAGCCGCAGCGAGTAGGAGCGACCCTCGGGATCGACGACCTCCGCGCTGCCAAGCTCGAAGTCGACATCGAGCTCTCCATCCTTTGCACCGGACAGCATCGATGTGTCCTCGGCGCTCAGCGAACGACAGCAGCGTCCGCGGCTGCGGGGGTCGCGCACGTAATGCTCACTGATCAGCGACGCGTTCTCCGGGGGCTCATCCGCTGCCATATACGCGACCAGAAGGCAGTCCGCGTGTGTCGCTGCGTCGCGGTCGATGACGAGGAAGCCGCCATCGGAGGCCTCCTGGCTGATCACCTCGCGCGGGCGGCCTCTGTCATCGATGAACTGCGCCAGTGGCAGCTGCGCGGGCGTGGTCTGACGCCGCCTCGGCAGCGACTGAGGGCGCCGTTCGAGCGCGGCGGGTCGACGGGCGCCGAGCGCTCGTGGGGTGGTCTGGCGATGGGTGCTGTGCATGGCTGCCTCCGGCCGATCGGGTCGATGAGCTGTCGTGGCTCAGGCCGGCGAAATCGAGGCGGCAGGACAGCTGTTTGCTGGAAATTGCGTTGCGAGGCGATGGCCGGCGGGAGACCGAGAACCCCTTAGGGGGTCTCGGAGGTTGGCCGCGATCGCTCAGCGGTCGATGAACCTGGCGCGATTGCGCTCATCGCATGGGGGCTATGTAGAGAAAGGCGGGGCTGGGAACGAGAAAAAGTGGTTGGCTCCTTAACCGTCCGCCAGGCGCAGCCGGCCCATTCGGGGTCGCGCGAGTGGTTCGCCGAGCACAGGCGCCCATGCAGTCGGGCAAACTCTGGCTCTGGAATGCGGATTCCCGAGGTCATCTCCCCGCAGTCGCCCTACCGGTCTTGGGATGGGAGACTGCGACGAACTTGCCCGACGATGGGGGGGCGAATGCGACCAGGCACGGGTGACTGCGCATTCGGGCACCCAAATGCAGAGCCGCCAACGCGCCACCACCCGGCGTCCGACCGACTCGACCTACGAGCCCGGCGTTAGGCTGGGGAGCGCGCACAGCAGGGCGGTTCTCTCAGCCGCGCGCGGATCGCCCTGAGCGGCCCTCACCCTCACCGCTGGAGGCAGACGTGGGATCCGGTAGGCGATGAGCAGGCCCTCGTGGACGTCGCGCTCAGGCACGAACAGCGTTTGCTCCCTCCCCTGGTATTCCCAGTCGAAGGGGTACTCGCCGGCGTAGGCCCGACAGGCGCACAGCAGAGCGTCCGCCAGCCTCGCGCACTCTCTGGCGCGCTGGCGGTCACGGCACAGGTAGACCACGAACGGCACAGTCCGCCCACGCGGGCCGTAGCGCTTCACGAGCGTCGACCAGCCTGCGAGGAAGTGGTCGTAGCGCTCGAGCTTGGCGATCGTGCCTGGGCGCTCCAAACGGTCGTCGCGCTCGACGATCAGATCGACTGCGCCCGATATCTCCACGATCGCGTCGGGACGCAACGTCTCGAACCGCTCGGCCTGCACCCGGCGACCGCCGGTCTCCGTCCGTAGGAAGTCATGCGGTGTGCGGCCACCGGGAAGACGAAGATCCCCGGGCCCAACCGGGACACGCCCGGCGGAGGTGGTTCGCTGTGGCGCCGGAAGCAGTGCCTCCTCGGCGCCCTGCAGCGCCGTGATCGTCCCGGTCTCGCTCGATGCATCCGCCAGCGCGAGGACCCAGGCGGCGACGTGAATCTCGTGACGAGCCTGCTTCAGTCGCGCCTCCATCGCCGAGATCCCCATGTGACGGTGGCGATCCTCGATGGGTGCTCTCGTATCTCCCCCCTGCATCGAACCGCCGTCGCCACCGCTCCGTTGGAGCGCGTCCCGCCCCTCAGTCGTGAGCGCGTAGCACATGGGCACGCCACCGCCATCGCGGCGATGGAACTGGAAGCGCTCCACCAGTCCGGCGTCGGCCAGACGCTTGAGCCGCCGCTGGGTGGTGGTCTGCGAGCGCCCGGGGTTGAGCCGTCGATGGATCTGGCTGCTGAGCACGTGCCCCAAGGCGCCGATCAGCGCCAGCACCTCGAGATCGCGGGGATCGGGGTCGAGGGTGCCCATCACGCGGCGCGGCGCGCGTCGCACGGACTGGGCACGATCGAGCTCGACAAGCTCTCGATACCCCTCGGCGGGTGTGTCGGGTAGCGCCGGCAGGGTTTGCAAGGTTGGCGGGACGACAACGCGCCCCACTCGTGTGGCTCCGCCGAGAGCGTCGCTCGAGGGAGCGCAGTCGTCGCTGTCGGCCCTCGGAGCATTGCTTCGATCGCCCCGGTCCCAATGCGGTTGTCGCAGATCGGTGAGGTGGCGCCCACCGCGCTGGTGCTGCGCCGTGGCGTGCGAGACCAGGCGCTCACGGTCGACGTTCAAGGGCAGCGTCTGCGCGATGAACGGCGACTGGCGACCATCGGCCGTGCTCCAGCTCGCGATCGCGTAATGCTTGGGCAGGTGAAGGCGCACGTCAGGTCTGCCGAGACTGGAGATCTTCTCGATCCCGGGGCGCACCATGTCGGAGAACTCCGCCATGGTCAGCTCAACGGCTGCTCGAGCATCGCGCGCGGAGGCCGTAGCGAAATAGACGCGGTGAGCGAACAGCGCATCCAGCTGCTCGCGAACGTCGCGGTCGACCCACTGTGCGTCGGTCTGCCAGCAGGCGACGGTCTCCAGCCCGGCGGATCGCTTCAAGGCCATCGTCTCGGCAAAGCCGCGGTTGATCACAAGTGGCGCCTCGTCGACCTTCAGGGCGATCGCCACCCGCTGCGAGGCTGCCACGAGATCCTGTTGACGAGCGAGCGCGGCATCGAGCATCCCCAGCAGCAACTGCATCAGCACTGAAGTGTTCCCGGCCCCCATCGCTCCGAGTGCCCCCTTGACGATGAGGACCTCCTGATTGGCGATCACCCGATCGAAGTCCACCTTCAGCGATTCGTTCAGGAGGACCCGCTTGATCGAAGCGGAGTTCAACAGGCGAGCCAGCTTGTTGACCGGCGCGTCGAGCTTGGCCGTAGTTGTGCTGCGCGAGTCCGCCAACTGGGCGGTCAACTCCGAGGTGAAGAACTCCGATATCTCCTTGAACTCAGGCATCGTCCTGACGCTCGCACCAACAGCGCGGCGATAGGCGTAGCCCTCCTCGCCGACCGACAGCAGTCGCGCGGCATCCCATAGCGTGGAGTTACGGTCGTGGGCGAGTACGGCGATGATCGCGTTGCGCAGATACCGGTCCGAGGACGCCCGGATGTCAGCATCGGTGAACAGGTTCTTCAAGGCCGCCACCACGTAGTCGGCGATGACGTCGGCCGGAGCGTCCACAGCAAGCGGGTTGAAGCCACAGGTCGGGTGGGCGAAGTCGAGCAGCGTGCAGGTGCGCCCGGTGGGGACGACGCTCAACGCGGCGTCGGCGGCATCGCCCTTGGGGTCGAGCACGATCACCGCACAGCGCTCGCGAGCGACATCCTCTGCGACCGTGGCCACCAGGTAGCTCGACTTGCCCTGCTCGACGGTGCCCGGCACGGCCGTGTTCTGCCGGCGCATCTCCACGTGGATCGAGACGGGCCCGCGCGCGTCGCGTAGGGCTCCAGGGCCAACCGGCGGACGGTAGATCCCGGGAGGCGCAGGAGCCAGTGGCAGGCTCGAGCGGGCGAATGGCACGGTTGTGTAATCGACAGACGGCAGCTGCCACAGCTCGGAGAGCTCGGTGGCCGCAAAGACCCCACGGCTGAACGGCGGCAGCGGATTGCCCTCTCCTCGCTGGACGCGGCGGGCATACATCCCCATCACTCCGTGGCGGAGCGCAGTGCCACGCTCGATGAGTCGATTCTCGGCAGTGTTGACGCGCAGCTCAGAGGCGATGCGCTCGCAGATCGAGCGGCTCGGCGCGATCACGCGCAGGTCGACGAAGAACAGCGGCCGATGCTGGACCTCGAGGCCCCCGCGCAGCTCGGCGTCCTGCACCATCGATCGGTCCTGTACGACCAGGTGCTCGCGACGCTCGCGCGAGATCCGAGCCTCACGGCGTTTGAACGCATGCCGCGCAAAGCTCTCGAACAGCGTCGGCGTAGGCGTTAGGGCAAGCTGGACGAACGCCGGTGCATCACACGCACCCATCACGTTCATCAGACGGTTGACTGCGGGCACTGGAGCGTACGCGAACCGCTGGACCGGCTTGCCGCGCAGGATGAACTCCTCGCGCTTCTTCAGGCGCAGGACATGAGGCGCGAGACCGACCGCATTCTCGCCGGCAGTGAGGCGGCAGTTGGGATAGGCGCCCTGAAGCGCCGTCTCGATCATCGACTCGAGCCCGAGCGGGCAGCTGACACCAAACCACGCACGGGCTGTGTTGCCGGTGCCCGTGTGGTGGACCTCGAGCGCCACGGAGGGCTGTCCCTGCAACAGCCGACGCCACCAGCGCCGCAACATCCGCTTGTGTAGCGCTTCGAACATCCTCACGAGCGCTTCGGGCTCGGGCTCATCGGTTCGATAGGCCTGCACGACCAGGCGCACATAGCGGCGGCGCTGGCGCACAAGCGTACGAGTCGAGATCACGAAGGCGCTCGTGGCGAGCAGGCTCAGCGAGAGCAGCTGCACGGGTGCGACCCCAGCCATTGGGGTCCAGCGCCAGATCACCTCACTTGCGTGACCCAGCGCAGCGGCGCCTGCAGCGAGGCTGAGGTGCAGCGATGGGGAAATCGACCGGCCACGCAGCGCCTCGCCTGGGCCGCCCTCGAAGAGCCAAGCGAGCGAAGCGATGCCGAGTAGCACTGCAAGGACTCCAAGCATCCGCCACAGAAGGAAGCGCAGCACCTCATGGGCCACTCCGACCGCGAGCGGGATGGCGGGACGGCAGGATCAGATTGCGCGCCGCCGGACGATCACAGTCGTCACGACGACGCGCCGCGCACGCAAGTCGCGTGGCGCTTCAGCCGGCTCAGCGCGGGCGTGTCGCCCGCTCGACCTGAGCGCCACGGGGAGTGAGATGCCAGGCGTTGGCGGCGCCCTTCTCCTGGCCCTCGCCTCGGTTCTCCACCAGCTTCAGCCGTGCGAGCCTGTTCAGCAGCTTCGAGATCTGCCCTTGGTCGATGATTCCCGAGCCTTCCGCGATCTCACGGTTGCTCGCACCAGGGTGCTCGGCGATGACCATGAGCACACGCACGGTCCTATAGGTCAGACGCATGTTCAGGCCTTCGAGCGGATCGCGTGACCTCGACTGCCCGCGCGGACTTCTCTCTTTTGCCACTTCCAGCGCCGGACGGCCCAGTTCGCGGCTTGCCGCCCGCGCTCCCAGGTAAGGAAGCACGATCATGCTCATCAGGGGACCGAGCAGGTCGGTGAGCGGCTCATCGCCGTCTTCCAATAGGCGGGTGTGCAGAACAGCGAAGACCCCACCAACGATGCCTTCCGCGGTCACCGCGGGTGGTTCGCGAGTCGTGTTCGTCAGAAATCGGCCTTGATCGATGACGACCGCGATGTCATCCAGCACCTGCGCGCGACGCTCGAGCACCTTCTCGCCGGCGGCCAGCGCCTCGACGACGCACAGCTTGGCCAGACCAGGCTCTTCATCCATGAACACGAGCAGCCTGGCCAGCGCCGAGCGGATGCCCTCACGCCAGACGCTCTCGCGCTCGTATGCCTCCCGCGCTATCAGGCTGGCCTGAGATAGCGCCTGCTCGAAGGCTGCAAGGAAGCAGTCCTCACGATCGGCAAACACGTCGTAGAAGGTCTTGCGCGAGACCCGCGCACGACTGATGACCTGAGCCACGGTCATCCGTGCGTAGCCGACCTCCTCGACCGCGTCAACGGCCGCAGCCAGCATTCGACTGCGTTGAATCTCCGTAACCTGGCCGCGCGGCAGTCCATTTGGCCCAGGGCGCAGCCTTGGAGTAGCGGCACGTGTCTTGTACATGAATGCCATCTCTTTCCCGCCTAATCGTCAGTTTCGCCAGTATATGTGGGGCAAGCCCGGAGGTCCTGGGACAGGGAACCCAGTCGCGCCAGGCACGCAGGCAGGGCCACCGCCCCGCGCGCGCGTGACCTAAAGGTTCGTACCTATGGACGCCTAAGTCGAGGCGTGTCTCCGACTTTTTTCGGTTAGTTCGAATGTTGAGGCCAGCGTTCGATACGCAAAACAGCGCGCGAGAGGCGGATGCGTCAAATGGACGGAACTCAAGGCAAAGCTCGACAAAGCTCAAGCCGACGAGCGAATCGGCCGAAAACCAACACATGTTCCGCCCCAGAAAGGAGCTGTGCATCGCGCTCGCAATGGGAGCGCTCGTCGCCCCAGCCCTCTCTGGTTGCGCGAGCGTGGGACCCCCCGGAGCCGCGGCTGCGCAGGCCGGAGTGGTGGGGGAAGTCTTTGAACAGCTGAAAAGAGAAGACGACGAAGCCGAAGTGAAGGAACTAGTCACCCTGCGCGAAATACGCCAGCAGCAACACGAACAAGCACAGGAACAAGAAGTCGAATGGCGCTGACGGGCTAGCTCCCGTCCCTCGTCGCGCCCCGCCAGGAGAAGGCCCCAGGGCGAAGTGCCGCAAACACGCGTATACCCTCCTCCCATGCGCGGGTCGCAAGCGCATCGAGCAGCTTTGCCCCCGATCGGCGGGCGCATCCGCCTGGACGCTCGCGCGCGAATCGGCTGCTCGGTAGCACCGCACGCGGTCGACCCGAGACGAGAAGGAGCCCCGATTGCTCGGGGCTCCGATGAGTACCGCTACGGGGATTCGAACCCCGGTTTCCGCCATGAGAGGGCGGCGTCCTAGTCCCCTGGACGATAGCGGCGCGAAGTGCGTTATTGAGGCTAGCAAAGAGCCCGGGAGGAGTCCTCGATGCTGCGCCACGCGGGCCGTGGGACCCGCTCTCCCCCGCTGGCCTCAGGTGCGATATCTTCGCATTTCCACGCACGCGGATGTGGCGGAATTGGTAGACGCGCACGGTTCAGGTCCGTGTCCGGGAAACCGGGTGGAGGTTCGAGTCCTCTCATCCGCATTTTTGCTCGTTGTTGGAACCGGGACGGTTCGGTCTTCGAGCACCGTCAGTCCATCAAGCCGACCAAACGCCGACGGCTGGATCCCAGGAACGGCCTGCGGCGTCCCCGAGGATCGCTGGATCGGCGAAGCCAATGACCGCGGCGACGATCTCAACGAACTACTCTGGCAGCCGGTCATCGAGCCGCTGCCTGCGGCACCACGCTGCCCATCTCTGCTGGGCGATCTGCCCGTAGCTGGCAAGCACCACTGCTCTGCGCGGGTTTCGCTACCCGGCGAACGTCGCGAAAGTCCAGTGGTTTCCGTCAGTGTCTGCCACGGTGAAATCGCGCGACGGATAGTCGGTTTGATCCACGAGTGGGTGCACGATGGTGGCGCCGAGCTTGAGCGCTCGCTCCATCACAGCGTCAGGATCGGAGGTGACGACGTGCAGCGAGCTGGTACCTGCCCGACACGGCGTGCTGCGCTCGCCCGTGCTGGACAGCAACACGCGACCACCCTCCGGCCAATCCAACTGGCAGTGATGGACCAGCCCCTCCTCCTCTCCCGCGATCATCAGATCCTCGGTGAAGCCGAGACCAAGCAACCAGTCACGCAAAACCAACGCGTCGTCGCTGACGACGCTCGCCCACACGCTCGGCTGCCGGATTCCGCTGGTTCGCACGGTCATCGTCGACACCGAAGCTTACGCGACTGCGTGAGCGTTGCGTCGGTTTCGGCCACCCAATCGTGCCGCCGTTGTTCAGGCCGGCGATGAAGCCCTGTAGCGCGGCGATGTTGAGTGGTATGTCCCGGCCCAGCTCGCCATCGTGGTGCCGACCGATCCTCCCTCAACCACCAAACGACCGGCAATCCATAGGGTCTGACTAACCGGCCTGCCGTAGCGCAGCTTGGAGCGAGGAGGCGAAGCTTTCACTTGTGTAGGTGGCCCCAGATATGACGTTGATTTCAGCGCTCTGTGACTGGAGGGCCTCGGTGCGGAGCATCGGCGCGACGTGTTCGCTTATTTCCTGCGAGAGGGCATGTTCGGTGGGCATCTGGAGCGCCTTGACGTCGACGATCTTGCCGCCTTGCTCGGTAACCGACACTTGCACCGGCCCGTAGGGGTTTTCGACGACCGGCCCCGTGTAGGTCGCCCTGATCGGGTCCGCCTCGAGTCCGGCCATCGGGAATTCTTCAAAATCAACCCTTTGGAACCTCTTACCCGATGCCGATAAGCCCAGATGAGCCCTTCGCTGTCCGGCGTTCAGTCGAACAAGCGGGTCATGGCTGCATCGGCTGCCGCCATCTACGGCGGCGCCGCCTTCGATGGGGTGATCGAGGGCCTGCTTCCAGGCGATCCGAGCTACTCGCTGACACCGGTGCTGGTCGCACTCGTACTGGTCCCCTATCTGCTGCTGGTCGGTGCACGGCTCCCGCGGGGATGGCTGGGGCTGCTGGGACCGCTCGGCGTCGGGCTGATCGCCTACGCGCTCGCCACCACACCGGGCGCCGGCGATGGCGCTGTGCTGTATGTGTGGCCCGTGCTGTGGATGACGTTCTTCTTCGGCCGGCGGGGCGCCATAGCAATCGTGGCATGCGTGGGAGTGGCCCACGCCGCGGTCCTGCTCGCGTTGCCGGCGACGAGTAGCTATCCGGGCCGCTGGGTCGATGTGATGGTGTGCGTCTGCGTGGTCGCAGGCGTGGTGTTGACGCTGGTCAACCGCAACGAGCTGCTGCTCGCGCAGTTGGAGAGCGAGGCACGAACGGACACGCTCACGGGCCTGCTCAACCGCCGCGGCTTCGACGAGCGGGCCCGACTCGAGCTCGCGCACGCCCGGCGCGATGGCCGCTCGATTGCGGTTGCGGCATTCGACATCGACTACTTCAAGCGCATCAACGACGAATGGGGTCACGAGACCGGCGACAGGGTGCTCGCGCGCATCGGTCTGCTGCTCGCTTCCCATTCACGTGACATCGACATCGCGGCCCGTATCGGCGGCGAGGAGTTCGCAGTGCTCCTGCCCGGGAGCGACAGTGACGATGCCGACGGCTTCACTCAGCGCGTTCACACGGCGCTCGCTGAGGGTCACGACCCGGAAGGTCTCCCTGTGATCCGGGTGAGCGCCGGGATCATCGCCCGTGAGACGCCAGCCAGCGTCGAGGAACTGCTCCGTGGCGCCGACGCCGCTCTCTATGAGGCAAAGCGAGGCGGGCGCAACCAGACGGTGAGGCTCACCGTCACGAACGCACAGAGCTAGCCGACGAGACTATTTGTTAGGTGCTTGGCCCCGGGCGCGGGGGAAGCCGGACGATGCCGACGAAGAACTCGTCGATCTGGTGCACCACCTCTTTGAAGCGCTCGAAGTCGACCGGCTTGGTTATGTAAGCGTTGGCGTGCATCCTGTAGGAGCGGATCACGTCCTCCTCCGATTCCGAGGTCGTGAGCACCACGACGGGGATCATCGACAGGTCGGGGTCGCCCTTGATCTCAGCGAGCACCTCCACCCCGCTCTTGCGCGGCAGGTTGAGGTCGAGCAGCACGAGGTCGGGGCGCCCGCGATCCGCGTACTCGCCCTCACCGCGGATGTAGCGCATCGCCTCCACGCCGTCGCTGACGGTGAAGAGCACGTTGCCGACCTTGTGCTCGGCAAAGGCCTCGCGGATCAACAGCACGTCGCCGGGGTCGTCCTCCACGAGCAACACAGATATGAGCTCCGCGTTCACGGCATCGTCTCCTCGGCGATCGGCAGGGTAAAGCGGAAGCACGCGCCTGACGTGCAGTCCGTGTCGAGCCATATGCGACCCCCGTGATATTCCACGATCTTGCGGCACAACGCCAGCCCGATCCCGCTGCCGTCATAGGTCTCCCTGGTGTGCAGCCGCTGGAAGATCAAGAAGATCCGCTCGGCGTACTCCGCCTCGATGCCGATCCCGTTGTCGGTAAAGCTCAGCTCCCACTCGCCGTCCCCACGCTCCGCCGCGATCCGTATGAGGGGCGGCTCCTGCGAGCGGAACTTGACGGCGTTGGAGATCAGGTTCTGAAACAGCGACACGAGCAGCGTTCGCTCGCCGCGTACGACGGGCAACTGACCGGCCTCGATGCTGGCGCCCGTCTCGCTCAGGACCTCGGCCAGAGCCGAGCGCGCTTCCGCCAGCACCTCAGTCAACTCGAGTGGCTCGTGCTCGCCCCCCCGTCGGCCCACCCGCGAGAACGCGAGCAGGTCGTTGATCAGCACCTGCATCCGCTTGGCCCCGTCGACCGCGAAGTCGATGTACTGGTCTGCGCGGTCATCCAGCTGTCCGCGGTAGCGCGTTTGCAGGGCCTGACAGAAGCTCGCGACCTTGCGCAGCGGCTCCTGCAGGTCGTGCGAGGCCACGTAGGCGAACTGCTCCAGCTCGGCGTTCGAGCGACTCAGCTCGCCGGCCTGTTCCTGTAGCTGCGCACGCGCGCCCTCCACGCGTGCGAGCTCCGTCACGATCCGCTCGCGCATGGCGTCGATCTCGGCGCCGACCTCAGCCACCTCGCGGGGCCCCGCGGCCACGTTCAGGGGTGTTGCGAACTCGCCTGCGCTCACGCGCCGCGCTTCACCGCCGAGCAAGGCAAGTGGGATGGTGATCGTCCGGCGCAGGAGCAGGCCGGCGCCAATGACACCGCCGAGGATCAGAAGGCCGGCCACGATCAGCAGCAACTGAAGCGCGGACGCAGCGTTGTTGAGAGCGCTCCGGGTCTGTTCGTCCTTCTGCGTCAGCCCATTCTGCAAATGAGCGAGGGCTTGCCGGATCGCATCGAACAGCCGCTTGCCATGGAGGTCGGTCGCGATCGAGCGGTGCTCGAGCGTGTGCTGGCCGGCTAGGACCGGCGAGACGAAACCCTGCCTCCACGCCTGCGCTCTGGCGCGGACGAGCTCGACGCCACTGGCCACGACTGCGCCAAGCGCCCGCTCATGCCCACGCAAGCTCGAGTAGGCGCTGGACTCGTCAGCCAGGCCGCGGCGATACGGTTCGAGGAACGGGGATTGGCCTGTGATCAGGTAGCCACGTACGCCGGTCTCCTCATTGACGAGCGCATTTTCGAGGCTGAGCGCGGAGCGCACCGAGGGGCCGACCTGGTCCAGCAGCAACCGACGATCGCGATTGAGCCGTCCGTTGGCAACCAGGGCCAGCCCGATACCCACCACGGCCAGGAGCAGGAGTAGCCCGATCGTGGCGCCGAGCAGCGATCCGACGCTCATACCCGCTATCCGCCCGCGCAGGCTCGAGGCCCGGGATCCCGGCGGGCTCACCGCTGCTCGATGTCCTGACGCGAGCCGAGCAGAAGCATCGCCACATCGTCGCTCAGCGCCCCGCCGTTCAGGCCCTCAGCCGCCACGATCAGCGCGTCGAGCAGCTCGTGGGGGTGCTCTGCCCAGCCCGGATCGCTCGATACCTGCTCGACGAGGAGGCGCTGCAACCCAGCTTCGCCCAGCCGCTCGGAACCAGATCCGATCCGTCCCTCGATGATCCCGTCCGTGTAAAGGAGGATCGTCCAACCCGGCGGTAGCTGGATGCGCTCGGCGATCCACTGCTCATCGGCAACGCCGATGCCTGCGTAGGCATGCGAGTCGGCGAGCGTATGTACCGAGTCACCCGCGATCAGGACCGGCCGCGGATGCCCGGCGCGGATCATCTGCGCCTGTCCGTCCGCCAGCTCGATCTTGAGCGTGCACAACGTCGCAAACAACCCCGGCAGGTGACGCTCGTGCTCAAACACGAGTTGCAATGTGTTCATCATCTGCTCCGGTGAATCGACCGTCAGCGCGAGCGCCCGCCAGGCCGCGCGGAGGCTGACACCGATTGCAGCTTCGTCAGGCCCGTGCCCGCAAACGTCGCCCACGAGCACGTGCAGGCTGCCGGCGGCCACCTGTACGAGATCGAAGAAGTCACCGCCGAGGAGCGCTCGGCTGCGCCCCGCCCGGTAGCAGGAGGCGACCCACACCGACGCGTCGTCGATCAGCGGCCGCGGAGCGAGGCCGCGTTCGAGACGTGCGACCTCGAGCGCCTGAGACTCGGCAAGCAGCAGCTCACGCTCGGCGTCGTCCGCCTGGCGTCTGCCGATCGAGTACCTGATCGATCGAGCCAGCTGGTCGCCATCGACGTGCCCCTTGACCAGGTAATCCTGAGCGCCGGCTTCAACAGCCGCGACCCCTGCTGCCTCATCGGCAAGGCCCGTCAGCACGATCAGCGGGATCGTCGGCACCTGTGAGCGCAGTCGCGCCACCGCATCCAGCCCAAGGGCATCGGGCAAACCCAGATCCAGGAGCACGCAATCGATCTCCGGGCCGAGCGTCAGGAGCGCCTCGGCGAGCGTGCGGCTGCGCGATATACGTGCCCTTGGGAGGCGTTCCTCGAGCTCGTCCTCGACCAGTCGCGCGTCGCCCTCGTCGTCCTCGACGAGCAGGACGCTGATCTCCTCGCCAATGTTCATCTCGACGCCGCTACTCCTCACGTGCCGTCCGCTGAGACCCGGACGGCCAGAATCGGCGCTCATTCGCGGGCATGTTATCGGCAGCACATACACCGATCGGGTCTTGGCCGGTTGGCCACCACGCCGCGCTCATCGCAGCGACGGCGCCGAACGACAGAGGGGCCGCCTGCGTTGGCAGGCGACCCCTCTGGTCAAGGCGAATCTTGGAGCTGGTCGCTCAGTGTTCGCGACGCTGGCGACGCTGTACGCCCACGATCGAGAAGCCCGCGGCCATCATCAGCAGGCCTGCTCCCACCACCCAGGTGAGGTTGAAGCCGGTGAACGGGAGGGTGCTCGATTTCTCGGCTTCCGGGGACGTGGTTGTCGCCGGCGCGGTTTCTTTGCTCGAAGTAGTCGGCGTGTTGGTTTCTTTCGACGGCGAGGTGCCGGTGCTTTCTTTCGGCTTGTTCGCTTTCTGGCTGTAGCCCGATTCTGAGCTTTTTTCAGCAGCGAGGGCCGTGCTCGGCCCCACGAGGGCCACTGCTACCAGCAGCATCACCGGAAGGAGCACGAGCCGGCGCATAACGCCCCTCGACCCACTCCGCTTTGGCGCTGCATCTGCTGTCTGTGGCCTGCTCGAGGCCATGACATCGGTCCGAGTCATGCCAACCTCCCATTGGTGGTGTGTTGAGCGCTTGCGTGGCAAAGCACCGTCTCTGTTCGCCATCTTTCTCTCAGTGCCTGCCTTTACAGGCTGAAGGTCTATCAGCTCCGTCGGTCACAGGCGATCCTCAGGCAGGCTATTCCCTGCAGGCCCATCGCCCAAACCGGTCTCAGGAGACCTGTACACGCCCCTCCAAAGCCCCCTCGGCGAGCTGTCCGCGGAGGACCTTCTTGTCGAACTTGCCCACGCTGGTCTTGGGGATCTCGGGCACGAAGGCGAACTCGTCGGGCAGCCACCACTTGGCTACCTTGCCGCGCAGGTGCTCCAACAGCTGCTCGGCATCTACGTCTGAGCCCTCGCGCACCACCACGCAGCAGAGCGGACGCTCGGCCCAGCGCTCGTCGGGCTTTGCGATCACCGCAGCCTCGACCACATCCGGGTGCGACATCAGCTCGTTCTCGAGCTCAACCGATGAGATCCACTCCCCGCCGGACTTGATCACGTCCTTGGCTCGATCGGTGATCTGGACGAAGCCCTTCTCGTCGACGGCCGCGATGTCACCCGTGCGCAGCCACCCCGAATCGAACTTCTCCTCGTCGTCTTCACGGAAGTAGCCGGCTGCGATCCAGGGACCGCGAACCTCGATCTCCCCTGTCGAGCTGCCATCCCAGGGAACCTCGCCGCCGTCGTCGATGAGACGCAGCTCCACCCACGGCAGCGGCCGGCCCTGCTTTGCCCGATTGTCCCAGTAGGCGTCGTCGTGCTCGCCCTCGCGAGGGCGAGCGTACGTCGCCACGGGGCTGGTCTCGGTCATCCCCCACGCCTGGAAGATGCGCACGTCATGGCGCTCCTCGAAGTCCTTCATCAGCTGACGGGGAACCGCCGAGCCGCCACAGGCGGCGTTGGTGAGCGAGGACAGGTCGACCTCGGGATGCTCGTCGGCATAGCGCAACAGGTCGTTGAAGATCGTCGGGACGCAGCCCATCAACGTCGGGCGCTCGCCTGCGATCAACTTGGCCAGCGGCTCAGCGCCGAGGAAGCGGTCGGGCAGGATCAAGTCGGAGCCCGCGAGCGCTGCGCCGTAGGGAAGGCCCCAGGCGTTGGCGTGGAACATCGGCACCACGGCCAGCACCCGGTCGGCACGTGAGAGGGCACTGCCGTCGGCCATCAACGTGGCCGAGGAGTGCAGGCTGATCGAGCGGTGCGAGTAGAGCACCCCCTTGGGGTTGCCGGTCGTGCCGCTCGTGTAACAGAGCGCCGCGGCCTGGCGCTCGTCGAGATCTGGGTAGTCGAAGCTGCCCTCCCCCGCGTCCGCCAGCAGCTCCTCGTAGCGCAGCACATTGGGTAGTGAGCCGCTGTCCCCGTCGCCCATCACCACGTAGTGCTCGACGCCCTCGAACGTCGGCGCCAGCGACTCGAGGATCGGGACCAGCGAGTCGTCCACGAAGATCACCCGATCCTCGGCGTGGTTGACGATGTACGTGAGCTGCTCGGCGAACAGGCGCACGTTGAGCGTGTGCAGCACCGCCCCCACACACGGCGCTCCCATGTAGAGCTCGAAGTGACGCTGGTTGTTCCAAGCGAAGCTCGCCACGCGATCGCCCTGCTCGATACCGAGGCCGGCGAGCACTCGCGCCAGGCGGTCGATGCGGGCGGTCGTCTCGGCGTGGCTCGAGCGGATGACCGATCCGCCCTCCAGCAGCGTCACAATCTCCGATCCGTTGTTGCAGTCGCGCATGCGCCTGCGGAGATGGTTGAGCGTCAGTGGAAAGTCATCCTGCATCAGGCCCTGAAGCATCGGCGTCATCCTCTCCGGACTCCCTCTCGCGCGGCCGGGCGGCCGAGCTCATCGTAGATCCCCCTTGTGCGCTGCGCGATGTCATCCCAGTCGAAGCTCAGGACGTGCTCGGATGCCTCCGTGACGAGCCGGTCGCGCAGCGCCTCGTCGACCAGCAGCCGTTCGATCATCACCCCCAGATGCTCGGGATCGCCGCCGTTGAAGCGCAGACCCACGCGCTCCCCCACGGGGACCACCTCACGCAGGCCGCCAGTGTCGGCGACGATGCAGGGGCAGCCCGAGGCCATCGCCTCGAGTGCCACCAGCCCAAACGGCTCGTAGATCGAGGGGACCACGCACAGGTCGGCGATCCGGTAGAGCGAGTGCAGCACGTCGTCGCCGATCCAACCCACGAACGTTCCGTGCTCGCTGAGACCCAGACGCTCCGCCTGCGCCTTCAACTCGGCCTCGTGGGTGCCGCTGCCGGCGACCAGGAAGCGCACTTTCCCTACGCGCTCGATCACCTCGGGCAGCGCCTCCAGCGCCAACTGGAAGCCCTTCTCGTAGACGAGCCGGCCCACCAGCAGCACGAGCTTCTCCTCCGGCGCAGCGAACTCGCCTCGCAGCGCCTGCAGATCGCCACTTGGGCGCAGTTCGCTCGGATCGACGCCGTTTGGGATCACCGCCACTCGACGCTCGTCGATGTCGAAGATGTCGGCCACGTGCCCGCGCATGTAGTAGGAGCAGACGATCACGGCCTCAGCACGACGGGCCATCCAGCGCTCGACGCCATGGATGTGCGACTGGGGCTGATCGGCGACCCAGCCCTGGTGGCGACCGTGCTCGGTTGCGTGGATGGTCGTGACGTAAGGCACCTCAAGGCGCTCGGCGAGGCTCGCTGAGACACCGGCGACGAGCCAGTCGTGGCCGTGGATCAGCTCGTATTCGTTCTCCTGCGCCAGCGCTTCGCCGGCAGCCAGCATGTCCTCGTTCATCTGCTCCACCCACGCCACGAAGCGGTCGAGGTCCCGGGGCCAGCCGGGCTCACGCACACGGTGCACGCTCACGCCGCCGATCTCTTCGGGCCCAGCGCTCTCGAAGTCCACCTCGCTGCCGACGCCGCGGGTGAGCACATCCACCGACACGCCCTGGCGAACCAGCGCCTCTGCGAGCTTGCGCACATGACGCGCAAGACCGCCCTCGATCACCGGCGGATACTCCCAGGAGAGGATCAGCACACGGTTGCTCACCCCCTGGACCCTATATGCCCAGGGCAGAACGTCCGCCGTCGAGGCGTCCACTCATCGTCTTGGCGACGACCGGCGCTCGCCGAGAGCTCAGATTGCGATCAGGCCCAGCCGATCGAGCAGGCAGGCCGCGGGAGACGCAGACGCCCGCGCCGTTTGCCAGCAGAGCACGCCGTCGGCGCGCAGGCTTGCGACGGCCTGCTCCACCGCAGTCACCGGGGCGAGGAGCTCCAGGCCGAGCTCAGAGCAGCTGAGCGCTCTGCTGTCCTCAGCATCCAGGAGGGCGAGGACGATCGCGCGTTCGAGACGCGGGCTCGCGGCTGGATGCGCTCGGCCGGACTCATCGTGCATGGGTCACTCCCCGTTCTAGAGGCCTCGCCGACCACAGCGGACCATCCTCTTGCCAGTGGCAACGAGCGTATACGGCACGTGCGCTCGATCGCTTGCATGGGCTGACATCACGTAAAGGCCGAGATGTGGAATCGTTGTCCTGTGAGCGCTCAACCGCCGCTGTTCTACTTCGGCGCCATGTCGCCCTACTCGTGGCTTGCCGCCGAGCGCATCGACGCGCTGCTCCCCACGGCCAGCTGGCGAGGCGTCCTGGCGGGCGTGATCTTCGAAGCGCACGGACGTACCTCCTGGGGGCTGACCGAGCAGCGAGCCGAGGGCCTCGCGGAGTGCGAGCGGCGAGCGGCGGCACACGGGCTCGGGCCGATCGTCTGGCCGCAGCCATGGCCGACGAGCGACCTCCACGCGGCTCGAGGGATGCTCTTCGCCGAGCAGCAGGGGCGTCACAAGCCATTCGCGCTCGAGGTCATGCGCATGGCCTTTCGCGAGGGCATCGACATCGCCCAGCCCGAGGCTGTGCTCGAGGCCGGACGCAGGGTCGGTCTCGATCCGGGCGCAATGGCGGAGGGCGTGGGCGAGCCCGCGCTGAAGCAGCGCCTGCGGGAGCTGAACGACGAGGCGCTCGCCGCCGGGGTCTTCGGTGTACCCACCGTGCTGGTCGCGGGCGAGCTGTTCTGGGGCGATGATCGCCTCGAGGACGCGGCCGGCGCATATCGCGCGCAGCTATAAGCGCGAGCGAGCTGCCTAGTTCTTGCTGTGGGGGTGCTCGGGCTCGCCCGCCAGGTCGAGCTCCAGCTGGCGGGGAGAGGGACGCAGCGGTTCGCTGGTCGCTCGGGGGCGTCCGCGCTTGACCCAGTGGCCGATCACCTCGCGGCTGCGACAGCTGTAGTAGTTGATCCGCCTGTCGGTCGGTTGCAACGCCAGACCGCCCGGAGCGGGGCCTGTCACCACGGCGTGAAAGCGTCGGCCTTTGTGGTCGACCTCGACGATGTCGCCGGTCTGGATGCCCTCCAGTCTCATGTGCGAAGCACTCCAGCAGGATCTCCGGCCGGATGCACGTCGCGGCCGGTCTCGCAGCAGAGCACCCCGAGGCGGCCACGTCTAGGCTTGATCGTGGTGCGGTGGCTCATAGACGGCATGAACGTGATCGGTACGCGTCCCGACGCCTGGTGGAAGGATCGCCATGGCGCCATGATCAGGCTCGTGGACATGCTCGAGCGCTGGGCCGCCGCCAGTGGCGCGGACGTCACAGTCGTGTTCGAGCAGCCGCCCTCGCCGCCGATCCGCTCGACTGTGATCGAGGTCAAGCACGCCCCGAGGCCGCGCCGAGACTCGGCTGACGATGAGATCGTGCGCATCCTCTCGCTCGATACCCAGCCCGGGTCGGTGCGCGTTGTGACGTCGGATCTTTGGCTCACCGACCGCGTCCATGCGGTCGGTGCGACGGTCGAGCCGGCAGCGCCGTTTCGTTCGCTGATCGAAGGGTCGTGATGATCCCCACCACGCGTTATGCCCGTAGCGGCGACGCGAGCATCGCCTATCAGGTCGCCGGCGAGGGGACGCTCGACCTGCTGTTCCTGCCCGGATGGATCTCGCAGATCGAGCAGCTGTGGGAGGCACCGGCGATGCGGCGTTTCCTGGAGCGACTGGCGGTGTTCAACCGGCTGATCCTGTTCGACCGCCGCGGGACGGGGCTCTCGGATCGCACCTTCGACGAGCAGACGTTGGAGCTGGACACCCTCGACGCGCTTGCAGTGCTGGACGCCGCCGGAAGTGAACGCGCAGCGCTCTTCACCTACTCCCTCGGCGGTCTGGTGGGCGTTCGGCTCGCCGCCGAGCATCCCCAGCGGGTGGGCGCCTTGATCATGTACGCGTCGGTTGCGCGCACCTCGTGGGCCCCCGACTACGACTGGGCACTGAGGGCAGACGAGCGCCGCGTGCTGGTCGAGAGGAACGCCGAGGCGTGGGGCAAGACCGACAACCCTGTCCTGCAGACGCTGGCGCCGTCGATGTCTGGCGATCCTGCTCTTGCAGAGTGGTTCGCGCGGATGCAGCGGCTGGCTGCCAGCCCGGCCGAGGCGCGCGCCATGTCGGGTTCGATGCTCGACCTCGATGTGCGTGAGACGCTGCCGCAGGTGCGCGTGCCGACGCTCGTGATGCACCGCAGCCGCGACCAGGCCTGGGACATCCGTCACTCGCGCTACCTGGCCGAGAACATCGCCGGCGCCCGGCTCGTCGAGCTCGACGGTCGGGACTCGTTCCCGTTCGTGGGCGACAGCGACTCGATCGTGGAGGAGATCGAGGAGTTCCTCACGGGCGGACGTCGTGGCGGCGAGGTCGCGCGCGGACTGTTGACGGTGATGTTCACGGACATCGTCGAGGCGACGGCCCGCGCGGCGAAGCTCGGCGACGGCCACTGGCGCGACCTGCTGGCTCAGCACGACGAGGAGGTCCGGGCGCAACTGGGCCGCTTCGGCGGGCGTGAGGTCAAGACGGTGGGCGATGGCTTCCTGGCGACGTTCGACGGACCGCCGTCACGGGCGCTGCGCTGCGCGCTGGCGATCACCGCGGCGACGCGGGAGCTGGGGATCGAGGTCCGGATCGGTGTGCACACGGGGGAGTGCGAGCTGATCGGCGACGACGTGGGCGGCATGGCCGTGCACATCGCCTCGCGCGTGAACGGCCTGGCGACTCCCAACGAGGTGCTCGTGTCGGGGACCGTCTACGGAACGGTCGTGGGCGGCCCGTTCACGTTCGAGGATCGCGGGTTCCACGAGCTCAAGGGCGTGCCGGGACGCTGGCCGCTGTTCAGGCTCGACGGCTGACTGTCCTCATCGTCGGCTGCGCCCACCCTGCACGGCCCTGACGGCGAAGCCGACCGCGAGAAGGCCGAAAAGGACCGCGGGCGCCCATGCGGCCTGGACCAGCGCGAGGATCGCCACGAGCAGCGACAGCGTGCAGGCCGCGAGCGAGAAGCGAATGTCCGCCATCGCACCGAGGCTAGTTCCAAGGGCGAGGTTCCAAGGGCGAGGTTGACGCCAGAGAAACCGGGCATCTATCGTTGGGGTATGTCAACAGTCCACTCCATTTGACCCTGGCTGATGTTCCGCCGCCAACCGATGCAGTCGATCTAGCTGAGATGCACACGACACCTGGGCAATCCGACCCGTCAAGGACCCGAGAGGTACTCGACAGCGCCGTCAGGCGCCTGGCGGTGAGTCCTGCCGGGCTACTCGAGCGGCTGAGCTCCTGCGGAGCGATCCTCACAGGCGGACTCTCCCACGAGGACCTGGCCGACCCTGAAGACCGCGAGCTGCTCGATCAGATCCAAAAGAGCCTGGGCGGACTCGGTGTGTCGGGCCACGCCTCATCGGCGCCCGAGGTTGCACCGTCGGCAGCGGATCTGGAAGCGATCGCCAACGAGATCCTCGATCTGCGGGACACGATCATGGGACGCGCTATTCGCGAAGCCGCAAACCACGACGAGGAGCCGCTCGAGTGGGTTGAGGGGCTGGATCTGTGAGGGCCTGCGCGACGCTAGACCATATGGCGTGGGTCGCTCGTTGCAGGGTTGACCTGCCGGGGTAGGTGGCCGGACGCTCCTCGCGGGGGTTTGTCTGGCCGGAGAGTGGCTCCGGCTGACCCCAAGAAAATGAGGAGGTCCGGCCATGAATACTGTGACGTGGGTGGGTATGGATGTCCATGCCCGGTCAATACACGCTGCGGCGATCAATGTCCTCACGGGTGAGATCGAGCGGTTCCGGTTCGGCCCAGGTGTGCAAGCGCCTGTTAGCTGGCTGGCGCAGCTGAGCGGCCCGGTGCATGCTTGTTATGAGGCAGGCCCGACGGGCTATGGGCTTTATCGGGCGGCAGTCGCGGCTGGGGTCCGGATGGACGTGATTGCGCCGGGCAAGACCCCGCGCGGCCCCTCGGATCGCGTCAAGACTGACCGCAGGGACGCTGAGCTGCTCGCACGCTTGTTGATCGCGGGACAGCTCAAGGCGGTGAGCGTCCCGCCGGCCGAGGTTGAGGCCGCCCGCGAGCTGACGCGCCTGCATGACGCGTGTCGACGGGATCTGATGACCTCGCGCCATCGGCTTTCAAAGATGTTGCTGCGTCACGGTCGGGTCTATCCCAAGCCGACGACCTGGAAGCAAGATCACCGCCGCTGGTTGGCTGGTCAGCACTTCGAAGAGGCGACAAGTGAGCTGGTCTATCTCGATCTTCTCGCGCGCGTTGACGCTCTCACGGCGCGAAAGCTGCAGTTGCGCGAGGATGTGATCAAGCTCGCTGACGATCAGAGATGGTGGCCGACCGTCGCTCGTCTACGGTCCTTCCGAGCGATCGACACCCTCACCGCGTTTTCGATTCATCTCGAGCTCGGAGCCGACTGGGAGCGCTTTGAGAAAGCCCCTCGGCTGGGTGCATGGCTTGGGCTGACCCCATCGCTGAACCAGTCCGGCGAATCGTCGAGCAGTGGATCGATCACCAAGACCGGATCGACGCTCGCGCGACGACTGCTGGTCGAGTCGGCCTGGCACTACGGGCCCAGACCGCGCATCGGAGCGACCCTGCAGGCCCGCCAAGCCGGACAACCTGAGCACGTGCTCGCGATCTCCAACAAAGCCCAACGCAGACTCCATCGCGTCTACCAGCAGATGAAGGCCCGCGGCAAGCCGCACGGCGTCGTCACCGTCGCAGTCGCCCGCGAGCTTGCCTGCTTCCTCTGGGCAGCCGCAACAGTCGACTGACCACAACTGACATCCCCACGTTCGGGAGGGCGGGGCGCCGGGCCGTCAACGCGGTCGGGCACGCGCGCAACAGCTATGAGCAACCGCCCAACGGTCACGCTCGATCCTAGACCCGCGCATCACCGGCAGCGCATCCAAGGCCCTGAGGTACCCAACCCTCGAATATCAGACTGGCGACGCCGTCACCGAGCCCGACGCCCCGCCCTCCCGAACACCAACAAAATCCCTGCAAACCGGGACCGCCTCAGCACGCCCACTTGACAAACGACACGCCATATCAGCTGTCGTCGTCGCGCCTCAGCTGGACCCTCGTCAATAGCTCAGCGGCAGCTCGTCGCCGTAGCCAGCGCCGAGCAGACCACGGCCATCGTGAGAATCAGGACCGGCCGTCGCTTGCTGTCCGGCGGCTCATGCCACCAGACCTCGCCGCGCCTCACGAGCTGCGGTGCTGCTCCCAGGAGAAGCCGGCCGTCGCCTCCTCCTCGTCCAAGCGACGCAGCACCGCCGCAGAAGCGTGGGCACTGAACTCATCAAGATCGCCCCACTCATCCACGCCAGGCTCCGCGTGCTCGCGCTGCACCGCACGCAATGTCACCTCGGCATCATGCTCGCTCCAGCCGGGCGCCTGCTGCAACAGCTGCTCCTTTGCGGTCATACACCACCAAATGGTAGCCGCCGCGTCACGTCGCAGACGCCCTCGTGGAGGACACGGAGTCGGCAGTTATTTGGCAGTCCGCCCCCCCGAAACGCCTCAGCAGAGGCGGATCTGCGGAAAGCAGGGTCACCCCGCAAACCGGCATCCCAAAGCCAAACCACGTCATCGGGGCGAGAGGATTTGAACCTCCGACCCCCTGCTCCCAAAGCAGGTGCGCTACCAGGCTGCGCCACGCCCCGTGCAGCTAAGAGTAGCCCTTGGAGCCCATCGCCACGAACGATCTGCGCTGATAGCGTCTCTGATAGGTCATGGCCGACGTCCAACCGCTGCGTGCTCTGCACTACGAACCGCCTGTGGCTGGGCCGCTGGCGGACCTCGTGGCGCCGCCCTATGACGTGATCGATGCGGGCCAGCGGGCCGCGCTGCTGGAGCGCTCGCCGTTCAACGTGGTCGCGATCGACCTGCCCCAGGGCGAGCCCGGGAGCGGGCGCGATCCCTACGAGTCGGCTGAGCAGCTGTTCGAGAGCTGGCAGTTGCAGGGCGTGCTCGCTCGTGACAGCAGTCCCGCCCTGTGGGCGCACACGCAGGACTACACCGGCCCCGACGGGCGCTCACGCACGAGGCGCGGGTTCTTCTGCCGCGTGCGGATCGAGCCCTACGGCCCGGGGCGCGTGCGTCCGCACGAGCGCACCCACCCCGGCCCCAAGGAGGATCGCCTGCGCCTGACCCGCGCCACGCGCGCGAACATCTCCCCCATCTTCTCGCTGTTCTCCGATCCAACTGAGGCGGCCTGGAGCGCGCTCGCCCCCTTCACCGGCGAGACGCCGTGGGGCGAGGTCGTGGACGGCGACGGAACTGTTCACCGGGTCTGGAGGGTCACCGACACGGATGCGATCGCGTCGGTCCAGGCGGCGACCAGGGAGGCCGAGCTGCTGATCGCCGACGGCCACCATCGCTACGAGACGATGCAGACCTACGCCGAGGAGCTGGGGGGCGAGGGCGAGCACCGCTACATCCTCATGTGCCTGGTCGCGCTGGAGGATCCCGGGTTGACCGTCTTTCCCACGCATCGCCTGATCAGGGGACTGGACCAGGCCCGGCGCATGGCGCTGCGCGAGGCGCTCGAACGTGACTTCGACATGACCGAGGTGTCGAGCGAGCAGATCGCACCCGCGCCGGGGACCGGTCCGCTGGAGCTCGGCTACATCGATGCCCACGGGCGCCCGCGGCGTCTGAAGCTGAAGGACCAGGCGATCCCCGATGCGGCGCTCGCGGGTCACTCCGAGGCCTACAGGCACCTCGACACGGGCGTCCTGGAGACATTGATACTGAAGAACGCGCTCGGTTTCAGCGACGAGGACATCGCTCACTTCAACGGGCTCTTCTATGCCCGCGACACGGCCGAGGCGCTGGCGATGGTCGCCTCGGGCGAGTATGAAGCGGCGTTCCTCATGCGCCCGACGCCCGTCGAGCAGGTGCGCGCGGTGGCGAGTGCTGGCGAGAACATGCCGCCGAAGTCGACCTTCTTCTTCCCCAAGCTGCTGACCGGGCTTTTGTTCAACCCGCTCTCCTAGCGTGGCGGGGATATGATCAGATCAGAGGCAAGGCTGGAGCGATCGAAGGGATCTAAATGAACGAGACTGGGCTGACAAGGATGAAAGCCACCGCACGGCGCGATGGCGGGACGTTCAAGCACACTGTGCAGGTTCGCGACCATCAGATGACCGTCGATGAGCCACTCGACGCAGGCGGCGACGACAGCGGTCCAGATCCCCGCGAGCTGCTCGCCGTGAGCCTCGCCTCGTGTACGGCCATCACGATGGAGATGTACGCCCAGCGCAAGGGCTGGGACATCGGCCATGTGGAGGTGGACGTGGAGTACAGCCCCGCGGAGCGCGGCTGCCCCACCAAGTTCCAGCTGGTGATGCGCCTGCCCGATGACCTTCCCGAGGATCAGGTCGAGAAGCTTCGGGTGATCGCAGCCAAGTGCCCCGTGCATCGGGTGCTCGACGGTGAGGTCATGTTCCAGGAGCGCATTGAGCGCGTTCACCTGGCCGCCTGAGTCACCCTCCCCCGGCGTCGACGAGCAAGGCTCGCCTGCCGATCCTCAGATTGCTGCTGCTGTGCTCGTGCCCCTGTTCTTGCGGGGTGAGCAGGCACAGCCCCATGTGGTGCTGACCCGCAGACGGGCCGACCTGCGCAGCCACGCGGGCGAGATCTCCTTCCCCGGCGGCCGCCGCGATCCGGGGGACCCGGATCTCGTGGCCACGGCGCTGCGGGAGGCCGAGGAGGAGATAGGCCTCGCCCGCGAGCACGTGCGCCTGCTGGGCGAGCTCCAGCCCACCTCGACGCTCGTGACCGGCTATCTGATCCATCCCTTCGTGGGCTCGATCCCCGAGGGCCTCGCGTGGAAGCTCTCCGCCCGCGAGGTAGACGCGGTGCTCGAGCTCCCGCTCGATGCGATCCAATCGGGCAGGACGCGAACGCAGCTGGAGCGTCGCGGGATCACCTTCGAGACGGACGCCTTCGTGGTCGATGAGCACCTCATCTGGGGCGCCACCGCGCGCATCCTCGAGCACCTGCTCGAGCGGATGCACGACGGCGCCTTCAGCGAGATCTAGCTCGTCGGCTGGGGCACTATGCGGATGTAGGGGCGGGGCTCCTCCCAACCATCCGGGTAGGTCTCTTTGGCCTGGTCGTTGGAGACGGAGCCGGCGATGATGACCTTCTCGCCGGGTTTCCAGTTGACGGGCGTTGCCACCTTGTGCTTGGCCGTCAGCTGCAGCGAGTCGATGACCCGCAGCACCTCGTCGAAGTTGCGCCCGGTGGTCATCGGGTAGATGAGGATCAGCTTGACCTTCTTGTCGGGCCCGATCACGAACACGTTGCGAACGGTCTGGTTGTCGGCGGGGGTGCGCACTCCCACCTCACCGGAGGTGTCGGCCGGGAGCATCCCGTAGAGCTTTGACACGTTGAAGTCGCTGTCGCTGATGATCGGGTAGTTGGGAGCCGTGCCCTGCGTCTCCTCGATGTCCTTTGCCCACGCCTCGTGGTTGTCGAGGGCATCGACGGACAGGCCGATGATCTTCACGCCCCGCTTGTCGAAGTCGGGCTTGGCGTTGGCCATGTAGCCGAGCTCGGTGGTGCAGACCGGCGTGAAGTCCTTGGGGTGCGAGAACAGCACCGCCCACGAGTCGCCGATCCAGTCGTGGAATTTGATGCGTCCCTCGGTGGTGTCGGCCTCGAAGTCGGGGGCTGTGTCGCCAAGTTGCAGCGTCATGGATGTGTCCTTTCTCGATGAGGAGCCGTCGCGGACTTCGAGCAGTAGAGCGACCTCTATGGAGAATCCTGATCGGCTTTACGGGAATTAGTGATCAGGATAGCGCGCGCCTGGCTTTGCCCAAGTACCACGGGCGAGCGCCAGGAGTGGTGAGGAAGGCCCAGACAGCGGTCGAGCGGAGTCAGCTGCCGGGGGTCCAGCCGGACAGGCCGCTCCAGGCGCCCTGCACCTGGGAATCGAGCGCCTTGGGGGCGCTCACCGCGCGCGGCCACAGCCCGCCGAGGATCATGGCCAGGGAGCCGAGGAGCGCGAGCCAGGAGCCCTCGCGCAGGGACAGCGAGATCAGGCTGCCGGCCGGCGCGGGCGGATCGACCATGCGATAGAGCACGCACACCGCGGCGAGCGAGCCGAGCACGACTACCGAGCCGCCGGCTCCGGCCGGCAGCGATACCTCGGCGCGCGCCAGCGGCAGGATCGCGTCGAGCATGGCAAGGCCGGCCAGAACGAGCAGGATGATGTTCAGGTCGTGGAGCGCCTGGTGGGCGCTGAGCGCCGCGAACTGCTGGCCGGCGAGACCGGCCAGGGCCGGGTGAGCGGAGCTCACGAGCGACTGCAGGGTGGCGTTCCCGTACTGCGCTGCCACCTGATCGCCGACCTGCTGGGCGAAGGCCACGCCGGTTGATGTGAAGCTCAGGCCATACCAGGGCAGGAACACTGAGATGGCCAGCACGATCGCTCCGAGCGCGGAGACGGCAAGGCCGTATCTGGATCGATCGCCAACCATCGTGAAGCCATCATCGGCCGACGGCGCCCAGGGCTTGATACAGGCGCCACGATCATGCGCGCGTGAGCAGTGCCTCGACGGCCGCGTGCGCCTGCGCGAGCCACTCCGCGGTCTGTTCGGGATCGGCGTCGAGGACGGCGGCGGGTATTGCGCTGCGCTCGGTCATCGTGCGCACGGTGCGCTCGCCCTCGGCCAGCAGCTCGGCCCCCACTCCCCCCCGGGACTCGTAGATGAAGCCACGCACGGTGGTGTCGATCGCCTGCGTCAGGAACAGCTCCAGGCGGGTGGTGTAGAGCGCGCGCAGCTCCTCCTCGGGGCCGACTGCCGAGCCGAGCATCCAGCACAGGATCGTGACGCTGTCGAGCGCACCCCTGAGCGTGGCGAGGCGGTCGGGGGTGCCGATCCAGCACTCGGCTCCCGCCTGCTCGATCGCCGCCCGCCCGTCCTCGGTGCGGGTGGTGAGACGAACGGCGTGCCCGTCGGCCACCAGCCGCGTGGCGAGCTGGCGCCCCCGACAGCCCCCACCGACGATCATCACGCGCGCCACGGCCACGCATCCTATGGGCCGGGAGGGCGCGCCTCACGCCGGGCCAAGCCCTCGACTACCATCCGCAGCCGGTCATGAGCGAGCAATCCCCCGTCACGATGGACAAGATCGTCGCGTTGTGCAAGCGGCGCGGATTCGTCTTCCCCTCCTCCGAGATCTACGGCGGCGTGGGCTCGACCTATGACTACGGCCACTACGGGGTGCTGCTCAAGACGAACGTCAAGAACGAGTGGTGGCGGGCGATGCTGCAGGAGCGCGACGACATCGTGGCGATCGACTCGGCGATCCTCCAGCACCCGCGGGTGTGGGAGGCCTCGGGCCACTTGGAGGGCTTCACGGACCCGCTGGTGGACTGCAAGACGTGCGGCAAGCGCTACCGCGCCGATCACCTCCAGGATCTCGAGTGCGGGCGCAAACCGTCCAAGCACCCGGGGGAAACAGACGAGTGCGACCTGACCGAGGCGCGCGACTTCAACCTGATGTTCGAGACGACGATCGGCCCCGTCAAGGAGTCTGGCTCGACGGCCTACCTGCGCCCGGAGACGGCCCAGGGGATCTTCATCAACTTCAAGAACGTGCTGCAGTTCTCGCGCAAGAAGCCGCCGTTTGGGATCGCCCAGGTGGGCAAGTCCTTCCGCAACGAGATCACCCCCGGCAACTTCATCTTCCGCACCCGCGAGTTCGAGCAGATGGAGATGGAGTTCTTCGTGCCTCCCGCCGACGCCCAGAGGTGGTTCGAGCACTGGCTCGCGGAGCGCGAGCGCTGGTACACGGAGCTGGGCATCCGCCCCGATCACCTGCGCCTGCGCGCCCACGACGCGGATGAGCTCTCGCACTACTCCTCGGGGACGAGCGACGTGGAATACCTCTTCCCCATCGGCTGGTCGGAGCTCGAGGGGATCGCCAACCGCGGCGACTTCGACCTCTCCCGTCACGCCGAGTTCTCGGGGCAGAAGCTCGAGTACTTCGACCAGGCCACGGGCGAGCGCTATGTCCCCCATGTGATCGAGCCGGCCGCGGGCGCGGACCGGGCGACGCTGGCCTTCCTGGTGGACTCCTATGACGAGGAAGTGGTCGAGCGGGAGGGCACGGGCGCGGGTGAGACCCGCACGGTCCTGCGCCTGCATCCGCGCCTGGCGCCGGTGAAGGCGGCGGTGCTGCCGCTGGTCAACAAGGACGGGCAGCCCGAGCTCGCGCGCGAGGTGCACGAGGCGCTACGCGGACGCGTCCAGTCCGAGTACGACGACGGCGGCGCCATCGGCAAGCGCTACCGCCGCCAGGACGAGATCGGCACCCCCTTCTGCCTGACGATCGACCACCAGAGCGTGGAGGACCGCACGGTCACGCTGCGCGACCGCGACTCGCTCGCGCAGGAGCGCTTGTCGATCGATGGCATCGCCGAGGAGATCGAGCGGCGCGTGAGCGCACCGTGGACCACACCGAAGTTGAGATAGGAGAGGCATGGACTTCGACCTGACCGACGAGCAGCGCCTGATCAAGCAGACGGCACGTGAGTTCACCGACAACGAGCTGATCGAGCGCACCCGGGAAAACGCTCGCAACCACCACTTCGACCTGGACCTCGTGAAGAAGATCGCCGACCAGGGCTACCTCGGGGCGATCGTCCCCCAGGAGTTCGGGGGAGCGGGCCTCGACTACCTCAGCTACGGGCTGATCGTGGAGGAGATCGGCCGCGGCGACTCGGCGATCCGCACGGTGATCTCGGTGCAGACCTCGCTGGTGTGCTCGGCGATCCTCAAATGGGGCACGGAGGAGCAGAAGCAGCACTACCTGCCGAAGCTCTGCTCGGGGGAGTGGTTGGGGTGCTTCGGCCTGACCGAGCCGGACACGGGCTCTGACGCCGCCAACCAGCGCACGCGAGCGAAGAGGACGGACTCGGGCTGGGTGATCAACGGGGCGAAGATGTGGATCTCGATGGGCAACTACGCCAAGGTGGCTTTGATCTTCGCCCAGACAGATCCCGAGCTCGGCTACAAGGGCCTTGCGTGCTTCCTGGTGGACACCGACCAGCCAGGCTACAAACCGTCCACGATCGAGCACAAGATGGGGTTGCACGCCTCGGACACGGCCTCGATCGCGCTGGAAGACGTGGAGGTCTCCGACGATCAGATGCTGGGCACAATCGGCGATGGCTTCAAAGTGGCGATGAGCGCCCTGGACTCGGGGCGCTACTCGGTGGCGGCGGGCTGCGTGGGCATCTGCCAGGGCTGCGTGGAGGAGTCGGTGAAGTACGCCAAGGAGCGCCAGCAGTTCGGGCGCCCGATCGCGAGCTTCCAGCTGGTCCAGGCGATGATCGCGGACATGGTCCTGAAGACGGATGCCTCGCGGATGCTCGTGTGGCGGGCGGGCTTCCTCAAGGATCAGGGGCGGCCGAACACGCTTGAGACCTCGGTGGCCAAGCTCCATGCCACAGAGGCATCGCTGGAGTGCGCGAACCTCGCCATCCAGGTCCACGGCGGCGCGGGCTATGTCGACGATCATCCCGTGGAGCGCTACTTCCGCGACGCCCGGGTGACGACCCTGTATGAGGGCACCTCGCAGATCCAGAAACTGATCATCGGACGCGAGATGACGGGCATCGGCGCGCTCGTGCCCGCCTGAGCCTCGATGGGCGAGCCGGAGCTGGTCAAGGATGATGAGAGGGCCGGCGATGCCGGCCGGGAGGCGTTCGCAGCGCGGACCATCGGCGTGCTCGGAGCGGGGACGATGGGAGCGGGTATCGCGCAGCTCGCCTGTCGCTCGGGTGCGCGCACGCTGCTGCACGACCCGATCCCCGAGGCGCTCGCGAGCGGCGTGGGAAAGCTCAGGGCGGGGCTGGCCAAGGAAGCCGAGAAGGGCCGTCTGAGCGCCGAGGAGGCCGACGCGGCCGGCAAGCGCCTGCAGGCTGTCGACGGCCTCGACGCCTTCGCCCCGTGCGATCTGGTGATCGAGGCCGTGCCCGAGCGCTTGGAGCTCAAGCACGAGCTCTACGCACGCCTGTCGGAGATCGTCAGCGAGGAGTGCGTGCTCGCGAGCAACACCTCCTCGCTGCTCGTGACGGCGATCGCAGCGGCCGCCACGCATCCAGAGCGCGTGGTCGGCATGCACTTCTTCAACCCTGCGCCGCTGATGAAGCTGCTGGAGGTCGTCGCGGGCGAGCAGTCCTCCGAGCGGGCGCTCGAGGTCGCGCACGCCACGGGCGAGGCGATGGGCAAGACGGTCATCCGCGCCACCGATGGCCCCGGCTTCCTGGTCAACCGCTGCAACCGCCCCTTTGGCCTGGAGGCGCTGCGCCTGCTGCAGGAGCGGATAGCGGACGTCGAGACGATCGACCGCATCTGCCGGATGGAGGGCGGCTTTCGCATGGGCCCCTTCGAGCTGATGGACCTCGTGGGCGTGGACACGGGCCTGGAGATCTCAAAGAGCTTCTACGCGCAGAGCTTCGGCGAGCCGCGCTGGCGACCCTCCCAGATCGCGGCCCGCTATGTGGCGGCCGGCCTGCACGGACGCAAGAGCGGCCGCGGCTACTACACGTACACGAGCGACGACACTGGGAAGGTCCGCTACCGCGAGGAGGACCCCGAGCCGCCTTCGGGCCTCGGCGGCGAGGGCGTGGTGGTGATCAGCGGCGCGAGCGAGCTGGCCGACGAGCTCCGTCATGCGGCCGAGGAGGCCGGCTATGAGGTGCGCTCGCCGCGCGATCCAACCGGTGGTGTGTTCCCCGCGCTGATCGTGGACTGCAACCCCCAGCTCCCGACGCGCCGTGTGCCCGATGCGGAGCTGGGTCGCCCCGACCGTCGCGGCGCGCCCAAGCACCTGCCCCAGGGGGGTGTGCACCTCGTGCTGTGCGCAACGGGCTCGCTGAGCCTGCTCGCCCCGAGCGGCAGCGCGGTCGGCTTTCACGCGCTGCCGCCGCTGAGATCGGCGAGCCTCATCGAGCTGACGCGCAACGAGGCCTCATCGCCCCTGGCGGCCACGCGCGCGGAGCGCTTCTTCCATGCGCTGGGCAAGCACGTGGCGTGGGTGGGCGACGCCCCGGGGCTGGTGCTCGGGCGAATCGTCTGTCAGATCATCAACGAGGCGGCGTTTGCGCTGGGCGAAGGTGTGGGCGCCACCCGCGACATCGACCTCGGCATGGTGCTCGGCCTCAGCCACCCGCGCGGCCCCTTCGAGTGGGCGGATGCGATCGGCCTCGATCACGTGCTGGGGGTGCTGGAGGGGCTGTGCAGCGAGTATCGCGAGGAGCGCTATCGCCCGGCGCCGGCGCTGCTGGGATTGGTACGCGCTGGACGGCTGGGCCGCGAGGCGGGCGCTGGCTTCTTCGACTACGAGAGCTAGATGGTCTAGCGACCTCACGTTTTCCCGAGCACGTGCGTTAGATCATCATGAGCAACGCACTGCCACCCTTTCAACGCTTCCTCGACGCCCACCGTGAGAGCGTGTGGCGCTTTCTCGTCTGCGCGGTGGGCGCGGCCGACGCGGAGGACTGCTTCCAGGAGACGTTCCTCGCGGCCCTGCATGCCTACCCGCGCCTGCGCACCGACTCGAACCTGCGCTCGTGGGTGCTGACGATTGCCCACAACAAGGCCATGGACAACCATCGTGGCCGCGCGCGACGGGCGCTGCCGATCGCCGACCCTGCCGCTGTCGATACGCGCGAGGAGCGCTCGCCGCAGGCCCGCGACGAGACGCTGTGGAAGGCCGTGGGCGAGCTGCCGGAGCGTCAACGCTCGGCCGTGGTGCTGCGCTATCTCGGAGACCTTCCCCACCGTGACATCGCGACTGCGATCGGCTGCTCGGAGGACGCGGCCCGCCGCTCGCTGCACGAGGGACTCACCAACCTGCGAAAGGCGGTGCCCGCATGAACCCGATCACTCCATCCGATGACAGTTTCGCCAAGACCCTCAAGCGTCGCCTGGGCGCCCGAGCGGACGGCCCCCACGAGCTCGACGCGGAGCGATCCGCCGCGGCGCGGGCGGCCGCCCGCGTGGCCGATAGGGCGGCAGCGGAGGGCCTGGCCGACGTGAGCTACGCCTCCGTGGACTCTCCGTTCGGGACGCTGCTGGCCGCCGCCACACAGCAGGGCCTCGTGCGCCTGGCGTTCCCCGAGGAGGGCGTGGACCCCGTGCTGGAGCGCCTCTCGCAGCGCCTCTCGCCCCGGATCGTCGAGTCCTCCCGGCCCCTCGATCCGCTGCGCCGCGAGCTCGATGACTATTTCAAGGGCGCGCGCCGAAGCTTCGACCTGGCACTCGACTGGTCCCTGATCGGCCCGTTCGCCCGACGCGTGCTCGGCGTGACCTCCGAGATCCCCTACGGGAACGTGCTCACCTACACGGAGGTCGCGGCCGAGGCCGGCAGCCCACGCGGCTCGCGCGCGGCCGGCAACGCGCTGGGCTCCAACCCGATCCCAATCGTGATCCCCTGCCACCGGGTGCTGCGCAGCGGCGGAGGGCTGGGCGGCTATGCGGGCGGGCTCGATCGCAAGCGTTGGCTGCTCGATCTCGAGACCGGGACCGGGACGCTCGCGAGCCAGCCGCCGGATCTGAGCTGACTACTGGGCGTTCTCGGCGGCCACCGGTGCCACGGGCGCCCACTGCTCCTCGACCGGGTCGCCGAGCGGCATCCCCTCTGGCACGGGGATCCCTGGTGTGTCGCGCAGGTACCACTCGGCGTCCAGCGCCGCCTGGCATCCGGAGGCCGCGGCGGTGATGGCCTGGCGGTAGGTGTGGTCGACGAGATCGCCGGCCGCGAACACGCCCGGACGGTTGGTGCGGGTGGACTTCCCGTCGGTGATCACGTAGCCGTTCTCGTCGACGTCTATCTGTCCGGCGACGAGCGCCGACTGGGGCTCGTGCCCGACGGCGATGAAGGTCCCCGACACCGGTAGCTGAAGCTCCTCGCCGGTGAGCGTGTTGATGAGCTCTGCGTGTCCGAGGGCGCCGTTCTCGCCGGCCACGAACTCGGCCACCCGGTAGGGGGTGACGAACTCGATGTTCTCCTGCGCGCGCGCCCGCTCGAGCATGATCTTCGACGCCCTGAACTCGTCGCGGCGATGCACGACGCTGACCTTGGAGGCGAACTTGGAGAGGAAGATGGCCTCCTCCATGGCCGAGTCGCCGCCGCCGACGATGATCGTGGGGGTCTGCTTGAAGAAGGCCGCGTCGCACGTGGCGCAGTAGCTGACGCCCCGTCCGGAGAGCTCCTCCTCACCGGCGACCCCGAGCTTCTTGTGCTCGGCGCCCATAGCCAGCACGACGGTGCGGGCGCGATGCTCGGTCTCGCCCACCCACACGCTGTGCAGTCCGCCGGGCTCCTGCGAGAGCTCCACGCGATCGGCCTGGTCGGTGACGAGGCGCGCACCGAAGCGCTCGGCCTGGTCGCGAAACTTCTGCATCATCTCCGGGCCCATCACGCCGTCGGGAAAGCCGGGGTAGTTCTCCACGTCGGTCGTCTGCTGCAGCAGTCCGCCCCAGGCGAAGCCCTCGATCACGAGCGGCCGGAGATTGGCCCGCGCCGTGTACAGGCCGGCCGTATAGCCGGCGGGTCCGCTGCCGACGATGATCACGTTCTCGATCTCGCTCATCTCATCTCCAATTCTGGCGCCTTCGCACCGCGTGTGGCGGGCTGTTTCTGAGGCACTTCACTTTGTAAAGTTTAGCATTGCAGCTGGGATTCCGGCATCGGGTCACGACCCCTGAAGGGCCCTGGCGGGCTCCGATGATCCCACGCGCGGCTCCTGCGCCGGGCCAAGGCGCTCCTGCTCGCGCCAGCGGGCAACCGTGCGTCGTAGCTGGAAGTAGGCCACGCCCCCCGGGAGCGTGGGCAGCCAGAAGGAGATCCCCCGGTAGGAGAGGACCGCCAGCACCGACAGGTTGAAGTCGACGCCGAAGGCCGCGAACGCGCCGATCATGCCGCCCTCGACGCCGCCGAGGCCGCCGGGCAGCGGCAGCAGGTTCCCGAGCATGCCCACGAAGTAGGCCATCCAGATCACGGTGAACGGCGGCGGCGAGCCGAACGCGTGGAACATGGCCCACAGGACGGAGATGTCAAAGCCCCACCACGCCAGCGACCCCAACAGACCGGCGTCGCGTTCGCGGATCAGGTCGATGGCGGTGCGAATGCCGCTCGCGGCCAGCGCCGGCGCAGTCGCCGCACGCGCCGTCCAGTGGGCGATACGACCGGAGCCCGAGGCCCAGCGGCCCAGCCGCCGCTCGAGGTCGCCGGGCAGGAGCGCCATCGCGCCGGCGATGGCAAACAGCAGCGCGGCCACGATCGCGGGCAGGATCGTGATCGCGAACGAGCCGCCGCCGGGGAACACCCCGGAGCCGAGCCCGATCCCGTCGATCAGCAGCGAGGCGGCATAGACCACGTACAGCAGCACCATGAAGGCCACCATCCGGCAGGCCACCACCCGCGACTCCATCCCCGAGCGGCGCAGGGCCCACGCGGTCAGCGCCACCCCGCCGGCGCCGGCGGCGGCGAACAACCGTGTGGCCACGAGACCGGCCATCGTGATCTCGTAGCTGGCGCGCCAGTCGATTCGGCCTTCGTCGCGCACGAAGACCGAGCGGAAGAGAACGACGTAACCGGCGAACGACGCCAGCTCGAGCACGATCCCCACCGCGATCCACCAGGTGTCGCCGCGCTCGATGCGGTGGACGGTCGTCCCCACCCCCGCGAGCTTTGGCAGCACGAAGTACAGGAAGGCGATGCCGGAGAGGATGAAGACCGCGAACAGGATGATCTGGCGGCGCGTGAGCACCACCCGCGGCATCTCCTCCTCGGAGGCGCGCTCCCGGTCGTCGGAGGCTCGCGCCTCGCCGTTTTCCCGCCCCCCTGCTTCCCGCCACGCCATCTTGCTCGATTCGCTCCCTGCTCGGACTATTGGTGGGCCTTCTCCTCCAGCGCCGCCACGACCCGGCCGAATCCGGCGATCGCCGGTCCCGCCCGCGGCCCCCAGCGACGAACAGCGGCGGTCAGCGCCGTACCCGCCGCCAGGTCCACGAGGTAGTGCTCCCCCAGGTACACGAGCGCAAATCCGAGCGTCGCGGCATACGTGAAGCCAACGGCGCCCGCTACCGGCCCAACCTCAGCAAGTAGCAACGCGGCCATCACGGATGTGGCGAAGTGCAGAGACGGCATCGCAGCCAATGGGTTACCTCCGAACACACTGTAGAGCGAGCCCCAGCCGTCTCTCCAGAAGAACTCGCCGTACTCGACCATCATCCGGCGAACGGGCGGCGAGGCAGCGGCGCGAGCGCTTCCGCTCGTGGCCGCATACCAGGGCGGTGCGGTGGGCACGATCCAGTAGACGCTCGCGCCGAGGTTGAACACCGCGTAGGTCATCACGGCTGCGCGGGTGAAGCGCTCTGGGCGTCGCACGAGGATGAACAGCAGCGTTCCGTGGGGGACCAGGAACCAGCTCCAGTGGGCCCACACCAGCACCCTGTCGAGCGCACGCCACTGTGGCCCGTGCGGGCCGTGACGCGCGAGCGCCCGCTGCAGGCGCACGGTCGGCAGCTCGCCGAGCCCGACCACGCGATCGGCCACGATCGGGTAGTCGATGTGCACACGTTGCTCCTGGGCGTCGGGGTCGTCATGGGGCGCCTTGTAGGCGGCGAGGTAGGCCCACATCTGCAGCGCACACACGGCGACGTCGCGTCGCGGCGAGCGCCGCACTGCGACGCACAGCCCGACCGGCGCACCGTAGGCGATCGTCTGCAGCACGAGCGGGGGCGCGTTCACCCGCTTGCGCAGAAGCGGCGCGGCGACTCCGGCCACCACCATCCCCCAGGCGGTTGCTCTAATCGCCCTTGACAGCCGCACAGGCGCGTGAGTATATGGCGCGCGCAACCCCGAAGACCGGGGCCGCGAGCGTCCGCGATCCCGCCCTACGGCCGGCCCGCTTCGCTCGAGGCGAGCGGCTCGCGCTCGCCCTGCGCAGCGGCTGCCGCGTCCACGAGCGCGGCGATCACCGAGCTGGTGGCGTCCGCCTCGGGGTGCCACTGCACGCCGAGCACGAACTTGCGCGAAGGAAGCTCGATCGCCTCGGGCAGATCGTCGAAGCTCGACGCGCCGCTCACGAGGAGCCCCTCCCCCAGCTCCTCCACACCCTGGTGATGATGGGACCTGGTTGGGTGCAGCAGCTGTCCGGCCGCCGTGGCGGCGAGCGAGCCCTCCGTGAGCATCACGTCGTGCTCGGCGCCGTCGAAGGAGCCCACCACACGCCGGTGCTCGTTGTGGCCGAAGCGCTCCGGCAGGTGCTGCACGAGCGTGCCACCGCGGGCCACGTTGATCAGCTGCATCCCCCGGCAGATCCCCAGCAGCGGCAGGTCGCGCTCGATCGCGCCACGCGTCAGCGCGATCTCGAAGGCATCGCGCGCGGGCACTGTGTGCACGGTCTCGGGATGGCTCTCGTGTCCGTATGAGGCGGGGTCGATGTCGGCTCCACCGGCGAGGATCAGGCCGTCGATCCGCTCGAGCGCCTGCTCGGGGTCCTCCACGAGCAGCGGGTCGGGAGGAAGCAGGAGCGCCATGGCGCCCGCACGCTGGACCGCTTCGATGTAGTTGAAGGGGACCAGCGCAGCCTGCATGTCCCAGACGCTCCAACGGGCCCCCTCGAGCGCCGTGCATATGCCGATGACCGGTCTTGCCACTCCCACACCATAGGAGCAAAAGGGCTCGGATCGCGGGCGCGTGGACAGCTGGGAGCCGCCTGGCGGACGTGGCGTCCTCGGGCGCGAGCTGCGAGGCTCCAGAGGTGGACACGAAGACCTTCCGGGATGCCCTGGCCAGCGTCTGCACGCCGGTCTCGGTGGTGACCAGTCATCGCGACGGTCGCCCGCACGGCACGACGGTGAGCGCCTTCTGCTCGCTGTCGCTGGAGCCGCCGATGGTGCTGGTCTCGCTCGACCGCAGCTCCGATCTGCTCGCAATCGTGACCGAGTCGCGCGTGTTCGGGATCAACGTGCTCAACGACGGCCAGAAGGACCTGGCGCTCAACTTCGCGCGCAAGGGCGCGGACAAGTTCGACGGCGTCCAGTGGGACCTGCACCGCGGCGTGCCCCGGCTGGCGGGAGCCGCGACGTGGCTGGTGTGCAAGCTCGAGCAGCTTCACGAGGGCGGCGATCACCTGATTGCAGTCGGCCTGGTGGAGCACGCCGAGAGCGGCCCCGGCAACCCGCTGCTGTATCGCCGCCGCGAGTTCGGGACGCTGACGGGGATCGCTGAGGGAGAGCTCTGAGCGACTGCTCAGGCCGGCGGTCGCACACGCCTCGGCAACGCAGCGCAACGCCGCAAGCTGCAAACTGCTCGATCAGGCGGCGGCACAGGCGAGCGGAGGAGAGCGATGAGCGGGGCATACATTGAGCTCGAGACGGTGGACATGCAGGTGCAGGACGGCGCGGCGCAGATCGCGCTGAACCGGCCCGAGGCGCTGAACGCCTGGAACGGCAAGCTCGGCACCGACCTGCTGGCGGCGCTGCGCCGGGCGGCCGAGGACGACGGCGTGCGCGCGGTGGTGATCACCGGCGCCGGGCGGGCCTTCTCCTCGGGCGCCGACTTGAAGGATCTCAACGTCGACACGACCCCGGATGGACGCCCGGACGTATACAAGACGCTGACCGAGCGCTACCACCCGATCATGCAGGCGATCCGCGAGCTGCCCAAGCCGGTGCTCGCCGCCGTCAACGGTCCAGCGGTCGGCATCGGCTGCTCGCTGGCGCTGTGCTGCGACCTGATCATGGCCGGCGAGAGCGCCTACTTCCTGCTCGCGTTCGTCAACATCGGGCTGGTCCCCGACGGCGGCTCCTCGCTGTTCCTGCCGTCACGGATCGGGATGGCACGCGCGAGCGAGCTCTCGATGCTGGGCGAGCGCCTGCCCGCGGCCAAGGCGCTGGAGTGGGGCTTGATCAACCGCGTGGTCGCCGACGAGCGCCTGGTCGAGGAGAGCCAAGCGTTGGCCGCGCGACTGGCCTCCGGACCGACGCGCTCCTACGCGGGCACCAAGCGCCAGCTCAACAACTGGCTCTACGCACGCATGGACGAGCAGCTGGAGCTGGAGGCGCAGATCCAGCGCGAGATGGCCGGGAGCGACGATTTCCTCGAGGGCGCGATGGCGTTCGTCGAACGCCGAACGGCCCGTTTCTCGGGCAGTTAGAGCCTCGTGGCAAACGTCATCAAGCGCGTCCCGTCCAGGGCTGAATAGAATCCCCGCCGCCTTGAGCTCTCTGCTCCATCCCATGCTCGCGTTCTTCACCCCGCAGTCGGGCGGATCGCCGAACGCAAACCAGATCGACGACCTCTACAAGATCACGCTCTACGTGGCGCTGGTGATCTTCGTGGCCGTCGAGGGAGCGCTGGTCTACGCCCTGATCAAGTTCCGTGCCCGCAAGGGCGCCGTGGCGGCGCAGATCCGCGGTAACACGCGCCTGGAGATCGGCTGGACGGCGGCCGCGGCCGTGATCCTGGTGGCGCTCGCGGTGCTCACGTTCGCCAAGCTCGGCTCGATCCAGAACCCTCCGAACTCGAGCGCCAACGGCGACCAGATCGCCAGCCAGAGCGGCCTCGTCCTGGCCAGCACCGAGCGCAAGCTGCCGCCCAACGGCAAAGCGCTGAACATCACGGTGATCGGCCGTCAGTACATCTGGCAGTACGTCTACCCGGGCGCAAGCGAACCAGATGGGCTGGGCGCGCCCTACTCCTACGAGGAAATGGTCGTGCCCACCAACACCACGGTGTCGCTGGACATCGTCTCGGCCGACGTGGTCCACTCGTGGTGGGTGCCCGAGCTGGGCGGCAAGTTCCAGGCAGTCCCCGGCTACCACAACTACACCTGGTTCAAGATCTCCAAGCCCGGCATCTACCGCGGCCAGTGTGCCCTGCTGTGTGGCCGCGGGCACGCGCGCATGATCGCCACCGTGAAGGCCGTGCCGCCTGCCCAGTTCGACGAATGGCTGGCAACCCAGAAGCGTGAGATCACCGAAGCCAACGAAGCAGCAAAGGTGGCACGCGGCAAATTGAACTCGCAGACCGGCGCCGGACAGGTCGAAAACCCCTAGGACATCGAGGAGTTGGAGCGCACGACATGGCCACGTATGTAGCCCCGGTCCCCCAGATCACCGCCCACTCGGCCAAGCGCGAGTCGAGCGGCTGGACGAGCTGGCTGACGACCACGGACCACAAGAAGATCGGGATCATGTACATGGTCCTCACGTTCGTGTTCTTCTGCCTGGGTGGCGTCGAGGCGCTGATGATCCGCCTGCAGCTGGGTGCGCCGAACAACACGCTGGTCACACCCGAGACCTACAACCAGCTGTTCACGATGCACGGAACGACGATGATCTTCCTGTTCGTCGTGCCGATGATGGCGGGCCTCGCCAACTACTTCATCCCGCTGATGGTGGGTGCGCGCGACATGGCCTATCCGCGCCTGAACGCCCTCTCCTTCTGGCTGCTGTTGGCCGGTGGCATCGTCTTCTACGCCTCGATCTTCTGGAACCCGCCGGAAGCCGGCTGGACGAGCTATGTGCCGCTGTCCAACGCGCTCTACTCGCCCAGCGGCGGCCAGGACGCGTGGATCTACTTGATCCACCTGACAGGCCTCTCCTCGATCCTCGGCGCGATCAACTTCTACGCCACGATCGCCAACATGCGGGCGCGTGGCATGAGCTGGGGACGCCTGCCGCTGTTCGCGTGGGCGATCCTCACGTACTCGGTCCTGATCATCTTCGCGATGCCCGTGATCGCAGCAGCGGTGACGATGCTGCTCACCGACCGCCACTTCGGCACGCACTTCTTCGACCCCTCCCAGGGCGGCTCGCCGCTTCTGTGGCAGAACCTGTTCTGGTTCTTCGGGCACCCCGAGGTCTACATCATGGTGCTGCCGGGCTTCGGACTGGTGTCTGAGATCCTGCCCGTGTTCGCGCGCAAGCCGATCTTCGGCTACAAGGCCATCGCGGCCTCGACCGTGGCGATCGCCTTCCTCGGCTTCCTCACGTGGGCGCACCACATGTTCACGGCCCCGCTCCCCGAGGCGATCCTCGTGTTCGTGATGCTCAGCTCGTTCCTGATCGCCGTGCCGACGGGCGTGAAGATGCTCAACTGGATTGCCACGCTGTGGCGGGGGACGATCGAATTCAAGACCCCGCTGCTGTTCTGCGTGGGCTTCATCGCGCTGTTCTTGATCGGCGGGATCTCGGGTGTCTTCCTGGCGATCTTCCCGGTCGACTGGCAGATCAACGAAACCTATTTCGTGGTGGCGCACATCCACTTCGTGCTGATGGGCGGCGCGGTGTTCACGATCTTCGCGGCGATCTACTACTGGTTCCCCAAGATCACCGGGCGCATGCTCAGCGAGGGCCTCGGCCGGCTGAGCTTCTACCTGATGTTCTTCGGCTTCCTGGCCACGTTCCTGATCCAGCACGTGATCGGCCTGGACGGCATGCCGCGCCGTGTCTATGAGTACGACAACGTCGGCCATCTCGCCCTCTACAACCTGATCTCGACGATTGGCTCGTTCATCCTTGCCGCAGGCGTTATCGTCACGATTGTGAACGTGGCACGCAGCTTGAAGGTGGGAGCGGTTGCCGGGCCCGACCCGTGGAACGCGAACACGCTCGAGTGGTTCACCACGTCCCCCCCGCCGGCCAACAACTTCGACGTGGTTCCGCTCGTCCGCTCGGCCGAGCCGATGAAGGACATCCGCCGCGAGATCGAGCGGCGCAGCACGAGCGGCAGCGGCTCGGGCACCGCGACCGTTCCAGCCGGGGCGACGCAGGTCGGGGTGTAGTGAGCGCGGCGCCGCCCACCGGCGTCGCGGGCGCGATCGAGGCGCCCCCGCTCGGCCTGGCGACCGATCAGAGATCGTCACGCACACGACAGCTCCTGAGCGACTACCTGGAGCTGACCAAGCCGAAGGTCCAGTCGCTGCTGCTGCTGACGACGATCACGACGATGTACGTGGCGGGCGACCCCTCGGCGCTGCTCGTCGCGCTGACGTGCCTCGGCGGCTATCTCTCGGCCGGCGGCGCGGGCGCTGTCAACCACTGGTTCGACCGCGACATCGACGTGCAGATGGCTCGCACGGCCAATCGCCCGATACCCAGCGGCAGGATCTCGCCGCGCGCCGCCCTGCTGTTCGGCTGCACGCTTGCGCTGCTGTCGCTGGTGGAGCTGTCGCTGACGGTCAACCCCCTGGCTGCCGCGCTGTCCTTCTCGGGCTTCCTCGGCTACGTGTTCGTGTACACGATGTGGCTGAAGCGGCGCACGCCGCAGAACATCGTGATCGGCGGTGCAGCGGGAGCCGTGCCGCCGCTCGTCGGCTGGGCAGCCGTCACGGGATCGGTCAGCGGAACCGCGGTGATCCTGTTCTTCATCGTCTTCTTCTGGACGCCACCGCACTTCTGGGCGCTGTCGCTGCTGATGAAGGAGGAGTACGGCAAGGTCGGGGTCCCGATGCTTCCCGTCGTTCGCGGCGAGGCCGAGACGCGTCGGCAGATCCTCCTCTACTCGGTGCTCCTCTATGCGGTCACCCAGCTGCCCTTCTGCGCGGGCGGATTCGGCGTCATCTACCTCGTCTCCTCACTGCTGCTGGGGCTTGGCTTCATCGCGGGCGCCGTGCGCCTGTATCGCCGCGCAGACCGCCGGGCGGCGCTGCAGCTCTACCTGTTCTCGCTCGCCTACCTAGCGCTGCTGTTCTGCGCGATGGTCGCTGACGCGCATCTATAGAATGCGGAGCCGCCGATGATGACCCGCCGCCTCGCACGTAAGAACATCCGCACCGGTCTGATCGTGTGCGCGATCTGCATGTTCATGTTCGGCATCACCTTCGTGGTGGCCGCGGTGTACGTCTCGTGAGCCCCCTCGACCCCGAGCTCCCGCCTGTCGGCGAGGAGATCCACCTCCCCGGCCCGACGATCCTGCCGCTGCTCACCGCCGTGGGCATAACGCTCCTGCTCGTGGGCGTGACCACGTTCATCGAGTTCACGGTGGCCGGTGCTCTCCTCACGATCGGCTGCCTGTATCGCTGGATCAAGGACACCCGCCGCGAAGTGGACGAGCTCCCGCTCGACGCGCACGGCGAGCACTGACTCGCCACCACTACTTCGTGCTACGATACATCGCGTAGCGTAGTAGCGCGATCGTCGGTCGCGCCCAAGCGAAGGGGAGCACGATGGCATCGAGGATGGATGAGCTCGGACGCTGGTCCGAGCCTGCACTGCTGGTTCTCTCGAGCCTGGCCGGAGGCGACAAGCACGGCTATGCGATGGTCAACGACATCGAGGCGATGGCGGGGGTCCACCTCGGCCCGGGGACGCTCTACGGCGCGCTCTCGCGACTGGAGAGCCAGGGTCTGATCCTCGCGCTGGCACCCGAGGGACGACGGCGGCCATATCGCATCACGGCGAGCGGCGCGAGTGCCCTGGAGGAGCAGTTGACGACGATGGCGAGCGTGGCCAACACGGGCCTCACCCGCCTGCGCACCCAGGGGGCACCGGCATGACCGGGGGAGGCCACAGGCTTGCCACACGGGCCGCGAGGCTGCTCCTGGGTCTCTACCCGCAGGCATGGCGCGAGCGCTACCTGACGGAGGTCATGGCGCTCGTCGAGGAAGACCCCCCGGGACTGCGCGGGCTCACCACGCTGGTGGTTGGGGCGGCCGACGCGCACCTGAGACCCGCAGGCAACTGGAGCCTCACATCGCCGCAGACGCGCATGCGCCTGTCGCTCGGAGCGATCTTCTGCTGCTGGATCGTGCTGTCGCTGAACGGGATCGGCTTCCAGAAGGACACAGAGGACCCCCCCTTTGCCTCCGCCGGCCATCGCCATCCCCTGCTCGCGATCGCCCACGATGCGGTCCTCTCGGGCGCGCTGCTGGGCGCACTCGCGATCGCCGTCGGCGGCCTGCCGCTGGTGTGGCAGGCGCTGCGCCAGACCTATGCGCGCGGCGATCGCCGACTGGGCCTGCTGCTGCTCTCCCCCGCCCTCGCCCTCGCCGCCTTCGCGGCCCTGACATGGCTGCTGGTGACGATCTCACCGGCGCGCCACGACGGCTTCCCGCCCGGCTTCGTGCTCGGAGTCCAGGCACCATGGCGGATCGGCGGATTTCTCTGCGCGGCCGTGTGCGCGCTCGCACCCCGCCTGGTCATGGCCCGGATGGAGCTGGGAGCGGCAGCGTTGCGCAGAGCGAGCCTGACGACGGTGGCTCTCGCGGTGGCGATGGGTGCGGTCACGCTGGGTCTGACCGTGTACGCCTGTGCCCTGCCGCTGCAGGCGAGCTCGCTGGCGTCCGAAAGCACGGCACCCGTCGGTGCGGGCACGGGTGTGATGCTCGCGCTCTATGCCGCGGCCGCGTGGATCGCCAGTGCCCTCGGGCTCGTCGCCTCGCGCCGCGCCCTCCGCGCCGCGACAAATCCCAGCTAGACCACGGTGCGTGGGCTAACCACGGGCACGAGTTACGCCACGAGCTGCGCCACGACCACAGAAGGTGGCGAGGCGGGCGCGGTCCCCAGCCCGCGCCCGGCCGCCGCGGCCATTGGCGCGCCCCACTCCCCAAGCGGGCGCGCCGCCCCTCTCACCCCACGGCCGCCTTTTCAGGCACCGAGCAGATCGCCCCATCCCCGGTCCAGCAGCGAACGATGTCGCGGACCGACAGGATGCCGAGCGTCTCGGCGCCGTCAAGAACAATCAGGTGGCGAAAGCCGCCACGCACCATTGCGCCGGCAGCCTCCTCCAACGACCAATCGGGTGCAGCGAAGACGACATCGCGCGTCAGATGCGTGGCCACCGTCTCGACGTCGGGATCCTGCCCGGAGCCGACCGAGACGAGGATGTCGCGCTCGGTGATGATCCCCGGCCCGTTGCCATCGGGATCCATGACCACGGCTGCCCCCACCCTTCGCTCTGACATCAGCTGCGCGACCGTGCGCAGGTTGTGCCCGGGGCCGACCGTCAGGACCATGTGACTCATGCCTTCGCGAACCTGCATTGCCTCATCCTTTGCCTCGACTTCAGATCTCTTTCCGGGCCGCTCCACCGCCGCCCCATAGCGATGGAGCTTCCCCGGAAACCGCTCTTTCAAGCCCTAGCAACTATTGTCTCAATCTAGTGGCTACGGCCCGCGGAGTCAAGGTCCGAGCGGTCCGTGGACGTAGGCATTAGGATCACGCCCCGTGGAGAGGCCCGCAGCACAGAACACCCACCCCCACGCCGGAGCCGTGGCCGGTGTCTAGGCAACGCTCGCTCGTCGTGGCGGCCGTGCTGAGCGTGATCGCGATCGCGATCGCCGTCGTGCTCAGCTACGCGATCCACTGGTTCCCCGTACAGGCCTCCTCACAGGCCAAGAACACGGACCGGCTCTACCACGTGCTGGTCCTCGCCTCGATCCCGATCTTCGTGATCGTCGTCGCGGTGATCCTCTACAGCGTTTGGCAGTTCCACATGAAGCCCGGCGAGGAGCTCAAGGACGGACCGCCGATTCACGGAAACACACGCCTGGAGGTCTTCTGGACGGCGATCCCGACGGTGCTACTGCTCGGGATGGTCAGCTACTCCTTCGTCGTGCTCCATGAAAACGAGAAGAAGCCTGCCCGCGAGATCCAGATCGGCGTCACGGGGCAGCAGTTCGCGTGGAGCTATGAGTACCCGCCGTCGGTGACGGGTGGAGCGGCGCTCAAAAGCGATCAGCTCTACGTTCCCGAGGGCGAGTCTGTCGAGTTCAACATGGTCAGCAAGGACGTGATCCACGCCTTCTGGATCCCCGCCTTCCGCATCCAGGAGGACGTCGTTCCCGGGATCACCACCCACTGGCGCGCCACTCCGATCCGCCTCGGCAGCTATCCCGTCGTCTGCAACCTGCTCTGTGGCCTGGGCCACTCGCTGATGCGCTCGACCATCCATGTCGTGCCGGAAGCGCAGTTCAAGTCCTGGATCCAGAGCCAGATGGCGTCGAGCTCGAGCACTTCCACGGCCGGGGGGACTACGGGATAATGTTGCCCGAGGCGATGATCGAATCCGAGGGGACACTCTGATGGCTGCCAAGCTCCGCGCCCCAGGCTTCTACCGCGCCGGCTGGATGATGGTCGGCGGCGTCGCCTTTGCCACGCTGCTGACGTGGCTGGTGAGGCTGGCGACGGGCCACAGCACCTTCCAGCACTTCATCTCCCCGAACGCGATCCTGACGGTCTCGCTGCTCGCTGTCCCGCTGGCCTTCCTGGTAGGCATCGGCGGCTTCGACTACTGGTTCTACTGGGCCGCCGGCCGGCCCACCCGCGCCGAGGATCACTCCAGCCACGGCGCCCACAACTGGAAGGACTACTTCCGCATCAACACCGATCACAAGGTGATCGGGATCCAGTACCTCGTCAACTCCTTCTTCTTCCTGCTGGTGGGCGGTCTGCTCGCGCTGCTGATGCGGGCACAGCTGGCTCAGCCCGGTTCCCACTTCGTTGACGGCAACACGTTCAACGGGCTGTTCTCGGTGCACGCGTCGCTGCTGATCTTCCTGTTCATGGTGCCGGTTTTTGCGGGCTTCGGCAACTTCGTGATCCCGCTGATGATCGGCGCTCCCGACATGGCCTTCCCGCGCCTGAACGCCCTGTCGTTCTGGCTGCTGCCGGTCGCCGGCATGATCATGCTGGGCAGCTTCTTCGCCCCCGGAGGCGCGTTCGCGGACGGCTGGACCGCCTATGCGCCGCTGTCGACCAACGCGCCGATCGGACAGACGTTCTTCTCGATCGGCGTCCAGTTCGCGGGCGCCTCGTCGATCATGACCGCGCTGAACTTCCTGGTGACCATCATCACGATGCGCGCGCCGGGGATGAGCTTCTTCCGCATGCCGCTGCTGGTGTGGGCCAACTTCGCGACCTCGCTGCTGGTGGTGATCGCCACGCCGTTCATCGCGGCGTCGCAGTTCTTCGTCCTGCTCGACCGTGCCCTGGGCTTCAACTTCTTCAACGCCGCCAAGGGCGGCGATGTGCTCATGTACCAGCACGTCTTCTGGTTCTACTCCCACCCAGCGGTCTACATCATGATCTTGCCCGGCTTCGGGATCATCAGCGAAGTGATCGCGGTCAAGGCGCGCAAGCCGATCTTCGGCTACCGCATGATGGCCTTCTCGCTGCTGGCGATCGTGGGCCTCGGCTTCACGGTGTGGGCACACCACATGTTCACGTCGGGCATGGCGGCGTGGATTCGCATCCCGATGGCGATCACGACGGCGATCATCGCTGTGCCAACCGGCATCAAGGTCTTCTCGTGGCTGGCCACGCTGTGGCGAGGCGTGCTGCACCTCGACACGCCAATGCTGTTCGCGCTCGGCTTCATCACCACGTTCACGCTCGGCGGGATCAGCGGGATCATGCTCGCGATGGTGCCCTTCGACATCCATGTGAGCGCGACGTACTTCATCGTGGCGCACATCCACTATGTGCTGTTCGGCGGCTCGCTGATGACGATCTTCGCCGGCGTCTACTACTGGTTCCCGAAGATGACGGGGCGAATGTACGACGAGCGGCTCGGCAAGTGGCACTTCTGGACGACATTCGTCTTCATGAACCTCACGTTCGGCCCGATGCACGTCCTGGGTCTGCAGGGCATGCCGCGCCGGGTCGCCACCTACGCTGCGCAGTTCGCGGACATCAACCTGTTCATCTCGATCGCCAGCCTCGGCCTGGGCTTGGCGACACTGGTGTTCGTCTACAACATGGTCACCAGCTGGCGGGGAGGCCCACGCGCAGTGGCCAACCCCTGGCGGGCGCTCACGCTCGAGTGGCAGGTCTCATCCCCGCCCCCGATCTTCAACTTCGACCGCCTGCCGACAGTGGTCGGCGGCCCCTACGAGTACGGGGTTCCAGGCGCGGTCCACGGCATCTTCGCCCCCGCCCCCACGCCGACCGTAGCCGGCGTCGGCGCAGGCGCGGCACATACACCGAGCCAATGACGAGGAGGATCCGATGAAGGAAGTTCTCGTGGTCGCCAACCGCACGCTCGGTGGCGCAGCGCTGCTGGAAGCGGTACGCAGGCACGCAGCCGAAGGCAACGTGCGCTTCCGCCTCGTGGTCCCCCAGAGCAAGCCCTCGGCCGGCCTGGTCATCTACGACGAGGCCGTGCGCGAATCGGCCCAGGTGCGCGTGGACCTCGCCCTCTCGACGGTATCGACCGAGGGGATCGAGGCCACCGGGGAAGTCGGCGACGGCGACCCGTTCCTGGCCACGATGGACGCGGTGGCAGTACGCAGGCCGGATGCGATCATCGTCTCGACCTACCCCGCGCAGCACTCGGGATGGCTGCGCCGGGACCTGATCGAACGCATCGAGAACGCCTCAGGGCTGCCCGTGGAGCACGTGGTGGTGGACATCGAGCAGGAGGGTCTGCCGTTCGACGTGACGCTCGTGCTGGCCAACAAGACCTCCAGCGGCGAGGAGCTGCTCGATCACCTGCAGGAGATAGCGGCACGCGAGGGACAGCACCTGTTCATCGCGGTGGTGCCCCAGGCGGACGGCAGCGGCCGCGCCCCGACCGAGGCGCGGGCACGACTGGCCGGCATGCTCGACCGACTGAGCGCCGCCGGCCTGCTGGGATCGGGCATGATCGGCGACCCCGACCCGTACACCGCAACGATCAACGCACTGGAGCTCTTCAGGGTCGACAACGTGGTCATCTCGACGCTCCCCGGCGAGCGCTCCGGCTGGCTGCGCTCAAACCTGATCGAGCGCGTCAAGAACGCCACCTCGGCACGCGTCGAGCACGTGGTCGTCAACCAGCAGGCCCCGACCAGCGCGGCTTCAGCCGCCTAGCGAGGAACGCACATGGAGGCAGCCAGCATCGCGCACGGAGCCGCCCACGGCGAGCATCACGGCCCGCCAGCGGCCAACCGGAGCTCACGGGTCGAGCCCGCGCTGCTCGGGATGCTGCTTTTCATCATCTCCGAGATCATGGTCTTCGGGGCGTTCTTCACGGCCTACTTCTTCATCCGCATCGCCAACGGCGACCCATGGCCCGCCCACGGCACCACGCTGCCCGTGCAGGTGGCAGGCGTGAACACAGCGATCCTGGTCTCCTCGTCGTTCACGATCCACTGGGCGCAGACATCGATCAAGAAGGGCAACCGCTTCGGCCTGAAGGTCGGGATGCTCACCACCTTCCTGCTCGGCTGCAGCTTCCTGTTCATCCAAATCAACGAGTACGCCAACATCGGCTTCGCGCCCCAAAACGGCGCCCAGCAGACGATCTTCTACTCGCTCACAGGCCTCCACGGCGCCCACGTGTTCATCGGCCTACTGCTACTGCTGTTCGTGACGATCCGCTCCTTCCGAGGCCACTACACGCCCGAGGAACACCGCGGCGTCGAGGTGCCGGGCATCTACTGGCACTTCGTGGACATCATGTGGTTGGTCGTCTACACAACCGTCTACATCCTCTGAGACGCACGTGGATGCTGCGCGATGCTACGTCCTCACCCTGAGGGCACGATGCGGTCGCTCGCGTACGCAGTACGCCACGCTCCCTGCGTCCTTGCCTCGCTTGATCCACGTGCGTCTCTGATCGCCATGGGGTCCTTGTCCCGCTTGGTCCACGACCCCCATACCGCTGGCAGTCCTCGGTGCTGAATCCACTTCGTTCCGAGGACGAGGCTTTTCGCTTCCTGCTCTACGCGATCGGGGTGCTCGTGGTGATCGTCGCGCTCGTGTTCATCGTGCGCGCGATCGTCTGACCGCGGATCAGGGGATCCCGGAGCGGAACGCGTCAGCGATGCCGTGTCGACACCCTGCCAAGTCCTACCAGGGCGTAGCGCAGGAACTACTCGCCAGCTTCCGGCGCCAGCGCGGGCACGAATGATGGCTACTTGACGGTGATCGTGCCGTACATGCCGGCTGCACGGTGTCCCGGCGCCTGGCAGAAGTAGGTGTAGGTGCCCGGCTTGAGGTTGACTTTTACCGACACCGTGCCCTTGCTCGTGAACGAGCTGGCCCCGAGGACCGGGCCGCTGCCGCTCGCTCCGCCGCTGCCCGATTCGACGGCGATGTTGTGCGAGACGCCGGACATATTGGCCATTTCAATCGTCACAGCGCCCGGTTTGGCCGTGGCCTTGCTCGCAACGTAGGCGAGTTGCCCACTGGGGCTGGCGGCGATCGCAAGCTTGCCGGCGCTCTCCACGGCCGGCTTGCCCGCACCTGGGGCTTCGACAGCAGTTGCCAGAAGCCCTGTGTCCTTTCCGGACGCTGCTGCCGACTGGGCGACATAGGCGGCGATGTCTTTGAGCTTGGCGCCCGAGACGAGGTCTTTGGGCATGGCGCCTTCGGGGTTGGGCAGCTGGATCTGGCCTTCGACCACACCGCGGACCGAGCTGCGCTGGAGTCCTTCGGCGATGCTCGCGCGGAAGGCTTCGTCCAGGTTGGGCCCGACGATCCCCTTGGTGTTGGCGCGGGCGAGCGTGTGGCAGGAGCCGCACTTGGCCACGAACTCCTGCTTGCCGACGATCAAGTTCGCGTTGTCGGGGGCCTTGACTGAGCAGCCGGCCGCACCCAGACCCAGCAGGGCGAGCAGCGCCCCCGCTCCTGCACGGGGAGCGAGACCGCGTAGGCGGCCGTTGCGCAGCGGAGCGTGGGTGGCGTGCACGAAGCTCATGGGCGGGCGGAACACTATCCGAAGCAGCGGGTGCATCGACGGCAGCTCGTAGCCCGCGCGGCACGCATTCTCATGGCCTGCCCAGCCCATCCAACTCGCCATGTGCCGCTGCGATCACGCCGTGCGCCACCCGATCCCAGGACCAGCGCTCGCGCACCGTGTCGACCAGCCCCTTTCGGGTCTCAGCGCGCAGCTCGGGTGCGATCCCCAGCCATCCCGCCAGGCGCTGCGCCAGCGCCCACACAGCGCCGTCGTCAACGGGGAACGAGAGCAGATGAGCGGCCTGCGCGGGCACTGCTCGGGCGAGCGTCTCGCTCACCTCAGCAAGCCCCGAGTGGGCAGCGCTCAGAGGCAGCACACCGCAGGCGGCCGCCTCGGCGGCGACCATGCCGAACGCCTCGGGAAAGGTGCTGGGCACGACCAGCGCCTCGCACGCGGGCAGCAGGTCCGCGAGCTCGTCGTGCTCGAGGCGGCCCGTGAACACGACACGCTCGGATACCCCTGCGGCGGCCCGCAGATAGCGCTCACGCTGCTCGCCCTCGAGGCCGTCGAGGAACGCCAGCAGATGGCGAAGAGGATGGCGAGGCGCGTCGCCCCCCTCCAGCGACCGGCCGGCGAGCGCCAGCGCCCGGGCAGCCTCCAGATCGCCGCGTCCCAGTGCTCCCAGGAGGTCTTCCAGGGCCTGTCTGTAGGCGCCAAAGCCAACGACCACGAGCTTCGCCCGCGGCTCGTGCTCGAGCACAAGCGGCCAAGCTGCCGCCAACAGGTCCACACCCTTGCTCACGATCAGCTTGCCAACGAATGCCACCAGACGGTCGCTCCCGGGGTCGAGGCGCTCGATTGCGCTCGCCGCAGCACGCTCGTCGCGAGCGAAGGCGCTCGTCTCGACACCGCCCTTGGGCTCCTCTGCCGCGCCGAGCCTCACTGCGAGCGCGCGCACCCCGGACGCCGCTGCGTCGGGCTGGCGCGGAGCAAAGCGCCTGACATCCACGCCTGGCGGTCCAAGCCGTGTGCGTCCAGGTAGCTCTGGGTCATCGAGCGCCTCCCACAGGCTGGCGGCGGTGTGATGGGAGCCAACCAAGATCCCGCCCGCACCCGCCAGGCCCTCGCGTGCGAACGGCAGGAAGCGCTCGGGCTCCGGCTTGACCGTGTACTCGAGAGCGCTGCCATGGATCTTCACCGCGTAGGGCACCTCGCCGCGAAGGGCACGGGCGAGGATCACGGGACCCATGATCAGGTGATTAGCCAGGGCCGCCTGCGGTCGAGCAGCGCCAGCCACGGCTGCAACTGCGCCCACGTTGGCCTCGAGATACCGCTCCACCTCGGCTTCGCTGCATTGGGAGAAGGGCCGCGCCTCGATCCCCTCGTAGCGGTCGGCGACATAGACCGGCAGCAGCCCTCCGATGTCGGGCTTGTAGACGACGCAGCGACCGCTCCCCGGTTCACGTGGCCGGTCGAGCTCGCGCACCCCCAGGGCACCCGTCCCCCAGTCGCCGACTGCGTCCACGAAGGAGTGCTCGTCGGGATGTGGGTCCTGGCAGAGCAGGTGCACCTCATGGCCCAAGCCCACCAGAGCCTCGGCCAACCGCGCGTTGTAGACATTCGACCCCGTGCCGCCGAGGAGATAGCCGTGGAAGATAAGGATGCGCAAGGACCGCCCAGCCTATCCCCGTAAGCGGCGCTGCCTGCTCGCGTGCGCGGAGGATCGGACGCCCACCCGCTCAGCTAAAGTGCCGTCCATGAGCTCTAGACAGCGCTACCGTCTGCGCAACCCAGCAACCGGGCGCGAGGTCGTGATCGAGGCTGAGCCCGATCAGATCTACCTCGATCGCGAATCCGACGAGCCGTTGGAGGTCGTGGGCAAGGTGCTGCCGCTGGCGCCTTCGCCCTCGAAGCTGCCCTGGGCAATCGAGAACCTGCGGTTCTGCCCGTGGTGTGACCAGCTCGCCCAGAAGGACCTCAACGACTGTCCCACGTGCGGCCGTCGCATGGGGCCGCTTTGAGAGCTCGCGTAGCGACGACCGTTGCCTGCGTGGCGCTGCTGGGCTTGAGCGTCACCGCCTGCGGCAGCAGCAGCGTCTCCGACGCCGTTCCCAAGAGCACCCCTGAAATCACGCCGCCGTCGGACACTAGCGCTGAAAAGGCAGCCGTGCAGACGACCTCCACGTCGACCACGGGCACCAAATCGACCAGCACCAGCAGCGAAAGCTCCTCGAAAGGCGAAAGCTCCAGCGAAGGCGGCGAAGAATCCGAAAGCAAAGAAGCCGCCAAAGAAACCGAAGCATCAGGCGGGTCCAAAGCCGAAGAAAAAGCCACCGGCGGCGGAACCGGCGCTGAAAGCGAAAAATCAGCCGCCGGCTCGAGCCCAACCGGCGGCGCCAGCGCCCCCTAGCAGCCAGCGACCTCAGGGCGTCGCTGGCCAAGCGAGGCAAGGACGCAGTGAGCGAAGCGCGCTGCGCACACGAGCGATCGCATCGTGCCCTCAGGGTGAGGACGCCGCCTCGCGCCGCGCCAGCGGCGTCCTAAGGGGTTGAAATGACCGTTGCGCTGTAGGTCAAGCGCGCGGTCTGGTAGAGGCAGAAGTACTGGACGGGGTTGCCGATGACCGTGTCGGTGGTCTGGGCGCTGGTGCTGGTGCACTGCGACTTCTGACGACTGGCGCGCCACGAGGTGTCGTTGCCGAAACCGAGAGCCAGCGCGGGCGCCCACGAGGGGACGGTGAGGGCGATGACGTAGCCCTTCTTGACGGGGATGGTGGTTTCCAGCGGGAACTGGGCGGTCTTGCCGAAGTAGGGCTGGAGCTTCACCAGCGGGCTCTGGGCGATGAGCTTGTAGGTGAGGTTGGGCTTGGGCAGCGGCTGCAGGACTGCAATGCCGGCTTCTGAGACCCCGCCCTCGTTGGCGTTGAAGAACTTGATCTGCGTGGCGGTTGGCTTGCCGAGCGTGATCGTCCATGCGACCAGCGTGCCCGTTGTGGTTGGGCTGAGGGGGTTGCGCACGGTGCCCACCTTGACCTGGAAGCCCGTGGTGCGGCTCACGGCCAGGCAGGGGCTGCCGGGGCAGCTCGGCACGGTTGCGGGCGTGGTCGCTGGGATCACGCCGACTTCAGCCAGCGTGGCAGGCGCTGCAGCGGGTAGCACGAGGGCCAACGCCATCGTTCCAAGCACGGCTATGTACAGTTTTGTCCGTCTCATCTGTGCCATTCAACACGCCCGCCTGCCAGATGTAGCGGTCCAATCATTTCGCTATCGCGCCTGTAGTTCCTGCGCGACCGACGCGATCTCCTGGGGATCGCCCTGGGCGGGGACCCAGGGCAGCTTCAGTGGATCGCCCTCGTAGCGGGGGATCACGTGCACGTGGAGGTGGAAGACGGTCTGCCAGGCGGCCGCCCCGCAGGAGTTGATCAGGTTGACGCCGTCGGCCCCCAGCCGCTCCTTGGCGCGGGTCGCCAGGCGCCGTGCGGCAAGGGCAACCGCAGCGAGGTCCTCCTCCCCTACGTCCAGCAGGTCGACAGCGTGGGCGCGAGGGATCACCAGGGCATGCCCGCGGGTGGCCGGGGCGATGTCCATGAAGGCGATCGTGCGCTCGTCTTCGTCGACGATCTGCGCTGGAAGCTCGCCGGCGACGATCTTGCAGAAGATGCAGTCGGGGTCTGACATGGCTGCGAGCCTAGCTGTTATCAGTCAGCGTGCGCGCATAGACCAGGGCCTGCTCGCGTGTGTCGAGCTCGCCGGCATATTGGGCGGCGGCCAGCTCCTGCAACAGCTCCCCCACCTTTGGACCGACGGGGATGTCCAGCGCGTGCGCGAGCTCGTCTCCGCGCAGCAGCGGCTGGCCCGGACCCTGTGCCCGCCAGCGCAGGGCATCGTCGAGCATCGTGCGTGCCACCGCCAGGTGGGCGTCGATCGCCTCCTGCGCCCGGTCGCCACGCGTCGCCAGGCGATCCACCACTGACAGCAGCGTCACGTCGACCTCGACCGGCGAGCAGGCGCTCATGTAGGCAAACACCGTTCTGCGTGACAGCGGCTGGGGCTCGTGCACGAGGAATCCCAGGCGTAGGTGGTGGCGCACCAGGGCCGCCACATGCGCGCGCAGGCGCTCGCTCGTGCGCAGGCGCGTGAGAACCTCGCGGGCGAGCTCGGCTCCCCGCACGTCGTGGCCCATGAACGTCACCCGTCCGTCCCCTGCACGAACTTCGCGCGTCAGCGGCTTGGCAGCGTCGTGAAGCAGCGCGCCCCAACGCAGCGCCTCACCGCGGCTGATCTCGTCCGCCAGGGGCTCGTTCAGCATCGCCCGGACCTCCGCCTCGTTGGCAGCAAGCATGCCGCTCAGCTCGGCCCCCCATGAGCCGGCCGGGCCGGTCAGCTCGATCGTGCGGTCCAGGACCTCCAGCGTGTGGCCGTATACGTCGAGGTGGTGGAAGCGGTTTTGCTCGACGCCGCGCAGCGCCTCGAGCTCCGGCAGCACCACAGTGCTTACGCCGAGCTCGTGCATCAGCTCGAGGCCCGCCCGTGCCCGTGGCGCGGCGATGATGCGCCGCAGCTCGGCGAACACCCGCTCGCCTGACACTCCCGCCAAGCCGGGTGCGTACTCGACCGCGCTTCGACTCGTCCCGGCATCCACTGCCAGGTCGAGCTCGACTGCCAGGCGCACCAGCCGCAGCACGCGCAGCGGATCGTCGGCGAAGGCGCCAGGACCGGCCATGCGCAGTCTGCGGGCATCGAGGTCCGTGAGGCCGCCCAGGGGGTCGATCGGAGCTCCCCCCGCAAGCGGCTCGGCGATCGCGTTGATCGTGAAGTCCCTGAGCGCGAGATCCTGCTCGAGCGTCGCGGCTCGCAGCGGCTCCACGTCCAGCTGCCATGAGCGGTCGCGGGCCACCACTCGCCAGGAACCGAACTCCTCTGAGAGCGCGAAGCAGGCGGCGCGTCCGCCTGCCCTCGCGACCGCGCGCGCCGCTGCGGCGGGGTCGCCTTCGACGACCACGTCGAGGTCGATGGACTCCCGGCCCAACAGACGATCGCGTACCGCGCCGCCGACCATCCATGCCTGGCTGTCCCCCAGCGCCGCGCGGGCCGCCTCCAGCGCCGGGCTCCTCACGCCGCTACAGCAGCGCCGTCGCGATGGTAGACGCGGGGCACGCGCGATGTGAGCGCGCACGTGACCTCGTAGTTGATCGTCTCCAGGCGCCGTGCCACCTCCTCGGCGGTGATGCGCTCGCTGCCCTGGATGCCGATCAGGATCGCGCGCTCGCCCCGCAGCCCGGTCACCTGCTCGTCCCTGCCCAGGTCGACTGTGAGACTGTCCATGCTCACCGTGCCCACCAGCGGATGGCGATGTCCGTGGATCAGCACGTCGGCGTTGTTGGACAGGCCGCGACGCCAGCCATCGCCGTAGCCGACGGGAAGCACCGCGATGTAGGTGTCCTGCTCGGCCACGAACTGGCGCCCGTAGCCTGCGCTCTCCCCCGCCTCGCAGCGCTTGACCTCGGCCACATACGAGCTCAGCTCAAGCGCCGGCTCGAGCCCTCTCGCAGCGGGATCGCGGCCGAAGGGATCCATGCCGTAGATGGCAATTCCGCAGCGCACCATGTCGAACTGCGCCAGAGGCTCGCGCAGCACAGCGGCGCTGTTGGCCGCGTGCACCAGCAGCTGTGGGTAGGTCTGCTTCAGCGACTGCGCCCAGCTCGTGAACGCCGCCAGCTGGCCCGCGAAGAAGCTCTGGTCGCTCAGATCGTCAGCGGTAGCGAAATGGGTCATTGCTCCCGCCAGCTCGATCCCCGCCGTCGCCTCGGCCTCGGCCGCAACACGGGTGGCCTCGGCCGGGTCGCGGGTGCCAAGGCGCCCCATGCCCGAGTCGTACTTGACGTGGACCCGGCCGCCGCCCGCGTCGGCCACCTGCTGGAGATAGCGGCGATTCCACACCACCACGTCCCCGTCGGCGGCCAGCGCCTCTCGGAGTTCAACGGGGTTGAGCGCACCCAGCACGAGGATGCGCACCCCCCGCAGTCCTCCCTCGCGCAGCTCACGCACCTCGGCGGCGCTTGAAACCGCCAGCCAGCTGGCGCCGCCGTCAATTGCCGCGCGAGCGCTCTGCACCGCGCCGTGGCCATAGCCGTCGGCCTTGACCACAGCGCACAGGACGGCCCCGTGGCGCAGCTCGGTGCGCAGTCGAGCGCAGTTGCGCTCGATCGCCGCGAGGTTGACCCGTGCCTGCACACGACCGCCCCCTTCGCTCGCGTACACGGGAGTGGCCAGCGTCACCGGCTCAGCCACGATCCCCCACCCCCATGCGTGCACCTGGCAGCGCCTCGATCACGTCCGAGGCGATCACGCCCTCGGCCACGCCGAGTCGTGCTGCCGCCAGCCTGCCCGCCTCGGCGTGCATCCACACGCCCGCCGCGGCCGCTGTGAACGGCTCGAGGCCCTGTGCCAGCAGCGCCGAGATCACGCCCGTGAGCACATCCCCGGTTCCAGCAGTAGCAAGCGCCGGGCTCCCGCCACGACTCACCGCAACCGTGCCGCCGGGCTCCGCCACGAGCGTGTCGTCGCCCTTGAGCACGACCACCGCCGAGGCGCTGGCGGCCGCCGCGCGGACATGCTCCAGCCGCGCGCCCTCGATGTCAGCGCTCTCGCACTCCTGCAGCCGCGCCAGCTCGCCCACGTGCGGCGTGAGCACCGTATGCCCCATGCGTGCCGCCAGGCTCTCCAAACGTCCCGCGTGAGCGTTCAAGCCGTCCGCGTCGAGCACCATCGCTACCGCGGCCTCCTGCGCCAGACGCCGCGCGAAGGCGAACGCCCCCTCGCTGCGCCCGAGGCCGGGTCCAAGCGCCAGCGCTCCCCCACGCCCACTCGCTTCGAGCACCCGCTCCACGCCCTCTTCGGTCAGGGACCCGTCGCGGTCCGGCAGGCCCACGGTCATCAGCTCCGGCGTGGCGCCGCTCGCGAGCACCGTCTGCAGCGAGGCAGGCACACAGGCCGTCACATAGCCGGCGCCCGCGCGCATGCTCGCACGGGCCGCCATCGCCGGCGCCCCTGTGAGCCCAAGCGAGCCGCCGGCCACGAGCACGTGTCCCGAGACGAACTTCGTCCCCGACGGCTGCCTGCGCGGAAGCTCAGCCAGCACCGCGGGCTCGATCAACCCGATCACCGCTCCATCCGGAGCGCCGCGCGGGATGCCAATGTCGATCTCCACGACCTGGCCTGCATGGGCCTTCCCCGGCCTGATCCACAAGCCCGGCTTGGACGCGTGGAAGGTGGTGGTCACCGCAGCGCTCACGGCGAGACCGGTGATCACTCCCGTCGAGGCATCCACGCCGCTGGGCACATCCACGCTCACGACCGGTGCCTCGCTGGCCTCGATCGCCTCGATCGCCTGTGCCACCGCACCGCGCGGCTCACCCTGAAAGCCAGTTCCCAGCAGCGCGTCGACGATCACAGCCGCTGTGCCCAGCGGATCTGCGACAGCCTCCTCGCCTACTGCTCCCCACACGCGCCCGTCGAGACCCACAGGCGGGGGGCCGGGCAGGCGCCGCATGTTCGTCAGGGCGTCGCCCGTGAAGTCCTCGGGCGCGGCCGTGCACAGAACCGTCACCTCGCGGCCGGCGTTGCGCAGCAGACGCGCGGCCACCAGGCCATCGCCGCCGTTGTTGCCCTTGCCGCACACCACCGTCACGGGGCCGTCGGCGAGGAGGCGCTCGACCGCTTGGGACACGCCTGCGCCCGCCCACTCCATCAAGTCGAGGCCCGCCACACCACGCTCCTCGATCGCCCACCGATCCACCGCGCGCATCGCCTCGGCATCTGGGAGCGGCGTCAGCCAGTCGGGCAGCGAGCTCACGGAGGCGATGCTAGATGGTCCTCCCCCAGAGCGCTAGACACACCGTACGTTTGATGATTCGAACGGCGATGTACCGCGCGAAGCGCTCCGACTACTCGACGGTGACAGTCTTGGCCAGGTTGCGCGGCTGGTCCACGTTGAGCCCGCGACGACGCGCAATCTCGTAGGCGAGCACCTGCAGCGGTATCACCGCCAGCATCGGCTGCAGCATCCAGTCGATCGCCGGCAGTGTGATCACCGCGTCTGCCTGCCGCGCCAGCTGCTCGTTGCCAGCGGTGGCGAGCGCGATCACGCGTGCTCCGCGTGCTCGCACCTCCTGCATGTTCGAGACGACCTTCTCCAGCACGGGCGAGTCGGTGGCCACGCAAACCACCGGTGTGGAGTCGTCGAGCAGGGCGATCGGACCGTGCTTCATCTCCCCCGCGGCATAGGCGTCGGTGGCGATGTATGAGATCTCCTTCAGCTTCAGCGCACCCTCGAGCGCCACCGGCAGGCCGACGTGACGACCGATGTAGAGGAAGAACTCGCTCTCCCAGTAGGCCTCGGCGATCGGACGCACCTGCTCGTCCACACCGGCAAGCACCTCGTCGATGCAGTGCGGCAGGCGCTTGACCTCGCCCACCAGCTCAGCCAGACGAGCAGGATCGATCTCTCCTCGCAGCTCGGCCAGTCGCAGGGCCAACAGATACATCACGGCCACCTGGCAGAGGAACGTCTTGGTTGCAGCCACGCCGATCTCCAGGCCCGCCCGCGTGAACAGCACACCATCGGAGTCGCGGGTGGCCTGGGAGCCCATCACGTTGGTCACGGCCAGCACCCGCGCGCCGCGCTCGCGGGCCAGACGCATCGCGGCGAGCGTGTCCGCGGTCTCGCCCGACTGGGTGATGCCGAGCACCAGGTCACCGGGGCCCACCACGGGGTTGCGATAGCGGTACTCGGAGGCGATGTCCATTTCCACGGGCACCCGCGCCCACTCTTCGATCGCGTAGCGACCGATCAGACCGGCGTGGTAGGAGGTGCCACAGGCGACGATCACGACCCGCTTGACGCCCTCCAGCACCGACTCGTCGAGGGCGTCCTGCTCCTGAAGGTCGACCCCGTCGCCGCGGGCGGTGCGGTCGGAGATGGCGTCGGCAACCGCGTCGGCCTGTTCGTTGATCTCCTTGATCATGAAGGTCTCGAAGCCGCCCTTCTCAGCCGTCTCCTCGTCCCAGTCGACGGTGTGCTCGGGGCGCTCAACCTGCGTCCCGTCGGCCGTCATCAAGGTGACTCCCTCGGGGCGAAGGACGACGAGCTCGCCGTTCTCCACGAACTGCACCCGCCGGGTCTCAGCCAGGAAGGCGGGAACGGCCGAGGCGATGAACTGCTCACCCTCGCCCCGCCCCACGATCAATGGGCACTCCTTGCGCGCACCCACCAGCAGCTCGGGCTCGTCCAGGCTCATCGCCACGAACGCATAGTGGCCCTCCAGCTGCGCGTAGGCGCCGCGGACGGCCTCCACGAGGTCGCCCGCGTAGTGCTCGGCGATCAGGTGTGCGATCACCTCGGCGTCGGTCTCCGAGGTGAAGACGCTGCCCTGTTCGGCCAGCCGGTCCTTGAGCGTCATGTAGTTCTCGACGATGCCGTTGACGACCACGTGCACACGGTCGCCGGTGTCGTAGTGGGGATGCGCGTTCTCCTCGCTCACACGCCCGTGGGTCGCCCAGCGGGTGTGGCCGATCCCGGTCGTTGCGGGTCGCTCGGCGAGCGCCACGGCGCCGCCTGCGCCAGCGGAGATCTGATCGAGCTTGGCGCGCAGGGCGCTGAGGTTGCCCACCGCCCGCACCGACTCGATCCGGTCGCCGGCGATCACCGAGATCCCGGCCGAGTCATAGCCCCGATACTCGAGCTTGGACAGGCCGGCGAGCAGCAGCTCCTGAACCTGGGGCCCGGCTGTTCGCCTGCCCACGTAGCCAACGATCCCGCACATCTGATCGAAGATACCAGCGGCCCGCAGGCCACTGACCGCATGGGAGCGCGCTGGCGGCTATCCGAGCTCGCGCTCGACGAGCGCCACGAGCCGCCCACAGACCTCCTGAGCCTCCTCGTCGGTGGGCGCCTCGACCATCACCCGCACCAGCGGCTCGGTTCCGCTGGGACGCACCAGCACACGGCCGCGACCCTCGAGCTCGCCGGCTGCCTCGCGCACCGCCATGTCCACCTCCTGGGCCCCCTCGAGGGCGCCGCGGTCACGCACGGGCACGTTGACGAGCCGTTGCGGCAGCTTGCTCATAGCGTGACGGTCGCGCAGGTTCGCGCCCGCCAGCGCCTCGAGCGTGAGCAAAGCGCTTGCGATGCCATCGCCGGTGTGGTTGAAGCCCATGTCGATGATGTGCCCCGACTGCTCGCCCCCGAGCGTCCACCCACGGGCACGCAGCTCCTCGAGCACGTAGCGATCGCCCACCTGAGTGGTCGCAACCGAGACGCCCTCGTCGCGCATCGCGGCGTGGAAGCCGTAGTTGGTCATCACCGTCACCGCCACGCCGTTGCCAACCAGCCTTCCGCTGTCGCGCAGGTGCAGCGTGACGAGCGCCATCAGCTCATCGCCGTCCACCAGCTCGCCGCTCCCGTCGACAGCGAGCACACGATCGCCGTCGCCGTCGAAGGCAAAGCCGATCTCATGACCGCCCGCCACGACGCGCTCGGCCAGAGCGCCAATGTGGGTTGAGCCGCAGTCGGCGTTGATGTTGCGCCCGTCGGGAGCATCGGCCATCACGCTCACCTCAGCGCCCAGACGCCTGAAGATCTCGGGCGCGACCTGGTAGGTGGCGCCGTTGGCGCAGTCGAGCACCACGTGCAGGCCGGTCAAATCCAGATCGACGAAGCGCGTGTGCAGCTCGCGCAGGTAGTCCTCGGGGGCGCCGCGCAGCTCGCGGATGTGCCCAATGCTCGCGTGGGGCGCCGTGGAGGAGTCGGGCTCGAGCTCGCGCTCGATCGCGGCCTCGTCCTCGTCTGTGAGCTTGTAGCCGTCGGCGGCGAAGAACTTGATCCCGTTGTCGCGGTAGGGGTTGTGCGAGGCCGACAGCACAGCCGCGAGATCGAAGCCGTAGCGAGCGATCAACAGCGGCGCGGCAGGCGTGGGCAGTACCCCGCCGAGCAGCACGTCCCCACCGGCCGCGCTCACGCCGGCTGCAAGCGCCGCCTGCAGCATCTCGCCCGACTGGCGCGTGTCGCGCACGATCAGAACCTGCGGCCGGTCAGCTCCCGTGCGACGGGTTGCGGCCTGCCCAAGCGCGAGGGCCAGCTCGGCGGTGAGGAACTCGCCGGCAACACCACGAACGCCGTCGGTCCCGAACAGCTTGCGGGCCATGCTCTCCCCGGTGATGGAACTAGCGCTTGGAGAACTGCGGCTTCTTACGCGCCTTCTTCAGGCCGGCCTTCTTGCGCTCCTTGGCACGCGAGTCACGCGTGAGGAAGCCCCTGCGCTTGAGCTCGCCACGGAGGTTCGGGTCGGCCTCCAGCAGGGCACGCGAAACGCCGTGGCGCAGAGCGCCTGCCTGGGCTGAGATGCCGCCGCCGTGAAGTCTCGCAACGACGTCCATACGCTCCTCATAGCCCACCGTCTCGAGCGGCTGACGGATGTTGCGCTGCAGGGTGAGCCGCGGGAAGTGCTCCTCGAGCGTGCGGCCGTTGACGAGGTAGCTGCCCGTTCCCGGCCTCAGGGTCACGCGGGCGATTGCCGTCTTGCGCTTGCCCGTGGCGCGGTAGCGAGCACCCGAGGCGAGGTCGATGGCGGCGGTTGCGATGGGCTGGGAGAGAACCTCCTCCTGGGCCTCCGCGTCGCCCTGCTCGGCGGGCTCGCTGTCCTCCTCGAGGGCGTAGGGGTCCTCGTACTGCTGCTCGCCGCGACCGAGCGGGTCCACGCCCTCGGGAACGATGTCGACCTCTAGGTGCGCGCCGGGGACGGCCGGTTTCTCGCGCGGCGCAGGCTCCTCTTCGTCCTCCTCCACGGCCTGCTGCTCGGCGACGCGGTCCTGGGCCTCCTCGGCGGCCTCGAGCGCTGCGTCCTCAGCTGAGCCGGCGATCTCGATGGCCTCCTCGGTGGGCACCGCGTGGCCCTCGCCTCCGGCGTGAGCCTCTGGTGTCTCGGGCGGGGTTTGCCCACCCGACTCCTCGGCCTCCTGGGCAGCCTCGAGGGCTGCGTCCTCGGTCGATCCGGCGATCTCGCTCGCCTCTGGCGAGGGAACTGCGTGCTGTGGGGTCTCGGCCTGCTCGGCGCCTGCGGCGTCGGGGCTCTCCTGGTTCTCCTCGTCGGCCATCAGGCCTCGATCTCCAAAGGTTGTGGGTTCTGAGCGACGTGCGGGTGCTCTGGCCCGGCGTAGATCTTGAGCTTGGTGAGCTGCTTGCGGGCAAGCCTGTTGCGGGGCATCATGCCTTTGACCGCCAGGCGGATGATCTCCTCCGGACGCCTGTTCAGCATCTCCTCGAAGGTGCGCGAGCGCAGCCCTCCGGGGTAGCCCGAGTGACGGTAGTAGCGCTTGTCCTGGCGCTTGTTGCCGCTCACGTGGATCTTCTCCGCGTTGATCACCACGACGAAGTCGCCCGTGTCGATGTGCGGCGTGTACTCGGGCTTGCGCTTGCCGCGCAGCACATCCGCGATCTGCGTCGCCAAACGGCCGAGCGTCTTGCCGTTGGCGTCCACTATCAGCCAATTGCGCTCGCGATCGGTCGGCTTCGCTACGTAGGTCTTTGTCGAGGGGGCCATAACGTGAAAAAGGCCACGCGAGAGCGCGGCGCTGCGTGCATGATAGGCGAAATCGTCCGCCTTCGCGGAGACGTTCGCGTGGAGACCGGCGGCACCAGGCCCATCCAGGGAGCTGGCGTCATGGTCTCCCAAATATTCAGGCCGGAACTACTCCCACTCGATAGTGCCGGGGGGCTTCGACGTGATGTCGAGCACGACCCTGTTGACCTCGCGCAGCTCGTTGATCATGCGCGAGGCGATCGTCTCGAGCAGGTCGTAGGGCAGGCGTGCCCAGTCGGCCGTCATCGCGTCGTCGCTGGTGACCGCGCGCACGACCACCACGTAGCCGTACGTACGCTCGTCGCCCTGCACGCCCACCGTGCGCACGTCGGGGAGCACGCAGAAGGACTGCCACAGCTCGCGGTAGAGGCCCGCCTTGCGGATCTCCTCCTGGAGGATGTGGTCGGCCTCGCGCAGCACGTCCAGGCGCTCCTTGGTCGCTTCGCCGCCCACCACGCGGATGGCCAGCCCCGGGCCGGGGAACGGCTGGCGCCACACCAGGCGTTCGGGCAGACCTAGCTCGGCGCCCACAGCGCGAACCTCGTCCTTGAACAGGGCCCGCAGCGGCTCCACGAGGTCGAACTGCAGATCGTCCGGCAGGCCGCCCACGTTGTGGTGGGACTTGATCGTCGCCGCGCCCGTGCCGCCGCCCGACTCGATCACGTCCGAGTAGAGGGTGCCCTGCACGAGGAAGCGCGCGTCATCGCCGCCCGAGGCGCTGGCCAGCTTGCCCGCCTCCTCCTCGAAGACCCTGATGAACTCCGCACCGATCGCTTTGCGCTTGGCCTCCGGCTCCGTCACCCCTTTGAGCTTGTCCAGGAAGCGCGTCTCCGCGTCCACCGCCACCAGCGGCACCTTGAACGTGTCCCTGAAGGTCTTAACCACCTGTTCGCCCTCGTCCTTGCGCATCAGCCCGTGGTCCACGAACACGCAAGTCAGCTGCTCGCCGATCGCCTTGTGCACCAGCAGCGCCGCCACCGAGGAGTCCACCCCGCCCGAGAGGCCGCAGATGACGCTGCCGTCCCCGACCTGCTCGCGGATGCGGCGCACCTGTTCCTCCACGATCGACGCCGCCGACCATGTCGGCTCGCAGCCGCACACCTCGGTCAGGAAACGGGTCAGGATCTCATGGCCATATGGGGTGTGCACGACCTCCGGGTGGAACTGGATGCCGTAGATCCCGTGCTCGGCGTCCTCCACGGCCGCCACCGGCGAGCTGCTCGAGGAGGCGAGCGCCGTGAAGCCCGGCGGAGCCTCGTACACGGTGTCGCGGTGCGACATCCAGCAGGTCTGCTCCTTCGGCATCCCCTTCAGCAGCACGCCCGGCTCGGACACCAGCAGGTCAGAGCGGCCGAACTCGCCTACCTCCGCCTGCTCCACCCTCCCGCCCAGCGTGTGCACCAGCAGTTGCATGCCGTAGCAGATGCCCATCACCGGCACGCCCAGCTCGAGCAGACCGCGGTCCAGCGGGGGAGCTCCCTCGGCATACACCGAAGCCGGCCCACCGGAGAGGATGATCCCGCGCGGCTTGCGCTTGGCGACCTCCTCCAGCGGCACGTGGTGAGGCAGCAGCTCGCTGAACACGCCACAGTCGCGCACCCTGCGCGCGATCAGCTGCGAGTACTGGCCGCCGTAGTCCAGCACCACGATCTCCTCCGTGGGAGTGATCGCGGGCGTGGCTATGTGCTGCTCGACCGCCGGCCCGACGGACACTGTCAGGGACATTCCCGGCGAGGAAGTCGGGGATGACCCTGACGCTCAGTCATTTACCAGGGCCGGGACCTTGCTATTGGTAGCGCCCATGCCGACCCCCTGGTCGCGCTGCAGCGCCTTGCCCTCGGTCTGCAGCGACGGAGCGATAACGACCTCCGCGCGGTTGAACTCCGCAAGGTCCTTGTGACCGCACGTCGCCATCGAGGTGCGCAGGCCGCCGAACAGGTTGAACGTGCCGTCGTTCTCGCGCGCAGGACCCGTGAGGATCTCTTCGAGCGTGCCGTTCTGGGTTGTCGCCACGCGCGCTCCCCGAGGAAGCGTGGGATGGAACGTAGCCATGCCCCAGTGAAAGCCCCGTCCCGGCGCCTCGTAGGCGCGGGCGAGCGGAGAGCCGATCATCACAGCGTCCGCGCCGAGCGCGATCGCCTTGGAGACGTCGCCGCCGTTGCGCATACCGCCGTCGGCGATCACCTGGGCGTACTCGCCCGTCTCCAGCATGTGCGTCGAGCGCGCATGAGCCACGTCGGCGATCGCCGTCGCCTGCGGCACACCGATCCCCAGCACGCCGCGTGTCGTGCACGCCGCACCGGGACCCACGCCCACCAGCACGCCGGCCGCGCCGGTGCGCATCAGGTGCAAACCCGTGTGGTAGGAGGCACAGCCGCCGACGACGACGGGAACGTCGAGCGTGGGGATGAACTCCTTGAGGTTGAGCGGCTCAGACACCGTTGAGACGTGCTCGCCGGAGACGACCGTGCCCTGAATCACCAGCACGTCCAGGCCCGCCTCCATCGCGATCTCGTAGTACTGAAGCACGCGCTGTGGCGTGAGCGAGGCCGCCACCACCACTTTCTGCTCCTTGATCTCACGAATGCGCTGTGCGATCAGCTCCGCCTTGACCGGCTCGCGGTAGATCTCCTGCATCTCGCGCGTGGCGAGCTCCTTGGGGAGCTCGGAGATCCGCTCCAGCTGCTCGTCAGCATCCTCGTAGCGAGTGAAGATGCCCTCGAGGTTGAGCACCGCGAGCCCACCGAGGTTGCCGATGATCCCGGCCGTCTCCGGGGAGACCACTCCGTCCATCGCCGAGGCCAGCATCGGCAGCTCGAACTTGTAGGGACCGAGCTTCCACGAGATGTCGATGTCATCGGGGTCGCGTGTGCGCCGCGAGGGCACGATTGCGATGTCGTCGAATCCGTATGCGCGACGGGCTTTCTTGCCACGTCCGATCTCAATCTCCATCTTCACATCCTCGCAGTCGCCGCGGACGAAAAGACCCCGCGCTCGGCGGGGCCAGAAGGGGTGCGGCAGAGCGCCGCGGAAGCCTTGTCTGAGGGGGCAGCCAAGTGACTTTGAGCATAGCAATCGTCACACCCGCCATAGTGCCCTTGGATATGCTCGATCGGTATGAGCAACGGGATCGACACACGGTATGAGCCCCATGCCCTCGAGGCCCGTCGCCAGGCGGCCTGGCGCGAGCGCGACGCATTCAAAACACCGCCCGTCGCCGACGACCAGCCCCACCTCTACATCAAGCCCTCCGCCCCCTTCACATCGGGCAACATCCACATCGGCCACGTTCGCAGCTACTCCATCGGCGACGCCTACGCCCGCTTCCGTCGCGCCCGCGGTGACGGGGTGCTGTTCGCCTTCGGCTTCGACGCCTTCGGCCTGCCGGCCGAGCTGGGCGCGATCGCCGGCGGAGAGTCGCCCAGCGACTGGGTCAACCGCTGCGCCGTGCACATGCAGGGCCAGCTCGAGCGCCTCGGCTTCTCCTTCGACTGGGAGCGCTCGTTCCTCAGCTCCGACGCGATCATGTACCGCTGGTCGCAGTGGCTGTTCCTCGAGCTGCTCCAGGCCGGGCTGATCTATCGGGGCACCGGCACCGTCGACTGGTGCGACACCTGTGAAACGACCCTCGCCACGATCCAGGTGGAGGCGGGCGGCACGTGCTGGCGCTGCCACAACCCCGTGCGCCTGATCGAGCTGCCTCAGTGGTACCTGAAGATCAGCGCCTACGTCGAGGAGAACGACAGCCGCCTCGCCGAGCTCGCCGCCAGCGAGATCTGGGACGAGGTGTCGCTGGCCTCCCAGCAGATCGTGCTCGGCCGCCTCGACGGCGTCGAGGTCGAGCTGAGCGCCCCAGAGGGAGACAAGCTGACCGTCTTCACACCACACCCCGAGGCGATCGCCGAGGCGCGCTTCGTACTCGTCTCGGCACGCCATCCCGAGGTCGAGGCATGGGCGCTCGAGCCCGCCGTCATGGAGCAGCTCGAGCAGGTGCGCTCGGGCGGCTGGGAGCGCAGCTCCCGCGAGGCCGAGACCGTGCCCGTGATCGACACCGGCCGCGTGCTGCTCGCCCCCCACGGCGGCGAGCTACCGGTGTTCGTCTCCCCTGTGGTCGACTCGCGCTTCGGACCCACAGCCGTGCTCGCCATCCCCGGCCACGACCGCACCGACGAGGTGGTCGCGCAGCGGATGGGTATCGAGCTTCCCCACGAGGCGGGAGACGACGCGCCCGATCCGGACGACTCGACTTCAGCGCCCACACCGGCGTGGCCCGGCACGCACGAGGCGGTCCGCTACCGGGCACACGACTTCACCATCTCCCGTCAGCGCTCCTGGGGAACACCCATACCGATCGTCTACTGCGAGCAGTGCGGCACCGTGCCCGTCCCCCGCGATCAGCTGCCGGTGCTGCTGCCGCTGGACATCCGTCCCACCGGCACGGGCAACCCGCTGGCAGAGCTCGACGAGTTCGTCAACACCACCTGCCCGAGCTGCGGCGGCCCAGGCAAGCGCGAGACCGACACGCTCGACTGCCACTTCGACGCCCTGTGGCTGTGGGTTCCGGCCTGCGTGCCGCCGGAGTCCCGCGAGGACTCCCTCGAGGAGATCCTGGCGCTGGCGGACCTGCGCCATTGGCTGCCCTCTGAGCGTCTGGTGGCGGGCTCTGACAGCGGAAACTTCGTCTTCGACCAGCGCATCGTCACCAAGGCCCTGAGGGACATCGGCCCGCTGAAGTTCCTGACCGAGGGCGAGCCGTTCGCCGGCTGCCTGTTTCACGAGATGGTCATACGCGACGGGCGCAAGATGAGCAAGCATCTGGGCAACGTGGTCGACCCCGACGAGCTCGTCTCCCAATATGGCGCCGACACGGTGCGCCTGGCGGTTCTCTACGCCGCACGGCCACAGCGCTCGCTCAACTGGAGCGACTCGGCGGTGCTGCGCTGCCATCGCTTCCTCGGGCAGGTGTGGGAGCTCACCAACAGGAGCCTCACCACCGGCGACGCCGCGCCAGCCGATGGCGACGGGGACGAGCCGGTGAGAGACACCACCGAGCACCTCAGGCTGAAACTCTCACAGTGGTGCGAGAACGCCGTCAAGCGCACCACCGAGGATATGGCGAGCCTCGAGATGCACAGCGCCGTGCGCAACGTCATGCGCCTGTTCGACCGGATCAAGGACTTCGAGAAACGTGTCCTCGCGCGCGAGAGCATGCTCGCCGGCCCCAACAGGGACGCGCTCCTGGACGCGCTTGGCGTGCTCGTCCAGATGCTCGGGCCGCTGGCCCCGCACATGGCCGAGGAGCTGTGGATCGCGCTCGGGCACGAGGAGCACGGCGCACAAACGCCGTGGCCAGGCGTAACCTTTGAGATAGCCGCATGAGCACACAGACCGCACAGAGTCTCCCGGGGTCAAGTCAGCGGACGCGCTCCTGTGCGACCGGCCTGGCCTGCCATCGCTGCAACAAGCGCTACGAGCTGGCCGACACCGTGTTCGCGTGCCCCGACTGCGGCAAGGGCCTGGACGTGGTCTACGACTACGAGCTGGCCGCCCGCTACTTTCGCGACGTGCCCGGCGAGGAGCGTCCGCGCAACATCTGGCACTTCGAGGAGCTGCTGCCGATCGTCGACGCCTCCGCCCAGACGCGCGTCGGGCAGTTCTCCGGCTACACGCCGCTGATCCGCGCCGACCGGCTCGGCGCGGAGCTGGGCCTCAGCAACCTCTACCTCAAGGACGACTCGAGCAACAGGCCCAGCCTCTCCTACAAGGACCGGGTGGTCTCGATGTCGGTGGCCCGCCTGCTCGAGCGCGGCAAGGGCGAGATCGGCTGCGTCTCCACGGGCAACGTCGGCACCGCCGTCGCCTCGCTCGCCGCCAAGGCGGGAGTCGACGCTTTCATCGTCTACCCCAACCGCCTCGAGGCCACCAAGGCGCGGGTCTGCATGGCCCTCGGCGCCAAGGTCTGCCAGGTCGAGGGCAACTACGACGAAGCCAACCGCCGCTGCCGCGAAGTGGCCGAACACACGGGCATGGACTTCGCCAACATCACGCTTCGCCCGTTCTACGCCGAGGGCGCCAAGACGGCGGCCTTCGAGATCGTCGAGCAGCTCGACTGGAGCTCGCCCGACCACATCGTCACCGCGGCCGCCGGCGGCACGCTCTCCTCGCGCCTGCACAAGGGCCTAGTCGAGCTGCAGCTGCTCGAGCTGGCCGAGACCGACCCCACGCAGATCCACATCGCACAGCCGAGCGGCTGCAACCCAATCGCGAGCGCGATCATCGCCGAGGAAGCCGAGGTGCATCCGGTCACCCCCGAGACGGCCGCCCACTCGCTGGCCATCGGCGCGCCCGGCGACGGCTATCTGGTGATCGACGCCGTGCGCAAACGTGGCGGCACGGGCGGCTTCGCCACCGACCCCGAGATCTTTGCCGGCATCGACCTGCTCGCCGCCACCGAGGGCCTCTTGACCGAGCCCGCAGGCGGCACCACGATCGCCGTGCTCGAGAAACTCGCCGCCTCGGGTCGCATCGCACCCGACGACACGGTCGTGGCGATCATCACGGGCAATGGCCTGAAGACGCTCGACGACCACCCGCAGAAGCCGTGGCCGGACAAGGTCGACTGCGAGCTCGACCCGATGGTGAGCGCACTGCAGGAGCTCAAAGGCGAGAAGACGCTCATGCAGAGCGCCCGCGAGCAGCTCGGCGCCTGAGCGCACTGCCGCACGGCGGCCGGCCGGATACGCTAGGCCCATGGATGACGAGACCTGGGCGTTCGACTCCGATCGTGACCTCGCTGCGCGAAGGCGTGAGGAGCGCAGGGCGGTCGAGGAGGCCGGCGGGGGGCAGTCCGAGGGCTTCGAGCTGGCCGAGCAGGAGCTGATCGAACACACCTCCCACGGCGACGATCACTCCCCCGCACGCATCATGCGCGACGCGGCGGCCGAGAGCGAGCAGGAAGACCGCGTCGACGGCGAGGCCGACGAGGAGCACCAGGCGGACTGAGCCGGGCGCAGGCGAGTCGCGAGCACCACGATGAGCGCCGATCGCACCGCTGCAGAGAACGTCCCCCGCCACCCCTGGCGGATCGTCGCCGCATATGCGCTGGTGGCCGCCGCCAGTCAGATGCTGTGGCTCACCTTCGCGCCGATCACCACCGCGAGCGCGCATCACTTCCACGTCTCCGAAGCCGCAGTGGGATGGCTCTCGGAGGTATTCCCGCTGCTCTACGTGGTGCTGGCCATTCCCGCCGGCATGGCTCTCGACCGCTGGTTTCGCTCGTCGCTGATCGCCGGCGGCGCCCTCACAGCGATCGGCGGCCTCGTCCGCCTCGGGGGCGGCTCCTTCGCCTGGGCGCTGGCCGGCCAGGTGATCATCGCCGCCGGCCAACCGCTGATCCTGAACGGCATCACCAAGCTCGCAACCGAGTACCTGCCCGTGGACAAGCGCCCCGATGGGATCGCCTACGGATCGGCGGGGATCTTCGGCGGGATGCTCGTCGGGTTCGGCCTTGGGCCAGCGCTCGGGAGCTCGGGCGATCTGCACGGCCTGCTGATCGTCAACGCGATCTTCGCCCTGCTCGCCCTGACCGTGCTGGCGATCGCGCTGCGCACCCCCGGACAGGGCAGCGCGCAGGTCGAGCTGCCGGCGATGGACGCCCTGAGGACCGTCTGGAGCGACCGGCTGATCCGCAACCTGGCCGGGGTGTCCTTCCTCGGTTTCGGCGTGTTCGTGGCCGTCACCACCTGGTTGCAGGCGTTGCTCAAGCCGGCCGGGGTCTCCTCGGGCACGGCCGGCGGCCTGCTCGCCGGGATGGTGATCGTGGGCCTGATCGGCTCGGCTGCGCTGCCGGCGGCGGTCGCACGGCGAGGACAGACCTACCGGCTGCTGCAGGCCACCTCGCTCGGCGCGTGCCTGGGCTGCGCAATGCTGGCCACGCTCGGGTGGCTGCCCGCGTTCGCCGTGGCCGTGGCCGTGATCGGGTTCTTCCTGCTCACCAGCCTGCCCGTGCTGCTCGATCTCACCGAGCGCCGCGCGGGCGCCCACGGCGGCGCGGCGAGCGCACTGATGTGGATGGCCGGACAGGGCGGCGGGATCGTGCTCGCGCTGATGGTGCAGACGATCGTCCACCACCCCACCGCGTCGTTCCTGCTGCTGGCGTTGGCCGCACTCGGTGCGCTACCGCTGGTGAACGCGGCTGCACGCCTGGCCACGCAAGCCGACACAGTCGCTGCTGAGAGCGCCCTGATCGCCCTCGACGTCTGAGCTTCGGCTGTCCGCGTCAGCAGGCGGCGTGCGCCTTGACCCACGGGTCCACTGGCGCACGGTAGCCGGGGGGGACCGTCGGCATGTGGGCATGGCGACGGAAATGGTGGGTTGGCGCGTCGAGCGCGTAGACGCTCGAGCCGGTTGAGCTCTGACCGCTTGCACCCGTGACCACAAGGCGGATGCTCACGAGATCGTGGCCGCTGTCGGGGACGTTGGCGAACAGTCGCCGCAGCGCACGGGCACTCAGGCGGAAGTGGACACGACCGTTGCCATATGCGCTCAACGTGAAGTGCGCGACTGCTGCGATCAGCGGCGATGAGTGGTGCGATGCGGCGTGAGCGCCCTTGACGGGCAGCAGGTAGTAGCTCATGGTCGCCGTGCCTGACACCGGGAAGGGGTTGCGGTTTCGGATCACCGCGCTGAGCGTGTGGGAGTGGCGTCCAAGGCGCAGGCGGGAACGCGGGGCAACGAGGTAGACCGGCCCAAGCCCAGCAGGCTTCGATGCGGTGCTCGTGCCAGGGTTCGCCGACCCTCCCCCGCCCGCCTGGGTCTGGGATGGAGTGCTCGAGACGGACGCGGCCGCAGGTTTTGCGTAGGCGTAGCGAAGCTTGCTGTCCGGCTGGTAGGGGCTTTCGCCCCAGCTGCCAACAGCCCACCCTTGGGGATCGATGGCAACGCTCGGCGTGGTGAGTTCCGGACCGGCGCTCGACAGGCTCACGGGCGCCTCCCAGGCGCCCCCGGCAGAGCGGTAGGTGGCTTCGATCCCGGAGCTGCCTTCGCCTTCGCCCACGTTCCTGCGATCCCACATCAGCGCGGCGTCCCCTGCACGATCCACGCCCAGATCGGCTTCGTAGGCACCGGAGGTTTCTGGGAGATTGGTCAGGTGGGCAGGCTGTGCCCAGGTGCCGCCCGCTGGCAGGGTGTCGGTCACGATCTGGCCTTCGTCGACCCATGCAGCGGTGCTTGCTCCCGCCGCATCGATGCCCACGCCCGGCTGGGGCGTGCCGCAGCCCACATGCTGGTGGGAGCCTTCGATCGGCTGTGTGGTCCACTGGCCGCCCCGAAGCGTGGCCGAGCCGAGCGTGCTGTTTGTGAAGTTGACCCAGACGACGGTCGCGTCGCCCGTTTCGTCGCTGGCCACAGTGGCGTCGGCGATGGGCTGTGGGCTGGTGGTGATCAACTCGTCACCCTGCCAGGCGCCGCTACGAAATTGATCTGCATGCACGGAGTACAGACCGCCTTCTGGTTCGTACTGCGACCAGACGGCCAGGAAGCCAGATGCGTTGGCCACCAGATCGACGCCCCGATTGAACTGGAAGGCATAGACGCCGGGTGCGCTCAGCCGCAGCGGCGAGGACCACGATTCGCCATGGCGCACAGCTGCCACGATCCATTCTTCGTTGGTCTGGTCGCTTTCGAACCAGGTCGCTGCGCCGGTCCCGTCGGCCTGCACAGCCACGCTCGGATCGTAGATGTAGTGCCCTGTGCCGCTGAGCAGAGCCGCGTTGCTCCACGACGCCGCATCGCTGCTCTGCGATGAGTAGATCGCACTCTGCCCGCCGGGTTCGCGCTCGTCCCAAACGGCCGTGGTGTGCCCGTCGGGGGTGTCCGCGATGGCGGGCTCCCCCGCCTCCAGATGGGTGGGAAGTGCCACGGGCGGGCTCCAGCTGCCCCCAGGTGTGAGCCGTGAGGACTCCAGCGAAGAGGAGCCTTCTTCAGGGCCTTCGGCCCAGATCTCAGTTGCAGTCCCGCGTTCGTCCATGGCGACCACGGGTGAGCTCCTGAGGAAGATCGAGGAGACCAAAGGTTCGTTGATGGGAACCCAGGAGGAGGCGGCTGCGCTGGAGCTAACCAGCACGACGGCCATCAGCGGCGCGAGCGCGGCGAGGACACGGGGCAGCCTCCAGCGACTTGGACAGTGGCGATCGAGCGCGACCATTCGCCTACTTCTCGGCATCTGCGGACAAAACCCTTAGAAGCGACCGGGGAGGCGACCGGGGCCAGGACCGGCAGAAACTCGCTGCGGACATAGAAAGGCCCCGCCGGAGCGGGGCCTTTCCTTAGCGGGTCGGTAAGCCGGATCCTGTCGTTGAGCGGCCATCCATCTGAGCGGCCTACCTGGACCTTGGCGGGCAGCCTGCAAACGGTCCGTTTTGGCCTTGCATCGAGTGGGGTTTGCCCAGCCGCCGCGTCACCGCGACGCTGGTGCGCTCTTACCGCACCATTTCACCCTTGCCGGCCCGCCGTTCACGTGGGACGGCGGACGTAGGCGGTTTGTTTCTGTGGCACTTTCCCGCGGGTTTCCCCGGGTCGATCGCTCGACCACCCTGCCCTGTGATGTCCGGACTTTCCTCGAAGGCTCACGCCTCCGCGGCCGCCTGACCTGCCCGGTCAAGTTAGCGCCTATGGCGTCGGCTGGGAAGAGAGGGGCACGAGACTGCAGCGTTGGGACTCCGGAGTCAGACCCGCCTGAGCAGGCCGACCACGCGGCCGAGCACCTTCACCTCTTTGCTGCGAATCGGCTCCATCGTGTCGTTCTCGGGCTGCAAGCGGATGTGGTCGGGTTCGCGGAAGAAGCGCTTGACCGTCGCCTCCTCGCCGAGCAGGGCCACGACCACGTCGCCGTTCGTGGCCGTGTCCTGCGGGTGGACCACCACGTAGTCGTCTTCGAGGATGCCGGCTTCCTTCATCGAGTCGCCGCGAATCCGCAGGAGGTACTCCCCGTCCTCTCCCCCAGCGATGTCTGGCACCGACACGTACTCCTCGATGTTCTCCTCCGCCAGCACCGGCTGGCCGGCAGCCACAGAGCCCAGCAGCGGCAGGCCTTCAGCACGAACGATGCCCCTGACGCTGTCGACGGCAGTGCCCACAGCCCGGTCGAGCAACTCGATGGCCCGGGGCTTGGAGGGATCGCGCCTCAGCAGCCCGATCTTCTCGAGGTTCGCCAAATGCGCATGGACCGTCGAGGACGAGGCAAGCCCGACCGCCTTGCCGATGTCGCGCACCGTCGGCGGGTAGCCGTACTTGGCCGAGTACTTGCGGATGAAGTCGAAGATCTCCTGCTGGCGCTTGGTCAGATCCATGCCTGGATGCCTCCGCGGTCGGTTGGTCGATGCGCTTCAACGAACATGTGTTCGCAATCTAGCGGCACGCGTGGACGGATGCAAGTTGCGGACTTTTCGGCCCACCGTCGGATGGCTGCTCGCGGGTATACTCGCCCCCCTGCGCCCGTGGCGGAATTGGTAGACGCGCAAGGTTGAGGGCCTTGTGGACTTCACGGTCCGTGGTGGTTCGAGTCCACTCGGGCGCACCATTTGATCGTTGTGCAAACCAAGGCGTCCGTTGAGGATGCCTTGGTTTTTTCTGGCCTCCTGTTCGGAGTGGATGGCGTCTCTGAGCGCGGTTCTCGACTTCTGCGGCCGTCTCGTGCCTCGCTTCCGGGGTTCGCCCAGTCCCTGTAGGGCTTGGATGAGCGGGGTCGGGAGGGTGGCGACCACATCGCCGTCGATGATCTGTAGCTGCTCGTAGAGGGCCTGGTTGAACATCCGCCGAATGGTCGGTGTGGCGAGCTGGTAGGCGGCTCCGGCCTGGTCGAGGAGACGCAGGGCCTCCTCGAGCGCGGCGGTGATGTCTGTCTCGTCGTGGGCGATAGCTTTGGCCCACTTGGCGAGTTGGGCGCGCTCGTTCTTGATGCGGGTTTGCTCGGCGGCGAGCACGTCGGTGTCTACGAGGTCTTGGTAGCTGAGTTGCAGTAGGCGTTGTTGCTCTTGCTTGAGCGCGTCGAGTCGTCGGTTGGCTCGTTCGGCCTCGCCGCGCGCGAGCTTCAGCTTCTGCTCGACGTAGTGCCGGACTTTGGCGCGGATGCGCTCCTTGGCGTCGGGTTTGAGCCAGACGTGTCGCTGGTGGTAGCGCTCGATGGCTCGTTCGACGTCATCGACGTGGATGTAGGCGGCGTGGCAGCCCACGTCTGAGCGGCGGCGGGCTTGGCAGCCGAAGTAGTCATAGCGTCCGCCGTTGCCTGTGACGCGCATGAACAGCAGGCGGCTGGCGCACTCGCCGCAGTAGATCGAGCCCTTCAGGTAGTGCTCGTACTTCTGGGAGCGGTCGCCGCTGAGCGCGTGGGCCTTCAAGACCTCTTGGACGCGCTCGAACGTCTCCCGGTCGATCAGCGGCGGGTGCTGCCCGTCGGGGTTCTTGACGCCGTTCAGCGTCACTACGCCGATGTAGTAGTCATCGCGGAGCATCCGGTAGACCGCGCTGCGGGCCAGCGCCTTCGCTGGCCGTTTGGAAGTCATCGGCGTCCGCAGCCCCGACACGTCAAGCAGATCAGCCAGGGCGCTGATCGAGTACTCGCCGGTGGCGTAGCACTCGAACCCCATCCGCACCAATGGCGAGCGCTCCGGGTCTATTTCCACGCCGCGCACGTCTCGGCCGAGGACTCGGCTGCGGGTGTTGAGGTAGCCGATTGGTGCTTTGCCGAGTGTGCCGCCGGTGGCGTGCTTGCGCTGCAACCCCATCTTGACCTTTTCGCCGTCACCCGCTGAGCGAAACTCGTTGACGGCCGCAAGGACGCCGTGCGTCAACCGGCCGCTCGGGGTCTGATCGACGTTCTCGAGCACCGAGACGAGCCTGGCCCCGGACTGCTCGATCTTCAACATCAACAGCGCGTCATCCAGGCGGTTGCGGGCCAGCCGCGAGAGGTCATAGACGATCACATAGGTCGGCCGCAGTTTCGGAAGGTCGGCGAGCATCCGCTGCAAGGCTGGCCGGTGTGTTGTGCGTCCAGTGACGCCGTACTCGACGTACTCCCCGATCAGCTCGGCGTTGAGCGTGCCAGCTCGCCCTTTCGTCGCTTCGCGCTGGCCGGGTATCGAGTAGCCCTCCGGGTCGGTGCCTCGGTTGACCTGCCCGGGACTCGACACCCGCAGATAGACCACGGCCGTAGCCTCATCCTGCGGGTCCAGTTGCATGGTCGTGCTCATGCTCGCCCCTCGCGGTGTCGCCCTCGCGGCGCGAAGGTCGTGTGTGTCAATCCAAGCTCGCTCAGGCGCGTACTCATCGCCTCATGGGAGACGTAGTAGCGCCGCGCCAGTTCGCGCGTTTGCTGGATACCCCGGCACCAATCCTGTTTCACCCAGGCGCGGGGCATCAGCAGACAGGCCGCGAAGTAGTTACACAGCCGCTCAATGCGCTCGTGCCGTCCCTTCGGAGCGAGGTGGATATAGAGGCGATCTATGAGCGGGTCATCGAGGACGTGTTTGAACTCGTGCGCCAAGCTGAAACGTTGGCGTTGGCGCGACTCGTCGGCTTTGAGCACGATCCGCCAGTGATTGGGGGCTCGGACGCTCATGCCCGAAGTCGGCCAGCCCTTGCGCCAGTCCACCAAGATCCCCGGCAAGCTGGAGATCACAAACTGCGGCACTGGCGGCTCATCAATGTGCAGCAGCTCAAGCAGCGTGGTGGCCTGCCGTTCAGCCACCGAGTGCGCCTCGCTCCAAGTCATGGCTCGGCTCGGCAGCAATCCCCGCAGCACTGCAATCGGGTCAGTGTCGTCAATGAGCGCGAGCGCGCGGCCGGTCGTCTGAGGGTGAGTCACTGCGACCCTCCGCGAATCCGGCCGATGTAGCGCTCGATACGGTCGATCTGCTCGGGAGTCAGGTCGTACTTGGCGCGGAAGTAGGTGCGCATCCCCGGCAGGCCGCTGGCGACACTGTGCCCCATGATGCGCTCGATCTGCTTCGGCTCTATGTCCAGCGCTTCGGCAATCCGCGTCAGCCTCTCGTTGGAAGGATCGAGGAAACGGCCTTGCTCCAAACCCGCCAGCCAGCCAGCCGCTACGGCCAGCTGCGCGGCAAGCGCTGTCTGTGCGATGCCTTTTCGCATCCGGGCCTTGGCGATCAACGCTCCTAGGCGCTGCGCCTGAATTGTCGTCAGACTCATAGTGATATGTCCTTCTCTTTATTACCACCATTGTCTCACGCATCGCTCACTTAGTGAATAGATTGTTGCTCAAACTACGACAGTTACTCACTGCTCTGTTTTGGTAAAAGAGATAATTCATTGGCTTGCCGAGCCTACCAGCCGACACTACTCCTGCATAGAGCCGGTTTCTATTTGTGTAAGTAGCATCTGCGTCTTGCATAAATGACGCAGCTGCTACAAAGTCACTCATAGCCTTATCCCCAATCTGGTCTCGGCTAGCGCCTTGTAGTCGGAGTTCAGTTCGATACCGAGCCAGTCCCGCTGGTGGGCTCTGGCGACGGCTGCGACCGTGCCGGTGCCGAAGAACGGATCGAGGACCAGGCCGCGCCGCGCCGGTGCCTGGCAGCAGCAGGGCACGAACGGCCGTGGTTCAGCCGCGCCTCGTCGGATCACGACTCGTCGGGTCGATCGCCGCCAGGGCTGACCGCAGGTGGTGCAGACGTGGGGCGGGCAGGTGGCGAGGATCGGTCGGCGGATCAGCTCGGGCGGGAAGGTGGCGAAGTGCGCGCCTCGGTAGGAGGCCGAGCCGAGCGACCACACGTCGCCGGGGTTCTTGCCCAGCGGGTGACCGCTACGACCGGCGCGAGCCATCGCCAGCAGCCCCTCCCGGCCACCGGCCAGCTTCCCGAGCGCTGTCTGCGGTGTCCGGGAGCCACGAGAGGGTGCGCATCGAGAGCGCACCGGCTCACGGATGGCGTCGAGGTCGAAGAAGTAGCTGGGCTGCTTGGTCAGGAAGTAGACGAACTCGTGCGAGTTGGTCAGTCGATCGCGCACCGGGCTCGGCAGCGGATTGGACTTCGCCCACACGACCTTGTTGCGTAGCAGCCAGCCATCGCTCACCAGTGCCTGTGCGACCCGTTCCGGGCCGAGCAGCAGCGACTTGGCGGCTGCACCGTAGCGCGGGTGGGTGGAGTAGGCGTCGCCAAGATTCAGCCACAACGACCCATGCGCCGCCAGCACACGATGAAGCTCCCGGCAAACCGTTCGCAGGTTGGCGACCCACGCCTCAACGTGCGCCTCCTGACCGAGCTGCCCGGCTACCCCGTAGTCCCGCAGCCCGAAGTAGGGCGGCGAGGTAACCACGCAGTCCACCGAACCATCTGGCAGTGAGCCGAGCCGTTCCACGGCGTCACCGATGAGCAGCCTGTTACGCCGGATCACGGTGCTACCTCGCCGCTCAACTCGCGCGCGTCGGCGTCGATGTTCCCGGTCATCGCCGCCAGCGCCTGATCCAAAGTCGTGACCGTGAACAGCCCCCAGGCTTCGGCCGGTAGACGCGCGCAGACCTTGACGAGCGCCGTCCGCCGCTCGGCGGTGTTGGTGAGCACCAGCACGCGCGGGAACACCCCGTGCGCGGCCTGCTCGGCGCCGCTGTGAAAGTAGTCGAGGTAGGCCCGCAGCTTCCGGGCGATCACCATGCGGCTCTCGCTGCCGAGATCGACCTCGACAAAGAAACTGTCCTCATAGGCACCGAGCCCCAGCCGCACATACGCATCCGGCTTCAGCACCGTTTGACCGCCGAAACCATCGACATAGCGCCGCCAGCAGTCCGGCTCGGCCTGGAAGCTCAGCAGGTCGAGTGTTCCGGCGTTCGCCGCCAGCCGCGTTTGCACGTAGAACTCGCTGACCGCCAGGCGGTGGCGGACGTAGCGTCCGCCCGGCTCCGGGCGAAACCGCCCGCGCGTCAACCCCTGGCCCTGCCAGTAGGCCACCAGCCGCTGCCCGACCGGCCCCAGGTAATAGACATAGCCAGCCGACCCGGCCCGCCTGCCGCCGATCCGCCGCTCAAGTCGCGCCAACACCCGTAGCGCCGTCAACCGCGCCAGAACGCGCCGCGCCCCGCGCGCCGCACTGGCCGACGAATCGCTCGCAGGCAAAGCGAGCAGCGCCATGAGCTGCGCGTGAGTCGCCAGCCGCAACTTCGCTACGACCTCGACCACCGTCCGCTCGGACGCGCCCAGGTTGCCCGCGAGCGCCACGAGCTCGCCGCCTGTCAGACCGCGCCTCATAGCCCCCCTCCGCAGCCGTGAGCTCGCCGCCGTCCGTTTTGCCTCTCTTTCGCGGGCAGTGCATAGCTATGGAGAGGAGAGCGAAGCGGGGCCGAAGGCCACGCGAGCGGACAAGCAGACGGACAGGACACCACCCCCCACTGACCACGGACGACCCGACCGCGCACCACAGCCGACGAGCCAGCCACGCCGCTGACGTAGCCAGCGACCCGGCTCCCGGCACTGTCTGACAGACAGTCATTCGCGGGCACATCTCCCCGATAACACCAATAACTACAGGTGATTCGCCAGGGATCACTCCACGCGAGCGGACAAGCGACCGGACACCTCATACCGTCCGCCTCCGTCGCCCGACCGGCGCGCTCGCCCCCGCCTGATGCCGAGCGGCCAGCGCCTCGTCAACCTCGCCGAGACTCACGCCGAAGCGTGCAGCCGAGAACTCGCGCAGCGACCGCGCGTCGCTCACCGCGCCGCCGAGCGGTGCCGTTCTGAGACTGACCAGTGGGGCCACATCGCCGGGACCGAGCCCGACACGCGCCACGACCTCGAACGCCGCCAAGTCACCCAACTCCTCAGCCTTCACACCCGGCAGATCACCGGCCAGCAGGCGAGCGTCATCGGCGTTCTGGCGGAAGACGATCCGTGTCGCCGCGTTCGTCAGCGCCGCCTCGCGCACCGCTTTCGGGAGTTGACTCATCGACTGCGGCGCGAGCGTCACGCCGACACCCAGGCCACGAGCCTGCTCGAGCAGCGCATCGAGCGGCATCGGCAGATCACCGAGCGTACGCGGCTCATCGACATAGACAAAGAACGGCGTCCGCGCCGACTCCGGCAGCAATGTTCGACCCTGTACGGCCTGAAACAGCGAGAACACCGTCAGCGCCCCAATCAACCGCGCCGCCGGGGCACCGACTCGCGCGGGGGCCAGGCTGACGACGACGATCTGCTTCTCACGCAGCACTCGCCGAAAATCCAGCTGCGGCTGAACCTGCCCGAGCACCGTCCGCACGACCGGGCGGCTGAGCAGCGTCCCGAGCTTGTTCAGCGGTGCCGCCAACTGATGCGCCCGCTCCCCGGTACTCATGCCCTCGAACGCCGCGAACGTCGCCCGCGTCAGCGGATCACCTAGCCGCCCCACGAGCTGGCGACGGTACACCGGATCGCTGAAAACGAAAGGCACATCCGCCAGGGTGCCCACTGGATCGTGAGCCACCGCCACCAGACCGGCCCGCAGGTAGCGCTCGCTAAGCGGCCCCCAGCTATCCCGAAACAAGTCACTCAGCACACCGAGCAGCACGTCAGCCGCCAACTCCGGGTCACCCGCACCGAACGGCTTGAAACCCGGCAACGGCCCCGCCGACGCGCAATCCAACACCACCACATCCTCACGACGCTCCACCGGCACCCGCGCCAGCACCGCCTCAGCCGTATCGCCCTTGCCGTCAATCAGCAGCACCCCACGACCAGCCGCCATATCTCCAGTGACAAGATTCGTCAGCAACGTGGACTTACCAACCCCCGTCGGACCAGCGATCAGGGTGTGCGACAACGCACCCACCACCGACTGAGCCACCGGCCGCTCCAACCCCGGCCACGTCGCCACACCCAACACCCGACCACCACGCGGCAACCGATTCGAGGGCATCAGCAGCGGTGAGGTCCCGAGCGTCAGGCCCGGCAAAGCCGGAGCATCAACCGGCCACGCCAACAAGCCCGCCAGCTCAGCTACGGCGTAACGATCACCGAGCACGAAACTCCGCTGTGCCAGCAGGCGCGTCAGCGCCCATCCCGAACGCGCCGAACCGCTCACCTGCCCATACGGCGTCAGGCGCGTCCGCAGGACCGAGAGCACCCGCGCCTGCAAGTGCCATGCTCGCTTCTGGCTGCCCGTGCTCACCACGACCACGCCACGTGCGCTCACCACGCCAGCCTCATTCTTGACTCTCAGTCGTCGCAGCGCCTCCGACGGCAACGCCTGCCCGTGCTGTTCCTGCGCCACAACCGCCGGACGACCTGACCGGATCAGCCAGCGCACCAGCAGCCGCTCCTGCGCACCGAGCGGCTGCATCGCTGCCAATAGGCCAGCGTTCGCCTCCGCTACCCCGTCACTACGCAGGACTTTCAGCCGACCGCGCAACCGCAGCACCCGCCCATACCGCCATGACACCGACGGCCGCTGCACGTCAGTCACCAGCCGCAAACCCGGCAACAACGCCCGCAGACCACCACGCAACACATCAAGCGTTGGCTGATCCGTACTCAGATAATGAGCGATACCGTCGTGACTCGCGTCAACCTCCAGGGCCACCGTCCGATCCATCGGCAATCCAGCTAGACACTCCAACACGGCTACCACCGAGTCGGCCGTCACGTCACGGCCGAACTGCAACCGTACTGTTTGCCAGCTGCGGCTCTGGCGCTCCCGCCACTCCAAGCCAGCAAGGGTGGCCGAGAGCAGCACCGCGAGCGTGAGGGCAACCACCGCCAACGCCATCACGCCGCCTCCCGGTCGTCTGATGAACCATCACGCTCGGCCTGTGGCTCATCCTGCTCGAGCATGACTTTCGCCAGCATCAGGAACGCTAGGGCGAGCTTGTCCTCGTCCACTTCCTTCCGCTTGATCCCCTTGACCCGGATATGTCGCGCCATCCTTGTACCCTCAATTACTCTCCACTCACTCAGTGAATATCTACCATCTACTATCTGCTCACTAAGTGAGTAAGTCAATGAAATATGGTCAATAACACAGCACAGCTACGAGGCCACCACTAATGACGATTGGTGTAAAACCACACCAACCGCAAAAACGCCACCACAGCGCCCAGCACCACCAGCGGAGCCAGCAGACGCGGGAGCACAGCCGCCAGAATTTGCAGGCTCACAGCACCCACCACCAGCCAGGCCAGCAGGCGCTCCCAGCTGGGCGGCTGATGACCGCTGCTGCTCACGATGACTCCCCAGCCTCATCTCCAGGCGAGTCGGCCACCACGCTCAAGCGGATCGCCTCGGCGTAGAGCTGCTGTTCAAGGTCTTGGGCGACACCCTGCATCCGGATCGCCGCGTGGAGCCCTTCACGGTAGGGAGCCGCCAAGTCCACTTCAACCGGCGGCTCCGGCATCCGCTGCATCTGCCAGCGCGCAACTCCGCCTACGACCGCCACCAAGCCGACCAACGCCAACGCTGCCTCAACGAGACCCATCAGGACCGCCCCCTGTCCTGAAAGCTGAGAGCTTGAATCTCGGTGACGGCCAACGTGCCATATGCCGCCAAGATCGCCTGATAGATGTCCTCTCCCATGGGAGAGACGCGGAAGGCGGCGTTCGCCGCCCTCGACAGCATCGTGGCGTTCTGCATGGCCACCGACGTAGCAAACGCCCCGGCCTGGATACGCGCGACAGCAGCAATACCCACGCGCTCGGCCTCAGCTACCTGGGTGTTGAGCGTCTGATCTGCGCGCACAACCTGGACCGGCTGGCGCGGAACGAGACTGCGGGACATGGCGTGACTTCCTTTCGCTCGGACGATCCGCCGAAAACCGGCGGCTTCATCGCAGCGTCGGGCACGCCCGAGTTATTGACCAACATGCAATCTTTGGGGGCATATGCCACGGCCGCAAAATCCACCACACCTCGTACCCCGCCAGCCCAAGACGCAGCTCGGCCTCACCATGCAGAAGCTCCGGCTCGTCAACCACTGGACCGGCAAGCAGGCCGCTGAAGCCTTCGGGTGTAGCCCAAGCCACATCTCTCGCGTGGAGCAGGGCAGCAAACCCAGCCGCGAGCTCGTCCAGTTCTACGAGGACACCTTCGACGCCGACGGCCTCCTGCTGAGCCTGTTCGAGGTGGCCGAGCACGCCCCCGAGCAAGAACGCCGCCGCGCAGGCGGACGCAGACCCCAGCTCGTGAGCGCCATCCCCGACGATGCCTCAACCTTCCTTGGCGACACCATCCCGCATGGGACGTTGATGACACCAAGCCAAGCCTTCGAGAAGACCTGGCAAGTCCGCAACAGTGGCACTGTGCCATGGAAGGACAGACGGCTCGAACGGCAAGGCCCACTGACCGGGCCAGGGCTCATCACCTCTGAGCGCTACGTGGACATACCAGTTACCGAGCCCGACCAAGCGGTCGAGATTACGACGACGCTCAAAGCGCCGACCTACGATTGCACGTCGATCGCCTACTTCAAGATGGTCCATCTCGACGGCGCGCTCTGCTTCCCCGACAGCTACCAGCTCGGGCTGGACGTGCTGGTTAGGGTGGAGGGGCAGAGGCCTGCGGTACAAAGCCACGCCGAGTGTGACCATACCTAGCTATTTCGACTGCGGACCTGTCGGAACGAAACGAAGCTCGAAGTTGCACCCTTGTGTCTTGCAATAGCGTGACGGCCAGGTAGTCGTTGTGAGCGTGCCTGTCGATATCTGGCGGGTAGCGGTAGTACTTGGGGATCGCTTACCTTTGTGGGCTTTGTGGGGATGATGCCACGTCAAAATCAATACCGTCAACACGCATGGCGGTATGATGAGCATGGCACGGAATACGAAGTTACAGTACCTTCTCAGCATATCTTCATAGATTTGCCAGTTCTCTCGCTCGTCTCGCACTAAGCATACGCGCCGGCTTCTCATCGCCCACTTCCACCTCTTCCTCTCCTGCTTCCGCCTCTCAAAGTGTTTCTTCGTCCAGTTTTCGGTCGTGAGCTGATAGTTGTAACCAAGCGGCGCATACCACACAAGGACGGCTACACTCGTCGTGAAGAACAGCCAGGCAAGATCGGTGACAAAAGGGTTCCAGTGTTGACTGCCCATCGTCCCGTGCTCAGATGACGCCGAGATTGCCACCAAAAACGTAATGCTGATGACGAGGTAGCCCCATAGAATCCCGCGCTGGCGCCGCGTCGTATGCGCGTAGTAGTGTCGTTGTTGCTCCGCCAAATATGCGATTAGGATAGTAGGCGTTACGAGAAGCCACGCTTGTGAAGATGTCCCGACGCTCTTCGCAAGCTGTCCACGCGCTACGAGAAATACGAACACTGCGTTCAAAAGGCCGCCAGCGGCAATTTGCTTGTGCTCGCGGGTTCGGCAGCGTACGTAGGCCCGAACCGCGCGCCTTCGCACTTTATGCCTCGTCGTGTCGCGGTCATGAAAATGGGCACTGGCGAAGCCGGAGTTCAGCTCCTTGTCCTCAAGGCTATTAGAAACACCCCAGTCAAGGTAGGTAACGTCCGTCTTGTTCGGCGGCTCGATCGTAAGATAATAGCTACCGGTCTTGGGAGCTCGGAAGCGGTATGGCATCGGGGCGAGTCCAAATTGGCAATACCAGCGCATCCATGTTTTCCGGCGTGCAACTTTATCGGTCGTGAACAGTCCGAGGCGAATGGCTTTCAGGGCTGGCCTCAATCGACCCCGGCTAATGAGCCCTCCAAGTGGGTCGCGGACAGTCCAAGAAGCGCGAAGATTCAGTATCTCGCCCGGCGTCGCGCTCACCCAGCAGAGATACTGAATAACAGTAAAGTTTTCCGCAAGGTCAAGCGCGAAGGCGCGGAGTCTACTTTCAAACTCCTCACGCCCCTCTGCGGTCTCCTTGGGAAGGCCAGCGTCGATCAGGAGTTCAGCAAAGAGTCGCGTTGCGTCTTCCACCGTTCTTAGGTAGGCATCCTGGCTATCGGCCACTCTGATCGCCGTGAAGGTCTCGCGTAGACCTTCACGGAGATGCTTGTAAGCCGCTTGGTGCGTTGCGCTATTTCGAAATTCGCCTCGTTGCTGGATCGGCAACCGAAAGAAGTGCAGGGCGAGCATAGCCTTCGTTAGTGCAACACCGTGTTGACGTCGGGTTAGGCGGTTGAGCTTTATCCCTGCTGCGTCGGTAACTGTAAAATCTGGGAAGCGCCAAGGTTCGAACTCCCCTAGCGATACGATTCGCCAGTCGCGCCCACCCCCCTCAGCGCTTTTCGGGACTTGCGTTTGGACGGTACGCTGCCAGCGCTGGCCGCCATCAGGGAGAAACGACACCTGCTCAAGACACCGCTGGCGGTACCGTGTCGGGCGATCAAGCGCCGCCGCTAGGGACTCTGCATGTTGTCGTGTGACGGCTAGATGACTCGATGCGGGTGGTGACCAGCTCAGCCGTGACAGTCGAAAGGAGCGCAGAGACCCGCGTCGGAAGGAGGAGAACTTCATGCCAACCACAGTTGAGATTGGGCTATTCGTCGTCGCCGGTGATGCCAAGCTCAGCGTCGACGATCGCGTCGATCTCGTCAACTAGGCGAAACGCTGCCCTGACTTCTGGGTGGGAGAACGTGATCGGATCAGCTTCATACGCTAGTCGCTCGGGGCTTCCCTCTGGCGCTCGTGAGCGTAGATCAGGGCTCCATGTATCGGTGTTATATGAGACTTGTGCCCCGATCAACAACTGAGGCATGATGTCCCCATTGTCCTCGCGCAGCGGGTCCTTGGCCTTCTCGGCGGCCGCCCGTTCCAATGCAGTGCGCACGGCGCTGGCTACGATCGTGTCTAGTTCGGTATCCGCGGGAGAGTCAACGTCGCCATCCTCATTCACTCCATTGGGCGACGCCCCGTTGCCATTCCCGTTTCCTCCGCTCACCACGTCGCCTCCTTGCTCGCTGTTGAACAGGCGCAGGAGGTTCTCAAACCAGCCTTGTCTTTTCTGCAACTTTTCGCCCAGCTGGGATAATCGGGGTGGGTTTTCCGCAGAGGCCATGAGTACAGACTGGACGATTGTGTACGCGCTGTCAAGACGCGTCGAAGGACAGCGACGCAGCAGCGTCGCCCGCCGAGGCAACCAACTTGAACGCCACGACTGGCCCGACCGTAGCGAAGCCGAGCGGAATAAGCCAATGGCCGATCTGAGCGCCTAAGGGACGGGCACGCCTGTCCTGGATGCACGGGCGCGAAAGCTATCGTATCCTGGGGATAGAGCGCAGTCACATAGGGATCAACGGCTGCGCCGTGCTCTTCTTCCATTCGTTGAAGTCGTCTCCGACTCTCCGCCCCACACCTTCGACTGACCAGCCAATCAACCGAGTCAGATCAGCTTCGCCACGTGATCAGGATTGATTTAGACCTTGCCACGCTTATCCGCTCACTCACAACGTCGAGGTCGTTGCTGCTGTCGTCACCGAGGGGTAGCGCATCGCGGGTGACGTTTTGGCGAGTACCGCTCGCTCGCATAGAGAGGTCGCCTGTCTGCCCCGGCAGCACCCACTCCCGGACGACGAACGAGTCTCCTACCTCCCCAGGCACTGAGAGCACCACGCCTGCAGGGGTTGCCTGGTAGACGAACCCAGCGGAGCGGACGAGACGGCCTGCGCTTCCCCAGCCACCATGCACGACAATACGCCCCGGCGCGACCTGCACGCTCTGGCCGATTGGTTCGTAGTGCTGACCGTGCAGAATCAATTCTGGCCCTTGCACGCCCCGCCCAAGCGGTCGATCAGTTAGGACGCTGCTCCACGCGCCAGCTTGCCAGCGCTGCATCGCCATCAGTCCGAAGCCCCAGCGGCTGTCCGCGGTGTCGGTGTTCTGGCGATGAATGGCGAACCACAGGCCGTGAAGGCTGGTGGTTGCCAGCTCTGAGCCATCGGGGTCACTGAAGCGCTCACCGCTGATGGCCCCCGGCAATGACTGCTCACCGGGACCGGGGAGACCTTGGAGCGCATCGGCCGTGAGATCGAGCGCGTAGACGCAGAGGCCGTTGTAGTCGGTGGGGTTGGCGTAGGGGTCTACGCCGCGCGTCCAGGTCAGACGCGGCACGGTGGCAATGCCAACGCCGCCGAGACTCCGACGAATAGTCAGCGCCACGAGCTCGGTGTCGATCAGGCCCTCACAGCGTGGGGTGATGGCTCGCTGCGAGGGCAGCAGACGCATCGCCAGGGCACAGGCCGCCGCCGCGCTGGCCATCGTCCAGACTTGCCCCTGCCCGCGCCCCATGTAGCTGATGTCCCCGTTGGGGGCAGTCAGGCCGAGCAGCGCCACGATGGCTCGCTGGAAGGCGCGGAGCGTGGCAGTCGGAGGTGAAGCAGTCAGCTCGAGCGCTCGGCCGAGCATCATGGCCGAGAGTGCAAGATAGGCTGGCGGGTCGCGGGTCGGATCGGATAGCACGGCGCCGTTCAGTTGGGTACTGCTGACTTCGAGCTGGCCGTCTGGGATCTCCATGCCTGGAACGGTGCGGGTCAGCACTCGGAGGACTTCGGAAGCGGTCGAGGCAGGCGCCGCGAAGACCGAATGGGGCGGCCCAGCGTGCCCCGGCAGAGCGGCGAGTGTCGCCAGAACGGCCGTGGCGTTGACCAGCTTGAGATTGTCGTAGCAGTCGCGCCGCTGGTAGCAGGCGGCCGTCGGAGTGCTACTGCCGAACGGTGGATCACTCAGGACAGCGCTCTGGATGGCTTCGGTGGCAGCCGGGCCGAGAACGCTGTTTGCGCTGAGCAGTGTTTCGCTCAGGCCGAGCAGGTTGAAGGGCGCTTGGGTTACATCGTCCGAGTTCGGCAGTGCCCGAGCAATGATCGGAATGAGGTTGAGCGCCGGGTTGCGCTCGGTCGCGCGCAACATGCCGTAGGCGAGGAGCGTGCGGCCGTAGCCGCCCTCAATCTGGCCGGTGATCGGGTCAACGATGTCCCCGGCCTGGTTGAGGGAGTGCGACCAATCGACACTGATGGCGTCCGCCAAGCTCGCCGCTCGCTGGGACAACTCTTCCGGTGTCTCTGCTTGGGCGGTTGTCGCCGCGGCGCTCGTTGCGGCAGCGACCAGTACGGCCGCGAGCAAGGCAGCTCGCGGCCTGAGATTTGACCTTCCCAAGCCGTCCTCCTCTGAGGGAGCAAACCCCTTGAGAGGGGCCTCCCGCTATCGGGCGACGGCACCCTATCAGGACACAAACAGTTGGGACTTGAACACATGGGACGTTGACGCTCTGGACATCAACAGTCGGGACATATGAGGTTGGAGGAGCAAATGGCCAAGCCGATCTCTTCAGCGACGCGCGTCTTTGGCGAGCGAGTCCGCGCCCGTCGCCAAGAGCTGGGTCTCAGCCAAGAGGCACTGGCCGATCAAGCCGGCGTCCACTGGACGTTCCTGGGGCAAGTCGAGCGTGGTCAACGCAACCTCAACCTGCACAACCTGCTCAAGCTCGCTGCGGGCTTGGGGGTTGATCCGGCCGAGCTGGTTCAAGAACTCCGGCCACCGGACGGCGGGACCGACGGATAACTGACCAATGCCTATGAGGAATAGCGTGCCCGGCTACGGCGCGAGCCGATACCCCACGCCCCACGACGTGCGCACCCAGCCGTGCGCCCCCGCGCAGGCGAGAGCACGCCGCACGCGAGAGGCGTGCGAATCCACGGTGCGGGTTGCACCAGTTGCCCGATAGTCCCAAACGTCTCGCAGCAGCTCGGCCTTGGTATAGACGCGGTTTGGCTCGCGGGCCAGATGGGCCAGCAGGCTGTACTCCAGGCGGCGCAGCTTGACGGGCGTCATGCCGAACGTGACTTTGCGCGTGGCCGTGTCGATCGTCAGGGCGCCGCACCGAACAACAGCAGGCGGGCGGTCACGACGGAGGAGTGCCCGCACGCGCGCTACCAGCTCGGCGTAGATGAACGGGTCGCGGATCACGTCGTCAGCCCCGGCCTCGAACGCCCGCAGCGTGTCGGTGGCGTTGTCGGTTCTGCTGACCCAGAGGACACGGGAACCGGAGCCCGCGAGCTGGCCCTGGCGCAGAGCGCGTAGAGCGTCGAGCCCTGCGCCTCGGTTCGACGTGTGAGCGAAGACGATCAGATCGGCCCTGCCGAACAGCACGGGCTCACTGACCAGTCTCACGTCGAAGCCGTCCAGCACCAGCTCATCGGCCAGCGCCTGACCCCCGCCCTCCTGACCGAACAGGACGATGGATGGGGGCGCAGCTCGCGGGGTATCCTCCGGCTGCATGGGAAGGAACCGCTCCTTTCCGTGCCATGGCCTCGGGACAGTTGACGCTGTCGCCGGGGCCAAACTCGATTTTGACGAGCAGCCAAGCTACCGCTCATGTCAAGGCACGAGCCGAAGAAGATGCTCCAGCAGCCGCTGCCGGGCCTCACGGCCGACGGGCTCCATCAGAAGCTCGACAAGACTCTCAAGCTCCGGTAGAGTGTTTGCAGAAGGTCCATCGACCTGCATGTAGAGGACGCGTCCCTGGCGCAACTTCAAGCCACAGCCGCGAACTCCCGCTCGACCTCTCCATCGACGGTGCGCTGGAAGCACACGAGCAACTCCTCATCGAGAACGGCGGCGATGCGCTGGAGCGTCGGCAGCTGCGGAATGTGGATTCCCTTCTCCAGTCGCGACACGGCGCTGTGGGACGTACCCGCCGCCTTTGCTACCTCCTGCTGCGTAAGGCCGAGCTCGAAACGACGCTCCCGCAGATGTGCCGCGATCGGGCTGATCTCACGAAGGGCGCGAATCCGCTCGTATTCAGCACGGGCGTCGCGGTAGGTCTCGTTTCGCGCAGCGCGCTCCTCGGCAGCATTGACGGCGGGGCGTCCAACTGGATTTTGCGGAGTACCGGCCATGTGCCAAGTTTATCACGGTTGATAAGCCATGCCACTATTGGCGTGAACCCGGAGGGGCATCGCGCCCGGCGGCCCGGGGCCGCTGACGGCGCTTCGAGTCCATCCTCGTCCGGAAGTCGGCCATCCGCGTTTCGGCTTCCTTTGATCGCTCGTGGGCACCGCGCCGGTGTTCTTCTCGAACGCGTGCAGCAGGACCATCAGGTTGCCGGAGCGCTGGTAGAGGACGCGGTACCGGGTCTTCGCGAAGCGAACCCGCAACTCTCGCAACTCGCCCTCGATCTGCGACGTCGCCGGAAACTCTGGTGGCGGACCGCTCGGATCACGACCATTGAGGTACTCGTCGATGGCAGCGTCGATCTTTGCAGCGGCCAGAGGATGCGTATCCATCATCCGCTCGAGGAAGTCGTCGACCGGCTCCCTTCCTCGCCCATCGCGATAGAAGACCGCCTGCGTCCGCCCACGTCCAGACCCCGCGCGTTTTGCCGGCGGGGAACTCGATGACTTCTTGGAACCCGACACAGACCCAGAGGCTAGAAGTCCCACCGGCGGCCCAAGCACGCGTCAGCGCCGGATCCGTGAGAACATTTTTGAGAAAATTCACCCCTCCAGACCCGTCCAATGCGTCCAGAAACCTTCGCAAATTGGACGATGTGGACGCCCCAGGACCCATCTACACCCACTGGATCTGGTTGAGGGCCTTGTGGGGAGGTTTCCCCGTGGTGGTTCGAGTCCACTCGGGCGCACCAATTGACCAACGTTGGAACCATGACCCCCAAAAAGACGGGGGTCTTGGTCGTTCTGGGGCCCTTTGGTGCGAGCGGTAGGCGTCGAATCACGTCGGCTACGGATGGCCTGGTAGACGGGTGTCTGCTCGCCTTCGAGCGTGTCTGTGCGGACGAGTAGCCGCGTGAAGATCGCTTGATTCATCAGGCGGCGTAGCTCGGAATCTGCGGCCATGTAGGTCGCATGGCAGCCCTGGATGAGCGCAAGGGCCTCATCGAGCGCCGCACTGGCCTCGTCAGCTTCGTGGGTTGCCGTGGCGAGCCAGCGGCGGGCTTGGGTGCGCTCGGTCTCGATACGCGCTTGCTCGGCTTGCAGCACCTCTTCATCCACACCGTCTCGGTAGAACAACTGCAGGAGCTTTTGCTGCTCGTTTTGAAGGTCTCGGAGCTTGCGCTCGTGGCGTCCGGACTCCTTGCGCGCAACCTCGATCCGCACTCCGATCTGTTCCTTGAGCCCCTGCCGTATGGCCTGGCCCTCTGCTGGCGTCAGCTCGATCTTGCGGTAGTAGCGCTCGATGGCTCGTTCGACACCATCGACCGCCATGTAGCGGGCTCCACAGCTGATATGGCGTGTCGTTTGTCAAGTGGGCGTGCTGAGGCGGTCCCGGTTTGCAGGGATTTTGTTGGTGTTCGGGAGGGCGGGGCGTCGGGCTCGGTGACGGCGTCGCCAGTCTGATATTCGAGGGTTGGGTACCTCAGGGCCTTGGATGCGCTGCCGGTGATGCGCGGGTCTAGGATCGAGCGTGACCGTTGGGCGGTTGCTCATAGCTGTTGCGCGCGTGCCCGACCGCGTTGACGGCCCGGCGCCCCGCCCTCCCGAACGTGGGGATGTCAGTTGTGGTCAGTCGACTGTTGCGGCTGCCCAGAGGAAGCAGGCAAGCTCGCGGGCGACTGCGACGGTGACGACGCCGTGCGGCTTGCCGCGGGCCTTCATCTGCTGGTAGACGCGATGGAGTCTGCGTTGGGCTTTGTTGGAGATCGCGAGCACGTGCTCAGGTTGTCCGGCTTGGCGGGCCTGCAGGGTCGCTCCGATGCGCGGTCTGGGCCCGTAGTGCCAGGCCGACTCGACCAGCAGTCGTCGCGCGAGCGTCGATCCGGTCTTGGTGATCGATCCACTGCTCGACGATTCGCCGGACTGGTTCAGCGATGGGGTCAGCCCAAGCCATGCACCCAGCCGAGGGGCTTTCTCAAAGCGCTCCCAGTCGGCTCCGAGCTCGAGATGAATCGAAAACGCGGTGAGGGTGTCGATCGCTCGGAAGGACCGTAGACGAGCGACGGTCGGCCACCATCTCTGATCGTCAGCGAGCTTGATCACATCCTCGCGCAACTGCAGCTTTCGCGCCGTGAGAGCGTCAACGCGCGCGAGAAGATCGAGATAGACCAGCTCACTTGTCGCCTCTTCGAAGTGCTGACCAGCCAACCAGCGGCGGTGATCTTGCTTCCAGGTCGTCGGCTTGGGATAGACCCGACCGTGACGCAGCAACATCTTTGAAAGCCGATGGCGCGAGGTCATCAGATCCCGTCGACCGCGTCATGCAGGCGCGTCAGCTCGCGGGCGGCCTCAACCTCGGCCGGCGGGACGCTCACCGCCTTGAGCTGTCCCGCGATCAACAAGCGTGCGAGCAGCTCAGCGTCCCTGCGGTCAGTCTTGACGCGATCCGAGGGGCCGCGCGGGGTCTTGCCCGGCGCAATCACGTCCATCCGGACCCCAGCCGCGACTGCCGCCCGATAAAGCCCATAGCCCGTCGGGCCTGCCTCATAACAAGCATGCACCGGGCCGCTCAGCTGCGCCAGCCAGCTAACAGGCGCTTGCACACCTGGGCCGAACCGGAACCGCTCGATCTCACCCGTGAGGACATTGATCGCCGCAGCGTGTATTGACCGGGCATGGACATCCATACCCACCCACGTCACAGTATTCATGGCCGGACCTCCTCATTTTCTTGGGGTCAGCCGGAGCCACTCTCCGGCCAGACAAACCCCCGCGAGGAGCGTCCGGCCACCTACCCCGGCAGGTCAACCCTGCAACGAGCGACCCACGCCATATGGTCTAGGCCGGCGCGCCTGATGGCTTTGGCAACTGAAGTATTCATAGACCCCCCCATTGCCCCGGTGGCGGCCATAGATCAGCCGCCCGCCACAAGTGGCCGCAGTAGATCGAGCCCTTGAGGTGGTGCGCCCACTTCTTCGTGCGATCGGTAAGGCGGGCAGATCAGCCTCTCGCTCGCGCGACACGGCCTTCGGGCTCATAAGGCGCAGATAACCTGAGGGCAGAGGCGCTACCGTCGACGGGGTTGGTCGAGCGGCTTACGGTCCTCGGTCTCGATCGACTCGGCAAGACCAACGAGCTGAGACATCGACCAAGAAAGTGACCGTGCGATGGCGTCGACGGTGCCGTAGGCGGGGTTGGTGCGACCGTTCTCGATGTGAGAGATCCACCCTTGGTCGTAGCCGATCTCGAGCCCAAGAGACTGCTGGGAGATGCCGAGTTCTTCGCGGCGTAGCCGGATCGCCCGGCCGAGCGCTACCTGTGGGTCCTTGGCGGTGTTTGGCACGCCCGAAACCCTCCGTGCGGACGGCTCTCAACACCATGTGCTCCGTTCCATATCGATGCGTCCCACTAGGTCGCCTTATTCCTACCCGCGGATCACGCTGCGGGGCTCGTAGTTGGTGCCACGGCGAGGCAGGCAACCCTAACGTGGGTTTACATTTTCTTCACTTCCAGGTTTCCCGGAGGTCGGTAGGATCAGGGTTGCTATGGCACACAGGTCACCGACACGCCTCTCGCTCGCAAAACTGTTCGCAATCCTGGCGATCGCCTTGGGTATGCTCGCCCTTCCAGCGTCGGTGAATGCGTACGTTTACTGGGAGTCGGGTACCCACATCGGTCGCGCCAACCTTGATGGGAGCGGACTCACCGAAGCATTCTTCTCTGATCCAGTGCCAGTCACCACGCCCAGCGTCGTGACTGGCATCGCAACAGACGGCTCGAATGTGTATTTCGCCCAAAACGGGACGCATGGACTCGTTAGTCGGATCAGCAGTAAGCCAGGCGGCCCTTCACTACCCGTCTTTCAAGTCCCGCAGCCCGAACGCGGCGAAGTCAACGCCAGATCGCTCACGGTTGAGGGACGCTACATCTATTGGTGTACCGGAGAAGCCGGTGAACTCTCCTATGACGCAATTGGCCGCGCAGAAATCGACGGCGCGAACATCGAACCAGAATTCATCAAAGTCGCCAAGCCCGTGTATGGGATTGCCGTCGATGCTAACCACATTTACTGGACCACGCTGTACTCGATTGGCCGAGCCGCCCTGGACGGCTCTACTGTCGAACCCGAACTCATCCACCTGATCCAGCTGTCGCTGCATTCGCTCACCGTATCCGGCGGCTCTCTCTACTGGAATGAAGGAGACTCCGTAGAGCGCGCCAGCGTCACCGGTAGTCAGATCGACAGAGGATTCATTACTACTGGGTCGGCCTCTGTTCATCAGGTGACGAGTGGTGGTGGATACGTCTACTGGGATGCCGAACGACCATCCAGTCCGAGTCCATCGGAGTGGATCGGACGCGCCACACTTACCGGACAAGGACTGAATCAACGCTTTATTCACCTTGCCTCGCCACTCGCGGGCAACCTCGCAGTCGACGCTTTTGGACCGCGTGCCAAGCGCGGGCCACCCGCGCGCAGACGTCGTAGTAGCTGACCGCCTACGTCATCCAAGCCTTGCACAACCACGCCTTTATCAGGGGGTAATACATCGATGCGCCGAAACGCGGCTTACACATGCTGGCTGCTTACGTTGCTGCTTGCCACGCTTGCTCTTACCTCCAAGCCCGCCCATGCGGCACGGATGGTATGGCAGGACGCTGAATGCTGGCAGACGGCGCAGTTCCCCTCCGAAGCCTACTCCTGCGAAAAACCAGGCGCCGGCTACCTCGAAACGCACGTCGTGGAAGATAAATCGGGCGTCGAAGACCTCAAACTCACCAAAAGCGGTCAGTACTGTAGCTATGAGGGCATGGGGTCTCTCGCCAAAGAAGGCGGAGAATGGTATGCGACACCCACCCCGCACAGCAGTTATGAACAAGGCAACGGACATGAAAGCGTGTGCGCGGCGTGGTCCCCATCCAGCGGCTATGTGCGGTGGGGTTTGCAGCTGAACAACGATCCCCATCCGCCTGAAAGGCTTAGTCCCTACCAATGTGAAGGCCCCGAACTCAAAGAACGCTGCGGCATAGCCCACTACTACTCGTCCGCCGCGCAGGGCCTCAATAACCGTCCATGGTCAAGCTACTTCGGTGAACCCATCCTAAAGGTTGAAGACCCGATCAAAACCAATACGGTCCGGGGCTTCCAGCCGGGCGAAAAGGGCTACGGGGTGGGGTATCTCTGCCCGGTAGTGGAGGACGCGAAATCTGGCGACATCATTGAACTCTGCTACGAGGAATGGTTTGGTGCTGGGCCGAAAAGTGTTGGTCCTCAATGGCAGTACCCCCACGTCGGCCAGTGCTTCGACACCATCAAAGGCGGTTTTGCACACAATCACGACAAAATTGTTATCCCTGTAAAAGAAAGTACCAATCCCACGCAGTTTCTGTGGAACACCTTTACCGAACCCCTTACCGAATCGGAATATCCGGTTGAAACCGGGCTAAAACCGGAACTCACCTCATCCAACATGAAGGAATTTGCTGAACTCGACAACAAGGAATTCAAAACCACCACTCTCGCCGGTGGCTATCCCAAAGAACCGGAAATCACCGACGGCTGCGGCCGAAGTGCTGCGACGAGCGCTGCGGAATGGGCGCTGATTGGCGTCAAGCAAGGCATTGAAGAGTGGGAAACGGGGGAAGTCGAGTCCGGTCGCTCCCGGTCAGGCCTTGCCAGCACGGTCGTTGAACCGGCATATACGTGGACTTCCTTCAATCCTCTACCGGTCGCAATCACCGCAGAGTCGGCGAGCAAACTCACCGAAACCGAAGCGACCGTGACCGGCGAACTGAATCCCGAGGGTTTTGCGACGAGCTACGCGATAGAATACGGCACAAATAGCGTAGGCGAACACGTGACGACGGAAACGCCGATCGGCGGTGGCACCAGCCGGGTCCCGATCTCCTCTACGCTCACCGGCTTGGGCGCAAGTTCAACCTACAAATACCGAATCAGAGCCGTCCACACCTCTGTTGGTGGTGTTTACTACGGCCCGGAACAGACCTTCTCGACCACCGGCAAGCCCTCAGCAGAAACCCTGCCCGCGTCCGGCATCAATGGAGCAGAAGCAAGACTGAATGGCAGCGTCAACCCACGCGGCAACGAATCCAAGTTCTTCTTTGAATACGGCACTACAAAAGAAAAATACGAACACAAAACGGCAGAAGCGAGCGCTGGGGCAGGCACGATCGAAGTCGAAGTCAACAAAATAGTCACGGGGCTATCGCTTGAAACGACCTACTACTATCGGATCGTCGCCACGAACAGCAAGGGAACGACCGACGGTCACGAACGGAGCTTCACAGCAGTCGGAGTGCCGAAAAATACCGTGCTGCCGGCCATCACGCCAACGACGCCGAACCAAGGAGTGCCCGCCACGGCAACCTCAGGGACGTGGAGCGGCAAACCGACGTATGCCTACCAGTGGGAGCGGTGTAACGGGACAGGCGGCGAATGCTCCGCGATCGCGGGTGCGACGACAGCCGCATACACACCGGCCGAAGCCGACCTCACACATACGCTGGTCGTGAAGGTTACGGCAAGAAACGTCGCGGGTGAAAGCTCCGCACTATCAGCAGCGACGAGTGCGGTCAAGCCAGCCGGAGAAATCACCGAATACGCCCTGCTCCCCAAAAAAGGGGATACGTTGGTGGCAGAGGGATCTGACGGCGATCTATGGGTGGTATGGGCCTACGGCTATAAAGTTGTCCCGAAAATCCAGAAGGTCAGCCCAACAGGCAGCATCCTCGGGGAATACGCCCTCCCAGAACGGAGCAAACCGACTTGTATCGTGCTAGGGTCAGAAGGATCTCTGTGGTTTTCTGATGAAGACTTGGAAAAGATCGGCAAGATCACGACTTCGGGGGTCATCACCGAGTACGCGCTACCGGAAGGCAGCGATCCCCGTTGCATCGCAGTTGGTTCAGATGGGAAACTGTGGTTCACCGAGTATGGAAGCAACAAGATTGGCACCATGACGACCGCTGGAGTGATCAGCCATGAATACACTCTCGCTACCGCTAGCTTCCCCTACGGTATAACCGCCGGGCCAGGTGGAGGTCTCTGGTTCACCGATTGGGGAACGAAGAAGATCAGCAAGATTACGATGGAAGGCACCGTCACTGAATACGCTATGCCCGCAGGAAGCGAAAGCTCAGAAGAACCGCGACAGATCGCTGCCGGTCCGAGCGAAACCCTGTGGTTCCTGTTTGGCGAAAGAGGAGGCGTCGACAAGCTCACCACCACCGGTGTGTTCACCCCGGTAAACGAACCCACTCTAGGCGCCTCGGCAACGAGCCTGACCCTCGGACCGGACGGCAATATGTGGATTTCCGGGAGCAGCGAAGTAGGTGGCGTCGCCTCCTACTGGATTGACCGGGTTACGCCGTCAAACACCATCACGAAATTCGGCACCTCGGAAAACAGCCAACCACACTCGGTCACGCCTGGCCCGGAATCCGATCTGTGGTTCACCAGCTACGGAACCGGCGAGCTCGGCAAGATCACACCATAGGAAGGAAGGACGCCTTGTGCGCCCCAGCGCCGATTGTGCGACACAGCGCCAGATAGGTCTGAAAAGAGGCGAAGAGAACCACGGCAGAGACTCGACGACACTAGTTGGCGACGAGACGAGGAATAGTCTCTGAGTCCTTCGCAAGGCTGTAAAAGACGAGAGCGTCGATCTTGAGCCTTCCTCCAATCGGCGGCCAATTCGGGTCTGCAGCCTGTCTTGGACCCTGCCAGAGTACCTTGATCGATCGGAGCACCCGGTACCTAGGCGCCGTCAACGCTTCTGGGACCAGAAAGGAGACGGACTCTCCGGCGTGCAAGAGAACGGGAAGATGCTCATCGGGGCCTTGCTCAAGCAAGACGTTATGAAGTCCCACCGAAGTGGCCGAGACGCCAGAGCGCGACCGTCTCAGCACGTTCTTTAGTTCGGCCGAATGTACATAGACAGACGCCCCACGCCCAGTTATCGTGATTCCAAGCCTCTTCTGACCGCGGCCCGAAAGTGTGATTGGACGGATTTCGTAGTGATTTACTTCAAACTGGACGCTTAGCTCGGCCACAGCGGCGGCGGCAGCTTTCTCAGAGGAGGTGGCAGCTGCCTGCGCGGCCTCTGCGGCGCGAAGCGAGCTATCAGCGATCTTTCGGGTAAGGCTCGCATACCAAGCGGTGACGCCAACAAGGACCAATGCGACCCCCAAGGACCCCCAGCTAACGATCGAAGAGGTGGAACTGGCGAGTAGGCCGGACATCGAGCCGGGAAGGTATCAAGAGAGATTTACGCGCGTTAGCGGGACGGCGCCTCATGCCGCTTGTACGACGTAGGAAGCTCCAAGATCGCGGTCATACGCGGTGGGTCGGAGAGGGCTTTGAAGCGTGCTCTAGTAGAGCGAGCAGTGGGCTGCGTCTCAGTGATGATTTCGGGCTCGCGTCCGCGGCCGTGATCGAGTTCGTGTTATGCTCGGGCCTCCTGTTTCTGCCTGAATAACTCGGTTGATAGTCAATGCAAAAACCCGGTTCATGACCATAAGCAGGACCAGCAGCAAATGAAGAACGAATGCGAAACCTACCGCGCTAGAAAGTGCTGAGACTTCAGGACTCTTAGCGGCTGAAGATATAACGAACATCGCTGCTGTCGCGATGCTGACCAGCGAGGCATAGCCGGTGTTGGCCGCCAACTGACGGAGGTACTCACCGTGCTGGGTTGTATCTTCGCTCGGCGTAGGTTTATTGTCGAGCCAGTCCAAGCTCCGTTGTGACACCTGTAGCATCGCCCCAAACAAGAACGCACTAAGGAAGCCCGCCACCGTGACGATACCGATGGATGCCTCGGTGGGTATCGTCACTTCAAACCAACAGAAGAGGAAGAACGTGATCAGCGGCAAGCCGTGGAACGCCACATGGTCGCGCCAACGCTGCCTTCCCGTGCGGTCATCAACGTACGTGGCGTACTGTGCCCTTAGGAGCGTAAGCGGCGTCGCCTTCATTGCCCCAAGTCTAGACGAACTCTTCGATCGCTCGGCGCAGCTCGCCGAAGATGCTTTCGGGAGTTGGTTCTCCCGCGTTGTTGAATACTAGTTGATCGAGAACGACGGTGAATGGATGGCCGGCCGCGAGGTTCTCGATATTAAATGTCCGTGTGGCGCCGCTGTCTAGTTCGACTTCCACCTGCGCTCTGTCATAATTGATATTTCCAAACTCAAGGATCTGTTCTGTCGCGGCTTCATTGCCTTTCAGATGTTTGAGAATCAGATTGTTAAGTAGATACGTGCCTTTACCGGGTCTGATTAGCAACTCAACTAGTGATCGATCTTCACTACGCACCCAGTCGCTAGTGATGCGTTCCCGGATGTCGGTTGGACGCTCAATGCGTGTCAGTTTTATCTGTGTGATGTGTCCGTCTTCGATTGCCTTGGTCAATACTGCGGTGGATATGGCGGGGGCGACCACCAATTTGAACGGGTCGTGTTCGCTACGAAATTTTGTTGACATCGCCTCAAAGGCGAGCGCCTTGGCACTACGGATACCTTGGACGTGGGCGGCCCACCAGCCTTCCGTGCTATTGCGGGGAAGCTGCAAAAGCGAGCCAACCGTGACCTCGTGCCAATCCTGTGGATTTTGGTGAAGGAGCTTTTTGCTGTGCTGGCGATCAAAGATGTCAGCGGCCTCGCCCGACTGGCCTTGGCGGAAGATCGTCTCGATTTCGTCTCCCACGACCACGCTACTTACTGCCTCCAGAGAGCGGTCGCCTTCCCGCGTGCTGAGCGGTGCCGTGAGGTAGCCATTGAGCACCGAGGAGAGCTGCGTGCCTTTGCCGTCGAAGTTTCCCAACCGGCGCAGATTGCTCGGCTGATATAGCTCGTGTACGTAGACCCTATACAGAGCCGCTCGATGGGTCATATGGCCCCCTGCGTCGTAGGCGAATTCAAGTGGCTGATACTACTTCGGCCGGCGGATCTACTAGCTCGCTGGTTCAACAGCGGTAAGCGTTTCGGCGGGCTCGTAGGCTTGGTCGCTCTTGCCGGCAAGAGCTGAGGACGGCGCAGCGAGATGTCGTGGCTCTCGGCACGGCATGGTTCAGGCCTACTACGGAGTGGTGCCAAACTGGCACTGATCGCCTTGTCGCCGACTCAAGGGGCGCGGGATGGCTGGTGAGCTAGCGACTGCACGATCCCTACTCTCTTAGGCTGACGACGCGGAGACGAGGGCCGGGCTGGGGCGCAAAATGCCCGGGAAGCAAGCCCATAAGTATGGCTGGCTGAACCTGAGCAAGATCGGCGAGCTGTGTGTCGCTGAAGCCGTGCTGCTCACGATGCACCTTCAGTGCCAAGCTGAGCAATGAGGGTTGTTCGACCGGGATGTTGACCGGCTCGTCGTTGCGATATCCCCGTGAGCTGATTTCGCGGAAGATCCGGCTTAGCTCGGTTCGTGAGATCACTCCAATCTGATGGGCGCGCATGGCGATGGTCTGCATGGAGGCGCCCCAGCGTCGCTTGAGCTCGAGAAGGTGCTCGAGCCGTAGTCGTCCACGCGGCATCTCGGCTCGCAGGTCGTGCTCGGGCAGAAGAAAAGCCCCGGCGAAGAGGTTGGACTCGTTCTCCGCCTCTCGTGTATCCGGAGCTAGACCTCCCTCATGCAGGGCGGCATGGCCTAGCTCGTGGGCGAGCGAGAAACGGACTCGATCACCTGCTGTCACGCGCGTGTTGACGAAGAACCAGCGCACCGGATCGCCGAGAGGGTGCATGTAGGCCGCGACCGTCTGATCCGTGCCGAGATCGGCCCGGACAACGATGCCACCAGCAGCCTCTACGTAGTCGCAAATGCCCTCTATAGGACCGGGACCGATCCACCAGGCGGCCCTAAGCTGTTCCGCTGCCGCCTCCGGCGATTGAAAGCTCGCGTCAGGGTCCGGAAACCTGGCGACGACATCGACCTCAAGGTCGGCGATTAGTCGTTGAACGACGAGCCTAGCGAGATTGAGGCGCGCTCTGACGTGGGCCTCAAGTCGTGCGGATCTAAGGGAGCGACTGCGATACATCACCGCCGCTGGGCGAGCTTCAGCATCTTCAAAGAACGCCGGCGAATAGCCGAGCGCATCTCCTATCGCAGCGACCTGGGATGCACTCGGCTGCTGTAGACCCTTCTCGTACTTAGAGATGCTGCCCTGCGCAATGCCAGAGCGTTCCGCGAGCTTGATTTGAGGCCAGCCCTCAGCCTCTCGGGCAAGCTTGAGCAGACTTCCGTAGAACTCGGGCATTGCTAGGCAGACTAGCTGGGGTTGTTCGTCTGGCTTATGTCTTCGTTGGCCACCTGCTTGGAGCGCACAACGACTCGCGGCCGTGATGTCGGAATGACCTGCAGCGGAGCAGCAGCGGCAACCAGCTCCTCGAGCGTGATGGTCCAGGCGGGCTGGTCAAGAGTGGCGAAGCAGACATTGCGGATCTTGTGATCGGGCGCGGTATCCCAGGTGAGGAAGACAACTACGGGGTCTTCTTGGGGAGCGAGCGAGAAAAGCGTGGCAGTACCGGGATCGACCACGTCATCGAGATCATGCTTGATCCTAAGTACGTACCGATCATCCAACAACCACAAGTAGATGTTCTGCGCTTCCTGCGTGTCGGTGCAGATTCGTGATGCCCAGCCGCTCTCGAGGACGCCTCCCCACTCTCGGACAGTGTGGGCATGTCGATTCATGCCGACGATCGCGCTGCGTTGCGAGGGATGAAAGCCCGATCGAAGGAGAGACGTCAGCCGATGTTCGTCGTCGAGCGCATCTTGAACACGTGCGAGGGCCCCCTGCGTCTTTATGGCGATCGGGAGCAAGGCTTCGAAGGCTCGCTCGCGCTCGTCGGAGTTGAGAGAGATCATGGCTGGCAAGCCTAAGCCCCGATCCGGCGGAAACTATTCCAGCAAAATATTCCAGACAGGTAGACCTGATCCAAGCGAGCCGAGAAGAGCCTCAACGCACCGACCAACCATAGACAGCGCCGTTGCGGGCATCTATAATCTCACTTGTTAAGTGAGGAAGCCTCCGTGTGGAGCAAGAACGACGCCACGGGCATGCTGATCAACCCGTTCTATGCCATCTCGATCAGCCCGGATCTAGTCGGCGAGCATGAGGCCATCGTACCTAGACAGCGCTGGATCGAAACGAACCAACGGCTCATCGACGAGCTCGGGACCGAAGAATGGCTACGCCGCCTCTTGGCGGTCCTCGAAGGCGACTTCCCGAAGAGCCCGGACAGTGCCGCTGCCAGCGATTAGCGTCCTCGGCGCGGACCGCCACTAGGGCTTCGCCCGTCGGATCGCAGCCAGAGCCCGCTTCCGGGCTTGCCGAGCCACGGGTTCCATAAGATCCTCAAGGAGAGAATCGTGGTTCCGACGTTGTACCCGCGTCCGCATCGCATCGAGCATTTACAATCAACGCATGGCGGACGAGTCAGAGGGCAAGCCACGCGGGCCTTGGACGACGGAGGAGATCAAGCGCAACGAGCGCGTCGCGCAGGCAAGAGTTGCGCGCGACCGTGCCCGAGGCGTGAGCGCGAACCTGGAAGAGACCGTTGCGTTGACTCGCTTCGCCAATCGCTTCGCAGAGGCGTTCAGCCATGACCCACGCGCTTGATCCGCTCCCGCTGCTGAAGCATCTCCACGAACACGGCGTGGAATACATCGTGATCGGAGGGCTGGCCGTCAGCGCTCACGGTCATGTGCGTCCTTCCAAGGATCTCGACGTCGTGCCGAACTCAGCCCCTGAGAACCTTGCGCGGCTTGCACATGCCCTCGTGGATGCCGAGGCTGTCGATGCGGAAGTCAGCGACTTCGAGCCAGACGAGCTTCCGATGTCGGCAACGCGCGTCTCCGATCTTTCTCAGGGAGGCAACTTTCGCCTACTGACGCGCCTCGGCGACCTAGACATCTTTCAATGGGTCAGCGGTGTCGACGCCGAGGATTTGTACGCTGAGCTTCATCCACACGCTCTCACGGGTGTTGTCGAAGGCGTGCCCGTGCAGGTGTGCGGCCTTGAGCACTTGCGAGCGATGAAGCGAGCAGCCGGTCGCCCGCAGGATCTGGAAGACCTAAAGCGTCTTGGCGACGGCTGAGCGCGGCCGCGCCTGCAACGTCTTTGTTCTAGCTCCACCCGCCCGGCGCTGCTCCAAGCGGGTACGGGCCCGTGAGAACACTTTGAGAACATCCACCCCGCCAGATGCGTCCTATGCGTCCAGAATCTAGACAGAATGGACGATCTGGACGCCCCTGGACACATCTACACCAACCGATTCAGATTGAGGGCCTTGTGGACTTCACGGTCCGTGGTGGTTCGAGTCCACTCGGGCGCACCAATTGACCAACGTTGGAACCATGACCCCCAAAAAGACGGGGGTCTTGGTCGTTCTGGGGCCCTTTGGTGCGAGCGGTAGGCGTCGAATCACGTCGGCTACGGATGGCCTGGTAGACGGGTGTCTGCTCGCCTTCGAGCGTGTCTGTGCGGACGAGTAGCCGCGTGAAGATCGCTTGATTCATCAGGCGGCGTAGCTCGGAATCTGCGGCCATGTAGGTCGCATGGCAGCCCTGGATGAGCGTAAGAGCCTCGTCGAGCGCCGTGCTGGCCTCGTCAGCTTCGTGGGTTGCCGTGGCGAGCCAGCGGCGGGCTTGGGTGCGCTCGGTCTCGATACGCGCTTGCTCGGCTTGCAGCACCTCTTCATCCACAGCGTCCCGGTAGAACAACTGCAGGAGCTTTTGCTGCTCGTTTTGGAGGTCTCGGAGCTTGCGCTCGTGGCGTCCGGACTCCTTGCGCGCCACCTCGATCCGCACTCCGATCTGTTCCTTGAGCCCCTGCCGTATGGCCTGGCCCTCTGCTGGCGTCAGCTCGATCTTGCGGTAGTAGCGCTCGATGGCTCGTTCGACACCATCGACCGCCATGTAGCGGGCTCCACAGCTGATATGGCGTGTCGTTTGTCAAGTGGGCGTGCTGAGGCGGTCCCGGTTTGCAGGGATTTTGTTGGTGTTCGGGAGGGCGGGGCGTCGGGCTCGGTGACGGCGTCGCCAGTCTGATATTCGAGGGTTGGGTACCTCAGGGCCTTGGATGCGCTGCCGGTGATGCGCGGGTCTAGGATCGAGCGTGACCGTTGGGCGGTTGCTCATAGCTGTTGCGCGCGTGCCCGACCGCGTTGACGGCCCGGCGCCCCGCCCTCCCGAACGTGGGGATGTCAGTTGTGGTCAGTCGACTGTTGCGGCTGCCCAGAGGAAGCAGGCAAGCTCGCGGGCGACTGCGACGGTGACGACGCCGTGCGGCTTGCCGCGGGCCTTCATCTGCTGGTAGACGCGATGGAGTCTGCGTTGGGCTTTGTTGGAGATCGCGAGCACGTGCTCAGGTTGTCCGGCTTGGCGGGCCTGCAGGGTCGCTCCGATGCGCGGTCTGGGCCCGTAGTGCCAGGCCGACTCGACCAGCAGTCGTCGCGCGAGCGTCGATCCGGTCTTGGTGATCGATCCACTGCTCGACGATTCGCCGGACTGGTTCAGCGATGGGGTCAGCCCAAGCCATGCACCCAGCCGAGGGGCTTTCTCAAAGCGCTCCCAGTCGGCTCCGAGCTCGAGATGAATCGAAAACGCGGTGAGGGTGTCGATCGCTCGGAAGGACCGTAGACGAGCGACGGTCGGCCACCATCTCTGATCGTCAGCGAGCTTGATCACATCCTCGCGCAACTGCAGCTTTCGCGCCGTGAGAGCGTCAACGCGCGCGAGAAGATCGAGATAGACCAGCTCACTTGTCGCCTCTTCGAAGTGCTGACCAGCCAACCAGCGGCGGTGATCTTGCTTCCAGGTCGTCGGCTTGGGATAGACCCGACCGTGACGCAGCAACATCTTTGAAAGCCGATGGCGCGAGGTCATCAGATCCCGTCGACACGCGTCATGCAGGCGCGTCAGCTCGCGGGCGGCCTCAACCTCGGCCGGCGGGACGCTCACCGCCTTGAGCTGTCCCGCGATCAACAAGCGTGCGAGCAGCTCAGCGTCCCTGCGGTCAGTCTTGACGCGATCCGAGGGGCCGCGCGGGGTCTTGCCCGGCGCAATCACGTCCATCCGGACCCCAGCCGCGACTGCCGCCCGATAAAGCCCATAGCCCGTCGGGCCTGCCTCATAACAAGCATGCACCGGGCCGCTCAGCTGCGCCAGCCAGCTAACAGGCGCTTGCACACCTGGGCCGAACCGGAACCGCTCGATCTCACCCGTGAGGACATTGATCGCCGCAGCGTGTATTGACCGGGCATGGACATCCATACCCACCCACGTCACAGTATTCATGGCCGGACCTCCTCATTTTCTTGGGGTCAGCCGGAGCCACTCTCCGGCCAGACAAACCCCCGCGAGGAGCGTCCGGCCACCTACCCCGGCAGGTCAACCCTGCAACGAGCGACCCACGCCATATGGTCTAGGCCGGCGCGCCTGATGGCTTTGGCAACTGAAGTATTCATAGACCCCCCCATTGCCCCGGTGGCGACCGTAGATCAGCCGCCCGCCACAGTGGCCGCAGTAGATCGAGCCCTTGAGGTGGTGCGCCCACTTCTTCGTGCGATCTCCCGAGAGCCGGTGCGCCTCAAGTGTCCGCTGCACCTTCTCGAAGACCGCAGGATCGATGATCGCGTCGTGGCGACCATCGCGCTTGACTCCCCCGCGAGTCACGACGCCTATGTAGTAGTCGTCGCGCAGCATTTTGTAGACGCCGTTACGGCTGAGCGGTTTGCCGGGCCGCTTCTGTGTCGGGCGGGTACGCAGGCCAGATTCCTCGAGCAGCTCCCGTAGTGTCGTGATGGAGTACTCGCCGGTGGCGAACGCCTCGAAGCCGTTGCGCACCAGTTCGACACGCTCGGGATCGACTACGACCGAGCGAACCTCCTTCCCGTTGACCGTCTCCCGCGTGTTGAGGTAGCCGATCGGGGCCACCCCGTGCGTGCCGCCATCGGCGAACTTGCGGTCGAAACCCATCTTGACCTTCCTGCCGTCTGAGCGTGAGCGGTGAGCGTTGACGCCAGCGAGCACCGTGTAGATGAGCATTCCGGTGTCGTCGTCGGTGATCTGCTCAAGTGTGGACTCGAGCTTGGCGCCGTGGCGCTTGATCTCCCCCAGCAGCCAGAAGGCGTCGATCTCCTCACGGGCAACCCGAGACAGGTCGTAGAAGATCACATAGCTTGGTCGCAATTGCGGTAGCTCGCCGAGCATCCGCTGCAATGCGGGCCGACGAGTGTTCGTAGCCGTCTTACCCGGCTCGACATACTCGCCCACGATTTCTGCACCGAGACGTTGGGCGTGGCGCTCACACGCCTCGCGCTGCCCCTCGATTGAGTAGCCCTCCTGACTGCGCCCCGTCAACTGGCCCGAGCTGGACACCCGCAGGTAAACCACAGCCGTCGGCGTGTCGGGTGCCATTTCTCCCCCTGGTTTCCTTTCTATAGCAAGTTGTGACATATATTCCTCCTTTCTAGTTAATTTGGCTTAACCATTTTCGCGTTAAGTTCTGAGTTAATCAACATGTTCATTGTTAGGGCGAGTCGGTCAAGATGTGTAATCCCGACCGACTCGCGTTTCCTCAGTTGAGCGCCTCTAGTCGCTCGGTGATGGCCTTCTTCCTATCCGCCGCACTCGCTTTGAGCGCGTCGTACTCGGCTTTGGCCTCCTCTGCCCTGGCCCTAGCCGCCTCAACCTCCCGGTCGATAGCGTCAATCGCTCGTTCCAGCGCAGCGCGGGCGTCGGCGAGCGCGTCATCTGGGGTTGTCTCCCGGCGACGCGTCCGAGACGGTTTGGCGCTATCGCCGCCCTCGAGCTTCTTCTTGTGCGAGTAGTAGCTGCCTCGCACGGAGTCGTAGGGACGGTCGAGCTCTGAGGCGAGAGCCTTGAAGGCGGCCGCCATCTCCGTTCCAGCCGCGGTGCGCTTCTCGATCTCCTCGAAAATCTCTTGAGCCTTTGTTACAGCCATGAGACATCTCCTTCGGGTTGAATGACCTTGGCGGCGAGTAGAAAGGCCTTTTGCCCTTCCACCCGCCGTGGGGTCATCCACGGGCCGCTCCGGGAGCGCCGACGCTTGAGTCACGAAGAACCTTCTGCCGTGCTCAAGCGCGGCGCCCCCGGTTAGGTTCGTCTGGGCCACTCGGGATCTAGTCGTCCTCCGTCATAGCTTCCATCGGAATGGCGCCAGCCTGACCAAGATGCCAAGCCACCTCAAAGCGGTCGTCATCGAAGTCGGCTAGCACGTCCAGTGAGGTAACGATCAGGTAGTCAACGCGTTGTTCTCTGGCGAGCTGCAGTGCCTGATACAGCCCAGGCCGTGTGACCGCAAGTCCAAAGTCTTGGATGTCAAAGAACTCACCAACCACCTCGACCTTGAGCCTCGTCGCCTCCAGACGACAGAGGTCACGTTGCCGAGCAACGGATGGTTCGGTGACGCCATGCTTTGAGTTGGGTTCGCACATGTAGATGACGGCTCGCCAGACCCTTGGCTTCTCCTGGTTACGTTTGTCACGGTCGTGTATCTCGAAATTCATTTTTTATCTCCTTTCTTAAGGCCTCCTTTCGTTGGTGTTGTGTTCGGGTGACTGCCGGGGCCTTCAAGGCAGTACCTCCCGCTGTGCCGCATGAGCGGCCCAGTGTGTAAGGCGCGCGCAGGCGATGTCCACATACGCCGCTTCGCGCTCAATCCCGAGAAATGTCCGGCCTTCCAAAACCGCCGCGATACCGGTTGAAGCGCTCCCCGTGAAGGGGTCGAGCACCACCCCCTCCGGCGGGGTGACGAGCCCGACCAGCCAACGCATCAGCGCGATCGGTTTGACGGTCGGATGGATGTTGCGTCTGAGGCGGGAGGTCGGACGGCTAAAGAGCAGGTCGGACTGCAGGGGCAGCTCCTCGCAGCCGGTCTCACGTTCCTGCTTGGAGGCCTTGGCGCAGAAGAACAGACGGCTCGGGCGAAGAGCGAGATGGGCCGCGTCAATCAGGCGAGCAGGACAGTCGTCCGCGCACCGCGTCTCGGTGCAGCTGGGAGCGTGAGAAAGCGCGACGTGTGCGGGCCAGTAGCCATTGGTGCGACTGACCTCCGTATTCAGCGCCCCGGTTCCCCACGCCTCGACGTTGAGCAGGGTCGTGTCAGCCAGCGGTTTACGCGCGAGCAGCACCGGTTCATATGCGGGCCTGAGCATCGAAGCGAGCCCTCCAGGCAGCCGCCGTGACTTGGGCGCACCCTGCGCATGGAGCCACAGCAGAACGTCGCGGATCTCGAGGCCGGCGTCTTCAGCGCCACTGGCGAGCCGGTGAAAGGTGCGGGGGCTTCCGAATGCGAGCAGGTGGCCGCCGGGTTTGAGCACGCGAAAGCACTCGCTTGCCCAGCTGCGCGTCCAAGCCGTGAAGGCATCGCCTCGGCGCTCGCGGTCCCAGGCTTCGTTGTGGAACCCGATGCCGTATGGCGGGTCACACACGACAGCGTCGATGGAGTTCTCGGGCAGGCAGACGAGCACGGCGAGCGCTTCGCCCTCAACGAGCCGCCAGCGGTCGGTCTCGTCGCGGTAGAGCGAGCGCAGCTTCATGAGCGGGCCTCCGCGAGGAGGTACGCCACGGCCTGGGCGGCTGGGATGACCACAAACAGCTGGTGCGCCTCGGGCGGCAAGCTGCCAAGCGTCTCGCGGATCGCCTCAGCACGAGCGCCGTCGGGAACGATCCAGAGGACACGCGGGAACCAGCCGTGCGCGGCCTGCTCGGTTCCACTTGCGAAATAGTCGTGGTAGCGGGTTGCTTTGGCGGCCACGGTCGTGAGCGCCTCGGTTGCCATGTCCACCTCGATGAACCACGCGAATTCGCGGGCGGTGGTGGCGAGGATGAGGTAGGCGTCGGGCTTGAGGACTTGGCGGCCACCGAAGCCTGTCATGAAGGTACGCCAACAGGCAGGCTCAGGGTCGAAGGTGAGCAACTCAATGTGCTGTTGAGTGGCGAGGTGGACGTAGAGCTGGGCAACAGCGAGGGTGTGGGCGAGGTAGCGCGCTCCGGGGGTGTAGGCCGCGCGTACCCGCTTAGAGGAGCCCGCTCGCGCGAGGTACTGCCCCGCGCGACCCACGGCGTAGGTGGTGCTCGCACTGCCGGCGCGCTCTCCGCCGACGCGCCGCTCAAGTGGCTGAAGAACATCCAGGCGGGCAAGTCGGGCGAGGCCCCGGCGGGCCAAGCGGCCTCTTGCGCTTGGGGCGATATCCGCCCACAGCAGGGTTTGGAGTTGGGCGCCACTCATCACGCGGAAGCGGCCGACCAGCTGGAGTGCCTCCCGGTCGCGGGTGGATAGGTGAGCCTCGATCTCGGCGAGCCTGCGGGCAGACAAGCGCGTGCGTAGGCGCTTGTCTTTCGTTGGCGTTAGGCCGCCGGACTCCCCAGCCTGCCGGGTGGTTTGGTCGTCCGCACGCGAGTCGAGCGGACCAGCGAGCGGACTCACGCCTGCCTCCTTCGAGAGCCAACAACATCGTCACTGGTCGGGTCGGGTGGTGGGTCCTGGGAGGCAACAGAGGGTTCAGCGGGGGCGCTGCCATAGACCTGGGCTGAGCGGTCACGGATCGCTGCCGCCTGCCCGGTCGGGGGCGGCAGCGGCTCGGTGCGCCCGGTGACGACCGATACCGCGCTGCCAGCCCCAACCCCGACGCGGGCGGCCACTTCGAAGCGACCGAGGGCCATCAGGTCATCCGCCGTGATGCCCGGGAGCTCCCGGGCGATCGTCGAGGCTTCGGTGGCTGCGGCCCGAAAGCTGATGAGCGTCGCTAGGTTTCCCAGCAGCGCCGAGCGGGTTGGCTCGGGCACGCGGCCGAGGGTTTGGAGGGCGACGGTGAGGCTCGCGCCGAGCCCTCTAGCGCGCTCCGCGACGAGCTCAATATCGCTGGGCAGCCCATTGGCGACGGTGGCGAGCTCGTCGATGAAGATGCTCGCGAGGTGCCGCTGCCCAGGCGGCAGGGCGACCCGTGCCTCGATGGCGTCCCAGGTCGCGAGCATCACCGCCGAGCCGATCAGGGGAGCGGCCTCCCCGAGCACCCCGGGGGCCAGCGAGACGAGCAGAAAGCGCTTCTGCTCTAGCAGCCGCCCCACATCAATCTGGGGGTCGGAGCTGGCCACCACCGCCCGGACGCGGGGACGGGACAGAAGCGCCATGACCCGACCGAGCGGCGCCTGCACCACGTCGACCTTGGCGGCCGGTGAAAGCGCTTCGTAGGTCTGCCACGACTGGCGCAGGAAGCCGTCACGGAGACCGGCGACCGCCGCACGCCGGTAAGCCGCATCGGCGAATAGCTGGCCGAGGTTAAGCAGAGTGGCGCCCGGGACCTCGGCAAGGGTCCTCAGACCCAAGCGGCCGAACAGCTCTGAGCGGATGCCCCAATCCGGGAACATTGCCTTGAGCGTGCGGACGAGGACGTCTGCACGCATGTCGGGATCCCCGCCGTGCAAGACGTCAAGACCGGCTACCGCCCGCGTGTCGTCCCCCGCGTCAAGCACCACGACCCGCTCGGCATGTTCCGCCGGTACGCGGTCGAGGATCGTGTCGAGGAGATCACCCTTCGGGTCGATCGCGACCCCGGCGTGCCCGGCCGCGATCTCGCTCAGAATCGCGTTAGCGAGCAGCACACTCTTGCCGACACCGCTCGGCCCGACCACCGCCACATGATGGGTGGCGGCAGCAGGCGTCAGCACCACCGGACGCTCTCCACCCGCGTCGCGGCCTATGAAGAGTGGGCGCCCACCCTCACTCGGCACGTGGCGCGGCACCATGAGCTCTCGGGCCGCGCCAACTTCAACGCCGGGAACGGCCTCGCCGAGCGGCAGGCCGAGCAACGGCAGCAGCTCTGCCACCGAGATCCACCCCGAGCTCCGGCGTACCTTGGGAAGTACCGCGAGGCTTCCGCCTCGCTCGTAGGTGAGGCGAAAGCCACCGGCGAGCCCCCGGCGACTACGCACCACATTCTCGATATGGGAAACCAGCTCACGGGCACGACCCTTAGTTGCAGCGCGGACCACGACGAGGCCGCTCACGCTGAATCCCGGCGCTGCCGTCTTAGCCGCCCAGGCTTTTGCGACCTGGCGCTGCCTGGGCGTCGGCTCTGACATCGCGCGGAGCGGGCGCGGCTTTCCCGGTGCCAGCGCCCAGCGCAGCGCTACCGTCTCGCCTGAGCGCAACCCGGCGAGCCCCGAGAGGAGAGAGCGTGAGGCTAGCTCCACGCTGTCACCGTCCGCGAGCAAGCTCGGGGTGACGAGGAACAGCCGCAGACCGAGCGTCGCTGTCCCGCCCGTCTCATCCGGCACCTCGGTAAGGCGCACAGAAAGCACCGCGCCAACGAACATAGCCCGTACCGATTGGGCCGCACGTTCTGGCACCAGCACGTGGTGGGTGATGGAGTGCTCGCTCGCGACGACTTCTGCCACCAGCTCGCTCGTGAACGGGAGCCCCGCTAGGCCCTCCCAGACCGCAGCGACCTGGGCCGCCTCCAGGCCGATGGGGTAGCGGACACTGAGCCGCACCCGGCTTGCCCGCATCCGCTCGGCCTCACCGTGCTCGTGCGCCCAGATAGCTGTTATCAGTCCCGATCCGCCGCCTGCCGCGACGAGGGCGGGGACAAGCTCACCGTTCATCTTGAGCCTCCCGCCGCTTTGCCTTCTCCTGCGCCTCGCGCTGCCGGCGTTCCCGCAGAATACGCTTAGCCTGGAGCCAATAAACAAGGGCGAGCTGCTCAGTGTCAATCTCGTCCTTTCTCACTCCCTTCACCTGGATACGTCTATTTTGTGTCATATATGAACACCTCCTTTCGGTTAGTTGCTACATCGTCTTGAACCTCCTTAGTGGTTGGTCCTAGTATCTCCCGTGCCTCCTTGTTCGGTCTTTGTTCGGCTTTACAGTTTTCGTAACCCCAAACCGCTTGCTGTCTGTCACTTTTGACAGGCGCTTGCGGGAAGCGACTAATGCCGCGTGTACCACCAGACAGCTCTGAGGACGCCAGCGGAGATCGCCACCACGAGCACAAGCGGGACGAGGGAGTTGACGATGACGGCGAGCCTGGGGCCGACAGCGCCGAGCGCCACCAGCCCCAGGACCACAACCATGAGCGTCGAGATGAGTTTGCTCACCGGTGCTTCCTCCGCGCGAGCTGGTCGATCGCCTCACCGAGAAGAACGTCCGTCGCGTCTCGCTCGACTCGGAGACTGGCGTTGGCCTCAACCAGCTCGCGGTTGCGCTTGCGTTCGGTGCTCACGGCCGTCACTAGGTAGGTGTTTTCGATGGCGAGTTTGCGCTGCTCCTTCTTGGTCATCGGTCCTGCTCCCGCGCCGCCTCGACCATCGCTTGGGCTGTAGCGGCAGCGATCCTGTCGATCTCCTGGCGCGCGCGAGCGTGACGGAGCCGATCACGGGCTTCCCGCTCCTCAGCCTCTCGGAGCGGCATCACCACGAAGCACCACAGGAAAGCGAGCACTAGGGCGGCGAGCAGGAATGGCCACAGCTTGGCGAACAGGACGATCAGGAACCCGATGAGGAACAGGCCACCCATCAGGACCCGCTCCCGGCCTCGTAGACCGCCGCAACGATGCCCATAGCACCCGCCGTCGCGACCGCATGAACGTAGCCCGCCGCACTCGGCACGTTCTGGATGAGCGCGCCCTCGAGCGCACCGAGCTGCGCCGCTCGGACCATGCCGCGTTCAGTCGTGCCCGCCACCCGGTCGATCCGTGCCTGGTCGCGGTGGCTTGCCACCAGTGCTCCAGCGTCTAGCTGGGCAAGCGCCCGCGAGGTCTGACGATCCAGCTTTGAGGGGAACAGGCCCCCGCTGGGTATAAGAGCGTTACTCACAGATCCTCCTGTCGTTCGATTTGCTGGCCGCCTCTTGGTGGCCACGCGACGAGGATCAGGGAGGTGTGCTTTCTTGACCTCCTGTCATATGGCACGAAGACGCAGAGCGGGCTGGGACCCGCCCGTGGGCGACCAGCCCAACCAGCACGTAGGCGCGATGTTGCACGGATTGCGAGAGCAGGCTGGCGTCAAGCAAGCTGAGGTGGCCGCCGATCTGCGTATCAGCCAAGGCTTCGTATCCCGCGTCGAGCGGGGCAACCGCCCGGCCTCAGACCGCATCATCCGCTACTACGGGGAACGCTTCGGGGCGGCCGACCTCCTGGCGAGCCTCGTTGATATCGCCCGCGAGGGAGACCGCGAACGCCGCCAAAAACGCAGCCCGCTCCTCATCGCCCGCCAGAACCGCTATCCCTTGGAGGGGGACGAGAGCCGCTTCGTCTCAGAGTCGCCACCAGACGGATCGACCATTCCCTGCGGAGCTATGTTCATCAAGACGTGGACAATCCGCAACAGCGGCAGCGTCCCCTGGCAAGGACGACGCTTGCGGCGCATCGGGCCGACCCTGGGCCCTTGGACGCTCGCCTCGGAGCGTTTCACGCTCATCCCCGACACCGACCCTGGCAAGACCGTCTCGATCTCGGTGCAGATCAAGACGCCGCATATGGAGACCGCCGCCGTAGCGCAATGGAAGATGGTCGACGAGGATGACCTGCTCTACTTTCCCGACCGGTACTCCGTCGGTCTGGGTGTCTATGTCCTCGTGGGGCACACGCTAGGCGTGCTTGGTTAGGATCCCGCTGACTGGACTCTGATCAAGATAGGGACGGGCGATGTCTCGGCAACAGCAATACGATGAGTCACAACTCGACTCGACGCGGATCACGCGCTATGCCATCAAGGTAGCCGCTGCTCTCCTTGAACGTGGTGAGATGCCGCGTCCGCCGCGTCCGCCGCGGCGTAGCTCGGAGGTCGTCTCGCGTGGCTTTCTTGGCTTCGCGCGAACAACGATTACGCCGGGTGATGATGGCGGTAGCCCTCGCTTCTGGATAGTGGGCGCACGCAGACAGCGTGGCGTGTTTTTTGTCAATCGCCCGGGCTCCGGAACCAAACCGTACGGGTGGATGGGTGGCGACTCCATCGTCCTACTAGAGAATGGGCTACTGAACTTTGCCGTGTGGCGTGAGGATCCTCTAAATAGCTATTGGACTCTCACCGACTTTGGCGAGGTCAGTGGCATGGGACTTATGACGCTCGACTACGCGGATCATGGCCGGTGGCGCAAAGTAAGGCCGCTGAGAGGAGAGCAGCACCGTGAAGAGCTAACCGACAACTACGTGCTCTCGGTGCATGCTCCCGGAGTGGGCCTCTCTCTTGCCCTCAAGCGACTACTTGAGGGCAATGGGATCCGAATTGACGGTCATCTGACCGGACTGCGCCAGAGACCCTATGGGCCGTAAGTCATAGCTGAGGACGCTCCGGAGGCTCTTGGTGCTCGTGCCTGAATGCAATAGAGGCCTGGTCGCCGACCGCATCACCAGCCTTTCGCGCGGCCTCTGCAGCATCGTCAAGAGCCGTCCGCTCTTCTTCGACACTGATCTCGCGCTCAACCCCACTGGCCGCCTCGTTCCTTTGCGCCTCAATCGTAGCCCGATCGGTGCTGTCGCCTCTAAGCGGCGAACTTAGGTCTCGTGTTCTATCGGCTTGGGCAATCTCTTGGGTGTGAAGATTGATCTCATCTATCCGACTGGCTTGCTCATAGTGAGGGTCCATAGCATGGGCCATGTGCTCAGCTTCAACAGGATCGGTCACTAGGTCGGGGGAGTTTGACCGATTAGGCTCAGAAGAGCCCTCGCCCCCGGTAGGTCGTTCTGCCACATATATTCTCCATTATGTAACTAATTATGGGACGTCTCGCGACGCGACGCAAGCTGGTGCGGGTACCAAGCCGGATCGTCAGTAACTGACCAGCTCCAGTTCACCGCTTCCAGAAGCGACCGTCGACAGGACACTTACGACCGGTCCCATCGCACTCCGTGCATGTGTGTCCGTCGTAGCGACCATCCCCGCCGCAAACCTCGCACGCGATTGTGTCCTTCCAGCATCGTTGGCATCGCAAGTCAGAACGACATGACGGGACCCTCCCAAAGGTCTTGATTGGTTGGAAGTAGGGTACGGGATGCCCAAATGGCCCGAGCCTGGCCTGAGAAGCCAAGCGCCTTGACGATTCAGCGTGAACCCTGCGGCATGGCGCTCAGCGCTTGTCCGCCGACTGCGAACACGATGTGGCTTGGCTTGACGTGGTCGGATAGGTGGCCGACGAGCCAGAAGGCCTCGGAGGTGTTGGGCTCTACCTCGTTGAGCGCGGATTGGAGGATGGCTCCTCCCGGTGTGCCGTCTTCATCGACGTATAGGTCCCATCCTCCCGACCCGATGATTTCGCAGAGGCTTGAGATCTCTCCTGTCGTGCAGCGTTCGGATGCTTCTGACACGTCTTCGCTGGCCGATGGGGCATGGCTTTGCCCGAAGTCGCTCGGTAGCTCCTCGACTTGGAAGCCGCGTTCGGCGAAGCTAACTTCTGCGGGCGGCCCGGGCGTGAGGTAGGTCACGGTCACACGCAGCTCGAGCAGCCGGTCGCTCGGCCCGGTGGCAGCACTTCCTGAAAGTGGCTGGGTGGAGAGGATCGACTTATCCAGCACGATGCTCCAGCGCCCGCCCTGTTCGCTTCCGATAGTGACCGCCGGGAGCGGCGTGAGGAAGTCGTCTGAGGGCGTGGCTTCTGTGGACGACGCGCCCGAGGAGCTCGGTTCGGTATTGAGCAGCTTGCCGAGCGTGGTTCGGCTGGCCTCGCCAATCACTTCGGCCTGGTGGCAGCGTCCCGCAAGGACGCCGTAGGCATAAGCCTGGGTCGCTGCTCCTTCCTGGTATTTCGCGGGAACGGCGAGTCTCGGAGCCACGAGCCCGGCGAACTCGTCCTGCTGTGCGGTCGTTGCCTGGTCCCATTCAACGCAGGTCGAGGATTCGGTGATGGGATCAAGCGCCGTGGTCGCGGGGTGGCCAGCGGAGCCCCCACACCCGGTGAGGGCGAGCAACATCAAGACAAGGCTGACAGCCAAGCAACCAGCGCGCATGGGCTAGCGCACCAGCCTGATGTGGCGTTGCGCGCTGGCTTCCTGCCAGCCGTCATTCGGGACGAACGACACCCGGATCGTCTGCCGGGCGCCCCGGCCTACCCGGACCCGCTTGGAGCAGATCCCCGCGGTGAGTGGCACCGGTGCGCCTTGGATTAGGCAGGCGCCTTCGGGGGTTCCCGCGACCGACTGCACTTTGGCCGCGACCGTGACAAGGGACTTCCGGCGGGCGAGTATCGGGGCGGAGACCGAGAGGCTGACCGCGTGCGTGATCGTTGCGGTGAACGTGAACGGGTGCTCCTTGAACTCTGGGGTTGTGCAGGCCGACCCTTCGGTCTGGCAGACCGCGAGTGTTCCGAGCCCGGTGTACGGCGAGGTGAGCGTGAACTGCTGCTTCGTGGATTCCCGGCGCGTGGTGCTTGCCGCTGGTTCGGCTCCGCTCACGGTGTATTCGTTGACGGAGGGATCGAAGAGATCAAAGGTCATGTCCCCGTCGTAGTTGGAAAGATCCGCATCGAAGGTGATCACGTCCCCGGCATAGAGTTGGACCCGCCAGAAGTCGATGTAGTGGGCACCGCCAGATTCGACGGCCCCGAGAGCCAGCGGTGGCGCCGCGCCGATAGTGGCGCCACCATCCCCACGGCTCACCGCAGGGACGAGGAGCAGAGCGACAACGCAGGTCAGGATCGAGCACGGCCAGCTGAGACGGTTTCGCATTTACAGACGACTCCTTGCTTGAAAGCGGATGACTTCGCGGCTGGGGGTGCCCGTGGAGACGGTCGACGCCCACCCATAATTCTCTCTACCGGAATGTCATAAGCGCGGACCCTACCGCAATGTCAAGGGCAGGTCTACCCCGATGTCATTGCTCGTGGGCGGCCTGGCCGGAAGGCTGGCCCGATGCCCGCCTCCCCGGCCTTCCAAGCTGCCCTCGGCCACGCAGTCAAGGCCCGTCGCCAGGAGCTCGGGATCACCCAGGAGCAGCTCGCTAACAACACTGACCTCCATCAACGCTGGATCTCAAACGTTGAGACCGGCAAGCGCAACCCCAGCTACGGGAGCCTCAGACGCCTCGCCGTCGGCCTTGAGCTATCCACCGCCGAGCTGATCGCCCGCGCCGAACAGATAGAGCCCGAAGCCAGCGCGGCGAACAAGCCGAACGCTCAAGCCTCGCGCCGCTAATTCCCCGCCGAGCGGGCCGTCGCCACAGGTTGACGGCTCAGTCGCCTCAGCCCTAGCCTGCCCGGCTCCATGAACCCAAGCGGCCCCGGCACGGAGAATGAGTCCGCGCCGAGGCCCGGACACGAAGGAGAGACTGACTCCCCATGCCCGATCAAGAGCCTACCCCCGATCCCGCTGAGCGCTACCGCCAGCACGAACTCGAGATCATCTATCTCCTCACTGACCCCGAGGACAACCAGCCGTTGTGGACCATCGAGGATCTCGCCCGCGAGATGGACGAGCGCGACATCATGCCCTACGTCCGTCGCCTGCACGAGGCCGGAATCATCCACCGCACCTCAGACGGCCACGTCTTCGCCAGCCGTGCATCCGTCCGCCAAGTCCAGCTCGTCGGACACAACGTCTACTGAGCGACCCCAACAAGCTCCCCATCCGAATCTCGCCCCGGCCGCTAACTGAAACCGGCCGGGGCGCACCCCGACACACCGTCGCCCAGCGGCACTTGTGCGAACCACGGGTTCGGTTCAACTGAACTCGCCTGCATTTCGCGATTCCGTTGTGTAGTATCGCGCTCGTTCGGAGCGGCGAGGGCCAGCGTAAAACTCTTGCGCCCGGCGTACAGCAGACTTACCATACGACCAGTGAGGAGGAGACAGCGTGGCCGATCGCGTCGCGATCATCACCGGATGTTCATCAGGTCTCGGGCTAGCGCTAACGGAGCATCTAGTCGATCAGGGGGTGTCCATCGTCGGGGTGGCACGACGGCCGGCAGATAGCTTGAGTAGCCTGCAAGAGGGGAGAAACGCATACGTCCAGGGCGACGTTTCAGACCCGATGACTGTCGACCGAGCATTCGCCGCCGCGGCCGATCTTGGCAAGCTTGACCTGGTGATTTCGTGTGCTGGTGCGGGCGTATTTGGCGAGCCGGGCGACTACTCGCGGGAGGACATCGACGCCGTATTCGCCGGGAATCTTACAGGGCTGATCCTGTTTGCAGATCGCGCTTTCGGCATTTTCAAGCGTGATGGTGAAGGCACCATCGTGAACGTAATGTCTACGGCTGCCCACGCGGCGCGGCCACTTGAGACTGTCTACACGGCGGCGAAGTGGGGCGCCAGAGGCTACACCGACGCGTTGCGTGCCGCGGCAAAGGGCACGAAGATCCGGGTGGTGGGCGTCTATCCAGGAGGAATGCGCACGCCATTTTGGAGCGCGGCACGCGGGACCGACACTGATGGGACGGGCTTTTCCGAGCCGCAAGACATCGCAGCTGCGTTGGTGGATGCCATCCACCAACGGCAGACGGCTTATGTGACCGACCTACTGCTCAATCGCATCTAGTCGGCGATGCAAGACGAGCTTGAGCAGCTCGCCGGCCAGTTGCGCAACGGGAATCTCGTTGCGTTCGTAGGTGCCGGCGCATCGCGCACGTTTCGGGACGAAACCTCCGGGCGCGAATGGCCCGGTCTGCCCGCGGGCGATGAGATCGTTGATGCGATGAGAAGCGAGCGCACCTATATAGGTGAGCACCACACCCTGCCGCAAGCCTGCTTTCTTTGGAAGATGAGGGAGGGGCGGGGAAGCCTTGAGCGATTTCTCCTGAGTCAACTCGATCGGACAAATGTGCAGCCGTTGCCTGCGCATACATTGCTCGCTTACCTCGCGTTCAGCGCCTACTTCACGACAAATTACGACCTTCTCCTTGAGCGTGCGCTGCAGAACGCACGGCGACCGGTGTGCGCGATTATCGAGGACGCGGACGTCGCACGGGCAAAGTCAGCGGCAGTCCCTGTCGTCAAGCTCAACGGATGCGTGACGCGCCCTGACACACTGATCGCAGCGGAGGATGAGTTCGTCCCGCTAGTAGAGCGGGCTCCCATCATGGAGGCGCTGACAAAGACGGAGCTTGCCAACAAGACTGTCCTCTTTGTTGGGTTTGCTCTCTCTGATCCACACTTCGCCGCTCTTTATCAAGGAATGCGCCGAACCCTGGGAGACTATGCTCCCAGAAGCTTTGCGATCGTTCAAGACGCTGATGACTACCGCCGGGCGTATTGGGAGGCGCTCGGCGTAGAGCTTGTAGCCGCTGACCTCACGGAGACGCTTCGTGCTCTCGCGCGAACAGTCCAATCTGAGCCCGATGTCCCTCGCGTCTACGTCCCTGCCGATGACTGGATCAACAATGCCTTTTTCGTCTCGCTTAGCGAAATCGGCTCGCTGCCATCTGAGACCCAGGTAATAGACGCGTTTCTTCAGCACCTCCTGGACGAGATCCATAGTCCAGCCTTTGAACTCGGCGACGTCATCGTTCGGGCGCGAAATGCGGTGGAGACCGTGCTCCGTCAGCGACCGAACTACGAGGCTTTGCAGCGGTTGGGACTCCGCCTACTCGACCGAATAGAGGTGGAGTGCGACACCAAGGACGACGCCGAGGGGGTTGTTCGGGCAGAAATGGACGGCCGTGACCAGCTCGCCGGCGAGTTCCGCTCTTTGGCACGTAGCGTTGTTGACCAATCTGACAGCCTTCTTGTCTTCTCCCAAAGCGTGCGGGTGCTACAGGTGCTCAATGGTGTGCCTAGAGGTCGGCAGGGGACCTGCCAGGTATTCGTGGCCGAGTGCCGCCCTAAGAGCCCGCAGCCGTTCCAGGATGCGATAGCCATCTGCGAGAAGCTGACGGACACGGCCTTTGCGATTACTGTGGTGCCTGATGCCGCAATTGGCAACCTCTTGCAGCGAAAGCAGGTAAGTAAGGTCGTCATGGGGGCTCACGGCGTCCATCTCGTCGAAGGAAAACCGCTCCAGTTTGTCAACACCTGCGGCGCCGAGCTGATCTCGACCGCGGCCGCGCGGTACGAGATTCCACTCTACGTCATTGCCGAGCGTAGCAAGGTGACCGACTACTCGACCAGCGACGAGATTCCCGACGTTTCGTTCACCGAGGAGGAGCAGCTGTTTTCCGCAGTTAGTTCCGCGCTTGCGGGCTTGCAGTCCGGGGGGCAGGGCGTGACGACGCTAAATATTGGCTACGACGTGTGCCCATTTACCGACAATGCCGTGCTAATCACAGAGAACGGTGCTCACACAGCGCGATAAAGGAAATCGTCGAGAGCAGCTTTGGCGGTTTAAGCAAGAGCTTTGGAAGGACCAGCGTCTTCTAGAGACCGAAGATGGGGATGACGGCCCTTTGCTCGTCAAGCATTACTGGCGACCCGAGGAACGCGATACCGAGCTCCGGGTGATCGACCACCTTCGGTCGTGTGGCATCACCCACGTTCCCGACATTCGGGATGCGACAGAGACCTCAGTGAGGATGTCCTACATTCAGGGTATTCGGCTCTTTAACCTGCTCGTGGAACTTGATCGACTGCCCAACCATCTACGACGGCGGGGGGAGGAAGTCAAGGCGGAACTTCTCGCAAGAGCCGACGCCCACCAGGCGGCGATCCAGGGAGCGCTCGAAACGTTGCCACGCCTCGCGGGCTCGCACTGCTACCCAGCTGGTCTCAAGATCCTCGCGATCATCGAGATACTTGCGCCATCGCTTGACTTCGTGTTTCAGAAGGAGGGGCTAGAAGCTGAGCTGGGAATCTTCGATGAGGAGTGGGTGCCGCTCACGTCGGTGCCCTTTCGAGATGCGACCACGAAGAACATGGTGCTTGCGGCGCCCGACCTGTGGTTGGGTGGCTTCGATGACGAGGACGCCCGCCGGGCGGAGATAGTTACGTCGCTTGAAGGCGGTGGCCAGCCAGCATGGCTCGACGCCGACTTGATCGATTTCGACTTTGGTTCATGCAGCGAGATCAGTACACCCGAGGATGACTATGTCAGTCTTCATTTTCACGAGCGCACATGGACGCAGCCGCCCCGGACGGCGGCCGAACTGCTATGGGGTGACCACGAGCCGAGCGGAAGAAGAGCAGCACTGACGTTTCTAACGCGCTATTACAGGTTCGGCGGGCGCAAGGCGGCGTACAGGCTGCTTCATCCGTGGGGTCATCGGGTTCGCTTTCGGCATGATGGCGACGCATTTTATTTTGAGCGATTGCCAGACATCGTGCAGCGCTTGTCACGCGAGGTCGCTGACTCCTATCCGCTGCTACTGGAAGTCACCACGGCTATCGCACGCACCCTGGAGGCCGGTCGCCCGGGTGTTGACCAGTTCATAGCGGCGGGGCTCGGTGAGAAGCGCAACTACTTTGTCGATATGTACTGGGACCGACCGCCACGGTGAGTCGTGGACGGCCAGTCGTGTTCGTCGACTACGACGGCACGCTTCTTACATCGAAACGAAACATTCCGGCAGAAACGAGGGACGCGCTGGAGCGGGCAGTGCGGCGCGGCGTAGTTGTGGTAGCAGCGTCCAGCCGACCTCTAGCCGGCATTCGCTCGCTAGGTGGGCCACACTTGGACACGGCCATAGCCTTGAACGGAGCCGTTGCAGTGGGGCCTCGTATGACATGGGAGGCGCCAGGAATCCCGGATGGCGCGGTGGCGGCATGCTGCGACATCGCAGAGCGGCACGTCGTTAGCCTGAATATGTACACGGCTACGAGGTGGTTCAGTCGTGACCAAGGGTCGCCGAGGATCCTTGAGGAGCAGAGACGTCTCGGCGTGCGGCCAGCGCCGCTCTCGTCTCCGGTGGACGACGCAGTTCAAAAGATCCTCATGCTTGGCGACCAAGATGAGCTTTCTGCCGTCGAAGGAGCGCTTCGAGAAGTCGAAGGGGGTATTTCATGGTTTAGGTCCGAGCCGACCTATTTGGAGATCGGACGCGCTGACACTTCTAAGGCGACGGGCGTGAGGATTGTGATGGACTGGCTAAAGCCAGCCCGTACATACGCGATCGGTGATGGGCTGTCCGATATACCGATGTTCGACGTAGTGGATGTTGCTGTAGCAGTTGCGAACGCCCCAACAGTTGTGCGTGACGCGGCCGGGCTCGTGGTGGCCGCCAATGATCGTGGAGGAGTCCCGGCGGCATTGGAGCTAATTATGGGCGGCCACCTGTGAGCCGGAATATTCGTGGGCCCTTCACGCGATACGGCGATGAGCGGCGAGCGCAGTCAGGCGGATTCAGCCAGCGATGCTGTCAGGTGACAGGTACAAGCGGCGCCTGCGTGCGTACCTGGACGGCGAGATGCTACAGGAGGATACTGTAGCTATGCGGTATCCACTTGCACCTACATGAGGCTACGAACCGTCAACATCAAGAACTACCGGTGCTTGGCTGACGTCAGCGTTGATCTTGGCGAACTCACCGCTCTGCTAGGGCCGAACAGCGCAGGAAAGTCCTCTCTGCTGCACGCGCTGGCTTTCTTCTTCGAAGGACGTGAGCTGGAGACTGCGGACGTATACGCCGGCGGCGACTCGACGATAACCGTTGAATGCATTTTCGACGACCTGAGCGATGCGGACCGAGCCGCTCTCGGGCCTTACGCCGCAGGAGACCAGGTGGTGCTTCAAAGGACGTGGAAGCCGGGCGAAGATCAGAAGCTCACCGGGCGGGGCCGTCGCTTCCCTGACTTTGGCCCAGTGCGGGAAGCGACCGGCAGGGAGCGTACGGCTACGTACAAGGCTCTTCGGGAGGGCGAGACGGAGCTGGGTCTCCCGAATGCTACGAATGTCGCCGCGGTCGATCAGGCGATGCTGACATTCGAGCAGGAGCATCCAGATCTCTGTGAGGCTGTAGAAGACGAGGACGCGAGTCAGTTGTTCGGCTACAAGTCTGTGGGACAGGCCCGATTGGCCGATCGCTTTCCGTTCGTTTTCGTTCCAGCCGTCAGCGATGCTCCGGGGGAGGCCGTAGAGAAGCGCGGATCGCTCCTATCGCGCCTTCTCACCGCAGTTGCCGACCAGCGTGCCGCGGCCGACGAGGGCCTCAAGGCGATAGAGCTCGAGGCCCGAACCAAGTACGAGCAGGCGATTGAGTCATCGCACGGGCCAATTCTGAGGGAACTCGGCGAGCAGCTGTCCGAGCAGATGCAGCGGTACGTACCGTCAGCAGAGATCAAACTTGAGCCTCTCGCCACGGGCTTTTCTATTGATGCGCCACGCGTGGACTTGAGGGGCGGTGAGGAGCACGATCTGACCGATCTCGGGCGCCAGGGTCACGGATTTCAGCGTGCTTTCATCATCAGCATCCTGGAGTACCTCGCCAACGCTGGGACCGACAGCGAGTCCGCGACAAGGCCGACGCTGTTCCTCGCGATTGAGGAGCCTGAGCTCTACCAGCATCCGCCGCGCGCACGTCACTTCTTCAAGACGCTTTCAACTATCGCAGGGCGCGGCTCGGTTCAGGTGGCGTATGCGACCCACTCGCCGTATTTTGTGGCGCCAGACAGGTTCGATTCTGTCCGAATTTTCCGGCGCGAGCCAAACGACGGAGCGAGTCGGGGCGTGTCGGTAACGGCGGCGAAACTATCTGTTGTGGCCGACAAACTGTCCGATGCGGACAAGGCCGATCCACGACCCTATCTCGCAAGGACGCTGAGCGAGCAGTTCCGGGAGGCTTTCTTTGCGAAGAGCGTTCTACTCGTCGAGGGCCCCACTGACGTTGCGGCGTTTGACGCTGCCGCTGGAGTACTCGGTCTTGGTGACCTCTCGGCGGACGGCGTCGTAATCGCTCATGTGGGTGGCAAGGGAAGCCAGCCAGTGGCACTCGCGATCCTGGGCGCTCTCGGTATCCCGACTTTCTGTGTGTTTGACACCGACGCCAATGCGGCCGACGGTACTCCTTGTTCGACATGCGGCCGTGCACGGACCGACCGAACGGCCGCGATCAGGTCTAACAAGCGCGTCCTTGCGGCGCTCGGCGCAACGGCGACCGATTTCCCGCCAACGACGGTGGAGCCGACTTGGGCTTGCTTCCACGGAGAGATCGAGGATGCCATCGAGGGCTTGCGCACCTTGCTTGACTCTGTCAGCGCCGAGATGGGGTGGAAGGGCAAGTCCCCCGAGGTGTACGCCGAGGCGGTACGTCGAGCTGGTGTCGATGCGTTGCCGGATGAGATCAAGCGGATCCTTGAGTACACGCGGGCGTTGGCAGGCGTCTCCGCGAGCACGTAACACGGGATCGACAACGCCGATTGTGCGACGGGCTCGTTGATAGCGTGCGAGGCTCTAGGTATTGACGCGGCGGTGTCCGCTTGACGCTAGGGCATATCCGCTTCCATGCGCGATTGCGCGGAGGCTGACGTGGAGACGCCGGAATCGCCTAGGAACTACATATGGGATCGTTGCGGCTGAGTTGGCCACGTGCGCGGTACCGACGGTGTGCCATGACCCGTGTGCATTGATCTGCAGTTCTACCTGGACGGTGGTGTCGTCGATGGGGCCGCCTTCGGGATTGTGGACTGGAACAACGAGGACTCCCTTCGCATGGAGGGTGTGGGCGGAGGGCACGCTGATGACGATCTTGTGCGTGACGTTGATCGTGAAGCTGAAGGGCCCACCTTCTTTTTGTGCCGTGATCACGTCGAGCTCAAAGAGTCCGCTGCGCGTCGCTTCGTAGAGCACTTCTCGCTTTAGCTGTTCTTCCAGAAGGCTGTCTACAAGCCGCGGTCCATGCGGTTCGTAGTTGAAGTCGGTCGTGCCGGGCGGATAGAGCCTCAGATAGACCCCGGATTTCTGTGCTTCCCAGAGAATCTGGACGCTATCGCCGGCGGTGAGGGGGAGCGACCACCAGTTGGGGTCGGTCACAGAGAGATTGCCAAACTCCTGCTGCCCGATTGCTATAGCCGGATCTCCTGCGATCGTAGTCGTTCCTTCGGCCGACGCTGAGCCAGCGGTCGTGACCATCGCGACACACAACGCTAGGACGGCTATTGGTAGGCGACGCATCAGTTGTGACTTCTCCTCGGCTGCTCGGTGCGGGCGATCCTATCAGCGTCATCCGACCGCGCATTGGCGACAAAGGCGTCGCTCACGGCCGCTTGTACGGCGCGCCTTTAGTCGCTCGCCGAGCCGTCGTCGTCGTCGTCGTGTGATATGCCCTATTTAATGACTGGCGACATGGACCCCCTACAGCTCGCCGAGGACGAGGCGCGCGCTCTATACACACGCCTGAAGGTGCGCATCCTAGATTGGGCGAAGCAATATCTCACGGCCGCTCTCTTGAAGGTGCTTGTCCCGGCAGTAGGTGCCGTCGCTCTGGCAATCGTGGCGCTTCCGGCGTTTGCAGCCGGGGCGTGCGTCCTGATAATCGCGCTGCTGGCGCTCTACTCGATCAATGCCACGCGCCTCCTAAAGCGCAAGGACGCCGAGCTGCGCTGGGCGTGGGTCGCCAACAAGCGCCTCCATCAGCGGCACCTTGACCACCAGATTGCCACCGACAACGTGATTCTCGAGCTTATGGGAGAGCGCACCGAGAGCCGTCCGTTCCGTTTCGTTCCCCAGGAGTTGAGGTCAGCGCTAGCCCATGTCAGGCAAAAGGCCGCCCTGGCACAGACTGCATCTACTCCGAAACCTATCCGTGCGGGCATCCACGCTGGCCGACCGGCTGAGGGTCCTGCGCTCGGGCCGGTCAAGGCGCGAAAGACAGCTTATGAGGCCGAGCACGAGATGCTCACGGCCGAAATCGAGTCGCTCGCCACGCCAGGAGACATCAAACGCGCTATGAAGGCGGACGAGGCCAAGCGCACGCAGCGCGATCGGCAGGATGCAGCCGTGAAGGCAGACAAGGCGGCACGCGATCGGGTGCGAGCTGGGCTCCGTCCCACGGTTGCGGAGCCCGAGCACGCAATCACGCTCAGCGTGGCTGCCAACGGCGATCAGAAGGTCGGCACCGATCGTCGCGGTCCGACTCCCGAGCAGATCGCCGCGGGCATGGTCGGTCGAGCCTCGTAGTCGCAAGGCAGCGCGCACATGGCGGTGCGAGCAGCCGTCTTACGCGGCCTTCTGGATCGCCTGTGCTGCCCGTCCCCGGGCTTGCCGGCCAGTTGGCTCCATGAGAAGCTCAACCAGGTCGTCTAGGTTCGCGGCGGGCTTCGCAGGTCGTCCCGAACTCCCCAGTAGTCGGGATGCGAACCCCGGCTGCTCTCACAGCCCAGCAGCCAGGAGCGCCTCGATCAGCCGATAGACGTGACCACCACCGTCCAAGAACGCCGAAGGCCCAGCCCCTGAGGGGACTGGGCCGGTTCGACCTTCGTCAAGATGGTGGTGGGTGGCGGGATCGAACCGATGTTTGCTGCCGCCTGTTTGCATCGTCTGCCAGAGTAGGCAGAGCGAATGATCCAATCCACAGCTGGGGCGCATCCGCGGCTAGGCATACGCTAGCTTCGCCATGCATCCCCTGCTTGCTGAGCACACGCCCGAACAGGCCCAGCTCCTAACGACGATCCTCGAGGGGAGGCGGAAGTTGAATCCGCCGAACTACACGCTTGGGGTGGAGCCCGCGGACAAGCGGCGACTCTGGCCGAACTTCCAGTACGTCGAGCGAATGCTCTATCGGCAATACAGACTGAGTGCGCGCGAGGTGCTTTCCACCTATCCGGTGCTGCGTGGGCCCGGCGGCGATTACAGTTGGGTATGGAGCGAGTACCCACTCCGCGACGAGAGCCTTATCGGAGTGACGGTTGCAGGCATGAGCCATGTCGAGGGTGCTGCCGAGCTGGTCGGCCTGTTCCTGCACATGCTCAAGCTGATGGTCGTCGCCGAGCTCGCATTTGAACCCTCACCAGCGCAGGTGCTCCCCGTCACACTACCTACCGAGACAGCGAAGCTTCTTCTAAAACGCCTGGATCAGCGGCTAGATATAGGCCCGCGCGCATTCGATGACATCCGCGAGCTGCTAAGGCATGAGCCTGCCACCTGGCACTCCGTGGCGTCAGAAAACGAGTGGAAACTCAGTCCGTTTCTCCGCAGCTATAGCGACATCGAGACGCTGCAAGGGTACGTTGAACGAGTTGTCGACGTCTACACGCCGTCCCAGCCCGAGCCCGAACCGCTCCACCCTTCGTCGCTCTCGCTCCCCGAGGCGATCGACTACCTCAACCTCGTCTGGAACAAACACGCCGGCGCTCCGCTAATCCATATCAGTCGCGCAGAGTCCGCCGTGAGGATGGCACTCGATTGCGCGACCGCAGACGAATTCGAGTCGCGCATCAGCGCCCTATGCACGATTCTTGGCTCCATCAGCCTCCCCGATCGCGACGAGAGCAAGCTCATCGACCTACGCCAATACGTAGTCGAGAAGCTCGGCCCCAACGGCTCACGAGCAGCCGACGCGATCGATGACCTACGCGCAGTGTTTGACTTGCGCGTGTGGCGGCAGCACGCCGGCACGGACGCGAGGGGCGCCCGAGGCATGGAGCGGCTCGGTATATCGCTACCCGTGTACGACTGGGGAGCAGCGTGGGCTCATATACAGAGCCAGACCGTCGCCGCTCTTTCGGCTCTGCGCGAGGAGCTTGAGTCGATCTAGGTCTGTTTCGGAATCCTCGACGTTTCGGAAATCGTGGCCTATAATCTCACTTGCTAAGTGAGGAAGCCTCCGTGTGGAACAAATACGACGCCTCGGGCATGCTGATCAACCCGTTCTATGCCATCTCGATCAGCCCGGATCTAGTCGGCGAGCATGAGGCCATCGTACCTAGACAGCGCTGGATCGAGACGAACCAACGGCTCATCGACGAGCTCGGCACCGAAGAATGGCTACGCCGCCTCTTGGCGGTCCTCGAAGGCGACTTCCCGAAGAGCCCGGACAGTGCCGCTGCCAGCGATTAGCGTCCTCGGCTAAGTCTTCGCCCGTCGGATCGCAGCCAGAGCACGCTTCCGGGCTTGCCGAGCCACGGGTTCCATAAGATCCTCAAGGAGAGAATCGTGGTTCCGACGTTGTACCCGCGTCCGCATTGCCCCGTTCGACGTCCCCCGATCGGGGGGATCAGGCTACGGCGGCGAACTCCCGCTCGACCTCACCATCCACCGTGCGCTGAAAACAGACGAGCAGCTCCTCGTCCAGCACAGCGGCGATCCGCTGCAAGGTGGGCAGCTGCGGGATATGCGTGCCCTTCTCGAGCCGCGACACCGCGCTGTGCGAGGTCCCCGCAGCCTTGGCGACCTCCTCCTGAGTCAGCCCCAGCTCAAACCGCCGTTCACGCAGATGCGCAGCGATCGGGCTGACCTCGCGCAAAGCGCGAATGCGCGCGTATTCAGCACGAGCGTCACGGTACGCCTCGCTGCGATCGCCACGGCCACCCGCTGCCTCGACAACGGGACGACCGATAGGGCTTTGGACGGCGTTGCTCACGAGCCATACCTTACCACGAATGATAAGTCGGTTAGCCTCGCCGCGACTTCGGCGGAGCATCCCGGCCAGCCGCTCGCGGAGGATGATGGCGCTCCGCGTCCATCCTCGCCCGAAAGTCGGCCATGCGCTTCCGGGCCGTCTCACAGTCACGCGCCGGCACAGCGCCTGTGTTCTTCTCGAAGGCGTGGAGCAGGACAACCAGATTGCCGGATCGCTGATTAGCTGTCCTACCAAGTGCATTGGCTGGCCACCTACGGACATCCTGACGTCAATCCACTGTAGTGTACGCGATTTGGTACACTTTGCTCTCGTGACGAAGACGGTCCCAGTACGAGAGTTTCGGAGCAACCTGGCTGAGCTGCTCAGCGATGTAGCCGATCGTCGCGACCACGTGGTCGTGACACGCAACGGGCGCCCGGCGGCGGCACTCGTACCGATCGACGAGTACCAAGCGCTCGAGGAGACCGCCGAGATCCTCTCTGATGCAGCAACGCTGGAGGCCCTAAAGACAGGTCTCGATGATCTCGCACGCGGCGACACAATCGAGCTCAGCGACCTACGCCGTGAGTTGGCAGAGAAACGAGCTGCGAGATAACCGGTGGCGCGACTCGTACTCGCACGGCGAGCCCGTGCAGAGTTGCTTGAGCTTGAATGGCCCTTGATAGCCGCTGCCGAGGAAGCCCTTGCGCTGCTTCAACGCGAACCCCACGCCGGCTATCCGCTGCGTGGCAGACTTCGCGGCCTGTACTCACTGAGAGTCGGCGCCTACAGGATCATTTACCAGCTCTCAAACAGCGACAAGACGGTTCGCGTCGCAACCATCCGCCATCGCTCAACCGTCTACGGCAACGATCCGCGCTAGGAATCCAGCGACCCTCTCGGCACAGACTGAAGTACCGCCATCACAGACGCCGACGGGTTACCTTCAACGTCGTGTATGAGGATGCTGGCGAGGGGGGGCCTATGCCCACGTACCCGAGCTGCCCGAGGTCCAGACGCAGGGTGAGGGACTAGATGATGCCCGGGCGATGGTCCGCGACGCGATCGAGCTTGTTCTCGGGGAGCGTCGTGCCCGCGGCGAGTCGATACCAGCGACTGGGTGGGCAGTTGTGGAGGCCGTCGAGATCGCTGCGTGTAGAAGCGAGCGCTCGAACGACATCTTGCAGATCATGGCTGTCGGCTTGCTCGCCAAGCCGCCAAGCACGAGCTATGGGAGAACCAAACCACGGGCCAGCGGCGCGCGTCAGGCGCCGGCGAGCAGCTCTAGGAAGGCTCGCGTCGAGAACACTGGAATCTTCCCCTTAAGGGCGAGAAGGTCTTTGTCGCCCGATACCAGAGCCACGCTATGCGCCGACGCGAGGCTGACCAGATAGTCATCGTTCGGGTCACGCGAGTGCACCGGCGGGTCGGTATTCGGATCGACGACAACGCTGGCACTGTCGGCGACCCACCGCAACAGGTCAGCTGCATCTGACTCGCTGAGATAAGGACGCAGCTTCGGATAGGCGAGCGCTCGCTCGAGCTCGTCCAACAGCGCCCGGGAAGCGATGAACTCAAACTCGCCCCCGGCGAGCGATCGCAGGACATCGGCGGGGGCGCCCCGTGGCGAGATCGCGCCGGATATGACCACGTTTGGGTCTAGGACCGCCCTCACTCGTCAGCGGCGGCGACTTCGTGTCTGGTGCTGCGCCTCAACAGCAAGCACTGTAGCGTCGCGCTCGGAGAGGTTATTGCGCTTCCAGAGGCGCTCGAGTAGATCGAGCCCCAGATCGCGACGCAGTGAATCCTCGATCACCTGGCTGTCGCCGCGGCCCGTGCGGGCCGCGCGCATCTTCACTGCCTTCATGACCGACTCGTCGATTGTGAGCGTCGTACGGACCTTAGACATCATCACCGCACCTTAGCATCTGGATGCGGCTGCATCAAGATGATGCTTAGGTGTGCAGACGCCGGTTGGCGACTTGCCCGGCTAGCTCCGCTGACAGGTCGCCGATAGCACGGCCGTCTGGGTCCCCTTTTCGGTCGACCCGCTAAGAACCTCTTTCAAAATGAGGGGGCGGTCGGGGCGTTCATGGACCAAGCTGGGGCGTCGCGGGCCGGTGAAGCCCGTGCTGGTGGCACGGGCAAGACGGCACGTGGCGATCCAGCGCCGCGTACAGGGGCGCATCCGGGCGTGCCGATCATTTTGAAAGAGGTTCTAAGTGCTGGTATCGCCGACGGGAGCGAATTGGCGAAGTGGCACGTAGTCGTGGACGTCAGCGCGAGCGATGCGCCTCAGCTCGCGTAGCCGTCGCCGGGTCTCGGGGTCCTCGAGCGCACGATCCCGCTCCAGAGTGGAACGCATCACGACGACCGATATGTAGCGCGTCTTATTGGAGCCCTGCAGGATCTGCCCGTGCACAAACCCAGTCACACTGCGGACGTGCTCGAGGAGGTCCGTGAGGTCAGCTACGAACTGGTCTTGCAGACCGTCCTGAACGCTCCATGCATTGACGATCAGTCCGGCGTCTTGTGTCTGCTCACTCATAGCTGGCACCTTGCCGAGGATACAGTGCCCGCCCGGGCGCGAACGCATCAGAGCCCGAGTTTGCGTACGCCCTCCTCATTGAAGCCGAGATGGTGACCAACCTCGTGACGCACCGTCTGGACTACGTGTGCCCGGAGACGGTTTGGATCATCCCCAAAGTCACGCACCAGCGTGTCGCGAAAGATCAGGATCTCGTCTGGCATGCCGCCGCCCCCGAAGTACGCGGTGCCACCCAGCCTCGAGCCAACATACATGCCGTACGCGTGGTTCTCATCGCCGCGATCGGAAACGACGACCGCCACATGCTCCAGTGCTCTTTGGAACTCCGTCGGGAGCTCGTCGAGCGCTGAGCCAACGAGTGCCTCAAATTCCTGCTCGCTGTAGTGTCGGTGCTTGCCCATGGCTTCGTGGTCTCGGGCTCAGCTAACTGCTGCCGAGACCTTCCGCCGAAACGCCGCCGGATCGATCGCCGGGTAACGGTAGAGCTCCGGCTCGATCGCATCGTAGAGCTGCTGCAGCCTTTCCGGCTCAACGAGCCCAGACTCCAGCATGTGCTGGACATCCTCCAGATCCTTGCTGAACCCGCGCTCGATCTTGGACAACGCCTGCGAGTAGAAGTCGAAGTGATGGATATCGACATTGCCCTCCCGAAAGACGAACGGGCTCCGATCCCGCCAGCCCGGTAGCTCGGGGATGAAGTCCGGCGGCGAGGCCAGCTCGATGTTCACGCCGAGACCATCCTTCAAGGCGGGGAGCTCGCGAAGCAACGAGTCGATGTCCGGTTCGAGCCTCAGATCGACATCGACGGTGGAGCCTCGCCAGCCTTCCAGCACAGCCGTGGCGCCTCCCGTCAAGTAGATCCTCGTCGGCACACTTGCCACCCGACCGAGCCGGCGAGCCAGCTCTCGCAGCCGAGCCTCGTCAACTGGAGGACGCATGCTCGGCCGCCCGCGCAAAGCTCACCATACGAGCGACCAGCGCGTTGTAGCGACTGTGAGCTCCCCCATCGGACTCGGTGAGCAGTTCATAGAGGCGATGGGATGGCTGCTCCTCCCCACCCCGCGGGACGTCGATCCCGATCGCCCGTAGTCGCGGCGCGGCCATTGCCACCAACAACGCCGACTCGCTCTCCCTCCCCGCCGAGAGGTCGCTGAGACCCACGCTCACGAGCTCGTATCCAGGGAGGTCAGCGTGGGCGTTCATCACGCCCTGATCCTAGGCGAAAAGCCATATGCAGTTAGTCATCTGCCATTGAGCTAACTGGCATATGGCTAACCGCCGCTTGGCTGAGTGCCTGTTGGACATCTGTGGCGAACCGTGTCTGCCAGACGTAAGAGTTCGACAATGAGCAAAACCGCCGACTACCAAGCTGAGCGCACTCAGATCCTCGCCAGCTTCGGGGCCAACGTCCGTCGCCTGCGAGAAGCCAGGGAGCCGGCGGTCTCCCAGGAACGGTTGGCCGTGCTCACGGGCCTGCACAGAACCGAGATCGGCAAAATCGAGCAGGGGAAGGTCGAGCCCTACCTCACCACCCTCATGGCCCTGGCTCACGGCCTCGGGGCCTCGCTCGACGATCTCGTCCTTGGCATCGAGCTGCCTGCTCATCGCAGACCATGGCCCCAGGCGCGCTCCTCCACCTAGGCTGCGCCAACGGGCCAGGCATCGGACCACCACGTGATACTTCACGCTCGATGCGCTCCCAGCCCGACGAAGACCAGCTCGACAACCCGGCGTACGAGTCACTGTGCGGCGCCCATTCACGGTTCGCCCAGGTGCGCGGACGCGTGCGTCGATACGACCCTGAGGTCGCGCCCTTCCTCGGCCTACCCTCCCTACCGTCGGCGCAGGACTGGGAGGACGCAGCCGCTCTGGTGGGCCCAGGAGGCTACGTTGCCGTCCGCTACAGCGACGCCGAGCTACCCGACCGTTGGCAGGCGCTCAGAACATTCGACCTCGTGCAGATGGTCGGCGAGCGTGTGAGCGCTTCCGACTGCGCCGAGGCGATCCCTCTGAGCGCGGCCGATGTTCCCGAGATGCTCGAGCTCGTGGCCAAGACCGAACCGGGCCCGTTTTTGGACAGGACGATCGAGCTCGGCGCCTACCTTGGTATTCGCCGCGACGGGGCGCTCGTTGCAATGGCCGGCGAGCGGTTTCATCTGGACGGGTGGATCGAGATCAGCGCCGTTTGCACGCGATCCGACTATCGCGGAGGAGGCATGGCCTCCCAGCTCATCGAAGCCCTGGCCGCCGGCATCCAGCGCCGCTCACAGCGGGTGTTCCTGCACGTCCTGAGCACCAACACGGGAGCAATCCGGCTCTACGAAAAGCTTGGCTTTCGCGTGCGCCAGTCCGCAACGCTCACAGTTGTGACACTCACGTCATAAGCGGGAGTCGGTCGCTCGGCCGATCACACCGACAGCGGCCCGGCCCGCAGCACGCCTGGATCGTGGCCGGGGATCACCGTGAAGCCCTCGTCGCGCATCGCCCGCAGTCGGTTGGCCGAGCGTTCTTGCAGCTCACGGTCGTCGCCGAAGACCGGGAAGCGATGGTCATCCAGACCGCTTGCGAAGTGGACCACGTCGGCCCCAAGCACGAGCTTGCCCACGCGGATCGACTGGTGCCCGGGTGTATGCCCCGGGGTGAGCAACAGCTCGATGCTTCCATCGCCCAGCAGGTCGTGGTCGCCCTCCACGAGCAGCACCTCGCGGTCGCTGCCTGCGTAGTTGCGTGCCAGAAACCCGTTGCGCGCCACGGCCGCGTCATCGTGACCGGCCTGCCATTCGGTCCGCTGCACGACCACGGGCACTGACGTCGGGATCAGCCCTAGCGCGCCGACGTGATCCCAGTGGAGGTGTGTCAGCACCACTTTGGTCAGCGTGCGCACATCGATCTGCTCGACGACGCTCTGCTCCTGCTCGAGTGTGAACACGGCAAAGATGTCCGGCCGCTCGTAGTAGGAGGCGGGATCAGCGATTGCGGCGGGATCCAGACCCGTGTCGATCAAGATCCGCTCCGTCTCCGTCTCGATCACATATGCGGGGACCGGGAAGCGGATCGGCCTATCCATGGGCTCCCCCGCCCGCAGCACTCCAACTGGAGCGGTGAACCAGCCCACGTTCAGCATCTCGATCTTCACTCTGTCCCCCATTGGGTAGCTTTCAGACCAGCAACCCTAAGCGGCATCTCGATACGAAATGCGACCCCTCGGATATGGTTAGCGACAATGCGTGTTGGAATCGCAGCGCTTCCCAGATGCTTCGATTCGGGCTTGGCCGTGCTGCTCGACGTGCTGCGGGCGGCCGAGGAGCTGCGACCACAGATCGACGCGGCGATCGAGCCGATCGAGGTCTTCATCATCGGTAGCTCCTCGCGCACCGCCACGGCCTCGGGCCTGTCGCTCGTCGTCGACGCGCGTGTACAGGACCAATCCGCGTTCGAGGGTCTCGACGTCCTGAGCATTCCCGGCCTCGGCGTGGGCCAGGCGCCCGCCCTACTGGACGCGCTCGCCAGTCGACCCGTCCGCGAGTTGCGCGGCCGGCTCACCGAGCTGGACCACGATCTGAGGTTGGCTGCCGCCTGCACCGGTACGTTCGTGCTCGCTGAGGCCGGCCTGCTCGACGGGCGCACGGCCACGACCACATGGTGGCTGGCGGGAGAGTTCCGCAGACGCTACCCCCGTGTCGATCTCGACATGTCGCGCATGGTGATCCACAGCGACAGGATCACCACTGCGGGAGCAGCCCTCGCCCACATCGATCTCGCCATGAGCATCGTCTCGCGCGCAAGCCCGCGCCTAGCCGACACGGTTGCCCGCTTCATGCTCGTGGACAAGCGTCCCACGCTGAGCGTCGAGGCCGCAATCGGCCACCTGGCAGATGCGGACACGCTCGTGACCGACTTCGAGGATTGGGTACGGGACAACCTCGACCAGGAAGACCTGAGCGTCACGGCAGCCGCACAGGCGATCGGGACCACCAGGCGAACGCTCGAGCGCAGGACCCGAATCAGGACTGGGCTCACCCCCCACTCCCTCGTTCAGCGCCTGCGGGTGGAGCGGGCCCACCATCTCCGGCGGACCACAGGTATGAGCTTCGAGCAGATCGCTCCACTTGTCGGCTACCGGCACGCCTCCACCCTGCGCTCACTCCTACGCCGGACCAACTGAGCCGAGGATGCAACTGCGCCTGTGTGCGCCTGTGTGCGCTGCTGGTCGTGGGGCTGAGCTCGCTCGCGAGCTGCAGCGCGGCCTTTGCCGCGACCACACCGTCGCAGTCAGTCTCACCACCCGCCACCCAGGTGATCGTGGTCAGCGCCTCCGCCTTTGGCAAGACGACCGTGACGCTCACGGCCTATTCGATGGCCGGCGGCGCTCGCCACGTCCGCCTCGGCGCCGTGATCGCCTACAACCGCGCCCACGTCCCCGGCCGCGGTAGCGCGATCTTCCTCCATGTCGGCGTGGGAGGCCCGACCGCCGGCTGCGTCGCGCTGCCCGTGCGTGAGCTGCTCCAGCTGCTGCTCTGGCTCGATCCAGCGCGCTCGCCGCTGATCGAGATGGGCGTGGGCGCCCGTGCGCCAAAGCCGCAATAAGTCCCTAAAGGGACGGCTACGCCTCCCACCGCTCACGCATCCAGCTCGATCGCATCTGCGGAAACTACGTTTCAGCATGTGGAATAGGCCGGTCGCTCTGAGCCCTTCGTCAAGTCGATGCCGATGGAGATGCCAGTCCCCTCCGAGCACTCGCGAGCTACTCCGCCATCCGACACAACACCCCGGCTCGGCGATGCACGCCGCTGGAGCGCAGTAGCACTCGCCATCTTCCTCGCCGGTCTCACCGTCTCGCTGGCCGGAACGCTGCTGTGGCACTCGAGCCTACGTGCACACGAACGCCAGAGCTTCAACGCCACCGCCTCAGACGTGAGCACGACCGTGGCGACGCTGCTGCGCCGCGACGCGGATTTCGTGGGAACGCTGCGCGCCGTCTCCACGATCCAGCCCAACCTGACCCAGACAGCCTTCACGCAGTGGTACTCGGCGCTCGAAGGACGCCGGCGCCAGACGGGAAGCCTTGGCACCACCATCGTCCGTTCGGTGCCAGCGGCTGCGCTGTCCAAGTTCCTGGCACAGCGAAACGCCGACCCGACCTTCCGCAAGCTGGTGGGCGATCGGATAATCCCCGTTGCCAGATCGGGACGGCTCCGCTACTGCCTGGCCTCCACCAACGAGTCGGTGCTCGGACGCCTCTATGCGCCCGCCGCCGAAGCCCTGCAGGCCGATTGGTGCTCGCCACGCTCGGTCGTCGGACAGACCCAGGCGCCGCTACAGGAGGCGGCGACCGACAGCGGGCAGATCCTCCTCTTCCCCGTCACCGCCCAGGGCGTTCACACCACCTTCTTCGAGGCCGCCTTCTACCGCCGGGGAGCGCCCGTGGCGAGCGTCGCTCAGCGGCGTGCGGCGTTGGTTGGCTGGGTCGTGAGCTCGTTCGACATCGCCACCGTGATCAAGACCGCCCTGGATGAGCACAGCGGCCTTGCGGTGACTCTCGATCACAGCAATCCCGGCATGCCACGTGAACTGGTCGCGAGGACCGGCCAGGCGCGTTCCTCAGGTCTGCACACCTTCAACAGCTCCTTCGCAATCGACGGACCGTGGACGGTGAAAGTCAAGGGCGCGCCTCCCACCGGAGGTCTCGCCGTCGAGGCCCAGACCGCGCTGCTGCTCCTCGGCGGGACGATCTTCAGCCTGCTGCTGTCCTCATTCGTGCTGGTCCTCGGGCGCTCGCGCCAGCGGGCGCTCGCGATGGTTCACGAGAAGACCACCGAGCTGCGTCATCAGGCACTGCACGACCCCCTCACGGACCTGCCGAACCGGGTGCTGGCAATGGATCGGGCCGAGCAGATGCTCGCGCGGGCTCGCCGTCACGCGTTGCCCATCGCCGCGCTGTTCGTCGACCTCGACGGCTTCAAGCACATCAACGACACGTTCGGCCACGCCGCCGGCGATGAGCTCCTGCGATGCGTGGCAGACCGGCTCCGGGATGTGGTACGCCGTGGCGACACAGCTGCGCGGCTGAGCGGAGACGAGTTCCTGGTCCTGGTCGAGGGCGCAACGCTGGACGCCGGGCCCGAGCTCATCGCCGAACGACTGCTGGCGATCCTGCGCAGGCCGTACCGGGTCGCCTCGGACGTTGGACGGGAACTGACGCTCAGCGCGAGCATCGGAGTGGCATGCGGCGTGCGCGACAGCGCTGAGGAGCTGGTTCGTGACGCGGACCTGGCCATGTACGAGGCGAAGGCCGCTGGGCGCAACCGCCAGGTGCTGTTCGAGTCGAGCATGCAGACCGTGGCCCAGGATCGGTTGACCATGGAAATGGACCTGGCCGAAGCACTCCCGCACGGCGAGCTGCTGCTGGAGTATCAACCGATCGTCGACCTGCGCTCCGAAGCGATGATCGGCGCCGAGGCGCTGATCCGCTGGCAACACCCGCACCGTGGTCGCCTCTCGCCCGGCAGCTTCATCCCACTCGCTGAGGAGAACGGGCTCATCGGACCGATCGGGCGCTGGGTCCTGCTCGAGGCCTGCCGTCAGGGTGCGAGCTGGCAGACACACGGCCATGAGCTCGAGATCGCGGTCAACGTCTCAGGCCGCCAGCTCGACTCCGATGAGCTGATCGACGACGTGCGCGACGCGCTTCGCATCAGCAGGCTCGACGCGAGACTGCTAACGCTCGAGGTGACCGAGACGGTGATCATGCGCGATGTCGAGGCAAGTGCCGAGCGCCTGCGCGCGCTGAAGCGACTGGGCGTGCGTATCTCCATCGATGACTTCGGCACCGGCTACAGCTCGCTGTCCCACCTCTGCCGATTTCCCGCCGACACGCTCAAGATCGATCGCTCTTTCATCCGTGACATCACCACCTCGGAGCAGTCGCGAGCGTTGATGCGGACCCTGGTGCAGCTCGGCGCAACGCTGGGCATCAGGACGCTCGCAGAGGGCATCGAGGACTGCGCCCAACTCGAGACGCTGCAGCGCGAGCACTGCGAGCAGGGGCAGGGGTTCCTGTTCTCGCGCCCACTCGACCCCGAGGCGATGGAGGCGTTCATCCACGCCGCCGGACGCCCGAGCACGCTCCTCGCCGTCTCGAGCCCTTGCTAGATCGCTGATCGTGCGGGCGCAGTGAGTGCGCGTGCCCTTCTAAGCTGATCCACAGCCGACGGCACCCTGTCGATCAGCCGCGGAAGGAGACTTCGATGTCCGTCACCTCACCCATCCAGATCGACCACGAGCGGGTCGAGCAGCTCACCCAACAGGAGCTCGCGAAGTTGAACGAGCGTACGGCCCGCTCGGCCGCAATGTACAAACGCGCGCGAAACTCCTTGAGCGGCGGCGTGGCCTCCTCCTACCAGCTTCGCGATCCCTGGCCGATCTACCTGGAGTCCGGTGCGGGCGCGTCGGTCACCGATGTCGACGGCAACCGCTACTGGGACTTCCACAACGGCTTCGGCTCGATGGTCCAGGGCCACGCCCACCCCGCAATCGTGGAGGCCGTGCGCGAGCGCGCCGAGCTCGGTACCCACTTCGCGGCCGTCACCGAGGACACCATCGTGGTCGCCGAGAACCTCGCGCAGCGCTTCGACCTACCCCGCTGGCGATTCGTCAACTCGGGCTCTGAGGCGACCATGGACGCGATCCGGATAGCACGCGGGCTCACGGGGCGCGAGACGATCATGAAGATCTTTGGCTCCTACCACGGCCATCACGACGCTGTGATGGTGTCGATCGGCGTGCCCTATGACGAGATCGGCGACCGCGAGAACCTCGCGTCGCTCCCCTACGGGGCCGGCATCCCCAAGGCGGTGAGCGACCTCACTATCGCCGTGCCCTTCAACGACGCCGACGCGATGGTGCGGCGCATCGAACGCCTTGCAGCCGAAGATCGAAAGCCGGCCTGCGTGATCATGGAGGCGGCGATGATGAACCTCGGCGTGGTCCTGCCGCAGCCCGGCTACCTCGAGCAGGTTCGCGAGATCACCTCCCGTCACGACATCGTCCTGATCTTCGACGAGGTCAAGACCGGCCTCGCGATCGCGGCCGGTGGCGCGACGGAGCGCTTCGGCGTACAGCCCGACATGGTCACCCTCGCAAAGACGCTCGGCGGCGGGCTGCCTTCGGGGGCGATCGGCGGCAGCGAGCGCGTGATGAGCGTGGTCGAGCACGGGACCGTCTACCAGGTGGGCACCTACAACGGCAACCCGCTGAGCATGGCCGCCTCGCGGGCCAGCCTCGAGCGGGTGCTCACACCCGACGCCTACCGACACCTCGACTCGCTCAACGCGCGCATCCTCACCGGCTGTGAAGCGGTGATCGAGCGCCACCAGCTGCCCGGCTACGCCGTTGGGATCGGCTCCAAGGGCTGTGTCACCTTCTCGCCCGTGCCGATCGTCGACTACGAATCGTTCAAGGCCTCACAGGACGTCGCAGTGACCGATCTCGCCTGGCTGTGGAACATGAACAGGGGCATCTACATGACGCCCGGCCGCGAGGAGGAGTGGACTCTGTCGGTCCTGCACAGCGACGAAGCCGTCGACGCATACGTGCAGGCCTTCGACGAGATGGCAGCCGCGCTGAGCGCTTAGCCAACGCAGAAGGGGCGCCGGATCTCGCCGACGCCCCTTCGATCGCTCGCGTCATGCGCTCGAGGGCAGCGCTAGGACCGAGTGCTCGCCAGTGCCACGCGCGTGCTCTGGCGGCGTGTGCGCGCGGGACGGATGGAGCGTGCCAACCGCTGCTCGGCGCGCTCGTAGGCGGCTGCATGCGGGGTGAGGAGCGTTGTGCGGGACATCGCATACGCGAGGCCGGCGATCAGGGCGGCTGCGAGGGTGACGTTGATGATGATGGCGAGCGAGAGGATCATTGCGTTCTCCTTGAGGTCTTGTTTTTCGAGCTGAGATCAGTGTCCCTCTGCACGCTGAGGCGTCCGTGTGCCCGGCCTGAGAGCTTCCTGAGAGCCTCAGGCCGGGTAGTAGGACTGGGTCGGTGGCGCCCTCAGGAGCGCGCCTGGGTCCTGTGAACCGGTCGGGTCAGGCGATCGAGGCGATGGGCGCAGCTGTCGCGTCCATGTTCAGACGCACATACGTGATCTCGGGCTCCTCGCCGAGCTGCTCCTCGATCGCGGCCAGGAAATCCTCGCGCAGGTCTTCGGGTAGCCGCTCGAGATGAGCGCTCAGTGCGTTGGCGCGCAGCCACTCGCCCAGCTCCTCGTATGGAGCCGGGCGCTGTATGAGCCAGGCCGAGACGTCGGTGAAGCCGGCATCTCGCAGGCGCTCGGCTGTCTGCCGGGGCGTGGGGAAGTTCCATGGGCCGGGCCAGCCGGCGAGATGCGCTGCAAATGGCGGACGGCCCGCCACGTCGTCGATCGCGCTTTTGCAGCTCGACGCAGTTGCCGACTCCGCCGCACTGCGCCACGAGCCTGCCACCGGGGTGAAGGACAGATCGAAGGCGATCGAACAAGAGCGCGTGGTCGTCGATCCAGTGGAAGGTCGCTGTCGAGAGCACTGCATCGACGCTCTAGCACGGTCTCGTTGCCAGACAGCTCGAGGCGCTGCAGCACCTCGCGGCCGATCAGCTCGAGCGGCGCTGAGATCCGGTCGTAGGTGCTTCCGTCACGGTACGGGGAGATCCGCATACATTTGTACGTTATCACGGACGCATATGATCTCAGGGCGCCGGCTTGCCGTCTCCCTCGACGAGCTCGAACCACACACACGTACCTGAGCGGCGGTCGATCCCCCACTTGCTCGCCTGCGTCTCGACCAGGTAGAGGCCGTAGCCGCCCTCCACACGCTCGGGATCGCGAGGGGCGGCCTCGAAGCCGCTGCCCTGATCGGTGACCTCGACGCGTACAGCGTCGGGCCCGAGCAGTCGGGCACACAGATGGATGCCGCTGGTGGGCGGCGCGTCGGAGTGGATCACGGCGTTGGTGACGAGCTCAGAGACGAGCAGTTCGAGCGTGGAGAGGCTTTTGGCGCTCAGATTGCGCTCCTTGGAGAACCCGGTCACGGCCGAGCGCGCGCGCGAGGGCGCCTTGGGGTCGCGCTCGAGCGTCATGCGCAGGATCGGGGGCTCCTCCTGAGGCAGCGGCTCTCCGGATCCCATCGTCACGACAGCGGAGGGGTCCCGAACGGCAGCGCTGTGTCTGCCCCGGTCATCCGGAGCACCGCGTTGGCCCCCTCGTGGCGAGACGGCAGCAGCGTCAGCTCCCAGTGCTCCTGGCGAGCGCGCTCGCTCAGCTCGATCAGCAGGCGCAGCCCCGAGGAGTCCATGAAGGTCACTTCACTCAGATCCAGAGTCAGGTTCGTGGGGCTCGTCCCAAGCCGATCGGCAACGCTGTTAGCGAGCACCGGGACAGTGGCAAGGTCGAGCTCGCCTTCGACCGCCAACCTGTGGGTTGCCCCATCCGTGCGGTCCCTAACCTCGAATCTCCGCGCCCTGGCCATCATCGTCGGCGCAGCGCGATCGCGGCGGTGTCATCGCTGAGCTCTCCTGCCTGGAAGTCGGCGAGCCCATTGGCGAGGCCCGCGATCAACTCTGCAGCGCTGGCAGTGCACATGGGGGCGAGCGTAGCGCGCAAGCGCTCCATTCCGAAACGCTCACCTCCCTCGCCGCGCGCGTCGGTGACGCCGTCCGTATAGGCCAAAAGCGTTGTGCCCTCGGGCAGCTGCACCTCGTGCTCGCGCCAAGCCACATCGGCGAAGGCACCGAGCAGCGGCCCGTGCACACCGAGCTCCTGCACCCCGTCCCCGGAGATGCGCAATGGCAGCGGATGCCCGCCATCGGCGATCCACGCATGTTCGCCCCGCAGACGCAGGCACAGCGCGGTGCACACCGACAGCGTCGCGCGCTTCTTGAGCGTGGCGTCGATGAAGGCCAGCAGGCCGGCGGGGCTCGGTTCGAACTCTGAGGCGCTGCGCACGGTGTGCCTGACCAGAGCAGTCAGGGCCGCGGCCTCGATGCCCTTGCCGGTGACGTCGCCGATGATCATCAGCCAGTCTTCGCCGACGGGCCAGATGTCGTAGAAGTCGCCGCCCACCATGCTCGCCTCGAGCGCCGGCGTGTAGATCGAGGCGAGCTCGTACCCCGGGACCTCGGGCAGCCGCTCGGGCAGCAGGCTCTGCTGCAGCGTGCCGGCGATCTCAGATCGCTCGCTGTAGAGCCTCGAGTTCTCGATCGCCACCGCCGCTCGGGTGGCCATCTGCTCGGCCAGCTCCACGTCCTGGCGATCGAGCACGCGCGCAGACTCTGCGCTGACGAGCGTGAGCGCGCCGAGGACCCTGCTGCCGAGCTTCATCGGAACGATCAGCGCGGAGCGGAACCCCACCGCGCGCAGCAGCTCCAGGTGTCTCTCGTCCACGGCTGCGCCGGCGAGCAGCTCGTCGGCGATCTCGGGATAGAGCAGCGCCTCGCCCGTGCGCCTGACCAGTCCGAGTCCCTGCTCGGGATCCAGCTCGTCGGGCACGTATTGGCGCAGTTCTTCGGCCAGGCTGAGCCGTCGTGGATCGACATGGACGACGGCCACCGTCTGACGTCCGCCGAACTTGTCGAAGAGGTCCACAGCGCACCAGTCCGCGACGTCGGGCACAGCCAGTGCGGCGACGTTACGCAGCGTCTGCTCGTAGTCGAGCGAGGAGGCGAGCGCTGCGCTGACCTCCGCGAGGAAGGCGTTCTGCAACTCCGAGCGTCGCTGCTCGGTGACGTCCTCGATGATCATGATCGTGGCCTCGACCGCGCCCTCGTCGTCGAGCACGGGAGCCGCCTTGAGCAGGTTCCAGCGCCGCTGCCCACTGTGACGGTGAACAGTCTTGATGAGCAGCGGATCGGGCTGCTCGCCGTGCAGGATCCGCACCGAGGGGATGTCCCGCATCGATATCTGCTGGCCCGCGTCCCCGCTCACGATGTAGTCCTGCATGATCGACGCTGGCGGGGTGTCGCGCAACTGCTCCCACGTGTCGAAGCCGAGGTACTCCAGGGCGGCGCTGTTGGCGTAGGCGATCCGTTCGTCGCGATCGCGAATCGTCACGGGGTCGCCAAGCGAGCCTACGATCGCCTCGAAGCGCCGTTCGCTTCCCCTGAGCGCGTGGCGCAGCTGCTCGACCAGTCGCTCGTGCTCGTGCTCGGTGGGCTCCTGCGCCATCCTGTGCATTATCCAGCTCGGTGTCGCGCCGCGGGTGTCTGTGTGCAGTACCTTCAACCCCCGTGCAACTAGACGAGCTCACTCAGGCTGTCTCCCGTGGCGAGGTGGACACTGTGCTGCTGGCCATGACCGACATGCAGGGCCGGCTGCAGGGCAAGCGCCTCACAGCGACGCACTTCCTGAACGAGGTCGCCGAGCACGGCGCCGAGGGTTGCAACTACCTGCTCGCCGTCGACGTGGACATGCGCACCGTGGACGGCTATGCGATGTCGTCATGGGAGCGAGGCTACGGGGACATGCTGCTGGTGCCCGACATCGACACGCTCCGCGCAGTCCCCTGGCAGGAGGGCACGGTGATGTGCCTGGCCGACGTGGCCTGGCTGGACGGGTCCGAAGTGGCGCCTTCGCCGCGCCAGATCCTGCGCCGCCAGCTTGGACGCCTCGCCGAGCGCGGGTGGAGCGCCAACGCGGGCACGGAGCTCGAGTTCATCGTGTTCCTCGACACCTACGAGGAGGCCTGGCACAAGGGCTACCGTGACCTCCGTCCGGCCAACCTCTACAACGTCGACTACTCGCTGCTGGGCACCGCCCGCGTGGAGCCCTTGATCAGGCGCATCCGTAACAGCATGGCCGCGGCGGGGATGGTCGTGGAGGACTCCAAGGGCGAGTGCAACTTCGGCCAGCACGAGATCAACTTCCGCTACGCCGAGGCGCTGCGCACGGCTGACGAGCACGCCATCTACAAGAACGGCGCAAAGGAGATAGCCGCCGACGAGGGCATGGCGATCACGTTCATGGCCAAGATCGACGAGCGTGAGGGCAACTCGTGCCACATCCACTTCTCGCTGGCGGACGCCAACGGACCCCTGTTCGCGCGCGAGGAGCAAATCTTCCACTCGTTCCTAGCGGGCCAGCTGGCGTGCTTGCGCGAGATGACGCTGCTGCTGGCGCCGCACATCAACTCCTACAAGCGCTATGCCGCCGGCACCTTCGCGCCGACAGCCGTGGCGTGGGGTCACGACAACCGCACGTGCTCGCTGCGTGTGGTCGGGCACGGCCCGTCGCTGCGCTTCGAGAACCGCGCCGGGGGCGCCGATCTGAACCCCTATCTTGCGCTCAGCGCGATCATCGCCTCAGGCCTGCACGGGATCGAGGCGGGACTCGAGCTCGAGGACGCGTTCGAGGGCAACGCCTACGTGGCCGAGCGCCCGCGGCTGCCCGCGACGTTGGGTGAGGCGCGCGAGCTGTTCGCCGCTAGCGAGATTGCCCAGGCAGCCTTTGGCGAGGATGTGGTGGCGCATTACCTCAACGCGGCCGACGTCGAGCTGGCCGCTTTTCAGTCGGCTGTCACGGACTGGGAGCGGGTGCGGGGGTTCGAGCGGCTGTGAGCCGTGCCCGGTGGGAGAGCGATGGCAGGCGTGCCTGAGCAGCGCCCCGCGACCGCCGGGATACTCACACCGCCCGAGGCTGTGTTTGCGCCGGTTCGCTCCTACACCGCCTTCGAGGAGACCGTCGAGCGGCTGGGCACGGCGATCAAGCTGGGTCTGCTCGTGCCGGGGTCGCGCCTGCCGGCCGAGCGCGAGCTGTGCGCCCGGCTGGGCATCGCGCGCTCGACGCTCCGCCAGGCGCTGACGGCGCTCGGGCAGAGCGGTCACGTGTTCGCCACGCGTGGGCGCCGCGGCGGCACGTTCGTCTCAGATCCCCAGCCGCCGGCCGACCCGCCCTCGGCCGAGATGCTGGCCCAGTGGCGCCATACCTGCGATCAGCGCCTGGCCGTGGAGCTGGGTGTGGCCATGCTCGCCGCCCAACGGGCCGAGCCGGTCGACCTGGACGCGCTCGACGAGGTCGCAGAGACGCTCGAGGCAACGCTCGAGGACTTCGCCGCCTACCGCCAGGCCGACATCCGCTTGCACGTAGGCCTCGCCGAGGCCACCCGCTCGCCGCGACTGGTCCAGGCGGCAACCGAAGCACAGGGTGCGATGAGCGACCTGATCGCCTATATCGCTCACCCGCCCCAGGTTCTCGCCTCCTCCAACGCTCAGCACCGTCGGCTGCTGGCAGCCGTGCGCGAGGGCGACGCTCTGCGCGCGGTGCGCGCGATGGCAGAGCACCTGCAGGGCACCGAGCATGTGCTCGCGGGCCTGCTGCCCGGTCACTGAATCCCAGCTTGGCCATCTGGCCGGTCGCAACTCGCGATGTTTGGCCGCGCGGGCTATTGACTTCCATCTGTGTTCGCGCGTATTGTCACGATTGAAGGGCGGATGTCCAAACCTTTTCTCCTCGAGGGGGCTAGCCGATGAGCACGACCGGGACTCTGAGCGCAGACGAGCAGCGCCTTGCCGAGCTGGGCTACAAACAGGAGCTGAAGCGCGGGTGGAGCGGCTTCTCCAATTTCGCCATCTCGTTCTCGATCATCTCGGTGCTGGCCGGCTGCTTCACCACGTACGGTCAGGCGTTCAAGAACGGCGGTCCGATCGCGATCTCGATCATGTGGCCGATCATCAGCGTGCTGATCCTGATGGTCGCCTTCTCGATGTCCGAGCTGGCGTCGGCGATGCCCACGGCAGGCGGCATCTACTACTGGGCCTCCAAGCTCGGCGGCGCACGCTGGGGCTGGTTCACGGGCTGGTTCAACCTGATCGGCCTGGTCGCTGTGGTCGCCTCGGTCGACTACGTGTGCGCGAGCTTCCTGATGAACCTCCTCGGGCTCTACAACGTGCACTTCATCTTCAACTTCGCCAAGGCGGCGGCCGCCACGAACGTTCACTACTCAGCCCATGTGAATTTCGCGCTGTTCGCGTTCCTGCTGATAATCCACGGGTTGATCAACGTCTTCTCGAGCCACCTCGTGTCGATCTTCAACGGCGTCTCGGTGTGGTGGCATCTGATCGGCGTTGCCGTGATCGTGGTGATCCTGATCGCCGTTCCCAGCCACCACGCGAGCCTCTCCTACGTGTTCGGCCACCGCGCCAACGCATCGGGCTTCAGCGGGCACATGTACTGGTTCTACGTTCTTCCGCTCGGTTTCCTGCTGACGATGTACACGATCACCGGCTATGACGCCTCGGCGCACGTCTCCGAGGAGACCCACAATGCCGCTGAGCAGGCACCCAAAGGCGTGTGGCGCTCGGTGTTCTATTCAGCCGTCGTCGGCTGGATCGTGCTGTTGGCGATCACCTTCGCGATCCAGAAGGGCCATGAAGGGGAAATCCTCAAAGCCGGATATCCGGCCCTGACGATCTTCACGAGCGCACTCAGCACTGCCGGCGCGAAGGCCGTGATTCTGATCTCGACCGTGGGGCAGCTGTTCTGCGGCATGGCCTGCGTGACGAGCGCCTCACGGATGACGTTCGCGTTCTCGCGCGACGGCGCCGTCCCCGGACACAACCTGTGGCGGCGCCTGGGCAAGAACCGCACCCCCACGTGGGCCGTGCTGTTCGTGTGCCTGTTCGCCATGATCGTGACCATCCCCGCCTACTTCCCCAACCACCTCGGTACGCCGGTGGCGTTCCTCGCGGTAACGTCGATCTCGGTGATCGGTCTCTACATCGCCTACACGATCCCCGTGTTCCTGCGCTGGCGGATGGGCGATGAGTTCCAGGCCGGACCGTGGACGCTCGGCAAGAAGTACAAATGGATGAACCCCATCGCCTTCTGCTGGGTGGCGATCTGCGTGGTGATCTTCTGCCTCCCGTTCGCCCCCGAAGGCGTGTTCTTCAAGAGCGGCTTCAACTGGTCGGCCGTCAACTACGCCCCGATCGTCACCATTGGCGTCATGCTCGCTGTCACCATCTGGTACACGGTGTCCGCCAAACGCACGTTCACCGGTCCCGTGCGCACGATCGACGAGCTCGACGCGGCCGAGTCCCTGCCCGATATCGCGCAGTACCCGTAGGACCAAGCGCTTGAGCGAACTGCTCACAGTCCTCGAGCCCGCCACCGAGGCGGTGCTCGCCGAGATCCCGCGCGCGGGCGTGGCGGACGTCGACGCGGCGGTGGAGCACGCCAGGGCGGCGCTGCCTGGGTGGCGGGCGCTCACACCTGGAGACCGGGCGCGGTCATTGCACGCTCTGGCGGACACCCTTGCGGCCCACGCCGAGGAGCTGGCGGTGCTCGAGGCGCGCAACGCCGGCAAGGCGATCGTCGACGCGCGCGGTGAGATGGGGATGGTGGTGGACACCTTCCGCTATTACGCCGGCGCGCCCGAGCGCCTGCTCGGCGACACCATCCCCGTGGCCGGCGGGCAGGCCTTCACCGTGCGCGAGCCCGTCGGCGTGGTCGGGCTGATCACGCCCTGGAACTTCCCCCTCACGATCGCCTCGTGGAAGCTCGCCCCGGCGCTCGCAGCCGGCAACACCGTGGTCTTGAAGCCCGCCGAGCTGACGCCACTGACCTCGCTGCGCTTCGCCGAGCTGGCCCTCGAGGCAGGGCTGCCCGAGGGCGTGGTCAACGTGGTGGCGGGGCCCGGCAGGACATGCGGCCAGCGCCTGGTCGAGCACCCTGGTGTGGCCAAGATCGCCTTCACCGGCTCGACCGAGGTCGGGCGCTCGATCGCCGCCGGTGCGGCCGCCACGATCAAGCGCGTAACGCTCGAGCTGGGCGGCAAGTCGGCCAACATCGTCTTCGCCGACGCCGACCTGCAGGCAGCCGCCGCCGCGGCACCCTCGGCTGTCTTCGGCAACGCTGGGCAGGACTGCTGCGCGCGGTCGCGCATTCTCGTGCAGGAGCAGGCGATGGATGAGTTCATGGCGCTGCTCGAGCGCGAGGTCGAGGCTCTGCGCGTCGGCGACCCCCTCGACGAGGCCACGCAGATGGGACCGCTGATCTCGGCCGCCCAGCGTGAAACGGTCGCCTCGTTCCTCGAGGACGGGACGCCCGTGGCCTTCCGCGGCAGCGCGCCCGAGGGGCCAGGTTTCTGGTTCGCGCCAACGGTCATGGCCCCGGTGGAGATCGGCGACCGCGTGGCCCAGGAGGAGGTGTTCGGCCCGATCGCCGCCGTGATCGCCTTCCGCGACGAGGCCGAGGCGATCCGTCTGGCCAACGACACCGTCTACGGGCTGTCGGGCTCGATCTGGACACGCGACGGCGCACGAGCGCTGCGTGTGGCTCGCGCGGTCGAAACGGGCGTGCTATCGATCAACGCCAACACCTCGGTTCGCGTCACCACCCCCTTTGGCGGCTTCAAGCAGTCGGGCTACGGTCGCGAGCTCGGTCCACATGCGTTGGACGCCTACACCGAGGTCAAGACGATCTTCTACGCGACGGAGGGATGATGGCTCAAGGTGGCAGGCTCGAGGGGCGCGTATGCGTGGTCAGCGGCGCCAGCGGCGGCATTGGCGCAGCCAGCGTCGAGCTGTTCATGCGCGAGGGCGCGAAGGTCGTGGGTGTGGATCTGCAGCCCGACTGTCCCGGCGACCTCGCGCTACAGGCCGACGTCACCGACGAGCAGCAGGTGCAGGACCTCTTCAAGCGCGCGCGCGAGGAGTACGGGCGCATCGACGTGCTGTTCAACAACGCGGGTATCTCGCCAAACGACGACGGCTCTGTGCTCGACACCACGCTCGAGGCGTGGGAGCGCGTGCAGAGCGTGAACCTGAGCAGCGTGTTCCTGTGCTGCAAGCACGGCATCCCCCACTTGCTCGACAACGACGGCCCCACCCGTGGCTCGGTGATCAACACGGCCTCGTTCGTGGCGGTGATGGGCGCTGCCACTTCGCAGATCTCCTACACCGCCTCCAAGGGCGGGGTGCTAGCGCTCTCGCGTGAGCTCGGCGTGGAGTTCGCCCGCCGCGGTGTGCGCGTCAACGCGCTCTGTCCCGGCCCCGTCGACACGCCGCTACTCAAAGAGCTCTTCTCCAAGGACCCCGAGAAGGCCGCCCGTCGGCTCGTGCACGTGCCGATGGGACGTTTCGCCACTGCCGATGAGATCGCCCAGGGTGCGCTGTTCCTGGCGAGCGAGGAGTCGAGCTTCGTCACCGCCTCGACCTTCCTCATCGACGGCGGCCTCAGCGGGGCCTACACCACGCCGCTGGAGTAGCGCGTGGTGCAGGCTGTCCGCTTCGCCGACGCGCCTAGTGCGCCTTGACGGTGACGCTGAGCACCTTCGAGCCGAGGCCCGGGCGTCCGCTGTCGCCAGCCCACTGCGCCACGAACACCGAGGAGGAGCTGACGTGCCAGGTGGTGGTGAAGCTGCCGCCGTTGGCGCCCGCCACTACCGTCTGCTGCTGCCATCCGCCGCCCGTGAGCGAGCGGCGCGAGACGACGATCTGCTCGCCCCCGATCGCTCCCGCGAGCGTGCCGTTGATCGTGACAGTGCCATGGACCGCCCTGAGCTTGCGCTTGGTGAAGCTGCGCCTGCGCGTGGTGAGCGACAGGCTACCCGGGGTGCCCGCCACTTCGCCGCCTGTCGCGGTCGTGAACAGCATGCGATTCAACTGGGCGCCCGTCCCCGACGTGCCGTCGATCAACAGCGATGCGTTCAGCGGCCCGCTCATCAGCAGCCCGTCGGCATGAATCGCACCGGCGGTGATCACCTGCGGGTGCCAGCTGACCCCGCCGTCGCTCGTGCGCAGCACATACGCGTTGCTCGAGTCGTTCCCGAAGGATCTGATCGTGAGGAACCCGTCGAGCGACCCTGAGAACGCGAGCTGGATGCCGTTGCTCGTGCCCGTGCCGGTGAGCTCGCGCCAGCTCCTGCCGCTGTTGGCCGTCAGCCACACGCGGCCCGCCGTGTCGAGCAGATAGCCGCGCGCAGGGCTGGTGAAGGCCACGCTCTGCACCGACACGTTCGTCCTGCCCTTCTTGTTGGTCAGCGGCAGCTTGATCGCGCTCCACTTCCCGCCGAGGTTGGTGGAGCGGATCAGGTTGTGGGTGCCGGTGCCGAACACGAACACGGTCGAGCCGACGAGGTCGTAGTCGGTGAGACGCGCTCCCGCGACCACCTTCCCCGAGCTCGCTTCGAAGCGCCCGCCGTTGACGGCACGGTGGATGCCCACCGGCCCGATCAGCAGCGTGGCGCGCGTGCCGAGCGCGACCACAGCCTTGGCCGGCGTGCTCGTTCCGGGGCTCAGTGTGAGCCAGCTCGCACCGCCGTTGTTCGTCTGCTGCAGCCCGCCGTTGACATCGAGCGCGTAGCCCACCTGCGCCGTGGCAAAGGACACGTCGGCGAGTTCGGCCGAGGTCTGGGTTGCAAGCACGCGCCACGTCTGACCCTGATCGCCCGAGATCGCCAGATCGCCTTTGGTCCCCGGCGCGAGCACGAGACCGCCCGGCCCGGAGCGCAGCTTGCTGTATTCGCCGCCGATGTCACCGCTGGACTGCGAGAAGGTGGCGCCCCCATCGCTGGAGAGCACCGTCGCACCGCTCGCGCCCACGGCCACGATCTGCGTGGGGCTGGCGTAGGCAGCACCGTAGATCAGCGAGCTCGAGGTCGTTTTGACAGTGTCGGTTTCACCGCCGTCGGTGGTCTTGATCAGCTGGTTGCCCGCGCTCACCGTGAGGATGCATTCGGTGGCGTTCGCGCAGTCGATCGAGTTGAACGAGTTGCCCGCCGCGATCGGCCGCGATTCCCACGTCGTGCCGCCGTCCTTGGTGCGCAGCAGCGTGTTCGGCCCAATCGCATAGGCGTCGTTTGCGTCCACCCAGTGCAGCGACGTCACCTTGGCTCCTGTAGGGAGCGTGACCTGCGTCCACGAGACACCTCCGTCTGGGGTCGCGTAGGCGCTACTCACGCCTGAATTGGGATCGCTGACGAACGCTATGCCGGCGCTGGCGCTGGAGAAGTGAAGCGCCACGCCCACCGCACCCCCGCCGCTGCTCGAGGCAGACGTTCCCGGGATGCCCGTCTTGCGCGCGAACGTTTCGCCACCGTCGGCGGTGGCCTCGACGGCGCCGTTGTGCAGCAGCAGCAGCCCGAGCTGGGGCGAGACGAAGCTGAACGCGGCCACCGGTTCGGGGCAGCCTGCTTCGGCGACGTTGAAGATGCGTTTGAAGGTTTGCCCGCCGTCGGCCGAGATCCGCGTGATGCACCCTCCCCCGCCTCCCACCACGACGTTGCTCGGCGAGAGCACCTGGACGCTTTCGAGATCGCCCGTCGTGCCAGTCGTCAGGCCGCTCCAGGACGCGCCCGCGTTGCTCGTCGACAGGGCGGTCCCGCCCTTGCCCACCGCATAGCCGACACCGCCCGAGAAGGAGATGGCGGACAGAGTCCTGCCCTGGGGCGTGGGATTCGACCACGACCACCCTGAGTTGCTGACGTTGACAGCCGCTGTGCTCACAGCAGCGAGCACAGCGGCGACAACACTGCACATCACAGCGAGCACAGCCACATGGCGTCCGGCACGAGATTGCATGAATCCCCCCTATTGGATTGATTGCGAGAGCCAGGCGCTGGTCTCGGATGGCCACTCAAACCTCTCGGCGCGCCGAAAGTTGCGCAGCCAGGCGCAGCCCGCCCCCTGCGACTACGATCCCCCCGGTGCTGGGGCCAGTCGATCACGTTGGATATCTCGCCGCCGACCTAGAGGCGTCTGTGGCCGAGTTCACCGAGCTGCTCGGCGTGCCGACCGTGCGCCAATTCGAGCGTCCCCAGTTCTCGCTGCAGGGCGTCTACCTCGGCGCCGCCCACGGCGACATCGAGATCTTTACCTTCACCGATCCCGAGCTCAACAGGGCGCGCCTCGGTGACGCCCAGCTGCGACTCGATCACGTCGCCTACGAGGTCGCCGACATCGAAGCGAGCGCCGCGGCCATGCGCCGGGACGGAGTGCGCTTCTCCGGGCCCGACCTCCGTGAGGAGCTGCACGAAGCGGTCGATCTCGGCGGTGTGCTGCACCTGTGGACCGTCCCTGAAACCTGTGTCGGCCAGTTTCTGCAGCTGATGCAGCGCTGAGGACTCAAGGCGCGCTACTCGAGATCCAGCAGCGCCGGCAGCTCGGCGAGTGACATCACGACCTCTCCCCCAGCATCGGCGAGCGCCTGCGGGTCGCCGTCAGCTGCGAATGCGAACACGCGCATGCCCGCGTCCACCGCCGCGGTGACGCCCGAGGGCGTGTCCTCGACGACAACACACGCCGACGGAGATGCGCCCATCGCGCGGGCGGCGTAGAGAAACAGGTCGGGGAAGGGCTTGCCGCGCTTGACCTGGGTGGCCGAGAAGCGAGCCTCGGCGGGGAACCGCTCGCTCAGGCCCGTCAGCTCGAGCGAGAGCGCCGTCTTGGTGAGTGCGCCCTGAGAGGCGACGCAGAACGCGATCCCGGCGGACTCGATCCGCTCGATCAGCTGGGGCGCGTTCGCCACGGGACGCAGTTCGCGGCGGAATGCCGCGGCGCGCACCTCCACGTAATGATCGGTCCAACCCTCTGGCAGGGTTCTACCGAGCCTGGCCTCGGCGCTGCTCAGAATCTGGCTGAGCAGCAGCCCCTGATAGTCGCGGCGCGCCTCCGGGAGCGTCGTGGGCAGGCCGTGTGCACTCAGCTGCTCGGCGAGCACGCGGTTGGAGATGACCTCGCTGTCGACCAGGACGCCGTCGCAGTCGAAGATGACAAGTTGCGGATTGGGCATTGGAAGCATTTTGAAGGAGAGGACAGCATCCTCGCCATCGTCTTCAGCCGTGAGCACCGGCCCGCACCCCGGTCAAGCTTGATCTGAGGATACGAATCGTCTCCTTATTGCCATTAGAATCGGGCGTCCAGTCGCCTCGATTTCAGCTCATGGAACGGAGTTCCGCCGCCGATTGCTGCTTTGTCATGTTCGCTACAACGGTCGAGTTTGGGGGAAGAATGCGATGCGAGTTCCCATGCCACCAAACGCTTCGATGAAGCACTCCGAGACAGAGCTGCGTCTCCTCGGCGAGTCCTTGAGGGCTCGCGCCGAGGATGTCCTGAATATGACCGTGGTGCGTACCGCGGGATCGGGACGCGAGGTCGACGCCGTGGTGCAGGACAGCTTCGAACGGATCAGCAGGAGCTCCACGATCGCGGTGGCGCGCTGGATGGAAGGCGAGGGCCTGGAGGTGGCGCGGGAAGCGGGACGCGAAACGTGGGAGATCTTCGGTGAGCTGGCGGCCCATCGGGCGGCCTCCCTGAACGAGGTGACGAGGCGCTGCCTGTGTTGGCGCGACTCGATGGCGGAGGTGCTGCACGAAAGCGCAAGCAGCTGCGGGGCGTCCGTGGAGACGCTGTACGAAGCGATGAACATCCTGCAGATGAGCCTCGAGTTCAGCCTCGTGCGGATGTGCGAGTGCTTCGAGATCGAGCGTCAGCGCACCGACGAGGAGCTCAAGAGGCGCGAGGAGGAGCTGGCCTTCCTGGCCACCCACGACCCGCTGACGGGACTGCCCAACCGCACCCTGATCCTCGATCGCGTCGAGCAGATGCTCGCGCGCTCCCGTCGCAACCAGACGCCCGTGGCGGCGCTGTTCATCGACATCGACAACTTCAAGGGAATCAACGACACGCTCGGGCACAGCATCGGCGACGAGCTCTTGCGGGCGGTGGCAGCGCGCCTGGAGGGTGTGGTGCGCGACGTCGATGCACTGGGTCGCCTCGGCGGTGACGAGTTCGTTGTGATCACTGAGGACCTCACGCTGGCGGCTGGAGCCGAGCTGATAGCCGAACGCCTGCTCGACGCCCTCCAGCATCCCTTCACGCTCGGCCCCGAGCAGGAGACGCGTGTGACGGTCACGGCCAGCGTCGGCATTGCAACCGGCGAGGGAAATTCCGCGGAGGAGCTACTGCGCGAGGCCGACATCGCGATGTACAGCGCCAAGTGGGACGGCAAGGCTCGCTATGCGGTGTTCGAGACGGGGATGCAGGCAGCGATGCAGAACAACCTCGAGCTCGAGATGGATCTGCGCGAAGCGCTCGAGAACGGCGAGTTCTTCCTCGCCTACCAGCCCACGTTCGACCTCAGCGACATGAGCCCTACTGGTCTCGAGGCGCTGATCCGCTGGCGCCACCCCACCCGCGGCGTGGTGCAGCCCGACGACTTCATCCCGATGCTCGAGGAGACGGGGCTCATCACGGAGATCGGCAGATGGGTGCTCGACGAGGCGTGCGCCCAGGCCGCCGCCTGGCGCCAGAGCGGGCATCCGATCGCGATGGCTGTCAACGTCTCGGGTCGTCAGCTCGACACCGACGAGCTCGTCCTCGACATCGAGCGTGCGCTCGAGAGCAGCGGCCTGGATCCCGCGGCGCTGACGATCGAGATCACCGAGACCACGCTCATGCGCAACATCGAGGAGACCGCGCGGCGCCTGGCCGACATCAAGGCGCTCGGCGTGCGGATCGCGATCGACGATTTCGGCACGGGCTACTCCTCGCTCGCCCACCTGCAGCGCTTCCCCGTCGACGCGCTGAAGATCGACCGCTCGTTCATCTCGGGGCTGACGCACAATCAGGAGGGCGAGACGCTGCTGCGAACCCTCGTCCAGCTTGGCAAGGCACTGTCGATCAAGACGTTTGCCGAGGGCATCGAACAGCAGCGCGAGCTGTCGCTGCTGAAGGACGAGCACTGCGACAGCGGACAGGGCTTCCTGTTCGCACGCCCGCTCGACGTGGCCGCGACCCAGTCCTTCCTAGAGAGCTGGCTGCCGGTCGCCGCTGCGTCCGCATCTGCTCCGCAGGCAGGCTAACTGCGGGCCTCGAGGACGGCGAACGTCGCCGTCGCACAGTGACGTGGGTCCTCGGCCGCGAACAGCGGCGAGAGCAACGTCAGCCGCATCGCCACGCCGTTGAAGACGAACGCCGTGCGTGGCCCCAAGGGCCGCTCTCGTGGTGGAGGAGCAAGGGCCGGGTCGAGCGCCGCGAGCCGCTCGAGCAGCTCGTCCCGCCACACACTCAACAGCGCCGGCGACTCGTGTGGCGGGGCGGGGATAACGTAGGCGTCTAGCCGCTCGGGCTCGGCGGCGCGGGTAAACGAGACGAGCGCCGAGGCGATCCCGTCCATGTCCGCGCCTGCGTCTGTGGCGCTCTGCGGCCACGACGGGGCGCCCCACAGCCTTCCCAGCGCGGGCTGGAAGTCGAGCGCGCCGGTCTCGATCGCGCGGAAGTCCGCGAGCGCGGGCGCGGTGCTCGGGTCCTGGTAGCCACGCTCGAAACGATCGGCGTCGCGCGCAGGGATCAGATCGAGCTTCTCCTGGACCGCGGCCTGCAGCTGGACGCCCTGCATCCGGGCTACGGCCCCGAGGACAATGTGAAAGGACGCCACGGCCTCAGCCAACGACGGCCAGCCGGCGCGTGAGCGCGGCGCCTTGGGGCCGTCGTAATAGTTGACGATCCGCGCGATCGTCCCAGCTGCGATGAGCAGCTCCGGGAGTACGCCCTCGGACGCCATCTCGCTGTGGACGGTGGACCCGGGCTCTGCCACCTCGCCGAGGAACTGATCGGCGATTGCGGTACTGATGATCCACAGGTCGGCGAGCTCTCCCCTGGCAGCGGTCGAGCCCGGCTCGCTCTCTGCCAGCTCGCCCAGCTCCTCGAGCAGACGTGCGAGGCCGGCGAGCGGGCGCCAGTAGCCGCCAACCTGCTCGATCGCGCTGCGCACCCGGCGCTGTGTTGCTCCGCTCAAGCCACCTGCACCAGCTCAACCCCGGCGGCTTCGAGCACGTCCTGGCCATCGAGCACCGCATAGCCGCTGCGGAAGTAGAGCCGCTCGATCCCCGCCGCGGCAAGCAGCTTGGCGCACGGCGGACAGGGAAAGTCGGTGCAGTACACGACGGAGCCCAGCGTGGAGGTGCCCTCGCGTGCAGCCTGCGCGATCAGGCGCGCCTCGGCGTGGGTGGCGCTCGACAGCTCGAGACCCACGCCTTTGAAGAAGTTGGAGCGGGGATCGCCCACCGTGTAGGCACTGAGGTGGTGCGGCTCGTGCTCGTTGCGAGCGGTCGCGATCGAGCCGTCGCTGAAGCGGATCGCGGCTCCCACCTGCCGCCACCAGTCGACGCTGCCGTCGGCCTGCTCCTCGGCGCCGGCCACCAGCTCGGCGAGCGTCGCATCCTCGCCGGCGCCCAGCTGGGTGCGCACCGTGGGACGCAGCAGCTGCACCGTACGGGACTTGTCCCAGCGCAAGAAGACAGTGTCGTAGCGCACGTCGCAGCGGGGGAAGTAGCGCTCGACCACCTGGTAGCTGACGTCCTCGGCGGGCAGCGTGATCGCGGGCTCCTCGCCGGCCAGCTCGCGCGCACCCTGCTCGTCGAGCACGAACACCTGCGAGCAGATGCCCCAAGCGTCGATCGCCTTCGCCGTCAGGTCGGCATCGAGGCAGCGGATGTCCTTGGCGAGCGGTCGGTAGTCGGTGTAGAGGCTGGGCCCGATCAGGAACAGCCGACGCCCTCGCGAGTGGGCGTCGAGGAACCGCCGGTATCCCTCGTGCAGGACCGGGACATAGGCGATGACTACCTCACTCATGCCCGCTTGAGGATGCTGTCGATCAGGCCAGGTAGTACCTCGGCCAGCTTCGGGCCGAGGCGCTCGCCGAGGTTCATGTACATCTGGCGAATGCGCTCGCTGGTGGTCACCGAGGCCTGACGCTCGATCACCTCGATCTGCCCGCAGACCTCGGCCAGGGCACGGAGGTCATCCTCGCTGTAGGAGTGATCGGCGGTCAGCACGAGCACGTCCGGCTCCACGGCCTTGATCAGCGCCCAGCGCTGTTCGCCGTCCTCCTTGAGGAAGATCAAGTCGACGGGGCGCTGGTAGGCGAGCATCTCCAACCGCTCGCCCTCGGGCACCATGGGCCGGTCGGGACCCTTGCGCCGTTGGATCTTGGCGTCGCTGTCGACGCCCACGGCGAGGACGTCGCCGAGCTGCTTGGCCCGGGCCAGATACTTGACGTGGCCGAGATGGATCAGATCGAAGGACCCGGAGGTGAGCACTACCCGGTAACCGAGCCCCTTTAGGTGGGTGACCGTGCGCGTCATCTCCTCGAGGCTCGGGATCAGGCGATCCGCGAAGTTGACGTCAGGACTGAGAATGCCGCTGGTGACTGCCATGTGCTCCTCTTCGGGGTGGGACCGGCCCAGCACGATATCGGCGTCCGCGGTCACGCCAGATCCGCCACGCCCAGGGGAGCACAGGCGTCCATCTGGCAGAGTGGTCAGACTGCTCGCCCACCCCTTCCGGAGCCCCCAGATGCCCGATTACCTTCCCTACGAGCTGCGCACTCCCAGCACCGCCTATCGCGACATGCTCGCGACGATCCGCGACAGCGGCGTGCGCCTGCAGACGAAGCAGGGCGAGGACGCGATCGCCCTGGCTGGGCACTGCATGCGCTTTCCGATGGCTCATGGTGCAGCGGTGATCACCGAGCGCTCGATCAAGAGCTTCGTGGGCAAGGCCATCGGCGAGCTGTGCGCATTCATCAACGGCGCCCGCACGCTCGATGAGCTCGCGGCCTTTGGCTGTGACTGGTGGGGCGCATGGGCGACGCCGGAGAAGTGCGAGGCGCGGGGTCTGGAGCCCGGTGACCTCGGACCCGGCTCCTACGGCCACGCGTTCAGGAACTTCACCACGAACCTCGACGGGGACGACCCGGGCTTCGATCAGCTGCCCCATCTGATCAAGAAGCTCCGCGACCTGCCGCTCGACCGGACGGCGCTGATGAGCCCGTGGATACCCAACGCCAACCACCGTGAGAACGGCATCCGCTCGCGCAACACGATCGCCCCCTGCCACGGATGGATCCACGCGCTCGTCTTCGACGACAAGCTCCACCTCATCCACAACCAGCGCTCGGGCGACACGCCGATCGGGGTGCCGTCGAACATGGCTCAGTACACGGCACTCGGCCTGATGCTCGAGCAGTTGACTGGCTACGAGCTCGTCGAGTACGTGCATTGGATCCAGTACGCGCACATCTACGCCAACCAGCTGGATGCGGTCGAGGAGATGCTCGCGCGCGAGCCGCGCGCGCTGCCGACGCTCACGCTGACCGAGGCCGGGCGGCGGATCGATGACATCCACGACTTCCGCGCCGAGCACTTCGAGCTGAGCGACTACCACCCGCACCCGGCGATCACCGGCATCCCGGTGGCCACATAGCGTGGTCTCGGTCGTCGTGGCCCGCGCTCGCGGCGGTGTGATCGGCCGAGCAGGCGCTCTGCCCTGGCGGCTGCCCACGGACATGAAGCGCTTCCGCGAGCTCACCACGGGGACAGTGGTGGTGATGGGACGCGGGACCTACGAGTCGCTTCCGGACGCCTACAGGCCACTACCCAACCGCCGCAACCTGGTGCTCAGCACGAACGCCGCCTACACGGCTGAGGGTGCAGAGGTGTTTGCGAGCCTCGACGCGGCGCTGGCCGCCTGCGACGGCGAGTGCTTCGTGATCGGCGGCGGCGTGACCTACTTCGACGCCCTGCCCCTCGCCCAGCGCGTGTATGCGACGGAGATCGACGCCGAGGTGGACGGCGACACGTTCTTCCCGGAGCTCGACCCGGACGAGTGGCGCTGCGTGGAGCAGAGCGCTCCCGTGCTCGAGAACGAACACAGCTTCACCTTCTGCACATATGAGCGCGTTGCCTGAGCCCCTCTACTGCCTCGACGCTGCACGCAGCGAGGAGCAGCGGCGCTACATGGAAGAGCTAGCGGCTGCGGGGATCTGCATCTTCTGCCCCGAGCATGTGGCAAGCCAGCAGCGCGAGCCGATCGAGCACTCGGGCAGGCACTGGTATGTGAAGAAGAACGACTACCCCTACGAGGGCGCCGTGGCCCACTACCTGATCGTGGCCCAGAGCCATGTGCAGGCGTTCGAGGAGCTGCCCGACGAGGCCGGAGCGGAGCTGTGGGCGATCAAGCGCGCGCTGAAGGCGCAGCTCGATCCGGTGGCGATCGCGACGGTGGAGCGCAGCGGGAACATGCACTACAACGGCGGCAGCGTGGCGCACCTGCACGTGCATCTGGTCGCGCTCGACGAGCATCCCCCGGCGACTGTGCGCTTCCGCGTGAGCGTCCACGGAGCGGAGGGTGGCGGCTAGCTGGCTGCGCGCGAGCGAGCACCCGCCCCAGGACCGTCCGGGCGTGACGCTCACAGATCTCAGGCCTGCAGGTGGGCGGGGTTGGAGCGCTTACGCTGCTGCTGCACGCCGGGGAAGACGGCGTTGAACTCGCGGAACAGGGCCTTGTAGTTCTCGGGCACCCGATACTCCTTCTTCTGGAACTCGTCGGGCAACTCCTCGAGCTCTGCCACCTCCGACCAGCCACCGGGCAGAGCATAGGCGTAGTAGGGGTACTCGACGGGCACGCCGCGGGCGATCACGACGGAGATCGGCAGCCCGAGCAGCCGGGCCGCATACACGCGGTGCAGCCCGTCGTTGATCAGCAGCACGCTCCTGCCGTCGCGCTCGTGTGACTCCTCGACGAAGGGGGGCGTCACGGGGATGTCCTCGTCGGGGCTGTCGGCCGTGCGTACATATGCGCCGCCGTCGAGAGCGAACAGATCGACATCCCACTCCAGCAGGGCGGAGCGCAACTCGAGCAGCTTGCGCACGCTGCCCATCAGCACGTAGCGCTGCGCGGGCGCGAGCCTGCTCGAGTCGAAAGAAGGCTCGAGCTCGAGCTCTGCACCGGCGTATAGGTGCACCCCTTCGTGACCCCTGAGCGGTGTCTGCTTCAGCCGCGCCAGCAGCTCCTTGCGGTCGAATGGCCGCACGGAGACGATCTGCAGCGGCGCGTCCTGCTGCTGGCTCCCCTTGCCTGGGCTCATGCGGAGCTCGCCTGCTCGAGCTCGATCAGGACGGCCTCATTGCGGGCGAGCTCGGTGCCGAGCCACAGCGCGTGGGAGACGAGGCTGACAGCCATGTCTCCGGCGATCTCCGCGGCGATCCCGTTGGCGCGCCGGCCGGTGTAGCGCTTGAGCGTCACGCCCCCAAAGCGGTGCTCGGCGACGATGCAGGCGGCACCCTCGTCGACTGAGACCACGAAGTAGCCGTTGGGGTCCTGCCGCAGCGAGTACTTGCCCGTCTTCAGATCGTGGTCCTCATCGCGCTTCCAGCCCGCCTCGATCGTGCGCGCGAGCTCATAGCGACTGTTGCGGGGATCGATCCCGAGTGAGTGGCTGATGACGGTGATCGGGCCAGGCTCCAAGGCGAGCGCATCGGCGACGTGCCGCTGGAGGGCCATCAGTCCGTAGACGTTCTCCAGCCATGCGATCAGCAGGTTGTGCGCGCGGTAGGTGGCGGTCAAAGCCAGCGCCTCCCCCCTGCGTCGAAAGGCGAGCGTAACGAGACACGGCCCCGACGAAGGCTCCCCGTGGGCGGCGGCCGGGAGGTCGCGCGCGGTGTCCCACAACGATATGTGGGCGTGGCGCGACTGGGGGTTCGCGCGCAGCGTCTCGATGACGCTCTGCAGCGTGTCCTGTCCGTCATCGCCCTGCGGGTAGTAGCCGCGGAGGCGGTTGCCGTAGGTATAGGAGGCGTCCTCGGGCAGGACGGCGCTCAGCATCGCCTGCTGGTACTCGTGGAAGGCATCGAGCGAGAAGCCGTACTCGCGCAGCACAGCCGCGGACTCGTGCGCCGGCTCGGCGATGACGGCCTTGACGTTGGCCAGCTCCAGGCGCGGACCGTTGCGCAGCTCGACGGGCCGCCCGAAGCGGACAGCGCGCACGACGAGCTCCTCCCAGCACTCGAGCGGGAGGCGCCTGAGGACCTGGTGACTGGCGGGATCGGAGGGGCGATGGGACTGCTCTCCAGCTGCAGAGTTGACCATCGGGACGCGCACCCGCTTCCCATGTTCGTGATTCTCCACTTGCGGAAGATCACGAAGACATGCGCTCAGATCGCCGTCGAGTGTGGCGCTCGAGAGCCGACCCAGGTAGCGGAAGCTCAGCTGCCGGCGCAGTCGCTGCTCGTCGAACTCGGGGGCCGTGAAGAACACCCGCTCGGTCCCAGCGATGCGCTTGGCGGCCATCCCCAACATCACCGTGTCCTCCAGACCGGCGGCGAGGAAGGCTTCGATCTCCCGGCAGGTCGGCAGGCCGATGTCCTCCCCGATGGCGATCAGATGGCGCACCTGCGGGTTGTATAGGAGGTTGCAGAACATGGCATACATCCCGTCGCCGTAGAGGTTGGCCATCGCCACCACACGGCTGCGCTCGGCGTCGAGGATCTCGGCGGAGATGGACTCGAGCCGTCTTGTGACCGAGCGCAGCGGAGACCACAGCGTCAGTAGGCCAATGTCGCCTGCTGGGTTGACCTGGTGGAGCAGCTCGCGGTGATAGAGCGCTTGGAACTGCGGCACGGCGCAAGGATCGCAGAGGCTGGGCCGGATGCCCTGTTAGGTTGGAGCGGTGCCCGATGAGCGCGCTGTTCAGTGGGAGGCGTCCGCCGGACACCTCGGTCCGCGGACGGAGCACCTGCTGGCGCTCGAGTTCGGATCGCGAGCAGAGTTCGATGACCCGAGCCTGGAGTGGCGAAGGCTCTTCTCGGAGTTGCTGGGCACGTTCATGCTGGTGCTCGTCGCGGCCGGTGGCGGGCTGCTTCACGGCAAAGGCCAGGTCAGCCTGGCTGCGGCCGTGGTCGCGCCGGGGCTCATGGTCATGGCGATCATCCTGTTCATGGGCGCCGTCTCGGGCGCGCACCTGAATCCTGTGGTGTCGCTTGCGTTCGCCCTACGAGGAGACTTCCCGTGGAAGCGCCTCCCGGGGTATGTCGTGATCCAGCTGATGGGTGCGACGCTGGCCTGCCTGTTCCTCTACGCGGTGTTCGGCAACGTCCAGCACCTCGGAGCCACGCTGCCGGGGCCGGGCTACGCGAACTGGCAGGCGCTGCTGATGGAGATCGCCCTCACTGGGACGCTGGTGAGCGTGATCCTGGGGACCGCCTCTGCGGCCCAGAACGTCGGCGCGATCGCTGCACTCGGAGTCGGTGGCTACATCGCACTGGCGGGCCTCTGGTCGGCGCCCGTGAGCGGTACTTCGATGAACCCGGCCCGGTCCTTCGGGCCGGCCCTCGTGAGTGGGGACTTCAGCAGTTACTGGGTATATGCGCTCGGCCCGGCCATTGGAGCCCTGCTGGCCGTCGGCAGCGCATATGTCCTGCGAGGAGCAGGTGGAGACCTGACGGCACGCCGTGCAGGGTCCGGCGCGCTTGATGCGGAGAAGCCCACCGAGCAAAAAGGCTCCTGACAGCTCAAGCGAGCTTGAGCGGCACGAGCCCGTAGGGGTCTATGCGGTACACGAGCGACACGCGGTGAAAGCCGTCGGCGATGTCGGCGCCCGTCTCAGCGCTGACCACGAGCACGGGGCTCAGGTGCCGGCCCTCGATGACCTTGATCAGGTCTTTCATCACACCGGGGTCGTCCAGCGGAGCGGCGGTCAGCCCGGCAGCGCGCAGGATGTCATTTGCCCGGCGGGTCGTGAGCGAGGCCTTGCGCAGATGCTTGACGGTCTTGTGCACAGCCTCGTCGTCAAGCTTGAGTGACAGGTAGGCCTCGGCCGCGGCGTAGTCGTGCTCGGCGACATCGCCAAGCCACCTGATCTTCCCCACAGGTCCAGTGTCGAGTGTCTCGGCTTTCGTCTTGGCCATAGGGCGATGATGCCAGACATCGGGGGTGCCCGTTTCAGCCTCCAAGCGCAACTGACGAGAGCGATAAGCAGCCCGAGACGCTCGAACCCAAACTGCGACTACGCAGGGCGGAGCCGCTCCACCAGCGCGGCATGTATTTCGCTGGCCTGCCCCCGCGTCAACTGACCCGAACGGTTGAGCTTCCTGGCCAGTCGCCGCGGGTGGTAGAGCGGATAACCATTGACCCTGAGGGTCCTCAACAACGGAAGGCCACTATCTACGAGAAACCCTTCTGGGGCCACGAAGCAAAGGCATCCCCGAACGGGAACCTCCGGCGCGAGGTCCGCGAGGATCGTCTCAACGGCTACGACCTGTCTCACGAGGCCATCGATGAGCTTGGTCTTGTCACGACCGGCGATCTTCAACTTCGGCGCGCCGAACAGCGGTCGGCGCACTTCGACCTTGCCGCGATAGCGCTTGGTGTCGATCACGTACACACCCGAGGCAGCCACCGCGATGTGGTCGATGTTCGCTCGACTACGCGGCATCCGCCGATCGTGCAGCAGCAGTACCTCGGGGCAGCGCCGGGCCAGCGAATCGGCGACGAGCTCCTCGCCGCGGGCACCCGTGGCCCAACTCCTCTCCCGAGCGAGCAGCCGCTTCTCCTCAGCCGACGGCCCCAAGAGCAAGGCGAGCAGCCGCGACCTGGGAGGCGTTCTCAGCTGCCGGCGTTCGCGGCTGCGCTCAGACTCGCGCCGTGCGCTGTGCCCGGGGATGCCCGGGTGGGGCCGTTGCTCGTGTGACTGCTCCATCCGCATGAGCCTTACTCCGACTCGGGCAGGCCGCGCGGGACACGAAGCGGACCCTGAAGGGTTCGTCGCCGGTCTCGGCCGCCGGCTGGCCATCACTTATCGCTTACGAAGCGGTGCATACGGTTAGAGGGAATGTGGGCCGAATCGCTCGATTGCGACGAATACTGCGAGCGCGAAAATGACGACGTTCAACGGTATGTGTGACGGTTCGCTGCGCCTGAGCAGGATTGTTGCAGCGACAATCATGGTGAGCGCCAGGCCGCATGCCGCGATCGGCGTGAGGACTGTGGCGACGCCTATCGCCGCAGGCAGCACCACGCCGGCTGCGCCGAGAACCTCGACAGCACCGATCGCGTTGACTTGAGCGTCTGTGAAGTCTTCGACGTAGGGGGTCTTCTCCTTGAGCGCAGCGCGGGTTTGGGTTAGCTTCATCAGCCCCGCCGAGAGAAAGACGGCTGCAAGGATCGCCTGCGCGATCCAGATCGCTGTGTTCACTTGTTCCTATTCCCTTGTCGTCAGTAACGTTTCACGGCGGAGGGGTCAGAGCGCCTGCTGTGCGCTGACGGGGTTTGTGAGCCTCCCGTGTCGGTCGATTTCGATCTCGACTGTCGCGCCGAGTCTGGTTCGACGACTCGGACTCCGGTGAGGATGAAGCGTGGCGAGGGTGGGCCGCCCCATTGGTTGAGTGTCTTGGGACCTATCGGCCATGCACGAGGGGTGTATTCGTGCATTTGCGCCATGTCGGCGCAGAGCTCGATCATCGCGCCGTTGTTGTCGTGAAAGTACGTGAAGAGGTTGTTCCCTGGCCCGTGGCGCGACGGTCCCCAGACGAGCCGCTGGTCGCGGTGGAGCTTCAGGCGGTCGGCGACGCGCCCGATCGCGTTGAGGTCTGGCATCGTCCAGGCGTAGTGGTGCAGCTCGCTGCGGGGGCCGAAGGTGACCGCCATGCCGTGGTGGTCGCTATCGCAGTGCCACCAGCTTGCGAGCCTCCCCATCCGGTCACTGAACCGAAATCCGAGGCCGTCTTGAAGGAAGCGCTCGAAGCGAGCGGTGTGGCGCACCTTGACTGATACGTGCTCGAATCTGTCTGGGCGGTCCTCGGAAGTGAGCGGTGCTCCGATATCCATGCCGCAGAACAGCTTGAACACGTGGCCGCCAGGAGCGACGAGGCGTCCGGCGCGATCGATTCCGGGCTCCCCTTCGTAGATTGGGCCTAGCAGCCTCGCGCCTGCCTGCTCGGCCCTGTGCATCACTTGCTCGAGGCTGGCTGGGTCGGCGACTTCCAGTGCGATGTGGTCGTAGCCCTTGCGCGCGCTGTCCTCGATCAGCATCAGCTCGTGATGGCGCTCGTTGCATGTGAGGTAGCTGACGCCGGCAGTGCGCTCTGTCTCTGTCAGGCCGAGCGTCTCGCGCATGAAGTCGACCGCTGCTTCGAGGTCAGGGACGCGGAAAGCCATGTGGCCGATTCGGGTAATCATCGGACCCTCTGGGTTTCGGAAGGATGGCGTAGGTTGAACCGCAGCTGGCGCGATGGCCAGTGGCGGCGGTTCCTCAGGGTGGCATAGAGCGGTGCGATCATGCAGCTAGTGCGTCGCGGGGATCGGAGCGCAGCCCACTGCCAACAGTCGCGCGCAGCGACTCCAGCGCCAGCGCGAGTTCGTGGCTGCTGCTGCAGGCGAACACGAAGCGGTCAGGGCGCAGCAGCGCCCAGTTCGCGTCGTTGCGAGTGAGCCAGTCGCACTCGTGGAGCTCGACGATGCTCATACCGGCTGCACGCAGGTCACGCGCAGCGCCATGCTCGGTGGTCACAGCGCTCCAGCCTGAACCCAGCAGGTCATCCAGACGCCGCCCTCGAACTGTCGGCTGCGGAAACAGGGAGCCGACCGACCGCCGGAACGGCACGCGCGAAGGTCTCGCCGCGAACGCGCCGGCGCCGTATGTGGGCAGCGGCTTTACATGCCCACGGAGCCGCGCCAGGGCACCGGAGCGCTCGAGCGCCGCGAATGCCACGTCACGAATGCGTCCCATGCGGGCATCGGTGGTCTGAACGATGCCTCCCCAGCGCACCGCGAGGCGCTGCATGCTGGCCACATGCGGGCGCCGCTCAAGCTCGTAGGTGTCGAGCAGCCTCAGAGGCGCGCCGCGCAGGACGGCATCCAGCTTCCATGCCAGATTGGCAGCGTCGCGCGCGCCAGAGGAGAAGCCCTGCCCGGCGAACGGCGGAGTCACATGCGCGGCGTCTCCTGCCAGCAGCGCCCGCCCGACGCGCCAGCGTTCGGCCGTTCGCGCGTGGAACGTGTAGACGATCGCGCGCTCGACCTCCACGCGCTCTTGGCTGGTCCAAGGCGCGATCAACGCCCGTACGCGCGCGGGCTCCAGGAAGGGCGCCTCATCCTCTCCGGGGTGGATCATCCACTCCCATCGGTGCCGTCCAGGCGACATCGGCAGGCACACAGTGGGGCGCCGCGGATCGCCCACGAAATGCGGGTGCGGGGCGCTCGCCAGCGGCCGATCCACGATGGTGTCCACCACCAGCCAGCGCTGCGAATAGGTGAGGCCAGCAAACGCGACGCCAAGCAGCCGCCGGGTCGTGCTTGTGGCTCCGTCACAGCCAACCAGGTAGCTCGCCACCAGCGGCTCCGCCCGTCCCTCGCCATCGCTCGGTCGAACCCAGGCCGTCACGCGCTCCGCGTCCAGGTCGATTGACTCAAGCTTGCGCTCCCACCGCACATCTACGCTGCCGCGCTCGGCCAGCGCCGCGAGCATCGTGCGCTCCATCGAGGGCTGATGGATACTCACGAGCGGCGGATGGCCTAGCAAGCCGTGCTCTGTTCGCAGCACCTCAATTGCGCGTCCGGCCGCGTTGATGAAGCTGACCGCAGGCTGCGCCTGAGCCTCTGCCATAACGCGCGCGTCCAGTCCCACCGCCTGGAAGATGCGCAGCACCTCGTCGTCTATCACCGCGGCGCGAGGTAGGTCGTAGGGACCGTCTGACTCGTCGACCGCGATGACGCTTACGCCGAGGCCGTCGAGCAGCAGCGCCAGCAGCTGCCCCACCGGCCCAAGACCGCATATCAGGACCTCGCAATCGCTCACTAGGCAATCGCGGTGCTCGGTACAGCCGCTGCAGAGATCCGATTGCGCAAGCTCCCGATGCGATCGATCTCAAGCTCGACGGTCTCACCTGGCCGTATCCAGCGATCGAGCTCCAGCCCGCAGCATCCTGGCATCGTCCCTGTGGAGATCACATCCCCGGCATCCAGGCGCTCGCCCTTGGAGGCGTACGCGAGCATCTCCCCGATGTCGTGCGCCGGGCCCGCCGTAGTGCCCTCGCACCACAGCTCACCGTTTATACGTACGCGACCCGTCGCCTGCGTCCAGTCGCCGAACTCATCCGCGGTGACCACGTCGCAGCCCATCGAGTTGGCGAACGTCTTTGACTTGACCACCGGGCCGAACACGTTGCGCCGCGCGTCGTCCGCCTGCACGTCGCGGGCGCTCCAGTCGTTCAGCACGAACCAGCCGCCCACTGCCTCGCGCGCCTGCTCGGGCGTGGCGTCCACGAGCGGACCCCGCAAAACGCACGCCAGCTCCAGCTCGAAATCGAGGAAGTCCGTGTGCGAAGGCCACCACATCTCCTGGCCGTCGGCGAGCACCATGGTGTGGTTCGCGACATAGAACGTTGGCGCCTGCCAGAACCGAGCGTTCGGTCTGAGCTTTGGGAACGTCCGGCCTGTGGCACGCTCAAACCCTGCCACCGCGGCCCAGGCTGGAGCGGGGAAGAATCGCTTGACGAGCATGCGGCTCGATTGGACGACGTGCGCCTCCCACAGCATGAAAGCACGCATCGAACGCGGCACGAACGGCAGGCCCGCCGTGGCGGGATCGGCGGCGAACGATGGGTCGCCGGCGACACCCGCGAGGATGCCGCGAGCGCGAGCACGCACGTCCTCATCGGCTCCTAGGAATGCCAGCACATCAGAACTCGCCGCCTGCAGCGCCTCGTCCTCTGCAGCCATCTTGGTGGCCGCGGCCCGCATATCCACCCAGCCCGCTCCATGCTCGACCAGCAAACCCCGACCTGACGCTCTCAGTCGCATCTCGCCATCCTACCCATATTCTGATGAAATTATCAAGTATGATGACTCTATCGTGACCACCGCTTCGCCTGGCCGACACGCGCTGCGACGCGAACTCACACGCGCGCGCCTGATGGAGTCAGCCCGCGCGCTGTTCTCGCGCAAGGGAGTGGAGGCGACTCGCATCAACGAGATCACCGAGCATGCCGACGTCGGCTTTGGCTCCTTCTACAACCACTTCGCCTCCAAGGAGGCGATCGTCGCAGCGGTGCTCGCCGAGACCGTGGCAGCACAGGGCGCCACGATCAACGCGCTGACCGAGCACCTCGATGACCCCGCGGAGGTTGTCGCGACAGCGCATCGCCACTTCGTCAAACTCGCGCGCAGCGACCCCGACTGGGGCTGGCTGCTGGTGCGCCTGGACACGTCGCACAGCGTGATGCTCACTGCGCTCGGACCGCACGCCAAACGCGACCTAGACCACGGCATCCGAGCGGGCCGCTTTCGGGTGCCCAACCGGCAAGTCGCGCTAACCGGCATCGGCGGTTCTCTGCTGGCGGTGATGCGCGCCGTCCTGGACGGTCATGCGCCCACGTCCGCCGACCGCGACCACGCCGAGGGCGTGCTGCGCCTTCTCGGCCTCCCTGACGACGAGGCAGCCGAGGTGGCCAGCCGGCCGATGCCGGCCCTGGAGCACACATCGACATGAACATGCGACGCCACCGCCGCGCCCACGGGACCACAGCTCCGACGCTCGATGTCGACCTGTACGAGGATGCGGTGCTGGCGGACTCGCGTGAGGTGTTCGCGCGCATCCGTGAGACGGCGCCGGTGGTATGGCTGCCCCGACACCGCATGTATGCAATGGGCCGCTTCGACGACGTGCGTGCCGCGCTGCGCGAAGACGATCTGTTCCTCAGCGGCAAAGGCGTTGCCGCCAATCGACTCACCAACCTGCTTGGCCGCGACACCACGCTGTTCAGCGACGGCGTCACCCACACCCGCCGGCGGCGGGTGCTGATGCGATCGCTAGGCGCCAAGGCGCTCGAGGCGATCCGCGACCCGCTTGCACGCGAGGCAGCGGCTGTCGTCGCCGAGCTTCTGCCACGACGGCAGTTCGAAGCCACCACCGACTTCGCCTCGAGGCTCCCCGTCAGCGTGGTCGCCAAGCTCGTCGGCCTTCAGGCTGGCAGCGAGCGGATGCTTCGCTGGGCGGCAGCCACCTTCGACGGCCTCGGCCCCGCGAACCGCCGCGCGCTGCGCTCAGCGCAACACACGCTCGCCCTGGGCATCTACAGCGTGCGCCTGCGTCCAAGCGCCGCTCCCACAGGGAGCTGGGCAGCGACGGTCTTCGACGCACAGCGGGCGGGCGAGCTGAGCGCGCGCGAGGCGCGCGCGCTCATCATCGACTTCGTCGCCCCCGCCCTGGACACCACGATCCTCGCGAGCACGCACCTGATCTGGACGCTCGCGCGCAACCCTGCTGCGTGGCAGCAGATCAGGAAACGCCCCGAGCTGATCCCTGCAGCAGTGATCGAGAACGTCCGGCTCGCCTCACCGATCCGCGGCTTCACCCGCACCCTTGCCCGCGACTGGCACGCCGGCGGCATCGACGTGCCGAGTGGCGGCCGCATAGCCCTCCTGTTCGGCGCCGCCAACCTCGACGAGACCCGCTTCCCCGAACCCGAAGCATTCGACCTGACACGAGCCGACGGCAACCACCTCGGCTGGGGCAACGGGCCACACACATGCGTGGGCATCCACCTCGCCAAGCTCGAGATGCGACTCCTCCTCGAAGCCATGGCCCCCCACGTCGCATCGATCACCGCCGGGCCGCCCAAGCCGCTGCGCAACAACACACTCCAGGGAATGGCGCAGCTACCGGCGGCCTTCGTCGCTGCCTGATCGCGAGGTTCCCGCCAGCGCGTTCAATCGGGGTGCTGAGAAAAACCACCGATTTGCAGGCATATCTAAGGGGTGAGCGATAGGGCTCGAACCCACGACCGACTGGACCACAAGCACACCCAAAACACCCCGGGGTTTGGCTCTAGAAAGCCAAATACTGCATGATCTGTGTAGCGCTGGATTGTCCGCTATTTGCGGGGATATGAAGCTATTACGCCCAGCAACAACGGTCTGCTGGGTACAACGCTCGAGAGCGTTGTACTGGCGTTCAGTCGTCCGGATGGGACGAAAGTCCTGGCCAGGCCGGCCCAATCCCTTCGCTGGCAAGCAGCGCGGCGTCTTGCGCGAGAACGTCCTCGACGCTAACGCCAGGGGGCAGGCGAAAGCCGCCCGAGCAATCTAGTCGGTCCAGCCGGTCGCCTTGATCAGCAGGCGATATATCTCGTGGTTCAGCCATAGCGGTTGCCCAGACCCTCCCTTCACGCGCCGCAACATCAACAACGCATACGCTTCAGCGACGATCTCGTGCGTGTACTGGTTTATAGGGTAGCCCGCCAGCCGGATGCGCTCCCGGATGCCCGGCGGGCTCAGCTCCAGCAGCTCACCGCCGCGCGCCACGTCAGCAGACTCGCATCGAACGGCACTGAGAGCATGCCCCCACTCGTGCCACGCCACACGCGCAAGGAACTCTTCCCGAGTCGCGCCATCGACCCCCTCCAGCCGAGGGTCCTCAGCACGGATCAGCACGACGCGAAGACGGGGCTCCCACACGCCGAACGCACCATCGGTCTCAAGACTCGCCCCGGCAGGCAAGCCACCCAGACCGGCCGAACTCAGGAGGCCAGAGAGCCGATCTCCTGGCCCGAAAACCACTCTCGCAGACAGCGCGCGATTACCTACAAAACCAGCCATTTGCAGGAACTTTCAAGAGGGGTGAGCGATGGGGCTCGAACCCACGACCGCCTGGACCACAACCAGGAGCTCTACCAACTGAGCTACGCCCACCATGTGCTGCGAGCAAAGAAGTCTAGCGACGCTTCAGCCTGAGTTTCCCCCGGCGCTCGCGAGCGCCCGTTCTGCCATGGCCAGAGTCTCGCTCGGCGAGGCTCCCGGTGACGCCGCAGCGGCGGCCTGCCAGGCGGACAGCAGCTGAGTTGGCTGAGAGCCGAGCAGCGAGGCGAGCTGCACGCCGAGGCTAAGCGGATCGGCCACAGGCGGCTGCGGGGCGGGCGAGGCTCGAGGAGTTCCGGTGCGTACCCGCACGGCCTCCTCGATGCGCGCCTCCTCCTCTACTCGTGCGCGCTGTTCGTCAGCCTGCCTGATCGTGGCGAGCACCCGCTCGGTTATGTCCTCGCTGCGGCGCTGGGCGTTGGTCCAGCCGCGATTCATGGCGATCTCCTGGACCTCCAGCTGAGGGCCTTCGAGGATCGTGATCTTGGCCTCGTGGGGGTTCCACTTGCGTTCTGCAAACTCGAGCCATTCCTCACGTGCCCACGGCACAGCAACGACGCGCAGCTCGGCTTCACTCAGGTTGAAGCGCCACGCTTTGTGCGGGAAGTGGCGCAGCTCGACGTGGAACATGCTGCAAAGGCTCGCAGGTGAGACGCGCCGGCGCGGTGACAGCGCCCGCTTACGACGTGCCGTCGCCAATGCCCAGCGCTGCCTCCAGACGGCCGAGTCGGGCATGCATGATCTCAATAGCCTCGGGGTTGGAGTCGATCAGGACGTAGTGGCGGCCGAGCTGAGCCGCGACGGCGCCCAGCGTGCCGCTCCCGGCGAAGAAGTCCAGGCACCAGTCGCCCGGCCGGGTCGAGGCCTGGACCATGCGCCTGACGATGCCTTCGGGCTTCTGGGTTGGATAGCCGGTCTTCTCACTGCCGCTTGTGGGCACGATCGTGTGCCACCACACGTCCGTGGGAAGCTTGCCGCGAGCGACCTTCTCGGGTGTGACCAATCCGGGCGCCATGTAGGGCTCGCGGTCCACCTGCTCGGAGTCGAAGTGGTAGGCGTCGGCATCCTTGACGTAGACGAGGATCGTGTCGTGCTTGGCAGGCCAGCGGCGCTTGGTGCGCGCCCCGTAGTCGTAGGCCCAGATCAGCTCATTGAGGAAGCAATCCCGCCCGAAGATCTCGTCGAGCAGGAGCTTGCAGTGGTGGGCCTCGCGGTAGTCGATGTGAAAGTAGAGCGTCCCGTCTCTCCTCAGCAGCCTGTGGGCCTGCTCCAGGCGTGGCGCGAGGAAGGAGAGATAGTCGTCGAACTCGTCCCTGTAGCTGTGCTGCGCGAGCAGCTCGGTGCTGTAACGAACCCCGTTGAAGCCCTTGTGGGCGCCCTCGCCGTCGCGGACAGCGCGCACCGTCCTACGCTCCTGAACCTTGCCTGTGTTGAACGGCGGGTCGATGTAGACGAGCTGAAAGGACTCGTCGGGGAAGCCGGGCAGCAGCTCCATGTTGTCTCCCAACAGGACCTGATCGGTGGCCGGTGCCTGTGGCTGCTCGCTCATGCGGCAGAGGTTACGTCCTGCTCCCGGAGGCGGTCCCGCAATGTCCACCGCCCCCTTCAAGACCCGCTCCGGTGTTTACTCCAGGACGATGAACCGACCTCGGCTTCTCCCCAGCATGCGCAAGCACGGACGCATCTCACGTGCTGCCATATGGCTGGCGAGCGTGGCTGCGATGCTCGCCGTCGCGCTGCCAGCGGACGGGATCGAACCGGATGTGGCCGAAGCTCCCGCCCCGCCCACCACCTCCACCCCAACCGTTGGTACCCCCAGCTCAGGTGTCGAAGCGACCGTCTCGATCGATGAAAAAGCTCCGCGGGCGCCCATCCCGTACGAATTTCTCGGTCTCTCCTTCGAGCTTTCCAGCGCCGCGCAGATAGCCGAATTTGGAAGTCGCGGTGACCTGGTGACCCTCCTGCGCTCGCTGGGGCCGGGCGTGCTCCGCCTGGGTGGCGCGTCGGCCGACACGCGCGTGGCGTGGACCGATCGGCTCACGCCCAGGCCCGCCTGGGCCAGCAGCGTGCTCGATCCTGCTGACCTGAAGCAGTTGCGTGTGCTGGCCCAGCGCAGCGGCTGGCGGGTGCTGCTCACGATTGGGCTTGCCCACTACGAACCACAGGCGGCCGCCCGGGAGGCGGCGGCGGCCAAGCGGGCCCTGGGGCCGTGGCTCGAGGGAATCGAGGTGGGCAACGAGCCCGACTCCTACGGCCACCATGCACTGCGGGCGCTGCCGTGGACGCCTGCGCAGTACGAGACCCAGGTCAGCACCTACAGGCAGGCGATTGCCGCCAGGGCACCGGGCATACCCGTGGCCGGACCCGGGGTGTCGGGCTCGAGAGCATTTCAGAGGTGGGGGCCGGCGGAGGTGCGCAGGCAGCATCCAATGCTGCTGACCGGACACCACTACCCGCTGCGCTGCGACGCGGTGCCGGCGCCCACGATCGAAGATCTGCTGAGCGAAAAGACGCGGGAAAAGGAGGGCGAGTCGCTGCTGCGCTTCCTGGCGGTCTCACACGCTAGCTCGACGCCCTTTCGGATGGACGAGACGAACACCGTCTCCTGCGGCGGAGTGGCCGGAATCAGCAACACGTTCGCCTCCGCCCTGTGGGCGGTCAGCTACATCTCAAAGACTATGGCTGCGGGCGCAACGGGGATCAACCTGCAGGGCAACCCCGCCAACTGCAGCGGCTACTCGCCCGTGTGCGCGACTTCGTCCGGGAGCCTCCAGGCGGGGCAGCTGCGCGCTCAGCCTGAGTGGTATGCGCTGCTGTTCACCAAGGCGCTGGTGGGCGATCGCCCGCTTCCCTCACGGGTCCTCTCGGACGCGCATCGCAACCTCTCGGTGTACGCCATGCGCACCCCGGCGGGCGGACTGCAGTTCGTGATCGTGGAGGACGAACCCGTGGGGACTGCCACCACGACCCTGCGCCTGCACGTGGGACGAGGGATGGCAACGGCATCCCAGCTCGAGCTGAGAGCACCTTCCCTGGCAGCCAGATCGGGGGTCACACTCGGGGGGCGTGCGGTGAGCGGCGACGGCTCGTTTGCCCAGCCGGCGCACACGAGGGCGCTCGCGGTGAGCCAAGGCGCGGTTTCGGTGAGCGTCCCCGCGGGGAGCGCGACGCTCGTGACGGTGACCCCCGCGGCGGGCAGTCCTCGCGGCTAGCGAGCGCCGTTTAGCTCCACCCACTGGTAGCTGGTCCCGCACAGCTGGCGCCAGTTGGCTATCGAGCTGCTGCGCAGAACACCCCCGGCAGGCGGGGAGGCCGGGGTCAGGGCGATGGCATCGAGGACGGCCGCCCCGCCATCGCCTGGCGCGATGCCCGAGGCGCTACCCCGGGTGACCCACAGCGAGTGCGACCCGGCGCCCAGCCGCACGGCAATCGGTGGAGCTGTGCTGGGGACGAGCGAGTTGCCGCTGAGCTGAGCGCCGATGGAAGCCACAGCTCGCCCATCGACATCGAGCTCGACCGTGGGCATCAGCTGACCCTGCACCCATACGTCCCACAATCCGCCGTGGGGCAGCGTGAACGTGGCCGATAGGCGCCCTGGGCTGCTCATGACGAGGCCTTGGCGCTCATGACCCCAGTGCTTTGGATGCGCTGCCCGCGTAACGTCAATGCTCACTACGAGCGGTGTGACTGATGCGGTCAGCTGGGTTGGGCCAAAGGCCCCCTGAGGCCCGAAGTAGCTGCTCTTGACCGCAGCCAGCTGCCCGATCTCGCGACACTGCTGCGGCGGCGTGCCGGTGAGGGCACGGTGGATCACGGTCCAATGCTCACCCTGGTGCCTGCGCCACACCTGGTAGTAGGCGCCCTGCCAGACCAGTGCGTAGGCGCCCGGGGGACGGATCTCGGCGGGTTCGCGGCGGGTGATGATCAGCGGATAGGCAGCGAGCGCCGTTGGGCTTATGCGGTCGAGCTGCACGGGATCGCCGTAGCCGCCGGCGGCAGTGGCGATGGCCGGCGGGGGGTAGACGAAGTTCGGCCCGCCCACGTCGAGATCGCGCAGCTCGTACAAGGAGTATTCGTCGAAGTCTGTGAACAGCGTTGGGCCCTTGCCGGCGAAGCGCGAGTCGAGCGAGGCGAGCTCCTCGTAGCGCGTCGTTGGCGCGAGGTTGCCCACGTGGTACTGCAGCGCGTCGGAGACGAGCACGCCTCCGAGCAGGCCAAACGCAACGAGGGCCGCGATCGCGCGTGAGACCCTCGGCGCGGGCAGCTCGCGCAGCGCCGCCACACCCCCCCATGCCAGCAGCACGACCACAGGCGAGGTCAGCATCAGGGTCTTGGCAGACGCCCATGTGGATGTGCTCCGGCTCACGACCAGCCATGCGAGCAGCATCAGCGCAACCCACCCGCCCAGCGCGTACAGGCGTCTGCGCAGCAGCTGCCACGCCCCGAGGACGGCGGCCAGGAGCGTGAGGGCGATCAGCGCGTACGTGGCGTCCAGGGCGCTCCCCCGGGGAGCGAGCTTGTAGCTGCCCCCAAGCCACACCCCCGCGACCTGAATCGCCCGCAGCGGTTTCGAGAGGTTGCCCGTTTTGGCCGTGGTGGCGATTTCCTGGGCAACTTTGAGCGAGCCGCCCAGCTCGTGCCAGATCGGCCAGGCCGCGATCAGCAGGATCGCACCCGCGCATGCACCCAGCACGAGTGCCCCCCGCAGCTCGCGTCCTGCGCCCGTTCGGAGCCGACCCGCGAGCAGGACAGCCGGCACCGCGACGCACACCACCCCCCACGCGCCAAAGGCGATCCCGAGCACAGAAACCCCGCCTGCCAGCAGCAGCGCGATCGGGAGGATGCGTGTAGGACGCGCGGGTCGCAAAGCCAGCCAGTCCCGATGTCCGGCGATCAGAGCGCCGAGCGTGAGGATCATCGGCAGGGCGACTATCTCCTTGATCGAGCCGAACAGCTCGTAGGCGTAGACGAGCGCGGGCAGCACCGCACTGAGCGCAGCGAGCGCGGCCCATCCTCTCCGTAGGCCCATCCGCCGGGCGATTGCGAAAGCGGGACCGGTGCCGATCGCGAGCATGAAGGCGTTGAACGGCTGAAACGCCCAGATCAGCGGCAGCCCCAGGAGGAAGGCGCTCCCGCCGAACAGGGTGTCTGCGCCCGAGGGGTAGCTCGAGTTGTCGTAGTAGCCACTGATGAACCGGCCGTAGGAGTTGCGCAGGTCCAGCTGGGTGTAGTGCTGGCCGTGGCGGATCAGGAAGTCCGCGCCGATCAGGTGCACGGCTGAGTCGGCCAGGGTCATGTAGGAGGAGAAGGTGGTGCGCCCGGCCGCAAGCACGGGCGCAAGCGCGATCAGGTAGGCCAGCACCGAGACTCCGGGCAGCCACGGCCGCTGGCGTGCGCTGCCCACAAGTGCGATCGTCCGGTCTCTCCCGAGCGCGAAGCCGGCGAGCGCCATCGCCCCCATCAGGTAGGGCGTGGCCGCCGCAAGGGGATAGATGTAGGTGCACAGCTGCGAGGCAGCTATCAGGCCAGCTGCGCCTACGGGCAACAGCAAGGACGCCGCGAGAAAGCGACCGGCCACGCGATCGACGAGCAGCCCGGTGCCCAGACATAGCGCCGCGAGCACGCACGGGTAGAGCAGCGCGGTGGCGATGAACATCAGTGCCCCGCGCTGGAGTCGAACCAGCGAGCCTCGCTCGCATACGGGCGCCGTCGGGGCGGCGAGCAGATGCTATAGGCCCCGATTCAGGCGCCTTGCGGGCAAACGTCCTTGCGGCGCGCCCGGCGGGACCAGCCGGGGCGCGCCGCAAGTTCGATCCGGGACCGCTTCCCGCTGTGAGACTTGCGCCGATGCGTTGGGGGCTTCGCACATCGGAGCCGGCGGTTGTCGACCCCGTCCCTGTGGCCTCGAGCGGGGGTTTACGAGGCCTGTGCCAACTCATACCCAGGTGCAGGTGGCGTAAACCACAACGGACGAGATGTTGCAAACAGGGGCCCTGGGGCTTCGAGGGGCCCCTGAGGCTTCGCCTAGACTGGGCGAGACCGGGAAGGAGAGTGCGCTTTTGAGCAGCACCGCGGGGGGCGCCTTGGCGCCGCATCCCAACGCCGACAGCCCCGCTGCTCCCGCGCGGCGGCTCGTGTTCGCGGGCCTCTTGCTTGTGATGCTGCTGGCCGCGCTCGACCAGACGATCGTAGCCACGGCGCTGCCGACGATCGTGGGCGACCTGGGCGGGTTGAGCCACATCTCCTGGGTGGTCACCGCCTACCTGCTGGCCCAGACGGCGGTCACGCCTCTGTACGGGAAGCTCGGCGACATGTATGGGCGCAAGGTCGTGCTGCAGGCCGGTCTGGTGGTGTTCCTGCTCGGCTCGGCCTTGTGCGGACTCAGCCAGAGCCTTGACGAGCTGATCGCGTTCCGAGCACTCCAGGGCCTAGGCGGAGGCGGGCTGATGGTGAGCGCACAGGCGGCCATCGGCGATGTGGTCCCACCCCGCGAACGCGGGCGCTACACGGGCCTGTTCGGCGCCGTGTTCGGCCTTGCCAGCATCGCCGGGCCGCTGCTGGGTGGGTTCTTGACCGGGCACCTCAGCTGGCGCTGGATCTTCTACGTCAACCTGCCGTTGGGCGTGCTCGCCCTGTTCGTGCTGGCGGCAACGCTCCCGGCGGCCGCGGCGCGGGTGCACCACGTCGTGGACTACCTCGGGACCGCCCTCCTCGCCGGAGGCCTGAGCGCGATCGTCCTTGCGACCTCGCTTGGCGGTAACTCCTACGCATGGGGCTCGCCGTTCATCGTGGGCTTGGCCGTTGGAGGCGTCCTCCTGCTCGTCGCCTTTGCCCTGGCCGAGCGTCGAGCGGCCGAGCCGGTGCTCCCGCTGCGGCTGCTGAGCAACCGCGTCTTCTCGGTAACCGGCGCTGTCGGATTCGTGGTCGGCTTTGCGCTGTTCGGAGCGGTGACCTACCTGCCTTTGTTCCTGCAGGTTGTCAAGCGTGCCAGCCCCACCAGCTCGGGCCTGCAGCTGCTGCCGCTGATGGGAGGCCTGTTGATCACGTCGATCGCCTCGGGCCAGGTGATCACCCGCACGGGCCGCTACAAGCCCTTCCCGATTGCGGGTACGGCGGTGATGACCCTCGGGCTGTACCTGCTCTCGACGCTCGATCCCTCCAGCTCGACAGCCTCCATCTTCCTATTCATGTTCATCCTCGGGCTCGGCCTGGGGATGGTGATGCAGGTGCTCGTGCTGGCGGTGCAAAACGCGGTCGAGTACTCCGATCTCGGCGTCGCCACCTCGGGCGCGACGCTGTTTCGCTCGATCGGCGGCTCGCTGGGTACGGCTGCGCTCGGGGCGATCTTCTCCAACCGCCTGAGCTCGGAACTGAAGCGAGCCCTGCCACCTGGCGCAGCAGCAAAGGCCGGCGGCGGCGCGCAGGTGAGCCCAAAGCAGATCGCAGCCCTGCCGTCCGGCGTGCGCACCAGCTACCTGCACGCGTTCACGAACTCGCTGAACGCTGTCTTTGTGGTGGCTTCCGCGATCGCGGTGGCGGCCTTTGTGTTCTCGTGGTTCATCCGCCAACTGCCCCTGCGCGAGACGGTGGCGGGCATGGACCTGGCGGACACGTTTGCCACCCCGCGGGACACCGACTCGCTGGCTGTGATCGCTGAAAAGCTCGGACGCCTGGATCGCCGCGAGGGAGCCCGCGAGATCGTGCGTCGTGTGGCATTGCGCGCCGGCGTGGATCTCAGCCCGGCCGCCTGCTGGCTGCTGGCGCGACTGAGCGAGGCTGCGCCGGCCCGGCTGGACGGACTGGCCGAGCGTGCAAGTCTGCAACCCGCCACGCTCGAGCACGCGCGCGAGCAGTTGATGTCGCGCAGGCTGATCACGACCTGCCCCGGCGACGTGAGCGCGTTTCAGTTGACCGGCGAGGGCCACGCCACGCTGGAGCACCTGACGCTCACCGGCGAGCAGCGCCTCGCCGATCTGCTCGAGGGCTGGCACCCGGAGGACAACCCCGATCTGGCGCGCCTGATCGCCAACCTGGCGCGTGCCTTCTTGGTCGACGCCTCGGCGCTGCGTGGCCACCTTCCGGCGCCGAGCGGCTCCGTCGCGGCCTCCTGATCTGAGGCGGGCGTACAATCCCGCGATGCTCCTGTACACGTGCCCAGCGCGCACCCACGGAGCCTCCACGCCGCTCCTCAAGCATCCCTGCGGCGTTGCGGCCAAGGCCCTCGATGACGCCGGCCACAGCTACACGGTGAAGGTCGTGGGCGGCTTCAAGAACATCCCCCTCAGCCGTCGCGGCAGGCGCGGGGAGATCCGCGAGCTGACCGGCCAGGAGGACGTACCGGTGCTCGTCTTGGACGACGACTCGACGGTTGTGGGATCGGCCGAGATCGTGACGTGGGCGCAGAGCCACCCGGCCTGAGCAGCCCTTCGCAGGTCTATTGGAAACACCAAGCGGCCGTCCTCGATGGGGCGAGTCGGCCGCTGTCAATGCCCCCGGCTGGATTCGAACCAGCGACCCTCGGATTAGAAGTCCGATGCTCTATCCAGCTGAGCTACGGGGGCGAGACGACGCCACCGACACAGCACGCTAAACGGCGAGCCGCCTGTGCCCGGATGCCCCAATCGTGCCAGGTTGCCACGACCGGTGGGGGCTCTGAGGGGATCTGGCACCGGAGGATCGAGCAATCCTTAGGCACGATTGAGCAGAAACGTGTAAAAGTTGCGCCTATGAGTCCGGTGGAGAGCGACGAGGAGGATCTGACCCGCAAGCAGCGCCGCGAGCAGGCGCGGGCGGGACGCAGGGCCATGGAGGAAGCCGAGGCGGCAGCGGCAGCGCGGCGCAAGCGTCTCAGCCAGCTGGGCACGGTCGTGGCGGCGGTCGTCGTGGTGATAGTGGTGATCCTGGTGGCTACAGGCGGCGGCAGCAAAACCAAAGCCCCTATCGCGCACAGCAGCGTTGCCAACAAGGAAGCCAAGGCTGTGGAAGGCCTGCTCGCCGGCATCCCGCAGAACGGGAACATCCTCGGATCCCCCACCGCCCCGGTGACCCTGCAGTACTTCGGCGATCTCGAGTGCCCGATCTGCAAGGAGTTCACGCTCGGAGCGCTTCCGACGGTCATCCAGAAGTGGGTGCGCACGAACAAGCTGAAGATCGAATACCGCTCGCTCGAGACGGCTACTCGCGAACCGGAAACGTTCAAGACCCAGCAGGTGGCTGCCCTGGCGGCGGGCAAGCAGAACAAGATGTGGGACTTCGTCGAGATCTTCTACCACGAGCAGGGAGAAGAGGACACCGGCTACGTCACCGAAAAATACCTCCAGGGGTTGGCCGAACAGGTGCCGGCGCTGAACCTGGCGACGTGGACCAGCGATCGGAGCAACAACGCCCTAGTGAACCAGGTGGAAACCGACCGCCAGGCGGCAAACAACGCCGGCTTCACGGGCACTCCGTCGTTCTTATTGGGTAAGTCGGGCGGGTCCCTGACGAAGTTCGAACCGGGCAGCCTGACCAGCGGCACGGCGTTCGATGAAGCGATCGAAAAGCTGCTGAGCTAGTTCCATGAGCCCCCGCATCCTTCGGATCGTGCTGCTCGTCATCGCGGTCCTGGGGTTGGCTCTGGCCAGCTATCTGACCTATATCCACTACGAGGACATCAAGCCGCTGTGCACGGCTGGGAGCAGCTGCATCAAGGTGCAGAGCTCGATCTACTCCAAGCTCGCGGGCGTACCCGTGGCATTGATCGGCCTGCTCGGCTACATCGCGATCGTGGGGTCGCTGCTGATTCCTCAGGGCGAGACGAGCAGGCTGGCGACGATGTCGTTCACGCTGGTCGGGTTCGGCTTCAGCGCCTACCTCACCTACCGCGAGCTGTTCTCGATCCATGCCGTCTGCGAGGAGTGCGCGACGAGCGCGGTGCTGATGACGATCTTGATGGTCCTTTCCATCTGGCGTTTCCTACGTGGCGAGGATCCACCGCGCGACATCGACGCTGCCCCTGCCGGGAACGTGGGCGGTCACGAACCGTCTACCCCGCTCTCGAGCGCTTCCTGAGCGCTTTGCGCTAGAAGATCCGTCCATCGCGGGCTCGCAGGACCGAGCAGCGCCCACCTCGCGCCGACGCAGTTGACAGGAATGGGCGTCCAGGCGATGAGCACTGCTCCACAACCGGCCACAGTCACCGCGCTGGATGGTGGAGCGCGGATCGCCCGCCTGTTCGAGATGACCAGCGACCTGCTGGCCACGATCTCCCTGGACGGACGCTTCACGCTGCTGAACCCGGCCTGGGAGCAGCTGCTCGGGTGGAGCGTGGAGGAGCTGCAAGCGACGCCGATGCAGGAGCTCCTGCATCCCGACGACGTTGAGCCGACCCTCGCCGCGATGCACTCCGGCGACGAGCAGCGGGGCCAGCTCGAGAACTTCACCAACCGTGCCCGCCACCGCGACGGATCGTGGCGATGGCTGCTGTGGAGCGCCCGCCGCGACGGCGACACCTGGTATGCCGCCGTCAAGGACGTGACCGATCGGCTGTGGCTCGAGCGCCAGGCGCTGCACGACCCATTGACCAAGCTCCCCAACCGCCTGCTCCTGATGGACCGCGCCTGCCAGGCGCTCTCGCGCCTACATCGCAGCAACGGAGTGGTGGCAATGCTGTTCATCGACCTCGACAAGTTCAAGGCGGTCAACGACAACCTCGGCCACGGCGTGGGCGACCGACTGCTCGTTGGTGTCTCCGAGCGTCTGGCCGAGCTGATGCGCGACAGCGACACGGTGGCACGGCTGGGCGGCGACGAGTTCGTGATCCTTGCCGAGGACATCGAAAGCGCCGGCGAGGCGATGGCTCTTGCCGGGCGGGTGCTCGAGTCGCTGCAGCGACCGTTCCGGCTCGAGAAGGCCGAAGTGACGATGCTGGCGAGCGTGGGCGTGTCGGTCGCGCACAACCCCAACGCGGACCCCGAGGCGATGCTGCGCGAGGCCGACCTGGCGATGTATCGAGCCAAGGCCGGCGGTGGGCGGCGCCTAGAGCTGTTCGATGACAGCCTGCGACGCGAGCTCAACACCAACTCGCAGATAGAGGGGCGCCTGCGCCAGGCGTTGCCCCAGCACGAGCTCCTGCTCGCCTACCAGCCGATCCTGCCGTTGGCAGGCGGGCGTGCGGTGGGCTGCGAGGCGTTGGTGCGCTGGCGTCCCAAGGGCGGCGACGGCTCGAGCAGCGGCGACGTGCTGCCCGCAACGTTCCTGGGCCCGGCTGAGGAAAGCGAGTTGATCGTCCAGATCGGCAACTGGGTCCTGCACACTGCCTGCGCGCAGGCAGAGATCTGGCGACGCAGCGGAATCGCGATCCCCGTCTCTGTGAACATATCGGCACGAGAGCTGACCGAGATGGACCTGGCTGAGCGCGTGCGCGAGGAGCTTGCCTACTGCCGCCTGCCGGGGCGCGCGCTACGGCTCGAGGTGAGCGAGGACGCCGTGCAACGCGACCCTGAGCGCGCCGGCGCGGCGCTGCGGGACGTGAAGCGTCTCGGGGTGTCGATCGCGCTGGACAAATTCGGCTCGGGCGAGTTCTCGTTGAGCCTCCCCAGGAACCTTCCCCTGGATATGGTCAAGCTCGATCGTGCTCTGACGTCGAGCTTCGACCGCGACAAGGAGCGGCGGGCGATGTTCGCGGCAACGATCGCCCTCGCCAAGGAGGCGGGCCTCACGGCGGTGGCGGTGGGCATCGAAACAAACCGGCAGCTGGCGCTGGCGCGGGAGCTCGACTGCGCGGTCGGTCAGGGCTTTCTGCTGCAGGAACCTGCCTCGGCGCAGGAGGTGCGCCTCAGGGAGATGTCAGGGTCGGTAACGTCCGCGCCATGGCGCCCACTGGTGCGACTGGTCGGCAACGACCGCCCCTGAGCAATGAAGCCGTCCGCGAGCGCCAGAAGGCTGCCGCGGCCAGGGCTTCGGCCGAGCTGATCGAGGACGGAATGCGCGTGGGTCTGGGCACAGGCTCCACGGTCGCCCACCTGCTGCCCGCCATCGCCGAGCGCGGTTGCAGGGACTTGCGCTGCGTGGCAACCTCCCCGGCGACCGCGGCAGCGGCAGGGGCCCTTGGCCTGAGGGTGGAGTCGCTCGACGAGCTCGGAGAGCTAGACATTGCAATCGACGGCGCCGATCAGATCGACCCGCGCGGCTGGTTGGTGAAGGGTGGCGGCGGGGCGCACACACGCGAGAAGATCGTGGCCTCGGCGGCACGGCGGTTCATTGTGATCGCCTCAGCCGAGAAGGCCGTACACGAGCTGAGCGCGCCAGTCCCGGTGGAGCTGCTGGAGTTCGGCCTGGCTCGTACCCTGCTGGTGCTTGCTCCGGCGCGACTGCGCGACGTGCCCGCCAGCCCTGACGGCGGGCTGATCGCCGATTACATGGGCCCTGTGGAGGACCCGGGTGAGCTGTCCGACAGGCTCAGCTGCACGCCCGGACTGATCGAGCACGGCCTCTTCGCTCCCGAGCTCGTGAGCACGATCCTGATCGCTTCCGAGCAGGGCGTTGAGGTTCGTGAGGGCGCCAAGAAGGTCTAGCTTCTGGCGCAGCTCTGCGACTGTGGGCGCAGCTCCTCACGGTAGGACTGAGGGTGGCGCATGAGGACGCCGTCCTCGCCGATTGCATATGCCCCCATCCGCAGCAGCGGCGGCGAGTACACGTGGATCGTGACGGCCGGATCGGAGCCCGCGTGGCGCACGCGGTGGATGTCGGCAGGCGAGAAGTGGAAGCTCGATCCAGCTGTGAAAGTCCGGTTGGCAGGCGGTCCGTCGATCGTCAGGCGCTCCTCGCGCACTGCGCCGCTGACGACCGCCACGCCTCCCGCTGAGATGTCGTGGTCGTGAAAGCCCGTGTCGTGATCGTCCATCCAGCAGATCAGCCATGCGGTGAGGTGCTCATCGCTCAGCAGTTCCTCGTAGACCCGCTGGGAGGAGTCGTGCTTGACCAGATCGATCCACAGCTCGGGGCGATCGGCGAGCTCCCCGACGAACTGCTCGAGCTCCGCTCCGGACAGATCTCGACCGCGTGGGCGGGGCACAGATGCCAGAGATGGTGCGCTGCCGGCACCAGGCGCCGATCTTGTGGGCACGGGTCGGGCTCGGAAGGAGGTGGCAGCGCTCATCTCACACCCGCCAGGTGCTGGGTGCCAAAGGCACGGCGCGTGCCGTCGAGAACCGGCTCCCAGTCGAGCAGTTGCGGCATGCCGAGCTCGCCGGGCTCGACGATGGGGCGGTCGGAGCCGTAGAGGAGCTGCCCGGGACCCACGACGTCGGCAACCGCCCTCACCGCCTGGGCGCCGTAGGAGGAGGTGTCGTAGAAGACGAGCGGATCAGGAGCATGAGCGCCCGGGCCGCCGCGCGCTGCAAGCCGCTCGCTGTGCAGTGGCGCGAGGCCTGCCAGCATCGTGAAGATGACTCGCAGCCGCGGATGACTGGAACGCCCGGCGATGAGGAAGGCGTGCCAGGCAGCGTGCATGCTGGCGACGTAGGTGGTCAGGGCGGGCCACCACAGCGGCTCCGACAGCGAGACCTCGCAAGCTGGATGGGAGCTGCCCTCTGCGGGCAGCCCTGGGCCGGGGTGTACGAGCAGGGGCGCATCGCGCAGCTCGAGGCGCTCGAGCACGGGCCGCAGCTCGGCCAGGGCCTCGACGGAGGTAAGCGCACCGGCGGGTAGACCGAGGCCGACACAGCCTCGGCCCAGTGCCCGATCGACGTCGTCGGGGTCCGCGCGATCCAGTGCTATCGCTCCCCAGACACCAAACGGCTCGTCGAGCGCGAGGGCGCCGTCGTGGTAGGCCTCGATCAAGTCGAGCGCATGAGATCGTGGCAGCCGCTCGATGCCGAGCGGGCTGGAAAGGCACAGCAGCGCCCGATCGAGCCCGTCGAGCTCGACGAGCATGGTGCGCTCGGCCGGTGCCTCGCCCGACAGGTCGATCACAAACGGGCGCTCGCCTGCCAGGTAAAGCACGGTCAAACCGTTCTCGCGACGAACGAACGGGAGCTCACGGCGCGAGGCGAGAGCCTCGACTAGTGGCTCGGTCCAGAGATGTTGGTGTACGTCAATCTTCATAACATTGTCGATCTGTTTTATGGAGATTAGCACATTCCCCGTCTTTCTTCGACGGAAGCCATGGAGCCTGTTCACCCGCGATCCGCACAACCAAGCCACGCTCGCCCCGTAACGGGGATCCGTCCGCGCCAACCAGAAGGATGCCGGGCTCTTTGACGCACTCTCCTTCGACATCGCTGCGCGCGTGGCAGCACCGCGCGCTCGACCTCCTAGGCGACTGGAGCGAGGGCCCGTTTCTGATCTCGGCGGCGCCGGGGGCCGGCAAGACGCGCCCCGCCCTCGAGCTTGCCCGCGGCCTGCTGTCGAAGCGTGTAGTGCGTCGGATCGCTGTGCTGTGTCCCACGACGCCGCTCACGCGCCAGTGGGCGGCGGCGGCGGCAACGCTCGGGGTGCAGCTGCAACCGGATGCACTGAGTGCCAAACCGCCATCGGACTTCGACGGCGTGGCGGTCACGTATGCTCGCGTTGCGAGCGATCCAGGCGCCTGGGCGGCACAGGTGTCGCCAGACACGCTGGTGGTCGTCGACGAGGCCCACCACCTCGGCGAGGAGCTCGCTTGGGGGATGGGCTTCCAAAGGGCATTCGCCTCGGCTCCGCGCTGGCTGCTGCTGTCAGGCACGCCGTTTCGCTCGGACGCCACGCCGATCCCGGGCGTGCGCTACGACGCTGACGGAGTGGTGGTGCCGGATGTCTCCTACAGCTATGCGGAGGCGGTCGCCGACGGGATCTGTCGCCCTGTTGCATTCGTCACGTTTGACGGCAGCCTCTCGTGGCGCAGTGGCGATGATGTGATCGAGTCGTCGTTTGAGACGGTCCTGACCGCCCGCGAGGCCAGCCGCCGATACCGCACCGCGATCTCGACCGAGCTCCCGGACGGTCTACCGAGGATCCTGCGCGAGGCCGACGAGAAGCTGCGCTCGCTGCGTGAGCAGGGCCACCGCGACGCGGGGGCCCTCGCGGTGGCGGCCGATGCCACCCATGCGCGTCGGATTGCCAAGCTCATTGGCGATGCAACTGGGCGGGCACCGGTCGTGGTCCTTCACACCGAGTCGGGAGCAGCGCGCAAGCTGGCGGAGTTCCGCAGCTCGCGCGAGCCGTGGATCGTGGCGGTGAACATGGTCTCCGAGGGCGTGGACATCCCTCGGCTGCGCGTGGGCGTGTATGCGACGGCGGCCAAGACGCCGCTGATCTTCCGCCAGATCGTCGGGCGCTTCGTGCGAACCATCCCCGGCAGGCCGCCGGAGCCGAGCTGGGTGTACCTGCCCGCCGAGCAGACACTGCGCAGCCACGCCTCGGAAGTTGAAACGGAGCTGCGCCACGTGTTGCGTCAGACCGAGCCGGAGGAGGGCTGGGAGGAGCCACGCGAGCGACGAGCGAGCGAGCCGTCGCCGACCGCCGAGTTCGTTCCCCTGAGTGCCGAGTTCGCGCCCCAGATGACGCTGTTCGGCGCCCCACAGAGCGCGACCCCTCCCCCTGCTACCCGCAAGCCCCAGGCGCCCGAGCCGGTTGCTGTCGCGTCGTTCGAGCGCCGTGAGGAGCTGCGGCGGGAGCGCAGCCGACTGGTGGGCGAACTGCATCGCCGCGACGGTCGCAGCCACCGCGAGATCAACGGCTGGCTCAATCGCTCAGTTGGCCTGGCGCGAGTCGAGCAGGCGAGCATCCCACAGCTCAAGCGCTCGATTGAGATGCTCGTAGCGGAGCTGACGCGAAACGGCCGCCGTACGGTCACGGGCTAGGGCACGGGAAAGGAGCTGGAGCCGGGTAGGGCTCAGCAATCCTCGCTGACAGCCGCACCGTCATCGAGCTCACTCGCCAACTCGACCATGCTCAGGCTGAGGGCTCTGGCAATACGCCTGACGGTCGCCCAGCCGGGGCTGGTGAGTCCTCGTTCGATCCGCGAGAGAGCGGACACTGTGACGGCGGCGTCGAAGGCCAACTGTTCCTGTGTGATACCCCGCTGCTCGCGCAACCTCTTCAAGAGCGCTGCAAAGGCGGGATCCGGCTGCTCGCGCACATGGTGAACATGCCGCAGTCCTGGGGTCAAAGTCCAGGGCGTCAACGCCTAGGCTCGTAAGCCCTGTATCATGTCCGGCTGCACGAATCATCCCCACAGATGGTCCCAGTGCGAGTACGGCGGGAGTCGTTCGAGAGCGACGCCCGCCAGCCGCCGAAGGGTCCCCGGGCCTTGAACTCCCGGGGACCCAAGGCGTCTACTCAGGCAGATCAGTCAGCGACGCCGGCGATGGGGAGATCTGGGTGGAGGCGCAGCGCTGGCGCGGCCCTTGAGCAGAGCGGTCGCGGCGTAGGTACGACCTCGGAGCCACACGCGCGACCGGGTCCTGCCCTGCGCCCGGCGCTGTCGGATTTCGCAGTGCATCCCCCCCCCATACGCACCGGTCCGCATCTCGGATCAACGCCACTCGGGAACTGTCGATGACGTGGTTGAGGCTTGCGGTACACACGGCACGCTGACTCACCGACAGAGTGCAGGTGGACTGGTAGACCATGCCGTTGAGGGCGTGCCGGCTACCCCACGAGGCCATTCGCTGAGTCTGGTCCACCACTGGACCAACCTGACCCACGAATGGCAAGCTCGGTGATCCTCCGCTCGATCGCCTGCTCCTTGGCACGCATCGCAAGCGTCGTCAGCCGCCCACCCTCAAGCGACAGCACTCGACGTTCAGCGATCATCGACCGCGAGACCGCGACCGCCTCCCGAGGGTCCAGCGTCCCGACGGACTGCTCAAGCAGCACAGCCCGTAGCTCGCTTGGCGTGAACGTCGCTGCCCGCTCGCTCAGGCGCCCCTCGACACGATCCTCAAGCGAGCGCTCCGGCCGCGACCCGCGCCGCATCGAGCAGCATCTCTGCCCGCTCGCCGGTGAAGGCGAAGCGGTCTCCCTTCTCCTCCCACACCTGTTGTAGGTCGGCCTTGGTGACGGGGATCTTGGCCTTTCGGTTCTCGAGCTTGACCCGTCGCAGCTCCCCACGCTCGGGAACTCTGCCGTACTTGGCGCGAAACCGCTCAGCAGCATCTGCGACCTCGCGGCTCCGCGCCGAGAACGCATCGATCAGCCCGCGTGGAACCCCGGCGATCTCGAAGTACCTACCGTCCTTGCCCGTCCCCGCATCGATCGCATAGCCGCGCTCCCCAAGCTGGTGCGCGAGGGCCGAGCGGTAGAAGGCGCCCACCTCCCTCGCCGAGCGAAAGATCGGGCGAGACGCGACCGCCACAAGCCTCTCGTCCTCGCGCACCGCGCTCGTGATCACCACATGGCTGTGCAACTGCGGGTCGGGAGCCTGCGTGGGCTCACCACCTGGCGTGAGGTAGTAGTCGCCGCGTTCAGGCTCCACCGTCTTGCCCTCCAATACCGGGCATAGCCACCGCCCTTCGCGGCACCGATACTCGCCGCGCTCATCACGACAGCCACCCGATCCGAGCCGCCCATAACGACCGGCGCCATGGGGAGAGATTGCCGCTCACACAGCAAGACGGCGCGGAGGACGGGCTAGCTTGGGTCGGTCGGGGCGGCGTGCGACGCTTACGAGCGATGGAGCCGGCTCGTGTGACGCTCAGGGGGGACCTGTCAGGCGACTACGTGGTCGAGGAGCGTCATCCAGATGGCCGTTTGGTCTTGCGCCCTGACCTGAGCGTCAAGGCGATGCTTTCCCGCCACGGTGTCCGCGAGCTGACCACGGAAGAGTTCGACCAGCACTTCGGGGCGCTGCCCACAGACGGCGAGGGCTGAAGCAACTGGAGATCGCCGACGCGCGTCTTTGTCAGCCGAAGCGACGCGAAGTCAACGGGTCAGCCCGACGTTAGGGGCGGCCCGTCTGGGTCTTCCGCCGGCGCCACCTCGGCTGCACCCGTCAGCTCGCTCGGGGTTACGACAAGACCGAGACGCTCAGCGCCGCGCCGTAGGCGTAGATCGAGCGTGACTACTCTCGTGTCGAGCAGTCGCGCAAGCGCGAGATACTCGGCGTCATAGGTTTTCGCCCATCCAAGCTCTCTGGCGATGCCCACCGCAGTGATCGTCAGCTCGGAGTGACGTCGCTCGCTTACACGAAGCTTGCCGGCCAGGAAACGCTCGATGGCGCGATCTGCGAGAGCGTGGGAGATTTCGCCTCTGAAGGCCATCTCGTTGATGGCCGATGGCACCTCACTCCAGAGCAGACAGGGTGCCACCAGCTCTTGATCGCCACCGAACAAGAGCCCGGCTTGCTCGCCGAGCCGATCCAGGGCGAGCTCGATTACCAACGCTGCATCGACGACGAGCACGTCGTCAGTGGGCTGCGCGCGAGCGACGGACGGCGGCTGCTACGTCGGGCATCGGCTCGCCCGTGAGGGTCGTGCCCCACCCCTCTGGCAGCGGCGCGATCTCGCCATGACGCTCGACCGTCTGCGCCTGAAGCTCGGCGTCGAGCAGCCGCAATGCGTCCTCGGCCTCCCGGTCGTTCAGCGTGTCCACAAGTTGATGCAGACGCTCCTTCGTCGTCATAGGACAGATTGTATTGCCGGTTTCGCGTCGGCGAGCGTCCACCGCTCGGCGTCCACCATCGAGCCAAGCTCCCCCATGCTCACGCCGAGAGCAGCAGCGAGCTGGCGAACGGTTGTCCAAGCGGCGCTAGTGTGGCCCGCTCTTGAGCAGCGAACTAGCACCTCTCAGGGGATAGCTCTAGGGATAGAAAGGGATCGATTCGAGCGGATTCCAGCGGATCCATGCGGAACACGGCCCGCGCCGACATCACCCCACAATCGGCTCTAGAAAGCGGAAAAGCCCCGTTTCCGGGGCGTTTTCCTGAGCGGGGGACCGAGGAGTCGAACCTCGCGTTGCGGTTTTGGAGACCACCGTGTTACCGATACACCAGTCCCCCGAGGGTCCCGAATTGTAGGGCTCGTGGCTAGGCCCACGCGCTTAGCGCCTCCAGCAGCACTAAAGGGACGACATGCGCATGCCGAAACCACAAATAGCCGAAAAGGCTTTGTACCGATGCGCACATTTCCGAACATCCCACGCCCGAAGTGCCGCCGATCGATTGGCCTACCTCTGACAGTGCTCCTCGCCGCCTCGCGGGACTCGAGCCTGCAGCGCCGTGGGGAGCAGGCGGAGCACCGACACCGTCTGCTCTCCGAGCAAGGAGACAGCCTGATCGAGGTCCTCATCGCCGCGGTGCTGCTTGCCCTCATCGTTGCCGGCACGCTGACGGGTCTCGACTCCACGAACCGTGCCACGTCGCTGCAACGGTCGCGCTCCCAGGCCGACGCCCTCGCTGAGCAGACCGAGGAGCAGGTGCGCAGCGAGCCGATCAAGCTGCTCGCAGAACTCGAAAGCCATCCGGAACTCAACACGGTGAAGGAGGGCGGCACCGAATACACCGTCGAAACGAAGGCCACGTACATCGATGACAGCACAGGGACCGCAAGCTGCAGTTCGAGCGCCGCAAAGGCTCAATATCTACAGACGACCTCCAAGGTCACCTGGCCCTCTCAGGGCGCCAGCAAGCCGGTCGTCGAGTCCAGCATCATCAGCCCCCCTCCCGGCGCCGCCCTGATCGTCCAGGTCACCGAATCCGGCACGCCCGTTCAGGGAGCCACGGTGACCGCAACGGGGCCCGCTCCCGAAACGACGACGCACATGCTCGAAACATCCGAAAACGGGTGCGCGATCCTCGCCGTGCAGCCCGGTGAATACAAGATCAACGCCAGCAAGCCCGGCTATGTCGACCCGAACGGCTACGTCAGGACCGAAGAAGACCCAAGCGTCACGCGCAGCGTGTACATCCCAGCGGAGACGACCGCCAAGGAGGGCTACTACCTCGGCCGCCCCGGCAAAGTGACGGTCAACTTCACCGGGGGTGAAGGCGATACGTTCGTCGCCTTCAACACGGGGATGACCAAACCGACCCCTCCGTTCGGGACCGTCGAAAGCTACACCACTTCGATCCCGTCCACCATCACACTGTACCCGTTCGCGACGAAATACACCGTATACGCGGGCACCTGCGAAGCAGATAAACCGAGCACGATAGGGCCTGAAAACGAAGTTCTGGTTCCCCCTGCCGGATCCGCGACCACCACTCTCACATTGCCACAGCTCGCCCTCGCCGTCTACAACGGCACCTCCTCGTCCAGTCAAGGGGAACTCATCGCTGGCGCCAGCGGCAGCGTGCTCGATGAAGGCTGCAACACGAAGCGGCGCTTCACCACCAACTCCTCCGGAGCGATGCCGCATCCGAGCCTTCCCTACGGCAATTACACACTCTGCGTGACCGCAAAAGTAGCCGGCGTCCAAAGGCGCTACCTGGGAACCAAAATCGCTATCGCAACCGCGAGCGGAGCCAAAGAAACCGTCTACCTCGGTGCCGCGTCGTCATCCGTGGAACCCTGCTGATGCTCTCCCGTACCCCCCACGTCCTGAGATCCGATGAGACTGGCTTCACGCTAGTCGAGGTGCTTGTCGCCACGGTCATCGGCCTCGTGATCACGCTGGCCGCGTTCACCCTCCTGGAATTCTCGACGCGCGACGTCTCGCGCATCACCGATCGCGCGCACGCCGATCAGATCGGCCGAGTAGCACTCGAGAACGTCATGCTTCAGCTGCATTCCGCGTGCGTGGCGGTGGGCGTCAACCCAGTCCAAGCCGGCAGCAATGCAAACGAACTCAAGTTCATCAGCGAAGCCAGCCCGCTGAATAAAGCTACTAACGAACCGGTGTCCGTGCTCTCAACCGTGCAGCTGCACAAGCTCATCTACACAGAAGGAAAGCTGATCGAAAAGTCGTGGACCGGAAAATTCAACGCGGCGCTTACGCGTGTTGAATCCGCGACGGGTCCGTACGAATTCGACGAAGCCGAAAAACCAGCCGAAAGAGTGCTTGTCAAAGGCGTCTCTCAAATCAGCAAAGAAGGCATACCGCAACCCATCTTTCAGTATTTTCGCTATTACAAGGAAGGCGACGCACTACCCAAATATGGTCAGATCAACCCCGCGGCCGTCGCGCCCACCAGCGAAGCTGTCGCTGTCCTTGTCGCCAAGGTGACTGTGGGCTTCACGCTCGCACCCGAAGGCGTTGAAAGCTCGTTTGCCAGAGGTGACCGTGCAGTCGCGCTTGAAGACTCGGCCATCCTCCGCCTCACTCCGTCCACGGAAGCCCCGAACATCTCCAACCAACCATGCACTCAGGTGGTCACATGAGCCACAGCACTTCGCACAGTCCACGACCCTGTTCCCCTCGGTCTCTACGACGCGAGGATGGCTTCACGATGATCGTCGTGCTAGGCGTGATGCTTGTCACATCCCTGTTGCTTGTTGCGACCTTTACGGCGGCCAGCGGCGAAATCCATCTGACGAGCACGGACCGAGCGCAGAAGAAGGCCTACTACGCGGCTGAGGCCGGCATCCAGGACTACGAGTACCACCTGACCCAGGACGGCAACTACCTCAGCTACTGCACCTCGCCGACTCCCGCCAACCCCGCGCTGAACCAGTTCGGCGCCTCTCCTCTCAGCCGTGCCACAGTTCCCAGCACGAACGGCGAACCGTCGAACGAGCAGTACGCAATCCAGCTACTGCCCGCCGAAAGCTCGCCCGAAAAGAAATGCAACCCCAACAATCTCGTGGAAACCATGCTCGAAGAGAAGGAAGGAGCAGCGGGCACCTTCCGCATCGAGTCGACCGGCTACTCCGGAGGCGAGGAAAAGACGCTCGTCGCCACCTTCAGAAACGCCAACTTCGTCAGCTACGTCTGGTACACCAAGTATGAAACGGGCGATCCGTCGATCTATGGACCGGAGCCCAGCGGCAAAGAAAACTGGTTCACCGAATGCGGCGCCTTCTATGGCTTGAGACCCCCCGACGGTGGCACGCCCCATCGCTGTCGAAACAACTTCTTCATCAACAGCGAATCGGTCAACGGACCCATGCATACAGAGGATCACGCCGGCGTCTGCGGCTCGCCCGTCTTCGGTCGCTACGCGAGCGATCGCATCGAATTCGGAAGTGGGGGCTTCTCAGGCGATGAAGGATTCTCCAACGAGAGCGTCGGCTGCACCGCGAGCCCCACGTTCAAGGGAACCCACATACGGGTGAAGGAAGTCCTCTCGATCGAGCCGCCGCCGGGTGACGAAGAACTGAAGCGCATCGTCGAACCAGGCTACCTGTTCGAAGGCAAGACCGAAATCATTCTCGAAGGCGCCACGATGACCGTGAAGAAGCATGTCGGCGCATCCAACGAAGAAACGATCCCTGCGCTCGCCTACCCCCCGAACGGGGTGATCTATGTCGCCGGCGGCTGCGGCGAACCCTATTCGCCCTTTGGTCCCAAGCCGAGGTACACATCGAGCGAACCCGGCGCCGTGAGCGACTCCGCGTGCGGCAACGTCTACGTGCACGGTGAATACACCCAGTCGCTGACGATCGCGGCCGAAAACGACATCGTCATCAACAAGAACATCACCACGCCACGCAACGGTTCGGGGACTCCTACGTCCAACGCGCTGCTGGGTCTGATCGCCAACAACTTCGTGCGTATCTACCACCCGGTGCTCAAAACTTACGTTGGCCACGCGCCCGAATTTGAAACTCCGTCCCACAAAGAAACCGTAAAGATTGAAGCCAAAACCGCAGCGCTCGCCAAAGAACTCAAGGTTGAAATCAAGGAACTCACAGGCGGCACATCCGAATTGATCCTGTTCAACACCAAAACCTTGACGAACGCCGAAACCCCACGGACCTTCAAAAAGGCCGAAGAACTCCTTGCTGGACCGGCGTCCTCGTACGTCACCTTCAAAGAAGGCGCAAAATACAGCGAAGGAAAAGCCGAAAAACTGAAGGCGCAGACGAAGTTCCTCGACGAAGCCTGCAACAAGAACGGCAAAGGCGAAGTCGAGAAATTCAACGCCACGGTCAATGAATGCGAATACACGATCGAACCCAACGAATGCGACGCCCCGAACAACACGAGCCTCGACCTCGAAGAACCGACCGTCTACGCCGCCATGCTGGCCGTCAAACACGCTGTCATCGTGGACAACTTCGATTGCGGCTCGGCCAACCTCAAGAACCTCAACGTCTACGGCGCGGTGGCGGGTCTCTACACGAACGGGTTCACCGGCGAATTCTCCGGCAGCACGATCATCCACGGCTACCCCTACAACGCCAACTACGACAACCGTCTTCAGATCGAGGAGCCGCCGCACTTCCTCAACCCGATCCAGGCCGCCTGGTACATCCAGCGCCAGACTGTCGCGCCCAACCCGTAGCGGGCGGCTGCGCGGAGCAATGCAGCTGAGCGGAGCAATGAAGGTCCCGCCAGCACGAGACCGTCACCATGAGCCCACTGGGCTTGCGATGCGGGCGAAGGGACTCGAACCCCCAAGGGCTTTCGCCCACCGGCTCCTAAGGCCGGCGTGTCTACCAATTCCACCACGCCCGCGCTGCCTCTGGCAGCCTACCTCGCCGCGAGCGAGCGCTCCAGCTCTCCGGAACGAGCACTCGGGCCGCTTTAGCTTGTATCGTCACAGCTGATGCCCCCGACTGCAGAGGAGAGGCCAGGCGTGATTGTCACGCACCCCAACCGCGACAAGCCCGTCGTGCAGGCCACCCGCGCGACCGTCGTGGTGCTGCTGCTCGTGAGCGCCGCGCTCGTGCTGATCGTGACCGTGGGGGGCTGGAAGGTGCTCGAGGGCGCCATCCCCGTGCAGATCGGATACATCGCCGTCTACCTGCTGCTGGCGTTCTTCGCCGCGCGCTGGAACCGCGGTGTGCTGCCCGTCGCGGCCGCTCTGGCTGTCCTGCTCGGGATCTTTGCGCTCGTGGCTGGGCCCGCATGGTTCGACCGCAACAAATCCGGCTTTGCCGAACCAGCGCTGAATGCCGGCCTGCTGGGCCTGCTCACGCTGCTGATCGTGCCCGTGCAGATCCTGCTCGTGGCGTTCGCCATGCGTGGCTTCAACCAGGGCTGGAACGTCGAGCTCGAGCGCCGCGACCCGGGCGCCCGCGGCGAGATCTATCGCGACGCCCCTCCCCACCCGGCCTGATCCGGGCTATATCCTCGTTGCAGCGACCATCTTGCGGCGGTGGCGGAACGGTAGACGCGGGGGCCTCAAAAGCCCCTGTCCGAAAGGGCGTGTGGGTTCGACTCCCACCCGCCGCATCGATCACGGACCGCTGAGCAGCTCCAGTAGCTGCTCAGCGAGCGCCGGGCGCGCGACCAGGATCCCCCATGGCAGCACTCCGTCGGCCGCCAGCTCGAGCACCTGCAGGCCGGCCCGTTCGCACACCAGCGCACCAGCCGCTATGTCCCACTGCTTGACCGAGCGCTCGAAGTAGGCGTCGTAGCGCCCGGCCGCCGTCCAGGCCAGGTCGAGCGCAGCGCTGCCGAAGCGGCGGATGTCTCGCACTCTGGGGATCAGCCGCGCGAGTATCCCTGCCTGGGCGCCACGGACCTCGGCGTCGTAGGCCAGGCCCGTGGCCACCATCGCCTGCGACAGCGATACGCCGTTTCCACCGCCGCTCTCAACCCCGTGCCTCCCGGTCGATCCGCCGGCGTCCTCGTGGATCAGCTCGAGCGTCCCGCCCGCGGCCAGCAGCTGCGCCCCGCCGTCTCTCGTGGCCGTGAACAGCTCGTCGCGGTTGGGGTCGTACACGGCGCCCGCCAGCGTCCCCTGCTCGTCCCGCACAGCCACGCTCACGCACCACTGCGGGATCCTGAACAGGAAGTTCACCGTCCCGTCCAGTGGGTCCACCACCCAGCTCAGGCCGCTCGTGCCCTCGTGGCTGCCTCCCTCCTCGCCCACGAAACCGTCCTCTGGGCGACGTGTGCCTAGCAGCTCGCGGATCGCCTGCTCGGAGGCCAGGTCCGCCTCGCTGACGAGATCCGTGGGGGTGCTCTTGGAGCTCACCCGGTGCTCGGCGCCGCGGCGTACGCGCTCGGCCAGCAGCCCACCGGCCATTCTGGCGGCGTCCACCGCCACCTCGAGCAGTCGCTCCTGCTCGCTCACGCGAACGCTGCCGGGCGCTGCTCGGCCCAGGGGCGCTCGGCCTCCAGCTGAGCTGCGAGCGAGAGGATGGTGCCCTCGTCATTGGCGCGTCCAACCAGCTGCACCGCACGGGGCAGACCGTCGGACCCGAAGCCCGCCGGCACCGATGCGGCCGGCTGGCCCGTCACGTTCCAGATCCCGTTGTAGGGGACCCAGCCCGCGACCGTGTTGAGCGTCCACAGTGCGCCGCGGCCCTGGAGCTGCCCGATCCGCGGCGGCATCGCGGCCGTGGTCGGCGTGAGCAGCACATCGTGGTCCTCAAGGACCCTGTTCAACCGCTGTGACAGCGGCGCCTCCCCGGCGAGCGCTCGCTCGAGCAGCGCCGGAGGAATCAGCCCGCCGAGCCTCGCTATCCCCCGTGTGCGTCGTTCCAGGCGCTCGGGATGTGGCAGCGTGGCCGCGTCATCGTGGGCACCGCGCAGGTAGCGGGTGAGCAACGCCGGGATCGAGCCGGCGCCGTAGTCGGGGTCGTGCTCGCTCACCTCGTGTCCGAGCGAGCGCAGCAACTCGACCGTCTCACGGAGTGCCCGCTCCCCATCGCTGTCGAGCTTTGAGATCACGCCCAGAGGGACACGGGTGGAGTAGGCGATGCGCAGGCGTCCCGGCGGCGTCGCGGCGGACTGCGCAAACCGCACCGCTGGGGCCGGTGCGCTGTCGTGGTCGGTGTGGGTGGTGCCCGCGGCCACGTCGTAGAACAGCGCCGAGTCGGCCACGCTGCGCGTCAGCACCCCGTTCACCGACAGCCCGTGCCACCCGCGGGCCCGAGGCGCCATCGACACACGCCCCCGCTGGGGCTTCAAGCCAAACAGGCCGCACCAGGCGGCCGGTATGCGGATCGAGCCCGCGCCGTCGGAGCCGAGGGCCGCGCCCACCAGCCCGGCCGCCACCGCCGCGGCGCTGCCACCGCTGGAGCCGCCGGGAGCGCGCTGGAGATCCCAGGGGTTGCGCGTCGCCCCGAAGGTCGCAGTCTCGGTGAACGGCCACAGCGTCAGCTCGGGAACGTTCGTCTTGCCAATGATCACCGCGCCCGCTTCGCGCAGCCTGCGCACGACCTCTGCGTCCTCCCGTGCCGGTCCGCCATGGGCGTTGGTGCCGTGAGCCGTCACCTCACCCGCCACCGCTATGTCGTCCTTTACCGCAATCGGCACGCCCAGCAGCGGACGCTCGCCGCCCGCACCACGGCGGGCGTCGGCCTGGCTCGCCTCCAGACGTGCCCGCTCGCCCAGCACCACCCGAAATGCGTTCAGCGGCCACTCGCCCGCGCGGTCATAGCGCTCGATCCGCTCCAGGTAGAGCTCCACCAACTCCGCCGACGAGAGCTCGCCGGCCGCGATCAGCCGCGCCTGGGAGGCAATTCCTGCGTAGGCGATCTCCATGGCGTCCATCCCGCCAGGCAATCTATTGAAAACGAGACTGGCCGTCCGACGCGAGCTTGACTTAGGATCGCGAAGACGACCGGTCAGCCATCAAGGGGGAAGAACCGTGTCATATCCAATCGCCTTCGAAGCCGACTACGTCGAGCGGCGCAGCCGTCTCAGCGCCTTCTTTCGCCTGATCCTCGCGATCCCGCTGTTCATCTGGGCCTACTTCTACGCGATCGTCGCCTGTGTCGCGATCGTGATCGCGTGGGTGGCGATCGTCATCACAGGGCGCTACCCGCAGGGCCTGTATGACTTCGTTGCCGGCTTCACGCGCTTTCAGGCCCGCACCCTCGCCTACTTCGCGCTGCTCAGCGACCCCTATCCCCCGTTCGTCGGTTCCGACGACCCCTCCTATCCGGTGCGCATGAGCTTCGCTGGACCGCTCGATCACTACAGCCGCTTGAAGACCTTCTTTCGTTTCATCCTCGCCATCCCCATCCTCGTCGTCCGCTATGCGATGAACATCCTGCTCGAGATCGGAGCGGTCGCGGCGTGGTTCGTGATCGTGATCACCGGCAAGATGCCACGCGGCCTGTTCGACCTGATGGTGCTCGCCAACTCCTACACGGCGCGCTCGGACGCCTATCTATACCTCCTCAGCGAGACCTACCCGCCCTTCCAGGACGAGCAGACTCGCGCCGCCGGCACCTCCCCGGCGATCTAGCCACTCGGGCGTCGCTAGACGGGGGTGACGGCGTTGCGCTTCGCCGGCCAGTCGCGGGCCTTGGAGGCCGCATGGGCGAAGCGCCGCACGAGCTCGCCGCGCAGCTCCTGCGGCTCGATCACCGCGTCGATGACCAGCTCCGAGGCGAGGTGCAGGATGTCGATGTCGGCCGAGTACTCCGCGCGCAGCTCCTCCACCTTCGCCGCCCGCTCGTCCTCATCTGAGATCGCCTGCAGCTGGTTGTAGTAGACAGCGTTGATCGCCGCCTGCGGCCCCATCACGGCAATCGAGGCGCCTGGCAGCGCAATGCAGCAGTCGGGGTCGAACGCCGGCCCCGCCATCGCATACAGCCCCGCGCCGTAGGCCTTGCGCACGATCACCGAGATCTTCGGCACGGTCGCTTCGCTGACGGCGCTGATCATCTTGGCGCCGTGGCGGATGATGCCGTCGCGCTCGACCTGCGTGCCGATCATGAAGCCGGGCACGTCGGCCAGGAACAGCAGCGGCACGTTGAAGGCGTTGCAGTTCCAGATGAAGCGCGCCGCCTTGTCGGCCGAGTCGCCGAACAGCACTCCGCCCTTGTGCTTGGGCTGGTTGGCCACGATCCCCACCACGCCGCCGTGCAGGCGGGCGAAGCCCACCACCAGCTCCTTGGCCCAGCGCGGGTGGATCTCCATGAACGACCCCTCGTCCACCAGGCCGTCGATCAGCGCCTTGATGTCGAAGGGCTTGTTCTCATCGGCCGGGATCAACTCGCCGATGCCCTGGCCGTCGCCCGCGGGCGCGACGGGCTCGGTCTCGGCGGCCGGCGGCAGCTGGCGCCAGTTGCACGGCAGGTAGGAGAGGTAGCGGCGGGCCATGGCGATGCCATCCTCGTCGCTCTTGACCAACTGGTGCCCACAGCCGGAGACGCCCGTGTGCATCCGTGCGCCGCCCATCTCCTCGAGGCTCACCTTCTCACCGATCACCATCTCCGCCATCCGCGGCGAGCCGAGGTACATCGAGGCGTTGCCGTCGCGCATGATCACGATGTCGCAGAACGCCGGGATGTAGGCGCCCCCGGCGGCGCTCGGCCCGAACAGCACGCAAACCTGGGGCACGAGGCCCGACAGCTTGACCTGGTTGTGGAAGATCCTGCCCGCGCCGCGGCGGCCGGGGAACATCTGCACCTGCTCTGTGATCCGCGCCCCGGCGGAGTCCACCAGGTAGACCATCGGGATCTGCAGCTCGAGCGCGCGCTCCTGGATGCGCAGGATCTTCTCCACCGTCTTCGGCCCCCACGAGCCGGCCTTGACAGTGGGGTCGTTGGCCATCAGCGCCACCGGGCGCCCGTCGATCTCCCCCACTCCCGTGACCACCCCGTCGGCGCCGAGGCCGTCCTCCTGCCAGTTCGCCAGCAGCGCCTCCTCCGCGAAGGAGCCATCGCCTGTGCCCCCATCGGGGGTATCGAGGAGCAGCGCCACCCGCTCGCGCACCGGCAGCTTGCCCTGCTCGCGTGCCTTCTCGTGATGGCGTGCGGGACCGCCCGCGAGGCCGCGGTCGACCGCATCGCGCAGGGCACTCATCGCGGCAGGCCTCGACGGCGCCCGGCGTGGCGGTGGCGCTCCTGGGCCAGGCGCTTGGCACGCCTTTGGTCGAGATGCGCTTCGACTGCCTCCAGGTCCGGGGCCGGCCCGAGCAGGCGCCAGGCGTTGCGCACGAGCGGCAGCAGCGTCACCAGGATCACCCACCCCGGCCAGAAGTCGCCGTGGCCGTGGTGGCCGCCGCTGAGCAGCCAGATCACGACGCAGATGAGCGAGATCCCAACCGCGCCTCCCGTCTCCTGCACCAGGCGTCGCTGGAGCGTGGATTTGCGCTGGGCCAGCGCCACGCCCAGGGCCATCGGGCTGAGCGGCAGGTCGGCCTTCAACGCGTCCAGCTCGCCGCGCGTGGTGGCGGCGTACACGCGCTCCAGGCGCTGCTCGAACTCATCCGAGGTCAGCCTGCCCGCGAGCATGTGCTCGCGCAGCTCCTGTGCAAGCTGCTCACGATCGGAGTCGGCGGCACGCAGGCCGGAGGGGTCGCTCACGTGGAATCAGCCATTCCGCTCAGAAGGCCGGGTTGGGCCGGGGAGCCTCTCCCGAGTAGTCGTAGAAGCCCATCCCGGACTTGTTCCCGAACCATCCTGCCGCGATCATCTTGCGCAGTGTCGGCGGCCGCGCGAAGCGACGCTCGCGGAACTCGTCGAAGAGGACGTCGCAGATCGATCCGAGCGTGTCCAGCCCGACGAAGTCGGCCAGTGTGAGCGGACCCATCGGGTGCCCTGCCCCCGCCTTCATCGCCTCGTCGATCTCGTCTACCGAGCCCACGCCCTCTTCATAGGCGCGGATCGCGTCGAGCATGTACGGCACGAGCAGGCGGTTGACGATGAACCCGGCCTTGTCCTTGGTGGGGATCGCCAGCTTGTGCTCCGAGCGGGCGAACTCCAGCGCGGTGGTGAACGCCTGCTCGGAGGTGGTCACGCAGCGCACCACCTCGACCAGCTTCATCACCTGCGCGGGGTTGAAGTAGTGCAGGCCCACGAACTGCTGCGGGCGCCGGGTGGCGGCCGCCTGGTCGATGACCGACAGCGAGGACGTGTTGGTGGCGAACACCGCGTCGGGCTTGACGATCTCGTCCACCTCCCGCCACATCTCGAGCTTCAGCGGCAGGCTCTCGGTGATCGCCTCGATCACCAGGTCGCAGTCGGCCAGGTCGCTGTAGTGGACGGTGCCCTGGATGCGAGCGCGGATCTCCCCCGCCTCGGTCTCGTCCGTCCTGCCCTTCTCCACCGCCCGCGCGAGCTGCTTCTCGATCCGCCCGATCCCCTTCTGCAGGGTCGCCTCGTCGACCTCGCGCAGCACGACCTGATAGCCGGCCTGGGCGGCCACCTGGGCGATGCCGTGACCCATCAGCCCTGCACCGAGCACTCCCACCTTCTCGATCGCCATTGCACTCCTTCACAGTCGACTGGACGAGCCCAGAGCCTATTACCTCACCGAAGTTCGGATGAGAGTGGAGACCGGCGCCATATCCGGTTAGCCTGCACTCATGGCAAGCGAGGAGAACCTCGACCTCGATCTTCCCGCGGCCGCCCTGCGTGCGGACGCCACCGACGTCGAGCTCTCGATCGAGGCCCTCGCCAGCAGCCTCGAGCAGGCGCTGCCGGGGATGGCCAGCGTCGAGCGGCGCAAGGTCGGAGGCTTCCGCTCCAAGCGCCGCGAGGTGGCGCGGATCGAGGTGGCGCTGGGTGATGAGCAATTCGAGCTTCGCCGCGAGGGCGGGGCGCTGCGCTGCACTCGCAACAAGGTGGTGCGCGGGATCACCCTCAGCCGCGCGGAGCTGGCGATGTCGGACTGGATCGGGGAGCTTGTCGGCGGGGTCTCGCGCCGCGCCGAGATCAGCGACCGCGATCGCCTCGCCCTCGAAGGGCTCCTGCGGTGAGCCCTCTCTTTCACCGGCGCAGCGAGGAGGAGAAGCAGGCCGAGGTCGCCGCCAAGCTGGCCCGCGCCGAAGCAGCTGAGCGCTCCGCCCAGCGGGAAGCGCAGTCGCTGGAGAGGATCGAGCAGGGGCGTATCCCGCTGGCGGCGGCAGAGCGCATGCAGGGCTACGGCGAAGGCGCGTCCGGGAGGGCGTTCAGCAGCGACCTCGCGGTCAACGAGTGGAGCGCGCTGGCGCGCCTGGGTGGCAGGCCGATCACGCAGGTGATGGGCTCGTCGATCTTCAAAGTGGGCTGGCAGCCGACCTATTACAACGTCCCGACCGAGGTGAGAGTCCTCTCCGATGCCTACAACGAGTGCCGGCGACTCGCGCTGAACCGGCTGCTCGAAGAGGCTCAGCTGTGCGGCGCCGATGCCGTGCTCGCGGTCAGGATCGAGCAGGGCGCGCACGACTGGGCTCCGGGAGCTCTGGAGTTCATTGCGATCGGCACTGCGGTGCGCCTGCCCGAGGCGATGCGCGAGCCCGGCACGACCGTCCTGTGCGACCTCGACGGCCAGGAGTTCGTGCAGCTCTGTGAAGCGGGCCTGCGCCCGGTGGGCATCGCCGCCCACACGAGTGTCCACTACGTGCCGGCCACGGGCCAGACGCAGATGGCGCAGAGCACCGTGGGAGGCCTGTTCGGTGGCGTCGGCGGCTCCTGGACGAACCAGGAGCTGATCGGCTTCACCCAGGGCGTCTACGAAGCACGCGAGAAGGCGATGGCGTTCGCCAGCGCACAGGCGCAGCAACTGGGGGGCAACGGGCTGATCGGCGTGCAGGTCGGCGAGCACGGCCGAACGCACGAGGTGAGGCGCGGGATGATGGACACGCGCGACCTCGAAATCACCTTTCACGTGATGGGCACGGTGATCCGGGAGGACCCCACGCTCGCCACCGACCCGGCCCAGCGCACTCCCGTCCAGATCCTGCGCCTCAACTGATGAGCACGATGCCCCCTGCCCACCAACTCCCAACGAAGAAGGAACGACACCGTGTCATATGACCCCACCAGCACCGAGGGCGTCCCCGAGGCGGGCACCGCCCGGCTTCAGCAGAACCGCTCGGGCCTGTTCACATCGGACCTCTCCGTCAACGAGTTCCTGCTGGTGCGCCAGGCGGGCTTTCAGCCGCTGGGACTGGTGATCGGCAGCTCGATCTACCACATCGGCTTTCAGCAGGCGATGTGGAAACAGAGCCAGGAGATGGATGTGCTCTCCCAAGCGATGTACGAGGCGCGCGAGCTTGCGATGACGCGCATGGAGGAGGAGGCGGAGCAGCTGGGCGCCGACGGCGTGGTTGGCGTGCGCTTGACGATCGGGCGCTATGACTGGGGCGAGAACATGGCCGAGTTCATCGCGATGGGCACCGCTGTGAAGCACCGCGGCGGAGCGCTGCACCGGGCGCCCTCGGGACGGCCCTTCACGAGCGACCTCTCGGGGCAGGAGTTCTGGACGCTGCTGCAGACCGGCCACCGCCCCGTGGGGATGGTGATGGGCTCGTGCGTCTACCACGTCGCCCACCAGGGTTGGCGCCAGTCGATCGGCAACACGGGCAAGAACGTGGAGCTCCCGAACTTCACCCAGGCGCTGTACGACGCGCGCGAGCTGGCGATGGAGCGGATGCAGGCCGAGGCGCTGGAGGCCAAGGCCGAAGGCATCGTCGGCGTGCACATCGAAGAGAAGTCCCATGGCTGGGGCTCGCACGTGATCGAGTTCTTCGCAATCGGCACCGCGATCATCCCCTCGGAGGGCATGGAGGATCACGTGATCCCCGCTCCGAGCACGGTGCTGGACCTCAGCTGAGCCCACCACGAACCTCGACACGAAGGAGAGCTCATGAGCACAGTCTTCACAGAGGACCGGGGAGCGGTCCGCCACGTGGTGCTGAACCGCCCCGAGAAGCGCAACGCCATGAGCCAAGAGCTGCTGCTGGAGCTCGGGCAAAGGCTGCGCGAGGCGGCGGCCGACCCGGAGGTGCACTGCGTGGTGCTGCGGGGCGAGGGGCCCGTGTTCTCAGCCGGTGTCGACCTCGGCGAGCTGGCCGCCTCGGCGGGCACGCCGGGGCTGCTGCGGCCGTTTCGCAAAGTCTTCCTCGACTGCGCCAACATCTGCGAAGAGATGGCCAAGCCGGTCGTCTGCCAGATCCACCGCACCTGCGTCGGCGGCGCGCTCGAGGTGGCGCTGGGTTGCGATCTGCGGGTCGCCTCCAGCGACGCCCAGCTCGGCCTGCCCGAGGTCCGCTTCGGCATCATCCCCGACGTCGGCGGCTCCACCCGCCTGCCCGCCGTGGTTGGCCTCGGGCGCGCCAAGGAGCTGATCATGACCGCCCGCATGATCGATGCGGCCGAGGCCGAGCGGATCGGCCTGGTCAACCGCGTGGCAGCCCCCGACGAGCTCGATCAGGTGACCCAGCAGCTGGTGGATGAGCTGCTGGCCAACTCCCACATCGCCGTCGGGCGTGCCAAGCGCGTAATCGACGCCTCAGCGCGGCCGGCGCTCGCGCAGACGCTCGAGATGGAGGTAGCGGTGCAGGAGTACTGCGTGGCCGCCGTCCGTGAGGCTGGACGCGAGGCCGCCGAGGCGCAGGGAGCGCTCGCCGGCTAGCAGCTAAGCGCCCGCCTGCCACTCCACGGGCCCGGCCACCAGCGTGTGGCTGCCGAGCGGGCGCCCGAGGATCTCCTGGGCGCGGCGGGCGCAGGCGAGCAGCGCCTGCAGGTCGATGCCCGTGTCGATGCCCATCTCGTGCAGCATCGACACGAGGTCCTCGGTCGCGATGTTCCCCGTGGCGCCGGGCGGCACCGGGCAGCCGCCGAGCTCGCCGAAGCTCGACTCGAAGCTCTCCACGCCGGCCTCGAGCGCGGCCAGCACGTTGGCGAGGCCCTGACCGCGCGTGTTGTGGAAGTGTGCCGTCAGCTCGACCTCCTGCCCCAGTTGGTCCCGGGCGGCGGTGAAGAACTCGCGCACCTGACGGGGGTTGGCCATGCCTGTGGTGTCGCCGAAGCCGATCTCCTCGGCACCGGCTGCCTGCAGCCGGGCAGCGATCTCGAGTACCCGCTCGGGTGGCACGGTGCCCTCATAAGGGCAGCCGAAGGACGTGGAGATCACGGCCTCGCAGCGTAGTCCCGCTGCGCGCGAACGCGCCAGCACGGTCTCGAGCCCGGCGAGCGACTCGACGATCGAGCGGTTGACGTTCCTGCGGTTGTGGGTCTCGGATGCCGACATGAAGACGTTGACCTCGTCGAAGGCCTCCACCCGCCCCTCGCCGTCCTTGCCGGGCGCCCGGCGCGCGCGCTCGCGCAGCTCGAGCGCCGTGTCGAGGCCACGCTCGTTGGGTATCAGCACAGACACGCTCACAGCGGGCGGGATGTCCACGCGTTCGAGCACCTCGGCGGCGTCTGCGAGCTGGGGGATCACATCGGCGCGCACGAAGCTCGTGACCTCCAGGCGGCGCAGACCGGTGCGCGCAAGGGCGTCAACGAGCTCGATCTTGCGCTCGGTGGGGATCACCTCGGGCTCGTTCTGGAAGCCGTCGCGAGGACCGACCTCGCGGACGCGCACCCACTCCGGGAGCCCTGTCGGGGCTGCGCTCACGGGTGGGTGCTGCGCTCGAGCGTCATCCCCTGAAGCCTATACTCGGCCGCCGTGACCCCCTCCACGCCAGATCCCGTTGCAGTGATCGGCGCCTCCGGCGCCCTGGGCTTCGCCCTCGCCGTGCGCCTTGCCAGTACTGGAGTGCCGATCGCGATCGGCTCGCGTGACGCCGACCGCGCACACGAGACAGCTGAGCGCGCCGCCGCGCTGATCCCCGCCGGCTCGTTCTCCGCCCACGACAACGCGGGCGCCGCCCAGGCCGCCGCCACGGTCATCCTCAGCGTCCCCTTCCGCAACCAGTCCGAGACCCTGACCAACCTCAAGGGCGCCCTCAGCCCCGGGCAGCTGCTGATCGACGCGACGGTCCCCCTGGCGGCTGCGGTCAGCGGCAAGGCGACCCGGATGCTGGGCGTGTGGCAGGGCTCAGCTGCGCAGCAGACGCTCGAGATGGTTCCCGACGGGGTGCGCGTGGTCTCGGCGCTCCACACCGTCAGCGCCGCCTCGCTGAGCGACTTCGGGCATGCGCTGGAGCAGGACGTGCTCGTGTGTGGCGAGGAGCGCGAGGACAAGCGCGAGGCGGCGGCCCTGATCGAGCGGATCGAGGGGCTGCGCTGCGTGGACTGCGGACGCTTGGAGAACTCGCGCACGACCGAGGCGCTGACCGCGCTGCTGATCTCGGTCAACAGCCGCTACAAGACCCACGCGGGCATCCGTCTCACGGGCCTGGAGGAGCATCTGTGGGGGTGAGCCCCGCCGAGGTCGTCCTGCTCTCGGGCGGCACGGGCGGTGCCAAGCTCGCGCGCGGGATGCTCGACGCCGTGGGCGGCGAGAGCCTTGCGGTGATCGCCAACACCGGCGATGACATCGAGATCTACGGCGCGCACGTCTCCCCCGACCCAGACCTCGTGTCCTTCTGGCTGGCCGATGCGATCGACGAGCGCGGGTGGGGCCTGCGCGATGACAGCTTCGCCGTGATGGACGCCCTGCGCGAGCTGGGCGTCGAGGTCTGGTTCAACCTCGGCGACCGCGATCTCGCGTGGTGCATGGAGCGCGCCCGCATGCTCGCCGACGGGCTCTCCCCCACCGCTGCGCTGGGTCGCCTGAACGCTGCGCTCGGAGTGAGCGCGCGCGTGCTGCCCATGACCGATGACCCGGTGCGCACCTGGATTCGCACCGCCGGCGCAGGCTGGTGCGGCTTCCAGGAGTTCATGATCCGCGAGCGTGCCACCGGCCTGGTCGAGGGATTGGAGTTCCGAGGTGCCGAGCGGGCCGCACCGAGCAAGGAGGCGCTGGCGGCGATCGAGGGGGCGAGGGCGATCGTGATTGGACCGTCCAACCCGCTTGCCTCGATCGGGCCGATCCTGGCGGTGCCCGGCATGCGCGAGGCCCTGACCGCGGCCGCCGCGCCGGTGGTGGCTGTCAGCCCAATCGTGGATGGCGAGGTGCTGAAGGGGCCCACGGCCCAGTTCATGGCGTTCGCCGCGCTCGATTTGAGCGCACATGGCGTGGCCGACTTCTACGGCGAGCTACTCGACGGGATGGTCGCCGATGAAGCGGTGACGGAAGTTCCCACGCTGCAGACGAACACGCGTATGGACGGCGCCTCAGCGCGGGCGCGCCTGGCCGAGGAGACGCTCTCCTTCGCGGCAGCGCTCAGCGGATAGCGCTCAGCCGACGAGCTGGACTCAGCCGACGAGCTGGATGTTGTCCGCGCGCCAGGCCTCGAGTGAGTCCAGGGCGCCGCCGATCACGCGCTGCAGGAAAGTGTCGCGATCGTTTGCGTGCGGCAGGGGACCGTCGGGCACATCGACCTCGAGGAACTCGCACAGCGGCCCCCACCCTTCGGACACGTCCCACACGAGCAGGCGCTCGGGCGGGATGGCGCGCTTGACCTCCTCGGTGTGGCGCAGCATCTGCTCGATCAGCATCTCCGGCTCGGCGTGACCGGCGGCGAACGTGCCCTCGGGTCCCCAGAACATGCGGTCCACGAGCTCCAGGTAGCGCCGCCAGCGAGGATCCACCTCGGCGCGTGCTCGCGCCAGCAGGGGCATCAGCGTGCTCCCATGAGACATCGTCCAGATGGTGTCCCTGAAGCTCCGCTCCCATGACTGCGGATCGCGCACGCTGAGCAGCACCTTGGCCTTGGGGTAGGCCTCAGCGAGCTCGCTGTAGAAGTACCCGCCGGGCCAGTCGACCGTCGCCGGTGAGTCTTTGAAGATCTCGCCCCACTGCGCGTCGCCGCTCATCGCGCGATCCCACAACTCGACCTCGTCGAGATCGGCGATCAGGTTTACCCAGTGGTAGCACGGGGCAAATCCAAGTTGCTCCAGGGCGAGCTTCTGAGTGAGCGTGCCCGTACGCGGGAGGCCCGCTCCTATGACTTCGATCTGTGGCATGGCCTCTCTCGTCTTGAAGGTGGACCCAGGTTGCACAGCAAGCGCCTGGTACTCGCCCCGTCCGAAAATCTCACCAGATGCCCGCAGGCAAGCGCGAAGAAGTGGGTAAGAACATTAAACTATGCCGTGAAGCATCCGTCCGCGCCCCTATGGTCGTTGTATCTCCATCGGCTGAGGAGATGTCGGGGCTACAGCAAACCAAGGAGCGTCAACCGTGCAGCGGAGCCTGAAGGACAGCAGCCGGGGACCGCTACTCACCCGGCCGGCCACGAGCCCGCTTCGCAGCCCCTCCCTTCGTGGAGCAACGATCGCCGCCCTGGCGACGTCAGACTCGGAGGCCGTCTACACCCAGCCACAGGTACTGCGCCGCCTGGGTCTCGAGGGCAACGAGTTCGCCGAGGGCATCTTCGAGCGATGTGGAGTCGTAAGACGCCACCTCGAGCTCGACGATGACTTCTTGGCGCAGACGCTGCAGGGACGCACTGCACAGGTCGAGAGCTCGCTCCTTCATCACGCGACCCACGCCATCGATGCACTGGGCGTCGACCCTGCCGACATCGGCACGATCGTCAGCTCCAGCCTGTACTCCCTCGGCTGCCCCACCCTGGCGCACCGGCTCATCGAGCACTACGAGATGGACCCCGCCACAGACAAGTACCACCTGTCGGGCGTGGGTTGCGCGAGCGCGGTGCCGCTCATGCGTCTGGCGTCGGGGGCCCTGCGCGAGCACCCCGGCAAGCACGCCTTGGTAGTGGCTGCGGAGAGCATGAGCGGTCTGCTGACGCGCTCGACGCCCGAGGATCCCAAGGCCAAGGTCGTCGGCGCGGCGCTCTTTGGCGACGGCTGCGCAGCGGCCCTGCTGGCGGCGAACCCCGATGCCCCGGGACCCACGATCGTCGCCTCGCAGGTGCACCAGATCGCGGGCACGCTGGAGGCGGTGAGCCTGCATGCGAGCACAGAGGACAGCCACCTCCACCTCGACCGCGAGCTCCCAGACATCGCCGGGGCGGAGCTGCGGGCGCTCGTCGACGGGTTCCTGCGCCACCGGCACCTGCGTGGCTCGGACATCGATCACTGGCTCGTGCACCCCGGCGGCAGGCGCATCATCGAGAACGTCCAGGATGCGCTCGAGCTATCCCCCTCGGAGGTGGCCGTCAGCTGGGATGCGCTCCAAGAGCACGGGAACGTGGGCACCCCCTCGATCCTTTATGTGCTCGAGGAGACGATCGCGCGCCGCCGACCGAAGCCCGGCGAGCATGGGCTGATGGTCACGATCGGGCCGGGCGTGACAGTCGGCTTGATGCTGCTGGGCTGGTAGCTCGCCGCGTCACTATCGTCTACGGGCGATGCGCACAGCCGCGATCCTGCCCGTCAAGCATTTCGCCCAGGCCAAGCAGCGTCTGGGCCTGAGCGTGACCGAGGCGCTGCGTCTGCGCCTCGCCCAGGCGATGGTCGCGGACGTGCTCTTCGCGCTGGGTCGGGTAGAGGCGATCGAGCTGGTGATCGTGGTCACACGCGAGAGCTCTGTTGCCGCGGCTGCGCGCGAGATGGGGGCGATCGTGGTCGACGACCACACCGAGGCAGGCCAGTCGGCTGCGGCCTCGCTGGGCATCGCTAGCGCGCTGCTGGAGGGTTTCGAGCGAGTCCTGTGCGTTCCGGGCGACTGTCCCGCGCTCGACCCCGCCGAGCTCGATGCACTGATCGCCACCCAGACGAGCGCTCCCGAGGTCGTAATCGTGCCCGACAGGCACGGGACTGGCACCAATGGCCTGCTGCTCAGCCCCCCCGATGTGATCGAGCCGGCATTTGGACCGGACAGCTGCGAGCGCCACCTCACGCTCGCGCGGGCCAGCGGAGCGCCCTGCCGGCTGGAGCGCCCCCCCTCGCTGCTGCTCGACATCGACACGGGCGCCGACCTTGCCGTGCTGCGTGAGCGCCTCGGCGGACCACACCCACGCGCCGCGCGTACACGCACAGTGCTCGGAGCACCCGCGCGCGGTGAGCTCCTGTCCCAGTCGGCCGGCAGCTGAGAGCAGCGAGCATGGGAGATCTGAGCGCCCATGGACTGGGCCCGCTACCCGAGGTGCTCGCGGGCGAAGACCTGGCCACGCTGATCCTCGAAACGCCGCTGGGCGCGAGCCTGCGCGAGGGACAGGTGCTGGCGATCGCGCAGAAGGTCGTCTCCAAGGCCGAGGGGGCGGTGGTGGCGCTCGCCGATGTCATTCCGGGCGAGCGGGCGCGCGAGCTGGGCGCCGAGCTGGAGAAGGACCCGCGGGCGGTGCAGGTGGTTCTCGATGAGTCGGCCGAGCTGCTGCGAGCCGAGCGCGGCGTGTTGATCTCGCGCACGCACCACGGGTTCGTGTGCGCCAACGCCGGCGTCGATGCCTCCAATGCCGCCGATCCCGACACCCTGATCGTGTTGCCGCGCGACCCCGACGCCTCAGCGCGGCGCATCCGCACGCGGCTGCGCGAGCTGACGGGCATCGCCCCGGGGGTTCTGATCACAGACAGCTTCGGCCGCGCGTGGCGCAACGGCCAGGTCGACGTTGCGATCGGGATCGCCGGAATGACACCGCTGGACGACTGGCGCGGACGCACCGATGCACGCGGCCTGCAGCTGAAGGCGACGTGGCTGGCGGTGACCGACGCGGCGGCCGCCCTCGCCGATCTCGCCCGTGCGAAGGACACTCGCGAACCCGTAATCGTGCTCAACGGGCTCGAGCGCTATGTCACCCCTGAGGACGGCCCGGGCGTGGGCGCCCTGCTGCGTCCACTCGAGGAGGACCTGTTCCGTTAGGGGCTGGATGCCGCCAGCAGGCGCGACCAGAAGCGGATGAACTCGCGCTCGTGGCCGATGCCGCACTCGAGCGCCAGCCGTTGCCCGGCGGGAGCGTCGGCAATCGCCGCAAGCAGCCCCTCCCACTGCTTCAGCCGCCGCTTGTGAGAGGCCAGCTGAGTCTCGGCGAGAGCACCTGGGTCGCCGCCGAAGAACAGCTTGAGCGTGCTGATGTCGCGTAGTTCGTAGAGCTCCTCCGTGGGCTCCTCGCGCCAGGCGTGCAGCAGTCGCCTGCCGTGCGCTGTCAGGCGGTAGGTGCGCCTGCGCCGCCCTGTCTGCTCCTGGCTCTCGTCGAGCAGGCCCTCGGCGGCGAGACGGGCGCACTCGGTGTAGAGCTGGGTGTGCGGAACCGACCAGAAGCTGTTGGTGCTCAGCTGTGCCAGCTGCTTGAGGTCATAGGGGGTGGCCGGTTCGGCCTGCTCGAGCAGGCCGAGCACGATGTAGGAGGTCTCGGTGAGGCGCGGACTTGACACGCCGGGCAGACTAGCGTACGGTGCGTATGGTCCGAGTCGAACCATTCAGGAGGAATTATAATGTCCACCCCCCTCGCGACCGCCCCCTCGACGCTGCCGGCGATCGGCCTCTCGACGCTCGAGGAGGAGAAGGTGATCGACGATCTGCCCATTCGCGGCGAGCTGCCCGACTGGCTCGCCGGCTCGCTGCTACGCACAGGCCCGGCGAAATTCGAGGTGGGAGCGACGCGCATGCGCCACTGGTTCGACGGGCTGGCGATGCTGCACCGCTTCACGATTGAGCAGGGACGCGTCTCCTACGGCAATCGCTTCCTCGAAAGCCGCTCCTACAAGGCCGCACGGGATCGAGGAGAGATGGTCTACGGCGAGTTCGCCACCGACCCCTGCCGCTCGCTGTTCAAGCGCGTGCAGACGCTGTTCTCGCCCGGAGGCGTGCTCCCAGACAACGCCAACGTCAACATCGCGCGACTGGGCGAGCGCTTCGTCGCGATGACCGAGACGCCGCTGCCGGTGCAGTTCGACCCGGAGACCCTGCAGGCGGCGGAAGTCAGGCCCTACACGGCTCCCGGCCAGCTCACGACCGCGCACCCGCATCTCGATCGGGCAAGCGGCGGGATGATCAACTACGCGGCCAAGCTCGGCCCGCGCAGCAGCTACCGATTCTTTGCCGTCGATCCGACGGCGAGCAAGCCCCGGGTGACGGCCTCGCTTCCGGTCAAGGAGCCTGCCTACATGCACTCGTTCGGGCTCACAGAGCGCTGGATCGTGCTGGCGGAGTTCCCGCTGGTGGTCAATCCGCTGGCGCTGGCGCTGGCGGGGCGCCCCTACATCGAGAACTACACCTGGAAGCCGGAGCTCGGCACGCGCTTCACGCTGATCGACCGCGCCAGCGGCGGTATCGCTGCGGGCTTCGAGAGCGACGCCTGCTTCGCCTTTCACCACGTCAACGCATATGAGGACGGCGGCGAGGTCGTGGTCGACCTGTGCGCCTTCCCCGACGCGGGCATCGTTCAGGACCTGTACCTCGATCACATCCTTGCCGGCAAGCCGATTGCGGCAGCCGAGCTCACGCGCTTTCGCCTGCGCGTGGCCGACCGTTCGGTCAGCCGCGAGCGCCTGAGCGACCAGGACATAGAGCTGCCCCGGATCAACTACGGGCGCTGCAACGAGCGTCCCTACCGCTACGTGTGGGGCACGAGCGCCGGGACGGGAGGGTGGCTCGAGCGGATCGTGAAGATCGACACGACGGACGGGTCGTCGCTGTCATGGTCGGCACCCGAGTGCTACCCCGGGGAGCCGGTGTTCGTGGCACGTCCCGAAGCCGAGGGCGAGGACGACGGAGCGCTGCTGTCGGTGGTGCTGGACGCAGCGAGCGAGACGTCGTTCCTGCTGGTGCTCGATGCGGGCGATCTGAGCGAGCTGGCGCGAGCCGAGGTGCCGCACCACATCCCCTTTGGCTTCCACGGCCAGTTCGCGCGCAGCTGAGGTGCACGCGAGGACTATGCGGCGGCGTAGACCTCGTCGGCGCCTGCACCCAGCGGGTAGCGCCGGCGGATCTCGTACAGGGTGCTGCGCTCGGCTGCTGGGCGCCCGGCCTCGTGCGCCGCGCTCACGAGCTCCTCGGGGTCGAGCTTGGTGCCGTGATAGGAGCCGGCGAGGCGGCTGATCGACTCCTCCATGAGCGTGCCACCGAGGTCGTTGACCCCCCAGCGCAGCGCCTCGGTGGCAGCCTCGATGCCCATCTTGACCCAGCTGGCCTGCAGGCTTCCAATGGTGCGCCCCAGCGCGAGGCGAAAGACGGCGGTGTGCTTGAGGTTCTCCTCGCGCGAGATCTCCTCCACGCCGTGGGTGCGCCCGAGCAGCGTCTGGAAGGGGATGAAGGAGAGGGGCACGAACTCGGTGATCCCACCGGTGCGTTCCTGCAGCTCGCGGATCACGCGCATGTGCTCGGCTAGCTCCCACGGCTCCTCGATGTGACCGAACATGACCGTGGAGGTCGAGCGCAGGCCGGCGTGGTGGGAGGCTTCGATGATCTCCACCCAGCGGGCCACGGGCAGCTTGTTGGGCGAGATGCGCTCGCGCACGCCGTCGTGGAGCACCTCGGCGGCGGTGCCGGGCGTGGAGCCGAGGCCGGCGTCGCGCAGACGCGCGAAGACCTCGCTGGGAGGCAGACTGGAGATGTCGCACATGTGCGCGATCTCCATCGGGCTGTAGGCGTGCAGGTGCAACTCGCTCCCCGCCGCGGCGGCGGTGCGCTTGGCCAGGCGCAGCCAGCCCAGGTAGTCATCCAACGACCAGTCGGGGTGGATGCCCGACTGGATGCACAGCTCGGTGGCGCCGTAGTCGATGGCTTCGTGAATGCGCCTGAGGAACTCGGCCTCGTCGTGCTCGTAGGCATCAGGTGAGCGCTTGCCCTGACCGAAGCCGCAGAAGGCGCAGCCGACGGTGCAGACGTTGGAGACGTTGATGTTGCGGTTGACGACGAACGTGACGGTCTCCCCTGCGAGCTCCGCACGCAGCTCGTCGGCCGCTTGGCGCATCTCCTCGATGACCTCGGGACGGGCCTCGGCGAACATGGCTGTGAGCTCATCGGCGTTCAGCGCCAGCCCGTCGCGACCCCTGACGATCGCGCCGGCCACCAGATCGGGGCGCAGCGGCAGAGGCGGCTCGGTGCGGCCCGAGCCACGGCGGGGGATGAAGGACCAGTACTTGACCTTGATCGTGTCCATGACCGCCGGATCGATCCATTCGGGGTCGATGTAGCGGGGGTAGACGCACAGGCGCTCGGTGAGGGCCACGCCGTCGGCCTGCAGGGCCTTGCGCACCTGGTGCGGTGAGGGAAACGGGTGCTCGGGCGAGATGTGATCGCCGTTGGCCGACAGCCCACCCAGGTCGGTGGCTCCTGCGGCGACGAGCTCGCCCCACCAGTCGGCGAGGTTGGGCGGGATCTGGATGCCGACCTCTGGCATCAGCCTGCGCGCCTCGGCGATCAGGCGCTTCATGTCCTCGATGTTCACCGGGCATGCCCAGTCGGGCAGCGGCAGCTCGGGCCGATGATCGGCCACCCCCGTACGCCAGTACTCGCGGGCGGCCTCGTCGGCTATCTGGGCGGGCTCCTGGCCGTAGTAGCGCTGGTGGGGCACGAAGTTCTGGAGGATCACCTCCTGGATGTGGCCGTGCTGGGCGTGCAGCTCGGCGATGGCTGCGAGCGATTCGAAGCGCTCTTCCTCGCTCTCGCCGATGCCGACGAGAATGCCGCTCGTGAAGGGGATCTGCAGCTCCCCCGCGGCCCTGATCGTCTCCAGGCGCCGTGCGGGGTGCTTGGTGGGCGACCCGGCGTGGACGGTCTCCATGAGCCGCTCTGAGATCGACTCGAGCATCAAACCTTGGGATGCCGTGACCTCGCGCAGGCGTGCGAGATCCTCGCGGGGGAGCACCCCCAGGTTGGTGTGCGGCAGCAGGCCCCGCTCGAGCGCGCGCTCGCAGACCCAGACCACGTAGGCGGTGAAGTCAGGGTGGCCGTGCTCGGCCAGCTTGGCGGCCACCGCCGGGTTGACCTCGGGTTTCTCGCCCGTGAGCACGAGCAGCTCCTTGACCTGGCGCTTGGCGGCGCCGTCGAGGATCTCGATGACCTCCTCGGGGGAGTAGAGATGAGCCTGGTGGGTGGCGAAGGAGCAGTACTTGCAGTAGCACTGGCATGTCCGCGACAGCGACAGCGTCAGGTTGCGCGAGAAGGTAACGCGACGGCGCATAGGTGGGAGTCTATGACGGCCGCCTATACCTTCACGCGGCAGGGGAGGCGGCGCGTGAGATGCATCGCCCGGGCCAGGAGTATCGCGCGGGCCAGACGCACGGCTCGTGAGCTGAGCGAGCTCCGCGCATCGCAGGCCCTCTCTGCCCTCGCCGATCTACGCACGTTGAGCTAACGCTCGAAGCGGGCGTCCTGCAGATGAATCGAGGGCATAGTCGATGCCTCACGAGGCTTGGGCGACTCGAGGCTGCCGGTCGGTGCGTGCTCGAGACAGAGGATTCGATAGCCCGTTCGCGACTTCACAGCCTCCACCACGCCCTCGTTTGCTCGCACTTGCGCACCACACACGTGGCACGTCCCGTCGTAGGTGTTCCGCTGCGCCATGAAATCCATTTTGGGGGGAGCCCACATACCCACGCAATCAACATGGACGAATTGGCGGTGCCCTACCGGTGGGCGCATGCGCCCACCGGCCGATCGGTGCATGCACCGATCGCGAGAAGCCGCACATGTGCGGCTTCTGCCAGGACCGCATGCGGTCCTGGCTCTCCACATATGGGTCGCATGTGGTCTGGCAGCGCAATGACTCCGCGATTACGCCTCGATCGTGCTTGCATCAGTACCCTCGTTGCTCGCCGAGGGCGCCGGTCCCAGGGGCGACGAGAAACCAACCAGCTTTGACCAGAAAAGGACAGGAGCCACATGACTGAGAGTGTCAGCGAGAGCGAGAACCCGGCGATCCCGAGCCCAACTCCCGATGTGCCCCGTCCCAGGACCAACCACGACTGGTGGCCCAACCAGCTCGACCTGAGCGTGCTGCACCGACACTCCCCCCTGTCGGACCCGATGGGCGAGGGCTTCGACTACGCCAAGGAGTTCGCCACCCTCGACCTCGACGCGCTGAAGGCCGACCTGATCGAGCTGATGAGCTCCTCGCAGGAGTGGTGGCCGGCCGACTACGGTCACTACGGGCCGCTGTTCATCCGCATGAGCTGGCACGCCGCCGGCACCTACCGCATCGCCGACGGCCGCGGTGGCGGCGGCCAGGGCGCTCAGCGCTTCGCCCCGCTCAACAGCTGGCCCGACAACGCCAGCCTCGACAAGGCCCGCCGCCTGCTGTGGCCCATCAAGCAGAAGTATGGTCGCAAGATCTCATGGGCCGACCTGCTCGTCTACACGGGCAACGTGGCAATGGAGTCCATGGGCTTTCAGACCTTTGGCTTCGGCTTCGGGCGCGAGGACATCTGGGAGGCCGAGGAGATCTTCTGGGGCAGCGAGGACACGTGGCTCGGAGACGAGCGCTACAGCGACGATCGCAAGCTCTCAGGACCGCTCGGCGCCGTGCAGATGGGCCTCATCTACGTCAACCCCGAGGGGCCCAACGGCAACCCCGACCCACTCGCCGCCGCCAAGGACATCCGCGAGACGTTCGCCCGCATGGCCATGAACGACGAGGAGACCGTGGCCCTGATCGTCGGCGGGCACACCTTCGGCAAGACCCACGGCGCTGTCGATCCAAGCAACATCGGCCCCGAGCCCGAGGCCGCTCCCCTGGAGGAGCAGGGCCTCGGCTGGAAGAACCCCGTGGGCAGCGGCAACGGCGCCCAGGCGCTCACCAGCGGTCTCGAGGGCGCCTGGACGAAGCAGCCCACCCGGTGGGACAACGGCTTCCTGGAGAACCTCTTCGAGTACGACTGGGAGCTCACCAAGAGCCCCGCCGGGGCGCAGCAGTGGACCCCCAAGAACGCCGAGGCGCAGGGCACCGTGCCCGACGCCCACGACCCCGCCAAGCGCCACGCCCCGATGATGCTCACCACGGACCTGGCGCTGAAGGTCGACCCGGCCTACGGACCGATCGCCAAACGCTTCTATGAGAATCCCGACCAGCTCGCCGAGGCCTTTGCCAAGGCCTGGTACAAGCTCCTTCACCGCGACATGGGCCCCGTATCGCGCTACCTCGGCCCGTGGATCCCGGCCGAGCAGCTGTGGCAGGACCCCGTCCCTGCCGTCGAGGGCGAGCTCATCGACGAGGGGGATATTGCAGCGCTGAAGGAGAAGATCCTCGCCTCGGGGCTCTCCATCTCACGGCTCGTCTCCACAGCCTGGGCCTCCGCCGCCTCCTTCCGCGGCACCGACAAGCGCGGTGGAGCCAACGGGGCGCGCGTTCGCCTCGCACCCCAGAAGGACTGGGAGTGGAGCGAGCCGGCCGAGCTCGCAAGTGCGCTGTCCACGCTCGAGCAGATCCAGAGGGACTTCAACGACTCGCAGTCCGGCGGCAAGCAGGTCTCGCTGGCCGACCTGATCGTCCTCGGTGGCTGCGCAGCCGTCGAGCAGGGGGCCAGGAACGCCGGCCACGAGGTCTCCGTCCCCTTCGCCCCGGGTCGTACCGACGCCACCCAGGAGCAGACCGACGTGGAGTCCTTTGCCGTGCTCGAGCCCACCGTCGACGGCTTTCGCAACTACTTCCAGGCGGGCGAGACCCTTCCGCTGGAGCACGGGCTGCTCGAGCGCGCCTACATGCTGCGGCTGACAGCTCCCGAGATGACCGTGCTGATCGGGGGGTTGCGTGCGCTCGATGCCAACTTCGGTCAGTCGAAGCACGGTGTCTTCACCGACCGGCCACAGACGCTGAGCAACGACTTCTTCACCAACCTGCTCGACATGAGCACCGAGTGGAAGCCCTCGGGCGAGAACCTCTACGAGGGCCACGATCGCCGCACTGGCCAGCTCAAGTGGACGGCGAGCTCAGTCGACCTCGTCTTTGGCTCCAACTCGGAGCTCAGGGCGCTGGCCGAGGTCTACGCGTGCGACGACGCCGGGGAGAAGCTCGTGCGCGACTTCGCCGCAGCATGGGCCAAGGTCATGAACCTCGACCGCTTCGATCTCTCCTGACCGAGCCCACCGCCACAGGCATCTACCTCGCCCGCCACGGCGAGACCGCCTACAACCACGAGGGCCGCTTCCAGGGTCAGCAGCAGATACCCCTGAACGACACCGGGCGGGCTCAGGCGGGCGAGCTAGCCGAGCGGGCAGCGGCGTTTGACTTCAGGGCGCTGTGGTGCAGCCCCCTGCTGCGGGCACGCGAAACGGCCGACATCGTGGCCACCCGGATCGGCCTGGAGCCAGTGGAGGACCAGCGGCTGATGGAGACCGACGCGGGCGACTGGACCGACCGCTTCTTCATCGACGTTCGCGCCGAAGCCCCCGAGCGCTTCGACGCCTTCGCCGCCGCCCAGCCAGGCTTCGCCTTCCCCGGCGGCGAGTCCTTCGCCCAGCAGGAGGAGCGCGTGGGGGCGGCCCTGGAGGAGATCGAACGCCACCAACTGCCCGCGCTCGTCGTCTGTCACGGCATGGTCATCCGCGCCGCCTTCATGGTGCGCGGCGCCAAGGACTTCCAGCGGGTCCCCAACGCGGCCCTCGTACCGCTCGATCCGGCCGCCGCCATCGCTCCGGCCGACCTTGGCAGCGGCGAGACCACGCTGCCGAGCTGAGCTACCCAGCGATCTGTGCCACGCCGTTGACGTCCTCACCGGCGATCAACAGGAACGCGTTGCGAGCGCCCTGCCTGCGGGCTTCGCGGTAGGGCGCGTACTCCTCGCTCGCGTAGAACTCCTCAGCCGCCTCTTTGGACGGCCACTCGATGATCATCGCGATCTGCGGCGGTGTGCCATCGCCCTCGATCTGCTCGATCTGCGCTGTCCGCGCCAGGTAGCGACCGCCACGGGCCTCCACCATCGGCGTCACCACGTTCACGTACTCGCCCACCCAGGCCGGATCTGTCACGTCGAGATCGGCAACCGCGTAGTACTTCATCCTCGTCTTCTCCTTTGCTCGATCGTCGCTCAGCTTGCAGTCGTATCCACGTACACCTGCAACGCCTGCGCACAGGCCGGCTCCATGTGGAAAGCCAACGTGGGTCCCTCATCCACCCACACGTGCACCACGTCCTCATGCTTGCCCGCCAACGCCGCGCCGAGGACTTCGCTGAGGGAGAGGACTTGGGCGCTCACGTTCTCCTTGAGCAGGAGTCCTCTCGATTCCGTCTGAGAGGAGGTCCAGAGCAGCAGCTCCTCCGTGCAGAGCACGAACTGCATCCGCGGAATCGCCATCGAGGTGGGCGGACTCCGCCAACTGCCGAACGACGGGGGCGGCTCACGCAGGAACGAGCAGGCGCGCTCCTGAAACTGATGCGCCTGCGTGGAGCTGAACTCGCTGTAGGGAAAACACGCCTCGATGTCGCGCTCATGGGGCAGGATCGTCGCGATGGCCTCGACGATGGCTTCTTCCTCGGCATCTCCTGCACCGGAGAGGAACCCGAGGCGGTGCAGGGTCGCCATGACCGTCGCCCGGTCATCTCCTGAGGCCTGCTCCTCAGCGCTCACCCAGCCAATCCTAAGCCCACGGTCCCCAAGCCGTGTCCTACTCGCCCAGAAACCTCCGCAGCGAGCGCCGCGCCGCCGGCAGGCGCCTGCCCGCCTCGAGCTCGCGGATGGCGATCTCCGAGGTCATCGCGGCCAGCAGCTGTGCCGCCGCGCGGGCATCGGGCCAGCCCATCGCTTTGAAGCTCGGGACGGCAGAGGCGGCAAAGCGCTCGTGGCGAGCAGACATGGAGGCGGTGAGCGCAGTGTCCGTTCGCGCCTCCAGCGACAGGGCCTTGATGGCGCGGTCCGCCAGGCACACATCCAGGTAGGCCTCCACACCGCGCACGATTCGCTCGGTTCCCGGCTTGGTGTCCTTGGTGGCGCTGGCCACCGCCTTCAGGACGCGATCGTGAAAGCGCGCATGGATCGCATCCACGAACGCCTCCCTGTTGGCGAAGTGCACATAGAAGGTCCCCTTGGCCACCCCCGCCTCCGCCACCACACGGTTCACGCTGAGACCCGCCAGACCATCGCGCTCCGCGACAGCCACCCCCGCGTCGAGCAGCAGCTCGTGGGTGCGATGAGACCCGCCCACGGGCTCCTCGACGGTGGCGGCAACCTTGACGGGCATCGCTCTCAGTCTACATCTGACCGGCTGGTCAATTATGACCGACCGGTCAGTCACTGTGATAGTTTTGCGAGTGTGCCGCTGCTCCATACCCCCGCCGGACCGATTGCCTACGACGAACGGGGCAGCGGACAGCCCATCGTGCTGCTGCCAAGCGGAGCCCACGATCGTCACGACTTCGACGAGTTGCGCGAGCTGATCTCAGCGCGGCTGCGCTCGATCGCAATCGACTGGCCGGCGCACGGCGAGTCGCCCCCCGACTCCGTGCCCACAACCGCGATGCACCTGGCCGACGTGGCCGAGAGCGCGGTCGAGCTTCTCGCTCCCGACGGCGCCATTGTGCTCGGCAGCTCAGTCGGCGGCTTCGCCGCGGCACGTCTGGCGATTCGGCGACCCGAGCTCGTCAAGGCGCTCGTGATCGTCGACGGGGGCGGCTTTGCCGGACGCCCACCCCACGTTCGCGCCTTCTGCGGACTGATGGGTCGGAGTTGGTTCCTGCGTCGCATCTACCCCCTCTTCGCCGCCCGCTACATGCGGGCGAAGACCCCCGCCGACAGGCGCGCCCTCGCAGCGAGCGTGGCGACCACGCGACAGGATCCCGGGCTGCGCGCCGTCAGCCAGCTGTGGCGCAGCTTCGCCTCACACGAGCACGACCTGCGCCGCGATTCATCCTCGATCGCCACGCCCACCCTGCTCATATGGGGCCGGCACGATCCTGTGATCCCGGCGAGGATCGGCCGAAGGATCGAAAGAGCCATCCCCCAATCCCAGCTCGTGATCCTCGACAGCGGCCACCTCCCCCACACCAGCCAGCCCGAGCAGTTCGCCTCCCACCTGATCGCATTCCTCGACAGGCCCTCGAGCGGTCGCGTTCCTTTCGTGACTACCTGAGGATCACGCAGCCCGTCGTGGCGTGCACGATCAGCCCCTCGGCGGCTACAGCGGCGGCGGGATCCTCCCAGGTGAACGTCCGCGAGCGCTCCTCTGCGGCGACACCGGCACTCATGCCGCCCCCTCCGCGAGCACCGGCACGGCAGCCTTCTGTCGTGCCGGGCTGCCGATCGCCGCCAGGGCCAGTCCGGCCGCCAGAGCCCCGGCAACTGTGATCAGCCAGGCGCTGTGGAAGTCGCTCGCCGTGCTCGTAGTCGTGCCGAGGACGGCCACCAACACAGCGACCCCGAGCGCGGCACCGATCTGGCGGCCCATCGTCAGCACCGCCGCACCGGTGGCAAAGCGCTCGGGGGCGAGCGAGGATGCGCCCGCTCCCGCGAGGGTGGGGATCACGAGGCCCACACCGGCGCCGCCGATGATCGAGCCCGGGAGGTACTCGGAGAGGTAGGCGGGCTTGTCGCCGGTTTGGGTGATGAACCACACCGATCCTGCCGCGAACGCGATCGCGCCGATCACCCCGGGAAGCCTGTACCCGAAGCGCGCTCCGAGCCGGGCCGAGGGCACGCTGAACGCTGTGGCCATGGCAGGACCGGGGAAGAGCATGAGACCCGCCGTTAGCACGGGCTCATGCCAGACGGACGTGAGGAACAGCACTCCCGCCAGCAGCATCGCGCCGAAGCCCCCGAAGAACAGCACCGAAGCTCCCACCGCCAACCCAAAGCTGCGAACGCGCAGCATCGCCGGCTCGACGATCGGCGCCGCGTGGCGTTCAGAGCGCCACCAGATGCCCGGCAGGAACAGCACCGTGACAGCCAGCAAAGCGAGGATCTGCGGTGAGCCCCAGCCCCATTCCTGACCCTTGACGATCGCCACCACCAGCGAGCCGATCGCCACGATCAACGCGCCCGCTCCGAGCAGATCGGGGCGTAGCGCTCCCGTCTCGCGGCGCTCCGCCAGGGTGCGAAAGCCCGTCACGATGCCAATCAGCCCCACGGGGACATTGACGAGGAACACCCAACGCCAGTCGGCCTGCACGAGCAGCCCCCCGAGGGGCGGTCCGGCCGCGGCAGCGATCCCACCCGTTGCAGCCCACAGGCCGATCGCCACATGGCGCTTCTCGGCCTCGAACTCGGGCAGCATCAAGCCCAGCGACGTCGGCAGCATCAACGCCCCGCCCGCCGCCTGCACGATGCGTGCAGCAATCAGCAGCCCAACCGAGGGAGCGGCCGCGCAGGCGGCGCTCGCAGCCACGAAGACGCCCAGCCCGAGCAGGAAGGCGCGCTTGCGCCCAAAGGCATCCGCCCAGCGCCCCGCCGGTACGAGCAGCGCGGCGAACACGATCGCGTAGCCGCTGAGGATCCACGACAGCGAGCCGAGCGAAGCGCCCCCGAAATGCCTGCCAATTGCCGGGAAGGCGATGTTGACGATGAACAGGTCGAGGCTCGACATGAACACCCCAACACACACGATGAGTGAGACGCGCCATTTCCGTTGCATGATGAAACCGACCCTAGCACAAGTAAGTTGCTTGATGCAACGCGAGTGGCTATATTCTGTGGTGAATGCTCGGAAACCAGTATCCAAGCCAAGTCTGCTCGATCGCGGGAGCGCTCGAGATCGTCGGTGAGCGCTGGTCGCTGTTGATCGTGCGCGACGTGTTCCTCGGGCTGCGTCGCTTCGACGAGATCCAAGAGAACCTGGGGATCGCGCGCAACGTGCTGCAAACGCGTCTACGCCGCCTCGAGGACGAGGGCGTGCTCGAGCGCCGTCTCTACCAGGAGCGCCCAGAGCGCTATGAGTACCGCCTTACCGACAAGGGCCTCGACCTGTGGCCGACGATCGTCGCGCTGATGAAGTGGGGCGACCGACACGCCGTCCCACCCGCCGGACCTCCGGTGCTGCTCGAGCACCGCGGCTGCGGTGGGGCCGTCGATGAGCACCGCACGTGTGAGCGCTGCGGTGCGCGACTGTCGGTCAGGGAGGCGCGGGCGCTGCCCGGCCCGGGCGCGCGTTCCGACCACCCGCTCGTGCGCCGTGAGCGCGAGCGCTTGGCGAGCTGACTCAGACCAACTGAGAGACGAGGGCTGCGCCTTCGCGCGCCATGCGCGAGCGGGGCACGATCAGCTCGAAGCCGGCCTGCTCGGCGCGCTCACGCACGGCCACATCGACATGCGAGTAGAAGGCCAGCGTGCGCACCTGCCCGAGGGCATCAGAGAGCGACCGCACAATCCTGGCGCCATCGAAGCGCTCGTCGGTGAGGTCCGCTACCAGCACCTGCGCGCGTGGCAGCTCGGCATCTACGAGGCGCTCGCCCAGTCGCTCGGCGCCGCCAATCAGCTCCACATCGTGACCTGCTGCCGTCAGATCTCCCTGCACCCTGGACCCGAACAGCAGATCGCCGGTGAGCACCAGCACAAGCGCCATCTACTGCGAGCGCAGGCGGCGGAACTCCTCGCGCGCAGACTGTGGGCGCCCCCACATCTGCGTGACCTCCACACGACCGCTGCGGACCTCGCGCACCACCAGCTCGGCCTCGATGCCGGCTTCGTCGAGGAGCTTGAGCGAGCCATGAACGACGGGGGCGGCGGCAGCGTGGCCGAAGTTGTGGGCGATGAGCAGCCGCCAGTGCCAGTCGTGATGGGAGTAGGGCCGCGCGTTGCACGTGGTGAGGTACAGGGCCGCCTCGACGTAGCGCGACTCGTCCGCGATCCGCACGTCGAGCTCGAGGTCGGTCCAGTCCTCGGGCAGCGAGTCCACGATCCGTTGAAACGTGTCGGCTAGGCCCATTGGCAGGAAGCCTAGCGCGGCTATTCTCGAAGACGTGGCAAGCACCGACACCGACAGGCTCAGCGCCGAGTACGAGACGCTGCGCAGCGCCTGCGGCCTGCACGATCGCTCCGAGCGCGGGAAGCTCGCGCTCACGGGGCCCGGCGCCGTGGAGTTCCTGAACGGCCAGGTCACCAACGAGCTGCTCACGCTGCGCCCCGGCGAGGGCACCTATGCGGCGTTCCTCACCCACAAGGGCAAGATGCTCGGCGACCTGCGGGTACTCGCTGTGGGCACAAAAGACGCCGACGCACCCGACGAACTGCTGCTCGACACCGAGCGCGCCACCCTGCAGGCGCTGTTCGACATGATCCGCCGCTTCAAGGTGGGCTACGAGGTGGAGCTGCACAAGCGCACGCTCGAGTGCGGCCTGATCTCGCTGATCGGACCCGATGCCACCAGCGTCGCGAGCGCCGAGGGCCTCTCCGACACCGAGCACGCCCACATCGAGGTGAGCCTGGAGGGAATCGCCGCGCGCGCGGTGCGCACCGACACCGGTGTGGATCTGCTCTGCGGAGCCACCGACACCGACGCGCTCCTCGCCGCCCTGCGAGAGCGAGGGGCGCAGACCGTGAGCGAAGAGGCGACCGAGTGCCTGCGCGTGGAGCACGGACGCCCCCGCTACGGGGTGGACCTCGACGACACCGTCATCCCCCAGGAGGCCGGCCTCAACGAGCGCGCGGTCAACTTCACCAAGGGCTGCTACGTCGGACAAGAGACAGTGGCTCGCCTCTTCTACAAGGGCAAGCCCAACCGCCACCTGCGCGGCTTGCTCCTTTCTGCCCCCGCCACCGGAGGTGAGGAGCTGAGACTCGGGGAGCGCCAGGTCGGCAGGCTGGGCAGCACGGCCCTCTCCCCCAGGCTCGGGCCAATTGCCCTCGCCCTGGTGCGACGAGAGGCGGAGCCCGGAAGCATCCTCGAGCTCGGCGACGGCCCCCTCACAGCCAAGGTCCTCGAGCTGCCCTTCCAAGCCGGCTGATCCTCCCTGCGGAGGCGCCTGGAGCGCCGCGAGACCTCGCAGGCCACCCCCGGGTAGGATTTGGGCCTTCCCTGATCCCGACATACGAGGTTCCAGAGCACGTGGCAATCGATCTTCAACAAGTCTCCGCCGTCGACACCGAGCCCGGTGAGCTGCCCAAGACGATGGCAGCCTGGGTTATTCGCGAGGAGCGCTTCGGCGAACCCAAGGACGCCTTCCAGGTCGAGGAGATCGAGGTGCCCGAGCCGGGCGCATTCGAGGTGATCGTGCGCGTAATGGCCGCAGGCGTCAACTACAACAACGTGTGGGCCGCCCTCGGCAAGCCCGTGTCGGTGATGCGCTACGGCGATCACCCCGAGTACGGCCACCACATCGGCGGCTCGGACGCCTCAGGGGTCGTCTGGAAGGTCGGCGCCGGCGTGACCCGCTGGAAGGTCGGCGACGAGGTCGTGGTGCACTGCAACATGGCCTCCTACGAGGACCCCGAGGTTCACGGCCTGGACCCAATGGCAGCGCCCTCGCAGAGGATCTGGGGTTATGAGACCACCTGGGGCTCCTTCGCCCAGTTCACCAAGGTTCAGGCCCAGCAGCTGCTGCCCAAGCCCCAGGCGCTGACCTGGGAGGAGGCGGCCTCCTACGGCCTGGTCTACTTCACCGCCTACCGCATGCTGATTACCCGCTGCAAGCTGCAGCCCGGCGCCAACGTCCTGATCTGGGGCGCCGCCGGCGGCCTGGGTGTGTTCGCGACCCAGCTCTGCGCCGCCGCCGGCGCCAACTGCGTGGGCGTGGTCTCCTCGGCCGAGAAGGGCGAGCTGGTCAAGCGCCTCGGCGCCGTCGACTACATCGACCGCGCCGAGTTCGCCGGCATGATGCGCAAGGGCGGCGAGAGCGAGGAGGAGGAGGCAGCGCGCTTCAAGGTCTCACGCGCCTTCGCCAAGCGCGTCAAGGAGGTCCTCGGCGACGCGCCCGACATCGTCTTCGAGCACGTCGGCAAAGCGACCTTCCCAACATCGGTGTTCACCGCCAAGACGTTCGGGAAAATCGTCATCTGCGCGGGCACCACGGGCATCGACCTCGACTTCAACGTGGCCTACCTGTGGATGCGCCAGAAGGAGATCCTCGGCTCGCACTTCGCCAACGCCTATGAGTGCACCAAGGCCAACGAGCTGATCGAGAGCGGGCAGATCAGGCCCGTGCTGTGGCGCACGCTCGGCTTCGACGGTGTCGCCGAAGCCCACCAGCTGATGCTCGAAAACAAGCACCTGGGCAAGATCTCGATCCTCGTCGGCGCCGACTCCGAGGGCCAGGGCAAGACGGCAGACGGACCTGGCGCCATCCACGCGGAGGTGGGCGCCTGATGGCCGGCACGGTAATCGTTCCCTGGTATGCCACCGGCTTCCGGGCCGATGACTTCGAGAAGGACCTGGGTGAGATCGCGGCCGTGGCACTGCGCTACGGCGCGAGCTCCTACAACGTCTACCGTGCCCGCGACGACCGCTACAAGTTCCAGCAGCTGGCTGCCTTCGAGGAGTACCTCGACTGGGAACGCTATTGGGAGGGGCAGGAGATGACCTACTTCCGCACCACCCACTCCAGTTGGTATCAGGTGCCCGTCCTCTACGGATGGTGGGATCTGACGGCGCACGGCGCTGTGCTCCCCGTGGGGGTCACCACCAACGGTCACGGCAACGGCGTGACGGCCGGAGAGAGCGCATAGGAATATGTCCTCGCCGGCGGACTTCAACGCCCAGGTCATCGAGGAGTTCCGCGCCAACAATGGCGTCGTCGGCATGCTCGGGGACATGCCCGTGCTGCTGCTCCATCACACGGGCGCGAAGTCGGGCGCCGGCCGCGTAAACCCGCTGGCCTACATGCAGGACGGCGGGCGCTACGTGATCTTCGCCTCCAAGGCCGGGGCCCCCACGAACCCGGACTGGTACTACAACCTCAAGGCCCACCCCAACGTCGAGATCGAGGTCGGCACAGACACGATCGACGTCACCGCCAGCGAGGCCACGGGCGAGGAGCGAGAGCGCCTCTTCAACACCCAGGCCGAGAGCATGCCGCAGTTCGCCGAATACGCGCAGAAGACCGACCGCGTCATCCCGGTCATCATCCTCACACCGTCCGCCTAGCGATCGAGGACGCCGGCAGGCGCCGCGTGGTAAGTCCCACCACGCCCCTGAGAGGCGCGTGGATCAAGCCTGCCAAGGACGCAGGGAACGAAGTGTGCTGTGCACACGAGTGACCGAGGACGCCGGCAGGCGCCGTGTCCACGCGCCTCTCAGCCTTGCTCTAGGGGGGCCATTGTGAGACCCGCCCCCTTGAGCTGCTCCCAGTAGTGCTCGGCCTGCTCCTGGTGGCCGCTGAAGACCACGGCCCGCCCGGAGCTGTGGATCACGTTGGCGATCTCCATCCCCCGCTTGAGCGTGACGCCCGGGATGAAACGCGCGAGCGTACGCGCCACATGGTCGAAGGTGTTGTGGTCGTCGTTGCAGACGATCACCCTCCAGGCGCCGTCAAGTCCCGTCCCCGGGCCGCCCGTCCGAGGGATCTCAAGCGTTTGATCCATTGGCAGCAGGATAAAGCTCTCGGCGCAACCGTACAATTACGAGCATGAGCGACGATCACACACCGCGCCTACCCGAACGCGACCGGCCGTGGATGATGCGCACCTACGCCGGGCACTCGACGGCCAAGGCGTCCAACGAGCTGTACAGACGCAACCTCCAGAAGGGCCAGACCGGACTGTCGGTCGCCTTCGACCTGCCAACCCAGACGGGCTATGACCCCGACGACGAGCTCGCACGGGGCGAGGTCGGCAAGGTCGGCGTGCCCGTCTCCCACCGCGGTGACATGGAAGCCCTGATGGATGGCATCCCACTCGGGGAGATGAACACCTCGATGACCATCAACGCCACCGCCGCGTGGCTGCTGGCGCTCTACATCGTCGCCGCTGAAAACCAGAACCCGCCCACCCCCCAGGAGCAGCTCCAGGGCACCACCCAGAACGACATCATCAAGGAGTTCCTGGCGCGTGGCACCTACGCCTTCCCGCCGGCTCCCTCGATGCGGCTGATCGCCGACATGATCGCCTACACCGTCGAGCACGTCCCCAAGTGGAACCCGATCAACATCTGCTCCTACCACCTGCAGGAGGCGGGCGCCACGCCGGTCCAGGAGATCGCCTACGCGATGAGCAACGCCATCGCGGTCCTCGACGCGGCCCGGGAGCGCGTGGAGCAGGAGCGCATGGAACAGGTCTTTGGGCGTATCTCCTTCTTCGTCAACGCCGGCGTTCGCTTCATCGAGGAGCACGCCAAGCTCCGCGTGATGTCGATCCTGTGGGAGGAGCTCGGGCGCGAGCGCTACGGGGTCAGCGATCCCCGCCACCTGCGCTTTCGCTACGGGGTGCAGGTCAACTCGCTGGGGCTCACCGAGGCGCAGCCCGAGAACAACGTGCAGCGGATCGTGCTCGAGGCGCTGGCGGTCACGCTCGGGCGCAACGCCCGTGCGCGAGCCATCCAGCTGCCGGCCTGGAACGAGGCCTTGGGTCTCCCCCGTCCCTGGGATCAGCAGTGGTCACTGCGCATCCAGCAGGTCCTGGCCTATGAAACCGACATTCTCGAGTACCCCGACATCTTCGAGGGCTCGAAGGTGATGGACGGGCTGGTCGAGGAGCTGCTCGAGGGCGCCAGGGCAGAGATGGCGGTCGTGGCCGAGCACGGCGGCGCTGTGGAAGCGGTCCCTTACATGAAGGGCGCGCTGGTCGACTCGCACCGCGAGCGCATCCGCAAGATCGAGGCCGGCGAGCAGATCGTGGTCGGCCAGAACAAGTTCACCGAGTCCGAGGAGTCACCGCTGACAGCAGACGCCGAGGGAGGCATCCTGGTGGTGGACCCCAAGGTGGAGGCCGAGCAGATCGAGGCCGTGCGGCGCTGGCGCTCCGAGCGCGATCAGACAGCGGTGGATGCGGCGCTTGCGAGCCTCGCGGCCGTGGCAGCCGATCAGAGCGCACAGGAGAACCTGATGACGGCCACGATTGCCGCGGCCCGGGCAGGTGCCACGACCGGCGAGTGGTCGCGCACACTGCGCGAGGTGTTCGGCAGCTACCGCGCACCCACTGGTGTTGGCGAGGCCGCCGCAGCAGGGCATGCAAACAGCGATTCCGAGCTCGGAGAGCTGCGCGGGGAGGTGGCGCGACTGCAGGAGAAGCTCGGGCGCAGGCCCAAGATCCTCGTCGGCAAGCCCGGGCTCGACGGCCACTCCAACGGCGCCGAGCAGATCGCCGTGCGAGTCAGGGACGCCGGCATGGACGTGGTCTACGAAGGCATTCGCCTGACCCCTGCTCAGATCGCCGCCTCGGCGCTGCAGGAGGGCGTGCATGTGATCGGCCTCTCGATCTTGTCGGGCTCCCACCGCGACCTCATCCCCGCCGTGATGGACGCTTTGCGCGAGGCCGGCGTGGAGGTGCCGGTGGTGGTCGGCGGCATCATCCCCGAGCAGGATGTGGCGGGATTGCAGCAGGCGGGTGTCGCCGCGGTGTACACACCCAAGGACTTCGACATCAATCGCATCATGCGTGACGTCGTGGCGCTGGTTGCAGCCGACGCCGACCGATCCCCGGTCGTCGCGGGCGGAGCCTCCGCCAACGCCTCCGCGTGAGCGGGACACCGCCGGCCGGGTCGGGGATGCGAGCGCAGCGAGTGTCTCCCGGTTCGGCGGGGGGGGTCGGCGCCGCCCTCGGCGCGCGCCTGCGCGAAGCCGACCTCACAGCGGCACCCGCCGCCCTGAACCTGCTCGAGAGCACTGCTCCCGCGGATCGCGAGCAGACCGCAGCGCTGCTGGGCGAGGTCTCGCCGGCCACCCTGGGGGGCGAGGCGCCTGGACACGTAGTCGGCATCACCGGCCCCCCCGGCGCGGGCAAGTCGACGCTGCTCTCAGCACTGCTGGGGGCTTGGCGAGCACGCGGTCGGACGGTGGCAATGCTCGCCGTGGACCCCAGCTCGCGCCGCTCGGGCGGCTCGCTGCTGGGAGATCGCGCACGCGTCGACTTCGACCCGGCCGACCGCGGCGTGCTGATCCGCTCGACTGCCGCCGGCGAACGCCTCGGCGGCATCGCCTGGGCTACCCGCGCTGCGGCCCACGCGCTCGCGGCGGCCTTCGATGTGGTGGTCGTCGAGACTGTTGGCGTGGGTCAGGCTGAGACTGAGATCGCAGACGTCGCCGACACGATTGCCGTGGTCGTGCAGCCGGGCAGCGGCGATGTGCTGCAGTTCCTCAAGTCCGGGATCATGGAGATCCCTGATGTGCTCGTCGTGACCAAGGCCGACCTGGGACAGATCGCTGTGAGCACCCGGCGCGATTTGAGCGCTGCGCTGCGCTCGCTCGGCTCGCGCGAGACACGCGTGGTGGGCGTCTCCTCGATCCCCCCGACCAGTGGCATCGACGAGCTGGTGGATGCGCTCGAGGAGCACCGCGCCCAGCTCGACCTCCGCGAGCGCCGCTTGCATGCTCGCCGGGCGGGTGCGATCAGGGACTTCTCGGTGGAGCACGGGGAGCGAGGTCTGCGCGCCCTCGGCGGACGCTCAGCCGCCGAAGCGCTGCTCCAATCCCAGGACCCCGGCCTCGAGGTGCCGGCGCTGGTGTCCGCTCTCGAGCACGCGATGAGATGAGCGTGGCACGCGATCTACTGACGATGGTGGGCGCCTTCGTGTTGGCGAGCGCTCTCGCGGGTGCCCTTGGAGCGCCCAACCTGGGGACGGCCCTGGCTTTTGGGCAGATGGCCTTTGCTGCAAGCGCCGTGTACGTGTTGCTCAAGCGCTGATGCACACCGGCGATCGGCGTGTAACGCAACCCCCTCCCGGCAGACTGTAGGTCTAGAACATGCTCGTCCTCCTCAGCTTCGCCCTTCTCGCCGGAGCGGGCACGGCCCTGTCGCCGTGCGTGTTGCCCGTGCTCCCGGCCCTGCTCTCGGCCGGTGGCGTGGGCGGACGGCGACGGCCACTTGGGATCGTGCTGGGCCTATCGATCACGTTCACCGTCACGATCGTTGGCGTCGCCAACGTGGTCGACGGCGTAGGTCTCGGCAGCGACCCCCTGCGTGATGTGGCGATCGTCGTGCTGCTCGCCTTCGGGGTGGTGCTGCTGGTCCCGGCCGTGGCAGACCGTCTCGAGGCGCCGCTGTCGCGACTGGCCCGCTTCGGTCCGCGCACCAGGGGCGACGGCTTCGCCTCGGGGCTGCTCGTCGGTGGCGCCCTCGGCTTCGTCTACACCCCGTGTGCCAGCCCGATCCTCGCGGCGGTCATCTCCGTCAGCGCAGCGTCGGGGCGCACGGTGACGATCGCCCTGTTCTACGCGGCCGGGTCGGCGATCGTGTTGCTTGCCCTCACCCTCGGCGGTAGACGCCTGTTCGAGCGCGTCCGCAGCGCCGGGCGCGGGCCCGCGCTGCAACGGACGCTCGGCATGATCATGATCCTCACCGCTGTAGCGATCCTGACCAACCTGGACGTGAACTTCGACCAGTTCGTCGCGCAGCACATACCCGACGTCAACCTCACAGCCTCGCTGGAGTGCTCCAAGACGGTGACCGGCCGCCTCAGCGAGATCACCGGCCGTCACGCCAAGTTCGCGCCCGCCAACGGCTCTGCCACGTGCAGCGGCTCTGGTACGAGCAGCGTGCGCGTGGCCGCACCCAACGCCAGCCAGGCGAGCCTGCTGGCCGCTGCGGGCAAGCTGCCCAAGCTCGGACCCGCCCCTGAATTCACCGAAACCCAGCAGTGGTTCAACACCCCAGCCAAACAGCCACTGTCGCTGAGCTCGTTGCACGGGCGCGTGGTGCTGGTCGACTTCTGGACCTACACCTGTATCAACTGCATCCGCACCCTCCCCTACCTCAAGGCATGGGATGCCGCCTACCGCCGCGACGGCCTGACGATCGTGGGCGTGGAGACGCCCGAGTTCGCCTTTGAGCACGACGCCGGCAACGTTGCCAACGCGATCGAACAGTTCGGCCTGCGCTACCCCGTCGTACAGGACAACAAGATGGGAACCTGGAACGCCTACGGCAATCAGTACTGGCCGGCCGACTACCTGATCGACGCGCAGGGGCAGGTCCGCTACGCCACATTCGGGGAGGGGGACTACGGCAAGACCGAAACCGCCATCCGCGCGCTGCTGGCCGAAGCGGGAGCCCAGGTGGGCGGCAAGAGCCATCCCACCGACGTGACCACACCTTCAGAAGTGGCCACCCCGGAGACCTACCTGGGAACCGAGCGCGCGCAGGGCTGGATCGACGGCCCCAAGTCGGGCACCCACGACTACGGTCCGCCCCCCAGCGGTGAATTGACGCTCAACGACTTCGCCTTCAGCGGCACCTGGAACATCGCCTCGCAGCCGGCCGAAGCGCTCGCCGGCGCCGGCATCGACCTCGAGTTCGAGGCCAAGGACGTATACCTCGTGCTCAGCTCGCCAGGCGAACGGCCGCTGCCCGTTCAGGTGCTGCTCGACGGGCGCACGATCCCGGCACGTCTCGCCGGCTCAGACGTACACGGCGGCGTGGTCACGGTCCGCCGCCAGCGCCTCTACTCGCTCGTGTCGCTGCCCGGCGATGCACGCCATCGCCTGTCGCTGCGCTTCGCCCCCGGCGTTACCGGTTACGCGTTCACGTTCGGGTAGCGACAGCGCAGCTTCCGGCGGCGGCTTATCTCTTCTTGTGGTGCCCCGGCACGCAGGTGTGGAACGTGCGCGAGTCCTCGTAGGTCTGACCCGTCGAGGAGAGCGTGATCAGCGACACCTTGAAGGTGCCCTTGGGCAGCCCGCGCAGGTCGACGAAGGTGTGGCGGTGGCTCAGCGACCCAGAGGACACCAATTTGCCGTTGATCAGCACCTGCACGTGCACGAGCTTCACGTGGCGTGGCGCTCGCGGGTGCACGATGAAGTGCCGCTTGCTGACGCACAGCTTGGTCGACGGCAGACCGAGGTTGCTGGTTTTGTGAGCCACGACGAGCGTCTCGCTGCCACAGGGGCTGACCGACGCCTGGTTGTTGATGTCGCCCGAGTAGCTCGCCTCCCAGTAGTAGGTGCCGGGAGCGAGTTTCGTCTGCGGGCTCGAGGGCGCGGCCGTCCCGTTCGTCACGGCGCCCGTGCCGGCCGATGCGGCCGGAACGGTGCATTTCGCGTCCTTGTACACGTTGTAGGTCACTTCGCCCGTGGCGCCTGCCGCGGCCGCGCCGGCCACCGTGGCGCTGTCGGTCACGGGGGTGCCCTGGGCCACCGTGACCGATGGCCCGGTCTGCCCGTCACCTGAGAGGGTCGTGCTCAGCGTCGTCGGGGAGCCGACCGTGATCGTCTTGCCAGTGGGAGGCGACTCGAGCGCGAAGTACGCAGAGGCCCCTGGGGCGAGAGCCGGCGAGAAGTTGACCACGCCGCTGTTGTTCGTGGGCGAAAGACTCGAGAACCAGACCCCGGGGCCCTCGTAGCCGGTCACCGCATCGCCGTTTTCGCCATAGCCGTTGACCCCGCTGGTGAAGCTCACCCCCGTTGGCTCACCTGAGGGCGGAGCGAAGCCGCAAGCTTCGGTTTCCGGCGGGCAGGAGTGGCCTGGGTGTTCTGTGTTGCTGTTCGAGCTGTTCTTGGCCAGCACCACGCATCCCGGGGCGATCGGTGCCGCCCCCGGGCTGCAAAGACCGTCGTTCTCGAACCCGAAGAGGTCGTTTTCAGCTGAGAGCGGGATCGCCGAGACAGCCTTGGAGGAGCTGTTCTGGATGCCGATCAAAGCGTCGTCTTCGCCGTCGTAAGGTCCCTGCGCGGGATCCTGGGCGACCTGAACGCCGCTGTTGGTGACCGTGATCAGGAACTGGCAGCTCGTGTCGTGATCCACCGCTGGGCACTGCGAGAAGGTCGCATCGGCGAAGGAGGGCGCAAGCGCCGCTGTGCCCAACGCAAGGACTACACCGATCAGTACCGCACAACGCCGCATATGACCCCCGATGGTCGTCGAAGTCAGCCCCCGCACTCAGCGCGGAGCAAAGACAATAAAGAGAACCTTAATGTACACGAGCGTACTGTCGAAGCACTGCTCCCAAGCGGTGCAGCGACCGTTGCACCCCACGGGTGACGACCGCCCAGGGCGCCTACAATGAAGCCATGGAGGGCTCGATGGCCGAGACGAGTGCGCGCAGCTGGCTGCGCTGCTACCGCTGCTGGTCCCAGGACCTGGAGGTGCAGGTCCACTACGAGGGGATCCACAAGATCGACCCCGACACCGGAGAGCGCGCAGAAGTCGTCGACGAGCTCCAGGAGGCCGTCGTTCAGTGCCTCGACTGCATGCACGACCAGCCCCACCTCGGCTTCAACAACGGCCGCGTCGAGCCGATCGAGGACCGCTGGGAACGCATGATCGCCGGCACCCCCTGGGTCGCCTCGTGCACCGTCACAGTCGACTCCGAAGACGTCGAGACCTGCTCAGGACCCGAGGCCGGGGACGCACTCTCCTACGCGGCCTTCGGCGACCACGGCGTCCGCGAGTTCTTCACCCACGTGCGCTTCCACAAGCACGAAGACGACGCGCGCATCATCGTGCACCTGCTCGTCGAGCTATACGCCCGCTCGCTCGAGGAGGCGACCGACGTGCTCGAGACCTCCGCTCGCGGCTCGCTCACCATCACCTCGCTGGCCGAGGAGTCACGCCCACCGGCTGCCGCCGGCGAAGCCCACGGCCACGACTGACTAGCCCTTCGAGCTTGTCCGTTAGCGCGAGCGCCGTTGGATCTCCCCAAGGCGCACCGCGATGAGCTTCTCTACGAGCGACTTTGGCAGGGGCCGGTCGACGTGAAAATGCAGCGCGCTCTTGGTCATCGTGTAGCCGGTGAGCTCGTCGCCAAGCTGCGCGAGGGCTGAGCCGCTGAACGGCAGGTAGCTCAGATGATCTCTGAACGCGGCAAAGCCGGCGACCGTCTTACTACCAACGCGGAAGGCGGGAACGCGATAGGAGATCACCTGTTCGGCGTCTGGGACGATCTCGAGGATGGTCGCTCGCAGTGCCTGAAGGGTGCTGCGCTTAGAACCTCTTTCAAAATGAGGGTGCGGTCGGGGCGTTCATGGACCAAGCTGGGCGTCGCGGGCCGGTGAAGCCCGTGCTGGTGGCACGGGCAAGACGGCACGTGGCGATCCAGCGCCGCGTACAGGGGCGCATCCGGGCGTGCCGATCATTTTGAAAGAGGTTCTTAGGCTCCTCGACTGCTCGAAGGTACGCGTCGACATCCTCTGCGGTCACGCCTATGGAGTGTATGAGGCGGTGGCGCTCCCAGGAGCGCCGTCGACTACCCCAGGCGATCTTCGAGAGCGTCCAGCTGGGCGTTCAGCTCGGCCGGAAGGCGGTCGAAGCCGGCGAGGTACTGGCGGAACTGGGGCAGCTGTGCCTTCCACTCCTCGGTGTCGACGCGCAGCAGCTCGGCCATCGCCTCCTCGGTGACGTCCACGCCGCGGGTGTCGATCCCGTCGGGGCCGACCGGGGGCATCCAGCCGATCGGCGTCTCGGTCGCTGCTCCATGCCCGGCACAACGGGCGAACACCCACGAGAGCACGCGCGAGTTCTCGCCGTAGCCCGGCCACAAGAAGCGGCCGCTCTCGTCCTTGCGGAACCAGTTGACGTAGAAGATCTTCGGAAGCTGGGCGCCCTCTCGGCGACCTATCTCCAGCCAGTGGGCGAAGTAGTCGGCCATGTTGTAGCCGCAGAACGGCAGCATCGCGAACGGATCGAAGCGCAGCTCACCCACCGTCCCGGCGGCCGCAGCCGTCTTCTCCGAGCTCATCACCGCGCCCAGGAAGACGCCGTGCTCCCAGTCGAGCGCCTCGGTCACCAGCGGCACCACCGTCGAGCGGCGACCGCCGAACAGCATTGCGTCGATCGGCACGCCGGCGGGGTCCTCCCACTCCGGCGCAATCGCGGGGTCCTGCGAGGCGGGGGTGGTGAAACGCGCGTTCGGGTGCGCCGAGGGCGTGTCCGAGTCCGGCGTCCAGTCGTTGCCGTGCCAGTCGATCAGGTGCGCCGGCGGCTCCTTGGTCAGGCCCTCCCACCAGATGTCGCCGTCGTCTGTCTTGGCGCAGTTGGTGAAGATCGAGTTGCTCTCGATCGTGTGGATGGCGTTGGGGTTGGTCTCCTCGCCCGTCCCGGGAGCCACGCCGAAGAAGCCGGCCTCGGGGTTGATCGCGTACAGGCGCCCGTCCTCACCGAACTTCATCCAGGCGATGTCGTCGCCGATCGTCTCCACCGTCCAGCCCTCCAGCGTGGGGATCAGCATCGCGAGATTGGTCTTGCCGCAGGCGCTGGGGAAAGCTCCGGTGATGTACTTGACCTCGCCCTCGGGGGAGGTCAGCTTCAGGATCAGCATGTGCTCGGCCATCCAGCCCTCGTCGCGCGCCATCACCGAGGCGATGCGCAGCGCGAAGCACTTCTTGCCGAGCAGGGCGTTGCCGCCGTAGCCGGACCCGAACGACCAGATTTCGCGGGTCTGGGGGAAGTGCACGATGTACTTGTTGTCCGCGTTACACGGCCACGGCACGTCCTCCGCGCCGTCGACCAGCGGCATTCCCACCGAATGCAGGCACGGGACGAACACGCCGTCTCCGAGTGCGTCCAGGGCGCCCTGACCCATGCGGGTCATTATGCGCATGTTCACGACCACATAGGTGGAGTCGGTCAACTGCACGCCCACGTGGCTCTTGTCCGAGCCCAGCGGCCCCATCGAGAAAGGCACCACGTACATCGTGCGACCCCGCATCGAGCCGGCGAACAGGCCGCTCAGCATGCCGCGCATCTCTTCCGGATCGCGCCAGTTGTTCGTCGGGCCCGCTTCCTCCTCGGTGGCCGAGCAGATGAACGTTCGATCCTCCACTCGCGCCACGTCCCCGGGATCGGACAGGGCGAGGTAGGAGTTGGGGCGCTTCGCGTCTGACAGCCGCTCGAACGTTCCAGCGTCCACCATCTCCTGACACAGGCGGTCGTACTCCTCCGCCGAGCCGTCGCACCAGTAGACCCGGTCGGGTTCGGTGAGGGCTTCCATCTCCTTGACCCAAGCCAGCAGGCGCTCGTTCTTGGTGGGTGCGGGAATCGTCGTGTTCATGGGGTCCAGGCGGCTCCTCGGTCGGCGGGGAAGATCGGCGCACGCTGGACGATCTGCGATCGTCGGCGCTGCGGGCCATGCTTGGCTCTGCGAAACAGAAAACGCCCTCTAACGGGCGAGAAAGGAAAGCGTACCGCACGGCCAAAGCGCCGGGAAGTACGCCTTCCCCAATGCCAGAGCGGCGCTACTCCACGTTGCCCTCGGCCGAACCGCCACCGGGGCTCTTGCGCGGCACGAGCACCAGACGCTTGAACTCCGCCACCAGCACGCCGTCCTGGTTGAGCACGCGCGTGTGCACCTTCACCGTGCCCCGGTCGGGCTTCGATTTGGACTCCTTCTTCTCCAGCACCTCCGACTCGCAGTACAGGGTGTCCCCGTGGAACACCGGGGCCGGGTGCTTGAGCTCTTCCGTGGCCAGGTTGGCGATCGCCTTGCCGCTGACGTCGCTCACCGACATCCCCAGCGCCAGCGAGTAAACGAGCGGTCCGACCACCACGTTGCGCCCCTGCTGCGATTTGGCCGCATACACGTCGTTGAGGTGCAGCGGATGGTGGTTCATCGTGATCAGGCAGAACAGGTGATCGTCGGACTCCGTGACGGTCTTGGCGGGCCAGTGCTTGTAGACGGCGCCAACCTCGAACTCCTCCAGGTAGCGGCCGTAGGGGTGCGCGCCGCTGGCCTCGCGGTCAGCCTGCTCGGTCTCGACTGAAGTGGTCTCGCTCATGGGGTTCGGATGGTCTCCTGTGGCAGGGGTGATCGGATTGGCGCCTCAGCTCCAACGGGCCGGGCAGCACTGACATCGCGTCCGTGCCGTGGCGGGCACTCCAGCCACAGCACGCGCACGGCGAACTCTAGCTCGGCGTGGCCACGACGAGGTAGTCCGAGCCGATCGGCGTGCCGAGGGTGAGCGCCAGGGTCCGTCGGGAGATCGCCTGAGACCCAGCCCGCAGCTCGCCATCAGGACCGCAGATGCCACACGCAGCCGCATCATCAATACTTCCTGGCACCGAACAGGCAGATAGCCGTCCCAAAGCTGACCCAGGAGAGCCCTTGCGCAACCCCCGCGACTTCCTCAAGCCCCTCGCCATCGACGCGCCCGAGCCGGCGCGCGAGATCCCCTTCAAGCCCTCGAGGATGATCCACTTCATGGACTTCTCGAACCCGAAAATGGTCGAGAAGACGCCCGACCTGGCCAAGAAGGTCGACATCCTGCTCGGCAACCTCGAGGACGCGGTCCCGCTGGAAAAGAAGGAGGCCGCGAGGGCCGGTCTGATCAAGGTCGGCAAGGAGATGGACCTCGGCGACACCGCCCTGTGGACGCGCGTCAACGAGCTCGCCTCGCCGTTCGTGCTCGACGACCTCACGCAGCTCGTCACCGAGATCGGCCACAAGCTCGAGGTCATCATGATCCCCAAGGTCGAGGGCCCGTGGGACATCCACTACGCCGACCGCCTGCTGGCACAGCTCGAGGCCAAGGCCGGCATCGAGCGCCCGATCCTGATCCACTGCGTGCTGGAGACGGCCCAGGGAGTGGCCAACCTCGAGGAGATCGCCTGCGCCAGCCCGCGCATCCAGGGCATGAGCTTCGGGCCGGCCGACCTGGCGGCATCGCGGCGGATGAAGACCACACGCGTTGGCGGCGGGCACCCCGGCTACCGCACCATCGCCGACCCCGACCCAGAGCACCCGGACGCCCCCCGGCCGAGCTACCAGCAGGACCCCTGGCACTACTCGATCGCGCGCATGGTCGACGCGTGCACCTCCGTTGGGGCGCTCCCCTTCTATGGCCCATACGGAGACATCGCCGACGAGGAGGGCTGTGAGACGCAGTTCCGCGCCTCCTTCTTGCTCGGCTGCGTCGGCGCCTGGTCGCTGCACCCGGCCCAGATCGCCATCGCCAAGCGCGTCTACTCGCCCGACCCCGACGAGGTGGCCTTTGCGAAAAAGGTCATCGAGGCCATCCCCGACGGGCGCGGGGTGCACATGATCGACGGCAAGATGCAGGACGACGCCACCTGGAAGCAGTGCAAGGTCATGGTCGGCCTCGCCGAAATGCTCGCCAAGAAGGACCCAGAGCTGGCCGAGGCCTACGGGTTCTGAGCCAGCGGGCTCCGCTGCCTGACGGCAACTATACGGAATGCATTGCGCTTTGGTATGCTTTTTGCATGGCCCAAGTGGTAACCCGGCTTGATGATGAGCTCGTCGCCAGCCTCGACGGTCTCGTGGCGGACGGAGTCGTGGCCAGTCGCTCGGAGGGCGTTCGCGTCGCGCTCGAGAAGCTGGTGGATGAGCAGCGACGGAGCAGGATAGGAGCCGAAATCGTCGCCGGGTACGAACGTTTCCCCGAGACAGACGAGGAGCTCGCACAGGCTGAGCAGGCGACCCGCACGATGATCGAAGAAGAGCCTTGGTGAGCATCCCGCAGCAGGGGGATGTCTGGTGGGCCGAGACTGAAGACAAGCGTCGCCCCGTGCTAGTGATCACTAGATCGCACGCGATACCTGTGCTGAAGCGCGTTGTTGTGGCCCCCATCAGCCGAACTGTTCGCGGAATTCCGACCGAGATAGGACTTGGGCCAAGCGAGGGACTCCCGAGCGACTGCGCCGCCTCGTTCGACAACCTCCAGCCGATCCTGCGGTCCGCGCTGATCGAAAGAACCGGCACACTCGGCTCACGACGCCAAGAGATCTGCGAGGCGCTGAGAGTCCTCGCCGACTGCTGAGCATCGACCCGCCGCCGCCGTGTAGGCTTCCGCGCCGCATGAGATTCTTCGAGTACGAGGCGCGCGAGATCGTCAAGCGCGCCGGCATCCCCGTCACCGACTACGGCTTCACCACCGACGCCGCCGAGGCCAAGGCCATCGCCGAGCGGATCGGCGGTCCGACGGTGATCAAGTCCCAGGTGCTCACAGGCGGGCGCATGAAGGCCGGCGGGGTCAAGTTCGCCGACACGCCCGAGGAGGCCGAGGGCCACGCTCGCGACATCCTCGCCCTGGAGATCAACGGCCACACGCCGCGCGGCGTGCTCGTCGACCCCAAGGCCGAGGTCAAGCAGGAGTACTACGCGGGCGTCGTCTGGGACGGCACCGCCAAGCGGCCGTTGATGCTCTTCAGCGACATGGGCGGCATCGACATCGAGCAGGTCGCCGAGGAGCACCCCGACCACGTCGGTCGCGGCCACTTCTCCACGATCGAGCCATTCTCCGACTTCCAGGCCAAGCAAGTCATCGCCGCAGCGGGCGTCACCGGCAAGGCCCTCCAGCGCGCCACCCCGGTGCTCGCCCGCCTGGCCCAGCTGTTCCTCGACAACGACATGACGCTCGCCGAGATCAACCCTCTGGCCGAGCTGAAGGACGGCTCGTTCGTCGCCCTGGACGCGCACATGGAGATGGAGAACGAGGGCATGCCCCGCCAGAAGGGCCTGCTCGAGGCGCTGGGCATCGGCGAGGACGAGGGCACCCGCGAGGGCCACACGCCCACCCCCTTCGAAGACGCTGTCAAGGCGATCGACGCCGCCGATCACCGCGGCGTCATCCAGGGCAAGGACACAGGCTTCAACGGCAACATCGGCCTCGTGATCGGAGCCGGCGGCGGCTCACTGACCCTGACTGACGCCGTGCGTCAACAGGGCGGCAAGCCCGCCAACTACTCCGAGATCGGCGGCAACCCATCCGTCGCCAAGGCCTGCGGACTGGCAAAGCAGGTCCTCCAGAAAGACGGCGTCGAGAAGATCGCCGTGATGATGTCGATCGTCTCCAACACACGCGTCGACATCGTCGCCCGCGGCGTGATCAAGGCCTGCCTGGAGCTCGGCAAGGACCCCGGCGAGACGATCGCAATCTTCCGAATTCCCGGCGCCTGGGAGGAGGAGGGCTTCAAGATTCTCGACAAATACGGGATCGAGTACTGCGACCGGTCGGTGTCGCTGTGGGAGGCTGCCGGTCGGGCCGTCGCCAAGATCGAAGGAGCCTCCTAGCCATGTCCATCCTGATCAACCAGGACACGACCTTCATCATCCAGGGCATCACCGGGCGCGAGGCCGTCAACCTCACGCGCGAGTGCCTCGACTACGGCTCGAAGATCGTCGGCGGCGTGACCCCCGGGCGCAAGGGCCGTGAGGTCCACGGCGTTCCCGTCTTCGACACCGTCGAGCAGGTCGTCGAGCACAACGGTGGTGTCGTCCCCGATGGCTCGGTCGTCACAGTCCCGCCGGCAGGCACCCGAGATGCCGTCTTCGAGGCGCTGCACGCAGGCATCAAGACGATCGTGATCGTCACCGAGCGGATTCCCCGCCGCGATGTCGCCATGATGGTCGAGCTCGCCGACGCCAAGGGCGCACGGATCATCGGCCCCAACTGCCTCGGCCTGATCGTCCCCGGCGTCGCCAAGATGGGCGGAATCGGCGGCCCCGCACGCAACGCCGCCGTGGCCTACCAGCCCGGCGCAGTCGGCGTGATGAGCCGCTCGGGCGGGATGACCACCGAGATCTCCTCCACGCTGACCGCTGCCGGACTCGGCGTCTCCACCGCTGTTTCGATCGGTGGCGACGCGATCATCGGCTCGACCTACGCCGAGCTGATGCCCTACTTCGAGGCCGATGAGCAGACCGAGGCGATCGTGATCTACACCGAGCCCGGTGGGCGCATGGAGGCCCAGTTGGCGCAGTGGGTCAAGGAGAACAACTCGCGCCTGCCGATCATCGCCTTCATGGCCGGCAAGTTCATGGACGACGAGGAGATGCAGGGCATGTCCTTCGGGCACGCCGGCACGATCGTCGAGGGCAAGGAGGACAGCGCAACCGAGAAGATCGCGCGCTTGGAGGCGGCCGGCATCCCCGTCGTGCAGCGGATCGACGAGATTCCCGACCTCGTCAAGGCCAAGATCCGCCAGGGGCGCCCGGAGGGCGACCATAGTTCTCAGGATTCGGGGCCGGATGCCCCGAGGAGGTAATCGTCACGTGAGGAAGGACGGGATCTTCATCGCCGTCGAGGTCGACGACCGAGCGGCGGCAGACACCGAGCTCGCCCGCAAGCTCACCGAAGCCTGCCCCGTCGACATCTACGCCCAGGGCGCCAACGGCAACCTCGAGCTCGTCGAGAAGAACCTCGACGAGTGCGTGTTGTGTCGCCTGTGCCTGGACGCCGCCGCGGGTTGGGGCTCCGAGCAGCCGGTCAAGATCATCAAGCTCTACGACGACAGCGCAATTCTCGCCTAGGGGTTGCACAGCACCCGCCGGGATCGCTATCGTCACTGCAGAGCCATGAACGAAAACATCTCATTGATCGCGATGTGTCTCTGTCTGCTAGGCTCGCTGGCGTTTCTCGCGCAGCAGCTCACCTCCTACCACTGAGCAGCGCGGGGGATCCAGCGCGGTTCGGCTAGGCGCGGTGCGTCTTGCGCGTGCGCTCGCGCTCCTGCTGGCGCTCGACCACGTTGACGATCAGGCGAATGAACTGATCGGGCCCCGACGCCTTGGCTTGACCGTAGGTGAAGGCCTCGACCCAGTCGGGCACCTTGGCTTCGCGCGCCATCACGTTGAAGAACTCCCTGCGCATGTCCACCCGCACCCGCGCGTCGGCCGCTGGGCCCTTGGTGACCTTCAGTCCCGGCATCTCCAGGCGGAAGTGCTGGACGTCCCCCCTCCCCTTCAGCTCCACGCCGACCACTAGCTTGATCGGCTCCAACGCGGGCACTTCACCGATGAATCGGCGGGTTGCAAGCTCGATCAGAGCCTTGGCGTCATCGGCCATATAGCTGGTTCTCTCCGTTCGGGGGCCATGCGGCGGCCCGTGAATGTCTGATCAGATCTTATGACGCTGCAGGAGCTTGCGGCCAATGACCATGCGCTGGATCTCCGAGGTGCCCTCGCCGATCAGCAGCAGCGGCGCGTCACGGTAGAGGCGCTCGATCTCATACTCCTTGGAATATCCGTAGCCACCGTGTATGCGGAACGATTCCTCGACGCAGAAACGACCCGCCTCGGAGGCGAACAGCTTGGCCATCCCCGCCTCCAGATCAGAGCGCTCGCCCGCATCCTTCAGACGGGCCGCCCGCAGCGTCAGCAGACGTGCGGCGTCGACCTGCGTGGCCATGTCGGCCAGCTTGAACTGGATCGCCTGGTGCTCTGAGATCGGCTTGCCGAACGTCTTGCGCTCCTGCGAGTAGCGCAGGCCCAGCTCCAGCGCGCGCTGGGCGATGCCAACACCGCGGGCAGCCACGTTCACGCGACCGACCTCCAGCGCGTCCATCATCTGCGGGAAGCCCTTGTTCAGGCCCGCCTCCTCGCCCCCGAGGATGTTCTCGGCCGGACAGCGGTACCCGTCGAACACGAGCTCCGTGGACTCCACGCCCTTGTAGCCCATCTTTTTCAGCTGATCCGGCACCAGCAGGCCCGCGTAGGCGCCGGTGTTCTCTTTGACGCCGCCCTCCTTCTCGGCGATGAAGCAGGTCATGCCCTTGTAGGCCTTCTCAGCGTTCGGGTCTGTCTTGACGAGCACGAACACGAGGTCTGAGCGCAGCCCGTTCGTGACCCACATCTTCTGACCGTTGATCTCATAGTCACCGTCGTCGGTCTTCTTGGCGGCCGTTTTGATCGCCTGCACGTCTGAGCCCAGCTCGGGCTCCGACAGCGAGAAGGCGGCGCGGATCTCGCCCGTGGCCATCCGCGGCAGGTAGTTCTGCTTCTGCTCCTCGTTGCCGAACTTCATCAGCAGATACGAGCCGATGAAGTGGGTGTTGATCACGCCCGAGATCGAGATCCAGCCGCGTGAGAGCTCCTCCACGATCATCGCGTAGGTCGTGAGGTCCAGGCCCATCCCGCCGTACTCCTCGGGGATCATCACCCCGAACAGCCCCAGCTCCTTCATCTGCTCCACGATCGGCGTCGGGAACTCGTCCTCGTGGTCGTAGTGCTCGGCGTTGGGAAGGATCTGCTCGTCGACGAACTGGTGGACCATCTCCGTGATGGCCTTCTGCTCATCGGTCTTCTCGGTGTACGGGGACGCAGCTACGGCCATCTGATCAAGGCTCCAAGGTCGGGTTGGGGGACTTCAGGGAGAATAGCTGCGTGAACTTCACGCGTGACGTGTTGGAGCAGGCGCCGCCGGGAGACCTCGCCCTGCTCGAGCTCTCACGCGAGGGCGAAAGACGCGAGTGGAGCTTCGGCGAGGTGGCCGAGCGCTCAGCCCGACTGGCCGGCGCCCTACAGCAGCGAGGGGTGCGCAGGGGCGATGTTGTGATGACCCTGATCGGCAACCGTCCCGAGTGGGTCATGAGCATGCTCGCGTGCTTTCGCATCGGCGCCGTCGTGCTGCCCTGCACCGAGCAGCTGCGAGCCAAGGACCTGCGACTGCGGCTGGCCGTAGCCCGTCCCTCGCTGATCCTCGCCGACGAGCGCAACCGCGTCGAGCTCGAGGCAGCGGCCCCCGCAGTGCCGGTCCTCTACGTCCCCGACGAGTCGCTGTTCGCGCCCGCGCCCGCGGCATGCGTGGAGCTGGGCGCGGATGAGCCCTGCCTGATCACGTTTACCAGCGGGACCGCCGGCGAGCCAAAGGCGGTCGTTCACGCCCAGCGCTATCTCGACGGACAGCGGTTGCAGGCCGCCCACTGGCTGGGGGCCCGGCCCGGAGATCTGGTGTGGTGCACGGCGGCCAGCGGCTGGTCGAAGTCGGCGCGCAACGTCTTCATCGCTCCGTGGCTGTCGGGCGCGGCCGCGCTCCTGCACGACGCCCGCTTCGATCCGGCCGAGCGCCTGGACCTGCTCGAGCGCGAGCGCGTGGACGTGCTGTGCATGGCCCCCACTGAGTACCGCGTGATCGCAAAGCGCGTCAGGCTGCGGGCGCTGCCACACCTGCGCAGCGCCGTCGCCGCCGGCGAGGCCCTGAACCCGGAGGTCCTGAGGGCGTGGGAGCAGGCGACCGGACTGCAGATCCGCGACGGCTACGGCCAGACGGAGACCGGCCAGGTGACCGCCAACCCTCCCGATGAGCCCGCACGCCCGGGATCGATGGGCAGGGCGCTTCCCGGCATGAGCCTCACGGTCTCAGGCGGCGAGCTGACCGTCGCTCCAGCCAGCGTTCCCACGTTCTTCCTCGGCTACCTCGGCGACCAGGTGCACCGCACCGATGATGGCGTGTGGAGCGTCGAGGACCGTCGCGGCGGCGGCCCCTGGTTGACCGGCGACAGGGTCAGCGAAGACGCCGAGGGCCGGCTGTACTTCGAGGGACGCGGCGACGATGTGATCGTCTCGGCCGGCTACCGCATCGGACCGTTCGAGGTCGAGTCGGCGCTCGTTGCACACCCGGCCGTGGCCGAAGCGGCCGCAGTGGCGGCGCCCGACGAGGAACGCGGCTCGGTGGTGCGAGCGGTGGTGGTGCTGCGCGACGGCGCCTGGAGCCCATCCCCCGAGCTCGTGCGCGAGCTGCAGGAGCACGTAAAGCGCCAGACCGCGCCTTATAAGTACCCGCGCATCGTGGACTTCGCCGAGGAGCTGCCCAAGACGGCCTCGGGCAAGATCAAGCGCGCCGAGCTGCGGGCGAGCTGAATCAGGACGCACACTGACCCGCCCACGGCATCTGGCGCCGCGGGCGGGTCTCAGTGCGGTGCGTCGATCAGGCGGGCTGCGCCACCCGTGTGGGTGCGCCGAGGCTGTCGGCCACCTCCTGCTCCTCCTCGGCAATCGTCTCGGCCACAGTGGCTGTGGGCGGGCGCAGGATCGCGAACGCGGCCGCGATGCCCACGGCGACGCAGATCGCCGCCACTACATAGGCCAGGTGATAGCCGCCCGTGAGGGCTTCGAGCAGCGGGTGCCCGCTCGCGCTCAGCTTCTTGGTGTGATCGGTGGCGACCGTGCCCAGGCTCGCCAGCCCAATCGCTCCGAACAGCTGCACCGAGACGTTGATGATCCCCGAGGCCAGGCCGGCGTCGCGCGGGGGCGCATCGGCCATCCCCATCGTCAGCAGCGGCAGGAACGAGGCGCCGGCTCCCAGACCGATCAGCATGAACGCGATGAACAGTCCCGGGAAGTAGCTCGCGTGCACGCCCTGCGAGGCGAGCAGCAGCAGACCCACGACGATTCCCGCGAGGCCGCCCGACAGCGTCCGCAGCGGCCCGAAGCGCTGAGCCACCCGCGCTGAGAGGCCGCTCGACATCAGCCCGATCGATGCTGTCAGCGGCAGGAAGGCGAGCCCCGTGTCGATCGCGTCATAGCCAAGCACGCGCTCGAGGTAGAGCGAGCCGAGGAAGAACGAGGAGAACATCCCCGTCACGAGCAGCCCGCGGACGAGGCTCGAGCCCATCAGCATGCGCAAGCGCAGGATGCGCAGCGGCATGATCGGGTTGGCCAGGCGCGCCTCCAGGGCAAGGAACGCCCCCAGCAGCAAGATCGAGGCTCCGCCGACACCGAGGGTACGCGCCGAGAACAGGCCGTATTCGCTCGACTTGACGATCGCAAAGGCACCCAACATCGTCGCCAGGGTGATCAGGGCCGAGCCGAGCACATCGACGCCACCGGCGAGGCCGATGCCCTCGTTCTCCTCGATCAGCCTGGAGCCGAACAGCAGCGCCACGATCCCGATCGGGACGTTCACGAAGAAGATCCAGTGCCAGTCCAGCGACTGGGTCAGCGCGCCGCCCGCCAGCAGGCCGATCGAGCCCCCGCCCGCGGACACGAACGCGTAGAGGCCCATCGCCCGAGCCCGCTCGGCGGCACCTGTGAACTCCGTCACGATGATCGCCAGAATCACGCTCGAAGCGACCGCCCCGCCCACGCCCTGCAGCAGCCTGGCCCCGATCAGCAGCGCCTGACTCGAAGCGATCCCGCAAAGCACCGAGGCGGCCGTGAACATCACCAGCCCGACGAGGAACACTTTCTTGCGCCCCACCAGATCGCCGAGCCTGCCGGCGAGCAGCAGGAAGCCACCGAACGTGATCAGATAGCCGTTCATCACCCAGGTGAGGTTGCTCTGGTTGAAGTGCAGGTCGTGCTGGATCGACGGCAGCGCCACGTTCACGATGGTCGCGTCGAGAACCATCATCAGCTGCCCCAGGCACAGCACGGCCAGGGCGAGCCACCGACGGCGCTCGCGCTTGCGCTGCACCTCGCTGGGCGGCGAGGTCTGTGTTGCTGGGCTTGAAACGGCTCTGGTGACGCTCATGTTGCTCCTTCCAGTTTGCGCGAAGGGAACACCATAGCAATGATCATCCATGTTTCAAGGATGATCTTTCTACACATGATCGTAGCTGGAAGATGGTATAATCCGACGGCTATGAGCGATCGGCACTGCACCGACTGTCCACCAGGGTCCATGGTCCTGCTCACGCGGCTGGCCAAGCAGGTCTACCGCCGCAGCACCGAGGAGCTGCTCGGTATGCACATGCGCCTCGTGATGGGTCTCAGCTTCCTGCGCGACCACGACGGGGCACCCCAGCAGGAGCTCGCCGACGCGCTGTGCATGGATGCCAACAACGTCGTGCTCCTGCTCAACGAGCTCGAGGACCTCGGGCACATCGCCCGTCGCCGCGACCCTTCAGATCGCAGGCGCCACCTGGTCGACATCACCCCCCAGGGTCGCACCGCCCTGGCGAGCGCCGAGCGCGCACAGGAGCTGGCGATCGAGGACGAGGTGCTGGCTGCGCTCGATCCAGAGGAGCGCGCAACGCTATGGCGGCTACTGTCCCGCGCGCTCTACGGCGCCGAGCCGGCCAACGACGAGTCCTACAGCGCCACGACCGCGTCGATCTCGACCTGAGCGCCCTTCGGCAGCTGCGCCACCCCGACGGTGACCCTGGCGGGGGGCTGGGTGGGAAAGAACGAGCCATAGACCTCGTTCACGGCGGCGAACTCCCCGAGGTCGGTCATGTAGATCGTCAGGCGCACCGCCCGATCGAGCGAGGTCCCAGCGGCAGCACAGACCACCTGCAGGTTCTGCAGGCACCGGCGCGCCTGCTCGCCCGCCGTCTCCCCCTCCAGCTCCCCGCTGGCCGGGTCGATCGGTATCTGCCCCGAGCAGAACAGCAGCTCACCAGCCTTCACAGCGTGGCTGTAGGGGCCGATCGCCGCGGGGGCGTCCGATGCATCGACGATCTCACGCATGCCAAGAACCCTACATCCGCAGCGGCGAGCCGAGCGACGACACCCTGGCGCCCGTCCAGGTAGATTCCAACTGTGCGAGTTCTCCTAGGAAAGCTTGTCGCCATGCTGATGGCGACAAGCGCAGCCACCTGCGCGCTGGCGGGGTCGTCCGGGGCGCAGATCCCGTTCGCTCCGTGCGGTGAAGGAAACGAATTCGCGTGCGGGCATCTGACCGTGCCGCTCGATCCCAGCGGAGCCGTTCCGGGCACCCTCACGCTCGCCCTGCGCCGTCATCGTGCTCCAGTCGGCGAAGCCCACAGCGCGATCATCGCCCTCGCCGGCGGCCCGGGCCAGCCGGCGCTTGGGTTCGCGGGCGAATTCGCCGAACTGCTCGGCCCGATCGCCGCCACCCGCGATCTGATCGTCTTCGACCAGCGCGGCATCGGCCTGTCGCACCCCCTCTCCTGCCACGCCTTTGAAAACTCCAGCCCGTACAAGTCCTTTGGAGCGCTGATCGAAGCGTGCGGCTCGCAGCTGGGCCCGACGCGCTCGCTCTACACCACCGCCGACACCGTCGCCGACATCGAGGCGATCAGGCAAGCGGGGGGCTACGAAAAGCTCGTCCTGTACGGGACCAGTTACGGCACCAAGGTCGCCGAGGCCTACGCCCAGGCATATCCGAGCCATGTCGAAGCGCTGGTGCTCGACTCGGTCGTCACACCCAACGGGCCCGACCCGCTCGATCGCCCCACCTTTGAAGCGATACCGCGCGTGCTCCGCCAGATGTGCGCGGCCCATGCCTGTGCCCACGTGACCACCAACCCCACCCGCGATCTGGCGCGGGTGCTCGCCCGCATGCAGCACGGGCCGCTCGAGGGACGGGCGTTCGACGGCACAGGCAAGCCCCACACCGTGTCCATGAGCGCCCCCGAGCTGGCCGGGGTCCTGCTCGCCGGGGACTTCTCCAGACCGCTGCGTGCCGAATTCGTCACCACCATCGCCGCGGCCGCCCGCAACGACCTGGCGCCCCTCGCGCGCCTGCTGCAAAGCGGGAGCGCCGGAGGCGGTCACGAAGACTTCGACCAGCCGCTGTACTTCGCTACGACGTGCGAAGAGCAGGACTTCCCCTGGAGCCGTTCGGCCGAGCCCAAGGCACGCCTTGCCCAAGCGAGCGCCGCCGCGAAAGCCCTCCCGGCCACGGCCTTCGCCCCGTTCAACGCCACCACCGCGCTCCAGGTGAGCGACGTCGAAGGGTGCGCCTACTGGCCCTACAGCTCTCCCCCACCGGCGCCCGACACAGCGCCCCTCCCGGCCGTCCCCACCCTGATCCTCAGCGGAACAGGCGACCTTCGCACCCCCACCTCGGGCGCCCGCGAACTGGCCGCCCAGATTCCCGGCGCCCACCTGCTCGTCGTCCCCTACACCGGACATTCGGTGCTCGGGGACGAGCCAACCCCGTGCGCCAGGGAAGCGATGATCGCCATGTTCGCGGGAGCCGCTGTCAAGCCGTGTCCGACGACACCGCCCCCAGCGAGCCTGCTCCCCCCCGCGCTCCCTCCGATGCGCCTGGGGCTGGTGAGCCCCGAACACGGCTATCACGGGCTCCCTGGAAGGACGCTGAGCGCGATCAGGCTCACCTTCGCCGACCTCGACCGCCAGCTCCTGCTGGAGCTCGGTTCAGCCGAAGGTCTAAGCGCCGCCACAGCGATGCACGTAGGGGGCCTGCGCGCCGGCTGGGCGGCGTTCGGCGCGACAGGGCTGGTGCTCCACGGCTACTCGTTCATCCCCGGCGTGAGCATCTCCGGCACGCTCAAGCTCGAAACGGCCGACCTGCAGGTCGAGGGGTCCTCGGACGCGCATGGAAAGTTGCAACTCGGCCCCAACAGGGCGCTCGTGGGGACACTGGGCGGTCAACACGTGGACCTACCGCCGAATCCCAGCGCAACGGCAGCTATTGTCGGGGAAGATGCGCAGGAGAGCTCTTACCGCCGCGCTGGCGGCGTCGGCAGCAGTGCTGCTGCTCGCGAGCTCACCGGCCTACTCGGCGCCCTCCAGCCTTAGCTTCGCCCCCTGCCTCAAAGGCACGGAGTTCTCGTGCGCCACGCTACCCGTGCCCCTCGATCGAGCGGGCAGGCTCCCGGGAACGGTCCCCCTGAGCGTCGAGCGTCGCCTCGCCGGAGCCACACCCAGCCGCACAGCCGTCATCGCTCTCGCGGGCGGGCCCGGGCAGGCCGCAACGCCACTATCCGAATTCATCGCCTCTGCAGTCGCTCCCGCTCTTGCGACGCGCGATCTGCTCGTGTTCGATCAGCGCGGCACGGGCGCGTCCGGGCCGCTCAACTGCGCTGCCTTGAGCAGCAGCCCCTCCGTGCATCTGGACCTTCAGGAAGTCGCCACCCACTGCGCAAGCGAACTCGGCCTCGCCCGCGGCGACTACACGACCAGCGAATCGGTGGCCGACATCGAGGCGCTCCGCCAGGCCGGCGGCTATGAAAAGCTCGTCCTCTACGGCACCTCCTACGGCACCAAGGTCGCGCTCGACTACGCCGAGCGCTATCCACAGAACGTCGAAGCGCTCGTCCTCGACTCGACCGAGACGCCAGGCGGTCCCGAAGCGTTCCGGGTGAGCACGTTCAAGGCGATGGCGCCGGTGCTGAACGAACTCTGCTCGCACGGCGCGTGCAACGGGGTTACCAGTAACCCCGTGAGCGACATCGCGCACCTGGTCGCGCGCCTGAGCACGCATCCGCTGTCGGGCGTGGTGTACGCGTCGAATGGGAAGGCCGTTCGGATATCGATGAGCTCGGTCGGCCTCTACAAGCTGCTGCTCGGCGGAGATCTGGACCCGGCGCTACGCGCCGAGGTGCCGGCGGCGGTGCACGCAGCGCTGGGCAACGACCCCGATCCGCTGCTGCGCTTGGAGGTGCTGGCGGTCTCGGCGCCGAGCCCAAGCACCCCGACGGAAGAACCGAGCGGCGAGGTCGACGAAGCCCTGTTCGTGACAACGACCTGCGAGGAGACCCAGTTTCCCTGGCAGCGTGGCGCCCCGGTTGGCGTTCGCGAGACCGAAGCCGAAGCTGCCCTCAAGACCATCCCCAGCTCGGCCTTCTACCCCTTCAACCCTGAATCGGGTCTCCTCGATGAAACGATCCCACTCTGCGTGTCCTGGCCGGATGCCGCGCCGCCGCCCCCAGCCGAAGCGTCCCTGCCCAACGTCCCCACCCTGATCCTCTCGGGGGGACAGGATCTCCGGACCCCCACCGAAAACGCACAGGCAGTCGCCAAGCTGATCCCCGACGCACAGGTGCTCGTCGTCCCCTACACCGGGCACTCGGTCATCGGCAGCGACCTGACCACCTGCACCCACACCGCGCTGGTTGCCTTCTTCGCCAGCGCACCCGTCAGCGCGTGCCCTGCCGGCAAGAACCTGTTTCCCCCCACTCCACTGCCTCCGCGCTCGCTGTCGTTCATAGCGCCCACGCACGGCGTGCAGGGCGCCCCCGGCAAGACCCTGACCGCGGCGGTGGATTCGATCCGCGACCTCGAGCGTTCGATCGTGCTGGTCGGAATCGGCTCAGGATCCATCCCTGTCGGCGCGCGCTTCGGCGGGTTGCGCGGAGGCGATGCACGCGTCACCAAGACCACTGTGGTGCTCAGCCACTACTCATACGTTCCCGGTGTGCAGCTCAGCGGCACGATCTCCATCAACCTGCTGCTCAAGTCGAAAGGGCCGAGCGCCACCGTCGGCGTCACCGGCTCATCCGCCGCCGGGGGCCAGGTCCGCCTCAGCACTGGGCATCGCTTCAGCGGAGTGCTCGGCGGCCATGGTTTCTCAGTTCACCTGACCGCCACCACGGCGAGCGTGTCGGCGCCGGGCGGTGAAGCTGAATGGTCGGCGCCCAGCGCAGCGCTGCACCTGCCCGCGCTCGCGCGAGCTCGTTGACCAACGCGCTCGCGTCAGAGACCTCGCCGTACCTGCGCCAGCACGCCGAGAATCCAGTCGACTGGCAGCCGTGGGGCCCCGAGGCGTTCGCCCAGGCGCGCAGGCAGGACAAGCCCGTGCTCCTCTCCATCGGCTACTCCTCCTGTCACTGGTGTCACGTGATGGCGCACGAGTCATTCGAGGACGAGCGCACGGCAGCGCTGATGAACGAGGACTTCGTGTGCGTGAAGGTCGACCGCGAGGAGCGACCCGACGTGGACGCCCTCTACATGGAGGCCGTGCAGACCATGACCGGCCACGGCGGCTGGCCGCTGAACGTCTTCTTGACCCCAGAGCAGTTGCCCTTCTACGGCGGCACCTACTTCCCGCCCGACCCGCGCCACGGCATGCCCGCCTGGACGCAGGTCCTGCAGGCGATCTCCGAGGCGTGGGACTCGCAGCGCGAGGAGCTCCAGGCCGGCGGTGAGCGCCTGCGCGAGCGCCTCTCCGGCGGCGCCCAGCTCGTCCCCTCGGTGCAGGAACTGCGCGCGGATGCGCTCGAGGTGGCGGTGACGAGGCTGCGCGAGTCCTATGACGCCCGCAACGGCGGCTTCGGCGCCGCGCCGAAGTTCCCGCAGGCGTCCGTGATCGAGCTGCTGCTCCTGCGGGGCGAGCGCGAGATGTCGCTGCAGACCCTGCGCTCGATGGCCCGAGGCGGCATCCACGACCAGCTCGGCGGGGGCTTCTCGCGTTACAGCGTCGACGCGGCCTGGACCGTACCCCACTTCGAGAAGATGCTCTACGACAACGCGCTGCTCGCCCGTGCCTACCTGCACGGCTGGCAGGCCTCAGAGGACCCCGAGCTGCGTGCCGTGTGCGTTGACACGCTCGAGTGGGCCCTGCGCGAGATGCAAGGGCCGGAGGGAGGCTTCTACAGCGCGCTCGACGCCGACTCGGAGGGAGTGGAGGGGCGCTTCTACGTGTGGACGCAGGCCCAACTACGCGACCTGCTCGGTGATGACGCCGAGGCGGCGATTGCCTGGCTGTCCGTCACCGATGAGGGCAACTTCGAGGATCCCCACCATCCCGAGCCCGGCCTGAACGTACTCACAGATCGTGGCCCGCGGCCCGAGCCAGCCGTGCGCGAGCGGGTCCGCGAGCGGTTGCTGGCAGCCCGCGCAGAGCGCGTCCGGCCCGGGCTCGACGACAAGCGCCTGACGAGCTGGAACGCGCTGATGATCTCGGCGCTCGCCGACGCCGGCGCCGCCCTGGCCGAGCCCCGCTACCGGGAGGCTGCAAGCAGGTGCGCCGAGTTCCTGCTCAGCCGAATACGTGACGACAGCGGCCGGCTGCTGCGCACCTACAGCGCCGGTGAGGCCAGGATCGGCGCATACCTCGAGGATCACGCCTTCCTGCTCGAGGCCCTGATCGTCCTGTTTGAAACCACCTGTGAGGAGCGCTGGTATCTGCAGGCCCTCGAGCTTGCAGACGAGATGATCGCCCGCTTTGCCGACCCCGAGCAAGGCAGCTTCTTCTCCACGGCCGCCGATGGCGAGGCGCTGATCGCTCGGCGCAAGGATCTCGAGGACTCCCCCATCCCCTCCGGTGCCTCCAGCGCCGCCCTCGGGCTGCTGAGGCTCGCCCAGCTGAGCGGCTCAGAGGAGTACGAGCGCCAGGCCCTGTCCGTGCTGCGCCTGCTGCACGAGATCGCGCCCCGCCATCCCGGCGCCTTCGCCCACCTGCTGCAGGCCCTGCACTGGCATTTCGCCCCGGCGCGTCCGATCGCCTGTGCGGTGCCACCGCGAACGCCTTAGCCGCAGCCGTAAGGCGGAGGCCTCTCAAACTCCGTGCGCGATTTGGCTCGGCCTGCGCATCGGTGAGCATCGCATGCTCTGGCGCGAACTCGGCGATGACCAAGGCCCTTGATAGTATGCTCATCTTGATGAATAAGCTCACTTTGCTCACTCCTTCAGATGAGGCGGTGCGACGTCTTGCCCTCGAGCATCCCGATTGGATGCCTGTGCTCGAGGCAGCAGTGGCTGTGGCTGAGAGGTCAGAGCCGCATGGCGGCGAGTTCGCTGGCGCCTGGGTGCTTGACGAGGTACGCGCAAACGGAGGACCCAGTTGGTTTCCGAACCTACGGATTCTTGTCAGTCATCGGCTACTCGAGAAGTCCGGAGCATCGACCAGGGGCGGTCGGCGGGCCTATTATCGGATGCCGGATCGTGAAAGTGTCGCGAGAGCCGTCGAAGCGTGGCGGCGCAATGGAACCACGCAGACGCGGAACAGGCTCAGCTTCATCGGCGCCGGTGCGTCGACGGAGCATCCAGCCGACATGGGACGACAGGCCAGCGAGATCAACTACGAGCCACGCTCGTGGCGTTGATTTGCGACACCGGCCCGCTCTACGCAGCGATGGACCGGGCTGACACCGACCATGAGGCCTGCAGGCAGCTACTCTCCGGCTCATCTGAGCGGCTGCTTGTACCAGCCCCCGTCGTGGTCGAGTTGGAGTGGCTTGCCAGCAGCAGGCTCGGGCTGCAGCCCTTCTCGTCGTTTCTCGACGACGTCGAGGCCGATGACGTGACGATCGTGGACCTGATCCGATCTGACTATGTGCGTGTGCGCGAGTTGCTTACCCGCTACGCCGACTTGAAACTCGGATTCGTCGATGCTGCAGTCGTCGCAATAGTGGAGCGGCTGAACGAGCAGAAGCTCGCAACGCTCGACCACCGACACTTCACCACAGTACGCCCCAAGCACACGGACGCAATCGAGCTGCTGCCTCATTGACGCCTACAGGATCGAGAGGTAGCGGTCGAGCTCCCACTGGGTGACGTTCACCCGGTAGTCGTCCCACTCCTGGCGCTTGATCTCCACGTAGCGGTTGAACATATGCTCGCCGAGCGTGCGCAGCGCGAGCTCCGACTCGGCCGTCAGCTCGATCGCCTCGCCGAGGCTCTCCGGCAGCTGCTCCACACCCAGACGACGGCGCTCCTCGGCCGAGAGGTGGTAGAGGTTCTTCTCCATCGGCTCGGGCAGCTCATAGCCCTTCTCGATCCCCTCCAGACCCGCCTGCAAGAGCGCCGCGAAGGTCAGATAGGGGTTGCAGGCCGGATCGGGGCAGCGCAGCTCCATGCGCGTCGCCTGCTCGCGGCCGGGGTGATACATCGGAACGCGCACCAGCGCCGAGCGGTTGCGTCGAGACCACGCCACATACGTCGGCGCCTCGAAGCCGGGAACCAGGCGCTTGTAGGAGTTGACCCACTGGGCGAAGATCGAGCAGATCTCCCTGGCGTGCTTGAGCTGACCGGCGATGAAGGCCTTACCCACATCCGAGAGGAAGTACTGGTCGTCGGGGTCGTAGAAGGCGTTCTTGCCCTCACTGAACAGCGACTGATGCGTGTGCATCCCCGAGCCGTTCTCGCCGAACAGCGGCTTGGGCATGAACGTCGCATGCCAGCCGTACTTCATCGCGTACTCCTTGACCGTGATCCTGTAGGTCATGCAGTCGTCGGCCATCTTCAGCGCGTCCGCGTAGCGCATGTCGATCTCGTGCTGGGAGGGACCCACCTCGTGGTGGGTGTACTCCACGTGGATCCCCAGCTGCTCCATCGCCAGCACCGTCTCGCGGCGAACGTCCGAGCCCGCGTCGAGGGTGGTCAGGTCGAAGTAGCCGCCCTGGTCGAGCACTTCCGTGGAGCGGGAGTCTTTGAACAGGAAGTACTCGAGCTCGGGCCCGACGTTGAACGTGTCGAAGCCCATCGACTGCGCGCGCTGGATCGCACGACGCAGCACGTGACGCGGGTCGCCCTCATAGGGGGTGCGCTCGGGCGTGATCACATCGCAGAACATCCGCCCCACGCCCTGCTCCTCCGGCCGCCACGGCAGCACCGAGAACGTGCTCGGGTCGGGCATCGCGATCATGTCCGACTCCTCGATCGCGTTGAAGCCCGTGATCGAGGACCCATCGAAGCCCATCCCCGCCTCGAACGCATCGTCGAGCTCAGCAGCGTTGATCGAGAACGACTTCAGCTGGCCCAGGATGTCCGTGAACCAGAAACGGATGAAGCGAATCTCCCGCTCCGCCACCAGTGCCTTGACGTCCTCCGCGGTCTTCGGCTGATCAGACATCCCGGCGGACCTTAACCGATGACCCGACCAGGCCGGTATCGACGGATGGCCAAAGCGCCGAGCTAGTGCCCGGCGACTGCGGCGACGAAACTGGCGATGTCTTCGGCTTCTTTGCCCTGGTAGAGCAGAGCCGGCATCTGGCCGAGGCCGCGAGCGCGTCCTTCTGCGATGGCGTTGAGAACCAGCGCCTTGCGCCCTGCCGGCGTGGAGATCTGTTCGCCGACGCGGACGTCCAAGTTGGGTCCGATCCGCCCCACCGACTTGGTCGCTGCCAGGGTGTGGCAGACCGCACACGAGTGCGAGAACAGTTCGCGGCCCTTCTGCTCCGGGTGGGTCAGCGTCACCCCGCCGACCGCCACGCTCGCCTTGTTCGCGCCGTTCTGAGCCAGCACCAGCGCCGGGACAGCGAGGCCAAACGCGAACAAAACGACGATGCCGAGCGTGATCAGACGCTGGCCGGCCTTCGACTCCGTGTGCAGGGACTGGCGCGCGCCACGGGCGCCCCCGCGCATCGCGACGAAGAACACTCCGGCGCCGAGGAAGATCAACAGAAGCAGGACGACGATGAACATGCGGTCGGGAAGATATCGGTTGAGGGCACAGAACGGTCCATCGAAGGGCGCCGGGCTCAGCGAGCAGCGCCCATGACCAGCGCCATGAGAGCTCTCACAGCTTTAGGAGGGCCAAAGCCACAGCGCTACCCTGGATGTGTAGGCAACCGCTCGAGGAAGGGTCGTGAAGCCGTGAACATCCTCCGTCGCCTCCCACTGTCTCGCCTGCTGCTGCTCTGCAGCCTCGTGGTGGCAATCGGGGTCTCCGCCACGGCCCTCGCATTCGCGCTCGGCTCCGGGCCCACCCCGCCCTCCAGGCCGCTGCCTGAGGCCGTGCACGACGCCCTCAGCGGCGGGAGCACACAGCCGGTCGAAGGCGTGAGCGCAAGCATCACCTTCACCAACCACCTGCTCGAAGGCGCAAGCCTCGCAAGCGGCTCCGAACAGGGCGGCGGCCTCACCTCCAGCCCGCTTTTGAGCGGGGCTTCAGGCAGGCTGTGGATCGCCAAGGACGGGCGTGCGCGTTTGGAGCTTCAGGCCGAAAAAGGCGACACCACGGTGATCTACGACGGGCACACCATCACCGTCTACGACGCTGCATCCAACACCCTCTACCGCTACACGCCCACGGCCGCTGAAGCGAGCTCGAGTCCCGGCCCCGCCGACAAGGGCGAAGTCCCCAGCGTGGCAAAGATCGAAGAAGCCATCTCCCGCATCGAAAAGCACGCCAGCGTCTCCACCACCCCGACGGATGTCGCGGGGCAGGCGGCGTACACGGTGCACGTCTCGCCGAAGGAAACCGGCAGCCTCCTCGGCGGTGCCGAGCTGTCATTCGACGCCGCCAATGGCGCTCCGCTGCGTGCGGCCGTCTACTCCTCGACCAGCTCCGCCCCCGTGATCGAACTGGCCGCGACCGAAGTCTCCTTCGGGGCCGTGCCCCCATCGGTCTTCCAGTTCACGCCGCCGGCCAACGCCAAGGTCGAAGAAGTGACCCTCCCCAACTCCACCTCGCACACGGGATCGAGGTCGGCCGGCTCGGCTGAAAAGCCGAAGCTCACGTCGCTCGGCAAGGGTCTCACCTCCGTTGGCGTGCTCGAAAGCAAGACCCACGCGGACTCGAAGACAAGTGAATCCCTTGAATCGCTGCCCAAGGTCGACATCAACGGTGCCAGCGCAAGCGAGCTGCGCACCGAGCTCGGCACGCTGCTGACGTTCGAGCGCTCCGGCGTGCGCTACGTGCTCGCCGGCTCGGTGTCGGCGAGCTCGATCGAGGCGCTGGCCCGGGGTCTCTAACGTGGTTGAGGAGGCCCCGCCGGTCAAGGCGCGCGGGCTGGTCAAGCGCTACGACGAAGTGCTCGCGGTCGATCACATCGACCTCAACGTCCGCGCCGGCGACGTCTACGGCTTCCTCGGACCCAACGGTGCGGGGAAGACCACCACGCTGCGCATGGCCCTCGGGCTGATCACGCCGACGGAGGGCACCGTCGAGCTGTTCGGGCGCGACCCCATGCGCCACGGCGCCCGCGCGCTGGAGGGCGTTGCCGGGTTCGTGGAGGCACCGCGCTTCTACCCCTACATGAGCGCCCGCAAGAACCTCGAGCTGCTGGCCGCGCTCGACGGCGACGGCGCGTCTGAGCGCATCGATGAGGTGCTCGACGTCGTGGAGCTCGCGCCGCGGGCCCGCCACCGCGTCGGCGGCTACTCGCACGGCATGCGCCAACGTCTGGGCATCGCCGCTGCCCTGCTGCGCCGTCCGCGCCTGTTGATCCTCGACGAGCCCGCCACCGGCCTCGACCCCGCCGGAATGCGCGACATGCGACTGCTCATCCGCCGCCTCGCCGGCGAAGGCATCACCGTGCTGCTCTCCAGCCATCAGCTGCCCGAGGTCCAGGAACTGTGCGACCGCGTCGCAATCGTCGACTCCGGCCGCGTCGTCTACGAGGGAGCGCTCGCCGACCTCAGACGCCAGGGCGGCGCCGGGTATCGCATCCGCACCACCGATGACGAGCGCGCCCTCGGGTTGCTCAAAACCCAGCCCGGCGTCGAGCACGCGGCCCTGGGCGCCCACGGCCTGAGCTTCCAGGCCCAGGAGAGCGACGTGGGCGACCTCAGCCTGGCGCTCGCCGCGGCCGGTATCGGGATCCTCGCTCTCACCCCCGAGCTGGCAACGCTCGAGGACCTGTTCTTCAGGCTGACCGAGAACGACGGCAAGGGCTCAAACGGCCCGGCCTTCGCAGACGCAGGGTCAGACACCGCGTCCTCCACCGTCTCGACACCCCCTCCGACGCAGAAGACCGTCGAGATCGGATGAGCGCCGTCGCGGCCCCCACAGCTCCCGCTCCCCTCGCCGTGCGCTCCCGACGGCCCTCCACCCTGACCGTCTGGCGCTGGGAGATGAGGAAGCTGGCGGCCCAGAAGCGCACCTACCTCGGGTTCTTCCTCGCAACGATCCTGCCTGTTGTGTTCGTGATCGTCGAAAACATCCATCAGCACGGTGGGCGCGGACGGGACAACATCTTCGCCGCCCAGATCACGCAGTCCGGACTGGCCACGCCGGTCCTGATGCTGCTGTTCCTTTCGATGTTCATGCTGCCGCTGATCTCAGCGCTCGTCTCCGGGGACATCGTCGCCAACGAGGATGGCAACGGGACGCTGAAGACGATCCTCACGCGCTCAGTCGACCGCGGCCAGGTGTTTGCCGCGAAGGCGCTCGCTGCGATCGCCTACGCGGCGATCGCCGTCTTCCTCTTCGCCGCTGTCGCCACCATCGCGGGCGTGATCTCGTGGGGCTTCCACAGCATCACCAGCTACTCAGGCACCGTGGTACCGGCACCCAAGGCCCTCCTCCTCGTCTTCGCCGCCAGCGCCTTCTATCTGATTCCGCTGTTCACCGTGGTCAGCATCGGCGTGCTGCTGTCGACCACCACCCGCAACAGCGCGGCAGCCGTCGTCGGCACGATCGGATTCGTGATCCTGCTGTACATCGTGACCGCAATTCCGGGCCTCGAAGGCCTTCACCCCTACCTGCTCACCCAGCAGTTCCAAAACTGGCAGGGGCTCCTGCGCACCCCCACCGATTGGCACCCAATCATCCATTCCGCCTGGGTCTGCGCGCTGTACGCCGTTCCTTCGCTCCTCGCCGCCTACCTCGTGTTCCTGCGCCGCGACGTCACCGGCGGCTGAAGGGGGCCCCTAGCCCACCTCGGCCGGCAGCTCCACGACCGACAGCTCGACCTCGCCCATCAGCCGCCTCGCCTCGCGTGGATCGATCAGCCCGGCTCCAAAGCGAGCGGTTGACTCGGCGCCGCAGGCGACCCCGAAGCGCAGGCACTGATCCGGTGCCCGGCCTTCGTAGCGCGCGGCCAGATAGCCGGCGAGGAAGGCGTCGCCCGAGCCCCGCTTGGCGATCGGCTCGCGCTGATCCACCCGCGCGCGCTTCATGCGCTTTTGCCCGTCCACGAGCAGCTGCGCGAAGCAGCCGTCGGGCAGGGTCATGATCGCTTCCTTGGGACCCAGGGCCACGATCTCGCCGACCGCCAGCGAGCGCTCCTCCTCGCTTGCGAACTCGTGGCCCACAAGCTCCTCGGCCTCGAGCACGTTCGGGGAGACAACGTCCGGTTCGGCCCTGACCGCCTGGCGCAGCGGCTCGCCGTCGGTGTCCACGACCGTGATCACGTCGAGGCGCTCCAGGTCCCTGACCAGCGAGGCGTAGATGTCGGGCTCGACGCCGCGCGGCAGCGAGCCGGCGAAGACCACGATCGCGGCTCCACGTGCGAGGTAGAGCAGCTTGTCGCGAAACAGCTCGACCTCGCGCTCGGACACCGCCGGCCCACGTTCGTTGATCTCGGTTTGCTCGCCGGTCGTGGGATCGAGGACCGAGGTGTTCGTCCGCGACTCCTCGCGAATGCGCACGAAGTCGTTGAGGATCGACTCCTCGGTCAGCTGCTCGACGAGGTGCGTGCCGGTGGCGCCGCCGGCAAATCCGGTGGCGATGACCGGCTGACCCAGCGCCTTGAGCGTGCGTGCGATGTTCACGCCCTTGCCCCCGGCCATCGTGCGTTGATCGACGGTGCGATGGCGGCGCCCGAGTCTGAAGTTCGGAACAGCTAGCGACTTGTCGATCGCCGCGTTGAGCGTGACCGTGATGATCATCGTTGCTCTGTACCCACCTTCCGGCGCGCCCGAACTGCTAGGGGTGCCCCGACGCGCACGACATACAGGCTAGCGGAACACAGCGCCCGCGCATCAAACCTCCGACAACGCCCAGGCAGCCTCGCGCAGACGCTCCGCCTCGGCCCGAGCCGCCTCGGCAGGCGTGCCGCCGAGCGCTCGGTGGGCGTTGGCGACGCTGCGCGATGCCGACACCAGGCCGCCTGCACGGCCCGGCTCGAAGGCCGGGGCAAGGTCCTCCACGCGGCCGCCCTGAGCGCCGATCCCGGGCAGCAGGAAGGTGGCGGCGGGCATCAGCTCCCTGGCGCGCGCCAGGTGTCCCGGCTCGGTGGCTCCGACCACCGCGCCCACATCACTCAGGCCGGCGGCGCCAACCTGCGAGCGACCGAGCTCGTCGACCATCTCGGCGATCTTCTCCCACATCGCCCCTCCTCCACGGACCTCGAGGTCCTCGAAGTCGGCCGCGCCGGGGTTGGAGGTCCGGACGAGCACCAGCACCCCCGCACCCGCCTTCCGTGCCGCGGTCACGAACGGCTCGACTGCGTCCGAGCCCATCAGAGGGTTGACCGTCACGAGATCGGCTCCCAGCCCGTCCAGGTGGCCAAAGGGCGAGTCGATCCCCCCCATGAGCGCGCCGGCGTATGCCTGGGCCGTCACGTCGATGTCTCCACGCTTCCCGTCGGCGATGACCAGCAGACCCGCCCTTCGCGCGTGAGCGACCACCTCTCCGAGCATCGCTCTGCCAGTTGCCCCCAGCACCTCGAATCGAGCCAGCTGCGGCTTGACCGCCACGCAGGCGTGGGCCGTCGCATCGATCAGCGAACAGCAGTGCGCAAGCACCGCTCTACCGGCGGCCTCAAGAGGCTCGAGATCGTCCGACGGCTCATCGCTTCCCGGCCACAGGTCACTCGGGTCGGGATCGAGGCCGAGCACGAGTTGGGACTCGCGCTGGGCGACCCGCGCGGCCAGAGTGTCCCCGAAGGGCCGCGCCAATGTCAGCGAGCCTTCACCGCGCTCTTCAAGCCACTCCCCGCTGTGAATCGGGGCACGCGGGATGCAGCGATCTGGATGCGCTCGCCGGTCCGCGGGTTCACACCCGCTCGCGCGCCGCGCTCGCTCACGTGGAACTTGCCGAAACCGGACACAGTCACCTCGCTGCCGCGGCGCAGCGCGTCCTCCACAGTGGCGAGCACCGCGTCCACCGCTCGCGCGGCATCCTGCTTGGTCAGGTCTGCGCGGTCGGCAACCTGGTCAACCAGCTCGGACTTCGTCACTTCGCCCTCCTCGTTCGTGAAACCGTTGCGCCGAAGCTAACACCGCGTGCGGACAGGCGCATCCGCAACAATGCACGCATGGCCATCGAACGCATCGCCTGGATCGTAACGGTGCTCGTAGCGCTCATCACGGCGCTGCTGCTGCTCATCTCGGGCTATACCGGCTACGCGGGCCTCGGGGTCGCCGTGGCCGCATCGGCTGCCATCAACCTCTTCTGAGCCAATCGAGCAGCGCCCGGGCGGCGCGGCCGCGGTGGCTGATCGCGTCCTTCTGCTCGTCTGAGAGCTCCGCCATCGTCACCTCGGGCCGCTCCAAGTATCCAGGCGGAACGTCCTCGGGCAGGAAGACGGGGTCATAGCCGAAACCCCCCTCGCCTCTGGGCTCGCCGGCCATGCGCCCGGCGCAGCGGCCCTCGAAGACCCGCTCCTGCTCGCCTCGGGGGTCGACATAAGCGATCACGCACACGTACTCCAGCGCGCTCCCCGCGGGCGCCTCTCGCAGCAGCTTGGCGAGGTTCTCGGCGTCGCTCGCCTGCTCGCCCGCGTAGCGGGCCGAACGGACACCCGGCGCGCCGCCCAGGGCCGCGGCTGCGATCCCCGAGTCATCGGCGATGCTGACCCGGCCGGTTGCCAGCGCCGCCGCCCTCGCCTTGCCCAGAGCGTTCTCGGCGAACGTCACCCCGTCCTCGGGTGGCAGTTGCACGTCGTCGGGGAGCACGTCGATCTCCCAATGGCCCATAGGTGTGGCCTCGAGCAGGCGCTCGAACTCCCGCCGCTTGTGCTCGTTGTGGGTGGCCAGCAGCAGCCTGGGGCGATCCTGCGCCACCAATTAGCTCGACTCCGTGACCGCCGGGGGAGAGTCGGGGGCAGACGTCGAGGCCTCTGCGATCGCGCGCTCCTGGAGGAGGCGCAGGCGCTCGATGCCGCCCTCGGCGAGGGCGAGTAGCTCATCGAGGTGGGCACGCGAGAGCGGGGTGCGCTCGGCGGTCGCCTGAACCTCCACGAGGCCGCCGTCGCCCGTCATGACGACATTGGCGTCGACCTCCGCGGTGGAGTCCTCGGGGTAGTCGAGGTCGAGCATCGCCACGCCCTCGATCATCCCGCAGGAGACCGCCGCCACCGAGCCTGTCAGCGGCGAGCGCTCCAACCGACCTGCCGCCCGCAGCTTCTCGCAGGCCAGGGCGAGGGCGACGTAGGCGCCGGTGATCGACGCGCAGCGTGTCCCCCCGTCTGCCTGCAGCACGTCGCAGTCGAGGTAGATCGTCCGCTCGCCCAGGGCCTCGAAGTCGATCACGCCGCGCAGCGAGCGTCCGATCAGGCGTTGGATCTCAACCGTCCGGCCGTCCTGGCGGCCCTTGGTTGCGTCGCGCTGCTTACGATCGCCCGTGGATGCCGGCAGCATCCCGTACTCAGCCGTCACCCAGCCGCGGCCTCTGCCGGCCATCCAGCGCGGGACGCTCTCCTGCGCCGAGGCGGTGCAGATGACACGCGTCTCGCCCACCGAGATCAGCGCCGAGCCGGTGGCCGTGCGCATGAACCCAGGCTCGATCGTGGTGGGTCGCAACTCGTCCACGGCGCGGTCGTAGCTGCGAGTTCTGGGCGCGCTCATGCGGGCCATCATTCCAGAGCGATACCGTCGAGGCCTTGCGCGCCCTGATCGTCTCCAACATGCTGCCCGACGAGACTCACCCCGAGCGTGGCCGCTTCGTCCGCGACCAGGTGGCCGCGCTGGCCGACCTCGAGGATGTGGAGGTGGAGCTGTTCGAGTTCCCTCCCGGTCCCCGCGCGCTGGCTCGAGCGGCGTTCACGCTGCGAGCCCGCCACGGCGGCACGTCCACACTCAGCCGCCGCCCCTCCACGCCTCCGCTGGACGTGGTGCACGCGCACTTCGGGTTGACCGCCTGGCCGGCCTTCGCGGTCGCCGCTCGGATGCGGGCCCTGACCCTGCATGGAACGGATCTGAGTCACCCGCGTACCCGCCTGGCGACGGCCGCGGCGCTACCCGCAATCGACCTCCTGGGGGCCGTGTCCAGCTCGCTGATCGCCAACCTCCCCGGCGGCGCCGCCCGCGCCCGCGCCAGGGTTCTGCCTTGCGGAGTCGACGTCGAGCGCTTTCGTCCCCTCCCGCGAGCACAGGCCCGAGCCGAGCTGGGTTTGGATCCCCAGCGCCCCTACGTGCTGTTCGCAGCCGACCCGACACGTGCGGAGAAGCGCCATGATCGTGCGCTCGAGCTCTCGCGCGCGGTTGGAGTCGAGCTGCGGACACTCGGGGGAGTCGAGCCCGAGCGCGTGCCGTTGTGGGTGAACGGCGCAAACGCCGTGCTGGTGCCATCCGAGCGCGAGGGCTTCGGGCTCGCGGTGATCGAGGCGCTCGCCTGTGACGTGCCCGTCCTGGCCACGCCCGAGGGTGTCCATGCCGAGGCACTCGTGGACGTGCCGGGAACGCTTTGCGCGCCGTTCGAGCTCACCCGCTGGCGGACCGCGCTGGAGCCCCTGCTGCTCGAGAGCGACCCGCGCGTGCCCCGACGCGCCAGCGCCATGCGCTTCTCCGCGAAGGCCATGGCCGAACGCGTGCGCTCCGCTTGGCTGGAGACGCTGGAGCGTGGCGACTAGCGCTCGGGGTAGCATGGATCGGGCGTGAATCAGATATCTGGCACGACTCCCACAGCCGCCCCCGTGGGACACGATGACGAGCAGGCCGTAGCGGCAGCCAACGCCGGCGCCGGCGACTCTCCGGGGTTTGGGTCTCGCGGCCGCGCCCGCCGCCGCGCACGGTTCCTGCGCAAGGCGCGAGAGCTCGCCTACCGCGATCTCGGGGGCCTGGTGTTCAACCTGCACCGCTTCGGGCAGCGAAACGACGCGCTCGTCCTCGCCAAGCTGACAACGCTCGGCCACATCGACTCGGAGCTGCGCACACTCGAGGCGGCGCTCAGCGAGCGCGAGCCTGTGACGGTGCTGCGCGAGGCGGGCATAACGGCCTGTCCCCGGTGCGCCGCCATCCACTCGAGCGAAGACAGGTTCTGCCCCAACTGCGGTCTGTCGATGAGCCGCCACGTGGATCTTCCGGTCGCCTCCGCCGCATCCGTGCCGGGCACGCCCGTAGCGACCACGCCCGCGCCACAGCCGCCGACGCCAATCCCCCAGCCGACACAGGCCAGCGCACCCGCCCCGCCAACCGGCCCTCTCCCTGGTTTGCCGGTGACGCCACCCCGAGCCGATCCGCCCGTCGTCCCACTGCCGGCCGATGCTCACCCTCCGGTGCCGGCCCAGCCGCAGTCCCAGCCCGCAGCTGAGTCCTCCCCAGCGCCTCCTCCCGCCGGGGAGCCCGCATCCACTGGACCCTCGGGCGGCGAGGAAGCCACGGAGATCATCCGTCCGACGACGGGCGGCTCGTGAGCAGCCCCCCCGCTGCACCCGCCGGCGCCCCCAACGCCGGCGCCGCGCCCGTGCAGCGGCCCAGCGCCGCGCCCGGCGAGGCGTGCCCGCTGTGCGGTGCGCCCCTGCACCCCGAGCAGGAGTGGTGCCTGAACTGCGGAGCCGCCGCACGAACGCGCCTCGCGGCCTCACCGAACTGGAGGGCGCCATTCGTCGTGGCGGGCGTCATCGCGGTCCTGTCACTGGGCGTGCTCGCCGCGGCCCTCGTGAAGCTCGCCGGAGGCACAGAAGCGCAGTCGCCCGCATCGACCAGGACCATCACCACCCTCGGCGCTACCGCCCCCGCGACCACGGCAGCCACGGTCCCCACCATCACCGCTCCGACCACCTCGACACCCACGACAACGTCGGGCAGCACCACGCCCACACCGGGAAGCACCACTCCCACCAAAACGAGCACCGTCCCGGGTACGAGTGGCCTGCCCTCCGGCTCTGGCGAGAAACTCAGGATCGAAGAACTGCGCAAACGCACGGGGATCAGCACCGAAAAGCTGCGCAAACTGGGCCTCCTGCCCACCAACAAATAGCCCATCCAATGCCTCCCAGCGCCCCCTCGCGGACCCAAGAGGTCGACATCGCCGTGGTGGGCGCAGGGGCGGCCGGGCTGTATGCGGCGCTTTGTGCCGCCCGCCAGCGCGCGCGTGTCGTGCTCATATCGGCCACGCCACTGGCGCAGACGGCGAGCTACTGGGCGCAGGGCGGCCTCGCAGCGGCGCTCGCCGCGGATGACAGCTTCGAGCTGCATCTGCATGACACCGAGCTCGCGGGACGTGATCTGGTGCGCCGCTCCGCGGCTGAGATCCTCGTGCACGACGCCCCCGACCGGGTTCGGGATCTCGAGGCGCTGGGGGTTCGCTTCGACGCAGACCGCTTTGGTCAGCTGGCGCTGGGCCTCGAGGGTGGACACTCGGTCAGGCGCGTCGTCCATGCGGGCGGGAGCGCCACCGGGCGGCGTGTCGTTCGCCAGCTCTCGGCGCTTGCCGCCGAGGAGCCCCACATCAACGTGCTGGAGGGCGCCCGGGCGCAGGCTCTGTGGCGCTCGGAGGAGCGCTGCCGTGGTCTGATCTGTGACGACGGCCGGGTGGTGAGCGCACGCGCGGTCGTGATCGCCACCGGCGGTGCAGCGGCGCTGTGGTCGCGCACGACCAACCCGCCGGGCTCGCAGGGCGTGGGGATGCTGCTGGCGCATCGGGCGGGCGCCGAGCTGGCCGACCTGGAGTTGATGCAGTTCCACCCCACGGCCGTGATTGGCGTGCGCGGGCGCGAGGGGTTCCTCGTCACCGAGGCCATTCGTGGCGAGGGAGCCACGCTGCACGATGCCTCGGGCGAACGCTTCGTCGAGGAGCTTGCTCCCCGCGACGAGGTCTCACGGGCGATCGAGGCGCGCCTGCAGGAGACGGGCGCGAGCTCGGTGGGCCTCGACATGCGCTCGATCGATCAAGCGCACTTCCCCAACGTGATCGCCGCATTGCGCGACGCCGGACTCGACCCGGCCCGCGAGCTGATCCCCGTGGCCCCGGCCGCCCACTACATGATGGGCGGGATCGTCACCGATCTGCACGCGCGCTCGAGCGTTCCCGGGCTGTATGCGGTCGGGGAGTCGTCCTGCACGGGGCTGCACGGCGCCAACCGGCTGGCGTCGAACTCGCTGAGCGAGTGCTTCGTGTTCGCCCGCCGGGCGGTCCTCGACGCGCTCGCGGAGGAGACCCTGGCGCCGGGGCCGGCGGACGCCGGTGAGATCGAGGCGCTGAGCGATCTCCCCGCCCCTCCGCAGGCCGATCCGACCACGCGTAGAGCGCTCTGGCAAGACGCCGGCATCGTGCGCACGCAGGAGGGGCTGAGCAGGCTGCTCGAGACCCCAAACCCGCTTGCGCGCCTGATCGCGCGCTGCGCGCTGGCCCGCGAGGAGAGCCGCGGCGCGCACCTGCGAGCGGATCATCCCGAGCGCGATCCCGCGCTCGACCATCGCCACGCCGTGATCGACCAGACGGAGTCGATCGGCTGGCAGACCTGGCACTGAGACCCTCTGAGCGGCAACGCCGTTCATAAGAAAAGGGACTGATATACCTGACTCACCGGGGCCGGGTATGATCGGCCTATGGACCGATCAACGCATCGGCGGCCGTCAGGAGCTGTTTCATGGCGATGACCGAGAGCTGATGCAGCTTCCCGATGAGGTCAAAAAGCTCGTCTTCTTTGTGGAAGGCCAGGGTGGCGGCAGCTCGTGGGTCGGAACGGGCTTCTTTGTCTTTGTTGACGTGGGGCTCACGGACGCTAAAGGTGCCCGTCTGCCGATGATCTACGCCGTCACGGCCCGTCATTGCGTGCAGCAAATAGACCCGGAGAAAGACCCGCCAGTGGAGTCAATCCGGCTCCTGTTGAACAGCACAGCCGGACCCGCGAGGGAGGTCAAGACTGACCTCAAGGGTTGGGTCCATCACGACATCGCCGACGTATCGGTCTACAGCTTTGGCCTTGGCGCACAGGCTCTCAGGGGCTTCGACTTCTTGTACTACCCGGCACGGGGCCAGGGTGGGGCGATCTATCGGGCGACCGGATCGCGGGCCGGCGAGCATGAAGTGCCCGATGTGAGGCCGGGTGCCGAAGTCTTCATGACCGGCCTTCTGACCTACCACCCCGGCAAGACCCGGATCATGCCGATCATCCGGACGGGAACCGTCGCCGCGTATCCGGAAGACCCTGTGGCGATGTCAACCGGAGCCGATCACGCAATCTTGATCGAGTCGCGCTCAATCGGAGGTCTCAGTGGCTCACCGGTCTTCGCCCACTTTCCGCCATGGTTGTACGACGCCGAATGGAACCCACAGCGACTAGCGAAGCCCACCGTGGCCGGCAATGCGGGACCGAACTACCTGATTGGACTGGTACACGGGAGCTGGGAGACGAAGGGCAACGATCTTGACGGCATTGGGGAGGCGTCCGTGGAGCCTCTGAACGTCGGCATCTCGGTCGTGGTTCCGCTTCACCGCGTTCTTGATCTTCTCGACGGACCCGACCTCACAAAAGATCGTGAGGCGGCCGTGGCCTCTGCGATGGCTGACGTGACGCCGAAGCGAATGAGCGCGCCCGCTCCCCCCGCCAACCCCGAGTTCGAGCGCTTCGAGGACTTGACGCGCAGGCTCGTGAACACACCTAAGCCCGACGCAGAGTAGGCCACGCCCCGACCGGGCGACGTGGCCTCGCTCGCGGTGCTCAGACGACGTGGCCGACCATCTGCACCAGCCTCACAGCGGCGCGGGTGGCGAACACGTAGCCGTCGCTCGTGATGTTGACCAGTCCGGCCCTGTGCAGCGCACGCACCGGGACCATCGGGTCGCTGGCTTCTATCTCCCGGCCGATGTCCTCCGTCGACCACAGCGGCTGACCGTCGCTCGGCTCGGTCAGCAGGTAGAGCACGTTCCGCTCGATCTCGTCCAACGGGTGCAGCTCCTCGGGGTTATCCTCGTCGCACATCGGAAGGTTCCGCCTTTCGGTGTCACGGCCGGGGGGCAGTTACCGCTGTCGCCCCGGCCAACTTGATTGGGTGCGACGCGACTTATAGTGTATGGACTCATAGTAGTCAAGCCGTCAGGCTGCCCGCTTGCCTCCGATCTCGCCGATCCACGCCGCGTTCGGCGCTGCGCTCCGCGAGCTGCGCGCAGAGCGCGGCATGTCGCAGGAAGCCGTAGCGCTAGAGGCCGGCTTGAATCGCGGCTACTACAGCGGCGTCGAGCGGGGCGTGCGCAATGTGGCGCTGGCCAACATCGTCAAGATTGCGAATGCGCTCAACGTGCCCCCGTCAGAGGTCCTGGGACGCGCAGAGGCAAATCTAAATGATTGGAAACATTCGTAGTAGGGGCATCGTCCGCGTGTCACACTACAGTTTCGGATGGCGCGCCCGATAGATTCGGTTGGTGGGTAAGCGCACCCAACTCAAACGGAAGCCAGTCGAGCACGAAATGACCGTTTATCGCGTCGTTCATGCTGACCACGTTGACCCCGCTGCCCTGAGGGCGGATTTCCGGTCTGAGCGCGAACTTGGCGCTGCACCGGAAACCAAGCGTGAGGAAGACTACCCCGAGCTTCTTGACGGGGTGTGCGTGGATAAGAAGCTGGAGCAGGCGCGACGCCGGGTATCGGACATCCGTAAGGCAGCTAGCCGTGACGGAGAAATCGAGCCCCGGCGCGGCACTAGCATCGCGGAGCTCATACTTCAGCCTGGAGAGGGGTTCGAGTACGAGGACCGTAAGAAGTCCGATGGAAAAGTGACGGTCTGGGGTTCCGCCGCTAATCTAGCGGCCGCCGTTCGCCGAATTGAGCAGACAGACACCAAAGGGAAGGGCTGATCACTATGGCCTACGAGTACGTCTTGGTAGATAAGGATGGCCGGTCGCGGGAATACTTCACGCGAAAGAGCGATGCACTCAAGGAAGCGAGACGCCTAGAGGGGGCGCGGGAGGGCGCTACGGCTGGATGGATGGTGTTGACCTACGACGACGACGGTGAGGCGATCGGGGAGCCCGAGTGGGTTGATGACCTCCTAGCTACCCCCGTCGCGCCAAAGCGCGCTATCCAGTTCGTTATGCAGGGAGAACGCGTCGGACTGTTTATGCCAGCGGCTCTGGAGGGCTCGTCCGGAACGGGGACACCCATCCGTCACGGGTTTCGTCGTCCACCGTCAGACGCCATACGTACTCTCGTCCCTGCGGAAGCCTGAGCGGGGGCAACCCGATCAGGGCGCCAAAGGTCAGCGGCGTCGTCAACTCGGGGTCGTTCAGACCCGTCACCTCGCTCTCGTTTTCCCAAACAAGGTTCGGCGGGACGCCGGGTGCCTCTTCCTCAAGCTCGATCGGATCGCCGTTCGCATATGTTAGTTGGAGTCGCCAGCGGTGCGTTCCGGCTTGCTCGCGGGGGAGATAAACCAGGCAGTAAACTGCCATTGGTTGCGGGTCAGGCGGCCTCACGCTCCAGCCAGCGCCCATTAGGATGACCTGTCCATCTGGAGCAAAACCGCTGGTGACACTGAGCACCATGTGGGCTTGTATGGGCATTGCTTGAAACCCTATCTCGCGTGGCTCAACGCTGCCCCGTGACTTCGGCGTAAGTCAGCCTGCGCCCAGTGATCGCGTCGAGAACGGCATCGAAGCGCCCGGCGTCCGTGTGCTCGCGCAGGTTGTACGTGAACACGCGCTCATCGAGATAGCGGAAGAGGTGGAAGGGCTCCACGGACACGTAGGTGCCGTGCAGACCCCGCTTCAGGAGGCTCCAGAAGTTCTCGATCCCGTTGGTGTGGACGCGGCCCTCCACGTACTTTTCGGCGTGGTCGATGACCTTGTGCTCGAAGTCCTGGCCTAGCCCTATGTAGCCCCGGTGTGCGTCCGGGTAGAGCGTCGAGCCGCGTCGCACCGCGTGGTGTATCTCGCCTTGGAGGGCCTTGCTGCTCGCGTTCGGGACGACGGTGGCTGCGACCCTGCCATCGCGCTGGCGCATCCCAAGCACCACCGTCTTTCCAGAGCCGCCCTGGGCTACGCCTTTGCGCTCGCGTGCTGACTCGTGCATGTTGCGGGCCTTGCCGCCGACGTAGGTCTCGTCGGCTTCGACCTCGCCGGAGAGCGCGAGCAGGCTCCCCGTTTTCATGGCGAGCCGGATGCGATGGAGCATGAACCACGCGGACTTCTGCGTCACTTTGAGCGAGCGGCCCAGCTCGTGCGATGAGATGCCGTTCTTGCTGTTGGCGACCAGCCATATAGCCGGGAGCCACTTGGTCAGCGGGAGCGCGGAGTCCTCAAAGATCGTGCCGACCTTGACGCTGTACTGCTTCTTGCAGGCTTTGCACTTCCAGAGCCGCCGAGTCTTCAGGTAGCTGTATTCCATGCAGCCGCACTCGGGGCAGACGGGACCGCTCGGCCAGCGGAGTTTGGCGACGAAATCCGTCGCAACGTCGATGTCCGAGAAGTAAACGATCGCTTCGATCAAGCTCTCTGGACGCTTCATCGCTGTGCTCATAAGGTGAGCTTACTACGTCAGCACTGGTGAGTCAAGTATATGGGTGCCTAAGAAAATCGCCCCAAGGATCTTTATCTCGATCTTTTGTGGGCGTGCTTGTGTTGTGGGAGTTGCAAGGTCTTTGGGGCGTCGGAGTCATACAGGACAGGCGGGTGTGCTCCCAAACCATAGATCCAGCGATAGAGGGTGAGGAGCATCACCATGTATCAGTTCAGTCGGGCCATCTATCGGGAGCTCTCTCCCGAGATCCTGGAGCCGCCGCGGGGAACGTCGGCTACCAGCAACCACACGGCGGTGCTGCGCGCGTGCGAGGACGTGATCACGCGTCTGGCCACAGACCGCCACTACTTCGCACGTCCGGCACGAACGCTGTTCTGCGACATACGCAGCTACTTCCCGATGTCGGCCCAGGGCCATGTGCACCAGGTCGTCACGCGCTACATGGGCTACGCCCAGCAGTTCCTGGTGGAGCACCCGCACGAGGGCTATACGGCGGTCAGCGGCGCGCCTCCGCAGTGCCGTGCCACGACCCGCAAGGGCTCAGCCTGCCAGCGCACCCCACTCCCCCACAACGGCTACTGCCCCTCCCATCAGCACCTGGCGGACACGGAGGATCGCGAGCTGGTCGCAGCTTGATCGCAGAGGAGGCCTCCTCGTAGAACCCGGAACCGGGTGGCGAGTGACGCTCGCGTAGGCTGCGTCAGATGCTGCTGGGCGTGGATGTCGGCGGGACGTTCACCGACGCCGTGCTCGTCGGTGGCGACGGGCTCGTGCACACGGCCAAGGTTCCCTCGACGCCCTCCAGCCAGGATGCGGGTGTGCTCGAGGCGGTGCGCCTGGTTCTCCTCCGCGCAGACGCCGACCCGGGCGACGTGACGCGCTTCGCCCATGGGATGACCGTGGCCACGAACGCCCTGCTCGAGGGACGCACGGCGCGCACCGCGCTGATCGCCACGGCCGGATTCACCGACGTTCTCGAGCTGGCCCGCCAGACGCGCCCGCACCTGTATCGCCTGTGCCTCGCACCGCCGGCCCCGCTCGTGCCTGCCGAGCTGCGGTTCGGGGTAGCAGAGCGAATGGGGCCCGACGGTCCGCTGCAGGCGCTCGACGCCGATGACGCTCGGGCCACCGTTGAAGCAGTCGGCCCAGCCGAGCCTCAGGCCGTGGCCGTGTCCCTCCTGCACGCCTATGCCGATGACAGCCATGAGCGGCTGCTGGGCGAGCTGCTCGGCGAAATGCTTCCCAACGTGCACATATCGCTCTCGAGCGACTTGGTGGGCACGTTTCGTGAGTACGAGCGCACCGCCACTACGGTCCTCGACGCAGCGCTCTCCCCTCTGCTCGGCGACTACCTGGGACGCCTCAGCCGAAAGGCCGTCGAGAGCGGACTTCCACGGCCGTTGGTAATGCAGTCCTCGGGCGGCCTGACAGAGGCTGCGCGGGCCGGTGCCCACGCTGCGCTCACGGTCCTCTCAGGTCCCGCCGGCGGCGTCGGTGGGGCTCTTGCCGTGGCGTCTCTCGCGCAGGTCGAGCGGGTGCTCTGCTTCGACATGGGCGGCACCTCGTGCGATGTGTGCGTGATCGACGGCGCTGAGGTTGCGGAGACAGCCGAGCGCACGATCGCGGGACGGCCGTTGTCGCTCCCGGCCTTCGACATTCACACGGTCGGGGCCGGCGGTGGCTCGATCGCGTGGCGGGATGCGGGCGGCGCGCTACGAGTCGGCCCGGCGTCCGCGGGTGCTGTGCCGGGACCGGCCTGCTACGGCCGGGGCGGAGTCGAGCCGACGGTCACAGATGCCAACCTCGTGCTCGGTCGCCTGCTCGAGGACTCCCCGCTGGCGGGTGGGCTGCAGCTCGATCGAGCGGCCGGCGAGGAGGCTGTTGGACGTCTCGCTGAGGAGCTCGATCTCGACCTGCTGGCCTGCGCGGAGGGAATCGTGCGGGTGGCCGAGGCGGAGATGCTGGGGGCGATGCGCGTGATGACGCTCGAGCGCGGGATCGACCCGCGCGGCTTTGCCCTGATGCCGTTCGGCGGCGCCGGCCCGCTGCATGCAGCTGCGCTGGCGAGCGAGCTGGGCATCGCACGGGTGCTCTGCCCACGCGCGTCTGGGGTCCTGTGCGCGCTCGGTCTCGCGGCAGCCCCAGCGCGCCGCGACGTTGCCAAGACTGTGATTCTCAGCGGACGAGCGCTGTCGCCCCAGCGCCTCGATCGCGAGCGCTCGACGCTGGTCGCACAGGCCACCGCGATGCTCGCTGTCCCTCCGGCGCGAGTGCGCATACGTCACGAGCTGCGCTACCGCGGCCAGGCCTTTGAGCTTGCGGTGGGGGAGGCGATCGACGATGGCGCCGAGGCCCAGTTGCTTGACCCTGACGGGCTGCGCAAGGCCTTCGCCCACGTCCACGAGCAGCGCTACGGCTACCACGACGAGAGCGCGGACATCGAGCTGGTGAACATCCGCGTCTCCGCATGGGACGCAGCGCCGACGCTCACGCTGCACGCCGGCCATGCAGCCAATGCGAGCGCTGAGACCGGTGAGATCGTCTTCGCCGGCGAGAGGTTGCGGTGCACCGTCCTGCGAGGCGAGCCGGCACCGGGGAGCAGCCTGGAGGGGCCGATGCTGTGCGCGCTGCCGGACTCGACCCTGCTGATACCACCGGGCTGGTCGGGCACGGTGGACGCCCACGGCACGATCCACCTCGATCGCGAGAACGAGGGCTGAGGCCGTGCTTGACCCGATCGAGCTGCACCTCGTAACGGGAGCACTGCGCGCCGCCTGCGAAGAGATGGGCGTCGTGCTGATCCGCTCCGCGTACTCGTCCAACATCAAGGAGCGACGCGACGCCTCCACGGCCCTGTTCGACGCCGACGGGCAGATGGTCATGCAGGCCGAGCACATTCCGGTGCACCTGGGAGCGATGCCCGCGGCGGTGGCCGCTGTCGTCGACGAGGAGCATCGGGCGGGCGTCTCTTGGATCCTCAACGACCCATTTGCCGGCGGAACCCATCTCCCCGACATCACAGTCATCACCCCTGTGTTCGGCCTCGAGCACGGGCTGATCGGCTTCGCGGCCAGCCGCGCACACCATGCCGACGTGGGCGCCAGGCTACCCGGCTCGATGCCCGCCGACAGCCACACCCTCCAGGAGGAGGGTGTTGTGATCTCGCCAAGGCCCCTGGACGAGCCCGAGCTCGAGCGCCTGGTAGCGCGCATGCGCCAGCCGGATGAGCGTCGCGCCGACCTACGTGCCCAGCTCGCGGCCAACCGCAGCGGAGCGAGGCGACTGGCCGAGATCGCGGCGCGGCTTGGCTCTGAGCGCCTGCGCGAGGCGAGCGACGCCGTGCTCGACTACTCCGAGCGGCGCACACGAGCATGCCTGGCGGCCCTCCCCGACGGCGTCCTGCACGCGACCGACGTGCTCGAGGCACCCACCGGGGACCTCGAGCTCAGCCTGCGCGCAGAGGTGGCTGGCGAGCGGCTGACGCTCGACTTCGCCGGCAGCGCCGAGCAGCACTCGGGAAACCTCAACTGCCCGCTCGCGGTGACCGCCTCGGCGTGCCTGTTCGCCGTACGCGTGCTTACCGACCCGGACATCCCGCCGACGGCCGGCGCCTACCGCCCGATCGACATCCGCGCGCCCCGCGGCAGCATCCTCAACGCGCTGCCGGGCGCCGCCGTGGCGGGCGGCAACGTGGAGACCTCCTCGCGCGTGGCCGACATGGTGCTCAGCGCCTTCGGACGCGCCCAGGGCCAGGGAACGATGAACAACCTGACGCTCGGAAACGAGAGCTTCTCCTACTACGAGACCCTGGGCGGAGGGCAGGGAGCATGCAGCGACGGCGATGGCCCCAGCGCGGTGCACGTGGCGATGAGCAACACGCTCAACACGCCGATCGAGGCGCTCGAGCGGGAATTCCCCCTGCGAGTCATCGAGTACGCGCTGCGGCGCGGCTCGGGCGGAGCCGGACGCCACCGCGGCGGCGACGGCGTCGTGCGTGAGCTGGAAGCGCTGAGCGAGATGACCTTCTCGCTGATCGGCGAGCGCCGCCGTCACGGGCCACGCGGGGCGGCCGGCGGCGAAGGAGGTGCGACGGGTCGAGACCTGATCGACGGCGCTCTTGTGGCTGGGAAGCTCACCGGCACCCTGCGGGCGGGCCAGCGGCTGCGCATCGAAACGCCCGGTGGAGGAGGATTCGGGGATGAGCGAGAGCGCCACAACTGAGCGGATCGGATTCCTGGGCCTGGGCATCATGGGCTCGCGAATGGCGGCGAACGTGGCCAAGGCCGGCTTTCCGCTCGCGGTCTGGACCCACACCCCCGGCAAGGCCGAGCGCTGGGCAGCCGAGCACGGTGCCACTGCCCACCAGTCTCCGGCGGAGGTCGCGCGTGTCAGCGACATGGTTGTGAGCATGGTCGTGGACGGCGAGCAGGTCGCCTCGGTGCTGCTTGGCGATGGCGGCGTGATCGAGGCTGCCCGCGACGGCCTGCTGTGCATCGACATGTCCACGATCGCCCCGCCGGACACGCGACGGATCGGCGCCGCCCTGCGCGAGCGTGGCGTGAGCATGCTCGACGCGCCCGTGACAGGCTCCTCGCCGCGCGCCGAGGAGGGCTCGCTGACGATCATGGTCGGCGGCGAGCAGGCGGACTTCGCGCGAGCAGAGCCACTGCTGCAGACGATGGGCCAGTTGATCCGCCACGTGGGCGCGCTGGGCCAGGGCGAGGCACTGAAGCTGATCAACAACTCCCTCGGCGCCGCCAACGCAGCGGCGTTGGCCGAGGCGCTGCTGCTTGCACGGGCGAGCGGCATCGACCTCGACGCGCTGGTCGAGATCGTCTCGGCGGGCTCGGGAGCGTCGGCCCAGTTGACGCTGAAGTCGGGAGCGATGCGAGAGCACGACTACACGACCCTCTTCAAGACCGCCCACATGCTCAAGGACGTGCGCCTCTGCCTCGAGGAGGCACAGACCGCCGGCGTCCCGTTCGCCTCAGCCGCACACGCCCGTGACCTGCTCACAGCCACCATCGGGCGGGGCCATGGCGATGACGACTATGCGTCCATTATCGAGGCCGCGGAGGGACTGGCTGGCCGGCGCCTGTAGCTCGGCGTGGGCCCACCTCAGGGTCCCGTAAGCGCCAGATTAGAGCCGTCCTGGACGCACTGCGCTTGGCGTCTATAAAAGCACAAGTCCCCTTAAAACCCCGCAATTTGCAGGCGATTTGGGATTTTGGCTGATGTTTCGTATTCTGTATGGGGTCGGCAGCGTTTCCATGCAGGTGACGCTGGCTGAGTAGCCAAGACGTGCCCTCGTCGTTCCGTTTGTCTTCTTTCATGCCAATTGCTTTCAAAGAATGGGCTGTCACCGTCCGCGCGCTAGCGGAAGGGGAGCAGCTCCTAACACTCCGCAAGGGTCTCCTCCCCCAGGGTGAGAAGCCATTCCGACTCGCACACGAGCGCTTCTTCCTCTACCCCACCTTCGACCACCAGCCCGGCGACCTCGTCCGCGAGTCCCACCAGCCCGAGCTGCGTCGCGCGCTCGAGGAGGGCGTCTGGAGCGACGGCGAGCCGCCGCTGCACACGTTCGTATCCGGCGCCCCGCTGCAGCAACCCGACCGCGTTCGCATCCGCGCCTGGGCAGAAGTCACAGACCACTTCACGATCGTCGACCCTCGCTGCGTGGACGCCCTCTCCCCCTTCTACGTGTGGACGCCCGACTACGCGGAAAAGCGTCTCGGATGGCGTGGACGCCAGCCCCTGCACGTGCTGCTGCTGCGCACATATCGCATCCCCCGTCCTGTCACCGTGAAGGTCAAGGACGAGTACACCGGGCCCAACGCCTGGATCGAGTTGCAGCGCGAACTCCCCTTCGAGGGCACCCCCGTGCTCTCCGACGCCGAGTTCGAGCGCGCCTCGGAAGAGATCCGCTCGATAACCAACGAAGTCGGCCAACCCGTCCTCGTTTAGACGGCTGCAGGCCGGCGTGATGCTGCGTCCTCAGTCGCTCGCGTACCGAAGCCGGGAGACACTCGCTTCGCTCGCATCCCCGTTTCGGCCGGCACGCCACGCTCCTTGCGTCCTTGCCTCACTTGACCTGCAGCCGTCTAAAGGGCGTGCTGCGAGGCCGGCGTGATGCTGCGTTCTCAGTCGCTTGTGTGATCCCAGTTGAGCGCTTCGCGTGCTGCCTCGGCACCGGATTCGGGGACGAGCACGTCGTAGCCGCCGATCATCGGCGAGTACCCGCCGATCGATCCCCGCAGCAGGCTTGGGATCCCCTCCTCCAGCAGCAGTCCGGCCACGAATTCGCCCTGTAGGCGATTCTTGGCGCGGGTAACCCGAACGAGCTCGCCGTCGGCGTACTCGGGCTTGATCTTGCGTGCCTTGGCGCGCAGCTCGCCCTCGGGCAGAGACTCCCCGTCGCGCTGGACGAGCGGCATCCCGCACTCGTTGCAGAAGCGCTCGCTCGCGCTGTGCGTGCGAGCACAGCTGGGACAGACGAGCGGGTGCTCGCCCATCAGCGAACCTCGAGGGGAACCTCCCGCACGTCGCCCCCCTCGATCATGTAACAGCGGATCTCAGGCTCCTCGCCGGCGAGGCCCACGATCACCCACTCCAGGCCGGGCCAGCTGGCGGCGAAGTTGATGTCGGTCTGGGAGGGATAGGGCGCGGTGTGGGTGTGGGAGTGGTAGATCGCCCCCAGCTCCCAGCCGCCCTCGTCGAACTCGTCCATCGTTCGCAGAACCTCTTTGCCGTCGATCTCGAAGCGCTTGCGAGAGGCGAATACGTTGGTGGCGCGGTGCACCGCCTGCGCCTCGCCGCTGCCGTCGTGCTCGAGCGAGCTGTAGGCGATCATGCCGCAGCACTCCGCGTCGTACTCCTCGCGCGCGTGTGCGATCACGTCCTCCATGAGGGCGGCGGCGATGATCATCGCCGTGCGCTCACAGCCACTGGCACTGTCACCACCAGACGGTCGACTCGAGGTTCTCGACCTCGTCCACCGGCAGGGTGTAAATGCCGCTCGACAGGTACTTCCAGCCGTCGTCGGCAACCACGAACACGACATTGCCCTCATCGAGCTCGCCCGCGATCCGCACGGCGATGCTCGCGATTGCTCCACTGGAGACGCCCGCGAAGACACCCTCCTCGTCGAGCAGCCTACGGGTCCAGACGATCGCGTCGTGGTTGGTTACGAAGATCTTGCGGTCGAGCAGCGAGATGTCGATGATCGGCGGGATGAACCCATCGTCGAGCGAGCGCAGGCCCTGCACGGGCTCGCCCTGCATGGGCTCGGCGGCCACGATCTTCACCGCGTCCCCCAGCGTCTCCTTCAGTCGCCGCCCGTTGCCCATCAGCGTCCCGCCCGTTCCCAGCCCAGCCACGAAGGCGGTTACCTCGTCGAGCTCTTCGAGGATCTCCAGGGCGGTCCCGTTGTAGTGCGCGTTGGGGTTGGCCTGGTTGCCGTACTGATAGGGCATGTACACGGATGGGTCTTCAGAGGCCATCTCCAGGGCCTTGGCCACCGCGCCGTTGGAGCCCTGGTCGCCGGGTGAGTAGACGATCTCGGCCCCGTACATCTTCAGCAGCTGAGTGCGCTCGGGGGTCACGTTCTCAGGCATGACCACCTTCAGGCGGTAGCCCTTGCGTTTGCAGATCAGCGCCAGCGAGATCCCGGTGTTGCCAGAGGTCGGTTCGAGAATCGTCTGCCCCGGTGCGATCGCGCCTTTCTCCTCGGCGTCCTCGATCAGGGCACGGGCCACACGGTCCTTGACCGATCCCGTCGGGTTGTGCGACTCGAGCTTGGCCCAGATGCGCACCCCGGGCTTGGGTGAGAGGTTCGGGAGCTCGACGAGCGGCGTGTTGCCGATCGACTGCACGATGTCGCCGTAGCGACCTCCGCAAGGCCGGTTCCTGAGCCGCTCAGCCGCCATTACTTCACGGAATATAGCGGCAGCGCCACGACGTGCAGCGGCGACGCCACCGCGCACGTGCTGCTCGCTCGACTCGTGCCGGATTTCGTATGATCCAACTCGCCGGACGCCAGCCCGGTGTTTCCAGAGTCGACGATCTTGGGGGGCTTCGTGCACAGGCCGAGATTCGCTTTGTCGCTTGCCTCGCTGCTCGCATGCACGCTCGCGGCCGGTTCGGCTCTGCTCGCTCCCGCGTCGAGCGCCACCGAACTGCCACCCCCACCGATCGAATACCCGTACTACTCGATTCCCGAAGTCTCGGTGGAAATCAATGGCTCCTACAGCGAGCGCTACACCGATCCGGAAGGCGACATCGAAGACGTCAAATTCTTCTTCAAGATAAAACGCGGCTTCGAACCCACATGGTGGGCCAGCGAATCGCCTCCGACTGTTTCCAGCACCTTCGGCAGCTCGCTGCGGGAGGGCCCCGTGAAACTGGAAGAAGCGTTCGGCACCCACGAAACCATCTTCAAGGACTTTCCCAAAGAACCGGTCCTATGCGAATACTCCCCGCTCAGCTCCGAACCCGCGGGCGACCTGATCGAACTGAAACCAAATCCCAATGAACCCGGACACATGACGGTGCGCGCAAGCTACCCGCTCAGCGGCGCATACGTCAAGGCCTCCACGACTACGCCCGAATTCAACTGCAGCGGCGCGGTCGCGACCTCCGGGGAAGCCGACAAAGACCCGCAATTCAACGAAGCGACATCTCCGCTGGTCGAAGCAGCCGTCAACTTCCAGAGCGGCCAGGCCGAACAGACGATCACTGTCCCGCACAAATACTCTCTCGACGCCGGCGAAGATCAGGTTGATCTCAGCGACGAAGTGGTCGTCAAGATCAACCGACTGCCGCCGCTGCCACCGCCGCTTGGAACCAAGGGGCCGCCCGAACAGCACGGGCCGAGCACGCCGGTCCCAACACCGACGCCGACGCCCAAAGAACCGCCGCACATCGAAGAACCCGAAGTCGAAGCCAACCCGCCCGTCGTGACTGGCGGGGGCGGGTCTCCCCCGAAACTGCGCACAGGCATAAAGGCAAAATGCCCGCAGGCGGGACAACGGTGCACCGTCACGGGAGTCGTCGAAGTCGAACTCCCCGCACCGCGGCCTGCGCGCAAGGCGCAAGCGTCGCGAAGAGCGAAGGCGATACGCGTCGTGCTCGGGAAGGTCAGCTTCCCGCTCGCGGCGGGCGCCAGCAAGCCGGTGGTGATCACGCTGAGCAGGTCCGGTCTCGAGTTCCTGCGCTCACATCCGGGCGTGCACGCGAAGATCGCTGTTACGGTCACGGCACCCGGCGCCGCGAGGGTGAGCAGGACGCCCGCTGCGAACCTACGCTTGCCGGCGCCACACAGACACTAGTGCCAGGACAAATTGGCCAGCCGGCCAGTCAAGCACTAACATTCCGCTTCAAGGAGCCCACTACAGAGGGAAGGCGCATGGCTGGCGAACAGGATCGTTTCGACTTCGACTGGCTCGTCATCGGGTCGGGCTTCGGCGGCAGCGTCTCGGCTCTGCGCCTGGCCGAGAAGGGCTACTCGGTCGGGGTGCTGGAGTGCGGCAGGCGCTTTGCCGATCACGAGTTCGCGAGCTCGACCGCCGATCTGAAGCGCTACTTCTGGAACCCGCGCCTGGGTATGAAGGGGATCTTCCGCCTGACGACCTTCAAGGACGTCTCGGTGGTCTCCGGCTGTGGCGTTGGCGGGGGAAGCCTCGGCTACGCCTGCACCCTCTACGTCCCTCCCAAGGCCTTCTTCGAGGACCGCCAGTGGGGCGAGATGCAGGATTGGGAGAGCGCCCTGGCGCCTCACTACGCCGAGGCCCAGCGGATGCTTGGGGTGGTCGAAAACCCCCACGAGGACCCGGCCGATCAGCTTCTACGCGAGCTCGGCGAGGAGCTCGGCGTGGGCGACTCCTACAAACACACGCCTGTGGGCATCTACTTCGGTGAGCAGGGTAAGACTGTGCCCGACCCGTTCTTCGGCGGCGAGGGCCCGGATCGAACCGGCTGTCACCTGTGCGGACGCTGCATGGTGGGCTGCGTGCATGGAGCCAAGAACACCCTGGTCAAGAACTACCTGTACTTCGCGGAGAAGCGCGGCGCTCAGGTGATGCCCGAACGCACCGTGGTGGACATCCGCCCGCTCGGCGCGGCTGACGGCAGCGAGGGCTACGAGGTGGAAAGCGTCCGCTCGGGAGCGTGGCTGAGGAAGGAACGCCGCGTTCAGCGTGCCCGCGGCGTGGTGGTGGCCGCCGGCCCGCTGGGGACCAACAAGCTGCTGCAGCGCTGTCGCCTGGAAGGCTCGCTGCCGCGCCTCTCCACCCGCCTGGGCGAGCTGGTGCGCACGAACTCGGAGTCGATCCTGACTGTGACCGTGCCCGAGGACTACCACGACGATCTGATCAAGCGCGTGGCGATCACCTCCTCGATCTACCCCGACCCCAACACCCACATCGAGACGGTCACCTACGGCGACGACGGCGACTCGATGCGCCTGCTCTACACGCTGCTCACCGGCGACGGTACGCGCGTGACGCGGCCGCTGAAGCTGCTCACCCAGATCCTGCTGCACCCCAAGCGCCTGGCACAGGTTCTCTTCGCCAAACACTGGTCGCGGCGCACGATCATCCTGCTGGTCATGCAGACGCTCGACAACGCGATCGCACTGCGCCCCCGCAAAGGGCCCTTTGGCTCGTTCTGGCTGCAGACCGAACAGGACCCCGAGCGGCCCAACCCCACGTTCATCCCGATCGCAAACCAGAGCGCCGAATGGTTTGCCAAGCGCACCGGCGGTATCGCCCAGAGCTCGTTCACGGAGGCGATGTTCAACATCCCCTCTACCGCTCACATCCTCGGCGGGGCAGTGATCGCGCCCGACCCGAGCGAGGGGGTCGTGGACGCCGACCAGCGTGCCTTCGGCTACGAGAACCTGCTCGTCTGCGACGGCTCCGCGATCCCGGCCAACGTGGGCGTGAACCCGTCGCTGACGATCACTGCGCTGGCCGAGCACGCGATGAGCCAGGTCCCGCCTGCGGGGGTTGACCTCGGCATCGGAGCGACTGCGGGCGCCCCCGCAACGGTTTAGCGCTCCGGGCTATCGCCCTCGTGGCCGATCAGCCCGACGGCGGCCGTCCACCATCCGGGCTCCGCTGCACGTCGCTCCTAATGCTCGCAAGCAGGTTGGGCAATAGCAGCTCGCTGTCGGGTCCCAGGTGAGCCAGCTCCCACTCCAGGCTATGGGCGGCGAGAGACGCCTGCGTGAACCCGAACATCCCGACCGAGCCCGCCAGCATGTGGGCTGCGCTCTCGGCCTCGCGTCTGAGCTCCGCGTCCAGGCGCCCGCCCGCAAGCGCCGCGGCAGCGCACTCGATCACGGATATCCGCTCCTGCACCCGCCACTGCTGCTGCTCCCAGACCGATCGGAGGATCTCGACGCTCCAGCTGGTAGCCAGTGCATCGGGCGTTACAGGCGTGGTGGTCGCTATCGAGCGCATTCGATGTCACCTCCCCATCGGCGCTGACCGGCCGCTCGGAACGAGTAGTTCTCCGCAGTCGGCGGTGGTAAACCACCCTCACGCTGTCAACAGCACGCGCCGTTGTGGAACCTAGATGGTGCGACGCGGCAGATCTCGGAGCATCGTTTGCGCAACCGGCGCGTTCGTCGCGCTTTACGTGAGCTGGCAGGTGCTGCGCTGGATCCCCGGCAACGTGGAGGGGGTCGGAGACCTGCTGCTCCTTCCGATTGACGGGATTGCCCTGTACGGGGCGTTGCGGGCCATGCGACAGTTCGCTGGCGCCGCCCGGCTGGGCTCGTTCTGGGGTGTGCTCGCGCTCGCGTTGACGGCTGAGCTGATCGGGGATGTGATCCAGGCCGGCTATGACCTTGTGGGGTCCGGCCCCACGCCGTTCCCGTCCCTGGCTGACCCCTTCTACCTTGGTTTCTACCCGCTGCTTCTGCTGGCCCTGCTGCGCATTCCGACCGCCTCGGTGACGCGGGCGAAGCTCGCACGGACGATGCTCGATGGCGCCACGATCGTCGTCGGTGGAGGGGCCATAGTCTGGTACTTCGTACTGGGGCCAACCATGATCGCGGGTGGACAGAGCGCCGTGGCAATGGCTGTCTCGACTGCCTTTCCGATGGGGGACCTGTTCCTGCTTGCCGGCCTAGCTGCCGTGATTCTGCGACCGAGTCCGCTCACGCTGCACATTCCGTTGAGGCTGATTGCGCCGGCGGTCGTGCTGGGTGTGGTCGCGGACGTCCTCTATGGATCAGGCCAGTTGCATGGGACCTACACGCCCGGCGACTACATCGACACCATCTACGTGCTCGAGTTCGCCTGCTTTGCCCTGGCCGGCGCCGCCCAGGTGCAGCCTGGCCAGACGGACGCCACCTCCTTCATGGATGACACTGTGGGATCGCGCTCGCGAGCAAGCTGGCTTCCCTATCTCAGTGTGGCAGTGGGCCTCGGAGTGATCCTTGGTGTCGAGCGCGAAGATCAGTTCTTCCCCAACGTCAGCCTCGTGCTGATCGTGACCGTGCTCACGCTGCTGGTAGCCGTTCGCCAGTACCTCGCTCAGCGCGAGCTCGTCAATGCGCAGCTGGCGCTCCAAGAGAGCGAACGCGCCAAGGACGAGCTCCTATCGGTCGTGGGACACGAGCTGCGAACTCCAATGACCTCTATCCGGGGCTCGCTTGGGCTCCTGAGCGGTGGCGTGATGGGAGAGCTGCCCGAGGATGCGGCCAACATGGTCGACATTGCAATCCAGAGCACAGACCGACTGGTGCGGTTGATCAACGACATCCTCGACATGGAGCGGATGAACGCCGGGCAGCTGGAGCTGAAGCTCGAACCGGTCGAGGCGAGCGAGCTGGTGGCGCTCTCGCTGCAGGCTCTGCAATCGACAGCGGATGCAAGCGGGGTGAGCTTCCGCAGCGACGTGCCTGCACTCGCCGTACTCGCGGACTCCGATCGAGTCGTCCAAACGCTGGTCAACCTGTTGGGCAACGCAGTGAAGTTCTCGCCCCCAGGTACCACGGTCGAGATCGCAGTCGCCTCGGCTGCCCCCAACGCCATCTTCTCCGTGCGTGACCATGGCCGGGGCATCCCCGCCGAGCGGCTGCAGAGCATCTTCGATCGCTACGGACAGGTCGACCCGTCCGACTCCCGCGAGATGGGCGGCACGGGACTCGGCCTCCCGATTGCGCGCGCGATCGTCAAGCAGCACGGGGGAAGCATGTGGGTCGAGAGCGAGGTCGGTCAGGGCAGCACCTTCTCCTTCACCCTGCCGCTGGCTGAAGTCGCCATGCGACGCTTCGAGGGGAGCCTGCGGTGAGCAAGCGCCTACTGCTCGTGGACGACGCGCCCGAGATCAGGCTGATCGCAGGCATGAGCCTCGAGCGGGTCGGCGGCTGGACGGTCGTGTCGGTAGCGGATGGCGAGGCGGCACTGGACATGGCCCGCAGCGACGGGAAGTTCGATGCCGTCCTGCTCGATGTGATGATGCCCGGGATGGACGGTCCGACGACGCTGGCTCGCCTGCGCGCCGGCGGCCTGCCCGCGGAGGTACCGGTGGTCTTCCTCACAGCCAAGACCCAGGCGTCCGAGCTCCGACGTCTGCTCTCGTTGGGAGCCGCCGGCGTGATTGCCAAGCCATTCGATCCCCTCACCCTCCCCGACGAGCTGGAGCAACTGCTCACTCTCGCCTCGAGCCCCCGATGACGCCTGCCCGCTCGAGGACTCGCCGGAGCTGGGGCAAGGTGAACGGCTCGACCAGCGACCCGACGAACGTGATGCCGATGTCGGGAGCCGGCGCAACGCTTGCACAGACGATCGGCAGCGACGGCGCGACCGATTGCAGATATGCAGCCAGGACCCCGCCGATGGGGTCGGCCGGCTCGACGATCAGGGCACTCAGGTTGGCGCCCCTGCGCTCGCTCGGTCCGAGCTCGAAGACCGGCTGCATCCCAAGTCGGAGGACCATCCGTTGGAGTTGCCGGCGAGCCTCGAGGCGAGGCTGGCTGATCAGGATCTGCGCCATAGCCGGCATGGTGGCCGGTGAGTGCCTTATTTCGGCATGGAAGGCGGTATGAGAGCCGTATGAACCCGTCGCGCATCCTCGTGATCGACGACGATGAGGCCGTCCGTGCGCTCGTGCAGGATCTGCTCGAACGCGCGGGCTACACGGTGCGGCTGGCGGCAGACGGGCGCGCCGGGCTGCGCGAGCTCTATTCGGCTCAGCCCGACCTGGTGATCCTCGACGTCGAGATGCCCGAGCTCGACGGCTGGACGACGCTGGAGCGCATCCGCGAGGTCTCTGAGGTGCCGGTGCTGATGCTGACCGCGCGCCTCGGCGAACTGGAGCGCGTGCGAGGTCTGCAGGGTGGCGCCGACGACTATGTGGGCAAGCCCTTCGGCCCCCAGGAGCTTGCAGCCCGCGTGCAGGCGCTGCTCCGACGCGCGGGCACCCCGGAGGATCGAGCGCAGACTTACGCCGACGCAGCGCTGACGATCGACTTCGCCCAGCGCGAGGTCCGCTACCGCGAGCTGCCCATAAGCCTGACGCCGCTCGAGTTCAGGCTGCTGGCGAGCTTTGTCGCGCATCCAAACCAGGTGCTCAGCCGCGGACAGCTGCTGGAGCTCGTGTGGCACGACCCCAACGGCGTCTCACCCGATCAGGTGAAGCTCTACGTGGGATACCTGCGACGCAAGCTCGACCCGGTCGATCCGGCCGGCACTCCAATCGAGACTGTACGCGGCTTCGGCTACCGCTACCGACCCCCAGCCTCGACATCCAGCTAGGCGCAAGCCCGGGATCAGAGACAGGATTTGCTGAGTGTTTTGACTGACGTGTAGGCGGTGGCTGTGCTCCAGGACTTGAACATGGAGCTGACGCGGTAGTAGTAGGTGGTCGAGTAGGCCAGCGGACCCACGTCGATGTAACTGGATTTGCCGATCGCCACGCTCGCCACGGCCGTGTACGGTCCAGCGGACACGGTTGCACGTTCGACCTCGTAAGAGGTGGCGTAGGTCGAGCTGGTCGCCGACCAGCCGACTTCGACTTCCGAGGCTTTGCTGAGGCGGCAGTTGTACTGGCTCGCGCTGGCTTTGCCAGGTGCGGCGAGGCTCGACGTCGCGATCGTGCTGGGACCACCGACCACGGAGCTCTTGAACAGCGCCAGCGCGGGACGGGCGGCCACGAGCGTCACAGCCAGCACGAGGCAGCCGACGCCCAGCGAACGCAGGTATCGACCACGGGAGACGCGGCTCACGACGCCTGCGCCTCCGCGCTCACCAAGCGCCTCTTGCGCCCGGTCGGGAGCTCGATCCCCCAGATGTCGGCGAGGAACAGGAGGGCGAGCAGAGCCGGGGCGAGCAGCACGGCCACCAGATGGAGATTGGAGCTGCGAAGGGCGTTCACGAGATAGCCGAGATGGGGGATGACCGCGACCTGGCGCCAGGCGGTGGAGCCTTCGAGCGTGGCCGTCCAGGGGTCGTTTGTGTTGTTGGCGTCCCCCCGGGTCTGGATGGTGGGGTTGGAGCCGCCTTTGAGGATGCGCACGATGCGGTGGGTCTCGACCTGGTGGATGCCCACGGGCACGCGGTAGGAGACCACCTGTCCGACGCGTACGGCGCTCAGCGGCTCAGGCGCCACGAGCACCATGTCGCCAGGTGAGAAGGTGGGCCGCATACTTCCCGACAGGACGGTGACCGGCCTGTAGAGGCCGAGCATGGGCAGCACGCCGATCACTGTGAAGATCAGCAGGGCGAATGCCAGCAGCGCCCGCTGCCCCCACCGGGCGGCGGTGCGGAGGACTCCTCGAGTCCTCCGCACCGGCCTGCCATGACCTTCCCGCCAGTGGTGCTCGGCTGGGATTCTGAGCGTGGTCATGGCTGCTTTCCTACTTGTTCGTGGCGACGCGCTGCGTGCCGGTGAAGTTGTAGGAGATGGTCGAGGTGAGGCCCTGCATGGTGTTGGGGGCCGCCGTCGGCAGGGTCAATGTGACCCGCAGATGGTCGGTTGCCCCGGTGGCCAGCGACGCCAGGCCGGTCAGCGGCAGGCTCGAGCCGATGACGGCGCGAGAGGCCAGCACCGTGCTCGTGGTGCCACTGCAGGTGTAGGTGTAGGCCGGCGCCGTGCCTGCCTCGGTCCATGCCACCGAGCATTTTTCGATGACCATCTGCAGGCCGTTGGTGACTTCGGTGTCGAGCAGCGATGAGGGTGATGCGGTCGTCGTGAGGACGATCGAGGAGAGGGTGTCTCCACCCGCGCCCCCGCTGTTGATCAGGTCCGCCGCGCGCTGGATCGTGTCGCCGGGAACCACGTTGGAGGCACCCACGGTGAGACGGTTGGTGACCCCGGTCGCGCCGAGGTTGATGGCGACTGTCCCAGAGGAGATCGTGTGGCTGGCCGAGGTTGAGCTCGTGAACGTGGCAAACGTGCCCAGTCCGGCGAGCGCCGCGGTAACGCCCACGACCGCGAGGGTCGCCAGCGGCTTCTTGAGTGTGCTTTTCATCGTCTTTCGCCTTTCGTCGTTGAGGTGATGACGAAAGGGTTGACGGTGCCGGTCTGAGACCGGCAGCCCTCAGGTATGAAAAGGGTGGGAAGCTCTCAGCGAGCGCCGCCGGCCATGGCCGGCAGGATGACGAGCGTGTCGCTCTCCCCCACGGCCGTGTCCAACCCGTTGAGGACACGGACGTCCTCATCGTTGAGATACACGTTGACGTAGCGGTTCAGCTCGCCCTCGGATGAGAACAGCTGATCCTGCGTGGCGGGGTGGTTGGCGGCGAGGTCGCGCAGCACGTCGCCGACGTTTCCGCCGCTCGCACTGAGGGTCTTCTCGCCACCGACGGAGGTGCGCAGCACCGGGGGGATCTTGATCGTGGCCATGGCTCGCGCAGACTACCCGGCCGCGGCGCAGAACGCCTCGTAATCGGGGAACACGCCGAGCTCGTCGTCGGAGATGTCCTCGGGATCGCGTGAGCAGATCGGGCACTCGGGGTCGCGGTGAACCTTGACCTCGGTCAGGCTGGCTGCCAGGGCGTCGTAGAGGAGCAGCCGCCCGATGGCGGGCTCGCCGATGCCGAGGACGAGCTTTACCACCTCGGTCGCCTGCAGCAGGCCCATCGTGCCGGGAAGCACGCCTAGGACGCCGTTGGCGCCGCAGGATGGGGCCAGCTCGGCCGGCGGCGGCTCGCGGAAGAGGCAGCGGTAGCAGGGGCCCTCGTAGGGCTTGAACACCGACAGCTGCCCGTCGAAGCCGAGGATCGAGGCGGAGACCACGGGGATCTTCAGGCGCACGGTGGCGTCGTTGAGCAGGTAGCGGGTGGGGAAGTTGTCCACTCCGTCGACGATCACGTCGTAGCCCTCGATGATCTCCATGATGTTGGAGGCGTCGATACGCGTCTGGTACTTGACCACGTTGACGTCGGGGTTGAGCGCATGGATGGACTCCTCGGCCGAGTCGACCTTGGGGATGCCCACCCGCTGGGTGGAGTGGATGACCTGGCGCTGGAGGTTTGACAGGTCGACGACGTCGTCATCGACGATCCCGAGCGTTCCCACTCCGGCCGCTGCCAGGTACAGCGCGGTGGGCGAGCCGAGACCGCCGGCGCCGAGCAGCAGCACCTTGGCGTCGAGCAGCTTCTGCTGTCCCTCGACGCCGATCTCGGGGATGAGCAGGTGGCGTGAGTAGCGGTCGCGCTGCTCTGCGCTGAGCGCACGTGGCACCTCGACCTCGTAGCCGCGGTCCTTCCACAGGGTGATGCCGCCGGTCATCGAGCGGACGTGCTCGTAGCCGAGCTCCTCGGTCAGCGTGCGTGCGGCGTAGGCGGAGCGGTTGCCTGAGGCGCAGTAGACGATGACCTGGGTCGAGCGGTCGGGCACGATGCCCTCGATCCGCGACTCCAGGTAGCTGCGGGAGACGTGCTTGGCGCGGGGCAGGTGCCCGGCGGCGAACTCCTCGGCCTCGCGGACATCCACGATGGCCACGCCCTCGTGCATGAGCTCCTGGACCTCGGACGGGTCGACCTCTTCGATCTGGCTCTTGACCTGGCGGAGAAGCTCCGCTCCTGACGGGCTCATTGAAACTCCTAAACCACACTCGGGTTTTATGGACTTCAGAAAGTATAGCTCGAAATCCAGGCCTCTCCAACGGCCCCCAGAGGAGCCACCCGCGACCGTGGAATCAACCATCTACGCTCCCCCGATGAGCCCACGGTGGCGGATCTTCCTGCCGGCCCTGGCCGCGGTGGCGCTGGTGGTCCTGATCGTCGCGATCGCCCTCGGCAAATCCTCCGGCGGCAACTCCTCCGGCGGCAACTCCTCGAGCGTCCTCACCCCGTCTTCGGGCGAAGGCTTCGACGGAGCGGCGATCCCAGTGGGTCGGCAGGCGCCCGAGCTCACGCTCACAGACCAGTACGGCCATCGGGTCGGCCTGGGAGCGCTCCGCGGGAAGGTGACGGTGCTGAGCTTCCTGTACTCGAGCTGCGGGGCTCCCTGCGTGGTGATCGCCCAGCAGATACGTGGGGCGCTGGACGAACTGCCCGAAGCGGTGCCGGTGCTGATCGTGAGCGCGGACCCCCGGGCGGATACGCCGGCGAACGTCGCACGCTTCCTCGCGCAGGTGTCGCTGACGGGGCGGGTGCACTACCTGAGCGGCAGCCCGGCGCAGCTGCAGGCGATCTGGAGGGCATACAAAGTGGTGCCCGCGAGCGCCGGCAGCAGGGCCTTCGCCGAGTACGCGTCGGTGCTGCTGATCGACGGCAGAGGCAACGAGCGGGTGCTGTTCCAGTCCGAACAGCTCACCCCGGAAGCCCTCTCACATGACATCCGCAAGCTCCAGGCGGGGTAGGCGTTCATCTCGAAGGCCGGCGGGGGACTGATACCCTAGCTCGCAGGTAGGAAATCTTGCGATGATGTTCTCAACCAAGGCCGAGTACGGCATACGCGTGATGGTCGAGCTCGCTCGACGCTCTGGTGGGACGGGCGGAAACCCGGTTCCCCTGGCGGAGATCGCGGCTCACGACGGGCTGCCGCTGGCCTACCTGGAGCACCTGGTTGCGCGCCTGCGCAAGGCCGGCCTGGTCGACTCGCGCCGTGGCTCGCGCGGCGGCTACCTGCTGGCCCGTCCCGCGGGTGAGATCACGATGGCCGAGGTGGTGGAGGCGCTGGAGGGCTCGATCGCCCCGATCGAGTGCATCTCGGAGGCGTCGGACGGCTCGATCGTGTGCTCGCGGGAGTCCAGCCCAGATCACGTGTGCCCCACGAAGCTGCTGTGGACACGTGTGCGCTTCTCGATCGTGAGCACCCTGCGCGAGACCACCCTTGCCGACCTTCTTGCTCCGAGGATGCCCGTCGGAGCGATCTTGCCAACCCTGCAAATCGGGGTGGGTGGGCATCCCATCCCCAACGGAGCCTGAACACCACATATGGCCGACCTAGAGATCAAAGACCTTCATGTCCGCACCGAGGACCGCGAGATCCTGCGCGGGGTAGACCTCGAGATCAACCGCGGCGAGATCCATGCCCTGATGGGCCCAAATGGCTCGGGCAAGTCGACGCTCGCCAACACCCTGCTGGGTCACCCCTCCTATGAGATCACCTCGGGGACGATCACGTTCAAGGGCCAGGACATCACCGAGCAGGAACCGCACGAGCGCGCCAAGGCGGGCCTGTTCCTGGCATTCCAGTACCCGGTGTCGATCCCGGGTGTTTCGGTGGCGAACTTCCTGCGGATGGCGATCAACGCCAAGCGCGATGAGCCGATCCAGGTGAAGGAGTTCCGCAACCAGCTGCAGCACGCGATCGAGCTGCTGGATGTCGATCGGGCGTTCACCTCGCGCCACCTCAACGACGGCTTCTCGGGCGGCGAGAAGAAGCGCGCGGAGATCCTGCAGATGGCGATGCTCGCGCCGGACATAGCGATACTCGACGAGACGGACTCGGGACTGGACATCGACGCGCTGCGGACGGTGGCTGAGGGTGTGCAGAAGCTCCACGACGAGCAGGGCCTCGGCGCCCTGATCATCACCCACTACCAGCGCATCCTGCACTACGTGAAGCCGGAGTTCGTGCACATCCTGATGGACGGCCGGATCGTGCTCGAGGGCGGCGTGGAGCTGGTGGAACGCCTGGAGCGCGAGGGCTATGACGAGATCCGCCAAGAGGTCGGCGCCGGCTCCGCGGCGGCCGTCGGTGACAGCGGTGTCTGATCCGAGCGACGCGAGCACAGCGGCAGTGGTGAGCAACGGCAACGGAGCCACGCCGGCTCCAATGAAGGCGGGACGCCACCGCGAGGCGAGCCTCTACCACGCGCTGGCTGGAGCCGGGGCGGGCGATGGACGCACGCTCGAGCAGTTGCGCGCGGCGGCGCTCGAGGCGTATGAGGCCTCAGAGCTGCCCGTGTGGCGGCGCTCGGGCTTCTGGACGACCACCCTCCAGAACCTCGAGCTCGACTCGCTGGACGCGAACGCGAAGGGCAACGGCGTGCCGGACGTGGTCACGCACACCATCCCCGACGGCCCCCGCGCGGGGCGGATCGTGCAGAGCGCGAGCGAGACAGTTCACCTGGAGCTCGACCCGGCGCTGGCGGAGCGCGGCGTAATCCTGTGCTCGCTGGAGGATGCCTTCCACGACCATGGCGACCTGGTCGCACCCTGGTACTCGAAGCGCCTGACGATCGACCGCCACAAGCTGGAGGCCGGCAACGCGGCTTTCTGGAGCGGCGGGGCCTTCCTGTATGTGCCTGCGGGTGTGGTGGTGGAGGAGCCGTTTGAGATCGTCTATGCGATCGACAGGCCCGGTGTGGCCCAGTACGGGCGGACGCTGGTCGTGGGAGCGCCCACGAGCGAGTTCCGCGTGCACGAGTACGACCTGGCGGAGGACTTCGACGGGCAGGCGCTGCACGCGAACGCGTTCGAGCTCTACCTGCAGGACGGCGCGCGCTGCCGCCTGGCACAGCTGCAGGACTGGGGCAGCGGCGAGGTGTATGACGCCTCGACGCGCTTCGTGGGTGTGGGTCGCGACGCCTACTGCCACTGGCTGCCGGCGCTGCTGGGCGGCCACCTGGTGCGCCAGCACCTCGAGCTGGCGGTCTCAGAGGCGGGCGGCGACATGGCCTTCCGCGGCCTGCTGTTCACCGAGGAGAAAGAGCACCTGGATGTGTTCGCGGTGGATCTGCACGAGACGGGCCCCTCGGGCGGCGACGTGCACTGGCGCGGGACGGCCACGGGCGAGAGCCGGGCGAGCTTCGAGGGCCTGATCCAGATCAACCCGGGCGCCCAGCAGACGCACACATATCTGCAGTTCCACTCGATGATGCTCTCGCCCAAAGCTCGCATAGATGCGATCCCGTCGGTGCTGGTGTCGGCCGATGACGTCTCGGCCTCGCACGGCGGCACGGTGGGCGAGCTGGACGAGAACGCGATCTACTACATGCAGACCCGTGGTCTGGACCGCCCCTCGGCGGTGCGTGTGATCGTGGAGGGCTTCTTCGAGCCGCTCGTGGCGGAGCTGCAGAACGAGGGCCTTGAAGAGATCGTGCGGGGGAAGGTCGCAGAGAAGCTCGCGGCCGCCCGCGAGGACATCGAGACCTATGCCACCAGTCGCTGAGCGGGATCTGATTATGAAGGCCCCCTCAGGGGGGCCTGGATGCGTTCGTGATGATTTCCCGATCTTTGCGAGAGGATCGAGCTCGGACCCCGATCGCCCGCTGATCTACCTCGACTCGGGCGCGACGTCGCAGAAGCCACAGGTGGTGATCGACGCGCTGGCGGACCACCTGGCGGCGCACAACGCGAACGTGCACCGGGGCGTCTACGCGCTGGCACAGGAGGCCGACGCGGCCTATGACTTGGCCCGCAAACGGGTGGCGGCGTTCGTGGGTGCGGAGCCCCGCACGACGATCTTCACGAAGAACGTGACCGAGGCGATCAACCTCGTGGCCTACTCGTGGGGACGCGCCAACGTGGGGCCAGGCGATGCGGTGCTGATCACACAGATGGAGCACCACGCCAACATCGTCCCCTGGCAGGTCCTCTGCCGCGAGCGGGGGGCGGAGCTTCGGTATCTGGAGGTGGACGCGCGCGGCGAGCTGTCGCTGGATGCGCTCGACGCGGAGCTGGCCCGTGGGGCCGTGAAGCTGGTGGCCTTCGCCCATGTCTCGAACGTGCTCGGGACGATCAACCCGGTGGCGGAGATGACTGCGCGCATCCGCGCGGCGGGTGCCATCTCGCTGGTGGACGGCGCCCAGGCGGTCCCCCAGATGCCTGTGGACGTGGGCGCGCTCGGCGCGGACTTCTACGGCTGGACCGGCCACAAGGCGCTGGGTCCGACGGGGGTGGGCGTGCTGCAGGGGCGCGAGGAGCTGCTGGATCAGATGGAGCCCTTCCTCACGGGCGGCGACATGATCGCCTCGGTGGACTTCCAGACGGTGAGCTGGAACGAGCTCCCGTACAAGTTCGAGGCGGGCACGCCGCCGATCGCCGAGGCTGTGGGTCTGGGAGCAGCCGTCGATTACCTGTCGCAGCTTGGGATGGAGAACGTGCGCACCCACGAGCAAGCGCTCACGGCCTACATGCTCGAGCGCCTGGCGGAGGTGCCGGGACTGCGGGTGGTGGGACCGCCCGAGGCGGAGCGTCGCGGCGCGCTGGCCTCGTTCACGATCGAGGGCATGCACCCCCACGACATCGCCGAGCTGGTGGACCGCGGCGGGGTGTGCATCCGCGCCGGGCACCACTGCGCACAGCCGCTGATGCGCTGCCTGGGCGTGGGCGCCACGGCCAGGGCCTCGCTCAGCGTCTACAACGAGCGCTCGGACATAGACGCCCTGGTCACCGCCCTGCTGAACGGGCGCGAGGTGTTCGGGCTAGATGGTTGATTTCATGGTCCTGCGGCCCTGGATGGCACGTATAGCCTTCGCGGGCCTTTGTCCTCGGGCTCGCCCTTGCCGCCAGCAAGGACTTCGCCCTGCGTCCGCGGCCCACTCGACTCTCCGCACCACCAGTGCAAGGCACACGACCATGCAATCAACCATCTGACGATGGACGATCTCTACCGCGACTACATCCTCGAGCACTACAAGCGCCCCAGGAACTTCGGCGAGCTCGACCCCCACGACCTGGAGGCGCTGGAGCACAACCCCCTGTGCGGCGATGAGCTGGGTGTGCAGATCAAGGTGAGCGACGGGCGCATCGAGGATCTCCGCTTCCAGGGCCACGGCTGTGCGATCTCCCAGGCCGCCGCGTCGATCGCCTCGGAGGAGCTGCAGGGCATGAGCCTGGAGGACGTGGGCAAGCTGGACGCCGACTGGATGATCGACCTGCTCGGCATCCCTGTGTCGGCGACCAGGCGCAAGTGCGCGCTGCTGAACCTCAAGGTGGTCCGCGGCGCAGTCACGGGCGACAACGCCTGGCCCTCCTGAGCGAGGCGTCCCGTGACCATGGTACGATGACCGTGGTCATGTCGAGCAGAACGATATCGGCGAGCCAGTTCAAGGCAAGGTGCTTGGCGATGCTCGACGAGGTGGCCGAAACCGGCGATGAGATCGTCATCACCAAGCGCGGGCAGGCAGTGGCGCGGGTGACGGCGGCCATGGAGCCGGCGAGCCTGCGCGGCTCGGTGACGTTCAATGAGCCAGACGAGGATCTCCTGCAGCCGGTAGACATCTCGTGGCGCGCCACGAACAGTTGATCGTTCTCGACACGCACGCTTGGCTCTGGTGGATGTCTGATCCCGAGCGACTCTCTCGGCCTGCCGCCGAGGCGATCGCCGAGGCAAAGAGCATCGGGGTCTCGACGCTCAGCTCCTGGGAGGTCGCGATGCTGGCTGTCCGCAAGCGTATAACCCTCGACCGGGATGTCGGCCTGTGGGTCCGCCAGGCGCTCGGCCAACCACGAGTGCAAGCGCTGCCGCCAAGCCCGGAGGTGGCCGTGGCGGCAGCACTCCTCGATGCCCGAAAGTTCCCTGGAGACCCAGTGGACCGCCTGATCTACGCCACAGCCTGCGCGGTGCGCGCCCCCCTGATCACCCGCGATGAGGCCATCCGGGCATTCGATCCCACTGTGACGCTGTGGTAGCCCGATGCCCACACTGGGCACCGGTGGCACCCGCGATACAATTCCTACTTCAGAGCACAGGATTCTGAAAGCGACTGCAGCGAGGAGCCTCATGGCCACGATTGACCGCACGAAGATCGTCAAACCCAGCCCGATCGTCGAGGATGACCAGGGGCAGCTTCGCGCCCGCCAGGGCATCTCGCGTGAGGTCGTCACGGAGCTCTCCAAGATCAAGGGCGAGCCCGACTGGATGGCCGAGAAACGCATCAAGTCGCTGGAGATCTTCGAACGCAAGCCCGTACCCACGTGGGGACCGGACCTGAGCGGCCTGAACCTGGACGACCTCGTCCTCTACTCCCCCCCCACGGCTGGTCGCTTCAACAGCTGGGACGAAGTGCCAGAGGACATGAAGCAGACATATGAGGACCTTGGCATCCCCCAGGCCGAGCGCGAGCACCTCGCGGGCGTGGTCGGCGTGTGGCGCCAGGAGCCCGTGTACGAGGGCCTCAAGGAGGAGTACGCCAAGCAGGGGATCCTGTTCTGCTCGATGGACACGGCAATCACCGAGTACCCCGAGCTGGTGCAGAAATACTTCATGAACAAATGCGTGCCGCCGCAGGACAACAAGTTCTCGGCGCTGCACGGCGCGGTCTGGTCGGGTGGAGCCTTCTGCTACGTCCCCAAGGGCGTCAAGTGCGACCTGCCGCTGCAGTCCTACTTCCGCATGGAGGGCGCTGGCGAGGGCACGTTCGAGCACACGCTGATCGTGGCCGACGAGGGCTCCGAGGTGAACTACATCGAGGGTTGCACGGCGCAGACCTACAGCGTCAACTCGATGCACTCGGCAGTGGTGGAGATCTTCGTGCACGAGGGCGCCAAGGCCCGCTACACGACCGTGCAGAACTGGTCCAAGGACGTCTACAACCTCAACACCAAGCGCGCTGTGGTCGACGCCAACGGCACGGTCGAGTGGGTGGGCGGCTCGATGGGCGCCAAGTACGTGATGCTCTACCCCGGCTCGTTCCTGATGGGCGAAGGCGCACGCGCCGACCACCTCAACGTTGGCGTGGCGGGCAAAGGCGTGCACAAGGACACAGGCGCCAAGGTGGTGCACCTCGCGCCCAACACCACATCGAACATCCTCGCCAAGTCGATCTCCAAGGACGGCGGGATCATGGGCTACCGCGGCCTGGTCAAGATGGGCCACAACTCCGCCGGCTCGAAATCGCGCGTGCAGTGCGACGGGCTGATGATGGACGGCGAATCGAAATCCGACACCTGGCCCGACATCCAGATCCAGAACCCGCACGTGACGGTCGCCCACGAGGCCACCGTGGGACGCATCTCCGACGACCAGCTCTTCTACATGGGCTCAAGGGGCTTCACCGAGGACGAGGCTGCAGCGATGATCGTCAACGGCTTCATCGAGCCCGTCACCAAGGAGCTACCGATGGAGTACGCGGTGGAGCTCAACCGGCTGATACAGCTGGAGATGGTCGGCTCCATCGGCTAGGAGGTGCGATTCGCTTCGCCTGGCGGCGTCCTCGATCGCTCGTGTGCACAGCACACTTCGCTCACTGCGTCCTTGCCAGGACTCGCGACTCGCACCTCCTAGGGGCGCGCTGAACCCCCTGTGAGGGCGCCTGTTGATTCGATCGCTGCTCCGCTGTTCCCCCGGGCGTTGCCTTGGGTGAATGTTGCGGGGAGCAGCGGGCAGGCGAGCATCATCCAGCGGGGCAGGCCGATGCTGGTGGAGTTCTGGGACTTCTGCAGGCCCAACTCGCTGCGGACGCTGCCGTATGTGAGGGCTTGGCACGAGCGCTATGAGGGCCTGGGGCTGCGCGTGATTGGCGTGCACTGCCCCGGCTTTGACGTCTCACGCGACGAGCAGGCAGTCAGGGACGCGGTGGCACGTCTGGACATCTCCTACCCGGTGCTGATCGACAGCGAGCTCGAGGTGTGGCAGGACTACGGCAACGAGGGCTGGCCGTCGCGCTACCTGTTCGACGGGCGCGCACGGCTGTTCGACTACCACCACGGCGAGGGCGCATACACCGAGACCGAGCTTGCGATCCAGGAGCTGTTGGGCGTTGAGCGCGAGCCGCTCGAGCTGATGCGGGCGGAGGATGCCCCCGAGGCGCAGCTGCACGCCCAGACGGCCGATCAGCCCGGCCCCTACTCGGGACCATATGAGGCAGGCGCCGTGTGGGGTGTCTTCGATGCGCCTGGGGTCGTTCACGTCAACGGCGTGGAGATCGAGATCCCGCAGGCCGGGGCCTACCCACTGATCGAGCACGAGCGCCACACCGAGGGCCTGCTCGAGATCACCACCGGCCCGGGCATCAGCTGTCTGGCCACCTGCTTCACACCGGGCATCGCCTGAGCGAGACGCCCGAAGCGGGCCCCGTCTACAACGTCGGCGCCGCAGCGTTTGCCTGGGCCTTGCCCCGCCGCGAGGTGGGCGCGAGCTCGGCGTGGCCACGATCGCCCAGCAGCCGCTCGAGCACGGGCGGGCCGGTGTCCTCGACGAGCACACAGCTGCCAGGCCAGTAGGGGCTCTCGCCGGGTGTGTCTGTGAGGAAGACGGGCGCATAGGTCCAGCTTCCGGAGTTGATCAGATGCGCTCCCCCCCGCCCCCGCCACTCACGCTCGTCGTCGCCGGGAAGCGGGCCGGCACGATGGGTGTGCCCAAAGACCACGTGGGCCTCATCGAGGCCGAGCCTGGCTGCCACGTCGCCCATCGCACTCAGGCCCGCGCGGCGCAGCTCGCTGGTGGAGATCTCGGCCTTTAGCGGCCCAAGCCCGGCGCGATTGAGCATCGCCACGGCCACTGGAAAACCGGTGACGATGGCGCGCCGGCGCACGGACTTCACGAGCGAAACACGGTCGAGACGCCGCCCGCGGTGATTGCTCGCACCGGCGCGATCCGCCCCGCCCCGCTCGCGCAGCGCGCTCCAGGCGGTGACGGTGGCATAGCCGTTGAGGGCAGCGCCGGTGCGGGTGTCCCTGGCGACTGCGTCCCTCCAGGCAAACACGGGCGCGCTCACGCTCTCGTAGTCGCTGACGCTGCTGAAGCTCGAGGCGGGGCGAGCGAGCACGCGACTCATAACGGCGATGCTCAAGCGCTCGAGCGTGGGCACGGTCAGATGCGCATCGAGATAGTGCCCGTGCATGGCGTAGACGTCCGGGCGCACCCACAGCCCCGGATAGGCGACGCGCGTGCGTGCGGGAGCGGCCCAGTCGGCCATGAGCTCCAGTGCCGGTGAGGCATCGGCCGGCTCGATCAGCTGCTCCAAGCCCAGCGGCGCGGGCGGGGAGTCCAAGCCGCGCCCCGCCAGCCACGGTTCCACCAGAGCGTGATCGTGGTTTCCCGAGGTCACCACCAGCTCCCCTTCGCCGAGCGCGCGACCGAGGTCCTCGAAGAAGGGGCGTGCCGCCGCCAGGGCTTCCCGTGGAGGCCCGTGACGCAGCTCGAGCACATCGCCGAGCAGAACCACGCGATCCACCTGCGACACACGCTCGAGCAGCGGCGCGCGCAGCTCTGGCCGACGCAGCAGATCCGAGCCGGACAGGCTCCCGAGGTGAAGGTCGGAGAGGATCAGCGTGCGCATGGTCCGCCCAGGGACGCCCGGCAATTACGCTCGAAGCTGGTGATGCTCTGGCTCAGGAGGCCCGACCACGCCCTGCGACCGCGGTGCCCCGCCGACTGCCTCGCGGATCTGCTTGGGCAGCATGAAGCGGACGTCCTCGCGCACGACGTCGAACTCCGACACGTCGCTGACCCCGCGCGCACGGAACAGCTCGACGAGCTCGCCAACGAGGTTCTCGGGCGCGCTGGCCCCCGAGGAGATGCCGACGATGCGCACCCCGTCGAGCCACTGCTCCTGGACCTCGCCTGCGTTGTCGATCAGATAGGCCTCGGTGCCGCAATCGCGGGCGACCTCCACCAGGCGAACGGAGTTGGAGGAGTTGCGTGAGCCGATCACGAGCATCAGGTCACAGCTGCTGGCCATCTGCTTGACGGCCGCCTGACGGTTGGTCGTTGCGTAGCAGATGTCATCGGTCCGCGGTCCCCTGATCTCGGGAAACCGCTCGCGCAGACGGGCGAGAATGGCGCTCGTTTCATCCACGGCAAGGGTGGTCTGGGTGACATAGGCGACGCGCTTTGGGTCCTCGACCTCGAGCTCGTCCACGTCGGCCTCGCTCTGCACGAGGATCATCTGCTCGGGGGCCTCCCCCATGGTGCCTTCGACCTCCTCGTGTCCGTCGTGTCCCACGAGCACGATCGTGTAGCCCTCCTCGGCGAAGTGCAAGGCCTCGCGGTGGACCTTGGTGACCAGCGGACACGTCGCGTCGATCGTACGCAGGCCCCGCTCGCGCGCGCCCTCGCGCACGCTGGGAGCGATGCCGTGAGCGGAGAACACGCATACGGCGCCCTCGGGAACCTCGGTCTGCTCCTCCACGAACACCGCGCCGCGCTCGCGCAGTCGCTCCACGACGTGCTTGTTGTGCACGATCTCCTTGCGCACATACACGGGGGCGCCGTGGATCATGAGCGCGCGTTCGACCGTCTGCACGGCGCGATCGACGCCGGCGCAGTAGCCACGGGGTGCCGCCAACAGCAGCTTCTCAACGGTGTTGGGCATGGGTTTCATTGTAGGGGGCGTCCCGCTACGCTAAGCGCTGATGCCCCAGCGCCACCTCGACAGGCTGACTCCAGTAGACGCTTCCTTCCTGCACCAGGAGGGCCCCGTCTCGCACATGCACATTGGCGGGCTGACGATCATCGAGGGTCCGCCGCCGACGATGGACGAGTTCCTGGAACAGATCCGCAGGCGCCTGCATGTCGTCCCCCGTTATCGCCACAAGCTCGCCTACACCGCTCTGGACAGCGGCCGGCCGGTGTGGATCGACGATCCGAGCTTCAACCTCGAGTACCACGTCCGCCACACGGCCCTGCCTGCTCCGGGCAGCTTCACGGACCTGCAGGACCTGACCGCGCGGATCTTCTCCCAGCAGCTCGACCGCTCCAAGCCGTTGTGGGAGATGTGGCTGATCGAGGGTCTCGAGGACGGTCGCTTTGCGCTGATCACCAAGACCCATCACTCGTTGATCGACGGTATCGCCGGGGTGGACCTGGCCACGGTGCTGTTCGACCTCTCGCCCGACCCGCCGCCGCTACCGACCTCGGGCCGTCCCTGGCAGCCGCACCCTGAGCCCAGCACAGCCCACCTGTTGGCATCGGGCCTCGCCGGCGCGGTGCGTACGGGGTTCTCGCTGGCCGAGGGAGCGATGGATGCGCTGGCGCACCCTGAGCGGGCCTTGACGCGGGCGCGCGAAGCCGCAGAGGGAGTCGGGGAGATCATCTGGGCGGGGCTCAACCCCGCTCCGGAAACGCCGTTGAACGTCCCGATCGGTCCGCACAGGCGCTTCGTGGCGGTGACCAGCCAGCTGGATGACCTCAAGACGGTCAAGAACGCCTTTGGGGGAACGGTCAACGACGTGGTCCTGGCGGTGGTGGCGGGGGCCCTGCGCTCGTTCCTGATCTCGCGCGGGCGGCGCACGGAGGGGGTGGAGATGCGGGCGCTGGTGCCCGTGTCTGTGCGCACGGAGGCCGAGCACGACGGTGGCGGCAACCGCATCGTGGTGATGCGCGGCCCGCTCCCCGTCTACATCTCCGATCCGCTGAACCGGCTGCGCTTCGTCTCGAGCGCCATGGACGGGTTGAAGGAGTCCAAGCAGGCACTGGGAGCCGAGGTGATCTCGGGTGTGCAGAACTTCGCGCCGCCGACGATCCTTGCTCAGGCGTCGCGTCTGAACTTCTCCACCCGCCTGTTCAACCTGATCGTGACGAACGTCCCCGGCCCCCAGTTCCCGCTGTATGTGCTGGGACGGGAGATGCTGCAGGCGATCCCGGTGGCGTTCCTGCCGGAGAACCATGCGCTGGCGATCGCGATCATGTCCTACAACGGCCAGATGAACTTCGGCCTGCTGGGCGACTTCGACGCGCTGCCGGACATCGACAGGATCGGCGAGGACATCGCTCAAGAACTCGCCACGCTCGTCTCGCTGGCTCGCGAGAGCGCTCCTGCTGCTGCCGTCTGAGTACCCGGCGGTGACCTCAGATCAGTAGCCGAGGGCGAACTTGGCGTCCTCGCTCATCATCTCGGGCGACCACGGGGGGATGAAGACCATCTCGGATTCGACCGTCTTGACGGCCTCCAGTTCGCCCACGAACTCTTCTATCTGTTCGTTGACCTGTGGCCCGATGGGACAGCCGGGCGTGGTCAGCGTGAACGTGACCTTGACGTTCCCGTTGGAGATGTCGACGCCATAGATGAGTCCCAGCTCGACGAAGTCGAGGCCCAGCTCGGGATCGATGACGTTCGACAGGGCATCCATCACGTCGTCTTCTGTTAGGACTGCTGCGGTCTCGGACATGAGCTGAGTCTAGCCGTGGCGGCCCGCGCCGTCGGATCGCCAGCCGGCGAGGACGGCGAAGTGCAGGTGCTTGAAGAAGCAGTCCGGGTCCTCGAAGCCTGCGTCTGCCATCCATTGCAGTTGGGTGGCGACGTCGCTGGAGCGGTCCATCTCCATTCGCTGCTCGGCATGTGCGATCTCGTCGGGGCTCGCGTCCTTGGCCATGCACGCCTTTCGCCACGTCGAGCGATAGACCCCATCCAACCAGGCGGTCGGGCCGCTGACGTGCTCGGCGTTGACGAAAGCTCCGCCGGGGCGTAGCACGCTGTGAATGCGGGCGAAGAGATCGCGCTTGTCGGGATGCTCGAGATGATGGATGGCCAGGCCGGAGACAACCGCATCGAACGGCCCCGGGGGCAGCTCGGCGCGCATGTCGCGGGTGATCGTGGTGATCGACTCGGCCGGAAGGCGCTCGCGGGCATAGCTCAACATCTCATCGGCGCCGTCGAGCAGGACCAGCTCGACCCCCGGGTAGCGATCGATCACAGCCTGGCTCATCAGCCCCGTCCCGGCGCCCAGATCGAGCACACGCCGAATCTCACCCCCACGCAGCGCCAGCATGTCCACAGCGGTGCCGTAGAACAACTCGAACGAGGGCACCAGGCGGCGACGCTGAGCGTCGTAATGCGCAGCATGCTCCGCAAATACGCTGACCGAGTCGCTCACGGTGCGTACGTTATCACGTACAGTGGTACGCAAATAAAACTACGCCGCTAGGGCGTCGTGGGTCAAGCGAGGCAAGGACGCAGGCTGCGTGAATTCGGGAGCGTGTGAGGGTATTCGCACAAACCCTCTAGAAGCCCGCAGGGCAAGCAAGACAAGGACGTACCCCTTCGGGGCACAGGCAGTTCGCGTGGCGTGCTTGGCACGCGAGCGACCGAGGACGCAGTATTGCGCCGCCATGCGGGCTTCTAGTTGTCGCAGCCTAGGCGGTCCCACATATACAGCTGTATGCACTCGTTGGCGAGCTCGATCGCGCGCTCGTTGGAGAGCCGTGGGAGCACGGTGTCGAGCGCCTGGTCCTCGGCCACGCCGGCCTGGAAGGCTTCCTCGCCGCGAAAGCCGGCGGCGATCTTCAGTGCCTCTCGGCGGTTCTCGCCGAGGCTGGGGAACACGCCTACGAGGAACTCTGTGTTGGGGATCGGCTGGCCGACCTCGAGCGAGGCGTGCCAGGCGGCGAGCAGGTGCAGGTCCTCCTCGTCGAGGTCTGCGATCGCCTTGGCGTAGTGCACGGACAGTTCCTGGTCGGGGATGTCGTCGACCCACGCGCGCACGACCTCGCCCACGAGCTGGCGGCGTGCCTCGCGGCCGACCGACTCGGCGATTACGCGGATCGCATCCTGTGGCTCGATGAAGCAGAGGGGCATCGCGACTCCCGGTGAAGTTAGGAACAGCTAACAGTGCAGACTGTAGGTGTCGGTGTGGACGGCATTTTTCGCCGCCTGCAACCCTCCTTCGTCGTGCCTTCGCCAGCGGACCTGCACGGACTGGAGCTCAGAGACCGAGTGCCTCGCCGGTGCGCTCATAGGCGCTGTCGTCGCGTGTGTCGGGCGGAAGGCCCACGGTAGCCCGGCTGTCAGCCGCCCAGTTCGCCAGCGCGAGGTCGAGCGCCTCCACCGGGATCTGCGCCGCCTGTGCAAGCGCCGCCGCGCGGCGGTCGAGCAGCAGCTGGTCGCCGATCCCGAACACACGCTTGGCGGCAACCGTGGTGGGGTCATCGGCGGTGGCTCCGCGGGAGCCGGAGAGGTGGAGCGAGTCGGCCAGCACCTCGTAGCAGCCGAGTCGGCCGAGCGTGACGAGCAGTTCGTAGCGCCCCACACGCCCGAAGCCAGGGAGGGCGAGCCGCTCGAACATCCGCTCGAAGCGACGCCCAGGGCTCCACCCCGTATCGCCGGTGAGCGCCAGGGCCTGTTTGCCCTCCCCGCTGCGCTCCACCCACTGGTGGTAGGCGATCAGGGTCTCCGAGCCACGACCTGGAGCGTGCGCGGTCCGAGGCCCGAGCGGGATCTCTTCGAGATCGGGGAGCGCATCGTCAATGGGCAGACCGGGGGTTTGAGCGAGCGCTAGCTCGATGCCGGCGAACGGGCGCTCGCCCTCGAGCGGCGAGAGATAGGCGATCAGGAAGCAGATCCAGCTGGCCCGCTCGAGGTCGCTGTCGGCGAGCGCGCGGACCTCGCCGTAGAGGCCGGGAGGATCGGCGGCGAGCGCCAACAGCCTACCGCTGGCGAAGGAGATCTCCTCGACGAGCTTCAGTGCGTCTGCCGAGCCGCGTATGCCGGGCACGAGCGCACTGCGGTAGCCGTCGTCCTCCGCGCGCCCCTCGCGGCGTATCCGCAGTCCGTTCGCGCGTCCGCGGCTGGCGGTGGTGGCGGCTTTGGATCCCCCGCTCCGTGTGGCTTTGGCGCGCGCGGGAGCGCCGCTGCCGGAGGATGCTCCGGGCAACGTCTTGCTGCAGATGGGGCAGCGCTCTAGGAAGCGGCCGTGGCGGCAGAAGGTCGGCATAGCTGCGGCGGGCGATAGCCGTTGGCGCGCGCCCTGGTGGCGCCGGCGGCCCGCTCCTTGGCCAGTGCGTAGAGGTAGTCGTCGAAGTCGACCTGGATGGTGTGTCGCTTGGAGGCCACATAGCGCTCGCGCATAGCGGCCTGATCTGCGGCGATGTCTGCGCGCAGCTCGCTCCGGGAGGGCAGCGTGTAGTCGCCTTGGAGGTAGTCGCCCACCCATGCGCCCTGTGCCTCGGCGAGCGGCATGATCGCGCCGAGAGGCTGCAGCAGGCCGATGAAGAAGACGTTCTCGATGTCCGGGTGGAAGACCCTGCGGTAGAGCTCGATGTGGTTCTCGGGCGCCGAGATCAGGTCCTCGTCGAAGAACGGGAAGGTGATCTTGTAGCCGGTGCAGTACACGACGACGTCGGCGTCGACCGCGGTGCCGTCGACGAAGCGCACCTGCGAGCCCGCGAGGGAGTCGATGTTCGGCTTGGCCGTGACCGTCCCGTGCTGGATGCGATCGAGGATGCGTCCCGAGACGGTCGGGTGCGCCTCGCCGAAGCGGTGGTTGGGCTTGGGCAGGCCGTGGTGCTCGGGCGGACCGGAGTAGCTGCGGACGAGCTGCTGGATGAGGCGCTGGCGGAACTTGAAGGGGATGCGGGGATCGTTGCGGATCTGGTCGACGGGTTTGCCGAACACGTACTTGGGGATGATCCACACCCCCTGGCGCGCCGCGAGATAGGTGCTCTTGGCGACATAGGAGGACTCGACGGCGATGTCCATGGCGGAGTTGCCCATGCCGAGCACCACCACGCGCTTGCCGGCGAAGATCGAGTTCTCGACGTAGGAGTGGGCGTGCAGCTGCTCGCCTGTGAAGGACTCGGAGCCGGGGAAGGCGGGTTCGGGCCAGCGGGCGTTCCAGTGGTGCCCGTTGGCGACGATCAGCGCGTTGTAGTCGCGGCTCTCTCCGGTGTCGAGCTCGATCCTCCAGCTCCCGTCCTCCTGCCGAGCCGCGTGCTCGACCGCGGTCTCGAAGGCGATCCGATCGCGAAACCCGAAGTGCTCGACGTATTCCTCGAAGTAGGCCGCAATCTGGGTGTGGTGGGGAAAGTCGGGGTAGGACTCGGGCATCGGGAAGTCCGAGTACTCCATGCGCGGGCGGGAGGTGTTGATGAACAGGTCGCGGTAGGCGGCCGACATCCCGTTCTTGTTTTCAAACACCCAGTTACCGCCGATGCGGTCGGACTTCTCGAAGCAGTCGAAGTCGATCCCTCGCTCGTAGAGCGCCTTGGCGGCCGCGATGCCGGAGGAACCCGCACCGATCAGGCAGACCCGCGGCGCGGCGCTCCCGCCGTTACCCTGGATTCCGTGCTCGTGCGCCCGCTCGCTCACACGAGCAAGACTAGCTTGCGCCGATGCCGGGCCCCACGTGGTTGGGAGGGCCCTCGGGCCCACTGTCGGCGTCGGCGTGGCCGGCCAGTCCCTCGTCGGTTGGTCCCTCGGCGCCGTTGCGCTTGCCTGCGAGGTAGCGATCGACCATGCGCGCGCACTGGCGACCCTCGTTGATCGCCCACACGATCAGCGACTGCCCGCGGCGGGCGTCGCCGGCCGCGAACACGCCCTCGACAGAGCTCGTGTATGGCTTTACCGCCTTGATGTTCCCACGCTGATCCTTCTCCACGCCGATCTGGTCGAGTAGCTGCTGCTCGGGGTGCAGGAAGCCCATGGCCAGCAGCACCAGCTGCGCGGGGAGCTCACGGTCGGTCCCAGGTATCGGCGCGAACGGCGGCTGGGGCTGTGCGTGGGCGATGTTCAGGCCCGCCAGGCGGCCGCTGCCGTCGTCGGCGAAGCTGGTGGTCGTGACCGAGTAGTCCTGCTCGCCCAGGCCCAGGTTCTTGGCCTCCTCCATGGCGTAGCTGAGGCGGTACTTCAGCGGCCACTCGGGCCATGGCGTGCGATCGTCGGGGCGGTGCGCCGGGGGCTCGGACAGGAGCTCCAGCTGCACCACCGAGCGGGCGCCCTCGCGCAGCGAGTTGCCGACACAGTCTGCGCCGGTGTCGCCGCCGCCGATGACCACGACGTCCTTGTCCTTGGCGCTGATCACTTTCTCGACGCCCGGTTGCGCGGTCGTGGGCTCGGGTCCGAGCTCGCGGGCGACCCAACGGTTTCGCTGGTAGAGGTACTCCATCGCGAAGTGAACGCCGTCGAGTCCGCGCCCGGGGACATCCAGGTCACGGGGAACCCGCGACCCCGTGGCCAGCACGACCGCGTCGAAGCGCTCGCGCAGCTCCTCCACCGTGACGTCGCTGCCGACCTCCACGCCGCAGCGCACCTCCACGCCCTCTGCGATCAGCTGCTCGGCGCGGCGCTGCACAACTGTCTTCTCGATCTTGAAGTCCGGCACCCCGAAGCGCACGAGGCCGCCGATGGACTCGTCGCGCTCGAACAGTGTCACGTCGTGACCGGCCCTGCGCAGCTGCTGGGCCGCTGCCATCCCCGCGGGCCCAGAGCCGACCACCGCCACCGCCTGCCCCGTCTCGCGGCGTGGGTGCGGGGGCTGCGGCACCACCCAGCCCTCGTCCCAGGCACGGTTGATGATCGCGTTCTCGACCTGTTTGATCGTGACCGCTTCCCCCTCGCGGATCTCCAGCACGCACGCCGCCTCGCAGGGCGCGGGGCACAGCCGACCGGTGAACTCGGGGAAGTTGTTGGTGGCGTGCAGCTGTGCTATCGCGTCCTGGAAGCGGTCGCGGTAGACGAGGTCGTTCCAGTCGGGAATCAGGTTGCCCAGCGGGCAACCGTTGTGGCAGAAGGGCACGCCGCAGTCCATGCAGCGCGCGCCCTGCTCCCGCAACTCCTCCACGGGGCGCTGCAGCTGGAACTCGCGGTAGTCGTGGATCCGCTCGGCCGGGTCGCGCTGCGGAATCCCGTGTCGCTCGATCTGTAGGAAGCCCCCCAACTTGCCCATCAGCCGCCTGCCTCTCCGACGGGGTCGAGCGGTCGCCGGGTGGCGGAGCCGCCGTTGGCCGCGGCGCTCTGGGCGAGCTCCTGCACCTCGGCCCGTTCGCGCAACACGCGCTTGTAGTCGTGGGGCATCACCTTCACGAATGCGCCGCGGCCGAGCAGTTCGTCCCACTCGGCCAGCACGCGCTCGGCCACCGGCGAGTCGGTGCGAGCGAGGTGCTCCTCGACCATCGCCCGCAGCTCGAGCGCATCGGCGGCCGATATCTCATCGAAGCCGACCAGGCCCATGTTGCAGCGCTTGGCGAAGGCGCCCTCCTCGTCGAGCACATAAGCCACGCCGCCGCTCATCCCGGCCGCGAAGTTCCGGCCTGTGGGGCCGAGCACGACCACGCGCCCACCTGTCATGTACTCGCAGCCGTGATCGCCGACGCCCTCGACGACCGTCCAGGCGCCCGAGTTGCGCACGGCGAAGCGCTCGCCGGCGAGACCTCTGAAGAAGGCGCGTCCAGCCGTTGCGCCGTAGAGCACGGTGTTGCCCACGATCACGTTGTCCTCGGCTTTGAAGTGGCCGCCCATGCCCTCCCGCGGGCGGACTGCGAAGACGCCACCGGAGAGCCCCTTTCCGGCGTAGTCGTTGGCGTCGCCGCGAAGCATGAACGTGACCCCCGGGGCCAGCCAGCCACCAAAGCTCTGTCCAGCCGAGCCCTCGAAGTCGACGACGATCGAGTCCTCCGCCAGGCCGCCGGCTCCACAGCGCTCGGCGATGTGGCTGGAGAGAATGCCCCCGACGCAGCGGTTGCGGTTGCGGATCTGACGCGACAGGCTGACCGGCTCGCGCCGTTCGAGCGCCAGCTGTGAGCTCTCCACGAGCTCCCAGTCGAGCGCGTCCTCGAGCACCTCGGGCGGTGCTTCTACGCGCCGCCGCGGTGCGTCCTCGGGCAGCTCGATGTGGGTGAGCAGGTGGGTGAGGTCGACTCCACGGGCCTTCCAGTGGTCGATCGCCTCGGCGGCGCCGAGCAAGTCGACCCGGCCGGTGGCCTCGTCGAGGGTGCGCAGTCCGATCGAGGCGAGGATCTCGCGCACCTCCTCGGCCACGAAGAAGAAGAAGTTGACCACGTGCTCGGGCGTGCCCTTGAAGCGCTTGCGCAGCTCGGGGTCCTGCGTGGCGATCCCCACGGGGCAGGTGTTGAGGTGACAGGCGCGCATCATGATGCAGCCGGTGGCGATCAGCGGGGCGGTCGAGAAGCCCATCTCATCGGCACCGAGCATCGCCGCGATGACCACGTCGCGTCCGGTCTTCAGCTGGCCGTCGGTCTGCACGATGATGCGCGAGCGCAGGTCGTTGAGCAGCAGCGTCTGCTGGGTCTCGGCGAGGCCGATCTCCCAGGGGACGCCTGCCCCTTGGATCGAGGACAGCGGCGAGGCACCCGTTCCGCCGTCGTGTCCGGCGATCAGGACGCGGTCGGCGTTGGCCTTGGAGACTCCGGCTGCGACTGTGCCGACGCCGACCTCGGATACGAGCTTGACCGATACCTGTGCTTTGGGGTTGGCGCAGCGCAGGTCGTAGATCAGCTGCTTGAGGTCCTCGATCGAGTAGATGTCGTGGTGTGGCGGCGGCGAGATCAAGCCGACACCGGGCGTGGTGTGGCGGATCGAGCCGATGTACTCGTCGACCTTGTGGCCGGGGAGCTGGCCGCCCTCGCCGGGCTTGGCGCCCTGGGCCATCTTGATCTGCAGCTCGTCCGCGTTGACGAGGTAGTGGATCGTCACGCCGAAGCGCCCCGAGGCGACCTGCTTGATGGCGGAGCGGCGGCGGTCGCCGTTGGCGTCGGGCAGGAAGCGCGACGGGTCCTCGCCCCCCTCGCCAGTGTTGGAGCGCCCGCCGAGGCGATTCATGGCGATTGCAAGCGTCTCGTGGGCCTCGCGCGAGATCGATCCGAGGCTCATGGCGCCGGTGCAGAAGCGCTTGACGATCTCGCTTGCGGGCTCGACCTCCTCGAGTGGGATGGCGGAACCGGCGGCGTTACCGATCTGCAGCAGGCCGCGCAGCGTGGCTTTGCGGGCCGCGTCCTCGTTGATCGTGCGCGCGTACTCGCGGTACTTCTCGAAGGCCGGGCTCTCGCGCACCACCTCGTGCGCCTGCGCGTCGCCCTCGAGCGCCGCGGCGACGTCGCCGTTGGCCGCGCGCACGGCGTGCTGCACGAGGGCGATCGTCTCCGGGTTCCACATGTGGTGCTCGCCGTCGCGACGCCACGAGTAGATGCCGCCCACGGGCAAGATCTGATCGTGGGGAACAGGGTAGGCCCGGGCGTGGCGCTCGAGCGCCTCGATAGCCAGGATCTCCTGGCTGACCCCCCCGACGCGCGAGGCGGTGCCGGTGAAGTGGGTGTCGATCAGCTCGCGGTCGAGGCCGACGGCCTCGAAGATCTGCGCGGCGCGATAGGACTGGATCGTAGAGATGCCCATCTTGGAGATCGTCTTCAGCAGTCCTTTGCCGATTGCTTTGACGACGTTCTGAGCCGCCTGCTCGGGACTGATGCGCTCCTCGCTGCCGTCTGCGCCTTTGCGCACGATCCGCCCTTCGAAGACCATTTCGTCGAGCGACTCGAGCAGCAGGTAGGGGTTGATCGCGCTCACCCCGTAGCCGATCAGGGTTGCGAAGTGATGGACCTCGCGTGGCTCCCCCGACTCGAGGATGATGCCGGCGCGCAGCCGCGTTCCCTGCAGGACGAGGTGGTGGTGGACGGCCGCCACGGCCAGCAGCGACGGGATCGGGGCTTTGCGGGGACCGAGCAGCCTGTCGGACAGGATGATGATGTTGATCCCCTCGGCGATCGCCTCGCGCGCCTGACGGCAGATGCGCTCGATCGCCGCGTCCATCCCAGCGGGACCCTCGGCGATCGGCCAGGTGATGTCGATCGTGCGCGCCGCATAGACCTCGTGGTCGACGTGGCGCAGGGTCTCGAGCTCGCGGTTGAGCAGGATCGGCTGTTCGAGCAGCAGCTTGTGCGCGTGCTCAGGCGTTTCCTCGAACAGGTTGCGCTCGTTGCCCAGGCTCGTGGCCAGGCTCATCACGATTTCCTCGCGGATCGGGTCGATCGGCGGGTTGGTCACCTGAGCGAACAGCTGCTTGAAGTAGGAGAACAGCGGCGGCGCCTGGTCGGAGAGCACGGCCAGGGAGACGTCGTTGCCCATCGAGCCCGTCGGCTCCGCTCCGTCGATCGCCATCGGTGCGAGCAGCACGCGCAGGTCCTCCTGGGAGTAGCCGAAGGCGCGCTGGCGCAAGCGCATCGGCTGGTCGGAGAGGGTCACTTCGCTGGAGGGCGGCAGATCGCCGAAGGGCACGGCGTTGCGGGCGAACCACTCGCCGTAGGGGTGGCGGGTGGCGACCTCGCGCTTGACCTCCTCGTCCTCGACGATGCGGCCCTGCTCGAGATCGACGAGGAACAGCTTGCCGGGCTGCAGGCGTCCGAGCCGGCGCACCTGCTCGGGCGGGATGTCGAGCAGCCCGATCTCCGAGCCGAGTACCACGTGCCCGTCGGTCGTCTCCACCCAGCGGCCTGGGCGCAGGCCGTTGCGGTCGAGTGTCGCGCCGACGACGCGCCCGTCGGTGAACGCCACCGAGGCGGGGCCGTCCCAGGGCTCCATCAGACAGGAGTGGAAGGCGTAGAAGCCCTTCAGGTACTCGGGTAGGTCCTCGCGGTCGCGATAGGCCTCGGGGATCATCATCATCGCCGCGTGGGGCAGCGAGCGTCCGCCGAGCATCAGTAGCTCGAGGACGTTGTCGAAGGTCGCCGAGTCGGAGTTGCCGGGGCTCACGACCGGCAGGATCCGCTCGAGGTCATCGCCGAACAGCTCGCTCGAGAGCTCGCTCTCGCGGGCGCGCATCCAGTTGACGTTGCCCATCACCGTGTTGATCTCGCCGTTGTGGCAGATCACCCGATATGGGTGGGCGAGCTCCCAGCTCGGGAAGGTGTTGGTGGAGAAGCGCGAGTGCACGAGCGCCAGGGCGCTCTTGGTGCGCTCGTCGCGTAGGTCCTTGTAGAAGGCCGCCAGCTGGAAGCTGATCAGCATGCCCTTGTAGTTGATCGTTCGCGACGAGCTCGACGACACGTACAGCCCCGGGTCCTCTGCGTTCAGCTCGCAGACTCTGCGGATCACGTAAAGCTTGCGCTCGAAGGCGTCTTGGTCGGCCTGCTCGGCTGTGCCGGCCCCGACGAACATCTGGCGGATGACAGGACGACAGGCTCCGGCGACCTCCCCCGTCTCCTGGGCGTCGATCGGCACCTCGCGCCAGCCCAGCACGTGCTGCCCGAGCTCGCCCACGGTCCGCTCCATCAGCGCCTCCAGCCGCCCCCGAGCCTCCGCGTCGGTGGGCAGGAAGCACATCAGCACCCCGTAGGCGCCCTGCGGCGGCAGCTCGAAGTCGACGACCGCTCGCAGCAGCTCGTCGGGCATTTGCATGAGGATCCCGGCCCCGTCGCCGGTTCGCGGGTCGGCGCCGCTGGCTCCACGGTGCTCGAGGTTCTCCAGGGCGGTGATCGCGCGCGAGACCACCTCGTGGGTCGGCTGGTTGTCCAAGCGCGCAACCATCCCCACACCACAGGCGTCGTGCTCGAAGCGAGGGTCGTAGAGTCCGACGGCCTTTGGCGGCTGCATGATGTGCGGATTCATAGAAGTGCTCCCTTGGGGCGGTGCGTCCCGCGCAGAGGGTGGACACACCCCTTCGCGGGCATACCCACCGTCGCGCAGGCAGGCGGGCACCTGAGGCGGAGCCAGAAAGCGTAGCAGCGAAAAGGCCGAGAAAACCGCCCGCTGCGCAAACTCTTCAGGGTCGGATTTCGGGCCCGCGGGATCGCTCAGGCGCCCTGGGGCGGTGCTTCTCCGTCCGGTGGCAGCTCGCGCATCGTCTCCTCGCCCCACGAGCAGAGGCTCGCTCGACCGGGACAGGTCAAGCAGAGGCCGCGATGTGGCTGTGGGGAGACAGCGAAGCCTCGCTGCAGCGCGACCGCAAGCCGCTGCGCCAGGCGATTCTCGAGCTCCGCCCGCTCGGCGGCCTCGTAGCTGACGGTGACCCAGTCCTCGGGACGCTCGAGGAACCAGTGGACCACCTCAACGCTCGGAGCACCCTCGCGCAGGACCGCCAGTGCGTAGAGCAGCCGCTGGACGCCGTAGTGTCGCTCCACCAGCGCCTGCAGGTCGGTCTCGGGCTCGACACGGTCGCTCTTGTAGTCGAGCACGAGCACGCCACCGCTGTGCTCGCGGGCGTGAACGTCGATGACGCCCGTGACCAGCGGCTCTCCCGCGCCGAGCGAGAAAGCGAACGGATACTCGCGACGGGTCTCGGTGGCCGCCGCGCACCTTTGGGCGAGCGTGGAGCTCGCGGCGGCACCGAGCAGCCCGGCGATCTGCGCGCTCTCGCCGCTCGCGAGGCTCATCCCCAGCTCCCGTGCCAGCCCGCTCACCTGCTCGGCGGCGGGCAGGCTCGGGCGAGCGAAGTCGAGAGACTCCAGCAGGCGGTGAACGAGAATCCCCCTGGCACGCGCGGCGAGACCGCGATCCCCTCCAAGGGAGCGGGCCGCTCCTCGATCCTCGCCCAGTCCGAGCACGCGTTCCAGGTAGTAGCGGTACCCGCAGCGCTCTAGCTCACTCAGCGAGCTGTAGCTGAGCGTGGCGATGCGCTTGGCAGAGGGCTTCACGAGCGGGGGCGACGCGGCGGCGGGGACCATCTCGCTCCTCGGGTGCGGATCGTGTGGCGCCTCCCTGGAGTCCATACCCCGCGGGGGTGGCGAAGGCAGATCCCTGCGCATGGCGAGTGCGATCGTCCCGCGAGTGTTGAAGTGGACGCGCACCGGCGTGGCTGCCTGGCCAACGGGCAGCTCCTGCGCATCGGTGGGAGCCGCCTGTGCGAGCAGTGCTAGCTCGGGCCAGATCGCCGGTCCCAACCACGAGATCGTGGTGGCGCCCTGCCTTGCCTCGGGCCAGCGCTGGAAGTCGACCGAGGCGCTCAACAGCAGGCGCTCGCGCGCCCTGGTCATGGCCACGTACAGGATGCGGTCCTCCTCTTCGGCTTCGGAGCGCCTTCGTTCTTCGGCCAGCTGCCCGTAGTCGAGGGCGGGAGTCCCCTTCCCCCCATCCAGGCGCACCAGCTGCAGCCCGATGCGCGGACCGTCCACGAGCAGGTCCGCCAGGCGGTTGTTCTGCGCTCGTCCGAGGTCGGCCACGCACACGACGGGGAACTCGAGGCCCTTGGCCCCATGGATGCTCATCAGGCGGACGGCATCCGGCTCCACGCCGTCGACGGGGGCGTCGGACTCGCCCGCCGTGCTCGCGCCGATCAGGTGATCGACGTGGTCGAGGAAGGCTCGCAGGTCGCGCCCTTCGCTCGCCTCGAAGCGGCGCGCCAGGCGCAGCAGCTTGTGGACGTTGGCCAGTCGGCGCTCGCCCCACTCGAGCCGGAGTGCGTGAGCGGCGTAGCCGCTGTGCTCGATGGCGCGCTCGATCAGCTCAGAGACCGTCCGCCGCGAGCAGTGCACGCGCTCCTCGCGCAGGTGCGCACAGACGCTGACCATGACGTCGCGGTCGCCCGCTGCAAGCTCCTCCAGCGGCTCGGCGCTCGCCGTCTGGGCTATCTCCCAGACAGGGCGCCCGCTCTGTCTGGCTGCCAGGGCGAGCAGCGCCAGGCCGTCGCGCGAGACCCCGGCGAGCGGCGAGGCAAGGGTGGAGTAAAGAGCCAGCTCATCCAGCGGGTTGGCGAGCGTACGCAGGTATGCCAGGAGGTCAGCAACCTGCTGGTGCTCCCAGAACGCGCCCACCGCGGCCAGCGTGCGCAGGCCTGCCTGCTGCAGAGCCCGCTCGTAAACGTCCAGGTCGCCGAGCGCACGCAACAGCACGACCACATCGCCGCCGTTCACCTCCCCGCTGTGGACGAGCTCGGCCACACGCCGGGCGAGCACGCGGGCCTCGGCCTGGCGCCAGCGTGGCGCAGCCGGGAGACCGGCCGCGAGCGCCAGCGAGCTCTGATCGTCCTCCTCCCAGCCACCGCGGTCGCTCAGCAGCAGCTCTGTGAGCGGCCGCTCAATCCCGGCGGCCCCACCGGCCGGCGCCTCCCCCCCATCCGCCTGTGTCGCCTCACGGCCGGCATGTAGCGGCGTGAACTCGGCGAAGCGCTGCTGGAAGACGGCGTTGACGACGTCGATCAGGCCTGCGCGGCTGCGAAAGTTGCGGGTGAGCGCGAGGCTCCCGCCCCGGGACTCGAGCTCCGTGCGGCGGGTGCGAAACAGCTCGACGTCGGCGTGTCTGAAACCGTAGATCGACTGGAGCTCATCCCCCACCGTGAAGAGGTTCTCGCGCTCGAGCGCCTCGAGGATGGCGAGCTGGCGGGGGTTGGTGTCCTGGAACTCGTCCACCATCAGCAGCTCGAAGCGCTGCGACCAGGACTCTCTAACGCTGCGATGCTCGTGCAGCAGATCCCGCGCACGCAGCTCGAGGTCATCGAAGTCCACCGCGGCCCGATCGCGCTTGAGCTGCTCGTAGGCGTCGGTGAATCCGGCCAGCAGCTCGTCCAGCAACCGACAGGCCGCTGCCGCTTCGAGGTCCTGGCGCTCCTCTCCCTGGAGCTGTGGCGCGGGCAGCCTCGGGAAGCGCTGTCCGCAGCTGCGCAGCTGCGCGTGCACCGAGGCGATCATCGTGCGAACGCGATCCACCCCGTAGGCGGCGATCAAATCCACCGCCTGCTCGGGGCGCTCCCGCTCCAGAAATACGCGCAGTGCCACCCCGAAGGCCCGCTCGCGCAGGCGCGCCGCCATCCCCTCCTCGAGAATCGCGAAGTCTGGATCTAGCTCGGCGAGCAGCGGGTGGGAGCGCAGCACGCGTGAACAGAAGCCGTGGAAGGTGCCTACGAACGCGGCCTCGGTGTCACGTGCGGCCTCGCGTTCTCCCAGCTCCAGGAAGCGTGCCCGCACGCGCTCGCGCAGCTCACCCGCGGCCCTGTCGGTGAAGGTGATGGCGAGGATCTTCGCGGGCGCTATTTCATCCTCGCGGACGGCTCTCACGAAGCGCTCGACGAGCACTGAGGTCTTGCCGCTGCCTGCGCCCGCCGACAGCAGTAGCGGCTCGCTGCGGCGCGTGACTGGATGCTCCTGCTCGTCGGTCAGTCGCCTGGCGAGCGGATCCCGTGACGGTGAGACGCTCCTCATGGCTCGCAGCGGCAGATCGTGGGGTACATGCAGCCGCCGTTGTAGGCACAGCTGTGAGGTCGTGCCTCGAGCGCTCCTACGGCGGCCTGCGCTGCCGCTCCACGCGCGCCGGCGAGCGCTTCGTCGAGTAGCTCGCGCACCTCGTCGTGCTCGCGCACGTCGCCCCTCACGCATTCGAGCTCCACCGAGCCGTCGCCGTCGAGCAGACCCCGGGCGCGCAGGTCCGGCCCGGACAGCGGCTGGTAGAAGCCTCCTGCAGCCGACACACCGAGCAGGTCCTCCACCGCGCGCATGTAGAGGGCGACCTGCAGGTTGCCCTCGCCGATCCACTTGGCCGCCGGCGGGGCCACCCGCGCCTTGTAGTCGTAGACGACTGCCTCGCCCGTCTCGCTGACGTCCACCCGGTCGATCCTGCCGCGCATCCGCACGCCCCCTCCGAGCTCGAACGCAGCGAGCGTGCTCGCGGGGCCCCGTTGGTCACCGGCAGCGAACCCAAATCCGAGCTCCAGCGCGCTCGGCTCCAGCTCACTGTCGGATTCGGCCGCATGCTCGAGGTAGCGCCCGAGGTCCGAGCGCAACCGCCGCAGCGCTCCAGGACGACGCTCGGGAGCGACGGACAGCGGGAACTCTGCTTCGTTCTCGACGAACGCTCGCTCGAGCAGCACCCGCGCCGTGGCAAGCGTGGCCGGCCTTATGCGAGCCGAGCCGGTCTCGCGCCTGAGCGCCTCGAGCGTGTCCTTGAGCACGGCGTGCGCGAGACCACCCCGTGCCAGTGGCTCCCCGTCGGGCTCGATCGCCCCGGGGCGCAGCAGCCGCTCGACGAACCAGCGCACGGGACACCCGATCCAGGTCTCAAACGAGGAGGCCGACCAGACGTGGTCGCGGAGCTCCCCGAGCACGCGCTCGTGGCGCAGGGTCGTGGGTGCCTCTGGTGTCTCGGGATGACCCACCCCGAGCCAGTCGACGGCACCCAGCGGCCGGCGCTCGGGCGCCTCCAGCAGCCGCTCCTCGAACAGGTCGCACACGTCCTCCACGAACAGCGAGCGCGCGGTGGGCTCGCCGTCGTCGTCGCTCACGTGCCAGCTGAGCACGAGCAGCTCCTCAGGACGGGACACGGCCGCGTAGAGCAGGTAGCGCTCGGCGGCCAGCACGTCTTCGTGCTCACCCAGGCGCAGCCCGCTCACCTCGGCCAGCTCCCGACGCTCCTCCTCCGCCAGCAGCGGCTGCGAGCGCCCACGCGCGGGAAACACGCCCTCCTGCAGTCCGCACAGGAACAGGGCCCTGACGCGGCGGGCACGCAACCCGAGCGGATCGAGCACGGCCACCAGACCTGGCGCCGGGCGCTCGCCACCGACGAACTCCAGTCCGGCGAGCTCCTGCGCCAGGTCCTGAGCGCTCTCGGGGGCGAGCTCGGGTGCCAGGCGGGCCAGCTCGCGCAGCTCCGCCAGCGCCCGTCGTCCAGCTGCGAACGCGTGCGCCTCTTCGACGTCCTCGGCCTCGAGCACGCTCGCGCTCCTGCGCCGCGGCGCGGCGAAGATCCGGACCAGCTCCCGCATCGCGCGGTCGATCAACGCTCCCGGTCCGCGCCTAGAGGAGTCCAGCAGCTCCTCCAGCGTCTCCAGCGGCCAGTTGCGCTCCTCCCAGATCGTCCTGGCCCGCTCGGCGCTCACGACGCCGGTGCGCCTCGCGATCAGCTCGAGGCGATCGACGAGCTCATCGCGCTCGATCAAACCCGGCGCACGCAGCCAGGCGAGCAGGTCGCCCAGCTCACCCTCCGGCGCCTCGCCCACGCAACGCAATAGGCCGATCAACGCCCGTCCTACGGAGGTGTCGCCGAATCGCCTGCGCCGCTGAAGCGCATAGGGGATCCCCGCGGCGAGGAACACCTCCTCGAGCAGATCGGCGCCGGCCGGCGATGATCTCACCACGACGGCGATCTCCTCCGCGGGCAGGCCCTCACCGAGCAGACGTGAGATCTCGCGCGCCACCAGCTCCAACTCGGCCCGCTCACCGCCGCCCTCGAGCAGACGCAAGGCGCCGGCTGAATCCTCGCGGCTCGCCTCCGACTCGAACAGCGTGCGCTCGAGGTGACTGAGCGCTCGACGCGAGCTCGGCGCGTAGTACTCGGCGCGGGCCGCGAGACGACGGTGCTCGTCGGCCAGGGGGTCCAGCGCCGCGAACGTGCTCGCACGGCCCGCAAACGCGGTCCGCCCAGGCTCATATGTGAGCGACACGGTCACTTTCGCTCCCACGACCCTGCCGAGCGTCTCGATCGCGTCGAGCTGCAGGCGCGTCAGATCGTCGAAGCCGTAGAACAGCACCGGGGTGGCTCCCCAGCGAGCCGGCGTGCGGCGCAGCTCGTCCAACGCCGCCACCGCCCGCTGCTCTCCGTCGATCCTGCCGATCGCCGCAAGCTCCGCCTGATAGCGCTCGAACAGCCTTCCGATGCCGACGCGCGAGGTCCCCGCCTCGTGCTGCTCGGCCCACCCCTCGAGTGCCCTGGTGAGCGTGGTGGGGCTCACACGCCGCACGCGCAGCTCGGCGAACAGGGCCTCGATCGCGGCTACGAAGCCGGGCGCGCCACGCGTGGCGCCGTCCGCCGCCGCGATCGTGGCGAGCAGCCGGCGACGGGCGAGCGACCCGAGCACGGGCGCGGTTATCCCCGCGCGACGCACGGCCTCCTCGATCAGACCGTCGAAGCGCTCCACGCGTGTGCCCATGGCCGCGCCCTCGCCGGCGAGCTCGCGCAGGTAATGCTCGGCGTCTGCGTGTGTGGGCACGACCAGCAGCGGCTCCTCGCCGCGGGCGACATGGGCGCGCACCGCGTCCATGACCACCTGGGCCTTGCCCGCGTTGGCGGGACCTGTGAGCAACGTGATCGGCATCTAGTTCATCCTGGCGCACACACCCGACACCAGGAGGAAGCCCCCATGGAGTCGGCAGGAACAACGCCGGAGCAGGCCGGACTGCCGGCTGGAGCCTTGGCCGCCGCGCGCCTAGGCGGCGCTGCGCGAGGCCGCATCGGCGGAGACCGCCTCGGTGCCCTCCGCGGCAACCTCGCCGTCGGCCTCGGGCGGTTTGGCGCCCTCCTTGGCCCACAGCTCGTCGAACTCCACGCGCCATTTGCCCTCGTCGGTCTGCTGGAGGGCGAGGTGAGCACGGAAGCTACGTCCGCTGCGACCGCGGAAGCCGGTCACCGCCTGGGCGGTGTAGCCGGTCTTGATCAGCTCCTTGGCAACGGCCAGCGGCAGCGTCTTGCCGGCTTTCGACTTCCAGATCACAAAACCACACCCTGGATCGTCGCGGGCCCAGCAGGAGTATCCCTTGCGGTTCTCCACGATCTCGTGGCCGCACACGGGACACGGCCCAAGCCTCGCCCGCGGGATGCGCACGTCTTTGAGCGTCTCGTCGAGCTGCTTGACGGTTTCCTCGGCAAAGCCCGCGATGTCGCTCATGAACTTCTCGCGCGAGTCCTCGCCGCGCTCGATCTTGCCCAGTCGCTGCTCCCAGTTGCCGGTCAGTCCAGGCGACGTCAGAGCGTGCTCGTTGAGCAGCCTGATCACGTTCAGGCCCTTCTCGGTAGCGACCAGGGCGCGGCCGTCACGCTCGATGTAGCCGACGGTGATCAGCCGCTCGATGATCGCCGCACGGGTGGCCGGCGTGCCGATGCCCGAGTCCTTCATCGCCTCGCGCAGCTCGTCGTCGTCGACGAGCTTGCCCGCGGTCTCCATCGCGCCGAGTAGCGACGCGTCGCTGTAGCGCCGCGGCGGTTTGGTTTCCTTGCGGGCGCTCTCGATCTGGCGCGTCTGCACCTCCTCGTCGGCGATCAACCGCGGCAGCTGCTGGTCGGTGGCCTCCTCGTCCTCGCCCGTGCGGGCCTCGGCTTCGGCTGCTTTGTCGTCTGCTGAGACCTCGTCGTAGACGCCGCGCCAGCCCGGCACGATCAGGAGCTTCCCGCGCGTGCGGAACAGGTGCGAGCCTTCGGCGACGGCCACCGTGGTCTCGACCCGGGTGTTCTCGAAGACGGCCTCGGGGTGGAAGACGGCGAGGAAGCGACGCACCGCCATGTCGTAAATGCGCCGGTCGTCTGAGCCCATTTTCTCGAGGTTGTGCTCGGAGCGGGTGGGGATGATGGCGTGGTGGTCTGTGACCTTCTCGTCGTTGACCACGCGGCCGAGCGGCAGCACGTCCAGCCCGATCACGTAGTCGGCGCCCTTGGTGTACTCGGAGTGCTTGCCGACGAGCTCGGCGATCGGCTTGATCTCCTCGACCATGTCGGTGGTCAGATAGCGCGAGTTGGTCCTGGGATAGGTCAGCGCCTTGTGCTCCTCGTAGAGGCGCTGCGCGGCCGCCAGGGTCCTGCGCGCCGAGAAGCCGTAGCGGTTGTTGGCCTCGCGCTGGAGCGTGGTCAGGTCGTAGAGCATCGGCGCTTTCTCGCGCTGCTCTTTCTTCTCCAGCTTGGTGATGGTTCCCGTGCGGCCTTCGCAGGCCTCGACGATCGCCTGGGCCTCCTCCTCGGTCCCGATGCGCGGGCCCTTGGTGTTGCCGGGGCTGCCCGCGGGCGCCTGGAAGTGGCCGAGGTAGGTGCGCTCACCGCCACCCGTCTCGCCGTTCAGCGGCCCCGCGGCGAAGGTGGCGTCGACGAGCCAGTAGGGCTCGGGCTTGAAGGCCTTGATCTCCTCCTCGCGTCTGGCCACGATCGCCAGCGTCGGCGTCTGCACACGCCCGAGCGAGACGGCGCCGTCGAATGAGCTGCGCAGGCGGATGGTCGCCGCGCGGGTGGCGTTCATGCCCACGATCCAGTCGGACTCCGAGCGCGAGCGGGCGGCTTCCTCCAGGCGCGCGAAATCCTCGGCGGGGCGCAGGGACCCAAGCGCACTCTTCATCGCGGCGTTGGTCATCGAGTTGAGCCAGAGCCGTTTGACGGGCTTCTTCCCTTTGGCCTTCTCGAACAGGTAGGCGAAGATCAGCTCGCCCTCACGACCGGCGTCGCAGGCGTTGACGACCTCCTCGACGTCCTCGCGTCCGAGCTGTTTGGTGACCACCGACATCTGCTTGCGCGAGCGCTCGTCGCGAACCTCGAGCTTGAAGCGGCTCGGCACGATCGGCAGGTCGGCCATGCGCCAGCTCTTGTATTTGGCGTCGTAGGCTTCGGGTTCGGCCAGCTGTACGAGGTGACCCACGGCCCATGTGACCACGTGGTCCGGGCCCTCGAGAAAACCCTCCCCCTTCTTGAAGGGTCCGGGCAGGACGCGCGCGAGATCCTGCCCCACGGAGGGCTTCTCGGCGACTAGGAGCGTCTTCGACATGGCGGTCAGCGTAGCGGTCGCGGCTAGCCCCCGATCGGCGCCCGTGGATTCGCTCCCCAGAAGATCTGGCTTCCGAGCATCCCGATCAAGTTCACGAGCACGATGTTCAACACCATCGACTTGGCCGTCGCGGTACCCACCCCCACGGGTCCTCCGCTGGCTTTGTAGCCGTAGTAACAGCCGACGAGCACCACGGCGGTGGCCATGAACATCCCCTTGGTCAGGCTGAACAGCACGTCGCCCGGGTTCTGGAACTGCCAGAAGACGAGCAGGTATCCGCCGGAGGTCACGTAGCCGACCTGGTCGACCACGGCCACGTAGGAGGCGAGGTAGGCCACGCCGATCGCCGAGATGTACATGAACGGCAGCACCAGCCACGCCGCGAGTAGACGTGTGGCGCAGAGGAAGGTGACCGAGTCGATGCCCATCACCTCCAGCGCGTCGATCTCGTCGTTTATCCGCATCGCGCCGATCTCGGCCACGATCCCGGTGCCCACCTTGGCGGCCATCATGTAGCCGAAGGCGTAGGGAACGGCCTCGCGCAGGTCACACCAGGCGGCGAAGATCCCCGAGATCGCTCCCGTGCCCTGTGCCTCGGCGAAGTACGCGCCCTCGATGCCGCATGTGCCCAGGCCGGTGAAGAACGCCAGGCCCCAGATCACGAGCGTGGAGGAGACGATCAACAGACCAGCCTGGCGCAACGACTCGCCGAAGAAGCGCAGCACGCGCAGCCCGTAGACCTCGCCCATCACGCGGCCCATGAACCCGCCGATGTCGCCTGCCGATGCGAGCCATTCCCGCGGCAGCGCGAGCAGACCGGTCATCACTTGATCACCAGCAGGCTCGGGTGGGTCGCGAGCAGCGTCTGCATGAACACGTAGTTGAACGCGGTGATCATCAGCAGCGAGGTCACGACAGCCTGGTTGACGGCGCGCCCGACGCCCTCGGCGCCGCCGGAGGCCGTCATGCCCTTGTAGCAGCAGACGATCGCGATGATCGCCCCGAAGATCGTGGTCTTCAGTACCGACCCCCACAGGTCCGTGGTCGTGGCGTTGGCGAACAGCGTCGCCCAGAACGGCCCAAGCGGCTGGCCACTGACGATCTCGGCGAGCATGCCGCCGAACAGGCCAAACAGGATCGCGTAGATGTTGAACAGCCCTGTGACGAGCATGAGTGCGATGAAGCGCGGGACCACGAGGTTCTTGACCGTGTCCACGCCCAGTACCTGCAGCGCGTCGAGCTCCTCACGCACCTTGCGCGCACCCAGATCCGCGGTGATCGCCGTGCCGGCCACGCCGGCGAGCACGATCGAGGTGATCAAGGGCCCGATTTCACGTACGGCGGCGAGCACGAAGAAGCCACCCAGCCGATCGAGCGCGCCGATCAGCGCGAGGATGTTCGCGGCCTGCAACCCCGCCGCGCCGTAGTTGATCGAGACAGTCGACAGCAGCAGTGGCAGCCAGCACAGGCGCAGTGCGAACAGGAACTGCGAGACGAGCTCGCCCCCATACGGATAGGGAGGGAGGAACGCGGCACGGACAGTGCGACCGGTGAGCAGCACCATGTCCCCCACTTCCTCCAGCAGGCTCCTGGTGGGCAGGAAGGCGCGCTCGGCGACCCTCTGGACGCTCAAAGCCTCAGGGGAGGTCGAGGCTCTGATCCCCTCAGCGGGTGGTACTACCGGACCGACGCCTGGCTCCTCCCTGCCCATTCTCATAGTGTACTAGTTGACCAGCACACTGTAAATCCCGTGCGATGGTCGCTACCTTGCTTGGTGTGAGCGAACAGCAACCCGATAAGTCGCCCACCCCAACGCCCCCCGACTTCGAGACGCTGGTGGTGGACCGGGGCGCCGAGGTGCCGATCGGCATTCAGCTCGCGTGGTCCCTGCGCTCGCGGATCGGCGACGGACGGCTCGCTCCCGGGCAGCGTCTGCCCGGTCTCCGCGACCTCGCCGAGGCCAGCGGCGTCAACGTCAACACAGTCCGCGCCGTCTACCAGCGGCTCGAGCAGGAGGGCCTGATCGAGAGCCAGCAGGGCACCGGGACGTTCGTCGCGACCACGCCCCGCAAGCCCTCACCCGTGGGGACCATCGCCGCGGGCGCGGCGCGCGAGGCCTACGCGACCGGAGTGGACCCCCGCGAGGTGGCGGCTGCTCTGTACGTGGCGGCCGAGCCCTACCCGGCGTCCGGCGACTCCGCCGCCGAGCAACGCCGCGCGCTGCGCGCGCAGATCGCGGCGCTGGAGCGCACGCTCGTGGAGATGGAGGCCGCCTACCCGGGCCTGCTCGCCACCTCGCCCGCCACGAGCGCCGGCATCGGCCCGGCCCTGCTGAGCGTCGACGAGCTCGAGCACGTGCGTGCCGGCCTCGTCAGGCGTCTGGCCACGATCCAGTCAGCGATCGACTCGCTCTCGAATCCCGCCGCAGCAGACGAGCTTCCCGCGGTACGGGCACGAGCAAAGAAAGCCGCGTCGCAGCCCGCCACGAGCACACCCAAGAAGCGATCTCCCAGACCGCTCGGCGGGGCCCGCCCGGCACCCGCGGGAAGCTGAGCGCAAGCTCAGCCGTCGGTACACGCCTGCGTGCTCACCTGCACGCCGGCGCGGGCGTGAGCCTCGGCTTCGCGCAGCACCGTGCGCACGGTGGCGTTGGCCACGCCGTAGCCGCCACGTGGATGCCCACCGACCGTGGCTGCGAACACGGTGGTGAGGACGCGGCCTGCATCGTCGACCATGGCGCCACCCGAGTTGCCCGGGCGCACCAGGCCGCGCAGCGGCGTCAGCGTCCGCGACACGGGACCCTGCCCATAGGCGTTCTGCGTGATGACGGACTGCGTGCGCCCGATGCGACCGGGCTGCACGTTGAACGGTCCGTTCTCGGGATAGCCGAGGATCGCACCGGCGGTGCCCGATGACGGTTCGCCAACCATGCTGAGCGACGGCAAGCCCAGCCCCCTTACGTAGAGGATGGCGACGTCGTCTGTGGGGTCGAAGGCGAGCGGCTGCGCCACCAGGCCGGGCGAGCGTCCGCCGATCTCGACGGTGGTGTCCTGCTCACCGGCGACGACGTGGGCGTTGGTCACGACGAGGTCGGGCTGGGCGACCCAACCCGAGCCCTCGATCGCCAGCCCACAGGCGGTGCCGTCGACGCGCACCACGCTCGCGGAGGCCGCCTTCACACCCGGGGCACGCGCAATCGCCGGCTCAGGCGCAGCCACGTCGGGTGAGGGGCCGGTGATCGAGGGCAATGGATCGAGACGCGCAAGCGCATTGAGGATCGAGCCCGACGGCGGCAGCACCTGGTTGAGCCGGCGCAGGATCGCCGAGCGCTGAATGTCGGCGCGCAGCTGTTCCTGCCCCGGCGTCTGGCCCGCGACGGCGGCGAGGATCCAGACGATGCCGAGCGCGAGCGCGGCCCCCAGCACGGCGCCGAGCAGCCCGTCGAGCAGGCTCATGCCGGGGAGGATCAACGTGCGCCGCAGACGGAACCCCAGGCCCTCCAGGCCGCTGGCGAGGATCGCCCCGCCGAGCAGGGCGCCGATCAAGCCAAACGCCGGCGCATATGGCGAGGAGGAGCCTTGTGGGAGCAGAAGAGGACCCAGGCGCGTTCCGATGAATGCACCAAGTGCGAACCCACCGAAGGAGAGCACCCCGACGATGAAGCCCTGCCGAAAGCCGAACAGGGCGAGTACGACCGCGAACGCGACGATGATCCAGTCCAGCTGTGTCACCTGCCATGTTGTACAAGCTCCTTGACTGAGAGCCCCAACCACCGACTCCGACGCGCGCGTCCGGTGCTCGCGCTCGCGCTCGTGGCGTTCCTCGTGGGCGCGATCGTCGGCTCCCAGCACGGCGGTTCGGCGGCATCGAAGCTCGCCGATCGCTTCGTGACGGCTTGGACGCACAGCGAATACCTGGCGATGTACGCCGACATCGACCCCACCTCCCAGCGGGGAAGCTCCGCCGGCGAGTTCGCCAGCGCCTACCAGCAGGCGCTGCGTACGGCGACAGCCACGCGCATGAAGGTGACGGGTCGTCCGCAACTGTCCGGTGGGACCGTCACTGTGCCCGTGCGCGTCGTGACACGACTGTTCGGGACGCTGTCCCTCGACTTTGTCGTTCCCGTCGCCGAAGCCGGTGAAGCGGGCCTACGCGTGCATTGGTCGCGGTCGCTGACGTTTCCCGGGCTGCGCCAGGGAGAGCAGCTGACACGTCGCACCAGCCTGCCACGCCGAGCGACGCTCCTCGCCCGGGACGGGAGCGTGCTCGCGGAAAGCCCCTCCGGCGTGGCCCCGTCGGAAGGCACCCGCAGCTCACCCCTCGGCGAAGCCGCTCGCGCTGTGATCGGCACGGTTGGCCCTGTCCCATCCGCTCGACGTGCTGCGCTTGAAGCGGAAGGCGTCCCGACCAATGCGATCGTGGGCCTCAGCGGCTTGGAGCGGGCGCTGGACGATCGTCTGCGCGGGCGCCCCGGTGGCGAGCTGCTGGCCGGCCAGCGCCTGCTGGCCTATTCTGCGCCCCGCGCCGCCCCGGCCGTGCGCACGACCGTTTCCCCCTCGATCCAGCAGGCGGCCGTCAGCGCGCTCGGCGGCCAGCTCGGAGGCATCGTGGCGATGCAGCCTTCCACGGGTCAGATCCTGGCCGTGGCGGGCATCGGTCTCGAAGGCCTGCAGCCCCCGGGATCGACCTTCAAGATGGTCACCCTCACGGGAGTCCTCGAGGCGCACATCGCAAACCCACACACGGTCTTCCCGTACGCCACGTCCGCCACCCTCGACGGGGTGAAGCTCAGCAACGCCAACGGCGAGGAATGCGGCGGCTCGCTGGAACTGGCCTTTGCGGTGTCGTGCAACTCTGTCTTCACGCCGCTGGGCGTGAAGCTCGGCGCCAAGCGACTCGTGAACACTGCAGAAGCTTTCGGCTTCAACCACGAAACCGGCGTTCCGGGCGCGGCCGAGAGCACGCTGCCTCCCGCCGCGGAGATCCAGGGCGAACTGGACGTGGGCTCGACGGCGATCGGACAGGGCCAGGTGCTCGCCACGCCGCTGCAGATGGCGCTCGTGGCCGCCACCGTCGCCGACGGGGGCCGCCGCCCGGAGCCGTCGTTTCTGCCGACGTCGAGCTCGAGCCCGAACCCAGATGTCATGAGCGCGTCGATCGCTCGCACAGTGCGCCACCTGATGATCGAGGTGGTCAACGAGGGCACGGGCAAGTTGGCGGCCATCCCCGGGGTGACGGTGGCCGGCAAGACGGGCACGGCGGAACTGAAGAGCGCCTGCAAAGCCCCGGCCGAATCGAGCACGGGCGAAGAAACGAAGGAAAAGAGCAAGGAAGAAGGCTGCAGCAGCGAAAGCGAAGGGAAGAACACCGACGCCTGGTTCGCGGCGTTTGCCCCGGCGCTCGATCCGCGCATCGTCGTGTGCGCGCTGATGGTCGAAGACGGCGCCGGCGGAAGCACCGCCGCGCCGGTCGCGCGCCAGGTGCTCGAAGCGGGCCTGCGCCGCTAGACGTCGAGCTCGGCCGAGGCGGTTTCGGCCGAGTTCGTCGGGTCCACGATCTTGAGCTCGAGCGGGCGGTTGTCGAGCGAGACGACCTGGATCTTGTAGAGCAGGAGAGCCCCCTGGCTGGGACCGAGGTCCGAGGTGGTGTCCGGGATCGGCAGTTGGCCTTTGGCCGGCACGAGCCCGGCTCGGTAGGCGTAGGGGTTGATCTTGCTCGGGACGATCGGGATGTAGGAGTTGCCCTGGGTGTCGGTGATCGTCAGTTCGCTGGCCGAGGGAAGCGGGTTGTTGGTCTCGTTGTAGACCTGCACGAACACGCCGAACCACTCCTGCCCCGGTTCCAGCTTGCGTTCTGATTCGCCGAGGCCCTGCAGGTAGGCGGCGTCCTCGCTGTTTGCGGGGTTGAGCTCGCGCGAGAGCTGAACCTCGTATTTGAGCGGCCCCACGTCCAGATAGGGGGCGTTCTGCCCGGACTCCCCGGCATATGTGCCCGTGGAGACCTTCGAGTGCGAATCGCCGCATGCGGACAGCACGAGCACGGCGAGCACGGCGAGCACGAGGAGGGGGAGCTTGCGGGGACGGCTGAACATGCGACGCGGCAGTCTATCCGCCCGCGACCGTGACACGCGCTCCGCGCCGCTCGCCCGTGGAGCCGGGACGACCGGAGGACTCGAGGATCCCCCGCAGCCGATGCAGCGCACGGCGGTTGTTGCGCCGCATCCAGCGCTTGGCTCCGAGGCCCTCCAGGAGGCGGTCCGAGAGCGTGACGGGGACGGTCTCCAGCGTGAAGCGCACGCGAGTGGAGCCCGCTTCGGCGGGCGCGAGGTCGTAGACGCCCAGGGTACGGATGCGGTTGTTCTTACCCGTACGCCCCACCTCGACGATTCGGTGCGGGCGCTGCACCTCGGCGAAGGTGACGTCGGCCCAGCTGAAGCGATTGCGCGGCGCCTTGACACGGAAGCGGGCGCCGGCCCCGCGCCCGACCGAGTCGATCCGCGTGAGGTGCCAGTCGACGAGGTAGTGGTCGGTGAACTCGGGGTGGTTGGCGATGTCCTGGAGGTAGTCGAACACGCGCTCGCGGGGAGCGGAGATGACGATCGAGGCGGTCACAGGATCCACGGCGAGCGCAAGTCTATTAGCCGGCTGCCCGACTCAGCTCGCTGCCCGATCGCGGTGTGCGGGCTCCGCCGACGCTAGGCCGCGCGGGCGGTGAGGCGCACGGTGTGGCCGTGCTCGCAGTGACGCACGATCTCGCTGGTCACGGGCAGCTCGCTGCGACGCGGTCGACACAGCTCACAGACGACGTGGTGGGAGCGCCCTTCATAGAGATGCACCTGCTCGCCCGTCAGCGGAGTGCGGCCACAGTCGGAGCAGCGGTTGCGATCGGCCTCGAGGGCGCCGAGACCGCGGCGCAGAAGCACCCGCTCGAGCTGCTCGACATGGGTCACTACCGAGGACACGATGTGAGGTTTTTCGCCGTTTGGCCATGCGTTCCTGCCTTGGCAAGCACAGACCCAACAGCTCGTTTTACGGGGGCGATCGGCGGGTAACTACGGACGGCGTGGGCCCGAGGCGAGCGGTAGGTATATTCTGGCAACTGGAACCAGTAGTCCCGTTTGACAGCCTTGTTATGATCGTCACGAGTTCCCCCGAGCCAGTGGATTTCCCTGGCAGCTGCGAGAGATTAGGGAGGAGCACAGCATGAACTCAGTAACTACGAGCGCCTCGGGTACCTTCGTGGGCACAGGGTCGTTCCGCTGTCGCGATTGCGGATACACCCTGACGCTTGGATCCTCCGACGAGCTCACAGCATGTCCGAGCTGTGGGAGCACGGACTTCGCGCGCGCCCCGCTGTTCAGCACCGAGCGCATCTCTGCGCAACGGAGCGAGCATCGCCCCGATGCGCATCTCGTCGAGCCGATCGCCTCCGACCGGGGGGCACAGCTCGCGCATGCCAGAGAGCAGATCGCCCAACCAGGGGAGTACCTCTGCTACGAGGATGGCGCAGAGCTACGAACGGTCGCACTGACGCGCGAGTGGACGCGTATCGGCCGCAGCCTGGCCGCCGACGTGCGCTTCGACGACCCCACCGTTTCGCGTCGCCACGCGCTGATCGTGCGCCAGCCCGACGGCGTGCGCCTGCTCGACGATCGCAGCCTCAACGGCGTGTTCGTCAACGGGGAGCGAGTCGACGGCAAGGCCCTGCAGGACGGCGATGAGATCATCGTGGGCCGCTACCGGCTGTGCTACCTGAGCGTGCAGCCGAGCACCGCGGAGGGATCCTCCGAGCTCCCTCGCGGCGGTTCGGCCACGGCCGGTTGAGGCTCCCGGGCCTCGAAGCGACGAGCACCGCGCTCCACGCGCGCCGGGTGCGTAGTATCGCGCTCATGGCGCAAACGATCGCTGTGCTCTCGCAGAAGGGCGGCACCGGCAAGACGACGACGGTCCGTACCCTCACCGACGTGCTGCGTCGCTGCGGCCTGCGCACGCTGGCGGTGGATCTCGATCCTCAGGGCAACCTGTCGGACTACTTCGATCTGCCCACCGACGTGGAGCCGACGATCGCCGAGGTGCTTTCGGGGCGAGCCAAGGCGAGCGAGGCGATCCACGAGGACATAATTCCCGCCAACCTGGCCCTGGCCGAGGCCGAGCTGATGCTCGGCGGCAAGATGGGGCGCGAGCTGACGCTCAAGCGGGCGCTGGCTGAGGCGGCCGAGGACTACGACGTGATCCTGATCGACTGCCCGCCTTCGCTCGGCCTGCTGACGATCAACGCGCTGGTGGCGGCCGATCAGGCCCTGATCACGGCCGAGGCCCAGTACTTCGCGCTACAGGGCGTAGAGCAGGCGATGGAGGTGGTCGAGCTGGCGCGCGACAGCCTCAACCCTCAGCTGAAGCTGCTCGGCGTGCTGCTCAACCTGGCCGACATGCGCACGGTGCACTCGCGCGAGGCGCTCGTCTCACTCCAGGAGCGTTTCGGGGAGGCTGTCTTCAATACGGCAATTCGCGCCTCGATCGCCTACGCCGAGTCGGCGGAGCGGGCACGCTCGATCCTCGACCACCGGCCTGACCTGGGCAGCGACTACATCGCCGTGACCGACGAGATGCTCGGACGTCTGCCGGGCCTCGCCAGCGCCCGCAAGCGCCTGAGCCGGCTCACCTAGAGCCCGCCGACGTAAGCCCCCTGGGGCTCGAAGGACACCCGCACGAGCGTCGCCCAGCCCTCGATCTCCGCGGCCAGCGCCTCGGCAACGGCGCCTGTCTGCTCGTAGAAGCACCACACGAGCACGGTGGGCCCGGCGCCCGAGATGGTTGCCCCGAGGGCGCCCAGCTCGCGTGCTCGGCCGGCGAGCTCGAATGAGCGCGGGAACAGGTGGGCGCGACGTTGCTCGTGCAGGCTGTCGTGCAGCCCCCGCGCGAGCAGATCCCAATCCCCCTTCGCCAGGCCAAGCGTCAGCAATGCGGCGTGCGCGAGGTTGAACACGGCTTGCTCCATCGGCACTTCGGCCGGCAGCGCGGCTCTCGCTGCGCGGGTGCGCACGGCCTGCTCGGGGACGACGGCCAGTGCCTCCAGGCCGGTCGGCGGATCGAGTCGCGCAGCCTGCCCATCGGCGCAGATCACGAAGCCGCCGTAGAGCGAGGCGGCCACGTTGTCGGGGTGGCCCTCGAGCGTGGCGGCGTGGGCGAACAGGTCGGCGTCGAGCTCGAACAGGTGATCGGCCGCCATCAGGCCGGCCACGATCGCAGCGGCGCTCGAGCCCAACCCACCGGAGAGCGGGATCCCGGAGCGGATCCTGAAGGTGAACCCGTCGGCGCTGTGCAGATGCTCGAATGCGCGCACGCAGAGGTTCTCGCGGCCATGCGCTACGAGCAGATCGCTCTCCACTGCGAACCTGCCCGTCTCCTCCACTTCGAGCTCCAGATGCAGCGAGAGCGCAGCCGCCATCGAATCGAACCCCGGCCCCAGGTTGGCCGAGGAGGCTGGCACGCGCACGACCCTCCTACGGATCACCCAGCACCGCTTCCTCGAGCGGCGCGCGCTCGGCGACACATTGGATCACCCTGCCGTCGTTGTTGGCGATCGCCGTCTCCGGGTCCTTCAGCCCGCGGCCCGTGAGCACGCAGGCGACCGACTCGGCGCCGTCGGCGCCGTACTTGAGCAGCCCCGCCACCGACGCCGCGGAGGCGGGCTCGCAGAACATCCCTTCTCTTGAGGCGAGCAGCCTGTAGGCGTGCAGGATCTCCGCGTCGCTGACCACGCGGATGGCGCCGCGGGAGTCCCTGGAGGCGGCCATCGCGTCCTCCCAGCGCACCGGGTTGCCGATCCTGATCGCGCTGGCGACCGTTTCGGGATGCTCGATCACCCGGCCCTCGACCAGGGGAGCGGCGCCCTCGGCCTGGAAGCCGAACAGTTTTGGCGCCGCGCCCATCTCACGAAAGCCGCGCCAATAGGAGGTGATGTTGCCGGCGTTGCCGACGGGGATGCAGAGCGCTTCCAGGCCTCCTTCCAGGCCCTCGTGGATCTCGAAGGCCGCCGTCTTCTGCCCTTCGATCCGGAACTCGTTGACCGAGTTGACGAGCACGATGGGGTGTTCGTCGGTCAGCTCGCGCACAAGCGTCAGCGCCTGGTCGAAGTTGCCCTTCAGCGAGATCACACGAGCGCCGTGGACGAGCGTCTGGGCCATCTTGCCCTGGGCGATCTTGCCCTCGGGCACGATCACCGCGCAGGTGATGCCGGCGCGCGCGGCGTAGGCGGCGGCGCTCGCTGCGGTGTTGCCCGTGGAGGCGCAGATCACGGCCTTGGCGCCGTCGCGCACCGCGGCCGAGACAGCGCAGGTCATGCCGCGGTCCTTGAACGAGCCGGTGGGGTTGGCGCCCTCGAGCTTGAGGCGCACAGTCGCGCCGACGATCTCCGAGAGGACGGGGGCGCGCAGCAAGGGCGTGGAGCCCTCCTGCAGGCTCACCAGCGGATCGCCCGGATCGAAGGGCAGACGGTCGATGTAGCGCTCGATCAACGGGACGTGAGCGCCCGTGGGCGGGATGCCTTCGACGGTGGGGACCTTGATGCTCGCCTCGCTCATCTCACTCATGCGGACTCCTCTTCGATCACACGTATCCTCCGCGGCGCCGAGCGCACGAAGTCGAACTCTGCCACCCGCTCGACGGCGCTGAGCATGCTCGACTCGAGCACCGGATGGGTGACCATGACGAGACGTGCATGCTCGCCCAGGCCGCGCTGGACGACGGACTTGATCGACACCTCGTGATCACCGAGCACCCGAGTGACGGATGCAAGCACGCCCGGGTGGTCGGCCACGTCGAGATGCAGGTAGAAGGCGCTTTCCACGTCCTCCACGATCGGCAGCTGTAGCGGGGGAGCAGGCGGCCGGGCGCCACCGGTCATCACGCTCACCACGTCGCCCAGGACCGCACTGGCCGTCTGCAGGCCGCCCGCTCCGGGCCCGGAGAGGGTGATCTCGGTGATGGTCTCGGACTCGACGGTCACGGCGTTGAACGAGCCCGCGATGCTCGCCAGCGGATGCGCCGAGTACAGGAACGTGGGATACACCCGCACCGAGAGGCCGCCCGAGCGGCGCTCGGCGGTACCGATCAGCTTGAGCGACAGCCCCAGCTCCTGCGCGTATTGCAGATCGTTGCCGTGAAGGTGCTCGATCCCTTCGTAGCGCACGTCGTCGAGATGCACGGGCGAGCCGAACGCCAGGCGCGCCAGGATCGCCATCTTGGCGGCAGCGTCACGGCCACTGACGTCGTCGCTCGGGTCGGCCTCGGCGTAGCCCTTGTGCTGAGCCTCGGCCAATGCCTCGGCATAGCTCGACCCTGCGGCCATCTCGCTGAGGATGAAGTTGGTGGTGCCGTTTACGATTCCGTGGATGCGCTCGATGGGCGTGGCTGAGAGCGACTCCTCGAGCACGCGAACGACGGGCACGGTGCCCGCCACTGCCGCCTCGAAGCGCAACCTCACGTCATGCGCGCGGGCCGTTTCATACAGCTCCTCGCCGTGCTGGGAGAGCAGCTGCTTGTTGGCCGTGACCACGTGCTTGCCGGCCCGCATCGCGGTGAGCAGGTACTCGCGGGCGGGCTCGATCCCACCCATCACCTCGACCACCAGGTCCGCATCGGCGACGATCTCATCGAAGTCGCCTCGCGAGCGAGTCAGCACACCGCTGATCGCCGGCCTGCGGCCGTTGAAGCGCTCGATCTCATCGGCGCGCTCGGCGAGCAGCTCCGAGAAGGCGGAGCCGACCGTCCCGTGGCCGAGCAGGCCGATCGTGAAAGGGCGCAGCGCGGCGGGCGCCTCGGCGGGCACGCTCGATGCGATCTGCTCAGCGGACATCGCGCGCAGTCAGATCCTCGAAGCGCTCGCGCCTGACCACCACGCGCGCCTCGCCGTCGCGGCAGAAGATCACGGGCGGTCGGGGAACGCCGTTGTAGTTGTTGGCCATCGAATAGCCATAGGCGCCGGTGGCGGGCGTCACGATCACATCGCCAGGACGGGGATCGTCGAGCATTGCCTCGCGCACGATCACGTCACCGGACTCGCAGTGCTTGCCCGCGAGCACGCAGCTGGTCGACCCCCCCATGCGGTCAGCGACGTGGGCCTCGTAGCGCGCGCCGTAGAGCATCGGACGCAGGTTGTCAGACATCCCGCCGTCGACGGCCACCCAGCGCGAGACGTTCTGCTTGACGCTCTCGACCGTGTAGAGGGTCACGGCTGCATTGGCGCACAGCGAGCGTCCGGGCTCGATCATCAGCCGACGCCCGGCCATGCCGTTGGCGTGCGCCGCGGCGATGACGGCACCGACGTACTCCTCCACGGAGGGCGGTTTGGGCTGCTCCTCGAGGTACTGGACCCCGAGGCCGCCGCCGAGGTCCCACACGGGAAAGTCGCCGAGACCGGAGAGGCCCTCGGCCTCACGGCGGAACGGCTCCACGTCCAACAGCTGCGAGCCGATGTGCGCGTGCAGACCGTGCAGGGCCAGCCCCTCAACCTCCTGAACACGCGCGATCGCGGCGGGCGCAGCGGCCATGGAGAAGCCGAACTTGGAGTCGGCCTGACCGGTGGAGATCTTCTCGTGTGTCTCTCCTCTCACGTCCGGCGTGACCCGCAGAAGCACACCCTGGGGACCACGGTCAGCGAGGGCGCCCTCGCTGATCAGGCGCTCGATCCGCTCGATCTCGTCGAAGTTGTCGAGCACGATCAGCCCCACGCCGTGGCGCAGGGCCATGCGCAGCTCGGCCTCGGACTTGGCGTTGCCGTGCAGCACGAGGCGCTCCGGTGCGAAGCCGGCGGCGAGCGCGAGGTGCAGCTCGCCGCCGGATGCCACGTCACACCACAGCCCCTCCTGCGCGAACAGCTCGAGCACAGCCGTGCAGGGAAATGCCTTGGAGGCGAACACCACGTGGAAGTCCTCGTGGCCCGCGTCGCGCCCGGCCTGCACGAAGGCGCGGGCGCGGGCGCGCAGGTCCTCCTCGGCGACCACGTAGGCCGGTGTGCCGAACTCGCCCGCCAGCTCGATCGTGTCGCAGCCACCCACCTCCAGGCGTCCCTGCTCGTTCACTCGGCTTGCGAGCGGGAAGGCTTGGGAGAGACTCGTGGAGGTGGCCATCGAGAGGTGATTATCGCTTGCCGAGCACCGTGCTCGTCGGATGGCCCTGCTCAGGCCGGCTGCGCGCGCAGAGCACCGGCGCCTCCGCGCCGCCTCATCACCATCAGCCACGCCACACCAATCGCGCACAGCACGAGGCTCTCGAGCTGCGGCGCGGTCAGCCCGGCCAGAACCTCCTTGTTACGGCGGATGAACTCCACCAGGAAGCGCTCCAGGCCGCTGCCCACGAGGTACAGCGCGAACACCACTCCGGGTCGAACGCGGTCGCGGAGCTTCCACAGCGCATAGGCCAGCAGGCACATGGCGAGCGTCTCGTAGATCGGTGTGGGCTGCACGCGAACTCCCGGCGGCGTTGGCAGCGTGCCGTGGGGATAGCCCATGGCCCAGGGCAGGCTCGAGCGGATCCCGTAGTCGCCGTCGCCTGAGACCTGGCAGCCGATGCGCCCGATGGCATAGCCGAGGGCCAGGGCCGTTGCGCACATGTCGAAGGCACGCAGTTCGAGCATCCTGCGCCAGCGCATCCACGCGATCACGCCGATCGCGCCGCCGATCGCGCCGCCGTACCAGACGAGCCCCGAGCCCGAGAAGATGCTGCCGATGAGATCGTGCTTGACCTGGTCGTAGTTCTGGATCAGGTAGTAGCCGCGAGCGCCGATCACGCCGCCGAGCAGCGCGGCGAAGGTGATCTCGTAGGCCCAGTCGACAGGCTTGTCGAGCTCGCGCAGCCGCCGGGCGATGAGTGCCCCACAGGCCAGGAAGCCGAGCGCGAAGCAGACCCCGAAGGTCTTGACCGAGATGCCGAGCAGCTGGATTTCGGGCTTCATGTGCTCGGGACGGGGCGCATCGGGTCGCCCGGGACTTTAGGGCACCGCTAGGTGTGTCTGCGACAATCGTCCCATGGCAAAGGGACGTACGAGCTTTGGCAAGGACACGGGTCTGCAGGCGCGCATGCTGCTGACGATGTTCCTGCTGGGACTCGTCTATGTGGTGTTCGTGGGCGTGCTGTTCGCCGTGGGCGCCGGCGCCGGCCTGATCGTGATCGTTGCGGTCGTGCTGCTGCTGGTGCAGCTGTTCGCCTCGGACAAGTTGGCGATGGGCACGATGGGCGTGAAGGAGGTCTCGCCCGCGCAGGAGCCCGAGCTGCACGGGATCGTGGAGCGCCTGTGCGTACAGGCCGACCTGCCCAAGCCGCGTGTCTGCGTGATGGAGACCTCGATGCCCAACGCCTTTGCGATGGGCCGCTCGCAAAAGTCGACCACAGTGTGTGCCACCCGCGGGATCCTCGACCTGCTCACACCGGCGGAGCTCGAGGGCGTGATGGCTCACGAGCTGACGCATGTGATCAACCGCGATGTGATGGTGATGACGTTGGCGAGCTTCTTCGCCACGCTGGCCTCGCTGATCATCCAGTTCTCGTTCTTCTTCGGCGGCGGCTTCGGCGGGGGATACGGGCGCAGCCGCGATGAGGAGGAGGACGTGATGATCGTGCTCCTGGTTTCGGTGCTGGTCTACGCGATCTCCTTCCTGCTGCTGCGCGCGCTGTCGCGCTACCGCGAGTTCGCCGCCGACCGCGGCTCGGCTGTGCTGACCGGGCGCCCGAGCGCGCTGGCCTCTGCGCTGTTGAAGATCAGCGGCACGATGGAGCGCGTTCCCAGCCAGGATCTGCGTGCGGCGGAAGGCATGAGCGCGTTCTTCATCCTGCCTGCCCGCACAAAGAAGTCGCTGATGAACATCTTCGCCGATCACCCGCCGCTGGAGCAGCGCCTCGCTGCCCTCGAGCGGCTGGAGTCACAGCTCCAGAGCGCCGCATAGAGAAGTGGGCCTGCGCGACATCCTCACGGGCCGCCACACGGTCAAGGGCCCGGCGCCCGACCGCCTGTTCGCGATCACGACGGCCTACATCACGCTCGAGTCCGAGCATCAGATCGAGCCGGCCGGCAGCGCCGCGATCGTCTTCCAGGCGCTCGCCACCAGCGAGTTCGAATCGACGCTGAAGGAAATGGAAGAGGTGGTCACGGCCACAGGCGGGGAGAGTGGAACGAAGGTGGCAAGCCAGGACGACAGCTACGGCTACCGCTGGATGGTCCTGAGCAACCCCGAGGGCGCCACGAGCGTGGAAGACCTCGCCGTCGGCATCAACGCGGTCTCCAGCTCGATCGAGACGGCGGGGCACGGCGAGCGGCTGCTGTGCGCGGTGTTCGCCTTCAAGGACGCCCGCGACCGGCACATCTACTTCATCTACAACTACAAGCGCGGGTTCTGGTACCCGTTCGTGCCGGAAGCCGGCTCTCAGCAGCAGCGCTCGACCGAGCGGGAGCTGCAGATCAAGGCGCAGATGGCATCCGAGCTCCCGATCGAGCCGGAACTCGAGCGCTGGTTCCCCCTGTGGGGGATCCCGATCTAGAACCTCTTTCAAAATGAGGGTGCGGCCGGAGCGATCATGGACCAAGCTGGGCGTCGCGCGCCGGTGAAGCCCGTGCTGGTGGCACGGGCAAGACGGCACGTGGCGATCCAGCGCCGCGTACAGGGGCGCATCCGGCGTGCCGATCATTTTGAAAGAGGTTCTTAGTCCGGAATCAAGCCCTCGCCCGTGAACTCGCGTCCGGCCTCCTGGAAGGAGAGATCGGCGGGCGGAATGATCACGTCCGAGCCCTCGAGATCCTCGTCGGCGACGATCTCTCCGCGGGAGCGCACGTAGTCGAGCACCGCGGCGAAGGCGGAGGGGTAGTCCTCCTCGCGACCGGCCTCCACGGCTGCCACGACGGCGTTCTCGAGCTCGTTCAGCTTGGCTGAGTCCTCGTCGGCGAGCCGATACTGGTTCTCGCCCGAGATGCGGACGATCATGCCTGGCCGCTCTCGCTCGCCTGCTCGGGCTCGCCGGCGGCGATCTGCGGAGCCTCGGGGGTGCTCCCCTGTCCGAGTTCGGTCTTCATCTTGGCGAGCTCATCGTCGACGGCAGGCTGGCTGGAGAGCTGCTTGAGCTGACGGTCGATGTCGTCTTCCCCTGAGCCGAGCTGGGTGACGTCGTCGAACGTGCCGGCGGCTTCGAGCTCAGATACGGCGTCGGCTCGAGCCTTCATGTTTTCGGTCTTGTCCACGGCACGCTGCATGGCGAGGCCCACGTCGGCCATCTGCTCGCCCACGCCTGTGGCGGCCTCGGAGATACGCACCTGGGCCTCGGCGGCGGAGTACTGCGCCTTGATGACCTCCTTCTTGGTGCGGAAGGCTTCGATCTTGGCCCGCAGTTTCTGCTCGGAGTCGGTCAGCTTCTGCTGCTGCTCTTCGAGTTCGGAGACCTGCGTGTCGAGTCCCTGCAGTTCGGTCTGCGCGACGTTCTTGCGTTCGAGGGCTGTTCGCGCGAGATCCTCCTTGCCCGCGGCGACCGCCTGACGGGCCTGGGTGTCGAGCTTGACCACGCTCTGCTGCAGCGAGCTCTCCTGCATCTGCAGACGCTTCTTGGCCGTCACCACGTCGGCGATGCCCTTCTTGACGTTCTGCAGCTGTTCGACCTGCTTCTGGTAGCTGTAGTCCAGGGTCTCGGCCGGGTCTTCAGCGCGATCCAGCAGCTTGGAGACCTTGGCCTTTACGACGGTAGACATGCGCCCGGTAAGGCCGGCCATCTGATCCTCCTATTGCGTTTCACCAAGGCGGCCGGTGCGAGCACCGGCCCATGGCCTCAAGCGTAGCCGACCGCGAGCGCGCTCAGAGCCCGAGCGGGTGGCGGACCGTGAACCCTTCGTTGGCCGGACGCAGCGGACGCCAGCGCGGACCCTGCTGATCTGTGGGGTCATCGGCCGCGCTCGTGTCCAGGCGCAGCCCGGCCACGGTCATGTAGGCGTGGCCTCCGTTGGCGAAGATGGTCACGTAGCGACCCGGGCCGTGCGAGCTCCACACCATGAATTCGGAGGAGTCCATGGGCGTGCTCAGCAGGTTCGCGCCGTGCAGGGCGAAGGAGACGGTTCCCGAGCAGTCGTAGCCGGGCGAGGTGAACGACGCGTGACCGCCGCCGTAGATGTAAGGGAGCCCGATGATCTGGTTGGCCGTCCAGATGATCTGCTGGACGGGTTCCGGCACGGACATCGGAGCGGCCGCCAGGCCGTTCACGTAGCGGGCCATAGTGCCCGGCACGAGCAGCTCGGGCTTGGTGTCGGCGGTTACCCCTACGGGGCTTCCCACCGGGCTGCCACCGGTCGCGCCGCCAACCGCGCCGCTCGTCGGGGCGGGGGCCAGAGGCTGGTAGGGGACGACTTCGCCGGTAGCGGTCTTCTCGTAGACGGGGCCCTTGTAGGCGACGCTCCGCGAGCGTGCCGTGACCGGATCCAGGTGGACCGTGGGCGCCGTGGGCGCAGGCGCAGTGGTGGGTGTGGCGGTGGAGCCGGCGACGGCGCCGCCGGTCGAGGCGGCCAGGGCGCTCGGCGCTCCGACGGCCAGAAATGCAGAAATGCAAAAGCTCGCGCTGAGGGTGGATACCCGCAAAACAACAACCTCTTTCGTCGGCCTGCGGGGTTAGCTGACGGGCTAGCGCTGAAAGAGCCTGCGCTTCTCGCGGTCCTACCGCGGGATTCGCCCCAACAACTTGGGTCCCCCGTTCCTTGACACCTGATCAAGGACTCGGCGTTCGCGTGGGCACGCTAGCAAACTGCAACGACGGTTGCACCGGTTGACAGCCATTTCCCGCGTTCTCCCCGCAAATGCCGGGAATCGCTAGTGTCCCGGCCCATGCGTGCCGCCCGTCCTGCACCGCTACTCGCCATGCTCGTGCTCGCTGGGGCCGGTCTGCTGACCGGATGTGGCAAGGGCGGCGCCGGGTCAGCCGCGGGTGGCGGCCCGGCACGGAAGATCGCTCCGCTTACGGCCCAGGGCGCTGTGAGCGTGGTCACGCGTAACACGACCCGTCTCGGCGGGGCCGATGCGGCCACCGATGCTGCAGCCGTCGCCCGGACTGTGTACCCGGCGCTGACGGTCGCCACGCGCCCACAGCTGGTGGTGCTGGTGGACGAGCACGATTGGCCGGCCGCACTCGCCGCCTCGGTGCTGGCCGGCGCACCCCTGAACGCACCGATCCTCTACAGCGTCGGTAACACGCTGCCGGCGGTCAGCCGCGAAGCGCTGGAAGCGCTCGACCCGCTCGGGGCCTCTGCTCTGGGCGGGATCCAGGTCCTGCGGATCGGAACGACTGCGCCAGTGCCCAAGGGCTACGCCACCCAGACGCTGCCCACTGCCGAAGCCTCGGTCACGGCGGCCACGCTGGAGCGGCTGGCCCACAGCGCCGGCGCGGCCACCCCGCATCAGGTGATCGTGGTCCCGGTGGCCGCCCCTCGTGCGCTGCAGATGCCTGCTGCGGGACTCGCGGCCGACAGTGCCACGCCGATCGTGTTCGTGAGTGCAGCGCGCCTGCCGGCGGCCAGCGCGATCGTGCTCGAGTCCCTACACCGACCGTCGATCTACGTGATCGACTCCGCCGCCGTCAGCCAAGTCGCACTTGGAGAGCTGCGACGCCTCGGCTCGGTGGTGGACATCGCGGCCGGCGCGCAGACGAGTCCGAGTGACAACGCGATCGCCGTCGCCCGCTTCACCGACGGGCAGTTCGGCTGGGGGATCAAAGAACCTGGCCATGGCCTCGTGTTCGCCAACGCGGCCAGGCCGCTCGATGCGCCCGCGGCGGCCCCGCTCGCGGCCACGGGCGAGTACGGACCGCTGCTGCTGCTCGAAAGCGCCGGGCAGATCCCCGACGGGCTGGCCAAGTACTTGGGCGACATCGAGCCGGCCTACTCCAGCAGCTACACCTACCGGCCGGCTGAGGGCTCTTACAATCACGGCTGGCTGATCGGCGACGAGCAGGCGATCTCGGGGATCGTCCAGGCCGAAATAGACTCCGTGCTCGAGATCAGCCCCAGCAGGCAGACATCTGCGGAACCGTCCACGCAAGGCGAATAAGCGAGGCGAGAGTGAGCCAGGCAGAGGACCCACGTCGAAACCACAGCGAGGTTACGCTCGAGGACGTGCGCCAGCTGATGGGCGCCTCCACCCCCCACTTCGCCCTGCAGCTGCGCAACCGCATCGCCAACCTGATCGCAGGCCTCCCTGCCGAGCATCCGGCGCGCGTCGAAGGCGAGCGCGAGATCGCGCGCCTGCAGCAGCTGGGCTTCAGCGGCGAGACGCGCGGCGAGGGCGCTGCCGAGGGCGAGCGCCCGCTGCCCTCGCTCAGCCTCGCCGCCGGCACGCAGCCCCAAGAGTGAGCTGACTCAGCCGCGCCCGGTGAACGTTCGCTCGCGGCGGGCGTCGAGGAAGCGCAGGCGCAGGACTTTGAAGAGGAACGTGGCGAGCGCCGCGTCGATCAGCAGCAGCGGGACGTTCACCCAGCGAGGAACCCGCGTCAGCGCTGCGAGCCCCAGGATCACGACTGTGTGGAAGGCGATGGTGGGCAGCAGCGCGAGAATCAGCGTGTGCGAGCGGTAGCCGCTGCGGTGCTCGCGCAGGGTCACCTCGATGGTTCCGAGCGCAACGGCCACGAGGCCCGCTATCAGCGTGGGACCGCCACTGGAGAACCCGCCCGACTTGGCGCGGCTGAAGCCGATGATCGTGGCGATCGCCCCGACCAGGATCAACAGCTCGGACAGCGGCAGGGGATGCCACGGGGCCTGCGGGCGCTCGCCCACGGACATCGGCGCCCTGTAGGCGCCGGGATCGCGCTGTACGGGACGACTCTTGGCACGGGGGGCCTGCGTGCTTGGCGAGTCCGCCCGCCGCTTGCGCGAGCGCCCGTGCCGCCCCGTGTTGCGCTTGGCCACGGCGGTAGCTTAGAACCTGCTCCAGGACCTGTGTCCGGTGCCGCCCTGCGGCTCACCGGTTCCGCCTGTCTCCCTCTCGGGACGATATTCCAAATCTGGAGAAACCGGTCCACCGGGCAATTTCGGCATGCACAGCACCCGCGGCCGAGAGCGCGAGCGAGCTGCTTGATTTTGCCCTGCCCATATCCGAGAGTCGGTCGCCCTGATAACTCGAATGGGAGGGGTTCATGCGCAGATCCACATTGGCGGCGTGCGCTTTCGTGGCCACGGTCGCCTTCAGCAGCTTGGCCTCGGCCTCGGCGTCAGCCGAAGCCTGCACGAAAAAATCCGGCACCGGACACCAGTTCCTGTGTGTCAACAAAGAAAGGGTCCCCGTAGGGAAATTATACAAATTCAAAGGACTAATATTCAGCCATACTGTGTTACTTGGAGGACCGTTCGTCGACATCTTATGCACGGTGATCCAATACGAAGGTGAATCACACCAGGAGGGCGACTACGTCCGGCTCTTAAAACTCGTCTTATTCTATAAAAGCTGCCTGGTTGGAAAACCATCGCACTGCGCGATCGAAAAAGAAGCAATCACGAGCAATGAACTGTCGGGCAAGACCTTGTCACCGGAAGAAGTCTTATTCTTACCGACGTCAGGCTCCGCATTCGCGTCCGTCACGCTGGTCAACAGCGGCGGAACGTGCACGATCGCAGGAAAAGGCAGCGTGACGACAATAGGTAAAGAAGAAGGCGAACACGGCCCGGCTTGCACTATCAAAGAACCGGAAGTCGAAAAAACCACGCACGTGCTCAAATGCGCGGGCGCCAAAGCAGAACGCCTTGAATTCTTCAAAGAAACTGCCGCCCTCGAAGGCGAAGTGGAATTCTGGATTGAAGCCAAAGAAGGCGAAAAAACACCGGCAGCGATCATCGAAGGGTAGGCCCGTCCGCGAGGCGGCAGTGGACGACGCGCGCAAACGTGGCCACTGCCGCCCCGCCCGGGAGCGGGCACCAGCGAGGAGGCACACCGCTTCGACGTCGAGTCCAGTCCCTATCCTCTGGCTCGTGTCCACGCCCCCCACTCGAGCCGGACTGAGCGAGCCAGGTATCCCGGATAGCGCGCTCGCGGGTCCGTTCCCCGTGGGCGAGTATGCGGCGGCGCTACGGGCGCGGCTGCGCTCGTTCACGCACGTGCAGCTGATGGGCGAGCTGGTCAACCTGCGCAGCGCTCGGGCGCGTGTGTACTTCGAGTTGCGCGATGCGACGGGGGCGATTCCCTGCAGCGCCTGGCGCCAGGACTGGGAGACGATGTGTGGGCGCGCGGGCGGCGCACCGGCGGAGGGGATGCAGGTGGTGATCGCGGGCGGCTGCGACTACTACCCCGGCAGCTCCACCTCCTCGCCGTCGTTCTCCTTCTCGGTGCTCGACATGCGCATGGCGGGCGAGGGCGATCTGCTGGCTCGGATCGAGCGTCTGCGCCGCCAGCTCGACGCCGAGGGCCTGCTCACGCCCCAGCGGGCGCTGGAGTTGCCGCTGCTTCCGCGCACGATCGGCGTGATCACCGGCGAGAGCGGCAAGGCGCGCGACGACGTCCAGGCGGGGCTCGAGCGGCGCGGGTGGGCCGGTCGCCTGGTGTGGGCGTTCACGCCCGTGCAGGACCGCCATGCAGCACCGGCGATCGTGCGCGCGCTCGGTGATCTGGCGGCGGTTGCCCAGGTCGACGTGGTGATCGTGGCGCGCGGGGGCGGATCGCTGGCGGACCTGCTGTGCTTCTGCGACGAGACGCTGTGCCGCACGGTGGCTCTGCTCGGCGTGCCGGTGATTGCTTCCGTCGGGCATCACACAGACCGCACGCTGCTCGACGACGTGGCGGCCGTCAGCTGCTCGACACCCACGCATGCGGCCGAGGCGGCCGTTGGCGTGGACTGCGCGAAGGCGCGCGTGGAGCAGGCGGCGACGGCGAGGCGCCTGCGCGAGCACGGACGCAGAGCGGTCCTCTCGCGCGCACGGCAGCTGGCGATGCTCTCGCGCGCTCCGGCCGCCCACCTGGAGCGCCAGCAGACGCGGCTGCACCAGCAGCTGCGCGAGATCCGCGCCGGATCGCGCCGGCGCGTGGAAGCCGAGCGCCGTCTGACGGAGCGCCGAGCGGTCGTGTTGGCGCGCAAGGTGGACTCCTCGCTGCTGGACTGCCGCGAGCGCCGCCCGCGCGATTTGGAGCGTCTTGCGCTTGCGCTGGCCGGACACGACCCCCAGCGCACGCTCGAGCGCGGCTACACGCTCGTGCAGTCGAGCGGGGGAAGGGCCATCTCCACAGCCGCGGATGCGCGCCAGGCGGGCGATCTGCGGCTGCGCTTCGCCGACGGGGTGCTGCCTGCGAAAGTAAGCGAGCGATGAGCGATCCCGCCGACACGACGTCGCATGAGCCCGCAGGCGTCCCGCTGACATACGAGGCGGCGGCGGCCCGCGTGGAGGAGATCATCCGCCGCCTGGACTCGGGGGAGGCGAGCCTCAACGAGACGCTGGAGCTGGTGGGCGAGGGCAAGCGGCTGATCGAGCTGTGCGCGAGCGAGCTCACGGCGGTGGGTAGCGCGCTGGAGGAGCTGCGTCTGGACGAGCTGGTGGCGCGCCTGGAGCAGGAGGCGTCGTCGTGAGCACATGGGCGAAGCTCGCGAACCTCCCGGTCGAGATCGAGGGCTATGCGCTCGATCCGCTGCAGGCCACCGTCTCGAGCGACTTCGAGCGCAAGAGCACGGTCATCCGGCTGCGCGGAGGCGGACATGAGGGGCTCGGCGAGGACGTCACCTACGACGAGGTCGACCACGAGATCCTGCAGGCAGCCGGACCCAACCTGGACCTGGCGGGAAGCTTCACGTTGGAATCCTTCTGCGCGCACGTGGCCGGCCTGGAGCTGTTCCCCGAGCCGCCCCAGCGCGAGGTCTCTGCCCGCTACAGAACCTGGGCGTATGAGTCGGCCGCGCTCGACCTGGCTCTGCGCCAGGCGTCGAGCACGCTGCACGAGGCGCTCGGACGGCAACCCGAGCCGGTGCGCTTCGTGGTCTCGCTGCGCCTCGGTGAGCCGCCCTCGATGGATCCCCTGCGTGCGCGCCTGGATCTCTACCCCTGGCTTCGCTTCAAGCTCGACCCCACGAGCTCGTGGGATGAGCGCCTGATCGCCGAGCTGGTGGCGACGAAGGCCGTGGACTCGGTGGACTTCAAGGGCTACTACCTGGGCTCGGTCGTGGACCAGCCCGCCGACCCGATCCTCTACCGCCGCGTAGCCGAGGCCTTTCCCGAGGCCTGGATCGAGGACCCGGCGCTCACGGAGGAGACGGACGCGGTCCTCGAGCCCCATCGCGAGCGCTTCTCATGGGATGCACCGATCCACTCGATCGAGGACATCGAAGCGCTTCCCTACCCCCCGCGGATGGTCAACATCAAGCCTTCGCGCCTGGGGGGCCTGCGCAACCTGCTCGACGCCTACGACTACTGCGCCGAGCGGGGCATTGGCAACTACGGCGGGGGCCAGTTCGAGCTGGGAGTGGGACGTGGGCAGAACCAGTACCTGGCCTCGCTGTTCCACGCGGACGCTCCCAACGACGTGGCGCCAACGGGCTTCAACCTCCCCACGCCCTCCCCCGGCCTGCCCGCCAGCCCGCTCGAGCCGAGGCCCTCGCGGGTCGGCTTTCGCTGGGACTGATAGCCGCAATAGCGCAACTTCTCTGGCGCTTCTACGTTTGCCAGGACATAGCCGGTAACGTCGGATTCCGCCGATCGGCCGGAGAAGTGCCCCTCGATGACCGCAAGCCGCAGAGGCGAAGGAGCTTCGTGATCTTGGCGAGTGCCAGCAGGCGATCGACACGTCCCGCGGCAGCACTGACCGTGCTGGCGATGCTCGCCCTCGCGGCTGGCGCCGGACCGGTTCTAGCGGCCGGCGCGGGCGGCACGCAGGCCGGCGGCTCGAGCAGCAAGGCCTCCACGCCCACCAGGACCGTGGCCTCCCTGCACGTGACCTCGGTGCGCATCACCCGGGTGAGCTGCACGCCGACTGCGAAGTGCAGCGCCAACCCCCACCAGGTCTCGCTTCACGGCACGCTGCTGCTGCAGGGCCTCGGCCTCCAGGCGGGCATGGTGGTGGCCTTCCCACAGAAGCCGGGCGCACACATCAGCCGCGTCTCTCCCGCCGCACACCTGCGCTCCTCGAGCGCCGGGCTGATCGTGACGGTGCCCGCGAACGCTCACTCGGGGCACATCATGGTGCTGCTCAGCCACGGGCGCTACACGAGCTCATACGGCCCGATCTACCTGTACAAGCACGCGCTGCATCCACCGATCGTGGCAGCCCCTGTGACCGCGCCGGCGGCAGTGGGCGCGGTCAGCGGCACGGCCTTCGACGGGCAGGGAATGTGGATCTGGTATGTGAGCAAATCCAACGGCGGGAGCGTCGCCTCGATCGTCGCCCAGGCGCACGCGGCGGGCGTTGGCACGGTGTTCGTCAAGAGCTCAGACGGATCGACCAACTACTGGGGCCAGTTCTCGCCGCAGCTGGTGGCAGAACTGCATGCAGCCGGGCTGAAGGTGTGTGGGTGGCAGTACGTCTACGGCACCAACCCCGAAGGCGAGGCGAACCTCGGGGCGGAGGCCGTGACCAACGGTGCAGACTGCCTGGTGATCGACGCGGAGGCCGAGTATGAAGGTCACTATGCGGCAGCACAGACCTACATCAAGGACCTGCGCGCCAAGATCGGCCCCAACTACCCCCTGGCGCTCGCCTCCTTCCCCTACGTCTCCTACCACTCGACGTTTCCCTACTCGGTCTTCCTCGGGCCGGAAGGCGCGCAGTACAACGCGCCGCAGATGTACTGGCACGACATCGGCGTGTCGGTGGACACGGTGTACGCCAACACCTACATAGCCAACCGCATATACGGACGCCCGATCTTCCCGCTGGGACAGACCTACGGCGGCGTGTCGGGTACGGAAATCCTGCGCTTCCGCGAGGAGGCTGTGGACTACGGGGCCACGGGCTGGTCCTTCTGGGACTGGCAGGAAACGGGCGCGAGCGGGTGGAGCTCACTTGCCGCGCCGCTGGCGCCGCTCACGACTGTGGTGCCGAACACGACCTACCCGGAACTCAGCAAGGGCAGCAAGGGCGATCAGGTGCTGTGGATGCAGGAGCACCTGGCGAGCGCAGTAGCCACCCAGGAAACCACGGGCACGTTCGGCTCGCAGACGACAACCAACCTCGAGGCCTTCCAGACCGCTCACGGCATCCCTGCCAGCGGCGTTGCCGAAGCGGCCACCTGGACGGCGCTGCTGGCCCTTCCCGCCGTTGCAGTCGACTGGACAGGCGGCGGCCCGAGCGGCGGCTGAGCGGCCGGCCGTCTCTGCCTCAGGGAATCTGCTGAGCGGCGGCCTGGACGGTCTGCTCGAGTAGCAGGGCAATCGTCATCGGTCCCATCCCTCCGGGCACGGGCGTGACCATGGCGGCCCGCTGGAGCGCCTCCTCGAAGGCGACATCGCCCACGTTGCCCTGGTTGTATCCAGCATCCAGGACGACAGCGCCGGGCTTCAACCAGTCGCCTCGGACGAACTCGGGTTTTCCCACTGCCGCGATGACGATGTCGGCGCTGCGCACGATCGCGGGCAGATCTGCGGTGCGCGAGTGACAGTAGGTGACCGTGGCGTCGCGTGCAAGCAGGAGCATCCCGACGGGCTTGCCCAGGATCGGGCTGCGTCCGAGGACGACGGCGTGCTTGCCGGCTGGATCGACGTGGTAGGCGTCGAGCAGGCGCACGATGCCTCCGGGCGTACACGAGACGAACCCCGGCTCGCCAAAGGCCATGGCGGCGAAGGAATGCATGGTTACGCCGTCGACGTCCTTCCCCGGGGCGATCGCCTCGAAGGCTGCGCGCTCGTCTATCTGCCTTGGCACGGGATGCTGCAGCAGGATGCCGTGCACATGCGGGTCGGATGAGAGTCCCCCGATGACCTCCACCAGCTCGGCTGTGGTGGTCTCCGGCGGGAGCGGCGTGTGGCGAGATTCGATGCCCGCCTGCGCGCAGCGGTTGCGCTTCATCCTCACGTAGGTGACCGATGCGGGGTCATCGCCCACGAGCACCGTCGCCAGGCATGGCCTACGGCCGGTCCGCTCGGCGAAGGCAGCCGCCTGCTCAGTGGCGCGATCGACGATCGCACGCGCGAGCTCGGTGCCTCGCATCAGGGTCGCTGAGGACATGCGATCAGCTTCTCAACCGGACCAGACGAAGGATCAGCCTCCGAGGCGTCTGCGGAAGAAGTCGGCAACTGGTTCTTCGGTGCCGAGGAATCGCAGCCACGCCCTGCGAAGCAGCCCTTTCAAGGCGAGGTACAGCCCCATGACGAACGCGAACGCGGCCACTACTTCCCAGTCCCCTCCCACCCCCACGACGAGCGCAACCAGACCGGCGATCGATGCCAAGGCACAGCAAGCTATACCCCCCCACGTCAGGGGATAGCGGCGTTCGATGATCAGGCGCCTGAGCAGATCGTCGTCTTGGTCGCACTGCTTTCCCATGACTCCTCATCGGCACGGGCGGGAATGGCAATGGCGAAGCCTGCTCGGGGCCGACCAACAGGCCGGCCCCGGAGAATGCCCAGGTGTCTCGCTTCAGACCCGCTGAATAAGCGTGCCAGTACCCAGCCCGCCGCCGCAGCACATGGTGACGAGGCCGGTCTCCTTGTCGGAGCGCTCGAGCTCGTGCAGCAGCGTGGTGATCAGACGAGCGCCGGTGGAGCCGAGCGGGTGCCCGAGCGCCATGGCGCCGCCATTGACGTTCACGCGGTCCATGTCCGGGCTGAGCTCGCGCCGCCATGCTGCGACCACGGGGGCGAAGGCCTCGTTGATCTCGAACAGGTCGATGTCGTCGATCTTCATGCCGTTGCGCTCGAGGATCTTGCGCGTGGCCGGAATCGGGCCCTCGAGCATTTTCACCGGGTCACAGCCCACGGTCGTCTGGTCGACGATCCGTGCGCGCGGGGTCAGCCCGAGCGCCTTGGCCTTCTCAGCGCTCATCAACAGCACGGCGGCGGCGCCGTCGGAGATCTGCGAGGCGTTGCCGGCGGTGATCTTGCCGTCGGGCTTGAACGCGGGCTTGAGCTGCGAGAGCGCCTCGAGGCTGGTTTCGGGGCGGATGCCCTGGTCGGTCACATAGGTCTCGCCGTCAACTGACATCGGCACGATCTCGCGCTCGAAGCGGCCCTCCTCCGTGGCCTGGTGGGCGAGGCGGTGCGAGCGCACGGCCAGCTCGTCGAGCTCTGAGCGGGAGATCTCCCACTGGTCGGCGATCATCTCCGCGCCGAGGCCCTGCCCGACGATGTTGTGCTTGGCCATCAGCTCTGGCGTGAAGGCGTAGCCGAAGTCCTCCTGGGTCTTCATGCCAGCTGCGAACGGCAGGTGGCCCATGTGCTCAACGCCCGAGCCGATCATCGCGTCGTGCACGCCCGCGGCGATCAGCGCGGCGGAGAAGTTGACCGCCTGCTGTGCCGATCCGCACTGGCGGTCGACGGTCGTGCCGGGCGTCTCGATCGGCAGTCCGGCCTGCAGCCAGGCGTTGCGGGCGATGTTGAAGCCCTGCTCGCCGAACTGCTGCACGCAGCCAGCGATCACGTCCTCGACCTCTGAGGCCTCGACGCCCGAGCGCTCGATCACCTCGGTGTAGACCTTGGCCAGCAGTGTGTTGGGGTGGGTGTCCTTGTAGTAGCCCTTCTCCTTGTGCCCCCGCCCGATCGGCGTGCGGACAGCCTCCACGATGACTACTTCGCGGCCCTCTGGTTGCCTCATTTCAGGAGTCCTCCTACGGTCTGTTGCCCGACGGAATAGGGAAGGGAACCGGTCGCCCGCCCGGGGGCGGGACCCGATCGAAATGCGACCGGGGCGCTTCTGAGAACATGCCCGGACCCTGCAGCTTTACTGTACCGCGTCTCATCGATTGACTGGTCAGTCAGCCAGGACCCAATTTCCGCCCAACCACAGCAAAGGAGCACAGTGAGCAAACGTCTCGCAGTCGCCGGCAGCGGCGCCATCGCCTGCGGCCTGGCTGCAACGGCGGCCCACCATGGGCCGGTACTGCTGCTCGCCCGCTCGGAGAGCTCGGCCGACCGTGCCCGCGCGACCGTCGAGAAGACGCTCAACCGCCTCGGCGCAGAGGTGGATCCTGAGCACGTCGAAATCGTGACCGATCCCGCGGCGCTTGCCGAGGCGACGTTCGTCGTGGAGGCCGTGATCGAGGACCACGACGTCAAGTCGAGGCTGCTTGGCGAGCTCAACGCGATCCTCGACGCGGACGCGATCCTCGCGAGCACAACCTCCTCCCTGTCGGTCGAGAGCCTCGCCCAGGCAAGCGGGCGCCCCGAGCGCTTCCTCGGGCTGCACGTGTTCAACCCCGTCACCAAGATGAAGCTCGTCGAGCTGATCTTCCCCACCACAGCCAGCGAGCAGACACGCACACGGGCGCTCGCGCTGTGCGAGAAATTCGAGAAGACGCCCGTGGTCGTCCCCGACGTCCCCGGCTTCGTCGTCAACCGTCTGCTCTTCCCCTACCTCTTCAACGCCGTGCGCCTGCTCGAAGAGACGGGCATGGATCCCAGCGACATCGACACCTGCATGAAGCTCGGCGCAGGTCATCCCATGGGACCGCTGGCGCTGCTCGATCTGGTCGGGCTGGACGTCTCCAAGGCGATCGGCGAGACGATCGGCGAGTCCATCCCGCCCCTCGTGGACGAGCTGATCGCCGAGGGCGCGCTCGGTCGCAAGAGCGGGCGCGGGCTGCACAGCTACTGAGCGCACGAACATTTATCCAAGCTGAGCTGACTTTTAGCTCAGGTTCATCAACCGGGAGATACTTGTTCATGCGACGTCAAGTCGCATCGCACACCCGCCTCCTCCCAGTGCACACGATCCGGTCCGCTCCCCCCGCGGGCCGGACGTGTTTAACGGCCCGCCCACCCTGGTCCCGGGTCGCCCCGCCTGGCCAATCCCGGTCAGGCGGCTGAGTCGCGACTCTCGCGTGGTACCTGGCGGCGCTCGCGGATGCGGACCGCCTCGATGCGGTTGTCACGCACCGACTCCACCCTGATCGAGTAGCCGTCCGCGTTGACCGTGTCTCCGCGCCGCGGCAGCCGCCCCAGCTCGGCGAACACGAAGCCGCCCACCGAGTTGTAGGCGTCGCTGTCAACGGGAAGGTCGAGGCCGTAATCCGCCAGGTCCGCGACTGCGACGTGACCGCGCACGAACCAGTCGCCGTTTGCCAGCCTGCGTATCTCCCCCGTGCTCGGGTCGGTCTCGTCGGCTATCTCGCCCACGACCTCCTCGATGATGTCCTCCACGGTCACCACGCCCACCACACGCCCGTACTCGTCGACGACCACTGCCATCGAGGTGCGCTGACGCTGCAGATCGGCGAGGAGATCGTCCAGCGGCTTCGTCTCGGGGACGATCAGCGCGTCGTGGACGATGGAGTCGATCGAGGAGTCGGCGCCGTCCTGCATCAGCTGGCGCACGAGCTCGGAGACGTGCACGAGCCCCCGCACGCGGTCGCGGTCGTCCTCTTCGGTGACCAGCAGCCGCGTGTGGCCGCTGGAGACGCATAGGCGCAGGGCGGTCTCGACGTTTTGGGAGGAGTCGATAGTGACCACGGCCGGGATCGGCGTCATCACCTGGCGCGCCTCCTGTTCGTGGAGGTGGAAGACGCCCGTGAGCATGCCCGCCTCGCCGGGGTCGATGTGCCCGCCCTCGTGGGACTCTGCGATCAGCCGCTTGAGCTCATCCGAGGAGCCGCCACTGCGCTCGAGGCTCATGTCCACTCCGAGCAGCCGCAGGATCCTGTCCGAGACCGCCGTCAGGGCGACGATGATCGGGTGAAACAGCGCGCTGAATGCTCGCAGCGGACGCGCCACCCGGCGAGCCACCGACTCGGCGCGGTCGATGGCATAGAACTTCGGGACCATCTCGCCGGCCACCAGCTGGGCTGAGGCGATGATCACGAACGCGATGATCACTGCGATGGCAACGGCCACGCCGTGGCTGAGGGGACCTCCCAGCGCGCCCTTGAGGATGTCGGCCAGCGCGGGCTCGCCCAGGGCTCCGATTCCGATCGAGGTCATCGTGACCCCGATCTGGACCGCGGATATGTACTCGTTGACGTTGCTCAGCTGCTCGAGCGCAAGCGTCGCCCCCTTGGCGCCTTCGTCGCGCATGACTTCCAGGCGGGCGCGACGCGAGCGCACGAGCGCGTACTCGGCGATCACGAAGAAGGCGTTGATGGCGACGAGCAGCGCCGCCAGGATCAGCTTGAGGCCGTTCACGCCGGACCGGCGATCCGCCCGCTGCTCAGGCAGTGACCCAGACCGCTATGGCCATTGTGCAGCCGGCCGGTCAGGGCCACACTACTTCGGGGAGGATCTTCGTCGTCGTTCATTGCGCGGTAGGCCAACCAAACCTAGCAAGGCCGATGGTCAGACTACGAATCGTGTCGAGCGGATCAGGCGAGGCTGTCGATCCGGGCGGCGAGCGCGAAGTCCGCATCGGTGAGGGCGCCCTCGGAGTGCGTGGAGAGCGTCAGGCGAACCTTGTTCCAGCCGTGCAGCAGGATGTCGGGATGGTGATTGGCCTCCTCGGCAATCGCCGCCACGCGATCGACGAACGCGACGGCATCCATGAAGTCCTCGAGCGTGCGGTCGTGCACGATCGCGGCATCTCCTGCGCGTCTCCAATTCGGGACGTCCGCCAGCTGCTGCTCGATCTGCTCCTCGCTGAGTACGCTCATCGCCTACGAGGGTAGTGGCTCCGCCTCCTGCGGCGTACCCTCTGGGGATGCGCATCGTGAGTCTTGTGCCCCACGCGACGGAGCTGCTGTTCGCGCTCGGCGCCGGTCCCGAGGTGGTGGCGGTTACGCATGAGTGCGACTACCCGCTGGAGGCACTGGCGCTGCCCAGGGTCACGCGCGATGTGCTGCCCGGCGGGCTGAGCGCCGCCGAGATCGACCGGGCGGTGCGTGAGCGCACGCTGGAGGGTCAGGCGATCTACGAGCTCGACGGGGAGGCGCTGGCCGGCCTCGAGCCGGACCTGATCGTGACCCAGGCGCTGTGCCCGGTATGCGCGGTCTCATATGACGAGGTCGCAGAGCTCGCACGCAAGCTCCCCTCGAAGCCGCGTGTGATCGCGCTCGACCCCAAGACGCTGGGCGAGACGCTGGGAGACGTGCGCACGCTCGCCCAGGCAACCGACCGCCGCGATCCCGGCGTGGAACTCGTCCAGGCGACGGCCGCCCGTGTCGATCGCATCAGGCTCGCCGTGCGCGGGGCCGCACGCCCCAGGGTGGTGGCCCTCGAGTGGCTGGACCCGGTGTTCGTGGCCGGCCACTGGACACCCCAGCTGATCGAGCTGGCGGGTGGCAGCGACGTGCTCGGGCTCCCCGGCGAACCGTCGGAGTCCCTTGCGTGGGAGACGGTGGCCGCGGCCGAGCCAGAGATCGCCATTGTCATGCCATGTGGCTATGACGCTCCCCGAGCACAGCTCGAGGCGGCCTCCCATGCCGGCGAGCTGGCCAATCTGGGCGCAAGGCACATAGTGGCCGTGGACGCCTCCGCCTACTTCTCACGGCCCGGCCCCCGGCTCGTGGACGGCCTCGAGCTACTCGCCCACATCCTGCACCCCGATCGCGTGCCCGAGACACCACCCGGCGCACAGGCTTTGCCGGTAACGGCCTCGCGTACAGCCGGCTGAGCCTGCGGGCTGGGGTGTCAGGACCCCGGGACGGAGACGCCAGCCGGAAGCTGCACCCCCACGGGTTCGGATTCAAGTTCGCTCGACTTGGCCACCGCCACAGCCCCGACTGCTGCGAGCGCCGCAATCGCGACACAGGCGGCCAGGGCCAAGCTCGGTACCCGCCGCCGGTCGCCAAGCTGGATGATCACAGCGGCCAGCCCTCCCCCTATCAAGCCGCCGACATGGCCGCCCCAGGAGATCCCTGGGAGCGTGAAGCTGATGACGAGGTTGATCAGGATCAGGCCACCCACGCCACCAAACCAGCCCTGCATGACGGGTATCTGGCGCGAGCGCAACTCGACGGCGAACGCGGCCATGACCCCGAACACAGCGCCCGAGGCGCCGACCGTTATTGCGTGGGGCGAGACGATCAACGCACCGAGCGAGCCCGTGAACAGCGCTACGGCGTAGATCATGGCGAACTTGACACGCCCGAGAACCGGCTCGATCTGCGTGCCGAGGATGTAGAGCACGTACATGTTGAAGGCGATGTGAAGCAGGTTCTCGTGCAGGAACCCGCCGGTGACGATCCGCCACCACTGACCGTGGGCCACCCCGATCGACGGAAACCCGTGAATGCTGCCGATGAGCGCGCCTTCTTCATAGATCTTGCTCGTCGGCTGACCGCCAAAGGAGAAGTTCCCCTCGGCCAGGAAGGCGACCACGTTGATCGTGATCAGCGCATATGTGACGCGCGGAATCGTGGCCGCCTCGCGCAGGCGCACCACCTTGGTGCGCTGCTGAGAGCACTCGGGACAGCGCATCCCCACGGGCGTGGTGGTCATGCAGTCTGGACATATGGGCCGCCCGCAGTTAGAGCAGGAGACACCGGTCTCACGGGAGGGGTGGCGGTAGCAGGTGGCCATGCGGGGACGGAGAGCGTATCTCGGGCCCGCTGCCGCGGAGCTCTCAGTGCTCGCCGAACAGCTTGCGCGTCTCGCGGCCGATGTCGCGCAGGGCACGCTCGGCGGCGTCGCGCACACCGTCGGCCGTCTGCTTCATCGGGCCCAGGTCTGGGCCCCGCCCGGGGGTGCGCCGACGCGCCCTGAGCAGCACGAGCGCAGCGCCGGCAGCACTGCCCGCTACCACGGCAGCCGCTGGGCGCGCCCAGTTGCGCGGGTCGCGCATGGCCGAGAGCTCCCACGCCTCGAGCTCGTCAGCGGCCATCGCAGTGATGCTCGTCAGCGTGCTCTCGAGGCGCTCGGCGAGGTCGGCCGGCGGCTCGACGGGCGCGAGCGCTTCGCGCAGCAGTCCCTCGAAGCTCTGCGCGGCCTCACTCATCGCTGCCCCCGCCCTGCCCCTTGGCGCCGGCAATGGCCGCGCGTCCGTTGGAGCTGGCAGTGGCGCCGTCGCGGTCGCCCACGATCTCCTCCAGCTGCTTGATGGCGCGATGGATGAGAACCTTGGTGGCCCCGTCGGAGCGCCCCATCGCCCGTGCGATCTCGCGGTTGTCCATGCCCAGGGCAAAGCGCATGATCAAAGCCTCGCGGCGGTCGTCGGGCAGCATCCGCACCCCGTCGAGCACCCGGCTGAGCTCGTCCCTGCCCTCGACCAGCTGCTCGGTCGTGTGCAATGCGGTGAGCATCGTCGTCTCGTCGATCGGCGAGGCAGGCTTGCGCGAGCGGTCGCGGTAGAGGTTGGCGGCGAGATTGTGGGCGATGCGGATCAGCCACGGCCGCAGCGGTCGCCCATGCGATTCCCGCTGGGCGCGCTCGAAGTGCCGGTAGGCCTGCAGAAACGTCTGCTCGGTCAGATCCTCGGCGTCGTGATGGTCCCCCACGCGGTAGTAGGAGTAGCTGTACACGTCGCGCAGGTGCGCCCGGTAGAGCTCTGAGAACTCCGCATCGAGCTGCGCCTTGGACTTCTTGGAGACTTGCTCGGCCACTCATTGCACCCTATCCGCCTCTACCGTTCGGTCCTCAGGCGGCGCGCGAGACCTCGCGTGCCTCGCGCTCGCTGACGGCGCGCTCGCGTGGTGCCTTGGCTCCGCCGAGCCACTCCCACTGCAGGCGCACGCAGGCCCAGATCCGGTCGGTCACGCCCATTGCCAGCGACGGCGAGGAGCTCCTGACGGTGGGGAACAACAGTGGCCGACCGGCGCGGATGCGCACCTTGCGCGGGCGGATACGCCAGCCCCTGCGGACGTCCTCCGTGCCGATCAGGGCTATCGGGGCGACGGGCGCGCCCGTCTCGAGCGCCAGGCGACCTACTCCACGGCGCGGTTCGCCGACTGGCCCGGGGCGCACGCGGGTGCCCTCGGGGAAGACCACAACGCAGTCGCCCCGTTCGAGGATCGTGCGGGCGGTCGCCATCGCATCCCCGTCACCGGCGCCGCGGTCCACGGGAAAGGCACCGAGCGCGTTCAGGATCGCGGCCTGCCAGCGCTTCTCGAACAGCTCGCGCTTGGCCATGTAGTAGACGGGGCGGCGCACCATCGTGCCGATCACGAACGGGTCGAGGAAGCTGCGGTGGTTGGAGGCGAGCAGCAGCGGCCCCGTCGCGGGCAGATGCTCGCGGCCGATGCGCTGCATACGGAAGTAGACGAGGAAGAAGGGCACGAGCACCGTGCGCAGCACCCGGTAGACGATTGGGTTCACGCCCCTGTTCAGCGAGCGCTCGCGGAAGGCGCCCAGGTCCACGCCCGCGGCCTCGGCCCGTGTGCCCTGCCGGCGTGATGGGCTACCGATGTCCATGCTTTCAATACACCGCTCCCGAGCGCGCCGTTACACGGTGAGCGTTCGTCACAAAATCGCCGCTGAGGGCACTCTCTGGCGATGAGCGATGCGCAAGCGCTGGCCGATCTGTACCGTCGCGAGGGGGAGAAGGTGCTCATCTTCCTGACGCGGCGCACCTGGGACGCCGAGGTGGCCCTGGAGCTGACGGCCGAGACGTTTGCGCTCGCAATCGGGCGTTGGCGGCGCCTGGGCGCCCTGAGCGTGGAGCAGCAGCGGGCATGGCTGTTCACCGTGGCACGGCGTCAGCTGAGCCATTACCTGCGCCGTGCTCGGATCGAGCGCCGGGCGATCGAACGATTGGGGCTGCAGGTCCCGACGGTCGGCGAGGACGACGTGTCGGAGATCGAGCGTGCGGCTGGCTTGGAGGAGATGCGCGCCGCCCTCAGCCGAGAGCTCTCGCGCCTGAGCGCCGACCAGCGGGAGGCGGTCCGCCTGCGTGTGGTGGAGGAATGCTCATATGTGGTGCTCTCCGAGCGCCTGGGAGTCTCCGAGCAGGTGGCGCGGGCCAGGGTCTCGCGGGGTCTACGGCGCCTGGCCGATGCCCTGGAGCCCCACCTCGACCTCAACGGCGAGGCGCGCTCACCGGCGCAGGAGGGATCGTCCTCATGAGCGACGAGCTGCGCGTGCTGAGCGCACTGGGCGAGGAGCTCGAACGCGTGGCCTCGCAGACGCCCGCGAGGCCACGGCGCGGGCTGGAGCTGCTGGGCCGGTTGAGCCTCGTGGCCCTGGTGACCGGGGCGCTCGGGATAGCCGCCGTGGCCACGGCCGCCGTGCTGCTGATCCGCGAGGGGTCCTCCCTGCCACGGGCTCACACCCAGGATCTACAAGCCAACGGCGTCCCGGTGCCCGGCACAGCGCGTCTTGCGGGCCTCGATGCGCCAGATCCCACTGCGGGCTCGCCACCGTGGGATCTGCGCGTGTCGCGCACGCGCCAGGGCGAGATCTGCACTGCCGTGGGCCAGGTGCTCGGCCACCGCTTTGGGATCGTGGGCCTGGACCACGTCTTCCGCGCCCTTCCACTCGGCAGCGTGGACGTCTGTAGCGTCGACTCGCCCAAGGGCCCCGTACTCGCGGGTGCCCGCGAGTTCATCGGACGCACGGCGGGCGAAGCACGCACAGTGCTCAGCGGCGTGGCCGGCGCAGATGCGCTGCAGGTGACCGCCTACGGTCCCGGCGCCCCGCGGCGTTTGCGACTTGGACCCGACGGGAGCTTCATCACCGTCTACAGGGGCGAACCCGAAGAGGTGAGGCCGCGGATCGTGGTGAGCTCGCGCGGTGGACACTCACAGACGCTCGCCTTCGAGCAGTCTTCCGCCCACGAGGTCGAAGACCCCGGCGGCGGCTCGTCCTGGGTGATCAGCAGCGAAGCGGATCTGCAGGCGAATGCGTCTCCCGACGAGGACTGTGCCCAGGCGATCCAGGAGCCGAGCCAGGCCCAGCCGAACCTGGGTTTGCGCCCGATGACGCCCGAGGTCTGCGGGCACCTCTCATCGCAGCCGCTGTTCGTCCTCATGCGTCGCTTCGTCCCCGACAGCGGCCAGGGCTCCCCCTTCCCCTGGGGCAACGCCCCGGCGCGAACGATCGTCTACGGGATCGCCGATCCACGCGTCACCTCGCTCTCGCTGGAAGGTGCTGGCAACGCCCGGCTGGTTCCCATCGACCGACACGGAGGGTCGTTCCTCGCGGTGTTGGACGGCCACATCGATCCCGCCTCCCTGACGCTCACAGCCATGCTCAACGACGGCACCACCCGCACCTACAAGGGCTCGTTCGGACTGTTGAGCTCGATCAACAACGCCCCCCTGAGTGAAGGTCCCGCTCCCCCCTACCGGGCGCCGTCACCGCACGGAGAAGTGTTCCCGCCGTTCCAGACCCCGATCGCCTCGAGCGTCCGCGAAACGCTGCAGGCGAAGGATCCGGCCGGCGGACCGACATGGGTCGTGCGCAGCTGGCGGGGAGCGCCAAACAGCAGCGTCGCGGGGATCAAAGCCGGTCTCGGCCCCTTCATCTGCATGGAGCTCGGGGTGCGCAGGGACGGTCGGCTCGTGCAGCCGAGCGACGACTCGTCGGCCGCCTCGCCCCCGCTGGGGACAGGGCAGGAACGCTGCAACCAGGCAAGCGATCTGATCCGGATGCACTACATGCTCTCGTGGGAAAGCTTCTTGAGCGACCCATTCGCCTATGCTCCACGGCCCGCCCGCACCGTCCTGAGCGGCGTCCTACCTCCCGGCGCGAGCGATGCCGTCCTCTACGGCGCGGGCCCCCCACGGCCCCTCACGCTCGACGCCAACGACGCATTTTTGATGGTCCTGCCGGGACGCTTTTGGACGGCCTCGCCGCACATCGTCTACCGACTAGACGGAAAGCTCCGCGGCAACCCCCACTCCACGCTGCGCTTCCCGCTGGGATCGGCACCACAGAAGCCCCAGTCGCGGGCACCCGACCCCGACGGCGCGGCACCGTGGGGCTTCGCCGCCACGGGCGACTGCTCGACCGCGATCGGTCGCATCGTGGAAGGGCGCTTCGCCTCCCTCGATGAGCGTACGGGCGTGCTGAGCACGGGAGCAGAGATCACGGGCGGGAGCAGCGCCTGTCTCTCCAGGCCCTCAGCGCTCCCCGAGCCAAGTCGCGGCCAACTCGTGGAATTCGACACCCAGCGGGCCGACAGCTACGCCTCTCCATCCACCGGTGAAGGCTCACAAGCGCTCACGCTCCCCGACATCGAGCGACGGACACCCCCGGGCCGCACGATCATCACCGGAGTGGCCCTCCCCCAGGTGAGCTCGATCACACTGAGCACACCTGCCGACGTGCGCACGCTACGCCCGTCGGGTCCGTTGCACACGATCATCGCCGTCTACGACGGCTACTTCCTGCGCGGCAAGATCACAGCCACGATCAGGCTCGCGGATGGACACACGAAGGTCGAGGAAGTCGCACCGGGGCTGCTTGCCTCCAACCCCGAGCCGTCGAGCCTCGCCAGCCAGCTCGCGTCCACCGAGCGCCAGCTCGCAGAAGTACGCCACCCGCGACCGAGCGCACGTCGGCGCGGGGTCGACGGCCAGCTCGTGCGCATCCTGCAATCGCACATCGCCACGATCGAGCGACGGGTCGCCTACGAACGGTTCCACCCTGAACTGCTGCCGCCTGAATAGCGCTCAGGTCGCTGACGACGGCGCTACGCTACGAGCGCGCCGGAGTAGCTCAGCTGGTAGAGCACCTGTCTTGTAAACAGGAGGTCAGGGGTTCGAGACCCCTCTCCGGCTTATTGGGACGGCTGGTAAAGCCAAACGCCAGCTTCATCGATGAGGGGGTGCGGTCCTAACTCGGAGCGTGAGGTTGCCAAAGCGTGGATTTACTGCAACCTATAGGTTGCAAAATACGGTCTGTTTGGCAACCTATAGGTATGCAGAGATCTGAGAGAGCCGCACAGGCACGCCGTGAGCTGGACCGCAAGTTCGCGGCCGCGGAGCTCGCGCCCGTCAGGGCACGCCCCCGCTCTGGCTGGATACGGGCGATCCGTGGCGCGCTGGGGATGAGCCAGGCTACGCTGGCCGAACGCCTGGGCGTATCGCGCTCGGCAGTCGACAAGCTCGAGCGAGCAGAGCTTCACGGCGGCGTGACCACCGCCAAGCTGGCTGAGGTGGCTAGAGCACTTGACTGCACGCTGGTCTATGCCCTCGTGCCCAACTCCACGCTGGAGCACACCGCAACAGCCCAGGCCCGCTCGGCGGCCACGGGACTCCTCGGCTATGCCGCGCGCACGATGGCGCTCGAGGCACAGGAGATCGACGACGCCAGGCAACACGAGGCGATCGACCGTTATGCCCAGCAGCTGCTCGACAGCGGAAAGGCCTGGCGCAGCCCGCAGGCGCCCCACACTCGGCGCCCGTGAGCGGAGCTTCCGAGGATCGGCCACTCGAGGGCTTCAACGTCGGGACGATCGGTCCCGAGCCCAGCGGGTCCACGCCGCTCGAGCAAGAGGATCTGGAGGGCCTGATTCCCGACTTCGTGGCTACCCGGGCTGACCTCAACCAAGTGGAGTTCGAGAACATCACGAAGGCGCTTGGCTGGCACAGCGCCAGGCAGGTTCACTGGGCGCGGAGGGAGTTCTCGACTATGGCTTCATGCTCGCGCTGCATCGGCGCATGTCGGCGACGTGTAGAAGTGGGCGGGAATGCTGCGCCGGCGCGAGACCAACATCGGCGTGGAGCCCTTTCAGATAGCTACCCAGTCGCGGCCGCTGCTCGCCGACGCAAGCTACTGGCACATCCATGACGTGTTTGCCTCCGACGAGCTGGCAGCTCGCATCCACTGTCGTCTGGTAAGCATCCACCCGTTCACCAACGGCAACGGTCGCTGCACGCGGATGCTCGCAGATCTGTATTTGAGCTCGATCCAGGCAAAGCCCTTCGTGTGGGGCAGCGCCGAGCTCGACATCGACGGCTCTGAGCGCGCGCGATACATCGCCGCGCTGATCAAGGCCTCCTCCAGTGAGGACTACACAGACCTGATCGACTTCGCACGCGGCAACTGACGGCTTCCCGTCAGGCGTGCTTGGTTTCGATCCCCAGCGCCCGACGCAGCGACTCGCGCACGAACAGCCGGTAGGCGACGTCGGTCACGGCCAGTGCCGCAATGACGCTCCCAAGCATCCTTCTCATGCTGTCCCTCGACTCCCCCATCGCCGTCCCTCCTTGAACGTTGGTGCGCACCCCGATCGCTCCCCTAAGCCATCTGCGCCTCCTAAACGCTAGGGACTCGGCTCCCGTCAGTCAACGCGCGCAAGCCCCCGTTCGCTCAGGCGTCCTCGCACCAGCCGCTCAACGAGCGCGGTGAACGCCCGTCTCGTTTCTCTCCCTCCCCCACGTTCGTCCATTTCGCTTGGCAGCAGGGGACACCTGATCCTACGCTTGCCCCACTCGAGCGGCGGCTGTCCGTCGCCACGCCCAATCGGGGGATCGTCGTTGCACCCACATCTTCCATCGCCTGCGGCTGCAGTCGCGGCGCTAGCCCTGTTCATCGCGCTCGGGGGAAGCGCAGTGGCAGCCCAGCGCTACCTGATCACGAGCACCCGGCAGATCAAGCCAAGCGTGCTGCGGTCCCTGCACGGCGCTCGCGGCCCCGTCGGAGCGCAGGGCGCCAGCGGGCCGAGCGGCGCACAGGGACCGCCCGGCGCACAGGGACCGAGAGGCGAAGCGGGCCCGAGCAACCTAAGCTCGATCACGATCTCGCGGGCCGGTGACATCAAAGTTCTCAACGGCAAGGAAGCGAGTTCGGTAGCGACGTGTCCGACGGGCTCTCACGCAATCGGAGGTGCCGCATATACGGGCTTTGCGACCCTCAACGGCAGCGAAATGAGCTCTGACCACCGGAGCTGGATCGTGCTCGTCACCAACCTGTCGGGTCTTGAAACGAACCTAGAAGCGATCGTCTACTGCGCCGCAGCGGGACAGGCGGTGGCGGCGAGCACCGCCGCGCAGGCGCACGCCCGTGCGGTGAGGCAAGCGGAAACGCTGACCGAGCGCCTTCGCCGCGAACGACAGCAGATGCCGAGCGCTCCGGCCCACTGACTAATCGAGCGGGCGCCGGTCAGCCGGCGTACATCGCCTCGATCGCCTCGGAGTACTTCTCAGCGATCGGACGGCGCTTGAGCTTCATCGTGGGCGTCAGCTCATCTCCTCCGGGCAGCCAGTCGCCCGGAACGATCGTGAACTTCTTGATCTGTTCAACGCGTGCGAGCTTGCCGTTGGCCACGTCGACGCCCTTCTGGATCTCGGCGCGCACGCGCTCCTCGTCGGCCAGCGACTCGAGCGTCGCCTGCTCGATGCCGTGCTTGGTGGCCCACGCCGGCGCGAAGTCCGCGTCGAGGACGATCAGCGCCGTGTTGTAGGGACGCATGTCGCCAATGCAGCACGCCTGACCGATGAGCGGCGATGACGTCTTGACAGCAGCCTCGATGTTGGCCGGCGACATGTTCTTGCCGCCCGCACTGATGATCAGCTCCTTCTTGCGGTCGACGATCGTCAGGTAGCCGTCGTCGTCGAACACGCCGATGTCGCCCGTGCGCAGCCAACCGTCCTCGGTGAACGCCTCGTCGGTCTTCTCGGGGAGGTTGCGGTAGCCGAGCATCACGACTTCGGACTTCACCAGCACCTCGCCGTCGCTGTCCAGCTTGATCTGCACGCCGGGGGCGGCCGGCCCCACGGTGCCGATCTTGATCTTCCCGGGTGGGTTGACGCTGCCGGCGCCGCAGGTCTCGCTCATGCCCCACAGCTCGGCCAGAGGCAGCCCAATCGCGTGGAAGAACTCGAGCACCTCCACGGGGGTGGGCGCAGCGCCGACGTTGATCGCCTCCACCCGATCGAGCCCGAGCATCGTCCTGACACCGGCGAAGATCTCGCTGTCGGCCTTGGCCACCTGCTCGGCGAGCTCGGCCGGCACAGGCTCCCCGGCCTGCTCCAGGCGGACCTTGCGCACGCTCGCATCGAGCGCCGCCTGCATCGCCTGACCCTGCTCCTCGGGTTGAGCCGCGATCATCGTCTCCAACCCCGCCTTCAGCTTCTCCCAGATGCGCGGGACGGCGAAGAACCAGCTGGGTTTCACTTCGGGCAGGTAGGAGAGCACCTGGCGGGGGTCATCGCAACAGGTGATCTGCAGGCCGTAGACGATCGGCAGGTAGTGGTGGGCGTTGCGCTCGGCCACATGGGCGCTTGGGAGCCAGGAGATCACGCGGCCGTCACGCGGGAACTGGATCAGGACATCGAGCCCCTCCACGGCCGCAAGCAGGTTGCGGTGAATCAGCTGGACGCCCTTCGGCGGTCCAGTCGTTCCCGACGTGTAGATCAGCGTGAGCACGTCACTCGGCTGGATCTGAGCGACCGAGGCCTCGACGTCGAAGTCGGGGTTCGATCCCTCGACCTGCTCCAGGGCGAGGACCCCCTCGGGGGCATCGCCATCGACGACGATCACGCGCTCGAGCTCCGGCAGATCCTTGCGCGCCTCGAGCACGGCGGGCAGGTACTGCTGCTCGCAGATCAGCACCCTCGCGCCGGCGTCGTCCACGAGGTAGCGGATCTGCTCGGGCGTGTAGGTGTTGTAGATCGAGAACGGCGTCGCGCCGAGCATCATTCCCGCGAGGTCGCAGAGATGGAACTCGGGACGGTTGGAGAGCATCAGGGCGAGCGTGTCGCCGCGATTCAGCCCAAACTTCGCCAGCCCGCCGGCGAGCGCGTCGACACGCTCGCGTAGCTCTCCCCAGGTGATCGTGAAGGCGTCTTCCCTCGTCCGGATCGCGACCTCGCCCTCGCGGTCGGCGGCCGTTATGCGAAAGGCCTCGGCCAGCGTCGCCGCCCTGGCGGCCGCGGGCGAGCCCTCGGGTGTCCTCTTCTCACCGACTGCTGCGTCCACAGCACCCTCCTCCACTCACGCTTCACCCCTTGCACCACCCCCCGCACCGGCACGCCGGGGCCTTCGCGCGATCATAGACCTCTGGATGGTTGATTCCACGTTTGTGCACCGCCGGCTGGCACGCCTGCCTGCGCCGGCCTTTGAACAGGAGGAGAGAAGATGGGGTTCGAGACGCTGCTCTACGACACGGCTGGAGCAATTGCCACGATCACACTCAACCGGCCCGAGCGGCTGAACACGATCGTCCCGCCGCTGCCGGAGGAGCTCGAGGCGGCGGTGCACCGCGCCACAGCGGACGTGGATGTGAAGGTGATCGTGCTGCGCGGAGCGGGGCGCGCCTTCTGCGCGGGCTTCGACTTCGGCGAGGGCTTTCACCACTGGGATGAGAGCCTCACCACCGACGGGCGCTGGGACCCGGGCAAGGACTTCGCCATCGCCACCTCGCAGAGCCAGGGCGCGGTGCCGAGGTTCATGAGCCTGTGGCGCACCCCCAAGCCGGTGATCGCCCAGGTTCACGGGTGGTGCGTGGGCGGCGGGAGCGACCTGGCGCTGTGCGCCGACCTGGTCATCGCCAGCGAGGATGCGCGCATCGGCACGCCCTACTCGCGCATGTGGGGCAGCTATCTGACGGGCATGTGGCTGTATCGCCTGGGCCTCACGAGGGCCAAGGAGTACGCGCTCACGGGCAAGCCCCTGTCGGGTCGCGAAGCGGTGGAGGTCGGGCTGATCAACGCCGCCGTGCCGTTCGCCCGCCTGGAGGCGGAGGTGACAGAGCGGGCAGAGCAGCTGGCGGGGATTCCCGCCTCGCAATTGAGCGCGATGAAGCTGATCGTCAACCAGGCCTACGAGAACATGGGCCTCGCCTCGACGCAGCTGCTGGGACCGGTCCTGGACGGACTGATGCGCAACACCCCGGATGCGGAGGGCTTCATCGAGCTGGCTGAGCGCGAGGGGGTCGGTGCGGCGGTGGCGAAGCGCGACGGGCCGTTCGGCGACTACAGCCAGGGCGTCCCGGCGGACAAGCCCGACCCGGACAACGTCATCCGGCCGCGCTAGCCGAGCGCTCCTCGGCCCAGGCCGCCGCGAGCGCGCGCTCCGCCTCGAGATCGCCCCGCAGGCGCAGTCCAAGGGCCGGGAAGACGAGCGTCGAGAGAACAGCCGCCCCGACGAGCGCAGCGGCGGTGGAGGGGCGCATGTGCCCGGTGCTCCTCGCAAGCGTGGTGATGGCGAGCACGAGCGGCAGCTGCGTGGAGCTCATCAGGGCGAGCGCGAAGCGTTCGCGACGGTCGAGCTCGTGGCGGTAGAGCACAAGCGCGGGCGTGCCCCGCACGACGAGGAAGATCACGAAGAAGACGAGCATCTTCGCCGCGCCGGAGACGGAGGCGAACAGCGCGCCGACGTCGAGATTCATGCCGCTGGCCACGAAGAAGAAGGGCACGAACACGCCGAAGGCGATCGCTGAGAGCTTCGAGTCGAACGTCGGCATCTCGTGCCGACGCAGGATCTGGCGTGTGATCACGCCGGCGGCGAAGCCGCCCAGCAGCAGGTCGAGCCCGAGTTCGGATGCGAGCAGAGCGAGCGCGAACACCAGCACGATGATCCACCGCACGGCCAGCTGCGAGCTGCTCTCCAAAGTGCGCTCGAGCAGCGGCATGGTGCGCTCGGAGGAACGCACAGCGAGGACGGAAACGGCAACGGCCAGCGCGATGAACGCGATCAGGATCAAGGCGTTGTGGAGGGTGCTCTGGCTCGAGAGGATCAGGGTGATCAACAGGATCGGCCCGAACTCCCCGACCGCGCCCGCCGCCAGCAGGTAGGAGCCGAAGCGGGTGCGCAGATCGCCGGTGTCGGAGAGGACGGGGATGAGCGTGCCGATGGCGGTCGTGGCAAGCGCCGAGCCGGTGTAGAGCAGCGACAGCACGATTCCCGCGGCGGCGAGGACCCCGCCGATGGAGTAGGCGAGCAGCAGCGACATCCCCCAGCCGATCAGGGCGAGCTGCAGCGGGCGACCGGCGATGCGCCGGAGGTCGATCTCATAGCCGGCGAAGAAGAACAACAGCCCGAGGCCGAGATCGGAGAAGAAGCCGATCAGCTCGCTGACGTGCAGCCCGAGCACCCACGGCCCGAGCGCGATCCCCAGCAGTAGCTCGAGCACGACCACGGGCAGCACCAGCCCCCTGCCCGCCGCCACCGCTGCAATGGTCCCGGCGAGCGCCGAGGCCCCAACGATCGCCAGGAACGTGCCGGGGGCGAGGTTGACAGCGGCTGCGATGACGCTCACCACGCTGTCCTGCTCTCAACGCGCACGGCGAAAGGCTCTCATACACCCTCCTCGCGCGTCCGTCCACCGACCGCATCGAATCCTTCCTGGACGGGTTATGTGGACGGGTCTGCTCATCCGAGCGATACACCCCGTTTCCAGTAGACGACCCCTATCTCCCAAGGAGAGGCACACATGCGTTCAACCAAGTTTCCGGCCTTTGCTGCCGCGGCTGCAGCAGCGATGCTGGCCCTGGCTCCGGCTGGAGCTTCCGCGGCCCCGGGCCACCACCACCTGAAGGTGGGCAGGCACCCGGCCGCAGGCAGCCGCTGTCTCAGCCTCGCAGCCGGGCAGGCACGGATCACGGCGGGAGAAACCGTCACGCTGTTCGGCGGCCTCACCTGCTCAGGGGGACCCTCGACCCTTCCGCCCGTGACCATCTACGGTCGCTCGGCCGGCAGCGGATTCCAGTCGCTGGGTGCGGCCAAGGTGGAAGGCGACGCCTACACCTTCCAGACGGCGGCGATCAACGCCGACACGATCTTCTATGCGAGCACGAGCGAAGCGCGCAGCCCGCAGCGACTGGTGCGCGTCGAACCGGTGGTGACGCTCGAAGGCCCCGAAGAAAAGATCCCGCTGGAAACAGGCAAGGGCGGTACGACGCTGTTCAAAGGCAAAGTGAACCCAAAGGACGCCGGCGCGAAGATCGTGCTCCAGCGTGAGAACGCGGTCACGCACGAAGAATGGCGCGCCATCCAGCGCGCGGTGCTCGTGAGCTCGACGGGTGAATTCGCGATCAGCCACAGGTTCGTGGTGCCGGGCGACGCCGACATCCGCGTGGTGGTCCAGCCCAACAGCAAACTCTACGTACGCGGCATCTCCAACACGCTCAACTACAACATCTCCCAGAAGGAGAACCCGAACCTGACGCTGAACAGCTCGAGCGACCCGATCTTCTTCGGTCAGCCGGTCACGCTCAGCGGTGTTGTCAAGGGAGCGCCGGTCGGCCAGACGGTGACGCTGCTGGCACGCGGCCGTGGAGCTGGCTACGCCACCGCAGCAACCACAACTACCAAATCCGAAGGCAAGTACGAATTCGTGCAGTCGCCCCAGGTGAGCAGCTTCTACCGCGTGACGAGCGCAGGCAAGAGCTCGGCGGTCCTGTTCGAGGGCGTCAAATACGTACTCACGGCCGGTGTCTCGGCCACCACGGTCCAATCCGGTCAGTCGCTGACGTTCTCAGGGACGGTCACCCCGGGCGTGGCTGGGCACCCGGTTTACCTGGAGCGCGAAAACGCCTCAGGTGGCGGCTTCCACGTGTATGAACCGGGCACGGTCGTGACAGGCTCCACCTACTCGATCACCGCTCCGATCTACGGTTCGGGCAAGGAGAGCTTCCGGATCAAGGTCCCGGGTGACCCCACCAACCAGTCGGCGTCGAGCACGACGTTCTCGATCGAAGTGACGCCCGCTCCGGCGGTCTCGTTCAAGCCGACGCCGCCGACCAAGCCGCTGCAGGAAGGCCAGCTCTAGTCCGGGGGGACGCCTCACCGCGCTTCTGTGCCATCCCCCCGCGGGCTGGTCACAGAAGCGCGCCGGGGCACCGTCTCTCAGGCGGCCACGGCGCGCGAGTGCAGGTGGGCGCCGACCTTGCGCTTGACCCGCTGCAGCGCGTTGTCCACGGTCTTGGTGTCGCACGTCAGCCGCTCGCCGACCTGCTCGTAGGAGTAGCCGTCGAGGTACAGCGCCAGCACACGGCTCTCGAGCTCTGAGAGCGCCGTCGATAGGCAGCCCACGAGCGAGCGGAGCTCCTCGGAGGAGATCACCTGGTTGACGGGGTCGTGCACGGTGGGCCCGGGGAGCATCTGATCGAGCGTCGGCACGTCGTCGCCGCTGCCTGCCGGCGTGGATGAGAACGACACGTACTGGTTCAGCGGGGTGTGCTTGTTGCGCGTTGCCGTCTTGACGGCCGTGATGATCTGACGCGTGATGCAGAGCTCAGCGAAGTTGCGGAAGCTCGACTCGCGATCGTTGCGGAAGTCGCGGATCGCCTTGTAGAGGCCCACCAGGCCCTCCTGGATCAGATCGTCGGAGTCTCCTCCCGCGAGGAAGTAGGACGACGCCTTGAGGCGAACGAAGCCGTGGTAGCGGCGGACGAGGCGGTCGTAGGCGTTGCGATCGCCTTGCTTTGCAAGCACGATCAGGAATTCATCCTCGACCTTAGGTTCAGAGTTAGGGTTATGGGAGAATCGGGCCACGAGCAGATCCTTTCTTCGAGCCGCCTCCTGGCAGGCCTCGAAATGCTCAGTGGCGCACTCCTCCCCTGGCGCCAAAGCTATTCAATTTCCTAAGGCTTCTCAACCTTAGGTTCAGCGTTATGCCGGCGCAGCCTCGCACAGTTATGAACCGTTGTCAAGCACCCCGGCTGCGATTCTGCAAGATCTCGTACAACAGGGCTGAGGCGGCGGCGCTCACGCCCAGCGACTCGATCCGCCCAAGCAGCGGCAGGCTGATCAACTCATCGCATGCGCCGGCCACCCGCGGGCGCAGGCCGCTGCCCTCGCTGCCGAGCACGAGCACCACGCCCGCGCCGCGGTAGTCGGGCCTGTCGTAGGGAACTGGTGCGCGGCCGCCCCCCTCCTCGGCGCTCGCGCCATAGGACCAGCAGCCTGCCCGGCGCGCCTCGGCGAGGAAGTCGGCGAGATTGCGCACACGCGCCACCGGTAGATGCTCGACGGCGCCGGCGGAGGCCTTGCAGACCGCCGGCGTCACCTCGGCCGCGCGCCGTTCGGGAATGACCACACCGGCTGCGCCCACGCACTCGGCCGTGCGGCAGATCGCACCGAGGTTCTGGGGATCCTGGATCTGATCGAGCGCCACCAGCAACGGGGAGTCCGTAGCCAGGAGCTCGTCGGCGCCGACGTAGCGATAGGGGCCGGCGTCGGCGCAGATGCCCTGGTGGGCGCCGGAGCCGCAACGGCGCTCGACCTCCTCGGCCGCGACCGTGTGCAGCGTCGTGCCCTTCAGCCAAGGCTCGCGAGCCGCCCCGGCCGTCGCCCACACCTCCTTCACGCTCGCAGCGCGCCGTCCCCGCAGCGCCTCGCGGACGGGGTTGCGCCCGTAGAGGATCACAGCGGCAGCAGCTCGAAGCCACCCGCCGCGTCGCGGACCTCCCAGCCGTGCCCCGCGATCTCATCGCGCAGGCGGTCGGCGGCGGCGAAGTCTCGTGCGTGACGTGCCTGCTCGCGTGCTTCGGCCAACAAGACGATCTCTGGAGGCGCCTGCTCCTGCTCTGCCAGCAGGGAGTCGAGTCCGAGCACCGTGAGCATCTCGCGCAGATGCGAGTCACCGGGCAGCTGTTGGGGTGAGCGCGCCGACTCGCGGATCCACTCGTTGAGCACAGCGAGCGCCTCAGCCGTGTTGAAGTCGCGAGCCAGCGCGTCGAAGAACCTGTCACGCAACGGCTCGAGGCTCTCCTCCGAAGGACCGGGCCACAGTCGTCGCCCCGCCTCCCGAATCCGGTTGACGTTGGCCTGGGCCTGCTCCAGTGCCGCCTCTGAGAACGCCAGCGGCTGGCGGTAGTGGCCGGAGGCGATGTACATGACCACGGCCTGTGGCCCGTAGCGCTCGATCACCTCGTGCAGCAGCGCGATGTTTCCCACCGACTTGGCCATCTTCTCGCCGGTGAACTGAATCATGCCGTTGTGCATCCACAGCTTAGCCAGCTCGCTCCCCCGCGCGGCCCGGGTCTGAGCGGCCTCGTTCTCGTGGTGGGGGAAGACCAGATCGGAGCCGCCGCCGTGGATGTCGAAGCCGACGCCGAGGCGCTCCTCGGCCATTGCTGAGCACTCGATGTGCCAGCCTGGGCGCCCCTCTCCCCACGGCGCCGGCCAGCTGGTGTCCTCGCCCGGCTTGTGAGCCTTCCACAGGGCGAAGTCGAGCGGGTCCTCCTTGCGCTCGGTTCCCTCGATCCCCTCCCCCTGGTCCATGTTCTCCAGCCGCCTGTGCGAGAGGCTCCCGTAGCGCTCGTCGGAGCGCACGCGGAAGTAGACGTCGCCGTCGACCGCATAGGCATGGTCGCGCTCGATCAGCGTCTGGATGTAGGCCACGATCTGCTCGATCGTCTCCGAGGCCAGCGGCTCGTGGTCTGGGCGTCCCAGCTCCAGCGCGTCCGTGTCGGCCTCATAGAGGGCGGTCATCTCCGCGGCCAGCTCCTCGCTGGGCCGCCCCTGAACACGAGCGGCGTCGTAGATCTTGTCGTTGACGTCGGTGACGTTGATCACGAGGCTCACCGCATATCCCTCGTGTTCGAGGAAGCGCCCCAGCAGGCTGAAGACGATGAACGGTCGCGCATTGCCGATGTGGATACGGCTGTAGACGGTCGGGCCGCAGGCGTAGATCCCCACCTTGCCGGGGTCGCGGGGGGCCAGCGGCTGGAGCTTGCCGCTGTGCGTGTCGTGCAGGATGATCTCGCGCATCGCCGCGCGATCCTAGCGCCCAGCGATGGCTGGTTGGGGCGAGTCGCCCGCGTGCGGCGCGCGGCTCGGGTCAGTCGCTCGCGTCGAGGCCGGCCACGGCCAGCGCGGCCACGCCCTCGCCGCGGCCCACGAATCCCATGCGCTCGCCGGTGCTCGCCTTGACGTTGACCCGCTTCGTCTCGAGCCCGAGCACGGCCGCCAGGCGCTCGCGGATCGCCTGGCGATGAGGCGCGAGCTTTGGCGCCTCCATGATCACGGTGCAGTCGACGTTTACGATCTCCAGGCTCTCGGCGCGCACCATCTCGACCACTGCCTCGAGCAGCGCGATCGAGTCGGCGTCGCGCCAGCGCTCGTCGGTGTCGGGAAAGTGCTCGCCGATGTCGCCCAGACCAGCGGCGCCGAGCAGCGCGTCGATGACCGCGTGGGCCAGCACGTCGGAGTCCGAGTGCCCGTCGAGGCCGCGCTCATAGGGGATCTCCACCCCGCCTACCACCAGCCGTCGTCCCGTGGCCAGACGGTGGGAGTCATAGCCGAGGCCAACCAGTGTCATCTGCTGGGCTCGCTTGCCACGTCGGCAGCGATCGGCTCCAGGCGCCTGACGCGCCGCTCGAACACGCTCAGCTCACGCACCCCCAAGTCGGCGAGCAGCTCGAGCGCGCTCTCGTAGTCGCCACCCACGTCCTCTGGTCTGTGGGCGTCGCTGGAGAGCGCCACCGGCACGCCGCCATCGACGCACATCTCGAGGAAGGCTCGCGCGGGGTAGATCTCGCCGGCGGGCTTGCGCAGCCCGGCGGTCGAGACCTCGACGGCGACGCCCGCTTCGACGATGGCTTCGACGGCCGGCTCGTAGAAGTAGCGCAGATCGCCATCGGGTGTCCGCTGCGGGTGGGCGGGGCCCCAGTACTTGACGAGGTCGGGGTGGGCGATGATGTCGAACTGGCCGCAGCGGGCCGACTCGGCGATCGCCTCGAAGTAGCGCCGCCACACCTCCTGGGCGCTGCCCGCGCTCGAGTCCCACACGCTGTAGTCGTCCATGTCGACGGCGCCGTCGCGCAGGAAGTGCACCGACCCGACGACGTAGTCGAAGTCACGGGCCTCGATCAGGTTGGCCATGCGGTCCTCGCCGCCGGGGATGAAGTCGGCCTCGATCCCAAGACGCAGATCTGTCTGCTCGCGCACGAAGGCGCAGTACTCGTCGACGTCGTCGAGGGCGAAGCGCTGCCACAGCGGATGTTGCCAAACGTCGAGCGCCTGGCGGAAGCGATAGACGTGCTCGGATACGCCCAGCTCGACGATGCCGCGCTCGCTTGCGGCCTCGCGGTAGCGCTCGGCGTTGGCGGACGTGAAGTAGCGCTCGGGCGTTGCCTCGATGGCGTCGGGACGGAGGTGGAGGTGGTAGTCGCTCAGCATGCGCGTGCGATTCAAGCAGGATTCACGATTGCGGATCGAGGCGTTCCTGCAGCAGCAGCTCCGCGACGCGCAGGTCGAGCGGGGTGGTGACCTTGAGATTGGGGTGAATGGAAGGCACGACGATCACCCTGCCGCCGCTGCGCTCGATTAGCCATGCGTCGTCGGTCGCCTGCGCAAGTGTCGCCTCGTCGGTGTCGAGCGCCATTTGCAGCGCCTCACGGCGGAACACCTGAGGGGTCTGCACTGACCACAGCTCGCCGCGGTCGAGCGTCTGGATGACGGCCTTGTCGGTGCCGGCACGCTTGATCGTGTCTGTCACCGGGGCGGCTGCGATCGCGGCGTCGGCGTGCGGGTCAGCATCGAGCGCCGCAATCACGCGCCTCGTCAGCTCGGGCGTCAGCAGTGGTCGGGCGGCGTCGTGGACCAGTACGGGGTCGCCAGCACCGGTCGCCTCGAGCGCGTGGCGCACGGACTGCGAGCGCGAGGCGCCCCCACTGACGGCGAGCACGGTGGGCGGGGTGGTGTAGTGCATCGAGAACCGCGCCGGTACACCGTCGATCTCGGCAGGCATCGCAAGCACGATCAGCTCGATCTCCGCTGTGCGACGCAGCGCCTCAACGCTCCACTCCCACAGCTCACGGCCCGCCAGCTCCACGAGCGCCTTCGGCCGTCCGGCGCCAAGGCGCTCGCCGCTACCGGCGGCCACGATCAGGGCTACGGTCATCTCATCCGGCTGTCGCGCACGCGGCAATTCAGCTGCGCTTCGGTGCTGCCGCGTGCGCGAGAGCCTCGCTACTTGGCGCCGGCCAGCGCCATCTGGGAGTTGGCCGAGTCGGCGAGCAGCTCGTCGAGGTAGCTCTCGGCCTCCTCCTCGTCCTTGTCGAGCGCATACATCAGCTCGGAGGCGAGGATCTTCTTGGTGCGGGTGTACATCTGCTTCTCACCGGTGGAGAGGCCCTTCTCGCTCTCACGCAGCGAGAGGTTGCGCACGACCTCGGCCAGCTCGTAGATGTCGCCCGTCTTGATCTTGTCGCGGTTGTGCTTGAACCGGCGGTTCCAGTTCTTGGGCATCTCCGAGACCTCGTCGCGCAGCACGTCGAGGACCTTCTTGACCGTTTCCTCGTCGATGACCCTGCGCAGACCGGCCAGTGCGGCGTTCTCGGTGGGAACGCGAACGGTCATGTCGTTGTGAAGGATCTTGATGGTGAGATACTCGCGGCGTTCGCCGAGGATCTCCATCTCCTCCTTCTTGAGCACCTTCCCCGCGCCATGGTGGGGATAGACGACCTGGTCGCCGAGCTCGAACTCGATGTACTCGACCTCGCGGGTGACCTCGAGGTCCTCTGTCAGCGTGTCTTCTTCACTTGCTTGTGCGGGAATGGGTGTTCCTCCTTCGTTGCGACCGACCGTGTGGCGGCCCTTGATTCAAGTCTGCAGGTAGCGATCCACGAGATTGAGCTCCTGCAGCCGGCGCAGGCCCTCGCGGATGTCCTTGGCGCGGATCTCGCCCACGCCCTCTACCCCCTCGAGCTCTGCATCGCTTGCGGCGAGCAGCTCGTCGAGGCCTCCGAACTCGGTCACGATGTGCGAGACAACGAGCTTGGGCAGTCTGGGGATCCGGCCGAGCACGCGGAAGCCGCGCGGCGAGACCGGGTAGTCGAGCGTGTTGAGCTTGCGGTCGTAGCCGAGCAGCTCGGCCAGGCGACCGAAGTCGAGCAGGTCCTGGTGGGCGAGGCGCCCGATCTCCTCGAGGGCGCCGGCAAAGGCCTCGTCGGAGTAGCTGGAGAGGTAGTCGCGCACGAGCGCGGCCTTCTCCGCGGCAGCACCGACCATCGTCTCCTCGAGCTGCATCTCGATCAGGCGGCCCTCGCTGCCCAGCTCGACGATGTAGCGCTCGATCTCGACCGCCATGCGCGTCACGAGCTCGGAGCGCTGGAGCACGGTGAGCACGTCGTGGAGCGTGGTGCCCCCCTCGAACTCGAGCGCTGTGAGGCGCGTGGAGACCTGGTCGAGACGCGTGCGGAACTTGTCGAGGGTGGCCAGGGCCTGGTTGGCCTTGGCGAGCACGATCGGGATGTCCTCGAGGATGTACTTGACGCCGTCGACGTAGACCGAGACGACCTCGCGCCGTTGGGAGATGGCGATGACGAGTGCGTCTGTCTGCTTGGAGACGCGCTCGGCCGTCCTGTGCCTGGTTCCGGTCTCGTGCGAGAGGATCGTGGGATCGGGCATCAGCTGGACGTTCGCCATGGTGATCTTGGTGGCGTTGGCGTTGAGGATGATCGCGCCGTCCATCTTTGCGATCTGGTAGAGGAACGCGGGGGTGTAGTCGATGTCGAGCTTGATCCCGCCCGAGTTCAGGAAGCTGAGGTCCTCGGGCTCGCCGATCACGATCAGTCCACCGGTACGCGCGTGCAGGATGCTCTCGATGCCCTCCCTCAGCGCGGTGCCCGGCGCGATCATCTCCAGGGCCCGCATGAGACCGGGATCCGGGCGTACTTCGTTGTCTACATCTTCGCCGGATCGTGGAGCCACAACACCCAATTCTAGGGCATTTAACGATCTTTCAGCCGTTCCTATCCGGCCGGCAGCCTGCTAGGGCGGAGTCGGATCGTCCCACTCCTCGCCGGCGGCCACGAGTTGCGCGCGCTCGTGCGCGTCGAGCTCGGGCGCCGGACGCAGGATCCGGGGGCCGGGAGCGCCCTCGGACTCGCCCACGAGCGCCACTGGCGAGTCGCCACGCTCAGCGCGTGAGCGTGTTCTCCCGGCCGATGGGCCGCCCGGCAGGGCCGCCGCGAGCGCCTGGCGCAGGGTGGTCACCTCGCAGGCCGTGGCGCCGCTCTCCGGCGGCGCGATGACCCCGTGCAGGCCGTGTTTGGCGGCCTCTTCCAGGCGCCGCTCGGGGTGACCAACCCAGCGCAGCTCGCCCGTCAGCCCGAGCTCGCCGAAGCAGGCGCGTGGCGTTCCTTTCAGTGGGATCCCCCGACTGGCGCTGGCCACCGCGAGGGCGACGGCCAGGTCACAGCCCGGCTCGTCCACGCGGACCCCGCCCACGACGTTCACGAACACATCCGAGCCACCCGTGCGGATCTTGCCGTGACGGCCGAGGATCGCCAGCACCAACGCGAGACGGTTGCGGTCGAGCCCCGAGACGACCCTGCGGGGCTGCTCGAGCTCGGAGGGGGCCACCAGCGCCTGGACCTCCACGAGCAGCGGCCGTGAGCCCTCCATCGCGGCCAGCACCACGCTGCCTGGAGCACGGGTGGCCTCGGCTACGAAGCGCGCAGAGGCGTCGAGCACCTCCACCAGTCCACCCTGGCGCATCTCGAACAGGCCGGCCTCGTTGGTCGATCCAAAGCGGTTCTTGAGGGCGCGCAGCTCCCGGTAGGGACGCTCGCGCTCGCCCTCGAACTGCAACACGCAGTCGACCAGGTGCTCGAGCACGCGTGGGCCGGCCAGCGCACCGTCCTTGGTCACGTGGCCGACCAGGATCACGGCCACGCCCTGAGCCTTGGCCAGGTTCATGATCCGCGCGGCCACCTCGCGCACCTGCCCGACAGATCCGGGAGCGGGGCGGGTGGGCTTCGATGGATCGGCGGCGCAGAGCGTCTGCACGGAGTCGATCACGCACGCGTCGGGGGCCTCGGCGGCGAGCGTGTCGAGCACCGCGTCGAGATCCGTCTCGGCCAGGACGGGCACGTGCAATGCGCCGGGAGCGAGTCGCTCGGCGCGCAGCCTGACCTGCTCGGCGGACTCCTCGCCGCTGACGTAGAGGGTCTTGCGGCCCGCTCCCTGCAGGTGTCCGAGCACCATGTTCGTGAGCGTCGACTTGCCGATCCCGGGCGAGCCGCCGAGCAGCACGAGCGAGCCCGGCACGAGACCCCCGCCGAGCACCCTGTCCAGCTCGCCGATGCCTGTGGACATGCGCTCTACAGCGCTCGCGCCCACCTCGTGCAGTGGGCGCGGCACGAGCGCCAGCGACGGCCGCGATCCATCCCCAGCGCCGTCCCCGTGGGCTGCTGCAGCCGAAGCCCTGCGGCCGGCGGCCGGCTTGGGGCGCACGGCCTCCTCCACCAGCGTGTTCCACGCCTCGCAGCCAGGACACTGCCCGTGCCACTTGGCCGACTGAAAGCCACACTCCGAGCAGACATGAACGGTGGTTCGCGCCATCCCCATCCAGACTACGGTCCGCTGAGGACGCCTCAGGCGATCCCCACGGTGGTGCTGCGGCGCTCGAACAACAAGACGTCCCTCCAGCTCCCGTCGGGCATCTGCCCGATCCGCTCGCGCACGCCCACGAGTCTGAAGCCGCAGTGGCGGTGGAGCGCGACGCTTGCCTCGTTCTCGGGGAAGATGCCGGCCTCGAGCGTCCAGAAGCCCGCGCTCTCGGCGCTCTCGGCCAGGCCTTCGAGCAGGGCGCGCCCGACCCCTCGGCGTGTGTGCTCGGGAGCCACGTAGATGCTCACGGCTCCTACCCCGCGGTAGACAGCGCGGGGGGAGACGGGTGTGAGTGCCGCCCAGCCGAGCACTTCCCCGTCAGCATCTCGGGCAAGCACGGCGGGATAGCCGGCGCGCTTGCCCGACCACTCCTCCCAGCTCGGCGCGGCGGCCTCGAAGGTGGCGTTGCCGGCGGCGATGCCCGCTTCGTAGATGCGCGCAGCCGCAGGCCAATCCGCGGCGGTCAGTGGTCCCAGCAGGGGCGAACCCGGGGCCATACGTCCCGTGCCCCTGTCCCGCGCCTAGTGCTCGTCGGGCTCGCTGATCTCCGGCTGGTCTGCCTCGGGCTGACCGTCGCCCTCGGTCAGCTCCTCGCCGCTGGCGCCTTCGGCGCCGACGGCGACCGGTGTCTTCTGCTTCTTGGGGTTCACGATCGAGAGTTTGACCTCGCCCTCGGTGTCCGCATCGGGGTCCACCACGACGGTGGCTCCGGGCGTTAGCTGCTCGCGCAGGACGAAGTCGGCGAGCGGGTCCTCGATGTAGCGCTGGATCGCTCGACGCAGCGGGCGTGCGCCCATGGCGGGGTCCCAGCCCTTGTCGACGAGCAGGTCCTTGGCGGACTCGGTCAGCTCGAGCTGGAGCTCGCGCTCGGCCATCGACTCGCGGATGCGCAGGAGCAGGAGCTCGACGATCTGCTTGATCTCATCCTTCTGCAGCTTGTGGAAGACGATCACGTCGTCGATGCGGTTGAGGAACTCGGGACGGAAGACTTTCTTGAGCTCGCCCATGATCCGGTTCTTCATGTCGTCGTAGGTGATCCCCGTCTCGTCGTCGGAGACTGCGAAGCCGAGCGGCGTGTTGCGCGCTATCTCCGCGGCGCCGATGTTCGACGTCATGATCACGATCGCGTGGCGGAAGTCCACAGTGCGTCCCTGGGCGTCGGTCAGGCGACCGTCCTCGAGGATCTGCAGCAGGATGTTGAAGACGTCTGGGTGGGCCTTCTCGATCTCGTCGAGCAGCAGCACCGAGTAGGGCTTGCGGCGGATCGCCTCGGTCAGCTGACCGCCCTCGTCGTAGCCGATGTAGCCGGGGGGCGAGCCGACGAGACGGGAGACGGCGTGCTTCTCCATGTACTCGGACATGTCGATCCTGATCAGCGCCTCGTCGTCGCCGAAGAGGAACTCGGCGAGCGTGCGCGCGAGCTCGGTCTTGCCCACGCCCGAGGGGCCGAGGAAGATGAACGAGCCGGTGGGACGCTTGGGGTCCTTGAGGCCGGCGCGCGAGCGCCTGATGGCCTTGGAGATGACCTCGATGGCAGGGTGCTGGCCGATCACGCGCTTATGCAGTTCGTCCTCCATGCGCATCAGCTTCTGGGTCTCGGCCTCGGTCAGCTTGAACACTGGGATACCGGTCCACATGGAGACGATGTCCGCGATCTCCTCCTCGCCGATGGAGGGACGCTCGCCGGACTCGCCCGATTCCCACGCCTGCTCGAGCTCGCGTTTCTTATTGGTGAGCTTGCGCTCCTTGTCGCGCAGAGCGGCGGCCTTCTCGAACTCCTGGGCCTCGATCGCCGCCTCCTTCTCGCGGCGGGTGGTCTCGACTTCGCCCTCCAGCTCGCGGTTGGCCGGCGGAGAGGTCATCGACTTGATGCGCATCCGCGAGGCGGCCTCGTCGATCAGGTCGATCGCCTTGTCGGGGAGGAAGCGATCGGAGATGTAGCGGGATGCCAGTTCACCGGCGGCTCTGAGCGCCTCGTCGGTGATCTGAACCTTGTGGTGGGACTCGTAGCGATCGCGCAGGCCGCGCAGAATCTCCACCGTCTGGTCGATCGTGGGCTCGTCCACGGTGATCTTCTGGAAGCGGCGCTCCAGCGCGGAGTCGCGCTCGAGGTACTTGCGGTACTCGTCCAGGGTGGTAGCGCCGATCGTCTGCAGCTCGCCACGGGCCAGGGCGGGCTTGAGGATCGAAGCGGCGTCGATGGCGCCCTCGGCGGCGCCCGCGCCGACGAGGTTGTGGAGCTCGTCGATGAACAGAATGATGTCGCCGCGCTGGGTGATCTCCTTCATCACCTTCTTCAGGCGCTCCTCGAACTCGCCGCGGTACTTCGAGCCGGCCACCAGGGCGGCCAGATCGAGCGTGTAGATCTGCTTGTTCTTGAGCAGCTCGGGCACCTCGGCGCTGGTGATGCGCTGGGCCAAGCCCTCGACCACGGCGGTCTTGCCCACCCCTGGCTCGCCCACGAGCACGGGGTTGTTCTTGGTGCGCCGCGAGAGGATCTGCATGATCCGCTCGATCTCCGTCTCGCGTCCCACGACGGGGTCGAGCTTGCCCTCGGCGGCGAGCTTTGTGAGGTTGCGACCGAACTGGTCGAGCAGCTTCGACGACTTCTTGCCCTCGCCGGGCGCAGAGCCCGCGCCTGCGCCGGCGCCGCTGGACTGGCCCTGGCGGCGACCACCGGGACCGGAGAGCATGCGGATGACCTCGTTGCGGATCTTCTCCGAGTCGGCGTCGAAGTCGAGCAGGATACGGGCGGCCACGCCCTCGTTCTCGCGGACCAGGCCGAGCAGGATGTGCTCGGTGCCGATGTAGTTGTGGCCGAGGCTCAGCGCCTCGCGCAGGGCCAGCTCGAGCACCTTCTTGGCACGTGGCGTGAAGGGAATCTGCCCCGAGGTGACCTCCTCACCGGAGCCGACGATCCGCACGACCTGCGCGCGCACACGCTCGACGGTGATGTCCAGGCTCTCCAGCACGCGGGCCGCCAGCCCCTCCTCCTCGCGAAGGAGTCCAAGCAGGATGTGCTCGGTGCCGATGTAGTTGTGCTTGAGCGTTCGCGCCTCCTCCTGCGCGAGCACGACCACCTGCCGGGCCCGTTCGGTGAATCGCTCGAACATAGTGTGATTCCTTCCTACCTGGGACGGTGCCTCAACGCTTGGTGGTCCGGATGACGCCTGGAGAATCAGTCTACCAACCGACCCCCCTGCCCTATCGAGGTCATCGGCAGCGCAGGGATCGCCCTTGACCGACGAGCCGGATGCTGTGCCGCTCGGCGACTGAATCAGTCGCGCATGGCGGGGAACAGCACGACCTCGCGGATCGAGTCGGCTCCGGTCAGCAGCATTACCAGCCGGTCGATGCCCAGTCCCACGCCGCCGGCGGGAGGCATCCCCTGCTCGAGCGCTTCGACGAACAGCTCGTCGTATGGCTGGGACTCATCGGCGCCCTCCGTCTCCAAGCGCTGCTGGGCGAGGAAGCGCTCGCGTTGGACGTCTGCGTCGATCAGCTCGCTGAAGGCGTTGGCGATCTCCATGCCTCCCGCGAATGCCTCCCAGCGCTCGACCAGGCCCTCCGACGAGCGATGCTCGCGGGCGAGCGGCGAGAGCTCGATCGGGTAGTCGAACACGAACGTGGGCTGCTGAAGCTCCGGCTCGACGTACTTGGAGAGCAGATCGTCGGCCAGCTGCGGCCAGGTGAGGCCGTCGGTGCGCATGTCGAGGCCCTTCTCTGCAATGGCCGCACGCAGGACGTCCGCGTCAGGGTGAGCCATCACGTCGATCCCGGTGGCCTCCTCGATCGCGGCGACGAAGCTCACCCTGCGCCAGGGCGTGGAGAAGTCGAGCTCGCCCTCGTAGGCGACGGCGCGCGCGGCGGCTGCCACGGCCGCCTCCAGGCGCGTGGCCTCGTCCTCGTAGTCGGCGTAGGCCTCATACCACTCGACCATCGTGAACTCGGGGTTGTGCTTGTGGGAGATGCCCTCGTTGCGGAAGTCCTTGCCGAGCTCGTACACGCGCTCCAGGCCGCCCACGATCAGGCGCTTTAGATACAGCTCGGTGGCGATGCGCAGGTAGAGGTCGCGGTCGAGCGCGTTGTGGTGGGTGGTGAACGGCCGTGCCAGCGCGCCCCCGTAGAGCGGCTGCAGCACCGGCGTCTCGACCTCGACGAAGCCCTGTCCGTCGAGATAGCCACGCACCGCCGAGATGATCCGGGCGCGGTCCACGAAGCGCTTGCGCGCGTCCTGGTTGGCGATCAGATCGAGCTCACGCCGGCGATAGCGGGTCTCGACGTCGCTGAGACCGTGGTGCTTGTCGGGCGGTGGGCGCAGCGCCTTGGCGAGAACCTGAAAGCCGTCCACCCGCAGCGTCAGCTCACCATGGCGGCTGCGCAGCACGGCCCCGTCCACTCCCAGCAGATCACCGAGATCGAGGCTGGTGAGACGCTCGAAGGCCTCCTTGCCGAGGACATCGACACGTGCGTGCAGTTGCATCTTGCCCGTGCGGTCGACGAGATCCATGAAGGCCGCACGTCCGGCGCCGCGACGAGCGGAGATGCGTCCGGCCACGCGGTGGCGCTCCTCGGTCTCCTCGCCGACGGCGAGATGCGCGTAGGCCTCCAGGATCGAGGAGATCGGCTCGGTGTCTCTGAATGCGTAAGGGAACGCCTCGGCGTCGCTCGCGCGCAGCCGCTCGGCCTTGGCGCGACGCTCGGCGATCAGCTCCTGCAAGCCGTGGCGAGCGGAACCTGGATCGCTGTCCCCCGTAGGGTCGGCGTCCCCCCGCTCCTCGGTTCCGGCCATCTCTGGCTGAGCCTACTCGAGGCCGACGTCGATCTTGGTGATCTTGAGCTTGCGAGCGGGACCCCGGGGCACTTTCACGGCCACCGTGTCGTTGCGTTTGTGGCCGATCAGGGCGCGGCCCACGGGCGACTCGTTGGAGAGCTTGTATTCGTCGGGCTTGGCCTCGGCCGAGCCGACGATCGTGTATTTGACCGACTTGCCCGTCTTTTCGTCCTTGACGTGAACGACGGAGCCGACCTGCACGACGTCCGTGGAGAGATCCTTGGCCTCGATCACCGTGGCCATGCGCAGCTTCTCCTGGAGCTGGGCGATCCGGCTCTCGACCATCGCCTGCTCGTTCTTGGCGTCGTCGTACTCGGAGTTCTCGGAGATGTCCCCGAATTCCCTGGCCTCCTTGATGCGCTCGGCGATCTCTCGACGCTTCTCCGTGGAGAGCAGCTCGAGCTCATCGTTGAGCTTCTTCAGACCTTCGGGAGTGAGGATGACGTCCTTCGGCATGTGACCCTCGATTGCGGGTTGGTGGGTTCGGTCGCTGATACACACAAAACCCCGCCATCAGCGGGGACGTTGCGACCGAAGGGCTCCAGCGAGCGCAGCAGTATAGCGGGGCCCCTCCCGCCCCGGCAGGGACTCAGCCGGTCGGAACGGCAAGCTCGCGCTCGAGGCCCAGCAGGCGGCGGGCATCGGTGAGGCTGGGGGCTCGCTGCAGGGCCTCCTGCAGCTCCTTGGTCTCTCTCGACTCGAGCTGCAGACGGACCACGTACCACGGGTAGAACTTGCGCAGATACCGACCCGCGCGTGCTTCGCCGAGATGCTCGACCGCACGGTCGATCACCCAGCCGAGCTCGCCCAGGACCTCCTCGGTGCTCGGCTCCCGATCGCGACCGTGCAGGAGCTCGGAGAACAGCCACGGGTTGCCCAGCGCGCCCCGAGCGAGCATCACGGCGGCCGCGCCGGTTTGCTCGAAGGCGGCGCGCACGTGCTCGGCGTCGCTCAGGCCGCCCGTCAGGATCACGGGCGCCGGCAGCGTCTCCACGAGCCGTGCGGCCAGCTCGTAGTCGGGCGTGCCCTTGTGGTGCACGGCCGCCGATCGCGGGTGAAAGCCGATCGCCGCGACGCCCGCCTCGGCCACCAGCCGGTGGGCGAGCTCGTAGCCGCTGTGATCGCCCGTGCGCAGGCCCGAGCGCAACTTGACCGTCACAGGCACCTCCGCGCCGGCCGCCCCCGCACGCGCTCCCTCGACTGTCGCCCGCGCCACAGCCACCGCCCGGTCGGGATCGCCGAGCAGAGCCGCCCCGGCGCCCGTCTTCTGCACCTTGGGCACGGGACAGCCCATGTTGATGTCGATCGCATCGGCGCCGAGCGCCGCCACGTGGGCAGCGGCCGAGCGCATCCTGTCGGGGTCTTCGCCAAAGAGCTGTATCGACACCGGCCCCCCCACCCAGGCATCCGAGTGCGGGTCGGGGTCGCGCTCGCGCGGATCGATGCGCAGCATCTCGTTGCACGTCTTCTCGTTGCCGTAGTGGATGGCATGGGAGGAGACCATCTCCGAGACCGCCATCCCCGCCCCATAGCGCTTGGCCTGCAGGCGCACGAACCAATTGCCGATCCCCGCCAGCGGAGCCAACAGCACACGGTTGGGCACACGCAGCGACCCAAGCATCCAGGGGTCGGTCAGCGATCTGGGCCGGGGGTCCACGCCCCCATTATGGGAGGCAGGCTAGGCGTTGCGTTCTTGCAGCAAGCGCAGGCCCGTCAGCGTGAGCAGGTCGTCGACCTCCTCGATCTCCTCGGTGAAGGGCACGACCAGCCTGGCCAGGCCGCCGGTGGCTATCACGTCGGTGCGCTCGCCGAGCTCGTCGTAGAGGCGGTGCAGGATCGCGTCGATTGCTCCGGCGTAGCCGTAGACGACGCCCGAGCGGATTGCGTCGATGGTGTTCTTGCCGATCACGTTGCGGGGCGGAGCGAGGTCCACCTTGGGCAGCCGCGCGCCACGCTCGGAGAGGGCTTCGAGGGAGATCTCGATGCCTGTCATCAGCGAGCCTCCGAGATACTCGCCCTCACGGGAGACCACGTCGAAGGTGGTGGCGGTGCCGAAGTCGACACACACGACCGGCCCACCGAAGCGCTCGCGGATGGCGACTGCGTTGACGAGCCGGTCGGCCCCGATCTCGCGGGGGTTGTCGTAGCGGATCGCCATCCCGGTCTTGGTGCCGGGACCGACGGCGTGCATCTCGTGGCCGAGGTAGCGCGCGGCCATGGCGGTCCACTCGGGCTCCAGCTGAGGGACGGTCGAGGAGACGATCGAAGCGTCGATGTCGGTGAAGCTGTAACCGCGTAGCTCGAGCAGGTTGCGCAGCGCCGCGCCGAGCTCGTCGGCGGTGGACTGACGCACGGTGGCAAAGCGCCAGTGCTCGAGCAGCTCCGTGCCTCGGTAGGCCCCGAAGTGGGTTTGGGTGTTTCCGACGTCGACGACCAGGAGCATCGGCGACCCATTATGCTCGGCGACGCGATGGCTGTGAGCTCTGCCAAGTTGTATGTCCTGCCCGGCTCGCATCCGTGCGCCGCGGTTGAGGTGGCGCTGGGGTTGAAGGGGATCGAGTTCGACCGCGTGGATCTGCTGCCGATGGTGCAGATGCTCGTGGGGCCTTTGCTCTATGGCGGCATGACGGTGCCCGGCATGAGGCTCGGCGGCGAGCGGCTGGTGGGCTCGCGCAGGATCATGCGCCGCCTCGACGAGCTCTCGCCCGAGCCGCCGCTGCTGCCGGCGCCCGGGAGCCCGACCTACGCGCGGGTGCTCGAGGCCGAGCGCTGGGGCGATGAGGTGCTGCAGAGCGTGCCCAGGCGCATCATCGACGCGGCCTTCCTGCGCAATGCAGCGGCGATGGAGAGCTATGTGGGCGATGCGAAGCTGCCACTGCCGCGCGCGCTGCTGCGTCCGGCGCTGCCGCTGACGGCGAGGCTGATGGCGATCAGGAACAAGGCCCGTGATGAGAGCGCGCGGGCGGACCTGGACGCGCTGGGAAGCCTGCTCGACCGTGTCGATGGCTGGATAGCCGAGGGCGTGCTGGGCGGCGAGCAGCCCAATGCGGCGGACCTGCAGATCGGCAGCTCGGTCCGCCTGCTGATGAGCATCGGCGACGTGCGCCCGCTGATCGAGGGGCGCCCGGCGGCATCGCTCGTGCGTTGGTTTCCGCCGATGGTCGGCGAGGTCCCCGCGGGCACGCTGCCGGCCGAGTGGCTGCGCGCAAGCGCATAGCCGCGCCCGCCTCCCGCGCTACAGTCGCCGTGCTGGCGGCGGGGCCGAGTGGCTCCACCGCGACCGCGGGAGCTCCATGCGCACGCTTGATCCGCAGTCTTTGAGCAAGCACCTCGACCGGCTCTATCGCGCCGCGTGGGCGCTGTGCGGGTCTCGCGAGGACGCGGAGGACCTCGTGCAGGAGACATTTGCGCGCGTACTCGCCCGGCCGCGTGTGATCCAGGGAGACGACGAGCTCTACTACCTGATGCGGGTGCTGCGCAACACGTTTTTGACGAGCCTGCGCACGGCCTCGCGTCGGCCCGTCACGGTGGCCACGCTCGATGATGTGATCAGCGCGGACCCCAAGCCGATGGGCCGTCCGGAGCGTGCGATCGAGGTGCAGGAGCTCTACGCCACGATCGCCGGGCTCTCAGAGGACTTCCGCCTGGCGCTCGTGGCCGTGGACGTGCTCGGCCTCTCCTACCGCGAGGCGGCACGGGCGCTGAGGGTGCGCGAGTCGACGCTCACCACGCGCCTGTTCCGCGCGCGCAAGCAGGTTGCCACACGCCTGAGCGCAGTCCCGCAGCCGACTCCCTCATCTCCGGAGACCGCCGAAGCGGAGAAGCCAGCGCCAGCCCAGCGGGAAGAGAGCGGCTCGGGCGGAGTCCTATCGAGTGGAGGCACACGTTGAGCTCACCCAGACCAGACGACGAGGCCGAGCTGATCGAGCTGATCCGCGCGGTCGACGTGCGCGCGCCCGATCACCTGCGCGCTCGCACCGAGGCCATGATCGCCGAGCACAGCTCGCGCCCGAGGCCCCTGCGGAGAAGCCTCAATTCTCGCCTTGGCGCTCCGCTTGCATTGGCTGCCATTGCAGCGATCGTGCTCGTGCTGGTGCTTGCCCGCACGGGCTCGGCGCCCTCCCACAAGTTGAGCGTGAGCACAGCGGCGGCCTTGACGTTGCGCCCGGCCACGATGTCCGCCCCCGGTGAGAGCTCGCACGCCCGCACTGAGCTGGCGGCCACGATCGACGGCATCGCCTTCCCCTACTGGGGTGAGCGTTTTGGTTGGCGCTCGAGCGGCGCCCGCGTAGACCGTCTGGGCGGGCGCGCCGTGCGCACGGTCTTCTACAGCGACGGGCGCGGGCAGCGCGTGGGCTATGCGATCGTGGCCGGCACCCCGGCGCCGAGCGTGGCCGGCGGCTTGGTTCGCTGGCGCGGCGGGACGCCCTACAGGCTGCTGCAGCAGGACGGCGCTCGCGTCGTCGTGTGGCTGCGCGACGGGCATCTGTGCGTGGTGGGCGCTCGTGGCGTGAGCGACGCGACGCTGCTGCGCCTGGCCAGCTGGGACGAGCGCCCCGCCGCCGCCTGACCGAAGCTCGGGAAGATCGCGCCCTCAGCGGCGTCTTCGTTGGTGTGGGCCGCCCAAGGTCCGCTCGAGGGCCCGGCGGATGCCAGGCCAACCACCATTTCGGAGGACTCCATGAAGCGAACCAACCTGATCTTGGCCGCCGCCCTGATCGCTGCCCTGAGCCCGACTGCCGTAGCGCTGGCCGATCAGCCATCGCCCAGCGCCCACACGACTCGGGCGGCAATGGTCTCCCAGCGTCAGACGAGCCTCGGGCGCATCCTCGTCAGCTCCTCCGGGCGCACCCTGTATGAGTTCACGCGCGACCACTCGGGCAGCAGCGCCTGCGCGTCGATCAACGGCTGCTCGGAAACGTGGCCGGCGCTGCTGAGCAGCGGCAAGCCGCTGGCGGGGCCTGGGGTGCACGCCGCGGAGCTGTCGACGATCAAGCTCCCTGGAGGAGGCCGGCAGGTCACATATGGGGGCCACCCGCTCTACCTCTACAGCGGCGACAGCGGCCCCGGCGAAACGTCCTATGTCGGCGTGAGGCAGTTCGGCGGGAGCTGGTACGCGCTCAACGCCAGCGCACGCCCCGTCAAGTAGGTCTCGCTACGGCGCTGGGCAGCTCCAAGGGCGGTCCTGCCCAGCGCACGCCCTCCGCGAGGGAGAGCCCGGCGAGCGCGTCGGAGAGACGTTGGCCACGGGGAGTAGTCAGATCGAAGTCGAGCTCGAGCGCCGGGATCAGCACGAAGCGGCGGCTCAGCAGCTGCTCGTGGGGCAGCGTCATGCGCTCGTGGCTTCAGCTCGAGCTCGCCGAGCAGCAGGATGTCGATGTCGATCGCCCGCGGCCCGTGGCGGACCCCGTCCTCATCGCGGCCGAGCTCACGCTCGATGCGCTTGACCACGTCGAGCAGATCGAGGGGTGGGAGGGCGCTGCGGATGCGCAGGCAGGCGTTGAGGAAGCTCGGCTGGTCGAGCACGTCGCCCACGGGGTCGGTGTCGTAGACGGAGGAGCTCGCCAGCACCTCGACGCCGGCGTGCTGCAGGGCATCGACGGCGGCCTGTAGGTGCACGCGGCGCTCGCCGACGTTGGAGCCGAGCCCGAGCAGCCCAACCTCGCCCTGCGTCTCGCTCATCGCGACGGCGCCTCAGGCGCGCGTGGTCTGCAGACCGGCTGCAGCCACCTTCTCGCCCATCGCCTGCGCGAAGGGGACCAGACCGGAGAGCGGGCGCAGCATGACGGTGAAGTCCGCGATCAGGCCCTGCTCGTCGACGCGCAGCAGATCGATCCCCTCGATCTCCCTGCCACCGATGCCGGCGCGGAAGATCAGGGCGTGTGTTCCGTCCCCCGGGTTCTCGAGCTCGTCGGTGTAGCGGAAGTCCTCGAAGGTGTGCAGGACGATCGTGAGCAGCCGCGTGACGGTCTCACGTCCCACGAACGGGTGGAAGGTGGCGGGGCTGTGGAAGACGATCTCGGGCGCGAGCAGCGCTGAGACGGCGTCGATGTCCTCGCGCTCGACCGCTGCCCGGAACTCGGTGGCGGCGCTCACTCGGCTTCCCGCCAGACCTCGACCGAGACCTCGTCCACGCTCAGCGCGATCGGCGGCTCGGGCTTGGCCGCCTTGACCCACACGCCCTCCAGCTCGTAGTCGGCGAGCAGGCGGTCGGCGATCGTGGAGCACAGTCGCTCGAGCGTTTTGTGCGAGCGCTGCTGGGCGATCAAGGCCACGAGCTGGCAGACCTCGGCGTAGTCGACGGTGTCCTCGATCGCGTCGGTGACGGTGGCGTCCGTCTCGCCGATGTCCAGCCGCAGGTCGAGCACGAGCCGCTGACCCACCTCGCGCTCGGCCTCGGTCAGGCCGTGGTGGGTGTAGAGGGAGAGGCCGCTGATCTCGACGGTGACAGACTCGGCCGAGCCCTCGCGATCGTCGTCGAGGTCACCCCCGTCGTCATCGTCGTCTAGCTCGTCTGCGTCGTCCCCGCGCGCTTCGCCGTCCATCGCTCGCCCAAGGTAGCAGTCGCCACCGCCAGCGCCTCACGGACGGGACCCACGTCGTGCACCCGGAACACGCTCGCCCCCCGCTCGAGCGCCAGCACGTTGGTGGCGATCGTGCCGGCCAGCCGCCCCTCCGCCTCGAGGGGCGGCCCCTCCCCCCGCTCCGTGGCGAGGATCCGTCCGAGGAAGCTCTTGCGCGAGGTCCCCACGAGCAGCGGGCGCCCGAGCGTGCTCAGCTCGTCGAGGCGGCGCAGGAGCGTGAGGTTGTGGGCGCTCGTCTTGCCAAAGCCGATGCCGGGGTCGAGCATGATGCGCTGCTCGTCCACCCCGGACGCCACTGCGAAGCTGAGGCGCTCTTCGAGAAACGCCTTCACATCGTCCACCACGTCCTCGTAGCGCGGTTCGAGCTGCATCGTGCGGGGCTCTCCGAGCATGTGCATGAGGCAGCATTCAGCGCCGCTGTCGGCGATCAGCCCGACCATCGCCGGGTCTGCCCGCAGAGCGCTCACGTCGTTGACGATCCTCGCCCCGGCCGCGATCGCCGCACGCGCCACCACCTCCTTGGAGGTGTCTATCGAGACCTGCGGGCGCTTCCCAACCGCTGGGCTGTCGTGCCGGGCAACGCCTTCGAGCACCGGCAGCACACGGCGCAGCTCCTCATCGGCCGACACCGGATCTGCCCCCGGACGCGTGGACTCGCCGCCGACGTCGAGGATGTCCGCCCCTGCGGCCACCAGCTCCCCCGCATGCGCAATCGCGGCCTCCGGGTCGAGGAACGACCCGCCGTCGAAGAACGAGTCCGGCGTGACGTTGACGATCCCCATCAGCCGGTAGGGCGCACTCACGCCGGGAAACCTACCGACGAGGGATCAAACGGGCTCGGGGCGCTCTTTGTCCGTTGCTCGTAGCTCGGCGGCGCCGCCGGCGAGACCGGGGCGCGGGAGCGTGCGCGGCGCCTCGCGCTCGGCGCGATCGACGGCCGTGGGAGGAGCGGGCAGCTCGGGCTTGGGCTCCTCTTCGATCCCGAACACCTCCTCCTCGCTCTTGCCGGCGAGCAGCGCGAGGAACTCCTCCTTCTCGATGGTCTCGCGTTTGACGAGGATCTCGGACATGTTGGAGAGGTCGTGCTGGTGCTCGGTGAGGATGCTGGTGGCGCGCTTGTGCGCGGCCTCGATGATGCGGCGCACCTCATCATCGATCTCGCGAGCGATCTCGTCGGAGTAGTCGGGCTCGGTGGAGAACTCGCGACCGAGGAACGGCTGGCCGTGGTCGTGGCCGAACACGCGCGGGCCGAGCTTCTGGCTCATGCCGAAGCGCATCACCATCTGCTTGGCGGTGGCGGTGATCTTCTCGATGTCGTTGGAGGCGCCGGTGGTGATCTCGCCGAACACGATCTCCTCGGCGGCGCGACCGCCGAGCGTCATCGCCATCGTGTCCTCGAGCTCGGCGCGGGTGGTCAGGAAGCGGTCCTCCTGGGGCATCGAGATGGTGTAGCCGAGCGCCTGGCCGCGGGAGATCACGGAGATCTTGTGCACGGGGTCGGAGTGCTCGAGGAAGTGGCCCACGAGCGCATGGCCCATCTCGTGATAGGCGGTGATCAGCCGCTCTTTCTCGCTCATCACGCGGGTCTTCTTCTCGGGACCGGCGATCACGCGCATGATCCCCTCCTCGAGCTCGACCTGGCCGATCTCACGCTTGCCCGTGCGAGCGGACAGCAGAGCGGCCTCGTTGATCAGGTTGGAGAGGTCGGCGCCGGTAAAGCCCGGGGTCTGCCCGGCGAGGGCGTCGATGTCGATCACCTTGGCCAGCGGCTTGCCGCGGGTGTGAACCTCGAGGATCTTCGCCCGGCCCTTGCGGTCGGGGCGGTCGACGGCGATCTGGCGGTCGAAGCGGCCCGGACGCAGCAGTGCCGGGTCGAGGATGTCGGGCCGGTTGGTGGCCGCGATCATGATGATGTTGTCCTTGGCCTCGAAGCCGTCCATCTCGACGAGCAGCTGGTTGAGGGTCTGCTCGCGCTCGTCGTGCCCGCCACCCATGCCGGCGCCGCGGTGGCGCCCGACGGCGTCGATCTCGTCCATGAAGATGATGCAGGGGCTGTTCTGCTTGGCCTGCTCGAACAGGTCGCGTACACGCGAGGCGCCCACGCCGACGAACATCTCCACGAAGTCCGAGCCGGAGATCGAGAAGAACGGAACGCCCGCCTCGCCGGCAACCGCCCGCGCCAGCAGCGTCTTGCCTGTGCCCGGCGGCCCGTAGAGCAGGACGCCCGTGGGGATCCTCGCGCCGAGCGCCTGGAACTTCTTGGGGTTCTCGAGGAATTCCTTGATCTCGTGGAGCTCCTCCACGGCCTCGTCGACCCCGGCGACGTCGCGGAAGGTGATCTTGGGCGAGTCGGCGGACATGCGCTTGGCGCGCGACTTGCCAAAGGACATGACTTTCGAGCCCCCGCCCTGAACCTGGTTCATGAGGAAGATCCAGAAGCCGAAGAACAGCAGGATCGGAAGGATGTAGGTGAGCAGGCCGAGTAGCGCGCTGCTCTTTTCCGATTCGACGTTGAATTTGACGTTGGGGGTCTTTTCAAGCAGAGCGATCAGCTGCGGGGCGGCCTGATCGATGAACCCCGTTTCGTACTTTTCCTTGTTCGTCAGTTCGACTTCGAGGGCTTTGCCTTTGTTCTTCAGCTCGACAGACTTGACTTCCCCCTTGGGGATCTCGCTGGAGACGAGCGTCTGGTAGCTGTGGGAGCGGTGGTTGCTCGGGCCGGGGTTGACGAGTTTGACCGCGAGGAAGGCCAACACCACGACGATGAGGATCGGGAATGCGGCGCTCTTGAAGAAACGGCTCATGACGAGATCCTAAGGGCCCTGGCACCGTGTGAAATCGTGTCCACCGGTCCCCTAGCGTACCATGAAAGCCTCGGCTTTCTGGCAGTTGGGGGCCGCTGCAAGGGTGCTGCAATCAGCGCGATCTAGCTCACCAGCGCGGCCACGAAGGGAAGGTTGCGGTAGCGCTCGCCGTAGTCGAGGCCGTAGCCGACCACGAACCGATCGGCGATCTCGAAGCCCACGTAGCGCGTCGGCAGGTCGACCTTGCGGCGCTCGGGCTTGGTCAGCAGCGCGCAGACCTCGAGCGTGCGGGGGTTGCGCGAGCCGAGGTTGCGCATCAGGTATTGCAGCGTCAGACCCGAGTCGACGATGTCCTCGACGATCAGCACGTCGCGGCCTTCGATCGAGGCGTCGAGGTCCTTGAGGATCCGCACCACGCCCGACGAGTCGGTGGCCGAGCCGTAGGAGGCGACGGCCATGAAGTCGACCTCGACGTCGATGTCGATCACGCGCATGAGGTCGCTGAGGAAGAAGACCGCGCCCTTGAGCACGCCGACCAGCAGCAGGGCACGACCGGCGTAGTCGCGTGAGATCTGCTCGCCCAGCTCGGCAACGCGGCGCTGCAGCTCCTCCGCCGACACGAGCACCTCGCCCAGGCCTGGCTCGCTGAGACGCGCGGGGGTGGCCACGGGTGGGAGTCTAGCCCTCGTGCGGCGGCACGGCCTCGCGCGGCGGCAAGCGGACCATCTCCAGCACACCGTCGACGATCACAGCGCCCGCCTGCCCCCCCACGTGAAGCTCTGCGCGTCCGCCGCGGCGCCCGAGGGCGAGGAGCTCCTCCACCCGCCCGCCGGCCTGGGGGACATAGGTGCCGGCGGCGCTCTCGGCCAGGCGCACGACCACCAGGCGGGCCAGCGCGGCGGGCATCTCACGCAGACGCGAGATGGCGATGCGCCTGGAGCCCTCGAGCTCGCGGGCGACGAGCTCGTCGAGCAGCTCAGTCTCCTCGCGCAGCAGGAACGCCGTACGCACCACGTTGGCCTCGGCGGCCGGGTGGATGGCCTGCAGCGCCGGCACCAGCCCTCTACGCACTCGCGTGCGGGCGTAGCGCTCGTCCTCGTTGCTCATGTCTTCGCGCCATTGGAGGCCCCGGTCGCGGCAGTAGGCGGCGGTCTGCTCGCGGCTCACCTCCAGCAGCGGGCGGATCAGGCGCCCTTCGGCCGCGACCATGCCCAGCAGCGCCCGCCGCCCCGGCGAGGCGGCGAGGCGATAGAGGATCGTCTCGACCTGATCGCTGGCGGTGTGCCCGGTGGCGATGAGCGCATCGCGCTGCTCGGCCAGGCGCGAGGCGGCGCCGTAGCGAACCTCGCGCGCCCAGGCCTGCAGGTTCCCGGGTGTGCCCGCTCCAGGCGCCTCGCCGGCGTGGAGCACCTCGAGCTCGACTCCGAGCGTGGCGCACAGGGCCGCGCAGTGACGCTCGTCGCCGTCCGCCTCCTCACGCAGGCCGTAGTTGACGTGCAGGACGCTCACGGCCGAAGGACCGAGCAGCGCCACAGCCACGTCGAGGAGGCAGGTGGAGTCGCGCCCACCGGAGATCATCGTCACGACGGGGCGATCCCGGGCGAACAGCCCCCCGGCGCGAACGGTCTCGCGGAGCTCCTCGAAGCTCACCCAGCCTCAGCCTTCCACAGGCTTGGCGGTGAACAGCTCGGTCGGCTCGGAGAAGCCCTTGAGGCGAACCTCGCCGATCCTGTTGAAGGCGATCCCGTCGACCCCCGCGGCCATCTCCACGACGGGGCGGGTGACGAGCACCTCGCCGCCGCCGGCGCGCGCGACCACCCGCGCGGCCTGGTTGACCTCGCGTCCGAAGTAGTCGCCGTCGCGGTAGAGCACCTCGCCGTAGTGGACGCCGATCCGTGGCGGCGGGTCGCCGGCTGCGGTCCCGGCCTGTAGCGCGACCGCCCACTGGGTCAGGGCAGCGGGATCGGAGCCGATCACCATCACCTCGTCGCCCAGCGTCTTGATCACGCGCGCGTCGGCTGGGAGCGTGCGGGTGACGGCTTCGGCGAAGCGCTCGACGGCGCCGAGCGCTGCCTCGTCGCCGTGCTCGACTGTCAGGCGTGCATAGCCGGCGAGGTCGGCGAACACGATCGTCACCCGCAGGCGTCCCTCGCGGGGGGCCTCGCCGGTGAGGTCTGCCTCCATGTGGCCGATCATGTCCTGCTCGACGAAGTGGGCGAGCAGGCGACCGTGCAGATAGTTCATGAAGGGCGCGGCGAAGGGGAAGACCTCGCGGGCTAGACCCTCCATCTCCTCGGCGATCTCCACGCTGGGCACGCCCGCGCGCATCAGCGGCTCGTGCACGTAGAGGTGGATCAGGCGCACCTCTGCGTCGGCGATCTGGGCGATCACCTGCCCGTACACGCGCATCAGCTGCAGAAAGGCATCGAGCGGGAAGCCGGCGGCGAGGACGGCCGAGGCGTAGCCGAGCATCTCGAGGTCTTCGTCGGAGACCGCCGAGAAGGGGTTGCTCAACCCCATCGTCGCGTAGATGCGTTTGATCAGCGTGGCGCTGAGACCGGTGGCCTTGGCGGCGTCCCTGAGCGAATGCCGCGGCTCGGCGCGGCTGAGCAGGTTCTCGATCGGGCCGATGGCGAGCTGGCCGTTGTCGCTGGCGTGCTTGATCTCCTGGAGGGAGTGCCCACGTGCGCGCAGCCGCGCCACCACCCGCACGTAGGCGAGCGACGTGGGTGTCCAGCGTCCGTCATAGCCGGGTACCAGGCCGCGCGCCACCCAGCGTTTGACGGTGGCGGCGGAGACGCCGGCGCGCGCGGCGACCTCCGCTAGCGTCAGCTCGGCCGTCTCGGGCGCGGGATCATCTGCGGGCTCGGTCACTTGGAGGCGAGGCGCATTCCCATATCCGGCAGTCTAAAGTCGCCGCCGATGTCACACAGCGCCGCTCTGCACCTGCGTCCCACGGCGCCGCTCAGCGAGCGGGTCCTGCTGCCCGGAGATCCCGGTCGCGCGCTCGCCCTCGCTCAGGCACTGCTGGAGGAGCCGCGCATGTTCAACCACCACCGCGGCCTGTGGGGCTATACGGGCGCTGCGCCCGACGGCGAGCCGCTGACCGTCCAGGCGACGGGCATGGGTGGACCCTCAGCCGCGATCGTCCTCGAGGAGCTGATCGAGCTGGGCGCGCGCAAGTTCGTCCGGGTGGGCACCTGCGGCGCCTTGGACCCGACGCTCGCCCTGGGGCAGCTCCTCATCGTCGGCGAGGCAATCTGCGCCGATGGCACCTCGCGGGCGCTGGGAGCCGGCGAGCATGTGGCCGCCGACCCAGCGTTGACTCGCGCGCTCCACGCCCAGGCCCCGGATTCGCACCTCGGCAGGGTGGTGAGCGTGGATCTGTTCTACGAGCATGGCCCGCCGGGGGCGGGACACGAAGACGCCCTGGCGGTCGAGATGGAGGCAGCGACGCTGTTTGCCCTGGGCGCTGTGAAGGGCGTCTCCGTGGCGTGCATGCTCGCCGTCTCGGACACGTTCGCCGAAAATGGCGCTCGCGCACGAATCGCGGACGATGCGCTGCTCGAGGCGGCCGAACGGATGGGCTCGATCGCGATCGCGACTCTCTGCAGCTGATCGCTCAGGCTTTGGCGCCGCCGCGCCGAGCGCCGGCTTTGGCTTTGCTCGACGCCGCTGATTTCGCGGCAGCTTTGGCTTTGGGCTTCGCTTTGGCTTTGGCTTTGGCCGCCGGGGCGGGCCTGGTGGCCTGCTCGAGCTTTCCGGTGAGCGTGCGCAGCTGCTCCTCGATCGCGCTGAGTCGCGCTTCGACACCGCTCGGCAGGAGTGCACGGTCGAGGCGGTCGACCCCGTCCTCGATTCCCTCGAGGCGGTGGGAGACGGAGCGCAGGCGCCTGGTCAACCGTTCGAGGTCTGCCGCCGAGGGGATGTTGAGCGCGCCAAGCGCCACCTCCTGGGCCTGGGAGGCCTTCTCGCGCGCGTCGAATGCACGTCCGATGGCGCCTGTGAGCAGTGGGTTTTCCAGCAGATCGGACAGCGCCCTACCGAGACGCTCCTCGGTGTTGACGCCGAGCCGCTCACGCAGGCTCTTGGCGACATTGCTCGTGTCGGACATCCTCTGCTCCTGGATCGTCGGGTCGGGTGGGCGTTGGCGGCCCCGAGATGTTCACGGCCGTGGCCTTTGCGGGAAGGATACGGTGCAGAGATGCCCCAGCGGATATTCATCTTCATTCAGCTGGAGTTCCCCTGGACGCTCGGTCCCGCTGACGGTCGCTACCTCCAGCGCGTGGAGACGAACGGCGATGCCGAGCGGGTGATCGTGATCGACACGCTGGCGGCGGGCCGCGGCGTGGATGTGGTTCGTACGGGCGGGGGAGGATCGGTCTTCTCCAGGCTCGGCTCGAAAACGACCAGCGTGTCTCCATCCCCTGAGCCGGTGCCGGTGAGCACCACGCGCGTGACTGTGATCGATCCGATCTCGCTGTCGGCCGAGCAGCAGGCCAGGGCCTGGCTGGAGGACTTCGACCGCGAGCGCGACGTGCTGGCGGCCCTCGCCACGGTCAACCGCGTCCTGCATGCACACCGCATCGCCGCGGCCGACCCCTACGTCCACGAGGTCTCTCCCGCGCAGGCGCTCGTGATCAGAGCCGGCTGGGGCGAGGGCGAGCAGGTGGCGAGCGGTCGCTGGCTGCACGCACGTGAGCTGCCGTGGCCGGCCGACGGGCGCAAGGGCACCAGGAGACGTAACCGCACCTCGGCGCTGCGCCCGCAGGAGCGGCTCGCGGCCCTGCTTGGCGCCCGGGGGACGATGCTGCTGTGCGAGGAGCTTGCCCTGCGCGCGCGACTGGATCTCGATCAGGGCCGCTTGGTGCATGCTGCGCTGGAGCTCGACGCCGCGCTCACGGCCGCGGGACGCGAGCTGCCCGCGGAGGGGCGCCAGGATCTCGCGATCCGCATAGCCGAGCTCGATCAGCTGCATGGGAGCGTGGCCGAGCAGGCGCGACGCGCGCTCACCGATCTGGACGGGCGTGAGCCGGACGCCGAGCCGTTCGAGCCCGACGAGGAGACGCTGGCCCATGCCCTCGGCCGACTCGAGGCCGCGCTGCGCGCTCGCACCGCAGCGGGCATTGGCTAGCCGCGCCAAGGCAGGGCGCGGCTAGAGTTCGTCCCCTGATGGACCCCACCACCACAGCCGTAGGAACCTGGAGCGGAGGGCGCTTCATGCACTTCGGCGAGCCGCTGGAGGAGGAGCGTCTGCTGGCGCTGCTGCGCCCGGGCGGGGGCATCGACACGGTGATCACGGCCGACGTGTACGGCAGCGGCGAGGCCGACGAGGTGCTCGGCCGGGCGCTCGAGGGAGTGGATCGCGACAGCTACTGCCTGGTGGGCGCGATCGGGCACGACTTCTATGAGGGCCAGCGCGAAGGGGCCAAGGGCTTCCCTCGCTTCACCGACCCGGCGCTGCGCGGCCCCGAGGGCTACGCGGACTACATCCGCATGGCCACAGAGCGCAGCCTGGAGCGCTGCGGAGTGGATCGATTCGACGTGCTGCTGCTGCACAACCCCGACCGCACGGGCTACTCGAGCCCGGCGGTTTGGGACGGCATGGAGGCGGTCCGGGAGGCGGGCCTGACGCGCCTGCTGGGCGTGGCGCCGGGCCCGGCGAACGGCTTCACGCTGGACCTGCTCGACTGCGTGGAGCGTTTTGCCGCGCAGATCGACTGGGCGATGATCATCCTCAACCCACTGGAGCCGTGGCCGGGCGAGCTGGTGCTCGATGCGGCCGCTGCCAACGACGTGAGCCTGATCGCGCGCGTGGTCGACTACGGCGGCCTGTTCCACGACGACGTGCGCGAGGGCCACGCGTTCGCCCCCTACGACCACCGCAAGTTCCGTCCCGACGGTTGGGTGCAGGCGGGTGGCGAGCGCCTGGAGCGCATGCGCCCCTACGCCGAGCGTCACGGCCTGAGCATGCTGCAGCTGGCCTGCGCGTGGGATCTGGCCCAGCCGGCGGTGAGCTGTGTGGCTCCCACGCTGATCCAGGAGAGCGGGCCGGGCGCCCGTCCGGTGGAGGACAAGCGCGCGGAGCTGGCCGCTCTCGATCCCTCGGTCGAGCTCAGCCGGAAGGAGATCGAGGAGATCAGGGCGATCGGCGACAACAGCGGCTGCATGGCGCTGAAGGGCGCGAGCCTCGAACACGAGGGTCCTTCCCGAGCAGACCGCTGGGGCGTGGACGAGTCGCTCGCGGCGGTCGGCGAGCGCTGGGGCATCGACCCCGAGCGCGACCTGATGGCGCAGACGACCGCCTAGAGCTGCTGGCCCAGCGCCGAGGCGAGCGCATCCAGCTCCTCGACGACGTCGCCGCTCAGGCGCACGGTGGCCTGCGCGTCGAGCGGGGTGGGACCGGCGGTGATGATGGCCACGGACCCTCCGCCCCGCAGCGTGAGCAGCGGCAGCCCGGCGACGGGGTGCACTTCCAGGGAGGAGCCGATGCAGAGCAGCACGTCGGCCCCTTCGCAAAGCTCCTGCGCACGGCCGAGCGCGTGCGCTGAGAGCATCTCGCCGAACAGCACCACGTCGGGCTTCAGCGGCCCGTCACATCCGGTGCAGCGGGGCACGCCGTCGGCCGTGCTCGCCAGGCGGGTGCGTACCTCCTCCAGGTCAACGCTCGAGCGGCAGCTCGGACAGGAGCAGGTGGCGATCGAGCCGTGGACCTCGATCAGCTCGCGCGTGCCGGCACGGCGGTGGAGCATGTCGATGTTCTGCGTGATCACCCCGTCGAGCATGCCGGCGGCTTCGAGCGCGACGAGGGCACGGTGCGCGCCGTTGGGCTGCTTGTCGCCGAGGGTGGCAAAACGGTCGCCGTAGAAGCTCCAGAAGCGCACGGGGTCGGCGCGAAAGGCGTCGATGTGAGCGACCTCCATCGGGTCGACTTTCTCCCACAGTCCTGTCCTGGGGGTGCGAAAGTCGGGGATGCCGGACGGGACTGAGATCCCGGCGCCGGTGAGCGCCACGACAGATCCCGCGCCGGCGATCAGCTCGGCGAGTCGCGCCCGCGCAGCAACGGGGCGCGACTCGGCCTCGCGCAGGGCCCCGCTCAACGTCCCTTGAAGCTGGGGGCGCGTTTGCCGAGGAAGGCCGAGATGCCCTCCTTGGCGTCGTCGCTGGCGAACACCTCGGCGAAGGCCTTCTTCTCGGCCTCCACGCCCTCGTCGAGGTCGCCGGCGCCGGAGATGGACTTGATCTGGGCGACCGCCAGGGGAGCCTGTCCGGCGAGCTTGCGCGCCCACATCAGAGCGGTGTCGAGCAGCTCGTGATCCTCGACGGTGCGGTTGACGAGCCCCAGCTCGAAGGCTTCGTCGGCGAGGATGGGGTCGCCCACGAGGTTCATCTCGAGGGCCTTGTTGGTGCCCACCAGCCGGGGCAGGCGCTGGGTGCCGCCGAAGCCGGGGATGATCCCGAGCTTGACCTCGGGCTGGCCGAAGATGGCCGAGCGCGCGGCGATGCGCACGTCACAGGCCATGGCGAGCTCGCAGCCGCCGCCGAAGGCCAGGCCGTTGACGGCGGCAATGGTCACGACACCGTCCTCGCCGAGCTCTTTGAAGAGGGTGTGCGCCCCGTTGATCAGCTCGGCGCCCGAGGCCTCGTCCATGGTGGTGAAGGCCTTGATGTCGGCTCCCGCGCAGTAGAGGAAGGGGTTGGAGGAGGCGATCACGAGCGCGCGGACATCCGAGCCCTTGACCTTCTCCCACACCTTCTGTAGGTCCTGGACGACCTGGGGCGAGATGGAGTTCATCTGCCCGTTGGCCAGCCAGGCGATGGCCACACCGTCGGCGCGGGTCTCGAGCTTGACCACCTCGGCGGGCTGCTCGGGGTCGGGCTGGGGGTAGGCGTAGAAGCCCTGGCCGGTCTTCTGCCCGAGGCGGCCCTGGGCGACGAGGCGGCGCAGGATGGTGGGCGGGGTGAAGCGCTCGCCGTAGCGCTCCTGGGCTGACTCCATGCGCTCGAGGATCGAGTCGAGGCCAACGCTATCGGCCTTCATGAAGGGGGGAAGCAGACCGCGGCGAGGGTCGAGGCCGGCGCCGGCCATCATCCCGAAGTCGATGTCGCGGTGGGTGGCCACGCCCTCCTCCAGCACGAGACAGGCCTCGAGGAAGGTCTTCAGCGAGAGCATCTCCACGAGCTCGGCCACGTCCGGGTCAGCGTCCCCGTCGATGTTGGCCTCGCCCTCGGCGTCGTAGAAGCCGTCTCCTCCCGTCTTGGCGCCGAGTTTGCCGTTTGCGACGAGCTTCTGCATGCCCTTGGGGACGTAGAAGCGTTCCTCGCCGTAGGACTCCACGAGGTGCTCGGCGACGTGCAGCACGGTGTCGAGGCCGAGCAGGTTGACGAGGTAGTAGGGGCCGATGGGAACGACACCCGCGGCGCCAACGCCCTCGTCGATCTTCTTGATCGACAGACCCTTGTCCTCCTGCTCGCGCCACACCTCGGAGATGCCAGAGTTGAGGATGCGGTTGACGACGAAGCCGGGGACCTCGGCGCAGGTGATTGGCTGCTTGCGGATGGTCTGGGCGAAGGTGACGGCGGCGCTGACTGTCTCGGCGGAGGTCTCCTCACCCTCGACGATCTCGATCAGGGGCATGATCGAGGCGGGGTAGAAGTAGTGGAAGCCGATGACCTTCTCGGGGCGCAGGGTGGCTTCGCCGATCTCTGTGATCGACAGCGAGGAGGTGTTGGAGGCGAGGATGGCGTGTCCCGGGGTTGCGGCGTCGAGCTCGGCGAAGACCGACTGCTTGATCTCCATCCGCTCGGGAACGGCCTCGATCACGAAGTCGACGTCCCCGAAGCCCTCGTAGGAGGTGGTGCCGTGGATGCGTCCGAGCACCTCGGCGATCTGCGCCTCGCCCTGCTCGGCGGTGAGCTTGCCGCGCTCCACCAGCTTCCCGACCTGGCCGCTCGTGACGTTCTTCGCCTCGTCGAGGCCCGCCTGCACGAGGTCCTGGTTGATGTCCTTGAGCACCACGGGGATGCCCGCGGCGGCGATCGTCTGGGCGATCTGACCACCCATGGTCCCTGCGCCCACGACTGCGGCCTTGAACACGAACATGCTGGTGGTCTCCTCTGGTTCGGCGGTAACGATTTCAGCTGGCGCCGCGTGCGCGGCACATGCGCTCTCGAATGCCTATACGACGGCGCATGGTCCTTCAAGCGGCAAGGTGAGCAAACACATGCCCCGTCCTGCCGGAGCCAATCCGATGGACCATGCCGCATGCGGCATGGTCGGAGGGGCTGCATGCAGCCCCTCCCGGGGGAGTGCATGCACTCCCCCGAACTGCAGAACTACCTTCTCTCAACTATCTCAGGCCGGAACGGCCGTCGGCTCCTCGACGCGCCGCGGGAGCAGCGTTTCGCGGGCGATGACCAGGCGCTGGATCTGCGAGGTGCCCTCGTACAGCTGCATGATCTTGGCATCGCGGAAGAGCTTCTCCACGGGGTACTCCTTGATGAAGCCGTAGCCGCCGTAGACCTGGACGGCTTCGGTGGCGGTCTTCATCGCCGTGTCGGCGGCGAAGCGCTTGGCGTGGGATGAGATCAGCGTGTTGCGTTCGCCGTTGTCGAGCATCACGGCCGACTTCCACGCCAGCAGGCGGGCCGCCTCGATCTCGGTGGCCATGTCGGCGATGATGAACTGGATCGCCTGGTGCATCGCAATCGGCACTCCGAACTGGACACGTTCGCGCGAGTAGTCGACGGCGAACTCGAAGGCCGCGCGGGCGATGCCCGTGGCCATCGCCGCCACGCCCGGGCGCGTACGGTCGAGCGTCATCATGGCGAGCTTGAAGCCCTTGTTCTCCTCGCCCAGCAGGTTCTCGGCGGGGACCTCCACGTCGTTGAAGGAGATCGTGGCCGTGTTGGAGGCACGCTGCCCGAGCTTGTCCTCCTTCTTGTCCACCACAACACCCCAGTCGCGCTCGACCACGAAGGCGGAGATGCCGCGGTGTCCGGCGTCTTTGTCGGTCTTGGCGTAGACGGTGTAGTAGTCGGCGTAGCCACCGTTGGTGATGAAGCACTTGGAGCCGTTGATGACGTACTTGTCACCCTTCTTCACGGCCGTTGTGCGCATGCCCGACACGTCCGAGCCGGCGTCTGGCTCGGTCAGGCAGAAGGAGGCGAGCTTGGGCGCTTCGGTGAGCATGCCCAGGTACTTCTTCTTGGTCTCCTCAGAGCCGCCCAGCATGATCGGAGCGGTGGCCAGGCCGTTGCAGCCGAGCGATGTCTGGATGCCCGAGCAGCCCCACGAGAGCTCTTCCTCGATCAGGCAGCCGTCGAGGTAGCCCGCGCCGGCGCCGCCGTACTCCTCGGGGATGTGCGAGTTCATCAGGCCCACGTCCCAGGCCTTCTCGACGATGTCCTGCGGCCACGTGCCCTCCTTGTCGTACTCCCAGGCAACGGGGCGAATCTCCTTGACGGCGAAGTCATGCGCCATCTCGCGCAGGTTCTTCTGCTCGTCGGTGAGCGTGAAATCGACCATTCTCGGATCTCCTATCGGACTGGCGCCTCAACATAGATTGACTGGTCAGTCAATCTCTTCGGCCAGGGTAGCGGAGAGCGCGCCGATCGGCAACAATCGTCGAGGTGCACGGTTCCCTCGCCACCGCCGCGCTGGACCTGGCCGACAACGGCCTCAGCCTCGTGGTGTTCGGGGCGGTCGCTTTCGCCCTGCTGATCTCGCTGCTGTTGATGCTCACGCGCGGCAGCGAGAACATGTACGACTACATCGGCCGCGGCGGCCTCACCACCGGCGGCGAAGGCCACGGCGGCGCGCCGCCCCCGCCCGACTCGCCCGCCACACGCGCCGAGCAAGAGGAGGAGATTCGCCAGATGCTGCGCGCCCGCTCCGAGCGTCAGGTGCGCAGGGGCGAGCCCGCCATCGACATCGACGCCGAGCTGGCGCGCCTGCTCGCCCCGCCGGCCTCGGGCACAGGGCACGATGCGGGCATCGTCGAAGAGGTCCGCCAGCTGGTCGTGGCGCGAAACGAACGGCGTGTGCGCCAGGGCCTGGAGCCACTGGACCTCGACGACGAGGTGGCGCGCACGCTGCAGGAGCTCGACCCGTGAACCACCACGGCGACCCGCAGTGGGGTATAAACGCGCCGTGACCAACGCCCGCCGCTTCACATTGGACGAGCTGACGATCCGCCCGGGGACCTACTTCAACCCCCAGACCGAGATCATGATCGTGGTCGACGACTCGCCCGACGTCGACCACGAGCTGTTCGGCACGGACGAGTTCGACAACGACGAGTGGGTGCTCGTCTCCGACGAGGTTCCCGTCGACGAGCACAAACGCGACGAGCTGGTGGAGCGCTTCCAGCACACCTACCAGCCGGGTGGAGTGCTGCTCGCCGACGACGACGACGTGGACCTCGACGAGGACGAGGACACGCTGCTCGGCGACGAGGACGACGAGGATCTGGACGAGGCCGACGCCCTTTAGCGCAACTGCAGCGTTGAAGGATGTGTTTCCGGGGGCGTGGCCCCATCTTCACCTGCGCGAGCTGCAACGCGCCCTGCAGCCCTGAGCAGGCGCGTGCGTAGCATCGGCGCGGTGCGTGCCTCGCGTCTCGCGGCGCTCGTCCTCGGCTTGACGCTCGTGGGCGGGCCCACAGCCCAAGCTGCCCTCGCCGGCCGCTCGGCGGCCACTGCGCTCGCTCCCACCCATGTGCACGTGCGCGCCCGCGCGGCGAGCACGCACGGCCCGAGCGTCAGCGCCGCCCTGCAGAGCCTGTTGAAGAGCGGCGCCATCCCCCAGGCCTCCTACAGCCGCTACTACGCCGCCTATGTGGCCGCCAAACGCTCGCTGGGCAAGCTCAGCGGCACCCGCGCCGTCGAGCTAGGCGCCGTGCTCGCCAACGTCCAGGCGATCGCAGCCGCCGGCGAGTTCACCCCCACGCGCCTGCCCGCCCTGTTCCTCACGCTGGAACGCAACCGCCAGTGGTGGACGACCGAACCGCTGCTCTCCAGTGGCGCCCGCGTCAGCTTCCCGGGAAGCAAGCTGATCTGGGAGTACTACGCCGGTCAGGGCATCGAGATCCAATGGCTGGCCACCTTCGGCGAGGGCAACGGCTACTACCTCTCGGGCCACGAAAACGCCAACCTCAAGCAGCTCGTCAGCGAAGTCATCCCACTCGCCACCGCACGCGCCGGTGGCATCGCCTGGGAGTACCTGTTCCGCTTCGACGGCGGCCTGCCGCCGTGGACGAGCGGGCTCTCGCAAGGCACCGGCCTGGAGGTCATGGCCCGCGCATGGCAGCGCTTCAAAGAGCCCGCCGACCTCACCGCCGCCCAGCAGGCCGTGGGCATCTTCGAGACGGCGCCCCCGCAGGGCGTGATGGTCAAGACGCCCATCGGCACCTGGTACGCCGAGTACACCTACGCGCCCAGCGACCGCATCCTCAACGGCTTCATCCAGGCGCTCGTGGGCCTCTACGAATACACGGCCATCACCAAAGACCCGCTCGGGCTGAAGCTGTTCGAAGCGGGCGACGCCGAGGCGCGGGTGGAAACACCCCACTTCGACACGGGCGGCTGGTCGCTCTACGACCAGTTCGGGGAATCCAACCTCAACTACCACGAACTGCTCGCCGAATTCCTCCAGCACCTCTGCGAACGCACGAGCAAAGGGCTCCCCTACACGCCCGCCGCACCGGCCGCACCTGCCACGCCGCCGCCCGCCACGCCCACCGCCCCCACTCCCCCAGCCGGGTCGAGCCCGACGGGCGGCACGACCGCCTCGGCCGCCGCCAGGACCGCCACAGCCGCACCCGCGAGCACGCCCATTGCAGCCGATCAGGTCTACTGCACGACCGCGCAGCGCTTCACGGCCGACCTGAAGACGCCGCCTGTGATCTCGCTGCTCTCCACCACCCTGCGCGGCGGTACGCGCGCCGGAGTGCAGATCTCGCTGTCGAAGATCGCCACGGTCGAACTGAAGGTCAAGCAGGGCTCACGTGTGGTGTGGAGCAACCGGGCAACGGTCGAACACGGCAAGCCAAAGCTCCTGTGGGTCACCCCCGCCGCCGGCGGGACCTTCTCGGTGACACTCACCGCGACCGACCTGGCGGGCAACTTCGCCACGGCCAACGGCACCATCGTCGTGAGCCGGCACTAGCCCGGGGCGACGCTACCTAGACTAGGCGCGTGAGGACCGTGCGCCCGATCTCCGCCTCCCCCCGCCTCCCATGAAGCGACTAACGCACGCCTGGCGCGCTCTGCAGCGCGAGCAGCGCCTGGCGGCACTCACGGCGATCGGGCTGTTCGTGTCGATGTTCCTGCCGTGGTACAGCAAGGCCGACACGTTCGTCGAACACGGCTCGGCCAAAGCCACCCAGACGAGCCTCAGCGCCTTCCAGGCCTTCTCCTTCGTGGAGGCAGCCGTGCTGCTGGTGAGCGCGGGCGTGCTCACCATGCTGTTCGCGCGCGCCGAGGAGCGCGACTTCCAGCTACCCGGCGGCGACGGGCTGATCGTGATGGTCGCGGGTGCATGGGCGGCGCTGTTGATCTTCTACAGGCTGCTCGACAAGCCCGGACTGCAGGCGAGCCAGCGCATCACCGCCACCGTGGGGGTCGAGTGGGGCATCTTCATCGCGCTGCTGCTCGCACTCGGGCTGCTCTACGCCGGCGGTCGCATGCGCGCCGAGGAGCGGCCCGAGCCGCCGCTGATGCGCCGCGGCTCCCGCCGACCGCGGCCCACGGACCCCGACGGCGACGGCGACGGCGACGAGGGCTCGTGGCGGGTCCCGGCCGACGAGGCGGCCACGGCGCTGCGGCGCCCCGCGAGCGAGCACGCCACCCGCCCGGCACGGGTGGGAGGCCCCGTTCCCGCCCGCCCCCCCGCGACCGACCGCGAGCCTCCACAGGACGCCCCCTCCGCCGAGACCTCGGCAACGCGCCCTCCTTCGCCGCCACCGAGCCCCAGCGGGCGCAGGTCGGGCTCGGGGCGCCCGCGCTTTCCGCCCGCGCCCTCGGATCAGATGTCCTTCGAGGATCAGCCGACGACGCCGGGGGAGTAGCCGGCCACCTATCATTGCGCTGACGATGCCCGCCCCGCCGTCCTCGTCGCCCACCTCGGTTGCAGAAGTCGCTGAGGGGCTGCGCGCAGTCGGCTATCTGCCCGGCGAGTCGACAGCGCTGGTGTCGTTCCTGGCGACCAAGCTCGGCAAGCCCGTCCTCGTCGAGGGGCCGGCGGGGGTCGGCAAGACCGAGCTCGCCAAGGCGCTCGCCAAGCATCTCGACCGCGAGCTCGTGCGCCTGCAGTGCTATGAGGGCCTCGACGAGGCCAAGGCGCTGTACGAGTGGAACTACCGCAAGCAGCTGCTGCGCATCCAGGCCGAGGCGACGGACACCGGCTGGGACGCCGTGCAGGAGGACATCTTCGGCGAGGAGTTCCTGCTCGCACGGCCGCTGATGACGGCGATCTCCTCGGAGAAGCCGGTGGTCCTGCTGATCGATGAGATCGACAAGACCGACCAGGAGTTCGAGGCGATGCTGCTGGAGGTGCTCTCCGACTTCCAGATCTCGATCCCCGAGCTCGGGCGAGTGGAGTCGCGCACGCACCCGGTCGTGCTGCTCACCTCCAACAACTCGCGGGAGCTGACCGAGGCGCTCAAGCGCCGTTGCCTGTACCTGTGGCTCGACTACCCGGCGCTCGAGCACGAGCTGGAGATCGTGCGCCTGCACGCGCCCGAGCTCTCCGAGACGGTGGCCCGACGCCTGGTGGAGGTGATCGGCATGGTGCGAGCGCTCGATTTGAAGAAGCCACCTTCGATCGCCGAGTCGATCGACTGGGCCCGCGCCCTGCTGCTGCTGGGCGTGCAGGAGATCGACGAGGACGTGTTCCTGGAGACGATGTCGGTGATCGTCAAGCACAGGACCGACATGGACGTGGTGGCCGACCGCGTGGGTCTGAAGCTCCGCTCGCCCGCCGCGTCGTCATCGTAGGTGGATGTCGCCTGAGGTTCAGCCCGAGGAGCCCCCTCACCTAGAGGGCCTGCCCGCGCGGATCTTGGAGCTGGGCGAGGAGCTGCGCCGCGAAGGCGTGGCGGTGGGGACCTCGGAGATGCTCGACGCCTTTGAAGTCCTGCGCGAGATCAGCTGGACCTCGCAGGAGGACTTCCGCGAGGCGCTGGCTGCCACGCTCGCCAAGAGCCAGGAGGACCGGCGCGTGTTCGAGCTCGTGTTCGAGCGCTTCTTCTTCCGCTCGGTCGAGATTGCGGCTGCGCGGGAGGGCATCCGCGAGGACGAGCTGGCCGACCTGGGCGAGCTCTCAGAGCAGGAGCTGGAGGCGCTGCGCGAGCAGATCGCGGCCGCCATCCGCGATGGCTCCGAGGGATCTATGCGCGACCTGGCGCGGATGGCGATCGCTGCCTTCTCCCGCCGCCAGGAGGGCTCGGGCGTGATCGGCGTGGACGTGCAGCGGATTCGCCGTGCGCTCGGCCTGCGCGCCGAGCCGCAGCCCGATCTGCCGCCCGAGGACCCCCGCCACGACGGCCTGCCGCGCGATGCGCTGCGCCGCTTCGAGGCGCTCCTGCGCCGCGAGCTCGAGCGCTCGCAGATCGAGCGCACGGGCAACCTGCCGCCCTCGCGTCCGCTCGGCGAGCTCGACCGGGCGCTGCCCTCGGGCCCGGCCGCGGACCTCGCGGCCGTGCACCGTGTGGTGGCCCAGCTGCGCCGCCGACTGGCCACCCAGGGGATGCAGAACCGCGGCCACCGCCGCCACGCCCACGTGGACGTCAGGCGCACCATGCGCGCCTCGCTTCAGACGGGTGGCGTGCCCGTCGTGCTCAAGTACCGCCCGCGCCGGCCCAAACGCCCCGAGATCTACGTCCTGTGCGACGTCTCCACCAGCGTCACCTCGGCCTCGGTGTTCTTCCTGTCAGTGCTCCACGCCCTGCACGACACCTTCCGCAAGATGCGCTCGTTCGTGTTCATCGAGCGGATCTCCGAGGTGACCGACATCTTCGAGCACGAGCGCAACTTCAAAACCGTCAGCGAACGTATCTCCGGCGACGCCGGCGTGGCCGACATCTCCGGCTACACCGACTACGGGCGCGTGTGGTCGGAGTTCCTGGTGCAGGTCGAGGACGACCTGCACCCGCGTGCCACCGTGATCGTGCTCGGCGATGCCCGCACCAACGGACGCGACCCGCGCGCGGACATCTTCGCCCAGATCGCCGCCCGTGCCGGGCGCACGTTCTGGCTGAACCCCGAGCCGCGCCTGTACTGGAACTACGGCGACTCGGTGATCTCCGCCTACGAGGAGTACTGCACGGCCTTCGAGTGCTGGACCACGGCCCAGCTCGAGGACTTCGTGCGCGCGCTGACGCGCCCGGTGATCGCCGCGTAGCGCTAGCATCGCCCCCACGAACATCAGGGGGGCTGGCGGAGGCCGGCTGAGATGGCACCCGGGAAGCGATTCCACCGGCGTCGACCCTTAGAACCTGTGGGGTAATGCCCGCGAAGGGAGCGAAGTGCCAAGCCAACTGCAGTCCGGCAAGCGGCGAGAGGTCACGCACGAGCCGCCACCGTGGGCGATCGCGCTCGAGGACGTGAGCCTCGCCTACCCGGCCGAGCGCAGCACGCGCGTGCAGGCGCTGGATGGCCTCACGCTGCACGTGGCGCCGGGGGAGCTGATCGCGCTCGTCGGACCGAGCGGCTGCGGCAAGAGCACCCTGCTGGAGCTGCTGTGCGGACTGCGTGCACCCGACGCCGGGACGATCGCCTGTGGGCCGGCGGTGCTGATGCCGCAGCGAGACCTGCTGCTGCCGTGGCTGAGCGCCCTGGACAACGCCGCGCTGGCGCTGCGCATTGCGGGCCGCTCACGCGCAGCGGCCCGTGCACAGGCGGCCGACCTGTTCGCCGAGCTCGGCCTCGACGGCTTCCAGCGAGCGCGCCCGCACGAGCTCTCGGGGGGAATGCGCCAGCGGGTCGCCTTCCTGCGCACCCTGCTCGCGGGCAAGCCGATCCTGTGCCTCGACGAGCCCTTTGGCGCGCTCGATGCGATCACGCGCAGCGAGATGCAGGAATGGCTGTCGGGCACGCTCGCGCGCGAGCCGCGCACGGTCGTGCTCGTCACCCACGACGTCGAGGAGGCGATCCTGCTCGCCGACCGCGTCGCCGTGCTCTCCCCCCGCCCCGGTCGAGTCGTGGCCCAGCTCGAGGTCGAGCTGGCGCGTCCACGCACGCGGACCGCGAGCGCCGTCGTGGCCCTGCGCGAGCAGGCGCTGGGAGTCCTCGCCGAAGGAGCCGGCCGATGAGACGCAGAGCACGTGAGGCGCTTCCCGCGGTCGTGCTCGCTGGGGGCTTGCTCGGGGCATGGGAGCTGTATGTGGACGCGGCCGGCGTCGAAGCCGACCTGCTGCCCGCCCCCCATGACGTGGCGGAAGCGTGGTGGAACAACGCGGGGCTGTTGTGGCGGAACTTCGCCGTCACCGCCGAGGAGGTCGTGCTCGGGCTCGCGCTCGCCCTCGTGCTCGGCCTCGGCCTGGCGATCGCGATCCACCTCTCCCCCCTGCTGCGCCGTGCCGCCTATCCCCTGGCCGTCGGCTCGCAGGCGATCCCGATCCCCGTGATCGGTGTGCTGCTCGTCTTCTGGTGGGGGTTCGGGCTGTTCCCCAAGCTCGTGGTGATCGCACTGATCTGCTTCTTCCCGGTCGTGGTGGCGACCGTCGACGGGCTCGCCGCTGTGGACCCCGAGCAGCCGAAGCTGCTGCGCACGCTCGACGCCACACGCTGGCAGGCGTTTCGCTTCGCCGAGCTCCCCGCCGCGCTCCCGGCTGCCCTGAGCGGCGCGCGGATAGCGCTCGCGATCGGGGTGATCGGCGCGTTCATCGCCGAGACCACCACTCCCACGACAGGCGCCTATCCCGGGCTCGGCCGGGAGATCATCACCGATGTCAACTTCCAAGCCGCCCGTGCCTATGCGGGTACGGCCATGCTGATCGCCTTCGCGCTCGCCTGCTTCTACACCCTGAGCGTGACCGAGCGCAGGCTCACACCCTGGAGCACCCGAACCCACCAAGGAGAGATCCGTTGAGAAAGTCGCCGTCCAGCCTGCCCAGAAGCCTCCTGCTCGCATCCCTCTGCGCCATCGGTGTGATCGCGCTGGCCGGCTGCGGCACCAAGCAGGACACCGTCTCAGCGGTGGGCGCCAAGCCGTTCACGGTGATGCTCGACTTCTTCCCCAACGCCGACCATGCCCCGCTGTACTCGGCGATCGCCCACGGCGACTTCCGGGCGGTCGGCCTCGACGTCAAACCCGAGGCCCCGGCTGAACCGGCCGAACCGCTGAAGCTGCTCGCGGCCGGCAAGGTCGACATGGCGATCTCATACGAGCCCGAGCTGCTGCTGGCGCGCGATCAGGGCCTGAAGCTCGTATCGATCGGCGCTCTCGTGCAGCGTCCGCTGACGTCGATCATCGCGCTGCCGGGCAAGCACGTCACGAGCGTGGCCAGCCTGGCCGGCAAGCGCGTGGGCACGGCCGGCATCCCCTACCAGGCGGCGGAGCTGCGCACGGCGCTCCAGCACGCGGGCGTGGCGCCGAGCAGCGTGAGCGAAGCCAACGTCGGCTTCAACCTCGTGCCGGCGATGCTCTCGGGCAAGGTCGACGCGACGCTTGGGGGTTTCTGGAACTACGAGGCGATCCAGCTCCAGCTGGCGCACAAGCATCCGATCGTGATCCCCGTAGATCAGGCGGGCGTGCCCACCTACAACGAGCTGGTGCTCGTCGTACGCGAGGAACAGGCCCGCCACGACGGCCAGGACCTGCGCGCGTTCCTGCAGGCACTCACCCATGGCGAGCACGAGGTCCAAGCCGATCCGAGCGCCGCGGCGACGCTGCTCGTCAAAGCCAATCCGTCGCTCGAACCGAAGCTCCAGCTCGAATCGATCAAGCAGACCCTCCCGGCGGCGCTCCCCGCCAGCTCTAGCGACCCCTACGGATGGCAGGAACCCTCGGCGTGGGCGGCGTTCGGCGCGTGGATGTTCGCCCACAAGCTGCTCGCTCACGACCCCGGCGCCGGGCTGCCGCCCTTTACCAACGAGTTCCTCCCCGGTCAGGGAATTTGACATCAGGAATAATCCCGGATTAGTTCGTATACACTGACTTCGAGTTGAAGAGGGCCGGGGAGGTACCCACGAGGCCGAGGGAAGTGGCCAAGCGTTTTCCCGCTAACAGCGGGGATACGAGATCCACGGCGCCGCGCTCCAGCCTGAGCGCCTTCGCTTCGCTCGTCGAGCTCCTCCCGGACGCCTTCCTCGCCATCGACGCCGGCGGCGAGATCGTCCTCGTCAACGCCCAGGTGGAGAGCCTGTTTGGTTACTCCCGCAAGCAGCTGCTCGGGCAGCCGGTGGAGATGCTGCTGCCGGGACGCTCCGCCCACGTGCATAGTTCGCATCGGACGCGGTACTTCGCCGAGCCATCCACGCGTCCGATGGGTCGCGAGCTCGAGCTGGCGGGCCGCCGCCACGACGGCAGCGAGTTCCCCGCCGAGATCAGCCTGGCGAGCGTCGAGCTGGAGGACGGGCGCACGCTCGCCACGGCAGCCATCCGCGACATCACCGAGCGGATCGCGGTGCTCCACGAGAAGGAGCGTCTGCAGGCGGAAGCCGAGCGCGAGCGCCTGACCAACCAGTCCAACCACTCCCGCCGCCTGGAGAGCCTCGGCGAACTCGCCGGCGGCATCGCCCACGACTTCAACAACCTGCTGGCGGTGATCATCAACTACGCGGACTTCGTCGCCGAAGATCTCCGCGCACCGAACAGCGCCCACACGGAGGAGAAGCGCACAGCGATGCGCGGCGACGTGGAGCAGATCAGCCTCGCGGCCGAGCGAGCCACCCATCTGACCCACCAGTTGCTCGCGTTCGCGCGCCGCGAGGTCGTCCGGCCCGAGGTCATCGACGTCAACACGATCGTGGGCGAAGTGGGGCGCCTGCTCGAGCGCACCCTCGGTGAGCACATCGACCTTCGCAACGAGCTCGCGCCCGAGCTTCGCTCGATCCTGATCGACCCTGGACAGCTCGAGCAGGTGCTGGTCAACCTCGCTGTCAACGCGCGCGACGCGATGCCCGATGGCGGCGTGCTCACGATCGACACCGCCAACGTCGAGCTGGATCGCCAGTACACCACGCATCGCCCCGAGTTGGAGCCCGGTCCCTATGTGCGGTTGCGGGTCAGCGACAGCGGCAATGGCATGCCCAGAGAGGTGGTCGAACGAGCCTTCGACCCGTTCTTCACGACCAAGCCACCCGGCCAGGGCACGGGACTCGGGCTGGCAACCGTCTACGGCATCGTCCAACAGGCCGGCGGCCGGGCTCAGATCTACTCCGAGGCGGGGGTCGGCACGACGCTGACGGCTCTGTTCCCCGCCACCGACGAGCCACGTGCGCTACCGGATGCCACCCAGAGCGCCCAGCTGCACGGCGACGCCACGATCCTGCTGGTCGAGGACGAGGACGCGCTGCGCGAGGTCACGCGGCGCATCCTCGCGAGCGATGGCTATCGGGTGATCGAGGCCGCCAACGGCGCCGACGCACTCGTGCTCGCAAGCGCGGAGGAAGAGCCGATCGACCTGCTGCTCAGCGACGTGATCATGCCCGGGATGCACGGACCGCAGCTCGCCGAGGAGATCCGCCGGATCAAGCCCGCGATCAAGGTGGTCTTCATGTCCGGATTCGCCCAGCCGATCCTCGACACCAGCGGACACCTGGAAGCTGGAGCGACCCTGGTCGAGAAGCCGTTCTCGGGTCCCAGTCTCCTCGGAAGGGTCAGCCGCGTGTTGAGCCACGAGTCGTCGAGCGATGGGAGTTGCCATGGAAACGACGGAGCTGCTGCTGGTCGATGACGACGAGCCGCTGCGCCATTGGGCGGAGCGGGTCCTGCGCGAGGGCGGCTACGCATGCGACGGGGCAGGCACGGCCGCGCAGGCGCGAGAGCAGCTCGAGCGCCGTTCCTACTCGCTGGCGCTGCTCGACGTCAACCTCCCCGGCGAATCGGGAATGGAGCTGCTCACGCACGTCCGCGCAACGCATCCCGAGACAGCGGTGCTGATGGTCACGGGCGAGGACGACTACCGCCTCGCCATGACCGCCATCGAGCACGGCGCCTACGGCTACCTGGTCAAGCCGGTTCGAGCCGGCGAGATGCTGATCAACGTCGCCAACGCCCTGCACCGCCGGCGCCGCGAGCAAGCAAGCGGGCGATTGGTGGCGCGCCTGCAGGCGCAGATCGAGGATCGCAGCCATCAGCTCGCGGACGCGCTCCAGGATCTCCAGGTCTCCCAGGGAGAGGTGCGGGTCTCCGAGGCCGAGACGATCTTCCGCCTCGCCCGCCTGGTGGAGTTCCGCGACGAGGAGACAGGCCATCACCTGCGGCGGATGAGCTCCTACTGCGAGATCCTCGCGAACCACCTCGGACTGACTGAGAGCGAGCGCGAGACGATCCGTCTCGGCAGCCAGCTCCACGACGTCGGCAAGGTCGCCATTCCCGACGAGATCCTGCGCAAGCAGGGCAAGCTCACGAGCGAGGAGCGAGGGGTGATCGAGACCCACGCCGAGGTCGGCTACGAGATGCTGGCGGGCTCGAGCTCGGAGGTCGTGCAGATCGGCGCCCTGATCGCCCGGACCCACCACGAGCGCTGGGACGGCCGCGGCTATCCGCGTGGGCTCCGTGGCGAGGAGATCCCGCGCGAGGGCCGGATCGCGGCGGCGGCGGACGTGTTCGACGCGCTCACCTCCGACCGGGTGTATCGACCGGCGTTCCCCGTGGGCATGGCGATCGAGATGCTGCGCGAGGAGCGCGCCATGCACTTCGATCCCGAGATCCTCGACGCCTTCATGGCGGCTCTCCCCGACATCGAAGCGATCCGTCGCGCCTACCGCGACTGACGCTCTGAAAGAGGTTCTCAAGCGATACCTTCAGTGAATGGCGCGCATCGGGCTGCTCACAGGAGGAGGGGACTGCCCGGGGCTCAACGCGGTGATTCGCGCGATCGTGCGCAGCGGCCTGGCGATGGGCGGACACACGTTCGTCGGCTTTCGCCACGGCTGGGCCGGGGTGGTCGAGGGCCACGCAGACGAGCTCACGCTGCAGAGCACCGCCGGGATCCTCCCCCGTGGCGGCACGATCCTCGGCACCTCGCGCACCAACCCCTACGCCGACGGCAGCGACGGAACTGCGGCCGTGCGCGCCACGCTCGCGGCGCAGGGCGTCGACGCGCTGATCCCGATCGGCGGTGAGGACACGCTTGGGGTCGCCTTTAGACTGCACCAGGAGGGGGTTGCGATCGTGGGTGTGCCCAAGACGATCGACAACGACCTCGGCGGCACCGATGTGACGTTCGGCTTCCAGACAGCTGTGCAGATCGTCACCGATGCGATCGACCGCCTGCACACGACAGCCGAGTCGCACAACCGCGTGATGGTCGTCGAGGTCATGGGCCGCCACGCCGGCTGGATTGCCACGCACGCCGGGATCGCGGGCGGGGCCGACGCGATCCTCGTGCCCGAGCGCCCGTTCGACATCGAAGAGGTCGTCGCCCACCTGCGCCGCCGCCACGAACGCGGGCGCAGCTTCTCGATCGTGGTCGTTGCCGAGGGGGCCACGCCGCGGGAGGGCACCCTGCAGGTAAGGCCCGAAACGGCGACCGACGCCTTCGGTCATGCGCGGCTGGGAGGGATCGGCGTCACGCTCGAGGGCGAGATCGAGCAGCGCACGGGCTATGAGACGCGCGTGACGATCCTCGGCCACGTGCAGCGCGGTGGTACGCCCGTGGCCTATGACCGGGTGCTCGCCACCCGCTTCGGTGTGGCCGCGATGGAGGCCGTGGCCGGCGAGCGCTTCGGGGTCATGATCGGCCTGCACGGGAGCGAGATCGCCGAGGTCGAGCTCGAGGAGGCCCTGCGCGAGCCCAAGCTGCTCGATCCGTCGCTGTATGCCACAGCCGAGCTGTTCTTCGGCTGAGTGCGCTCAGAGCGGCCAGTAGCGAGAGAGCCCGGCGACGGCGCGAGCGGTGATCGGATCGAGCTCTCCCGCCGGCTGCGCCGGGCTCGACTGCTCGCCGTGGGAGGCGCCCGCGAGCACGGGCAGCGTCGCACACACGCACTCGGCCAGCACGTCGCGGTTGTAGCCGCCCTCGAGCACCACACCGAGCGGGACCCCGGCCGCGCGCGCGAGCTCACGCACCCGCGCTGACATGGCAACGAACGAGCTCGTCTGCAGCCGGCATTCGGCGAGCGGATCGTCGATGTGGGCGTCGAAGCCCGCCGATATGAGCACGAGCTCGGGCTCGAACGCCCTGGCGGCCGGAAGCACGACACGGTCGATCAGCGACAGCCACAGCCCCTCCTCGGAGCCGGGGGGAACGGGGAGGTTGATCGTGTAGCCCTCACCAGTGCCAGAGCCGACGTCCTCGAGCGGCCCAGTACCGGGGAACAGCTGGGTCTGGTGCAGGCTCGCGAACAGCACGTCCGAGCGCGCTCTGAAGATCTCTGCGGTCCCGTTGCCGTGGTGCACGTCCCAGTCGAGCACGAACACCCGGCGCAAGCCCATCTCGGCGATGGCGAAGGCGGCAGCCACGGCGATGTTGTTGAACAGACAGAAGCCCATCGCCCGCTCGCGCTCGGCGTGGTGTCCGGAGGGCCGCACGCCGCAGAAGGCCACAGGGGCCTCTTGGGCGAGGAGAGTCCGGGTCATCTCGCAAGCGCCGCCGGCCGCGTGCAGCGCTGCGCGATAGGAGGCCTCGCCGACGAAGGTGTCCGGGTCGATCGCGCCGCCGCCCGAGGCGCACAGCTCCCTGATCGCGCGCACATGCCTGTTCGAGTGCACGAGCTCGAGCAGTGACTCCTCAGCCGCCGGGGCCTCGCGGCGCTCCCAGCCCAGCCAGGCGCGCTCGGCAAGCTCGTGCTCGAGCACCACCAGCCGTTCGGGGGTGTCCGGGTGCCATGGCGAGAGGACCCGTGGATCGTGCTCCAGGCAAGCTGGATGACTGAAGTACCGCCCGACTCCGGCCGCTCGCTGTGAGACGTGGTTCACTGCCTAAATATGGCGCAACTGCCGCAGACGATGCGCGCGATGGTGTTCGAGGGCGTGGGCGAGCCACTGCGCGCCCGTGAGCTGCCACTCCCCGAGCCAGGTCCCGGGCAGCTGCTGATTCGGGTTGCCGCCTGCGGCGCGTGCCGTACGGACCTGCACCTGCTCGACGGAGAGGTCGAGATCGCCGAGCCACCACGGATCCTGGGGCACCAGATCGTCGGAACCGTGGTGGCGGGCGGGGACGACGGCGAGGAGGGCCGGCGCGTGGGGGTGCCGTGGCTGGGCTGGACGTGCGGCAGCTGCGAGTACTGCTGTAGCGGCCGCGAGAACCTCTGTCCCAACGCACGCTTCACCGGGCGCGACATCGACGGCGGCATGGCCGAGTTCACGGTGGCCGATGCGCGCTACTGCTTTGCGCTGCCGGAGGACTACCCGAACGAGCAGGCCGCGCCGCTGCTGTGCGCGGGGCTGATCGGCTACCGCGCCCTGCGGATGTGCGGCGAGCCTCGGCGTCTCGGCCTCTACGGCTTCGGCGCCGCTGCCCACATCCTCATCCAGGTGGCGTGCAGCCAGGGACGTGAGGTGTTCGCCTTCACTCGCGCGGGCGACGAGGCCGCCCAGAGCTTCGCGCGTGAGCTCGGCGCGGTGTGGGCGGGTGGCTCCGAGGAGCGCCCACCCGAGCAGCTGGACGCGGCGATCGTCTTCGCCCCGGTCGGCGGGCTCGTGCCGCTTGCTCTGCGTGCCCTGGCCCCGGGCGGGACGGTTGTATGTGGTGGCATCCACATGAGCGACATACCCTCCTTCCCCTACAGCGATCTGTGGAAGGAGCGGTCTGTGCGTTCGGTGGCCAACCTCACACGCCGGGACGCCCTGGAGATGCTCGAGCTGGCTCCCAGCGTGCCCGTGCACACCAAGGTCAGCGTCTACCCCCTCGATGATGCCAACAGAGTGCTTGACGACCTGCGCGAAGGGCGTTTCACCGGCGCGGGGGTAATAGTCCCCTAGACGGAGTATTAAAGTGGCCGCGATGCCCTCTCCGCAACAAGATGTCGGAATCGTTCGGCAAGAGGTTCGCTCCGTAATGTATGGTCTCAGGCGCCGCCATTCCGGTGAGACGAGGATCAATGGCAAGCGTTAGCCCAGAGAAGACAAGGTGGATGCGGGGTCCTTCGACCCCGCTGCGTGGGGCCCTACTCGGCCTGCTGCTCGAGCGCCCGGGTCACGGGGGCGATCTCGCGAACCGTCTCGCCGCCCGACTCGGCGAGACCTGGAGGGTGGACACCAACGATGTCTACCGGCTGCTGGAGCAGCTCGAGAAGACCGGCCTGGCGCTCTCCCGCGATGAGCCCAAGCGCGGCAACCAGCGCCGCACGCACCTGGTGTATCACCCGACCGAGGAGACCTCCGAGGCGCTGACGCTGTGGATGGAAACGCTGCTGCCGAGAGAGCCCGTGCGGCTCGGGCTGCAGGCGAAGCTGTCGGTGGCGCGCACAGAGGACGCACCGCGCCTGCTGATCGCGCTCAGGGCCTACGAGCGCGAGTGTCTCGTGCTCGCCCAGCTGGTTGCACCGACAGAAGGCGAGGCCCGCTCCTGGGCGGCACTGTGCATGGAGTGCACACGCGATGCTGTCTACGCTCAGCTGCAAACCGAGGTCGACTGGGCCACGCGCACGCGCCGCCGGATCAACGAATTCCTGGATCTCAGCCAGTAGCGCCGGCGCTGCGATGACGCCGCTGCTCTCTTTCCATAACGTAAGCAAGCGCTATCCGGACGGAGGCCGCGAGATCCTCGTGCTCGACTGTGTCTCGCTGGAGATCGAGCCGGGAGAGTCGTTCGGCGTTTATGGCCCGCGGCGCTCGGGCAAGTCCACGCTGCTGCGCCTGGCAGCCGGCATCGCCACACCCGACTCGGGCACAGTCAGCTTCGACGGTACGGACATGGCGCAGATGTCCTCAGGCGAGCGGGGACGTCTGTTGCGCGGAGCGATCGCCTACATGTCTGTCGATGACTGGCGAGCGAGCCCCGGTGAGAGCGTGGTCGACCACGTCGCCACAGCGCTCGGCAGCGAGGGCCTGACGATGCGCGAAGCGAGGCACCGAGCACTGCTAGTGCTCGAGCGCGTCGGGGTGGGGGCATCGGGGGCACAGGAGGTCGCGGAGGCGCTGTCGCTGACTGAGCGCACCCGGGTGATGCTCGCACGGGCGCTGGCGCGCGAGCCACGCCTGCTGGTGCTCGACGAAGCTGCGCAGATCCCCAATCTCAAAGACCGCGGAAACTTCTACAAGCTGCTGCGCGACGTCGCCGACGAGCGCCAGATGGCGCTGCTCGTGGCCTCGGAGGAGATGGCCGCGCTTTCGGGATTGGGCGTGCTGATGTCGATCTCCGATGGGGAGCTGTGCTCCACCGGCGAACTGGGCACCGTGGTGCAACTGCCCGGACGTCGCCGCGCGGGCGCGGAGCGCTCGAGCCGGTGAGCACCCTCGAGCTGCGCGAGATCACCAAGCACTACACCACCGGCGTGGAGACCGTGCGTGCCGTCGACGGCGTCTCGTTGACGGTCACCGGCGGTGAGTTCGTGGCCCTGTATGGACCGAGCGGCTCGGGCAAGACGACGCTGCTGCTACTCGCCGCCGGTCTGACATCGCCCGATAAGGGCTCAATTCTCTTCGATGGTCGTGACATCGGCATGCTCAGCGAGCGTGACGGTGCGGTCTACAGGCGTCGGGACGTCGGCTTCGTCTTTCAGTCCTTCCATCTGATGCCCCACACCTCCGCCTTGGACAACGCCACGATCAAGCTCACCGGTGGTGGCTACAACCTGCGCGAGGCGCGCTCGAAGGCACTGCCGTGGCTGCAGCGGGTGGGCCTCGGCGAACGCACAGAGCAGACCCCCGAGCAGCTGTCGATGGGCGAGCGCCAGCGCGTGGCGATCGCACGGGCGCTGGTCAACGAGCCGAGCCTGTTGCTGGCGGACGAGCCGACGGGGAACCTCGACTCCAAGCGCAGCCGCGAGATACTGGCCCTGATGCGCGACATCTGCCATGAACGCGACATCCCGGGCCTGCTCGTCACACACGACCCCGATGCCACCAGGTTCGTCGATCGCGTGTACACGCTTCGCGACGGGCACCTGGCCGACGGAATCGACCCAGAGCTCGCGGCCAGCCCGCCGTGAGAAGCATCGTGAACCCCCGCATCGCGGGGGTCCGCCTGAGCATGCTGGTCCACCTCTACCGCGTGCGGTTGCGCTCGCATGCGGTGCAGGAGCTGCTGGCAGGCAGCGGGATCGCTGTCGGCGTGGCGCTGGTGCTGGGCGTGCTCGTGGCCAACACCAGCCTCACCGGCTCCGCCGGTGAACTGATCCATGACGTCGTCGGCTCCGCTCGCCTGCAGCTCTCGGCGCGGTCTTCGGAAGGCTTCGACTCGAGCCTGCTGAACACGAGCAGACGGCTCCCGGGCGTGCGAGTCGGCGCAGCGGTGCTGCGCGAGAACGTCGCGGTAGTCGGACCCAGAGGCCGCGCGGCGGTGCAGCTCCTCGGGGTTACGCCGGCCGTGACGACGCTCGGCGGTCTCGGCAACCGCGACTTCGCCGGTGGCGGCTTCGTCTTCGCGGGCGGGATCGTGCTGCCCGCGAACGTGGCCGAAGCGATCGGCGCCAGGGCGGGCTCGCGTGTGAGCGTCCTCGCGCGTGGAGGAGCACGGACGATCAAAGTCGGCGCGATCCTGAGCAGCTCGCTGTTCGGCGCCATGTCCTCGAGTCCGGTCGCGCTCACGCAGCTGCGAGTCGCACAGCGCCTGACCGGCCTTCCGGGGAAGGTCTCGGAGATCCTGCTGGAGCCTCTACCGGGCGCCGATGAACGGGTTGAAGGCGAGCTGCGCCGGCTTGCGGCAGGCCGACTGAACGTCACCCCGGCGGATGGCGAGTTGCGCCTGCTCGACCAAGCCGCCAAGCCCAATGACCAGTCGACATCGCTGTTCGCGGCGATCAGCGTGATGGTGGGGTTTCTGCTCGCGCTGAATGCGATGCTGCTGACCGTTCCCGAGCGCCGCCGCTTCGTGGCCGACCTGCGCATGCAGGGCTATGACTGGCGCCAGATCGTGGTGCTGCTGGCGTTCCAGGCGCTCGTGCTCGGGATCGTGGCCTCGGCCGGCGGAGTCGGGCTCGGCGTGCTCATCTCGCACGCGTTCCTACACCGCATCCCCGCCTACCTCATCACCGCCTTCCCGATCGGCTCCCAGCAGATCCTGCACGTGGGCACGATCGCACTGGCGCTCGGCTGTGGGGTGCTGGCGACGATGCTCGCCTCGCTCTCACCTGTGCTCGACCTGCGCCCGAGCCGGGCCAGCGATGCTGTGTTCAGGGACCGCTCCGGCAGCAGCGAGGTACTGGCTCCGCGCACCAGCACCCGTCTCACGCTCGTGAGCGTCGGCTCACTGCTGGCGCTCACCGTCCTCGTGCTGCTCGACCCGGCGCTCACGATCGTCGGCGGCGTGGCACTTGCCGTGACGACGCTCTGCTCAATTCCCAGCCTGTTCGCCGGTGTCGCGGCCGCCCTGCGCTGGCTGGGTGAGCGCGTCCGCAGCAGCGCCCTGATCATCGTCGTCTCCGAGCTGCGCGCCGTGACCACACGCACCGTGGCCCTGGCCGGGGTGGCTGCGCTGGCCGTGTATGGAAGCGTTGCCATCGGCGGGGCCCGCTCGGACCTGACCCGCGGGCTCGACCGCAACTTCGCCGAATACCTGAGCACCGCTCAGGTATGGGTCACCACCGGTGGCAACGACCTGACCACCAACGCGTTCGACCCGACGGGAGCAACGGCCGCGATCGCCCGCGCCCCCGGGGTTCGCTCCATCCGTGTCTATCAGGGCGGGTTCCTCGACGTCGGACCACGTCGTCTGTGGATCATCGCGCGCTCGCCGCTCGATGGCCGTTTGATTCCCGCAAGTCAGCTCCTCCACGGCCGGCTGGCGACGGCCACCGGTCGCTTGCGTGGTCGTGGTTGGGCGACGGTGTCGGAAGGATTTGCCCATGAACGTCATCTGCGCGTGGGGTCCAGCTTCACCCTCCCCACTCCCAGCGGCCAAGCGCGCTTCGACGTGGCGGCGATCACCACCAACCTCGGTTGGTCTCCGGGCGCGGTGATCATGAGCGCCGAGGACTACAGCGCGTACTGGATGACCGCTGAGCCAAGCGCGCTGGAGGTCGAGCTGGAGCCCGGCGTGTCCGAGCAGGCCGGCCGGCGCGCGGTGCTGGCGGCGATCGGCGATCGGCCAGGCCTGGGCGTGCAGAGCTACCGTGAACGTCGCAGCCAGTATGCATCTGACTCGCGCCAGGGCCTGCGTGCGCTGAGCGAGATCTCGGAGCTGTTGCTGATCGCCGCCGCGCTGGCCGTCGCCTCCGCGCTCAGCGCCGCCATCTGGCAGCGCCGCGCTCGCCTCGCCTCGCTGAAGATCCAGGGATACGACACCGGTCAGCTGTGGCGCGCGTTGCTGCTCGAGAGCACGATCGTGCTCGGCGTCGGCTGTGTCGTTGGGGCGGCATTTGGCGTGTACGGCCACGCGCTGGCAAGCCGCTGGCTGCGACTGACGACCGGCTTTCCCGCACCGTTCGCGGTGGGGGCAGGCGAAGTGCTCACGACCCTCTGCTTACTGGCACTGATCGCTATCGCAGTGATTGCAATCCCAGGGCTACTGGCGGCACGCGCTCCAGCACGGACGAGCTTTCAGGAGTGACTATGTATTGCCGCTCGACTAGACAAAACTGTTCGAGTGGCTGCCCCCAGGCGAAGTCGACTCGCGCTGGCGCATGCGTTCGCGGGAGCGGCCACGAAGTACTGGCTCGGGGTCTTCCCCCAGGTGGGGCGTGAGCTCGACCACTGGCGCAGGTGCGCTCAGCAGATCCCCGACCCGGTGTTGCGCCAGCTGGCGCTCGTAACTCAACGCTCCGAGCGGGGGAATCTCGAAGGCGCTGCCGCCTTTGCCGTCCTCGCCCCCCGCGCGCACCGCGCGCGTGTGGTCCGCGCGGTCGTTGCCTTTCAGGCCACCTACGACTACATCGACACTCTCGCCGAGCAACCCAGCAGGGATCCGGTGGCCAACGGCCAACAGCTCCATCTCGCCCTGCTCACGGCGCTCGAGCCAGGCAGCGAGCACCACGACTACTACATGCACAGCGACGGCTCTCAGGACAACGGCTACATCAGGAACCTGATCGACACCTGCCGCGCCGCATTCGGAGGATTGCCCTCCTATGCCTCGGTCGCCGATGGCGCCCTGCGAGCAGCACGCCGGATGATCGCCTATCAGAGCCTCAACCACGACCCCGAGGACCGCTCGCAGGCAGCACTCGCACTGTGGGCCTGCGGGGAAACGCCCCTTGGAACGGGACTGCGATGGTGGGAGACGGCTGCCGGCGCAGCCTCGTCGCTGGGTGTCTTCGCCCTCATCGCCGCGGCGGGCAGGCCGCTGCTCAGCGCGGGCGAGACCGTGGCCCTGGAGCGCGCCTACTTCCCGTGGATCGGCGCGCTGCACGTGCTGCTCGACAGCCTGATCGACCGTAGCGCCGACCTCGAGACCGGGCATCACAGCCTCGTCGACCACTACGCCTCGCTCGACGAGACCGCCAGCCGGCTGAGCACCATCGCCGGTCACGCGGCACATGCCACGGAAATGCTCTCCGACAGCCTCCAGCATTCGATGATCCTGGCCGCGATGACCAGCTTCTATCTCTCCGCGCCCTGCGCCTCGACATCCGAATGGCGCCCAGTATCCCGACAGGTGCTCGAGGCGATGGGCTCGCTGGCGACGCCCACCATGCTGGTCCTGCGCGCACGCCGCGCCGCCGACGGGCTGTTCGGCGCAGACTCCGGGTAGACGACCCCGAGGGGCTCCGTTCTAGAAACTCAAGGTTTGGACTTTCCTCTTGCCGATGGCGTGGTCGAGAGACATGATCAGTGTGCGTGGATCGAACGCCGGCCTTCATAGTTGCCTGCGTCCAGCATCCCGCTTTCGTCTCGCCAGTGAGCGGGCCGGGCGCCCATGGCGCCCGGTTCGCGATTACCTCGCCGGTCAAATCGCGATGAGCAACAGTGGAATCACGATAGAGCTGACGAGCAACCAGGTCGATCGCGTTGTACGCAGGACGGCGGACAGCGATGGGATCTCGAGGCTTCTGCTGGGACTTGGCGAGCAGTCTGGCATCTCGCGGCTGAAGGAGCTCGCCGAGAGCCCACGCTTGTCACGTTCGCTGCTGCTCGGCCTACTGGTGCTCGCCGCGTTTCCAGCCGACGGCAGCCCGCTCGCCGTGACCGACGTCGCGGTCCAGCTCGACATGAGCCCGAGCACCACCCATCGCTACCTCACCACCCTGCTCGCCGTCGGCCTGCTCGAGCAGGATCCCCGTTCCCGCCGCTACCGCGTACCCGTCACCGCCTGACAGCCGAGCAGCCGCGGTTGGTTCAGCGTGCCCGCGCCGCCTCGGCGGTAGCACGCGGCTCCTCGGCCGGCGATTGGCGAGACCGATCGCGTCGAGATGATGCGACGGGCGTGAAGCCGGGCAGCTCCAGCGCGACGCGAGCTCCCCCCTCGGGCGAGGCACCGGCGCTCACGAGGCCGCCGTGGGCGTCGGCGATCGCGCGCACGATTGCCAGCCCGAGGCCGGCGCCGCCGGATGCGCGATCGCGCGCGACATCCGTGCGATGGAATCGATGGAACACACGCTCGCGCTGGTCGGGGGGGATCCCCGGTCCGTCGTCTTCAACGAGAAAGCGGATGCGAGAGCCCGCTGTCATCTGCACGCGCATCCGCACGAGGCCATGCTCGGCGGCCGTGTGCTCGATCGCGTTGCCGAGCAGGTTGCGCAGCGCCTGGGCGAGACGATCGGGGTCCGCTCGAAGGCTGCCCTCGGGGATCGAGCCGAGCTCGAACCGGCGGGTCGCCAGCAGGCTCATGCCGTCCCACAGCTCTCCAACGAAGGGCGCCAGATCGATCTCATCGAGGCGCAGGAACTCCGTCTGCTCGGTCTTTGCCAGCAGCAGCAGATCGTCGACCAGGCGACTGACCCTCGCAATCTCGGCCTGGACGAGGCGCTCGACCCTGCGCACCTCCTCACCGGGCGGCTCCGGTTGGGAGGCGAGCACTTCCAGCTGGCCGCGGATCACGGTCAACGGGGTGCGCAGCTCGTGCGAGGCGTCGGCCACGAAAGCGCGCTGGCCGGCGAATGCTTCGGTGAGCCTGTCGAGCATGTGGTCGAAGGAGTCGGCGAGCACCTTCAGCTCGTCGCCCTCTCCCCCATGCTGGTGAATTCGGGGGTGCAGGTCGCCCGCGTCGACGCGAGCTGCCACGGAAGCCATCCTGCGCAGCGGACGCGAGAGGCGTGCTCCGAGGAAGTAGGAAGCAAGCAGCGCACAGGCCAGGGCCAGCGAGCCGGCGAGAATGAACGCGCGCGCGACGCCCCTCTGCGCATGCGCGACCGCTGCGAGCGGCTCGCCCACACCGATGGTGACGTTCACCGCACCGGGGAGCGCCACGACGCGCTTGAGCAAGCGCAGGTCGCCCACGTCGGGAAGCACGAGCGTGGTGTAGCCGGCGGGTGCCGAGCGGAGCCGAGAGGCCAGGTGGTTCTCCTTCAGCTGCTCCGTCTCCGTCTCGCCGTTGTCAGGCGTCGCGATGTCGAACAGCTCGGGCCTGTTGGTGCTCGGCGGCTGGCCGGGAACGAGCGCGAACAGGAGCGTGGAGCTCGCGCTGAAGGGCTGTCCGCGTATGTAGCGGGTGGCGGCCGCGGACAGCTCGGCGGAGGTATGCGCCCCGCCCGATGCGAGGTTGTGGGCGAGCTCGCGAGCGTCACCGGCGGTCTCCTGGTCGATCTGGCGGCGCAGCTGCGTGCCAGTGCCGCGGTATACGGCCACGAACACGATCGCCGTGCAAACGAGCGCCAGCAGCGTGAACCACCCCGCCAGACGCCAGCGCAGTCCCGCCGGGTGCAAGCGGCGCAGGCGCTCCGCCACGACGATCAGCTCGAGTTGCCGAGGCGATAGCCGACGGCACGCACCGTGAAGATCGGCGCCGGGTCTCCAGGTCGGCCGAGCTTGCGGCGCAGATAGCCGACATATACGTCGACGACGTTCGTGGCGGGGTCGTGCTCGTAGCCCCATACCGAGCTGAGGATCTGCTCGCGGGAGACGACCTGGCCATGGTGGCGCAGCAGGTACACCAGCAGCTCGAACTCGGTGGTCGACAGAGCCACCACCCGGCCATCCCGCTGAACCTTGCGCGTCAGCAGGTCGACTTCGATGTCCTCGGCCCGCAGCGCGCTGGCGGAGGCGTGCGCCACCACACGCAACTGAGCCCGCACGCGCGCCACCAGCTCAGCCATCGAGAACGGCTTGACCAGGTAGTCGACGGCGCCGGCTTCCAGACCCTCGACACGATCCTCGATCTCGCCCCTGGCGGTCAGCACGATCACGGGCAGGCTGGGCATGGCCCGGCGCACCGCCGCGAGGATCTCCAGGCCGCTGCGACCGGGAAGCATCAGGTCGAGCACGATCGCGTCGAAGCCGCCGCCAAGCGCGAGCCGTTCGCCGCTGTCCCCGTCGAGTGCGGCCTCGACGACGAAGCCCTGCGCCTCCAAGCCGCGCCGTACGAAGTCCACGATTCCCGGCTCGTCCTCGATCAACAGGACGCTGGCCGCATCCACCTGCTCCGGTGCCTGCGTCGGGCCGTCGCTACCCACCACGACCTCGAGCCCTCCCGAACTTCCACCGCTGTCCATGCTTCTAAGGATATGCCTCGACGCGCACAACCCCTTTCCTGCCTGGAATTTCGATGAGCTTTCTCATCCAGCGGTTACCCATTCCTTAGTCAAGATGAACACACTCACCTCATGGCAATCCAGCAGCGAACATCATCGACGCACGTCGCGGCTCCCACCTCGAGCTCACGACTCGGCCGCCTGACAGATGGCGGCACGAGTGGCAACGAGCGTCTGACCGCCGCGACGGGAGCCGTGCTGATTGCGCTGCTGGCGGTGATCGGGGTGACGATCCTGCGGCTGCGTCCACTCCTCTCCGTGCATCTGTTCGTTGGGGTTCTGCTGATCCCGCCGGTGCTGCTGAAGATGGCAAGCACTGGATACAGGTTCATGCGCTACTACACAGCCAACCCGCCCTACCGTCGCAAGGGACCTCCCGCCGCGCCACTTCGGATCATCGCTCCGATGGTGATCGCATCGACGCTTGCGGTTCTGGCCACAGGTGTGATTCTCCTGTTCGTCGGGCCGTCCTCGCGCGATACGTGGCTGCCAATTCACAAGATCAGCTTCTTCGTCTGGGTTGCCTTCACCGGCCTGCATGTCCTCGGTCATCTGACAGAGCTGCCTGGCGCATTGCGGGCCGACTACGGTGCTTCTTCTACCTTGTCTGGTGATGTGACGGGACGCTCAGGGCGGATACTTGCACTGAGCGGCGCCCTCATCGCGGGGGTCGTGCTCGCGATTCTCGTAATTCCCGAGTTCGGCGCATGGCTGCACAACTCCAACGTCTTTCACCACCACGGCTGAGCCAGATGCGTATCCACACCACCCACACTCGCGACGCGGCACTGCGCCAGCTTCACACCGTCAACCGCTGGATGATCGCCGGCAGCGTGGTTTTGACGGGAGTCCTCTCCGATGTGGCAGCCCACGCCTTCCCGGGCAAGACGAGCAAGTCGATCTCGGGCACGAAAGGGACGGCCGCCAAGCACTCCAAGAAATCCAGCTCGCACACCACCACGGGCGTCCTGAAACCACCGGCACAGGCACCCAAAACCTCCACCGAATCTACGCCACCCGAAGCTAGCGAAACGCCACCGGCGCAGGAATCGGCCCCGGCCAAAGAATCAGCTCCCGCTCAGGAATCCGCCCCCGCCCAGCAGGAAGCCCCCGCCCAGCAGGAAGCCCCGGCCCAGGAATCGGCTCCCGCCAAAGAATCCGCTCCCGCGCAGGAATCAGCCCCCGCCCAGGAATCGGCGCCTCCGCAGCAGGAAGCGCCGGTCGTCTCCGGAGGCTCCTGATGTCCACGGCATCGCTTGCCCCCCCGCCGGCCGGCGCAGCCTGGGAGGCACTCGGCACGAGCGTGGCTCTGCGGGTCACTCAAGCGGCTACGTTGCCGCAAGCGCGCGCCGCGGTCGAGCTCGAGCTCGATGCGATCGATCGCGCATGCAGTCGCTTTCGTCCCGACTCCGAGCTCGCCCGCGTCAACGCTGCGGCCGGGCGACCCGTGCAGGTCAGCCCGCTGTTGATGGAGGCGCTGGAGCTCGCACTGCGCGCCGCCGAGCTGACCAATGGCGATGTGGATCCCACGCTGGGGCGGGCGCTGGAGCTCGCGGGCTATGACCGAGACTGGACGCTGCTGGAGGCACCCGCCGGCCTACCCGCGAAACCCCCGACGTTGAGTGCCCGGGTGCTCAGCGGCTGGCGGCAGCTCGAGCTCGACCCTTCCAGCTCGACCGTACGCCTTCCCAGAGGCATTGGCCTCGACCTCGGCGCGACGGCGAAAGCTTGGGCCGCAGACAGGGCGGCCTCCGCCGCTGCCCGTGCCGGTGGCTGTGGAGCGCTGGTGGGGATCGGCGGCGACATCGCCACCTCGGGAACCGCCCCCGACAGCGGCTGGCAGATCCACGTCACCGACGATCACCGCAGCGACCCGGTGGCAGAGGGCCAGACGGTGACGATCCTCTCCGGCGGACTGGCCACCTCCAGCACGGCTGTCCGCCGCTGGAGCCATGCCGGCTACACGATGCACCACATCATCGATCCGAGCACAGGCTCGCCGGTGCAGAGCACCTGGCGGACGGTGAGCGTCGCGGCCGCCAGTTGCGCCGAAGCGAACATCGCCACCACGGCAGCACTCGTTCAGGCGCAGGCCGCGCCAGAGTGGCTGACCGATCTGGCGCTGCCCGCCCGCCTCGTGGCCTGGAACGGGAGCGTCACCTCGGTGGCGAGCTGGCCCGAGGAAAGCGAGCGCTGAGCAGATGCCCACGCTGCTGGCCGCGGCCGGAGGAAGCACCTACTGGTACCTGACGCGTTCAACGGGCGCGATGGCGCTGCTGCTCCTCAGCATCGCCATCGCCCTCGGCGTGATCGACGTGCAGCGCTGGAGCACACCCCGCTGGCCACGGTTCGTGCTCGACTCACTGCACCGCAACGTGTCGCTGCTGGCGCTGGCCTTTCTCGTGGCCCACATCCTGACCTCGGTCCTCGACAGCTTCGCCCCGATCGGCCTCGTGGACGCCTTCATCCCCTTTGCCGGCTCCTACAGACCCTTCTGGCTGGGTCTCGGCGCGGTCTCCTTCGACTTGATCTTGGCGGTGATCGCCACCAGCCTCCTACGAGCGCGCATGGGATACGGCACCTGGCGCGCGGTTCACTGGCTCACCTATGCGAGCTGGCCAATTGCATTGCTGCACGGGTTCGGCACGGGCAGCGATGTCAAAACGAGCTGGCTGGCGGTGCTGAGCATCCTCTGCGTGCTGCTCGTGGTGGGCGCCGTCCTCGCCAGGATTGCAAGCGGCTGGCCTGAGAACCTGCGCCTCCGTGGCGCGGCCCTGGGCGGCACCGGCGCGTTCTCCCTGTTCCTCCTACTGTGGCTGCCGCAGGGACCGCTGGGATCGGAATGGGCGCGACGCTCGGGCACACCGACGTCGCTACTGCCACACGCCCACGCCACCAGCACGAGCAATCGATGAGCAGCCCGACCACGGCAATGACAGAGCTCCGCCCGCCAGAGGGCCGCCTGCGGGACTCGCCTCCCCCCGCCCTCCCCCGGTTGCTGGCCGGCATCCGCCCCCACGGCGCCATGAGCCTCGAGGAGCATCTGGCGCTGCACGGCCCTCAACCGAGTGGGCAGGGTGGCCGGCGCCGACAGGTGCGCGAGCGCGCGGCGATGCTGATCGACGAGGTCGAGCGCTCGGGCCTGCTTGGTCGCGGTGGCGCGGCCTTCCCCACCGCGACCAAGATGCGTGCAGTGGCCGGCGCGCGAGGCAGGGCCATCGTGGTCGTGAACGCGGCCGAGGGCGAGCCGGCGAGCCTCAAGGACAAGACGCTGCTCGAGACACTCCCCCATCTGGTGCTGGACGGCGCCATGGTTGCCGCCGAAGCGGTGGGCGCCGATGAGGTGATCGTGTGCGTCTGTGAGACGGCCGGCGCGGGCGTGGAATGCGCTGAGCGGGCGATCGCCGAACTGGCTGCGGGGAGAACACCGGCGGGCCCCAAGGCTCACCTGGCCACCGTCCCGAGCCACTACGTCGCCGGACAGGAGTCAGCGCTGGTCAACTACCTGAACGGCGGGCCGGCAAAGCCCACCTTCACGCCGCCAATGCCCTTCGAGCAGGGCGTCAGGCGCCGCCCCACGCTCGTGGACAACGCCGAGACGCTGGCACACCTGGCGCTGATAGCGCGCCATGGCGCGCCGTGGTTTCGCGAGCTCGGAACCCCGACCCAGCCGGGCTCCACGCTGGTCACGCTGAGCGGCCCTGTAGCACATCCGGGCGTATATGAGATCGAGCACGGCGCGTCGCTCGCGTCGCTGATCGAGGCCAGCGGCGGCGCCACGGCGCGGGTGCGCGCGGCGCTGCTGGGAGGCTATGCAGGAGCCTGGATCGGCGGCGATCACCTGCACGGAGTTGCCCTTTCGAAGGAACATCTGGCGCCCCACGGCGCGACGCTGGGTGCAGGGATCGTGCTGCTGCTCTCCGAGCAAGCGTGCCCGGTGGCCGAAACGGCCCGTGTTGCTCGCTGGATGGCCGGCCAGAGCACTCGCCAGTGTGGGCCGTGCCTGCATGGGCTCGACGCGCTGGCGAGCACAGTGGAGGAGATCGTGGGTGGCATCGCCCATGCACAGGCGTCGCAGCGCCTGGACCAGCTCTCCTCGATGATCGCGCGACGAGGAGCCTGCGCACATCCAGACGGTGCGGTCAACCTGATCCTGAGCGCAGCCGAGGTGTTCGCCTCGGAGTTCAGCGACCATGCGCGCCACGGCCCGTGTGAGGCCTGCTCGCGCAGTCCCGAGCTGCCGCTGCCCGATCGACCGGTGAGCGATCAACCACAGCGCAAAGGAGGCCGCGTATGAGCCACAGCGTGCGCGTCAACCCTATTGCCTGCGAGGCGCACGGGATGTGCGCTGAGCTGCTCCCAGAGCGGATCACGCTCGACGAATGGGGCTACCCGCTGCTCGACGAGACGCCGCTGCACGGCTCGCAGGTCGAGCACGCGATGCGGGCCGCGCGGGCCTGTCCAACGTTCGCCCTGCTCGTCCAGCGCGAACGCGGTGTTCGCGGCGGCCGCGCTCGCTAGTTGGTCTAGGCGGCGAACATGTGCCCGACGGCCAGACCTGCCCACTCGCCGTAGGGAGCAAAGAACTCGCGTACCTGCCATTCCTCGGCACGGGCGCGAGGATTGCCGCCGCCGGTCAGCCGCCCGACGAGCTTGAGCAGCCCGACGTCACCGGCGGGCACCTGGTCGTGGCGTCCTTGGCCGTTCAGCGCGAGCATCTCCACAGTCCACGGTCCGATGCCGGGGATGGCCCGAAGCCGCCGCCATGCCCGCTCGTGATCGGGGTCGTGTAGGTCGACACGACCGCGCGCCACCTCGCGTGCGGCACGGACCAACGTGATCGCGCGTCCGCCGGCGAGGTCGAAGGACTGCAGCAGCGCAGGCGCGGTGCCGGCGAGCACGGATGCCGCCGGCGAGTCACGCAGGCTGGTGCCATCCGGGGCGGTCCACCGCCTTCCCAGCGCCGCCACCACGCGCCGCTCGATCGCGGCAGCGCGCTCGTACTCGATCAGCTGCTCGCAGATCGCCCAGGCGAGCGCCTCAAATGGCTCGGGACGGCGCAGCACCCGCAGCCACGGGCGTCGGCGCAGCGAGCGCCCGATCAGCGGATCGCCCGCGAAACGGCGCAGGAATGGGCGAATGTCCTCGTCGACCCCGAGCGCAAAGCGCATCCGCTCGATGCCGTAGGCGGCGGCCTCGGGAGTATGTGCGTGGGCGCCGAACAGGACCCGGTCGACGGCGGGCTGTGCGACCCGGACGCGGACCGGCTCCTCGCCGTGGTGCAGCAGACGCTCGAGGATGCCTCCGCGCCGGCGCAGCATGCCATCCATCCCAGTCCGACGGGGGAGCCGAAACGGGCCGACCGGCACGACCTCCTGGCGCAGCTCGACCATCTAGAACGGCAGCGTCGCCTCAGCGATCGTCGCCGCTGCCGCCCAGCAGGTGCACGTCGAGGAGCAGCGAGCGGCTGCCGACGATCTGCAGCAGCTCGCCGGCGCGTCCATCCCGACGCGAGCCGCCGCCACGCGTGAGGCCGCGGCGGCCGCGAGCGCCCTTCACGAGAGCGCCCGAGCGGCGGCGACGGCGGTGCACGAGGCTCACGACCGCTGCGCCCGCCATGAAGCCTCCAGCCGCGACAGCCGCCGCCTGAACAGCCGGCATGACGGCGGGTCCTCTGGGCTCGAGGGCAAGTGGATCGCCGTCGTGCACAGGCACGATCCGCGGCGGTCCCGCGAGCACCGGAACCGCGTCGAGCACCTCCTCGTCCTCGCGGGCCTCGCCCGGGGACTCTGGATCCCGGTCGAGATCGGAGGCGTCAGGCTCACTCACCCGGCCAAGTGTAGAGATAGCCCCAGACTGCTGCTACAGCTCGCGCTCGTAGACGCGATAACGCTTGACCACTTCCCCGCCCATGGCTTCCATGCCACGGTTCATGGGGGTGTTCGTCTCGAGGATCCAGCCCATCTCGCCGCCCTTCTGCGGCCGCGCTTCGGCCGCGTCGAAGTGCTCCTGGTAGAGCTTGGCAGCGACCCCAGTGTGCTGGTACTCGGGCTTGACGCCCAGGAATCCCACCCGTACGCGATCCATGATCTTGCCCTTGCGCAGGAAGTACCACCAGCCGAAGGGGAAGAACTTGCCCTTCATCTTCACGAGCGCCTGGTTGATGTCGGGGACGGTGATCGCCATGCCGACCACCTCGCCGGTGTCTTCGCGCTCGGCGATCATGAACCAGTGCTTGTCGAAGACGAGCTGGAGCTCCTGGGCGTAGGCGTCGAGGTCCTTCTTGGAGTAGGGCACGAAGTCCCAGTTGTTCGACCAGGCCGAGTTGTAGACCTCGGCGAAGGCGTCCATGTCTTTGCGCAATTGCCGCCGACGCATCGGACGCACGCGGATCCCATGCTCGGTTTGAACCTTCTCGGCGAGCTCCCAGATCACTGGCAGGACCTTGTCGCGCTCGGTTACCTCCAGTTTCCACATCAGCAGGTCCATCGCCTTGGCCATGCCGGCCTGCTCGACGCGCTGCTGATAGTAGGGCGGGTGCCAGGGCTGCTTGATCATCGGTTTGAGATCGAAGCCCTCGATCAGGATTCCGCTCTCTTCGTTCATCGAGAAGTCCGCCGGTCCGACCATGCGCTCGACTCCGCGCCCGCGCAGCCAGCTCTCGGCGGCAGCGAGCAGCGCGTCGAGCACCTCCTGGTCGTCCTCGAACTCCAGGAACCCGAACCAGCCCCAGTTCTTCTTCTGGTAGTCGTTGAAGGCGTGGTTGACCTGGGCGGTGATCCTCCCAACCACACGCCCGTCGCGGCGGGCGAGGAAGTACTCGGCCTCGCCGTGGCTGAAGAAGGCGTTGAGACGACGGTTCAGGAAGACCCAGCGCTCGAGCTTCGGCAGGGGCACCCACAGCGGATGGTTAGCATGCAGGCGGAACGGGAGATCGATGAACGCTTTTAGATCTCGCCAGCCCGAGACCGGTCTGATTTCGACTGCCAAAGCGAGGGCCACATTACATGCAGACTTCAACTGACGTCTTCGCCAAGGTGCGCGACCACGATCGCTCGGCGTTGCTCGCCGCAGCACGTGAGGCCGACGTGCTGCCCTACTTCCACGTGCTCGACTCGCCGGCGATGCCGGTGGTCGAGATGGAGGGAGCCGAGCGGATCATGCTCGGCTCGAACAACTACCTCGGCCTGACCGGCGACGAGCGCGTGATGCGCGGCGCCGAAGACGCGCTGCACCGCTACGGGACGGGCCTGACGGGCTCCCGGCTGTTGAATGGGACGATCCCCCTGCACCTCGAGCTGGAGAGCGAGATCGCGGAGTGGATGGAGACCGAGGACGCGATCGTGTTCAGCACCGGTCACCAGGCAAACGTGGGCACGCTGGGCACGCTGCTCGGACCTGCCGACACCGTGATCGTCGACTCCGGTGACCACGCTTCGATCCTCGACGGCTGCCTGCTCTCCCGCGCCAAGCTCCGCCCCTTCCGCCACAACCGCCTGGACAAGCTGGAGAAGATGCTCCAGCGCGCTCAGGACGACGGCGGCGGCATCCTCGTGGTCGTCGACGGCGTGTTCTCGATGGAGGGCGACATCGCTCCGCTCGATCAGATCTGCGAGCTGTGCGAGCGCTATGGCGCCCGGCTGATGGTCGACGAGGCCCACGGCGCGGGCGTGCTCGGAGCGCGCGGGGCGGGCACGGCCGAACTGCTCGGCGTGGCCGACAGGGTGGACCTGCGGATGGGCACCTTCTCCAAGTCGCTGGCCTCCTGCGGCGGCTTCGTGGCGGGAACGCACGAGGTGATCGAGTACCTGCGGATCTACTCGCGCGCCTTCCTGTTCACCGCCTCGGCCGTGCCCGCCGCGGTCGGCGCTGCGCTGGCGGCGCTGCGCGTCGTGCGCTCGGAGGACGGCCCAAAGCTGCTCGCGCGCGTGCTCGAGAACGCCCAGCACCTGCGCGACGGGCTGCACGAGCGCGGCTTCGCGGTGGTCGCTCCGCAGCGGCTGCCCGCCGAGGCGGCGCTGCAGGTGCACGCTCCCGGCGTGCGCGGCGGCGAGGGCGAGCACACGATCCTCACACCGGTGGTGCCGATGCTCGTGGGCGACGACTGGAAGGCCGCGCTGCTGTGGCGCGCGCTCTACGACGCCGGGGTGTTCGTCAACACGGCGCTGCACCCCGCCGTGCCCCCGGGCGGGGCGCTGCTGCGCACGAGCGTGATGGCCACCCACGACGCGGCCACGCTCGATCGCGCGCTCGATATCTTCGAGCGCGTCAAGCACGAGTTCGAGGCCGAGCACGGCCCGCTCCCGGGACCTGAGCCGAGCTGACTGAGATCCTCAGGCGATCGGCGGCGCAAGCGTCTTGTTCACTTCTTCACAAGCGGCGGCCGCGACGAAAAAGGTCGCTTCTAGCGGCCGAAGCTCCGGCCACGGTGTTGACCGAGGACCCCGTCCTGACGTAGCTTCCATGTGCGCTCTGCATGACCGTTCGGGGTTCGCCCGACACAAGCCGTTCAGATAGAGATGTGATGTTGCTGGGACCGCCGTGATCGCTTGCGGTGGACCTCACGCGGCCATCGCCGGGCGCGAACCGCATCTGTAAAAAATCGAGCAAGCATGTTGTCGCCGCACGATCCCGCGGTGGCGACGGGGAGAGTGCCCAAAATGAACGCGACGGCGACGGTAGCCCCTGCCGGTCCTCAGTACATGCGCGCCCTCGAGCGCGCGAACAAGGTGCGCTTGGCGCGCGCAGATCTCAAGCGGCGCATCGCTACTGGCGAGGTCCATGTAGGCGAGGTCATCCTCGACTGCCCCTGGGAAGCCCAGAGCATGGCCGTGGCCGACCTGTTGATGAGCCAGCGTCGCTGGGGGCAGACCCGTTGCCGTAAGTTCCTGGCCCAGATCCCGATGTCGGAGAAGAAGACGGTCGGCTCGATGACCGAGCGCCAGCGTCGCACGCTGGCGGCGATGCTCGGCCGGGCCGAGGATGATCGGGGTCGCGCCTGGGGCGCGACCCCCTGGGTAACGGACAGCCTGACGAGAGCTTGACCTCCCACCAGCCCGCGAGCATCCCCACCAGCCCCAGGCGCGGCCGTACCTCCCAGACGCCGCATCCGCCCTGCCCCAGGTCGCTGACAGGTAGCCGCACGAACCTGTAGCGGCCTGGTTCGAGCTTCATCCGCCGCAACAGCTCGTGGGCGTGGCGCTCGTGCTCGCTGCGCCTGGCGACGGCGCCGCGGAGCTCTTGGACACGCCCGGCGAGCTCGTCGCGCACGCGCTCCAGCTCGCCGAGGTCGAGCAGACGCGGCGTGTGCTCGATCGGCACAGGACCATCTCCGAGTGGGGCTGCGATGTAGGGGAAGCGCTCGGCCACCAACTCCGAGAGCTCACGCTCGAGCCTCTCCACCTGTCGCCCCAGCTCTCGCCGGGCCGCCCGCTCGGGGGCTACGGAGTCCGCTGACGCTCCGGCACGCTGAGCGCGATCAGCCGCCCACGAGTCATATGCTGGGTCCCGATCGACTAGCTGCTGCTCGTCCTGCTGCACATCCGCCTCCTCCTGGCAGACCCGAGCCAGCAATTCTACCAGTGCGCGACCGGGCGCGAGCGGGCTGGAATTGGCTCTCAAGGATGCTCGAGGGCGCTACGAGCAGACCACAGCGCCTCTTCCACATACAGCGTGGGCACCCCCGCGACCTGGATCGCGAACAGCGTGACCGCCGCCGTCGTCGGAGATGCCGTGTGCCCCCCGCCCAACTCCCCGAAGAGCACAGCGAGCGCTCGCGTGTCATCGGCGATCACGAGCCGTCCGGCGGGAAGCACCGAGGCATCCGCGGCGCGCCCCAGCGTCTCACCCTCACGACTCGGTCGGATCCCCAGCCTGCCCTGCACCGAGGCGGTGTCGAGCGCCCACACGGGCACGGCGGTATCGAGCAGGGCGATCAGCAGGACGTCCTCGAGCAGCCCACCGCTGAGGAAGCCACCGCGCATCATTCGCTCCAGCACAGCCCCCTCGATCGGCGTCCGCACGACGTCGGGGTCCAGGCCGATGTGGCGGAAGAAGACCCGAAAGGCGGCGGGCACGGGCTCGCGGCGGATGCTCACCGCGCGGGGCCCGCGAAAGCGGTTGGACAGCTCGCGCAGGCGCGCCGTTATGTCAGGCGGCGAGGGGCCGGTAAGGGGCGTGCGGCGGCCCACTTGGACTTCGCTTGCGAGCAGGCGCAGGGCCGGCAGCTCCTCCTCCACCTCGGGCGCACGCCAGCCGATCTCGGGGACCATCGCTGCGTCCGTCACCCCTACCCCCGCCATCCGCGCTCGCGCGAAGCGGCCACGAGCTCGCTCACGCGCACACGTAGCTGAGCGAGCGGTATGCGCCGCAGCAGCGCCTTGCTCTGCACCTGTCCCCCGGGGTAGGCGAAGCTCAACTGGGGACAGCTGGCGAGCTTGTAGAGGGCGGCGAGCGCGCCATCGTTGTCGATGCCGACCGGCAGCGTCAGCCCCTTGGCGCGCACCAGCCGGCGCAAGGACGCGCGGTTGCCCTTGATCGAGACGGCCGCGAAGCGCACATCCGGGAATGAGCCCGAGAGCGTCTGCATCTCCGCGAGCATGTCGGGGCACGAGCCTTCATCGACGAACAGCGCGAGGACCAGCGGAGCATGTTCGTAGAGCTGACACACGTTCAGGACCTTCGGGCCGCGCACGTGACAGGCGGGGACCTTGCCGGCTGAGCCCTGGTCGGCACGGGTCGCCACGTTGGCTTCGCCGCGCAGATCGCTCGTGGCCAGCGGCACGGCGAACGGCGCCAGGTACTGGCCCGGGGGGATGCCGGTCGACCCGTTGGGTTTGGTCAGTGCGGTGTTGATCGTGATCAGCACCAGCAGGACAAGCCCGAGCAGACCGACATAGCGTCCGGAGCCAAAGCGCCCGTAGCGCATGCCCGCCACCAGGTCGGTGGCCTCACGGGCCTCGTCGCGATCCTCACCGGGCTTGTGCGGGCGGCGATACGGACCCGACGGTGGCTTAGACGGGCTCATGCCCCGAGGATCCGCGACGCGAAGACGTGCCGCCGCGCCCCGCTCGGCGCACGGTGGCGGCGCGTAGCTCGACGAGCGCGCGTGCCGGTAGCCAACGGCCGCTGCTCCGCTGGGGCTCCTCGCCGCCGTCTTCGACCGCCGCATGGGCGATCACGATCGCGGCGGGTAGGGCCACCAGCACGCCGAGCAGGGAGACGGTCAGGTCGATCAGCGTGACGAAGCCGAAGTCGCGCAGCATGCGGATGTCCGACAGCGCCAGGACGCCGAAGCCGGCGATGGCGGTAACGCCGGAGGCGGCCACTGCCGCTCCCGTGCGGCGGTAGCTGCGACGGAGCGCCTCGATGACATCGTGTCCGGCCAGCATCTCCTGCCGGTGACGCTCGGACAGCAGCACGCTGAACTCGGTGGATATGGCGATGACGAGCGCCCCGAGCGTGACCGACATCGGGTTCAGGGGTACCCGCACGGCGAACAGGATCAGCGCCGACCACCCGGTGGCGAGGACGATTGGGACCAGCGGGATGGCCACTCGCCGCCGCTCGCCTCGGAAGGCCACGAGCAGCACCAGGGCCACGACGATCAGCGCGACCAGGAGCGTCTCCAGGCGCCGCCAGGGATCTGCCACCTGTGAGCCCGAGCGAGCGGCCAGCACGGGCAGCCCCACCAGGTGCGCGCTGATTCCCGTTGGGGGATGCAGCTGGGCGCTCATGCGATTCAAGAGCTGCTGCTCCTGGGCGAGCCCCATCAGCTTGATTCCAAAAGCGAGCGTCGCCACGTGCCTGTTGGGAGTGATGACGTCCTGCGAGAAGTAGGGCGGGATCACCCCGAGTAGTTCGTCGACCTGCTGCTGGCTGAGCTTCTTCTTCGCCGAGATGCCTTCCTGGAAGAGGTCGGGCAGCGAGAAGGCTGGGCACAGGCGTGCCTTGCCGCACCCGTTTGCGGCGCTGTAGCCAAAGCGCTCGAGCACGGCGCTCTGGTAGGCGGTCATCCATTCGATCGTCGCCGGCTTTGTCAGGTTCTTGCCCGACACCATCAGGTCGATTTCGCCGCCCACGCCGGTCGTGCGCTCAAGCGTGTTCAGCGCCTGCAGCGAGCTGAGGCTCGAGGGTACGAGCTTGGTGATGTCGGTCTCGACCTTGGTCTGCGTGTCGAGCCCCCAGCCGAGCGCCGCCAGCACCAGGCCCACGCCCAGCACGCGTCCGGGATGGCGCACGGCCCCCACGAGCGAGACGTGCGCGACGAACCTGGTCAGCGGGTTCTGGACGAGCAGCTCGCGAGCGCCCCGCCAGGCCGAGCCGAGTGCGCCAGGTAGGCGCGAGTCGATGTCGGGAGCGCCGCTGCGTCGTGGCGCGAGCGCGAGCGCTCCGGCGCCGACACTCACGGCACACACGAGGGCGATGAGGACTCCCACCACGAGCAATACACCGAAACCCCGCACCATCGGCACGGGCGAGAGCAGGAGAACGAGCATGGCGGCGGCGCTCGCGGCACCGGCGGTGGCGATCGTCGGTGCACCCGCTGCGGCGGCGCCGGCGATCAGCTGTGCCCGCCCTTCCTGTCGAGCGTCCCCCTCGAGCGCCTCCCCCACTCGCGATTGGAACTGGATCGAGTAGTCGACAGCGAGCCCCACCAGCACCGGCAGCACGGCGACGGATGCCATCGTCAGCGAAGCGCCGACGGCCGAGAGCGCACCGAAGGTGAGCGCGGTGGCGAGCAGCGCGAGCGCCAGCGGCAACAGGCGTGGGCGACCCAGGAAGATCAGCCCCAGCGAGGCGGCCATCACGAGCAGCACCGCGATCAACAGCAGCTCGATCGAGTGGGTGATGGAGCTGGTCAGTTCGGCCACGATCACCGGCTCCCCTGTCAGCAGGTAGCTGCCGTGCTGGAGCTGCCACTGGCTCATGCCGAGCGCGGAGCGGATCAGGGCGATCGTGTGGGTTCTCTGCGCTTCGGTGAGACCGGCCCTCATCCGCACTGAGATCAGCGCTGCGTTGGGGCTGGGGAACAGGTAGGCGAAGCGCTGCTTTGGGGTTCCCGCCGGCTTGCTCGAGTCGAACACGAGATCCGTGACGAAGCTCGAGTCTTCGATGCTGGGGCGTTCGCTCAGCCCGTATTTGAGCGCGAGCGTCACGAGGCTCTCCTGGAAGCGCCCGATCGTGACCTTGTTCGCCTCGCGTCCAAGCGCCTGTGCTTGGGATGCGGACAGCCCTCTGGCGAGAGCCGCTTTGGTGACGGCCCGTTCGGCCTGCTTGGCCAGGACTTCGGACTGGTGGGTCTGCGCCGCGAGCTGTTCGTCGATCCGGGTGGCGGACTCGTTGATGAAGGTCCCGGGTCCGAAGACGACCTTCACCGTGTGCGCACGGGCCAGCTGCCCGCAGGGTCCGGCCGTACCGCCCTCGGAGGAGAGCGCCGAGGCGGGGACGTTGCCCGAGAGACAGCCCTCGAGCCCGACCAGCCGCTCGACGTCGGAGCCAAGCACGAGCTGCTGTAGGTTGCCCTTGACGAGCACGGCGATCGGCTCTTCGCCGAAGCTCTCGTAGAAGCTCTGGGTCGCCCGATAGTCGGGATTGGAGCTCGACACGAACGTGCTCGTGGCCGCAGTCGGATGCAGCCGCAGCGCCAGGCCGGCGGCGCCCAGGCCGAGCACCACCGCCACCGCCACCACCAGCCGCGCCCGTCGAGCCGCGCCACCGGCGAGCCGGGCGAAGAATCCAGACGCGTTCACAGGGAAAGGCTAACCGCGCGGCGACAAGGCCGAGTCAGGTCTACTCCATACCCAGTGGGCCGGCTGATTCGCCGGAGAGGAACTGGCGCACGAACGGGTTTTCGGATGCGAACAGCTCCTGGGCTGGTCCCGATTCGACGATCCGCCCCTTCCACAGGACCGAGATGTGCTCCGCGACGCGCCGCGCGCTCATGATGTCGTGGGTGATGACCACGTAGCAACCGCCGTTCTCGGCGTGGATTTCCTTGATGAGCTCGCACAACAGCGCTGTGCGCACGGGGTCCAGACCCGAGTCGGGCTCGTCGAACAGGACGATGTCCGGTTCGAGCACGAGCGCACGGGCGAAGCCGGCGCGCTTGCGCATCCCGCCTGAGAGCTCGTTGGGCATCTTCTCGTTGGCGTTGCCGAGGCCGACCTCGGCGAGACGACCGTTGACGATCTCGGCGATCTCCTCCTCGCCCTTCTCCGTGTGCTGACGCAGCGGGAAGGCGACGTTGTCGTAGAGGTTCATCGAGCCGAACAGAGCGCCGTCCTGAAAGAGCACACCGAATTTCTTGCGCATCTCGAACAGCTCGGCGTCGGGGAGGCTCGGGACGGAGCGCCCGTGCACGATCACATCGCCCTCGTCGGGATAGAGCAGGCCCACTATGTGCTTGATGCACACAGACTTGCCGGTGCCCGACGGTCCCAGGATCATCGATATCTGGTCCTCGGGAATCGACATGTTCAGCCCGCGCAGCACGTGGTTGCGCCCGAAGGACTTGTGCACGTCTACGAACTCGATCGCATCCGGTGCCGACGAAGGCCGAACGATCCCCGTGTGGTACTGGAACTCGTCCGCCTCCTGTTCCTCGCGGCGGCGGTTCGTGGCGCCCAGGCGCTCGAAGGTGACCCCGGCGGGATCCGGCTTTGGCTCCTCGGCCCCGGCCTCCGGGGTTGCGAACTCGGCCTCGCCGCCCGGCTGCGCGGGTGCGGGGTGTGACTCGATCTGCTCGTAGGACTCGTGTGGCAGCTCGGCCTCGTCGCCCTCGTGTGGTTCGTCGGTCACGCCTTACCCCCCGATCGGGGCCCGGGGATTGGCGCCCCAGAAGACTTGTGTCCCGAGCATTCCGATGATGTGAACGAGCACGAGGTTCAGGACCATCGACTTGGCCGTGGCTGTACCCACGCCCACTGGTCCCCCCGAGGCGTTGTAGCCGTAGTAACAGCCCACGAGCACGATCGCGGTGGCCATGAACATGGCCTTGATCAGGCTGTAGAGGAAGTCGGGCGGATTCTGGAACTGCCAGAAGATCAGGAAGTACCCACCGGAGGACACAGCCCCAACCTGCTGGACGACGGCGATGTAGGAGGCGAGGAAACCGGCGCCGATCGCGGCCAGGTACATGAACGGGAGCACCAGCCAGGCTGCCAACAGCCGGGTCGCGCAGAGGAAGGTGACGGAGTTGATCCCCATCACCTCGAGCGCGTCGATCTCGTCCGAGATCCGCATCGCTCCGAGCTCGGCGACGATTCCGGTGCCCACCTTGGCAGCCATCATGTAGCCGAAGGCATAGGGCACGAGCTCGCGCAGGTCGCACCATGCGGTGAACACGCCGGCGTAGGCGGGCGCACCCTGGGCCTCGGTGAAGTAGGCGCCCTCGATCCCGCACTCGAGGCCGATGATGAAGACGAGCGCCCAGATGATCAGCGTCGAGGAGATGATCAGGATGCCCGACTGGCGCAGAGCCTCGCCGAAGAAGCGGAACACGCGCAGGCCATATACGTCGCGGACGATGTTGCCAGTGAACCGGCCGATTTCGCCGGTAGCGGCGAGCCATTCGCGCGGGGCGGCCAGAAGCTCGTTCATCTACTTGATCACCAGGATCTGCGGGTGGGTTGCGAGCAGGGTCTGGGTGAAGACATAGTCGAAGGAGAAGATTGCCAGGAAGGCGATCACGACGGCCTGGTTGACGGCGCGTCCGACGCCCTCGGCGCCGCCGGATGCCGTCATCCCCTTGTAGCAGCAGACGATCGCGATGATCGCCCCGAAGATCGTGGTCTTCAGCACCGACCCCCACAGGTCCGTGGTGGAGGCGTTGGCGAACAGCGTCGCCCAGAACGGCCCCAGCGGCTGGCCGTTGACGAGCTCGGCGATGATCCCGCCGAAGATCCCGAACAGGACCGCGTAGATGTCGAACAGCCCGGTTACGATCATCAGGGCGAGGAAGCGGGGGACGACCAGGTTCTTGACCGGGTCGACGCCGAGCACCTGCAGCGCGTCGAGCTCCTCGCGGATCTTGCGTGCGCCGAGATCCGCGGTGATCGCCGTGCCGGCCACCCCCGCGAGCACGATTGCCGTCACGTTGGGACCGATCTCGCGCACGGAGGCGAGGATGAAGAAACCTCCGAGGCGGTCCAATGCGCCGAAGATCGTCAGGAAGTTTGCAGCCTGCAGTCCGGGGGCGCCGTAGTTGATGGCAACGGTCGAGACGAGCAGCGGAAACCAGCACAGCCGCAGCGCGAACAGGAACTGCGAGACGAACTCGCCGCCGTAGGGATAGGGCGGACGCAGGGCCGACGAGATGGTCCTCCCGGTGAGGATCATCATGTCCCCGACTTCCTCGAGCAGGTTCCTCGTCGGAAAGTACAGCCGCTCGGCTGCGCTGCGAACCATCTCTACCAACCCCTCCTCGGGTAACGGTCGACCTCCGTGAACTCTACGACATGCACCCACTGCGGGTAGCCGCCGGCTCGATGAGGCCCTCCACGCCACTCGCCCGGCGCCAGTCTCGCTGGTATCGTGGCGCGATCGTGAGGGGAGGGCCCAGAGTCTTCGGTGTAGGTCGGCGCCCAGCGCACGGCGTGCTTCCTCGGGCCCCGATCGGCTTCGTCGCGGCCGCTGGGGCCGTGCTGGCGATCGCGGGATGCGGGGCCGGCAGCCTCCAAACGGCCGGCGAACCGAGTGGGACGTTCACGATGCAGCTGCTGCGCGCGAGCTTCCCCGCCAGTCAGGCCGTGGCCCGTCCCGCGAGCATGGAGCTGCAGGTCAAGAACACCAGCTCCCACAGGGTGCCCAACGTGGCGGTGACCGTCGACTCGTTCAACTACACATCGACCGCTCCTCAGCTCGCGGCCGACAAGCGCCCGATCTGGGCGATCGAACAGGGTCCCGGCGCGATCGCCAAGGCGCCGGTGGAAACGCAGGAAGTGAGCGCCCCGGGCGGCGGGCAGACGGCTTATCTGAACACCTGGGCATTGGGGGCCCTTGGCCCCGGGCAGACCGCAACGTTCACCTGGAAGGTCGTCCCCGTCAAGCCGGGCACGCATACGGTCCACTTCGCTTTCGCGGCCGGCCTCGCGGGGAAGGCCAAAGCGCGGCTGGCCTCCGGCGGCCTCGTGCACGGGCAGTTCACGGTGAACGTCGCTGGGGTCCCGCCCACCAAGCACGTCAACCCGAGCACCGGGCGCATCGAACCAGGCGCCTTTCCCGCCTCGCCCTAGCCGTTCGGGAGCGGTCCTGGCGCACCGGCGCGCGCTTTGGCCGGGTGTCGAAAGAATCGCCGTTCGATTTCGCCATCCGGTGATCCCCTTCGGCCTGCTTGGCATTACGATTGCTTCGCCCCAAAGCCCGTCGTCGCAGCCCGCACGAGGGCGGCCGACAATCTTCTAGGAGGATCGACTCAGCCCATGCCCAGGACCCGCCAGCAGAACGTCACCGCCGCGCAGTGGACCGTCAACGGAGCCGCCCTCGGCTCGCCTGACCTGACCCTCCAGAACAACCAGGTCTTCGGATCGAACGTCTTCTCCCCGGCCGTGCAGCGCCACCGTCTCCCCAAGCACGTCTTCAAGGCGCTCCAGCGCACGCTCGCCCGCGGCGAGGCGCTCGACACCTCGCTGGCCGATCAGGTCGCCCAGGCGATGAAGGACTGGGCGATGGAGAAAGGCGCGACCCACTACACCCACTGGTTCCAGCCATTGACAGGTTCCACGGCGGAGAAGCACGACTCGTTCTTCGGCCCCGCCGGCGACGGCACGGCGATCGCGGACTTCTCCGGCAAGGAGCTGATCCAGGGTGAGCCCGACGCCTCGTCGTTTCCCACTGGCGGAATCCGGGCCACGTTCGAGGCCCGTGGCTACACCGCCTGGGACCCCACATCCCCCGCGTTCATCCTCGAGAACCCCAACGGCGCGCTGCTGTGCATCCCGACGGCGTTCACCTCATGGACGGGCGAGGCTCTCGACAACAAGATCCCGCTGCTGCGCTCGATGGACGCCCTCTCGGGCGCTGCCATCCGTGCGCTCGAGCTGCTGGGCGTGGATGGCGCGGCCCGCGTGTTCACGACGACGGGCTGCGAGCAGGAGTACTTCCTGATCGATGAGCAGTACTACTTCGAACGGCCCGATCTCGTCACCACGGGACGGACGCTGTATGGCGCCAAACCGCCCAAGGGCCACGAGCTCGACGACCACTACTTCGGCTCGATCCCCGAGCGTGTGCTCGCGTACATGCTCGACGTGGAGCTGGAGCTGGCCAAGCTCGGAGTGCCGATCAAGACGCGCCACAACGAGGTGGCCCCCAACCAGTTCGAGGTCGCGCCGATCTTCGAGAACTCGAACGTCGGCTCCGACCACCAGATGATCACGATGCAGATCCTGCAGAACACGGCCCGCCGCTACGGCCTGATCTGCCTGCTGCACGAGAAGCCGTTCGCCGGGGTCAACGGCTCGGGCAAGCACAACAACTGGTCGATGGGCACCGACACCGGGCTCAACCTCCTCGAGCCGGGCGACACGCCGGCGGAGAACCTGCAGTTCCTGTTCTTCTGCGCAGCGGTGATCAAGGCGGTCAACGAGCATCAGCAGCTGCTGCGGGCCTCGATCGCGAGCGCTGGGCAGGATCACCGGCTGGGGGCCAACGAGGCGCCGCCGGCCATCATCTCGATCTTCCTCGGCGCGGAGCTCGAGAAGGTCTTCACGGCAATCGAGGTGGGCAAAGTGCAGGCCTCCAAGCCCGGCTCGTTCCTGGGCCTCGGCACCCCCGTGCTGCCGCCGCTGCCGCTGCACGGAGGAGACCGCAACCGCACCAGCCCGTTCGCCTTCACCGGCAACAAGTTCGAGTTCCGCGCGCTCGGCTCCAACTCCTCCCCGGCCTTCCCCAACACCGTCCTGAACACGATTGTGGCCGAGTCCGTGGACGAGCTCACCGACAAGCTGAAAGCGGCCCTCAAAGGCAACACCAGCCTCGAGAAGGCCGTCACCAGCGTCGTCAAGGACGTGTGGGCAGCCAACAAGCAGGTCGTCTTCGATGGCGACGGCTACTCCGAGGCGTGGCACAAGGAGGCCGAGAAGCGGGGTCTGGCCAACCTCAAAACCACGCCCGACGCGCTGCCCTGGATCGTCGACAAATCGACGGTTGCGACGTTCAAGAAATACAAAGTGCTCTCCAAGCGCGAGCTCGAGTCGCGCTACGAGGTGTTCACCGAGCAGTACGTCATGAACATCAACATCGAGGCCGAGACAGCCGCATCGATCGGTCGCACGATGGTCCTCCCGGCAGCCATTCGCTACCTCAACGAACTGCGCCCGACCGGACTCGAGGACCTCGTGGGCGAGATCGAGCCGCTGGTCAAAGAGCTCCACTACGCGCAGCTCAAGCTCGAGGACGCCAACCTCGACGAGAACCACCCGCACGGCTCGCCCCTGAAGGAGGCGATCTACATGCGCGACACCGTCATCCCAGCGATGGACGACGTGCGTGACGTGGCCGACCGACTGGAGAGACTCGTCGCCGATGACCTCTGGCCGCTGCCGAAGTACTCCGAGATGCTGTTCATCAAGTGATTCTGGGCCGAGGACGCGGCGCAGGGCTGCGTCCTCGGTCGCTCGCGTACGCAGTACGCCACGCTCCCTGCGTCCTTGCCCTGCTTGGTCCTCGACCCAGAATCGGGCCTCCTCAACCCTGACGCGGCGCGTTGCTGCGTCCTCGGTCGCTTCGCTCAGTCGCCCCAGCTCTCGGGGCCTGAGACGCGCAGCCCGGGCACGCGGGTGAAGTGACGCAGGTTGCGGGTGAGGAGGGGGGCGTCGGCCTCCAGGCAGATCCCTGCCTGCATCGCGTCGCGCACATCGATCGTGGAGCCTTCAGCGCGCAGCTCGCGCAAAAGCGATCCTGCGCGTACCGCCGCTGCTCGGCTCAGCGTCAGACAGGGAGCTGCAAGTAGCTCGTCTGCCGGAGTGGGGTTGCTCGCATAAGCACGCCCGAGCGCCAGCTCGAAGGCCGTGATTGATGTGACCCGGTAGGCGCCGGCGGCTCCGATGGTGCGCAGGAGGTCCCTGCCCGGTCCTGCGTCACGCAGGTAGTCGATCAGTACGTCTGAGTCTAGGACGGGGGCAGTGTCCACGTGGCCCACGCCGCGTCGCGTTCACGTTCCCACTCGGCGACGTCCATCTCGCCCCAAGCCCCTTGGGCGGCAGCTATGGCATCGACCCACCGTCGTTGCCGGGAGTCCGACTGGAAGTACTCGCCGAGCGCCTCCTCGACGATCGGCGAGAAGCCGCGAAGCCCTCGATCTACGGCTGCGGCCTTCAGTCGGCGATACACCGGAGCAGACAGCTCGATCGTTGTGCGCATGTCTGCATTCTAATGCATAAAGGCACTTCACCCGTGCGAGTATCCCCGTATAGGCACTCTTTCCCACTCCGGGGAAGGCCGTTCGTGCACACACTCATCGCTAGCATGGATCGATGCCCCGCGACTACCTAAAGGCGATCTCCGAGCACGTCGTCGTGTACGACGGCGGCATGGGCGCGACGCTCGAGCAGTTCGAGCTGACGAGCGAGGACTACGGTGGCCTGGCGGGCAAGTGCCACGAGGCGCTCGTCCTCAACCGCCCGGACGTGATCGAGGGCGTGCACAGCTCGATGCTCGAGGCCGGGGCGGAAGTCGTGGAGACGGACACCTTCCAGGCCTCTCGCATCAAGCTCGAGGAGTGGGGCCTGGCCGACTACACCGTCGAGATCAACACCAAGGCCGCTGAAATCGCGCGCAAGGCCGCCGGCGAGAGCCGCTTCGTGGCCGGCTCGATCGGACCCACGGGCTACCTGCCGGCCTCGGAGGAGCCCTCGCTCGGGCAGATCCGCTTCGGGGAGCTGGTCGAGGTCTTCACCGAGCAGGCCGAGGGCCTGATCGACGGGGGCGCGGACTTGATCATCATCGAGACCGCCCAGGACATCCTCGAGGTCAAGGCGGCCATCTTCGGCGCCCGCGCCGCCTTCAAGAGCAGTGGCAGGACGCTCCCGATCCACACCTCTGTCTCGCTGCTGCCCAACGGCGGCAAGATGCTGCTCGGCACGGACATCTCGGCTGTGCTGAGCACGCTCGAGGCGCTGAAGGTGGACGTGATCGGGCTGAACTGCTCGACAGGCCCCGAGGACATGCGCGACGCGATCCGCTTCCTCGGCGAGTACTGCCCGGTGCCGGTTGCCTGCATCCCCAATGCCGGTCTGCCGCTGCAGGGCCCCGATGGCGAGACGATCTTCCCCGAGCAACCCGTCCCCCTGGCCGAGGCGTTGAAGGAGTTCGTGGAGCGCTACGGCGTGGGGATCGTGGGCGGCTGCTGCGGCACCACCCCCGAGCACATCGCTGCGATCGTGGAGCGCGTGGCCGAGCGTCCGGTCGCGCCCCGCCCCGCCCCGCGCCCGCCGCACCTCTCCTCGATGATCGCCGCCACCCCGCTCGTGCAGGAGCCGCGGCCCACGATGGTGGGTGAGCGCGTCAACTCGCAGGGCTCGCGCAAGGCCAAGGAGCTGCTGCTCGCCGACGACTACGACGGCTTGCTGCAGATCGCCGAGGATCAGGTAGCCGGCGGAGCCCACGTGCTCGATCTGTGCGTGGCGCTGACCGAGCGCAGCGACGAGGACGAACAGATGCGCTTGGTGGCCAAGAAGGTCTCCCTCACCCAGCCGGCGCCAATCCAGATCGACTCGACCGAGCCCGAGGTGATCGAACGCGCGCTCGAGCAGATCCCCGGCCGCGCGATCGTCAACTCGGTCAACCTCGAGGCGGGCCGCGACAAGCTCGACCGCGTGGTCCCTGTCGCGCTCGCCCACGGCGCGGCCTTGATCGCACTCACGATTGACGAGGTGGGGATGGCCAAGACGGCCGAGCGCAAGGTCGAGATCGCCAAGCGCATCCGCGACCTCTGCTGCGAGGAGCACGGCCTCGACCCGGAGCTGTTGATCTTCGACTGCCTGACGTTCACGCTGACGACGGGCGATGAGGAGTGGCGTCCGTCGGCCGTTGAGACGATCGCGGGCATCAAAGCGATCAAGGAGCAGATCCCCTCGGTGAAGACTTCGCTGGGGGTATCCAACGTCTCCTTCGGTGTCTCACCGGGAGCACGGGCGGTGCTCAACTCGGTCTTCCTGCACCACTGCGTGGGCGCGGGCTTGGACCTGGCGATGGTCAACCCCAACCACATCACGCCCTACTCGGAGATATCGGACGTCGAGCGCGAGCTGGCTGACGATCTCGTGTTCAACCGCCGCGAAGATGCGCTCGAGCGCTTCATCGCCCACTTCGAGGCCAAAGGCGAGGAGGAGATCCAGGGCGCGGCCGACCCCACCGAGGGGATGGAGCCGGAGGAGGCCCTGCACTTCCACATCCTGCGTCGACGCAAGGACGGTGTCGAGGACTGGATCGACCGCAGCGTCGAGAAGATCGGCGCGGTGCCGACGCTCAACGAGGTGCTGCTGCCGGCGATGAAAGAGGTCGGCGACAAGTTCGGCGCCGGCGAACTGATCCTCCCGTTCGTGCTCCAGTCGGCCGAGGTGATGAAGAAGGCGGTGGCGCAGCTGGAGAAATACCTCGACAAGATCGAGGGCTACACCAAGGGCACCGTCGTCCTGGCAACCGTGTTCGGCGACGTCCACGACATCGGCAAGTCGCTCGTCAACACGATCCTCACCAACAACGGCTACACGGTCGTCGACCTCGGCAAGCAGGTCCCGATCCAGACGATCCTCGACGCGGCAGTCGAGCACAAGGCGACCGCAATCGGGCTGAGCGCCCTGCTCGTCTCGACCTCCAAGCAGATGCCCGCCTGCATCCAGGAGCTGCACTCCAAGAAGCTCGACTACCCCGTGCTGATCGGCGGCGCGGCGATCAACCGCGCGTTCTCCTACCGCGCGCTATACCCCGGCGGGAAAGACTCCGAGGAGATCTACGAACCTGGCGTCTTCTACTGCAAGGACGCCTTCGAGGGGCTGGCGGTGATGGACCAGCTGATCGACACAGAGGCCCATGGAGCGCTCGTGGAGAAGCTTCGCTCGGGCGCAACCGCCTTCCGCGAAAAGGGCGAGGAGCCGGCGGAGGAGCTCAACTTCGCCGACGACTCCGTGCGCTCGGCCGCGCGCACCGACGCTCCGGTGCCGGAGCCGCCGTTCTGGGGTGTGCGCGAGATACCGGTGGACATGGACGAGCTCTACCGCCACCTCGACACACACGTGCTCTTCAAGCTCCACTGGGGCGGCAGCAAAGTCAAAGGCGACGCTTGGAAGAAGCTCGTCGAAGAGGACTTCCGCCCACGGCTCGAGCGCATGTGGAAGGAGCAAGCCTATCTGCACCCGCGTGCCCTGCTCGGCTACTTCCCCTGCTACGCGCTCGGCAACGAGATCGTCGTGCTCGACCCTGAGGACCGGAGCACCGAGCTGACCCGCTTCGTCTGCCCGCGCCAGCCCAAGGGTGAGCGCATCTGCCTGGCCGACTTCTTCCGTCCAGCGATCGATGGCAAGCCCCCCGAGGAGCTCGACGTGATCCCGGTGCAGGCCGTCACCGTCGGCGGTGAGGTGACGGAGCTGATGGCGAAGCTCGAGGCCGAGGGCGAGTTTGCCGAGCAGTACTTCGTGCATGGCCTCGGCGTGCAGACGGCCGAGGGTCTGGCCGAGTGGCTCCACCACGAGGTCCGCAACATGCTCGCCATCCCTGCCACACAGGGCCGGCGCTACTCGTGGGGCTACCCCGCTGTGCCCGAGCAGTCCGAGCACCTCAAGGTCGAGAAACTGCTGCACCTTGAGCAGATCGGCATGACGATCACCGACGGCTACGCACCCGAGCCGGAGCAGTCAACGCTCGCGCTCGTCGCCCACCACCCGCAGGCGATCTACTTCGGCACTCGACAGGGCAGGCTGTTGCCCGACGGCTCACCCGACGACGTGATCCTCGGCTCGAGCCGGGACCCTTCGCTGTTCGCAGAGCTCGACGACGTCGATCCCCCGGCGGGTCCGGTGGAAGGCGAGGACCCTCCACAAGGGAGGACAGGCGAGCCCGCGATGGCGGGCGAGGGCGCAGCCTGAAGCTCTAGTTGTCTTCGCGCGGCGGCGGGCGGAATAGGATCCGCTTGACCTCGATCGCCGTGCCGCCACCGAGGCGCAGCGCCGTCTGGAAACCCTCGTTGCCGAGCTCACCGGCGTCTAGAGCGCGGCGCAGCTCGTTCAGTGCGGCCAGATCCTCCTCGGCGACACGCTCACGGGCGATCTCCAGCAGGATCAGATGCCGCGGGCGCTTGAGCGCGGCGGCCAATCGCACGAACGGCTCCCGCTCCTGTGGCTCGAGCCCGGCGGCAGCCAGCACCACCGTCTCGCGATTCTCGAGTCGCTTGGACACCGCGGCCAGCAGCAGCTGCTCAGCGCGTGCCTGCAGCTCCTCCTCGGCGACCTTGCCCGCAAGAAGGCCACGGACCTTGTCCAAGGACAGCAGCGAAGCTCGATCCTCGATCAGACGGTCGAGGAAAGCGTCGCGCTCCTCGCTCGACGCCGAGGCCACGACCAGCAGGCTGCCGGGCGAGTAGCGCAGACGATCGGCCGGGGCGAGCACACGACAGTGGACGGTGAGGTCAGCGGGGCGCGGCGGAGCGCCGTCGCGGCGGGGACGATCGGAGGACCAGCCCGTCCGCTCGTCCTCGGAGATCTTCACGCTGCGTGCTGGCGGTCTGCTGGACATACCCCCATCATGCCCGAACTAGCGACCGCACCCCCTCTCCCCTACTCCTGGGCGAGTCCGTGCAGCTCGAGTAGGGCCAACTTGGCAGCGCGGTCGAGTCGCTTGATCCGGGCCTCCTCGCGCATCGCGCTGGCCCGATCGGGCATCGGCAACGCAAGCGCCAGCTCGAGTGGACGGCGAGCCGCGGTGTAGCGGCTCCCCTTACCCGAGCGGTGACGGGTGAGCCGACGCTGGACGTCGGTGCTCCAGCCGGTGTAGAGCGAGCCGTCGCCACAGCGCAGCATGTAGACCCAGGCCTCGCTCATCTCGGCTCGATACGCCATCGCCGCCACTATGCCTTCCCGTCAGGACTTGATGGGGGCGGCGGCTGAAGCGCCACGACCGAGCACCGAGGACGGCAGTGGTCCGAGCTTGACCGGGGCAGCGTGCATGGTTCGCAGGCGCACGTCTTTCCAGGAGAGGCCCTCGTTGACGAGCGCGGGCAGACCCATGATCAAAGCGGTCACGAGCTCGACGAGCTGCAGCACGATCCCGTAGGCGATGGCGTCGGGGGTGGAGACGTGGTAGGCACCCACGAGCACCGCTGCACAGGCGGCCTGGAAGACACCGACGTTGGCGGGCGTGGCAGGTATCACGGCTGTGGCGTTGACCGCGAACAGGACCGCTGCTGCTCCGGCGATGCCGGCCTTGGCATCCAGACCGAAGGCCATCAGCAACAGCCAGCAGCTCATCCACTGAAGCGCCCATGCGCCCAGCTGCACCACGGTGGCAATCGCGGCCTGGCGGGGATGGCGGAAGACGCGCAACCCGTCTCTCACCCTGGCCAACGAGCGGCGCAGGGCCTGCAGCAGCGCCTGCGCTCGCGCGGAGCGGGCGATCTGAGACCGATCCGCCGCCAGCGGCAGTAGCGCCGGCGCAATCAGCACGAGCAGCAGCGCCACCAGCGGGGCCAGGGCGGCGATCAGGAGCGCCCGGTGATGGCCCGTGAGTGGATCGAAGCTCGAGAACATCGCCGCTCCGAGCAGCGTGAGCGCCACGAGGTTGAGGATCGTCTGGGAAACCATCGTCCCGAGCACGACTGGGAGCGTCTCGCGGGCACGGCCGAGGCGGCGCGCGACGATCAGCGCCCGCGAGGGCTCGCCGAGGCGCGCCGGCAGCGTGGCGGACATGAGGACGCCAATGAAGGTGCCTTGCATTGCATCCCTGCGTTTGGCTCGCCGCCATGTGGGAGCAGCCGAGAGGATCGCGTGCCAGGCGATCGCCCGGGCGAACATGGCGGCGCACATCAGCCCGAGGCCTGCCGCAACGAGGCCTGGCTTGGAGGCGAGCAGGCTGGCGACCACCGGGCCGACGCCGATGCTCCGGAGAGCGAGGAGCGCGAGCCCGAGGCCTCCTAGACAGGAGACCAGCAGCGCGAAGCGCCTCAGCGCGCGTGGGGCCCATCCAGGCCGGGGCGTCGCCTCCTTGCGCCCGCCGCCCTCGAGCCTCGGCAGGCGCTCGGCCGGGATTCGCGGAAGTAGGTCGGCCGGCGTGAGTCCGTAGCGCACCGTTGCCGCGGCGATCCTCGTCACCGGCCTGCCGACAGCCCGAGCCTGCTCGTAGGTGTCCAGCACCTCCGCGGCCACGCACGGCCAGGCGAAGCGCTCGGCGCGCTCGCGTGCAGCCAGCGACATGCGGGCCCGTTGATTGGCGTCGAGTGCGAGCCGGCGCAGTGCCTCGGCGAGCGCCAGCGCATCGCCAGCGGGCACGAGCAGGCCGTCCACTCCGTCGCGGACCACGTCGCGGTAACCGGGTATGTCGGAGGCGATCACCGGGGCCGATGCGGCGAAGGCCTCGGTCAGCACCATCCCGAAGCTCTCTCCGTGCAGCGATGGCGCACAGACGACGTCGGCGGCCGCGAGCTCGTGCAGCTTGCGCTCCTCGGAGACCTTTCCGAGCGCCTCCACCCCGCGGTCGTCGAGCATCATGTGGGCGACCTCCTCGGGGATCGCGCCCACGAGGGTGAGCGTGGCGGGGATGTGATCGCGCAGCGCCTCGAAGGCCCGCAGCAGCACAGGTAGGCCCTTGCGCTCCACGGCCTGGCCCACGAACACGATCCGTAGCGGCCGCTGTTGGGTGGCGCCCTGCGGTTCGGTCGTTCGCGCCGGCTGCAGCTGAACGCCGTTGGGAACGATGCGGTAGCGCCCTCCGTAGAAGCGCCGCGCCGTCCAGGCGGCGGCCTCGGAGACGGCAATGCGCGCGTGCAGGCGGTTCATGCGCCGCCTGGCGCCGAGGGGACCCGCGGCGAAGCCGTTGGTGAGCACGTTCTCGGAGTAGGTGTGGAACGTGCCCACGAGCGGCAGCTCACCGGCCGAGCACAGCGCATCCCACCCGATCAGCGGAACGACCGGCTCGTGGATGTGCACTACGTCATAGCCGCCCGTGCGCAGCTCGTGACGCAGCGCGAAGACCGTGTGTGGGCTCAGCGCCATGTTGGACACCGCCCCGTTGGCGGGAACGCCGACGGTGCGCCCCAGCGACACGAAGTCCTCGCCGACACTGCGCTGCTGGGGGCGGGCTCCGCGATGCAGCCGGCGCGAGAGCGCGTCGTCGGGGTCGAAGGGCGCGAGGACGCGGGCGTCGTGACCCTCGTTGCGCAGCTCGGCTGCGAGCGCCTCGATATGGCGGGTGACGCCACCCGGGTACGTCCACGAGTACGGCGACAGGAGCGCGATCCGCACGGCTTCATACTGTAGCCATCGGCGGAGTCGATGACCGTGAGGCCGTGGGGGCACGCATGACGAGCGGTGCGATAATCGTCTGAGTGAGCACGAGACGCTTCGTCAAGTACACCTTCTTGAAGCTCGACCCGGAGTGGCGCAGGCTCGACTCCGAGCAGCGTGCGCAGGACAAGCGCGAGTTCGCGGCCGCATGCGAGGACTTCGCCGACGGGCACATGCTGCAGAGCTTTTCGCTCGTTGGGACGAGGGGCGATGCGGAGCTGATGCTCATCTCGGAGGCCGAGAACCTCGATCGCATCCACGAGTTCCACGTCGTGCTGGCCCAGAGCGGGCTGATGAAGTGGGCGCAGATCCCCCACTCGTTCCTGGGAATGCGCAAGAGCTCGGAGTACTCCGACGATGAACGCAACGTCGTGCGGGGCTTTCGTGGCCGCTACGTGTTCGTCTACCCGTTCGTGAAGTCGCGCGAGTGGTACGCGCTGCCGGCGGAGGAGCGCTGGCGGATCATGCAGGGCCACATCCAGGTCGGCCGCGAATACCCAGGCGTGGACAACCACACCACCTACTCGTTCGGCCTCGACGATCAGGAGTTCGTGGTCGCCTTCGACACGGATGACGTGGGCACGTTCCTCGACCTCGTCCAGCGTCTGCGCACCACCGAGGCGTCACGTTTCACGGTGCGCGACACACCCAGCTTCACGTGCCTGGCGATGTCCCTGGAGCGCGCGTTGAACGCGCTCGACGGCGAGCCCGTGGCGCTCGAGTCGGCGCTGCCGGCGGCCTGAGGCCGACGCGTGGCCAAGCGCGCCCCCGGGCCTGCAGCGACGGCCCAGGCCAAAGGCGCACCGGCGAGCACGAAGGCACCGCGCCGGGCACGGGTCTCCAAACGCAAGGCGATGGAGCAGCTGAGCGCGGCCGACCCCGTCCTCGCAGGGCTGATCGAGCAGGTCGGACCGCTGGGCTCCGCCCGCGCCGGGCGTCCTGACCGCGACGATCACTACGGCGCGCTCGTGCGCTCGATCACCGGGCAGCAGCTGTCTGTGTTGGCAGCCCGCGCGATCTACGCACGCCTGACGGCCCGCTTCGGAGATCGCCCGCCCACGCCTCAGGAGATCCTCGACGATGAGCCCGAAGAGCTGCGCGCGGCCGCCGGGCTCTCGCGCGCGAAGGTGAGCTACCTGCGCTCGTTGGCCGAGCACGTGCTCTCGGGCGAGCTCGAGCTCGAGCGTCTCGACGCGCTGGATGACGAGGAGGTGATCGCAGAGCTCGTGGCGGTCAAGGGCCTCGGCCTGTGGACGGCGCAGATGTTCTTGATGTTTCACCTCGATCGCCCCGATGTGCTGCCCGTGGGCGACCTCGGGATCAGGCGCGCGATCGAACGGGCCTATGCGCTCGACGGCCTACCCCAGCCGGCCGAGATGGAGGAGATCGCACTTCCCTGGCGTCCGCACAGGACGCTCGCCTGCAGGTATCTGTGGCGCTCGCTGCAGAACGAACCCGGCTGAACCCAATAGCGCTTACTTCTTCGTTTTCTTCGAGCTCTTCTTCTTAGCGGCCTTCGTCGGGCCGTAGAGCTTGCGCGCCTTCGTTTCGCAACTCACGCGCTTTGACTTCTTCTTGAGCTTCCTGCAGGCCTTCAGGGCTTTGCTCAGCTTCTGCGCGCGCGTGGTCTTGTAGGCGGCAACGCCCTTGCATCCCGTGGGGAGGATGGGCGTCGTCTGCGTGATGTGCGCGCCGTTCTGGGCGGTGATTTCTGTCGGCATCACCAGGTTGGATCCGCACAGGCTGTAGTTCTTGCTCGCCGGCACGTAGGCTGCGAGCGCCGAATGCGGCCCGGTGGGCAGGAACGTTTCAAAGGTGGTGAAGGGCGCGTCGGGCGCAGTTTCGAAGCGCGAGTAGGTGATGCCCTTTTTGATGTCGGTCTTGCCGTCGAGGATCAGGGTGATGCCTTCGCCCTGGAGCACGAACTCGACGTCGGGGAACGCTGCGCCGCCGTGGGAGACGAGGTAGGCCGGGCCTGTCAGGGGACTCTTCAGCACCGGCGTGTGGATGACCGCATAGCCGATGTTGGCGCCTTCGTCGCAGGCAGCTGGGTTGGCGTTGAAGACCGCCTCCACGCAGGCTTTCTGGATCGTGCTGAGACGTGAGGGCAGCGCCTGGGGCAGCGTCAGGTCGACTTTGGCGATGTTGGCCTGACCGAAGCCGGCCGATTGAACCTTGACGTCGAGGCTGGCGCCGTTTGGTTTGCTGGCCTGGCCGCCGGTGGTGGCCGTGAGCTTGGGGGCGAACGGCAGGCTGGCGCAGTTGGCCGGGTTGAACGGGTAGGAGACGCTGGCCGAGGCGCCCTGGGAGCCACTGAGCGTCCCGGTGACGGCCGCTGCGTTGCAGTTGGTGGGGTTGAACTGGAATTCAGGGCGGTTGACGGTGACGTTGATCGTTTTCAGCTGGACGGGCACGCCTTTGAGCATCGTCGGGAGGGCTTCGCCGCGCGGGCCCGGATCGGTGGTGATGGTGACGGCGGCCGTGTTCGGGTCGACGTTGATCCTCGAGCGCACGTCGATCATGCCGAGGTCGAACGGTCCTGCCTTGGCGTGTGTGGCCACGAGCAGCCCGAACGGGGCACCGTCGTAGCCGCTCGTCAGGTACACGGCTCCCTCGAGCGTGTAGGGGGCGTTGCCGAGGCCCGAGCTGGTGCTCGCTTCACCGATCAGGCTTTCCGCGCCGCAGCTCCATTCGACGCCGCTCGGCGGTTCGGCGCAGGGGCTCACGTGCGAGAGCATCGCGGCCATGCCCACGGGCAGATGCACCGTCACGCCTGAGAGCGCCTGGTCGGCGTCGGAGTGGTTGATCGTCAGCGAGAAGCTCGAGTAGCCGCCGGCCTGCGGGGTCGCCGAGCCGGCTTCCATGGCGGGGTTGAACGTCTGCGGGAAGCTGTTCTCGCACGGGCCTCCATTGGCGCCTTCGGTGATCGTGAAGCTCGCGCTCGCCTGGGCGGTGGGCACGCCGGCCGCGCTGGGGATGAATGATGCCTGGGTTTCCTGGCTTCCACACAGCGGCGGACTCGACTGAGAGGCGGCGGCGCCGTCGAACAGGTGCAGGGTGAGGTCTTCGAAGGGCACCGGCGGCGTGTTTTTGAACTCGGAGGTCAACCGTCCCGTGGAGGGATCGAGCCGCACTTCGCCGGCGAGCTTCACACGCACGCCCGAGATGGGGTCGTAGGCCATCACATACAGGACCAACGGCGAGGAGAAGGGGTTGGTGTCCTGCGATGCGAGGTAAACCCAGCCCTTCAGTTCCTCTTTGAGCAAGGGCGTTTTGATCGAGACGGATCCGATCCGCGACGCTTCGGGACAGTGCTCTTCTTCGCGTGAGAAGTGGTCGTTCTGGAGCTGTTCGCCTTCGGCCACGCCGCCTTCGAGCCCGACGCTTGCAGAGGAGCAGGCAAGCAGTCCGTTGGCGGCGGCGGGGCTTGCCTGCACGCCTTCGGGGAGCGTGACGGTGGTGTCCAGCACGTCCGCCTCGGCCAGCCCCGTGGGCGAGATCGTGGATGCCTGGGGAACTGCGACGTTCACCGTCAGGCCGGTTGGTGTGCTCGCCCGGGTGGTGTCGGCTCTGACCGTGATGGCGGGCGTGAACCCCAGCAGCTGACAGCCTGTGGAGGCAGCGGCGAAGGTGTACTCGCCTTCGAGCTGCTCCACGTTGCCGGCCAGCGGCCACGAGTCGCCTGTCAGGGTGGTCTTCGGCGCGGGGCCGCAGGACGTCGGCGTCGTCAGGAAGGCCTTGGCTTCGCCCGTGAAGGCTTCGCATGGCCTTGCCGTGGCGAGGCGCCGATCGCCGACGCATTCCCATCCCCGCGAGGAGTTGTGACGGGCGTCGCCCGGCGTCCCCCAGAAGGTCACCTGGGAGTCGATCAGGGCCGCGGCCTGGGTCGAGTTCTCCACGTTCACTTCGACCGCGTAGTCGCTGCCTGTCCGCACGGCGGTATTGAGGATCACGGGAACTTTGTCGAGCTCGATGCCGAAACGCGCCGGTTCGCCGGCGGCGGGCACGAGGTTGAAGATGGGCACGGTTTCGCTGAGCGCCCCGTGGAAGATGGCCGGTTCGTTGATCTTGATCCTGGCCACGCCGATCGCTGTTTCCGCCGGGCACTGGTTGATGTCCCCCGTTTCCACCGTGGCGAACTGCAGGCTGGTGCACTGCGCAACCGCGGTCACGTTCCCGAGCAGTCCTGGCGGCAGCACGAAGTGCAGGTCGCGCACCAGCGCTGGGACGGTTTCTTCCTCGACCGTTTCCTTCGGTTCGAGCGTCTGGTTGAGGTTCAGCGTGGTCGTCAGCTGGAACGGATGCGACCCGGCCTGGGTTTCGAGTTGGCCTTCGGAGTCTTCCGCTCGAAGCTCGTAGTTTTCGACGCCGAACTGGGTTGGGCCGGCGACGAGGTTCAGCTTCTGGCTGAGCGAGGCCGGGCTCGTTTGGCTTTCGCCGCCGGTCACGTTGACGAGCACTTCGGCGCCGGCCGGGGGTTCGAGGGCGACCTTGACTGGAATGACGATTTCGAATCCTTCGTAGGCCGGCACGGTGGCTTTGATCGTGCAGGTGACAACCTGGGCGGCGACGGTGCATGGTGCGTTTTTGAGTTCCGTCTGACGGCGCCCGCCGGAGCCGAGGTAACCGCGAACGCCGCCGGCGAGGACTTCCAACCCGCTCGGGACGGTCGTGCTCAGCACGACCGCGGTGGTGCTCGCTTTGACGTCTTCGTAGCCGAGGTCGGTAGCTGACACGTTTAGCTGACCTTCGCCGCCGGGGGCGAGGCGCGAGGGCGCGCTCTCGGCGTTCAGGCGCCACCACGATCCAGCCGCGAAGGCCGGCGTAGCCGCGCCGAGCACTCCAGCCATCACACCCGACACGAGGAGCGCAAGCAGCAGTAGCCGCCTCGGGCTCGAGGCCTGCGCTCGCATCACTTCTTGCCCTTCTTCTTGGCGGGAGGACCATAGGACTTACGGGCGCTGCGTTCGCAGAGCACGCGCTTCTTCTTGTTCCTGAGCTTCCTGCAGGCCTTCAACGCCTTGGCGAGCTTCTGCGCCCGGGTCAGCTTGGGGACAGACTTGAGCGCTTTGGTCGGGAGCACCCCCCCCTGGGGTGGAAGGTTGCCGGAGCCCGAGGGCACCGCTGTCGCCGGGGTCCCATAGGCCGGTCCCGAGGTCGAGGGCCCTTTGCACGCTTCGGATGATTCGCAGCTCACGACCGTGCTCGTTTCAGACTTGACACACGGCGAGCTCGACGTGCAGACCCGCGCGTCGTAGACGTCGAAGTTGGTGTCCTTGTCGGAGGGCACGAGCTGGGCGGATGTCACGAAGAAGACGTCGCTGCCGCTCGTGTTGGCGTCGATGAAGGCCGATTCCTGTGCCGAGGTGCCCGAGGAGAGCAGGTTGACGCAGCCGCTCGCGTTTTGGCAGGTGCCTTCGCCGGCCTGCTCGAGCTCGTACACGTCCTCCTTGCCGTTTTCATCGGCGGGAACGAGCGCATCGGCGCTGTCGAAGTACAGGCGGCCGGTGTTGGCGAGGTAGCGCGACTGATATTGAGCCTCTTGGCCTTCGATCTGGGTCGAGCCGGGGATGCTGCCGGCGAGCCAGACGTTTTCCCAGGCTTCGGGGCGGTCGACCACCAGGCCGAGGCCTTCACCCGATTCTTTGGTGTCGAGCACGGCGTTGGGGCGTTCGCCTGTCGCCTTGCACGATGCGCAGGTGAAGGTATGGGCTTCGTCGTCGTAGAGGTAGACCTCCTCGGCTCGAGCGCCTCCGGCCGCGGGGTTGATGGCCTGGTTGTCATAGCCGGTCAGCGAGCGCTGCGACATGAAGGCGAGGTAGCGGCCGTTGGGGGAGACGCTGGCGCTCACTTCGCCGAGGTCCTGGCGGCTGATGGCGCCCCAGTCGGGGAAGTCCTGGTTGGAGAGCCGCGCGATGAAGCTCGGCGCTTCCCAGGTGCTGCCGTTGTAACGGACGACGTAGAGGTTGCAGGTCGCGCCGGGTATCCGTTCTCCCTGTGCCTGTACGCAGCGGCCAGGCGTGGCCTTTTCGTGGTAGGCGTTTTCGTTTTCGCTCAGCACGCCGTCGGCGACGAAGTAGGCGATCGTGCCTTCGGCGCTGTTGCCGAGCACGAGGCCCTGAACGCCGGCCGGTTCGCCGCTGCGCGCATGTGTGAGGTCGGTGAGCTTGCCGCTGCCGACTTCATACACGTAGAGATCGGTTTTTTCTGCGATGTCCGGCGAGCTCGATTCGGGGGTCAGACGCTGTTCGTCGGTGAAGAAAACCCGCGAGCCGTTGGCGCTTGCCGATTGGAACTCGACCTGTTCGTGTTCGCCCAGTTCTGCCCCGGCTTTGGGCGCGTCGACCTGCCGGGTCGTCCCAGTGCTCATGTCGCGGGTGTAGAGGTGCGGGCTCACATGGGTGACGGTTTTTTCTTCAGCCGTCCACACGACGTGCGATCCATCGCTGGAGATCGCGTCCCGGCGCATTTCGCCGGTGCCCAGCGTGATCGCTGCGAGCGGAGCGCTGCGAGATTCGGGCAGGACGTTGACGAGCTGGAGCTGGCCGGTCGCTTTGCTCCACTCGTACAGGTTCCTTTCCTGCGCGGTGGCTTCGCTGGTCAAGGGCACTTCGGAGCTGAGCACGACGTGTTCGAGCTCAGATGTCGCGCCGAGGAAGCGCAGGCCGGTAGCCGGTTCGCCGTTGCGGCCACCGAACGGCTTGCGTGGCTGCGCTGTGTCGTTCGCGTTCGTGACCAGCGGCTGGTAGCAGGTGGCGATGCTTTCCAGGCACTTGGGGTTGTCCCGGATGTAGATGGTTTTTTCGCTCGCTTCGGGCGCAAGCACCGGTTCCGATTGCTGGAAGCGCCCGACGGGCTCCACGAGCGCCTGCGTGAGATCGGGCGAGAAGTACAGGTATTCCTGCTGTTTGCCCGGGGCGACTCCGGGAGCGCGTTCGGGACCATGGATGGCGATCTCTTCCGAGCTCCATTCGGGTGCTCCTTTGGAGTTCACGATCCTGCGCGCCAGATTCTGCGTGAATGCCGGGCTGCGGTTGCCTTCGGGTTCGGATTCTGAGGGCCCGGTGGTGATGTAGCTGATCGAGTTGCCATCTTCGGAGGCTTGGATCAACCCCCCTTCCTTGGGCAGCGATTCGATCCCCACGCCGTTTTTGTCCGCGGGCGAGACCATCTCCCAGGCGCGGTTGTCGGCCAGCGTCGTCGGCGCGGTGGTGAACGTGCGTTCGCCACTCGTGACCGTTTCGCCCCCAGCCTCGATGACGGCGCGGTAGTGGTAGCTGACGCCTGGGGCGAGGCGGGCGAGCGTCGCCGACGCGGGCTCGTCTTCATAGCCTTCGCTCAGCGGCTGAGCGTCGGGGACGGAGGTGCACGAGCCGCCCGAGCACGGTTCGGTGCCGTATTCAAAGCTCACTATCGGCCCGGCGCCACCAGCGGGGCTGATCTGGGCCGACAGTTCGGCGCCCCCCGAGGTTATCTTCGCCGCCGCCAGCCCGTCGATCGTGGGCGGCGAGCGTTCTTCGGGCGTAAAGACCTTCAGGGAGTCGGCGGCCGCATCGACGACATAGACGTCCCCGCTGGCGGGTTCGACGGTGACGCCCGAGCCATGTTCGAGATCGCCCGATCCGAAGCTCTGGATCAGGGTCCCCGACGATGTGTAGGCCGAGACGCTGGTGGCGTGATCGACGTATACGTCGTTGTTCGAGGGGTCGACTGCGACTGCGTCGGAGGTTTCCCCGAACAGGCCGTCGATGAAGGCTTCGCCGAGTTCCACGGGGCGTTCGTGTTCTTCGCCTGCGCCGGCGGTCGATAGTTTGGCGACGAAGCAGGGGAGCGCCACCGCACACGGTTCTTCGCCGTTTTCGCCCTTGTCTTCTTCGGAGTAGCGCGTTTCTTCGTAGCTCGCGCTTTCCGGGATCAGGAACTTCTGGTCCGGTTCGAAGTTCAGGTAGAGGTTGTCGTTGGAGTCGACCGCAAGCCCGGGGCGCATCTCGGCGAGGTCTTCGGCGAAGTACGGTTCTTCGCTCAGGCGCTTGTTTTTTTCCGCATTGCTGAAGCTGGTGATCGCGCTTTCTCCGCGCCAGGCGACCCAAACCTGCCCCTGAGGATCGACCGATACGCCGTCCACGAGGCTGTATTCTTCGGTTTCGATCTTTTTCGTGAGCCGGCCCATGTATTCGCCGTTGGGGCCGAACTTGTAGACGTAGGACCGCGTCGGAACCTCGGTCGCTGCCACGTAGATGTCTCCGGCCGACGGGTCTTTGGAGCTGGTCGAGTTGTCGACGGCGATCGCTTCGGGGGACTGGAAGATCCCTTCGTAGGCTCGGAACCTTTCCGCGCCTTTGCCCGAGCCGGGGGTGCCGGCCTGGCATCCCTGCCCGCTCTTGCAGATCTCGTATTCCTTATTGGCGTCCTTTACGCCCCAGCCCCAGGCGGCGATGAATTCGTGGTGCGGTCCGAACTGCTCCACGCGGTTGTTGCCGCGATCCACGACGTAGATGTCACCGGCGGCCGGCCCGACATGGCTGATGGCAACGCCGGCTGGGTCTTCGAACTGGCCTTCGCCCTGGCCCTTGCTGCCGAAGCTCAGCGCGCTTTCGTACACGTGCCCGCGCTTGACGAGCGCGAGCGCCGAGGAGCTGAACAGGAGTACTCCCGCAGCGACGAGGAGGGACGTTCCCAACCACCGCCGACGACGGGCGCGACGGGACCCGCCGATATCAATGACCCTCCTGTACACCCATGCCTCTCCTCATCCCTTTCAAACAAGTCTAGTCTGCGTATCTCTGTTGTCAAGAGCTAACCGAACATGTGGAAGGCCGCCCATCTCTGATGCACGTGCCTCAGCCGCGGGCTCGGGTTGACAGTGAACTCGGTCGCGGGGAAGCCCGTCTCCCCATCCACGAACTCCGTATTAACTACGTGTGGGGCCCCAACGTGGGGCCCCACACGCCACCGTCTACATCAGGCTCGAAGTCGAGCCATGAGAGATCCGCTTACGCTTTGATCTCGAGTGATTCACCCTTGTTGACGGTCGTCGTCTGCTCACCTGATTCGAAGGGGCCAGAGCCGTTGATCTCTGACTCGAGCACTTCGGTGCTGCCACCTTCGAAGCTCTTCACGGACTGGAAGCCTTCGCCGTTGACCGTGAAGATGTCTGTGCTTTCCTTGCTGAAAGCGTTGACGTCGCCGGTAATTTCACCGATGACCGCGCCTTTGGTTTCGATGACGAGACCTTCGCAGTTGAAGTCGGCAGAGTCTGCGCCGGCTTCGCCTTTCAGGGACACGCCCACCTTCAGCGGTGATTTGCTGATGTAGCCCAGCGTGCCTTCAAGCGCGTTGGTCTTGATTTCGCCCTTCTTTGCGCCAGCCGAGCTGCAGTTTTTACCGAGGCTGATGCACTTGCCGAAGATGACTTTCACTTTTTCCTGGCCGGTGAAGCTGGAGCTGATGAAACCTTCATCCTTGCTCGTCGAGCATTTCACTTCGCCGGCTACAGCAGGCGTGTGCAGGGTGGCAGCGCCGCCCTTGCCCTTGAAAGCCTTGTTTTTGCCACGGCCCGGCACCAATGCGTAGCCGCCCTTGCCACCTTCTTTGCTGCAACCCTTTTCAAGTTTGCCGCCGACGGTTTTCGCACATTCGTAGTAGGTCGGAGCTGCCGAAGCGCTTGCGGCCGCGACGATTGCCATCGCGAACACGGCAACGAGGCATAGCCCCAGGATCCTCATGCGTTTCATCTATCCACTTCTCCTTTTCCCTCTAGGGTTAGATCGACCGACCCCGATGAGTCCCCTCCTTCAGGACAGCGATGCCCCGAAGCCAGTCATAGCCGCCGGCCTTGTGAAGCCAACGGTGCTGTACGCCCGACCCTCGCAGAAAACACTAACTGCGTCAAGATCAAGCCCAAACGACGTCAATGCTCTCCGGCGCCCACTTCCCCCGTGGGAATACGAACGTTTCCGGAGGTCTAGGCGATCCTCTCCCCTCGCGACGCTTGACATCATGTCCGGCCGACGGTACCACAGCGCCCAGCCTCTCGTCAACCCTGACGGATACAGGGTTTTCGCCGGTTTTCAGCTGGACATACAGTCAGGGCATCGGCTGGCTGGCCAGCTTGGCCCCAGAGCGGTGAGCGTGCCTGAGCTCAGTGCCCGGCGCGAGCTACCACGAGGGTCCTGTCGGCCTCGGCCGCGATCTTCCAGCCCGGCGTCCCCTCCCCGCGGAACAAGCGGTTGACCACCGCGGTGGGACCTGGCAGCCCTCGCCCGCCTGGCTCGCCGGCACGTGCGTCGTGGAAGGCCACGCGTCCACCTGGGGCAACGAAGCGCTGCCACGAGCTCCAGTCGAGCTCGCAACCCTGCTCTGAGTGATCACCGTCGATGAACAGCAGGTCGACCTCGGCGCCGGACCATGACTCGGCAGCCTGATGGGAAAGGGCGACGTGCCAGCTCACTGCCGGTGCGGCGGCGCCGCAGGTACGAAGCGCGCGTGCGACGGCCCTGCGCGTAGCCCACTCGGTCGCTCCCCAGCCACTGGGCAGTGCATCGGGGTGGGCCCCGAAGGGATCGACCAGATGCAACTCCGCGAAGGCGTCGAGTGTGCGACACAGCTCGACTGCGGAGGCGCCCTCGTAGACGCCGATCTCGACCACGCAACGGGCGCCGCGAGCGGCGTCGAGCAACGTCTGAAGGTCCTCGCGCGAGTGCATGGCGCGCGGTGGGATCAACCCTACCCCCACGCCCAGCGCGCGCAGTCGGACGTCGTCTCGCAATTGCACGGGCGTCAGGCTGCGAAGCGCTTGGGGAAGTATGGCCACGGACGCAGCCTATGCGCAAGAGCTCGCTGTCGGCGGCGGCCCGCCGGCCGCTCGCTGACGTGAGTACTCGAGCCACAGCCCATACGTGGGATACAGGTGCGAGAGGTCGGCGCTCACCAGGCCCACTGGGAAGTCGGGATCCTCGCGGAAGGTGTATTGGAACACGGCTCCCACCCGGGGGTCGCGATACCAGCCGAGCAGTTGCTCGGCGAGCGCACTGCAGCCCTCCGCTTGCTCGTCCCCGCCAGCGCTTCGCGGCTGGCCTGGATGCGGCGCACCGGCTCCTGCCTCGGTCACCCAGATGCCCGAGTTGCGCGCACACCCTCCACGCGCATCGAGGGCCGCCTCGAGCGTCCCGACAGCATCGACGGACTCGCCGCCTTCGCCGTAGCGGGCGTAGGCGTGGATCGACCACACGCTGCCCAGGCACAGCACATCGGCCGGCAGGGCGGCGACGAACGAGGCCACGCTGGTGGTGTGAGGGGAGTCGACTTCGAGATCGCCCAGCTCGCCGAGGAGCAGATGATGTGGGGCGCCGTCTGCATTCAGCTCCGCGGCCATTGCGCGCGTGAGCTCCGCGTAGACGGCGGGCGAGAGCGCTGGGGCCTCGCTCGCGCAGGCGGCGCGCTGGGGGGAGATGAAGCGGGGATCGTTGGGCTCGTTCCAGGGGCTCCACCATTCGAGCGCAACGCCCTCTGAGCGTGCCAGCGTCAGCAGCGAGCGGATCAGGGCGCGATAGTCCTCGAGCGCCTGCGGACGCAGCGGGCGGGCGAAGGCGGTACTCCCAGGCAGTTCACATCCCGACGGCGGCTGCGCAGCCCAGCCGGGCACGCCGAAGATGTCGAGCACGACCTGAAACGTTCCGGCAGCGCCGGCGGCTTGCTGCTGGGAGGCGATCGCGGCGAGCTCTGAGCGCAGGCCCGCATATGGGCCACAGGGCAGCACCCCGCGGGCGCAACCGTCGATGTGCGCCGCGAGCTCGGGGAGACGTGCGGGATCGGGTTGCAGGGCCGCCCAATCGACGAGCAGACGCAGATAGGTGGGATGAAGCGCCGTCAGCTCGCGACTGGCCGCGGCGAAGGCGCGCGGTGCATGCGCAGGCGCGTCGGGCGCCCACAGCAGGTCGGCGTCGTCCTCGGTCAGGCCGAACGCGGGTCCGTGTGCGGAGGCGGCCGGCGCGACTCCCGGCCTGAAGCTGCGCTTCGTCCTGGAGCCCTGGCCACCACATGCGGACAGCCCGAGGAGGCCCGTTACCAGCAGTGCTGCAACGAGGAGACTTCGCGCAGGCGGCGCGCCCAGCCCGCCGACGATCAGACGGCGGAGACCTGCTCCTCCTCGGCCACACGGAAGGATGAACCGCAGCCGCAGGCGGCGACAACATTGGGGTTGTTCACCTTGAAGCCCGCGCCCTGCAGGCTTTCCTCGTAGTCGATGGTCGAGCCACGCACGAACTGCAGGCTCTCCCCGTCCACCAGGAGCTTTAGACCGTGGCTCTCGAAGACGACGTCGCTCTCGCGCTGCTCGTCGAAGGCCAGCTGGTATTGGAAGCCCGAGCAGCCTCCGCCGCGGACGCCCACGCGCAGCCCTGCCACGCTCACGTCGGCCTGCTGGGAAGCTAGGAACTCGTGCACCTTCTCGGCGCCCTTGTCGGTGATCTCGATCATCGGTCTGCTCCTGTGGATGGCTCCAAGACTTTCCAAAGTATAGCGCTGGCTGGGGGCGGCCCGAAACGCGTCCACGATCATCTACGCTAAGGATGAGATGCCCTCCCCTGAGGACATAAAGCAGCGCATCGAGTCCGCCATCCCGGGCGCGCTCGCGGAGGTCGAGGACTACACCGGCACCGGCGATCACTTCAGTGCCACGGTCACTGCAGCTGCGTTCGAGGGGCTCAGCCGCATCCAGCAGCACCGCCTCGTATACGACGTCTTCGGAGCCGAGATCGGCGGCGCGATCCATGCGCTCGCGCTGAAGACACAGACACCCACGAAGATCCAGACCCACTGAGTCAGGAGCCTGCCATGTCCGCCAGCCAGTTCGAGCCGATACCGATGATGAGCAGCGAGCCTGCGCCAGCGCCGGCGCCCAGCGAGGAGTCCAACCCGATCCGCGAGGCGATCGCCGAGGCCCTCGGCGAGCACAAGGTGATCTTGTTCATGAAGGGAACCCCCGAGGCTCCCGCCTGCGGGTTCTCGGCCAGGACGGTTGCGATCCTGCAGTCCCTCGACGCCCCGTTTGCGGCGGTTGACGTCCTGCCGGACCCGCGGATCCGCCAGGAGCTCTCGGCGATCTCCAACTGGCCCACGATCCCGCAGCTGTTCGTGGATGGGGAGCTGGTCGGGGGCTGCGACATCGTGACCGAGATGTACGAGTCGGGAGAGCTCGCCCAGGCATTGCTGTAGCGTCCCGCGCCGCATGACACCCGTCGCGGTCGCAACCGACAGCACCCACTACCTCCCGCGCGCGCTCGCCGACGAGCTCGGCATCCGCCAGGTGAGCCTGTACGTGGGCTGGCAGGGCCAGCCCGAGCGTGAGCTGGAGATGGATGGATTCGACGCGTTCTACGAGCGACTCGGTCGCGACCCCGAGCTGCCGATCACCTCGCAGCCGTCGATTGGGGACTTCCTGGCAGTCTGGGAGCCGCTGCTCGAGGAAGGGTGCGACGTCGTCTCGGTACACCTGGCGGGCGGCATCTCCGGAACCTGCGCGGCGGCCCATCAAGCTCACGGGCTGCTCGCCGAGCGTGGCCTGGGCGAGCGCGTAGAGGTCATCGACGGCGAAACTGCCTGCGGGGGAACGGGCCTGCTGCTGCTGGCGGCGGCGGCTGCTGCTCGGGCTGGAGGTGACAAATCCGCGGTGGCCGCGCGTGTCCGCGAGGCGCGCAAGGCGCTGCGGATCTGGTTCTGCCTCGACACGCTCGAGTACCTCAGGCGCGGCGGACGTGTCGGCAAGGCCCAGGCCTGGATCGGCGGCACGTTGAAGATCAAGCCGATCCTCTCGCTCGAGTACGAGATCGTGCCGGTGGAGCGGGTTCGCACTGCGGGTCGCGCGTTCGAGCGCATGGTGGCCTATGCCCAGGAGCTCCACGACGCCGGCGCCGATGCGTGGGTGGTGCAGCACATCCAGGCGACTGTGCAGTCGCAGCGTCTGATCGACCGCTGCCGTGAGATCTTCGACTCCGAGCCGGTGTTCGCATCGGAGGTGGGACCGGTCATCGGCACCTACACGGGCCCGGGCCTGATCGGCGTCGGTGCCGTTCCCCGCTCGCTCTTGAGCTGATCAGCGCCTGCGACGGCGGCGCAGCATGCGCACGCCCAACAGCAATCCCACTGCGGCTACACCGGCGATGATCTCGCCCTGATGGCGCTCCACGTGCGCGCGCCAGTCGGTCGCCCGTGTGACCTCGCCGCGCAGGCGCTCGACCGAGATGGCCAGCTCCTGGCGGTTGCTTTCGATCGAGCTGCGAATCTCCTCCGGTGAGCGCTGAGCCATCAGCTCTGCCCTCCCGTGGGCGTGGCCGGGTGCGGGACGGCCGTGGCCCGGGCGGTGCTCTCGGCGTCGGGCGTCGCGCTCACCGCGTCGCGGATCTTGCGTGCCTCCTCGATCGCCATGCTCGGGACGGGCGGCGATCCGCGTTTGACGACCCTGGCCGCCACCAGCCCGGCGAGCACCCCGAGCAGCACGAGGATCACGGCCATCGCAAAGAACCCCCAGAAGTAGGTGAAGTCGTTGCCGGGGAGGTAGTAGTAGAGCAGCCACGCACACCCCACCAGGGCGAATATCAGCGCCATCAGGAAGAACACCCCGGCGGCGACGCCGACGACGGCGCCCTTGATGAGCTTGGTCGCCTTTTCGCTGACCTCGGCCTTCGCCAGCTCGATCTCCTCACGTACGAGCAGGGTCGCGCGCTCGGACACCTCGGCGATGGCGGTGGCGATGTTCTGCGGTGGCCCGTCGCCTCGGCTCTCGCCCGCGGAGGGTGGCGGCGCGGCGCTCACTCGGGTGGCTCCTCGTCGAACAGCTGCCTCCAGAGCACAGCCGCGGCGCGTGTCGCCACCAGGCTCGCGAGCGCGCTGGCGCCGGCCAGCAGGCCGGACCACATCAGTCGCTTGACCATCTCGTTCTGCATCATTCCGGGAGTCTATTCCCCAGGGGGGTCGCGTTTATGCGTGCGCGGTCGGTCGGCCGGGATCGGCTGGTTCGCCACGAGGGCTCAGCCGACGCTCGCCTGCCTCGCCGCATCGGTCTCGAGGCCACCGCAGACGGTCTCCACGACGAGCCACTTGGCGCGCTCGAAGTGCTCCTCGCCCTGCGGCAGCAGCTCGAAGATCCAGCCGGTGAGCAGCTGCTCGATCGCCCCGTAGAAGGCCATGGCCGCGAAGCGCGCTTCGATCTCGGCCTTGAACACCCCTTCGGCCTGGGCCTTGGCGATCATGCCGCCGATCTGGTCGTAGGCCTCGCGAATGGTGGCGATGTGGGTGTTGCCGAACGAGTTGGCCGCGCGGGTGACCTCCACGATGATCACCTTCATCAGGTCGGGATCGTGGCGGTAGCTGTCGATGATGAAAGAGGCGATCGCGCCGAGCTTCTCGCGGACGGGGATCGCTTCGGCGTCAACCTGGCGGATCAGCTCCAGCATCACGCTCCAGCGCTCGAGGAACAGCGTGTCGAGCACCTCGTCCTTGGATCCGAAGTAGTGGTAGACGAGTCCATAGGCGACACCGGCCTCGTCGGCGATGTCCGACACGCGGCAGGCGTGAAAGCCCTGGCGCGCGAATACGCGCACGGCTGCGTCGAGAATCAGGCGGCGCTTGTCCGACGCGGACTTGGCGCGGGATCGCGACGGCGTTCCCCCGGAGGGTCGCTCGGCACTCATGCTCGCACCCCCTCGGGCCAGCGGTAGGCCTCGGGCCGGCGATTGGCCAGCGAGGGCAGACGCTCGCGCATCGCGCGTTGGCTGCCCATGTCGAGATCGGCCACGATGTGGCCCTCGCCGTCGCCGGCCTGGGCCAGCACAATCCCCCACGGATCAACGATCATCGAGCGGCCTCCCGAGCGCTGGTGGGCGGGGTGCTCGCCGACCTGGTTGGCGGCGAGCACGAACGCCTGGTTCTCGATTGCACGGGCGCGCAACAGGATCTCCCAGTGATCGCGCGTAGTCGCCAGCGTGAACGCCGCGGGAACGAGCAGGATGCGCGCCCCGAGCACAGCCAGAATGCGGTAGAGCTCGGGGAAGCGCAGGTCGTAGCAGACCGACATACCCAGCTCCTCCCCACCGGCGGCGCGTGAGAGGACGAGCTCCTCACCGGGCTGCTCGAGCTCGGACTCGCGATAGACGCGCCCCTCTACCTCCACGTCGAACATGTGGATCTTGCGATACACCGCCCGCACCTCCCCAGCTGGGTCGATGTGCACGGAGGTGTTGGCCAGCTTCTGTTGGCCTCCCACCAACTCCAAGATCGAGCCGGCGATCAGGTCGACCCCGAGCTCGCGGGCCAGCGCGCGCGCCCATTCCACGGACCGTCCCCCCTCGAGCGGCTCGGCCGCCGCACGCAGGTCCTCCTCGGAGCCCATTGCAGTCCACTTCTCAGGGAGTACGATCAGACTCGCGCCGTCAGCTGCAGCGGCTCGAGTGAGACGATCGGCAACAGCCAGGTTTGCGTCCCAGTCGGCGGTGGAGTTGAGCTGAACTGCAGCGGCCCTCAAAGCGCATTCCCTCCCGCAGGGGATCCGGCCGCGATTTTTCCAGCGGCAGGAATTCCAGAGTAGATTGACTGGTCAGTCAATGAGCGAAGCATAACGTCAGTGAAGACACAAGTGGTGAGCGACGAGCAGCGCCGGCTCGGCTTGGAGAGACGTGCGCGGATCTTCCGCGGGGCTCGCCCGTTGAAGCGCTGGCGCTACGTGGGCATCTTCTGCGACGAGCTGATGGCGTGCGCTGCGCTCGTGCAGATCGGCCCGGCCAGACAATCGTTCTGGGCCCTGCACATGCGCGACGAGCAGCGAACGCGTGAACGCACTCGCCTGCTGCCGCGCCGCAGCGAGCTCGAGCTGAGCCATGCACGCAGGGGTGCGCCTGCAGACGGTCCGTTGCCCGGGCGCCTACGCATCAGCGACCGCGGCGTGACGCTGGATGTGCTCCTGGAGGAGGACGGCGGCTTCGAGGCGCTGTGCGCCAACGGCCGCTCGCAGGTGTGGACGCGCAAGCAGGCGGGCATCCGTGCACACGGCACCCTGACGCTCGACGGCCGATCTTTGCAACCGATCGAGGCACTGGCGGTGATCGACGACACGACCGGCTACCACGAGCGCGTGACCGAGTGGCGGTGGAGCGCAGGAGTTGGCAAGGCCCCGGACGGAAGGGCACTGGCGTGGAACCTGGTCAGCGGCGTCAACGACCCGCCCAGCGGGAGTGAGCGGGCGGTGTGGATCGACGGACGCCCACGCGAGACCGCGCCCGTCGAGTTCGCCGCCGATCTGAGGAGGGTCCGCTGCGAGGACGGCAGCGAGCTGAGCTTCGAGGCCGAGGCCGAGCGCAGCCGCCACGACAACCTGCTGCTCGTCTCGAGCGACTACAGAGCCCCCTTCGGAACGTTCGCGGGAACGCTGCCCGGGGGCGTGGTGTTGGCGCATGGGCTCGGCGTGATGGAGCACCACCGCGCGCGCTGGTAGCTCGCGGGCCTGGTGGGCGGCGGCTCAGCTCTCGCCGCGTCCGCGGTGGTTGCGCAGGGCGGCGAGGAGCAGCTTGGAGTGCATCGCCCCGATCAGCTCGCGCAGCGGCTCGGTGCCGGCAGCCACGATCTCCATCGCCCGCTCGACCTCCACCTCGCCGGCGAGGCGCCCCAGCAGCGCGTGCACCTCCTCCTCCACCAACGGCTCGAGCGCCTTGCGGTAGCGCAGCGTGTCGTAGACGGTGAAGCCGAGCGCCTCGTCGTAGCCGCCCGCACGGAAGCTGGCGATCGCCTCGATGATCTTCACGTCGTCCTTGTCGTAGCCGCGCTGGTTGGGCGTGAGCACACCGATCTCGGCGAGGCGCTCGAGGACGTTGCGTGGGACGCCGTAGCGCTCCTGCACGGACTTCCTGGAGACCCGGCCGCTGACCTCGGCCGTGGTGAGCGCGCGCTCGAGTATGCGGTCCTCGAGCTCGATCAGCGCCCGCACCCGCTCTGGGTCGTCCTCGAGGGCGCCCTTGATCACTCGCAGGGGCATGAAGCGCTCCTCCTGCAGGCGCTTGATCAGCGCGATCCGCTCGACGTAGGCGGGCGGGTAGTAGGCCATGTTGCGAGACGTCCTGACCACGTCCTCGCCGGCTCCAAGCAGGCCCTCGCGCAGGTAGTAACGGATCGTGCCGGGGCTCACACCCGAGCGCTCGGCCAGCTCGCTCATCTTCAGCAGCGGGCGCTCGCCGGCCTCTGGCTCTGGTGGGCTCGGGGCTCTAGCGCTTGCGGCGGCCACGCGGCTCACGCTCGCAGCGTCGCGTCCTGGCGAGACTCCGCCGGACCGGCAACCGCTCCGCTCGAGAGCAGCTCGGCGACCTCGGCGGCGGAGTAGCCGGCCGCCAGGAGAACCGCCTCGGTGTGCTCGCCAAGAGCAGGACCCGGTAGACGCGCGTGCTCGCCCGGCGTGCGTGTCAGCTTCACGGGTATGCCCAGCTGGCGCACCGTCTGCTCGGCGCCCGGCTGATCGATCTCCACGACCATCTCGCGGGCGCGCACCAGCTCGGAGTCGAGCGCCTCGTCGAGCTCGAGCACGGGCTCCAGACAGCAGTCGTGCTGGGAGGCGAAGTGCTCCCATTCGGCGCGTGTGCGCGAGCGGAAGATCTCCTGCACCTTGGCGTGAGCGTCGGAGCCGGGGCGCTCGAACTGGGCTGCGATCAACTCGTCGCGACCGACGCCACGACACCACGCCTGCCAGAACTTGGGCTCCAGCGCACCGAGGCTGACCCAGCCGTCGGCGCACTCGTAGGGGCGATAGCAGATGAGCGATCCGGCCAGGGGCAACTCGCCGCGGCGGGGAACGCTGCCGTCGGCGAAGTAGGCGCCGGCGACCATCGCCAGCCAGGACAGGGCACCGTCGGCCATCGATACGTCCACCATCTGACCTTCACCCGATCCGGGCGAGTTGACCGATCCGTCGCGCTCGCGCAGCGCCGCCAGGATCCCGAAGGCGGCCATCATCGCGCCCCCGCCCAGGTCGGCGATCTGCCCGGCGGCCTGCACCGGCTCACCGCCTCGCTCCCCGGTCAGCCCGAGCAGTCCGATCAGGCCGAGGTAGTTCATGTCGTGACCGGAGGCGTCGCGCTTGGGGCCGTCCTGTCCGTAACCGGAGATGGCGCAGTAGACGATGCCGGGGTTCTCTTCGCGCATGCGCTCATAGCCCACGCCCAGGCGGTCGAGCACGCCGGGCCTGAAGGACTCGAGCACGACGTCGTATTCGCGCACCAGCCGTAGCAGCGCCTCACGGCCACCATCGCTCTTGAGATCGATGCGGATGGAGCGCTTGTTGCGATTGAGCGAGAGGAAGAGGGCCGAGCGAGCGCTGTCATGGGTGCCCTCGTAATAGGGGGGCGACCAGCGGATGTAGTCCCCCATCCCCGTGTCCTCGACCTTCAGCACCTCGGCGCCGAAGTCGGCCAGCAGCAGTGAGCAGAAGCCCCCGGGGAGCAGGCGCGAGAGGTCCAGGACACGAATGCCCTCGAGCGGCAGACTCACTTGTGCCCCGCTATGGGGTGCACGCCCACCCGCTCACGCGGAGTGATGCCCAGCATCGTCCGAGCCTCAGCGACGGTGGCGGGTCGGCGGCCCATGTCTTCGGTCATCTGCCTGGCCTTGGCGATCAACTCGCCGTTGGACTTCGCCATCTCGCCGTTTGGCAGGTAGAGGTTGTCCTCCAGGCCCACCCTGATCGAGCCCCCGAGCGTGAGCGCGGCCGAGACGAGCATCCACTGGTCGCGAGAGATCCCGATAACGCCCCAGTGAGAACCATCGGGGATGTTGTCCACCATTGCCGCCAGGTTGCGGGCCGTGGGCGGAATGCCACCCACGACGCCCATCACACAGTCGACGTGCAGCGGCGTTTTCAGCACACCCATGTCGATCAGGGGGGCGAGGCTGCCCACGTGGCCGATGTCGAAGCACTCGTGCTCGGGTTTGATGTCGAGCTCGTTCATCGCCTCGAGCAGCTGGATGATCTCGTCGAAGGGGTTCTGGAAGACCATTGCGAACACGAACTGCTTGCGTGAGCGCGAGTACTTGGCGTAGTTCATCGAGCCCATGTTCAGGGCGGCCACTTCCGGGCGGCAGGCGCGTAGGTATTCGATCCGCTTCTCCACGGGCACGCCAATGGTTCCGGTGGAGAAGTTGATGATGGCCGCATCCCCCACCTCGCCGCGGATGGCGTCGCTGATCGCCTGGAAGTCCTCGATCTCATAGCTGGGCGTGCCGTCGGGTTTGCGGGCGTGGATGTGGATGTGCACGCCGCCCTCGTCCACGATCCGCCTCGCCTCGGCGGCGTACTCCTCGGGCGTGTAGGGGATCGCCGGGCACTGCTCGCGATTGGCGATCGCCCCGGAGATGGAACAGGTGATCACAACGGGATGGTCAAGGCTCATTTCTCACCTCGCGTCGAGTTTCGGAGCAACTGAGGACGCCGCCCAGCGCCGGCATACGTACTCATACGGGCACCACTCCCTGCCGCTTCCACGGCCGCTCGATTTTCTTGTTCGCGGACATCTCGAGCGCTCGGCAGATCGTCTCGCGCGTCTCGCGCGGATCGATGACGTCGTCGATGACGTCGTTGCCGGCAGCTACGTAGACGTCGAAGATCTTGCGGAACCCCTCGATCAGCTCGGCCTTCTTTGCGGCGGGATCCTCGGCCGCTTCGACCTGCTTGCGGAAGGCGATCTCGACGACGCCCTCGGCGCCCATGACGCTGATCTCGGCGCTCGGCCAGGCGACGATCAGGTCGGGCTCGTAGGCGCGGCCGTTCATCACGTAGTAGCCCGCGCCGTAGGCCTTGCGGGTGATCACTGTGATCTTGGGCACGGTGGCGTTGGCGACGGCGTGGAGCATCTTGGCCCCGTGGCGGATGATGCCTTCGGCCTCGACCTTGGTGCCGACCATGAAGCCGGGAACGTCCTGGATGAACAGGAGCGGGATGGCGAAGGCGTTACAGAGGTTGACGAAGCGCGCGGCCTTGTCGGCGGAGTCGTTGTCGAGGATGCCGCCGAGGTGCTTGGGCTGGTTGGCGACGATCCCGGTGGGGCGCCCGTCGAAGCGGGCGAAGCAGGTGATGATGGTCTTGGCCCACTGGCCCTTGATGTCGAAGTACTCGCCGTCGTCGACGATCCGGCGGATCACCTCGTACATGTCGTAGGGCTTGCGGTTGGATTCGGGCAGAACGTCGAGCAGATCCTCCTCGCGCCGATCGATCGGGTCCTCGACCTCGCGGCGGATGGGGGCCTTCTCTTCGCAGTTCTGGGGCATGTAGGAGAGGTATTGCTTGATCCGCTCGATGCACTCCTCGTCGTTGGCCACTTCCATGTCGCCCACGCCAGACTTGCGGCAGTGCACACGCGAGCCCCCCAGCTCCTCCTGGGTCACGTCCTCGCCCACGGCAGCACGCACGAGATGCGGCCCGGCGAGCGCCATCGAGCCGCGGCCCTTGACCATGGGCACGAAGTCAGCCAGTCCGGGAATGTAGGCGGTGCCGGCGGCGCAAGGGCCCATCAGGGCGGCCACCTGGGGGATGACTCCGCTCATCACGACCTCCTCGCGGAAGAGGTGGCCCGAGCCGGCGAACAGCGCGCCGGCGGCCTCCTGCACGCGCGCACCGGCGGAGTCGAGCAGCCACACGAAGGGGATGCGCTTGGTGAGCGCCAGCTCGCGCAGGCGCGTGACCTTGATCTCGCCGGTCATGCCCATCGAGCCGGCCATTACGGTGAAGTCGTAGGCGCAGACGGCGGTGAGGCGCCCGTCGACCTTGCCGTAGCCCGTGATCACGCCGTCGGCGGGGGCGTCGACTCCGTCCATGGCGCGCTGGGAGAAGTGGGGCTTGCCGTGGATGCCGAGCTCGACGAACGTGCCGTCGTCGACGAGCAGGGCGATGCGCTCGCGCGCGGTGAGCTTTTCGCGCTCGTGTTGCGCTGCGATCTTCTCCTCGCCGCCGCCCAGCTTGATCCGCGCACGCCGGGCCGCGAGATCCTCGACGAGCGGGCGCAACAGCGAGGTCGTTTCAGTGGTCTCGGGAGCGCTCATGATCAGCGTCCTTTCCAGGTGGGGTCGCGTTTCTCGAAGAACGCGGTTACGCCCTCGACGATGTCCTCGGTGGACTGTGCAAGCGTGAGCTGCGCGCGCAGGTAGTCGAGCGCGTCGTCGAGCGGCATGTCCATCTGCCGGCGCATGGCCTCCTTGCCCAGGCGCATGATCACGGGTGACTTCGCGGCGAGCTTGGCGGCCCAGTCGGCGACGAGCACGTCGAGCTCATCGTCGGGCACGACGCGGTTGACGATGCCCGCGGCGAGCGCGCTCTGCGCGTCCCACCGCTCGCCGAGCAGGAGCAGCTCGTTGGCCTTCTTACGGGGGACGTTGCGGTAGATGAGCGCCATGATCATGAAGGGGAAGGCGCCGATGTTGATCTCAGGCGTGCCGAAGCTGGCCTCCTCGGAGGCGACGATCAAGTCGCAGCAGAGCGCGATGCCAAGAGCGCCCGCAAGCACGTGCCCTCGCGCCTTGCAGATGGTGGGCTTGCCCAGATCGCCGATGAGCTTGAACAGCGAGACGAAGCGCTGGGTGCCGAAGTGCTTGTGCACGAGCGCCTCATCGGCAGCGAAGCCGCCGAGGTTGGCGCCCGAGGAGAAGGTGCGCTCATGTGAGGATGCGAGCACCACGCAGCGCACCCGGTCCTCGGCGCGCGCTGCCTCGAAGGCCTCATATAGACCGCCGAGCAGCTCGACCGAGAGCGCGTTGCGCGTGTCGGGATCGTTGAGCGTGATCGTCGCCACGCCGTCCTCGGCGAGGTCGTAGAGAACCTTCTCGGTGGGCACGGGCGCATCCTAGCCTGATATGCGGCTTGTGGGAAGTGCGAAGCTCTACTACTTACTTTGCTCCGCGCTGGCCGGCGAAACGAGGAGGTTCGGGACACCCAGCCTAGGTCCCCTTTACGTCCCCCTGGTTCATTCGCTTGGTTTTGCAGCCGTGTTACGCGCGGGCGGTGGCTTTATGTTCACCGGAACGTTGATGGCGAGGATTTCTGTCGTCTCCGTGGTAGTGAAACCACCGCCGAACATCCCGATGGTCCTTACCCTTATTGGAAGCCCTGATTCGGTTACGTCCAGCGTGAGCTTCTCGGCGAACGGGTGGACTTGGAGAATCGCGGCGAGTTCCTTCGACGACAGGCCCTTGGTCAACCTGAGCGGTTCAACCGTCGCGGTGAATTGGGTGACTTGCTGGCCTCTGACGGAGGTCGGCCCATCGACGCTCACCACTCCGACCGAGGTAGCGAGGAGATTGATGAGGCCGGCATAGCTACCCGACCCACCTGCATCCACTTCGAAGGGGGAGCCCCCGTGAAATGGGAAGGTCGACACGGCGGTGATGGCGCCTGGACTGCTCATCCGAATCCATGATCGACGCTCATGATGGCGCGCGCCCCGCCCTCGGAAGAGGTAGAGCGTGGAGCCGATCGCGATCTGCCTCGGCCTGTTGTGTTCGAAGACCTCCTGCTCGGGGGGCGTGATGCTGCCCACTCCAATCTGGCTCACGTTCAGCGAGACGTGCCTAGTTCGGCGGACGCGCTTGCCGCGCGAACCAAGACCCACAGACGTGACGGTGCCAGCACCCTGTAGGTGTGCTGAGAAGCGCTCGCTGTTGACCTGCAGCTGCTCCATCTTCTGCTCCAGCGCCTGTAGCTGCGGAGGCACCGTGGCCATAGGGACTTGCGTCGGGAGGGTCGCTGAATCGGCGCTGCCGGCACATATACCTAGCGCCAGCGCTACCAGCATCAGCACTCCTGTACCCCGGGCGTTCATGTCGAGCCGACGATCATCCGACCGATAGTACACGGCCGTTCGAGCTCAATCGAATGCGGTCGCTGCCCTCGCATGGACGCCGGACCACACGCGAGCGCAGCGGCCGCTATAGAAAGTGCGAAGCTCTACTATTTACTTTTTGCCGGCGCTGCGATAGCTTCGCCCCAACCCCGAGAGAGCAAGGAGACCGCCCGATGGCCGCTACCGCCGAGGGCGTGCGCAAGCCCGACCACCAGAGCGCACGCAAGCACTTCATCTTCACCGACGAGCACGAACAGCTGCGCGAGTCGATCCGCAACTTCGCGCTCAAAGAGCTGGCGCCGCATGCTGAGGAGTGGGAGGAGACGACGTTTCCCGACTCGGTCTTCAAGCGCATGGGCGAGTTGGGATTCCTCGGCCTGGACAAGCCCGAGGCGTACGGCGGACAGGGCGGGGACTACTACACGGCGCTGGTGCTGGCGGAGGAGATAACCAACGCCAACTCGGGTGGCCTGGCGATGGGCCTTGCGGTACACACGGACATGGCGATGCCACCGATACTGGCCTTCGGCTCGGAGGAGCAGAAGCAGGAATGGGTGGTCCCTGCGATCAAGGGCGAGAAGATTCTCTGCCTGGGAATCACCGAGCCGGACGCCGGCTCGGACGTCTCGGGGATCAAGACGCGTGCCGTGAAGGATGGCGAGGACTACGTGATCAACGGGTCCAAGACCTACATCACCAACGGCCACCGCGCCGATGTGATCGTGCTCGTCACCAAGACCGACCCCGATGCCGGCTACGACGGCTTTACGCTGTTCCTGGTGCCGATGGACGCCCCTGGGGTGATCCGGGAGAAGCGCCTGGAGAAGCTCGGCATGCACGCCTCGGACACTGCGCTGCTGGCCTTCCAGGACGTGCGCGTGCCGGCGACGGCGGTGCTCGGCCAGGTGGGCAAGGGCTTCTACCACATCATGTGGGAGCTCCAGGGCGAGCGCCTGATCGGCGCGGCTGGCATGGTGGCGGGGGCCCAGAAGTGCTTCGAACGCACCCTCCAGTACGCGCACGAGCGCAAGGCCTTCGGCCGTGAAATCGGCAAGTTCCAGGTGATTCGCCACAAGTTCGCCGAGATGGCCACCAAAATCGAGTCCGCGCGGCAGATGACCTACATCACGGCCTGGCGCTTCAACAACGGCGAGTACCCCGTGCGCGAGATCTCGATGTCCAAGCTGGTCGCCTCGCGCGTGCTCTGCGAAGTGGCCGATGAGTGCATCCAGATCCACGGCGGCGCCGGCTACATGAAGGAGTACGGCATCGAGCGCGTGTGGCGTGACGCCCGCCTGAATCGCATCGGCGCAGGCACCGACGAGATCATGCTCGACGTGATCGGGCGCTCATACGGGCTGTAGTCGCGGGTCGTGGCGCATGCGGCCTGGCAGCCGAGGGTCATCGCGCATGCGCGATGACCGGGAGGGTCGCATGCGACCCTCCCCAGGCAGGCACATGTGCCTGCCTTCAGGGCTCGCACATGTGCGAGCCCTCGGTCCGTACATATACGGACCGAACGGCGATAGCCGTCTAGCCCTGCAGGTATTCCACGCGCGCGCCCATCGTCTCGTAGGCGGGGCTCGCGCGGCGATCGGCGCTGATCAGCGTCGCGCCATGCTCGGCGGCAGTGGCTGCAATGAGCGCGTCGTAGAGGGCTCCACCGCTCAGGCCGGCGTCGACCGCGCGGTCCAGGCAGGCGCGGTGAGCGTCTGCATCGAGCACAAGCCACGAATCCGGGAAGTTCTGATCGAGCGCGTCGCGCACCGTCTCCGAGGCCATCCTGAGCCCTTCAGGCATTCGGCTGAGCACCGACGTCGTCTCGAACCCAACGTGGGAGATCAACCGCGGCGAACGACCTGCCAGCGCGGTGAGGCATCGCGCATGTTCCTCGTATTGCGGCGCGAGCGCTGGAATCAGGACGCTGGTGTCTGGCGCGATCAACGACGTGATCGTTCGATCGCCTCGTTCACCATCTCGGTCGTCATCGGGGACGTCGGCTCGTCAGGAACGATCACCGTCCAGCCGTCCCGCGCCTCCAGATGCACCTTGATGTACGGCACCTCCAGCTCCAGGCGCCCGTCCACCTCCGTCAGCTCCAGCTCCGTCGGGCCGTCTATCCCCAGCGCGTCTCGCATCGGCTTGGGGATCACGATTCGCCCCACCCCATCGATGGCAACTCGCATACCATCAGATTACCAATGAGCCCAGGCATCTCTCCCCCTTCTCCGACGAGCACGAGCAACTGAGACAGTCTGCCCGCGGGTTCATCGAACGCGAGCTCTCCCCATACGCCCAGCAGTGGGAGGACGATCGCTGGTTCCCCGACGAGGTCTTCCCCAAACTGGCCGCCCAGGGTCTGCTCGGGCTGAAGTACCCCGAGTCCTACGGCGGGCAGGGCGGCGACTACCTGCACGAGGCCGTGCTCGTGGAGGAGCTCGCGCGCACGGGCTCGGGCGGCACCGCCGCGGGCATCGGCGCGCACATCAACATCGCCACCCCGCCCATCTTCAAGTTCGGCACAGAGGATCAGAAGCAGCGCTACCTCGTGCCGGCCATCGCCGGCGAGAAGATCGGCGCACTCGCCATTACAGAGCCCGGCGCAGGCTCAGACGTGGCCGCCCTCTCCACCCGTGCCGAGCGCGTGGACGGCGGCTGGGTCCTCAACGGCGAGAAGACCTACATCACCAACGGCGTGCGCGCCCACTTCATGGTCACCGCTGTCAAGACCACACCCGAGGGCGGCCACGGCGGCATCTCCTTTCTGATCGTCGAGCGCGGCGAGGGAGTCGAGTCCTCGAAGCTCGAGAAGCTCGGCTGGCACGCCTCGGACACGGCCACGATCGCCTTCCAGGACGTGTTCGTCCCCGAGGAGAACCTGCTGGGCGAGCTGCACGGCGGCTTCAAGCTGATCATGGCCAACTTCCAGTGGGAGCGCCTGGCCATGGCCCTCGGAGCAGTCGGCGCCATGCAGATCGCGTGGGAGCGCACCGCCCAGTTCGCCCGTGACCGCGAGGCGTTCGGACGCCCGCTCTCCGGCCACCAGGCGATTCGCCACAAGCTCGCCGACATGGCCACCTCCGTCTACACCTGCCGCTGCGCAACCTATGACGCCCTGCGCCGCTTCGTGGCCGGCGAGGAGCCGCTGAAGGAGGTCACGATGGCCAAGCTGCTCACCCAGCGCGCCTCCTTCGAGCTGATGGACGAGTGCCTGCAGATCCACGGCGGCGCGGGCTACATGAAGGAGTACTGGGTCGAGCGCGCCGCCCGCGACGCCCGCCTCGGCCCAATCGGCGGTGGCAGCGACGAGATCATGCGCGAGATCCTCGGGCGCGTGCTCGGACTCTGAGGGTCGGTCGCGGGCTACAGGCCTGCATCGAGCAGGGCGAAGGTCTCGAGCGCGGCCCCCGAGGTATTTGGCCGTGTTGTCGTTCAGGCCGAGCCAACGGGCCGCCCGCCCACGACAGCGGGGCGCTTGCGGGCGATCCCGACTGGTTTGCGCCGCAGCCGCAGAGCGTCCCCACGAGCAACCACAGCCCCACTGTTCGAGCAAGCGCCTTGGCGGTGGCCTGTCGGATCCGCACCCGCAGGCCACGCTATCAGGCGTGTTCGCACGTCAGTCCAGCCTCCCACGCAGCACTCATGTTCGCGCGAGAACGAGCCGATATGGGGCCTGTGGCCCCCCTTCGCCCAGTCTGCATCCTCGCGCTCCTGGCCCTCTTGGTAAGCGCCTGCGCAGGCGCAGCCTCTGCTTTCGCCGCCCCTCGCTCCAAGCATGCCCGCCATGATGTGCGCTGCGGCCACGCGGGCAAGCTCCGCGGCAGGGCCGGTAGCTTCCACGCCTCCCACCGCCCCAAGCGCGGCTGCTCCCGCAAGCCCAACCACAAGCGCACCCACCACAAGGTGCCCCCGACCCACAGCGCACCTGTCAACAGCCCGGCCCTGAGCGGCTACAGCCCCTGTCCCGACACCAGCCTCAAGCCAAGTGTGGGCAACCTCGAACTGATCCGCACGGCCACCATCTGCCTGGTCAACCGCGAACGAATCGCCCATGGAGAGACACCTCTGCACGAGAACTCCAAGCTCGGCACAGCCGCCCAGGGTCATACCGAGAGCATGGCTTGGGGCGACTACTTCGAACACATGGGACCGGGTGGGCAGACCCCGCTCGACCGGATGCGCGCCGCGGGTTACATCTATGGCTCGATCGGCTTCGAAGTCGGGGAGAACATCGCCTGGGGAACCGGCCGGCTGGGCACCCCCAGCGCCATCGTGGCCGCCTGGATGGGCGACCCCGGACACCGCGCCAACATCCTCGACGCCCACTTCCACGACACCGCCATCGGCATCTCCCCCCACGTCCCCGACTCACTCGGCCACGGCCAGAGCGGCGGGATCTACACGCAGGACTTCGGCGTCATCACCGGCTGAGCCGCACGCCTAGATTAGATCCTTAGCTCACTGAAACCAGCCGAGGCGAAGTCGTCGTCGAAGGCGAGAGCGTCGCTGACTCGCAGGTTGCGCATGGTGGCAAAGCTCGTGGCATCTACCCACGAGAACTCCCTGTCGTCTCGACGACGCAGCCACACCTCCGCCTCAGCCTCCACCTGCTCGGAAACCCGCACGACCTCAACACGAGGAGATGCATCCACAGCGTCGAGAAAACGCACCGCGTCGGAATGCCCCGCCCTGCGTCGCAGAAACGTCCAGGTCTCTCCGCGAACGTCATTGGTGGTTATGAGACGAGCGTTGCCGTGAGCGGTGAGCAGGCTCTTGGCTTCCTCATGTCTGGCGTCACGCCGGTTGGTGAGCGCGACCCAGAAGGAGGTGTCGACGAAGATCAATGTCCGTAGACCGTCTCGTCGATGGCAGCCGGCTCGAACTCCGCGCTTCCGGACAGCGATGAGATGGGGTCATCTGCGAGCTTCGGCACCGGCTGCAAGCCGAGGCGCACGTAGCGACGGACCAAGGATGCCTTCGAGACCCGATCTCTTGCGGCTTGCGTGCCGAGGGCCTCGTAGGCGTCGTCCTCGAGCATGATCTGCAAACGCTTCACGCCCTGATCTTACATCACTTTCCAAGCCTTACGCCAGTTTTGGATCGGCTCCAACATCAGATAGCCGCTCTGGCCACCCAGCCAGCCCTATATAACTCAGGCTCCCCCGACCACAGAAGGAGACCTTGAAACTATGGGAGTACTCGACGGCAAGTCGGCAATCGTCACCGGCTCAGCACGCGGGATCGGACGCGCCACCGCGGAGCTGCTGTCCGCGCAGGGCGCCCAGGTCCTGATCAACGACCTCGACGGGGACGTAGCCGAGCAGGCCGCGAGCGAGATCGCCGGCGAGACCGCGGTGTTCGCGGGCGACCTCACCAAGCCCGGCATGCCCGACCAGCTCGTGCAGAAGGCAGTCGACTCGTTCGGCAAGATCGACATCATCGTCAACAACGCCGGCTACACGCTCGACGCACCCATCCACAAGATGTCCGACGAGCACTTCCAGGCGATGATCGACATCCACACCGTGGTGCCCTTCCGCGTGATCCGGGCCGCCGCCCCCCACCTGCGCGAGCCCGCCAAGAAGGAGCGCGAGGAAGGCAAGGAGGTGTTCCGCAAGATCGTCAACGTCTCCTCCACCTCGGGAACCTTCGGCAACGCCGGCCAGGCCAACTACTCAGCCGGCAAGGCCGCAGTCGTGGGTCTGACCAAAACCGTTGCCAAGGAGTGGGGCCAGTTCAAAGTCAACGTCAACGCAGTTGCCTTCGGCTTCATCGACACCCGCCTCACCCAGGCCAAGGTCGATGAGAACACCATGGAGGTCGACGGCGAGAAGATCCAGCTCGGCATCCCCGAGCAGATGCGCCAGATGGCCTCGATGCTCATCCCCCTCGGCCGTCCCGCCACACCCGAGGAGGCAGCGGGCGGCGTGTTCTTCCTGTGCACGCCATGGTCCAACTACGTGCACGGCCAGACCCTGCACATCACCGGCGGGCTGTTCGGGGGCATGACCGGCTGAGCAGTTGCCCCACCCACTCCGGGCTCCTCGCACGGGCGGCGAGCCTGGAGTGGCTCGACGATCTACGGACCCCTGAGATCCAGCAGGCAACCCGAGAAGTAGGCGCCGGCGGGTGAGGCCACATAGGCGACGAGCGCGGCCACCTCAGACGCGGCGGTGCCTGCGCCGGGCGCGATCGTCACGGGACTGATCCCGTAGCGCGCCCACTCGATCGACAGCGTGCGCGCGAGGTTCTCCAGGGCCGCACGGGCCGCCTCCGCGTGGCAGCTCTCCGGCGCCGGCGGCCCCGCTGCTGCGGGCGCCACATACACGATGCGCCCACCGCTCTGGCGCTCGATGAACCCCCGCGTGGCAACGGCGCGGGTGATGCTCCAGGCCTCATCGAGGCAGCGCACGAGCGCCTCGCGTCCTCCACCTGAGAGGTGCCTGTCGAACAGCGCCGCGCCGTCGATGAGCAGTACGTCGAGCGCCCCCAGCTCGGTGAGAGCCTGATCGGCAGCCGCTTCGAACGCCTCCTCATTGGGCTCGGGCGATCCGCCATCGAGCGCCGAGAGGACGTGCACGCGCGCCCCCAGGCCTGTACAGGCGTCTGCGACGACCGCTGCCATCGGCGCCTCTCCCGGCCCACCGGCAGCGACGATGCGCACGCCCTCCAGAAGGCCCGCGCGGAGCAGCTGATTGGCCTCTATGGACGACATGGGCGCCTGGCACCCTAGTGCGTCGAGCCTGTCAGCCGGCGTTCATCGGGTCGTGGTCGGACGCTCGAGCCGACGGCAAGTCGGTGGGACCCACGACGGGCGTGTGGTCGCCGGCGATCTTGCGCAGGTCGAAGTAGAGCACCGAGGCGGCGAGCGCTGTGATCGGTGCGCTCAGAACACCGAGGACGACCCGCACCACGATCCCCGCTCCCGTCCCCGCCGATTCAGCCCCCGCGTCGATCGCAGCGACCACGATCGTCACGACCACGTAGAGGATCACGATCACCCCGAACACCTGCCACCCGTTGCCGCGGACGAGCTCGCGGCTGCGCCCGAGCGCGCCGAGGCCCTGCGGACGCTCGAGCACCACCACGGGAGCCGCTACGGACCAGATGGTGATCAAGATCAGCCCGGGGACGATGATCAGGAAGAAGCCAACGACGATCCCTACACCGGCCACGAACCCCACGAGAATCAGCTGACCGATCACGGGCATGGCGGCGCGCAGCAGCTGACCGGGGCTGGCGTCGCGACGCCCGTCCTCCACGTCGGCCACGAGCTCCACGACCATGCCGGTGAAGAGCGTTCCGGCCACGAGGCTGATTACCAGCGCCAGCAGGACCCCGATCACCGAGCCGGATGTGGCAAGCAGCGCCGAGATGATGCCGGTGACGACGAACACTGCGGCTGCTGCCGGCATGAGCACCGACGCCTGGTCGACATAGATGTGGAAAACACGCCTGATCACTGCGCCGACGTCAAGCCGTCCCTGCATGGTCTCCCCCTTGGGCCGCAGCCGTCATTTGCGCCGAACAGTAGGCCACCGCCCCGACACCCGCGCGTTCAGGCCACAGCTGCGGGCGTGCGGCGCTGCTCGCGTAGGCGCCTGAGCACGCCCTTGCGACCGTGCTGTTCGAGTCCCGCGTACAGAGCACGGATCTCGAGCAGGATCTGGTCGGCCGCCGCTTGCTGCTGCTCGCGCGTGGGGTCCTCGATCGGCTCCCAGCGAATCGCGTCGCCGTACTGCACGGTGACCTTGGGAAACTGCAGCCGCTTCCAGTTGCGCACCCGCGAGGAGCCGTAGATCGCGATTGGGACAACGGGCGCACCGGTTTCGAGCGCCAGGCGCCCGATGCCGCGCTTGGCCTGCTCGGCCACTTTGCCGGTTCGTGAGCGTCCGCCCTCGCAGTACATGGTGATGGCCCCCTCGCGAGCAAGGATGGCCTTGGCGGTGATGAAGGTCTCATCGTCACGGGCGCCGCGACGCACGGGAAAGACACCGCCGTGGGTGTAGATGAACTGCATTGGCCCTTTGAAGAGCTGCGACTTGGCCATGAAGCGGACCTTGCGCCTGATGTAGCAGCCCATCAGGAAGTGGTCCATGAACGAGAAGTGGTTGGGAGCGAGGATCACAGCGCCGCGGCCGGGCACCTTCTCGACGGAGATCGCCCGCGTGCGCAGCAGCGTGTAGGCGTACAGCGAGGTGATCACCCGGGTCAGCTCATACGCCCAATCCGGTTCCCGTGTGCGCGCACGCTCGTGGAAGCGGTCGAAGTGCTCCTTCGGCCGCGGGTCGGCGTAGACCTGCTCGCGCATGGGGGCCAGATCGCTCATCTAAAGCGCTCTACCTCCCTGCCTGGAAAACGTTACGCGCACAGCGCCCCATGACCCGACTCTCATCCTCTGTGCAGCCTACCTGCGGGCGAGATACACGCGCATGAAGTCCCACAGCTGGCTACCCCGGTGCAGGAAGCCGGCGAGCGTGCGTCCAGTGGCGCGATGGGAGAGGTCGAGCTCGATCTCCACCAACCGGCGGCCCGCGCGCACGGCGTCGATCGTCATCCCGATCTCCATGCCGTAGCCGTGGGCCAGGGGCAGCACGTCCTCGAGCGCCGCCTCGTTGAGCGCTCGCTGACCCGAGATCGGAGCGCCCGTGTCGAGGCCGCAACGCCTGCGGATCGCCCAGTGCGCAAACGCCAGCGCGATCCCCATCCCGCCCCCGCCGCGTCGGGCGAAGGCGGCCACGGCGATGTCGGCCTCGCCGCGTGCGACCACATCTGCCAGCGCGCCGAGCTCGCTCGCGGAGTCGGCCAGATCGCCGTCGCAAAGCACGAACACCGCGTCGCCCTCAGACGTTCTACGAGCCTCCGCCAGCGCCTCGCGAGCAGCCCGCGTGACCGCCTCGCCCTTGCCGACCATGCGCTCGCAGCGCACCACGCGAGCGCCCGCGCCGAGCGCGATCTCCGACGTGCCGTCGCTGGAGCCGTCGTCCGCCACCCACACCCGCGCGCCGGGAAAGGCGACGGCAACCGCACCCAGCGTTGCGCCGATGCGATCGGCCTCGTTGTAGGCGGCCACAACCACGAACGTGCGGCTGCGCGGCGATCGGTCGGCGGGGCTATCTATTGTCCACTCCAGTGCTCGCGATCGGCGGACGGAGGATCAGATGACTGATGTTGAGGCTCATATCACCGGCACGGTATGGAAAATCGAGTGCGCCGTCGGCGACACGATCGAGGAGGGCGACACGGTGGCCATCCTCGAGTCGATGAAGATGGAGATGCCCGTGGAGGCGGAGGACGCCGGGACGGTCAAGGAGATCCTCTGCAAGGAGGGCCAAGCGGTCAACGAGGGCGACACGCTCGTCGTGCTCGACTAGTCGGGGCCCTTGTCAACGAGCGCCTCCCCACGCGAGCTCGCCGACGGCAAGCTCCTGGTCGATGAGCCCGCCGATGGCGTGGTTCGTCTGACGATCTCCAACCCCGCCAAGCGCAATGCACTGGATCATCCGATCCTCGATGCAATCAGCGACACGCTGGAGAGACTCGGTGAGCCCTCCTCGCAGGCGCGCTGCATCGTTGTGACGGGCGCGCACGGGATGTTCTCGGCCGGCTATGACATCGGCGAGATCCCCGCCGATGAGTTCGAGGAGCGCGCCGAGAAGCTCGTCGCCCACCCGTTCACCGAAGCGATCGACGCGCTCGAGGCTTTCCCCTACCCAACCGTGGCAATGCTCCCCGGTCACACGATCGGCGGGGGGCTGGAGCTGGCCCTCGCGTGCGATTTGCGCGTGTGCCTGGAGGGCATCAAGCTGGGGATGCCACCGGCCAAGCTCGGACTCGTCTACTCGCACACGGGCCTGCGGCGCTTCATCGACGCCATCGGCGTGCCGCGCACCCGCGAGCTGTTCCTCGTCGGCAAATACATCGACGCCACCACCGCCATGAGCTGGGGGCTCGTCAACCGGCTTGCCGGCGCAGAGAGCCTCGAGGCGCTGACACTCGATCTCGCAGCCGAGCTCGCGGGCAACGCACCGCTCGCCCAGCGAGGCAACAAGCGGGTCATCGCCGCCCTGCTTCGTGGGGAGAGTGAGCTGCCAGCCGAGGTGGAGCAGGAGCTGATCGAGCTGCGCCAGGCGTCCTTCGCCTCGCAGGACATGCGCGAGGGGATGCGCGCCTTCGCCGAGAAACGCCCCGCCCGCTGGCGCGGGGAATAGCCGTCCGCCACACGTCATAGGTTGTGGCTCATGGCGCCGCTGATCACTCGCGAGGAGGCCCTCGAGCTCGGCGAGATCGAGGATCACGATCAGATCGAAGCGCTGATCCAGCGCGCGTGGGAAGCGCGGGTGGAGCGCTTTGCGGACTCCACCGACATGTGCTCGCTGGTCAACGCCAAGTCGGGCGGCTGTGCCGAGGACTGCGGCTTCTGCGCACAGTCCCGCTTCGCGGACGCCGAGACGCCGCTGCACGCGATGATGGAGCCCGAGCAGATCCTCGAGCACGCCCGCGCGGCCGAGGCGGCGGGCGCACACCGCTTCTGCATGGTCACCCAGGGACAGGGGCTCTCCAAGCGTGACTTCCAGAAATACCTCGACGGGGTGCGCCTCGTCTCCGAGCACACCAACCTCAAGCGCTGTGCCTCGGTCGGGCACATCTCGGCCGATCGCGCGAGAGCACTACGCGAGGCGGGCATCCAGCGCGTGCACCACAACGTGGAGACCGCGCACAGCTACTACGACGAGGTGACGAGCACGGTGCGCTATGAGGGCCGCCTGCGCACGATCGACGCCGTCCGTGAGGCTGGCCTGGAGACATGCGTGGGGGGAATCCTCAACCTCGGCGAGACCCGCGCTCAGCGCGTCGAGATGGCCTTCGAGCTGGCTGCCATCGATCCGACGAGCGTTCCCATCAACATGCTCAACCCGCGGCCGGGCACCAAGTTCGGCGACCGCGAGTACATGGACCCGTGGGAGGCGGTGAAGTGGATTGCGATCTTCCGCCTGATCCTCCCCGAAGCCCTGTTCAGGTTGTGCGGCGGACGCGTGGAGAACCTCGGCGAGCTGCAGCGCCTCGCGGTCAAGGCGGGGATCAACGGCGTGATGATGGGCAACTTCCTGACCACGCTCGGCAACGAGCCGGAGACCGACCGCGAGATGTTCGAGGAGCTCGGCCTGAACGTGGCCCGCCAGCCCGACAACGCGGCCAACCCGCGCCCGGACAACCGCTCCGGCTGGCTCGAGGGCGAGACCCCAGACCTCGTCGAGGAGCTGCTCGAGAGCGAAGCGCGAGCCCAGACCGTAGACCTCGGCGTGCGCCTGTGGGACCCATCGACCCAGCTTCGCTACCAGGCCAAACGCTCGGTGCCGCCCCGCCCGGACGGCGCCCCGAACCGCGTACCGGTCAGCTAGTCGAGTCGATGAGCGAGATTCAAGCGCGCCTGGAGGAACTGGAGCGGCTTGGACTGTCTCGCCGGCTGCGCCTGATCAGTGGGCCGCAGGGACCGACGGTGCTGCTCGAAGGCAAGCCCGTGCTGCTGCTGTGCTCCAACAACTACCTCGGTCTGGCGGACCACCCCAAGGTGCGCGAGGCGGCGGCCGATGCAGCGATGCGCTGGGGGGTTGGTGCGGGAGCGTCGCGCCTGGTGTCGGGCACGATGACGATTCATGGGCGGCTGGAGGAGCGCCTGGCGGAGTTCAAGGGCAGCGAGGCCTGCGTGCTGTTCGGGTCGGGCTACCTGGCCAACCTCGGGGTGATCGGTGCCCTTGCGGGCAGCGGCGACACGATCTTCTCGGACGAGCTCAACCACGCCTCGATCGTGGACGGCTGCAGGCTCTCGAGGGCCGAGGTGGTCGTGTACCGCCACCGCGACGTGGAACACCTCGAGTGGAGCCTGCGCCGCCACCCGGGCGGCCGTGACGGGGGCCGGCGGCTGCTGGTGACCGACTCGGTGTTCTCGATGGACGGTGACGTTGCCCCACTGGCTCAGCTGGCAGACGTGGCGAGCGCATATGACATGCGTCTGGTGGTCGACGAGGCGCACGCCCTGGGAAGTCTGGGGCCCGACGGTCGCGGCGCAGTGGCCGAGGCCGGCCTGGAGGGCGAGGTGGATGTGGTGATCGGCACGCTGGGCAAGGCGCTCGGCTCATACGGCGCCTATGCGTGCGCGAGCGCCGAGATGGTGCGCTACCTGATCAACTCGGCGCGCTCGCTGATCTTCTCCACCGCGCCCCCGCCTCCCGCGGTGGCGGGGGCGCTGGCGGCGCTGCACCTGCTGAGCGAGCGTCCCCATCGGGTTCAGCGGCTGCGCTCCAATGCCCGGGTGCTGCGCCGGGCGCTCGCCGCGGAGGGCTTCCCCGTGCCAGACAGCGAGATGCACATCGTGCCGCTGATCCTCGGCGAGGAGCGCACGGCGATGCGGCTCTGCCAGGGCGCGATCGAGCGCGGGGTGTTCGCCCAGGCCATCCGTCCTCCGACCGTCCCCAATGGAACTTCGCGGCTGCGCCTGACGGTGATGGCGTCTCACACCGCCTCCGAGCTGCGGATGGCAGCAGAGACGCTCGGCGACCTGGCCCGGGCATCGGGACTGGACATGTCCCGCACGGGACCGGTCCACGCCGAGCGAGTGAGCGCCCCCGACGCGCCGCTCCCACTGGAGAGGACCGCGTTGCCCGCCTCATCCGTCTCGACCGGCTCGCCTGCCCCGTTCGATCTCGAGCGCGAGCTCGCCTCGGGCGCCCGCGCCGCCTAGCGGCTATCCGTCCACATCCCATGCGTGGCCTGTTCGTCACCGGCACCGACACGGGCGTGGGCAAGACCGTCCTGAGCGCCTGCCTGCTGGCAGCGATGAAGGACGCCGGGGAGCGCGTGCGGGCATACAAGCCGGTTGTCACGGGGCTTGACGATGCAGACCCCACGGCTGCCCTGGGCGTCTGGCCACCCGACCATGTGCTGCTGGGCGCAGCAGCGGGGATGGAGCCGGAGGAGGTCTCGCCGCTGCGCTTCGGCCCCGCCGTCTCGCCGCACCTGGCGGCCGAGCTCGCTGGAGTGTCGATCGACCCGGCCGAGCTGGTGGCGGCGGCTCGCGAGCGGGGAGAGGGAGCGACGCTCGTGGTGGAGGGCGTGGGCGGGCTGCTCGTGCCCCTGTCCCCCACCTACACCGTGCTCGACCTCGCCGAAGCGCTGGCTCTGCCACTGCTGATCGCCGCCCGTCCTGGCCTGGGCACCATCAACCACACGCTGCTCACCCTGCAGGCGGCCAGGGACCGGGGGCTCGAAGTGCGCGCTGTGGTGCTCACGCCGTGGCCCACAGAGCCCGACGCGATGCAGCGCTCCAACGGAGCGACGATCGAGCGGCTCGGCGGTGTGGAGGTCTGCATGCTTGCGCAAGTCGGAGGGCCGAGTCCCCCAGAGCTGGCATGGGCGGCAGACGCGCTGCCCTGGCGGGATTGGCTCGCGTAAGCAGCCGGTACTTCAGCGTCAGCCATCAGTGCTGCCGGTCTCAGCCGGCGCGCATCAGCCTCGCAGGCTCACTCGTGCCGCCTCCCCCATCGCCACCGTCACCTGCGCGAGGTCCTCCTCCTCGATCACATACGACGGCATTGCGTAGATGAGGTTGCGGAAGGGGCGCAGCCACACGCCCCGCTCGACGGCAGTGGCCGTGGCGAGCGCCATGTCCACGGGCTGCTCGAGCTCGATCACGCCGATTGCGCCCAACACCCGCACATCGGCCACCCCCGGCAGCTCACGGACGGGCTCTAGGCCTCTGCGCAGACCAGCTTCGATGGCGGCCACCCGCCCCTGCCAACTCCCATCGGCCAGCAGGTCGAGTGAGGCGAGGGCCACCGCACAGGCCAGTGGGTTGGCCATGAAGGTAGGCCCGTGCATCAGCCCACTGCCGTCGCCCGAGGACACTGCCTCGGCGACCTCGGGCGTGCACAGGGTGGCAGCAAGGGTCATGTAGCCGCCCGTGAGGGCCTTGCCCACGCACATCACGTCCGGTGCAACGGCAGCGTGCTCGGAGGCGAACATCGCGCCCGTGCGCCCGAAGCCGGTGGCGATCTCGTCCAGCACGAGCAGCATGTCGTGCTCGTCGCACACGGCTCTCAGGTGGGCTATGCACGCCGGCGAGTGGAAGCGCATGCCGCCGGCGCCCTGCACCACGGGCTCGACGATCACCGCGGCCAGCTCCCCCGCGTGAGCCTCGGCCAGCTCGCTGACATGGGCCGCCCAGACGGGGTCGAGGCCGGTCTCGGCCCCGTCGGGTGGGCGCTCGGCGAAGACGTGCTGGGGAAGCACGCCGGCGAACAGGCTGTGCATGCCGCTCACGGGGTCGCACACGGCCATGGCCCCCGCAGTGTCGCCGTGGTAGCCGCCCCGGACGGTCAGCAGCTTGGTGCGCTCCATCCGCCCGCGGGCATGCTGGTACTGCAGGCAGATCTTGATGGCCACCTCCACCGACACCGAACCAGAGTCGGCGAAGAAGACCCGCTCGAGCCCGGCGGGCGTGAGCTCGATCAGGCGCTCGGCGAGCAGGATGGCGGGCTCGTGGGTGAGCCCGCCGAACATCACGTGCGCCATCCGCCCCAGCTGCCTGCTCACCGCCCCGTCGAGCGCCGGGTGGCGATAGCCGTGGATGGCACACCACCACGATGCCATCCCATCGATCAGCTCGCGCCCATCGGCCAGCCGCAGGCGCACGCCCTCGGCCGAGACGACCGGCAGCGAGGCCATCGCCGCCGGTAGCGCCCCATACGGATGCCACACGCGCTCAGCGTCGAGCGCCAGCAGTTGCTCCCAGTCGCTCAGGGCGACTTAGTCCTCATAAAGCGTGAAGTCCCGCTTCCTGGCGCCGCACACGGGACAGAACCACGTGTCGGGGATCTCCTCGAATGGCGTCCCGGCGGGGATGCCGCCGTCGGGGTCGCCCTCCTCGGGGTCGTAGATGTAGCCGCAGGACTCGCAGATCCAGCGCTGGATGGTCTCGGGCAGAGCGCTCATATGGAGCGCATATGGGTCGTTTTTCTCATGCGCTGAAGAGTACCGCCAGGTAGGGTCAACCGATGCGCGCGCACGAGGAGGGTGAGCGCCCGGGCCCCGGGGAGCAATACAACGCGGGCGAGCCCGTACGCCCACGCCAGGCGGCGACCGTGATCCTCCTGCGCGGCGGCGCTGAGATGCTCGAGCTGCTGCTCGTCAGGCGCACCCCGGCAGCGCGGTTCATGGGCGGGGTGTGGGTCTTCCCCGGGGGCGCAGTGGACGCCGAGGAGGGCGATGGCGACAGCGCTCACCGCGCAGCTGCGATCAGGGAGCTGAGCGAGGAGGCGGCGATCGAGCTCGAGGGCCCGGCGGCGCTGGTGAAGTTCTCACGCTGGATCACTCCCGCCGAGGTGCAGATCCGCTTCGACACGCACTTCTTCCTCGCCACGCTGCCCGCCGGGCAGACACCCGAGGTCGACGGCGAGGAGTGCGTGGACCTTGGCTGGTTCACGCCGGCTGGCGCGCTCGGGGCCTATAGCGCGAAGGAGATCGAGCTCGTCTTCCCCACCATCAAGCACCTCGAACAGCTGCGCGAGTTCGCCACGGTAGAGGAGCTGCTCGCACATGCGCGCGGGCGCGAGGTGCTGCCGGTTCAACCGCGGGTGGTGCTCGAGGGTGAGGTGGCCCGCATTCTGCTCCCGGGCGACTCGGGCTACTGACAGGTCACATCGTGGCCCGGAAGCGGGACATTCGCTTCCGGGCCGATTTGGGTGGCTTTGCGCTGGGCCGGGGAGCGCGTCTCGCCTACGTGGACGGCGCGTTAGGCGATCGCGGCGCGGCTGTCGTTTCGGAGTTGGCGAGCGGGTTACCCTCAATGAGCTCGACGAAGCCGAGCTTGTGCAGGAGTCCGGAACGTGAGCCTGGACGCAGCTGGGCCTGTCTTGTGGTGGCCGCAGCGAGCTCGGCTGCAAAGCCGTCCCGGGGCCAGCGCGCGTCAACGCTGTGCATCATCGGGGGGGAGATCTGGTGCAGGCGTCTGCCGACCACGTCGAGCGAGACGCCCTTGCTGAGGAGGTGCGCCTCGATACCGAGACGGGTTGGGACGGTGATGTTCAGATGCAGCGAGATCGCCTCAGCGACCTTACGCGCACGGTCCTCGCTCGCGCCCGCCCCGTGCACGAGGGCGTGTGCCGCGCGTGCTCCCTCTACCGCGAAGCATTTCGCATGCTCGTCGCGGCCGCAGTGCTTGGGTGTCAGTCCGAGATCGTGCAGCATGCACGCGAGGTAGAGCAGCTCGCTGTCGTGTTTCGCTCGGTCGCGTTGGGCGAATAGCTCGGCGAACGCCCATGTGCGCGCGCAGTGCCCGTACAGCGCTGGGCTCGAAATCTCGCGGGCGAGGTTGCTGTCGGGCGGCTCCGGCAGCGCCAGCGAGGCGTGCTCGCCGAATAGCCGGCTGCGCCATTGACTTGGTATCCGCGTCAGTCGAGCCGATACGCCCTGTCCTATCAGGCGGATGCGGTCCTGAGGGCGAAGAGTGCCCTCCGTTTGCGTGGCCCAGTCCCATGTGCCTACGTAGCTCATCGGGACACCCCCTTTGCTGCCAACTCCAGATGCTTACCAGCGGTGCGCTTCAGGGCCTCGTCGAGTGGTGTTCTGGCGATGTTGTTCACGTAGTTGCCGAGCGTGTTCTCGTAGTTACCGAGCGTGTTCTCGGCGATGACGGCGGCGATGTCGAGCAACGTCGAGCAGCGACGGCGACTGCGATCGCCTCCCGCTCGCACCGTCCCGAACGTCGCCCTCGCGCGCGCACCTGCGTCTCGATCCTCGACCATCGCTACACGTGGCCCGCCATCGATTGTCATCGGTCGCCCCTCTCTGGTTTCAAGCCGGATCATCAACCACCCACAACATAACCGATCGGTCAGTTATATGATAGGATGACCTCTATGCGCGGCGTGATCCCCTGCACCGATGGGCACCCGCGGGGGTGGCGATGAAAGCCAGAACGTCGCAGGCGCTGGCGAAGGCGCCCATGCCAGCGCAGCCAACAGACGGACGCCGCGCGCGAGGACAGCGAAGCCGCACCGCGATTCTTCAGCGCTCGGTCCAGCTCGCCTCACGGGATGGCTTGGAAGGACTCAGCGTGGGAGCGCTAGCGGCAGACATCGGCATCCACAAGAGCAATCTCTTCGCGCTGTTCGGGTCCAAGGAAGATCTCCAGCTCGCCACTCTCTCGATGGCCCGTGAGATGCTCATCGAGCTCGTTGTCGCTCCAGCCCTCGCGGCGCCGGAGGGCCTAGCTCGCCTATCTGAAATCGGAGACGCATGGTGTGATTACTTGCTCTCCGACGTCTTCGCCGGCGGCTGCTTCCTGTGTGCCGCGTCAACGGAGATGGACGGCCGGCCGGGGCCAGTCCGCGACGCAGTGGCCGCCGTGATGTGCGAATGGCTGAGCGTGCTCCGCCTCAACATCGAGGCCGCGATCACCGCGGGCGAGCTCGCTACCGAGGTTGACCCCGCTGCGATGGCATTCCGGCTACACGCTCTCGGGATGGCCGCCAACTGGCAGAGACAACTGCTGAAGGACCCCGCCGGCATCGAGTATGCCCGCAGCGGCTGGCGAGCGGAGCTTGACCGCCACAAACCAAACGATCACTAGACAGGAGCCAGATCAATGTCAGCACCAGCCGCATCGGCGACCGACACGCTGCTCGAGCGAAACGCTGAGCTCAGCACCGAGCTCAGCGAAAAGTCCTTTACGCTCACGCCAGATCTTCACGCACTCGTGCTGACCTGCGCCGACCACCGCGTCGATCCAGCACAGATCCTCGGCCTCCAGCTCGGAGAGGCCGTGGTGCTACGCAACCCCGGCGGTCGCGTCACGCCGGCGTTCATCTCAGAGCTCGCGGTGCTGGCGACAGTCGCCCAGATCGAGGGCCTCGAGACAGGGTTCGAGCTGATCATCATGCACCACACCGACTGCGGCCTCACCCGGTTGGATGAGCCCGAGCAGCGCGGGCTGATGGCCCACTACCTCGGGGTCGAGGAGAACGACGTGGCGGCTAGGCACCTGACCGACCCCGTGGCGTCGGCCCGAGCTGACCTGGAGCTCCTGCGCGCAAACCCATTCATCCCCCGCACGCTCATCGCATCAGCCGTCACCTACGACATCGCCACCGGCCGCGTGCGGATCATCTGCCCACCCGCGCCGCTCAGCGAGATCTCCTAACACGACCAGGGCCGGCGTTGACCGCCCGCTGGGCGGCGAAAGCCCGTTCGTATGCAGGCCGCGCCTCGCCACGGGCAACATAGGCGGCCAGTCTCGAAAACTCGTCCAGAAGGCCCGAAGGTCTAAGCCTGAGCAACACCGACACCATCATGAGGTCGCCCGCGCTGAAGTCCCCATCGAGCCAGTAGGCATCGCCCAAGCGGGCAGAGAGCTGGGCCAGCCGATCGCGAATACGGTCCTTGACCAGAGGCAGACGCTCGTCGGCCCATGACTCCTCACTCTCTGCGAACCTGGCGGTCGCGAGTTCGAGGATCGGCGGCTCCACGGTGTTGAGCGCGGCGAACATCCAGGTGATTGCCCGCGCCCGCGCATGGGCATCGTCCGGGAGCAGTCCCGCAAAGCGATCGGCGATGTGCAAGACGATCGCGCCTGTCTCGAACAGGACAAGATCGCCATGCTCATAGGTCGGAATGAGGCCGAAAGGATGAAGGCGCAGATGCGCGGGTTCCTGCTTCGCGCGGAACGAGACGAGGCGAACCTCGTAGGGCTGGCCCACCTCCTCGAGCGCCCAGCGAACGCGCGTATCGCGCGCGAGGCCCTTGCCGCCATCGGGTGATCGCTCAAAGGCGGTGATGACGATAGTCATCGTGAAACGCTCGGGGGCGGGGTCACATACACAGGACTCGGACTGTTTTCGAAACTCATCGCTGGCCGCCCACGCCTCGCTGAGCCAGCGTCAGGCCTCAGCTCTGCTGGGCCTCGATCACGTGGGTGACTGCGTTGATCAACGCCAGGTGAGTGAACGCCTGGGGATAGTTGCCCAGGTGCCTGCCCGACGATGCCTCGAGCTCCTCGGCGTAGAGCTCGAGCGAGGAGGAGTAGGAGAGCAGCCGCTCGCACAGATGCTCTGCCTCGCGGTGCTCGCCGATCTCAGACAGGGCTGAGACGAGCCAGAAGGAGCAGATGAGGAACGTGCCCTCCTCCCCGTGTAGCCCGTCGTCGGTGTCGTCGGTGCGGTAGCGCAGGACGAGGCCACCCTCGGTGAGTTCCTCGCGGATCGCCATCACGGTGGCACGGACGCGCTCGTCTTCGGGTGGCAGGAAGCGCACGAGCGGCACCAGCAGATTCGATGCGTCCAGGGCGTCTGTTTCGTAGTGCTGGCGGAACACACCGCGCTTGTCCACGCCGCGGTCGAGGATGTCCTCTCGGATCTCGTCGGCCAGCGCCTGCCATTCTTCCGCTTGGTCGACGTGCCCGCGGCGTTCGGCCAGCCGCGCGCCACGGTCCATCGCCACCCAGCACATGAGCTTTGAGGAGACGTAGTGGCGGGGCTCGCCGCGCGCCTCCCAGATCCCCTGGTCCGGTTCCTTCCACGCCTTGGCCGCGCAGTGCACCTGGTCGCTCAGCACGGGCCACAGCCGCTCGGGGATGTGGTCGCGCTTCTTGGAGTGCAGGTACACCGAGTCGAGCACCGCCCCGAAGACGTCGTTCTGGCGCTGGTTGTAGGCGCCGTTGCCGATCCGCACGGGTCGCGCGCCCTCATAGCCCTTGAGGTGATCGAGCGTGGACTCCTCGAGATCCTTGTCGCCCTTGATGCCATACATGATCTGCAGCGAGCCATCGTCGTTGCGCTGCATGTCGGCGACGTACTGCACGAAGTCGTCGGCCTCCCAGTTGAGGCCGAGGGCGTGCAGCGCCCACAGGGTGAAGGAGGCGTCGCGCATCCAGCAGAAGCGGTAGTCCCAGTTGCGCTCCCCCCCTGGGGTCTCGGGCAGCGAGGTGGTGGGGGCGGCCACCAGAGCGCCGGTGGGCATGAACGTGAGTCCCTTCAGCACCAACGCCGAGCGCTGCAGGTGAAAGCGCCAGGGATGGTCGGGATAGGTGCCTTCTGCGAGCCAGCTGCGCCAGAAGTGACTGGTGCGTTCCATGTGACCTTCGGCCTGCTCGACTGTGTGCGGACCGCCGTGATCCTCTGTCCAGGAGAGCGCGCAGAAGCGCTTCTCGCCCTCCTTCATCGTGTGGCGCCCGTGGGCGCGGTTGCCCTCGATGCCAATGCGGATGTCGCTGAACAGGCGAAAGGCGGTGACGTCGTCGGTGGCGTCCATCATGCACACCCCCTCCTCCCCGCTCTGCACAACGCTCCAGTGCGCCGGCGTGGATCCGTAGTCGAGCATCGGCTCGCACACGATCTCGACTTGCACCTCTCCCTGGATGCACTCGATCATCCGTACCACCAGGTGATCGGCGTCGTAGTCGGTCGGCGGGCGCGTGTGGCTGGAGCCGTGCTTGTTGTCGTGCCACGGTCCGATCGTGAGCGCATCGACGACCCGTATCCAGCCCTGGGGTGTCATCCAGGTGGTCTCGATCACGTTCGTCCCGGGGATGTAGCGCCGCCCGGCGGGCACGTAGATCCCGTAGGGGCCCACGCGCCAGCTGCCGGCACCGCGGTCCAGCAGCGCCCCGAACACGGATGGCGAGTCGAAGTGCGGCAGGCACATCCACTCGATCGAGCCGTCCGAGGCGACGAGCGCGCCGGTGTGGCAGTCCGACAGGAAGCCGTAGTCGGCGATGGGCGGAAAGGGCGAGTCCATCGAGGTGGGCCGGGAGCCGGCGGCGGCGGGCGCCGATCCGTCGGCGTTGGAGGCCGAGCCGGGCGTGGGGCGTGATGGGCTCACCACTCGGTCCGCTCGAAGCGCGGCCGCTCGACGCCCTCGGGCAGGATCTGCTCGTCTTCGAGCTTGTCGAGGTGCGCCGCGAGGGTGGCAGTGGCGAGCGGGCGCAGCTGCTCGGGGACATCCGCCCACACGATGCCGAGCAGCTCGGAGACGGTGCGTGCACCTTGGCCCAGCGCCACGATCAGGTGATTTTCCCGGTCGATGCGGTGGGCCACATAGTCTTCGAGCTTGGTGTGTGCATCCCACACCGGCGGTCCGTGCCCGGGGCAGAGCACGTTGAAGTCTTCACGCAGGCGCAGGCGCGTGAGCGCCAGCAGATACCCGGCCATGGCGCCTTTGTAGGGGCTGATGAACACGCTCCCTTCGCCGAGCACAGCGTCACCGGTGAAGCAAGCGCCGTCGGCGATCAAGGCGAAGTGATCGGCTGCGTGCCCCGGCGTGGCCACGGCTTCGAAGGGCCCAAAGCGGATCTCCTCCCCCAGCCGAACGTCCACCGATCCCCTTCCTCCCGCAACGGGCGCCGAGTAGTGCTCGCGCAGGCTGTCAACGGCTTCGGAGTGGTCGTGGTGATCGTGCGTCAGCACCGCCCCTCCCAACCCTCCGCGAGCGTCGATCGCAGCGTACAGGCGCTCGAGATGCTCATCGATCAGCGGGCCTGGGTCGACCACCCAGGCTGGCCTGCGGCCCACGACCCAGGTGTTGGTGCCCGACAGGGTCACCGGCCCCGGGTTGGGAGCCCGCAGGCGCAGGATGTCGTAGTGGGTGAGCAGATCCGCTTCCGATCCTGCCTCGGAGGAGTCGCTGTCGAGTGCGTCCTCCGCGTCAGGATCGGGCGGGTGCGACATGCTCATGCGCGCGACGTTAGCTGACAAGGCGGCGCATATGACTGCTGATGTCTCTACCTAGAACGGCCGGTGGCGCGTCCGCGACGAGACCCGGCGCTCCGGGAGCTGGATCCAGAGCGCTCTGCTCCGCCGTTCGGGGAACCGGATCGTCCGCTTGCGGGACGGCGACGGTTGCCCGAGCCCCCACCCTGTCGTGGGCGTGATGGGCGTCCGCTCGGGCCGCCTGTGGAGTTGCTCATGCCGGCGAGACCGAGCTCGCGCTCGAGACCGAGATCGCCGACGAGGCCTGCCATCTCACGAGCTTGGTCGTGGGTCACCAGCGTCACTCCGGTGCCACTGGCTCCGGCACGAGCGGTGCGCCCGATGCGGTGGACGTAGTCCTCGCGTGTGGCGGGGATGTCGTAGTTGATCACGTGGGTGATGCCGGCCACATCGATTCCGCGGGCGGCCACGTCGGTGGCCACGAGCGTGTCGACCACGCCGGCCTCGAAGTTGGCGAGTGCGCGCTCACGCTGACCCTGGGACTTGTCTCCGTGCATTGCCACAGCCTGGACGCTGCTGGAAGCGAGACGCTTGACGAGCCGGTCGGCGCCGCGCTTGGTGCGCACGAACACGAGTGTCAGACCGCGCTCGGGCTCGCCCAGCTCAGATACGAGCTTGGCGACCTTGCCCTCGTGGCTGACCATCTCGAAGCGGTGGGCCACGTCGGCTTTCTGGGTCACCGGGTGGGCGTGCTCGTGACGGCGCGGGTTGGAGGTGTAGACCTTGGCGATGCGGCCCACCTCGCCCTCGAGCGTGGCCGAGAACAGCAGCGTCTGGCGCTCGGAGCGGGTCATCTTCACAATCCTGTCGACGACCGGCTTGAAGCCCATGTCGAGCATCCTGTCGGCCTCGTCGAGAATCAGGATGCGGACCTTGGCGAGCGTTATGTCACGGCGCTCGATCAGGTCGAGCAGTCTCCCTGGCGTGGCCACGAGGATGTGCGCGCGACCGGCCAGCCGTGCCTGCTTGACGATGCCGGCTCCGCCGTAGACGGCCGCGATGGAGAGCGCGCGGGCGTGGGCGATCGGACGTAGCTCGTCGACGATCTGGATGGCGAGCTCGCGGGTTGGCGCGAGGATCAGCGCCGACGGACGCGCGTCTGAGTCCCTCAAGCGCTCCACCAGCGGCACACCGAAGGCAAGCGTCTTGCCTGAGCCGGTGGGCGACTGGGCGAGCACGTCATGCCCGGCGAGCACGTCGGGGATGACCATGTTCTGAACTGCAAAGGGCTTGGCGATCCCGCACTTGGCGAGCTCGCTCACGACGACCTCGGACACGCCGAGATCGGCGAAAGAATCATGCTGCATGTTGTGATGCTCCTTCTGGCGGCCCTGTGGCCGCCGCTGCGGATGGAGATTCGACTGACCCCATCCGCGCTTCAGAGCGCCAACAAAGACAAAGAACCTCACGGACGACTTCGCCGCCCGTGGCATGACCGTAGCAGCCTTTTGGCTGCAAACGGCTACTGAATGTTGGCCATCACGTGCTTCACGACTGTGTAGTCCTCGACCCCGTACATGCTCAGGTCCTTGCCGTAGCCGGACTCCTTGAAGCCGCCGTGGGGCATCTCGGAGACGAGCGGGATGTGGTCGTTGATCCACACGCAGCCGAAGCGCAGCGCCTTGGAGACCCGCAGGGCACGGCCGACGTCGCGCGTCCACACCGAGGAGGCGAGGCCGTAACGGGTGGCGTTGGCCCAGGCGATTGCCTCGGCCTCGTCGCTGAAGCGCTGCACGGTGATGACGGGCCCGAAGATCTCCCGCTGGATCATCTCGTCGTCCTGCTCCAGCCCGGCGACAACGGTCGGCTCGAGATAGAAGCCGGGGCGATCTGGCTGCGATCCGCCGGTCACGACCTCGGCCCGGTCGGGGCGCCGCTCGAGGAAGCCTTCCACGCGCTCGCGCTGGCGCGCCGAGTTGACGGGTCCGAGGGTGGTCTCGGCGGAGAGCGTGTCACCGATGACGAAGCCCTTGGCCTGCTCGACCAGGCCCGAGACGACCTCGTCGTAGACGCCTGCGGCGGCGAGTACCCGCGTGGCGGCTGTGCAGTCCTGGCCCGCGTTGTAGTAGCCGGTGCCGGCAATGGTCTCCATCGCGCTCTCCATGCTCACGTCGTCGAAGACGACCACGGGAGCCTTGCCACCCAGCTCGAGATGCACGCGCTTGAGCGTCTCGGCCGCGGTTCGCGCGAAGTGCTTGCCCGTGTCCACCGAGCCGGTCAGGGCGATCATGTCCACATCGGGGTGGCTGATCAGCGCCTCGCCGGTCGGGCGTCCGGGGCCGGTGAGGATGTTGAGCACGCCCTTGGGCAGCACCTCGGCGGCCAGCTCAGCGAGCCTGACGGTCGTCATGGGCGTGGTCTCGGCGGGCTTCAGCACGACCGTGTTGCCGGCGGCGATCGCCGGGCCGAATTTCCAGATGGCCATCATCAGCGGGTAGTTCCACGGCGTCACCTGCCCGATCACGCCGACGGCTTCGCGGCGAGTGAAGGAGGTGTAGCCCTCCATGTACTCGCCCGCCGCCCTGCCCTCGAGGCAGCGCGCGGCGCCGGCGAAGAAGCGGAGGTTGTCGGCCATCACGGGGATCTCGTCGTTGGTGACAGCTTCGATTGGCTTGCCCGCGTTGAGCGCCTCGATTCGCGCGATCTCGCCGCCGTGCTCTTCGATCAGATCGGCGAGCTTCAACAGCGCCTGCGCGCGCTGGGCCGGGGTCGTGTTCGACCAGCTCTCGAAGGCGCCCCGCGCGGCGCGCACCGCGCGATCGACGTCCTCGGCGCTCGATATTGGAGCGTGCGCGAGCACCTCGCCTGTGGCCGGGTTGAGCACGGGTTCTCTCTCGCCGCCGAACGGGGCGCTCTCACCGTCGATGAAGTTGTTGAGGGTCTCCGCTGTGCTGGCCATGGTTGGGTCTCCGCTCCTCTTGGTCTCTGGTCGTTGACGGTGTACAGCCCTGCTCACACAGCAGCTGCGGGCTTAAGTCCGAGCGCCTCGGCCACAGCGGGATGCGTGATCTCGCCGCCCTGCACGTTGAGGCCCGCGCGCAGTCCCGCGTTGGTCTCGAGGGCATCGTCGATCCCGCGCTCGGCCAGCTCGATCACGTAGGGAAGCGTGGCGTTGGTCAATGCATACGTCGAGGTGATGGGCACCGCCCCAGGCATGTTCGTGACGCAGTAGTGCGTGATCCCGTCGACCTCGTAGGTGGGGTTGGAGTGGGTCGTGGGACGCGACGTCTCGAAGCAGCCCCCCTGGTCGATCGAAACGTCAACGAGCACCGCGTGGGGCTTCATCAGCTTGAGCTGCTCACGCGTCACCACACGCGGCGCGCGCCCGCCGGGCAGCAGCACTGCGCCGATCACGAGATCGGCCTGCGGCAGCATCTCCTCGATGGCAAGCGTGGAGGAGTACACGGTGGAGGCGCGTCCGGCGAATGCCACTTCGAGGTCACGCAGCCGGTCGATGGAGCGATCGAACGTGAACACGTCGGCCTGCATGCCAATGGCGATGAAGGCGGCGTTCATCCCCACCACGCCCCCGCCGATCACGAGCACCGTGGCGGCCGCCACCCCGGGTACGCCGCCGAGCAGGATCCCCCGTCCGCCGAGTGGCTTCTCGAGCATGAAGGCGCCGGCCTGCGTGGCGATCTTGCCCGCCACCTCGCTCATCGGCGCGAGCAGCGGCAGCCGCCCCTCAGCGTCGACCACGGTCTCGTAGGCGATGCAGCGCGCGCCCGAGGCGATCAGCCCCTGCGCGAGTTCTGGCTCGGCGGCGAGGTGGAGGTAGGTGAAGAGCGTCTGTCCCTCGCGCAGCAGACTCACCTCCTCGGCCTGGGGCTCCTTCACCTTGAGCACCAGCTCGGCCTCGGCGAACACGCTCTCGGCGTCGGGGACGATGCGGGCGCCCTGGGCGCTGAACTGCTCGTCGCTCATAGCACTGCCCTCGCCGCCGCCGGCCTGAACCAGCACGTCGTGCCCACGCGAGGTCAGCTCACGCACCCCGGCCGGCGTTATAGCGACGCGATACTCATCGGTCTTGATCTCGCTGGGAACTCCAATTTTCATCGTGCCAACTCTCTTCCTCGCAGGGCCAACCAAAACTCGATCCGGTCGCGGGCGCTCGAGAAGTCACGTCCAGTGAGCTGCTCGATGCGCCGGATCCGGTAGCGCAGCGTGTGGCGGTGACAGAACAGCGCCGCGGCGGCCCGCTCCCAGTGGCCGTTGTGCTCGATGAACACGTCCAACGAGCGCACGAGCTCGTCGCCGTAGTCGCCCTCTCCATGTTCGATCGGGCCGAGCACGCTGCGGCAGTAGGACAGAAGCGCATCGTCGTCCTGGAGGGAGAGCAGCAGCTGGAAGGCGCCCAGGTCCTCGTAGGAGGCGACCTCGGGCGCGTCGCCGTTGCGCAGCCGCACGGCCTCGAGGGCACAGCGGGCCTCGTGAAAGCTCATGCGCAGCGAGTGCGTGGCAGCTGCGCGGCTGGCCGCCGCGCGTACCTCGCCGAAGCGGGCGGCGAGCTCGCCCCGGATCTTTCCAGCCAGGGCTCCTGGCTCGATCCCCTCGGGGTCCACCACCGCACACAGCAGCCCCGCTCGAATCGCCACGAGGCCGGCCACGCGCTCGGCGGCGAGGATCCGCTCGACCGCTGCCGCGGCGGCACTCGGATCGCGCATACGGAAGGCGAGCACTGCCACGCGCTCGCCGATCCCGAATGGACGCAGGCGCGCCTGGAGATCCTCCGGGTAGAGGTGCCCGGTGAGCGCCTCGGCGAGCACGTCGCCGACCATGCTGCGCTGGAGCATCTCGTAGCGTTCGTCGAGCAGCTGCGCGAAGGCACGCTCGGTGATGGCGATGAACGGGAGCTCGTAGGGAACCTCGAACAGCGGGAAGCCGTGCTTGCGCGCGGCCGCCAGCAGCGCGGCGGGGATGCGTTTGTGGGTGAAGCCGGTGCCGAAGCCGAGGCCCGCGATCTCGTGATCTACCAAGCGGGCGATGAACTCCCGCTGCGCCTTCGGCCCGTCGAGCTGCAGGCCGGTGCTCAGCAGCAGCTCGCCGCCTTTCAGCCAGGGCGTGGGGTCGGCGAGCTCGGTGCTGTGCACGAAGCGCACATGGGTACGGGCTGCCTCCTGTCCGGAGACGAGAGTCAGGCCGAGCTCGCCGATCAGGCTCTCGACAGTGAGCTCCATCTCTCCATCCGCTCCGAGGCCTCGCTCAGCACCGGACGCAGGATCCCCTCGATTTCCTGGAACTGCTCCTCGCCGGCGATCAGCGGCGGGGAGAGCTGGACGATTGGATCGCCACGGTCATCCGTTCGGCAGATCAACCCGCGCTTGAACAGCTCGCCGGAGAGGAAGCCTCGCAGCAGCTCCTCGGACTCGTGGGAGTTGAACGTCTCCTTGGTGTCTTTGTCCTTGACCAGCTCGATCGCGTGGAAGTAGCCGGCGCCGCGCACGTCGCCGACGATCGGCAGGTCGCGCAGCGAGTCGAGCACTTCGCGCAGGCGTCCTTCGTTCTCGCGCACGTGGCCGCACAGGTCCTCGCGCTCCATCACGTCGATGTTGGCCAACCCGACCGCGCACGCCACGGGATGCCCGCCGAAGGTGAAGCCGTGGTTGAAGATCGCCTTGCCGTGCAGGAACGGCTCGGCGATGTGATCGGCCGTGATCACCGCTCCCAGCGGCGCATAGGCCGAGCTGATGCCCTTGGCGGTGGTGACGATGTCGGGCGCGTAGCCGTAGCGTTCGCAGCCAAACCAGTGGCCGAGGCGCCCCCACGAGCAGATCACCTCGTCGGAGATGAGCAGCACGCCGTGGCGGTCGCAGATCTCGCGCACGCGCTGGAAGTAACCGTCTTGGGGCACGAAGCACCCGCCGCCGTTCTGCACCGGCTCGAGGATCACAGCGGCCACCGTCTCGGGTCCGGCGAACTCGATCGCCTCGTCGATCTGATCGGCCGCCCACAGGTTGTCGCGGTCTTCGGCCCAGCGATAGGAGTTGGTGTTGGCGACGTGGATGCCCCCGGGCGTCAGCGGCTCGAATGGCTGGCGCAGCGGCGTGAGTCCCGTGGCCGTGAGCGCGCCCATAGTGACCCCGTGATAGGCGAGCTTGCGCGAGATCAGCTTGTGGCGCAGTGGTTCGCCCTGCGCGTGGTGGTAGGCCTTGGCGAGCTTCCATGCCGACTCGACCGCCTCCGAGCCGCCCGAGGTGAAGAAGACGCGGTTGAGATCGCCCGGCGCAAGTTCCGCAACGCGGCTCGCCAGCTCGATCGAGCGCGGGTGCGCGTAGCTCCAGTTGGTGTAGAAGCCGAGCTCCCTGGTCTGCGCAGCCGCTGCGTCGCCCAGCTCACCGCGGCCGTGGCCGATGTTGACGCAGTACAGGGCAGAGAGCCCGTCGAGGTAGCGCTTGCCGTGTTCGTCGTACACGTAGCAGCCCTCGCCCCGCACGATCACGGGGACCTCTGCGTCCGCATAGGAGCCCATCCGCGTGAAGTGCATCCAAAGGTGTCGCTTGGCCTGCTCTTGGAGATCACCGGTCATTGGAAAACACGCTTTCTCGGGTAGCCAACTAGACAGTGCGGATAACGCTATCCGCTGACCCCACGCAGAGCAATGCTCTGCGTGTTCAAGAACTCATGTACCCGTTGTACCAAGTGTATAGCCGTGGGCTGCTGTTTTGGGACACTTGACCCTTGCGCTCTCCCCCCGTCGCACATACCTTTGCGGGGTCTAGCATGCTGTAACTTCTGTCACGAGAGCGGGGAGGAACCGAAAGATGGCCATCGAGTCCGTTGCAGCTTCCGGTTCGTCAGGAGTGATGGACAAGGGCCTGAAAAAAGGCGCCATCGGCTACCTCTCCAACATCGTCATAGGCGTCGCCTCGACAGCGCCCGCGTACTCGCTGGCCGCGACGCTGGGCTTCGTAGTCGCGGTCAAAGGTGTAGGCGTTCACGCGCCGGCGGTGATGCTCGTGTCCTTCGTGCCGATGCTGCTGATCGCCTCGGCCTACAAATACTTCAACCGCGCCGACCCCGATTCCGGGACGAGCTTTGCCTGGACCACACGTGCCCTCGGCCCGGTTACCGGCTGGATGAACGGCTGGGCCATTTTCCTGGCCGACCTGATCGTGATGGCCTCGCTGGCGGACATCGCCGCCATCTACACCTTCAAGCTCTTTGGGTTCACCGAACTCGGTAACTCCAAAGCGGCGATCATCATCGGGGCGATTGTTTGGATCGCCCTCATGACCTGGATTTGTTACCGCGGTATCGAGCTCTCGGCCCGTATCCAGCAACTGCTGCTCACCACCGAGGTCCTCATCCTTGGCCTCTTCTCAGTCGTGGCGTTCGTGAAGATCTACGGCAGCCACCCACCGAGCGGATCGATAAAGCCCTCCATATCCTGGCTCAACCCGTTCGCCATGAACTTCGGCGATCTACTCGACGCGGTTCTGCTCGGTGTGTTCATCTACTGGGGCTGGGACTCCGGGGTCGCCGTCAACGAGGAGTCCGAGGATCCCGCCGAGGGACCGGGCAAGGCGGCCGTGGTCTCCACGCTCCTGCTGGTGCTCATCTACGTGATCGTCTCGGCGGCCTCCCAGTCCTTCCACGGCACCGGCTTCCTGACGAACTCCGAAAACCAGAGCGACGTGCTCAACGCGCTCGGCAAAGGCGTCCTCGGCGGCGGACTCGACAAGCTGCTGATCATCACCGTGCTGACATCCGCATCGGCCTCGACGCAGACCACGATCCTGCCCACGGCGCGCACGACGCTCTCGATGGCGCACTGGAAAGCCGTCACCAACCTGCTCGCGCGGGTGCACAAACGCTACCTCACCCCCACGGTCTCCACGCTCGGCTTCGGCCTGCTGGCGATCATCGTCACGGTCCCTCTGCTGCTGCTCTCCGAAAGCGTGCTCGCAGACTCGGTCACGGCGATCGGATTCCCGATCTGCTTCTACTACGGGTTCACCGGATTCGCCTGCCCGATCTACTACCGCCACGAACTGCGTAAGAGCCCGCGTAACTTCCTACTACTCGGCGTCGGGCCGATGATCGGCGGCCTGATGCTGTTCGGCGTGGGAATCAAGGCGGCCTTCTACTACGGCCACACGGCCAATGTCGAATCGGCGCCGATCGCCGGCGTCACGCTCCCGCTGTGGCTGGGGATCGGCGGCATGATCCTGGGGGTCGTGATCATGCTGGTCTCGCGACCGTTCTTCCGTGAGTTCTTCTCACGGAAGCTCGAAGTCGCCCCGCCGGGAATCCTAGAGCGCCCGCCCGCGCCAGTCATTCCCGCCCAGGTCGACTTCTGAGGCAGCCGCTCAGCTCTGAGCCGGGAGGCGCCTGATCCCCGGGAGTGCGTCGAATCCCAGGTCGAAGCTGGCGATCTCCGTGATCTGATTGCGGCGCATGACAGCCGCATGCAGTGCGTCACGTGCCGACAGGGCCTCGTGCGCGTGGATGATGTCCTTGGCTGCGAAGACGTCTGCCTCGTCGATCCCAAGCACGTCATCGACGATCGCCCGCAAGAGCTCGAATGCCGGCTCGATCTTGTCGCGGCGGCCGATCGAGAGGTAGCGGTGGAGGATCTCCTGGAATACCTCGCTGCTGGTCGTCAACCGTCGACGTTCGCCGGCGAGCCGCTCCAGCAGGAGCCGAGCATCCACCTTGTGGGGGTGGTCGCGTCCGATGAGATACATCGGGACGTTCGCGTCAACGAAGATCACCCCTCGTCCAAGCCGGTCATCCCCGCCTCATCTCGGCGAGACGGCCCGCCTCTGTCTGGGCCAGCATCGTTTCGATGTCGACTTCTCGCCCACCCGTTTCATAGCTCGCCGCTCTGCGAATGGCAGCAAGCTTGGCCTCGACGTCACCGGTCGATCCCTGGCGCGCCGCTGCTCTGAGGGCGTGGCGAGCCCACTCGGACAGTGTCATCCCTGCCGCGTCGGCGCTTCGCGCATAGCGCTCCAAGTCTTCCTCCTCGACGACCACCTGCAGCCTCTTACTCATACAGGTAGTTTAGCGTACTACCGACGGTAGTATTCTACTTTGGAGGCACCTCGACCTGCCCGTGCGGCGATCCCATCTCCTCGAGCAGCTCGAGGAATGGCTTGGGTGGGAAGGCCTCGGGGCCGAGCACGCCAACGCCCTTCCAATCGCCCCGGTCGAGCAGCTCGAGCGCTACGACGGGGTTGATGGCCGTCTGCCACACGACCGCCTGGCTGGAGTACTCACGCATCGTCTGCTCGTTGTCGACCAGGTGGTAGAGGTAGGTGGAGCGAGAGCTCCCATCCTTGCCCGTGCCCCGCACCCACGTGCCTGCGCAGGTGCGCCCGCTCATGCGCTCGCCGAGCGTGGCCGGATCGGGCAGCGCTGCAGCCACCACGTCTCGGGGAGAGACCTGGGCGCCCCGCACCGAGACGGGCTCGGTCGAGTCGAGGCCCAGTTTGTGCAGCGTGGAGAGCACATCGATGAACTCCTGGCCAAGGCCGTACTTGAAGGTGACGCGCTCGCACTGAACCCAGCGCGGGATCAGCACGACCTCCTCGTGCTCGACGTTGACGCACTCAACCGGACCGATGCCCTCGGGGAACTCGAAGACCTCCGGCTCGGAGAAGGGTGCGGTGGTGTAGAAGCCGCGCTCGCGCTCCCAGATCAAGGGCGGGTTGAGGCACTCCTCGATGGTCGTCCAGATCGAGAACGTGGGCGCGAAGTCATAGCCCTCGACGACGAGGTCGGCGCCGTCGCGGACTCCCACTTCCTCGATGCTCGAGAACAGCTCGTCGGCTGCATAGCGGGCGAAGACATCGGACAGGCCCGGCTCGACCCCAATTCCCACCAAAGCGAGCAGGCCGGCGCGCTCCCACTGCTCGTGCTGTGCCAGCTGCAGATCGCCCAGCATCTCCCCCGGGAGCTCGTGGGGTCGCTCGGGATGGGGGTGCGAGAGCGTCATGGCCATGTCGAGGTAGGTGACCTTGGCGTCCAGGGCAGCGCCGAAGATCGGCTCGTTGAAGCGCGGATCGCAGGCGTTCAGAACCGCATCCGGGCGCACACGGGTAATCAGCTCGACGAGATCCTGCCTACTCGAGGCATCGACTCGCTCGGCGCTGAAGCGATCTGGCTCCTCCAGCCGCTCGGCGGCCGCCTGCGCGCGCTCGAGCGCCACATCGGCGAGCACAACGTGCTCGAAGACCGCGCGCCGCTGCGCAATCGCGGCGAACGCCGCACCCACGCCTCCCGATCCGACCACCAGAACCTTCACGCCCCTGAGTCTGACGTATCGCGAGAGCTCGGAACGTCACAACGCTCGTGCGTGCGTACGCCGCAATGTCGCAGGCGCCTCACGTATGCTGCGCCGATCCGCGCGGCCTCGAACACCCGCAGACCTTGAGCACCGGTCTCCCAAGTCCGCCTCGTGCCCCGCAGGGATCGTCCACGCATGCGGACGCCGATGGCGTGGCGGGCGTAGGGCCATCCGCTGACGGCGCAACTCCGGCTGAAACGCGCAGCGGACGCTGGGCCGCTTCCCCCTCCTTCAGCCGCCGCGAGGTGGCCCTGGTTGCCCTCGCAGGCGTGCTCCTGGCCGTGCTCACGAGCTGGCCGCTCGTGCTGCACCTCCCGAGCCGCATAGCGCCAGACCTCGGCGATCCCGTGCGCACGGCTTGGGAGATCGCCTGGGTCGGCCACGCGATGCTCCACGACCCGCTGCACCTGTTCAACGCCAACACCTTCTACCCACACCCGCTCAGCCTCGCCTTCTCGGACTCGCTGCTCGGCTACGGACCGGCTGCGTTCTTCGGCTCGGGCACCGTCGCCGCCTTGGTCCGCTACAACCTGCTCTTCCTGTGGGCGTGGTCGCTGTGCTTCGTTGGCGCCTATCTGCTGGCTCGCGAGCTGGGCCTCGGGCGCCTCGGCGGAGCGGCGGCCGGTGTCGCCTTCGCCTACGCCCCCTACCGCGTCACCGAGGCGGGCCACCTGCATGTGATCTCCTCGGGGGGACTGCCGCTGGCGCTGTTCCTTCTCCTGCGCGGCTACAGGCGCTCCTCGCGCGGACTCGTGCTGGCCGGCTGGCTGGTCTCGGCCTGGCAGGTGAGCCTCGGATTCACGCTGGGGCTGCAGTACTGCTACCTGCTGGCCGTGCTCGGACTGCTGGTGCTGTTCTACTGGTGGCGCGGGCGCCTGACGCCCGGCGAGGGCTGGAGGCCAAGCGCGAGCGGCAACTCACGTGGACCGCTGATACCCCGGCGTCTTCTGATCGTGAGCGTCGTCGGTGTCGCCGTCCTCGGCGCCGTGGCCATCTACCAGGCCAACCCCTACCTGCAGGTCGCCAACGACTACCCAACGGCCAAGCGCACGCTGAAGGAAGTAAAAAACTACTCGTCGGGACCCGCCGCACTGCTGTCAGCCTCCTCGGAGAACCGCGTCTGGAGCGGCGCCACCTCGGGCATGCGGGCCAAAGTCCACTCCAAGAACGAGGACGTGTTCTTCCCCGGCGGCCTGATCCTCGTGCTCGCGCTGATCGGGCTCGCCGGTTTCGGTGGGTCGATCTACACGCGCAAACTGCGTCTCGCGCTGGCGCTCGGGGTGCTGACCTGCTCGATCCTCGCGATGGGCCTCGGCCTGACTGGATACGGATACCCGTATCGGTTGCTCTACAACTACGCGCCCGGCTGGGACGGTGTACGCGTGCCGGGCAGGATCTTCACTCTGGGCACGCTTTTCTATGCCCTCCTGGCGGGAGCCGGCGCCCAGGCGCTCGTGACCCGGATCGGACCGTGGGGCAGGCGCCATGCGATCAGCGCGCTGCCTGCGCTGCTCGGAGGCCTGCTGCTGATCGGGCTGCTCGGCGAAGGCGCCGGGCACCTCGGACATCCCGTGGTCCCGCAGCCGGCAAAGGCCGAGGTGGGCCTACCGGGGCCGCTGCTCGACCTCCCGACCGACGGCGCGGCCGACCGTATCTGGCAGTACTTCTCCACTAACGGCTTCTACAAGATCCCGATCGGCAACAGCACTTTTGACATCCCCGCCGTGGACGATCTGCGTGGGGGAATGAGCGGCTTCCCCGACCGCGCCAGCATCGAGAAGCTGCGCTACTACGGGATTCGCACGGTGGTGCTCCACCTGACGATGCCCAAGCTTCCGGGGATCCACGGCTACGCCCTGGCCGAGCCCCCCAACACGGCGGCCGCGGCGGCCAAACCGGTGGCCGGCCTGGGCGTGACACGCAGGCAGGTGGGCTCGCTCGTGATCTATGAGATCGGCCCCGGGCCGAAGGCGCTGCACGGAAGCGACTGATGGAGGCTCACGCCGCCGGCCGCTCGAGTCTTCCCCCGGCTCCCGACGCGCCCCTCTCGCGCACGCGCCCCTCCCGGCGGCGTCCGCTGATCTCCAAGCGCAGAACGGTGCTCGCGATCGTGCTCGTGGGCGTCGCCTACGCGACTGTCATCCAGAGCTTCTCCTGGAACCAGACCTCGCACTACGACCTGATCCGCTCGCTGAACAACGACGGCACGACGATCGACGCCTACGCCGCGAACACCGGCGACAAGGTCGAATACAAGGGCCACATCTACTCGGCCCGCGCGCCTGGCCTGGCGCTGTTCTCGCTGCCCTTCTATTACACGATCACCGAGCTTGGGGCCGACTCGCTCGCACAGGAATCCCAAGCACAGAAAAGCGACGACGAGATGATCTACTTCGTCGGGTTGTGGGGCAATGTCCTGCCGGGACTCCTCCTGCTGCTGCTCGTGTGGCAGGTGTCTGAGCGCTTCGAGCCCGGCTACGGCGTCGCCAGCGCAGTGGCGCTCGGGCTGGGCACGCTGGTGCTGCCGCTCTCCACGCTGCTGTTCTCACACGTGTTCACCGCCTTTCTCGCCTTCGCAGCCTTTGCGCTGATGTTGCGCGAGCGCGACGGCCCCCCCAGTCCGATGCTGCTCGCCCTGGCAGGACTTGCCGTCGGCTACGCGGTGGCGTCCGAGTACCCGGTGTTCTTCGCCGCGGTCGTGCTCGGGCTGTTCCTGCTCTCGCGCCGCGACGCGCTGAACCCGACCGACGTGATCCGCCGCGCCGGCGCCTACATCCTCGGCGGCGTGGTCGGCATCGTGCCGCTGCTGCTCTACAACCACTACGCCTTCCGCTCCTGGACGCATCTCGCCTACTCCGACGTCTCACGTCAGAAAACGGGGTTCTTCGGGATCGGGGCGCCCAGTCTGAAGGTGCTGAGCACGCTGCTCCTCGATTCACGCGGCCTGCTCACGATCTCCCCCGTGCTGATCATGGCCGGGGTGGGAACGGCGATGCTCTACCGCCGGGGGCGGCGCGCGGAGGCGCTGACGATCTTCGGCATCTGCCTCTGCTACGTGGGCTACAACTCCGGCTACTACCTACCCTTCGGCGGCGGCTTCATGGGCCCGCGCTTCCTCACCACCATGCTTCCGTTCTTGGTTGCGCCCCTGGGGATCGCGCTCAAGCGCTTCCCCGGTCCCACGATCGCACTGGCCGCCGTCTCGATCACGGCCACGGTCGTGGCCTCGATCACCCACCCACTGGTGGGCTATGAGAACGAGACGGTCGTGTGGGCGCGCTTCCTCGGCGAGGGCTTCTTCCAGCCGACGATCGCCTCGGCTTTCGGGCTGGGACGCTCGTGGGGCGGGGTCTGGCCGTTCTTCCTGGCGGCCGGCGGCGCGGTGGTCCTCGCGGCGTGGTCCACTCCACGGCTGCGATTGTCGGGCAGGCAGCTGGGCGCCGGCGCGGGGGCACTCCTCGCCTGGGGGCTGTTCGCGGCGCTCGCGCCCACGCTGCTGGGCATCGATCACCAGGGACTGCTGAGCATCGTGGGGGCCGGCGATCACACGGCCCTGAACCTGAAACTCCATGACGGCAGCCGCTATCCCCTGAGGACGCTTGCCCCGATCGCCGCCGCGGTCGGCTTGCTGGCGCTACTGGCGATGGGCCTCGTGCGAAACGCACACGGCGCGGGGCACAAACAGCGTACCCCGCGCGTGGAGAGCGGCTCCCAGCCCGCGCTCAGCGGCAGCGGCTGAGCGGCCTAGTTCCTGGCCACCTTGGCGTTGCACTTGGCCGCGTGCAGCGCTTTGCACACGACGAGGTAGCCGGCGCGCGGCTGTTCATGCTCGTTCGTCAGGCCCGCATCGAAGCGCGTCCTGCTGTTGCCGCCGGTCCAGTCGTATATGTAGAGGCGCTTGATCTGCGACTGCGAGCCGGCCACGGCGAACATGTATTTGAGCACCTTGGCCGCCCGTGTGAGGCCGGACCCGTTGCGGTTGGGGAAGGCGCCTCCGAACTGCACGAGACCGCCGGTCTCGGTCAGCCACACCTGGCCGCCGAGGGCACGCACGAGATCGCGGGTGCGCCAGCTTTCCAGGCGGTTGATGTCTGAGTAGTTGTGCAGACCCCAGATCTTCGGCATGACCGTGCGTAGCCGACCGATCTCGCGCTTGAATTCCGATATGTATTCGAGCGTTGGTGAGATGTTGGACTGGTCGAGCACGTCGAGGCCGATCACCGTGCAGCCCTTGCAGACGCGGATCAGCGCCTGGTAGTAGCGCGCCGCTGACGCCGCCGAGGGGCTGGCGAGAACACGGTAGATGTTGCCGCGGTTGGCCTCGTCCCATGACTGGTACTGGCGGACGTGCGGGAACAGCTTCACGAATTTCTGCACGTCGTGCTGGTAGGTGGCGACGCTGGGCAGCTTCGTGGGCGTGTACTCGGAGTGGTAGAAGGCCACCAGAACCTGCTCGTGCTGGATTTCGGCGGCCTGGATGAAGGCGATGGCCCGGTTGAGCGAGGCGACGTGGGCGACGGCGTCGTAGGGGGCGATGTAGCGCACGATCTTGGTGTGCAGTTGGGTGAAGAGCGGATCGCGGAACATCTGCGGCGTCTCGTTGCCGAGGCCCGTGAGGTAGGAGCTGGCGGCGTGGGCCTGGGGCCGGGAGGCGCGCCCAAGGGCGCCGGGTACGACGAGAACAACTGCCAGGAGCACCAGCGAGAGTGCCGGCGCGAGCTTGGAGAGGAAGGTGCGTGGTGGGGTCATATGCATGATTGGAACAGCGGCGGGGTGCAGAGGTTGCGGGATGGTAGTGACATTGCGCGGCCCTCACGCCACCTCTGGGTGTTCCGGAGGACCGAATCGCTCGTCGAATCCCGAGTCCCCACCTTCGCCGGCCTGCCCTGGGAGCCCTTCTGAAGAATCTTGTATTTCGTCGATACCCGCCGGCGCCCGCAGCGAGGGATCGGCTACGAGACGTACGTCGACACCCGGCAGGCCCCGCAACAGGCGCATCAACAGCGAGCGCTCCGAGCCGGAGCTAAGGAGGGTGAGGCGGCGACGCTCTGAGGGTGTACCCATCAGTACATAGGTGATGCCCAGCGAGCGCGCCACGCGAATGGCGACAGCGGCCACGTCCTCGCCCTCCTCCACGCGCAGGCGAGCGCCGAGCATCGATACCAGGCGCCTCAGCTCCTCGAGGCGGCGGCGATCCTCGCCCGTAGGGGGTCTTCCAGGAGGGCGGATGAACAGCACTTCCAGCTCCGCGTCGAGCCTCTGCGCCGAGCGCCAGGCACGACGCACGATGCGCTCCGAGTGGGGCGCGAGCGTCACGAGCGCGAGCAGACGCTCGGCGATCGCCTGTGGTCCCGGCTCGCGGGCGATCGCAAGCCCTTCCTCTTCACGGCGCACCGAGGTCTGGGCGACGGGGGCGGCCGGGTGGCGCACGAGACGCTTGACCTCGACGTCCTCAGCGACCTGACGCAGAGCGGTCTCGCGCAGCGCGTCGAGGTTCTCGATCTTGAAGAAGTTGCTCAAGGCGGCCTGCACGCGATCGGGGGAATAGACCTTGCCGGCGCGCAGGCGCGCGATCAGGGCCTCGGGGGTGATGTCGATCAACACCACCTCGTCGGCCTCGGCCAGCACCTCGTCGGGGATCGTCTCGCGGACCTTGGCGCCGGTGAGACGGGTGATCTGATCGCCCAGGCTCTCCAGGTGCTGGACGTTGACGGTGGAGAAGACGTCGATTCCCGCCTCGATCACGTCGCGAACGTCCTCGTAGCGCTTCTCGTGCTCGACGCCGGGGGCGTTGGTGTGCGCCAGCTCGTCGATCAGGCACAGCTCGGGCTTGCGGGCGAGCACGGCCGGGAGGTCCATCTCGGTGAGTGGCGTCCCGCGGTAGACGAGGTTGCGACGCGGGATCAGCTCGAGGCCCTCGCCCTGGGCAACCGTCTCCGCGCGGCCATGCGGCTCGAGGTAGCCGATCGCCACGTCGCGGCCGCTGTCGGCTTCGGCCCGGCCCTCCTGGAGCATGCGGAAGGTCTTCCCCACGCCTGGGGCCATTCCGATGAAGACCTTCAGATGTCCTCGCTCGCCAGACATTGGGACCCTTGTGGGACGCTACCGAAGTGAGCTCCTTCCAGACCGTCGCATTGGTTCTCGGCGGCCTGCTCGTGCTCGGGGCGCTGTTGTCGGGGCTCGCACGGCGCAGCGTGCTCTCACTAGCAGCGGTGTTCGTGCTCGCCGGTTTCGTCCTTGGCACCGGCGCGACCGGCGTCCTGCACTTCAAGACGGACTCCGGGCTGGTCCGGGACCTGGCCACGGTCGCGCTGATCGTGATCCTCTTCCGCGACGGCCTCGAGGTCGACGGCGAGATGCTCCAGAACCACTGGCGCCTGCCGCTGCGAAAGCTCGTGATCGCGATGCCGATCACAGCCGTGATCGTGGCCCTGCTCGCTCGCTGGCTCGTAGGGCTGAGCTGGACGGAGGCGTTCCTGCTGGGGGCTCTGCTCTCCCCGACCGACCCTGTGCTCTCCTCGGGGGTGGTCACCGATCCCCGCGTGCCAAGGGTCGTAAGGCACTCGCTGAACCTCGAGTCTGGGCTCAACGACGGGCTGGCGCTGCCGGCTGTGCTCGCGCTGGCAGCAGCGCTGGAACCGGGCGAGACCCATTTCGTGTGGTGGAGCTATGTGCTGCAGGACGTCGGCTTCGGCTTCGTGTTCGGCCTGGCCTGCGGGTTCGTCGGCTCGCTGCTGCTGCCGCGCAGTGAGGAGGGCGACGATCACAGGCGCACGATCCCACCGCACCAGCGAGCGCTCTACGGTCTCGGGCTGGCCTTCGCCACCTATGGCCTCACGGTCCTGCCTCCCCATGGCAACGGCTTCATCGGCGTGTTCGTGGCCGCGATCGTGATCGGCGTCCGCCGCCCCGACCTGCGCCGGCACTTCGCCGAGGGCGCCGAGGAGCTGGTCGAGATCGTCAAGCTAGGGATCTTCGCCCTGTTCGGATCGCTGTTGACGATCCACGGCCTGTTCTCGGGCGGGTGGGCGGCGGTGGCGGTCGTGGCAGGCACGTTCCTGCTCGCCCGACCGGCGGGAATCTGGGTGGCGCTCACGGGCACGCGCCTGGACGCGGCGACCAAGGCGTTCATGGCCTGGTTCGGGCCGAAGGGCGTGGCCACGATGGCGTTCTCCCTACTCGTGCTCTCGCGCGACATCGCCGCTGCTCAGCAGATCTTCGACATCGCCGCTCTGGCCGTCTTTGCCTCGATCCTGCTGCACGGTCTCACCGATACGCCGGGGACGAACTGGATCGCGCGGCGGACGGAGTGAGGATCTGCGCGCTCCGTCTGTCAAAAATGCCCGCTGACCTCCTCCACCGAAATCCGCCGCGTGTCCTGCGGCGCGGGCCTGAGGATCATCACCTCGGCCGGTACCCGCTCGAGCAGCCACCGCAGGTCGTCATAGCCGAGCCCGTCCCGCTGATCGATCTCGGCCGAGACGATGATGCGGTCGAAGGACTCCTGCTCGAGCAGTTTGCGCAGAGCGTCGCGGGCCGAGCGTCCCCGCCCCACGCGCGAGTCGACCGCGATGCCCTGCGAGGCGAGGCTCTGCTCGATCGCCTCCAGCAACGGCATCCCGCTTGCGCACTGCACCGGCAGCGCTGTGTCGACGGGAAGGTTCATCGGCACCCGCGTGAGCAGTGCCGGCATCACCACGGCGTTCTCGGCCTTGGCCAGGCGCACGGAAGCCTCGAATGCCCGCCGCGAGATCGCCTGCCCGGTGAACGGCAGCAGGATGTGGCGCACGGGACGGGGACGGTTGCGCGAGGCACGACGACCGTTGGGCGGCAGCCAGTAGCCGCCGAGCACACCCAGCACGGCGGCAGCGGTCACGAGAACCACGATCGATCCGGCGCTCACAGCTTCTCTCCGTTCACTCGGCTCGTGCGATCGGCCACGATGCGCACGTCGACGCCCGGAAGGCTCATCATCAGGCGCTGGGGCAGCGGCACACGCAGGCGGCCCAGCCCACGCGCGGGCCGCGATCGCCCAAGCAGGATGTAGGTGCTCCCACGCCGCGAGGCCACCTCCGCGACCGTGCCGGGGAGATCGTCCGACTCCTCTTCGAGCAGCCTCGCACCGAGGACCGAGGCGAGCTGGCGCAGAGCGGACAGCGAGCGCTCCTGCTCATCGCCGAGAGTACGCCCGGGCGGCCTTACCCACAGCAGGTCGAGGTCGGCACCGAGGCGCTGCGCCGAGCGCCAAGCCCGGCGCACGAGCCGCTGGGCTCCGGGATAGGGCTCGACCAGCGCCAGCAGGCGCTCGCCGACGGCCTGTGAGGCATCGGCCGCAAGGCTCTCCTCGCGCGATCCCACGAGCTCGGTGGTGAGACGCTTGGCGCCCACCTCCTCGGCTACCTGGCGCAGCGCCACCTCGCGCAGCGCTGCCAGGTTCTCGATGCGGAAGAAGTTGTTGAGAGCGGCGTCGATGCGCTCGAGCGGGTAGATCTTGCCGGCCCGTAGGCGTTCCAGCAGCGCCTCCGGTGTCAGGTCGATGAGCACCACCTCCTCGGCGCGTCCGAGGATCGCGTCGGGGATCGTCTCGCGCACGCGCACGCCGCTCAGCTCGGTGATGTGATCGTTGAGCGACTCTAGGTGCTGGACGTTGAGCGTCGAGAGCACGTCGATTCCCGCACCGAGGATGTGCTCCACGTCCTCGTAGCGCTTGCGACGATCGCTGCCCGGGGCGTTGGTGTGAGCGAGCTCGTCGATCAGGCACAGCTCGGGCGCCCGGTCGAGGATCGCCTCGACGTCCATCTCCTCGAGCACGGTGCCGCGATACTCCACGCTGCGGCGCCCCACCAGCGGCAGGCCGTCGGCGAGTCGGGCCGTTTCGAGACGCCCGTGGCTCTCGAGCAGCCCGACGGCAACGTCACGCCCGGACTCGAGCTCGGCGTGACCCTCGAGCAGCATGCGGTAGGTCTTGCCGACGCCTGCCGCCATCCCGAGGAAGACCTTCAGTCGTCCCCGCCGCTCACCTGCGGATGCGTCCATGGGCGCCCCGGCGTGAACTGCCTCGGGACGGCATGACGCTCAGCCGCCGAGGAGGTTGTGGACGATCAGATCGATCAGCTTGATGCCAATGAACGGGGCGATGATGCCACCCAGGCCGTAGAGCAGGAGGTTGCGGCGCAGCAGCGCACTCGCTCCGATGGGGCGGTAGCGCACGCCCTTGAGCGACAGCGGGATCAGCAGCGGGATCACGATCGCGTTGAAGATGATCGCCGAGACGATCGCTGAGCGGGGCGTGCCGAGGCCCATGATGTTGAGCACGTGCAGGGGCCCCTTACCCCCCGGACTCACTGCATAGGTTGAGATGAAGACGGCCGGCAGGATCGCGAAGTACTTGGCCACGTCGTTGGCGATCGAGAAGGTGGTGAGCGCCCCGCGCGTGATCAGCAGCTGCTTGCCGACCTCGACGATCTCGATGAGCTTGGTCGGGTTGGAGTCCAGGTCGACCATGTTCCCCGCCTCGCGCGCGGCCTGGGTGCCGGTGTTCATCGCCACGCCCACGTCGGCCTGGGCCAGCGCAGGCGCATCGTTGGTGCCATCGCCCGTCATCGCCACCAGGCGTCCATCTTCCTGCTGCTCACGGATCAGCGCGAGCTTGCGCTCAGGGGTGGCTTCGGCGAGGAAGTCGTCCACGCCTGACTCCTCGGCGATCTTGGCCGCGGTCAGACGGTTGTCTCCGGTGACCATGATCGTCTTGATGCCCATCGCCCGCAGCTGGTCGAAGCGGGCCTTCATGCCCTCCTTGATCGTGTCCTTGAGGTAGACCACGCCGAGGACCTGGTTGTCGCGACTCACGGCCAGGGGTGTCCCGCCTTCGTTGCCGATGCGGTCGAGCACCGTCTGGAGCTCCGCCGGGGGAGATCCGCCTTCGCGCCCCACGAGCTCGATGATCGAGTCGCCCGCGCCCTTGCGCAGCCGCCGTCCGTCGATGTCCACACCGCTCATACGCGTCTGTGCCGTGAACGGCACGAACTCGGCGTTCAACGTGGTCATGTCGTGCTCGCGGATCCCGTACTGCTTGGCCAGCACCACGATCGAGCGGCCCTCTGGCGTCTCGTCGGCGAGCGAGGCGAGCTGCGCGACCTCCGCCAGCTCGGACTCGGGCACGCCGGGCATCGGTATGAACTCGGAGGCGAGCCGGTTGCCGATCGTGATCGTCCCGGTCTTGTCGAGCAGCAGCACGTCCACGTCGCCGGAGGCCTCGACTGCGCGGCCCGAGAGCGCGAGCACGTTGCGCCGCACGAGCCGGTCCATTCCTGCAATGCCGATCGCCGACAGCAGTGCCCCGATCGTGGTGGGGATGAGCGCGACGAGCAGCGCGATCAGGGTGGTCTCGGAGATGGAGGTGCCGGAGAACAGCCCGAAGGGCCGCAGCGTGGTCACGACGATCATAAAGATCAACGTGAGCGCCGCCAGCAGGATGTTCAGCGCGATCTCGTTCGGCGTCTTGCGCCGCTCGGCTCCCTCGACGAGCGAGATCATGCGGTCGAGGAACGATTTGCCCGGCTCCTGCGTGATTTCGATCACGACTTCGTCGGAGGTCACGCGCGTGCCGCCGGTGACGGCGCTGCGGTCACCGCCCGACTCGCGGATCACCGGCGCGGACTCGCCCGTGATGGCCGACTCGTCGACAGTGGCGATGCCCTCGATCACGGTGCCGTCGCCGGGGATCAGCTCGCCCGCGCTGACGAGCACGACGTCGCCACGCGTCAACTCGGCCGCCGCCTTGCTCGAGCCGTCGCGCAGCCGCGCGACGGTCTCCTTGCGCATCGCCCGCAGCGTGTCAGCCTGGGCGCGCCCCCGTCCCTCGGCGAACGCCTCGGCCATGTTGGCGAACACCACCGTCAGCCACAGCCACAGCGCGATCGCGAAAGTGAACCACGCGGGGTCGTCGCCGCCGCCGAGAGGTTTCCCTCCGAATGCCTGGATCAGCCACGTGGCAGTGGTGATGACCGAGCCGATCTCCACCACGAACATCACCGGGTTGCGGATCTGCACGCGCGGGTCGAGCTTCTCGAAGCTGTCGATGAGCGCGCGGCCGACGATGTCGCGCTGGAACAGCGAGATCGCCTGGCGCTCGTGGGTGGCCGGCATCTGTGCGGACATCAGGGCGTTCCTTTTGTGAGGCGGTCGAGGGCCAAGTTGAGCTCGAGGACGTTCACGCCCACCTCGCCCGAGAAGCCCAGACCACGCGAGTCGGTGTATTTGGAGATGAGCCCGTCGACCGCGCCCAGAGAGAGCTGGCGCTTGGCCGCTATGCGGTGCGCCTGGATCCAGGCGTTCGCCTGGGAGATTTCAGGATCGAGGTTCGAGGCGGAGGTGTTCACTGCATCGACCGGGATCTGAGCGATCGTCAGCGTCGGGTCGTAGGGCTTGTTCAGTTCCAGGTATGCCTTGATGTTTTCCGCATCGGCTTCCTCGGTGGCCTTGTCGTTGGGACCACGGTTGGAGAACGTGCTCGCGGCCGCGTTGTAAGCCCCCCCTTCGGTTGCCGAGGGCCGGCTCTGGAAGTAGAGCGGGTCGGCTTCGCTCACCACGACGCCTTTTTCTTCCTTGGGCTTGCCGTCCTTTTCGATCACCGGCGTGGAGAAGCTCTGCCCGATGATTCTCGAGCCGACGAGCTTCCCGTTCACGTAGACCTTCTGCCCGTTCGCGTTTCCGGGGAACGCGACCTGACTTACGCCCGTGATGAACAGCGGGTAGATCAACCCGAGCAGGACCGTGAACACGACGATCCCGATTACCGATGTGGCGATGTCGCGCTTCATGTCAGTAGAGGTGTCCCGTGAGGCCCTGCACGACCGGTCCGAGCAGCAGGGCGGGGAAGAAGGTCAGCGCGCCCACGAGGATGACGACGCCGATCAGCAGCACGGCGAAGGTGGGGTTGTCGGTGCGCATCGTGCCGAGTCCCGCCGGTGTGACCCGCTTGCCCGCCAGGGCGCCGGCGACGGCCAGCGCGAAGATGATCGGCGCGTAACGCGCGAACAGCATGTCGAAGCCGCCCAGGAGATCCGCGAAGGTCACGCCGTGCGAGCCTGCGTTGCCGGCGTTGGGTTGGATGAAGCCCGTGTATCCGGCAAAGGCCGAGCCGTTGTTGTTGGCCTGGGAGAGGTAGGCGTAGAACGTCTCTGAAAAGCCCTGGGGGCCCTTGCCAAGCGTCGAGATCGAGGTGCGGCCGGCCGAGCTGGCGGTGGCCATGGCGGTGCAGAAGAGGGCTGCCAGCGGCGTAATCAGGATGCCCAGGCCGGCGAGCTTGATCTCACGCGCCTCGAGCTTCTTGCCGAGCCACTCGGGCGTGCGCCCGACCATCAGTCCCCCGATGAAGACCGCTAGGAGCACATAGAGGAGCATCGAGTAGAGGCCCGTCCCGACGCCTCCGAAGATCGTCTCTGAGGCTGAGAGGTTGGCAAACGGCACCGCTCCGCCGATGCCCGTGAAGGACTCGAGAGCGCTGTTCACAGCTCCGCACGAGGTGACGGTGGTAACTACATCGAACAGGGCAGATCCGGCGATCCCGAAGCGCTGCTCCTTGCCTTCCATGTTGCCGCCGGTCGAGCCCGAGATCGCCTGCGTGTGCAGGCCGGCCGCGTGCTGAGCGGGCGAGCCATGGGCCTCGGCGACGTAGGCGACGATCACGGCGCCGAGGAACATGAACATCATCACGCCGTAGATCGCATAGCCCTGGCGGCGATTGCCCGTCATCCGACCGTAGGTGAACACGAGCGCAGCCGGGATGATCAGCACGAGCAGCATCTCGAAGAAGTTGGTGAAGGCAGTCGGGTTCTCGAACGGGTGGGCCGAGTTGACGTTGAAGAAACCGCCGCCATTGGTGCCGAGCAGCTTGATCGCCTCCTGAGAAGCGACCGGACCCATCGCGATCGACTGTGAGAGACCCGTGATCGTGTGTGCGCTCAGGTAGGTGGTGAAGTTCTGAATCACACCCTGGGAGACGAGCACGATCGCTCCGATCACAGAGATCGGCGCCAGCACGTAGAGGACGGTGCGCACGAGGTCCTGCCAGAAGTTGCCGAGGCTCTTGCCGCTGCGGCTGACGATCCCGCGGATCAGGGCGACCGCCACGACGATGCCGACGCCGGCCGAGAGCCAGTTCTGCACGGTGAGCCCGATCATCTGGCTGAGGTAGCTCATGGTGGTCTCACCGCTGTAGTACTGCCAGTTGGTGTTCGTGAGGAATGAGGAGACCGTGTTGAAGGTCACGTTCCAGGGCGCCGATTTGTAACCCAGCGGGTTGAGCGCATGGGGAACGTAGAAGGCGTCCTGCGTGCGCAGGATCAGGTACAGCAGGAGCCATCCCGCGAGCGAGAAGATCAACAGGCTTTTGGCGTAGGCCTTCCAGTCCTGGCCGCGCTTGGGGTCGACCCGCAGGAGGCGGTAGAGAAAGCGCTCCGGGCCGCCGAAGATCGGCGAGAGGAACACGCGCTCACCGTTGTAGACCTTCGCCATGTAGCTGCCGAGCGGCAGGGCGAGGGCTGTCAGGATCACCGCGAACAGGATGATCGTGAGCCAACCGGAGAAAGTCATCTCAGAGTTTCTCCCCGCGGATGAGCGCATAGAAGAGGTAGGCGATCACCAGCACCGAGACGACCAGACCGAAGAAGTCGCCCGCGCTCACGAGTGCCCTCCGGGTATGTGCGCGATGAAGGCCGCCAGCGGCAGCGAGGGCGTCATATCCGATCGACCCCCTCGATCATCCACAGCATCAGGAGGAAGGCGATGATCCCGAGAGCTACTGCCAAGGCGTCCATGGCAGTCACTATCGCCGGAGCCGCGTCACGCTCTCATAACGTTCCAAGCACCCGGCATAACGATTTCGTGACGGGGACGGCTCAGCCGGCGAAGCGATAACCGACGCCCGGGTCGGTCACGATGTAGCGCGGTCCCGCCACGCCCTCGGGCTCGATCTTGGCCCGCAGGCGGGCGATGTGGGTGCGCAGGGGCTGTATGTCCTCGACGTACTCGGGGCCCCACACCTCGGTCAGGAGCTTGCGATGGGTCATCAAGCGACCGCGGTTGCGGACCAACGCCCGCAGCAGGTCGAACTCGATCGGGGTCAGATGCACGGACTCGCCCCCACGGTGCACCATGCGCGAGGCGAGATCGACCTCGAGGCCATCCACGACTATGGTCGGCTCCTCCTCCAGGCGCGCGGAGCGGCGCAGCGCCGCGTGCAGCCTGGCGACGAGCTCGCGCGTGCCGAACGGCTTGGTGATGTAGTCATCGGCGCCGGCCTCCAGCGCTCGGACCTTCTGCTCCTCCTCCCCCACCGCCGAGAGCACGAGGATCGGCATCTCGCTCCACTCTCGCAGCCTGCGCGTCAGCTCGATCCCATCGAGGTCGGGAAGCACGAGGTCGATGATGGCGGCCTCGGGCGGGCGCACGGCGGCGAGATCGAGCGCCTCGTTGGCGGTTTCGGCGGGCACCGCCTGGAAGCCGGCCTCGCGTAGAACGACCTTCAGAGCACGCACGATCTGCGGCTCGTCGTCGACGACCAGCACGCGTGGAGGAGGCTGCGTCGGCTCGGACGGGGTCTGTGCGCTCACCTGGCGGACCCACGGACAGCGCGCGGCGCCTCAACGGGCCTCGTCGACGGGTCCTCGCCTGTCTCGGCGCCGACTGCCTCGAGCGGGAACTCGAACACGAACGTGGCACCCTGGCCGGGCAGCGACTCAACGTACAGGGAACCGTCGTTGGCCTCGGCGAAGCCCCGTGCGATCGCAAGCCCCAGGCCCGAGCCACGATGTTCGCCACCGGGGGTACCTGCGCGATAGAAGGGCTCGAACACACGCTCGAGCTGCGCCGGCGGTATCCCAGGGCCGCGATCGACGATACGTACGATCACGCGGTCGCCGGCTGGAGTCGGGCGCTCTGCGCCGCCACCCTCGAGGCTGCTGCCGGTCGGCCGAGGCCCGCCGGCCAGGCTGCGCACGGCCCGCGCCCTGACCGATACGGGATGCCCGCCCGAGTGGCGCCGGGCGTTCTCCAGGACGTTCACGAAAGCACGCTCCATCTGCACCGCATCGACGTTCACGAGGGGAAGCTCGCGGTCGATCGACAGCGTGAAGTCCTCCGGACCGCTGCCGAGCTCGCCGAGGGCCACCCCGATCAGCTCCTCGATCGAGGTCGGGTGTCGGCGCGGCTCGGCCGCACCCGCTTCCAACCGCGAGAGGTCGAGGAGGTTGTCCACCAGGCGCGCGAGGCGCTGCGTCTCCTCCTGGATGACGATCGCCATCTCCTGGCGCTCGGCCGGCGAGATCGAAGGCGAGCCGACGGCCTCGCCCGCAGCCGAGATCGCAGTCAGCGGCGAGCGCAGGTCGTGCGAGACGGCACGCAGGAGAGCCGTCTTTACGGTGTCGGCCCTGCGCAGGGCCGCGGTCTCGACGACACCGCCGAGCAGCGACTCGCGCTCCAACGCGGCGCTGAGAAGCGACTCCAAAGCGGGGACGACCCGCTCCTGCAACCGCCTCAGGTTCGCCTCGGATGCTCCTGCTCCCACCAGCAGGGTTCCCAGACGGGTCGTCCCCTCACGCAGCGGGAAGGCCACACTGCGCTCGTCTGCTTCGACGGCGTCCATCTCGATCGCCGCCGAGCTCAGTTCGAGCGTGTGCGCGAGGCGCGCTGCAGCGGTCGGCAGCGCCTCGGCGAGATCGTCCCCGCGCAACAGCAGCCGCGCCATCTCAGCCGCGAGGTCGGCCTCACGTCGGCGCTCCTCGGCGTCGCGGGTGCGCGCCCTCGTGACCTCGGCCAGCGAGCTGGCCAACGCTGCGACCACGAGGAAGGCAATCAGTGCGACCCAGTTGCTCGAAGCCCTGATGGTCAGTTCGCCCACGGGGGGGAGATGGAAGAAGTTGAAGGCGAGCGCGCTGAGAACCGACGTGGCGTAGCCGAGCCACATGCCCCAGCTGATCGACACCACGAGCACCGCGGGCAGGTAGACGACGCTCAGCGAGCCAACCGGCGCCACGTGCTTCAACGGGTAGACGATCAGCGTGCTCAGACCCACGGCCACGAGCGCCACCAGGGCACCCGTCCGGCGCGACGGCGGGTTGGGCGAGAGCAGCAGCCCGAACGGAGACGACATCTCACAACAGCCTAATGGCGGGCGAGACGAGGCCTGTCGCCCGTCTCGCCCGCGCTGCGCTCTGCGCGGTCCGGTGCGCCCTATGCGACGAGACTTCTACCGGCCGGGTGTGGCCTCGCCCTCTGTCCACCGTCCCGCAGCAATGATCTGCCCCCGCGGGTATGTACGTGTGATCCAGCGGTGATCAGGGTGTGACGATCGGGTGACCGTTCCACCCATGGGCCAGGCCCCCATCTCCCGCTCAAGTCTCCCGGGCAGGAGGCCGATGGCTGCACAGAGGACTCGCCTCGGCCTGCCCCGATGAACTCAGCCCTACGCCACAACGCCCCCACCGCGCTGATCGCACCCATCTGCGCCGTTGCGCTGCTGTGGGGCGTGGCCGCTTCCGCCTTGGGCGCCTCGCCGCTGCCGGCATCCGACTACACCGTCCAGCCCGTGTGCGGGACCCCGACGAACCGACAGGCCGCGTGCCTGGCGCTCCAGCTAGTACCTCTCACCGCCGCGGCGCGCGCGCACAGCCACCCGCTGGCCGCCGTCGCACCCAATTCGCCGCATGGACCCGCAGTGGAAGGAAGGTTCGGCCTCACCCCAGGCGATCTCCACACTGCCTACCAGCTTCCTTCCACCGTCTCAGGCACCCAGACGATCGCCATCGTCGACGCCTACAACGACCCGACGGCGGAAACCGACCTGGAACGCTACGACGAAGAATTCGGCCTGCTGAAATGCACCGCAGGCAACGGCTGCTTCAAGCAGGTCAACCAGGAAGGCAACACGAAACCCCTGCCGTTCCCCACCAGCACCAAAGAACTGGAAGAAGCGGGCAAAAGCAAGCAGGCCAAGGAAGCGATCGGCTGGGGAGCGGAGATCTCGCTGGACATCGAGACAGCGCACGCCGTCTGCCAGGAATGCAAAATCCTGCTCGTCGAGGCCAACTCCCCGGAACTCGAAGACCTGGAAGCGGCAGAGAGCGCCGCCGAGGCCCTCAAAGCCAACGAGATCTCCAACTCCTGGGGAATCCCCGAGCTCGGTGTGAGCGCCGCCGAAGAGGAGAAAGGCCCGTTCAATCACCCCGAAACGGTGATCACGGCCGCTGCCGGTGATGACGGCTACCTCGAATGGGCTGCTGAAGCGCCCTCACGAGTTGCGAGCTTTCCCGCATCCTCGCCCCACGTGGTCGCCGTCGGCGGTACGCGCCTGATCGTGAGCGAATCTGCGCAATGGCAGACGGAGTCGGTGTGGAACGACGGCGGCGAGAGCCACGGCGTCAAGGAAGGTTTCGGAGCTGACGGAGGTGGCTGCAGCACGGTCTTCTCAGCCGAACCTTGGCAAACCGAGGTCGCGAGCTGGCCGGAGGTGGGCTGCGGCACGATGCGCGCCGTCTCCGACGTGGCCGCCGATGCTGATCCGTACACGGGCGTACCCGTCTACTACGAACGGTGCAACTCGGAATATGAAAAACGGATCGTCCACTGGTGCACGTACGGTGGTACCAGCCTCGCCTCGCCGATCATCGCCGCAACTTACGCTCTGGCGGGCGGCGCACAGGGAGTGGAATACCCGGCACAGACCCTGTACGAAAAGGCCGCCGTCCATCCCTACGCGCTCCACGACGTCATCTCGGGCTCCAACGGCGCATGCCTGAAGCCCTTCGACGAAGAATCGGGGGCCACAGGCTGCACCAACGCTCAGGAGGGCGCCAGTTGCTCCTCCAGGTCCATCTGCGTGGCGGGCCCCGGCTACGACGGCCCCACCGGCGTGGGGACTCCGCATGGCCTAGCCGCATTCGAACCCACCTCGCTTGCTGAAACGCCGCTGGAAAAAGCCAAACTCAAGGAAGAATCAGAATCCCAGGGAACGATCAAGAAAGCAGAAGAAGAACGTCAGGGCGAACAGGTGAAACACCAGGAAGAAGCCGAACGCGAACAGGAAGCCGAACAAAAACCGGAAACCAAACGCACCGAAGCCGAACGCGAAGAAGTCGAACGCGAAGAACTCAAGCGATTCCGGGAAGAAAGCCTGCGCCAATCTCACAACACCGCGGCCACCCCGGCGGTCTCCCCAGCCCCCGTTCCTGCCGCCCCAGCGCCCAAACCGGCCAGCGCAACTCCATCCGAGCTCTCAGGACTGGCGCTCACTGTCAAGGCGGTGATCGCGCTGAACGCCAGTCGGCCACGAATCGCACAGATCTCCTTCACCTTCACGTTGCTCACCCCGGCCCAGGTAAAGGTCACTCTCGCCAAGCGCGTACGAGTACACGGCCATACCCGCTGGCATACGGTGCGGGGCTCGGTGGCGATCGCAGGAGTGAGCGGGCACAACAGCCGCCAGCTCGGAGGGCACGGAACCCTCACCGCGGGGCTCTACCGCCTGACCGCGGCGCCGTCTCACGCCGCCGCGCGGGCCCTGCTCTTCCACATCGGTTAGGGGACTTCGTTCGAGCGCATGGCCGCACGCAGGCTGTCGCCCTTCACGAGCTCCTCTCCCCGCCCGGTCAGTCGCCACGAGTTGGGAGCGCCGCGGGTTCGACCCTCGCCGACCTCCTCGATCAGCCCGCGTCCCTCCAGGCGACCCAGCAGCTTGGAGATCTGCCCCTGGTCGACGACGCCTGCCCGCTCGGCAACCTCACGGTTGCTCGCACCCGGATAGTCGTCGATCGAGATCAGGACGCGTGCCGTTCGGTAGGTGAGGCGAGGGCCGATCTGGCCATCGAGCGACTGCGGTAGCTCCGACTCGCCGCCGCGGCGTATGCGTGGCGCCGGCCGGGTCAGCTCACGACGAGCCACGTTGGCGCCCAGGTAGGGAAGCACGACAATGCTCACGAGCGGGCCGAACAGCTCGATCGGCGCCTCCTGCCCATCGGCGACCAGACGATTGTGCACCACCGTCAGCACTGCGCCCACCACCCCCTCTGCCATTACCGCCGGGGGGCCGGGGATGCCCCCGGCGCTCTCCTCGCGCCCGCGATCGACGATCCTCGCCAGGGCGTCGAGCACCTCCATGCGCCTACGCAGCACGCGTGGCCCCGAGCGCGTCGAGTGCACGACCAGGAGCCTTCCCAGCTCGGGCTGGGCTTCGAGGAACCACAGAAAGCGAGCCAGCGCGGCGCGGATGGAGTCGAGCCAGCGCACCTCGCTGCTATAGGCGCCGTACATCTCATCGCCGACCCGCTCGACGCCGAGCTCGAACGCGCTCAGCACACAGTCTTCGACGTCGAGGAACAGGCGGGTGAACGCCTCGCTGCTCACATCCGCGCGAGCAGCGACCTCGGATATGTCCACACCCTCAGGACCGGTGCCGTTCTCGGCGAGGACCTCGGCCATCGCCTCCAAGATCTTCCTCCGTTGAGCTTCCGCCATGTCGCCGTCCCCACACACCCGACACTTGACAATGACCCTGGAGACTATCCCCTGGTGTTTGTCGGTGGATCTGCGCGGCTATGGGCGGGTCTGCGCGGAAAGCACCGCAGGCGCACCGAGAGCGTGAAGGCATGTGGGTAGCTCGACGCTGCCGTCCGCTCGCTGGCCGTTCTCGAGCAGCGCAACGATCGTGCGCCCGACCGCCACAGCGGTGCCGTTGAGCGTGTGCAGCGTGGCGGTGCGCTTCTCGCGGCGCATCCTGATGTTGAGCCTGCGCGCCTGGTAGTCGGTGGTGTTCGAACACGAGGTGAGCTCGCGATAGCGCTCCTGGCTCGGGAGCCACGCCTCGCAGTCGTACTTCTTCGCCGCCGAGTTCCCAAGGTCCCCTACGGCGATGTTCACCACCCGATAGGGCAGGCCGAGCGCCGTGAGGATCTCCTCCTCGATGGCCAGGATTCGCTCGTGCTCCGCGGCGGACTCCTCCGGGGCCACGAAGCTGAACAGCTCGACCTTGTCGAACTGGTGCACGCGGAAGATGCCCCGCGTGTCCTTGCCTGCGGCCCCCGCCTCGCGGCGAAAGCAGGGCGAGAAGCCCGCGTAGCAGAGCGGCAGTCGCTCAGCTTCGAGGATCTCGCCGTCGTGCAGCGAGGCCAGCGCCACCTCGGATGTGCCCACCAGGAACAGCTCGTCGTCGGGCAGCCTGTAGATCTGCTGCTCGGTGTCAGGCAGGAAGCCCGTGCCGTAGAGCGCACGCTCGCGCACCAGCACCGGCGGGATGACGGGCTCGAAGCCATGCCCGCGAACAAGCTCCAGCACCCAGCGCACGAGCGCCAGCTCGAGCATCACGAGATCGCCTTTCAGGTAGGCAAAGCGCGAACCCGACAGGCTCGCCGCCCTGTCCATGTCGATCAGATCGCCTGCTAGCTCGAGGTGATCCCTGGCGGCGAAGCCAAGCTCGGGCGGCGTACCCACGGTTCGGATCAGCTCATCCTCGGGACCCGGGGCAGCTGAGGGATCGGGCAGGTTCGGCAGCGGCGCGAGCGCCTCTTGGAGACCTGTCTCGACCGTGCCCAGCTCCTGCTCGAGCTCCTTCGCGCGCGCCGCCACCGCGCGCATGGCTCCTATCTCCTGCTCGCGCTGCTCGGGATCACTCGCCTGGCGTATGCGCGTGTTGGCTTCGTTTTGCTCGGCCCGCAGCCCCTCGAGCTGCGGCAACAGGCTCCGGCGACGCCCATCGAGCTCGATGACCCGATCCAGACCCCCGACCGCTGCCTCGCCGCGGCGCGCCAGGGCGGCTCGCACCCCATCGGGATCCTCGCGGATGAGCTTGAGGTCGAGCATGCCTACAGGCCGCCCCGCGGGCTGCCTATTTGGTGGAGAGCGTGATGTTCGTGGCCGGGACCTTCTGGGCCTGCTTGCCCGAGTAGGCCGCCAGGAACTTGGCTACTTCCTGGGCATTCGGGCCGACGACGATGTTCTCGGGCATGATCGCGCCCGAGAAACCGCCGTTGCGGATCGCGTAGAGGACCTGTTCGACGTTCTCCTTGCGGATGTTGAAGTTGGGCCCGTTGGTCTTCAGGCGATTGGAGATGCTCGTAGCCGAGCCCTCCGCTCCGACGGTGGCCAGCGTGTGGCATCCGGAGCAGTGATCGCGGAACAGGACCGCCCCACGGTAGTACGGGCTGGTCTTGGCGATCTGGATCCCCTGCGAGCCGCATGCGCTCAACACGGCGGCGCAGGCAAGCGCGAGGATCGTCGTGACGGCGACCTTCATGCGCCGAGAATATATAGGCCCGAGGCCGGCACGGAGCGCCGGCCGAGTCAGCGAAGTCCTAAAACCCGTGGGCCGTGCTCGCGGCACGCAGGGCCAGGAAGACCACAACGAGCGCAGAAAGCGCCATCACGCCCATCTCCCTGCGCAGCACTGTCACGACCAGCTCACGCTGCTCTGCGTCGGGCAGCGTGCCCACGGCCTGGGCGCTCTCGATGCCGTGCTGGTCGAGGATCGTCTGGGCCGAGGTAACGCGTAGCTGCTCGGCCACGAAAGCCACCGCCAGGGGCAGCAGCGCATACAGGTAGAAGAGGCCTTCGCGAGGGTGCTTGCCCGCCGCCGCCAGCGAGCCGACGGCCACCGCCAGCGTCAGCGCAGAGCCCTGGCCCACGCGCAGCGCCACCCAGAAGGCCCGTGCCGCCCTACCACCAGCGCCTGGATCGGTGCTCGGATCGCCGCGGTACCAGATCCACGCACCCATCAGACCGGCGATCGCGTTGAGCACCGCAACCGCCAGAGCGCCCGCGATCACTGCCTGTGTCATGCCGAAGATATCGAGCCGATTGCCACTAGTAACACCTTGCCACAAGCAGTGATATAACAGCGCGAGGTGCTTCGCAGCTATCTCCCGGCGATCGTATTCCTCGTACTAGGCGGCGCCGTTGGCGGTGCCTTCGCCGTACTCAACTCGGTCATCGGACCCCGCCGCGCGACACCCCACAAGCAGGACCCCTACGAGTGCGGGCTCCCGTCCGAGGTCAAACGCGAGATGCGCTTCGGGATCAGCTTCTACCTGATCGCAATGCTGTTCATCCTGTTCGACATCGAGGTCGTGTTCCTGTACCCGATCGCAGTCGAGCTGCGCGCCTACGGCAGCTACGCGCTCGTGGAGACTGTCGTGTTCATCGTGCTGCTGTTCGTGGCCTTCGCCTATGTCTGGCGTAGGGGGGCTCTCGAGTGGAGATGAAACGCGAGCGCGTCGGCCCGGGCGGTGGGCTTGGCGCCACCGCAGCAAGCGGCGGCGCCGAGAGCCTGCGCGTGCGCTCGTTGAACGCGCACCAGCTCCTGCGCGGAGGCGAGCTCGAAGGCGCCAACCAGCCCGCGCACCTCGAGGGCGAGGAGCTCGAGCGCTATGTGCACGAGCGTCTCGTCTTCACAACTCTGGACTCTGCGGTCGCGTGGGCGCGGTCGAACTCCTTCTTCCCGCTCGCGTTCGGGCTGGCCTGTTGCGCGATGGAGCAGTTCCAGACCGCCGGCCCGCGCATGGACATCGCACGGTTCGGCTACGAGGCCTTCCGCGCCTCCCCCCGCCAGGCCGATCTGATCATCCTCGCGGGGCGCGTCTCGATCAAGATGGCTCCGATCATCCGCCGCCTGTACGACCAGATGCTCGAGCCGAAGTGGGCGATCTCGATGGGCGCATGCTGCAGCTCCATGGGCGTCTTCAACAACTACGCACTGGTGCCGGCCGACAAGTTCATGCCGATCGACGTCCACGTGCCTGGCTGCCCGCCGCGCCCGGAGGCGCTGATGCACGGCGTGCTGAAGCTGCGCGAGCTGGTCCAGGACAACCCCGAGGCGGGCTGGCGGGAGCGCTACGGCGCAGTAGGCACCGAGGAGCGCCCATAGATGCCTGACGCCACGGGCTTGGAGCTCCTCGCCCACGACCTGGGCGAGGCGGCGCTGGAGGCCGTGCACTACCGCGGGGGAGCCACGATCGTGGTCGATCCTGCCCATATCCGCACGGTCCTCGAGACGCTGCGCGAGCACGGCTACGGCTTTCTGGCGAGCGTGCACGGCGTCGATTACTACCCCGAGGAACCACGGCTCGGGGTGCTCTACGAGCTCCTGGACATGAGCCGCGTCGACCGAGTGGCAGTCAAGGCGCGCCTGAGCATGGACGACCCCGTGATCGACTCCGTGACCCCGCAGTGGCCGACGGCCGATCACCAGGAGCGCGAGGTCTACGACATGTTCGGCGTGATCTTCCGCGGGCATCCCGACCTGCGGCGGATCCTGATGCCGGAGGACTACGAGGGCCACCCTCAGCGCCGCGACTTCCCGATCGGCGGCGAACCGGTGATCTTCACGCGCGACGAGAGCAAATGGCTGGAGGCCCGCGAGTGAGCTCGACGGAGAACCCGCAGCTCTCGGAGTACCGCAGGCGCGAGCAGAGCATCACGCTCTCGCCCCTGGAAACCGCCGGCGAGGATACGCACGACGAGCTGCTGACGCTCAACTTCGGACCTCATCATCCCGCCACGCACGGGGTACTGCGCCTGCTCGTAACGCTGCAGGGGGAGGTCGTGCGCGACATCAAGCCCGTTGTCGGCTACGTGCACACCGGGATCGAGAAGACGGCCGAGGACAAGGCCTACTGGAAGGTCATCCCCGTGGTGGAGCGGATGGACTACCTGTCCTATTACTTCAACGCCATGGCCTACTGCGGCGCCGTGGAGACACTGGCCGGCGTCGAGGTCCCCAAGCGCGCCCAGTACCTGCGCGTGATCCACCTCGAGCTGAACCGCATCGCATCGCATCTGATCTGGCTGGGAACGAGCGTGCTCGACCTTGGCGCGACTTCGATCTTCCTGTACTGCCTGCGCGAGCGCGAGCTGATCCTCGACCTGTTCGAGATGTCCTCGGGCGCGCGCATGCACACTCGCTACTTCCAGGTGGGCGGCGTGATCGAGGACATCCCCTCGGGCTTCGAGTCGAAGCTGCGCGAGTTCTTGAAGATCATGCCCAAGCGGGCCGACGAGTACGGCGCGATCCTCAACTCCAACGAGATCGTCCTGCAGCGGCTGCGCGGCGTCTGTCCCCTCGACGCCGAGACTCTGCTGGGGCTGGGCGTGACAGGACCCCTGTTGCGCGCCGCCGGCAACCCCTGGGATCTGCGCAAGGCGGACCCCTACAGCTCCTATGGGGACTTCCAGTTCAAGATCCCCGTTGGCACCGTCGGCGACAACTACGACCGCTTCGCGGTGCGCCTGGCCGAGATCTACGAGTCGGTGAAGATCATCGAGCAGGCACTCGATGGACTCCCCGAGGGGCCCCACATCACCGAGGACCGCAAGATCGCGCTGCCGCCCCGCCATGAGCTGGCGACCTCGATGGAGGCGCTGATCCACCACTTCAAGCTCGTCACCGAGGGCTTCCGCGTGCCCCCGGGAGAGGCCTACTACCCGATCGAGTCACCCCGCGGGGAGCTGGGCTGCTTCGTGCGCGCAGACGGCTCCTCCAAGCCGGCGCGCGTGCACATGCGCGACCCCTCCTTCGTCAACCTGCAGGCCCTGCGCCACATGGCCGAGGGCAGCTACATCGCCGACATGATCGCAACGCTCGCGATGCTAGACCCGATCCTCGGCGGGATCGACCGATGAGTCCCGCGCGCCACGACCAGACCGTCGCGCACGGCCTGCGCTGGGATCGCGCGGCCGACCTCGAGAAGGACCCCGCCCTGGTGCCCGACCCCGAGGCGGTCGAGGTGCCCCAGGCGCTGCGTGAGGAGATCGAGGCGCATATGGCCAACTACCCCGACCGCCGCTCTGCCGCGCTGCCGGCGCTCGCCGCCGCCCAGCGCGTCCACGGCTGGTGCTCGCCCGAGGCGATCGAGCAGGTCGCCTGCGTGATGCGCGTCACGCCCGCCTATCTGGAGTCCGTGGCGAGCTTCTACGACATGCTCGAGACCACTCCCGTGGGCCGCCACAGCGTGTACGTGTGCACGAACATCTCCTGCTCGCTGTGCGGTGCCGACGAGCTGTACGAGGCCATGCTCGCGGCGGCCGCAGACGGGATCGACGGCGAACCGATCAACGTGCGCTCATTCGAGTGCCTGGGCGCCTGCGACATCGCGCCGATGGCCTCCGTCGACGGTGTCTACGTGGGCCCCCTCACGACCGGCGACGTTCCGCAGCTGCTCGAGGACCTGCGCGCCGGGCGTCCCGTGCTCCCCGAGAAGCAGCTCGTGCGCCGTCCTGTCGCCGATCCTCATGCCAACAGTCGCGAGTTCCCTCGCCACGAGGCGGGAGGCAACTGACCATGGCCGCTCCCGCCGCCTCCCCCATCCTCCTCTTCACCGACATCGACGAGCCTGGGCTGTGCACGCTCGAGGTCTACGAACGCCGCGGCGGCTATGAGTCGCTGCGCAAGGCCCTGGCGATGACACCCGAAGAGGTCCTCGAGCAGCTCAAAGCCTCCGGGCTTCGAGGTCGTGGAGGTGCCGGCTTTGCGATGGGCACGAAGGTCTCCTTCCTGCCCAAGGGCTCGATGGACAAGTACCTCGTCTGCAACGCGGACGAGTCCGAGCCGGGGACCTTCAAGGATCGCGAACTTATGCAGAAGACCCCGCACACGCTGATCGAGGGCTTGATCATCGCCTCCTATGCGGCGGGCGCGAACCGCTCCTTCATCTACATCCGCGGCGAGTACGTGGAGCAGGCCGACGCGCTCGACGCTGCGCTGCACGAAGCGCGCGAGGCGGGCTACATCGGCGAGGGCATCCTCGGCTCCGATCACTCGCTGTCGTTGGTCGTGCACCGTGGCGCCGGCGCCTACATCTGCGGTGAGGAGACCGGCCTGCTCGACTCGCTGGAAGGCAAGCGGGGCAACCCTCGCCTGAAGCCTCCCTTCCCGGCCAACCAGGGTCTCTACCAGGGTCCCACCCTGATCAACAACGTGGAGACGCTCTCCACCGTGCCCGCGATCATCAAGATGACCGGCGAGGAGTACGCCAAGCTCGGCGTGGAGACCTCCACCGGGACCAAGCTCGTGTCGGTCTCCGGACACGTGCAGCGCCCCGGCAACTACGAGATCGAGCTGGGCATCCCCTCGCGCGAGATCATCTACGGCCTCGCCGGCGGGCCGCCGGAAGGGCGCAAGGTCAAGTGCTGGTTCCCCGGCGGCTCCTCCTCCCCGGTGCTCACCGCCGATGACCTCGACATCCCCTACGACTTCAACTCCCTCGCGGGCGCCAAGTCGATGCTCGGATCCGGGGCGATCATCGTGGTCGACGACTCGACCCCGATCCTCGACGTGGCCCTGAAGGTGGCGAAGTTCTACCGGCACGAGTCCTGCGGCAAGTGCACCCCCTGCCGCGAGGGCACCAACTGGACTGTGAAGATGCTCGAGCGGATCGCATCGGGCGAGGCCACGCCGATGGACCTCGAGATCATGGCCTCGGTGCAGGAGCACATCATCGGCAACTGCCTGTGCGTGCTCGGCGACGCGATGGCGATGCCGATCGGCTCGATGATCGCCAAGTTCCGCGACGAGTTCGAAGAGCACATCGAAGCGGCGCGGATGGCACGCGGCCTGAACGGCAGCCCGGGCTCCGATTCAGCCCTCGCCGCGCAGGGCGCCTTCGACGAAGCCCCCGAGACGCACCTCGCCCACCAGGGCAGCGGCGACCAGGCTCCCGGCGCGCACGAGGGTGCTCCCGGCACGCATCGGGGAGGTGCATAGCGATGCCGCGACCCGAACCGAAGATGATCAACTTCACGATCGACGGCCGCGAGGTGAGCGCTCCCGAGGGCGCAATGCTCGTCGACGCTGCCAAGCACGGCGACGTTGAGATCCCGGTCTTCTGCTACGAGCCCAAGCTCGGCCAGCCCGTCGGCGCGTGTCGTATGTGCCTGGTGGAAATCGAGGGCATCCCCAAGCTCCAGACGGGCTGCTCCACGCCCGTCCGCGACGGGATGGTCGTCTACACGGAAACCGAGCGGGTGAAGGTCGCCCAACAGTCGGTGGTGGAGTTCCTGCTGATCAACCATCCACTCGACTGCCCCGTCTGCGACAAGGGCGGTGAGTGCCCGCTGCAGGACATCACCTTCGGCTGGGGTGGCGGAATCTCGCGCTTCATCGAGCCCAAGCGCCACTTCGTAAAGCCCCTGGAGCTCTCGCCGTTGATCGCGATCGACCGTGAGCGCTGCATCCTCTGCTACCGCTGCGTGCGCTTCTCCCAGGAGATCTCCGAGGACTACCAGCTGGTCCTGCTCGAGCGCGGAGCGCACTCCTACGTCTCGACCTTCGACGGGCACCCCTATGTGGCGCCCTTCAGCGGCAACATCGTCGAGCTGTGCCCCGTGGGCGCGCTCACCTCACGTCCCTACCGCTTCCGCGCGCGACCGTGGGACATCGAGGGCGCCGGCTCGGTCTGCACGCTCTGCCCAGCCCAGTGCAACGTCACGATCACCGTTCGCGACGAACGCGCGCTGCGTGTGCTCGCGCGCCAGAACGACGAGGTGGACGACGGCTGGCTGTGCGACAAGGGTCGCTTCGCCTACCAGTCCTTCCACGCCGAGGAGCGCATCACCGAGCCGCTGATCCGCGATGGTGGCGAGCTGCGCCCCGTCAGCTGGGAGCGCGCGCTGCAGGAGGCCGCCGCCGGCCTCAAGCGCGCCGGCGCCAAGACCGCGGCGATCGCTGGCTCGCAGAGCACCAACGAGGAGGGCTACCTGCTGTCGCGGCTGTTGCGCGAGGCGCTCGGCTCGCCGCACCTGGACTCGCGTCGCGCCGGCGCGCTCCCGCTCGAGCTGCACCGCGCTCTCGGCGCACCTGAGCTACAGGCGCGGGTCTCCGATCTCGAGTTCGCCCACGCCGTGCTCGTGCTCGATGCCGATCCCGTCAACGACGCTCCGATCCTCGATCTGCGCCTGCGCAAGGGAATTCGCCGCCGCGGCCTGAAGCTGGCCGTGGCATCGCCGGGGCCCTCATCGCTGGAGCCGAGCGCCGCGCTGTCGATCCGCTTCCAGGCCGGCGCCGGCGCCGCCTTCACGGCCGCGCTCGCCGCGGCGCTCGGGGGCCGGGAGGATCTCGAGCGGCTCTGTGGCGAGGCTGGCGTGGAGATCCAGGAGATTCACGAGCTCGTCGAGCTGCTGCGCGGGCCGCAGGTCGCGGAGAACGACGACGCCGGCGAGACCGCCTCCCGTGAGGTCGTCGTGCTCTGGGGCGAGCGCCTGAGCGCCGGTCCGGCCGGAGCGGCTGGGACAGGCGCCCTGCTCGACGTCGCGGGACAGCTCGCGCTCTCCGAGATCTCGGGCGCAGGGCTGCTGGAAATTCCGGCCGCCAGCAACGGCCGCGGGCTGCGCGAGGCAGGCGTGCTCCCCAACGGCGGAGTGGGACTCGCTGAGCTCTCGCAGGAGGGGCGCGACAGCGCGGCCATCGCCGAGGGTCTCGCAGGCGGGGAGCTCAACGCTCTCTATCTGCTGCAGTGCGACCCGCTGCGCGATCTCCCCGACCGCGCCCTGTGGGAGCGGGCGCTCGCCGGCGCGAGCACGGTCGTGGCGCACGCGGCCTTCCTCACCGACGCCATCCGCGAGCACGCCAGCGTCGTCTTCCCGGCTGAGGCCTACCCCGAGAAGGAGGGCACGGTCGTGCACCCTGACGGGCGCCTGCAGCGCCTGCGTCCCGCGATCGCTCGTCCAGGCTCGGTGCGTGCGGGCTGGCATGTAATCGCCGAGCTGGCGCTGCAGCTCGGGCTCGACTTCGACGTGCTCAGTGGCGCCATGGCCTCCAAGCAGCTCCTCGCGGCTGTGCCCTTCTACGCCGGGCTCACGCTCGAGGAGATCGGCGGCCGTGGGGTCCGCTGGCAGGAGCGCGACGGCGCCGCGGCCTTCCCGCGGCCCACGCGAGCACTGGTGACGAGCCCACCCGAATCCGCGATCGCTCCCGAGGACGCAGCCGATGTCGCGGGCTACCGCTCAGTTTGGGACGCGCCCGAGGTGGAGCACTCCCCGGCCTTCGACTTCCTGTTCAAGGCCAAGGAGCTCGTCTAGGCGATGCTCGCCGTTGTCGGCTACTTCGAACCTTGGTGGATCCAGATCATCAAGGCGATCCTGATCTTCGCCGTGGGCCTGCAGCTGGTGCCGGTCGTGCTGCTCGGCGAGCGCAAGCTGCTCGGGCGCTTCCAGAGCCGCTACGGACCAAACCGCGTCGGACCCTACGGCGCCCTGCAGCCGCTTGCGGACATCCTCAAGCTGCTGACCAAGGAGCAGTCACGGCCCACGACGTCGGTCGGCCTGCTGTTCGCGATCGCCCCGCTGATCTCGATCCTCACCGCGGTCGCGGCCTTCGCGATCATCCCCTTCGGCAACACCCAGGACATCTTCGGGACGAAAGTCGGCCTGTACGGGATCGACGTCTCGATCGGGCCTCTGTACGTGTTCGCCCTCGGCGGGATCGCCTTCTACGGGATCATGCTCGGAGGCTGGTCCTCCGGCTCGAAGTACTCCTTCCTCGGCGCCATGCGTGGAGCCGCCCAGCTGATCTCCTACGAGGTCTCCCAGGGCATGGCGCTCGTCGGCGTGATCATCACCGCGCAGACGCTCTCGCTGACGGGCATCGTCACGGCCCAGAAAGGCATGTGGTACTTCATCCCCCAGTTCTTCGGCTTCCTGATCTTCCTCGTGGCCGGCTTCGCCGAGACCAACCGCGCACCGTTCGACCTCACCGAGGCCGACGCCGAGCTGGTCGGTGGCTACAACACCGAGTACGGGGGCGGGGGCTTTGCCTCCTACTACTTCGCCGAGTACCTCAACGTGCTCGTCGTGTCGGGCATCGTCACCACCGTCTTCCTCGGTGGCTGGCTCCTTCCCTTCGGCATTCACCCGCCCGGTTGGGTCGATCCGATCGTGGTGCTGTTCAAGATGGGCCTGATCACGTTCCTGTTCATCTGGATCCGTGCAACGCTGCCGCGTCTGCGCTACGACCAGCTGATGAGCTTCGGCTGGAAGGTGCTGCTGCCCCTGGCGACCCTCAACACCCTCGTCACGGCCATCGTCGTCGTGGCCACCCACTGATGAGCGACACGCCCACCAACACCGAGCCCACGCCCGCGGCCACGACCGCCCTCAAGGTCGATGGCTGGAACCCCGGCGACGATGTGATCGAGATCGTGCGCGCGCCCGACCCCGGCGCGGGACGCTCGACGTGGCGCACCTTCCGCGAGACCGCACGCGGCATGCTCACGACCTTCGGGCGCTTCACCGAGACCCCCGTCACGGTCGAGTATCCGGAGGAGAAGACCCCGGTCTACCCACGCTTCCGCGGCCGTCACAAGCTGCACCGCTTCGAGGACAGCGGCCTGGAGAAGTGCGTCGGCTGCTCGCTGTGCGCCGCCGCCTGCCCCGCCGACTGCATCCGTGTGGTCGCCGCCGAGAACACCCCCGAGCACCGTGTCTCCGCCGGTGAGCGCTATGCGGCCGTGTATGAGATCAACCTGTCGCGCTGCATCTTCTGCGGCTACTGCGAGGTCGCCTGCCCGTTCGACGCGATCACGATGGGCCACGACTACGAGCTCTCCGACTACGACCGCACCGACCTGATCTTCACCAAGGAGATGCTCCTCGCCGAGCCGCTCGAGCGCACGCCGCTCAGGAACGAGGGCGAGTGAGCTCTGTTCTGTTCTTCCTCGCCGCCATCGGCGTGATCGCGGGCGCCACCGGCGTGGTCGTCCTGCGCAACCCCTTCTACAGCGTGCTCGCGCTCGTCAGCCACCTGGTCTCGCTGGCTGTGCTGTTCCTGCTGCTGCGCGCCGAGTTCGTTGCCGCTGTCCAGGTGGTCGTCTATGCCGGCGCTGTGATGGTGCTCTACGTGTTCGTCGTCGCCTACGTCGGCGGTGAGGCCGACTCGATCGGCGAGCGCCTGCGCCGCGGAGCTGCCGGGTCGGGCCTGCGCCTCGGCGGGGCGATCCTCGGCGGGGCCGTGTGCATCGAGCTGCTCATCGCGCTGCTCGGGACCGGCCTGGAGGCCATCAACGGCTACGGCGCCGGTTACAGCCCCGGGCCGCGGACGTACGGAACTCCTGCCTTCATCGGCAACCTGCTCCTGACACGCTTCCTGCTGGCGTTCGAGGTCGCCTCGTTCCTGCTGTTGATCGCAGCCGTTGGTGGTGTCGTGCTCGCCCGCCGTCGCGGCGGTCTCGAGGACGAGGACGAGCGTGAGCTGCTCACGCCGCTCGACCTGCTGCGCCCGCGCGGCACGGGGACGATGGCCGAGGGCGTGGGGAGGCGCCACTCGTGAGCATCGCCTGGTATCTGGCGGTTTCCGCAATTGTGTTCTCGCTCGGAGCGATCGGGGTGATGACGCGGCGCAACCCGCTGGTGGTGCTGCTTTGCCTCGAGCTGATGCTCAACGGCGCCAACCTCGCCCTGATCGCCTTCTCGCGCATGTGGGGCAACGGCGACGGGCAGATCCTGGCGATCGTCGTGATGACCGTGGCCGCCTGCGAGGTCTGCATCGGCCTCGGCATGATCGTCGCCATCTACCGCCGACGGCTGCCGATCGATGTAGACGAGCTGCGGGAGCTACAAGGCTGATGAGTGCAACGACCTACGGCTGGCTGGTCCTGGCGTTCCCGCTCGTGGGCATGCTCGCGATCGCGCTCGGCTTCCGCCGGCTCGGCGGCGGAACCTCGAAGACGGCCGGGTGGATCGCCACGGGAGCCATCTTCCTGGCCTTCCTCGCGTCCCTCGGCGCGCTGATCAAGATCCAGGGGCTGGCGCCCGGGCACCGTCAGGTCGTCTCCTCGCTGTGGAGCTACGCCTCAACGGTCGGCGTGGACGCGCAGATGTCGATCCTCGTGGATCCCCTGTCCGTGTTCATGATCCTCGTCGTCACCGGTGTCTCCACGCTGATCCACCTCTACTCGATCTCCTACATGGATGGCGACCGCGGCTTCGCTCGCTACTTCTCCTACCTGAACTTCTTCGTCTTCTCGATGCTGCTGCTCGTGCTGGCCGGCAACTTCGTGCTGCTGATCGCCGGTTGGGCCTTCGTGGGCGCGGCCTCCTACCTGCTGATCTCCTTCTGGTACCGGCGCACCACCGCCACGAGCGCGGGCATCAAGGCGTTCGTGATCAACGTCGTCGGGGACGTCGGCCTCGTGCTCGGCACCTACTTCATCTTCAAGCACACCGGCACGCTCGACTTCCTCAAGACCTTCCACGCCGCCGGCACGGGCGCCTTCGGCCATGGCAAGGACGAGAGCGACCTGGTCGCGGGCTGCTGCCTGTTGCTCGTGGGTGCGTTTGCCAAGTCGGCACAGATCCCGCTGCACACGTGGCTGCCAGACGCGATGGAGGGTCCGACCCCCGTCAGCTCGCTGATCCACGCCGCCACGATGGTCACGGCGGGCGTCTACCTGATCGCGCGCATGCACCCGCTGTTCGAACTGGCCCCAGCCGCCCAGGACGTCGGCGCGGTCGTCGGCGCCGCCACGCTGCTGGTCGCGGGCACGATCGGCCTCGCCCAGACGGACATCAAGCGCGTGATCGCCTACTCGACCATGTCGCAGATCGGCTACATGATCATGGGCGTCTCAGTCGGCGCCTACGCGGCCGGCCTCTTCCACCTGATGACGCACGCCTTCTTCAAGGCCCTGCTGTTCATGGGCGCCGGCTCGATCATCGGTGCGATGGGCGGCGAGCAGTCGCTGAACAAGATGGGCGGCTTCCGCAAGGCGATGCCATTCACCTACGCCTGCTTCATCATCGGCGGCCTCGCCCTCTCCGGCGTCCCCCCCTTCTCGGGCTTCTTCTCCAAGGACGACATCCTGCTCGTGACCGCCGAGCGCGGCGGCTGGCATTGGGCGCTCTACGTGGCCGGCTACATCGGCGCGTTCCTCACCGCCATCTACACCTTCCGCATGATCTTCCGGGCCTTCCACGGCGAGCCCGTCGCCGAGGCGCGCGAGCTCGAAGAAGGCCACCTCCACCACGCCCCCGTGCCGTTCAATCCGGCCAACGGCGAGGAGGAGGACACCGACGTGGGCTTCCCCGGACCCACCCACGCGATCGCCGAGCGGGCGCTGCCGATGCGAGTGGCGATGGGGCTGCTGGCCGTGGGCGCCGTGGGCGCAGGGCTGATCCAGATCCCCAAGGTGGACTTCGTGATCGACGACTTCCTGCGTCCTTCCTTCGCCGGCTCGCCGCTGTATGAACCGCACACCAAGGACGGGCTGTTGATCTTCGGGCTCGGCCTCGGCACCGTGCTCGCGCTGCTGGGCATCGCGCTCGCTCACCGCCTGTGGGTAAGCGGCGGGCGCGAACTGCAGGCGAGTACCGCGATCCGCGAACGCTTCCGCCCTGCCTATGAGCTGTTCGTGAACAAGTGGTACTTCGACGAGCTGATCGAGGCGCTCGTCGTGAGCCCCGTCGCCGCGACGGGGATGTTCGCGCGCAACACCTTCGAGCGGGTGTTCGTCGACGAGACGCTCGTGGGCGGGACCACGGGCATCGTGCGCGCCGGATCGGCCGCCGTGCGCGCCGCCCAGAGCGGCTTCGTGCGCTACTACGCGGCGCTGCTCGTTCTCGGCGTTGCCGGCGTCGGCCTCTACTTCCTGCTGCAGGTCTGACCCTGATGCCGCCTCTCTCCATCCTCCTCTGGGTACCCGCCGCGTGCGGGGTTCTCGGCGCGCTTGCCACGAGCGTGTCCTCACGCGGACCGTCGGAGTCCGATAGGGGCGGAACCTGGTCGATCCCAGGCGCCGCGGCGCTACTGGGCACGCTCGTAGCGCTGGCGCTCGCGATCGGCTACATCGTCGACTACAAATCGGGCGGCCCGGCGCTCCAGCACGTGACCGACGAGGTGTGGATCTCGACGCTCGGGATCCACTACAAGCTCGCGATCACCGGCCTGAACGTCTTCCTGCTCGGCCTCACCACGCTGCTGTTCGCAGTGGCTGTGCTCGCGGCCAACATGCGCGAGTGGGACCGGCCGAGGCTTTTCTACTTCCACTTCATGCTCGCCGAGTCGGCCGTGCTCGGCGCCTTCCTGGCCCAGGATCTGGCGCTGTTCGTGTCGTTCTTCGACCTGATGCTGATCCCGTTCTACTTCCTGATCGGCGGCTGGGGACGGGAACCGGGACGCGTCAAAGCCACGATCAAGCTCGTCATCTACACCCTCGTGGGCTCGCTGCTGATGCTCGCCGCCGCGATTGCCACGGGCGTGCTCGCCTCCCAGCAGGGCGGGGGTCACATCACGTTCGTGCTCACGGCGCTCCACGCGCTGCCGCTGAGCACGGGCTCGCAGGAGTGGATCTTCCTGTTCTTCGCAGCCGCCTTCCTCGTCAAGATGCCGGCCTTCCCACTACACGGCTGGATGCCCGACGGCTACAGGGCGATGCCGATCGAGGTGCTGATGGTCTTCTCGGGCGTGCTCTCCAAGGTCGGCGCCTACGGCTTCCTGGCGATCGTCCTGCCGCTGTTCCCCCAGGCTGCCGTGCACTTCCAGACGCTGATGCTGTTGATTGCGCTCGCCTCCATCATCTACGGCTCACTGCAGGCGTTCAGCCAGACCGACGCGCGCCTGATCGCCGGATACTCCTCCGTGGCGCAGCTCGGCTTCATCACCCTCGGCATCTTCTCGCTGAACTCACAGGGCGCCCAGGGCGCGCTGCTGCAGATGGTCAACCACGGGCTGGTGGTGGCGCCGCTGCTGTTCATCGTCGGGCTGCTCTCACAGCGCGCCGACGGCTCGGAGGACGTGCGCGAGATGGGCGGCCTTGCCTTCCGCGCGCCGGTGCTCGCCTCGCTGTTCCTCGTCGTGGCCCTGGCGACCCTCGCGATCCCCGGCTCGTCGAACTTCGTGGGCGAGTTCCTGATCCTGCTCGGCGTCTTCAAAGCCAAGCTCGTGATCGCGGTCATCGCCTTCAGTGGAGTGGTCATGGCGAGCGTTTACGCCCTGCGCCTGTTCATCCGCGCGATGCACAACCGGGTGGGACCCTCGGCTGACTCGCGTGAGATCAGCTTCCGCGACGGCGCCGTGCTGGTTCCGGTGATCGCCGTGATCGTGTTCCTCGCGCTCTACCCACAGCTGGCGCTGCATCGCAGCGAACGCTCGGTCAAGGCGGCCGTGGCGCAGACCCAGGAGCTCACACAGCGCAGCGTTCGAGGGTCGGCGTTCGCTAGCAACGAAACGCTGCAGGTGAGCGCTACGAGGAGCCCCGAATGACCACCCTCCTCGCCACCGCCCACCTCAAAGGCCCGCACATCGACTTCGCCGGCCTCTCGCCGCTGATCGCCCTGCTCGGTGGCTCGGTGCTGGTTTTGATCGTGGGCCTGCTCGGCTCGCGCTGGGTCCGCGCGCAGGCCGTCCCAACGCTCAGCCTCGGGGTCTTGGGAGCGGCCCTGGGGCTGACGATCTGGCAGTGGAACGCCCAGAAGTCGATCGTCTCAGGCGCCCTGCGGATCGACGATCTGGCGCTCGTGCTGAACCTCGTGCTGATCGCCGGCGGTGCCTGCACGGTGCTGCTGGCATGGCGCTCGCTGGCTGCTCGCGAAGCGGCACACGGGGAGTTCCACGCGCTGCTGCTGAGCTCGATCGCGGGCATGTCGCTGCTGGCGTCCGCTCAGAACACCGTGGCCCTGTTCGTCGGCCTGGAGCTCCTCTCGATCCCTCTCTACGTGCTGTGCGCGACCGAGCTCAGGCGTGAGCACTCGCTCGAGTCGGGGCTGAAGTACCTGATCGTCGGCTCGGTCGGCTCGGCCACGCTCCTCTATGGCTTGGCGATGATCTACGGCGCAACGGGAACGACGGACTTCTCAGGGATCGCCCAGGCGCTCTCCAGCGGCAGCCTTGCAACCGACCCGCTGACGCTGGCCGGGGTGGCGCTGTGCGTCGCGGGCCTGTGCTTCAAGGCCTCGGTGGCGCCGTTTCACCAGTGGACGCCCGACGTCTACGAGGGCGCGCCGACGCCGGTCACGGCGTTCATGGCGGTGACCACCAAGGTGGCCGCGCTCGGTGTGTTCCTGCGCTTCTTCGACGTCGCCCTGATCTCCACCCAGGTGAGCTGGGGGCCGGCGGTCGCGGCCCTGGCGGCGATCACGATCGTGGTCGGCAACGTCGGCGCGCTCAGCCAGTCATCTCTCAAGCGGATGCTCGCCTACTCCTCGGTGGCACAGGCCGGCTACATGCTCGCCGGCGTTGTCGTCTCCACGCAGCTCGGCGTCAAGGCCACGGTCTTCTACCTGGCGGTGTACCTGTTCATGAACATGGCCGCCTTCTCGGTGATCGTGGCCCGCGAGCGCGAAACCGATCGCGGCGACTCGATTCAGGGCCTGGCGGGCCTGGGGCGCGAGCGTCCGTTGTTGGCGTGGCCGATGACGATCTCGATGCTCGCGCTCGCCGGCATCCCGGCCACGGCGGGCTTCATGGGGAAGTTCTATTTGATCGACGCGGCTGTCTCCGGCGGCTACACCTGGCTCGGCGTCGTGATCGTGATCGGCTCGATGATCTCGCTCGGCTACTACCTGCCGGTGATCGCAGCCATGTGGATGCGCGAGGCGCCCGCAGCCGAGGGCGAGCCGCAGGCGCTCGCCTCCCCCGGACCGACTCCGGTGCCCGTGCTCGCCGGCGGCTCGACTGAGCTGGACGAGGAGCTGCCCCCTGAAACGAGCTCGCCTCAGCCTGAGGTGCTGCTCGTGGCGGTGCTGGCCGGCGCGGCTACGATCTTCTTCGGGGTCGTGCCGCAGCCGCTGTTCAACCTCGTGCACGGGGTTGGCAGCGGGTTCGGGCTGTTCTGAGAGCCTCTAGACGAGAGCTACAGCCGCCCGGAGGCGTGAGCGGCCGCTTCGGCTTCGGTCAGCTGGCGCTCGACGAGATCCAACCCCGCGTCCCAGAATCCGGGGTCGGCGAGGTCGATGCCGACGATCGCTGCCAGCTCCTCGGGGCTGCGCGAGCCGCCGGCGGCGAGCAGCTCCAGATAGCGAGGGACGAGCTCGGGGCCGGTCTGCTCATAGCGCTGGTAGACCGAAAGCGCGAGCAGCTGCCCGTAAGCGTAGGCGTAGACATAGCCTGGGCTGCCGATGAAGTGCGGGATGTAGGACCACCAGCTGCGATACCCGTCGGTCAGCTCGACCGAGTCGCCGAGCATCTCGCCCTGGCTCTGTGCCCACAGCTCGCCGAAGCGCTCGACTGAGAGCTCACCCTCCTGGCGGCGGGCGGTGTGTACGAGATCCTCGAAGCTGTTCATTGCGACCTGGCGAAAGACCGTGGCGATTGTGTCCTCGAGGTTCTCCGCCAGCAGGGCCAGGCGCGAGGAGGGCGAGGTGTCCTCCTCGAGCAGGCGGCCAAAGACGATCGTCTCGCCGAAGACCGAGGCGGTCTCGGCCAGCGTGAGGGGAGTGTGCTGATGGAAGATCCCCTGCTGCGCTGCAAGCGCGAAGTGCACCCCGTGACCGAGCTCATGGGCCAGCGTGAGCACGTCACGTCGGCGTGAGGTGTAGTTGAGCAGTACGTACGGGAAGACCTCGGGCACGGCCGACGCGCAGAAGGCTCCGCCGCGCTTGGCTGGCCGCACGGGCGCATCGATCCGGCGCTCATCGAAGAAGCGCTGTACGAGCGATCCGAGCTCTGGCGAGAAGGAGGAGTAGCACTCGAGCACGACCTCGCGTGCGTGGGCGAAGGGATAGCTCACCTCGTCCTCTGTCACGGCGGCCATGCGGTCGTAGTCGGCGAGACGATCGACGCCGAGCAGCCCTGCCTTCAGCCGATACCAGCGACGCGCGATCTCATAGCGCCCGCGCACGGCCTCGACCAAGGCCTGCACGGACTCGTCGCTGGCCTCGTTGGCGAGGTTGCGCGCGGCCAGCCAGTGTGGATAGCGGCGCAGGCGATCGTCTGTGGCCTTGTCGGCGAGCAGCGTGTTGAACAGGAACGCCCGGGTCCTCAACCCGGGAGCGAGCGCCTGGGTGACGGCCTCGGCCGTCTGGCGACGCACCTCGCGGTCGGCGAAGGAGAGCCGGCTGAGGGCCACATCGAGGGCGACCTTCTCACCATCCTCCCCATCGAGATCGACCTCAATCGCCGAGGTCAGCTCCTCGAACAGTCGTGTCCATGCGCCGGCGCCCGTCAGCGACTTCTCGGCGAGGATCTTCTCCTCGGGCTCTGAGAGCAGGTGCTCGCGATAGCGGCGCACATTGCGCAGGTGATGGCGGCAGAAGTCGAGGCCGTCCCCGGCCAGCAGCTGCTCGGCGCGCTCCTCGGGCAGAGCCGCCCACTCGAGCTCGAAGAACAGCAGCGTCGTCTGGATCGCCGTCTCCTGCTCCTGCACGCGCTGAAGCAGGGCGCCGTTGGCGGGATCGGCGGTGTCAGTGGAGAAACGCAGCGCGGCGTAGTAGCCGGCGCGGCCCACGAGGTCGTGGATAGCGGCCAGCTCGCTCATCGCCCCCTGCAGGGCTGCCCCGTCGATGTCGGCGAGCTTGCCGGCGTAGCGCTGGGAGAACGCCTTGGAGCGCTCGAGCGCCTCGTCCAGGCGTCGCTCCACTCCCGGTTGACCCTCGCCTTCAAGTAGTGGCTCGAGATCCCACGCGCTCGCCTGCAGCTCGGGATCGTCGGGCGCGGTGGTGAGAGCCTCGGGCATGGTGTGGGAGCTTAGCTATCCGCCGCGCCGGCCCGGATGGACCGCTGGAGCACTACTCGGAGGCGAGCACGCCGAGCACGTCGAGACGAGCGGCGCGTCGAGGGGTGCCCCAGCCCATCGGGGCACCCCAAGACGAAGCTGCGCAACGCCTTCCGCGACGAGGAGGTCCCTCAGCGACCGGACGCGAAGAAGCCTCCGTGCCCGCCCTCGCCGCCTGGACCGTGGGGTCCGGGCCACGGGCCATGAGGACCATGATGGCCGTGACCTTGGCCCCCGGAGCCGGACGAGCCCCACGGCAGCAGGTAGGCGCGGTAGCTGTTCACCCCGGCTGGGAGCTGGGCGTTGAACAGCAGCTGCCCGGATGGGCTGAACTCGGAGAAGTACGGCAACGATCCCCAGCCCACGAACAGGTTGCCCTCGTCGGTCGTCTGGGCATTGCCCTGCGACGGCGCTGAGAGGCCCTCGGGCTGGTTGTCCGAGGCCAGCAGCGTCGCGGTGCGATCCCAGGGGTTCAGCCTGACCGTGATCGCCCGGCTGTACGGCAGCTCGGTCGTGGAGCCGGAACCGGTGTTGCCCGCGCCCGCGGACTCGTTGTCGAAGAACGTGTAGATGCCGTTCCCCAACGACTCCGGGTCGTGCTGCCAGGCGAAGATCTCACCTGCGTCGTTGAGTGTCTGCCCGGGCGCAGCCTGGAGCCTGAAGCTCGAGTCCTTGCCCCCGAGCTGCCAGATGATGTTCCCGTTGGAGTGGTTGACCTTGTAGGTCGTCCACGTGTCGCGGGCGTCGATCAGCAGGTTGCCATCGGTGTCGAGCTTGACGGCGTTGACGTGGAACCAGTCCCACGGCGTGCTCGCGGAGGCCGGCAGCGGCTGCTCGCTCTGACTGAAGGGCACGTGATCCTGGCTGTTCCACTGGAACAGCACCTGGCCGGTGGCGATGTCGATCTCCTGCACGACGCCGTCGATCACAGTCTGATTGGCCGGGCCGCCGATCGAGGTCAGGTTCGCAGTGGCGGTCGTGTAGGAGAGGATCAGCGCCGTGTTCTGCGGCGTGATCAGGAACTCGTGTCCGTCGGCGCTGAGCCCGTTGCCGGCGTTGACGGTCGCGATCTGCTGGTACTGGTCGTTGTAGATGTAGTCGGTTCCGCTGGAGAGGCCGCCCAGGCCCGTCCCCTGCCACCAGGTCAGCACGGGCTGTCCGTCGTAGGTCTGTGTGCGGAAGTCGCTCGCCTCCTGGCCTGCGGGGACAGCCTGGAACCAGACGACGTTGCCGTGACTGTCGAGGATCTCAGGGCCATTGGCATAGGTGCTCGCATCTCCGAAGGGCGAGATGAAGACGTCCTCGTGGCCGTTGTTGGGGCTGGAAGTCAGCCCGGTGACGGGCGGCGGCGAGCTCGGCGCGGCCTCGGCGGCTCCCGATCCGAGGGCGAGGAATGCGAGCACCGCTGGGGCGAGTGCCATCAGCGCTCGCCTGAGCCAGGCAGTGCTGCGAGTTGATAGGGAACTGCGGGACATTGTTGCCTCCTTGGTCGGTGGGAGGCCACAAATAGCATCTTCTCGATCTAATTTATGAGAATTAGTTGCGGGACGCTTCCCAAACACTGCCGCCGCCCGCGCGGAGAGCACGCGGACGGCGGAGCTTGGTAAGCCAGGGGCCGCTCAGGCGTCCATCGTGCGCGTGCGCCACGCACCGAGCGCGAGGAACACGCCGAGCCAGATCACCAGCACCACGGCTGCCAGCCCGCCGGACAGGGTTACGTCTGCCCCCCGCCTTCCTTCAATCGACACGGGACTGAAATGAAGGACGGCCTGGCTGAGTATCCCCTTGCGAGCGCTGCCCAGCGATTCGATGCTCGCGAGCAGCGGGCTGGCCACCACCTGCCAGGCGATCAGCGCGATGATCGCCCCCGGCTTGGAGGTGGTCAACGAGGCGAGTCCTACGGCGATCACGCAGAGCGTGCCCGTCGCGAGCAGCGCGAAGCCGAGCCCGTTGAGGATCAGCGCGGCGTCCGGTGTGGACAGGTTCGACGCGAATGCGAAGGTACCCACCAACAGCAGCCCGAAGCTGACGAGGATGATCGTCCAGCAGACCGCCAGCGCGGCCGGAACCCGCGTGGCGAACAGCGCCAGGCGGGAGCGTCCGGTGACCACGAGGTCACGGAAGACGCCGGCCGAAGCGTCGCCGGTCCCAGCCTCGACGCCGATCAGGATCGCGGCCAGCGGGCCGAAGAACGTGGCGATCACCCGCAGGCCGTCCCTGAAGTTCGCCGTGCCACCGGCCGGACCGTATTTCGCGGGGTCCGACGAGTGCTGGATAACGGTGACGAGATAGAAGATGACGACCGGGGCGAGCGCCAGCACCAACGCCCAGATGAGCGTGCCGCGCTTCCTACGCAGCTTGAGCACGTCGGCGCCTGTCATTCGCAGTGCCACGGCGGTCATGTCCGCACCTCCTCGGGGATCGCATTCTCGGGAACGTCCTTTGGTGCCTCATCCAGGCGCGCGGTGATCTCCAGGAAGCGCTGTTCGAGGCTGTGGTGAACCGGCTCCAGGCGCATCACGCCCACACCGGCGCCCACGAGCGCCGCGTTGATGGCCGCGGCGCTCTCCGGCCCGTCGCGAAGTACCACGGCAAGCTCATCCGCCGCGCGCCGCGCGTCCAGCACCAGCTCACTGGCACCGAGGACACTGAGCGCCCGCTCGGGGTCGTCCACGCCGATCTTCAGTTCGTCGTGAGCCCCGGAGCCCCCACGCGAGATGTCGGCTATCGCGCCCTGGGTGACCACTTTGCCGCGATCTACGATCGCGACCGCATCGCAGGTCTTTTCCACCTCGTCCAAGAGGTGCGAGGAGAGGAACACCGTTCGCCCCTCCTGCTCGACCATCGCGCGGATCATTTCGCGGAACTCCTGGATGCCGCCCGGATCGAGACCGTTGGTCGGCTCGTCCAGGATCAGCAGCAGGGGATCGGCGAGTAGGCAACGCGCCACGCCGAGACGCTGGCGCATGCCCAGCGAGTACTTCTTGACCTTCTCGTCGGCGCGCTCGGTCAGCCCCACACGCGCCAGCGCCGGAGCGATCCTCGCGTCGGACTCGGGGCCACGCAGGGCTGCGACGATACGCAGGTTCTCTCGGCCCGAGAGCTGGGGGTGGAACCTGGGCTCCTCGACGATTGCGCCAACCCGCTGCAGCGCCTGCGCCCGCTCGTCCGGCACTGGGTGATCGAGCATGCGCATGCTTCCCGCGCTGGCATGCGTGAGACCGAGCAGCGTGCGGATCATCGTCGTCTTACCGGCACCGTTTGGGCCGAGGAAGCCGAATGCGCAACCACGCGGCACCTGCAGATCGACGCCGTCGATCGCGGCGCGCGCGCCGAAGCGCTTGGTCAAGCCTTTCGTCTCGATCGCCAGCTGGCCTGATGCCGAGCCGACCTCCTGCACTGTGGATGACATCGAACTCCCGTCTACTTGAACGACAAAGACCAACAACGTGAACCTTGACGCCCAGGGCGGCGGCGCACCATAGGGAATGACCCTTAGCCCCCTATCGTCCGCGGGCTAAATCATCCGCACCGGTCCACACCAGGCCTTACTACGTGTCACGATATACCATCTCGCGATGCATGGACATCAGCTCCCGTCGAAGCTCACGAGCCGTCGCTGCACCGCCCAGCGGCTGAGCTCGTGGCGGGAGGAGAGCTGGAGCTTGCGTAGCACCGCGGAGACGTGCGCCTCCACGGTCTTGACCGAGATCCCCAGCCGCAGCGCGATCTCCTTGTACATGTAGCCCCGCGCTATGTGGCGCAGCACCTCGCGCTCGCGCGGCGTGAGCTGGTCGAGCTCGCGATCCTCCTCGCTCTGCTCGTGCGCCACGGGCGCATCCTGGGCAAAGGCATCGAGCACGAACCCCGCCAATCGCGGCGAGAACACAGCGTCCCCGCTTGCCACGCGGCGCACGGCGTCAGCGAGCTCGGTCCCGGAGATGGACTTGGTGACGTAGCCTCGGGCTCCGGCACGGATCACGTCGATCACATCCTCGGCGGCATCCGAGACGGAGAGAGCGAGGAAGCGCACGGCCGGATGCTCACCGCGAACGCGCCTAATCACCTCAGCTCCCCCACCCTCGGGCATGTGCACGTCGATGAGCACCACGTCGGGCTGCTCGCGGGCGATGAGCTGCACAGCGTCCACCACGCCGTCGGCGTCGCCAACGATCTCGACCGCGTCGCCGAGCTCCGCGCGAACGCCGGCCCGGAACAGGTGGTGGTCATCGACGATGACAACGCGGGACCGCGCGCTCATGCGGGCTTGCACTCCATCACCAGCTCGACCTCGGTGCCCTCACCTGGAAGGCTGTGAACAGCTGCGCGTCCGTGGTGGCGCTCCATCCGCGCGATGATCGAGTCGCGCACCCCACGCCTGTCGGCCGGTATTGCGTCTGGATCGAAGCCCACACCGCGATCGCGCACGTAGACCTCGACGCGCTCGGCAGCCACCTCCACATACAGGTCGACGCGGTCGGCGTCGGCGAACTTTGCGGCGTTGGTCATGGCCTCTCGCGCGGCCTGGACCATGGCCTCGAGCTCGGCGTCGATCGGGCGATCGCCAACGCTCACGACCTCGATCGGGATCCGGTGCAGCTCCTCGACCTCGACGGCGGCGCGCTTGAACGCCTCGGCGACGCTGTCCTGGCTGCACTCGAGTGGACGCGCTTGCAGCCAGTGGCGCAGCTCACGCTCCTGGCGCCTGGCGAGGCCTGCCACCTCGCGCGGGTCTGCGGCGCGCTTCTGGATCAGGGCGAGGGTCTGCAGCACGGAATCGTGCAGATGCGCGGCGACCTCGGCGCGCTCCTGCTCGCGGATGCGGGCCGCGCGCTCGGATGCCAGGCTACGTCCCACGCCCACCGCCCACGGGCCCAGGAGCAGGCCGAGCATCGTAGCCACGATCGCCACAGCCCCGACCGCCATGCCGAGGCTGTGCAGCACGCCGATGTTGTGCAGCACAGCCGCCGCGGCGAACGCGACCAATAGCGAGCCGACGACGATCCTCGGCAGATCGACCTGGCCGAGCCTCCTCCAGAGATCGCGTGGCGAGGGGGGCCAGGGCAGCGGTCCGGCACGACGTGCCACGGCCGGGCGCCAAACCAGCGCCATCCCGCAGGTTCCGAGCGCGAGCGGCCAGATGAGCGCCCCCCCGATCAAAAGCCCGGATCGGCGCAAGCCATAGAGGGCCGCGGCTGCCACGAGCACGATCAACACCGCCTCCCGCCAGGCGCCGTGCCGGCGCGGTACGCCCTCGCTCGCGGGGTTGACGGGCACCAGCATCCAGGCGAATGCGTATAGAACCACCCCAACACCGCCAGCGGTCATGACCAGCGCCATCAACACCCTCACGATCAGGATCGGGATGCCCAGGTGCTCAGCTATTCCCGCCCCAACGCCCCCCAGCAGACCCCGGTCTGGATAGCGGCGCAGTCCGCGGACAGCCGAGCCGCCGGGCTCAGACGGTGGGGCAGCAGCCCCAGCCGCCGCTAGAGGATCGTTGCGTACCTCGAGCGGTCGCGCCTGGGCGGCGCTTGAGTGGGCCCACGCCATCTGTCAATGATCGCAGCGCCACGGCGGTGCCGCGTAAGGGATGTCCCTTACGTGAGCGGGTTCTCCCAGCGCACCTCGGCGAAGCATGCGAAGTCGGTGTCCGCAGAGCAGACCGACAATCCGTGCTGGAGAACCTCGAGCGCGTCCGCCACATCTAGATGCAACCAACTCACTCCTCCTGCGCGCGGGCCTCCTTGACCTGATCCTCGAGCTGTTGCATGACGGCTGGATCGCGCAGAGTGGTGACGTCCCCGAGCGCGCGCCCCTCGGCGATGTCGCGCAGCAACCGTCGCATGATCTTGCCGGAGCGGGTCTTGGGGAGATCGTCGGTCCAGATGATGCGCTTGGGGCGGGCGAACTTGCCGATCCGCCCGGAGACGGTCTCGCGGATCCCATCGACGGTCCCCTCGTCACCGGTGATGTCGCCCTGCAGCGTGACGAACGCGACGATCGCCTGGCCCGTGTCCTCGTCGTGCTGACCGATCACCGCGGCCTCGGCGACTTCCGCGTGGGCCACGATCGCTGACTCGACCTCGGCTGTGGAGAGACGGTGTCCGGATACGTTGACGACGTCGTCGATCCGCCCGATCACCCAGAAGTAGCCGTCGCGGTCACGCCGGGCGGCGTCGCCCACGAGATAGGTCTCCCGACCGAAGCGCTTGAAGTACGTGTCGATGAAGCGCTCCTCCTCCTTGTAGAGGGTGCGCAGCATCGATGGCCACGGATGCGTCAGCACGAGCAGCCCCTGGCCCTCCTCGATCGCCTCGCCGGTGGACTCGTCCAGCACTTCGGCGAACACGCCGGGGAAGGCCTGGGTGGCCGACCCGGGCTTGGTGGCGGTTATGCCTGGCAGCGGGGTGATCATGATGGCGCCCGTCTCGGTTTGCCACCACGTGTCCACGATCGGACAGCGTTCCCCGCCGATCACCTTGTGGTACCACAGCCACGCCTTGGGGTTGATCGGCTCGCCGACCGAGCCGAGCAGGCGCAGGGTGCTCAGGTCGTGCTTGTTCGGCCACTCTGCGCCCCACTTGATGCAGGCGCGGATGGCGGTGGGGGCGCAGTAGAGGATCGTGACGCCGTAGCGCTCGACGATCTCCCACCAGATTCCCTTGTTGGGGTAGTCCGGCGCGCCCTCCCACATGACAGACGTGGCGCCGTTGCACAGCGGTCCATAGACGATGTATGAGTGGCCGGTGATCCAGCCGACATCGGCTGCGCACCAGTACACGTCCGTGTCTGGCTCGAGATCGAAGACGTAGCGGTGGGTCGCCGAGACTCCTGTCAGGTAGCCACCGGTGGTGTGCAGGATCCCCTTGGGCTTGGCGGTCGAGCCGGAGGTGTAGAGGATGAACAGCGGGTGCTCGGCGTCGAGTGGCTCGGCAGGACATGCGGGGTCGGCAGCGGCGAGGATGTCCTCGTAGAAGACGTCGCGCCCCTCCTTCATCTCACAGGGGGTGCCCTTGCTCTTGACGACGACGATCTTCTCGAGCGTCCCGAGGTCGCCCATGACCTCGTCCACGCGATCCTTGACGGCGGCCGTCTTGCCCTTGCGGGCCGCCCCATCGACTGTGATCAAGACCTTGGCCTCGGAGAACTCCATGCGCTCGCGCACGGCCTCGGCGGAGAAGCCGCCGAAGACGACGTTGTGGGGCGCACCGATGCGAGCACAGGCGAGCATCGCCACCACGACCTCGGGGATCATCGGCAGGTAGATGCCGACCACGTCGCCCGCCTTCACGCCCAGACCCTTCAGCGCGCTGGCGAAGCGTTCGACGTCGGCGAGCAGCTGCGCGTAGGTGAGGTCGCGCTCTTCGCCGTCCTCGCCGCGCCAGTGGAAGGCGACACGCTCGCCGCGACCCGCGATCACGTGGCGGTCCAGGCAGTTGTAGGAGACGTTGAGCGAGCCGCCCGTGAACCACTTGTAGAAGGGCGGGTCGTCATCGTCCAGCACCCGGCTCCACTTCTGAAACCACTCGAGCTCCTGCGCCTGAGCCGCCCACCACGCCTGCGGGTCCCTAGCCGCCTGTTCGTAGATGGCCGGGTCCTTCAGCAGCGCATGCTCGACGAAGTCTGCCGGCGGCTTGAAGGTCTCGACGTCGAGCAGGGCTGCAAGCTCTGCGTCGAGCTCTCCGCCGCTCACTGTGTTCGTGTCGCTCATCGCTCACTCTCCTCAGGCTCGATCGTCGCGGCAGCTGCGCTCCAGGCGATTCTCCCACCATGACATCGCCGAGGCGACCCGCTCACCGTCCGCTGAGCGGGAACACCGGCAGCACGGTGCGCCCGAAGGTGGAGTTGGTCACTGCTGCAAATGACGCGTACCAGGCGGCTGCAGCTGTCGCCAGGCCCACGTAGCCGCCCCATTCGGTAGCTGACTTGTTGGCGCCCGAGGCGCCGATGGCCAGCAGGATGAAGGTGGCGGTCAGGAGCACGAACACGAGCAGCACCGCTCCACTCACCCTCAGCGCGGCAACGGTCATGTATGCGGTGAAGATCGCCCAGGCCCACAGGAACACCCCCACGGCATGGCCCGCGTTGCCGCCGACCTGCTTGACGTAGAAGACGTTCAGCGCCCAGAAGGAGAGCCAAAACGCCCCGAAGGAGCAGAAGGCGACTGCTCCAAAAGTGTTACCCGTACGGAACTCCCACAGCCCGGCAACGAGCTGGACGATCCCGCCGTATGCAAGCGCCAGGCCGAGCACCACGGGCGTACCCTTGGCGTTCACCAGATTCGAGTTGAACATCGAGAGCACGAAGGTCGTCATCGCGAACCCGGCCAGGCCCAAGGGACCCGGGTCCGCCGGTTTCCAGCCAACGCTCGGTGCCACTCCGTCGGCGCGCGCAGGGTCTTCGCGACGCGTGCGCCCTATTGTCGCTGCCTCCATGGAAGCCTCCTTTGGTCGCCCCCACAGGGGCGATGTAACCCTTTTATCCCTCGCTGCAGGAAACCGACGAGCCGCAGTTGCACGAGATCGTGGGTTCCTCTCAGATGTTCTTTTCCCGCTCGGAACGGGTGCTAATCATCCTTTACTCCCGGTCGGAAGCCGGCCGCTGCTCAGCTGTTGCCGGAGCGCTTGCGTCGCCTACGCGAGGAGCTGAGCGGGGGTGGCGCTGGAGCAGGCACTGCCTCGGCCGCGGCCGGTGCGGCGACGCCGCGGCGAGCTCGCGATGGCCATGGACGCGCTTCGCCCGCGAGCCAGGCCGGAGGATCGGCGTTGGGCCAACGGCCCAGGTAGAGGATTCCCATCATCACCAGCCAGAACGCCGGCACCACCTGCAGCTCTGCCCCGCCTATGGGCAAGAAGATGAGCAGCGCGGTGAACATCCCGAGGATGCCCATCCAACGGGGGAGCAGACCGGTGCGGATCGCGTTGACCATCAGGCCCACGATCCCGGCAGCGAATGCCAGGCCGGCGAGCAGGTCGATGTAGTCGACGATCTCGTTGGCCGTTCCCTTGGTCAAAGCCAGATCGACAGCGTGTCCGCTGAAGTCGTGCCCGACGGCGAAGTTGTGCGTCTCGATGGCGCTCACGATCTGATGGCCGAGGCTGACGAGCGCGACGGCGATTCCGCCGTAGAGCACCAGCGGATAGGTCGCAGACCATGTCTCCGGCCGCCTGAAGCGAGTGGCATCGAGCAGCAGCAGCAGTACGAGCGTGAGCGCACCGACGGCGAGTGCTGCCAGCACGCTCCCGCTGAGCAGCGGGAAGGCGTTGTGGCTGATGAATTTGACCTCGGCCGCGCGCGGGCTGACGGTCGGTTCGGCTTCTCCCTCGAGCGCCGGCGCGAGGCCCTGCAGCAGGCCTACCGTGGGCGCGCCTTTGAGCGTTCCGGAGATGATGATCGCGCTCAGCAGGTACAGCACGCCGCCGGCAAAGGCGGGAACGACCAGCCGTGCGCGACGTGCAGACTCGCGCTCGACCTGCTGGGAGATATCGCCTGCGGAGGCCATGAGCAGGGCAGTCTATGATGCGAGCATGGAGAGCGGCGGACTCGGAGACATGTTCGGAGATCCGGAGGAGCTCCAGCGTCGCCTGGCGGAGTTCGCTGAACAGGTCCAGGGCAACCAGCGCCTGGCCTGGGCGGACAATGCGATCAAGCTCGCGGTGGACATGACCGTGGCAGCGGTCAACCGCGTGAACGTGCAGGGGAACGCTGAGGCGCAGGCGGAGCAGATCCGCACGGTGATCGCACGGGTGTTCCCTGAGGCAGTTGCCCTCGTGCGCGAGGCGCGCGAGGGCCTTCAGTAGCGGGCGCGGGCCCCGCGCGGGCCCGCGGGCGCCGGCGGCTCGTCATCGTAGGAGATGACTCCCTCCCGCTCTGCTTCTCGCTCGGCCTCACGTGAGGCGCGGCCCGCGTAGAGGACCTCCTTGAAGGAGCGAAAGCGAAAGATGAACACAACCGCGGCCAGGCCGGTGAGTGCGGTGAAGGCCGCGATAGCGATCTGCTGACCGACCGAGTACGCGGCGATCACGGCGGACGAGCCCTTGGAGGAGAACACCTTGACGAGCAGTGCCTGCTGCACCCCGGCGCCACCGGGGGTGAACGGGACCGCGCCGGCGACCTGGTTGACGGCAAAGACCAAGAGCACGTTTTCGACCGAGCCGCCGACCCGGAATGCGTCGAGCAGGAACCAGAAGGCGGTGAAGCGGCACAGCCAAGCCACCACTTGCAGCGAAGCGACCTCGCGCAGATAGCGGCGGCGATCGCTGAGGATCGTGACGCCCTGGCGAACACGCGACCAGAAGGCCTTGACGCGAACGGACAGCGCCGCGAAGGCAACGAGCCCGAGAACACCGAGAGCGGTGATCAAGAACAGCGTCAGGCGGAAGTGCTCGGCCAGGTAGGAGATGTCGAAGGAGCTCAGTTTGGAGAAGTCGGGCGGCTTGGGGAAGACGCCCTGGGTGAAGGCAAAGATCAGGACGAGGACCCCTACGCAGGCGTCGAACACGGACTCGACGAAGAAGGCCGCGGCCACCGTCGGATAGCGCGATCCGGGGATCGAGGAGCGCGTGAGGAACAGCTTGATCACATCCCCCCCGCGTGCGGGCACCACGTTGTTGAAGCCGACCGCCGCGAAGTAGGCGCCCCAGACTCGACGCCACTGGAAGCTGACGGCCGGATAGGCGGCACGCAGACTGTGGAAGAAGGCCCTCGAGCGGATGGTCAGGTTCAAGCCGAAGAACACCAGTCCGAGCAACAGCGCGGGCCAGTGCACTGCGGCCAGGTCGGTGAAGAATTGCCCGACGGCGCTGAAGAACGAGCTGATGCTCTGGCCGATCGAGGCTGAGGCGGGGAGCGCGGGCACGCCATCAAGCGTACGGGGATGTCTCCTGGCAGGCGGGGGATCGCTGAGGCCAAGGCTCCCGCTCAGGAGCCACCGAGCACGAGCGCCCCGGCCAGTGCCAGCGGAGCCAGCAGCAGTCCTTGGCGCGAGTAGGCGAGCACCGAGGGCTTGGCGTCGATGGCGCAGGCGGCGCGCCACCACAGCAGGACGGCCAGCGAGCCGGTCACGGCCAGGTTGGGTCCTACGTTCAAACCGAGGAGCAGAGCGCTCGTGTGCAGATGCGAGCCGGATGACAGCAGCACTGCCGCCGGCAGGTTGTTGACGAGCACCGTGGCCAGTGCTGACACGAGCGCTGTCACGGGCGCGCCGGCCGAGTGCATGAGATCCGCCGGGAAGGCGCTTGCCCGCGCCAGGGTCCCAAGCGCCACCGAGAGCCCGAACAGGCTCACCAGCACGGGGATGCCTAGCCACGAGATCGTCTCCCTCGGCGACATCCGCCGCTGCGCGGCGCGAACGACGAGCAGTGAGACGCCGATGCCGAGCACGGGCAGGGCGGCGTTTCGCAACAGTACGATCAGCACTGCGGCTGCCAGAGCACCCCAGAAGCCGAGCCCGAGATGCACCGGTGTGGCACTCTCACGCACCGGGTCTCCAAGAGCACGCAAGCTACGCCTGTGGATCAGCACAAGGCCCGCGGCGGTGATCCCGGTGGCGGCGAGCGCCATGGCGAGCATCTGCGTGAAGAACGTCCCGCCCGAGACATGGCGGTTGGAGAGAACGAGCAGGTTCGTGAGATTGGACCCGGGCAGGAACAACGACGAGGCGTTGGCCATGAATATGCTCCCGTATAGGTAGGGCAGCTCCTCGACTCCCCGTCGGCGGGCGGTCTTTACGAGCACGGGCGTGAGGAACACGACCGACGTGTCGAGGTTGAGCAGGGCTGTTACCACCGCGACGAGGGCAAAGCAGGCGAGCAGCAGCACCACGGGTGGACCGGAGACGCGCTCGAGGCGCGCAGCTGCCGCGTCGAACAGGCCGTCGCGCCCGGCAACCAGCCCGATCAGCAACAGGCCTGCGACGAGCACGAACGGCGGCCATGCCTGCGCGAGCGCCATGCGCGCGTGCGTCGCATCGAGGATCAGGGCGAGCGGAATGAGCAGTGCGCCCGCGAGACGACCGTACATCGGGCCAGACGCTATCGCCTATGCGCTAGAACGAACACATGGAGGGACGTGCGATGAGCGCCAAAGGGCTGACCGTGGCAGTGACCGGGCCCACGGGCGAGATCGGCCAGGCGGTGGTGGGCGCGCTCGAGCGCTCGCGTGAGGTGAGCCACATCATCGGCATGGCGCGCCGCCCCTTCGACCCCGCGTCGAAGGGCTGGAAGAAGGTGAGCTACAGGCGCGGCGATGTGCTCAACCGCAGACGCGTCGCGTCCCTGGTGGAAGAGGCCGACGTGGTGGTCCACCTCGCCTTCATGATCATGGGCGGCGCCAAGGAGAGCCGCCGTGTGAACCTGAGCGGTTCGCGCAACGTGTTCGAAGCGGCGGTGGACGCCGGGGTGAAGCGGCTCGTGTATGCCTCCTCGGTCGCCGCCTACGGCTTTCACAGCGAGAACCCGCAGCCGCTGACGGAGGACGTTCCCGCTCGTGGCACGGCCGCCCACTACTACTCGGCGCAGAAGGCCGAGGTCGAGGAACTGCTCTCGGACACGCTCCACGGCAGCCGCACGGCGGCCTATGTGTTCAGGCCCTGCATCGTGGCCGGGCCACAGGCGCCGCTGCTGATCGACTCGCTGCCATACACCCAGATCTCAGAGCGTCTTCCGGGTCCGGTCCTGAGCCTGCTCGACGGCGTGCCGATTCTCAGGCCGGTGCTGCCCGATCCGGGCGTGCCCTTCCAGCTCGTGCATCACGACGATGTGGCCAGCGCGATGCGGGCCGGAGTGCTCGGCCGGGGCAAGCCCGGCGTTTACAACCTGGCCGGACCGGGACAGCTGACGGTCAAGCTGCTGGCCGAGGAGCTCGGCTGGTACTCGATCCCGGTACCCGAGCTCGCCGTGGATGCGGTGGCTGAGGCGGTGGGACGGCTGGGGTTCCTCCCGGCCCAGGCCCAGTGGATAGCGGCGTTTCGCGAGCCCGTGATCATGAGCACGAGCAAGGCCCGTCGCGAGCTTCGCTGGCGCCCGCGCCACGATGCCCTGCACACGCTGCGCGAGACGATCACGGCCGCACGCATGGACCCCCTGATTCGCTAGATCCCTCCCGTGTTTACGCCCGAGAGGCGCGCGGCGTCCGGGGGCCGTAGGCTACCGGCGCGTGAACGCTGAGAGACCCGAGGACAATCCGCTGAGGCCGAGCCGCGTTGCCGTCGTCACCGACAGCACGCCCTACCTCCCGAATGCTCTGATCGAGCGCTGGGACATACGCCAGGTCAGCCTGTACGTGGGCTGGGAGGGCGAGCTGCGGCCGGAGCACGAGTACGTGGACCTCGACGCCTTCTACGCTCGCCTGCACGCCTCGCCGCAACTGCCCACGACCTCACAGCCGTCGGTGGGGGACTTCCTCGCCTGCTACCGGCCACTGGTGAGCGAAGGGCGCGATGTGGCCTCGGTGCACATAGCCGGGGGACTGTCGGGCACGTGCGAGAGCGCAAGCGAAGCTGCGCGGATCCTGTTGGAGGAGGGACAGCCAGGCAAGGTGGAGGTGATCGACAGCCAAACTGGAGCAGGCGGCCTCGGCTGCCTGGTGCTCCTGGCCGCCGATGTGGCGGCACGAGGCGGCTCGCTGGCGAGCGTGGCGGAGGCCGTGCGCGAGGGTCGCAAGACGCTCGACATCTGGTTCTGCCTGGATACGCTCGAGTTCCTGCGCCGCGGCGGGCGAATCGGCGCTGCGCAGGCAATGCTCGGCACCGCCCTGAAGGTCAAGCCGATCCTCACGTTCGGCACGGAGATAGCTCCGGTGGGACGCGTACGCACACACCGCCGCGCGTTCGAGCGCATGGTCGCCTACCTAGAGGAGCTGCACGAGCGTGACGCCACCGACTGGGTCATCCAGCACGCCCAGTCGGCAACCGATGCCGAGCAGCTCGTAGCAGCCGGGACAGCGTTGTTCGGGACCGAGCCCTTGTTCTGCACGGAGGTGGGGCCAGTGCTCGGCGCGCACCTCGGGTCGGGGATGCTCGTCGGGGGGATGACGCGCCCCCTCGCCGATTAGAGCGGGCTCGTCATCACTGCGGTCTCGGTGCGGAAGGTCGCCCAGCCCTCCGCGCGTAGGCCCGCTGCGAACTCGTCGAGCTTGCGCCTGTGACCGGTGACTGTGAAGGCGACCTGCGTGCTCAACAGGTGGGAATGCTCGACGAGCTTGCATTGCAGGCCGAGCTCCTGCGCCCAGGTGCTCATCGTCTGCTCGAATTCCGAGCGAATCATCCTGCCCGAGGTAGCTACCAGCGTGCGTGTCTGCACCTCATCGTCCTGGCGGTCGGCTTCATCCTCCCGCTGCTTCTCCTCGCCCGTGGGCGGAGGCTCGAGCTGCTGCCAGCGATCGTGCTCATCCTCCCAATGGCTCACCCGAACGCTCACCGGCACGATGCCGTCGAGCGACAGCCTCGCCTCGATCATCTGGCGGGCCCCGTCCAGCGCGACTCTGGTGAGGGCATAGGCGAAGAGCAGCTTGCCGTCATGGGTGATGACGACCTCGTGGGGCGCCGCCGTCTCGATCTCCTCGAGGAGGTCCCGCTCCCCGCGCAGATGCTCGACCAGCTCATGCAGGAGGCTGCGATCTCCCCCAGCGGGAAGCTCTACCTCCAAGCGCCAGTTCTGATCGCCGGAACCCTCGGTAGCCGCGCTTGCCATCGCGCGGGAGGATAGCCAGCCGCGGCTGCGCCCTCACTATGAGTGCTCAGCCGGCCTCGATGAGGCAGGCGAGCTCTGTCTCCCACAGGGCAAGTTCTGCCTCCTCCACCGGCCCCAGCCGCTGGTGCTCGACATAGCAGCCGAGCACCGATCCGCTGCGTGCATTCGCCCCTTGCCGGCGGGATCCGCGCCTTGCCGCCCGCTTCACCATGGTGGTCCGCGCCGCTCCCAGATCGGGCTCGCCAGAGCTGAGGCAGGGACCGACGTGCAGGTAGGTGGCATACCGTCCCGCAGGGAGCGCCCCGGCCCGCACCTCATGATCGCCCTCGGCTCGCTTGGCGACTGGAGCCGCCACCTCCAGCTCGAGCGGCTCCCCCTCCTCGTCGACGACGAGAAAGCGAATGAAGGGCGGCCCGCTGGGTTCGAAGCCGTGCGCACGCAACCATGAGAACAGCTCTGGGAACGCATCGTCGACGGTGGCCGCCATCTCGCCCGTGACGTGCCGATGGATGGCGAGATAGGGCTGGGCGTCACGCTGCTGGACCTTCGGACTGCTCTCCATCTCGCGGTCTCCTTCGCTTGCTTGAGACTTGAGACGGCGTTGGACCGGCTAACTCATCGCGACTCGCCGGAGAGCAATTGCCCACACCTGAGAAGCGGAGCTACTACTTGCCGGTGGTGCGGTGCGAAGCGCCACGGGCGTGGCCGGATCGCCCATGGCCCGCTGCGACCCCGCCGCCCGCCGCGCCACGTTTTGGAGATGGCGTTCGGCGCATCAGGAGCTGCAGCGCACGGTCGTCGGGTCCAGCCTCGGCCCTTGCGGTCAACGTCTTCGGGTGCACCGTGCGAAACACGGGTCCTCTGCGGGCGTCCATGACCGCCAACCGAACCTTGGTCCGACTGGGCATGTCGAACACGATGCCATCGAGCGACGGCCCCTCACCGGCGATCGTTACGAGCTCACCAGCGGTTGCGGAGTCCATGAACGAAGCCTAGCGGGCGGCGTGAGCTGAAGTGGACCGCGTCCCGACGAGCCCACCGATGAGATTTGCTGCGCTGCGCTGTTGTAGACACAACGCATTGAAAATGCACAATCAACGGAGGCACTTCATGGATTGGAAACTAGAGCTGATCGTCGTCCCCGCCACTGACGTGGACCGGTCGAAGTCTTTCTACCTTGATCAGGTCGGGTTCGATCTGATCGTCGACCACAGTGCCGGCGAGGACTTCCGCGTCGTGCAGCTCGTGCCCAGCGGCTCGGACTGCGCGATTGCGGTGATGAAGCAACCCGAACGCGCCGGCAAGATCCTCGGACTGCACCTCATCGTCACCGACGTCGACGTGGCGCGCAGCGAGCTGCAAGAGCGAGGAGTGGAGGTCACCGAGCTCTACCACTTCAGCGATGGCGGCCAGATGCCCGGACCGGATCCAGACCGCCGCGACTACAACTCGTTCTTTGGCTTCAAGGACCCCGACGGCAACGGGTGGCAGGTGCAGGAGGTCAAGCGCAACGCCAGCTAGGTGCTTGCGAGGCGCGAGCACGGTGCCGTGGCTAGGCTTGCTCCCGTGCCCCAGCACGCCACCAGCCCCTCGACTACCCGGTTCGCCACCGACGGCTACACGGTCCTGGAGCAGCTTCTCGACGGGAGCGAGATCGAGCCGGTGCGAGCCGCCGTCGAAGCCACGCTTTCCGCCCCCCTCCCGCCGGGCTGCGAGCGTCCGCACAACACCCTCGCGCCACTGGCTTGGAGCAACCCTCTGGTGGAGGCGATCCTGGGGTCGCCCGATCGAGTTCGGCGCGTGGCCGAGGCCTGCGATGCCAGCGATCTTCGCTGGATCTCGGCGTACATCAGCGTGAAGGAGGCGGGCAGCGGAGCGTTGTGGTGGCACCAGGACTGGTGGTGCTGGGATCACCCGGTGACCTATGGGGCTCGCGCGCCGCAGGTCGCTCTGCTCTGCTACCTGGATGAGACCACTCCCTCAAATGGGGCGCTGCGAGTGCTGCCGGAATCGCACCGACGCAGCGTCAAGCTGCACGCGCTGCTGCCCGAGGCCCACGGGGATGGGACTCGCGAGCTCTCGGAGCATCATCCTGCGATGTCAGCCAAGTCGGGGGACGTGACGCTCACATTGGGATCTGGCGATGCGGCGTTGCTCGACTATCGCCTGCTTCACGGCACGCATGCGAACTCGAGCGAGTTCCGACGGGATGCGCTCCTGTTCACCTTCGCACCGGACTGGAGCTCGCTCCCGGAAGACATCCGTGGTCATCTGATCCAGCACCCCTCGCTTCCGGACTCGGCCTCGCTGCTGCGGAGCTCACCGTCGTGGTCTGAGGTGCTCCCCGAGTTCGACGGGCCGAGACGCGATCTGCAGATCAACAGGGCCGCGCCCCCGCGGTTTGCCATCGCCGCGGAGGCCTGAGCGCCCCGCTTACGAAGCCAGGGCTGAGCTCAGACGGTCGGGGGACTCGCCGTCCTCAGCGCCGCGAGCACGTTCTCGTCGTGCGTGGCCGGCTTGACCTTCTCGAGCACCTCGGCGACCCGCCCGTCTGAGTCGATGACAAACGTCGTCCGGAGCACACCCCAATAGGTTTTCCCGTACATCGACTTCTCTGCCCACACGCCATAGGACTCAGCCACGGCGTGATCCTCGTCGGCTAGCAGGGGGAAGTTCAGGTCGTACTTCTCGTGAAATTTCTTGACCTTGGCGACAGGGTCGGGGGAGATCCCGAGCACCGGCGCACCCACATCGGCGTAGTCGGCTTGGCGGTCGCGCACGCCACAGGCCTGCGTGGTGCACCCTGGCGTGTCGGCCTTGGGGTAGAAGTAGACGACCACGGGCTGACCGTGGAAGTCGGACAGTTTGACGGCGCGGCCGTCCTGGTCGGGAACCTCGAAGTCTGGGGCTATGTCTCCTTGCTCGATCATGGAGCCGATCCTAGCGTCATGCTTGCGTGCTCGGCTCTGCTCTTTGTTGGCCTTTCGGGCCGCCTATCCGATTGGGCTCGGAGCCAGACCCAAGAGAAAGGACGCTTGCCTACGCAACCTCGACTCCGACTCGACACCTGATTCTGAGCCCTCTCAGCCTTCCTCGCTCACGGCGGCCATGAGCTCCCGCGCAAGATATCGGCGCTGCCCCCGTGGACCGGAGCGTCCCTCCAGAAGCACACCAACGTCTTCTAGCTGGCGCAGTAGCTTCAGTGCTGTCGGGCGGGTCACGCCCAGCCTGGCCTCAACCGCGCGCGAGGAGACGATCGGCGTCTCGCATACCAGGTCGACCAACGTCATAGCGTTGCTCGACGTGATCACCGACGCAGCCAGGCGATAGCGCTCGCGCAGCTCGACGATACGCTGCGCCCGTAGTACCGCATCCGCTGCCTGCGAGTACACGGCAGTCAGGAAGAGCTCGACCCAAGGCAACGGATTACCGTACTCGCGGACTGTCTGAAGCGCCTCGTAGTAACGGGAACGGTCGCGCTCGAGATACGCGCTCAGGTAGAGCAGTGGCGCCGGGAGACGGCCATGCGCGACCAGCAGGAAGACGGAGAGCAGGCGGCCGATCCGCCCATTGCCGTCGAGGAACGGATGGAGGGTCTCAAACTGGTAGTGAAGCAGCGCGTTCTGAATCAGCACTGGGATCTCCGCGTCCTCGTGCGCGTAGCGCTCCCAATCAGCCAAGAGATTGGGTAGCTCTGTAGGCGGTGGAGGTACGAAGCGAGCGGTCTCGATGGTCGATCCTCTGGCTCCAACCCAGTTCTGTGTGGTGCGGAACTCGCCAGGCATTTGCTCACGGCCGCGCACACCCGAGAGCAGCCTCCGATGCATCTCGCGTATGAGACGGACACCAAGCGGCAACTTGCCAATCTGGCTGAGCCCCCATTCGAGAGCCTCGATGTAGTTGAGCACCTCCTCAACGTCCGCGTTCGGGGCTTCACCGCTCGCCTCGATCTCGAAGACATCAGCCAGTGACGCCTGAGTGCCCTCTATACGCGTCGAGGAAAGCGCCTCCCGCAGCAGGTACGGCCGAATCAGCAGATGAGGGTTGGGCACCAACTGCCCCACACCCGCAAGCCGGCCCAAGGACGCCTCCGCGTCCGCGAGGAGCTTTACCGTCGCCGCAGGCAGATCAATCGTGCGTGGGATCGACGCCGGGAAGTAGGCCACGTAACCATGGCGTCCGGGCATGCGACGTGGCTCACCAAAGAGGGTCGATGCGTAGTCAGCCAACTCCACAAGCCAACCCTAGCGTCTCTAAAGCTATAACGTCAATGCTTTAGAGAGTCTGGAGGACCCTAAAGCTCCTTATATGATCGCCATGCCTGTCGACCACGCCGCTCAGCTGCTGCGCCGACGGGCCCCGAAGTGTGTCCGGTACCCGGCTGTCAGGCTTGAGGAGACCGGCCAGAGCGGTCGATGAGGAGCTATGCGTCTGCGCGATAGGTCTGGGGGCCGCTGCGGGGCGTGACGCTGACGCGGCAGGTGGCGCTTTTGAGCCTTGTCCCGATTGTTGCGCTGGGGTTCGTTCTCGCGCGGGTACTTCAGGCGCAGGTTGTCTCCCGCGCCTTGAGTGATGCCGATCAGTCGGCGCAGCTGATTGCCCGCATCGGGATTCAGCCCCGGCTCACACCCCGCGACTTGCACCATGGCTTGAGTGCGGCGGGTGTGCGGAGCCTGGATGATCAGCTGCAGGCGCGGTCGGTGACGCAGGATCTCGCGCGGATCAAGATCTGGAACACGAAGGACCAGGTGATCTACTCCGACGATCACAGCCTGATTGGTCGCACGCTCGCTCCGAGCGAGGATTTGTCGAACGCTTTGGCGGGGCGCCCCAACGATGCGGAGGTGGTGAATCCCAGCAGGCCAACGGAGACTGCCAGCGAGGTTGGGCTGGGTCAACTCGTAGAGGTGTATGTGCCGCTGCGCTCCGCGGCCTCTGGGCCGCCGGCCGGGGTGTTTGAGATCTATCTGAGCTACCGGCCGATCGCGGGGGCTCTCACGCGCAACAAGCGAATGATCGCTCTGCTGATTGCAATTGGGCTGGCACTCCTTTGGTCGATCCTCTATTGCATCGTCGCTCGAGCTTCGCGTCGGCTCGATGACCCACGCTCTGAGTCAATCGTCCGCTCGACAATCGACCTGGCTCGCAACCTTGGACTCGATGTCGTCGCCGAGGGCATCGAGACGGAAGTAGTCCTGCACCACCTCACCGCGCTCGGCTGCGACACCACGCAGGGTTACTTGATCTCGCGACCACAGCCACCGGAGCAGCTCACGGCGATGCTTATCGAACGGCGCGAGTCCCGACCGGGTCTTCTCGACACGAGCAGCGCCACATCCAAGCTCACCCCCGTCTGACCCGCGCCCGACGGACCTCGCTCGGCGGCAGTCGCGCGGCGCACAGCCGATGGGGAAGGATCCTGCGGGCGTGGAGTCCATGCAGGTGGCGCACGAGAAAGCTGTGTGCCGAGGGCGGCCGAAGCCGTGGGGAGCGGAATGCTCTCCCGGTGAGCGCAAGCTGCCTCTCCCCGATACCGAACTACAGGAGAACACTCCCGTGCCAAGATCCTCAGTTCTCGCTCTTGCAGGTGTAGCCCTTGCACTCGCTGGATGCGGCAGCTCCAGCAAATCGGGCAGTTCGAGCTCGACGACGGCCGCGGCGAGTGTCCCCACGACCTCGAGCGCCGGCTCTTCTCCTTTTCTGGCGAATCTGAAGGCCGTGAGCAACCTCGCCTCGACGGTCCCCGCCAACGGCGATGTGAATCCGTACGGCATCGCAACGGTGCCCACCAGCGTGGGCAAGCTCCGTGCGGGTGAGATGCTGATCAGCAACTTCAACGCCAAGGAAACCGCGAAGGAAACCGGTCAGGGCACCGGCAAGACGATCGTGCAGATCAGCCCCACCGGGAAGGTCTCGCTGTTTGCGGCGATCGATCCCAAGAGGCTTCCCGGCCCATGTCCGGGCGGCGTCGGGCTGACGACGGCACTGAACATCCTGCCGGGCGGCTACGTCGTCGTGGGCAGCCTGCCAACGACCAACGGCAAGACGGCGACCGCCAAGTACGGCTGCTTGATCGTGCTCGACAGCGAAGGCAAGCCTGTCGAGACGATCGCCAGCAAGGACATCCAGGGCCCGTGGGACTCGACCGCTGAGAGCGAAGGCTCCAAGACCAGCCTGTTCGTCAGCAACGCGCTCAATGGCGGTGCCGCGAAGGGCATCAAAACGATCGACAACTCGACCGTGCTGCGGATCGAACTGGAATCCGGCGAAGGACAGACGCCGAAGGTGCTGAGCGAAACGGTGATCGCCAAGGGCATCCCCTGGATCGATTCAGCGGAAGCCCTCGTGCTCGGCCCGACCGGGCTCGCACTCGCCTCCAACGGGACGCTGTATGTCGCCTCGACGGAAGACAGCAAGATCCTCGCCATATCCGAAGCGAAGACGCGCACGACCGCGGCCGCAAAAGGCGGGGCTGTCCTCACCGAAGGCGGCCACCTCAAGGAACCACTCGGCATGGTGCTCGCACCGAACGGCAACATAATCACGAGCAACGGTGGTGACGGGAACATGGTCGAAACCACACCCGCCGGTCAACAAATAGCCGTGCGAACAGCCGATAAGAAGACCGGGGCAGGATCGCTGTTTGGTCTGGTGCTAGCCCCCGAAGGCAAGGGCATCTACTTCGTAGACGACGGTGAAAACACGCTGAGCCTCTTGCATGCATGACGCGATGACTTCGCCTGATAGCGTCGAGACGCGTGGGTACCCCTTGGGATGCGACCACGTATGACAGGACCAGCCAGCCGCAGCAAGCCTGGGCTCTCGACGTGCTCGCGCGACTGGAGGGCGTCTCGGAGGACGCCACGGTCCTGGATGTCGGCTGCGGAACTGGGCGAGTCACAGAGAGTCTGCTGGAGCTCGTGCCGAGAGGTCGCGTGCTTGCCATCGACGCCTCACCGGAGATGGTCAAGCTGGCACGCCAGCGGCTTGGCGAGCGCGCGCAGGTCTGGTGCCAAGACGCGCTCGAGCTCGACCTCAGCGAGCCGGTCGACGTCATCTTCTCCACGGCGACCCTGCACTGGGTCACCGACCATGATCGTCTGTGGAAGCGACTGGCCCACGCCCTGAGTGCCGGTGGCAGGCTCGAGGTCCAATGCGGTGGCCAAGGCAACATCGCGGGTGTTCGCGAAGTCATCGACGCGGCCGCTCGCGAGGTCGCTCCGCAGCTGCTTGGCTGGTCCCCCTGGGAGTTTGCAGGCCCAGAGGAAACCCAGCAGCGTCTGCGCGAGGCGGGGTTCGTCGAGGAGCGCTGCTGGCTGCAAGAGCGCCCCACCCACCCACAGGATGTCGCTGCGTTCGTGCGCACGTCGATCCTCGCTGCCCACCTGGATCGCTTGCCTGAGGACCAGCGTGAGGCGTTTGCCAACATGGTGACGGCCGACGTGCGCCCGCCTCTGGACTACGTTCGCCTGAACGTCTCAGCCGTGCGGGGCCAAGGCTAGAGCGCTAGATGCAGAGCCGGTACTGGCAGTCGCCTCGCGCAGTGCGGCAAAGCCCTGCTCCAACTCTCCCAGCAGGTCGTCCCTTCCACCTCGTGCACCCCAGCTTTGAATCGTGGCGCTCAGGACGGCGAAGCCGACGTTGGCGATCAGGCGCGGCCGGGGATCGCGGGTGGGGTCCACCCCCAGGCGCACTGCCAGCCCCTCGGTCAGCACCTCGTCCCAGGCGTGGTAGTCGGAGCCGGGCGCGAGCGTGGGTCCTGACTCGAACAGGCGTATGAGCCCGAGGGTCAGATCGGGACGCGCGCTGTAGTCGGCCGCAACAGCTGCGAGCGCACCATGGACAGCGTCGATGGGCGCCTCGTGGCTGGGTCGCACGGCGAGCGCGTCACGCAGTTCCTGGGCGGTGCGCTGCTTCCAGTCGAGGAGCACATCCTCCTTGCGGGCGAAGTAGCGGAAGAAGGTGCGTCGCGAGACCTCTGCCGCGTCGGCGATCTCGTCGATTGTCGCCCCGTCGAAGCCACGCTCGGCGAACAGCCGCAGGGCTGCATCTGTGATCTGCTCGCGGCGGCGCAGCTTGTTGCGCTCGCGAAGGCCCGTCGTCATGACAAAAGTATATCTGCGGTGCCAATTGGCACCTTGTTTGTCATTTGGCATTGTGAGTGTCATAATGCCCCGCTACTGCAACCTCGAAAGGGACTTCAGATGGCTCCGAGCAAGCTCGACATCCCCGACCAGCACGGTCGCATCGCACTCATCACCGGCGCCAACAGCGGGATCGGCCTGGAGGCCGCGCGCGAGCTCGCCCGAGCAGGGGCGCACGTGATCATGGCCTGCCGCAATACCCCCAAGGGCGAGTCGGCTGCCGCTTCGATCCGGACGGCCCTTCCGGAAGCCGATCTGGAGGTCGCACAGCTCGACCTCGCTTCGTTGGAGTCGGTGCGAGACTTTGCTGGGCGCTACCCCCACGAGCGTCTCGATCTGCTGATCAACAACGCCGGCGTGATGGCTGCGCCCTACAGCAAGACGGTGGACGGCTTCGAGTTGCAGCTCGGCACGAACCATCTGGGCCACTTCGCCCTCACGGGCCTGCTGCTTGACACGCTCCTGGGGACTGCGGGCTCGCGTGTGGTCACGGTTTCCAGCACGGCACACAAGATCGGGCGTATCGACTTCGACGACTTGCAGCACGAGCGCTCCTACCGGCGCTGGCCCGCCTACGGGCAGTCCAAGCTGGCGAACCTGCTGTTCGCGCTCGAGCTCGACAGGCGTCTGCGGACAGCCGAGGCCGACGTGCTCAGCGTGGCGGCGCATCCGGGTTACGCCGCCACCAACCTCCAGTTCGCAGCCACCCCTTCGCGCATCGAGCGCGTGGGCTCGGTGCTTCTCAACCACGTGGTCGCCCAGAGCGCCGAGCGGGGAGCCCAGCCGACGCTGTACGCCGCCGTGGCGGACATCCCCGGCGGATCGTTCGTGGGCCCTGACGGGCTCGGGGAAATGCGGGGCAACCCCAAGCTCGTCACGCCCACGCGGGCTGCGCGCGATCCCGACAGCGCACGCCGCCTGTGGGAGACATCCGAGGAGCTCACGGGCGTCCGCTTCGCCTTTGCGCTCAGCGCAACAGCCGCGAGAGCCGCCGGTCCTTGAGCACACGCCCCTCTGTTTGACAGGTGGGGCAGTAGGCGATCACGTAGTCCTCGAAGTGAACGGCCTCGAGCGTGGTTGCACAGCGCGGGCACGGCTCGCCCTGGTGGCGGTGGACCTGCAGCGGCAGCGGCAGCTTGTCGGGGATGGGCAGGCTGACGGTCTCCTCGTAGTGAGCGATCGCCCCACCGAGGGTTTCGATGACGGCCTCGCGTAGTCGCTCCGCCTCGCCCTCGTCGAGGTCGACGCCGCGCTTGTAGGGAGAGAGCATTGCCTGCCACAGGATCTCGTCCACCCACGAGCGTCCGATGCCGGAGATCGTGCGCTGGTCTCGCAGCAGCGTGTGCAGTGGGCGGGGTGCGCTCAGCAGCTCTTCCAGGGGCGGCGGATCGGGCCACGCTTCGGGGCCGAGCGTGGCCAGCGCCTCGTCCTGCTCGAGCTCGACTGCGGACAGTAGCTTCACCCAGGCTGCCTGCTTGGAGCCAAACTCGCGCAGGCGCAGCTCGCGCTCGCCGTCGACGCGCACGAGCAGGCGGGAGGTGCGATCGCGCGGGCCGGCGGGCTTGTCATAGAGCTGGAGCCTGCCCGCAGACATCAGGTGCATGAGCAGCGTCAGGCCGCTATCGGTGTCGAGGATCAGATGCTTGCCGCGTCGGCGTACGCCGGCTATCCGCTGCCCCTCGAGCGCCGAGAGCGGCGGCTGGAAGGTCTTCAGGGCGTTGATGCCCGGGGCGCGAACGGACTCGATCTGGGCACCCTCGAGGGCCGCGCCGAGCAGACGCGCGGTGATCTCGACCTCGGGCAGCTCTGGCATCGTCTCATCGTAGGGCGATGCCAGAGCTCAGCTTGCCCGTCAGTGCGCTCCGATTGGCGGACCTTCGTATTTCACGCCCGTGGGGCCGACCCAGCGCACGCGCCAGTACTGCCCGCGGGTGGACGAGCTGAAGGCCCAGTAGCCGCTGGCGTTGGTCGTAACGGTCTTCAACGTGCGGTACTTCTTCGATCCCTTGGCGCGCACGAGGACGGTCACCTTGGTGGCACCTGTCGCCGGGCGCACGAGCCCCCACAGGGAGTAGCTACCGCCATGCTTGGAGACGGTCAGCGGGATCGGCCAGCCGAAGTAGAGGGGCTTGCGCGCTCCGCTGACGTACTCGAGACCGGTCTGGAAGCCGACGCTGCCGCCATGGACGCTCGCGCCGGGTGCGCCGCCGGTCGGATCGTCTTTGAGCAGGTACTGGGAGAACGCCGCCACCCGCGGGTTCGACCAGGCGATGTGCTCGGCCATGGCGTCGTATTCGGCCTGCTTGGCCACCGACACGCCGAGCTGCTTGTTGGGCTTGCTCTGGACCCCGAACTCGGTGAGGTAGATGGGGACGCCGCCGGGGATGGCGTGGGCGCGCGCAGCGGCGTTGAGCGCGTTTGACAGGCGCGAGAGCGCACCGATCATCACGTCGTCCTTTTCCGGTGGCACGTAGGTGGGAGCGACGGCGATCGTGTAGGCGTGGTGGGCATAACCGGTCATCTGCAGCTCGCCACAGGAGCCGGCCTTCTTGTAATGCGCGTTCAGGCACAGCGCTTCGCGGAAGAACTCCAGGGGCGCCACGTCATGCAGCAGCGCTTTGGATCTTTCCTTGCGCAGGAGCGACTTGACGCTGTCGTAGCCGGTGGGGGCCGTCTCGCCGAAGAGCACACGCGGGTGTGCAAGGCCACCGGCCTGGAGGCCTTCGTAACCGGCCTGGTAGAGCCCGCGGTAGATGCGCGGGGAGGCCGGCGTCCCGTTTGAGTTCCACTGCGGGAGCAGGAAGGCGGGATGGTTGGGCTCGTTCCAGATCGAGAACAGGGAGACCTTCGAGCCGTAGTGACGGGCCACCGCGGTCATGAATTCCTGGAAGTCTTTGTCGTCGGGACGGGTGATGTAGGGAGCCGTCTTGTTCGAGGTGGCCCAGCGCGGCACGGGAGAGGTGACCGTGAGCAGGACCGGCCAGTGCAGGCGATTGGCTTCAGCGATCACAGCGTCGTATTCGCCCCATGCGTAGAGGCCGGGGTTGGTCGCTTCGAAGCTCGGCTTGGTTGCGCTGTTGGCGCCGGGCGCGACGTCGGCCCAGTTGAGCTCCACGCGCAGCGCTTTGACGCCCAGCGACTGCAGCTGGGAGATCACCTGGGGGCGGGTCTTGGCTTCGAGCAGGTCCTGAGAGCCCTCGAAGAAGGTGGTCTGGCTGTGGGAGGCGAGTGCCTGGCCGGTGGCTGCGGTGGCCAGCAGCATGGCGCAGGAGGACAGGATGAGGAGAAGTTTGCGGATTCTGGACATAGTCGCTAGAGACACCTCAGCGCAGAGAAGGTTGCGGTCTTTGTACGGTTCGGGCAGTGAGCGCTCCGATCGCACCGGACGACATTGTCCAGACCCCGGCGGACGGGGAGGCTAACAGCCGCCCCCCACTACTCGTGATCGAGCCGCTGCGGGCGTTCCTGGACGAGCACGGCATCGGCGCGGGCGAGATCCGCGCGACGCCAATCGGCGAGGGACATTCCAACGTCACGTATCTGATCGAGCGCGCCGGCGCCGAGGTGGTGCTGCGCCGTCCCCCCCGCCCTCCGCTCCCCCCGAGCGCCCACGACGTGCTGCGCGAGGCACGACTGCTGCAAGCGCTCGAGCCCACGCCCGCCCGTGTCCCCGATGTGTTGGCGGTGTGCCCCGAGCCGGAGGTGATCGGCGCCCCCTTCTACGTGATGCAGAGGGTCCCCGGCGAGGTGATCGTCTCGAGCGTGCCCAAGCCCCTCGACGACCCTGAGCAGCGGCGGCGCATAGGCGAGGATCTGATCGACTCGCTGGTTGAGATCCACGCGGTCGACTGGCGGGCGGCGGGACTGGAGGGCTTTGGCAAGCCCACGGGCTACTTGGAGCGCCAGCTGCGCCGCTTTGGCGGGTTGTGGGAGCTGAACAAGACGCGTGAGATCCCCGCCGTGGAGGAGGTCGGTCGCTGGCTCGGCGAGCATCTGCCCAGCTCAGGCCAGGCCACGATCGTCCACGGCGACTATCGCCTCGGCAACACGCTGTTCGCGGCCGATCCGCCTGCCCGGCTGGAGGCGGTGCTCGACTGGGAGATGGCCACGATCGGCGACCCGCTGGCCGACGTGGGCTACCTGTGCATGATGTGGAGCGAGGCGGGAGACCCGATGGACGGGCTGCGCGAGCACCTCGGCAAGGTCACGCGCGCCGAGGGCTTCCCCACGCGCGCCGAGCTGATCGCCCGCTACGAGGAGCGCTCGGGGCGCTCGATGAGCGACGTGCGCTGGTACACGACGCTGGCGCTGTGGAAGAGCGTGGTGTTCATGGAGGGCAACTACAAGCGCGCCATTGCCGGCACCACCGACGATCCCTACCTGAAGCAGTTCGGCGAGGGCGTGCTCGAGCTCGCGAGCCAAGCCCAGCAGGTTGCCCATGGCGCCTGAGCAGCAGGGCGATGAGCCGAGGCTCCGCCGCGGGCTCTTGATCGACTGGGGCGGTGTGCTGACGAGCAACCTGTTCGCCTCCTTCCACGCCTACTGCCTGGAGTCGGGCATCGACCCGGCGTCGCTGATGGGGATCTTCCGCCGCGACCCTGCGGCGCGCGAGCTGCTGGTCGCGCTGGAGACGGGCCAGTTGAACGAGCAGCAGTTCGAGGTCGAGTTCGCCGAGCTGCTGGAAATCGAGTCGGAGGGCCTCGTCGACGGACTGTTTGCCGGCGTGCAGCCCGACGTGGAGATGGTCGATGCGGTCCGTCGCGCACACGCCGCCGGCATCCACACGGCCCTGGTGTCCAACTCGTGGGGCGTGCACCGCTACCCCCACGACATGTTCGAGGAGCTGTTCGACGGCGTGGTCATCTCGGGTGAGGAGCGCATCCGCAAGCCGGCGCTGCGGATGTATGAGCTCGGCGCCGAGCGCGCCGGCGTGCCTGCCGAGGAGTGCGTGTTCGTGGACGATCTGCCCCACAACCTCACGCCCGCCGAGGAGCTTGGCATGGCCACCGTCCACCACACCGACGCAGCGAGCACCATCCCCCAGCTCGAACGCCTGCTGGGAGTCCCCCTGCGTGCGGACGAGGCCGCGGCCTAGCTCAAGCTCGCTTGCCGCGGCCGTACATGAATTTGAACACGCCCCCGAGCAGGCGCGAGGTGCGGGACTTGTAGGGGTACATGAAGAGTTCCTTCTTCATGGCGAGCTTGGTCACGACGATGGCCTGCTGGGAGCAGTACTTGCGGATTCCCCCGGCGCCGTGGCGAGAGCCGAGACCGGAGGCCTTGGCGCCGCCCATGGGCAGCTCGAGCACTGTGTAGTTGATCATGGCGTCGTTGACGTTGGCGGCCCCCGACTGCAGACGCCGGGCGACGGCCTCGCCGCGGGCGGTGTCCTTGGAGAAGACGGAGGCGCCGAGGCCGTAGGGGGAGTCGTTGGCCAGACGCACGGCCTCATCGGCGTCGGCGACCTTCATGATGGGAAGGGTGGGCCCGAAGGTCTCCTCGGTCATGCACTTCATGGTGTGGTCGACGTCGACGAGCACGGTGGGCTCGTAGAAGCGCCCAGCGCCTGGAGCCTCCTGGCCGCCGGTGAGCACACGGGCGCCCCTCTGGAGCGCATCGGCTACGTGGTCCTTGATGGTGTCGAGCTGCGGTGGGAAGGTGATGGCGCCGACCTCCACGGAGCCGAAGCCCTCGGGCTTGCCCACGCGCAGGGCGGAGACTTTCTCGTTGACTTTGGCCACGAACTCGTCGTATACGGGCTCCTCGACGTAGACGCGCTCGATTGAGATGCACGTCTGACCGGCGTTCTGCATGGAGTAGTAGGTGGCGAAGTTGGCCGCGCGCTCGAGGTCGGCGTCTGAGAGCACGATCATGGGGTCCTTGCCCCCAAGCTCGAGCGAGGCGGGGATGAGGCGCCGGGCGGCAGCTTCGGCGACCTTGGTGCCGGTCCTGGTGGAGCCTGTGAACATGATCATGTCGACATGCTCGATGAGCGCTGCGCCGGTGGCGCCGCGGCCGGTGGCGATCTGCAGGACGCTCTCTGGCAGCCCACACTCGCGCAGGCCGTCGGCCAGCAGCAGGGACGTCAGGGGGGTGACCTCGGAGGGCTTGAGGATCACGCTGTTGCCGGCCATCAGCGCGGGGATGCAGTCGCCGAAGGAGTTGGTCAGGGGGTAGTTCCACGGCCCGATCACGCCGATCAGCCCGAGGGGTTTGTAGCGGAGGATCAGCTTCTTGCCCTTGACGAGCACCTGACTGGACTTGACGGCCTCGTCGGCGAGGTAGTCGGGACCCTGCTTGGCCCAGAAGCCGAAGGCGTTGCCCGCGTAGAGGATCTCGGCCAGCTGGGCGTCCTCGTAGGTCTTGCCGGTCTCCGAGACGATTGTCTCGATGACGCGTTCTGAGTTGTCCATGAGCCACTTCTGGGCGCGCAGGAGCACACGGGCGCGGCCGTCGAAGCCGTAGGCCTCCCACTCGCCCTGTGCGGCCCGGCCGCGGGCGGCCATCTCGGCCACTGCCTCGGGGCTGAGGTCGGGCACAGTGGCGATGATCTCGCCCGTGGCGGGGTTCTCGACGGGGATGGACTCGCCCGCATCTGGCTGGCGGCTGCTCGGCTGGAGTATCTCTTCCTCGACGTGCTGCTCGACGCTGGCCATCTTCACTCTCCCCTGCTAGTTCGCCTGTAACAGAAGAGACTACTCCGCTGGCGCGAATTGTCTGGCTGAGGAGCCAATCCACCAGCCGCCGACGCTTCGCTTGCGGGCGCCCTGGCCGCGACTGTGATGCGCCCGCCGCGATGGGGCGTGACGGTGAGCCGGCGCCAGCGGATGGGCCGCTCAGGGGGCTGCTCGGCTGGCTGCAGCTGCACCCGTTGGAGCGTGGTGCGCAGGATGGCCTTGATCTCCATCACGGCAAAGCTCGCTCCCACGCACCGCCGAACGCCACCGCCGAAGGGGATGAGGGTGTAGGGAGGCGCGGGCCGGTCGAGGAATCGCTCGGGCATGAACTGATCGGGGCGCTCGTGCGCATCCTCAGCGTCTCGTTGACGACCGCGTCGAGGTAGGCCTCGCCGTCGCCGTGGGCGATCTCCTCGTGCAGGCGCTGGAGGCAGGCCGGGTTGTGCACGAGGCGCTCGAAGCACCAGGCGAGCGTGGCGGCAGTGGTCTCGTGTCCGGCGACGAGCAGCGTCATGACCTGGTCGCGGAGCTCGTCGTCGCTGAGCGGCACGTCACGATCATTTGCGGCCCCGATGAGCATGGCGAGCACGTCCTCGCGTCCCTGGGGCTCGGCGCGGTGGGCGACGATCTCCTCGTCGAGCAGCCTGCTGATCTCGCGCCGGGCGGCGATCCAGGGCAGGCGCGAGCCGAGCGCGCTTCGGGCCAGTCCCGGCAGGGCGCCCTCGGCCCAGAAGGCGAACAGGTTGGCGCCGGCGACCCGTGGGAGCAGTGCGCGCAGCCGCTGCAGCCGCTGCTCGTCGCGCACGCCGATCACAGCCTGGAGGATCACCTCGAGCGTGATCGCCTGCATGCGTGGATGCACAGCGAACGGCGTGCCAACGGGCCACGCTTCGACCTCGGCGGCGGTGAGCGAGGCGATGAGTTCGCCATGGCTGCGGACGGCCTCTCCGTGGAACGGGGGGAGCAGCATGCGGCGCACGCGCATGTGCTCCTCGCCGTCGAGCACGAGCACTGAGCGTGCTCCGGCGGGCGCCTCGAGGAACCGGGCGTTGGCCTCCCCGGCCCGCCACACGTCGGGGTCGCCGGTGAATAGTTGCTTGATCAGCTCGGGGTCGAAGACCGAGACGACCGTTCCCATGCCTGCGATCCGCAACGTGACGAGGCCGTCGAAGCTGCGCAGGCAGTAGGCGGCGAAGCGCTCGGCGAAGAAGATCCCGAGCAGCGTCTGGATGGTCATCGGCCAGCGCGGCCCGGGCGGCAGATGGTCACGGGCCGCGGTCGGAGGGCTCACTCGATTTGCGAGCGCTGATATCTGCTCGGACACGTCGAGGCGAGCCTACGCGGTTGTTCGAGCAGGTGGGAAGACGGTGCATGCACCGTCTTCCTGAGATGCGCATGCGCATCTCACAGATAGGCCACATGTGGCCTATCTCCGGTGGCGCACATGTGCGCCACCGCGGTCGGCGCATGCGCCGACCGAGCAGCTCAACTCCTCGCGGGCTACTCCGACAGCTCGATCGAGGCGATGCCGATCGGCTCCTGCGGTGCGTCGCGCCCGTCGGTGGGCACAGCCTCGAGCTTGTCCACCACGTCCATGCCCTCGGTGACCTGGCCGAAGACGGTGTGCTTGCCGTCGAGCCATGAGGCGGCCTCGGTGGTGACGATGAAGAACTGCGAGCCGTTGGTGTCGGGGCCGGCGTTGGCCATGGCGAGCGCCCCGCGGACGATCTTGTGCGGGTTGATCTCGTCCTCGAAGGTGTAGCCGGGACCGCCCGTGCCGGTGCCCAGCGGACAGCCGCCCTGGATCATGAAGTCTTTGATCACGCGGTGGAAGGTGAGCCCGTCGTAGAAGCCCTCGGCGGCGAGCTTGCGGAAGTTCTCGACTGTCTTCGGAGCGTCGGCGTCGAACAGCTCGAAGACGATCGGGCCCTCTGTTGTTTGCATGGTGGCTTTCGTTGGCATCGGTCCACTGTACTGGCAGGCGCCGATGGGCGGCGTTCCGTGGCCGACCGCGCTGCCGCAAGGCTGTCGGGTTGGCGGAATGTCGCCTTGGGCGGACCCGAAAAGACGCCTTACGTCGATCCGACGTTATGCTACATTTATTGGGATTATGGATGCTCATTTGCGACGCCGAGCTGCTTTGGATGCGATAGCCGACGTCGTTGCTGGCGCCACCGCTGGAAACGTTGAGACGGAGATTGTGGACTTCAAGGAGGAGGCGGGCACGATCGCGCGCGGGGGGCGGCGAGTCGCCATTGGGACGGCACACGAGCCCGCAGCACAGACACTCGCAGCAGAGGTCGCGTGCATGGCCATGAGCGAGGCCGGTGGCGTGATCGTGGTCGGCGTCAACGACAAGGCGGCAGGCCCAGAGGCGCTCGTCGGCTCCTATTTGGACCTGGGCTGGCTGCGCCGGCGCGTCTACGCGCTGACGCAGCCCAACTTCTCCATCGACATCCCCGAGGAGCTGACCGTGGAGGGCAAGCGCCTATACCTGATCAACGTCGCCCCTGCGCTTGGCGAGATTCGCAGCGCGGGGAAGCTACGGACCCGCTTCGGCACGGACTGCGTGGAACTCGACGGGGACCGCGCCCGAGAGTTCCTGGAGAAGCGCCGCAATTACGACTGGTCCGCAGAGCCTTCGCCAGAACGGCTGTCAACCTGCGACCCGGCCGCGATCAAGTCCGCGCACGACCACTACAGCGCAACCCGTGGCCGACCCGCCAACAGTGATCTCGAGCTCGTGCGTCGCCTCGGGGTCGCGATGGACGACGAGGACGATCCGAAACTGAACGAGGCGGGCGCCGTGCTCCTCTGCCGATACGAGCCGACTGTGGAGATGATCGACATCCGCGTCACCGAGGCAGACGGAGCAGCCTCCTTTGAGCGTGAGACCCTAGCTGCACCGATGATCACGGCATTCGACGCCGCGTGGGAGAAGATCGACCAGTACTTCCCGGCCCGCCAGGTCGTAATCGGCGCCCAACGTCGCTCCGAGCGGCCCATTCCCGAGCGTGCCCTGCGCGAGGCGCTGGTCAACGCGATCATGCACCGCGACTACCGGATGCCTCAGGCATCCATCATTGCTTTGGCGATAGGTCGTCCCGCGGACACCTTCAAGGTGGTCTCGCCCGGCGGCTTCCCCGAGGGCGTTGACGAGTCTCGCCTGCTCGCCACCCGTTCGCGGCCCCGCAATCGTGTCCTCGCGGACGCGATGCGCGTCCTCGGGCTAGCGGAGCGCGAGGGCATTGGCATCAGTGCGATGTACCGCACCATGCTCAGAGACGGCCACTCCCCACCCGACATCACCGCCTCGGGGGGCGACGTGGCCTGCCGTCTGCCCGGTGGCCGCGTGGACGAGGACGTGCGAGGGTTCTTCGATGCTCTGGCAAGAACGGACTCGCGTTTCGATGAAGATGTGCGGTCCCACATCGCGATCACGACGTTGCTGGACAGAACCCCACTCCGCGCGGAGGGCTTGGCGAGTGCGGCGCAGTGCAGCGAGGAAGAGGCGTTTGAGGTATTGCGGCGACTCGTGGAGGCAGGGGCCCTAGAGCGCCTGCTAAACGGGAGTCGTTCGTTCCGCCTGACGACCACTGCGCGGGCAGCGCTTGACTCGCGTATCAAGTACAAGAAGCGGAGCGCCCGAGACCAACGCTCAGAACTCGTGCGCGCGTACCTCGATGTCAACGAAGACATCGGCCGCGGAGAAGCAGCCGCCCTGCTCGGAGTTGGCGAAACCCGCGCATCGGCGATCCTGAGCGACTTGTACAACAAGCACGGCCTGATCAAACCGGTAGGCGCAGCTCGCGGCCGCGGCGTCCGCTACACCCTCTCGAAGTGAGAGTGCGCCCCACGCTGACCAGTCATCTGTCAGCGGTTATAGGGACATCTTGACAACGATGTGCATCGTGGCTGTGGACATGCTGGCCTTCCCTCGTTCTGGTCGCGGTGGGAGGGGCACGATAGCGTCCCCGGCGTCTATTGCACGCGTACCCAGCGCCCGTTCGAGTCGGGCAGCGGGATGGTGGCGATACCCTCGCTTTCAGCCACCTGCAGCAGCGGGCCGTCGGAGCTCGCAATGCGCCCCCCGGGTAGAGCGCTGGCCACGAGCACAGCGTCGGCGAGCGAGATCGGGCAGCGGGAGCGATGGTAGTGAGCAGCACGGATCTCGCCCGCGCGCCAGGCCTGAGCGGGTCCGAGCCCCACCAGCGTCATGCTCTTTGCGAGCAGTCCCTCGATGATTGGCCGTGTCCGCTCGATGCCAAGGTCGTAACGACGCTTGAGGCGGTCTACGACCTCGGCAAGATTGAGGGTGGTCATGGCAACGCCCTCGTTCAACATCTTCTGCACCTCACCCGCGGCGGGCTCAGCCCCGAGCAGCGCAATGAGCGCCGAAGCATCGATCAGGGTTTGCGGCACCGACTCGCTTGCGTCAGCGGCGGCCACGATCTTGGAGCTCCAGTTCCTCCTCGCGATCCAGGCGCTTCGCCTCCTCGGAGCCGAGCGCACCGATCTCGGTCGCGAACGCCCCTGCGGCTGCAGCCACAGGATCATCTGGAACCGGGCGCAGCACCACGTGATCGCCAAGATCTTCAGCAAGGACGGTTCGGGTCTGCCAGCGCTTACGCACCGCCGCCGGGACAGACACCTGCCCTCCGCTCGATATTACAAGACGCTTTGTCATGGCCATGGTAGATTACCATGGCGCTCAGGCGCTACTTCGCGCCCACCCGCTGAAGGCTCAGCTTGCGCCCGCGAACCTCGTGCCCGTCGAGAGCCTCGATCACGCGCTCGGCCTCGTCGCCGGGCACGGACAGAAAGGAGAAGCGCTCGAGCACCAGCACGTCGCGCACGGCCTCGCCGTCGAGGCCTGTGGAGGAGGTGACCGCAGCCACGATGTCGGCCACACGCAGCCCGGCCGCACGACCGCCGCCGAGCACCAGCTTCACATAGGGCTCCTGCTTGTCCTGCCTCGAGATACGGGGCTTGGAGTGGCGGCGCGGGCGCTCGCGCACCGGTGTGGGGTCCGCCTGGGCGCCCTTGCTCCACTGCGCGATCGAGGTGCCGATGTGGCGTTCGATCGCCTCCAGCTCGCGCTTCTGGCGGTCCTCCACGAACGTGATCGCACGGCCCGAGCGTCCCACCCGGCCGGTGCGCCCGATGCGGTGCACGTAGGTGTCGGGGGAGGTGGGAACGTCGTAGTTGACCACGTGGGTGACCGTCGAGATGTCGAGGCCGCGGGCGGCCACGTCTGTGGCCACGAGGATCGGCACACGCCCGCCCTTGAAGGCCAGCATCACGCCGTCGCGCGAGCCCTGGGACATGTCGCCGTGCAGCGCCCTCGCGTTCATCCCGCGGTCGCGCAGGATCTTGAACAGCTGCTCGCAGCGGACCTTGGTGCGAACGAACACGATCGCCTGCTCCGGAGCCTCTGCGCTCAGCACCTCGACCAGCTTGTCGGCCTTGGCCTTCGTCTCCACCGGCAGCTGGAACTGGGCCACGGTGTCGATCGTGAGCGTCTCGGCCTCGACCTTGATGATCTCCGGGTCGTACATGTAGCGGTCCGCGAGTTTGCGGATCGGCGGCGGCATCGTGGCCGAGAACAGCGCCGTCTGGCGTGAGGATGGAGTGAGCGAGAGGATCTTCTCGACGTCCTCCAGGAAGCCCAGGTCGAGCATCTCATCCGCCTCGTCCAGCACCAGGAAGCGGCAGTCGTGCAGCACCAGCGAGTGGCGCGAGATCAAATCGAGCACGCGTCCCACCGTGCCCACCACAACGTGGCCGCCGGCGCGCAGCTGCGCCTGTTGGGTGCGGATAGGGGCTCCGCCGAACACAGCCACCACGTCGATCCCCGAGTGCGCGCCATAGGTGCGAAGGGCCTGCGTCACCTGGATGCACAGCTCGCGCGTGGGTGTCAGCACGAGCGCCTGCACCGAGGACTCCTCGGGGTCGATGTACTCCATGATCGGCAGCCCGAACGCAGCCGTCTTGCCCGTGCCCGTCTGGGCCTGGCCGATCACGTCGCCACCGGCCAGCAGCGAGGGGATCGCCTGCTCCTGGATCGGGCTCGGCGACTCGTAGCCCACGTCGCTCAGCGCTTGGAGAGTTGACTCGGAGAGACCGAGCTCGGCAAATGACTTTGTCATGACGGTGGTGATGAGAGCTTAGGCGGCCGGGTCGAGCAGCAGCTTGCCGGTCGTCCGTCGCTCGCGCAGATCGATCTGGGCCTGGGCAGCCTGATCGAGTGGGTAAGTGTTACCGACGACTGCTTTCAGCTCGCCGCGGGCAGCGCGGGCGAACAGGTCGGCCAGGGCCTCGGCGAACATGCCCGAGCGCCCGAGGCAGTGGAAGAGGTAGAAGCCCACCACGGCGCGCGAGTGGCGCAGCAGTGAGCCCGTGGGCACCTGGTTCGGTTCGTTGGTCGCGATCCCGTACGCCACGATCCGGCCAAACGGCGCGAGCGCCTTGTAGGAGGCATCGAACACCGCGCCGCCGGACATCTCGAAGACGACGTCCACGGGCCGGCCCTCGTTGGCCTCGATCAGGCGCTCGGTCAGACCCTCGGCGGCAGGGTCCACGGCGACATCCGCTCCCAGCTCGAGCGCCAGCTTGCGCTTCTCCTCACTGGAGGCGGTGGCGATCACGCGGCCGGCGCCCAGCGCATGGCCGAGCTGGACGGCAATCGAGCCCACGCCCCCGGCGGCCGCATGCACGACCACGCTCTCCCCCTGGGCCACGCGGCCGGAGGTCTTGAACAGATGCCACGCGGTGGTGCCCTGGACGATCATGGCGAGCGCCGTGCCGTCGTCGAGCGAGTCGGGCAGCGGGAACACCCGGTCCTCCGGGGCGACGGCATACTCGGCATAGCCGCCCGTGCCCACCAGCGCCACCACGCGCTCGCCCGTGTCCTCGCGCACGCCCGCCACCTCGCCGCCGGGAACCAGCGGCAGCGTGGCCTTCTGCACATAGGAGTTGGTGCGCGTGTGCGTGTCGGCGAAGTTGAGCCCCGCCCGCGAGACCTTGATCAGCACCTCGCCCGCCGCCGGCTTGGGCGTGGGCAGCTCGGCCACCTTCAGAACCTCCGGTCCGCCGAACTCTGTCATCTGGATGGCACGCATTGGAGGCGAGGCTATCGGAGTCCCGCTAAGGTGCGCGCCCATGTCAATCACCGTTGTTGGATCAATCGCCTACGACACCGTCAAGACGCCCTTCGGCAAGCGCGAGCGCATGCTCGGGGGCGCAGCCGTGCACTTCGCCCTGGCCGCTTCGTTCTTCGAGGACGTGTGCGTGGTGGGCCCCGTGGGCGATGATTTCGGCGAGGAGCAGCTCGCCGTCATGCACCGTCGCGGGGTCGACGTCTCGGACGTGGAGCGCGTAGCCGGCGGCAAGACTTTCTTCTGGCAGGGCGAGTACGGCTGGGATCTGAACTCGCGCGAGACGATCGACACGCAACTGGGCGTGTTCGAGGGCTTCGAGCCCAAGCTCTCCGAGCAATCGCGCGCCAGCGACGTGCTGTTCCTGGCCAACATCCAGCCCGACCTGCAGCGCGACGTGCGCGCCCAGCTTCCCCACGCGCGCTTCGTGGCTCTCGACTCGATGAACCTGTGGATCGACATCGCCCGTGACTCGCTCGTGGCTGCGATCGAGAGCGTCGACTGCGTGATCCTCAACGACGCCGAGCTGCGCCAGCTGACGGGCAAGCCCAACCTCGTAACGGCCGCCCGCGAGATCCTCTCGTGGAGCTCTGCAAACGGCGCTCGCGGCCCCAGCGTGATCGTGGCCAAGCAGGGCGAGTACGGCGCTGCGCTCGTCACCCGCGATGGTTTCTTCGCGCTCCCCGCCTATCCGCTGGAGACGGTGATCGACCCCACGGGCGCGGGCGACACGTTCGCCGGGGGGCTCGTCGGCTACATCGCCGCCCACCCCAACGAGGAGCTCTCCGACGGACTGCTGCGACGCGCGATGGCACACGCCACGGTGCTGGCCTCGTTCAACGTGGAGGAGTTCGGCACCGAGCGCATGCAGCGCCTCACGGGCAAGGAGGTCGTGGCTCGCATCGCCGAACTGCACGCCATGACCCAGTTCAGCGGCGCGCCCCTGCAGCTCAGGGGCTGACGCCTCCCCAGCCGCGTACGGGGCCCGCGCGGCGGCAGTTGCGCCTGGCAGGCCAATTGAAGGGAATCAGGGGCTTGTACGGATGCGTGGGCGGGTATACGATCGAGTGAGCGTGACGACGTGGACCTTCATCTGGCTGATGTTCCTGCTGAAGATTCCGATCGTCGCCCTCTTCTTGATCGTGCGTTGGGCCGTTCGCCAGACGCCAGAGGAGGCCACGGGCGAGGACGGTGGAATCGGTCCGCTGCCGCGCCCGTCCCACCCCCACGGTCCCCGGGCGCGGCTGCCGCGGCCCTCGCGCCGCGGTCCTCACGTGGGTCCCGCACCGCTTGCGCCGCTGCGCGTCAGGGGCGCGATCGCGCACCAGCGCCAGCCCCGTACCTGAGTCGTTATCGCACCGGTGACCGGATGACGGGCCGGCTTTGCTCATAATCGGTATCAGCGACACCCTCACCCCCAGCGGATAGGAGAAGTAGATGAGCAGCGAGCCCTCGACGGTCGAGCAACAACCTGGCGCTACTGGCGGGGAGAACGGGCAGAGGTCCTCAAACGGCGCCGCGGCGACGCTCAGCGTCACCGACAACCGCACCGGCAAGATCTACGAGCTGCCGATCCAGGACAACACCGTGCGCGCCACGGACCTGCGCCAGATCAAGGTCGACCCCGACGAATTCGGGATGCTCTCCTACGACCCGGCCTTCATGAACACCGCGTCGTGTCGCAGCGCGATCACCTACATCGACGGCGACGCCGGCATCCTCCAGCACCGCGGCTACCCGATCGAGCAGCTGTGTGAGAACTCGAGCTACCTCGAGGTCGCCTATCTGCTGATCAACGGCCGGCTGCCGAACAAGGTCGAGCTCGAGGGCTGGATCGACGAGATCACGATCCACACGTTCGTGCACGAGAACGTCAAGGACTTCATGCAGGGCTTCCGCTACGACGCCAACCCGATGGGCATGCTCGTTGCGTCGGTTGGCGCGCTCTCGACGTTCTACCCCGACGCGAACAAGATCAAAGACGAGCGCGTGCGCGCGATCCAGATCATCCGTCTGCTGGCAAAGATGCCAACGCTGGCCGCGTTCGCCTTCCGTCACAACATGGGCCAGCCCTACGTCTACCCCGACAACGACCTCGAGTACGCGGGCAACTTCCTGGGGATGATGTACAAAATGACCGAGCTCAAGTACCAGCCCGATCCGCGGCTGGCACGGGCGCTCGACGTGCTGTTCATCCTGCACGCCGACCACGAACAGAACGCCTCCACGAGCGCCGTGCGCTCCGTCGGCTCCACGCAAGTGGACCCCTACTCGGCCGTGGCCGCAGGCGTGGCCGCGCTGTACGGGCCGCTGCACGGCGGCGCCAACGAGCAGGCGCTGCGGATGCTCAAACGGATCGAGACGGTGGAGAACATCCCCGACTTCCTCGAGGGCGTGAAGGCGGGCAACGAGCGCCTGATGGGCTTCGGGCACCGCGTGTACAAGAACTACGACCCCCGCGCGCGGATCATCCGCAAATACCTCGACGACGTGTTCGAGGTCCGCGGCAAGAGCCCCCTGCTCGATGTCGCCACAGAGCTCGAGAAGCGCGCCCTCGACGACGACTACTTCACCTCGCGCAAGCTCTACCCCAACGTGGACTTCTACTCGGGCCTGATCTACGAGGCGCTCGGGCTGCCCGTGGCGATGTTCCCCGTAATGTTCGCCATCGGGCGCACCAGCGGCTGGATCGCCCAGTGGAAGGAGCTGGTCGAGGATCCCGAGCAGAAGATCGCGCGGCCGCGCCAGATCTACACGGGCGATCGCGACCTCGACTATGTGCCGATGGAGCAGCGCGGCTAGAGGGCCTACCGCTCGAGCTGGTCGAGATCCTCCTCGTAGGCCGTCGACTCGACGTCGGCGGGTCGGGTGCGCCGAGCGCCCGGAGCAAAGCGTCCGGCGCTGGCCACCAGCCCCATCAGGCGCCCGCCGTAGTGGCGGGAGAGCCAGCGCTGCACGAGCGAGCGCGTGGGACGCGCCAGCAGCAGCACGCCCAGGAGATCAGTGACGAAGCCGGGAATCACGAGCAGCGCGCTGCCGAGAAACCCGAGCGCCCCGTCGAGCGCCACACGGCCGGGGGCGCGCCGCTGCGAGACGGCCAGCGAGACACGCTCGATCGCCATGCGACCCTGGCTGGCGAGCAACCGCGCCCCCACAACCGAGGTGCCGATCAGCAGCACGGCCGCGGCCAGCCAGCCGATCGCATGTGCCACCTGGATGAAGGCAAACACCTCGAGCACGGGTACACCGATCAGGATGAGAACGAACATCTCCTCGATCAGCCTACGCGTAGCCGCCTAGGATCCCGGCGATGACAGATCACGATCCCGAGCAGCCGCCGGTCATTCCCGGTAGTGACGCGGCAGCGGTCCGCATGGAGGCGAACCTCGAAGCCGACGATGCGACGCAGGAGCTGCTCGACGACATCCACGCCGACGCCGCCGCCCAGGCCGGCGTCTCGGAAGTCACAGCCTTCGGCGAGGTCGGCCCCCCGTTCGACCGCCATGCCCCGTTTCTCGTCGGCTTCATGGGAGCACTGGGCGTGGCTTTCGCGTTCGCGCTCGCTTGGGCGGTGGTGGTGGCGGGACAGGTACTCGTGCTGCTCGGCCTCGCGTTCTTCATCGCGCTCGGGCTCGACCCGGCGGTGGTGTGGCTCTACCGCCGGGGGCTGCCGCGCTGGGCCGCCGTGGCGGTCGTGCTGGCAGCCTCCCTGGCACTGTTCGTGGGCTTCTTCGCGCTCGCCATCCCCGTCGTCTCAACGCAGGCGAGCAAGCTCGCGGAAGAGATCCCCCACTACCTGCACACGCTCAGCAACCGCCACTCGGACCTGGGCAAGCTCAACGCCAAATACCACTTCGTCAGCGGCCTGCAGAATCTGCTGCACAGCAGCGGCTCGGTCAACGCGCTCGGCATCGGCGAAGCGCTTTTGGGCTTCGTCAGCTCGATCCTGCTGGTGGCCGTCGTCTCGATTTACGTGCTCGCCGACCTGCCCCGCGTCAGGCGCGGCATCTACCTGCTGGCGCCGAGGAGCAGGCGGGCGAGGATGGTGCTGCTCACCGACGAGATCCTCGACCGCGTCGGCGGCTACGTGCTCGGGAACCTGCTCACGTCGTTCGTGTTCGGGCTCGGCGCGTCGCTGTGGGCTCTCGCCTTCGAGATCCCCTATGCGCTGCTGCTCGGCCTGCTGGTGGGGCTGCTGGCGCTGGTCCCGATCGTCGGCTCGACGCTCGGCGGCATCATCGTGGCGCTCGTGGCGCTCACGGTCTCCCCCACCGTGGCGATTGCAACAGCGGCCTTCTACCTGGCCTACTCGCTGGTGATCGAATACGTGCTCACCCCGCGGGTGATGGCGCGGACGGTGTCCGTCCCGGGGCTGGTGACGGTGCTCGCCACGGTCCTCGGAGGCGCACTGCTCGGGATTGTGGGCGCGCTCGTGGCGATACCTGTCGCAGCGGCGGTGCACCTGCTCCACGAGGAGATCACGACGCCCCGCCTGGAGGAGAGCTAGCTACAGCACGAGCGTGGCGCCGTTGCGGCTGAGCCACTCGCGATCCTGGCGGTAGTCCGGCCAGTAGCGCTCGAGCAGCGCCCAGAAGCGTGGTGAGTGATCGAGGATCTCCAGGTGGCAGACCTCGTGCCAGACGACGTATTCGAGGACGCGCTCTGGCGCCAGCAGCAGGCGCCAGTTGAAGCTCATGCGCCCATTCGCCGAGCACGAGGCCCAGCGGGTACGTTGCCCGCGGATGTCCAGGCCCGTGTAGCGAGTACCGGACAGCGCAGTTGCCCGATCGAGGCGGGGGGCGACCTCGCTACGGGCCGAGCGCCTGAAGTAGCGCTCGAGCGCCGGTCGGGCGTCGCCGTCGGGCACCAGCAGCCGCTGCCCGTCGCGGTGGACCCGCGTACGGCCCGGCTGGGGCACGAGCTCGAGCGAGCTGTCGAGGTAGGGCACGGTGCCCGCCCTCGCAGCAATGCTGGCCAGCGCTCTGTGCGCCTCGTCGAGGCGCCGCTCGATCCACGGGCGCAGCTCGCGCACGGCCGCGGCCGCCGCCCGCTCGGGAGCGCGCGTGGGCAGCACCACCTCGACCCCGCTGTGCGCGTGCACGGTGACGCGAACGCGCCGCGCTCGGGTGGAGCGACGAATCGTGTAAGGGATATCGGCTGTGCCCGTAGCGCCAGACATGACCCGAGAGGCTACGCACTGCACCGGGCGTTCCACCCTGTGCCCGTGGGCCAGGAGCCATACGCTCTCGACATGAGCTCGCCGGACGAACCCCCGCTGCGTGCGCCCACGTTCGACGAGGAGCTGTTGCTCTGGCTGGGGAACGAGCCTGCGGAGATCCGCGCCGCCGACGCCGATCGAATCCGCGAGATCGCGGCCGAGTTCGGACGCGGCTTCGACGCGCTCGCGAGCGTGGGGCGCGCTGTCACGGTCTTCGGCTCGGCGCGCACGTCACCCGATCACCCCCACTACGCACTGACGCGTGAGCTCGGCGCCCACCTCGGCGCGGCGGGCTACGCGATCATCACGGGCGGCGGGCCCGGCCTGATGGAGGCGGCCAACCGCGGCGCCCGGGACGCGGGCGCCCTGTCGATCGGCTGCAACATCGAGCTCCCGCATGAGCAGGCGCCCAACCCCTACCTCGACATCGCCCTGCGCTTCCGCCACTTCTTCGCCCGCAAGGTCATGTTCGTTCGCTACGCCTGCGCATTTGTGATCTGCCCCGGCGGCTTTGGCACCCTCGATGAGCTGTTCGAAGCGCTGACGCTGATCCAGACCAGGACCATCCGCCACTTCCCCGTGATCCTGCTGGGCGACGGCGAGTGGGACGGCCTGCTCGAGCCAGCGCGCCTACGGACGCGGGCCGCAGCGATGGGCAGCGTCATAATGGCCGCGAGGATGGCGAGATCGAGAGTGAGGCTGCCGCGCGATCTGCGCGAGCCGTATGAGGTCTACCTCAATGGCGTGCCGCAGCGCCTCGGGCAGGATTACAGCGTGCGCGAAGGCGCGCTCGTGTTCGAGCGCGAGTTGCGCAAGGACAAGATCAGCGGCTGGCGCTGGCTGCTGGGTGCTTGGGGCGTTGGCACATATCGCCAGAACGACTCTGTGGACGTGCGCTACGAGGCGGCCGACGGCTCGCCGCGGGTGGCCGAGGGGCTCGAGATCGAACCAGGATAGACGGCCTTCTCCCACGGCTTTGCCAGCTTCAGCGCACTGACGATCGCCCGCGTGGCCGGTGAGCGGTTGAGCGTGTAGAAGTGGATGCCGGGAGCTCCGGCGGCCAACAGCTCAGCGCACTGCAAGGTGGCGTAGGCGACGCCGAAGTCGAGCACCGCCTCGGGATCCTCACCGCGGGCGTGCAGCTCGCGGTGCAGATCCTCGGGGATCGTCGAGCCGCACATCGCGGCCATGCGCTCGACCTGGCCCACCCGCGTGATCGGCATGATGCCGGGGATGATCGGCACCTCGATGCCGGCGCGGCGTGCCCGCTCGACGAAACGGAAGTAGAAGGCGTTGTCGAAGAACAGCTGGGTGATCAGGAAGTCGACGCCCGCGCGCACCTTCTCGGCGAGGTTCTCGAGATCCTCCTCGGGGCTCGTCGCGTGGACGTGCGTCTCGGGGAAGCAGGCGGCGCCGATCGCGAAGGGGTAGTCGCCGGAGATCAGCTCGACGAGCTCGCGCGAGTACTCGAGGCCGCCCTCGGTCTTCTGCCAGCGCTCCTCGCCGGCGGGCGGATCGCCGCGCAGCGCGAGCACGTTGTCGATGCCGGCCTCACGCATCTCCTGCAGGGTCCCACGCAGTTCCTCGACGGTGGCGCCGACGCAGGTGAAGTGGGCCATCGCCTCCAGGCCGTACTCCTCGCGGATGCGCTTGACGATCTCGATCGTCTTCTCCCGCGTGGAGCCACCGGCGCCGTAGGTCACCGAGACGAACGAGGGGTCGAGCGTCTTCAGCTCAGACAGCGCCGCGTATAGGTTCTGCTCGCCCGCCTCTGTCTTGGGCGGAAAGAACTCGAACGAGAACGTGGGCCCCCCGGCGGCGAGGATCTGGTCGATGCGCATCCCCAGATTATGCAGTCCAGCGCTCTGGCTCGCCGGCTATGCGCTGGATCTTGCCGGTGGCGCCGAGGTGTGTCAGGTACCCAAGCGTCTGCGAGAGCAGCCAATGCGCGTTCTGGCCAGACAGCGCCCCGCTGAACACCTCGGAGGCGACCTCGAAGGCGGTCAGCTCCCTGCCGTCGAGCCCTTTCAGGACCGCGTCGAGCTGCTCGCCGACGAGCTTTCGGTTGCCCTGGATGTGAGCGTGGACGTCCGTGAAGGTACGCCCGTGACCGGCCAGGCACAGGCGTGCGCCAAGCCGCTCCACGACGTCGAGCGAGCCCAGGAATTCGCCGACGGGGTCGGGCGAGTAGCCGTAGTCGAAGTACAGCGATATGCGCCCCAGGAGGTGATCGCCCGAGATCAGCACGCGGCGCTCGGGCTGGAACAGACACACGTGCGAGGGCGCGTGGCCCGGCGTCTCGTATGCGATCCACTCGCCGAGGTCGGTGACAACGCTCACACCGGAGAGCAGGTCGCGGGCGACCTCGATCGGGCCGGCGATACCGCTCGCCTGCGAGCCGCGCTGGGCGACGTAGCGACGCAGGGGCTCCTCGGGCACGCCGCTCTGGCGGGCCACCTCGATGCGACGCTCGAAGACGGCATCGGGGTCCTCGATCATCCGCGTCAAATGGACGTGGTTGGGGTGCATCCACACCTCGCACTCGGCCCGTTCGGCGATGACGGGCGCTTCGCCGCAGTGGTCTGAGTGCGCATGCGTGCACACCACGAGGCTCGCGTCCTGCAGGCGCAGGTTGCACATGGCCAGCGCACGCTCGAGATGGGCGAGCGAGTCGGGACCGTGCATGCCGGTGTCGAACAGGACGAACCCGTCGCCAGCGGATACCGCCCAGGCGTTGCAGTGTGGAACCCCAGGCCAGGGCAACGGCAGACGCAGCCGAAAGACACCTGGCAGCACTCGCTCGCCGCGCCCCAGCTCCCGCCTGCTGATCACATCGGCCATCCGGCGCAGACTAGACTACGCGCCTTCAGCGGAGTAAAGGAGGCGGGCATGGCCGACGGTGAGAGCGCAAGCGAGACGAGCGCAAAGGTGGCGGAGGTGGCCGCGAACATGCAGCAGCTCGCGAGCACCCGCAGACGAATCTCGGGCAACAAGGCGGAGACCGTGGCCCGTCGCTACTTCGCCGCGATCGACGCCCGTGACCTCGACACGGCAGTGTCGATGTGGGCGCCGGGGGGCCGGGAGAACGTGCGCGGGCGCGTGGACGTGCTCGCGCCCGAGGGCGTACGCGAGTTCATCGGCGAGCTGATCGGCGCCGTTCCCGACCTGAGCATGCAGGTCCTCTCCACGACCACCGAGCAGGACCGCTGCGGCGTGCAGTGGCGCCTGACGGGAACGTTCGCCGGGCCTGGCCACTTCGGCGGGGTCGCTCCCACAGGCAGTCCAGTCGAGCTCGAGGGCTTCGACCTGATCACCGTCCGCGACGGGCTCATCCAGAGCAACGACGCTTTCACCGACAGCATGACCTTCGCCCGTCAGATCGGGATGATGCCGCCGCAGGACTCCGCGGCAGAGCAGCGGATGATGGGCGCGTTCAACGCCAAGACCCGCCTCACCTCGGGCCTGGCGGCAGGGCCTGCCGAGATGGTGGCCGAGGGCGTGTGGGTCGTGCAGGGACAGCCCGGGCGCTGCAACGTGTACCTGATCGAGGACGAAGGCGGCGTGACCCTGTTCGACGCGGGCGCGCGCACGATGACCCGTGCCGTGGCGAGCGCCGGAGCCAAGCTCGGCGGCATCAAGCGGATCGTGCTGGGCCACGGGCACACCGATCACCGCGGCGTGGCGCGGGCGCTCGGCGTTCCCGTCCTGTGCCACCCCGACGAGGTGCAGGACGCCGAAGGCAGCGGCGGCTTTCGCTACTGGCCGGCGGGGTTGAAGGGACTGCCGACCCCGATGCGCCAGGCGCACCGTCTGCTGCACCGCTACGCGTGGGACGGCGGCCCGGTGGAGATCGCGGGGACGCTCGCGGAGGGCGATGAGATCGCCGGCTTCGAGGTGGTGCACCTGCCCGGTCATGCGCCGGGTCTGATCGCGCTGTGGCGGGAGTCGGATCGACTGGCACTGAGCACGGACTGCTTCTACACGCTCGACATGTGGGGCCGGGACTGCCCCCCACGGCTGCCCGCGACGCTCTACAACTTCGACACCGAGCAGGCCCGCGCGAGCATTCGCAAGCTCGCCGCGCTCGAGCCGGCGGCCGCGTGGCCGGGCCACGCCAAGCCCGTCACTGGGGACGTGCGCGTTCAGCTCGAACGAGCCGCGGACGCCAACTGAACGTGGCTCGCCGCGACCGGCGCCAGGTCAAGCTCAAGGCGCCCGACAGCGACTACACAGACGCGGAGGGCAACATCCTCAGCCTGCGCGGCTCGCTGAAGCCGGGGGCGCGACGCGAGTACGCCGAAGTGCTGGCTGGCACACGATCGAGCGCGGCGGCGACGATCGAGGACTCCTCCCAGCGGGCGATGGAGCTCCTGTTCGAGCGCCTGGCCGTCCGCTGGGTGATCGCCGGAGCCCCGATCGTGCGCCAGCGAGAGCTGCTCGCCCGGTTGCGCATAGCCTCGACGCAGGAGCGCGGGTGGGTGCGCCAGGCTCTGCGCGAGCACTGCGCCGAGCACTTCCCCGACGTCCAGGCTCCCTGAGCTACCCCTCGCCCACGTCGACCAGCTCCAGACGCGGACCCTGGGCGCTCGCGGCTGAGACGAAGCGGGCGGTGGCTGGGCTGAGCTCGAACTCGAGCAGCTCGCCACTGGCACACCGGATCTCGAGTCGGCGGCCCTCCTCGTGGACGGCCACGATCTTCGCCGGCTCTCGCTCGCCGCTGAAGTGCACGATGCGCACCTGGGCTCCGATTCGGGGCAGCGGTCGAGACGGACGGGGCACGGCTCGATGCTAGTCACCGGCCCGACACGCATGTGAAGCGCTTCGCCGCTACCGTCAGGACCATGCGCCGCACGAAGATCGTCGCCACCATCGGTCCCGCCTCACGCGAGCCGGAGACGCTCGTGCGCCTTGTCGAGGCGGGGATGGACGTGGCGCGGCTGAACTACTCCCACGGAACGCTCGAGGAGCACGCGGAGACTGTCAGTCGCGTACGGGACGCGGCGGGGCGCGCGGGACGCCCGGTGGCCATCCTGCAGGACCTTCCAGGACCGAAGCTGCGCATCGGGCCCCTGCTCGAGGGTGTGGTCGAGCTGACGCCGGGCGAGCGGCTGCGCTTCACCTGCGGCGATGAGGAGATCGCCGGCGACGCCCAGCGCATGAGCCTCTCCTGGGGAGGCCTGCCCGAGGCCGTGGAGACGGGCTCGGTGCTCTATCTCGCCGACGGCTCGGTCCGCTTGCGCGTGGTCGCGGTGAACGTGGGCGACTGCGAAGTGGAGGTGGAGATCGAGGTGGGTGGCGCCGTGGCCTCGCGCCAGGGCCTGAACATCCCCGGACCGGTCAACTCGCTCCCGGCGGTGCCCGAGGAGGATCTGCACCTGCTTCGCCACGGGGAGTCGATCGGGGTCGACATGGTGGCGCTGTCGTTCGTCCAGAAGCCGGAGGACGTGGAATTCGTCCGCAACCACACACGCCTGCCGCTGATCGCCAAGATGGAGAAGCCGCAAGCGGTGGAACGGGCGGCGGAGATCGTCAAAGCCGCCGACTGTGTGATGGTGGCGCGCGGCGATCTTGGGATCGAGCTGGCGATCGAGCGGGTCCCACTCGTGCAGAAGCAGTTGCTCGAGCTCGCCGGATGGATGGCACGCCCGTCGATCACGGCCACGCAAATGCTCGACTCGATGGTCAGCTCATCGCGGCCCACCCGCGCGGAGGTGGCGGACGTCGCCAACGCGATCCTCGACGGGACCGACGCGGTGATGCTCTCGCAGGAGACCGCTGTGGGCGCCTATCCGGTGGCGGCGGTGGAAATGATGGCCGCAGTGGCGGTACAGGCCGAGTCGATCGCCCCGTATGAGCGCTGGAATCACTCGCGCGTGCGGCGCACGGAATCGGACCCCGCACACACGATCGCCCACAACCTCTGCGATGCCGCCCGCGAGCTGTTGCTCGACGCGCTGGTGATACCCACCCTGTCGGGCCGCTCGGCGCGTCTGGTCTCAGCGCACCGCCCCACGGTGCCCATCTACGCCCTCTCGCCGGGCAAAGAGACGGTCCGACGCTGCGGGCTGATGTGGGGTGTGCAGGCCGCCTCGATGCCTCGCCACGAGACCACCGAGGCGCTGATCGCCGACGCGGCCCGCCGCGTGGTGCAACTTGGATGGTGCAAGCGCGGCGACCGCGTGGGCATCACGGCCGGGCTGCCCTCGGGGCGGCCCGGCACGACCAGCCTGTTTCAGATTCAGGTCGTCTAGGCGCTTCGCGCGGTACGGCCTTTGGCTGCTGCTTTGGCTTTGCTCACTGCACGGCGGTTGCCGGCGGGTTTGGCTTTGCGCGACGCCGCTTTTGCTTTGACAGCGGGTTTTGCTTTGGCCACGGCTTTGGCTTTGGAGACCGCTTTGGCTTTGGCGGCGGCTTTCGTCCGTGACGCGGCTTTGGCTTTGGGTGCTGCTTTCGCTTTGGGCGCTTTCGCTTTGGGCGCTTTGGCCGAGGCCGACGAATTGCGCTGCGAGGCGGGGATCTCAGCTTTGACCACCGCTTTGCCGAGGCGGGGGATCTCTCTCTCCAGGAACTTCAGCATGCGTTCCTCCTCACGGCGGATGGCGCGGGCCAGGCGCTGGGTGTCGCGGTCTTTGAGCGCCTCGGCGAGCGCCTCGATGCCGGTGTAGGTCGCGATCTCCTCGGCCTCACTGGCGTACTCGGTCTTGGCGTTCTTGAGCTGCTTCTCCTCCTCGCCGGTGCCCCGCAGCGCGTGCAGCGGGCCCTGGGCCAGCGCGACAGCTTTCTGCGCGCCACCGACTACGGCCTGGGCCGCCTCGGCGATCGGCTGCGGTCCGGGTGCAGAGACCGTCTCGGCTACACCGCCGAGCTGTTTGATGCGCTGTTTGAGCTCGCGCGCGTGACGCTTGGTCTCGACCAGGTGCTCTTTGAGCCTTTTCTTGTAAGGGGGCCGCACGGTCATTGCGATGTGCGACTGAAGCGCCGTCTCCAGGCGCTTCTCGAGGCCGTATGCCTCATTCAGGTACTGGACTAGCTTTGCGTCGCCGGCAGATAGGTCAGGCATATTCGATGTTCTCCTCCGAGACTCCCCGCCGTTCGACGGATTGCATGAAGCCCCGATGCTACCCGCACCGGGCGTTCGGCAATCTTGAACTCCGGTTTGCCTAACCCGCGGCGCCCACGCCGCTGCGTCCGTAGAACTCAGCCTCCATGCGGCCGAGCTCGGTCACGGGCTCATCTCCATACATCCACTCGCGGGCGATCCTGTGCCAGTTGGCCTTGGCGCGGAGCTGCGAGAGGACGGCGAGCGTGAGCATCTCCATGCGCCGCCCAAACAGGTGCTCGGGACGCATGTCCTGATGGCGCATCTCCTTGAAGTGGGCAGAGCGTGGGTCGGAGCTTTCGATCATCACCTGAGTGGCGATATCGGGTGTGAGCTCGACGGGTTCATCGGCGGTGGTGTACCACCAGATGGCGTCCCTGATGAAGGCCAGCAGATGATCGGGGTCGACACGCTCGGGGTGCGGCAGGAAGCCCGAGTCTGCAAGCAGGCTGTGCAGCTTGGCCGCGTCCCCCTCGGCCACGGCGCGCTGGCAGGCGAGCTCGAGCTCGACGGGCTCTGACTCCATACGCTTGAACAATCCGAAGTCGAGGAACGCCACGCGCCCGTCGTCGAGCAGCATGAAGTTGCCGGGGTGGGGATCGCCGGAGAACTGTCGGTGGCGATACAGGCATCCGAGGAAGAAGCGGAAGACGATCTCACCGATCCGGTCGCGCTCGGCCTGTGAGTGGGTCTTGATCTCCTCGAAGCCCACGCCGGAGACGAACTCGCTGACGAGCACCCGCTCGCGCGAGAGCGAGCTGATGACCTCGGGCACGACGATGAAGGGGTGTCCGGCGAAGATGCGTGCGAGCGAGCGCTGGTTCTGGGCCTCGAGCTCGTAGTCGAGCTCCTCGACTATCCGCTCCCTGATCTCCGCGGTGATCGCCTTGACATCCATCCCCGGCGTCATCCGCTTGAGCAGACGCATGATCATGTCCAGGTTCTGCATGTCCGCGCGCACGGCGCCGGCCACTCCCGGGTACTGGACCTTGACGGCCACATCGCGGCCGTCAAGCAGCGTGGCGCGGTAGACCTGGCCGATGGAGGCCGCCGCAATGGGCTCCTGCTCGAAGGAGGAGAACACCTCTGAGATCGGGTCTTCGAGGTCCTCCTCGATCACCCGCTTCATCTGCTTGAAGGAGACTGTGGGAGCAGCGTCGCGGAGCTTTGCGAGCTCGCGCTGGAACTCCTCGCGATGCTCCTCGGGCACCAGCCCCATGTCTAGGAAGGACATGACCTGGCCCAGCTTCATGGCTGCGCCCTTCATCGTCCCGAGCACGGCCACGATCTGCTTGGCGGTCTCTAGCTGGCGGCGGGCAAGGGCCTCCTCGGACGCCTCATCGCCCCGCGTCACGTTGGCGGCGCGGGTGCCGAACTGCTTGACGGCCTCACTTGCCGCCAGGGTTGCCACGGTGGCGGTACGACGAACGCGCGAGGTCGGGATCTTCTCGTTCTCGCGCGCCATGCCCTGCATGCTAGAGCGAGCCGTCGATCAGCTCGTCCGCTCGACGCGAGATCCGGGGACGATGTCGTCCGAGCCATCCTCCCAGCGCACCCACGCCTTGGTGCCACCGTCGTAGTCGGCGCCGAGCAGCACCAGCGTGGCGGGCTGCCCAAGCGCGGTGCACGGCTCCGCGCCCTCGGGGTCGAGGCCTCGCCAGACACGGATGAACGCGTTGTGCTCCCACTCGCGCCCCACGGTGCTCTGCGCGGCATGACCTGGGTAGATGACGGTGTCGGGCGGCAGCTCCATGAGCGTCCCCATGATCGAGTCGCGCAGATCGGTGTAGGTGGTGTGCCCAGGAGCTTTGACACCGCCGACAGAGTCCCTGAAGAGGGTGTCGCCAGTGAACACAGCTGCACCCGCGCCGGAGAACCCCCCGGGTGCGGCGCTCGGCTTGGCGCGTCCGGTCACTTTGGATACGGGCGCCTCGCCATCGCCGCGTTCCCCCACGAGGAAGGAGAGCATGCCGCCGGTGTGACCAGGCGTACGCAGCGGACGCACCTCGAGCTTGCCGAAGCGCAGGGACTGACCGGCCTCGATGCTCCCCAGCTTCCCACCGGCCTTCCCGTCCTCCCCGGCCTGGAGCAGCTCTCGCTCGCCGGGGCTGATCAGGACCTCGATCTTTGGCCAGCGCTCACGTAGCTTGGGGACCTCGCTGATGTGATCGAAGTGATGGTGTGTCAGCAGCACGTGGGTGGGCGTGAGCCCGAGGCGATCGGCTGTTGCGATCAGCGGCGCGACGGGACCACCGGCATCGATGAAGAAGGCAGGGCCTCCCTCACCGTCGGCTACGAGATAGGTGTTTGAGACGTACTGCGTGTTGGTGACGTGCTCGACGAGCATGGCGCCATCCTTACACGAAACCCTCAGATGGTTGATTCCACGGTGGTGCCGACGAGCCCACGCAGACCCTCCAGGTAGCTCATCTCCCCGATGTCGTGGCGCCACTGGAGCACGGGCACCGTGGCGGCGCTCTGCACGACCTTCAGACGGGCCTGCTCGAGTGTGGGAGCGGTGCTGGCCAGGGCGACGGCGCGGGAGGTGCCGACTGTGCGATAGGAGCTCTCGCCGGTCTGGACAGCCGAGGAGAAGAACACGTGGCAGCCGTCGGCTTCGATGCGCTCGCAGTCGAGCGCGAAGTCGTAGGCGGTGGCTGCCCCCAGGCGGGGAAGCGCGTAGTCGGGCGAGACGAGGTAGAGCACGAGCGATGCCTCGTCGCGCAACGGCACGTCCTCCCGCGTCAGGCACCCCGCGGCGATCTGCTCCATCACCTGCGGCCAACTGCCGCTGAAGAGGCTCATGATGTTCATGCACTCCGGATCTCCGAAGCGAGCGTTGAACTCGATCACCTTGACGCCGTCAGCGGTGGCGAAGAAGCCGCTGTTCATCACACCGGTGAAGTGGCGCCCCAGCTCACCGAGGCGCGCGATCACGCGCTCGACGATCGAGCAGGCCGTCTCGTAGTGCTCGGCCGTCATGAAGGGAAGCGTGGACGAAGCCAAGGAGAGCGAGCCCATGCCCCCGGTGCCCGGTCCCTCGTCGCCGTCGTAGCGATAGGGGAAGTCGTAGGTGGAGGGAGGGAATACGACGGTCCGGCCGTCGCTGATGGCCTGGATGGTGAACTCGGCCCCGACGATCCTCTCCTCGATGTGAACGCCCTGGCCGCCCTTGCCTGCGTCGAGCAGCTCGATGGCGTAGTCGCAGGCCTCGGCGTGGCTTGCCAGATGCGGTCCCATCACCTTCACACCCTTGCCCCCGGTCAACCCCGGCGGCTTGACCGCGACGGGAACCGACCCGAACGAGGCGATCGCCTCCTTCACCTCGTGCCGGTCGTGCGCCACGCACAGCCGCGGCGCAGCCTCGGGCGCGACCTCCGCCAGCAGCTCCCGGGCGAAGGTCTTGTTCCACTCGATCTCAGCTCCGGCTCGGGTGGGACCGACCGCGCGCGAGCCCTGGGCGAGGAGCGCGTCGACGACACCTGCCTGCAGCGGTTCGTCTGAGCTGACCATCGCCAGGTCGATCTCGCGCTCTCGGGCGAAGTCGGCGACGGCCTGCGCGTCGCAGACGTCGCCGAGCGCATGAGTGCCGCCGGAGCGCGCTGCGCAGCGAACGATCGAGGGGTTCTCGTGGCCGAGGAAGGCGTGTAGCTCGCTGTGCTCCGCCATGCGGGTTGCCAGCGCGCTCTCCCGCCCGCCATGACCGACTATCAGTGTGCGCACGCCGCCAGTCTAGACTCCAACCATGTCCCTCATCCACACCTGTTACCGCATCACCGACATCGACCGTTCGGTCGCCTTCTACAACGCGCTCGGCTTCGAGGAGATCGGGCGCATCCCGATCAAAGACGAGGCCGTCAACGTCTTCATGAACCAGCCCGGCGACGGCGACATGCCGCGCCTGGAGCTGACCTACAACTTCGGCGTGGACAGCTACGACTTGGGCACCGGTTACGGCCACATTGCGATCACCGCACCCGACCTAGACGCGACGCTGGCCAAGCTGTCGGAGCAGGGCATCGAGCCCGAGAAGCCTCCCTACTCGGTCCGCGAGGGCGGCTCGCGGCTGTGCTTCGTGAGGGATCCGGATGGGTACCGCGTCGAGATATTGGAGATGTAGCGGTAGAGCTCAAGAGTTTTGTTCGGAGGCACAACAGCAAGTGCCATACCGCCGACGCGCATCTACGGCGCGCGCCATCGACTCGCGAGCAACACGCAGACGATCACGAACCCGGTACCTCCTACCCAGCGGACGTACCGCCAAGCCGCGTCGGGAAAGACTAGTCCGAGCACGACCTCCAGGATGATGAAGGCACAGATGACGAGCATGACCGTGCGAGGCGAGCGTCTCACGGCTGTAATCGTATGCGCCCCGCCAACTGCGGACCAGTCAGGGGCCCGCCTGAGTTGCAAACCGTCCACTAGCTCGATGGGTATCGGATCGAGATCATCGAGCAGGCTTAGCGCGAATTACTTCTCATAGTGGTAACGAGCCTGTAGCACCACGAGATCTTCATCGAGCACCAGGTAGACGAGCCGGTGCTCCTCAGTGATGCGTCGCGACCAGGCGCCGGCGATCCCGTACAGCTGCCAATATGTGTAGTCCTCCCAACCCTGCGGAGTGAAGACGAGCCTCACGCCCGGTCGAGGCGATGCTCAGCCGTTGACGGGGTCCCTGTGATGTGAGCCGGGTGCTGTGGGTGTTCGTCATGTCCCGTTGGTGGGATGAGAGGATGGACACGATCATGAAGCGACACAGGCACACGCCGGAGCAGGCTGTCAGGAAGATCCGTGAGGGCGAAAAGCTACTCAACGAGGGGCAGGATCTCGCCGAGGTGCTGAGGCATCTCGAGATCACCGAGTCGACGTTCAACCGGTGGCGCGCCCAGTACGGTGGGATGAAGGCTGATGAGGCCAAGCGGTTGAAGACGCTCGAGAACGAGAACCAGCGGCTGAAGAAGCTGGTGGCGGAGCAGGCGCTGGACATCGACATGCTCAAGGAGTTGTCCCGGGGAAACTTTTGACCCCGGAACGCAGACGCTGCGCCGTGTCTCGGCTGCAGCAGTGTTTCGGGGTTTCAGAGCGCCGTGCGTGTCGTGTCGCGGGGCAGCATCGCTCAACGCAACGCAAACTCCCGCCGGTGCCCAGGCCGGCGGATGAGCGGCTCGCTGCTCGGCTGAGGGAGATCGCGGGGGAGCATCCGCGGTGGGGATGGAAGACCGCGCATCAGATCCTGTTGCGGGAGGGCTGGACGCTGAACCGCAAGCGAACACGCCGTATCTGGCGCCAGGAGGGCCTGCGGCGGCCGGTGAAAGCACGGAAGCGTCGTCGGCTGCCCGGAGCGCAGAAACAGCGTTTGCGGGCGGGCAGGCCGAATGAGGTGTGGGCTGTTGATTTCCAGTTCGATGAGACCTCTGACCGGCGCAGGATCAAGCTGTGCAACATCGTGGATGAGTTCACCCGCGAGGCCCTCGCGATCCGCGTTGGCAGATCCTGCACCGCCGAGGATGTCGTCGAGGTCCTCGGCGGGCTCATCGCCGAACGCGGCGCACCCGCCTTTCTGCGCTCGGACAACGGCCCTGAGTTCATCGCGTGGGCGCTGCGGGACTACTGCCGCATGACGCTCATGGCCACCAGCTACATCGAGCCCGGATCGCCGTGGGAGAACCCGTTCGTTGAGTCCTTCAACGGCCGGCTCCGCGACGAGCTGCTGGACATCGAGGAGTTCGGCTCGATCACAGAGGCCAGGGTCGTGATCGAGGACTGGCGCCACGAGTACAACACCTACAGGCCCCACTCAGCACTCGGAGGACGCTGTCCAAGCGAGTACGCCACACTCACAACAACAAACAACCAAGAACACACATAGCCCCTGGACTCGTCACCGGGGCCCCGTCACCGTCTCGCCGCGCTCTGCCGCATCGGCGGCATCGAGCAGACGGCGCGCGTTCACAGGCGAGCGGAACAGATAGGCAGTCTCCTGCCAGGCGGCGTAATCGTCGGCCGATATGAGTACGGCGTTGCCGCGCTTGGACGTGATCTCGATCGGCGCGCGATCGTCGTTCACCTGCTGGATCAACGGGAACAGCGCCCGTCGCGCCTCGCTAGCTGTGATCGCCATGCCATCTCCTTTCAACTGGTACCGAATGTTGTACCTGAGACCTGCCGGGCGAGCCCCCGCGTTCGATTCCCGCCGCGTCTGAGCGTCCGCTCGTCCCTGCGATCGTGTCGACCGAACTGGCCGTCTAAGTTGCAAACCGTCTACTACCCGACGGGTATCGCGTGGAGATAATCGAGCAGGCTAAAGCGCTAACGGGCGTAGATAGCCGGGCGGTAGCGCGGCTCCGGGATCCGCTTACCCGCCTCCCTGGCAGCAGCCAACCACGCCTGCTTGGCTCGCTCCACCTCGGCCAAGGCCTCCTCCGCCGTTGAGCCGAGCGCCGAACATGCCTCCAGGTCAGGAATGTCGGCCACATAAGCGCGGTCGTCATCGCTGTAGAACACGTTGATGTGGTAGTCGCTCATGACCTGTCCTCGATCCTAAGATCGTAGCGCTCGATCAGCCTCATGAGCTGTCGAATCTGGTAGTGCTTGGCTTGTCCGCGTACTGATTGCAGATTGATCAGCTGCGCGATATCCGGGTGCGCAAAGACGTGATGGCTGCCACTGACACGCCGCAACTTGAAGCCCAACGCCTCGGCGAGAACGCAAAGATCGCCAAACGCAACATTGGCCACATCGCCCCGGGCGAGCCGCTTGAGGAGCTTGCGCTCATCCATGACGAAACCGTAGTCCTGGCTTGGGATGGGACACTCAGCCGCAATGGGAAGCCGCCCTGGACGACGGCAAGCTGGCGCTTCCGGCAGTTCATCGACACGGTCAAGTTCGCAGAGGTCGTTTCCGCAGCCTGAGCTGGGTTTGGGGGAGATCATCGAGCAGGCTCGTGCATAGCCAGAGCGAGGCGGCCATCGCTGTCATTGCGGCTGTAATCGTCGCAACGTTGGCCGGGAACCGGGAAGCGGTATGCCGGCATACATGGTGCGCACGACGGTGAAGATCCCCGAGGAGCTCGACGAGCAGCTGCGACACGAGGCGAGACGCCGCGGTAGCACCATCTCGGATGTCACCCGCTCGGCGCTCGAAGCCCACCTACGAGGTGGACGTCGAAAGCTTCGAGCTGCTGCCGCTGGCCACAGCGGCAGCACCGACATCTCCGAGCAGATCGAGCAAATCATCAGCGCGGAGCTGGGCGATAGCGCTAATCGTTGACGCTGGGCCGCTCTACGCCTACGTAGATGGCGACGACACTCATCACGAAGCGTGCCTCGAGCTGCTCGAGACCCATCCTGGCCCCCTGATCATCCCCACCCTCGTCATTACCGAGGTCGCATACCTGATCGCTAGTCGCCTCGGCTGGCAGGCCGAGACTCGGTTCCTAGGAGACCTCGCCGCCGGCGAGATGAGCCTGGAGCCGGTCGACCGGGAGGACACCCTGCGAATCGCAGAGCTGGTCGCGCGCTACCACGACCTTCCCCTTGGCACCGTAGACGCATCAGTCATCGCCACCGCCGAGCGGCTCGGCGCGAGTGAAGTGGCGACACTCGATCGCCACCATTTCACAGTGGTACGCCCACGCCATGTCGAGGCGCTCGACCTGCTTCCCTATGTCGCCTAGCGCGTTTGCAAGCCCGTCCGATACATAGACGGATACCGGCGACGACCCCAGCCCATTGTGCTACATTACGACGCACATGGGTTCCACCCACCCAGGATCTGGCACAGTCGGTGTCCGCGAGCTTCGCCAGAACTTGAGCAAGTACCTCGAGCGGGTGAAGGACGGAGAGACGCTGACGGTGACCGAGCGCGGCCACGAGGTCGCACGACTGGTGCCCTCTGGCAAGGACACCACCCCCGGATACCGCAGACTCGCCGAAAAGTTCGGCGCAACTGTCCCGAAGGGAGATCTGCTGGCGGTAATAGATGGGTTGCCCCCCGGACGCAGCAGACCCGATGGAACCACCGACGCGTTTCTCGATGAGAGTCGTCGCGAGCGCCTTTGAGAGCGGTGCCCACTGTCTACCTGGACACGAGCGCGCTTGGCCGAGTGCTGCTGAAGGAGCGTGAGACGGCATCGATCCAACGTGAGCTGGCCAATTTCGGACAGCACATCTCCAGTCGACTCATGCGAGTTGAGCTGTGTCGGCTCGGAACCCGCGAGGGAGTCCTCGACCTCGCCGACGCGATGCTGGGCCCAGTCCTCCTCATCCCCTTGGACGAGGAGATACTCACGAGAGCCGAGGTCCTACCTCCGACGGGCGTGGGGACGCTCGACGCAATCCATCTCGCCACGGCGCTGCGGGTTGCGGAGGCAGGCGAGCTGGATGCGGTCATGACCTACGACAAGCGGCTGGCAGAGGGCGCGAGGAAGCACGGCATCACAGTGCTCTCCCCCGCCTGACCTGTGCGGGCTAAGAACCTCTTTCAAAATGATCGGCACGCCCGGATGCGCCCCTGTACGCGGCGCTGGATCGCCACGTGCCGTCTTGCCCGTGCCACCAGCACGGGCTTCACCGGCCCGCGACGCCCAGCTTGGTCCATGAACGCCCCGACCGCCCCCTCATTTTGAAAGAGGTTCTAAGACAGCACGCGGCTGCTGAACTTGCGCAAACCGAGCGCGAGGAACACCGCACAGAAGCCGATCAGCACGGGATAGACGATGTAGAGGTGCATGTGTGAGGCGTGGGTGAGCCCCGCGCGCATGCCCTCGGTGACGTAGATGAGGGGATTGACGAGCACGAGGATCTGCAGCCAGTGCACGCCGTGGAACTCCACGGGAGCGAGCTTCGTCCACTGGTAGTAGGTGCCGCCGAGGAACGTGAGTGGGAGCACCACGAAGCCGAACATCAGTCCCAGGTTGCGCGCCTCGAACACCGTTCCGAGCAGTAGCCCGAGCGAGGTCATGGTGACGCAGGCGAGCGGTATCAGCGTGATCACGACGGCCCAGTGCACCGTCAGGTGGGCTTCGACGCCCTTGGCGTGGATGATCGCTGCGATCGGGAACACGATCAGCGCCGCGATCAGACCCTGGGTTGCGCCCGAGAGAACCTTGGCGACGGCCACCAGCCAGATCGGGCACGGCGCCTGCACACGGTCCTCGATCTCGCGCGTGAAGCCGAACTCGGTCGCCATGACCATGGCAACCGCCTGGATGCCCTGGAACATGATCGAGATCCCGACCACGCCCGCGACGAGCACGGTCGCGAAATGAGACTCGGCCGCCCGTGCGGCCGCTCCACCACCGGTCCCGCCGCCGCCGATCCCCTGGCCGATCGTTGGGAACACATACAGGAACACGAACACCAGCAGGAACGGCTGCACGAGCGTGCGGATGACGAACTCGAGGAAGTTCTTGCGTAGGACCACGAGGTCGCGAAGTACAAGCGCGAGCAGCGCCGAGCGGCTCGCGGCAAAGGTCGAGCGCGTGGGCTCGACCACGATCGTCTTCGGCGGAGGCGCGACGGCGGTTACGGCCATCAGTCGCGCAGCTCCTTGCCGGTGAGGCTGATGAAGACGTTCTCGAGCGTGGGTTCGGCAACCGACAGATCGGCCAGCTCGAAGCCCGCCTGCTCGGCCGCGTTGACAACACGTGGGACCAAGCGCTCGGCTTCTTTGACGTGCAGCTCCACGCCACCGTCGATCGTACGCGTACCCGTGACCTCCTCGATCTCCGCGGCGAGCCGCTCAGCCAAGGTGGACATCTCGCCGTCGGCTCTCACCGTCACGATCGTGTCTGCGCCCACCGAGCGCTTGAGCTCCGCGGGAGTGTCCAGCGCGAGGACCTTGCCGTGGTCCATGATCGCCACCCGGTCGCACAGCTCGTCGGCCTCCTCCATGTAGTGGGTGGTGAGCAGGATCGTCTGCCCCTCACGGTTGAGCTTGCCCAGGATCTCCCACAGCGCCAGGCGGCTCTGCGGGTCGAGGCCCGCGGTCGGCTCGTCGAGGAACAACACGGCCGGGCGATGGAAGATCGCCCGCGCCATCATCAAGCGCTGGGCCATCCCGCCCGAGAGGGCGAACACCGACGCCTTTGCCCATTTGGAGAGGTGCAGCTTCTCCAGCAGCTCGTCGGCTGTGCGCCGCGAGTCGGCGGCAGAGATGCCGAACAGGCGCCCGTGGAAGTAGAGGTTCTCCCACACGGTGAGCTGGCGGTCGAGCGTGTTCTGCTGGGAGACGATCCCGATCAGCTGCTTGGCCAGAGCGGGCTGTGCGACGACGTCGATCGCGCCCACGTAGGCCGACCCCGATGTGGGGATCACGCGCGTGGTGAGCATCCCCGCCGTGGTCGTCTTGCCTGCGCCGTTGGGGCCGAGCAGACCGAATATCTCACCCCCGAACACACTCAGGTCGAGGCCGTCGACGGCGGCGAAGTCGGCGCCGTCATAGACCTTGGTCAGGGCCACGGTGCGAATCACCTCATCGCCGTGACTCGCCGTTGCGCTCACCGAGTCTGAGCCGATCGGCGAAGAGGCTGCGTTGCCTGCTGAGGGGGCGGCCATTCCTTCCAATCTACTGTGCGCTCGCTACCCTTGGTGAACTCATGGCGGACACGGGCAAGATCGCCAAGAACCTCGAGCGCTTCGCGCAGGCCGTGGCGGCGCACGACCGCGAGAACCCCACCCACACGGCCCACGGGATCGGCTTGGCGCACTTCGACATGGAGCGGCTCGGGTTCGACGAGGGCGAGGAGATCCTGCCCGGCATCACGATTCACGCCGACAGCGGCGTCACGGGGAACTTCCGCGTCCTGTGCGACGGCGAGCACGACGAGGAGCTGAGCGAGGCCGAGGAGCAGGCGGTGGAGGCCATCGCCACGCGCTCCGTCCCGGCGATGGCCCCCGGCCACTCGCCATTCGAAGCGCACTGAGCGTCCTCATCTTGGACTCCCGGCCAAGGCCGGGACGCGTTGTGCAGCGCAAACTGAGCCTTCGTGCACACCGAGCCGACCGGCGCGCCCATGAGCTCGCACGAGTGCCGCGATTGGGTGGGTCATGTGATCGTCTGCGGGCTGAACCCCGTGGGTCTGCGCACGGTCGAGCAGTTGCATCTGGCCGGCGCTCGGGTGGTGGTACTCGACGATGAGCAGGACGAGCGCCTGGTGCGGGTGGTACGCGGCTGGGGTATCCCCCACCTACCCCGCAGCGCGCACCTGAGCGACCCGCTGTTCGCCGCTGGCATCCTCGGCGCCCGCGCAGTCGTGTGCGCCGAGCTGACCGATCTGCGCACGCTCGAGACGGTGCTGCTGATCCGCGACCTGCGTCCTGACGTGCTCGTGGTCGCGGACCTCGACAATCCCGCTGTTGCACACGCGGTCGAGGAGGTGCTCAGCTCGGTGGGCGTGCTCGACGTGGCGGCGCTGTTCGCGCCGGCGGTCGTGGAAGCCTGCATCGGACGTCGCGCCCGCGAGATCCTGCTCGGTGACACCCGCTTCGTGGCCGCGGAGGTGATCGCGCCCCATGACGGGACGTTGCGTGAGCTCTATGGGAACCTCGCACCGATCGGTGTGGTCACCGAGGCAAGCGATGAGCTGATCGCCTGCCCGGGACGTGATCAGGCGGTCACCAGTGGCGACCGCGTGACTGTGCTGGGCACGCGCGAGGAGTTGGACGCGGCAGGCCTCGCCGGACCCCTCGAGCGTGTCAACGAGAGAGGCCTGCGAGCGCGAGTCCAAGCGCCACTTACGAGGCTCTCGCGGGGCATCGTCGAGACCGCCGACAGGCCGCTGCGGATTGCGTTGGGGCTCGGTCTCGTGTTGCTGATCGTCGCCTCGCTGGTGCTGCATCTGGGCTACCGCCAGGATGACGGGCATACGGGCCTGCCGCTGCTCGATGCGATCTACTTCACGGTCGAGACCGTGGCCACGGTCGGCTACGGCGACTACAACTTCTCCCATCAGCCCACGGGGATGGAGGTTTTTGGGATCGCCCTGATCGTGGCCGGGACGACGCTCGTGACAACGCTGTTCGCGCTGCTCACCAACGCGCTCGTCTCCCGACGGATCGCACAGTCGCTGGGGCGGGGGCGGATACCGGGCATGCGCGGGCACATCGTCGTGGTGGGCCTTGGCGCTGTCGGCATGCAGGTGCTCGAGGGGCTGCTGGCAGAGGGCCAGGAGGTGGTGGTGATCGAGCGAACCGAGAGCAACCAGTATCTCACCCAGGCTCGCGACCTGGGGGTACCCGTGGTCGTGGGCGACGCGACGCTCGCGGGGACGCTCGCCGCGGTGAACCTGTCGAGAGCGGCGGCCGTCGCGATCCTCACCTCGGACGATCTCACCAACATCGAGACCGGCCTGGCCGTGCGCGACAGGCTGGGCGCGCGTTGGAGCGACGTGCCAGTGGTACTGCGGGTCTTCGACCGGCAGCTCGGACATCGCCTCGAGTCGAGCTTTGGCTTTCGCCACGTGTGGTCGACCTCGGCGATCGCAGCGCCCTGGTTCGTGGGGGCGGCGCTCGGGCTGGAGGTGCTTCTCACCTTCTACGTGGGCAACAACCCGTTCCTGCTCGCGCGCCTACGCGTCAGCGCCGGCGGCGGCCTGGATGGCCTGGCGATGCGCGAGCTCCCGGGCGATATCCGCGTGGCGGCAATCCGTCGCGCGGCGGGGCCAAGCGCGCTCGAGCATCCGCCGCGGCGCGAGACCACGCTCACGCGCCACGACGACGCCTACCTGGTGGGACCGTACGCGGAGCTGCTCGAGGTGCTGCGTCACGACCGCGAGGGCGTCGGGGCGAGCGAAACGGGCTAGTGAGAGCCACCTGGGATCGGCGCAGGAATGCCCACCCGCTCGGCGATCATCCTCGCCATCCGCTCGATCGTGGGGCAGGAGATGCCGTGCCGCGCGGCCGCGCGCAGCACCGAGCCGGGGATCGCATCGAGCTCCGGCTCGCGCCCCCCATCGATGTCCCGCTGCATCGAGGTGCCAAAGCTGTCGGGGATCTTCGCGACCTCCGTGAGCGTAATCGCGACGTCGATCTCCTTGGCGCCCTCGGCGTGGGCCACGGCGGCGGCCTCTGCGATCGCCGCGTTCAGGTCGGCGAGCGCCTGCGGTTTGGCGCGAACCTCGCCGAGCAAGGCGTCGTAGGCGCTGGTGACGCAGGCGAGAGCGTTGAGCCGCACGAGCTTCGACCACATCACATCGGCTTCAGAGGCATAGATGCGCGTTGGCACGCCCGACGCTGAAAGTGCCGCGGCGAGCTCCTCCATCGCGCCTGCCACGCTCGGCTCGGCGCTGGCAATGGTCACGAGCAGGAAGGGGCTCGTGTGCACGATCACCCCGGCCTGAGGTCTGTCGGCCTCGACGCGGATCGCGCCCGCGAGCACAGTTGCAGCGTCGAAGCGCTCCCGCAAAAGCTCGATGTGGTCGAGGCCGTTGAGCAGCGGCAGTACGAGCGGGGGCCGGGTGTCGATCCGCTCGAGCGATTCCCGCAGCCCGGCCGCCTTGGTCGCAACAATCAGCGCGTCCACCGGCTCCTCCAGGCGCGAAAGCGCACGCGGATGGGTTACGAGCTGACCGAATTTGACGCTCTGGACCCGCAGGCCGTGCTCGGCGATCGTGGCCGCAGTGGACTCCCGCGCGACGACCACCACCTCATTGCCGCCCAACTCGAGCGCAGCCGCGAGCAAGCCGCCAACGCCCCCTGGTCCGAGGATTGCGAGCTTCATGGCAGCGGGTCGATCAGCACGCCGGGGTTCATGATGCCCGACGGGTCGATCGCCTCCTTGGCGCCGCGCAGGGCCACGGCGAAGGGCTCGGAGCGCTGGCGGTCATACCACGGCCGATGATCGCGCCCCACTGCGTGGTGGTGGGTGATCGTCCCGCCCTGCTCGATGATGGCGTCGCCGACCGCGCGCTTGATCGCGCCCCACTGCTCCACCTCCTCCCCGCGCCGGGCTGGCGCGAGCACGGTGAAGTAGGGAGCGGGGCCGTCGGGGTAGACGTGGGTGAAGCGGCAGAACACGCGCCCGCCCGCACCGCACACCTCGCGCACGGTCTGCTCTGCTGCGGCGGTTACGGCTGCATGGAAGGCCGCGAAACGCTCCCACGTGATCGCCGTCTCGAACGTCTCGGCAAGCACGCCGACGGCAACGAGCACGTCGCGCAGGTAGGGAGCACCGAGAAACGCCCCGCGCCATGAGCTGACCCCATCGGCGCCCGCGCCTGAGCCCCCATCGGCCACCGTCCCGCCGTGCTGCGCGCACAGCTCGAGCGCCCGCGCCATCGCCTGCTCAATCGAGTGATCGCTGGACTCGAAGCCGAGCACGAGCAGCGCATGGCTGCCGTCTCCGGCCAGGGTGAGCGCAGCCTCGCCCGCGTCGAGCAGGCGGCAGTTGGATGGATGCAGGCCGGACTGGGAGATCGCGCGCACGCACTCCACGCCGTCGCTGAAGCGCTCGAAGCGAACACCCGCGGAGCTGCGGTGCGAGGGCCGTGGCTGCACGCGCACCCACGCCTCGGTGATCACGCCGAGCGTGCCCTCGGAGCCGGCGAGCATGCGGTCGGGGCTCACACCAGCGCCCGATCCGGGCAGCCGCCGCGACTCCCACACGCCGGCCGGCGTGATCGCCCGCACCGACTCGACGAGGTCCTCGATGTGCGTCCACACCGTGGCGAAGTGCCCGGCCGCCCGCGTGGCGATCCAACCTCCCAGCGTGGAGTACTCGAAGGACTGCGGGAAGTGGCGCAGGGTCAGCTCGTGTGGGCGCAGCTGGGACTCGAGCGAGGGGCCGAGCGCACCGCCCTGGATGCGCGCCGAGCGTGAGACCGGGTCGACCTCGAGCACGCGGTCGAGCGCGCCGAGATCGATCGAGACTGCGCCGTTGTAGCCATGGCCCACCTCAGGCGTGACACCCCCCACGACCGATGTGCCTCCCCCGAAGGGAATGGCCGCCACGCGCTCGCCCGCGCACCACTCGAGCACGCCTTCGAGCTCACCCTCGTCACGTGGGTGACAGACGAAGTCGGGGGGATGGTCGAACTGGCCGCGAAGTCCGCGCACCACGTCGCAGTAGGACTTGCCGAGGGCGTGCGAGGCGCGGGAGTGGGGATCGTCGCGGCTGATCTGCGCGAGCCGGGCCGGTATGGCAATCCGCGGCGGCGCCAGCTGCACCGACTCGATCGCCACCGGAGCCTCGACCTCGCCGAGCTCCATGCCGAGGTGGACGCCGAGCGCGGCTGCCGATGCTCGCAGCTGATCCGGGGTCGGCTGCTGATCCTCGAACCCCCACCCCCAGTGCTTGCGACGTCTCGTGCCCACGCTCACGACGGCGAGTCTACGGGCAGGCGGGCCGACCGGGTCCGTCGCACGGGCGCCATTCACTAGCCTTCGCGGCAGTGTCCGCCCGAGCTGAGCCAAGCACACCAGTGCCCGAGATCCTGGCCCGTGGCCCGTGGCCGGTCGAGCAAATCCATGCCACCTGGCGCGAGGACCACTTCGATCCCTCGCCGGCGCAGACCGAGGCAGCGGACGCCGCCATCAGGAGCCTGCAGGAGCGGGGCTCTCCCAGCCACGACGGACTCGCGGCGCGACTCGTGGACTTCCGTGAGGACGGGGACGGGATCGCGTTCGAGCTGCAGCCTCTGCGCTGGGCGCTGCGTCTCGTGTCCGAGGACGCCTCCCAGAGCGTGGCCGCGCTGTGTGTGACCCGCTCGGCCGATGGGCGCTGGCTGGCGGGACGGCGTGCGAGCTGGGTGGCCTCGTGGGCTGGGCGCTGGGCGCTGGGCGCCGGCGGCGCGGTGGATCTCGGTGAGAGCCCTGCCGAGACGCTCGTGCGCGAGCTGGAGGAGGAGTGGTCGGTGAAGCCCGAGCGCGTGCGTGGCGAGGCGCTGTTGCGGCTGCCCCACAAGCTGATCATGTTCGTCGGGCAGGCATGGCTGGCCGAGGGGGACGAGGAGAGGGTCGTGCCAGACCATGAGCACGACGCGTTCGAATGGTGGCCGCGCGAGATCTCGGAGTGGCCCCCGGAGGCCGGCGAGGCACTTCCGCGTATGGCCGGCTGGCTTTCGAGTTGAGCCTGACCTCGCGGCCGGGCAGAGCACTGCGCCCGAGCGCGGGAGAGCTGCGACCGGAAGCCGGTCCGCTGAGCTTCACGCGCCTGAAGTGGACGTCGTTCACCCATTCCTGTGTCTATCTGGCACTGCTCGTGAGCGCGTTCGCCGCGGGCAAGCCAGAGCCGCTCACGTTCGTGCTCGGCCTCTCCCACGGGCTGCTGTGGATCTTCATGTCCCTGACCTGCATCACAGCGGCCCGGCTGCGTGTGGTGTCCCTGCGTCTGGCCGTAGCGGTGGCCGTGCTGGGGGGCATCGGACCGTTCTTCGGAAGCTATGAGTTCATCCGCGAGCAGCGCCGTCGTGCACCGCGCTAGAGTGAGGAATCGATGGCAGCGAGCACCACTGCTCAGCAGACAATCGATGTAGTCACACCGGCAGCGGGCGAGTCCGTCACAGAGGGGACGATCCTCGAATGGCACGTCAAGGTCGGCGATCAGATCAAGCTCGACGAGACGATCGTGGAGATCTCGACCGACAAGGTCGATGTCGAGCTTCCCTCGCCAGCAAGCGGGACAGTGACCGAGCTGCTCGTCGAGGAGGGCGACACGGTGACAGTCGGCCAGGTCATCGCGCGCATTGCTGTCGGCCCCGCCGACGGCTCACCCCAGCCGGCGAACGGCAAGGGAAACGGCTCGCAGTCGGCGCCGCCCGCCGCTGAGGCCGGCGACGCCCCGGCCGCGAGCCCTGAGTCGCAGGCGTCCGGCGACAGCGCCAAGGCGCCACCGAGCACCTCCGGCTCCCAGGTCATCGACGTGGTGACGCCCGCAGCGGGCGAGTCGGTCACGGAGGGGACGATCCTCGAATGGCACGTGAAGGTCGGTGACTTCATCAAGGCGGACGCGACCATCGTGGAGATCTCCACCGACAAGGTCGACGTGGAGCTGCCGGCTCCCGGCAGCGGAACCGTTACAGAACTGCTGGTGCAAGAGGGCGACACGGTGACGGTCGGCCAGGTCATCGCGCGCATCGCGCTCGGGACGAGCGATGGTGCCCCTCAGCCGGCGAACGGCGCAGACGATGGCTCCCAGCCTCAGGCGCCGGCCGTTGCACCGGCTGGCTCCGGCACTCCCCCGGAGGGCACGAAGGTCTCACCGGTGGCGGCTCGCGCGGCGGCAGCCGAGGGCGTGAACCTGGCACAGGTACAGGGCAGCGGGCCGGCGGGACGGATCACGAAGTCCGACGTCCTCTCCGCCGCAACCGGCTCCAGCTCCACGGCGAGCAACGGCGCCGGCTCGAATGGCGCGACGGAGACGGTCGAGGCCGTGGCCAAGCCGATGCGCGGCGGCGCGGCGGCGCTCGCGCGCTACATGGAGGAGTCGCGCTCGATCCCCACCGCTACGAGCTTCCGCACGCTCACCGTCACGGTCCTGGACGCTCGGCGCAAGGAGCTGAAGGCGGGCCCACGCAAGGTCTCCTTCACGCACCTGATCGCCTATGCGATCGCGCGCGCAGCTCACGACATGGACGTGATGGCCAACCACTACGCCGAGGTGGACGGCAAGCCGGTGCGGATGATCGACGGCCAGGTCAACCTCGGGCTGGCGGTGGACGTGGAGAAGAAGGACGGCTCGCGCACGCTCATGGTCCCGGTGATCCGGGGTGCCGGAACGCTGCCCTTCGACCGCTTCCTCGACGCCTATGACGCGCTCGTGGAGAAGGCGCGCACGAACACGCTCACGGCCGACGACCTCGTTGGCGCCAACCTCACGCTGACCAACCCCGGCGGGCTGGGGACGATCGCCTCTGTGCCAAGGCTGATGACTGGTCAGGGAACGATCGTGGCGACCGGCTCGATCGCCTACCCGGTGGGCCTCGGCAACATCGGCGAGATGATCGGCGCGGAGAAGGTCATGAGCATGACCTCCACCTACGACCACCGGATCATCCAGGGGGCAGAGTCGGGACGCTTCTTGGCCCGCATCGAGCAGTACCTACAGGGCGAGGACGGCTTCTACGAGGACGTGTTCGCTGCGTTGGGGATCGAGCTCGGTCCCCCGCCCCCGCTCCCCGCGCCCGCCGCAGCGGCGCGCGTGGCGGCCGAGTCGGCGAGCACGCCGGCCGTCAACGGGGTCGCAGTCGGTGAGGAAATGCTGCAGGCCGTGCAGGCCGCGAGCACGTTCGTCGGTCGCGTGCGCAGCCACGGTCACCTCGCGGCGCGCCTTGACCCGCTCGGCTCCGAGCCCGAGGGCGACCCCGGCCTCGACCCCGAGGCGCTCGGCCTGAGCCCCGAGATCCAGGCCAAGCTGCCGGCGAAGATCTTCCAGATGTATGTGCCGGGCGCGACGCTTGCCGATGCGCTGCCGCACCTGCGCGAGACCTACTGCGGCACGATCGCCTATGAGGTCGAGCACATCGCCTCTCACCGCCAGCGGGTTTGGCTGCGCGAGCACATCGAGTCGGGCGCCTTCCGTCAGCCGCTCACCAGCGACGAGCGTCGCCGACTGCTCAGGCGCCTGGTGAAGGTGGACGCGCTTGAGCGTTTCATGCACAAGGCATATCTGGGCCAGCACCAGTTCTCGATCGAGGGCTTGGACATGACGGTGCCGATGCTCGACGAGCTGATCCAGCTCTCAGCGGCGCACGGCGGCCAGGAGGTCGTGGTCGGCATGGCCCACCGCGGGCGGCTGAACGTGCTGGCGCACAACCTCGGGCGCCCCTACGACACGATCTTCGCCGAGTTCGAGGGCGCCTCGACGCTCGAGGCGGTGACCACGATCCCGCAGGGCGGCACGGGCGACGTGAAGTACCACCACGGCAGCCAGGGCACCTACGCGCTGCCCGACGGTGGCGCGATCCGGGTGAACCTGGAGTCGAACCCCAGCCACCTCGAGTACGTCTCGCCGGTCGTCGAGGGCGCAACGCGCGCGGCGCAGACCTCGCGCAAGGGGCCCCATGCCCACCAGGACACGAACGCGGCGGTCCCGATCGTGATCCACGGCGACGCCTCCTTCCCCGGCCAGGGCGTGGTGTCGGAGACGCTGAACCTGCAGGCGCTCGACGGCTACAAGGTCGGCGGCACGGTGCACCTGATCATGAACAACCAGGTGGGCTTCACGACCGACCCCGACGACGCACGCTCGACGCGCTGGGCCTCGGACCTCGCCAAGGGCTTCGACGTGCCGATCATCCACGTCAACGCAGACGATGTGCCGGCCTGCATCAGCGCGGTTCGCCTCGCGTTCGCCTTCCGCCAGGAGTTCGGCCACGACGTGCTGATCGACCTGATCGGCTACCGCCGCTTCGGGCACAACGAGTCGGACGAGCCCGCCTACACCCAGCCGGAGATGTACGCCAAGATCAAGGCCAAGAAGCGCGTGGCCGAACTGTGGTCCGACCGTCTGGTGGCCGAGGGCGTGGTCTCCCCTGAGGAGGTCGAGCGCCAAGCCCAGGAGGTATGGGACGGCCTCACGCTGCTGCACCAGCGCCTGAAGACCAAGATCGCCTCGGCGGCCGAGCACGGTGGCGAGCAGAGCACGGGCGAGTACCAGCTCGACCGCTCACCCAGCCCCGACGTGGAGACGGCTGTGCCGGAGGCGCGCCTGCGCGAGCTCGGCAACCAGCTGCTGCGCGTGCCCGACGGCTTCACAGTGCATCCCAAGCTCGTCAAACAGCTCGACCGCCGTCGCGAGGCCCTCGAGGAGGAGCAGGCCTCCTCGCAGACGATCGACTGGGCCCATGGCGAGGCGCTCGCGTTTGCGTCGCTACTGACCGAGGGAACGCCGCTGCGTCTGACCGGTCAGGACACCGAGCGCGGGACCTTCAGCCAGCGCCACATGGTCCTGCACGACGCCAAGACCGGGCAGACGGTGTGCCCGATCCAGAGCCTGCCCGATGCGCTGGCGCCGCTCGAGCTGCACAACAGCCCGCTCTCAGAGCTCGCGTGCATGGGCTTCGAGTACGGCTACAGCCAAGAGGCTCCCGAGACGCTGGTGCTGTGGGAGGCGCAGTTCGGCGACTTCGTCAACTCGGCGCAGGTGATCGTCGATCAGTTCATCACCTCGGGACTTGCCAAGTGGGGCCAGACCTCGCGATTGACCCTGCTGCTGCCCCACGGCTATGAGGGCTCGGGTCCCGAGCACTCATCGGCGCGCCTGGAGCGCTTCCTGCGATCCGCGGCCGAGGGCAACATCCGGGTGGCCAGCCCCACGACACCTGCCCAGTACTTCCATCTGTTGCGCCGCCAGGCGCGGATCGCCAAGCAGCGTCCGCTGATCGTCATGACGCCCAAGTCGCTGCTGCGCCTTCCACAGGCGGCGAGCGCGCTGAAGGACATGGCCGAGGGCACGCAGTTCGAGCCGGTTCTGGCCGAGCCCGGCGTGGAGAACGAGCAGGTGACGCGGCTGGTGCTCTGCACGGGCAAGATCTACTACGACCTCGTGGGGCACCCCGAGCGCGCGTCGCACACGGGTCTGGCCGTGGCCCGCGTCGAGCTCCTGTACCCCTTCCCGGAACGTCAGATCCTGGCGCTGATGGCGCGCTACCCGAACCTGAGCGAGGTGCTGTGGGTGCAGGAGGAGCCGCGCAACATGGGTGCTCGCGCGCACATGTTCCCGCGACTGATGCAAATCATGCCCGAGGAGATCCACTTCGGCTACGTCGGGCGCCCCGAGCGCGCCAGTCCGGGTGAGGGCTACCCGGCAGCGCACATCGACGAACAGAACCGCATCGTGACAACGTCCATCGACCTGCGCCAGCCGATCTCCCAGTACCCCCGCAAGACCCCGGGCGAGCGCTGATGGCCGCGCTGTGGCGACGCTTCAGGCTCGTGATGGCGCAGCGCAAGCGCCGTCGCCGCGGCCTCTAGATCCCTTTCCAAACGGGCTCGCGCTTCTCCTTGAACGCTGAGGACCCCTCCTTGGCATCCTCGGAGACGAACACGGGACCGGTGATGGCGGCCTGCTTCTCCCACATCTCAGCTGTTGACCAGTCGTACTGCTCCTGGAGTACCTGCTTGCTCGCGATCAGCGCCAGGGGCGCGTTCTTGGCGATCGCGTCGGCCAGCTCGAGCGCCGTCTCGACGGCCGCCCCCGGCTCGGCCAGACGGTTGACCAGGCCGAGCTCGGCAAGGCGCTCGGCGAGCAGCGGATCGCCGGTCAGGGCCAGCTCCATGACCACGTGGTAGGGCATCCGCCTCGGCATACGCAGCAGAGCGCCGCCGGCGGCTACGAGCGAGCGCTTGACCTCGGGAATGCCCATGCGGGCGCCCTTGGCGGCGACGATCAGATCGCAGGCAAGTGCGATCTCCATCCCGCCGGCCAGCGCGAAGCCCTCGATCGCGGCGATCAGCGGCTTGCGCGATGCGCGCTGGGTGATGCCGGCAAAGCCACGGTCGCCGAACCACGCCGACTCGCCTCTGACGAAGGCGCCGAGGTCCATGCCGGCCGAGAAGAAACCGCCGGTACCGGTGAGCACGCCCACGGACAGGGCCTCATCGCGGTCGAGCTCGTCCAGAGCACCTCCAAGGCCCTCGGCGAGGGCGGCGTTGACGGCGTTGCGGACCTCGGGACGGTTGAGCGTGATCAACAGGACACTGCCGCGTCGCTCGGTTAGAACTGGCTGCTCGCCAGCGGCTTGCTCGTCACTCATCGCGCTCTCCTCGTTAGCTCGGGAACCGAAGCAGCGTAGCGGTCCGATGGTCAAGCCAGGCAAGGACGCAGTGAGCGTGGCGTGCTTGGCACGCGAGCGATCGAGGACGCCGCATGGCGCCGTGCCAGCGGACCGCTACGTCAGGCGGCGAATAGGCGCAGCTCTGGCTCGCGTTCGCCACGCAGGATCTCGGGGTCGACCTCGACGCACTCGATCCCACGCGAGATGGCCAGCACACGTGCTTGGGGCTTGATCACCTGTGCGGCCAGCACTCCTCGGCAGGAGCCGAGCGCGGGGTCGATGCGAATGCGCTCGAGATAGCGGGTGAGCTGCTCGACGGCGTCGATCGTGGCGATCCGCTTGATCTCCACGGCGATCCACTCGTCCTCGCCGTCCTTGCACATCAAGTCGACGGGGCCGATGTCGGTGGGCCACTCGCGCCGGATCAGCCGCAGGCCCTCCCCGCACCAGTGCGGCGCGGCCGCCAGGAGCTCCTGCAGTTCGCGCTCCACGCCCTCCTTCTCCAGGGCCAGCAGCGTGTCGAGCTCGTGCTCGACGTCGGAGAGGACCTCCGAGACGGTTATGTCGAGTTGCTCCTCCTGGCGCTGTTTACCTGTGCCCTTCAGGGTACGCACGATCAAGCGCTTCAACGCCCCGCTCTCGTCGCTCTCCTGCTCTACGACCGTCGGCGGGATCATCCAGTTCAGGGGCTTGACGGGTCCGCCGCCATCGGCCCAGACCATGAACGTACCGTCCGCCTTGATCATCAGCAGGCGCACGGCCTCGGGCAGGACGGTGCTGAGACGGCCGGTGTAGGAGACCTCGCAGCGGGCCACGATCAGGCGCATGGTCCCGACCGTATCGACTGCACCGGATCAACCCGGGGGCGGGGCGCCCTCGGAGTCGTCCTCGGCGGTGGAGTCGATCGTGACGGTGTGGGCCTCGGCCGGCTCCGCAATCGGCGGCGCGACCGGCGTGTGTGTGACGGGCTCCGCGGCGAGCGGAGGCTGTGAAACGGGGGTCTGTGTGGCTGCGGCCTGCGCTGCCGGCACCTGCACGGGCTCGCCCTGGGTGTTGACAGCCTCGCGGAACTCGCGGATGCCATGGCCGAGCGCACGGGCGAGCTCGGGCAGACGTTTCGGACCCAGCACGAGCAATGCCACGATGCCGATGAAGATCAGGTGTACGGGGTTCTCGATGCCCATCTCCCATCAGGCTAGCGCGGCGCCCGCCGGGCCGACCCCTACGCTCTCCCGTCGTGGCCGCGGAACCGCCGAGAAGCCCTGGGCGCGTCTATCCCCCACCGGGGGTGGTGGAGCCGGTGTGGCCCGCACAGCTCACCGTGCTGGTCGCCATCGGGCTGCAGTTCACCCTGCCGGAGCGCCTCACGGTGGGACCGAGCTGGCTGCTTCCGGCACTCGAGGGCGTGCTGGTGATCGGCCTGGCGATGGCCACCCCGCGCGAGCTCGAGCACGAGCACGCCCTGCGGCGACGGGCGGCGGTGGGGTTGGTGGCGCTGGTCAGCGCGGCCAACATCTTCTCGCTGGTCGCCCTCACCCACTACCTGCTGCACCACAACGTCTCGAACGGCCGCGAGCTGATCGTGGCGGGAATGCTGATCTGGCTCACCAACTTCCTGATCTTCGGGCTGTGGTATTGGGAGATCGACCGTGGCGGCCCGGGACGCCGGGCCGCGGGCCACGACGGGCCACCGGACTTCCTGTTCCCGCAGATGTCCGACGACCGCATCGAGCCCGTCGACTGGCGACCCGGATTCATCGACTACCTGTACGTGTCGCTGACCAACGCGACGGCCTTCTCCCCGACGGACACGATGCCCCTGACGGTCATGGCCAAGAGCATCATGGGCATCCAGTCGATCGTCTCGCTGGTGACGATCGGCCTTGTCGTCTCGCGCGCCGTGAACATCCTCTAGGCCAGCTGAGCCCGAGCGATCACGTCGGGCGGGGAACCCAGCGACCGCTAAGCGGCGGGGTCGAAGCGCAGGCGGAAGCGAGTCACTGTGGTGGGCTCGCAGATCGGCGACGAGTCCGTGCCGGTGACGGCGATCCTGCCGTTCTGGAAGCGACCCTTGACCGTGTAGGTGGTCGTGATTGTCAGTTCGCTCTGCGTGTCCTCGGGCGTAAGCGTCACTGGACCCGAGAAGGAGAAGGCACCCGTAGAGCCGATGGCCAGGGGATGGGTCACGAGGATCGTCACCTCGTCGTGCGCGGGCAGACCGTCCATGGGCGCCACTCCGGTGTTGCAGGCGACGCCAATTCGCTTGATCGTCCTGCCGCTCTTGGCAACTTCGATGTTGACCGCACCATTGGAATATTCTTCAGTGCCGTTCTTGACATCCACTTCGCTCGCCGTCTGGGCGTAGCCACCGGGACGGATGTGCAGTCTTGCAGCCAGTGCTGAGGCTGGAAGCGAGAGCGCGATCGCCGATAGGGGCAGCAGGATCGTCCTCGTTAGCAAGCGCATTGGGCAATCCTAGACGGTCTGTGTCCAACTCGGCCCCCCGCGAACCGGCTGGATCAGGGGCCGCTGCACTGCCATCATGCTCGGACACAATTCGAGATGGGGAGGCTCCGATGGCAGATGCGGGAAGCGACTCGAGAACCAAGCTGGGCGAGGAAGTTGCCGCCCAGATGGACGCGATCGAACGGGACTTCGGCGACGACTACGAGATCGGCAACGTGGTGACGGTCGTGGAAGTCATCACACGGGAGACGGCCGGGATCCGTGTGCGCTGCAACCAGCAGCCCTGGATCGGCCTCGGCATGTTGAAGATCGCCGAGAAAGCACTGGAAAACCAGGGCGCCTCTTAGGGAGCGGGCTGCGCCTCAGCCCGCGACGCTCGGCTCGAGCGCGAGCGCCTGCTCGATCAGCTCGTGCACGTCCTCACCGCCGCCGAGTTTGATCGCCCGCCTGAACGCCTCGAGCGCCCCCTCGCGATCGACGAGGCGCAGGCGCAACCGCCCCAGGCGCTCCCAGGCGCCGGCGTCGGTGGGTCCCCGCTGGGCGGCGCGATGGGCAGCCTCCTCGGCCAGGTCGACGGCGCCCATGTCTTCATAGATGCGCGCGGCGAAGCGGTGGGCGGCTGGGCGGGACCCGTCCACGCGCGCCCAATCACGCACCGCCCTGGCGGCCTCATCGAGCTTGCCGGCGTTCCAGAAGGCGAGCGTCATCAGCCGCAACACGGCGACGTTGCGCGGCTCGGCGTCGCGGGCGTAGATCAGACGCTGCGCCGCCAACAGATACTCGCCTTCGGCCATGGCCCGCTGGGCTGCCACGAGGAAGCGCTCCACGCGCTCCTCGGCCGGGTCGGGCTTGGAGAAGTCGACGAACTTCATGCTGCCGGCGGGAACTGTGCGAATGCCGTGGCTGAATTTCACGCGGGCCCATTGCTGCACCTCGGCGCCGTCGTCGGTATCGGCTGAGAAGTAGATCCCGGCGACGGTCCCCACCCCCCACTCGGGATAGGAGATGCAGCGCGCGTAGCGGTGCACTACTGAGTGGTCGGGGACGCGGCTGCCGAAGGGGTCGTGCTTGGCGCGCTCCTGCGCGTGCTCGCGCGCCTTTTGCTCGGCTTCGTAGGCGCGCCTACCGGCCTCCTCGCGTTCGCGACGGGCCGCCGCTGCGCTGACTTTGACGGCGTTGCGCGAGACCTCGCCGCCGCGTGAGCCCTCGGCGAGACGCTCCAGCTGGTCGGCCGCCTCGTTGATCGCCTTCAGGTGGCGCTCGTGCTCGAACTGGCGCCCCTGGGGAGCCACGTCGGGATGCCAGCGCTTGGCCATACGCCGACGAGCCAGCTGCACGTCACGCTTGTTGAATGGCGCCTCGAGCTCCAGTAGGAGCAGATGCTGCTCGATGTCAAGGACGCTCGCGGGCATGACCCGACAACGTTAGCGAGGGAGGCCGGGATTCTCCGCCCCTCTATCCTGCGTGCCAATGTCCTCTCAATACATCTTCACCATGCACCGGCTGTCAAAGATCCATCCGCCGGACAAAACGGTCCTCGACAACGTCTCCCTGGCCTTCTACCCCGGGGCCAAGATCGGGGTCCTGGGATACAACGGCGCGGGCAAGTCGACGCTGCTTCGGATCATGGCGGGAGTCGATCAGGAGTACCGGGGCGAGGCCGCGCTGGCGCCGGGAGCGAAGGTGGGCATGCTCGAGCAGGAGCCCCACCTGGACGAGAGCAAGGACGTGAAGGGCAACGTCGAGGACGGGGTGGCGGAGACGAAGGCGCTGCTCGACCGCTTCAACGAGCTGGCCGCCAACTACTCCGACGAGACGGCCGAGGAGTTCGGGCGCATCCAGGCCAAGATCGAAGCGGCTGACGCTTGGAACCTCGACACCCAGCTGGAATACGCGATGGACGCCCTACGCCTGCCGCCGGCAGATGCCGAGGTGAGCAAGCTCTCGGGCGGCGAGCGCAGGCGTGTGGCGCTGTGCAGGCTGCTGCTGAGCGCACCCGACCTGCTGCTGCTGGACGAGCCCACCAACCACCTCGACGCCGAGTCGGTGGCGTGGCTCGAGCAGCACCTTTCCGAGTACAAGGGCGCGATCGTGGCGGTGACCCACGACCGCTACTTCCTCGACAACGTGGCCGAATGGATCCTCGAGCTCGACCGCGGCAAGGGCATCCCCTATCAGGGCAACTACTCCAGCTGGCTCGAGCAGAAGCAGACCCGTATGGCCCAGGAAGAGCGTCGGGAAAAGGGGCGCGAGCGCACGATCGCAGCGGAGCTCGAATGGGTGCGCACGAACCCCAAGGGCAAACGCACCAAGTCCAAGGCGCGCTTGGCGCGCTACGAGGAGCTGGTCGCCGAGGAGCGAAACGTCAAGCTCGAGGAGGTCCAGATCCACATCCCGCCGGGCCCACGCCTGGGCGGCAAGGTGCTGACGGCGAGCAACCTGTCGAAGGGCTTCGAGGAGCGCCTGCTGATCGAGGATCTCTCCTTCGATCTTCCGCGTGCGGGCATCGTGGGCGTGATCGGCGCAAACGGCGCCGGCAAGACGACCCTGTTCCGCATGATCACCGGCCAGGAGACCCCCGACAGCGGCACGCTCGAGCTGGGCGACACCGTGCAGCTCGCCTACGTGGATCAGTCGCGTGACTCGCTCAACGCAGAGAAGACCGTGTGGGAGGAGATCTCAGAAGGCTACGAGCACATCAAGGTGGGCGAGCGCGAGGTCAACTCGCGCCAGTACACGGCTGGGTTCAACTTCAAGGGCTCGGCCCAGCAGGCGAAGATCGGCAAGCTCTCGGGCGGCGAGCGCAACCGCGTGCACCTCGCCAAGCTACTGCGCAGCGGCGGCAACCTGCTGCTGCTGGACGAGCCCACGAACGACCTCGACGTGGACACGCTGCGGGCACTGGAGAACGCCCTGCTCGGCTTTCCCGGCTGCGCGATCGTGATCTCCCACGATCGCTGGTTCCTGGACCGGGTGGCGACGCACGTGCTGGCGTTCGAGGGCGATTCGCAGGTGAAGTGGTTCGAGGGCAACTTCGAGGCCTATGAGGAGCACCGCCGGGCCGAGCTGGGCGCAGCGGCGGACCGACCGCACCGGATCACCTACAAGCGGCTCGTGCGTGGCTGACTCGGCGAGCGGCGTCACCGCCGCCGGCGTGAGCGATTCAAGCCACGGCAAGTTCGACCGCGACACGGCGGTGCGCCTGGAGCAGACCGACGAGGGGTCTGGCGGTGCCGAGCGGCACATCTACGCAGCTGAGGTCTCGCCCGACTGGACGGCTGGACGAGGACCGCACGGCGGCTATCTGGCGGCAATGCTGCTGCGGGCCCTGATCGAGTCGGTGGCCGACCCCGCTCGCGCGCCACGCTCGCTCACTATCCACTACGCCAGGGCGCCCGAGCCGGGCCCCGTGCGCATCGCCACCACGATCGAGCGGGCGGGACGCTCGCTGAGCACGCTCTCGGCGCGGATGGAGCAGGGCGGCGTGCTGACGGCGCTGGCGCTTGCCGCGTTCTCCTACCCCTGGAGCGGTCCTGAGCTCTCCGAGATCGAGATGCCGGCCATTGCCCCGCCCGACGCCACCCGCGAGCCGGGCAGCTTGATCAAGCACGGCGCGCCGCCCTTCACACGCCACATAACGCTGCAGCCGCGACTCGGCGGCATGCCCTTTGCCAAGGATGGGCTGCCGATGGAGCTGGGTGGCTGGATCGGCCTCGCCGAGCCACGAGCGGTGGACGCGCTGTCGCTGGCTTTCTTCACCGACGCGTTGATCCCGGCTCCGTTCATGCGCATGAGCGAACCCAATGCCGCACCGACGATCGACCTCACGATCCACTTCCGCACGCCCGCCGGACGCGAGCTCCAGAGCGATCCCGATGAGCTGTGCCTGATCCGCGTCAAGGGTGGCGTCATGCACGACGGCTTCTTCGAGGAGGACAGCGTGATCTGGGCGCCCGATGGGACGGTGCTGGCGCAGTCGCGGCAGCTGGGGTTGCTAATCCCTCCGCGCAGCGAGTAGGTTCCGGTCATGAGCGACTACACGGCAATGCACATGAAGGACATGGAGGCTGCCCACGGCGGGGGGTTCGTCAAGGCGCGTGCCTCACTGGGGGTCACGTCGTTTGGCATGCAGGTCATCAGGATGCCGGCCGACTACGGCGACTACCCCGAGCACGACCACACGCACGATGGCCAGGAGGAGGTCTACACGGCACTGGCGGGGTCCGGGTGGCTGGACGTCGAAGGTGAGCGGGTAGAGCTCGCCAAGGATGTCTTCGTACGCGTTGCGGCGGGCACCAAGCGCAAGGTCCACGCCGGTCCGGAGGGTCTGCAGATGCTCGTTCTAGGCGGCCGCCCCGGCGCGCCTTACGAGGTCACGCCCTTCACGGAGCTGGCAAGCGCTTAGCGTCTTCCTAACGCGCGAACGAGGAGCTGCGCTTCAGGCGTAGCGCGGCGGCAGCGATCAGGCGGGCGGTGGCGTGGACGTCCTCGAGCTGGACGAGCTCGACGGGCGAGTGCATGTAGCGGATGGGGACCGAGACGAGGCCCGTGGGCACGCCCCCGCGGCTGATGTGCACGGCATCGGCGTCGGTACCCGTGGCGCGACCGGAGGCCTCGACGGTGAAGGGGATCTTCTCGGCCTCACCGGCCTCGTGCAGCAGCTCGAACAGGCCGTTGTTGAGGGTGGAGCCGCGGCTGATCACCGGGCCCGAGCCGAGCTCGTGCTTGCCGGCCTCCTTGACGTCGATGCCGGGAGCATCGGTGGCGTGCGTGACGTCGATCACGATTGCAGCATCGGGCTCGAGCGAGAACGCGCTGGTGCGCGAGCCACCGAAGGTGGTCTCCTCCTGGGCGGCGGCGACGGCCGCAACCTCCCACTCGGCGCCGCCCGCCTCGGCCACGAGGCGTGCTGCCTCGAGCGCCACGAAGGAGCCCAGACGGTTGTCGAGAGCGCGTGAGGCGAGCCGCCCGTTGGGGAGCTCCAGCGGCTCGGCGTCGATCACGGCCACGTCGCCGATCCGCACGAGCTCACGGGCCTCGGCGCCGTTGCGCGCGCCGAGGTCGATGTGCAGATCGCGGATGGCCGGGACCTTCTTGCGCTCCTCCTCGCGCAGCAGGTGAATTGGCTTCTTGCCCACCACGCCCCGCACGGGCCCTGCGAGCGTGTCGAGCACGACTCGCTGGCCGATCAGGATCTGCGGGTCCCAGCCACCCACCTCACGGAACCACAGGTAGCCCTCGTCGTCGATGTGGGTGACGATCAGGCCAATCTCATCGATGTGCCCCATGATCAACAGACGCCGGCTGTCGCCCTCGAACCCGTGCGCCGGGGCCACCAGGGCCAGCGGGGTACCGACGATGTCGGTGCTGATCTGCGCAAACGCTCGCGCTCCCTCGCGCCACACGGCCGCGGGCGCGGTCTCATAGCCGGAGGGCCCGCGCGCGCTGAGCAGCTCGCGCAGCAGCGGAGTGAGCCCTGCCTGCTGTTTTGCTCGGGAGCGTTTGGGGGAGGCTTTGCGCCGGGGTTGGGTCATGAGGCGAGCAGTGCGCGCAGCACGTATTGGAGGATGCCGCCGTGACGGAAGTACTCGGCCTCGCGCGGGGTGTCGATCCGCACGCGGGCATCGAAGGCGATCTCCTCCCCGCCCTCGCGCTTGGCGCTGACATGCACCTCGCGCGGCGGCGATCCGTCTTCGGCCATCGCCTCGGCGAGACCGTCGATCGAGATGACCTCCTCGCCGCTCAGCCCGAGCGAGGACGCGCTCTGGCCGTCGGGGAACTGCAGTGGCAGCACGCCCATGCCCACGAGGTTGGAGCGGTGGATGCGCTCGAAGCTCTGCGCGATCACCGCTCTCACACCCAGCAACTTGGTGCCCTTGGCGGCCCAGTCGCGCGAGGAGCCGGAGCCGTACTCGCGTCCCGCCAGCACCACCAGGTCAGTGCCCTCGTCCAGGTAGCGCATGGCGGCGTCGTAGATCGACATCTGCTCGTTGGAGCCGCCGCCGAAGTAGCGCGTGTAACCGCCTTCTGGCAGTTTCTCGCCGCCACCGATGAGGTTGCGCAGGCGGATGTTGGCGAAGGTCCCGCGCATCATCACTTCGTGATTCCCACGCCGCGAGCCGTAGGAGTTGAAGTCGCGTGGCTCCACTCCCTGCTCCTGTAGATACAGCCCTGCCGGGCCGTCGCGCTTGATCGATCCGGCCGGTGAGATGTGATCGGTGGTGACGCTGTCGCCGAGCAGTGCGAGCACGCACGCATCCTGAATGTCCCGCACCTCCTCGGGCTCGGCGGGCATGTCCTGGAAGTAGGGCGGCAGACGCACATAGGTCGAGTCCTCGGCCCAGGCGAAGCGCTCGCCCTCGGGCACGGCCAGGCCGCTCCAGCGCTCGTCGCCCTCGAACACCTCGCCGTAGCTGCGTCGGAACATGTCGGCTCGCACGGCCTCGCCGATCGTCTGGGCGACCTCGTGCTCGGAGGGCCAGATGTCTTTGAGGTAGACGTCGTTGCCCTGCTGATCTTGGCCGAGCGGGTCGCGCACGATGTCGACGTCCATCGTGCCGGCGAGCGCGTAGGCGACGCACAGGGGCGGCGAGGCGAGGTAGTTCATCTTCACGTCGGGGTTGATCCGCCCCTCGAAGTTGCGGTTGCCCGAGAGCACGGATACGACGGCCAGGTCGGCCTCGCCCACGGCTTCGGAGATCGGCTCTGGCAGCGGGCCGGAGTTGCCGATACAGGTGGTGCAGCCGTAGCCGACGAGGTTGAAGCCGAGCTGCTCAAGCGGCTCTGTCAGCCCGGCGCGGTCGAGGTACTCGGTGACGACCTTCGAGCCAGGGGCGAGCGAGGTCTTGACCCACGGCTTGGAGAGCAGCCCCAGCGCGACGGCGTTGCGCGCGAGGATGCCGGCGCCGATCATCACGGACGGGTTGGAGGTGTTGGTGCAGCTGGTGATGGCAGCTATCACCACGTGGCCGTGGTCGAGCTCGAAGGTCTCGCCGTCGAGCGTCACCGATGCAGTGGGATGGGAGGCGGCGAGCGTGGCCTGGCTTCCGTGGGAGGGCGAGGACGCGGTTGCGGTCTGAGGCGCAGAGTGCCCCGGTGCGCCGTTGGCGGGGGGATCGGAGGCGGGATATGACTCGGCGACTGCCTCGTCCTGGGCGTCGGCCTGCTCGCCGTTACTCGGCACGTAGTCGCAGAGCGCCTCCCGGAATGCGGCCTGAGCGCCGCTCAGCGAGACCCTGTCCTGTGGGCGCTTGGGCCCGGCGAGGCTCGGTTCGACTGTGGCGAGGTCGAGCTCGACGGTGTCGGAGAAGCTGGGCTCCTCGGCGTGCTCGTCGTGCCACAGGCCCTGCTCCTTGGCGTAGGCCTCGACGAGCGCGATCTGCTCGCTGGGGCGACCCGAGAGCTCGAGGTATGTGAGCGTCTCGGTGTCGATCGGGAAGATCGCGCAGGTGGAGCCGAACTCGGGCGACATGTTGCCGATCGTGGCGCGGTCTGCAATTGGCAGCGCAGCCACACCGGCGCCGTAGAACTCCACGAACATCCCCACCACGCCGCGGGCGCGCAGCATCTCGGTGACGGTCAGCACGAGGTCTGTGGCGGTGGTGCCCTCGGGCAGGGCGCCGTGCAGGCGGACGCCGAGCACCTGGGGTATGAGCATCGACATGGGCTGCCCGAGCATCGCTGCCTCGGCCTCGATCCCGCCCACGCCCCAGCCGAGGACGCCGAGGCCGTTGACCATGGTGGTGTGCGAGTCGGTGCCGACGAGCGTGTCGGGGTAGGCCTGACCGGTCTTCTCGTTGGGGAAGACCACACGCGAGAGGTACTCGAGGTTGACCTGGTGGACGATGCCGGTGTCGGGCGGGACGACTGCGAAGTCGTCGAACGCGCCCTGGCCCCAGCGCAGGAAGGCGTAGCGCTCCTGGTTTCGCTCGAACTCACGCTCGGCGTTGAAGCCGAAGGCGGCGCGGGTGCCGAAAGCGTCGACCTGGACCGAGTGGTCGATGACCAACTCGGCCGGCGCCAGCGGGTTGATCCGGGCGGGGTCGCCGCCCATCTCGGCCATGGCGTCGCGCATGGCAGCGAGATCCACCACGGCGGGCACGCCGGTGAAGTCCTGCATCAACACGCGCGCGGGGCTGAAGGCGATCTCCTTGCTGGGCTGCGCCTTGGCGTCCCAGCCGGCCAGCGCCTCGATGTCGGGCGCCGTAACCGAGCCGTTGCCCTCGGTACGCAGGAGGTTCTCGAGCAGGACCTTCAGCGAGAAGGGCAGCCGCGCCACGTCGAAGCGCTGCTGGAGGGCATCGATGCGGAAAATCTCGTGCCTGTGCCCACCGACCTTGAGCGTGTCCTTTGCGCCAAAGCTGTTCTCCGACATTTCCATCTCCCGTACGATCTGCGGGTCTACAGGGACTGGTCGCAGTCTCGCAGAGTCGCCGCCACGATCCAGCAGCGATGGAGAGGCGGGCGCGGAGCTAGCGCAGGAGCTCGGAGGCCTGCGTGACGCGGCCCTTGCCCTGGCGCTTGGAGCGCAGTAGCGCCTCGTCGCAGGCTTCGAGCAGCTCGTCGGTGCCCATCGGCGACTGCCACTGGGCCACGCCGATCGATGCCGAGATGCCGTGTCCCACGCCCGCTGTGGCGGGCAGGTTGCGCAGCCGCTCGAGCGCCCTTTCGCCCGCCGCTGCGGCGCTCTCCAGGCCAGCGTTGGGGAGGATCACCACGAACTCATCGCCGCCGTAGCGAGCCACTCGATCGAAGGCGCGGAACTCGCCCACGAGCCCGTGAACCACGGCACGAAGCATCGCATCGCCGGCCTGATGGCCTTGCTGGTCGTTGATGAGCTTGAAGTCGTCGAGGTCGATCAGCATGCACGACAGCGGGCCCCCCGTACGCGCGGCGCGACCGATCTCCTCGTCCAGACGCCGGCGCATGGCCCGATGGTTCATGGACCCTGTGACCGCATCTGTGCCGGCCTCGGCACGGGCGCGCACGAGGGCGAGCGCGGTGCCCGCCTGCTCCACGAGCGCCGCGGCAAGCTCCACGGCCGCGGCCGTGAACACCTCGGAGACGCGCCGGACGAGCATCACGACCGCCTCGACCTCGCCGCGCTCGGCCAGTCCCAGCAACAGCGCACAACTGACCTCCCCGGTGGCGGTGAGTCGTGGCACGCTGACCTCGAATTCGTCAGCGTTGGCAGCCAGGAAGCTCTGCTTGGTGCTGGCCACCCAGCTGACCCCAGGGGGGCGCTCGGAGCGTGGCACGAGGTAGCTCACCCGCCCCTCGCCGGCGAACATGTAGACGGCCACGAGCTCGTCCTCGTCGGCTGCGGCGAGGTGGTGGATGTGGACCTCCTCGGCTCCGGGGACCGTGAGCAGCTCACGAGCGAGGCCGCGGTAGATGGCCTCGGGCTCGGTGGCTTCGTCCGTCAGCGCGCTCAGGCGCCGGATGCCGGCAAGCAGGCGATCCACGCCGAGCTCAGCGGTCGAGGTATCCGTACCTGACACGACATCCATAGCTTCAATCTAGGGCATGGAGGGGCAGTTTGCGAGAACCAACCGAGCGGGGGTCAGCCGCCGGGCGGTCGTTGGGGCGGACGAGTGCCCGCCCCAACGCGCCGGTACGAGCTTCAGCGGAAGGTGACCGTGACGGTCGAGGCCGAGCTTCCACGGCTGCGCTGCCTGGGCAGGAAGCCCACGCGTACGCGCACCTGGAAGGGACGGCGCCCACCGCGCCTGAGCGGAACCTTCAGGGTCGTCGCCCTGGTGGCGCCGCCGAGGTAGCGGTAGACGGTGCCCAATCCGCTGCCGCTGCCGCTGATGCGGCCCGCAGCCGGGGTTGAAACCGTCAGGTAGGCGGTGTTGCCGATCACCTTGTGTCCGACGATCTGCACGCCGCATCCCGCTGCTGTGATTTTGGTGTTCTGTTTGACGACCACGCCGTTCTGACCCGTGATCGTGGTGGGCATGATCAGCGGCGTGGTGCAGACGTTTCCGTAAGCAGCCAGGGCCGAGTGTTCACCGATGGGCAGGTTCACCGTGATGCTCGAGACGGGCACGTCGGGAGTGGACGCGAACGTCGTCGTGGTGATGCCGTTCTTGATGTTGGTGTTCCCGACCAGGATCACCCGCACGTTGTTAGCTTCGAGGACCAAGTCGAGATCCGGGAAGGCCGCGCCACCATGGGACACGAGGATCGCCGGGCCTTTCATTTTGGCCGGCAGGACCGGGGTGTTGGCCCGTACGCCCCCGACGAACGATCCGCTCGGGCAGTTGTACGGGTTGACTTTGAACGTGGCTTCGGGGCAGGCTTTGTGCAGCGTTGCAAGACGCGAGGGAAGTTGCTTTGGCAACTGCACCACGACCGACTTGATGTTCGCCTCACCGGCCGGCTGGTTGATCGTGGTTTCGAGGCTCGCGCCGTACTTTTTCGACGTGTTCGCGCCCGCTGCGGCCTTGAAGGCCGGTTTGAACGCTAGGGCGTTGCAGTTGCCGACCTGGAACGGCGTTGAGACGGTCGCGCTGGCAGTGAGCGAGCCCGTGAGGGTCGATTTGGTTTCCAGCGGCCCGCAGTTGGTCGGGTTGCTCAGGAAGCCCTGGCGGTTGATGCTGATGCTGACTTGACGCAGCCGCGTGGGCACGCCGCCGTAGACGATCGACGGCAGGTAGCCGGCAGCGGTCACCTCGCCGTTTTCCTGGTTGACGTAGAGCCCCAGCCGCGTGAGCGCACTGCCGAGGTTGAAGGGACCTGCCACCACGGGCACCTGAACGTCGATCCCGTAGGGAGCGCCGTTGTAGGGGCCTGTGAGGTATGCGGTCCCCGAGAGGTTGAGCGGTACACCGGAGCCCGACTGCACGTTGGCAGAACCGATCGCGCTCGCCGGTTCACACGTACCGGCAGCCGCCTGAGCTTCAGGGCACAGCGGCACCGTGGGGATCCTGCCCACGAGCCCGGCCGGCAGCGTCGTGCTGACGTGGGAGAGGTACTGGTTGCCTTCCGGTCGACTGAGACTGACCGTGAAGGAGGTCGCCGCACCGGCGTTGGCCGTCTGGTTGGCTGTCCCCTGCGTTGGCGCAAACGGAATCGGGTTCGCGCAGCCGGTAGGAGTAAACGCGGTGTTGATGCCCTTGCTTTCGGTCAGCGAGTAGGGAGAGAACGTAGCTTCCGTCGTCGCCGTGCCACATGTGAGCGGGTTGGCGATCGGTGCCAGCGAGCCGCCGTTGAAGACGAGCTTCACGTTCGTGAACGGCTGTTCGGGGTTTTCCTTGAACACCGTTGTAACCTGACCGGTGGCTTCGTTGGGCATGACTTCACCCTTGAGGCGCACCGAGACGCCATATCGCGCCGACTCGGCGTCGAGATAGATCGTGTATGGCGGCTTCGTGATCGGACCCGAGTTCGGTCCACCCAGGAAGATTTTGCCCGTGAGCGAGCCCGACGGAAGGGTGGGCACGTTGAGGCTGACGGTCCCGAGTTCAGAGCTGCTGGGACACGACGTCCCGGCTTCTTCACTGTGGATCCGAGCCTGCCCTTCGGTACAAGCCGTCAGCGCAGCAGCCGCTGAGGGGTTCAGGGTCATGCCTTCGGGCATCTTGATCACAGCTTCTTTGAGCTGTGAGTTGTCGGTCGATGCCGTGTTGTGGGCCAAGCCAACTTCTGTCGTGAAGCCGTCTGTTCCGTCGCTGCTAGTCGACCCCGGGGTCAGCGAGAAGCTCGGTTCGAACGGAACGGATCCGCAGCCCGTGAGACCGACGGGCGTCGTGAAGGTCCGTGGTTCGGTCACTTTTACGGTGCTGGTGATAGTAATCCGAGTCGTGTTGTTGCCAGGGCAACTTGTGGCGTTCGTTATGAAAGCGCCGTTGCCGCTACGTCCAAAGAAGACGAGCCTGGAACTGATCAGCGGAAGACCCGTGGAGACGTTGATTTCGAAGTAGTCGTGATAGTCGCCCGCGTTGGTGCCCTTGGCTTCTTTGCCCCATTCGACGCCACCTTCGATGAGCGTGTGGGAGAAGTACTGAGCTTTCGCCTGCGGCAAGCCTTTATAGGGGCTTCCTGGCGCTTCAAGCTCGGCTTCGGTTATCCCTTTCGGGATTTCGAGCGCCACTCCGTACTCGGCGGCCCTGGCGCGCTGTTTTTCGTTGTTGGGCTGTTCGAGGTTGTAGACCTTTCCTTCGATCGGGGCGTCATGCGCTTTGGCGGGGGATCCGGGAATGTAGACGGTCACTTTGTTTTCGCCGATTTCGGTTTCTGCTTTGCAGGTAGGAGCCGAGAAGAGGCCCGTACCGAGCAGTTCTGTGCCGAATTCGGCCATCGAGCATTGTTCGACCGCCGAAGGGCTCGTAGCGAGACCTGGAGCGACGTCTGTCCTGATGTGTTCGACGATCCCTTCAGGGATCTGTTCGCCTTCGGCGAGCGAGCCTGTGGTGTTGACCTTGAAGTCGGTCACGCCGAAGGGAACGCGTCCACCGGCCTGCGTGAAGCCTTCGACTTCAGCTTCTGGTTTGCCCGGTTCCTTGGGGATCGAGAACGGTCCGAGGGTTTCCTGAGCGCAGCCCTGGTGCCCTTCCGAGCAGTTGACTGCGGCAAATTTGTCCACGCCGAACGCAGCCTGTGCGGCAGCGGGCGCCGAGACGGCGACGATGGCGCCTGCAAGCAGCGCGAGCAGCGAAATTCGAACGTTCGACCTCATACCGACCTCCCAATAGACCTGAGCACCTGACTCAACTACCCCTCTGGACTCCCCATAGCCGCAAAAGTTGCGGGACTTCGACATTACTTATTACACGGATTAAACGAATGTCCTCCAACAGACGAATACTGTGCCCATCCGGTGTAGCACTCTCAGCCCTCCGGGGGGTTGATCCCAACAGATGTCGAGTGGCCCGACGGTCGGGGCTTTTGTCAGGTGTCCTCGCCGCCGGGCTCTAGCGGCGTCCCGAACCCCACCCGCAGCAGCGCACCGCCGCCGGGCGCGTTGCTCGCCTCGACGAATCCACCGCATGACTCCGCCGCCTGGCGCACGATCGCCAGGCCAAGTCCCGAGCCGGAGAGCTTGCGGGCCTCCTGGGCCCTGTAGAAGCGGTCGAACACGAACGGCAGGTCCTCCACCTCGAAGCCCGGCCCGTGATCGCGCACCGACAGCACGCCGTCCTTCAGCAAGACCTCCACAGTCGATCCCTCCGGGCTCCACTTGCGGGCGTTGTCAACCAGGTTGGACACCGCCCTGCCGATCCGGTCGCCTGGGCCGCTGACCGCCGTCGGCTCGAGGTCGAGCTCGAAGCGCACCTCGCTGCGGCGCCTCGCTCGCTCCACCGCCGCAGCCACCAGCTCGTCCAGACGCACGTCATCCGCCTGGTCCGGCGGAGCAGCGCCGCGTGCCAGCTCGACCACATCGCCCACCAGAGCCGTGAGCTCGTCCAGCTCCTCCACGATGTCCCTGCGCAGCCCCGCCAGCTCCTGCGGCGGCAGCCGGTCGGCCTCGCCGAGGATCTGGATGTTGGCCCGCAGCGAGGAGATCGGCGTGCGCAGCTCGTGGCTCGCGTCCGCAATCAGGTGACGCTGAGCGGCCACCGAGCGCTCCAGCGCGTCCAGGGTGGCGTTGAAGCTCTCAGCCAGCCGTGCCAGCTCATCGCCCCCCTTCACGTCCAGGCGCTGGGAGAGATCGAGGCTCCCAGTCAGCGTCTCCGTGCGCTGGGTGAAACGCCCGATCGGTGCGAGCGCAGTGCGCGCCACCAGCGTTCCCAGCAGCGCCGCCAGCACGATCCCGCCCACGCCGATCGCCACCAGGATCAGCAGCAGCCTGCTCAGCTCGTGTTCGACCTCGCTCAGGGGCCGTGCCACCAGCACCGCCCCCGCCGCTCCCGTGCCGAGCGTGAGCACGCGCAGGCTCGTCCCCTTCACCCTCCTGTCCGTCAGGCTGGCGCCGCTGCCCTTGGCGGCGATCGCCCTGTCCTTGGCCGTGATCGCGATCTGGGTGGGTGAGCTTCCCTGGCCGCCCGGCACATACACGCTCCCCGTGGGAGAGATGAACTGGACATAGCCCGAGGCAGCGCCGAAGGGCGCCGGCTGTACGCGCCCGGGGAAGCCACCTCCCGGACCACCGCCGGCGCCCCCGTTGCCATCGCCGTCGGGGGCCGGACCTCCCCCCGACGGTGGACCCCCCGGAGCACCTCCTCCGCCGGGCGCGGGCGCGCCGGCCCCTGAGAAGCTCCCAGCCCGCGAGCGCAGCGCGCTGTCGATTTCCCCGCGGAGATCCGAGCGCACGGCCACATACAGGCCGATCGCAGCCGCCAGCACGGCCACGGCAACCGACACGCTGGCCACCGCCGCGATTCGCGAGCGCAGGCTCATCGCGGGCCGGCGGAGATCGACTGCGCGCTCACGGCTCGCGCAGCGAGTAACCCACGCCACGGACCGTGTGGATCACGTCGGGCGCGCCCGCTTCCTCCAGCTTGCGACGCAGGTAGCCCACATACACGCGCAGCGCGTTCGATGTGGGACCGAAGTCATAGCCCCACACACGGTCGTAGATCAGGCTGTGTGAGAGCACCTGGCGGGGGTTGAGCAGCAACAGCTCCAGCAGCTGATACTCCGTCCGTGTCAGCTCCACGAAGCTCTCTCCCACCTGCGCCCCGTGGCGCGAAGCGTCCAGTTGTACACCGGCAAACGACAACATGCCCTCCTCGCCCTCGGGGTTCGCGCGGCGCAGCAGCGCGCGCAACCGAGCCTTCAGCTCGCCCACGTCAAACGGCTTGATCATGTAATCGTCCGCGCCCACGTCCAGGCCGTCGATGCGATCCGCAACCTGATCGCGGGCAGTCAGGATCAGGATCGGCACACGGCTGCCCATGCGACGGACGCGCCTGCACACCTCCAGGCCATCGATCCCCGGCAGCCCCACGTCGAGCACCATCGCATCGGGCACCGACTGGGCTGTGCGCTCCAGCGCCTGCTCGCCGTCCACGGCCAGCTCTACTTCGTAGCCGCCCAGCACCAGCGCCCGGCGCAGCGCTTCGCGCACGGCGCGGTCATCGTCGACGACCAGGATCCTCACGGCATTGATTCTCGCGCTAGGCGCTAGCGAGCGCTGCCGCGCGCCCCTGGCAGTCGTAGAGCGTGCCCGCCGTCGATGCGCTGGAGCCACTGAGCGTCACCTTCTTGCAGGCTGCCTGCACCGCGCTAATCGCCGTTTTCGAGCCCGTGCGCGTGTCCCCTGGCAGCCTGCCGCCAAAGCCGCCCGCCTGCCCGCTCGCTTCGCCCACCACCCAGCGAATCTTGCCCATGCCCACCTCGCGCGCCAGCCATGACACGCTCACGTCCGACTCGCGACCCGAGAAGCCGCCGATCCCAGCCACGTTTGCGTTGCTGGCAATGATCGCCGAGGCGGCACTCGACTGGCTCGATACGGCAATCGTCCCGCCGCCGTGCTCGGCCACGTAGGAGAGCACGCTCTCGAGCGACTGATCGCCCCCGCCGAACCCGCCGCCGGGGGCGCCGCCCCCGCCGCCACCGGGGCCGGCGAAGCCGCCGAAGCCACGGCCGGGTTGTCCGGGAGGGGTACCTGCGCCGGACCCGCCGGGACCGAACAGCCGCTGCGTGCCTCCACCTCCGGGGCCGCCGATGCGCCCGGCGCCAAAGCGGGCGCCACCCAGGCCGCCAAAGCCACCTCCGCCGCCCATCGTCTCGGCTGATTCGGGGCCGCCCGCGGGGAAGGTGCCGCTGGTGGCATGGCCGAGCGTGTCGAACGCCCACACGCCTGGGGCGAGGAGCAGCGCCGCAAGCGCCGTGCCGAGCGCCGCCATGCGCACGATGCGCGAGCTGAACGCGATGAGCGCAATCACCGTCAACACGCCCACGACGATCAGCAGCTCGGGCAGCCAGCTCAGCTGTCCTGGGTAGTTGGCGCGCACCACCAGCTCGACCACCACGCCCGCCGCCACGGCCACCGGCGCGAGGATTCGCGCCTGCATGCCGCCTCCGCCCAGCTGGGCCGCGCCCGCGCCAACGAGCGCCGCCGCAAACGGGGCCAGCAGGGAGACGTAGTAGGGGTGGAAGATGCCGCTCGCCGAGCTGAACAGGATGGCCGTCACGAGGAACGAGCCGCCCACGGCGATCAGCCAGGGGCTGCGCGCGTCGGCGCGGCGCAGGCGGCTGGCGGCCAGGATGCCAAGGCCGCCCACCACGGCAAAGCCGAGCAGCCAACCCGCCTGACCGCCGAGCGCCGAGTTGAGCAGGCGCAGCGGACCGGTTGAGCCGCCGAACATGTTGCCGCCACCGCCGCCGCCCGGTCCTCCAGTCTGGCCGTCCACGCGCCCGAGGCCGTTGTATTCGAAGATCAGCGAGAAGATGCTGTTGTCGCTCGTGCCCGACACCCACGGGCGATCCGCCGCCGGCGTCAGCTGCACGAGCACCGGCCACGCGCCGCCCACCAGCACCATCGCCGCGCCGCCGCCCAGCAGCTGGCGCAGAGCGTGCAGGCGGCCACGACCCGCCGGCGCGGCCCACAGCCACGCCGCGGCAATGCCCGGCACGACGGCCAGCGCCACGCCCATCTTCGTCTCGAAGCCCAGGCCCACGAGCACACCCGCTGCCACCAGCCAGCGGGTACGGGGGTGGGTGGGATCCGCATCAAGCGCGCTGACCGTGCACCACAGAGCCGCCACGCAGCACAGCACCAGCAGCGCATCGGGGTTGTTGTGGCGCGAGACCGCCACCGTGATCGGGGTGAGCGCCAGCGCAAGACCGGCCGCGAACCCGCCCACGCGACCGAAGCGGCGTCGGACCAGGTCATACAGCAGCGCCACGCTCGCCACGCCCATCAGCGCCTGCGGCACGAGGATGCTCAGCGAGTGGTAGCCGAAGACCCGCACCGACAGCGCCTGCACCCACAGCGCCAGCGGCGGCTTGTCCACCGTCATCACGCCACTGGGGTCCAGCGAGGCGAACAGGAAGTTGTGCCAGCTCGAGCCCATCGAGCGCACTGCTGCGCTGTAGTACGTGTTGGCCCAGCCGTTGCGGCTGAGCGCCCACAGATTGAGAGCCGCCGCGAGACCGAGCAGGCCGAACAGCTCCGGGCGATGAGCGCGCCTCGCGATCGCCTGGGCGCGAGTACGCCAGTCCCATGCAGCACCAGAAGCTGTGGCGACCGGCGCCGCAGACGCTGGCGTGGCAGTGGCCGAACTCGTCTCCCATGAGTAGCTCATGGGCAGAGCATCAGCTCCGCACGTAGGAGGAGCGTGTGAGAAACCTCAAAGTTCTCTAAGTGCGATCAGTCGATCAGGCGGCGTCCGAGCTGGGAGATCGCCAGGCGCCACATCAGCAGCGCAAAGGCGATCAGTACGGCCGCATGGCCCAGGTCAGCTGTGCCGAGGTTGCCAAGCGAGGCGTCGCGGACGAGCTGAACGCAGTGATACAGCGGGTTCACCTGCGCCACCTGGCGCAGCCCGTCGGGCAGCGTGGAGATCGGGAAGAAGGTGCCCGCCACGAGGAACATCGGCGTGAGCACCGCGCTCGTTATGTAGTTGAAGTTGTCGATCGTCTTGGCAATCGCCGCCACCGTCACGCCAAAGCCCACGAAGCCAAAGCCCGTCACAAAGCCGATCAAAGGCACGAGCAGCATCCCCGCTTCCGGTTCCAAGCCGAACGCGAACCCCACCAGCAGCGGCGCCAGCCCGTACACGCCTGCCCGCAGCGAGACCCACAGCATCTCCGCCGTGATCAGCTCCTCCACGTCCACCGGCGCGGCCAGCATCGCGTCGTACGTGCGCTGGAACTGCCAGCGGATGAACGTGTTGAACATGCCCGGGAAGGCTGAGGAGAACAGGATCGCCGTTGCCACCACGCCCGTGGCCACGTACTCCACGTACTTCACGTGGCCAACCGTTTTCACCAGCGAGCCGAAGCCCAGGCCGAACGCCAGCAGGTAGATCGTCGGCTGCACGATCGAGGAGAACGTGGTCGCCTTCCAGTAGCGCCCGAAGATCGCCACGTCGCGGCTCATCACGCCGGCCAGCGCGGCCGGTTCCAGGCGCCCCACCCGGCGGGTGCCGGCAGCGTCTGTGGCGAGGTGCGCGTCGGTGCTCACTCGATCTCCTGTCCTGTCAGCTCCACGAACGCATCCTCCAGGTTCGCCGGCCTGCGCACGCCCTCCGGCGCAAGGCCATCCAGATCCTCGGCGCGCAGGATCGCCACTGCCGGCCCGCTGCGCCTGCTCGACCATCCCTGCTCGCTCGCCAGCGTCCCCACCTCGGCCAGGCGCTCCGGGGGCCCGTACACCTCCAGCACCTGCTCGCCCGCATGCGCTCGCACGAGCTCCGCCGGCGTGCCCTGGGCGATGATCCTTCCGCTCGACATCACCGCAACCGTGTCCGCCAGGCGCTCCGCCTCCTCGATGTAGTGGGTGCTCATCAGCACCGTCACCCCACTCGTGCGCAGAGAGTCGATCAGCGTCCACAGCTCCTGGCGCACCTGTGGGTCGAGGCCCACCGTGGGCTCGTCCAGCAGCACCAGCCGCGGCTCGTGGATCAACCCCCGCGCCACCAGCAGCCGCCTGCGCATACCCCCCGAGAGCTCCCGCACGATCGTGTCCGCCCGCGGGATGAGGTTGGCGATCTGAAGCGCGCGCTGCACCGCCTCCGGGCGCTCGTGGCGAGGGACCCTGTAGAGGCGCGCGAACACCGTCAGGATCTGCCGGCAGGTCAGCTCCACGTCGAGGTTGTCCAGCTGAGGCACCACGCCCATCTCCAGGCGCGACTGCTTCGATTCACGCGGCAGCTCGTAGCCGAGCACCGAGATCGTGCCTTCGTCGGCCAGCGCCTGGGCTGTCAGCATCCGCATCGTCGTCGACTTGCCCGCGCCGTTGGGGCCGAGCAGACCGAAGCACTGGCCTGGGGAGACCTCCAGGTCGAGGCCGTTCACGGCCGTGATCTCCCCGAAGCGCTTGATCACGCCGCGGAGCGCTATCGCCGGGGTGTCCGGTTGGGTTTGCAGCTCGCTCATCGCTCGACACTCTAAGACCTAGATCGCGGGGCCAACTCATCGATATGTGCGGCTGTCGATTGCCGGGTGTTCGAATCTCGGACCACAGTCCATATCCGCACACGGCCGCTTGGGGCAATCTGGCAGCTGTTGTCCGCTCTTTACTACTCGAGGGAAGTGAGCGATGCCATCCCGACCTCCCCAGATCGTTGCCCTCGGAGGCGGTGGCTTCTCGATGGAGCGGGACGGCACCCTGCTGGACGACTACGTGCTGTCGCTCGTGGACGCTGCCAGACCACGGGTGTGCTTCCTGCCGACGGCCTCGGGGGATGCCGACCACTATGTGGTGCGCTTCTACCGCCGCTTCTCACCTGGCTGCGAGGCGAGCCACGTCTCGCTGTTCCGGCGCGACCAGGGCACAGGCGGTGTGGAGGATGACCTCGCCACGCACCTCCTCTCCCAGGACCTGATCTACGTCGGCGGAGGCAACGTCCTGTCGATGCTCGGCGCCTGGCGCGCGCATGGGCTCGACGCGACCCTGCGCAAGGCCTGGCGGCGAGGGATCGTGCTGTGCGGGCCCTCCGCCGGGTCCCTGTGCTGGTTCGATCAGGCGCTGAGCGCCTTTCACGGCGCTCCCCGTCCCGTGCGCGGGCTGGGGCTGCTGCCCTACTCCAACTGCGTGCACTACGACGCCGAGCCGGCCCGCCGCGCCGAGTACCACCGGGCGGTCGCCGAGGGCATGTGCGGCGGCTTCGCTGCCGACGACGGGGTGGCGCTGCACTTCCAGGGCACAGAGCTCGAGCGGGTCCTCAGCTCGCGGCCCGACGGTTGCGCCTACAGCGTTGCGCTCGAGGGCAGGAAGGTGCGTGAGCGGCGCCTCGATGTCACATATCTGGGCGCGGCGGCGGCCGGACGCTCCAAGCGCCCCAAGCTCGCGCTTCCCACCAGCGCCGCCAAGTCGGCCATGGTGACCGTCGCACCGGTGGCTGTATGAGTGCTGAGGGGCCTGTCGCGCTCGAGGAGCGCACCATCTTCGCCATGGGCGGAGGCGGCTTCACCATGGAGCCCAACAACCCGCTGCTCGACGACTACGTGCTCTCGCTCGCTCGCGCCCCAGAGCCGAAGATCCTGTTCCTGCCCACCGCCTCGGGCGACACCACCCACCAGATCAACTCCTTCAAAGCCCGCTTCGCCCATCGCACGTGTGTGCACGAGCACGTGTCGCTGTTTCGCATGCACGAGCTGACCAGGCCGCTGCGCGAGCTGGTGCTCGAGCAGGACGTCGTCTATGTGGGCGGCGGCTCGATGCGCAACCTGCTGGCCATCTGGCGCGCCCATCATCTGGACGATCTGCTCGTCGAGGCGTGGCAGCGGGGGATCGTGCTGGCGGGCCTGAGCGCCGGCGCCATGTGCTGGTTCGAGGGGGGCGTCACGCGCTCCAGCGGGCCGCCTGAAGTGCTCGCCGGCCTCGGTCTGCTCGAGGGCTCGCTAACCGTCCACGCCGACGGCGAGCCCGAGCGTCTGCCCGTGTGGCTGGCCGCAGTCAGGGAGGGTGAGCTGCCCGGCGGCTGGGCACTCGACGACGGTGTGGGACTGCTGTTCCGCGGCAAGCGGATGGAGCGCGCTGTCAGCTCCCGCCCGGGCGCTGGAGCGCAGCGCGTGGATGCCATCGCCGGTGAGCTCGTCCGCCACCGTCTCGAGCCCGAGCTGCTGCTCGGCGAGGGTCCCTCCAAGGCGCTCGGCGGTCTCGACGAGGCTGTGGAGGAGCTCAGGCGGGTGCATCGCATGCGCCGTGGCATGGGCCGCGGACGGGGCTGAGATGCACTCGCCGCGCCGGGAGCACCGGCTCCTGAGACTTCCCACAAGTTCGGGGTCTGTTTACCGCCCGGTTACCGGAGCTTGAGCTGAGCCCGTCACAGTCGTTTGTGCCCCCACTTCTCCAACGGAGGCCAAGCATGCATCGAGACGAGCAGCTGACGATCAGACAGACCCGCACCGGATACTGGAGCGTGCAGCGTGGCAGTGTGCACCTGGCCGGAGCCATGACCCGCAAAGGCGCCGAAGCCGAGCGCGAGCTGGCGCGCCGCCTAGGCAAGCGACGGGTGCGGCGCACAGCGCGTCCACCCCGACCGCTGGGCGCCTGACGCCTGGCTCACGCCCGCGGCGGCAGCCGGCGTGCGATGGCCCCTCTGATCAGCGCCACCGAACGGTCGTCGCCGAGCAGGCGCAGGTAGGTGTTGGCGCCCAGGCCCAGCGAGTAGATCTCGAAGGCGAGCTCGGCCGCGTCGTCGATGCCGGCGATCGCGGCCTGGTTCTCGAGCTCGCCCGTCCATGCCCTCACCCCCGCGCTGACGGCGTCGCGGACGGGACCTGGGCGATCGTCGAACTCGCTTCCAACCGCGGCCCAGAAGCACCCGCCGGCGAACACGCCCCGCTCGAGGTAATCGAGGTAGCGCTCGCAGTAGGCGAGCAGGCGGGCATAGCCCTCCGGCTCCTGCTGCGCCGGCGCCACCACCTCCTCGAAGAAGCGGCCCGCGGCGGCCTGGAGGGTGGCCAGTTGGAGCTCCTCCTTGGAGCCGAAGTGAGCGAACAGGCCGCTCTTGCTCATGTCGAGCTCGCGCGCGAGCCTGCCGATCGTCAGGCCCTCCAGTCCCTCCACCGAGGCCACGTCCATCGCCCGCTCGAGGATCGCCTGCCGCGTAGTGGCCGCCTTTGTCTGCATTCAGTCAAGTCTACCGCACGAACGTTCGTGCTATTAATTTGTGCCCGTAGCCACAAACATCTAGGAGATCGCCATGCCGGACTTCACCATCAAGCCCATCGACACCATGGAGGGAGCAGTGTTCGGCTCCTTCAAGCGAGCCCGCGCCGAGCTCGGCGTGGCCTCATTCGGGATGCAGGTGATCGACCTCCCGCCCAACGCCCACCAGTACCCCGAGCACGACCACTCAGAGAGCGGCCAGGAGGAGGTCTTCGTCGTGATGAAGGGCTCGGGCGAGATGGAGATCGACGGCGAGCGCCACCCAATGGACCCCGACACGATCATCCGCGTCGGGCCCGCGCCCAAGCGCAAGATCTGGCCGGGCGATCAGGGCATGCGCGTGCTCGCCCTCGGCGGCTGCCCCGGCCGAGCCTACGAGGCGCCCGCGGTCACGGAGCTCGGCGGTCCCGAGCCCGGCCTGCCCGAAGCTCCTCCCGCAGCCTGAGCTCGAACACGCGCGCTCCGTCAGGGCGCGACGTCGGAGACGGTGAGCACCCGCTGGTCGATCGCGACCCCGGCCAGCGCGGTGCGCGCCGCGACCCGCTCCGGGTCGGCCATATAGGCCTCATAGCCCGCCTCGCCGGTGAACGAGACGAGGTGAATCTCCGTGGTGCCGTCCTCCGAGCGCACCCGCCGCTCGAGCGCGCCGCCGTGACGCTCCAACAGCGCGAGCACACGATCCTCGTAGGCACGGAAGGCCTCGATGCCGGCGGGCTCGATGTCGGCGATCATGGCCAGCAGCATCGGGCGAGGTTAGCCGCTGGATCCGGCGCTGGGCACCGGAGGGCGACCGAGCGCCACGATCATGACCGCCACCCAGGTCTCGACCAGCGTCTCGTCGTCCACCTGGGATGGGATGCCGAGGACGTCGCGCAGCAGGCGCGAGGAGAGCAGCGAACCAAGCCCGACCGCGGCGATCGCCTCAGCCTCCTCGGCACCGATCGCGCGCTCGGCGCGTTCTTCTATCCAGATGGCAAAGCCCGCGAACGTGGAGCTCACGAGCTGCTCCACGGCGGCGGTCAACAACTGGGGGCGCCCTCGCACGTCCGAGGCGAGGATGCGCAACAGCTCGGACTCGCTGTCGAGCTCGGCGAGGACGTAACGAGCGGTCAGCGTCAGTTCAGCTTTGAGATCCCCTAGCGGGCCCAGCACCTGCCGAATCTCGCGCAGCGCCCCGAGCCGTGCCAGCTGACGCTCTATGCCGGCCGCGAGCACAGCTTCCTTGCTTGCGAAGTGATGATAGATGCCACCAGCTCCAGGGGTGAGCCCCGCCGCCGCCTCGATCTTGGCGACGCTGGTGGCGGCATAGCCGTGCTGACTGAACAGGAGCATCGCCTCATCGATGATGCGCTCGCGAGTCGTGCTTGACATGGACCGGGCTAAGTATACACTTAGTTGAGGCAAGTGGAAGAAGAGGGAGACACGCAGGTGCCTGAACTGGATTTACCCCATCATGCTGGTACGGCGCCGCTGAGCAGCGACGGCATGGATCGAGGCCGCCTGCGGCGCTCGCTCCCCCTGGCCACGCTCACCGCTCGCACCGCCGGCGAGGCAGCAGTGGTGGGCCTGCACAGCAGGCTGACGGGGGCCGACACCACCGAGTTCCACATTCGCACGGCGGAGCGCTACGCCGAGCTGCTCGGTCGTTCCAGGGGAGCCCTGATGAAGGCAGGACAGATGCTGTCGATCGTCTCGACGAACCCGGTGGTTCCGAGCGAGTACCAGTCGATCTACCAGCAGGCGCTGGCACGCCTTCACAATGAAGCCCCGCCCATGGCCCCCGAGCTCGCGCGTACGGTGCTCGAGCGCGAGCTGGGCGGACGGGTCCAGAACGTCTTCGCGCACTTCGATTGGACACCTCTGGCGGCGGCATCGATCGGCCAGGTCCACGCTGCTCAGCTCCACGACGGCCGCCCGGTCGCAGTCAAGATCCAGTACCCGGGAGCGGCCGAGGCGATCAGATCCGATCTCAAGAACAACGAGCTCATCGCCACTCTGCTCGGGCTGATCACGAGCCTGTCCTCGGCGCAGACGAGCTTCGACATGCGCGGTGCAGCCCACGAGATGAGCATGCGCATCACCGAGGAGCTCGACTATCGCCTGGAGGCGGCAAACCAGGCGCAGTTCGCCAACATCTTCCGCGGGCACCCGTTCATCCACGTTCCCGAGGTGATCGGGGAGCTATGCACCAGCCGCGTGCTCACACAGGAGCTCGTACAGGGCAAATCGTGGAGCGAAGCTCTCGACGCCAGACAGGAGCTGCGCAACAGCTGGGCCGAGGTGATCTATCGCTTCATCTACGCTCCCAGTCACCGCTTCCGTCTGTTCCACGCCGACCCCCACCCCGGCAACTATCTGTTCCACGACGACGGGACCGTCAGCTTCCTCGACTTCGGCTGTGTGAAGCGTTTCGGAGCCGAGATCGCTGAAACGATGTATGCGGTCGGACGGGCATGCATACGAAACAACGTGCGCGAGACGTGGCGGGCGAGCATCGAGGGCGGCCTCTGGCGCTCCTCCGATCCCGTCACGCCGGAGGAAGTGTTCGAGTACTGGCGAGGGTCTTGGGAACTGTGGTGGGCCGAGCAGCCCTTCACCGTCACGCCCGAATACGTTGCAAGATGGCTGGAGCGAAGGTACTCGCCGACAGGTCCCTCGGCCAACGCTTTTCGGTATCTCAGCGCGTCGCCCGAGTACACGTTCTTGGGGCGGATCGAGATCGCCGAGTTATCGCTGGTGGCTGAGCTGCGCCCCAGCAGCTACTGGGGATCGATGGCCGCCGAGTGCTTCGAAGACGCTACCCCGCTGACTGCCCTCGGCAAGCTCGACAGGGCCTTCTTCTCCGGGTATCGGCCATGAGCGGTCCAGGTGGATCCCCGCGGCCAGTCAAGTGGCGCCTTCATGCGCTTCAGCGTGGTCTTCTAACGGCCACCACGACGCTGCTCGCATGTGCCGGCCTGCTCCCTGCGGTGGTCGCGCAGGCGAGCGAGACGCTTTCAGTCCACGCGAGCTTCAGCCCCGACAGGCTGGATGCACCGACCAACCTCTCGCTCACCGCGAGCTTCCTCACGAGCACAGGCCTGCCGCCCTCACCGGTGACCAAGTTCGTGCTCGATGCACCGGCCGGAATCTCGATCGATACTCGCGGCGCCGGTACCTGCTCGGCGACAGTGCTCCGGCAGGCCGGCCCCACAGGTTGTCCGGAAAACTCCCGCGCTGGGTTCGGCGGCGGCGTGGGAGCGCTCGAGCTTCCCTCGGAAACCATCCACGAGCCCTACACGCTGGACTTCTTCTTCGCCTCGGGTGAGCCGGGACATCTGCAGTTGCTCGTCTACGCCCAAGCCGTCGCGCCGGTGAGTGTCGAGCTCGTCGTCGTGGCGAAGCAGGTGCCCGCACCCAAGCCATACGGACTCGCCTTCAGCGTGGAAGTGCCGCCGATCTCCGCGCTGCCCGGGGCGCCCAACGCCTCGATCGAAAGCGCCTTCGTGACACTGGGCGCCCCCAACGTCGCCTACTACGAGTCCGTGCACGGCAAGCGAAAGCTGGTGCACGTGCGGGGCATCGTCGCTCCCAAGCGGTGTCCCCCGGGCGGATTTCCCACCGAGGGAACGGTCGACTTCGCCGACGGCACCACGCTCACCGTCAACCCGACCATCCCATGCCCGCACCGCTGAGCAAGCACCTGTCGCTGGCCTGTGCAGCGGCCACCCTGATCGCGCTGGCAGCCTGCGCGGACCTGTGCGCCCGCGCGCAAGCTCAGGGCACGGCCGCCATCACACCGCTGCTCTCGCCCAACCGCCTGGGCGCCAGGGGCACGTTCACGCTCGGGCTTCAGACAAGTGGCGAATTCGGCCTGCAGTCCCCCATGCGCAAGGCAGTCGTGAAGCTCCCCCCGGGGCTGAACCTCTACATCCCCTCGCTGCAAAGCTGCAACGTGGCACGCCTGCGAGCCCAGGGGCCCAGCGGCTGTCCGACAAAGTCGAGGCTTGGATCGGGCCAAGGACTGGTGGAGTCCCGGGCTGGATCGCAGCTGGTGAGCGAGCACATCGACCTGTCGGTGTTCATCGGTCCACCTCAGAACCTCGCCCCCACCTTCGAGGTGCTCGGCGAAGGCCTCACGCCGCTGCAGGAGCGAATCGTGCTCAGCGGATCGGTCGCCGCGAGCCGTGCTCCTTACGGGGAAGAGCTGGTGATGAACATCCCGCCCATTGCCACGCTGCCATTGGAGCCCGATGCCACATTGGTCAGCCTGACCCTCACGGTCGGCGCCACCACACATCCCGCGGCACACAACGCAAACGCGGTGGTGATGCCGTCACGCTGCCCCGCGGGTGGCTTTCCGTTCGCGGCCGAATTCACCTTTGCCGACGGCTCGAGCACCAGCGCCACGGCCCCAGCCCACTGTCCAGGAACCAAGTCAACCAACTGAAAGCGGGTATCGCCATGCAACCTATCCATCGTCGGGCGGCCAGGCTGGCCTGCATCTCGACCGTGACCTTCTGCGCACTAGGGACGGCGGCTGCCCCGCTCTATGCCGACGCCACCAGACCAGTTGCGAAGTCAGCGAGGACGATCTCGCTCGTGGAGCACGGAGCGCTTCACCTCGTCACCAAACATGGCTTCACCCTCAACGAGCAGGGCAGCGCCTCGGGCTCGATCAAGGGCACGATCTCGGTGCAGCTGAAGATCGTCTCCACCAGTCGGGTGACCCTCGAAGTCACCATCTTTCCGAGCGGTGGCTCGATCACCGGCTACGGCACGGCGAGCTATCACAAGGGAGAAGCGACGGCCAGCTTCGCCGGCTCGATGGCGATCAAGCACGGGTCTGGGAGCTACAGCCGGGCCCAGGGCTCAGGACTCAGCTTCAGCGGCACGATCGCACGGTCCAATGACGCCATCACCGTCCAGGTGAGCGGCAGGCTGTCGAACTGAGGCAAGCAGATGCTCGAGCTGCGCGAGCTCGTGAAGCACTATCCGGCAATCGGCGGCGAGGCGGTGCGCGCCGTCGACGGCGTGTCGCTGGAGGTCGCCCCCGGCGAGATGGTGGCCCTCTACGGGCCGAGCGGCTCGGGCAAGACGACGTTGCTGTTGATGATTGCGACGCTGCTCGAGCCGACCTCGGGAACGATCATGATCGGCGGGCGAGACACAGCCTCGCTCTCCGAGCGAGAGGCCTCGCACTTCAGGCTCTCCACGCTTGGCTTCATCCGCCAGAGCTTCGACCTGCTGCCGGGAGTCAGTGCAATTGACAACTCGGTGCTGAAGCTGTTGAAGACGATGCGCTGGCGCGATGCTCAGCGGGAGGTCACGCCACTGCTGGAGCGCCTGGGTTTGGGCGAGCGCCTGCAGCATCGGGCTGAGACCCTCTCGATGGGCGAGCGCCAGCGCGTGATGATCGCCCGAGCACTGTCCACCAAGCCAAAGCTGTTGCTCGCCGATGAGCCGACTGGGAGCCTCGACACCACTCGCGGACGTGAGGTCCTCGAGCTGCTCCACGAGCTCGCGCGCGAGCACAGCGTGGCGGTGGTGCTGGTCAGCCACGATCCGCTGGCGGCGCATTACGCAGATCGCGCATTTCGACTGTGCGACGGGACGCTCTCGAACTATGAGACCGAGCCGTCCTACGCGCCGCTGAGCACAGGAAGCACTCGATAGAGGGCTGGGAATGAAGCCCGCCAACGCCCTGCGCCTCTACCGCGTGCGGCTGCGTGCCCGACTCGTCCAGGAGTGCCTTGCGATCGCGGGGATCGCCGCCGGAGTGGCGTTGCTGTTCGCCTCTCAGGTTGCAAGCACGAGCCTGCAAAGCTCGGCCACCCAGCTCACACACGGTGTGGTGGGTAGCGCGACGCTCGAGCTCGTGGCGCGCGACCCGCACGGCCTGCCCGAAAGCACGCTCGCGCGCGTGCGCCACATCGGCGGCGTACGCGCGGCGGCGCCGATCCTGGAAGCGGGCGCCCAAGCGAGCGGGCCAAAGGGCAGCCAATCGATCGAGCTGATCGGCGCCGACTCCAGCATTGCGACGCTTGGTGGCACGCTCACTCGTCGCACCGACCTCTCCCCCTTTGGCGGTGTCGGCGCTGTGGTGCTGCCGGCACCCCTTGCACAACGCCTCGGCGTGAGGAAATTCGGCCAGGAAGTGAGGATTCAGGCGGCTGGCCGCACCGAATACGCGCCCCTCTACGCACAGCTCGGCAAGCAGCAGATCGGTGCCCTCGTCGCGAGCCCGATCGCGCTCGCGCCGCTGTCCTACGTGCAGGAAATGACCGGGCTGTCCGCCCGCGTGAGCCGCATCCTGGTGGCCCCCGCGCCCGGCGCGCAAGCCCGTGTGGCGGCGGCACTGAGCACCCTGGCAGCTGGTCACCTGAACGTCGAGCGCACCGACCATGACGAGCGGCTGTTCGCCCAGTCAGCGGCGGCCAGCAATCGCTCGACGGAACTGTTCGCGGTGGTCAGCGCGCTGGTCGGGTTCCTGTTTGCGTTCAATGCAACGCTGCTCACCGTCCCGCAGCGGCGGCGGCTGATCGCCGAGTTGCGTCGTGACGGGTACACCCCGGGAACGGTCGTCGCCGTGATGTTGATCGACGGGCTGGTGCTCGGCCTGAGCGCGTGCGTGCTCGGGTTGGCACTGGGCGAGGAGCTCTCGATCCACCTGTTTCGCTCCGAACCCGCCTTCTTCGCCCTGGCCTTCACCGTTGGCACGCAACGCGTGGTTGCCGCGCAGAGCATTGCGATCGCCGCCGGCGGTGGGATGCTCGCCGCGCTCGTCGCGGTGCTGAGCCCCCTGCGCGACATCCTCGCCCGTGATCCGCTGGCGGCCGTGGCTGATGTGCGCCCGCCCCAGGGAGCTCGCACCGCGGCACGCCTGTCGTTCGCGGGCCTTCTTGCCCTGGTAGCAGCCACAGCACTCCTGCTCGAGGCACCGAGTGCGGCGATTGCCGGCATGGTCCTGCTGGTCGCAGCCCTGCTGCTGATGTTGCCGATTGCCCTCACGGGCGCGCTGTGGCTCGTGGGACGACTCGCCCGCCTGATCGTGAGCCCCGTTCCGCACATCGCGACCATGGAGCTGAGCGCCGCCCGCGCGCGAGCGCTTGCCATCGCAGCCACGGGCGCGATCGCAGTCTTTGGCAGCGTGGCCATCCGTGGTGCGCATGACGATCTGCTCGCCGGACTCGAACACGCCGCCGGCGACACCAACGTGTCCACCGACGTGTGGGTTGCGCCCACGGGCACCTACAACCTCCTGCATACGGCTCCCTTCGACCCCGTGCAGCAAAGTCAGCTTGCGCACCTCCCGGGCGTGCGAGCAGTGCACCTCTACCGCGGTGGGCTGTTGGACATCGGCGAGCGCAGAACGCTGGTGATGGCTCCCGCGCGCAGCTCAAGCCCACTGCTGCCCGCCGATCAGCTGAGGACAGGAGAACCCCGCCAGGCAGAAAGGCGGGTTCGTGCAGGGGGATGGCTCGTGCTCTCCCAGGCGCTCGCCTCCGAACTGCACCTGCACATCGGCCAGGCGTTCACGCTGCCATCCCCCGACCCGAGCGTGTTTCGCGTGGCAGCCCTGTCGAGCAACATCGGCTGGGGGCCGGGCACGATGATCATGAACGCCGAGGACTACGCACGCGCGTGGGGCAGCATGGATGTGAGCGCCTACAGCATCGTCCTCGCCCGCAATACCTCACCCACGGCGGCTGTTCACGAGATCGAGCGCGCACTGGGTCCGAGCTCGGGCCTGGCAGTCCAAACGTCGGCCCAGCATGTCGCCCAGCAGCAGCGTCTGGACCGCGAAGCGCTTTCGCACCTGGGCGAGATGGCGAGCCTGATTCCCATCATTGCGGTGCTAGCAATGGCCGCGGCGATGGGAGCCATGGTCTGGCAGCGGCGCCCCCGCCTGGCCAAGCTCAAGCTCGAGGGCCTGTCACGAGGCGAACTGTGGCAGACGATCCTTCTGGAGAACCTCCTGCTGCTGGGCGTGGGATGCCTGAGCGGAGCGATCTTCGGCGTCTACGGACAGCAGCTGGCCGATCGCGCGCTGGCCAAGGTGATCAACTTCCCCATCGTGTACTCCGCTGCGCCATCGTCAACGCTCGTGAGCCTGGCGCTCGTCATCGCCGCAGCTCTGGGAATCCTCGCGATCCCCGGCTACCTCGCCGCCTCGGTGCCTGCGGCGCTCGCGCTGCAGGAGTGACGTGCACAGGGCGATCAGTCCTCGGGGAGAGCTGCAAAATCGCGCTTGGCCTTCCGATACCACCCCATGCCCGAAAGGGGATGCTTCCACCTGCCCTTCATCTCCTTCAAGGCACTCTCGTGAGTTGCATCGCCTTGGGCAACCACATCGTTGAGATGCTTGTCCTGCGCCTTTATGACCTCATTCGCGGTATTTCCGTGGTGGGGAAAGTCGCACGGCCCACCCAGCTGTCTACACGTCATCGTCTTCATTGAGCCTGACTTCCTTTCGAGACCTGCGTCGATCAGCCGATTTCGCCTCGCGGTGCAACCCACACGCTGGGAAACGACAGCGAGGTGTGCTCCGCGATGATGTCGTAGTCGTGGTCGTAGTGCAGCACCCCAAGCTCCTCAGTGGCAGCGACCGTCCCTGAGGGAGCATGATCCAGCCCTCCCGAGCGGGCAAGCGCCTGCTACCGGCCAAGCGGCTAGGCTGGCAACGAATGCCGCACACAGTCCGCCCACGGATGGTCGCGTGAGCGCTGCCGGTCTTGAGTCCAGCGTCGGGAGCCCACAAGCGCCAGATCCCGGCCAGCTCGTACGAGTACGGGGCCGCATGTGGGTGGTTGGCGAGGTTCTGCGCGACTCCCAAGCAGCCTTGGATGACCGAACTGTTCAGCATCTCGTGTCGCTCGTATCGGTCGACGACGACGCCACCGGAGAGGAGCTGCAGGTCATCTGGGAGATCGAGCCAGGCACCCTCCTCAGGGAGCGCGCCGAGCTTCCGGCACTATCCGCGAACGCGATAGATCAGCCGGACGAGCTGGATGCCTTCCTAGACGCGGTGCGTTGGGGCGCTGTCACCAGCGCCGATCAGCGCGCCCTGCAGGCGCCATTTCGCAGCGGCATCGTGATTGAGGACTACCAGCTTGAGCCGGTCGTTCGTGCGATCAACTCCCCCCGAGCCACGCTGCTCATCGCAGACGATGTCGGCCTTGGCAAGACGATCGAGGCGGGGCTCGTAGTGCAGGAGCTGCTGCTGCGCCACCGTGCCCGCACTGCGCTTGTCGTCTGCCCAGCGGCACTGCAACTGCAGTGGCGCGATGAGATGCGCGAGAAGTTCGGCCTCGATTTTCGGATCGTCGACCGCGCGCTGCTGGGTGAGCTTCGACGTACGCGCGGCGTCGGAGCCAACCCGTTCGCGCACTATCCGCGGCTGATCGTCTCGATCGACTGGCTCAAGGGCGGGCTGGGCATGCGGCTGCTGCGCGAGGTGCTCCCGCCACACCCCGAGATTCCGCGCCGCTACGACGTACTGATCGTGGATGAGGTCCACAACTGCGCACCTGCCGGTGGCGACGGGCGCTGGGCGCGGGACACGCTCCGCACCCAGGCGATCCGCACGCTCTCGCCGCATTGCGAACACCGTCTGTTCTTGTCAGCGACACCACACAACGGCTATGACAACTCGTTTGCTGCGCTGCTGGAGCTGCTGGACCCGCATCGTTTCGCACGCGGGATCAAGCCCGCGCCGGAGACCGTGCGCGAGGTGACGGTGCGCCGCCTCAAGCGGGACCTCACCGATGAGAATGACGCTCCGCGCTTTCCCGATCGCAAAGTTGTGATGCTCGAGGTCGAGCATCCTGAGAGCGAGCGCAGCGTCCATAGCGACCTTGCGGCCTACGCCGCCGCGCGCGCCCGGCGACTAAAAAGCGAGGCACTCGCCAGTACAGCTACCGACTTCGTCGTGACACTGCTCAAGAAGCGGCTGTTCTCTTCCCCGGCGGCCTTCCTGCGCACACTGCAAGTCCATCGCGAAACACTCAACCGCACCGCGGCCGTGACAGCCGCCCCACCACCGACCGTGCTGCAGAGGCTTTTCGACGAGGTAGAGACGTCGCTCTCTCGGGAGCGAGACGAGGATGGAGTCGGCGACGCCGCACGGGAGGCACTGGAGGCAGTCGCTGCCACCGAAGCCAGTACGCCGTCTAAGAAGGAGAACGAGCTGCTGACACGAATGCTCGCCTGGGCTGAGCGTGCTGCCTCGAGCGAGGACGCCCGCAGTGCCCGCTTGCTCGACTGGGTATGCGAACAAGTGCGCCCAGGCGCAAAGTTCAGCGACGAGCGCGTGATTGTCTTCACTGAGTACCGTGCTACGCAGCGTTATCTGCAAGAGCGTCTCGCAGCGCGCGGCATAGCCGGATCGCGCGTAGCCCTGCTCGACGGCGGAACGCGCGAGGATGAGCGCGAGCGCATCAAGAGCCAGTGGCAGGAGCCGCCCGACGCATTCCCGGTCCGTGTACTGCTTGCCACCGACGCGGCCTCTGAGGGCATCTCGCTACAACGGCACTGCCACTTGCTGGTGCACGCTGAGATCCCATGGAATCCCAACCGCATGGAGCAACGCAACGGGCGCATCGACCGTCATGGTCAGACCGCCCCGGAGGTGCTCGTGCACCATCTCGTGAGCGCGGGCTGGGAGACTGAGGGGCGCGGCTCACTGGAGGGTGACATCGACTTCCTCGCCCGCGTGGTGCAGAAGGTCGAGCAGATCCGGCTGGACCTCGGGAGCGCCGGCCCAGTGATCGCCGCGCAGATCGAGGAAGCGATGCTGGGGCGCAGGAGCTCCCTTGATGAGCGCCCACTGCGAGGCCCAGATCCCCGCGGTCAAATCCTCGCCACACAAAGACGTCTGCAGGAGCGCCTGGCTGCGCTCCGCGACGAGCTCGATGGCAGCCGCCGCAACCTCCACCTGACCGCCGAGCGCGTGCAGCGACTAGTGCAAACCGCCCTCGCTCTGGCCAAACAGCCTGCACTTGTGCCGGGCGCGGAGCTTGGCACGTGGACCGTGCCCGCCCTCACTGAGAGCTGGGGGCGCGCCACGGTTGGTCTCGAGCACCCCGCGCATAAGGACCTACGTCGGCCGATCACCTTCGATCACGACCTCGCGCGCGGCCGCACCGACGTCGTGCTCGCGCACCTCGGCCACCCACTCGTGCGGCTGTCGCTGGCGCTGCTGCGCGCCGAGGTGTGGGGCACGGGCAGCCACCTTCACCGCGTGACGCTCCGCTACGCCAGCTTATCCCTACAGGCGCCGGTAGCCGTCGCTCACGGCCGGCTGGTAATCACAGGCGCGAGCGGACACCGCCTGCACGAGGAGCTCATCTCCGCAGGTGTCAAGCTCACGGACGAGCGTCCCGAGCGCCTTGGTGTCGAGCAGACAGAAGCAGCGCTGGATCTTGCGAGTAACAAGGCGGTGCCCTCAACGCTCGGCGATCAGCTCGTCCCCCGCTTCACCACGGCAACCGATGCACTGCGTGCGGCCCTTGAGGCGCGTGCATCCGAGCGCACGCGGCGACTGCACACGACGCTCGAGCGACACGCGCGTGAGGAGCAGGAGCATGTCGCTGCAACGCTCACCGAGCTGGCCGGCACGATCGAACGTGAAGCCTTTGGTGAGCACGATGGGCAGCTGCAGCTGATAACTGGCCTTGAGTTGAACAACGGCGATCGCGCTCAAGTCGCACGCGATCTGGATGCTCTTCGCGAACGCGTCGATCGGATTCCCCAGGAGATCACTGCCGAACAGGCGGCGATCGGTAAACGCTACGCGGACCCCAGCCGCTGGCTGTTCCCCGCCGCTGTGACGCTACTCGTCCCACAGGGAGCCAAGCTCTGATGGCGCCCAAGCGAGCGCGTGTTGAGGATCGCCATGCCGAATGGCTGTCGCTGGTTGAGCGCAGCGGCCCCTTCTTGACAGTGCCGGTGCTGAAGCGGGCGCTACCTGACGGCCTCGAGGAGGCCCCGCCCGCAGCCAGCCATCTCCGCCTCATCTACGACGAGTGGTGCGGGGAGCCGGCATTGCAGAGCCGCTGGGTTGAGTGGGTGCTCAGGGATCTGCTGGAGCTGGGCGAAGGCGTAAGCGAAGCCGGCCCCGATGACCCGCACCACCGTGTGGCCGAGCACGGCGTGACTTTGAGCCCGAGCTTCGTCGTACGGGACCGCACACGCGATGGCGAACCGGCGGTGATGTTGGTCCACGTGCACGCAAACGACACCGACCTCGAGCGGCCGCTCGGCGGCGATGCGTGGGTCGCGAGCCCAATCGACCGGGCGTGTGAGCTTGCACGCAGCAGCGGCATCGAGCTCGCGCTTGTCACCAATGGCAGCACGTGGACGCTCGTGTGGGCGCGCGCCGAGCAGGCCCGCGGCACTTGCAGCTGGCGCTCTGAGATCTGGTTCGAGGAGCGTGTCACGCTGCGCGCATTCACCACCCTGCTCAGCGGCCGGCGCTTCTTCGTTTTGCCAGCGCAGGAGAGCCTACGTACCCTCCTCTGCGAAAGCGCCGAACGCCAACAGGAGGTGGCCGACCAACTCGGCTCGCAGGTGCGCCGCGCGGTGGAGCTGCTGATCGCAACGCTCGATCATGAGGACCGCGAGCGACATGGAGAGTTGCTTTCACGGCTCAGCAGCGAAGAGGTCTATCGCGGCGCAGTCACGGTGATGATGCGGCTCGTATTCCTGTTCGTGGCCGAGGAGCGCAAGCTGTTGCCGATCGAGGACCAGCTCTACGCTGAGACGCTGGCTGCAAGCACGCTGCGCGCCCAGCTGCAGGAGCGGGCAGACCGCGACGGCGAGGATCCGCTCGAACGCTCGCAGGCTGCTTGGCATCGCGTGCTCGCACTGTTCCGTGCCGTACACAACGGTATCGAGCACGACGCGCTGCGCCTGCCCGCCTACGGAGGCGGGCTATTCGACCCCGATCGCTATCCGTTCCTCGAGGGCCGCAAGACGGGCACGTGTTGGCAGGACGCACAGGCACAGCCCCTGCCGGTTGACGATCGGACGATGCTGCACCTGCTCGACTCGCTGCAGGCGCTCGAACAGCAGGGCGCCCGCGTGCTTCTGTCCTATAGCGCGCTAGACGTCGAGCAGATCGGGCATGTGTATGAGGGGCTGCTCGACCACACAGCCGTACGTCTAGCCGAGGACGCGCTGGCGCTGGGCGGACGCCTCGAGCCAGAGCTGCGACTTGGTCCGATCGAGCAATGGGCCCAGCAGGGGGAGGAGCTGCTTCAGGGCGAACTCGCAAAGGCCACAGGACGCTCGGTGAAAGCGATCGCGAAGGACCTGGCGCTCGAGCTGGCAGACGAACAGCGCGCCCGGCTGCACTCGGCGTGTGGCGGCGATGAGGCACTGTTCGAACGCGTCGTTCCCTACCACGCGCTGCTACGCGCCGACCTACGCGGCGATCCGCTCGTGCTGCCCGCCGGCTCGCTGTTCGTCACGCAGGCGCTCGACCGCCGCGACTCCGGTACCTACTACACCCCGCGCCAGCTCGCAGAGGAGGTTGTGCAGCATGCGCTCGACCCGGTCGTCTACCGTCCCGGCCCAGCTGAGCTGTCCGACAAGTCCGAGTGGGAGCTGCGACCCGCCTCCGAGCTGCTCGATCTGAAGATCGCCGACATCGCGATGGGCTCGGGCGCCTTCCTAGTGGCGGCCTGCCGTTATCTCGCAGCACAGCTGCAGCAGGCGTGGAAACTGCACGGGTCCCCTGGCGACGAGGCGTTGCCTGCCGACCCTCTGGAACTGGAGCTGCTGGCCTACAGGCTGATCGCCGAGCGTTGTCTCTACGGAGTGGACCGGAACCCGATGGCGGTCGAGATGGCCAAGCTGTCGCTGTGGCTGCTCACCCTGGCGAAGGACCGACCCTTCTCCTTCCTCGACCATGCCCTGCGCACGGGCGACTCGCTGCTCGGCATCACCGATCCCCGGCAGCTCCACGTCCTGCACCTCGACCCCAGCTGGCATCGTCAGGCGAGCCTCAACCTCGATGTCCACGAAATCGACCGCGCGCTACGTGAGGCACTGGAGCTGCGCGAGGAGCTCGAGGGGTTCGTCGTGCGCGACGCCCTCGATGCGCAGCGCAAGGCCACATTGCTCGCGCGCTCCGACGAGGCACTAGCAGATGGCCGCCTGCTCGGAGATCTGATCGTGGGCGCTGCACTCTCACAGCGCGAGGATGCTGATGCCTTCACTTCGAGCGACGCAGGCACGCTGCTTGGCACCGTGCTTGACCCAGACACCCCTGAGGACGAGCGTGCGCAGGCACGGGCTTCGCTGCAGAAGCTCACCGAGGACTGGCTCGTGGAGCGCAAACGCGCCGTCGGCGACATCCCCCAGGTCGACTTCACCGGCCGCAAACCCTTCCACTGGGCGATCGAGTTTCCTGAGGTTGTGCGACACCAGGGGTTCGATGCGATCGTCGGCAACCCGCCGTTTCAGGGCGGGCAGAAGATCACTGGAGCGCTCGGCACGCAGTACCGCGACTACCTTGTTCGCTGGGTCGCCGACGGCACACGTGGGAGCGCCGATCTCGTCGCTTACTTCTATCTGCGTGCCGCAACCCTGTTGCGCCCCGACGGCGACTTCGGTTTGATCGCCACGAACACGCTCGCCCAGGGCGACACGCGCGAGGTCGGCCTCGACCGTCTTGTCGAGAGCGGCATGACGATCTACCGAGCCGTCGCAAGCGAGCCTTGGCCCGGCGGTGCGAACCTCGAGATGGCCACGGTGTGGGCGCGGCATCGACCTTGGGAGTCAGATCACATGCTCGACCGTGTCAAGGTGAGTGGCATAACGCCGTCGCTTGCAATGCGTAGCCGGGTGAGCGGCAATGCGCATCGGCTTGCGACGACGGCTGGTGCCTCGTTTCAGGGATCGATCGTGCTTGGTCAGGGGTTTCTGGTTGGGTTAGAAGAGGCCCACCTGCTCCTCACGGACGATCCGCGAAATGCGGACGTGATTAAGTCATACCTGAATGGAGACGATCTCAATTCCAGACCTGACGGATCACCGTCGCGCCATGTAATCGACTTTCAGGACTGGCCGCTTGAGCGAGCCCAGACCTACACACTGCCATTCGAGCGCGTTGAACGACTCGTAAAGCCTGAGCGTATGAAACAGAATGATCAACTTGGCCAGAAATACTGGTGGCGATTTCTCCGGCCCCGTCACGAGTTGTATAGCCGTCTCTCGTCTCTTAAGCGCAGCATCGTACTTACTCGCCACAGTCGGATCGTTTATCCGCTATTTGTGCCACCTGGCATCGTTATGTCCGAGGCAGTTGCCGTCTTCGCCTACGACGACGATTCTCATTTCGGTCTCCTATCCAGCAGCTTCCATTGGTGGTGGGCGGTGACCCACGCATCCACAATGCGGACCGACATCCGCTACACCCCCACCGACTGCTTCGAAACCTTCCCCCAACCAGCCCTCACCCCAGCGATCGGAGAGCTGGGCGGCGCCCTCCACGCCCATCGCAGCGCACTGATGCTCGAGCGCCAGGAGGGATTGACCACGACCTACAACCGCGTCCATAACCCGACAGAGCACGCGGACGACATAACCCGCCTGCGTGAGCTGCACGTGGAGCTCGATCTTGCAGTGGCCGCAGCGTACGGCTGGAGCGACCTGGACCTCGGGCACGACTTCCACGACACCAAGTTCGGTACCCGCTTCACGTTCGCGCCGGTCCCCCGCCAGGAGGTTCTTGACAGACTGCTGGAACTCAACCATGCCCGTTATGCGGAAGAGGTCCAAATGGGGCTACACAAGAAGAAGAAAGCGACGCGCAAAGCGACGGCCGCCGGAGCGATGACGATGGACTTCGGCGGTGTCTGATACGAGCATCAAGAAGACCGCTCAGCAGCTGCGCGACGAGATCGAGGAGCTGATTCGCGAAGACCTGATCGGCCCTAGAGGAGGTCGAGAAGAGGAGCTGAGCGAGTCGCCCGCAAACGTCTACCTGCTCGGGCTGTTGGCGCCGCGCTTCTTGCAGGAGGCGATGCCATCCCCGGACGCGGTGGCGACGGCGGAAGCCGACAGCGACTCGATCGCCGCGGACCAGCAGCCGGAAGATCCGCTGGGAAATAGCAGTGAGTATGCGGACAGCGGCTGGGAGGGCGCCGCAGAAGACCGTCCGCCGGCGATCGACCAGCTCGTACCTTCGGCGTTTGGGCTCACTTTCTGCGTGGCCGCCGAGTGCAAGGCACTACTCGTGAAGACGTCCTGGGGCGCCTACTCTCGTGCGTTGAGCGATGAGGCCCTGACGAAAGACGGGCACGCTGCAAGTGTGTGGCGCCGGCGCCAATGCGGGGGCACAAGCAGGATTGAGCTCCCAAAGCCAGGACCAATCAAGGCCTTCGCCCCTGACGAGGACGAGCCCGAGGTGATCGTGCGTGGACTCGTGCGCGAGCGCGCGGGGCAGCGCCTCGTGACACTGTTCCTCGTCAACGAGCAAGTCGCCTCCGACGGTCAGTCGCCGCAGAACTGGTGCTACCAGGCCAAGCTGACCGTCCAGGGAAGCGACGGCTCGGCGGTCTTTGTCAGGAGCCCTATCGACACCGAGGCGCTGACGCCCCAGATCGACCGCGAGGAGCTGTTGGGACTGGAGATGCTCTACCGATCCTGCGTGGAGCTGGCCACCGGCCACGGCATCTCCGTTCAGGCCATCCACGATCCGGATGCGCCTGAGCGCGGCGTCAGGCTGGAAACGGCGGCAATGCCCGTGCAGGACGTACCTCGCACGGAAGCGCCGAGTGTCGGAGACTTCGAGGACCCCAGAGTCAGCGAGCCCTTCCAACGGGCGGCCGGCGCACTCGACATGCGCATACTGAGCGAAGTCGACGACAGTGAGCTTCCAACGATGCTCGCGCCGCTAGTCGATGCCTATGAGGGCTGGATCGAGCTGCAAAGGGACCGCCTGACTTCAGGCGAGGAAGGTCTAGAACGCCATGAGGTAGCGGCCGAGCGCCACCTGCATGAGGCCGGCGAAGCAGCGGCCCGGATCCGCGATGGCATTGCGGCGATTGCCGAGGAGCCTGATGTAGCCGAGGCGTTCCGCTTCGCCAATCATGCAATGTGGCAGCAGCGTGTGCACACCGTCGCGGCCGAGTTGCGCCGCAAAGACCCGGCGCTGAAGTTGCGCGACGCGGTGGAGCGCGCCGACGTGGCGGAGCGAAGGTCGTGGCGGCCATTCCAGCTGGCGTTTGTGCTCTTGAATCTCCCCGCGCTGGCCGACGCCCGCCATCCCGAGCGCACCACAGACGCGCTGTTGGACCTCCTGTTCTTTCCCACAGGCGGCGGCAAGACCGAGGCCTACCTCGGGCTGATCGCATTTACGATCGCGATCCGACGACTGCAGGGCACAGTGGCCGGGCGTGATGGGCGCGATGGCGTGGCGGCACTCATGCGCTACACCCTGCGGCTGCTTACGCTGCAGCAGTTCCAGCGGGCTGCTGCGCTGCTGTGTGCGTGTGAGATACGTCGGCGCAACCTCTATGGCGACGGGCGCACGCAAGAGCAGCGGCGCTGGGGTAAAACGCCGATGCGTGTAGGGCTGTGGGTCGGGCGGGGCTCAACGCCCAATACCACCGAGGATGCAGCCCGCTGGGTGAAAGAGGCACGCGAACGCGGACGTGCTGGCCGTGGCTCCTCACCGCTGCAGCTCTCGCGCTGCCCGTGGTGTGGCTCCGTGTTGAGCGGAGGACGCGATGTCACCGTGGATAAAGACCGTGCGCGCACACTCGTGTTCTGCTCGGATGAGAGCGGTGCATGCCCGTTCACACCACGCAGCAGCCCGGGTGAGGGTTTGCCAGTGGTCGTGGTGGACGAGGAGGTCTACAGGCTGCTGCCGTCGCTGATCATCGCAACGGTGGACAAGCTCGCGCGTATGCCTTGGGAGGGGCGGACCCAGGCACTTTTCGGCCAGGTCTCGAGCTACTGCGAGCGCCACGGCTACCTCACGCCGAGCGAACAAAAACACGCCGCCAGCCATCGCGCGCAGAATGGGCTCGGCGCGGCGAGCGTCACCTCGTGTGAGCCGCTACGCCCACCCGACTTGATCATCCAAGACGAGCTCCATCTCATCAGCGGTCCGCTCGGCAGCCTCGTGGGGTTGTATGAGACAGCCGTCGATGCGCTGGCGAGCTGGCAGATCGAGGATCAGGTTGTGCACCCGAAGATCATTGCCTCAACCGCGACGATCCGACGGGCCAAAGATCAGGTCAAGCGCCTGTTCGACCGTGAGCTGAAGGTCTTCCCCCCTCCGGGGCTCGACGCGCGCGACTCCTTCTTCGCATTGCAGCGTGACCAACCGGCCGATGAGCAGCAGAGACCGGGTAGGCGCTATGCCGGCGTCTGTGCTCCTGGCCGCCGCTACAAGCAGGTTCTGATTCGGGTCTACGTCGCGCAGCTGAGCGCTGCATGGACGGTGCTCGGTCGCCAGCCCGGCGAGGATGCCGACGCATACATGACGCTGATCGGCTATTTCAATTCTCTGCGTGAGCTCGGGGGCATGCGACGGCTGGTCGAGGACGACGTGCAGAGCCGTCTGTTCAAACCGAAAACAGAGAACCGCGGGTGGCTGACGATCGAGGAGTTGACATCGCGCAAGACGGCGTCGGAGATTCCCCAGGTGCTCGATCAGCTAGGCGTGCAGCGCACCTCTAGAGCCAAACCCACTGCCGAGGAGCGCGCGACCAAAGAGCAGTTCACTCGGGCGTCGATAGATGTGTTGCTTGCCACCAACATGATCTCTGTTGGAGTCGACGTGCCGCGACTCGGAGCTATGGTCGTCGCCGGGCAGCCGCGTAGCACAAGTGAGTATATCCAGGCCACCAGCCGCGTCGGGCGCGAGCGGCCAGGGCTCGTGATCACCGTCTACAACTGGGCGCGGCCGCGCGATCTATCCCACTATGAGACTTTCTGCCACTACCACCGCACCCTCTACAAGCAGGTAGAGGCACTGTCGGTCACACCATTTGCGCCACGCGCGCTGGACCGGGGCCTGATCGGCGTGCTCGCATCGCTGTTGCGTCTTGGCGGCGCTGAGTGGAACGCAAACAGCGGTGCCCGTTTGGTCGATCCCGCCGATCCGCGTGCCCTACGAGCGCGTCAGCTGATCGGCGAGCGCGCTGTTGGACAGATTGGGCACCTCGCGGGCGAGGCGCTCAGCGAGCGAATCACTGTCCTGCTTCACAAGTGGCGAGAGGAAGCAGATGTCGGCCAGCGCACCCTCGTCTACCAACGACGCGGAACCAGTGACACGGATGTCTCGCTGCTGAAGCCTCCCGAGATGGAAGGAGAGTCGGACTGGACGGTGCCCAACTCGATGCGCAACGTCGAGCCGCCCGTGCCGCTGGTTCTGCGCAGAGAACTGGCAGGCCAACCCGAAGCATGGGAAACCCCCGAACATGCACCGCCGGACGCCAGACCGGACATAGCCGAATGATCCAGCGCAACAGAATTGGGGAGCTGCGTCCCAGCCAACTGCTCCACACCTATGGCGTTGGTGCGACCGTCGAGCTGCCAGAGATCACGACGCTCGTCCTCGGGCTAGACGAGTGGCCTGAACTGGGGCGACCGATCGTCGAGTCGCGACTGCTGGCTGCGGTACGCGCCACTGTCGGCGGACAGGTGCAACGCCTGCTCAGTCCCCCTGTTCCAAGCTCAGAGGCTGAGAACATCGGCGTCCCAGTGACGCCGTTTCCTCGGTGGCTGCGCTGCTCGATCTGTGGACTGCTATCTCCCATCGAGAGTGGCGTGTTCGAATTCCGCGAGGACCGCTGGCGACCGGAGCGCAGCACCTACGTGCATGCTGGCTGCCAGAGATCGAAAAGCAAACGACCACCCTCGGCATTTCCCGCGCGCTATCTGATCGCATGCGCAAGCGGCCACTTTGACGACTTCCCCTGGTTTGAGTTCGTTCACGGTTCGACGCCGTGCAACAGCACACTGCGGCTCCGCGAGGTTGGGAGTAGCGGACGCGCCGCTGATGTCCAGCTGTCATGCGAGACCTGCGGGCGTAGTCGGCGCCTGTCATTTGCCTTCGGGCAACGGGCACAGCAGTATCTGCCACGGCACTGCCGCGGGCGTCACCCCCACCTCGGTATCAACCAACCCTGCCAGCAGCCGCCGCAGACGCTGATTCTCGGCGCCAGTAACGCCTGGTTTCCGGTGCAGATGTCAGCTCTCTCGATTCCCACACACGAGGGCGAGCTGGCCCAGACCGTGGAGGAAGCGTGGGACGTCTTGGAAGCGCTGCCAGCCGGCGTAGAGGCGCTGCGCTTCGCGCTGAAGAATGTGCCGTCCCTACACCGCGTGGGCACAATGGCAACTTCAGTCGGCGAGAACGCGGTACTCGAGGCGATTGAGCACCGTCGCTCAACACCCGAGGTGTCAGAGCAGGTCGAGGATCTGCGTAGACCGGAGTGGGACGTGCTCAGCTCACCGGCTTCTGCGCCGGAGACACCCGACTTTCGCCTCCGCGCGGTCGGCGCCCCAGTGCTGTTCGCAAAACAGTTGAGCGACGTGGTGCTGGTTGAGCGTCTGCGTGTGGTCAGTGCACTGCGCGGCTTCACCCGCCTGAACGCCCCCGACGACCTCGCGGGCGAGGCCAACCGAGTGGTGGGACTTGCACGCGAGGCACCCCGCTGGCTCCCCTGCAATGAGGTGAGGGGCGAGGGGATCTTCCTGCGCTTCGCCGAGTCACAGCTGCTGGCGTGGGAGCAAACCTACCGCCATAGCGAAAATGCAAAAAAGATCAGCGAAGGCAATCGGGCGTGGCGGGAACGGCGCAACCTGAATCCAGCGGAAGGCTGGCCGGGAGTCCGCTACATCCTGCTGCACAGCTTCGCGCATGCGTTGATCCGCGAGCTTGCGCTCGAGTGCGGCTATACGGCGTCCTCGATCCGCGAGCGCATCTACTCAACCGATGAGGGCGATCCAGAACCGATGGCCGGTGTGCTGCTCTACACCGCAGCGCCGGACAGCGAGGGCACGCTCGGTGGGCTCGTGGCGCTGGGCGAACCAGACCAGCTCGGACCACTGATCGCCCAGTCGCTCGAGCGCGCGCGATTGTGCTCCTCCGATCCGCTGTGCGCCGAGCACGACCCTCGCAGCGACAGCTCTGTGCATATCGCCGCGTGCCATGCCTGCCAGTTCGCATCTGAGACATCGTGTGAGCGGGGCAATCGCTTCCTTGACCGCTCCACGCTGATTGCAACGATGGCCTGCGACATCGGCTACTTCGCGCTGCCGTGAATGCGGCGGAGGCGATCCAAACCGTGGTGGAGCGCCTCAGCGACACGCAGATCCACGCGTTGGTGCGAGCGTGCGACGGACATGACCAACCCAGTGCCTCCCTCGCAGCAGCAGCTTCTGGATCGCCGCCAGCGAGCCAACACGCGATCAAATGCCTCGCCGACGCGTGGCGAAGTACTCCCAGCCTCACCGGCACAGGCGTGGCTGTCGCTCTGCAGACAGCACTCGTCTTGCGCGAACGCAGCGACACAACGCGCTCGCGCGTAGTTTGGACTGGTCCGGGTAGCAGCGGCGCGCAGCGACTCACAGCCGCGGCCCTGAAAGAACTCCTGAGCGGCGCCAAGCAGCGGATCCTGATCGTGAGCTTCGCAGCGCACACACTCAGCGATGTTGCCCTCGCTCTCGAGGATGCCGTTGCTCGGGAGTGCGTGATCGACGTTGTGTTCGAGACCGAGGACGACAGCAGTGGCGCCTACTCGGGCCCGAGCTCAACGCCCTTTGGCGAGGTCGCGGGGATTAACCGCTGGCATTGGCCCAGCGATCAGCGCCAAGCGGCCGGCGTGCTGCATGCAAAGGTGCTGGTGATCGATGGTTGTCGCGCGCTCGTCGGTTCGGCCAACCTCACATACCGTGCGCTCCACAACAACCTGGAGGCCGGCATCCTCGTTGAGGATCCGGCGCTCGCGGCGTCGATTGAGCGCCACATCAGATCGCTGATGGAGAACGGGGTACTGCAGCTCCTATAGGAAGCACAGCGCGCTGCGTGTGCAGTGTGGAAAGGGTCCTCCTGCGGGCGGGGGTGTCCGATGAACTGTGTAGGCATGGATCGAAGGGAGATCCATGCCTCGATCAACGCAGGTGCAGAGGCAGGATCCGGGTTCCGCTGGTGTTTCGCGGAGCGAGCCCGGAGGGCGAGCGCAGGGAAATGCCAGCGGGCGTGAAGCTGGTAGACCTCCCGGAGTGGGTGATCTACCGGAGCGGGTGAGGGAGCTTCTCCCTGAGGGGATGGCCGACGGGCTGCTCGCCGGCGCACGGGGGGAGGAGGAGATCGTCGGGCCGGGTGGTCTGCTTTCGCAGTTGACGAAGCGGCTGGTGGCGCGAGCGATGGAGGTCGAGCTCACGGACCACCTGGTTCTCCACCTCAACCGCTCGCCCTCACGGACCTCCGAACTGCCTGCTCCGGCAAGTGCCCGTGCCGTTTCATGATCGTGCCCATCCTCTCGTCCCCCCCCACCCCCCCCACCGGGACATGACGAACACACACAGCCCGAATCACATCACAGGAACCCATCAGACACCTGTAGATCTACGGCTAGACTGCGCAGAGCCGAGAGTTGCATCCTGGCGCTCCGCCAGTCTGCTCGACAATGGACTGAGGGTGTCCTTCTAACTGTGTAGGCGGGGTTTGGTGGTTTCAGTCGGGTAGTCGGTCTCCGAAGTGAATCTTGAACGCGAGCATTGCCTTTGTCCAGCCGCGGGTCCTGGTCCATTGCGGGACAGCGTTCTGGATCGCGAGGTAGATCAGCTTGCGTGCTGCGTCCTCGGTCGGGAAGTGCCCCTTGGTCTTGACTGCCTTTCGTAGCTGTCGGTTGAGCGCCTCGATCGCGTTCGTATCCGGTATGAAAGGGGGTAGATGTCGCTGCGCCCTCCGACTGGCCCGGGCTGCCTTTGAGCGTCCGGGGTGGTGAGTACGGTGCGACCGTCCGGGTCGCGGGGCATCTGGGAGCGAACGCGGTTGGGCAGGCCGTTCTTATACGTTGCGCTTCGAGCGCGTGTTAGTAGTTGGCCGCCCCTGCGACTTGCCCGGTTGCGCTTCGAGCGCGGATCCGTAGGTGTCGTTCGCCCGCCTGGCTCCCATCGTGATCAACCGAGATCGGAGGTGGCAAGTGGGACGGAGATGTATCGGTCTGGATGTGCATCGCGAGTTCGCGCAGGTCGCGATCTGGGAGAACGGGACGGTCCGGCACGCCGGACAGGTCGAGATCTGCGGTGAGGTGCTGCGGGTTTTCGCCGAGAGCCTTGGGCCGGAGGATGAGGTTGCGATTGAGGCGACGTGCAACACGCACGCGATCGTCCGCGTGATCGAGCCTCGCGTCGCGCGTGTGGTCGTGTCGAACCCGATGAAGACACGCGCGATCGCGGAGGCGAAGGTCAAGACCGACAAGGTCGACGCTACGGTCCTCGCCGAGCTGTTGGCCGCGGACTACCTGCCGTCGGTGTGGGTCGCCGATGAGGAGACACAGGCGCTGCGTCGACAGGTCGCCAGACGCACGCAGCTGGTCAAACAGCGCACCCGGCTGAAGAACCAGGTGCAAGCGATCCTTCACCGCAATTTGGTGGAGCGCTGTCCGTTCTCTGACCTGTTCGGCGTCAAAGGCCGCTGCTGGCTCGATGATCAGCATCTGCCACCGGACGAGAATCACGCCGTCCAAGCGCTCCTGCGCCAGCTTGACTTCCACGCCCAGGAGATGAGGATCATCGATGCCGCCCTAGGCCGGATCGCTCTCGAGCGCCCAGAAGTCAAGCGGCTGATGACTATCCCAGGTGTCGATGCGACGGTTGCCTTGTCGCTGGCCGCGGCGGTCGGTGATTTCCATCGGTTCCGGACCCCCGAGCAGCTCGTCTCCTATCTAGGTCTGAACCCGCGCGTCAAACAGTCCGGGGGCCGTGCCGCCTCGCACGGCAGGATCACTAAGAATGGGCGCGCACACGCACGAGGGATGCTAGTCGAGGCAGCGTTCACCGCGTCGAAGATCCCCGGTCCGCTGCGCGCCTTCTACCAGCGCGTCCGCGCCCGTCGGGGCACGCAGATAGCGATCGTTGCGACCGCCCGCAAGCTCGTGTGCCTGTGCTGGACGATGATCGAGCGTGGCGAGGACTACGCCTTCGCCAGACAATCACTCACCACCAAGAAGCTCCGAGCACTCGAGCTGCGAGCCGGCCTGCCCGCCCGCCGTGGCAAGAAGGGAACCGCCGCCAACTACTCCCTGAAGGACGTGCGCCGGCAAGAGCTCGAACTCTCCGAACAGGCCGAGCACGCATACCGCCAACAAGTCGCCAACTGGCACGCCAACAAACCCTCAAGGAACCGCACACCAGCCGCCACACCTTGAAACTTTCATCCGTGGTATAGATCACGCGTCTGACGTCAGGCGGGAACGCCATGAACGGCGTGACGTGCTCCCAGGCTGAGCGCCAAGCCTGGCCGATCACGGGCAGCTGCTGCCCCCACTTCTCCTCGAACGCCTCGAGCGCGTGCATCGCCGCGTCTGCATCGATCGCGGTATAGACGGGCTTGAGGTCTTTGACGACCTGGTCGTATTGGCGGCGGGGAACGTATTTCAGGCTGTGACGAATCAAATGGACGATGCAGGTCTGAACCGTCGTTGAGGGGAACACCGCCTCGATCGCCTCAGGGAATCCCCTCAGCCCGTCGACGCAGCAGATGAGGATGTCCTGGACGCCGCGTTGCCGCAGGTCGGTGAGGACTTGCATCCAGAACTTCGCGCCCTCGTTGTCCTGGAACCACATGCCGAGCACCTCGCGCTCGCCGTCCATCCCGATCGCCAACGCCAGATAACAAGCGCGTCTTTGCACGCTCCCGCCGTCGCGGATCTTCAGGACCATGCAGTCCAGGAACACCACCGGGTAGACGTCCTCGAGCGGCCTGCTCTGCCAAGCGCGAGCGTCGTCCATGACCGCATCGGTGACCCGGCTAATCAGGTCACGTCCCACTTTGACGCCGTAGATCTCGGCCAGGTGCGCTTCGATATCCCGCGTCGAAAGGCCCCTGGAGTAGAGGGCGAGGATCTTCTCGTCGAACCCCTCAAAACGCCGCTGACGCTTCTTGACGATCTGCGGCTCGAAGCTACCATTACGATCCCTCGGGGTGTCGACCTGCACCGGCCCGTGCTCGGTCATCAGCGTCTTTGGCGTACTCCCATTGCGAGCGTTGCCCGTGCCGCCGGGCGGCTCGAGATGCGGCTCATACCCCAAATGGTCAGTGAGCTCGACCTCCATCGCTCGCTCGACCAGCCGCTTCGTCAACTGCGAAAGCAGCCCACCCGGCCCCACGATCTCCTGCTCCCCGTGGGCACCGGCGAGCAGCTCGTCCACCACCTCGTCAGGAAGCAGCTCCCGGAGCTCTCGCGGCAACTCGCCCACCCCAGGAGGTCTACCAGCATCAGCCCCGCTGGCATTCCGCTGCGCTCGCCCTCCGGGCTCGCTCCGCGGAACGCCAGCGGCAACCTCGTCCTTCGTCTGCACCTTCGTCGCTGTAGGCATGAGTCTCCTTTCGACTCAGTGCCTACACAGTTCATCGGACACTCCCAATGGACTTCGATCGAGAGTGGATCGTGCCGCTGGAACGCGGCGATGCCCGCATATTGGTCCGTCATGGAGGTCGGCCGATGGTCCGCTATGCAGCGATGCTCCAGATCGTTCGGGAGGGACGCTGGCAGACGATTCGGCTGATCGACAACGCCCATAACGAGCATCACATGCACCGCTATGCAGGAGACATCAAGCAAGATGCCGTATCCTTCGAGACTGGTGATACCCGGGACGTGCTCCCGAAGGCTGTCGCCTACTTGGTCCGGGCATCGGAATCGATCATCGAGAGTTGGCACCGATGACGCTTGAGCCGTTTTTTGACGACATCATCAACGACGCTGCTATACCGGTAGCGCGCGCTTCGTCAAGGCCGCTCTTGGCGCTGATGGAAGACCGTTACGAGTACCCCGACCGGACAGCGTTCGTTGCAGCCGATTCCCCCATTTTTGGGTTGTCTTTCGCGCAAGCTGCATTCGACGAGCATCGTCCGGTCTTGATCGTGATGCCCGATGGCGTGGAGTTCCTCTACGAGCCCGCTCCTGGCTGGGCCGCGAGCATCCTGAGGCGGCTGCGGGTCAGTGTCGTTGCGCGTCGCCTTCGGTCGATGGGGCCTCTCGTGACCGACCCATCGGACTGGGTCGATACCGATCCTGTCCCAATCCCAGGGTACCGGCATCGTATGCGCGGCCCTAGGCCAGCAGCTGCACACTGAGCTGGACCACCGCCAGCCGGAACGGCAACGATCTGGCCCAAGACCCAAGACTGTAGCGGGACATCCCGGCGGCGGCACCGCCGGTTTCCGGCAGATCGTGCGCGCCAGTCCATGTGCTGCTCAGGCGGTTTCGGGCAGCTTCCTGAAGTTTCGCCAACACAGCCAGCCCAAAGCTCTCGGTGGCTAGATCCCCCGCAACCAAGCGGAATCTGTGATCCGGCAACAAAAACGGAGGGGGAGAGATTCGAACTCTCGGTACGCCAATCAGGCGCACAACGGTTTTCGAGACCGCCGCATTCAACCGCTCTGCCACCCCTCCAGGGCGACGGCCGTTAAGGCTAGATGATCCGGGCTAGCGTCGCGATGCGAAGAAGTCGCTGATCATCCCGCCGCACTCCTCCTCGAGCAGCCCCCCGGCCACCGCGGGCCGGTGGTTCAGGCGCTCCTCGCCGAGCACGTCGAGCACGCTTCCGCACGCTCCCGCCTTGGGATCGCGGGCGCCGAATACCACCCTGGGCACCCGCGCGAGCACGATCGCCCCGGCGCACATCGCGCAGGGCTCGAGCGTGACATAGAGCACCGTGTCGAGCACTCGCCAGCTCCCCACCGCTCGCGCCGCCTCGCGCACGGCGATCATCTCGGCGTGCGCAGAGGGATCCTGGCGCAACTCGCGCTCGTTGTGGCCGCTGCCGATCACCTCCCCGTCGAACACCACCACCGCGCCGATTGGGACGTCTTCGTGTTCCAACGCACGCTCGGCCTCCCGGATCGCCAGGCGCATGAAGTAGTCGTCGCGTGGGAAGAAGTGCTCGCTCATCTCTCTATCGCCCGCCGCTTCTGCCACAGTGCCTCCGGCCTCAGCTTCGGCACTTCATCATTACCCATGGCAATGCCAACACCCTCCTCCCGACACCAGTCCTCCCGCCGAATCTGGCTTGCGCTCGTCCTCTCGATGCTCGCTGGGGGCCTCCTGCACTCGGGCCTTGCCGCGGCCGCGATCGACCCCGACGGATATGTGCCCACCGAGGTGGTCGTCCGCTACGTGCCCATCCCCACTGCGCCTCGCGCGTTTGGCGCTCGGATGCCACGGAGCGCCCCTCGACCTGTGCTCGCGGCGCACACCACCCTTGTCCATCTCGCGCATGGGCAGAGCCTGGCGGCGGCGCTTCGGCATCTGCGCGCCGAGCACGACGTGCAGTGGGCCGTTCCCGACTACGTGGCGCACGCCACCGAAGTCACACCGCCCACCCAGCCGAGGGGGCTGATCCCGAACGACGTTGGCACGGGGAGCGAACCCGGCGGGTGGCAGAAGCTTCAGTGGAACTTCGTGGGACCGTTCAGCGTCAACGCACCCGAAGCCTGGGCCAACGTGGCAGCCGACGGCGCCCCCGGTGGCAAAGGAGTGACCGTGGCCGTGCTCGATACAGGCGTCGCCTATGCCAACCGCGGCCCTTTCCGCCGCTCGCCCGACTTCAGCCGCTACACGTTCGTCGCCGGCTATGACTTCGTGGGCAGGAACCCCTACCCCAACGATCGCAATGGCCACGGCACGTTCGTCGCAGCGACGATCGCCGAGGCGACCGACAACCGCTATGGGCTGACCGGCCTTGCCTTCGCCGCCCACATCATGCCGGTCCGCGTGCTCGACACGCAGGGCGAAGGCGAAGCCTCGACGATCGCCGAAGGCGTCATGTTCGCGGTCCGCCACGGAGCCCAGGTGATCAACCTCAGCCTCGAGTTCTCCCCCGGCGTGACCGCCGCCGACATACCCGAGCTGATCGAAGCCATCCGCTATGCCCGCCGGCATGGCGTGCTCGTGGTGGCCGCCGCCGGCAACGAGGGCCACGCCGCGATCGCCTACCCGGCAAAGGCCCCCGATGTCATCGCCGTGGGAGCCACCACCGAACATGGATGCCTGGCCTCCTACTCCAACGACGGCAGCGGGCTCACGCTCGTGGCGCCCGGCGGCGGCGCTGACGCCGACCTTCCGGGAGACCCCAACTGCCATCCCGAACTTCCGCCCGGCCGCGACGTCTACCAGGTCACCTTCACTGGGAGCTCGCCGCGGCGCTTTGGCTTGCCCACGGGCTATGAAGGCACCTCCATGGCCACGCCCCACGTGGCGGCCACCGCCGCGCTGATCATCGCCAGCGGAGTGCTGGGACGCCATCCCACTCCTGCGCAGCTCACGGAGCGCCTGCGGGCGACTGCTACCAAGCTCGGCGGTGGCGGCGACGAACGTCTGTATGGCGCAGGCCTCGTCAACGCCGCCGCCGCCACCGCTCCTGGCGGACCAGGCGCGGTCGTGGGGTAGCCCGATCGCACCCAGCGAGCCCACCGCCCCGGCCGCCCCGCCCGAGCGATGCGATCTCGCGGTGGTTGGCGGTGGGATCGTAGGGCTGGCCGTTGCCCGCGAGCTGACAGCGCGCAGGCCCGGGGCGTCGGTGTGTGTGCTCGAGCGCGAGCCGCAGGTGGGCGCTCATCAGAGCTCCCACAACTCGGGGGTCATCCACGCCGGGCTCTACTACGCACCGGGCTCGCTGAAGGCGCAGCTGTGCGTCGAGGGAGCACGCGCGCTGTATGACTACTGCGAGCGCCGCGGCATCCCCACCAGGCGCTGTGGGAAGTTGATCATCGCCACCCACGCCGGTGAGCTCGGGCGACTCGAGGAGCTCGAGCGCCGCGGTCACGCCAACGGCGTGGATGACTTGCGGCGGATCACAGCATCCGAGATCGAGGAGATCGAGCCACATGCCCGCGGCCTCGCGGGGCTGCACTCGCCGAGCACGGGCGTGGTCGACTTCGCCGCCGTCACGCACGCCTACGCTGAGGATGTATTTGCAGCGGGCGGGGCTGTGGCATGCGGGTGCGAGGTGTCCGACGCGCAGACGTGGGGGCGCGCGCTGCGCATCAACCACACACGTGGGGTCACAGAGGCCCGTAATGCGATCTTCTGTGCCGGTGCGTGGGCCGATCGCGTGGCCGTGGCCGCGGGCGCCGATCCCGACCCCCGCATCGTCCCCTTCCGCGGCGCCTACCTACGCCTTTCACCTTCGCGCAGGGACCTGGTCAGGTCGCTGATCTACCCCGTGCCCGACCCCTCGCTGCCCTTCCTCGGGGTGCACCTGACACGACGCCTCGACGGCGAGGTGCTGATCGGCCCCACTGCCCTGATCGCCGGCGCGCGTGACGCGTATCGCACCGGCACAGTGCGCCCGCGCGATCTCCTCGACACCGTGAGCTGGCCCGGAACCTGGCGGCTGCTCGCGCGCTGGTGGAGGACGGGGATCGAGGAGCTGTGCCACGCCGCGCTGCCGTCCACGCTCGTGCAGGCTGCCGCCCGTTACGTGCCCGAGCTGCAGGGCGACGACGTCGAGCCCGCCCTTGCCGGGGTCAGAGCCCAGGCGCTCGCCCGTGACGGGCGCCTGCTCGACGACTTCGCCTTCTCGCACACCGAGCGAGCACTGCACGTGCGCAACGCCCCCTCGCCTGCGGCCACCTCCTCGCTGGCCATCGCCCGCTACGTGGTCGAGGAGGCAGAGCGAGCGTTCGCGCTCGACTAACCCGTCCCCAGTCGGGCCACCGTGTCGGCGATCCCCGCCTGGGCGGTTGCGAAGGCGGGTCGCCATCCGAGCTCGGCCTTGATCTTGGCGTTCGAGGAGCGCGCCGAGCGGGTCACCGCGTCGACCGCATTGGCGCCTGCCACCAGTCGTGCCAAAGCGGCCGGTATCCGCCGTGGCGGCCCCACACCCAGCGCCCTGGCCGTGGTGGCCATGAAGTCGTAGAACGTGATCGGCTCATCGTCCACCACGTGGTAGGTCGCGGCGGCGGGCGCGCTCTGCACGGCCAGCACGAGCGCCGTGACCACGTCGTCGACGTGCACCACGTCCCATAGGTTCTCGCCACTTCCGATCACCGCGAAGCGCCCCGGCTGGCGCAGGCGCGGGATCAGCTCCTCGGCATACCAGCCACCCGGTCCATATACATGCGACGGTCGCACGATCACCGCGGGTAGCCCCGAGGCGAGGATCATCTGCTCGCCCTCCTGCTTGGAGCGCCCGTAGGGGGTGCTGACGGGCAGTGGCGTTCGCTCGTCGAGCAGCGCACCCTTGGCGTCGCCCGTGACCACCGTCGAGGAGAACACGATCCGCGGGCCACGTTGCGGATCGCCGTCGCCGAGCGCAAGGCAGGCATCGAGCAGCCGCCGTGTGCCCTGCACGTTGACCTCGCGCACCTTGCGCTCGCTGCGCTGCGAGGCGATCTCGGCGGCAAGGTGCACCACGCAGTCGGGCCGTACATCGGCCAGCGCTCGGCGCAACTGCTCGTCGTCGAGCAGGTCCCCCTGGATCGGGGTGATGCCGGCTGGCTCGGAGCCCGGCCGGCGTACGAGCGCACTGACCTCGTGGCCCTGACGGCGAAGCTCACCGCAGAGCAAGGTGCCGATGAAGCCGCTGGCGCCTGTGACGAGTACGCGCATGCGGCTCCGGCTACATCTCGAACGCGGTGCGCCCACCGCAGTCGTGAAACACGCCCGGAAGGACCTCGCGCATGGGCCAACACTACCCCCTGGAGGCCTTATCGATGACCGCCGCGAGCTCCGTGCGGAAGCGCTCCTCGCCAAAGCGCCGTGCATTCTCACGCACCTCGTGCTCGTCGAGCGCGAGCTCCTCGAAGCGCTCGATCGCGCCCGCCAGCGAGGCCGCGCTCTGCTCACCGAAGAGAACGCCAGTGTGTCCGTCGATTACCGACTCCACGGCCCCGCCCACGCCGTAGGCGATCACGGGAGCGCCGGCGGCCTGTGTCTCCACGGGCACGATGCCGAAGTCCTCCTCGCCTGGGAACAGCAGCGCGCGGGCGCCTGCCAGCAGCTCGTCGCGCTCGCTGTCGGTGACCTTGCCAAGCAGCTCGATCCCGGCACCGGCGGACGCGCGGATGGCGTCCAGCCCCCGCCCCGCGCCTGCCACCTTGAGCGGGCGGGAGAGGCGTTCGCAGGCGGCCACGGCGAGATCGACCCGCTTGTAGGGGACCACGCGACCGAACACCAGGTAGTAGTCGGATGGCGAGCGCTCGACGGAGAGGAAGTGCTCGACGTCGATCGGCGGGTGCACCACCTCCGCGCTGCGGCCGTAGTAACGAGCGATGCGGTCGGCCACGTGGCGCGAGTTGGCGACGAACACATCCGGCCCGGCGGCGCCGGCGAGATCCTGTCGGCGCAGCCGGCTGAGCAGCGGCGGGAGCAGCAGCCGCATCCCGCGTCCGACCTGCTCGCCCTCCAGGAAGCCCTCCTCCCAGGCGTAGCGCATGGGCGTGTGGCAGTAGCAGACGTGCAGCGTGCCCGGCTGGGTGCGCACGTTCTTGGCGCAGGCGTGGCTGCTCGAGAGCACGAGGTCGAAGCTCGACAGGTCGAACGAGCGAAACGCGCCGTTCATCAGCGGCAGCAGCTTTGGGTAGTGGCGCGTGGCTCCCGGCAGGCGGCTCAGGTATGAGGCGTGAACGGGACGTTCTTTGATCTGCTCGGGCCACGGCTCGGGGTCGTAGATCGTGGTGAACAGCTCGGCCTGGGGAAACATCTCGAGCAGCTGCAGGACCACCTGCTCGGAGCCACCGGGAATGGTGAGCCAGTCGTGGATCACGGCAACGCGGGGAAAGCGCCCACGCAGCTCTTCCAGCAATGGCTCGCTCATCCGCCCGCACCCGTGGCGGCCTGGAGCCCGCCTGCACCCTCGTGCGTCGCCAGCGGGGCACGGCTGCGCTGCACCGCAGCGATGAACTCCTCCCAGTCGGCTGCATACGGTGCGATCAACGCGGCTAGCCGCTCGAGCTCGGAGAACCCCTCCTCAGCCTCCCAGCCCCAGTGCAGCACCACCGGCGCCCACAGCCCGCCACCGCGCTCGATCATCCGCTGCACCGCTGGGCGAACCTCGCTGCAGTGCCCGTAGAGGGGTGCGTAGGAGGGCAGGTAGACAGCCTCGCCCCGCCACTGGGGGGTGCTGTGGAAGCCCATCGTGCCGATCGACTCCGGGCCGCCGCAGACGACCGCGAAGCGACGGGCGAGCGCCGCGTACTGCTCGGCGTCGAAGCGGTTGTATGGCGGCACGAAGACCTGGGGATGGATCCCGCTCGTGGCGAGCTCGCTCAGCCCCTGCTCGAGCAGCGCGTCGAGCGGCTCGGCGCTCAGCCCGCACAGCTCCGAGTGCCGGCGCGGCGAGTCGAACCGCGTACGGTGGTCGAGGCCGTGCATGGCAAGAGCGACGTGCTCGCGCGAGATCTGGCCCAGCACCTCGCGCTCCTCGTCGCTGAGTCCCCGCGAGCCCTTGGTCGTGGGCGAGAGCGGCTCATGGCTGACCCGCGGCAGGACCGCGATCAGGTAGGGAGCTCCGGCGGCGCTCATGATCTCGTGGAAGCGCTCGAAGTGCTCCGTGGCGAAGCGCTCCGGACGGTCGTCTGCCATGTAGTGGGGGAACTCGTCCACGCGGATGAGAAAGCGCGGTGGTGCCTCGCTCGCCGCTCCGAGGGCCTCGCGGCGGGCCTGGAGCAGCGGCTCGGCCACCGCCTGCTCGTAATCGAGCCTCCCCAGCTTGTAGCGAATCTGCTGCGCCAGGCGAACGGGACGCGGCGCAACGGGCCATACGGCCGTGGCATTCCTGACCGCCTTGCTGGCCAGGGTCTCGTTGGCGATCGTGGCGCTCTGAAGCTCTGCATCGAATAGCAGGCGGGCGGTGCGCTCCTGCTCCAGCTGGCGCTTGGCGCGGCGATCGGTCGTGTTCGGGGTCTCAGAATCCACGGTCGTCGAGGGTATCCAGTTCGGCGTCCCCAGCCGCATGCCTGCGCCAGGACGGAGCCGCCGCGGCGAAGCGGCGTGCGGGCCGATCGGCCTGGGATCATGGCCGTGATGAGCGACCGACCACGCCTCGAGGGCCGCGACATCGTCTGTGTCGGGTTCGCCGACTGGGACACCGAGCTCCAGACCAACCAGCACCATCTTATGAAGCGCCTCGCGCGCACCAACCGGGTGCTGTTCGTCGAGTCGCTCGGCCTGCGCCGCCCGCAGCTCGCGGGCCGGGACCTGCGCAGGATCGCCGCCCGGCTGCGCAGGGGAGTGCGCGGGCCACGCGCCAGCGACGGGCTGCACGTGCTCTCGCCGCTGGTGCTCCCACTGCACTCCAATGCCGCCGTCCGGGCGATCAACCGCCGCCTGCTGCCCCTGCTCGTGCGCCGTGCCGCGCGCAGGCTGGGCATGCGCGAGCCGATCCTGTGGGCCTATGTGCCCCAGGCCGAGGCGCTGCTGGATGCCCTCGCGCCGGAGCTCGTTATCTACCATTGCGTGGATGACATCGCCGCACAGCCGGGCATCGACGCGGGGAGCTTCAGAGCCGCTGAGACGCGCTTCGCGCGGCGGGCCGATCTGGTCCTTGCCAGCGCTCCCGCACTGGCCGAGCGGATGCGCGAGCTCGCGGACAACGTCCTCTACGTCCCCAATGTCGCCGACACAGAGCTGTTCGCGGGGGCGCTACGCGAGGGGCCGGTCGATCCGGCGCTCGCCGCGCTCCCTGGTCCGCGGATCGTGTTCATCGGCGCGGTGGTCTCGACCAAGCTCGACATGGACCTACTGGTCGCACTTGCCCGCGCCCGGCCGGCGTGGACGTTCGCGCTCGTCGGCCCCGTGGGACCGGGCGACCCGAGCACCGACGTGTCGATGCTCGATGCGGAGCCCAACATCCACCTGCTCGGGCGCCGCGCCTACGAGCAGCTCCCGGGCGTGCTGCGCGGAGCAGACGCGGGCCTTATCCCCTATGCCCGCAACGAGCTCACCAACAGCATCTTTCCGATGAAGGTCTACGAGTACCTGGCCGCAGGGCTGCCTGTTCTCGCCACGCCGCTGCCCTCGCTCGCGGGCGTGATGGACATCGAGACAGCCCCGGACGCCGAGGGCATGGTGCGGCTGCTCGACGAGGCGATCGCGGCTGACACGCCTCAACTCAGGATGCAGCGCTCGCGGCTGGCCGAGAGCCACTCGTGGGAGCGGCGCCTGGAGGAGATCGCGGTAGCGATCGAGGCGCTGTGAAGGATCTGCTCGTCACCGTGCACACGCCCGTGCTTCGCTCGGGCCACGTCATGCGCACGTATGGCATCGCCCGCGCGCTGGCCGCGCAGGACGGACTGACGCTGCTCTATGTGAACTTCGACGCGCCCGAACCCGATCGGGCCTTTCAGGAGATTCCAGGTATCGAGCTGCAGGGCGTGACCCCCTCGCGTGGCGCTGGGCGCCTTCGCGCCTACGCTCGGGCGCGAATCACAGGTATCCCCGACTCGCTCGCGCGCGGCGTCTCCAGCGAGCTGGCGAGCGCTGCCCTGCGCCTGGCAGGCGCGCCCGATCGGGGCCGCGTGATCGCCGACGGACCGATCGCCGCAGCAACGCTGATGGGCGTGATGGGCAAGCGCCCGCTCATCTACAACGCCCACAACCTCGAGTCGGGCTTTCGCCACCAGATCGACGAGCGCGTGGTCCGCCGTCCCGATGCCCTGCGCCGCTTCGAGCGAAGGCTGCTGGCGGGCGCGGCAGAGTCGTGGATGGTGAGCGAGGCCGACATGGCGGGCGCACGCGAGCTGTGCCCGGGGGCTCGGCTGCGCTACGTGCCCAACGTGATCGACCTGGGCCGCGTCACCCCCGTCTCGCTTCCCCAGCCCGAGCGTCGCGTGATCTTCGTGGCGAGCTTCTTCTACGCGCCCAACCGCAACGGCCTCGCCTTCCTCCTCGAGGAGGTCTTCCCGAGGGTGTGGGCGGAGCTGCCCGACACGCGTCTCACGCTCGTGGGGACAGGCCTGCCTGAGCTGCCGGATGCCGATGCGCGCGTGGAGCAGCTTGGCTTCGTTGAGGATCTCGGCGCGGCTTACGCAAGCGCTTCGTGTGCTGTCGTCCCGCTGCTACAGGGGGGCGGGACGCCGTTGAAGTTCATCGAGGCGCTCGCCTATGGCCTGCCCGTGGTGGCCACGCCGCGTGCCGCCGCGGGACTCGACGTCAGTGACGGTGAGGACTGCCTGATTGCCGAGCATGCCGAGCCCTTTGCCCAAGCGCTGATCGAGGTCCTACGTGGGGGTGGTCTCGAGCTGGGTCGTCGCGGGCGTGAGCTCGTTCGTGAGCGCTACTCGATCGAGGCGCTCGGCAAGCTGCTCGCGGCAGAGGCTCCTGCCGAGCGCTAGACGCGCCGGGCGCCCAGATGCGAGGGCGTGACCCACTTCAGCGTGAAGCCACGCTCGCTGAGGAAGTCACGGATCTCGCTCGGGGCGTGCTTGCGTCCGCGTGACTCGAGCAGCGCGAAGTGGACCTCGCAGAGGACCTCGCGGCAGGCGCTGTCGCGCAGGGTCTCATCTAGACCCTGCAATACCTCCGGCTCGAAGCCCTCGACGTCGATCTTCAGGACGTTTGGACTCGGCAGGCCCCTATCGCGACGAAGCGCATCGCCGGGATAGACCTCGAGCTCCACAATCCGCGGCGTGTCGTCGCGCGTGGGCAGGAACGTGTGGATCGTCCCCTGTGGATCCTCCCCCAGGTGCATCGGCAACCGCGCTTCGACGTCTCCGAGGCCGACATTCAAGATCTGCACGTTGTTGCGATCCTCGGTTTTCTCCCGCAGAGCCTCGAAACACGAAGGCACCGGCTCAAAGGCCACCACGTGACCCTCCGGCCCGACCTGATCGCTGAACTGACGGGCGAACTGACCGACATTGGCGCCGACGTCCCACACGGTGTCGCCCTCGCGGACGGCCTCCTGCAGAAATGCCATCACCTTCGGCTCATAGCCGGCGTCCCCTTGGCGCCGAGCCTGGAGCTGGTGGATCACCCTGGTGAGACCCGCACGCCGCGCAAGCGATCGCGCCTCGGTCTTTGCCGTCATCCATGCGCTCACTGGGCTCAATCCTACACGGGCCCCCAGCGCCAGCCATCCGTCCATGACGCAACCGCCCACTCACACACGATCTCGCAAAGTCCGACAGATGACGTGCATACATCAAGTAGGACGAGCAGGCGCCAGCGAAGCTGCAGCTGGGCTCACATGCTCGCCTTGCCCACCGATAAAGGCACACCCGTCGCGAGGCGGGCTCGCAAAGCCAGGGATCTCACGCAGACAGCCCGGCCACCGAAGGAGCTTGAAGCATGTCGACACACCTCCCCTCACGGAGTCAGAAGTTCCGTCTGCTCGCCATCGCCTGTCTGACCGTGCTGATCGGCACGCTCGCGATCGCACAGCCACTCACAGCAGACGCACGCAGCAACTTCCACGGACCGGTCGCCAAGGCCTCGCGCGCCGTACCGCGCTCGCTGAGCCTGGCCGCCAACCGCAGCACCCGCACCGACAGGGCGCTCGTCGCCGACGCCAAGGCGCTGAAGCGGTGCCTGATCAGGCATCCGCAGCAGTGCGGCGCCCAGCGCCGTGCAGTCCAGCGCGCCGGCGTCCGGTTCGCCGCAGCCAAGCGAGCGCTGGCATCGGCAGCCCGCCTGACCGCCGGCTCGGCGCGCACAGCGCGTGCGAGTCGCAACGCCGCGCTACATGCGCCCGAGCTGAGCATCTCCGGGCGGGCGCTGAAGTGGACACGCATCGCCGGTGTCTACGCCTACGTGGTCGAAGGCCACATTGCCGGCCTAGCTCCACTGTATGCAGTAGTCAGGGGTGACTCGGCGACGCCGCCGCCGATGCCAGGCGCGACCGTCTACTACAGGGTCCGCACCGCCATCAACGGCTCGATCTGGTCAGCGGCTGCATCGATCGCATTCCCGCTTCCCACCAGATCACCCGGCTCGACGCCCAGCGAACCGACATCCCCCGTCGAACCAACTCCACCGAGCGAACCATCCAAAACACCAGTGACAACACCGACCGAACCGACGCCGCCGGTGAAGGGCGTCGGCACACCGGGCGAAAAAGTCGACACCCAGGCCGCACCGGTCCTGAGCGTGTCCGGTAAGTCGCTGAGCTGGAACCAGGTCGGCGGCGTCAGCACCTACGTGCTGATGCAGCGAGTCAGCGGCCAGGCCGAGCAGTTCTCGGTCGTCGGCGGGAGCTCGTTTACGCCGACCCCTGTGCCCGGCAAGACCGTGTATTACAGCGTCCGCACGGCCGTCAACGGCAGCCTCTGGGCGGCTGAAGTCTCGATCACGTTCGCCGAAGAAACCAAAACGACGCCCCCGAGCAACCCGCCCGAAGAAAGCACGGGCACGGGCTCGACCTTCACGGAACCGTTCGTGAAGGGCTTCAGCGGCATCGACATCGATGGCTGGGGCGAACCGGCCGTCGCCCAGATCGGCGAAGAGGTCCGTGGCGCGAACGCCGGCTGGCTGCGCGCCGAAGTGAACTGGAAGGAAATCCAGCCGACGCCCACCAGTCCCTACAACTGGGCCAGGTTCGACAAGTACGTCCACGACGCGATGGCTCAGCACCTGCAGATCCTGCCGATCCTGACCGAAGCGCCGGCCTGGACCTCGCCGACGAACGCTGCCGCCTACGCCGCCTTCGCGGCCGCCGCGGTCGCACGTTACGGCCCGGGCACGACGGCCAACATGCAGTGGTTCGAGTTCTGGAACGAGCCGTACTTCCCGCAGTCCTGGTCGGGCAAAGCCCCCGAACCGGAAGCGTATGCCCTCGATGTGCGGGCAGCGGCCCTGGCAGCCAAAGCGGTCTCGCCGTCGGTCAAGCTGCTCGTCGCAGCCGACTACTCGGGCCAGGCGCAGATCGGCGGTCTGCCCGAGACCCACTGGGTATCCGACATGTTCAACGCGGTGCCCGAGCTCGGCAGCCTGATCAACGGCGTGGCGGTACACCCCTACGGCGATGACCCGTCGCTCCCGATCGCGTATCCGGGCGGCTGGGAAGACGCGCAGAACAACTGGGCCTTCCAGCGCATCGACTCTGTGCGTGCCCAGTTCCTGGCCCACGGCGTCAACGTGCCCTTCTGGATCACCGAGGAGGGTTGGTCGACCTACGAAATGAGCGAAGCTCAGCAGGCGCACAACTACGGTGACCTGATCACCCAGGTTGCGGCCCGGCCGTGGATCAGGGCGTTGTTCTCCTTCGACATTCGCGAAAACGAAGGAAACGCGACCAACAACCAGGCTGGGTTCGGTCTGCTGAAGTACGGCACATGGCAGCCAAAGCTCGCCTACGAAGTGCTCAAGAACGGGTTCGCGACCCTCAACTGACATACGGCGCTTACGTGAGAGGCCCCCGGCATGCACTGCGGGGGCCTCTGCCGTGCCCGCCTGAGAGGTCGCTAGCATTTACTCAGCGATGGTCGCCCTTACACGCCGCCACCTGATCGTTGGCGTGGCAGCCCTGTTGGGACTCATCGCCGGGCTGCTCGTGGTGCGCAAGGAAAGCGACGCGGTCCTGCTCTGTGTGGTGGTGGTGGGGATCCTCGGGCTGGCGATGCTGGGAGAGCGAGCGTTTCCCTGGGCGATCGTGATCGTCTCGGTGGCCCCCTGGTATCCGTTAATCTCCGAAAAAGCCGAAGCTCCGATCCTGCGCCAGAAGGTCCTGTGCGCAGCCTTCGCCGCCGCACCGCTCGTGCCGTGGCTGTGGTCGCTGGCGCTGGGCGGCCGCAGGACGCGCCCCAGCCGCGGCGCGCTGCTGATGGGGGTCCTGTACGCAGGGCTCGCGCTGCTGATCTACGAGACCCTCTCGAGCTTCACCGAACTGATCGAAACCACGGTCGTCGGGTTCCTCTTCCTGGGCGTCACCTTCCTGTGTGCGCGCCGCTTCGGCGATGACCGTCGCTGGCTCGCCGCGGCGTTTGGCGGACTGCTGGTGCTGGCGGTCTTCGGTCTGGGCGCCTACGCCAAGGCTCCCGCCAACAGGGTCGGCTACTTCGTCGGCTACCCGATCACGTACGGCGCGCTCGTCGTCGGGCTGCTCCCCCCCGCCCTGCTGTTCGCCTATCAGCGCTCGCGACTACTGGCCGGCGTGATGGCCGGCGTGGGCGCGGCGTTGTTGATCTTCAGCGAATCGCGCAGCTCGTGGGTGGCCGCCATCGTCGTGGTCATCCTCGCAGCGCTGCTGCAGGCGCGGGCCGGCAACGTCCGCGGCCTCGGCGCGATCGTTGCCGTGCTCGTGGTGGCGGTCGGCCTGGTCCTGGGCACCGGTTCGCTGCACAACATCGTGGAAAAGCGCCTCGCCCCCAACGTCTCCAGCAGCGACTCGGTCACCCACCGTGAATGGAGCGTGGGCTATGCGCTCGAAACGATCGGCGAAAAACCCATCTTTGGAGCGGGCGCGCCGGGCTTCTCCGGGCGCGAAGCCGCCAACAAGACGAGCATCGGGGCGATCGACAACGGCTACCTGTCGATCTCCGTCGACATGGGCCTCGTCGGGCTGCTGGCCGCGTTGATCCCAATCGGGGTGGCGCTGCGAGTCCTCGGTCGCTGCCTGCGCCTCGGCGTCACGCCCCGCTATGAGCTCTCGCTGGCGCTGGGGATTGTCGGCATGGCGGTCGTGACCCTCTTCTACGACAGCTTCTACTGGGCTCAGATCGATCTGCTGCTGGCGGCCATGGGGGGCATGCTCTCGACCCGCATCACCAGCATCGCCAAGCCCGCTGCGGGAACTGCTGCGCGCCGCAGGCTGCCCCGGCGCCGGCGGATGCTGGCAGCGCGGCTGGCGCGTTAGGAGCGGTTGGAGCCAGAGACGCCGCTCAGCGGACGATCGCCGCTGGAGCGGGGGCGCGAGGGCTGCTTGCCGCGTGTGGACTCGTCGTAGTAGTAGCCGCTGGAGATCGTGAGCTTCACGTCTGTGACGACCAGGCCGAAGACTCGCCGACCGCTCTGCGCAAGCACTTCTTTGGCCGCGCGCACACGGTCGCGGCGGCTGTAGCCGGCGCGACCGACCATGATCGCGCCGTCGATCTCGGGGAGCCTGAGCAGCACGCGCGTGTCGGCGACGGGCAACAGTGGGGGCGAGTCGATGACCACGATGTCGGCGAGGTCGGAGGCGGCCGCGATGACCTCCCCCATCCGTCCCATGCTGAGCAGGTCGGCCGAGTTGGGCGGGATCGTGCCGCTGGGAAGCACCGCGAGGCCAGGCTCGCCGTCGATCGGCACGAGCAGATCGGTGAGCTCAGCGTCTGAGATGAGCAGGTCGGACAGTCCCTTGGTGCCGCCGCGGATCCCGAGCTGGGTGGCGGCGGTGGGGCGGCGCATGTCGGCCTCGATCAGGATCACGCGGCGATCGACGGCTGCGAGCGCGGTCGCGAGGTTGACAGCGACCGTGCTCTTGCCCTCGCTTTCGTCGGCGCTCGTGACCAGGAAGCAGCGGGCCAGGCCGCCGGCGTCGACGAAGCGCAGGCCCTCACGCAGCATGCGGTAGGACTCGCCCACCGGACCGGCGAGATGCTGCTCGTCGGTCAGGGCCGAGGAGATGTGAGGGACGGCCGCCAGCAGCGTGTAGTCCGGGCAGGCGCGTTCGAAGTCCTCGAGCGTCTTCAGTCGGCGGTCGAGGAAGTCGACCAGCAGGGCGAGCGCCGTGCCGAGCAGCAGCCCCACGACCAACCCCAGCAGCGCATCGCGTTTGGGCTTGGGTGAGACCGGCGTGGGGTCCGGTTGGGCACGATCGATTACCTCGGCGTCGCCTGTTTGCAGCGAGCGCAGAACTCCTAGCTGGCGCTGGCTTTCGGCGAGCTTGGCGGCCTCGGCCGGTGAGGCCGTGGTGATCGACTGATTGACCAGTTCTTCGGCCTGTGCCACGGTCGCACGGTCGGTCTTGCGGCGATAGATTATGTAGCCTTCGGCGAAGGCATTGGCCAGCAGGGCCGCTTCGCGCGGGTTCGGGCGGGTGGCCTTGATCACCGCGATGTCGGCGTCAGCGCTGGGCGTCACAGAGATCGATCCGAGCAGTGAATCGACCGGCTGCTTGGTGTTGAGCAGGCTGGCTGCCTCCGCGGCCACGTTCAGCGAGGTCACCACGTCGATGCTCGTCTGGGTGGTGCGCTGCGGTTCCTGCTGGCCGGTGGAGAACAGGTTGTTCCCGAACAGCGCCTGGGCGAAGCCGGGGTCACGGAAGAGAAGCTCGGCCGAGGAGGAGTACTGCTTGGCCGAGCGCAGCGACATGGCCGTGGAGACGACGACGCTGAGCACCACCACGACCACCACGAGCAGCTTGCGCCGCCACAGGACGGACAGCAGCTCGAATGGCGAGACGGTCGGTGCGCTGGTGTCGGGTGCGGGCTCGGGATCAGGCAGTGCTATGTCACCTCGCTCGATGATACCCACCTATCGGCAGTACGAGCACCGGCCCTTAGGGTCGAAGCGACCGTCCGGCACTGGAGCGATGGGCGGCTTCATGGGGCCGCCAGCAGGGCCGCGTGGGCGTCGATGACGAAGCGCTCCTGGGCATCCAGGTAGGGGCCGATCCTGAACTGCTGGGCGCGCTCGTGGGCGCGCTCCACACGGGCGGCGGTCTGCTCGCCTTCGCGCAGCGTGCGCGCCAGCGCTGCCGCTGCCGCATCGGAGTTGCCGGGCTCGAACAGCAGCGCGTGCTCCTCGTCGTGCATGCCCTCGCCGATCCCACCGACATCGGAGGCCACCAGCGGAACACGCGCCAGGGCGCCCTCGATCGTCACCAGCGGAAACGGCTCGCGCCAGGTCGAGGGGACGATCATCGCGCTCGCCCTCGCCAACAGCTCCGCGGCCTGCTCGGGCGCGGTCGGACCGTGCCAGCGCACGGCATCCCCCACGCCCAGGCGCTCGGCCTTCTCGCGCATCTCGCTCGCGTGATCCTCATCCCCGGGACCGAGCACGTGTAGGAGGGCGTGGATGTCGTAGTCCTCGCGCAGCAGCGCGAGCGCCTCGATCGCCACTCGGATCCCCTTGTATGGCGTGACACGGCCGAGGAAGACGATCTCCGGCTGTGGCGGCGCAGGCCCACGGATGACCCCGGCATACAGGTCGCCGAAGCGCGGGACCGAGTGGTCTACACGCTCGAGCACGGGCTCGATGAACGGGGGCGTCTCGACCATCTCCCGTATCGCCTCGGAGTTCCACGAGATCGCCGCGCGAAATGGCGCCGTCGGCTGCAGGCGCATCGATGGCAGCGCGTCGACGGCGCGACAGCTCGCCGCCCAAGCGCCGCGCAGCCGACCGCGCTTTGCCGGGATCAGCTCGCGCAGAAACTGGTCGCGCAGAAAGATGCGCCCGAACCAGTGCTCGCATACGCGGAAGGCGAACGGGACGTCGCTGTCGGCCAGCACGCGCAGGGCCGCCTGCGGGATCGAGGACCCGTTCCAGCAATAGATCAACTCGGGCTCCCAAGCGAGCGCTCGCCGCGCTGTGGACACGGCGCGGAGTGAGGCCAGCGGAGCTCTCAGAGCTCCCTTGGCGTCCGGTGTGAGGCCGACCAGCTCCCGTCGCACCCCGATCTCGTCGGCTCCTGCGCCCTTCACGTCGCTCGTCAGCACGAGCACCTCATGCTGCTCGCGCAGGCGCTCCACCACACCGGAGCACTCGACCTCATAGCCGCCAAAGGCCACGGGGGGATAGAGAGTTGAGACGACGAGGATGCGCACGTGGCCCCTCACCGTAGCTCCCTCGTCGGCCCCTTCCGCCGACGTTTATCGTGATATTCGTCGAGCGCTACTCAAGTCCAGAGGCTCAATCCGCGATGAACAAGGGGAGATGACCACGCAGACGAGCCCCGAGCTGAGCGAGCTACTGGCCGCCGCCAGGCGGCCTCCGCAACGCCCTGCCTCGGCCGTCATTGGTCTGCGAGCGAAGCTGTTCGGCCGGCCGTGGCTGCGCGGGCTCGTGCCGGTCGCCATCGCCGTGCGGCGCGCCGAAGCTCGCGGGCGCAGGGCCTGGGAGCGCCAGCCGGAGAAGCGGGGGCAGGCGCTGGCAACGATGGAAGCGGTGCTCACGGGCACGGCGCGCGCCGGTGAGCTCGAGTCGCTCGCTCGCCGGCATGTGATCGAGGCCGAGGTCTGCGAGACGATGTTCTGGCGCCCGTGGCGAGGCTCCTCGATGGATGCGACCTCCGACGAGCGCCTGCGGGCGGCGCTGGCCGACGAGCGCGGCGTGCTGATCAGCACGGCCCATCTGCAGCCGTTCATCTTCGTGATGGGGCACGTCGTCGAGCACGGAGGCATGCCGTTCTCGGTCTCGGCTCCATGGTTGTTTGCGAAACCGGAGCCCGGCGAGTGGGCTCAGCGGCTCGATCGCTGGTGGCAAGGCATCATCGACCGTAAGCGCGAGCGACTGGTCTACTCGGTGGGCTCGTTCCCCGTCCTGCGCGCCCTGCTCGAGCAGGGCGAGACGGTCTACCTCTTCTACGACATGCCGGGAAGCCGCGAGACGCAGTTCCTCGGAAAGCCCGTGATGCTCGCCACGGGCAGCGCGCGGTTGGCCTTTGAAACCGGCGCACCGATCCTGCCGACTCGCACCTGGCGTGAGGGAAGCCGTTTCCGCACCGAGTTGGGCGAGCCGCTCGAGCCTCACGACTATGCCTCGGTCGAGGAGCTGCACGATGCCCTGGCCGCGGTGCACGAGCGCTGGATCCTCCTGACGCCCGAGGCGCTCGAGGACCCGCGGCGCCTGGGCGCCTGGGAACAGGGCGCCACCGCCACGGGCTGGACACGACCTCAGTCCGGCTCGGCCGCGTCCTAGCGCTCGTGCGCGTCCTGTTCTTCAACGAGGGAAACCTCGGCAGCCAGATCATGGGACAGGGCCAGCTCGAAGCGGCGCTGCGCGCGGGACTGCCTGGGCTACCCGATGTGGATGCCCGCTTCGCAGGGCTCACGCCGATGGGACGGCTGGCCCGGACGGCAACGCGACCGCTACCGGTGCTCACCAAGCACAACCTCGACTTCGACGCCCCACGTTGGCACCTGGTCCAGTCGTTGCGGGCCCGCGCGGCCCTGCAGCGAGAGCTGCATGAGTGGCCGGCCGAGGTCGTGCACGTGCACAGCCACTCGGTTGCCTTCACGATGGGCGCGACGATGGCCAGGCTCCCGGTCGCGCTGTCGCTAGACACCACCGTGCGCGACTGGTGGGCGATGCCCGCCTGGCGCCCGCCACAGCGCCACGCCGCGGCGGCGATTGCCATCAGCGCCGCGATGGAGCGGCGTGCTTTGAGCAAAGCCGCCCTCGTGATCGCTTGGACGGCGTGGGCGCGGAGGGCAGTCGAGGCGGCTGCGCCGCAAGCGCGGGTGGCCGAGCACCACCCTGGCCTGGATCTCGATCGCTACCGTCCCGCCCCGCGTAGCGAGCGCTCGCTGCTACGAGTCCTGTTCGTCGGGGGCGCGTTCGCCCGCAAGGGCGGTAAGGACCTGCTGGAGGCGCTCGGGGACGATCTGGGCTCGACGGTCGAGCTGGACTTGGTGACGCCGGAGAAGGTGCCCGAGCGTCCCGGCGTGCGCGTCCATCGACTGGGGCCCTCCGACCCGCAGCTGCTGCGTCTGCAGCAGCAGGCGGACGTGTTCTGCCTGCCGACCCACGGCGATGCCGCGCCATGGGCGGTGCTCGAGGCGATGGCGTGCGGCACACCCGTGCTCTCCACCCGCATCGGCGGGATCCCCGACCTGCTCGACGAGGGCCGCGCCGGCATGCTCGTCGAGCACCGCGACCGCCGTGCTCTGGCCGAGGGCCTGCGCACGCTGCTCAGCGATGCGTCGCTGCGGGCCGAGCTCGCAGCCAACGCGCGGGCGCGCTGCGAGGCGCGCTACGACGCCCGCGTGCAGACGCCGCGGCTGATCGAGCTGCTGCGGGAGAGCCGGATATGAGTCTTGCTAGCGTGCCGCCGGTGGCGCAGGCCCCTCCCGTGACGTTGCAGATCAACGTGGCTCCCACCGATCTGCCCCACGCGGTGAGCGTGCTGCCGCACCAGTTGCGCCAGTGGGGCGGGCAGGTGCAGGAGATCCTGTTCACGCTGGACCTGCACCGCACCAGCCACGGAGGCCGCTTCGGCGAGGCGTGGGAGGAGCGGCGGGGCCCCATGGAGGAGCTCCTGGCCGATCTCTGTAGCCGTCACCCCCATGCGCGCGTGGACACAGTCGACTACGGGGAGCCGGCGCTCCGCGCTGTCGCCGAGTACTTCCTGGACGCACCGACAATGCCCGCCAAGGACACCAAGGGCGCACCGATCTACCCGTATTTCTACGGCCTGCACGCCGCGCGCAACGACCTCGTGCTGCACCTGGACTCCGATCTGATGTTCGGCGGCGGCAGCCAGAAATGGACCGCGGAAGCCGCCGGCTTGCTGGCGGCCCACGCCGAGGTGCTGGCGTGCAGCCCGCTACCCGGGCCTCCGCTTGCGTCTCAGACGCTGCGCACGCAGTCCGCCTCCCGCTTCGAGCACGACTCGCTCGCCTTCAGCTTTCCCACGCTCAGCACAAGACTCTTCCTGATCGACCGGGCACGCCTGCGCGAGCGGCTCCTACCCCTGCAGCTGCAGGGGCCGATTCGTCTGATCAGCCTGGTGAAGGCCCGCCTGCACGGCAACCCCCCCTACCGGGCGGCCGAGATCGTGATCAGCGCCGCGATGGCCGCTGCGGGGCTCTCGCGCGTGGACTTCCTCGGAGCCGATCCGGGCATGTGGTCGCTGCACCCGCCGTTTCGCTCGCCTGAGCTCTACCGGGAGCTGCCGAGGTTGATCGAGCGCATCGAGGCGGGCGACGTCCCCGAGGCCCAGCGCGGCGACTACGACCTCAACGACAGCATGATCGACATGTCCGCGGCCAGACGCCGGGCGCGACTCCGGAGAATCTGGACTTAGAACCGCCTTCAGGCGAGCTTGGTGCGCCTGAGCACGACTTCCACGTCCTGGCGTCCCAGCGCCCCAAGTCCCAACAGCAGGGCCGGGTAGAGCACGCACGCGGCGAGCACCAGCACGACCAGCGACCCGCCGAGCGCGTTGACGCCACTGAGCGCGCCAAACAGAAGGGCAGCCGCCAACACGGTGCGGGTCATGCGCCCCGGCCTCGGCCACGAGCGTTCGAGCTTCTGCACGATCGTCGACAGGCACATGCCGCATACGAGCACCTCGGTCGCAAGCGTCATCCACGCAGCTCCCATGAAGCCTGTGAGCGGCACGAGGATCACGTTGCCGATCAGGTTGAAGACGAGCGCCACCAGGCTGATCCGCAGGAACCGTCCCTGCAGGCCGAGCGTCACGAGCAGGTTGCCGTTGAGGTAGCCGAAGCAGATGAACACGAACGCTGCGCCGAGCACGGGCAGCGCAGGTGCAGCGGCTGTGAATTCCGAGCCGAAGAACAGGCGCACGAGCGGCTTGGCGGCCACGGAGGCGAACGACAGTGCGCCGAGCGAGGTGATTGCCATCAGCTCGGCTGTGAGCCGAGCGGCGCGCAGCATGCGCGCGGGGTCGGCCGGCCACGCCGCCGCCATGATCGGCGCCAGCGTGACGAGCACCGATATGGGCACGAAGTGCGAGCGGTCGAGCACGCTGTATACCGCCCCGTAGAGGCCGGCGGCCCGGCTGCCGGCCGACTGCAGGATGATCACCTGGTCGATGCGCCCGTAGCCGATCACGAGCATCCCCGTGAGCCCGAGCGGCAGGCTCTGGCGGAACAGCTCGCCCAGGCGCGCACGCGACGGCCGCGGCCAGTGCTCGAGCAGGCGTAGCGCTGTGACCGTCTGCACGATCGAGCCGGCCAAGTTGGTGGTGACGAGCGCGATCGCCATCACGACCAGGCCGCCGCCGCGCTCGTAGATTACGAACACGGCGATCGCCCACAGGACGCTGCGCAGCGTGAGCACGACCATCGGGATGCGGTTGTTGACCCGTAGCTGGAAGACGAGTTGCAGCGCGCCCACGCCGTCGAAGGGCATGAACACGACGAGGATCAGGCCTGCCAGCAGCATCGCCTGGCTCTGGTGCACCAGGGCGATCACCCCCAGCGAGATCAGCATCACCGGACCGAGGGCGATCAGCCTCATCGCCACCATCGCCCCCAGCCACTCGTGTTCTGACTCCGGGTTGCGAGCCGCCTCGCGCACGACGATGCCTTCTGCGCCGAAGCTCATGAAGTAGCCCGTCAGGCTGAGGACGGCGAAGATCGTCGACCACTGCCCGTAGCCGGCACTCCTCAGCGTGCGCGCAAGCAGCGCGGTGACGACCACGCCTAGCGCCAGGTTCAGGACGCGCACCACGACCTGCATCAGGACATCGTGGGCGGCGCGTTGCCGGGTGGCAGTGCGAGCTGGAGTCGACATTTGTGCGGCGCCCGCGAGCGAGCGAGCCACAGTATCCCTGGAACGTCCCCATACCGCGGAGAGCTGGGCTCCCGCCGAGCCTGCGACCCGCTACGACACCGGAATAGACTGCTCGGGTGCGCGGCCTGCTAATCGTCAACGCCGATGACTTCGGCGGCAACCGGCTGGCGACGGACAGGATCGCCGAGTGCTTCGCCGCAGGCGCCATCACGAGCACCACCGCGATGGTCTACATGGGCGACTCGCCGCGAGCGGCTGAGATCGCCCGCGAGCGACAGCTGCCCGTCGGCCTGCATCTCAACGTCACGCAGGAGCTCGAGGACCCCGATACACCTGCGCTCGTGCGCGAGCGCCAGAGCCGCCTCGTGCGCTACTTCGCGGGTCGGCGTCTGCGGCGCTTCACGTTCAACCCGGCGATCAACGCGCTCGCCCGGCGCTGCATCGAGGACCAGCTCGAGTGCTTTCGCGGGCTGTTCGGCCACGAGCCCATCCACATCGACGGGCACAACCACGGTCACCTGAGCCCCAGCGTGCTGCTGGCGCTGCCCAGAGGCGTCCACGTCCGCACGGGGCAGTCGGGACCCGATGGCAAAAGCGGCGGCGTTGCCCGGCGGGCCCGCCGGGCGCTCATCGCCCACAGGCAGGGGACGACCGACTACTTCCTGCCGATCGACCGGCTCGGCGCCTCCCCCAGCGAGCATGACATCGAGGAGCTGCTCGCAGTGGCCGATCGGGCCAGCCTCGAGGTGATGGTGCACCCTGACCGCGACAACGACTTCACCACTTTGATGTCAGATGCCTGGAAGCTTGCTCTGCAAAGGCGAAATCTGGGTACCTATGAGCAGCTTTGAGTAGGTAGGAACCGGGCTGCTCAGCTTCCCATGAAAATCTGTGGCTCAGCTGGACGTACGTACTAGCTGGCTGTATAGTCGCCCCCGACATGCATCTTCGTCGGTCACGGAGGCCCGACTGATGTTCGACAAGGAAAGTGCGGGGCTATGAAGCGCAGAGCATGCACTGCCGTCGCAGTGCTCATCATGACCGCAGCTTCGCTGTGCGCGTCGGCCGCAGTCGCATCAGCGGGCACTGGTTTGCTTTCGGCTTTGTCGCCTGGGTGGGTGGAAGCGGGTAGTGGTGTTGCGCGGATCGTGGTGAGTCCTGATGGCAAGAGCGCTTATGCGTCGAACAGGTTCACGACGACGATCTCGCAGTACTCGCGCAACCCCGAAACGGGAGCGCTGAGCGCGCTCTCACCGGCCACTGTGGAAGCTGGATACTCGCCCGAGGGCATCGTGGTCAGCGCCGACGGCAAGGACGTGTACGTCTCGAACAGGTACTCCAACACGGTGTCTGAGTTCGCGCGCAACACCACCACAGGCGCGCTCACAGCGCTCTCGCCGGCATCCGTTGCGGCAGGCGAAGGACCGATCGGCCTGAGCATCAGCCCCGACGGCAAGAACGTGTATGCGACGAACTCCACCTCGGCGACCGTGTCTGAGTACTCGCGCAACACCACCACCGGAGCGCTCACCGCGCTCGCCACGATCGCGGCCGGATCCAACGCCCACGGCATCGTGGTCAGCGCCGACGGCAAAAGCGTCTACGCCACCAACTACAACTCGAGCACCCTCTCCCAGTACTCGCGCAACACCGAAACAGGCAAGCTCACAGCGCTGAGCCCCGCCACGGTCGCAGCCGGAGTGAACCCCCACGACCTCGCGATCAGCCCCGACGGCAAAAGCGTCTACGTCGCCAACAGCACCTCCCCCGGAAAAGTCACGCTCTTCACCCGCAACACAGCCACCGGCGCACTCACCTCCAGCGCCACGATCGCAGCCGGCGAATACACCGAATGCGTCCTCGTGAGCCCCGACGGAGCCAACGTCTACGCCACCAACGAGACCACCAACACCATCAGCCAATACACACGCAACACCGAAACAGGCGCACTCACAGCCCTCACCCCCGCCACCATCGCAACCCAAGCAGACCCCGAAGGCATCGCCATCAGCCCCGAAGGCACCAGCATCTACACAACCAACAACGGCGCCAACACCATCAGCCAATACGCACGTGCCGGCAGCGAACCGCTGTTGCCGCCGACCGTAGTGACCGGCTCGGCCACATCGATCACCGAAAAATCGGCGACGCTCACGGGCACCGTGAACCCCAACGGGCAGGCAACCACCTACCACTTCGAATACGGCACCACCACGAGCTATGGCACGACGGCGCCGGTGCCGCCGGAACCGAGCGCAGGGTCCGGCACGAGCGCGCAGCCGGTCTCGACCCCGATCGCGGGCCTGCTCGCCTCCACCACCTACCACTACAGGCTCGTGGCGATCAACGCCACGGGAACCACCGACGGCGCCGATCAGGTGCTCACCACCAGCTCGGGCAGCCCGACTGGTTTGCTTTCGGCTTTGTCGCCTGGGTGGGTGGAAGCGGGTAGTGGTGTTGCGCGGATCGTGGTGAGTCCTGATGGCAAGAGCGCTTATGCGTCGAACAGGTTCACGACGACGATCTCGCAGTACTCGCGCAACCCCGAAACGGGAGCGCTGAGCGCGCTCTCACCGGCCACTGTGGAAGCTGGATACTCGCCCGAGGGCATCGTGGTCAGCGCCGACGGCAAGGACGTGTACGTCTCGAACAGGTACTCCAACACGGTGTCTGAGTTCGCGCGCAACACCACCACAGGCGCGCTCACAGCGCTCTCGCCGGCATCCGTTGCGGCAGGCGAAGGACCGATCGGCCTGAGCATCAGCCCCGACGGCAAGAACGTGTATGCGACGAACTCCACCTCGGCGACCGTGTCTGAGTACTCGCGCAACACCACCACCGGAGCGCTCACCGCGCTCGCCACGATCGCGGCCGGATCCAACGCCCACGGCATCGTGGTCAGCGCCGACGGCAAAAGCGTCTACGCCACCAACTACAACTCGAGCACCCTCTCCCAGTACTCGCGCAACACCGAAACAGGCAAGCTCACAGCGCTGAGCCCCGCCACGGTCGCAGCCGGAGTGAACCCCCACGACCTCGCGATCAGCCCCGACGGCAAAAGCGTCTACGTCGCCAACAGCACCTCCCCCGGAAAAGTCACGCTCTTCACCCGCAACACAGCCACCGGCGCACTCACCTCCAGCGCCACGATCGCAGCCGGCGAATACACCGAATGCGTCCTCGTGAGCCCCGACGGAGCCAACGTCTACGCCACCAACGAGACCACCAACACCATCAGCCAATACACACGCAACACCGAAACAGGCGCACTCACAGCCCTCACCCCCGCCACCATCGCAACCCAAGCAGACCCCGAAGGCATCGCCATCAGCCCCGAAGGCACCAGCATCTACACAACCAACAACGGCGCCAACACCATCAGCCAATACGCACGCCACTAGTGACGCGCTGAAGCATCCGTCAGTCGGCGTCGGGAGGGTGACCCAGCGGGAAGGCACGGCGCCGCGTCCAGCGACGGGCGACACGGCTCATCAGCCATACCTCCTCGGCGCGCACCCGCACCGGCAGACGCTCGGCCAGGCCATCGGGGATGGGCGCTCCATGACCGATGGTGAGATGGGGGATTATCTCGTCGAAGACACCGCCGTATGGCTGGTGGTCGGGCCAGCGCTCGGCCAGGGCTTCGGTCATTGCGACGAACGGCGCGGCCGGCTCAGGCGAGAGGTAGACGACGCCGGGGAAGCGCCCGATGTCCGACAGCACGAAGTCGAAGGCGGGAAACGCACCGAGCAATGCGGCCAGCTCCGTCTCCGTATCGCCGTCGATCGTGCGCACGTTGAGGAACGGGTAGAAGACCGTTATGTGCGGAGGCAGGCCGGCCTCGCGTGCGGATTTCTCGAGCAGATGATCGGCGGCGGGCACGGGCACGATCAATGTCGTCACAGAGCCCTCGCCGAGCTTGCGTAGCAGCGCCAGATCCGTCCGATCGCGCCAGCGCTTGCGGTAGCTGGAGTGTGTCTTCAGCTGCAGCGAGAGCGATATGCAGGGCACCCTTCGGCCCTCGATCTCACCCGTCGCGAACTCCATCTGCGTGCCCGCCAGATGCAGCGGGTGCAGATCCACTACGCGGCCCGCCTTGTGGTTGTGCAAGACGACGCGCGAGAACATCGGCACATCTGAGTCCGCCCGATACCACTCCCAGTAGCCGAGCTCTTCCATGATCTCGGTGGCACGCTGCATGTGCTCGTCCTGGATCACGAGGTCGAGGTCGCTGTGCTTGCGAGTGCACCTGCCGGCCAACGCGTCCACGCCCCATCCACCGGTTATCCAGCAGCGAACCTCCGCGCCCTGCAGCGCCTCGACGATCCTCGCCACCTCTGGGCCCGGCATCGGGGGACTTCGGTACACAGTCGTGCTCATGCGCGCGACCACACGCCGCGGCAGGGGCATCCGCCAGATGAGAACGTTCAACCATCCGGTCAGCCGGTAGTAGAGCGGCGGCTCGTATGACGCCGGACGGGCCGATCGCTGTATCGGAGATGAGTCCATCGAGATCCCAATGTGTCCGTTACTTGGCGAACGGCAGCGACATAGGCTACCGGTCTGGGTAAAGCGACGATATGCCCCTAGATGGTCAGGCGATGTGTGGAAAGCGCGTGAACAGCGAGCTGAGACGACCGCTCTGCGGTTCGGCGGCGCCCCCCAGGGGAGCCAGACCGAGCGCCTGCTCGATCGTGCCGAGCACTCCGTAGTGGTCGACGTATCCGTTGTAGCGCGCGCCACGACGAACGTCGGGGCCGGCCACGACTGTGGCTATGCGCCCGCCCTTTGCGACCCCGCAGCAGCCGCTGTCGGATGCGCCCTCGTCCCACGTCAGCACCAGGAACCCGTTGGGGCCCAACTCGCGCAGCAGCGATGGAACAGCGTGGCTGAGGAAGCGATCGCCGCCGCTGACACCGCAGTCGTGGCCGTCGTCGCACAGGTTCGGTGAGATCCACGCGTACGTCGGCAGCGTCCCTCCGCGCAGATCCGAGCTCAGGGTTTGGAAGCCGACGATCTTCTGGCAGCGACTCGCCGACTGCGCCACGTCGTCGTAGTAGATGAAGGGATCGTGCTTCTTGGCATAGCCGCCGGCTTCGGCGCCCTTGAAGCATGGCGTGGGCAGATCCTCCATGTAAGCCTTCCAGGAGATGTGGGCGGCTTCGAGCTGATCGACGATGTTGGGGGCGTTGGTGTGACATTCGGTGCAGTCGCTGGTGACTCCCTGCGTCGAGCCGCTCGTTAGCGCGAGGTAGTTGGGCAGCGAGGGGTGCGTGATGGCGAAGCTCTGTGTGGCCAGGCCGTAACGGCGGATCAGCGAGTTGGTGTACGGAGCCTGCGGGCTGCCAACGACGCTGGTGGCCTCCTCGTTCTCCATCATGACCACGAGCACGTGCGAGGCCTTGGAGCGCGGCAGGCCGGACGCGCCGGAGGCGTTGATGGGCTTACCCGGATGGGCCTGCGCGCAGCCGCTCGTGAGCAGCGTCAGCCCGACCGCGAGCATGCTCCAAGCTGAAAGGACCCGGGTTCGCACGTGCGGATACTCGCACAGCGTGGGGTGGCGCAGGATGAGCGGACTCTCAGGAATCCAGCCCAAACGCGCGCTCGACCGCGCGCAGCGTGCGCTCCGGCGCGTGGCTCTCGAGCGTGGCCGCTCGGGCCGCCTGTCCCTCGCTCACGCAGCGCTCGCGATCGTCGCGATATGAGGCAAGGGCGACGGCAAGCGCGCGCGGGTCGTGCGAGGGAGAGACGATCATCCCTGCGCCTGGCTTGATCAGCCCCTGCGCGCCCTCGGTGTCGGTGGCCACGACGGCCACGCCGACGAGCTGGGACATCACGATCGAGCGCGGCTCGCCCTCGGTCGGGCTGGGGGCGAACACGAGCAGGTCGCAGGCCGAGAGGAAGGCCTCGACGTGACCGCGCACGTTGGGCACGAAGCGCACGCGCTCGCCGAAGGGCGCGGCGCGCTCGCGCAGGCTCGCCTCCTCCTCGCCCTCGCCGGCGATCACCAACAGCACGTCGCCATCGAGATGGGCCATGGCGTCGATCACGACGTCGTTGCGCTTGCGGCGCTGAAAGCGCGAGATGCAACCGACCACGAGCGTCTGCTCACCGGCGCCCCACTCCTCGCGCAGCCGTACCCTGCTGGCGGGGTCGGGCTTGACCGCGTCGACGTCGACCAGGTTTGGGACCACGTCGACCTTCTCGGCCGGGACGCCCGCGTCGATGACCGTCTGGCGGGTCCCCTCGGAGATGGCGATGATCCTGCGCGCACGACGTGCGGCGAGGGAATAGATCACACGCGCGAGACCACGGCGCATCGGTGGCGGCACAGGTCCCCACTCGGCCCACACGATCTCCCCGGTCAACCTGCGCGGCAACAGCGAGCAGAGCAGCTGCTCCTTCTTGAAGTGCAGGAACAGAGTGCTGACAGGACGCTCCTCGTGCAACGCACGGGCAAGGCGCAGGAGCGTCAGCGGAGCCTCGAGCAACACGAGGCCCACGGTGCGACGAGCGAGCTTTGGCCCGAGATCGATCGTACGCACGGGCACGCCCGATCCCTCAGCGAGATCGGCGAAGTTGGTGAACAGGACCGGTTCATGTCCGCGCTCGCGTAGCGCGGCAAGCAGGTCGACGTTGGCGTACTCGGCGCCGCCACGCTCGTTCGTCGTCTGGATTGAAACGATCCGGCCGGGGCGCACGCGCTCGGCATACTACGCGGGGTGCCACGCGAGCGCATCTCAGCCTGCCTGATCGTCCAGAACGAGCAGGAGCGCCTGGCGGCGGCTCTGCAGAGCGTTTCCTTTTGCGACGAGACGATCGTCGTGGACGGAGGATCGAGCGACCGTACCGTCGAGATCGCACGGGCGGCCGGTGCCATCGTGATCGAGAGCCCGTGGCCCGGCTTCGCGGCTCAGCGCAACCTCGCGCTGGATCGCGCCACGGGCGACTGGGTGTTCGAGATCGACGCCGACGAGCGCATCTCCGAGCGGCTGCGCACCAGCATCCTGTCCCTGCTCGCGGCTGAAGCGAGCGACGTCCAGATTGCCGCTTGCGCGTTGCGCAACAACTTCCTCGGTGGCCCGCTCGGGCCCTCTGCCAAGTACCCCGCCTATCGCAACCGCATGTTTCGTCGCGGCGCCTACCGCCACGACGAGGGGCGAATGGTCCACGAGGGCATCGAACCGCACAGGCGTCCGTTCGTGTTGGAGGGCGATCTCGAACACGAGCTGGCGGGGACGCTCGGCGAGGCGCTCGGCGACGCATGGCGCTACGCACAACTCGAGAGCGCCCATCTCGCACAGCCGAATCCTCAGACCTACATAAACGGGATCCTGCTGCGTCCGAGCGCCAAGCTGCTCTACCGGACGATCCTCGACGGGGGCTGGCGCGACGGCTGGCGCGGCCTGGTGAAGATCGCGCTCGACGTCGGCTCCGACGCGCTCGTCTGGATGCTCGTGCTCACACGTGGAGGCTCAGCCGAGACCACACCGGCCGCGCACGAGTCGGCGGGCACAGATCATTTTGGGCGCCGGCCCACTGGACCCGTCAAGGTCGTGGCCACGGCCTACGGCGCGAGAGATGCACAGCGGGCGAGCAACTGGCTGGCCGGCCTGCGGGCACAGGGACTCGACGTGGCGCTGATCGCCGGCGGCGCTGACGCCCTTCAGCCGAGGAGCACCGGCGAGCAAATCGACGCGGAGGTGCCGACGACGACACTCGCGCGCTTCGGCCCACTGGCGGTGATGCACGCGCTCGACGTGGAGCGCCAACTGCGAACGACCGACGCGGTCGTCCCGGTGGGACGGCGGGCGCGCCTGATCGACCGCCTGCTGCCGAGAACGCTGCGCCCTGGGGTGGCGGGCCTGGACATCGCCCTCACGCCCGAGCAGGCGGGCGAGCTCCTCGGCAGCCGAGGCAAGGCGCGCTGAGCAACGCCGCGGAGGGCCTGCGGGCGCTCAGGTGGTGCGGATTATCAGCACCGAGCAGGGTGCGTGATGAGAGACCTTGTTGGGCACGGAGCCGAGCAGGAACCGCTTTGCCCCGGTCATGCCCTTGTTGCCGACGACGATCAGGTCCGCCTCGCGCTCCTCGGCGACATCGAGGATCGCATCGGCCGGGTCTCCCAGGCGCGGATAGACGTTGACGGGAACTCCCGCCGCACGGGCGATCTCAGCGGCCGCCTCGAGTGTCGCATCGACCTCCTCACGAGGGCTGATCGCCCACTGCAGGTCCTCAGGGGCATCGCGGCGCTCCTCGGCCAGCCGCTGAGCGGGCACGGGCTCATATGCGCTCACCAGCTCCAGCGACGCGCCCACGGACTTGGCGAGATCGACTGCCTGATGCACTGCTTGTCCGGCTGTGTTCGAGCCGTCCGTTCCCACCACGATCGACCTGAACATCACCCTCCCTTTGGCTCGGAGCTCCGACTAGGCTGCAACTTCAGGCGGCCCGATCATATCCGCCCGCCGACTTCAGGCGAGCTTCGTGACGGCGACGATCATGCCCGCCAGCACGAACACGACGATCGCCACCTGCATCCATATCCATGTAGGCGACATGTGCTCGCCAGCGTAGCGGCTGGGTGCGCTCTGCGACAACCGTCCAGAGCCGACAGGTCGATCTATTACAGTGCTTTGCATATGAGTAGACCAAGCGGGTTGCCGCTGCTCGCCTTGGCGACAGTGCTCGCGCTCTTCACAGCGGCGGCGGGAGTCAGTCCCGCACAGTCGGCTCGATCAGCCGCCGGCCCTCCGCTTGGCGGCGTCAACATAGTCGGCGTGGGCGGGGTGCCACTGTCGAGCGCCGACCAGGCGATCTCCCAGGCGCACGCCCTGCATGCCCAGATCGTGCGCACGGAGGTTCCGTGGTCGGTCGTCGAGCCGCTTGGCCCGGGCCAGCTCTCGAGCGCCTCGCTGGCGTTCATGGACCGCTTGGTGGCGGACGCTTCGAGCGCCGGTATCAAGGTCGTGATGATGGTCGACTCGAGCCCCTGCTGGGCCTCCTCGGCGCCACCCTCGATCCTGCGTCGCTGCCGGGCCGGGTCATCGAGCAGCGCCAACGCGTGGCCGCCTGTGGAACCGTCCCAGTACGCGGCCTTCATGGCTTTGCTCGCACAGCGCTACGGCAGCCAGCTGGCAGCGATCGAAGTGTGGAACGAGCCCGACCAGGCCAACCAGCTCCACTTCGCCGGGCCGGAAAAGCCGAAGCGCTACGCGGCCATCTTGCGTGCCGCCTATACCGCCGTCAAGCAGGTGGACCCGAGCTTGACCGTATTGGGCGGCTCGCTGGTGGGATCCAACGGCGTGTTCCTGCGTGCGCTGTACGCGGCGGGTATCAAGGGCTACTACGACGGGCTTTCGGTGCATTTCTACAACCTGGTGCTCGGCTCGCTGCGCTCGATCCGCGAAGTTCAGCTGGAAAACGGCGACAGCAAGCCGCTGTGGCTCAACGAGTTCGGTTGGACGAGCTGCGCCACGGGGCGCAGGATCCAGCAGGAACAGGCCTGCGTCACCCCGCAGCTGCAGGGACAGAACCTCACCAACACCTTCCGGGCGCTGGCGCGCACACCGTGGGTCTCGGCGGAGATCGTGTACAAGCTCCAGGGCTTCCCCTCTGAAGAATTCGGGGTCCTGACGGCGGGCGGCCTGCGCAAGCCTGCGTTCAGCTCGCTTGCGGGCGCGCTCACGTCACCGTTCGGGGCGACCACGCGGGTCACGCTCAGGCTGAGTCGGCGCTCGGGTCACGTAGTGGCCAGCGGTGTGGGTCCGGTCGGCGACTACATGCGCCTGGAGGCCTACCAGGGCCAAACGCTCCGCTACAAGGCCATCTTTACGCTGGATCGCAACAACCGCTACTCACTGACGCTGCCGTCGGTGCTCGGGCAGAGCGGGTTGCGCGTGCGGGTCTATCAGTACTGGGCCGGGCCCGGTACTGCAGCACACGCGAGCATCTGAGCGCCCCGGACGAATACGCTGGTCGTTACCGAGCGATCGCATCAGAGGCTCCAAGGCTTGCACGTTACCGAACGATCACATGGATAAGGTGATGACACCCGCCGACTTCGGTGCCGCTCTGAGAAAAAGGCGCAACCAGCTCAACCTGGGTCAAGAAGACGTCGCGAATGTGATCGGCGTCAACCGGCGGGTCATCGGCGAGCTGGAGGCCGGCAAGAGCACCGTCCAGCTGAAGATCGCGCTGGAGGCCGCCCGCGCGGTCGGGCTGGATATCCAACTCCAAGCCCGCGGGCTCTAGATGCAAGAGCTCGCGGTATACCTGGCGGCCCGCCACGCCGGGACCCTGATCAGGAAGGACAACGGCAACCTCCAGTTCCGCTACGACCCGGCTTTCGAGGGCCCAGTCCTCTCCCAGGCCCTGCCGGCCCTACTCCGCGCCGCGGAACAGCGCCAGCACTGTCAGCGCCAGGATCTTCAGGTCCAGGCCGAGCGACCAGTGGGCGATGTAGTAGTTGTCCCACTCGACGCGTTCGGCCAGCGAGGTCTGGCCACGTAGGCCGTGAACCTGCGCCCAACCGGTGATCCCTGACCGCACGCGGTGGCGATCGCCGTAGCGCAGGATGTCCTGGCGGAAGAGCTCGACGAACTCGGGGCGCTCGGGCCGCGGGCCGACCAGGCTCATGTCGCCGCGCAACACGTTGAACAGCTGGGGGAGCTCGTCGAGCGAGCTGCTGCGCAGGAAGCGCCCGATGGTGGTGCGGCGGTCGGCGCCCTCGACGCCGCCGGGCGCAATGTCCCCGGCCAGTAGGAAGTCCAGGGCGCTGGAGTCCTCCTCCTCGGGCACCTCGCCCGGGACCACCCGCATCGAGCGGAACTTGTAGAAGTCGAACACCTTGCCGTCGCGTCCCACACGGCGCTGGCTGAAGAAGGCCGGTCCCGGCGAGCTGAGGCGGACGGCCACGGCCGCGATCAGGATCAGCGGTGAGAGCAGGATCAGAAGCACGAGCGCCAGGATGCGGTCGAGTGCATGCTTGACGGCGAACTGCAGGCCCTTGGGGTCGACCGTGTTGAAGGACAACAGCGGCAGGCCGCCGACAGTGTCGTAGCGGGTGCGGTCGTTGATCGTGTCGAACATCCGCGGCACCACCGACACCTCGACACCGAGCTCCTGGCAGTGCTGGATCAGGCGGCTGACGCGCGCATCGGCGACGGAGGAGAAGGCGACGATCAGGTTCTTGATGCCGGTGCGCGCGACGGTGTCGTCGAGATCCTCGATGGTCCCCAGCACGGGCACGTCGCGGCCGCCGACCTCTGCCACCGAGCGCGGGTCCTCGTCGAGGAACCCGACGGGCGCCAGCCCGTACTCGGGGTGGGTCTCGAGCCTGCGCGCCACCTGGGCCCCGACAACGCCTGCCCCGAGGATCAGGACCGGCTTGCCAACCAGGCGCCGGGCTCGCGCCCAGCGCTGCAGCAGCACCATGGCGATGCGGCCCACGCCGACGAATAGGAGTGCCAGGAACCAGCCGCGCAGCCACGTCGACTGCCTCGGGCCGTGATCGTTGATGAAGGTGCCGAGCACCACCACGGCCATTGCCGCTACCGAGATCGCACTGAGCACGGGAACGACGCCGTCGAGCACCAGCGCACGTAGGCGCGTGCGGTAGAGACCTCGCAGGTAGAAGAGCAGGATGACCAGCGGCGGCATCGCCAGCAGCGGGGCCTGCAGGGCAGCGACGTGGAGCACGCCGTGCACACCGCCAAGCGCCAACACGACCGCTATGCAGAGCAGCAGGCAGTCGACCACCGGACGCACGATGCCCCAGCCGCGTCCCTCCAGCGCCCACTGGAGCGGGCCCTGGAAGGTGCTCCTGCGCAGGACGTGAGGCGACGGCGCGTCATGGGACAACTCTCCCCGACGTGGGAGGGCTGTCGATGTCTGCTGTGTGACTCGCGTGCTGTCCATGTGTTCAGGGCGTTGCTATCCCGTAGGTTCTTACTCGGGTCCTGCGTCGCATCCCTTTAGCCGAACGTCCTCTTGCTACCGGGCGGGGCGGGCTAGGCGGCGAGTCAGGGCGCCCGTGAGAACGAGCGCTCCTGCCGCGAGGAGTATGTACAGGAGATCCGAATTCGAGAGCCCAACTTGCGAGCTCTCGACCGCGGAGCTGGTGGCGGTCGACGGGGGATATGCGGGTTTATACGTACCAGACTCCGATCCGGACGCATTGGGGCGCGATCCTCCGCGCTTGGCCGAATGCGTGGAGGAGCCACCCCCCCGGCGCGAGGAGCCGGCGGCCCCACTGCGAGTGCCGAGCGCGCTGCCGCCAAAGCTGGCTCCCGCGGCTGGGCCGCTCAGGTTCGTGGCACCGCCGCCCGAGGAGCCGCCTCCGCCCCCTGGACCGTTAACGAGCGCGGAGCCGAGGATCGCCTGGCTTCCCTGACCCGGGCCGCCGTAGCCGCTGAGCAATGAGTTGGCATCCGCATCGAGCGGGGCCATCATCGAGAACGCCATCGCCGTGAGCGTGGCTGCTGTGGTTAGACGATGCTTTTTCATGCGTCCCTACCTTGGGTCTCCTTCATTGGCCAGAGCAAGACTGCGCCCATTTTCCATGCCACCATCAGCTAACCATTCTTTCGCCCACACCTTGGCGCTGAAGCGTTCAGGGTGGGTCTGGGCGAACAGATGAGACTTACACAAGCTACCGAAGCAAAGGGGCCCTGTCGAGGCCCGACGGGCGGTCCTCTGACGGTCCGCAAGCGGACCTCATGCGAGCCGCTGTGCTTTGAGAAGAATAGACCTGTTCAGTTCATCGAGATCTATGCGCCGTCCTTCGCGAGCTAGCCCCAGCGCCTCGCGAGCAAGCGCATCGCTGGGATCCAGTGCGACGGCGCGCCGCAGTAGCCGCAGGGCAGCAGCCGGGCGGTCGTCGGCTGAGGCGATGGCGCCCAGCTCGAGCGTCGCGTAGGCATCGCCGGAGGTGCGCGAGAGCGCGAGCGAGAACTGGTGTTCGGCATACGCCGTTTCGCCGTAGCGCAGGGCGATGCTGCCCGCCACCAGGTAGGCCTCGTCGCTCAGCGGATTGAGCTTTGCGGCCTGTCGTAGTCGGGCATAGGCGGTCTGGGGGGCCTTCGTCCAAACCCGTGCCGCGCTCTCCACCTGGAGCTGGCTGAGCCACGGAGCCGCCAGCGAGACGGCAGCTGCCAGCGCGGCAATCGAGCCCACTCCGAGTAGTCCACGGCGCCTCCAGGCCGGGACGCTCGCCCGCGTCCCCTCAATGACCACGGCACGGGCGGGTGCGAGCGCACAGGCGATGCCAAGCATGGCAAAGGCCGGGGCCCCCAGGCCGGCGAACTCCCAGAACCAGTCGAACGACCCGTGAATCACCCAATAGGCAAAGCCTGCCAGGGCGGCGGCTGCAACCGTTCGCACGAGTGGATCTGTGTCTCTGAGTGCTCTCGCGCCGGCTACGAGCGCGGCGAGGAGGCCAGTGAGCGCGAGCAGGGCGCCGATCAGGCCCGTCTGGGTCAGCGTGCGCAGCTCGACGCTGTGGGGATAGCGCGGCGTCTCGTCGCTGTGTCCCCGGGCCAGATACTGCTGCTGGAAGTTATCAGCGCCGATGCCGAGGACGGGGTGGGCCAGGAATTCGTCGATTGCCACGCGGTAGAAGTCGTAGCGGTTGCTGCCGAGGCCGCTGGCCAGGTGGCTTCCGCTCGAGGGGCCTTCGCTGTAGCCACCCTTGAAGCTCCTCCAGGCATGTTCGACGCGAGTGATCGGATTGCCCGCCACCGCGAGGCCTCCTGCAACTCCGCCAATCAGCGTGAGGGTCGCGATCACGGCGACGACACTGTGGATCCGCCCCCGCGAGCCTCCCGAGAGCTCCAGTCGCGACTCGAATAGCGCCCCGAGGGCGACCACGATCGCCACCACAGCTGCCGCTATGAAGGCGCCGGTGACTGCGCCTTGGACTGCGGAGACGCTCACCAGACCCGCGTGCAGGTGATTCCCGACGCGCAGCACCGCGGGCGCGGCAGCCGCCACCCCGACACCCACCGCAACCAGCATGACGTAGGTGCGCGTGCGCGCTCCCACGAGCGCGAACACGAGGATCACCATCACGGGCGTGGCATACAGCGAACCTCGACTCTGGCTGAACAGCGCCATCTCGGCGAGCAGTACCGCTCCGCCGGCGAGTAGGCCCCGTATGGGCCATGCGATGCGCTCGCTGCGGGCGAGTAGGACGGCCGGCCAGAAGGCCATCAGCCACTGTGCGGCGTTGGCGTTGGGATAGCCGCTGGGGTACTGAAGGCGCCCGCCCGGCAGCATCTGCTGGAGGCTGGCGCTGGAGGCCGAGCTCAGATGCAGTGCGTCGACGGCGGCGAGCACGATCAGCGCGAGCGTCCAGGCACCCACCAGCACCAGCGCGCCCGCGCCACGCTGGCGCCAGCAGGCGAACAGGGCGAACACCAACAGATAGAGCAGCGTGCGGTTGGCGCCTTCCCAGGCATCGCCGGGGACAGCGGCCCAGGTGATCGAGAGGAAGCTCAACGCGGTGTACGCGGCGAGCGCCCCGAGCGCTACGCGCACGGCGAGCGGGATCTCCTCCAGACGCTGAGCGACCAGCCAGATCGTAATCCCGAGTAGCGCCAGGACGACCAGCCCACCGGGTGCCCAATGGGTCAGCGGATAGCCCGCCTGGTTGGCCACCCACACGACGAACAGGGCGATTGCAGCCAGGGCGGGGACCGTCGCAGGCGACTCGCGCAGCGCCCCCGTGAGCTTGGCTGTCATCGCGCCCACAATAATCCCCACTGTGGAGGACCCCGCCGACCTGGTCCGTTTCTATGACGACGCCTATACGCAGGCGCCCGCCGAGGCGGCGCTGTATGCGCGCTGGCGCGCGCTGGGCGCGGTGGGCAAGGCCGATCACGTGATGGCGCTGTGCGCACGCGCGGGCCTGCGCCCGGCGAGCACGCTCGAGGTCGGCTGCGGCGATGGCGCCCTGCTCTCGGAGCTGCACCGCCGTGGCTTCGGCGGCCGGCTGGCAGGCGTTGAGATCACCGATGCTGCCGTGCGGATCGCAAGCGAACGAACCGAGATCGACGACGTGGCCCTCTACGACGGCCTGCACCTCCCCGGTCCGAATGGAAGCTACGAGCTGGGCATCCTCTCGCACGTGCTCGAGCACGTCCCCGATCCGCCGCTGCTGCTGGCCGAGGTCGCGCGGGTCTGCCGAGCGGTGGTGATGGAGGTCCCGCTCGAGGCCAATCGCTCAGCGCGCCGAGCGGGCAAGCGGGTGCACGCGGCCGAGGTCGGCCACCTCCAGCGCCTCGACCGGGCGGGCGCCCGCGAGATCGTGGAGCGTGCCGGTCTCGTGATCGCAGCGGAGCTCGAGGATCCCCTGCCCCTGGAGGTGCACCGCTTCTTCGCCTCGGGACCTCGTGCGCACGCGGTTGTCGTTGGCAAGTGGGGCCTGCGCACGGCGTTGCACCACTTTGCCGCGCCGCTGGCGCGGAGGACGTTCACGCTTCACTATGCGTGTCTGTGCCTCGCGCCGGACGCGTGACGGCCGTGAACAGCAGCGCCAGCACCTTGCCCATCAGCTCGTCGGGAACCGCCGCGGGATCGGCCAGCTTCTGACGCGCGATGCCATCGGCGAGCGCGTCGATGGCTACGGCCAGCTGCTCGGCGGGGATCGCCAGCTCGAGATCGAACTCGCGCACGCCGTCGGCTATCAGCCGCGTCAGGACCTCTCGCATCTGCGCGAAGCGAACTGCCACCTTGGGACGCATCTGGGGGTCGCGCACGCCGTAGGCCCAGAACTCCATGAACAGCAGCAGCAGCTCGGGCTCGCGATCGATCATCGTCATCCATCTGCGCGCCCCGCCGGTCGCGCGGTCGGCCATCGACGCCTGAGCCCCGACCGCCTCGGCGATCTCGCGGGCGTGCTCCTCGATCTCGCGCTCCATCAGCGCGAGGAACAGATCCTCCTTGCTGTCGAAGTTCGAGTACAGCGCCCCCGTGGAGAAACCGGCCTCCGAGGCGATCTCCTCAACTGATGCCCCGTGGAAGCCACTGCGGGCAAAGGCGCTGCGGGCGGCTGTGAGCAGGCGCTCGCGTGTGTTCGCCCTGCTCTGCTCGCGGGTCATGCGCGTGGCCACAGGGCCCGTGGGCGCCCCGTCCTCCCCGTCGATGCCACTCGCCTCCATCCGGACATTCTACTTGACAGAGCAACCATTATTCCGATAGCGTTCGTTATCTCAGAGTTGTCCCGATTCTCCTCACGAACAGGAGCACCACGATGGCGAGCGCAACCACCTCGAACCCTGCCGACGCCTCTGACGTGGCCAGCCTGCCGGCTGACGCGATCTCCTACGAGGATCTATATGCGCGCTGGGAGCGCGGCAACTGGAGCGCCATGGAGCTGGACTTCACCGAGGACGCGCGCCAGTGGCGCGAGGAGTTCACCGAGTTCGAGCGCCAGGCGGCACTGTGGAACTACTGCCTGTTCTTCTGGGGCGAGGACGCCGTGGCGGACAACCTCTCCCCCTACATCGACGCGGCCCCGCGCGAGGAGCAGAAGTACTTCCTGACCACCCAGCAGGTCGACGAGGCCCGGCACGCGGTCTTCTTCAAGCGCTTCATGCAGGAGGTCTGCGGGATCGGCGACGGCTCCATGGCCAGCGGCCTGAACGCGATCAAGCCCCAGCTGACGGTGGGCTTCCGCAAGATCTTCGATCGCCTCGACACGATGGCCGACGAGCTGCGCGCCGACCACTCCCCGGCCAAGCTGGCCGCCGCCGTGACGCTCTACCACGTGGTCATCGAGGCCTCACTGGCACAGCCCGGCCAGCACTTCATCTGCAGCTACCTGGAGGAACGCAACCAGCTGCCGGCTTTCCGCGCCGGCATGGAGAACATCGCGGCCGACGAGCAGCGCCACATCGGTTTTGGCGTGAAGCTCCTGGCCGACCTCAACCGCGAAGACCCCGTGGGCGTGCCCAAGGCCGTCGCCGGGCTCCTGCGCGAGGTGACGCCGTTCACCTCGCAGGTGCTGATGCCGCCCGGCTGGGACGAAACCTATTTGACCGTCTTCAACTACACCTTCGACAGGGTCGGCGTCGAGGGACTCACCTCGATGACCACCAAGCTGCGCTCCGCCGGGCTAGCTGTCGAGACGCTCCCCGGACCTGCGCTCCTGCCGCAGGGACTCTCGCCACTCGAGGTCACCCAGCGAGGCCAGGCGCTTGCCATGGCCGGCATCATCGGCGTGCGCGAGGGACCCTCGGCCCGCGATCGGGAGACGCTGGCCCTGCTGTTCGACACGGTTCGCCGCCAGGTGAACCCCAACCATGGGCTCTCACGGGCAACGACCTTTCAGTGGGAGTTCACCGACCCCGACGTCCCCACCTGGCACCTGGTCGTGAACAACGGCTCGAGCACAGTTCAGGAGGGCGAGGCCTCGAGCCCCGACCTGCGCTTGCGCCTCTCATATCAGGACTGGGTTGACATCATCGGACAGCGCCTCGACCCGCTGCGCGCGGTGGCCACCGGCCGTCTACGCCCGCGCGGCAACCCGCTCGTCCTGGCACGACTGAGCAAGGTGTTCCCGAGGGCCTGAGCGAGATCGGCTCGAGCTCGATGAGCTAGGCGACGGCGTCGCGCCGGCGGTTGCCCGCCCAGGTGGTTGCGGCGATCAGCGCCACGATGCCGATTCCGACGGCCAGACAGTCAGCGGCCACCAGCAGGTAGCCGCCGCTGCGGTGCGGGTCAACGAAGAAGTACGGGTACCAGCCCACGATCGCGCCCCGCGCCAGCGTGTAGATGATGTACAGCACCGGGAAGGCCATCCACAGCACGACTGTCCTCGTGGGACGGAGAAGCACGCTCGGCGGGCTGAGTAGCCAGTCGAGCGTTACCGCCACCGGCATCAGGTAGTGCAGGACCGCGTTCACCCACGGGTACGTCGGAGCGCGCCCGGAGAGCAGCAGCAGGTAGACGATCCCGGTCGTGAGGATGTAGGCGACCGCTGCGCCCCTGAGCAACGCGACTGTTTGAGAGCGCTCACGCTCGGGGCGAAGCGCCCCATGGAGGAGCATCGCCGCCGCGAACAGATTGCTCAGCACGGTGAAGTAGCTGAAGTAGTCGGTGTCGCTCACTCCGGGCCCCGATGCCACGTCGTAGCCGATGGCCGTGAGCGCCGCCAGCGCAAGCAACAAGCGGCAGGCGCGCAGCACTGACTCGTTCAGAGCGCTGCGTGGCGAGCAATCGACGCTCGCCACCGAGGTGGAGTCGGAGGACATCCCACGACCCTAGTGACACACCCGCAGGCGATCAAGCCGGGGTTTTCAACGCTCGAGCTGCAGCGACTACGGGCACGCTGCTGCGGCCCTCGTCTTATACCACGGTATACTGTGCGCATGGCAAAGGTTATGGTGTCGATGCCGGACGATCTCTTGAGCGAGGTCGATGCTGAGGCGAGTCGTCTCGGAACGTCTCGTAGCGCGGTATTGCGGGAGTTCGCTGACTCCGCGTTGCGTAGGCGCCGCACGGATCGTGCAGCGGCCATGGAGAGGCTCCTGCGGCAGGCTGCACGGCATGGTGGCGCGGCTGCAGAGCGGGTGAAAGCCACAAGGCCATAGCGTGAGCACGCTGCTATTGGACGCCAGCGTGATCCTCGCCGCGTTCGATCCCGACGACGAGCTGCACGGGCCGTCCCAGGCGCTGCTCGCTGATCCCGATGTGACGCTCACCACCCTCGATCTCGCCCGATATGAGGTGGCGAACGTGGCAGTTCGCGGCTGGCGCGAGCTCGGGCGTGTCGTCCCACTGCTGGAAGCAATAGACCGGATCTCTGGCGATGGTGGGGTCGTACCCTCTACGACGAGCTTGCTCAGTCGCGCCGCAAAGCTCGCGGACGAGCACACGATCTCCGTGTACGATGCGGCCTACGTAGCGGCGGCTGACCAAGGCGGCGGCAAGCTGGTCAGCTGCGACATCCGCGACCTCGTGAGTAAGGGGCTTGCCAGAAGTCCAGCGAGCGCGAATGAGGAGCCACCACCTCCCGACGAAAGCAGTACCGAAGCCCAGGCATAGCGCGCCAGCGACCTTTCCAGCTCGATCGGCTCGCATCGTCGGATGGCGGCAAAGGGGTCGCCTGGGCTCCGCGAAGGGACTTGACGCTCGCCCGAAATGTACATATACTTGTCGGACATTTCCTGGGAAGGCCAAGGGCGCCCGATGAGCACAATCAGCATCCGTGATCTACAGCGCAATACAAGTGGCGTCGTCGCTGACGTCGCCGATTCCAAGCACACCGCTCTCGTCACACGACACGGCGAGCCCATCGCTGCGCTGGTGCCAATCGATGCCCAGGATCTCGAGGACTATCTTCTCTCGAAGGTTCCGGGCTTCGCCGAGGACATGGCCGCTGCCGATCAGGCTCATGCAGATGGCAAAGCGCGCTCGGCTGCTGATGTGTTTGCGGAGCTTGACGCGCAAGACGCTGAGCAATAGCGCCAACGCGCAGGAAGCTGGGTCGTCATAGATGACGGACCCTCTGAGCAACATCGAGCTCGCTCCGCGCGCGATCCATGACCTGAAGAGCCTGGACCGCCAGACCCGAAAGCGTGTGCAGCAGGCATTCCAAGCGCTGGGGGCGGGTGCCGAGAACCTCGACATCAAGCCAGTGGCTGGACACGCCCCCTGGCGTCGCCTGCGCGTCGGCGAGCACCGTGTGCTCTACCGCGAACTCGCCGCCGCCGCCGACGCACGCTATCTGGTGGCACGAGTCATCGACCGTCGCGCCCTACACCGCGCTATCGACAAGCTCTGAGCCCAGGCCAACAACCTGGTTTATTTGCCGACTAGAGAAGTGGGCGAAACTTGGCTGTGCGCAAACCATGTGGCGATGGTGGCGCCAGCAGTCGGAATCGGCTGATGAACGGCCCGCCCAGGCCCCGTTTGGTCTGCGTCAGTCTTGGGCGGCTGCCGTAGCGGCCGGTAGGTCGAGGTTCGCGCTGGCGGCTGCGTGCTTCATCTCGATTGCGCGGTGTGCGCCCTGGGAGAGCAGCATCGCGCTGTCGGCCAATTCGCGGATCGATTCTGGTGTTGCGTCTACGAGTCCGTCCGCGCGGGCGATCTGCGCGACGTCGCGCTTCCCGCTCGATGGATGCGACCCGTTTTCCATGTCTTGAGGGTACCTCACGTCGCGGGGTTTCTCGCGTGTTCGATTCGGGTGGCAAGCAGCCGCGCGAACGGCTCGATGTCGCCGTCGCGTGAGATAAGCGCTGGTGCCACGGCGCTGTCGTGGCCGGTCATGTCTTTGTCGTCCGCGAATTCGACAGCGGGGAGCCCCAGCGACCACAGCGCGGCCGAGAGCGCCACGAACGCGGTGCGATGGTTCCCGTCAGCAAAGGGATGCACCCGGAGGATGCCTACGTAGAGAGCGGCGACGACTCGTGTCTGCTCAGCGATCCCGGTGTCGCGGCGATCGAGCTGAGCAGTGCCGCTGTTGAACGCGGCACACACCTCAGCGAGATCACGGATCAAGGCGTCAGGTGCAGTGCCCTCGATCTGGCGCATCCCGCCACCAACCGTCACCACACCAAAGAACGCGCGCTCTCGACGGAAGCGCCCGCCATCGTGCGGGAAGTGGCGGGCGAAGACCGCCCCATGCCACCACCGGACGCGCTCAGCATCCATCTCCAGCCGACCTCGCCAGAACGATCTTTGGGCGTCCATAAGAACACGCCCCATTTCGTCGCTGAGAGCCCGCCACGTGTCCTCCGGCGAGAGACTGGCTGTCTTGTAGAAGCGAGAGTCCTCGTTGTCGCGGTAACGCGGGTGCCCGGATTCGTCCACCGGCCGAGGATGCCAATCGATGCGGACCCCTGGCGCATTCGGCACGCGGCGCGCCCGTGTACCGGGTTCGCGCACAGGCAAGAAAAATGGAGCTACCCGGGCGAGAACTCCCGGGTAGCCTGCGAGGCACCGGCGGCGCTGGCAGACGACGAGCCGGCTGTTGAGCTGGAGCTCGCTACGCCTTCAGCCGACGAACCGGAAACGCGCGCCGTCGTGGCCCGAGCCGTGGCGGGCGTGACTGTGGACGGGGCAGTCTGCGCTGACGGCTGCGAGGTCGTCGCGCTCGACTGCGCCTCGGGCCCGAACTCACGAGTCGCCTTGGCCGCGGGCGCTAGCGTTGCTCCGCCGGCCCCCCGCGGGGGGGCTATCACCCTCACGGGCGCCACTGGAGGAGCAGGGCCGGAGCTGTCGGCCACGGCCGCGTCGGCGCCAACGGACGCGTCGCGCTTGGCGAGCGTCCGGCGGCGATGAGCCGCGTGCGCCCCGTGGGAGCGCCCCGCGCCGACGTCGAGCGCTACGCAACCCGTTCCCACGCTCAAAGCGAGCAGACAGCCGAGGGCTAGCTTGCCACCGCCCGCCAGCATCCAGCCACCACCTGCGGCGCCGCCTGCGCCGGCGGTGCCAGAGGCCGTGAGCGCTCCGCCGACCCCGCGCCCGACCTGCGTCCCGGCCCCGACACGCGCCCCCGTAGCTACCCCGGCGCCTGCACCTACGCCTGCGCCGGTTCCCGTCAGCGCCGTCGCGCCGATCGCTCCCGGCAGCAGTATCGGGGGCAGCGCTGCAGCGAGGCCTCGGAGCGAAGCGACGTAGGCCCGACAGGCCGAGCACTCCTCCAGATGCAGCGTGGCGAGCTGGTGACGCTCCCCGTCGGGATCGAGCATGCCAAAGGCCAGACCGCGCATGAGTGAGGACTGCTCCTCGCACCAGGCACCCCCGCGGATCGTCTCGACGAGCGCTCCAACCTTGCCGGCGACGCCGGGCCGTCCGGGCCCGCGGCCCTCCATCAGCTTGCGCATGCGTGTCTCGGTGACGCCCATGCGCGCCGCCGCCTGAGCGCGGGGCAGGCCCTGCAGATAGCAGAGGACCGCGGCCTCACGCTCACGCTCGCTGAGGCGCCCACGCAGACCCTCGAACAGTTGGCGCAGCCGCATACGATCGTCGAGCTCACCAGCCATGTCGTGCTCCTGCGCTGTCACGGGCTCGCCGCCGCACTGGACATGGCGACGCGCCCGGTGCTCTTCGATCGCACGACGAAACGTGACCAGCACGAGCCAGCCGGCAGGATTCTCGATCTCCTGGCCGTCGAGCACGGCCTTGTAGAGGCCCTGCCACGCCATTGCATAACAGGCCTCGATGTCCCGCTCGTCGAGGTCCACCCCGGCGCTACGCAGTCGGCGCGTCACGCTCGCCAGAACCCGGATCCGCAGGCCCTCGAACTCGCTTTTCAAGAGCCGCTCGGCGCGGTAACGGCGGAGGGTGAGCGGACTCATCGGCCCGAGAGATTACGGAATCCTGCGAGCTTGTCGAATCGCGTCTCCAGCTTGGTCCGGCCCTCGCCGGGCTGGCGCTACTCGTTCAGACCCACGGCCTTCAGGGCCTCGTCACGCGAGTGATGGTCAATCTGAGCAAGGCTCACCTCGCGCACGTTCTCACCGCCCAGCTCGGCCCTGTGCCACGCGACCAGCAGACCCAGCGCGTCGGCGAGGCTTCCCCTTGGCAACCATCCCAGCTCCAGCTCGGCGCGAGCGGAGTCGATCTCCTGATGCTCGGCCTCCGGAGGGTTCGTGCCTTCGTCGGGCGCCCACCTGAGCCGCCCGTCCCACAGCTCGCCAAGGCGCTCAACGATCCAGCGGACAGCACGGGCATTGCCGGCAGCCGGCCCGAAGTTCAACGTGTCGGCGGCGGTAACTCGGAGGTCCAGGGCCTGCGCGAGCAGCAGGTAGCCTTCGAGCGGACCCAGCACGTGCTGCCATGGCCGTACCGCGTCAGGGTTGCGCACCCGCAGGGTGGTACCGGTTTCGACGGCGCGCACGCTGTCGGGGAGGAGCCGGTCCTCGCCCCAGTCACCACCGCCGATCACGTTGCCCGCGCGCGCGGTGGCGATCCGTGGCGCGTCATCGCGCGCGAAGAACGACCGCCTGTAGGAGGCGGTCACGAGCTCGGCGCAGGCCTTCGAGCTCGAATAGGGATCGGCGCCCCCGAGCGTGTCGGACTCGACGAAGCGCCGCGGTCGCACGCCAGGGTTCTCGTAGCACTTGTCCGATGTCACGATCACGACCGAGCGCACCGAGCTGCCCTCTCGCCGTACGGCCTCGAGCAGGTTGACAGTGCCCATCACGTTGATCTCATAGGTGCTCGCGGGGTCCTGCAGCGAGCGTCGCACGAGCGGCTGGCCCGCGAGGTGGATCACGACCTCCGGCGAGCTCTCGCGCACGGCCTCGATCATCCCCCGCCCGTCGCGCACGTCCAACGCCAGCTCGCGCATGTGCTCCCCGACCGCGGCCAGCCGATAGACGCTTCGTCCTCCCCGTGGGGATGGGGCAAGGCCCGTCACCTCGGCGCCCAGAGCCTGCAGCCACAGCGACAGCCACGCGCCCTTGAACCCGGTGTGGCCCGTGACGAGCACCCGCCGGCGCCTCCAGTAGTCGGGATCGATCTCCACGGGGCGGCTATCTTCACGCAATCTCCCCCCCGTCTGCCCACCCCTCCCCGCCGGCCGACTCACCGCCGGCGCCCCGTCGCGTGGAGATCGTGGGCGTCGAGCTCGCCGTCTCCGACTACGAGGAGGTGATCGACTGGATGGAGGCTGTGATCGCGACCGACGGCCGCGCATATGTGACGGCCGCGGCGGTCAACCTGGTGATGTCCGCCCACGAGGATCCCGACACGCGCGCGGCTGTGCTTGGGGCGACGCTCGCAGTTCCCGACGGTCAGCCGCTGGTGTGGGCGCTGCGAGCGCTGGGCGAGCGTCGGGCGACACGTGTCTATGGGCCCGACCTGATGGCTCGCTTCTGCGCGCGGGCCGCTGTGAGCGGAACGCCCATGTACCTCTACGGAGGGCGTACCCCCGAGGCGCTCGAGCTCCTACAGCAGCGACTGTTGGAGCGCTTCCCCGGACTGCGGATCGTGGGTGGCTTCTCACCCCCGTTTCGCGAGCTGACCGAGGCTGAGGAGCGCGAGGTGATCGAGGCGATCGACTCCTCGGGCGCTGCCGTGGTGTGGGTGGGGACGGGACAGCCCAAGCAGGAGAAGTGGATGGCGCAGATGCGTCCTCGCCTGTCGGCTCCGATGCTGGTGGGAGTGGGCGCCGCGTTCGACTTCCACGCCGGCCTCGTGCCCCAGGCCCCGGGCTGGATGCAGCGAAACGGGCTCGAGTGGGTCTATCGACTCTCGCGCGAGCCGCGACGACTGTGGCGCCGCTATGCCCGCTACAACCCCCGCTTCGTCGCCAGCTTCGCACGCCAGTATCTGGACCATCGGCGCGCCGGGGGACCTTCCCGTCGCTAACCTCATCATCTCGATGAACGCCTCGCAAAGCACCGCCGATGTGGCCGTGATCGGCCTCGGCCGCGTCGGATTGCCGTTGGCGCTCTCCTTCGCCGACCGCGGCCTGACGGTGATCGGCGTGGACAACGATTCCTTCCGACTCGGCGCGGTGGCCGAAGGGAAGATGCCGTTCGAGGAGACCGGCGCCCAGGAGCTGCTCGAGCGCGTGCACGCCTCAGGTCGACTCGAGCTCAGCGAGCACGTGATCGACGCGGCCAGGGCGCGCCACATCGTGATCACGCTCGGCACGCCGTCGTTCTCGCACATCGAGATCGACATGCGCGACATCCGCAGCGCTCTCGACGAGCTGCTCGGCGTGCTCGAGCCCGGGCACTCGCTGATCCTGCGCTCGACCGTGGCGCCGGGAACGACCGAGTTCGTGGCCGGCTACGTGGCCAAGCACCGCAACCTCGCCATCGGCGAGGAGATCTACGTGGCCCATGCTCCAGAGCGCATCGCGGCCGGACGCTTCCTCGAGGAGATCGACAGCCTGCCCTGCATCATCGGCGGTGTGGGCGAGCGCTCGGGCGAGGTCGTGGCCGAGCTGTTCAGCGCCTTCCAGGCACCGATCGTGCAGACGACGCCCGTGCAGGCCGAGCTGGCCAAGATCTGGGCGAACATCCTGCGCTACACAAACTTCGCGCTACCCAACCTGCTGATGATGGACTGCGAGCGCTATACGGCAAACGTGTTCGAGGTGATCGATCTGATCAACCACGACTACCCCCGCGGCGGGATCGCCCAGCCGGGCCTGACGGCAGGGACGTGCCTGCGCAAGGACTTCACCTTCTCCGAGGAGCGCTCGCCCGCACCGGGAATGCTGCTGGCCGTATCGCGCGTGAACGAGTCGGTTCCCCTGTTCTTGCTCGAAGGGGCCAAGCGACGCCTGGGAACGCTCGCCAACCGCAAGGTGGCGGTGCTGGGGCTGGCCTTCAAGGCCGACACGGACGACGAGCGCGACTCACTGGCCCACAAGCTGATCCGGCTGCTCGAGCGCGAGCTGGCCGACGTGTTCGTCCACGATCCCCATGTGGCCACCCCCACGCCCTCGCTCGAGGAGACACTGGATGGCGCCGAGGTCGTGTTCGTGGCCAGCAACCACTCGGACTTCCGCGCGCCTGAGATGCTCGCGACGATCGCCGAGGGGGCCGCTGCGGACTGCCTGGTAGTCGACCCATGGAACTGCTGGGGGGCGAAGCAGGTGTTCGCCTACGCGTCCGAGCTGGCAACCCTCGGAGCGCTCGGATGAGCAGGGTCCTCGTCACGGGCGGCGCTGGAACGATCGGCGCCGCCGTCGTTCGGCGGCTGCTGGCAGACCCTCTCTACGAGGTGCGCGTGTCCGACCAGCGGCTGGCCCCGCAGTGGATGCGCGAGGGCTGCGAGGTCCACACGGGTGACCTGCGCATCCCCGAGGAGGCCGACAGGGCGACCAAGGGCTGCACCCATGTCATCCACCTGGCGGCGATCGTCGGCGGCATCGCCAACTTCCACAAGCTCCCGCACACGCTCACAGAGGTCAACAACGCGCTCTACAACGCCGTCATCCGGGCCGCGATCGAGCTGGAAGTCGAGCGCTTCGTATACGTGTCCTCCTCGATGGTCTTCGAGCGCGCCGAGCTGTTCCCGACGCCCGAGGACTACCTCCCGCAGTGCCCGGTTCCGATCTCGGCCTATGGCTTCTCCAAGCTCACAGGCGAGGTTTACTGCCACGCCGCGCACGACGAGCATGGCCTCCCCTACACGATCTGCCGCCCCTTCAATGCCTATGGCCCGGGGGAGATGCCCGACGCCGAACCGGGAATCGCCCACGCGGTCCCTGACCTGATCAACAAGGTGCTCTCGGGCCAGCGACCGCTGGAGATCTTCGGCTCTGGAGAGCAGACGAGGACGCTCACCCACGTCGAGGACATCGCCGACGGGGTGGTCACGGCGATGAGCTCGCCTGCGGGATTGAACGAGGACTTCAACATCTCGGCCTCGCAGGAGCTGACCGTGGCGGAGATCGCCCGCGTCATCTGGGAGGCGTGCGGAGAGGACTCCGACGCCTTCGAGCTGAAGCACCTGCCGACCTTCGCCGTGGACGTACAGCGTCGCTGGCCGTCGGTGGAGAAGGCACGCAAGCTGCTCGGCTGGGAGGCGCAGATCGCCCTCGAGGACGGGATTTCCTCGACCGTGGAGTGGCTGCGCGCACTCAGGTAGGCTCCCGCACCGTGTCCGACCGCCCCTCAGCGCTGATCACCGGCGTCACCGGCCAAGACGGCTCCTATCTCGCCGAGCTGCTGCTCGAGAAGGGATATGACGTCCATGGCATGGTGCGACGCGCCTCGACCGAGAAGTTCGAGCGGATCGAGCACATCCGCGAGCGCATCACCCTCCATCAGGGCGATCTGCTCGACCAGCGCTCGCTGGTGGATGCCCTGCGCGCATCCAACCCGTCGGAGATCTACAACCTCGCGGCGATGTCGTTCGTGGCCGTGTCTTGGATCCAGCCGACGCTGACGGCCGAGTTCACCGGCGTGGGCGTGACGCGGATGCTCGAGGCGATGCGCGAAGTCTGCCCCGAGGCCCGCTTCTACCAGGCCTCCTCGAGTGAGATGTTCGGCAAGGTGCTCGAGGTTCCCCAGACCGAGAAGACCCCTTTCTACCCGCGCTCGCCCTACGGCGTGGCCAAGGCCTACGGCCACTTCATCACGGTCAACTACCGCGAGTCCTACGACCTGCATGCGACCTCGGGGATCCTCTTCAACCACGAGAGCCCACGCCGTGGCCTGGAGTTCGTGACGCGCAAGATCACCTGGCACGCCGCCGCAATCAAGCTTGGGCTGATCGACGAGCTGCGCCTGGGCAACCTCGACGCGGAACGCGACTGGGGCTACGCCAAGGACTACGTCGAGGCGATGTGGCTGATGCTCCAGCGTGACGATCCGGAGGACTACGTGATCGCCACCGGCGAGGCGCACTCGGTGCGCGAGTGCTGTGAGGTCGCCTTCGACGAGGCCGGCCTCGGAGACTTCGAGCGCTACGTGACACTCGATCCATCGTTCATGCGCCCGGCCGAGGTGGACCACCTGATCGGCAGTCCGGCCAAGGCCGAGCGCGATCTCGGGTGGAAGCCGCAGACCTCCTTCGAGGAGCTCATCCGCTTGATGACACGCGCGGATCTGGCGCTGCTGGCGCCGAGCTGAGACGCGTGGGCGTTCCCCTGTTCGACACCTCCACCCCGATGCTCTCGCTGCGGGAGGAGCTGCACAGGGCGATCGACGGGGTGCTGGAGTCCAAACGCTTCATCCTCGGACCGGAGGTCAGCGCTTTCGAGCAGGAGTTCGCCGACTACTGCGGCGCTGCACATGCCATCGGCGTGGCCAACGGAACGGATGCGATAACGATCGCGCTGCGCGCTATGGGGGTGGGGCCGGGCGATGAGGTGGTCGTGCCGTCCTTCACCTTCTACGCCTCGGCCGAGGCGATCCCGCCGACGGGCGCACGGCCGGTGTTCTGCGACATCGACCCTGAGACCTACTGCGTTACAGCGGAGACCGTGCGCGCCGCGCTCACACCGCGCACGAAGGCGGTGATCGTGGTGCACCTGTTCGGCAACGTGGCCCCCGTGGCCGAGATCGAGGCCCTGGGGGTTCCCGTGCTCGAGGACGCCGCCCAGGCCGCAGGGTCCACCAGTGAGAGCGGGCGACCCGGCGCACTGGGCACAGCGGCCACGTTCTCGTTCTTTCCCTCCAAGAACCTGGGGGCCTTCGGGGACGGCGGTGCGATCACGACCCGCGACGCCGAGATCGCCGAGCGGGTCCGTACGCTGCGCTTCCACGGCTCGCGCGACAAGGTCACCTACGAGCAGCTCGGCTACAACTCGCGCCTGGACGAGCTCCAGGCGGCGATCCTGCGCGTGCAGCTGCCGCACCTCGACACTCTGGCCGACGGGCGCCGCCGCGCCGGGCACCACTACGAGGAGGCGGGCCTGGGTGAGCTGGTCACACTGCCGCGCCCCGTCGACGGATCCGCGCCTGCCTGGCACCTCTATGTCGTCGCCCACCCCGAGGTCGAGCGCCTGGAAGCAGCCCTCGCCGGCGCCGGCATCGGCCACAAGGCTTATTACCGCATCCCCGTGCACCGGCAGGCGGCGATGCGCGAGTGGGGAGCCGGCCTCGAGCTGCCCGGCACCGAGCATGCAGCACGCACGCATCTGGCGATCCCCATGAGCCCGGTGCTCGGCCGCGAGCAGGCCGAGCAGGTCGTGGCGGCCATCGCGAGCGTTCGCTAGCGCCAGCGCTCGAGCAGGTCCTCCTCGCCCACCTCGCGTACAACCCTCGCGGGGACACCCATGACCACCGCGCGCGCGGGCACGTCGCGCGTCACGACCGAGCCCGCTGCGACGAATGCCTCCTCGCCGATCTCGACTCCTGGCGTGAGCACTGCGCCGCCCCCAACGCGACAGGCACGCCGCAGGATCGCGCCGTGGAGTTGCATCTCGGGTCGGTGGCGGGACATCGTGTCGTCGTTGGTGGTGATGGCTCCCGGACCGACGAACACGTCGTCCTCCACCAGCGTGAAGGCCGTCAGGTAGACGTTCGTCTGCACGCGCACGCGCGAGCCGACGGTTACGTCGTTGTCCACCACGCTTCCACGCCCGATCACCGATCGCTCGCCGATTGAGCTGCGCTCGCGCAGGAAGGACTGGTCGCCGAGGATCGCGCCCGCCCCCACCGTCGCTCCGGCGAACACGATGGCGCCGCTACCCACGCTCGCCCCCGGCCCCAGATCGAGCGCCCCTACCTGGCCGCGGCTCCTCGAGTGGCCAGCAAGGCGTGGGCGCTTACCGAGGACGGCGTGATCGCCGATGACGCAGCCGTCTGCGATCACGGTCCCTTCGTGCACCACCACGTGGGCGCCGAAGGACACCTCAGCGCCCACCTGCACGCCGGCGGCGAGCAGCGGGGAGCCGGCGCCCTCATCTGCGCCTGTGGCGCTCACAGCTTTACGACGTTGGCGGCAGGGGCCGCGTGGGTCACGCCGCGCAAATCCAGCACCAGGCGGGCGCGGCGCGCGATCAGGTCGTGGTCGACGCCCGGGTGCGCGGTCACGATCACCGCCAGGTCGGCATCGGCGATGGCCTGCTCCAGCGGTGTGCTCCTCAGCGACAGCTCGGCGAGATCGGGGACGTGCGGGTCGTGATAGCCGACGTCGGCGCCGAGCCCGCGCAGCAGCCCGATGATCTTCAGTGCGGGTGACTCGCGCACGTCGCCCACACCCGGCTTGTAGCTGACGCCCACAACCGTCACGCGCGCGCCTTTGACCGACAGGCCACGATCGTTGAGGGCGCGCTGTGCCTTGGCGACGCAGTGATAGGGCATCTGCTGGTTGACCTTGCCCGCCAGCTCGATGAACTCGGTGGCCATGTCGAACTCGCGCGCCCGCCAGCTCAAGTAGAAGGGGTCCACGGGCAGGCAGTGACCGCCCATGCCCGGACCGGGCTCGAAGCGCATGAACCCGTAGGGCTTGGTGGCAGCCGCATCCACGACCTCCCAGATGTCGATGCCCATGCGGTCGGTGAGCATCGCCAGCTCGTTGACCAGGGCGATGTTCACCGAGCGGAAGATGTTCTCCAGGAGCTTCGTCAGCTCGGCCGCCTCGGGCGTGGAGACCCGCAGCACCTCGTCGCACACCAGGCCGTAGAGAGCCTCGGCTCGCTCGGCGCAACCCTCGGTCAGCCCGCCCACCACCTTGGGCGTGTTGCGCAGCGTGAAGTCGGTGCGCCCCGGATCCACGCGCTCGGGTGAGAACGCAAGATGGAAGTCCCTGCCGGCTGCAAGTCCCGACTCCTCGAGCAGCGGCGCCACGCGCTCGCGGGTGGTGCCCGGATAGGTCGTGGACTCCAGCACGACGAGCTGGCCCGCCTGGAGCACCTCGGCCAACGAGCGCGTCGCTTCTACCAGCGGCCCGAGGTCAGGCTCCCGATTACGTGTCAGAGGAGTCGGCACACATACCAGCACCGCATCGGCCCTGGCCAGATCCGCATAGCGAGTGGTGGCATGGATCTGCGCGCGGGCGGCCTGTAGCGTCTCGTCGGGTACGTCCTCGATGTAGGAGCGGCCCTCGGCCACCGCGTCGATCTTGCGCGAGTCGACGTCGACGGCGATCACCTCGCAGCCCTCCTGCGCGAACGCGACCGCGAGCGGCAAGCCCACATAGCCCAGCCCAATGACACCGACGGTGCTCATCAGGGCGCCAGTGTAAGGGCTGACAGGGATGGGCCCGGGCGGGCGCTCACGTGCAGGCCGCGGCGGTTTGCAGCGATTGCAGGTCCGCCTCGACCATGCGCCGGACGAGGTCCTCGAATCCGACACGCGGACTCCAGCCCAGCCGCTCGTGCGCACGGGTTGGATCGCCGACGTTGGGGGTGCTCTCCTTGTCGCGGACGAGCGACTCGTCGATGCGTATGTAGCGCTCGGCCTCCAGGCCGACGCAGGCGAAGGCCACGGCGGCAAGCTCGGCGACCGTGTGGGGCACCCCGCTCGCAAGGACGTAGTCCTGGGGTGCGTCCTGCTGGAGCATCAGCCATGCGCCCTCCATGATGTCCCCGGCGAATGACCAATCGCGGATCGCGTCGAGCGATCCCAGCGTCAGCTCCTCCTGTAGGCCCAGCGAGATCGCGGCGGCCGCGCGACTGACACGGCGTGTGACGAACCGCTCCGGCCTGCGCTCGGACTCGTGGTTGAAGGCTATGCCCGAGCACGCGTAAAGACCCTGGTGGACCCGCAGGACACCGAGGAGCTGGTGGGCGGCGAGCTTGGCAACGGCGTAAGGGGTGGTGGGCCGACAGGGCGTGTCCTCGCGCTGGGGCGAGACGCCCACCTCGCCGAACATGGTCCCGGAGGCGGCCGCGAACACGCGCGTGGTGGGGTCGATCTCGCGGACGGCCTCGAGGATCGCCGCGCAGGAACCGACGATTGCGCGCATCGTCTCGCCGGGCCGGTCCCAAGAGGCGGGGACGAACGATGGCGCGGCCAGGTGGTAGATCTCTCGGGGACGCAGCTCATCGACGGCGCCGTGCAGCGTGGCCGGCTCGGTCAGGTCACCGTGGACGAGCTCGATCTGCCCACGCAAGTGCTCTGAGCAGCCCAGCGATGCGTTGGCGCCAGCCCGTGTCACGCCCCACACCGTGTAGCCCTTGTGCAACAGCAGCTCGGCCAAGAAGGAGCCGTCCTGGCCGGTTATCCCAGTGATCATGGCGCTGGGCGGGGAGGGCATCCCCGAGAGCTTACGTCCTCCCAGGCCGAGCCAGCGGGCCGTCGTAGAGCTCTCCCAGGGCAGCCGCGACGATCTCCGGAGCACACAGCGCCTCGATGCGCGCCCGGTTCTCCGCGCCAAACGTCCGGTCGCCGGCCAGCCGTGTGACGGCCGCGGCGAGCGCAGGTGCCTCGCCAGCCGGTACGAGCGCCTGAGCCGGCAGCAGCTCGGGCAGCGCACCGACGGCGCTGGCGGCGACCGGCAGCCCCGCCGCCATCGCCTCGGCGACCGCGGCGCCGAAGGTCTCCGCCGAGCGCGAAGGCGCGAGGGCGATCGACGCGCCTGCGCGCAGGTGTGCGAGCTCTCCGTCTCCGACCCGCCCCACGAACCGCACCTCGGCGCCCACCCGCATGGCGTGCGCGCTCAGCGCCTCCCGCTCCGGCCCATCGCCTGCCACGACCAGCTCCAGCCCCGCGATCCGGCAAGCGTCGATCGCGACGTCGACTCCCTTCTCTGGCGATAGGCGCGATACGAGCAGGGCGTAGGACTCGGCCTGCAGCTCGCCGACGGGCGGTTCATCCAGGGCGCGCACGGGCGGGGCCAGCACGTGCGTGCGCTCCCACGGGAGCGGCGCCCTCAGCTCGCGTAGACGCTTCAGCGCGAAGCGGCTGGGCGCGATCACCACGTCGGCCTGGGCGAGCAGACGCTGCTGCCACAGCGCCAGCGAGGCGCCGTAGGCGAGCGCCTCGGGCAGGCTGCCCCGACAGTTGCGCCGTATGCCTGGGAGCGTGTCACGCCCGTGACAGCGAGTGCACTCTGCGCCCTGGGTGAAGCACACACCCACCGCGCACACCAGCCGGTACTGGTGCAGGTGCAGGACAACCCTTGCGCCTGCGGTTCGCGCCGCCGCCAGCGCCCGCCAGCCGAGCGCCGGGTTGAGGTTGTGGGCGTGAACGACCCTGGCTCCTGTCCGATGCACGGCGCGCGTGACCTCCTCGGGGTCGAGGCCGCCGCGCAGGAGACCCAGAGCAGCCCGTGACTTCCCGAGCTCGCCAGAGTCGCGGCTGAGCAACTCGACCGGCTCGCCGAGGCGCTCGCGCACGAGCCACATCAGGTCTTCGACCACGCGCTCCTCCCCGCCGGTGGTGCGATAGCGGTTGTGCAGGAACAGGACCATCCCGGCCAAACCTAGACTGTCGTGAGAGATGCAGCCCGCCTCGATCATCGTCCCCACGCGCGAACGCCTCGCCTACCTGGAGGTGGCGCTCGACTCGATCGTGCCCGAAGCCGGCCGTGTTGGCGCGGACGTGCTCGTCATCGACGACGCTGGGGACTCGGCCGCGGCCCGCGAGCTCGTCAAACGCTGCGGTGCACGCTACGAGCCCCATCCGCGCCCGCTCGGGCTGAACGTGGCCCGCAACACCGGCGTGGAGCGCTCGCACGGAGAGCTGGTGGTGTTTGTCGACGACGACGTTCGTACTCGCTCGGGATGGTTGCAGGCGCTGCTCCACGCCGCAGCCGCACATCCCGAGGTGGATGTCTTCACCGGTCCGATCAGCGCCCGCCTGGAGGGCCCTGCTCCACACTCGTGCGGACGCGAGGACCCGCCGATCACAACGCTCGAGCTCGGCGATCACGACACCGACACGCGCTTCGCTTGGGGCTCGAACATGGCAATCCGGCGCAGCGCCCTGGAACGCGTGGGGCCGTTCGACGTCACGCTCGAGCATGGCGGCGATGAGCAGGAGTGGCAGGAACGACTGCGTGCTCAGGCACCAGGAGCGAGGGTGCTGTACGTGGCCGGCGCCGGTGTCGAGCACCGCCGCACCGGAGACGACGCCCGCCTGCGCTCTCTGTGCAGGGGCGCCGATGTCCGTGGCCGCGCTGCGCGCCGCTTCGATGCCCGCCGTGGAGAAGCGCCACCCCTCACGCGCGAGTGGCTCACGCTCGCACGCTCGCTCGGGCATGTCCTTCGATACCGCTGCCCGGCAGGGCTGACGATGGTCACCCACAGCGCTGGCCGCATACGCGAGGCCCTGCACGAACGGCGCTCCCCAGTCGCCACGCCGCGCGCCCCCATGGAGCCCCACGCGGCGAGGGGGGATGACTTCCTCTCGGGCACGAGCGGAACTGTGGGCGGCCTCGATGCGCTGCGCCGGGGCGCGCTCGACGAGGCGGTGAACTCGTGGGAGCTGTTGAGCGGGCGGCGCCTGCGGCTGGAGCGCGCCGCACGCCACTCGCCGGCGCGGCTGAGGGTGCTCGCTCTCTCCGTCGTGCGAACCGAGCACGAGGCTCTTGCCGAAGCGATCGCGGCGGAGCTGTTGCGCTCGCGCCATCGGGTCGAGTTGCGCACCTGTCCACCGGGCGACGGCGGCAAGTTCGAGAACCTCAACGCCCTGCTCGCCGCCGAGGAGTCGCTCGACAGCTACGACTGGCTGCTGGTGATCGACGACGACGTGGAGCTGCCGCACGGCTTCCTCGACCGCTTCCTGTTCCTGTGCGAGCGCTTCTCGCTGGCGCTGGCCCAGCCCGCGCACCGCCTGCGCTCCCACGCCGCGTGGCCGGTGACCCGCCGGCGAGCCGGCGGCGTGGTGCACGAGACCAGCTTTGTCGAGATCGGCCCGGTGACGGCGTTCGCACGCGCCACCTTCCCCGTGCTGCTGCCCTTCCCGGAGCTGCGGATGGGCTGGGGCCTGGATGTCCACTGGGCTGCGCTGGCACGCGAGCACGGCTGGCGCTGTGGCGTGGTGGACGCGGTCTCGATCAGGCACCTGGTGGCTCCCGCCGCGGCCGCTTATCCCCGTGAAGCAGCCATGGCCGAGGCGCGCTCGTTCCTTGCCCGACGCCCGTACCTGAGCGCCCAGGAGGCCGGGCGCACCCTCGTCACCCACCGTCGCTGGTGAGCGCTCACAGCCCCCAGCGCCCGCGGGTGGCGGTCGTGGCGGAGTTCTATCCGAGCGTGCGCGACCCGGTCTTGGGCGTGTGGGCGCATCGTCAGGCGCTCGCGGCGCAGGCGGCGGGCGCCGAGGTGCACGTGCTGGTCTTGCACCGTCTCGTTCCCCCGCGGGCATCGCTCACGGCCGGCGCGGGCGGCGCGGCGAGCGCGCTCTCAGCGCTCGCTCGCGAGCCTCGCAGACAGACACGCGACGGGTTGGAGGTGAGCTATGTCCCTTACCTCTCCCCTCCCCGCGAGCGCCACTATCCGCGCTGGGGGGCGTGGGCGGCGCCGGCGCTGGCGTTGGCTTTGCGGCGCCTGGCACGCTCGTTCCCGTTTGATCTGATCCACGCGCACAACGCGGTTCCGGCCGGCGACGCGGTGCGCCGCACGCGCATGCGCAAGCCGCTGATCGTGTCGGTGCACGGTGGTGACGTGCTGCACACGGCGGGGCGCGGGAAGGCAGGCGCCGAGGCGGTCGCTCGCGGGCTCGGGGCAGCCGAGCTCGTGCTCGCCAACAGCTCGGGCATCGCCGAGATGTCCGTGGCGTGCGGGGCGCGAGCGACGAGGGTGGTGCACTTGGGTGCCGATCTGCCGAGCGCCGTCGGCAGCCCGCGGCGGGAGTCTCCACCGACGCTCGTCACCGTTGCGCACCTCATCGCGCGCAAGCGCCATGCCGACGTGCTGCGCGCGCTGGCTGTGCTGCGTCCACGCCACCCCACCCTGCGCTACGCGATCATCGGCGACGGCCCCGAGCGTGTGGCCCTCGAAGGGCTGGCAGCACGTCTCGGCGTTGTCGACCGCGTGGACTTCCACGGACAGCTGAGCCCCGATGCGGCGCTCGAGCGTGCGCGGCGCTGCACCCTGTTCGTGATGCCCTCCACGGACGAGGCATTTGGCGTGGCCTACATCGAGGCGATGGCGGCGGGCGTGCCCGCGATCGGCTGCCGTGGCGAGCCCGGGCCAGAGGAGATCGCGGCCGCGGGAGATGGCTTCATGCTGGTGCCACCAGGGGACATCGAGCGTCTGACCCAACGTATCGAGGAGCTGCTCACCGATCCTCACCGACTGCGCGAGGCCGGTCAGCGGGCGCGCAGCACGGTCGCCTCCAACTTCACCTGGGAGCGCTGTGGCGAGGAGACGCTGGACGCCTATCGCCAAGTGCTCCGGTGAAGCCCGTCCTGTTCGTCACCGGCAACGCGCCCGCCTACCGCGTGGGTGCGTTCGAGCGCCTACACGAGCGCGAGGGCATCGAGCTGGCGCTGTTCGGCGGCCCCTCCAAGCACGGTGGCGCTGAGCTCGCGGGCGAGCTGCCTTTCCCGCATCGCGCTGTGCGCCCCTCACAGCTTCATGCGCTGGCGGCGAGCTCGGGCTACCGGGCCGTCGTCTGTCCCACCGGAGGGCGCCTCGCTCCCCTGGCCACCTGGGCCGGGGCGCGCCGGGGGCGCGTGCCGCTGATCCTGTGGGCGTCGCTGTGGGCGCATCCGCGCAGCGCGGCCCACGCGCTCACCTACCTGCCGTTGCGGCGTCTGTACAGCTCGGCCGATGCGATCGTCACCTACGGCCCACATGTCAGCGCCTATGTGCAGGCGCGCGGCGCGCGCAACGTCCACGTGGCGCCGCAGTCGGTGGACAACGATTTCTGGAGCTCCCGCGATGTGGGCGCACCGAGCATCGAGGGCTTTCCGTCTGGCGCCGCGGTGAGGTTCCTGTTCGTCGGGCGCGACGCGCCCGAGAAGGGGCTGGACGTGCTGCTCGACGCCTGGCGAGTTGCCCGGCCGGCCGCTCGATCTGCGGCGCTGGTGCTCGCCGGTCAGGGTGCGAGGAAGAACGTCACCCTCGACGGCCCAGCGGGAGCTCCCGGATCCTCGATCGTGAGCCTCGATCCGCTCGAGCCCAAGCAGCTGCGCGAGCTGTACGCGGCGTGCGACGTCCTGGTCGTGCCCTCGATCCCTACGCGCACCTTTCGCGAGCCGTGGGGGTTGGTTGTCAACGAGGCCATGAACCAGGGATTGGCAGTGATTGCAAGCGACGCCGTGGGGGCAGCCGCCGGGGGCCTTGTGCGCGACGAGGAGAATGGCCTGATCGTGCCTGCCGGCGATCGGCAGGCGTTGGCAGGAGCCATTGAGCGCCTGGCCCGGGACGACGGCCTCGCTCAGCAACTGGGACAGGCCGGTGCCCACGACGTGGCCGCCTACACCCACGATGCCTGGGCTCGGGGCTTCTCAGAGGCACTGGCCTCGCTCGGACTCTCCCGGGGGCGTTGGTAGCGTTGCGCAGTCAGCCCATGGGAATCGCCCGCCTCGAGAGCCGACTAGCCCTTCTGGCCACGCTGCTGACAGCGTTGGTGCTGGCACTTGCGCCGTCCGCGCGCGCGGATGTGGGCGAACAGATAATCCTGCGCTGCACCCATGGGGAATCGCTCGCCGGGTTCTCTCAAAAGGCCTACGACCGTGCGCTCAAAGAGCTGAGCGCTGACGCGGAAGAGTATTCCCCGTGCTCGGCACAGATCCGTAGGGCGCAGGCGGCTGCGGCGGCTGGAGGGCGAGGCGGCACGGGCGGAGGTCCCTCCACGGGCGCCTCTGCAACCGCTGCAACTGCGGCCTCGCCGGCGGAGCAGAAGGCCGTAGCACGGGCCGCAAGCGCAGGCGCCGGCCCGGTCGACCTCGGCGGCCAGGTGATCCATCCCGGGGTGGTGGACACGGGAATCGCAAGCGCATTCAGCTCGCTTCCCACCCCACTGCTGGCCACCCTCGTCTTCCTGCTCGTCTGCCTGGCGCTGGTGGGGGCCGGCACAGTGCGCAATCGGGTCCGTGCCAGGCATTCAGGCTGAGCGCATGAGCCCCGGCTCGCCGCCCCCGCCGACGAGCAGCCGGGCAGGGGGACGGCACAGAACGTCCCTGGGCCGCTTGGCCGGGCAGGGGCTGTGGTGGCCGACGCTGCTCGTGGGCGGGCTCGTGTGCTTCATCGTCTTCTACGCCAAAGGCGGTCTGAACCTCGAATCGATGACGCATACGGAGATCGCTCTGACGCTGATCTCGGCAGCAGCGGCGGCCCTGGCGATCGCGTTCGCGCCACCCCACGCCCGGCTGTACGGAGCTTGGTCGCTGGGTCTGCTGATCGCCTTCACGTTCCTCACAGCGCTGTCGGTCGTGTGGTCGGTCCAGCCTGATGACAGCTGGCATGACGCGGGCCGAATGCTTGCCTACAGCGGCGTGTTCGGCGCAGCGGTAGCGCTGGTGCGACTGGCGCCCGAGCGCTGGCCCGCGCTGCTCGGCGGGATAGCGCTGGCGGCAGTGGTGGTGTGCGGCTATGCGGTCGCGAGCAAGGTCTTTCCCGGCGATCTGGCCTCCGCGAACGCCTATGCGCGCCTGGAGGAACCGTTTGGCTACTGGAACGCGCTCGGCCTACTCGCGGCGATGGGCGCGATTTGCTGCATGTGGCTGGGCTCACGCAGGGCGGGGCACGCGCTGCTGAGCGCCTTGGCGTATCCGGCGATGGGGCTGCTGCTGCTGACGCTCGTGCTCGCCTACTCGAGGGGAGCGCTGGCGGCTTTCCTGGTGGGGCTGGTGCTGTGGTTCTGTGTGGTGCCGTTGCGCCTGCGCGGAGCGGCGGTGCTGATCGTGGGCGCCGTTGGCGCGGGCGTGGTGGCTGTGTGGGACTTCTCCAAGCACGCGCTGAGCTCGGAAAACGTGTCGCTGGCCGAACGCACGACGGCGGGACATCAGCTGGGCGCGCTCGTGGTTGCGATGCTCGTGTTGCTCACGCTGGCGGGCATGGCGATCGGCTTCGCCACCGCCCGTCGCGCCCCTTCGCTGGTGAGCCGCCGCCGCGCCGGCGCGATCCTGCTGAGCCTGATTGTGATCGCCATCCTTGCGTTCGCGGGCGCCCTCGCGCACAGCCATCGCGGCTTCACGGGCAGCATCTCGCACGCCTTCGACGCGCTCACCAACCCCAACGCCAAACCTCCACCCAACACCCCGGGGCGCCTCACGGCGGTGGCCAGCGTGCGGGCGCGCTACTGGAAGGAGGCGCTGCAGGTCTTCGATGCCCACCCCGCTCTTGGATCGGGGGCGGAAGGCTATGCCACGGCACACTTGCGCTATCGCCATGAGACGCTCAACGTGCGTCACGCCCATGGTTATGTGGTGCAGACGCTGGCCGATCTGGGTGTGGTGGGGCTTGCGCTCACGCTCGCGCTGCTGCTCGCGTGGATGGCGGCGGCCGGGCGTGCCACGCATCCGTTGAACCGCCGCTGGTCGAGTTGGCGCGAGTGGATTCAGCTACGCGAGGGAGCACGTCCCGGCTGGCGACGGGTGGGCGAGAGCGATCTCGCGCTGTACACGCCCGAGCGCATCGGGCTGCTGACGATGCTGTGCCTGGTGGTGGTGTTCGGCGTGCATTCGCTGGTCGACTGGACGTGGTATGTGCCGGGCGACGCCTGCGTGGCGCTGATCTGCGCCGGCTGGCTGGCGGGCCGAGGAGCGCTTGCTGCAATCCCCGGCGCAGAGGCTCGCGTGCCGGACCGCAAAGTCGACGATCTTGAAAGCACTGAGCACACGGGTCGCTGGGCACGAATGGGAACGGGGCTGGACCCCGTGCGCGCGGGCACGATCGCCGCGGTCATCGTGGCCGCGTTGCTGGCAGCTTGGTCGCAGTGGCAGCCGCAACGCTCAGAAGACGCCCGCCAGGAAGCGTTGGCGCTGCTTGCGAGCAATCGGACGGCGGCCGAGGCGGCGGCGAATCGAGCCGTGTCGAGGGACCCGCTCTCAGCTGAAGCACTGTTCACGCTGGCCGAGGTTCAGAAGGAAGGTGCCCAGCACGGCGTGGCGCGGGCGACGCTGCAGAAAGCAGTGCGGCTGCAGCCGTCCAACCCGCAGACGTGGCTGGAACTGGCGCGCTTCGACCTGGCGAGCAACCCGAAGGCTGCGGTGTCTGAGTTCCAGGCCGCGATCTACTTGAACCCGGAGCTGATCTCGACTGAAGCGATCTCTCCTCCAAATGCCCAGCCTGAATCGGTGGAAGTCTATAACGACTACATCCAGGCTCTGCGCGCGAGCGCCGCGGCTAGAAGCGCGAGCGAATCGCGTGCGCGAGCAGGACGCGCCGCGCTCCGGGGATCCCGCCGTGGGCGCGGATCTGGACTTCTTGGAAGCCAAACGCCTCGATCAGCAGGCTGAGCGTGGCGCTGTTGTAGAAGCGCAGATGCTCGCCGAGCGGATCGAACCGCGCGGCGAACGCTCGCCGCGAGAGCGCAGCGGCGAGCAGCGTGAGCGGACCGTGGTCGGGCGTGCTCAGGAGCAGCGAGCCACCGGAGCGCAGCACTCGACGAACCTCTGACATCCAGGCCGCGGTGTCGGCAACGTGCTCGATCACCTCTCCGCCCCACACGACGTCGAAGCTCGCGTCCTCCAGCGCCCACGGCCCGTCCCGCTCGACCAGCTGCAGCTCCATCCCCGGATCGCGGGCCCGTGCTCGTTGCAGTGCCTCGTCGGCCACGTCGATGCCGACGACCTGGGCGCCCGCCGCCTGGAGCTCGGCGGCAAAGCGGCCCTCCCCGCAGCCGACGTCGAGCACGCGTGCGCCGGCGCTGATGTGATCGAGCAGGAAGCGCCTGCGCACCTGGAAGTCAGCCGGCTGGAGTCCCTCGGGCAGGGAGCGCCAGCGGGCTTCGTAGTAGTCGCGTGAGCTCATTCGAGCAGGCTAGAGAGGTGGACGCAGGGGCTGGTGCCAGCATGCATCGATGCTGTCATCTCTAGTCAACCCTCCCCAGAGGATTTATGTTGGAGACATGCTCGCATTGGGGATGGCATGAGAGTGTTGGAGTATCGGTGAGGGTTGCCTTTGACACCCGTCCGGTCTCAGATCCAAGCGGGGTTGGACGCTACTCGCGCTGCCTGCTGAAGGCCTTGCATGAGACGTGCGCTCCCGGGAATGAGCTGATCGAGACGCCACGACCGTCAGCCACGCTGCGTGCTCGCAGCCCTGACGTCTTCCACACGCCGTGGATGGACGGAGCGATGCTGCACGCCCCCTGCCCGCTGGTGGTGACGATCCACGACCTGGCTGCGCTGAAGCGGCGCAGCGAGCATCTGCGCACAGGGCTGCGCCTGCGCCTGCGCCACCTGGCTGTGCAGCGCGCGGCAGGCGTGATCGTGCCGAGCGAGGCCGTGGCGGCCGATGCCGTGTCGCACCTGCGGATCGAGCGCGAGCGTGAGAGCGTGATCGCAGAGGCAGCCGATGCGACGATGTTCCCGAGGACCTCGGAGGAGATAGAGGCGGTCAGGGCAGAGGTCTCGCTGCCCGAGCGCTACCTGGTGTGGGTTGGAAGCCTGCAGCACCCCGACCCGGGCAAGCACATTGCCCGTCTGGCAGCCACCAGGCGCGAGCTGCCGCTCGTGCTCGTCGGCCCCACCCGACCGTGGGCGCACGAGCTGCCCAACGTGATCCTCACGGGCCAGGTCTCCGACGAGCAGCTGGGCGCCATCTACAGCGGCGCCCACGCGCTCGTGCTCCCCTCCGAGGACGCGGGCTTCGGACTCACCGCCGTCGAGGCGCTGGCCTGCGGCACGCCGGTCGTTGCCTGCGAGGCGCCGGCGCTCCGCGAGGTCCTGCAAGACCGGGCCACGTTCGTGCCCGCGGGTGAGCTCTCAAGCCTGATTGCAGCTGCGCAGGCGGCCGAGCGCCCCGCTCCGGCGCCGCCGCCGTGGACGTGGCAGGACGCAGCCAGGGCCACGTGGGCCGCCTACGCACAGGCGATGAGCGCCGTCGGAGTGCAGCGCACCTCCGGGGGAGCCCTGCGCCACCGGCCGGCTGGGGGCCTCGGGGCGTAGCTCGACTGGGCGTGGCTGGATGCTGCAGGCGGTGCTGTTCGATCTCGACGGGACGCTCATGGACCACGATGCGGCGCGCGCCCGGGGCCTCCAAGCGCACCTCAGCGGCTGGCTTCCGGGCCTGGAGGCACAGGAGCTGGCGCGGCTGGAAAGGGAGTGGCAGCGGCTCGAGGCCCTCCACTACGACGAATACACCCGCGGCGAGTGCACGTTTGCGGAACAGCGCCGCCGCCGAGTGCAGGGAATACGTGCGGCAATCGAGCGTGAGCCGGCGAATGAGCTCACGGCGGACGCCTGGTTCGAGTCCTACCTGCGCCACTATCGCGCGGCGTGGCGCGCGTTCGATGATGTGCTCCCGTCGCTGGCAGCACTGACAGAGGCGCACGCGACTGTGGTGCTGGGCGTGGTGACAAACGGGGAGGGTGAGCCACAGCGAGCGAAGCTCGCAGCGATCGGCCTCAGCGAGCGCTTCCAGGTGGTGGTGAGCTCTGGCGAGGAGGGCGTGGCAAAGCCGGATGCGAAGATCTTCGCGCTCGCGTGCGAGCGTCTGGGGGTGGAGCAAGAGCAGACGGCTCACGTCGGCGACAGGCTCGACCTCGATGCCGAAGGAGCAGCCGCGGCAGGGCTGCGTGGCGTCTGGCTCGATCGCCGCGGGACCGAGCCTTGCCCCGCTGACGTCACCAGGATCTCGACGCTGCGCGAGCTACCTACGGTGCTGGGCAGACCCAGCCGCCGTTGGATGCGCGGTAAACCAAGTGCTGATGGCGCCACCGCCGGTTGAGTCGCTGACGATGCCTATCCCTTCCAAGGATTGACAAGGCGGATGCCGAGACCCGTGAAATGGCGCACGTTGCGTGTGGCGAGAGTCGCCTTGCGGCTGCTCACAACGCCGGCGATCTGAACGTCGCGGATCTCCACGGTACGACCGGCACGCTGCCGTGATGCCGCAATCGTACTGGCGGCATCAGCGGCCGCACGGTCGAAGAGCTGCACACGGCCATCGAGATCCTCGGTTAGCAGCCTGTCGAACTCCTGCTCCAACTGGTTGCGGCGACGGCCCTCCGCAAGCAGCTCCAACCCCATACGCACCTCGAAGACGGTAATAGCTGTCGTCCAGATCGACTCCGAGGGCTGCTCGTCCAGCCATGCCACTACGGTCTGGTCGGGCTCACGCTGCATCAAAGCCGAGAGCACATTCGTGTCCATCAAGATCAAGGCGCAAACCGATCCGAGTGCTCGCTATGCGGCTCGGCGCTCACTTACCCCAGTTGGGCCGGACGTGCCGGCTGCCCGCGCAGCTCGGGAAGCTCTGCCTCTAGTCCGACGCCGGCAAAACGCGCTGCGATCCGCGATCCCAGTCTGGCGCGGGCATGCTCACCGCTCTGTACTGCGCTGCGCAAGATCTCGCGTGCCTCCTGCTCGGTGCTGTGACCATGCTGACGGGCACGACGCTGCAGAGCTGCCTTCACATCGTCATCGAGCCGTCTGATCAAGATCTGCGCCATGCCAAAACGATATCACGCTATCATGTGATTCGCCAGTCGGACAAATGCTGCCTGTCAGCTCTGGCATTCGACGGCCACGTCGAGCGCCGCGCACACCTCTCGCATGCGGTCGTCGCTGAGTCGTCCAAGGCGCTCGACGAGGACACCGACGGACACGCTCTCGACGGAATCGAGGTTGATCGAGGATCGGCGGGGAACTGGATCGTCGTCTGGCTCTAGGACGACCTCGCTGGCCAAGCCGCGAACGGTGGTCGTGCATGGCGCTACCAGTGCTCGTCTCAAGCGAGGGATCGCCGCATCCCGGGATAGCACCACGACGGGGCGCCGGCCGACTTCCGGCAACTCACACCACCACACCTCCGCCCGCGCGGGAAGAGGGCCGCTGCTCACGATGCCGCGGCCGCCTCTCGGAACGACGCCAGATCGCCCCACTCATCGGCCTCCTCGAGCGGGTGCTCGTCGTAGGCCGCGTATCCGGCATCGATCTCGGCAGCACGATGGCGGTCCAAGAGCGCCGCGAGCGCCTGGTCGAGGAGAGCGGCGTCAGTCAACGGCGCAAGTGCCTGGCGGGCGCTCTCCAAGAGCTGCTGGTCAACGGTCGTGCTCACCCTCGTCCTCGCCATGCCACCACTATGCCACACCTATGCCATCATCGGACGACCACACCCCCTCCGGTGCCCGGTTCCTAGAGACGATCCACTGTCTCTCGCACGTAGAACGTCCACCGGTATCTCGAATCTCCAGTTCTGGAGCGAGTTCGGGCCGGCGGCCACTTGACCGCCGACCGGATGCGGGCGAGTGCGGTTTGACTTCGCCTCGGATGCAGTCCAGCCTCCGGACCTGACAACAGCGGACCTCGGATCCCCTCACATCCGGCGGTCGCACTCAACCAACCGGAGGTCGGACCATGAAAGCCAAGCTCTCAGTCGCGCTCGTCTCAGCGGTCTCGCTCCTACTGCTGACCGTCGCATCGTCCTCCGCTCTGGCCGCGGAATTCGAAGGCGTCGGCGGCATCTACCCGCAGGCCTTCTCCAACACCAACGCGACTCTTCACTTCTTCAACCTCAACGCGACGGACAAAGTCGAGTGCGAAGGAGCGAACCTGAAAGGCGAACTGGCGAGCAAAAGCCCGAAACTGGTGCTTACTCCCGAATACACCGGATGCGTGTACTACGACGGCGCCAAATACTACGGCGCCACTATCACCACAAAATGCGCCTATGAATTCACGATCACCGGGGGAACCTCATCGCCGTTCACGGGCAAGATGAAGATCATCAACACCGGTTGTCAGATCCTGATTTTCGTTCCAAGCCAGGCGTGTGAAGTCAGCTTTGAACCGCAGGGCCCGAACAGCAATGTGGAATACACTGTGAGCAGCCCGACGATGAAATGGAAGCTCGCGGTCTCGAGCCTGAAATACCACGCCTCAGGCAGCTGCCCGGGGGTACCGACCGGCAACTACGCAACTGGTGAATACGCGGCCCAGTTCAGCGACCAGAAAATCATCGTGCACTGAACGCGCTTCAGTAGCCCCCGCCCGCCTGGGCGGGGGGGGCGAGGTCGCCGGGACGAACCCTCAATACGCCCCGCGCCGTGTGATCACGGCGGGGATGGTCTTCAGGAGGATGGTGAGGTCGAGGGCGAGGGACCAGCGCTCGAGGTAGAGGAAGTCGAGGTGGACGAGGTCGTCGAAGTCGAGCTCGGAGCGACCGGAGACCTGCCACAGGCCGGTGATGCCTGGGAGCACGAGGTAGCGCTTGCGGTGCCAGTCCTCGAGCATCTCGTAGTCGCGCTCGGGTAGCGGCCGCGGCCCGACCAGGGACATGTCACCTCGCAGCACGTTTACGAGCTGGGGCAGCTCGTCGAGGGAGAAGCGCCGCAGCAGCCGCCCGACGCGGGTGAGGCGGGGGTCGTCGCGGATCTTGAACAGCGCGCCGTCGGCCTCGTTGAGCTCTTCGAGGTCGGCCTGGCGCTCCTCGGCGTTGGTGTGCATGGTGCGGAACTTGAGGCAGTCGAAGGGTCGCTGGGCGATGCCGCGCCGGACGGAGCGGAACAGGACGGGACCGCGTGAGCTCATTGACACGGCGAGGGAGATGGCCAGCAGCAGCGGGCTGAGCAGCAGGAGCATGATGGTGGCACCGACGATGTCGAAGGTGCGCTTGAGGGCGAAGTCGACGCCCTCGAAGACTGGGGGGCCCAGTTCGAACAGGGGCACGGACTGCCCTGGCACGAACTCGGCGCGGTGGATCAGGATCTCCATGGTGGAGGGCGCCAGGCGCACCCTGATGCCACGCCGGTGGCACTGGTCGACCAGCTCGACGGCCTTGTCCTGAGGGAAGTCGGGGTCGGCGATGATCACCTCGTCGATGCGCTGCGAGCCGAGCACGCGCTCTAGGTCCTCGAGCGCGCCGAGCGATTTGAGCCCGTTGGCGGGCAGGGGGTTGGGCGAGAGGAATCCCACGACCTCGATGGGTGAGTGGGGGGCGTCGCTGAGCGCGTGGGCCACGTCGCTGACGTGCTTGTCGCGCCCGACGATCACTGCCCTGCGCCTGTAGCCGGCGGCGCGCAGCAGGACGGCGGTGAGCTGCTCGTAGGCGCCGCGGGAGGCTGCGATGTAGAAGATGGCGAAGGCGAGGGTGCTCCAGAAGAGGTAGTAGCTGGAGAAGTGTTCGCCGCTGACGACGGCGAAGATGAGGGCGACGAAGGTCACCTGGAAGAGCGAGCCGACGATCCGCGAGAGGCCCGGGCGCAGGGCGCGCTCGGCGTAGAGGCCCGAGCGGGCGAACAGCAGCGCGGTCAGTAGATAGGCGAATGGCAGGAAGTGTTCGGTGGATTCGCGGGCGTGCACCGGCTGCACGTGGCCGTGGACCACTTCCTTGAGAACCAGCGCGGTGAAGACCGCGAGAGCCACGCCGGCGAAGTCGAGGGCGAGCAGCGAGAGGACGCGACCGAGGCGGCGCACGGTGGACATGCGCAACAGGAAGGAGAGGGCGGGCGGGCGCTTGCTGCGGATGTCGCGCTCGGGCAGCTCAGGTCCGTCCGCGGGGGCGGGCGAGGAGACGGTGCGGGTGGGCAGCGGCGTCCTCGAGGGGCGCACGCGGGGAGCGGACGGAGCGGAGGTTGCCGAACTGCGTGATTCCATCTCGCTGCTCACAACACCTCAGGCTTCCATACGGACCGGTCGGCGGGCGGCCGGGGCCTGCACACGAGATCGTTGAGCGGTACTGAGCTCAGCGCGCGCCGCCACCGATCAGGTGCTCGATGCCGGAGTCCTCGATCGTGCGCTGGAGCCCATCGCGCAGCGACACCTCGGGCCCCCAGCCGAGTAGCTCTTGAGCAAGGGCGATGTCGGGCTTGCGCTGCTGGGGGTCGTCGACGGGCAGGGCCTCGTGGACGATCTCGGCCTTGGAGTCGGTGAGCTCTTTGACCGTCTCGGCCAGTTCGAGGAGGGTGAACTCGTCGGGGTTGCCGATGTTCACAGGGTTGTGATACCCCGACTCGGCGAGCGCGATCAGGCCGCGGATGAGATCTGAGACGAAGCAGAAGGAGCGCGTCTGGCTGCCGTCGCCGAACACGGTGATGGGGCGGTCGGCGAGCGCCTGGCGCAGGAAGGTGGGGATGGCACGGCCGTCGTGGGGGCGCATGCGCGAGCCGTAGGTGTTGAAGATGCGCACGATGGCCGTGTCCACGCCCTGCTGGCGGTGGTAGGCCATTGTCAGCGCCTCGGCGTAGCGCTTGGCCTCGTCGTAGACGCCACGGGGGCCGATGGGGTTGACGTGGCCCCAGTAGGACTCGGACTGGGGGTGCTCGAGGGGGTCGCCGTAGACCTCGCTGGTGGAGGCGATGAGGAAGCGTGCGCGCTTGGCCTTGGCCAGGCCGAGCGTGTGGTGGGTGCCGTAGGAGCCGACCTTGAGTGTGTGCAGGGGCAGGCGCAGGTAGTCGATGGGTGAGGCGGGCGAGGCGAGGTGGTAGACGAAGTCGATGGGCTCGTCGATGAAGTAGGGCTGGATGATGTCCACGCCCACGTGCATGAAGCGGTTGGGGTCGCGGATGTGCTCGATGTTGGCCAGGGAGCCCGTCTCGAAGTTGTCCACGCAGATGACGCGGTTGCCGCGGGCCAGCAGCTCGTCGCACAGATGCGAGCCGAGGAATCCCGCGCCTCCCGTGACCAGGCAGGTTGTCACGGTCGTGAGGATACCCCAGCGCCCTGGGTGGACGCAGGCGTGCAAGCAGCCGCCCTGGCGGCCGGAGGGGCCATATCATCCAGCCCATGGCCATTGCAGGCGCGCCAGAAAACCCAGCGGGAAGCGATGACGAGGATCTGACGGTGGCCCCGATCGTGGGACCTGAGGACCCACGGCGGTTCACGGACTCGGGCATTGAGATCGGCGAGCTGTACACGGAGGACGACCTCCCCCAGGACCTCGACTTGGGCGAGCCGGGCGAGTTCCCTTACACGCGCGGCCCCCACAGGGAGATGTATCGCAAGCAGACGTGGACGATGCGCCAGTACGCGGGCTATGCCTCGGCAAAGGAGTCGAACGAGCGCTACAAATACCTGCTGTCGAAGGGCTCGACGGGCCTGTCGATGGCGTTCGACCTGCCCACGCAGCTGGGCCTGGACTCGGACAACCCCCGCTGCCTGGGCGAGGTGGGGCGCACGGGGGTGGCGATCGACACGATCGACGACATGCGCACGGCCTTCGACGGCATCCCGCTGGATCAGGTCTCGACGTCGATGACGATCAACGCTCCGGCGGCGTGTCTGCTGCTGCTGTACGAGCTGGTGGGCGAGGAGCAGGGGGTGCCCTCGGAGAAGCTGCGGGGGACGACGCAGAACGACGTGCTCAAGGAGTACATAGCCCGCGGCAACTACATCTACCCGCCGGCGCCCACGATGCGCCTGACGACTGACCTGTTCGCCTACTGCCACGAGAACGTGCCCAAGTGGAACACGATCTCGATCTCGGGCTACCACTTCCGTGAGAAGGGCTGCTCGGCGGTGCAGGAGGTGGCGTTCACGCTGTCATCGGGCATTGCCTATGTGCAGGCGGCGGTCGAGGCGGGCCTGTCGGTGGATGAGTTCGCGCCGCGGTTGGCGTTCTTCTTCAACGGTCACAACAACGTCTTCCAGGAGGTGGCCAAGTTCAGGGCGGCACGGCGGATGTGGGCGCACATCATGCGCGAGCGCTTCGGAGCGACGAACCCGAAGGCGACGATGCTGCGCTTTCACACGCAGACGGGCGGTGTGACGTTGACGGCGCAGCAGCCTGAGAACAACATCGTGCGGGTGGCCCTGCAGGGCTTTGCCGCGGTGTGCGGCGGGACGCAGTCGCTGCACACGAACGGCTTCGACGAGGCGCTTGCGCTGCCGACGGAGCGCGCGGCCAAGATCGCGCTGCGCACGCAGCAGATCCTGGCCCACGAGTCGGGCGCGGCGGACACGGTGGACCCGTTTGCGGGCTCGTACTTCGTTGAGTCGCTGACAGACGAGATCGAAGAGCGCGCCAACAAGCTGATCGCCCGCGTGGATGAGCTCGGCGGCTCGGTCAACGCGATCGAGTTCATCACGGGCGAGATCGACGAGTCGGCGTGGGGCTACCAGGAGCGCTATCGCATCGGCCAGGACATCGTGGTTGGTGTGAACAAGTACGTGGAAGACGCAGCCGAGGTGCCGGACCTGCTGCGTGTGGACCCGGAGTCGGAGCGCGAACAGCTCGAGCGCCTGGCCGCCTTCAAGGCCAACCGCGACCAGGAGCTGGTGGAGAAGCGCCTGGAGGAGCTGCGCGAGGCGGCTCGCGGCAGCGAGAACCTGCTCCCGGCGATCCGCCAGGCGCTGAAGGACCGCTGCTCGATGGGCGAGGCGTGCGCGGCGATGCAGGACGTGTTCGGGAAGTACACGCCGACGTTCTGAGTCGAGCTGCGGGGTAATCCTGCCCGCCGGCTCTCCGGAATAGGAGACAACCAACGGATGCCCTGCGCCGCCACGTGAGCGGCGTGCAGGGTGAACAAGCCAATATCGATTCGGCTTGGCGTGAAGCTCGTATGGTGAGTCACCCGATGATCCGCCCGCGGACGCTCCTTACCTCCGAGTCGGGGCTACTCGGCCAGGGGGTGCGATTTGCCTTGGTGGGCAGCATGTCCGCTGCCGTCTACCTACTCACGACGTCGGCCCTCGCGCTCGTGGCCGGCATGCCATTCGAGATCGCCCTTCCGATCGGCTTCTGCCTTGGCGTAGTCGTTCATTTCACGCTACAGCGCGTCTTCGTGTGGGGCCATGGGGCCAAGTTCGCCCTGGCGTTCCATCAACAGGCTGGCCGCTACCTGCTCGTTGCCGGTGCGCAATATGGAGCCACCGCAGCCAGCACCGCGTCGCTGCCAAGCGCACTCGGGGCGCCGACCGAGGTTGTGTACCTGGCGACGGTAGTTCTCCTCACCGGTTGCAACTTCGTAGTTTTCCGCCATGGCGTCTTCCACGCGAAGACGTGACTTGGGGCCAGCCGCGCGCCCGTTTCGCCCGGGTGAGAAACGCATGGGCGGAACGTAAGGGCGATTCGGCGTGCGTGATTGACCTTGCAGTTTGTTTCTAACAATTGAAACCTTATGCTCTGCGCCGTAAGCCGGCTCCACTGGCCAGGGGGAGAACGATGACTGCTCGATTCGAGCTCACAACTCCATGAAGCTGAGCGCCGTCATCGCGTGCTACGGGGACGCACTCGCGGTACCCATCATGTACGAGCGACTGCGTGCGACGTTCGATGAGATCTGCGCCGACTACGAGATCGTGTTCGTCAACGATGGCAGTCCCGACAACGCGCGAGAGGTGTTGAGCGAGCTGGCCGGACGTGACTCCAAGGTGGTCGTCGTCAACCACACGCGGGCCTTCGGCTCGCAGAGCGCGTTCACCAGCGGGATGCGGATCGCGACGGGGGATGCCGTCGTGCTGCTGGACGGCGATCTGCAGGATCCACCCGAGATCATCAGCGGGTTCGTAGAGCGATGGCAGGAGGGGTTCGACGTCGTGTATGGCGTTCGCGTCAAGCGCGACACCACGACGTTCATGCGCTTCGCCTACAAGCTCTTCTACCGGGTCTTTCGACGGCTCTCCTATGTCGACATCCCGCTCGACGCCGGCGATTTCGGGCTACTCGACCGCCGCGTCGTCGATGCCTTGAACGAGCTGCCCGAGTCGCATCGATTCCTCCGGGGCTTGCGAGCGTGGGTGGGCTTTCGCCAGGTGGGCGTGCCCTACGTGCGACCTGAGCGCATGTTCGGTAGGAGCACCAACAACCTGCTCAAGAACATCGGCTGGGCGCGAAGGGCGATCGTCTCGTTCTCCTATGTTCCGCTTGACCTGATCGCGTGGCTCGCCCTTGCGGTGGTGGGTGTCTCCTTCGTCGGACTCGTCGTCGAGCTCGTATTGCGCCTCGCCGACCCGAGCCTGGCCCCGAAGGGGTTCACCACGCTGATCGCAGGCATGCTGTTCATTGGTGGCGTACAGCTCCTGTGCCTCGCAATCATCGGTTCCTACGTTGCCCACATGTACGAGGAGGGCAAGCATCGGCCCCCCTATCTGGTCGAGAGCATGATCAACGCTCCAGTGCGTGCCGCGGTTGAGGACGTGGCGCCCACGATCACGGCCAGGCCGTTGCGCGGCGCGCCCCTTCGCCGGGGCTCCCGGCCTCCGGAGAAGATCCCGCAACCGTGACGAGCAGCGTTGCCACGGAGATGCCCGAGATGCACGCCACCCGCTGTGCGATCTGCGGCCGCGAGGGCGGCGCGGTTGAGCGCTGGCCGGCGACGTTCGATCCCGATGCCTTCAGCGCCCGCGTCTTCTCGGCTCGCCGTGTCCCTGACCGCATCCACTACCGGATGGTTGCCTGCAGCGCCTGCGGCCTGGTGCGCTCGGACCCTGTGGCCGACGAGGCGCTGCTGGCGACGCTCTACGCGTCGAGTCGTTTCGACTACGACCGCGAGACCGAGTCGATCCAGGCGACGTACAGTCGTGCCCTGGCCCGCCTTGAGGCTCGCTCGACACGTCGCGAAGCGCTGCTCGAGGTCGGCTGCGGAAATGGGTTCTTCCTGCAACATGCACTCGCGCGAGGTTGGAGAAGGGTGCAGGGGGTGGAGCCGAGCGCCGACGCCGTGGCCAAGGCGCCTGCCGCGCTCGATGGGGCGATCGTCGAGGACATGATGCGCCCCCGCCTGTTCGCTGCTGAGAGCTTCGACGCGGTGTGCCTGTTTCAGGTGCTGGATCACATCGCAAACCCGGTGGAGCTGCTCGAGGAGTGCCTTGCCGTGTTGCGTCCGGGTGGCCATGTCCTGGCCCTAAACCACAACGTCGACGCCTTCTCGGCACGGCTGCTCGGCGAGCGGAGTCCGATCGTGGACATCGAGCACACCTATCTGTATTCACCCGCAACGATGCGTCGTGTGTTTGCGAAGGCGGGCTTCGTGGAGCCGGACGTGCACAGCGTTCGCAACACCTACAGCTTGGCGTACTTGACACAGCTCGCACCACTGCCGACGCGGGTCAAGGCCCGCACGCTGGCGTATCTACGTTCCAGCCTACTTGGACGAGTGCGAGTCACGGTTCCGCTCGGCAACCTGTGCCTGGTTGCGCGTAAGCCGGAGGTATCCGGTTGACGCGCGCCCTCGTCACCGGAGCCGAGGGCTTCCTCGGGGCGAACCTCGTGCAATATCTGTCCTCAGCCGAACACGAGGTGGTTGCACTCGCGCGTCCCGGTGGAGCCCCGTGGCGACTCGACGGAATCGAGGCGGGGGTGCAAACGCTCGAGCTCGACCTTCGCGACACCGCGGCGATCGAGCAGCTCGTCACGGCTGTCCAACCGCAGTGGGTCTTCCACCTGGCGGCCCACGGCGCTTACTCGTGGCAGACCGACGTCCAGACGATGATCGAAGTCAACGTGAGCGCTACCGCCGCGCTGCTTGGCGCCGCCCGCCTTGCCGACGTACAGGCGTTTGTCAACGTGGGGTCCTCGTCGGAGTACGGCCTGAAGGCGCATGCGCCCCGCGAGAGCGAATGGCTGGAGCCGAACAGTCACTACGCGGTCACCAAGGCGGCAGGCAGTCATCTCACGGCGCTCGCGGCTGCCGATGGCATGCCGGCCGTGACCCTGCGCCTCTACTCGATCTTCGGCCCTTGGGAGGATCCTGGCCGCCTCATGCCGGCGGTTGTACGCGAGGCCGCCAGCGGGAGGCTACCGCCACTGGTCGACCCGAGAACGGCACGTGACTTCGTCTATGTTGAGGATTGCTGCGATGCGCTGCTACGCGCTGCCGAGCGGGGGGCGCCCGGCGGCCCCGGCGCGATCTTGAACATAGGCTCCGGCAGGCAGACCCGGCTCGAGGAGCTGGTCGAGGTCGCGCGCGAGGCGCTGGGCGTGACGGCCCTCCCCGAATGGAGCACGATGACGCAGCGCAGTTGGGACACGAGCGTATGGGTGTCCGATCCAAGCGCTGCCTTCGAGCACCTCGGCTGGAGAGCCTCGACCACCCCGGGCGAGGGCCTCATCCGCATGGCCACATGGCTGCGTGAGCGCCAGTGCTTGTGGGGACGCTACGGCGTGGCACAGAACGCCTACGCCTAGGCGTAGGCCAACTCCCGCACGATCGCTGTCGCGAGCGAATCGGCCGAGAGATGATGGAGCTCGTTCAGGAACGTCTGGGTTCCGGTGAGGCCACGTGGCATGTCTGCGACCGCCTGCCTCCGCAGCCGGCATCTGAGCTGGTGCTCGGCGATGACCTCGGCCACCAGGGAGCCCAGACCACCGGTGCGATAGTGGGCCTCGACGGTGACAGCCAGCGGCCTGTCGGCCAGCAGCTCCATCAGATCCCCGATAGGTGCGGGCTGGACGCTGGCCACTACCGCCACGGTCGCCTCTACACCCCGCGACTCGAGTAGCTCGCGGGCCCTCACCGCCTCTCCCGCCATGCTGCCGAGCGCAATGATCGCCACGTCGCGTCCTTCGCCGATCAGGCCGAGCCGACCGAGCTCGAACGCCCCGTCGAAGCCCGGGATCGACGTGTTGGTCTTGCCTATGCGGAAGTAGATCGGTCCCCCGATCTCTCGCGAGGCGTGGGCGCACGCAACGGCCTGTGCCGGGTCGGCGGGTGCGATGATCGTCATGTCTGGCTGCGCGCGCATGATCGCCACGTCCTCGAGCGCGTAGTGAGTGACACCGTTGTGCCCGTAGTCGAGCCCGGCGCCCACCCCGACGATGCGCACGGGCAGTGAGTGCAGCAAAGGGCCGTCGCGGATGAATTCGTAAGGCCGCATCGAGGCGAAGGTGCCAATCGAGTAGACGAACGGGACCAGCCCGGCCTCGGCGAGACCGGTGGCAACCCCCACCATGTTCTGCTCGGCTACACCCACGTTGATGAACCGCTCCTGCATGCACTCGGCGAGCGGCTCGAGGACCGTGAAGCCAAGATCGCCCGTGAGGAACACCACCCGGCTATCACTCTCTGCGAGCTCTTGAATGGCCCCGATGAATGCGTTCCTCATGGAGCTCCCACTTCCCCCATGGCTTGCACGTACTGCTCGTCGGACATTGGGAGGTAGTGCCAGGCGATCTCGTTCTCCATGTAGGAGACGCCCTTGCCGAATGTGGTCTTGGCGAGCAGCACATGGGGTCTTCCCGCCCTCGCGCCCACGATCTCGAGAGTTTCCGTAAGCGCGCCCACGTCGTGCCCGTCGACCTCGTGGACATCCCATCCAAAGACCTCCCAGCGGTCTGCCAGAGGAGAGGTGTCGAGCACCTCGCGCGTGTATCCGAGAGCCTGCTGGCCATTGACGTCCACCAGCGCGATCACGTTCCCGAGCCGGTGGTGGGCGGCCAACATCACGGCCTCCCAGACAGACCCCTCGTTGCACTCGGCATCGCTGAGGAGCACGAAGGCCCGGCGGCTCGAGCCCTCGATTCGTGCAGCGAGGGCCGCGCCGACCGCGAACGACAGGCCCATACCCAGTGACCCAGTCGAGAAGTCCACCCACGGCAGCACGTGCTCCGGGTGCGTGGCCAGTGGGCTCCCATCGACGCAGAAGCCGGCTAGATCTTCGCTGGTGAAGCGTCCGGTTGCATGCAGGGTCGAGTAGAGCGCCAGCGCGGCGTGGCCCTTTGAAAGCACGAAGCGATCCCGCTCAGGGTCGTCATCCGAGCCGGCTTGCAGAACGCCGCCATAAAGCGCCGCGAGCAGATCTACGACTGACAGAGCTGAGCCGATGTGCCCCACATTTGCCCGCTTCGATTGCGTCAAGACGCTACGCCGTATCTGGGTACTCAGAGAGTCCATTGTCACCGCTGAGGGGTCTGCCGACATATCTCGACCTGCGCGTCCAATCTACACATGCCCAGTGCGGGACGATTCAGAAACATGGACTCCACCCTGACGCCCGCAAATCAGGCAAAGGCGTCTTCCAGACTGTCTCTGTCTTACACGTGCGCGGTCGAGTGTGATGCTTCCGAAATTGTGATCGTCCGCTCCTCCGGTAGCCAGTCGCTCGCCGCCGGGACTCCAGTTCGCGAAAGCGGGAATCTCACTCGCATGGCTCGACGGTCCGCCTATCCAGCAGTGGCGCTCGTGGCCGTCACCCTGGTGGTGGTGTGGAATGTCTCGGGAGTCCCCATCGCCGATGTACTCAGGTTCGCGATCTTCGAAGGGCTGTACGTGGTCCTCCCCGGCTGCCTCCTCTATCTGCTCCTCAGCCCGGAACTGCCAATCCGATCGGGACGCCTGCGTGTACTGGCGATCGGGTGGCCTCTCGGCTATGCGATCGAGATTGGCATGTTCGCGTTGACCGCCGCGCTGCATGCACGGGGAGTGCTCACGTTCCTACCGCTGTTGACGCTGGTGACTCTTGGCCCAGGCGCGGCCTACCGATTCCGAGGCGCCCAGGCACGGGAGCCGGCGCTGCCGTCGGGATCTGGTCGTGACCGGCGAAGCCGGGGCGCCGATTCGCTCATCGGAGCGATGGCGATCGCAATCGCCCTGACGCTGTTGGCCGTCCGGTCCTTCGCGAAGGTCCCCCTTCCCGGACACGCGAGCAGCGTCTTCTACTTCGTGGACAACCTGTGGGACATCTCGCTGGCATCCGAGGCGCTCCACCACTGGCCGATTGCGGAGTCCTATATGGCTGGGCACCCACTCCGCTACTACGTTGGGGTCTTCATCCACGTCGCCGCCCTCAAGCAGGTCGTGGGGGTGCCAAGCGCGACGTCCATCTTCAGGCTACTCCCTGCCATGTCGACCGTGGTTGTGATGCTGCAGTTCTGGTACCTCGGAAGCTCGTTTGGACGCTCCCGGTGGGCAGGTCCCATCACAGTCGTGCTTCTGCTTGCGGTGGAAAACATGAAGCTCTACCCAACCCACACGAAAATCTTCGGCGTTGCGCTCTTTAGTGAATTCACCGGTAGCCCCACGTACGGGTTCGGGATAATGTTCCTGCTGGCTCTGCTCATACTGTGCAGAGCTCACATCCTTGGGATCGATTTGAGCAGACCGGTAGGCACGATCAGGCGACGATCCTCGCCCACCCGCAAGCTTGGCACGCTCCTAATGTTGTGCTTCCTGGTTCTAGGCGCCGGCGCCGTGAAGACGACCGCCGCCGCGACGTTCGTCGGCGGCCTGTGCCTCTTCTGGCTGTGGCAAGCCCTCAACAAGCGATTCGACCGGCTGCTGTCCTACGCCGCGGCCGTCTCGCTTGCCTGCCTCGCCGGGACCTACCTCCTACTGCTGTCGGGGTCCAAGGCGCCCGCGGCGACTGAGATCGCACCCGAACCGCTGGACTTCCTGAAATACACGGTCTTCAAGTCTCTTGTGGCTTCACATCCGAGCACGATCGTGCTGGCGGCGGCGGCTGTCGTGATCGCCCTGTGGAAGATCCTCCCTGTTGCTGGGCCCCTGTGGTGGCTGCGGAGCCGGAATGAGTGGTCGTCCTACTGGGATTTCGCACTGGCCATCTTCGTGGTGGGATTCACCGTCTACGTGATCATGGGGAGTCCGGCAGGCAACGAGAGCTACTTCATCTGGTACGGCTACATAGGGCTCATACCCCTGACAACTGTGACGACGATGACGCTCTGGCGGGGCCTTCCAAGCGATCTGCATGCGAGGAGTGTTCGGGTGGGCGTGCTCGCCCTGATCCTGGGACTGGTGGTCGTGGGCTCAACCCAGATCCTGAGCGCGTCGGGCGAGCTCGTCGGGGCGCGACGGGCGGCGTGGTACGGGGTGATGCTCGTGCCGGTGTGTGCCCTGCTCGTGGTGTGGGGGTTGAGATTCGCGCGCGGCCTCCCGGCGTGGCGCGGCCTACGCGACCCTCGGGCCCTCGTGTTGTGCCTGTTCTTCCTTTGCGTCCTGGGTTGCTCCGATTCGCTTGTCCTCGCGCTGCCGGACGCGTGGAGGACTGCGCTGGACCGCCACTCGATTTTACGTGACTCCCCAAGCCAGCCGGGTCTGACCGCCGCCCTCTACAGCGGACTGCTGTGGGTTCGTAGCCACACCAACAGATGCGACATCCTGGCTGTGAGCCCGCCGATGATCAGATCGGCCGCCGGCGAGACGGCGGACTCGGGCTACTTCGACTACTCGGCGTTCACCGAACGAGAAGTGTTCTTCGAAAGCTGGGTGATGACCATCCAGGGGCAGCACGGCGAACAGCCTTATCCGGCGACGTATGCGCTCAACGACGCCGCGACGCGGCAGGGCGATCAGGCGGCGCTGCGGGAGCTTGCGCATGGGGGCGTGAGCTACATCCTGATCGACAAGATCCACGGCGCAGATGCGCGCGGGCCGGGGAGCATGGGGCGCCTGGTGTTCAGCAACAGCGCACTCGACGTCTATCGCATGACGGCCCCAGTGGGTACCCATAGCTGCTGAGCCCGCCGCCTGGTTGCGAAACATCTAGGGTTATGTCGCGATGGTCCCCTTCGCGGCGAGCGCCTACGACTTCATCCTCGCCCTGCACATCGTGGCTGTGGTGATCGCGTTCGGCTGGACCTTCGCGCTCCCGATCTACTTTGCCGTTGCCGCCAAACGCGACCCACGAAGCCTGCCGCTGCTGCACCGGATCGAATACACGATCTCGCGCACGATGCTCAATCCCGCGCTGGTGGTGATCCTCGCGGCGGGCATCTTCCTCGCCAGCGACGGCCACCACTGGAGCGAGTTCTTCGTGCAGTGGGGCCTGGCGGCCGTTGTCGTGATCGGCGGTCTGGTCGGCGCGGTTTTGATCCCGGCGGCGAAAGCCGCGGAGGAGGCCGCCACGCGCGACCTCGAGGGCTATGGCGGCGGGGAGTTCCAGCCGGGCGCCGACTACCGGGCGGCAACCCGGCGCCTGAACATCGTTGGATCGGCGGCATCGTTGCTCGTGCTGGTCACGATCGTGATCATGGCCGTCAAGCCGTAGAAGCGGCGCCTCTCCCGCGATACCCTGACGCGATGAGCGAGGGATACCGGGTAGCGGTGGTTGGCGCCACCGGGCAGGTGGGCACGCTGATGCTCCAGCTGCTGCGCGAGCGCGTCTTCCCTGCGCGCGAGATCGTCCCGTTTGCCTCGGAGCGCTCGGTCGGACGGGAGCTCGACGGGGGTCTGATCGTCCAGGGTCTGAGCGAGGAGTCGATCCAGGGCTTCGACCTGGCGCTTTTCTCAGCTGGGGGCTCCACCTCGGGCGAGTGGGCGCCGCGCTTTGCTCAGGCGGGCGCGGTGGTGGTGGACAACTCCTCGCGCTGGCGCATGAGCGAGGACGTGCCGCTGGTCGTGAGCGAGGTCAACCCCGAGGCGCTCGACGACCATCGGGGCATCATTGCCAACCCCAACTGCTCGACCATGCAGATGGTGGTGGCGCTCAAGCCGCTCCACGATGCCGCCGGGATCGAGCGTCTCGTGATCAGCACCTACCAGGCCGTGTCGGGCACGGGCAAGAAGGCCGTGGACGAGCTCCTGGACCAGTCCCATGCGCTCCTGCACGAGCAGGACATCGAGCCCCCGGGCTCCTACGCCCACCAGATCGCTTTCAATGCCCTCCCCCACGCCGGCTCGTTTGCCCCCGGCGACGACCACACGGACGAGGAGCGCAAGCTGATCAATGAGACGCGCAAGATCCTCGGCGACCCCGCGATCGCCGTCTCGGCCACGTGTGTGCGCGTGCCTGTGGTCACCGGCCACTCGGAGGCGGTCAACGTGCAGACCCGGGAGGAGCTCTCGCCTGAGCGGGCGCGCGAGCTGCTCGAAGCTGCGCCTGGTGTGAGCGTGCTCGATGACCCCTCCGCTGCGCTCTACCCCCTGGCGATCGACGCAGCGGGCCGTGACGAGGTGTTCGTGGGCCGCATCCGCCGCGACCCAGGCCACGAGCGCGCACTGGACCTGTGGATAGTGGCCGACAACCTGCGCAAGGGCGCAGCCACCAATGCCGTGCAGCTGGCTGAGCTCCTGCACGAGCGGGGGCTGCTGCGGTCCCAGCCCGCGCCCTCGGCCGCCTGAAGCACCCTGCCGGCGCATCGGCGCCGCACGCGGGAAGGAGTAGCGCCGGATCGCTCGAAAGGGTGAGGCGATGATCTCCTCGGAGGTGCAGCGCACTCTGGTCAAGTCTCCGCCGGAGCTGTGGGCGGAGCTGAGCGACCCAGCAGCACTCGCACGCCATCTAGGCGAGCTGGGCGAGATCCGCATCACGCGTGCGGAGCCGGAAAAGCGCGTGGAGTGGGAGGCCGACGGCACGAGCGGCAGCGTGCTGATCAAGCCCTCCGGCTGGGGGACCAAGGTCACGCTGAGCGTCACGCGGGAGATCGAGGCGCCTGTACAGGAGGTCGAGCAAGACAGCGCCGTCGAGGCCGAGGCAGTTTCAGAGGTCGCCGATCCGCCCGAGCCAGGCGCTGAGAGCGTCGAGACCGACGCAGCGCGTGTCGCAGATACCGTCGAGCCAGGGGTGACCGGGCCCGAGCCCGAGACCCCCACCTTGGAGACCGCGGCTCCCGGCATATCCGCCGAGACCGAGAGCTCCGAGACCGCCGAGTCCCCCACACCCAGCGAGTCCGTCCCGCAGCCGGCACCGCGCCGCGGGTTCTTCGCGCGCCTCTTCGGCCGACGTCAGCCGAAGGTCGCTGAACCGGCCGAGGCATCGTCTGCGCAGGCCACGGCAGAGAACCGTCCTCCGACTCCTTCAGCCGGGGAGCCAGAGACCAGCGAGACGACGACCATTGATCCTGCCCGAAGCACCGCCTCGGCGATCGAGTCGCTGCAGGCGCGTTTCCAGGCCGAGCACCCATCGGAGCCGATCGTCGAGCCCGAGCCAGAGCCGGTCGCGGTGCAGGCCGAGCAGCCACACGAGGCGGTGGCAGAGGCCGAGGAACCGTCGGAGGCGCCGCCCCGGGACCTCGCGGCCGAGCTCAAAGTCGCGGAGGAGGTCGCGGCCGAACAGGTCACAGCGGTGCTCACGGCCGTGTTGGACCGGCTTGGTGCTGCGCACCATCGGCCGTTCTCGCGCGCCTAAACCGGTCTCCTTCGCCTGGTGCTACGCTGTAGCATCATGGACATCGGCGTGCGTGATCTACGCAACCAGACGGGACGAGTGATCGATGCGGTCAGAGCGGGGGAGCGGGTGACGCTCACCGTGCACGGGGAGCCAGTCGCCGACATCGTCCCCCATGGTCGCCGCGCACGCTGGCTCTCGGGCCCCGACCTACGTGAGCAGCTCTCGACTCGTGCCGCCGATGCGGCGCTCGAACGCGATCTCGACGAGCTCGCCGGCCAAACGTTGGATGAGCTTTGAGCACACCTGAGATCGGCCTGCTGGACACCTCGGTGTTCATTGCGCGCGAGACTGGGAGGCCGCTCGAGGAGCTGCCGCAGCATGTAGCCGTATCGGTGGTCACCATCGGAGAGCTGCAGCTCGGCGTCCTTGCCGCGACCGACGCTCGGGCGCGTGCACGGCGTGCCGACACGCTCGCCCTGGCCAGGGCCGCTGATCCGATCCCGATCAGCGAGGCGGTGATGGTCGCCTGGGCACGACTCGTGTCCGACTGCCGCAAGGCCGGCATACATCGCACGGTCAAGCTCACCGACGCCTTGATCGCAGCTACCGCGGTGGAGCATGGGCTGCCCGTCATAAGCCAGGACGGGGACTTCGGCGCTATCGCCCAGGCACACGCCCCGTTGGAGGTTCTAGCGGTCTGAGTCTGCCGCGATCCCATGTCCGCGGCTAAGATGCCGCCTCCGATGTCAAGCACCCACGACAGGCAGTCCGACGCCGCGCTGCTCGCGGCCTCCCGTAGCGGGCACCGCAAAGAGCCGCGCCAGAAGGCCCCTGAGACCTACGAGGAGAAGCTCGCCCAGCTGCAGGAGCTGCGCGAGGCGGCCCTGCACTCCTCGCCCGAGGCGGAGGAGAAGCAGCACGCGCGCGGCAAGTACACGGCGCGTGAGCGCGTGGAAAAGCTGCTCGACCCAGGCTCCTTCCAGGAGCTCGACACGTTCGTGCGCCACCGCACGTACGACTTCGACATGCAGAAGAACCGGCCGTGGGGCGATGCCGTGGTGACGGGACACGGCACGATCGATGGCCGCACGGTGTGCGTGTTCAGCCAGGACTTCACCGTGTTCGGCGGCTCGCTGGGCGAGGTGATGGGCGAGAAGATGTGCAAGGTGATGGACCTGGCGGCCAAGATCGGCTGCCCGGTGATCGGCATCAACGACTCGGGCGGGGCACGCATCCAGGAGGGCGTCGTATCGCTCGGCTCCTACGGCGATGTGTTCTTGCGCAACGTGCGCTCGTCGGGCGTGATCCCCCAGATCAGCCTGATCATGGGGCCGTGCGCGGGCGGCGCTGTGTACTCGCCGGCGATCACGGACTTCATCTTCATGGTCAAGGAGACCTCGCACATGTTCATCACGGGTCCCGACGTGATCAAGACGGTCACCGGCGAGGAAGTCGGCTTCGAGGAGCTCGGCGGGGCGATGTCGCACAACACCAAGTCCGGTGTGGCCCAGTTCGCCTCCGAGGACGAGGACGCGTGCCTGGAGGACTGCCGCTACCTGATCAGCTTCCTGCCCCAGAACAACCTGCAGACGACGCCTCGGGTGCAACCCACCGACGACCCGATGCGCATGGACCCCGAGCTCGACGAGGTCGTGCCGGACAACCCCAACAAGCCCTACGACATGCGAAACGTGGTCAGGCTGATCGTGGACGACGGCGAGTTCTTCGAGGTGCACGAGCACCACGCCAAGAACATCATCTGTGGCTTCGCCCGCCTCGACGGTTACACGGTGGGCATCGTGGGCAACCAGCCGGCGCAGTTGGCGGGGGTGCTCGACATCGACGCCTCGGCCAAGGCGGCCCGTTTCGTGCGCACGTGCGACGCCTTCAACATCCCCCTGCTGACCTTCTGCGACGTGCCCGGCTTCCTGCCGGGGACAGCCCAGGAGTGGGGCGGGATCATCCGCCACGGCGCCAAGCTGCTGTACGCGTTCGCCGAGGCGACCGTACCCAAGGTCACGATCATCACGCGCAAGGCCTACGGCGGCGCCTACGACGTGATGTCCTCCAAGCACCTGGGAGCCGACTTCAACTTCGCATGGCCGACCTCGGAGGTGGCCGTGATGGGCCCCGAGGGCGCAGTCAACATCATCTACCGCCGCGACATCGCCGGCAGTCCCACTCCCGAGGAGCGGCGCAAGAAGCTGATGGAGGACTACAAGGCGCGCTTTGCCAACCCCTACACGGCGGCCGAGCGCGGCTACATCGACGACGTGATCGTGCCGCACGAGACGCGGCCCAAGCTGATCACGGCGCTGCACACGCTGCAGAGCAAGCGCGAGCCTGGGCCGAAGCGCAAGCACGGCAACATCCCGCTGTAACAGGCCGCACTTCCGGCCGAAGGCGTCTGGGAATTGCCCAGGATGCACCAGTGCACAGGTTTTTCTCGCGGCGTTTCCGATAAATGGACTTCGCCTACTGACCGGGCTACGCTGCCGCGATGTCGACTCCGGCGGCGACTCCGACGAGCAGGTATCGGGGGGTGTTCGAGCGGCACCCCGTGACGATCCTGGTGGCGACAGGAGCTCTCGCCATCGCCTTTGGCCTTGGCCTTGATGCGGCCGGGCTCGCGGGATCCCGTCGATTCGACTTTACGGTCACGCCACTGGTGATAGCCGGCTGTGATCTGGCTGTCGCGGGACTGGTCCTCGATACCTATCGCATCTCCCCCGGGACAGACGTTCGCGTAAGCCTGACATCGCTACTGAGCGGGGCGATCACGGATGGCGTGCTGATGTTTGCGATCAGCGCCGCGGGCTTGATTGTGTTGTTTGGAAACAGCAAGCCAGTCGAGCGACTGGGCTATGCCATTGCATTGTTCGTGATCGTACCGCTGTGCGCGACCCTCGCGTGGCGCCGCCAACTCGAGGGATCGACGGATGCACGCAGCCCCTTTGTCATGCTCGCCACGCAGGCAGCGATCGCCGGCTCACTCTCCCTGGCCCGTCTCCTCACACCCCTTACTACCAGCTCCATCGGCACGTCACCGATCGTGCTGGTGGAGCTCATCGCCGCCTGGGTCGCCATTGTGCTCCTGGCCCGATCCGTGCCCGCCGCCCAGCTGCGTCGACTTCCCGCCTCGAGAGTTACTGCCGTAACGCCCCTACTGCTTGCTCTCGTGGCGCTCGCTTTCATCCCAACAGCCACGATCAGCGCCCTTGACATTGCCGTGCCACTCGCGGTGGGATTGGCGGCCTTCTGCTTCGTCTTTGCACTCAAGAGTCGCTCCCTGCCGCGCGCGGCCACCTACGCGATCGACACCGGCGTCCTCACCGTTGCGGCGCTCGTCATCTTCTATGCCGGGCCACCGAGCGTCGATTTCGCTGAAAATCAGGCCTACTTCCTGGCACCGGCGCTCGACGTCCTGCACGGACATCCAATGCTTGTTGGCACGTTCGCGCAGTACGGCGTCGGCATGATCGACGCGCTGACCGCGGTCTTCCTGGTCGTGCCGATCGGCTATGGCACATTCACGCTCCTGCTGTCGGGGGCGACGGTGCTGTTGTTCTTCGTCATCTACGCCGTGCTGCGCTTGAGCACACGTTCGGTGCTTGTCGCCGCAGCCGGGCTGGCAACTATTGTCGTGCTCGACATGTTCGGTCAGATCGAGTTCTACGTCGACTTCCCGAGCACGGGCGTCCTGCGCTTTGGTCTGCCGTGGCTCATCGTTCTGTGCTCGCTAGTCGAGGCCAAGACGACACGCCACCAGCGCTTGTGCAAGCGCTTGGTGCTCGCAACTGTTGCCCTCGCGACAGTGTGGAGCGGCGAGGCGGCCCTCTACTGCCTGGGAACGGCGGGAGCGCTCGCGTGCCTGAGAGCAGCCGTCGACGGTACCGGCGCACGCGAGCGCATACGTCTGGCCGCCCAGGACATCCGGGTCCTCATCGCCGTGAGCGCGTGCAGCGTGGTGGTATTCACAGCAGTGACGTGGGTGGCTTCGGGCAGCTTTCCGGACTGGCCGGGATACCTCGAATACCTGTACGCCTACACTTTGGCCGGCTTTGGCACGCTGCCCATAGTTCCGTGGTCGCCCGGGCTCGCCTTGGGCGCGGTCTACACGCTTTCGGTCATCGCGATCGTGCTGATCGTGATCGCACGCCCGGCGCTGCTGCGTGAACGGCCAGCTGAGTTTCGCGCTGTAACTGGTCTCACCGCACTCGGGATACTCGTCTACACCTACTTCCTCGGACGCGCGCACCCCAACAATCTGATTCATGTATCGCCGCCTGGCATAGCGCTGCTTTTTGTCTGGTTCGACATCGTCCGCTCGACGGTCCAGAGCCGGACGGCTGTCGCCGTCGCAAGCGCCACACTGGCGTTCTTCGGGGCAACCGTCGTAACAGCCGAGGCATCCGACATTGGCCATAAGTATCCGAGCACTGCTCTGGCCTCTGTACTGGGGGCGAGTACCTCCCTGGATAGCGAGCTGCAAACACTGTGGAACAACCCGGTTCTCCAACCGGCGGCGGGGCATATTGCCAATTTCGTCAGGTCGCTAGGGGTCAAGCACACGAGCCTCACCCTCCTGCTTGCGCCAGCCATCGAGACTGAGGCGCTGGTGCGCCTCAACACGGCCAGCGCCGTAGGCTCGAGCAACCCAGCCCAGGAAGCCATATCCAGACGCCGACAGGCACGTGTCCTGTCGGCGGTGCGCTCCCTACGCCCAGGCGGCATCCTCGTGATCGATGGAGCCGAAAAAGCCATACCCCTCGAGGACTTTGCCTACCTGCAGCTGAAGGAACGCTTCAACCTGCAGGAAATCGGCGCCGACGGGCATGGGCTGAGAGCGTTCCTGCTAGGCACTAGACGCTGAAACTCCGGCGCCGTCCTCCCTCCGTCACAATGCCAGGGCATGCCCAACCGCCGCCCCCAGCTCCAGCTGATCTCCGCGCCCGCCGCGGCCTCGCCTGAGGAGGCGGCGGCGATCGTGGCGGCCCTCGAGCGCTTCATGCGCGCCACCGCGCCCTCCCTGGCCGCCCCGCCCCCCCGGCTCGACCCGTGGCGCCGGGCGGCCACGATCGAGGGCGTGGAGCGCGATCCGGGGGCCGGCGAACCCACCCCCTGGATAAATACCTGAAAGTCGCTAGGCTTTAGCTGCAATAGCTCTTCCGCCGGCAGCACACTGACGAAAGCAGCCCGGGCTCAAGCGCCCGGTTCAGGAGGTTTTTCTTCAATGGAGCAAGGTTCCATCTCGGCCCAGCGCGGCACCCTCGAGGACCCGGAGGTCCTGCAGAACGTGCCCGGGCACCTGATCCCGATCATCCAGCGGGAGTTCGACGACTTCAAGACGGAGGCGAACAAGTTCCTCGCCGGCGACATGCCTGAGGACGAGTTCATCAAGTTCCGCCTCAAGCAGGGCGTCTACGGCCAGCGCCAGCCGGACGTGCAGATGATCCGCGTGAAGCTCCCCTTCGGCGGGATAACGCCCGAGCAGATGGAGTCCTTTGCGGACGTGATCGAGAAGTACGTGCCGCTGAACAAGGGCCACGTGACCACGCGCCAGAACGTGCAGATGCACCACATCCCCCTGCCTGAAGTCGAGCTTGCGATCCGCGAGCTGAGCGAGTCGGGACTCTCCAGCCGCGAGGGCTGCGGGAACACGGTCAGAAACGTCACGGGCGATCCGTGGGCGGGCGTGGCCAAGGACGAGCTGTTCGACATGACCCCCTACGTGGGCGCCTACGTGCGCTACTTCGTGCGCCACCCCACCACCCAGGCGATGCCGCGCAAGATCAAGACGGCCTTCGACGGCAGCCCTGCCGACCGGGCGATCAGCGGCATCCACGACATCGCCTATCGCGCCCGCGTGAAGGTGATCGACGGCAAGGAGGTGCGCGGCGCGGAGATGCTGGTCGGCGGGGGCACCTCGATCATGCCCCGGGTGGCGCCGGCGCTGTATGACTTCGTGGAGCTGGACAACGGCGACTACCTGAAGTATGCCGAGGCCGTGTTCAGGATCTTCGACCGCCAGGAGTGGCTGCGCGTGAACCGTGCCCGCGCCCGCATCAAGGTGTTCGTGGACAAGTACGGAATCGACGAGCTGCGCAGCCAGGTCGAGGAGGAGCTGAAGGGCGAGTGGGTCTCCGAACGCGACTTCTCGGTCGAGCACAGGCTGTTCGTGGACGACGAGCGCGAGTCTGCGCCCGCGCCGCCTCAGAGCTACAACAGCCCCAACGGCGATCACCGCGAGTTCGAGCGCTTCCGCGCGACGAACGTCCAGGAGCAGAAGCAGGAGGGCTTTGTCACGGTCGAGGTCAAGATCACCCGTGGCGACCTCACCCCCGAGCAGTTCAGGGGCCTGGCGGCGATCACGCGCACGTACTCGGGTGGCTATGCCCGCACAACGGTGCAGCAGAACCTGCTGTTGCGGTGGGTGCGCGAGGAGAGCGTGTACGACGTGTGGGACGCCCTGCGCGAACTTGGTCTTGGCGAGCCGGGACCAAGGGAGATCAACGACGTCGTCTCGTGCCCCGGGACAGACTCGTGCAAGCTCGGGATCACCAGCTCGATGGGCCTCAACCAGGCGGTACAGGAGCGGATCGAGGCGATGGACATCTCCGATCCGCTCACGCGCCAGATCCACATCAAGATGAGCGGCTGCCCGAATGGCTGCTCGCAGCACCACGTGGCCGACATCGGCTTCTATGGCGCGTCGATCAAAGTGGGCGAGCACACGATCCCCGCATACATCCCCCACGTGGGCGGCGTGTACGAAGGCGGAAGCGTGGAGTTCGGCAAGCGCCTGAAGCTGCGCCTGCCGGCCAAGCGCGTGCCCGAGGCGATCGAGCGCTGGATCAACCACTACGAGTCCACGCGCAACGACGGCGAGGCCTGGGGCGCGTTTGCAGAGCGCGTGGGAACCACTGAGCTGGAGGGCCTGGTCAAGGACCTTTCGATGCCGGTGGACTTCGGGCTGGAGACAATGAACACGTTCATCGACTGGAATCGCAACGTCCCGTTCGAAGTGATTCGCGGCGAGGGCGAGTGCGCTGTATAGATGTCCCGACAGTTGTCGATAGGGAAACGAGAGCAATGACACCACCACTGAACAGCCAAGACGTTGGCTCGGCCGTCGACCCGGCGTTGAGCCTCACCCACACGCTTCGCGAGGCTGCCCGCCACGGCGAGCGGGCTGTTCTGCTGTGTTCCTTCCAGAAGGAGGAGTCGGTGCTGCTCGACGAGCTGCTGCAGCTCGACCAGGGCACCGGCGCGGCGGTGCGCGTGGTGACGATCGACACGGGCGCCCTGTTTCCCGAGACGCTGGCCACGTGGCGGGCCTTCGAGGAGCGCTTTGGCGTGAAGATCGAGGTCCAGGACGCGAGCAGCCCGGACGCCCCCTGGAGCGGTCCCGAGCACTGCTGCTCGGTGGCCAAGGTGGCGGCGCTGGAGGCTTCGTTGGGCGACGCCGAGGCGTGGATCACGGGCATCCGCCGCGAGCAGGGACCGACGCGGGCAGGCGCCGAGCTGATCGAACGCGACGAGAAGCGTGGCCTGGTCAAGTACAACCCGCTGGCCCACTGGACGGACAGGGACCTGTGGCGGCGTATCCACGAGCGCGAGCTCCCCTACAACCCGCTGCACGACCAGGGCTATGAGTCGATCGGCTGCGCGCCGTGCACCAAGCCGGGCTCGGGACGCGAGGGCCGCTGGGCAGGCACCGACAAGACCGAGTGCGGCCTCCATGTGGGCGCATAGCGGCGCCGCACGATGAGCGTTGCGGCCCGCCCTCAGCTGAGCCACTTGCGCGCGCTGGAGTCCGAGGCGATCCATGTGATGCGCGAGGTGGCCGCGGAATTCGAGCGCCCGGTGCTGCTGTTCAGCGGCGGCAAGGACTCGATTGTGCTGTTGCGCCTGGCCGAGAAGGCGTTCAGGCCGGCGCCGTTCCCGTTTCCGCTGATGCATGTGGACACGGGCCATAACTTCCCCGAGGTGATCGAGTACCGCGACCGGCGTGTGGCGGAGCTGGGCGAGCGGCTGATCGTGGCCAGCGTGCAGGATTCGATCGACAGCGGCAGGGTGGTCGAGGAGGTCGGCCCGCGGGCGTCTCGCAACCGCCTGCAGACGGTCACGCTGCTGGATGCGATCGCTGAGCACGGCTTCGATGCGGCCTTTGGGGGGGCGCGCCGTGACGAGGAGCGGGCCCGGGCGAAGGAGCGGATCATGTCCTTCCGCGACGACTTCGGCCAGTGGGACCCCAAGAACCAGCGCCCGGAGCTGTGGAACCTGTACAACGGGCGCATCCGCAAGGGCGAGCACGTGCGTGTGTTCCCGCTGTCGAACTGGACGGAGCTCGACGTGTGGGAGTACATCGACCAGGAGCGCCTGGAGGTGCCTCACATCTACTTTGCCCACGAGCGCAAGGTGTTCGAGCGCGACGGCATGCTCTACGCCTGGCGCGAGGGCACCGAGCTGATCGACGGCGAGGAGGTCTTCGACGCGACCGTTCGCTACCGCACGGTGGGCGACATGAGCTGCACCGGCGGCGTTCAGTCTGCGGCGGCCACGCTCGAGGAGGTCGTGCTCGAGATCGCCGCCACGCGCATCACCGAGCGCGGCGAGACCCGCGCCGATGACCGTGTGTCGGAGGCTGCGATGGAGGACCGCAAGAAGGCCGGGTACTTCTAGTGCCCGGCTGGATTTTCGATGGGGGCGCGCCGAGCGCGCCCGGTTGCGTTCGTAGCGGCGGGCACGGGCGGTGACGCTCGACCTGTTGCGCTTCACGACGGCGGGCTCGGTCGATGACGGCAAGAGCACGCTGATCGGGCGCCTGCTGTATGACTCGAAGCAGGTCTTCGAGGACCAGCTCGAGCACGTGGCCCAGGCGAGCGAGCGCCGCGGCGGCGAGGGCGTGCTGGATCTGGCGCTGCTGACAGATGGGCTGCGGGCGGAGCGCGAGCAGGGGATCACGATCGACGTGGCCTACCGCTACTTTGCCACGGTCAACAGGCGGTTCATCATCGCCGACTGCCCTGGGCACCGTCAGTACACGCGCAACATGGTCACTGGCGCTTCCACGGCGGATGTGTCGGTGGTGCTGATCGACGCCCGCCGGGGCGTGCTCGAGCAGTCGCGTCGGCATGCGTTCCTGAGCGCGCTGTTGGGGATCCCGGAGATGGTCGTGGCGATCAACAAGATGGATCTGGTGGACTACTCCCAGGCGCGCTTCGAGGAGCTGGTGGAGGAGTTCGAGGGCTTTGCTCACCGGCTGAGCGGGGTCAAGCGCATCACCTACATCCCGATGTCGGCGCTGGACGGCGACAACGTGGTGGAGCGCTCGCAGCGGATGGGCTGGTACGACGGTCCGGTGCTGCTCGATCACTTGGAGCAGGTGGAGGTGGCCTACGACCACCCCAACGAGAAGCCCGCGCGCTTCCCCGTGCAGTGGGTGATTCGTCCCGCCAACGCGGCGGGCACGGGCGCGGACTACCGTGGCTATGCCGGTCAGCTGGCCAGCGGCGCCCTGCGCCGGGGCGACGAGGTGACGGTGCTGGGGACCCATGACCCACCGCCCCGCACGCGGATTGCGGCGATCGACACCTATGACGGCGAGCTGGAGGAGGCGACGGCGCCGATGTCCTTCACGGTGCGCCTGGAGGACGAGCTGGACGTCTCTCGCGGCGAGCTGATCTGCCACCCCGAGGAGGCACCGACGGTGGGCCGCGAGTTCGCGGCGGACGTCTGCTGGATGACCGACGAGCCGCTGCGCCCGGGCGGGCGCTACGCGATCAAGCAGACATCGCGCAATGCGTTGGCGCTGATCGATGCGATCGAGGACGTGGTGGACGTGCACACGCTCGACCGCGATCCCCCGCCGTCCGAGCTGCAGCTCAACGACATCGGCCGCGTGCGCCTGCGCACCAGCGTCCCCCTGGTGTTCGACCCCTATACGAGCAACCGTCGCACGGGTAGCTTCATCCTGATCGACGAGGCGAGCAATCGCACTGTGGGCGCGGGGATGATCGCAGCAGCCGCCTGAGCCGTCTCGTCGCTAAGCTTCCGCGCCGATGTTCACCAAGGTCCTAATCGCCAACCGCGGCGAGATCGCCGTTCGCATCATTCGCGCCCTAGAGGAGCTCGGCGTGGCCAGCGTGGCCGTGTACTCGGAGCTCGACCGCGACGCGCCCCATGTCAAGCGGGCCGGCGAGGCCTACAACCTCGGCGAGGGGCCGGCTGCGGACAACTACCTGAACGTGGAGAAGATCCTCGACGTGGCCCGCCGCGCGGGCGCCGAGGCGATCCACCCCGGCTACGGCTTCCTGGCCGAGAACGCGCCGTTCGCACAGGCGTGCGAGGACGCGGGCATCGTGTTCATCGGGCCCCCTGCCAGCGCAATCGAGGCGATGGGCTCGAAGACCCGTGCCCGCGAGCTGATGCAGGCTGCGGGCGTGCCGATCGTCCCCGGGACCACCGAGCCGGTGGCCACTGTGGCGGACGCCCTGCGCATTGCCAAGGAGGAGATCGGCTTCCCGGTTGCCGTCAAGGCGGCTGGTGGCGGCGGCGGCAAGGGCTTCCGTGTGGCCTTGACCGAGGACGAGCTCGAGGGCGCCTTCGAGGGCTCCAGCCGCGAAGGCGAGAAGTTCTTCTCCGACGCCACTGTCTATCTCGAGCGCTACCTGCACGACCCCCGCCATGTGGAGATCCAGGTGCTGGCCGACCGCCACGGCAACGTGATCCACCTGGGCGAGCGCGACTGCTCGATCCAGCGCCGCCACCAGAAGGTGATCGAGGAGTCGCCGGCGCCCGAGTGGGTGGTCGACGCGCAGATGCGCGAGCGCATCGGCAAGATCGGCGTGGACGCGGCCAAGGCCGTGGACTACGTGGGCGCAGGCACGATCGAGGGCCTGTTCTCGATCGGCGAGAGCGGCGAGAGCGAGTACTTCTTCCTCGAGATGAACACGCGCGTGCAGGTCGAGCACTGCGTGACGGAGATGACCACGGGCATAGACATCGTCAAGGAGGGCATTCGCGCCGCCGCGGGCGAGCCCCTCTCCTACGCGCAGGAGGACATCCAGCTGCGCGGCCACGCGATCGAGTGCCGCATCAACGCCGAGGACGCCTCCAAGAACTTCGCTCCTGCACCGGGCAAGATCGGTGCCTACCGCGAGCCGACAGGGCCCGGCGTGCGCGTGGACTCGGGCGTGGAGGCCGGTGGGGAAGTCTCCCCGATGTATGACCCGATGGTGGCCAAGCTGATCGTGTGGGACTCCACGCGCGAGGAAGCCACCAAGCGCATGCTGCGCGCGCTGGGCGAATATGAGATCGAGGGCCTGAAGACGCTGATTCCGTTCCACCAGGCGCTGCTGGCGACCGAGCAGTGGGCCAAGGGCGACACCTGCAAAGAGCTGCTCGAGGACAAGCAGTGGCTGAAGACGCTCACCTTCCCCGCCCCCACTCCCCCCGCGGAGGACGACGAGGAGGAGAAGGTCGAGCAGACCTACGAGGTCGAGGTCTCGGGCAAGCGCTTCGACGTGCGCGTGGTCGGTCCGCCGTTCGCGAATGGCGGTGGCGCGGTGGCCGCCCCCAACGGGTCGGGCGCTGGTCGCGCAGCACCGAAACGTGGCGAGCGCAAGGCCGCCGGCGGCGCGGGCGGTCCGGACGTGCTCCCGTCGCCCCTCCAGGGCAACATGTGGAAGGTGCTGGTCAAGCAGGGCGACACGGTCGAGGAGGGCCAGTTGCTCTGCATCATCGAGGCGATGAAGATGGAGAACGAGATCACGGCCCACAAGGCGGGGACGATCGTCGAGCTCCCGATCTCGGAGGGCGCTCCGATTCAGGCGGGCGCGCCGATTGCCACGATCAAGAGCCCCGAGGCGAGCTGATGGCGATCGACTACGAGGCGGTCGCCGCGGGCTTGAACCAGGCGATCCCGTTCAACGTCCATCTCGATCTCGAGACGGTGACGGTCGCCCCCGACCATGGGGTCGTCAGGCTGCCCGACAGGCCGAACCTCCACAACCACGTGGGCTCCCAGCACGCCGGGGCGCTGTTCTCAGCGGGAGAGGCCGCATCGGGTGCGGCGTTCGTTGGCGCGTTCGTCGAGGTCATGGGCGAGGTGACCCCGCTGGCCGAGTCGGCGGAGATTGCTTATCGCAAGCTGGCGAAGGGCGAGATCACGGCCACGGCGCGCTTCGCCGAGGATCGTGAGGCGCTGCTCGCGCGGCTAAATGATGAGGGACGCATCCGCTTCCCGATCGCGGTCGAGCTGAGCGACGCCGATGGCACGGTGGTGGCCGAGATGACGGTCAACTGGTACGTGCGCAAGAACAGCGCGACCTAGCCTGCCAGGGGCTTAGGCGCCTGGCGGTGGACCAGTGTGACCCACTGGACCTTCCCCAAAGAACGCGCGTACAGCTTCGACGACACGGCCTATCTCGCCCTCGCTCAGATAGGGGTGCATAGGCAACGACAGCTGACATCGGGCGCGTTCCTCGGCCACAGGACATGAGCCTTCAAACGCCGCAAACGCAGTGGTCGTGGTCAGCGCATGACGGTAATGCACGCCGGTTGCGATGCCGTGCGCCTCGAGCGTACGCGCAAGCTCGTCGCGGTGCTCCACGACGATGGGGAACAGATGGTGCACTTCAGCATTCGGCTCACCGCCGGGCCAGTCGAGGAACCGGTCCAGCGAGGCGCGGTAGCGAGCAGCCACCCCGCGCCGGGCGTGGGTCCATCTATCTAGGTGTGAAAGCTTGACCGAGAGCACGGCCGCCTGGATGGGGTCCATTCGGCTGTTGAACCCCATGACGAGGTGCTCGTCGCGGCCGCGTCGACCGTGATCGCGGTATCGCCGAATGCGCTCGGCTATCTCCTCGTCGTTGGTGACAACCGCTCCAGCATCACCGAGCGCACCGAGGTTCTTCCCGGGGTAGAAGCTGAAGCAGCCGGCGTGCCCGATCGTCCCAGCCCACTGGCCTCCGCGATGGGCGCCATGTGCCTGGGCGGCATCCTCGATCACGATGAGGCCGTGTCTGCGGGCAAACTCCATGACCGGTGCCATTTCGACCATACGCCCGTACAGATGCACGGGGAGGATCGCCGCTGTGCGTTCATTGAGACACGCCTCGGCGTCCTGGAGATCGATCAGGCCCGTGTCTGAAGCAACGTCGACAAACCGTGGGCGGGCACCAACGGCAACGACTGCCTCGGCGCTGGCGACAAAGGTGTTCCCGGGCACCAGGACCTCATCCTCACGGGAGATGCCGGCCGCCAGCAGAGCCAGTTGCAGCGCATCGGTGCCGTTGGCAACCGCGATGGCATGATCGACGCCGAGATGATCGGCAAACGACTTCTCAAATGCAGCTATCTCGGGGCCCCCGACGAAGCGACCACTGCGAACGACATCCAAGATCTTCGCCTCAATCGTCTCGCCGATGTCCGCATGTAGCGCATGGAGATCGACCATCTCGATTCTCTTCATCGGGTACCCGCCATCGTCGCCGGACCGAGAGCCACTGGCTCGGTCGTCCCATTGCCTTCGAGGGATCGCTGCCCGGCTTCCAGCACAGCTACCACCCTGCGGCCGTTTGCACCGTCCGTCTGGGGCACACGCCCGTTTAGGATGCAGTCGGCGAAGTGCTCGATCTCGAGGGCGAGCGGCTCGCCGAACTCGACCTTGGGAATCAGGATGTCGCCGGCGCGGGCAAGCATCTGAAAGCGCGCAAAGGTCTCATAGCGTCCAAGCGAGGGCTGCCTGACCACGGCCGTGTCGTACAGGCGCACCTTCATATCCGAGGACATGTCGTCGTACATGACCATCTTGCGGCTACCGACAACCGTGGCGTCACGGACCTTGTTCGGATCCAGCCAGCTGCAGTGGACGTGGCCGATGACCCCGTGCTCGAAGCGGATGGACATGAAGACCACGTCCTCGATTCCCGGCTGCAGGAGCGCAGCGCCGGTAACGTTGACGCTTACTGGTGCACGTTGCAGCCAGTTGATCAGGATCGAGACGTCGTGGGGGGCGAGGCTCCACATCGCGTTCTCGTCACTGCGGACGATGCCCAGGTTGGTGCGTCGCATGGATACGTAGTAAGGCTCGCCGAGCTCTCCGGTGCGGAGATATTCGCCCACTGTTTGCACTGCGGCGTTGAACTCGAACGTATGCCCTACCATCAGCACACGCTCGTGCCGGTCTGCCGTCCGGATCAGCTCGTCGCACTCGCCGACCGAGCGCGCGAGCGGCTTCTCCACGAGCACATGCTTGCCGGCCTGTAGCGCTTCGAGGGCAAAGGGGTGGTGGAGACTTACGGGCAGGGCCACGATCACAGCGTCCACCTGGCGATCGGATAGAACCGACTCCCAGTGACTTGTCACCCGTGTTCCGGGATGCAGACGCGATGCCCGAGCGCAGGCCACGGCGTCGGAGTCACAGACAGCGCTCAGGTGCGTGCCGTTGGCGGCGACCACATTGCGGGCGAGGTTCGGCCCCCAGTAGCCATAGCCGAGCACCGCGACGCCTAGGGAGTCCGGGTTGGCAGTGGCTTTGCCCCTCATGCTTCCCGTCTCGGCAGTCATACCGCCGCCTGTCGCCTGGCAATCGCCTGCTCGACGAGCTCGACCACGGCTTCGGCGGGCGCGGGATAGGTATAGCGAGCGAGCCCACACGGGCTGAAGGATCGACCGAACGTTCCCTCAGCCATGGCTTCAAGCGCTCCTGCGATGCCGTCAACATCATGTGGATGCACGATCATCCCGGTATCGGTCTCGGCGATGATGCGCGCTGCATCGTTGTCACTTGCCAGGGCGAGAATGGGACGCTCAGCCGTGAGGTACTCGAATAGCTTTCCTGTTGCCTCGGAGGTGTGGGTGGGCGAGGTCAGCAGCAGCAGAGCGTCGGCCTGTCGCTGCAGCCGCAGTGCAGCATCTCTGGGGAGGCTCCCGAGATGCTGGACCGGCACCTCGAGGTCCAGCGCGCTCAGCATGTCCTCCTCATCCGGGCTCAGGGTGCCGGCCAGCACCAGGCGCAGGCGCGCAGCCGCATCTGGCCGGCGGCCTGCCAAGCGACTCAGAGCAGCGAACAGCGGTCGAGGGTCGCGCCCGTGAGCACCGCTGAGAGTCCCCGTGTGCACGACGTTGAATCGGTCGTGCTCCAGGTGCGCAAGAGGATCGTCTGCGACCTTTGGCCGTGGTGGCGTGGGACGCGCAGGGTCCCATCCATTTGGCACGTAGGTGGAGTGCACGCCGAGGCGCGACTGCGCATCCAGTGCGATCGGCCGAGTCACACCGATGACGTGCTCGGCAGAGCGCAAGACGCGCCGCTCGATAATGGCCTCGAGGCGGTCCTGCGCATGCGTCGGCCAAGACGCGCGTATTTGGTCGAAGCGCCAACCGTCGCGCAGATCGACTATCCATGCAGGGCGCCGCCGGCCGAGTAGGAGCGGCAGCATGTGGGTCGACTGTGGCGGTCCGGTGGTGATGATGCAGTCGACATCGTGAGCGCGTAGCTCTCTGCCCATCGCCACGAACGCAGATGGGCACCACGTCAGCAGGCACTCATCGGGCACGACCAGGTCTGTGAACCACCATGGTGTGGGCTTGCGGACGGACTCCACCATGCCTGTCTCGGGCACGCTGCCGCGCCCCAGTAGCGCCCGGGCGGAGCCGACGGCGCTCAGATCGAGCGTGCGCCGCACCCATGGCTGGTCGTTCTCCTCGGGGCGGCCGAAGCATGAGGTGATGACCGTCACCTCATGGCCGAGACGTCTCAGCCATTCGCTCATGGCCGCCCAGCGCGCGCTCCCGATCAGCGGTCGCGGTGGAAAGTAGTAGGTCAGGACCAGAATTCGGCGAGCGGGCACGATTTCACGCTGCCTGCCTGTGGACATCCAAAGGCCCAGCCACAGACTCGAGCCATAGCTCCACGTTCACGGCCCGCCAGAGTGCGTGAACGTCGCTCCAAACTCCCGAGCTGAGGTCGCCTTCGAGCGCCCGGGAGTTATAGCGGCCGCTGGCGCGCGCATCCTGGTCAAGGACGATCTCGGCCAACGTCCGCCGTGCGACCGGGGTGTTGAACCATCGCTCCTCAGGCGTCTCATAGCCGACCTTCTCGCGCCGGTCGAGTATCCGATCTGAAACCAACCCACGCAGCGAATCCCGTAGCACCCGCTTGGTAACGCCATTGCAGAACACGAGGCTTGTTGGCAGTGAGAATGCAAGCTCAGCGATGCGGCGATCGAGGAAGGGCATGCGTACCTCGACAGAGTGCGCCATGCTGTCGCGGTCGGCATAGCGACACAGGTTCGGCAAGCTCGTGCGGAATGCCTGGCTGAGCAGCTCGCGCCTTAGCGGTGAGCCATCCTCGGGACGACCTGCAGGCGGGGGCTCTCGGTCGGCTGCCGCCCGGGCGATGAGGTCTGTGACGTAGGGTGAGGAGCGCCGGAGGCGGTGAAGGCGGGCGAGTGCACGCGGCGCTCGCCCGGCGGTGTAGGCAATTGCGAGATCTTTGGCAATCGTCGGCTTCCTGGCGATCGCGGCCAGCGCGACTCGAGGGCCGGCCGCCCTCAGCGCCCAGCTGCCGGTGCCCAGATACCCCCCAAACAGCTCGTCGGCTCCCTGGCCGTCGAGCAGTACGATCACACCGGCTTCATGTGCAGCGCGCATGACCCTCCACTGTGCGTAGATGCTCGTGCCAATGAATGGCTCTTCCTGATCGCGCACGAGCGTCTGGAGGTCGTCGAGTAGCTCCTCCACACGAGGCAGGACGGCATGGTGGCGAGTTACGCCTGCCGCCTGCGCAACGTCATGCGCATCGGACCACTCGTCGCGGGCGAACCCTGGAAAGCTGGCTGTAAAGGCGTGGCGCAGATGGCCGCTGGCCAGGTGCCCGCACGCGCTCACAATCGCCGACGAGTCGACTCCCCCGCTCAGGGAGGTTCCCACCGGAACGTCGCTCCGCAGGCGTAGCTTGATCGAATCGAAGAGAAGCTCCCGCAGCTGTTGCGCCACGGCTGCAGGGTCCTCGGCGACGAAGACCCGTTGGGGCGTCCAGTAGCGACGCGTCGAGACCCGCCCCTGCTCCCATCGCATTACGGTCGCTGGAGGCAGCCTGCTTACATCGCCGAAGAAGGTGCTCGGCAGGTTCGGAATCGTGCCGAGCGCTACGAACTCCCCGATCGCCTGCTCGTCGGGAACACCCACATCGGCGTCTGCGGCCTTCAGTGCGCGCATCGAGGATGCGAACAGCAGTCGATCGTCACGCTGCGAGTAGTAGAGGGGCTTCTCGGCGAACCGATCCACGGCCAGCGTGAGCCGCCGTCGCACATCGTCCCACACGGCAAGGGCAAACATGCCCTCGAACCGGTCCAGGGCCGCCTCGCCCCACTCCTCCCAAGCATGCAGCAGAACCTCGGCATCGCCCTGGGTGACGAAGCGATGGCCCCTCGACTCCGCCAGCTCACTGCGAAGCTCTAGGTAGTTGTAGATCTCGCCATTGAAGACCAGATGCAGCCCTCTGAGATGAAGTGGCTGGTTGGATCGATCATCGAGATCGATGATCGATAGGCGCCTAAAGCCAAGTCCGGCATCGCGGTCCGACCACACTCCCTGGCCGTCAGGGCCACGATGAACCATCGCCCGGGCCATCCGCTCGAGCATGCGCTCATCCGGCGAACCCGGCCCCACGACCCCCGCGATACCGCACATGGTCGGAGGCTATATCCGATACCTCGGATTATTCGTTTCTATGGGTTCGCCTCGGTCTCAATGCAAGCTTTGTACGCCGATTTCCACTGTGAACCCCCGCGGGTCTGTCTCCGACTTGACCGGCTTGCCCGAGCGCCCCGTCAAGAACCTCGTCGACCAAGCCGACGACGATGTCGCGGTTGCGCTCTGCGGTCAACACCTGGGAAGCAGCGTCGGAAGCCCACTTCATTTCATCCACCCGATCGGGGGTGAGCTCCTTCACGGTACGCGCGAAGGCCGCGACGCTGTCGCCCTCGGCGACTACCCCACAACCCCACGCGCGTACGATGTCCGCCATTTCAGGCGAGGGCCCGATGGCCAGAGCCAGACGGGCCTGAATGAACTCGAAGAACTTGTTGGGCAGCGCAAGCCGCTGATTGAGGGAGAGGCGCGGCATCAGGTACACACCAACGTCGTATGCGTTCAACACTCCCACGATCTCCCGCGGCCGGCACGGCTCGAGAAGGCGCACGCCGGGGTACCCAGCAGCCAGTCGCCGGAGACGAGCGATGTATTCTCGGTCGCCCGGCACGAGCATCAGATCGAGCGTGCATCCGTCCCCGATGGGGCCCATCGCTTCGATCATCCGCTCCAGCCTGCGCTGCGGGTCGGCATGGCCATGATGAATTAGACGAATCGGTTGCTCTGTGCGCCTGGGCAGAAGACTCGTCGCAGCGGGCGCGTTGGTGACAACGATCGGATCAACGCCGTAGGTGGACTTGTATAGCTCCGCTATCCCCGGGCTGACAGTCGTCATCGCCGCAATACGAGGTAGATAGAGACGCAGCAGGCCATCTACATGACGCTGCACGGCCAATCGCCACCAGAGCAGCTCGCTCTGCTCGGCTGGAGCGTACTCGTGCGCATCCAGGACAACTGGCTTGCCGCGGGCTGTCTCGCAGGCCAACGGGAGCGCGGATAGGTCGTTTGCGATCGTGACGTCCGCTCCATGCCCCGCCAGGCGCGCCAGGGACTGCGCGTTGATTGGGTCTCTCCAGTGGACCGAGTAGTGGCGGCGCAACCCACGTTCGGCGAGGCTGCGTGCCCGACGTCCCGCTCTCGCTGGCCTGCTGACCGGCTCTCCCTTGGGTGTGAGGTCGATGAACTCCAGCTCGGGGTAGGCAGAACGACCCAGCCCAGCCGTGATCACCTCGTAGCGATCCCGCAGGAAGCCGATCTGGCGATCGAGCCTCCCGTCTCGGGCGAGATCGGTAAACGAGATGACGAGAGCCCTGGGCCGGATCCCCGCTGATCGAGCATTGGGCATCTCGAGAGGATGACAAGGGTGCAGGGCGCATGTGAGATCTGCCTGCTACCGACGAGCAGTCGGTGGCCGCTCGTGGCATCGGCGCTGACTGCCTCCTCTATTCTCGCCTCAGATGCTGAGGCGCTTCTTGAGGGATAGCTTTATCTACGCTGGCGCCACCGCTGCCAGCCAGGGAATTATGTTCATCATGTTTCCGTTTTTCGCTCATGTCTTTCGCCCGCGAGACTATGGCGCGATCGACGTCGTCGGCCTGCTCGGCATCCTCGTCAATCTGACGATCGCGCTCGAGATCTCCCAGGGCCTTGGCCGTCACCTCAATGACAGTGACGATGCCCGCAAGCGTGCGGTGGACACATCGACCGCGTTGATCTTCACACTCGCATGCTTCACTCTATTCGCGGCGATCACGCTCCCCCTCAGCGGCCTCTTGTCGAGGGTGCTGTTCTCGTCCGCAATCGGTCCGGGGCTCATGCGTATCACGATTGCAAGCTGGTGGGTCAGCGGCATCCTGTACATCATGCAGGACCAGCTGCGTTGGCGGCTACGCTCCGGCGCCTTTGCGATGGTCAGCTTCGTTGTCACCCTAGTGGCAACAGCGGTATCAGCGGGTCTTGTGCTCGGTGCTCACCTCGGCGTGGCCGGAGCGATCCTCGGGCAGCTCGCCGGCGCCGGCTGCGGCCTGGCGGTCACCATCGCATTGTCCAGGGGGTTTTACATATTTGAGTTCGACTGGGCGCGCTGTCGCACGATGCTCAGCTACTCGGTCCCGTTGATTCCCTCGAGCGTGGGCATCTTCCTGAACGGCTACGCCGATCGCCTGGCGCTACAACACGAGTCGTCACTCGCGCAGGTCGGTATCTACGGAATTGCCGCGCGCCTTGCGGTGATTGCAGGCCTCACGCTGGTTGGCTTCCAAGGCGCGGTTCTGCCGCTCGTGCTTTCGCAGCACGAGGATCCTGCTACTCGAGCCGGCCTGGCTCATCTCTTTCGCATCTTCTGCGCGCTCGCGCTGGGGGCCGTGCTGCTGCTCTCGCTGCTTGCAGCGCCCGCCGTCCGCCTGCTCGCAGCGCCCGCGTACTCAGGGGCGGCAGCCATCACACCGTATGTGGTGCTCGCAACCCTACTCGGAGGCATGTCCATGTTCGCCCCGGGTCTGATCGTTGCGAAGCGCACCGGCATGGTCGCCTTGGCCGCTGTCTCCGCGGGCGTGCTTAATGTGGTGATCGCCTTCATGGCTGTGCCAGCCTTCGGGATCCAGGGCGCTGCGACAGCTGCACTGGTATCGTCGGCTTGGTACTTCGGCACACTGATGCTCCTCAGCCAACGCGCCTACCACGTACCCCATCAGTGGCCCCGGATCGCAGCAGCGACTGCGACCACAGCGGTATTGGTAGTTATTGGACAGACGGCCCTGCCCTCCGGCCGCGCCGCCGCTTTCGACATAAGTGGTCTGCTGGTCCGAGCTTTCCTGTTGGCGATTGGCACCGCAGCGCTTGTCTGGTTTCTGATCCCATCAGACGAGCGCGCGATGATCCAGCGTTATCTCCGCCATCGTGGAGGATCATTGATGAGAGCGGGCGGCTCACCCAGCGGTCACCCGTAGCGAAAACTGGGTGTTTGTCTCCATCTCGGCGCCGCCCGGCAGCCGATCGGTGGCGATGGGCGATCGTGCTCTTGCGCGGCATCGCGCCCGCCATTACCATCGCGCGAGCTATGGGTGGATCAGCCGAATTAGTCAAAGCACTGGTCTCACGATCGTTGTGAGTGCTGCCGCTCGCATCGGCGTTGCCGGGCTTGGCTACTGGGGGCCAAATCTTGCCCGCAACTTTCATTCGCTCCCAGGCGCCGAGCTGATCTGGTGCTGCGACGCTTCAGAGGCGGCACGCAGGCGGGCCGCCTCGATGCTCTCCGGCGTGCGACTGACTGCTCGCTTCGAGGACCTGCTCGAAGATCGGCGTCTCGATGCTGTCGTACTCGCCACTCCTGTATCGAGCCACGCCGAGCTGGCTGTGCAAGCGCTCGATGCAGGCAAGCACTGCTTCGTCGAGAAGCCCCTGGCGCATACGGTGACTGAAGCAGCCCGCGCAGTAGCTGCAGCCGAGCGGTCAGGAAGAGTGCTGATGGTCGGGCACCTGCTCGAGTACCACCCTGGCCTGTGCAAGCTCAAGGAGCTCGCCGCCGCCGGCGAGCTCGGGGATCTCCGCTGCATCTACGGCAACCGGCTCAACCTCGGCAAGCAGCGGGCGGATGAGAACGCGCTGTGGAGTCTGGGCGCCCATGACGTGTCGGTGCTGCTGTACATGCTCGACGAAGATCCATGCGAGCTTTTCGCCCGGGGAGAGTGCTATCTGCGATCCGAGATCGAGGATGTCGTGTTCTGCTTCCTGCGCTTCCCTTCGGGGATCGCCGCCCACCTGCATCTCTCATGGCTCGATCCGCACAAGGAGCGCCGTTTTACTGTCGTCGGGTCCAAGCGGATGGCCACGTTCGACGACACGGCTTCCGAGGGCAAGCTGAAGATCTACGACAAGGGTTTCGATCAGGACTCACACTCCTATGGCGAGTACATCGGGCGCAGCGGCGGGATGTTCTCTCCCCAGCTCCCCAACGTCGAGCCGCTGCGAATCGAGTGCGAACACTTCCTCGACGCGATCGCCGGGCGGGTCGCGACCCGCTCCGACGGGCAAAGCGGCCTGCGCGTGGTGCAGGTGCTGGAGCGACTGCAGGAGGATCTCTCCAGTAGCCGCCGCGTCGAGCCGAGCGTGGCTGGAGCTCAGCAAGCGATGCACGCGAGCGTGCCCCGGTGACGATGGACTTCCGCAACCGCCTGCCGCTCTCGCTGCGCCTGAGGCTACTTCGAGGGCTCAGGCCCCTGCGTGAGGCCCAGATGCAAATTCAGGAGAGACGCGGCCTGAGCTTCGGACGCCATATCAGCGACGACGGCGCCTCGACCAATGGCCATGCGCCGATGGCGCTCGACGCCAACAGGCTCGAACGCTACTTCGACAGTCACGCGGTCGGTCCGGGGATTGAAAAGTGGCGGCATTACTTCGAGATCTACGAGCGACACTTTGCGAGTTTCGTCGGACGCGAGGTCTATGTCGTGGAGATTGGGATCTCCAGCGGTGGCAGCCTGCAGATGTGGCTCGACTACTTTGGGGCGGGTTGCCATGTATATGGGGTCGACATCGATCCCGCGTGCAAGGCTCACGAAGCCGAGTCGATCCGAGTATGCATAGGCGATCAGGCAGATCCACGGTTCTGGACATGGTTCCTGCGTGAGATCCCCAGGATCGACATCCTCATCGACGACGGTGGACACAGCGTCGACCAACAGGTCACGACCTTCGAGTCGCTCTTCACTCACATTGAGCCAGGAGGCGTATACCTGTGCGAGGACATCCATGGCACGGACAACGCTTTCAGCGGCTACATCTCTGGTCTCGCTCGAAACCTCCACTGCTGGGATGGCCTCGAGACGACGGGCTTTCAGAGAGCGGTCGGCGGAATCCATCTCTACCCGTACGTGACGGTCATCGATAGGCCTAGGAGTCCGCGGCTCGAGCTACCGGCACAGCGCCGTGGAACGCAGTGGAGACCGGGGCTCTAGCGCAGGGTGCCGATATTACGGGCGTGCATCTCCCGCTGCGCGCGCCCGCGGCGCCCATCGGGCAATGAGGCGTTGATACCACTCTCACGAAGCGCTGCAAGGTAGGTGGCGTCCTCGTCCAGGATCGCGAGCGCCCGGCTGGAGTCGAGGACGGGACCGTGGCCCGGAATCACGTGCTCTACACGTGCAACTAGCGCACGCAAGCGCTGCAGAGTGGCCGAGTAGGCGTCGATCCCGTCACTGCTCAGTCCAGGCAGCTCGACGCTTGAGAGATAGTCGCCGCATACGAGCACGCCAGCCCAAGCGATCACTACGGCCATCCCATCGACCGTGTGCCCGGCAGTGCTGTGAAGCTCGAGCTCGCGATCGCCGAGCTGGCAGCGACCGGGAACGGGGAGCGCCTGTACGGAGCCAAGGGCGAGGGGACGAGGCCGCTCGATCAGCAACTCTTCATCGAAGTTGCGCAGCTGACGCTGAGCCTCGCCCGGGGCGGCCCCAAGGCGCTCGACCGTCGACTCCGCCACCCCCAGCGCGGCCTCGGGGAAGGCGAGACGACCGAGCAGGTGGTCCCAGTCACCGTGTGTCGCCAGGAGCCCGTTGGGAGCGGGGAAGTGTGCCTGCTCGATCAGCGCCGGCAGGGCATCGAGCTCGTCGGGTAGTACTGGCGAGTCGATCACGAATGTCTCACCGCCGGGCGTGGCTCGCTGCTCGGCGCGGCCGTACTCGATGACGCGCAACACCTCATCGGTGGGTGCGACTACGTTCTCTTCGCTCAAGGCTCCGCGCACGATTACGCAGTTGACCTGCAGCACGGCGCTGGTCACGAGCAGTACATCCTCGTGCAGGGCGAGCGCCCGCAAGCGCTGACTCCTAGGTGATGCCGAGCAGTTTGGCGGCCTCTTTGAGGTTGCTCACTTCGGCCGTGGGCTTCTTCTGGGAGGAGTCGAGCGTCTCCTTGTTGCGGTTGACCCAGATCACGGGCACCCGCTGTTTGAGGCAGGGAGCCACGTCGTGGTAGTGGCTGGCGGCCACGTGCACCCAGCCGCGCTTGCCGCCCATGCGCCTGGCGCACTCGGTGAAGTGGGGCAATTCGGGCTTGTAGGAGCGGACCTGCTGGGCGGTGACGACGAGGTCGAAGTCGACGTTCAGGTGCCGGCGGGTCTGGCCGAGCAGCTTGTCGTCGATGTTCGAGAGCAGGCCCAGCTTGTACTTCTTGCCGAGCTTCTGCAGCTGCGTGCTGGTCTCCTTGAACGGCATCCAGCGCTGCACGGAGTCGGGCAGGAAGCCCGAGCGCGAGGGCTCCAGGTCCCACTCGAGGCGTTTGGCGATCTCGATGGCGGTGCGGCGTAGGACCTCGGCGTAGAGCTCGTAGGAGCCGCCCTCGATTTCGCGCGAGATCTCCTGGAACATGGGCATGAGCACGGCTTTGTCGATCTCCACACCGTCACGCGCTGCCTCTTTGGAGAACGCGTCGTAGATACCGGCCTCCCAGTCGATGAGCGTTCCGTATACGTCGAATGTGACGAAGGTGATGTTCTTGGGAATTGGCATCGGGCGGGCATTATGCCTTGCCAAGCCCGGCGGGCGCGGTGCGCCACCCTTTTGGCGGGCCCGGTGAGCGCGATCTTGCAGCTTGGTGTTATCGTCCTGCGCCGCAATGGACCTGCTGGAGTACCAAGGCAAGCAGCTGTTTGCCCGCCACGGCCTGAGGGTCTCCTCGGGTAAGCCCGTAGACAACGTCGAGGACGCCGTTGAGGCGGCCTCCGAGGTCGGATATCCGGTCGTGGTCAAGGCTCAGGTGCTGATCGGCGGACGTGGCAAGGCCGGCGGCGTGAAGCTGGCGGCCGACGAGGCCGAGGTCCGCGAGCACGCCGGGAACATCCTCGGCATGGACATCAAGGGGCATCTCGTTCGCACCGTGTGGATCGAGCACGCCTCGGACATCGCCTCGGAGTACTACGCCTCGGTGCTGCTCGACCGCTCGGCCAAGAAGCCGCTGGTGATGTTCAGCGTGGAGGGCGGCGTGGACATCGAAGAGGTCGCCGAGCAGACGCCCGAGAAGCTCATTCGCCACCACGTCGACCCGCTCACCGGGCTCACGCGGGCAGAGGCGCTGCGGATCGCCAGCGAAGGCGGCGCGGATGCCGACGTGGTCGAGGGCGTTGCCGATGCGCTGATCGCCTTGTATGAGGTATGGCTGCAGGAGGATGCAACGCTGGCTGAGATCAACCCGCTGATCGTGACCCCCGAGCGGGAGGTCAAGGCGCTCGACTCCAAGGTCTCGCTCGACGGCAATGCGCTCTACCGCCACCCCGAGAACCAGGATCTCTCGGACAAGGAGAACGAAGACCCGCTCGACCGCCGGGCCAAGGAAGAGGGCCTGCAGTATGTGAAGCTCGACGGCGACATCGGCATCCTCGGCAACGGCGCCGGCCTGGTCATGTCGACGCTCGACGTGGTCTCCCTGGCGGGCGGCGCTCCGGCTAACTTCCTGGACGCCGGAGGGGGATCGAACGCCGAGACGATCAAGCAGGCCGTCGACCTGATCCTCGCCAACGCGAGCGTGAAGGCGGTCCTGATCAACATCTTCGCGGGCATAACCCGCTGCGACGAGGTGGCCAAGGGCCTGATCGCCGCCTTCGGGATGATCAAGCCGACTGTTCCTTTCGTGGTGCGCCTCGACGGCACCAACGACGTCGAGGGCCGCCGCCTGCTGGCCGAGGCTGCACTGCCCAACGTGCACACGGCCAAGACCATGAACGAGGCCGCCGAGAAGGTCGTGGCGCTGGCCGCCGGCGAGACCGTGGGAGCGACAACCTGATGTCAGTCCTGATCGACGAGAGCACGCGCCTGGCTGTGGCCGGCATCACCGGCCGCGAGGGCACGTTCCACACGCTCAACAACCGCAACTACGGCACCAACGTGGTCGGCGGGGTCACGCCCGGCAAGGGCGGACAGAACGTTGAGGGCATCCCCGTGTTCGACAGCTGGGAGCAGGCCGTCTCCGAATCCCAGCCCAACACGGCGATGATCTTCGTCCCACCGCGCTTTGCCGCCGACTCGATCCTCGAGGCAGCGGCCGCTGGCGTCGAGCTGGTGATTGCGATCACCGAGGGCATTCCCGCCCACGATGAGCTTCGTGTCTACAACACGCTCAAGCGCGATCATCCAGGGACCCGCTTGATCGGGCCCAACTGCCCTGGCATCCTCTCGCCCGGCAAGGCCAACGTGGGCATCATCCCCGCGTCGTTCTTCAAGCCGGGCAACGTCGGCGTGGTCTCGCGCTCAGGGACGCTGACCTACCAGATCGGCAACGAGATCGCCCAGGCAGGCTTCGGCTGCTCGACGATCGTGGGCATTGGGGGGGATCCCGTGCCGGGCTCCTCCTTCGTGGACATCCTCGAGCTGTTCGAGGCCGACGAGGAGACTGAGCTGGTGGTCCTCTCGGGCGAGATCGGCGGCTCGGCCGAGGAGGAGGCCGCGGAGTTCATCGCGGAGAACATGAGCAAGCCCGTGGTGGCCTACATCGCCGGCTTCACCGCCCCCGCCGGCAAGCAGATGGGTCACGCCGGCGCGATCGTGTCGGGCAGTGCGGGCACAGCCGCCGCCAAGGCTCAGGCGCTTGAAGCAAAGGGCGTGCGCGTGGGGCGCACCCCGACCGAGGCGGCGAAGATCGCCGTCGAGGTCCTCGGCGGCGCCTCGATCTCCGCCTCCTGAGCGAGAGACACTGGCGACGGCCGGTACGCTAGGCCGATGGACCCGGAGGTGGCCAGGACTCTGAACGAGCTCGAACGGAAGATCGAGGAACTGGAGCGCACACTGAGCTCGGTGACCGCGCCTGAGCGTCCTTCGCCGGTGAGCCTCCCTGATGAGCCCGATCGACCATCGCAAACCCATGCCCCTTCCTGGAGCAGGGTCGTGGACGAGCGCATCGAGGCGGACGCTGCGCCGCCCCTCTCCCCCCGCTCGCCGGCGCCACCGCCCCGCCCCACTCTCCAGCACACCTCGCCACCGCCGCCTCGGCCACCTCAGCGCCGCCCCGCACCAACGGCTCCCAGCCGGCTGGGAGCGCCGCCCTCGCCCCGCCCGGAGGAGCTGCTGCGCTTTCGCGATCGCCTCGAGCGGACGGCGCGCGAGCTGACCCACGACTACGACGAGCTGCTAGGACGCATATCCTACGCGGCTGTGAGCAGCGCACCAGGACCCACGATCTCCTTCGCCCGCGGTGCCCCGTCGCTCGACATCGTCGACGTGGACGGCCTGCGCGACGCGGCTGTGAGGGCGTTTGAGAGCGACCCGGCGGGCACCACCGCCTACGGCACCTCGATCGGCTATCCGCGCCTGCGCAGCTGGATCGCGGACCGTCATGGCGTGGAGCCGGAGCGCGTGCTGGTGACCAACGGCTCGATGCAGGCCGACGCGTTCCTGTTCGAGCACCTGGTGCGCCCGGGCGACGACGTGGTGGTAGAGCGCCCCTCCTATGACCGCACGCTGCTATCGCTGCGCCAGCGCGGGGCGCGCCTGCATGCGGTGGAGCTCGAGCCCGACGGGATCGACACCCAGGCCTTGGAGCGCCTGCTCGAGGGTGGCGCGCCGGTGCAGCCCAAGCTCGCCCACATCATCCCCAACTTCCAGAACCCGGCCGGCTACACGATCTCGCTGGCCAAGCGCGAGGCGCTGCTGCGGCTGGCTGCCCGCCACGACTTCGTGGTGTTCGAGGACGACCCGTATGTGGCCCTGCGCTTCAGCGGCGAGACGCTGCCCACGATGCTCTCGATGGACCCCGAGCGAGTGGTCTACGCCTCGTCGTTCTCGAAGACGGTCTGTCCGGGCATCCGGGTCGGCTACCTGGTGGGACCGCCCGAGCTGATCAAGTCGATCGCCCAGCTGGCCACCAACACCTACATCTCTCCCAACATGGTCTCCCAGTCGATCGTGTACGAGTTCTGCGCCTCGGGTGCCATCGACCGCTCGATCGAGACGGTCAAGGCGGCGCTGGCCGAGCGCGCCTCCACCCTCGCGCAGGCGCTCCGCCGCGACCTCCCCGAGGCCGAGTTCGTGGAGCCGCAGGGCGGCTACTTCATGTGGGTGACGTTGCCCGAGGGCACGGATGTACACGCGCTGTTCCAGGCTGCGGCCGACCGCGGAGTGTCGTTTGTGAAGGGCACGGACTTCCTGTTGGAGGGCGGCGAGAACACGCTGCGCTTGGCCTACTCCGGCGTGACGCCCGAGCAGGTCGAGGCGGGCATCGCGCGCCTGGCCGAGGCTTACCGCTCGCTCTAGCGCCCGTAGCGCTGCCCGAGCACCAGCTGCTCTGGCAGGGCGGTGCGCGGCGGCGGCGAGGGGTCGGCGATCACGGAGACGGTCTCGGCGACGCTGGGCGTGAGCGTCAGCAGTGTGCCGTCGGCTGCCTTCACCGCCACGTGCTCCTCGTCGCGCTCGGCGAGGGTCCCCTCGAGACCGGGCTCGAGGCCTGAGGCCTTGAGATAGTGCAGCAGGTCCTCGGCCTCGTTCTCGAAGCGCAGGATGCGCACGGAGGCCCCGAGCTCGACGTCGGCGAGGGGGACGCCGGAGAGGCGGGCGCCGGCCACGATTGGGTGCCCGTGGGGGCACGTCTTGGCGTTCCCGATGGCCGCTAGCATGCGCTCCTCGAGCACGGGCGACATTGCGTGCTCGAGCCGCTCGGCCTCCTCGTGGACCTCGTCCCAGGGCACGCCGAGCACGTCTGTGAGGAAGCGCTCGATCAGGCGGTGGCGGCGGACGATGCCCTCGGCGTGGTCGGCCCCGGTGTCGGTGAAGGCGATGGCGCGGTTGCTGTCGCGGGTGATGTAGCCGTCGCGCTCGAGGCGGCCGATCATCTCGTGCACGGTTGGGGCGGACAGCTGCATGGCGCGGGCGACGTTGGCGCCTGTCATCGGCAGCCCGGCCTCCTGCAGCCAGAAGAGGCTCTGTAGGTACTCCTCCTCGGCGATCGTGGCCGTGTTCGCTGCGTCCCCGCTCACGCAGCTGATGCTAGTGGACGCTCAGGTGTAGAGCTGATCGATGGTGCACTCGGCGGGCGTCTTGTCCTCGCGCCAGCGCCTGAGCTTGGCGCCGTGGCGAATGCGCCCGGCGGAGACGTGGTCGAAGTCGATCTCGATCACGAGCTCTGGCCGCAGGCCGATCCACTCGAGGTCCTTGCCTGAGCTCCAGCGGCTGGGGTCGCCGGAGCCGCGCTCGCCCGACTCGTAGTCGGCGAGGAAGCCCACGAGCCGCTTCTTCTCCGAGGCCGTGAGCCCGGAGCAGTGGCCCACCACGCGCAGATCGTCGCCGTCGTAGAGGCCGAGGATGAGCGCGCCCACGGTTCCCTCCTCCTTGCCGGGACGCCAGCCGACGATGACCGTGTCGATGGTGCGCACGCGCTTGACCTTGACCATGCCCTTGCGCTCGCCGGGGCGGTAGGTGGCTGAGCGCTCCTTGGCGATGGCGCCCTCGGCGCCCTGCAGCCAGCGCTCGGCCTCGGCGGCCGTCTGGGCGGTCTGCATCAACTCGATGGGCGATCCGGCGAACACCCCGCCGGCGAGCAGCTGCTCGAGCGCGCCGCGACGCTCGGAGAACGCCAGCTCGAGCAGCGACTCGTCATCGCGCGCCAGCAGGTCGAAGGCGACGATCGCCGCGGGCGTCTCCACGGCCAGGCGCTCCACCCGGGAGACCGCGGGGTGGATGCGCTGCCCGAGAGCGTCGAAGTCCTCGCGGCCGTCCGAGTCGCGCACGACGATCTCGCCGTCGAGCACATAGCGCCCAGCGGGGAGGTTGAGCAGCTCGGGGAAGTAGCGCCCGAGCGGCTTGCCGCTGCGCGACTGCAAGAACACGTTCTCGCCGTCGACGAAGGTGAGGCAGCGAAAGCCGTCGAGCTTGACCTCGTAGACGTACTCCTCACCGACGGGCAGCTGCTTGCGCGAGAGCGCGAGTTGAGGCTTGACAGGCGGCTCGAGCGGCAGCGTCACGGCTTGTTCTCCTCCTCGGCCGACTCGCCGCCGGCCTCCTGGGCGTCAGCGTCCTTGCGCGCCCGGCTGGGCTGCACGCGCTTGGGCTCGTTCTTCTGCTTGCGGAAGTGCGGCGGCCAGGGAGCGTCGCCGAGGCCGTCGAGCTCGTCGCGGGCGGCGAGCTCGAGCAGCCCGTCGAGGCTGCCAACGTTCTCGTCGATGCTCTCGGCGGGGTCGCCGCGCTCGCGCAGTCGGGCGGGCACGGTGCGGAGGGTCAGCTCGGCGGGCTCCACGTCGGCGACCTCGTCCCACTCGAGCGGACAGGAGACGCGAGCGTCTGGCACGGCCCTGACGGAGTAGGCGGAGGCGACGGTGCGGTCGCGGGCGTTCTGGTTGTAGTCGATGAACACGCCCTGGCGTTCCTCCTTCCACCAGCGGCTGGTGGCGCGTCCGGGCATCCGCCGCTCGACCTCGCGTGCGAGGGCGAGGGCGGCGCGGCGGACTTCTTCGAAGCCCTGCTCGGGCGCGATGCGCACGTAGATGTGGATGCCGCGCGAGCCGGAGGTCTTGGGGTAGCCGCGCAGGCCGTGGGCGTGGAGCACCTCGCGCACGTCGAGGGCCACCTCTCTGACCTCGGCGAAGGTCACCTCGGGCCCAGGGTCGAGGTCGACGCGCAGCTCGTCCGGACGGTCGAGATCGTCGGCTCGCACGGGCCAGGGGTTCCAGTCGATCACGCCGAGGTTGACGCCCCACACGAGGTGGGCGGCGTCGTTGGGCAACAGCTCGCGGGCGTGACGGCCGCTGGGGAAGGTGACTGTGGCTGTCTGCAGCCACTCGGGCGCGCTGTCGGGGACGCGCTTTTGGAAGAAGGGATCGCCGTCGACCCCGTCGACCCAGCGCTTCATCACAGTGGGCCGGTCGCGCAGCCCCCGCACGACTGCCTGCTCGCACTCGATGTAGTAGTTGACGAGGTCGATCTTGGTGATGCCCGCCTTGGGGAAGTAGGACTTCTGGGGGTTGCTGACGCGCACCTCGCGCCCGCAGGTCTCGATTACGACTGGCTCGGACTTCATAGCGGCCACGCGTGAAAGGATGCCCGATCGGGCCCGGGCGCGACGAGCCCCGCCGACGTCGCCTACCAGGCGAGCGGTATGTCGTAGGACTGAAGCCTTTCGTCGTTCGAGAGGATGACGGCGCCCTCGAGGGCGGCTTGAGCGACGAGCATCCGGTCGAACGGGTCGCGGTGGTGCCAGGGAAGCGAGTGGACGGCGTTTGCGTGCTCGATGCCGATGGCCAACCCCACGGCTCCGCCTTCCAGCAGCAGCCCGGCAAACCCCTCGGGTGCGTCGAGCTTTCCGAGCGACTGCTTGATCGCGACCTCCCACACGACGGCGGCACTGAGCAGCACCTCGTTGGAGGTGTCGGTGATCAGCTCGTCCGCGCGGCGGCTGAACCGCTCATCGTCTGCCAGGAGCCAGAGGGCGGCGTGGGTATCTATGAGCAGCCTCACCGCGCGCCGAACGCGTCGGCGATGTCCTGCGGAAGCTCGTCGAAGTCATCGGCGATGCGCACGCGGCCGCGCCAGGCGCCGCGCACGGAGGAGAGCGATCGTGGCTCCTCCACGACTGGCACGAGCCGTACTGCCGGCTTGCCGTTGCGCTGGATGACGATGTCCTCGCCAGCTTCGGCGCGCTCGACCAGACGCGACAGGTGGGTCTTGGCGTCGTGCATTCCCACGCGGGCCATGCCAGAATCCTAGCAACACCTGACTAACCTTAGCTAGCTAGACTTGCCCTGTGCCGATCCCAACCCAAGTGCTCCTAACGGTCGTCGACTTCAGCGCCGAGCTGCAGGCAGAAGTCGTCGGCGCCGCCGTCGTCCGGGGCCTGAAGGCGGGCGAACTGCCCGAGTCGGATCTGATTGCGCTCTCACACCCCCAGGAGTCCGGCGTAGCGGACATCCGTGAGCTGCTCGACTCGCTCGACTTCGACACGCGCATGCGCGCGGCTCGAGCCGTGGTCATCGCGGATGGGCATCTGAGCGAGGACACGCTCGCCGGGAGCGCGACTTTCGAGATCGCCACGCGGGCGCGCCAGGCGGGGGTCCCCTCTTATGCGATCACGGCCGCGAACGAGCTGGACGCGTTCGACGCCCGCATCCTCGATCTGCAGGTGATTCTCGAGGCAGGCACCACGCGGGCGCTGGCGGCGGCGGGCAGGAAGCTCGCTGCAGCCATAATTATATCTTAGTGGTCGATATCTAGTGCTATATAGCCTATGATGCACTATATATGGATCAGAAAGACCAGGCTCGCACAACTCCACTTCCGATTAGCCGAGCTCAACGGAACCTCGCCGGGAGCATCACCACATGGCGGAAGCTACGAGGTTTGACGCAGGCCCAGCTGGCTGAGCGGGCAGACGTCTCTCGAGGCGTGGTCCAACGCATTGAGGCGGCAGACGGCGGGGTCAGCGTGGAGAACCTCCTCCGAATCCTGCGGGGGCTCGGCATCCATGAGCTCGTGACCGAGGCGGTGGACCCTCTGGCGAGCGATATAGGGCGGCTGCGCTCGAACGAGGAGCTACCGCAACGCGTGCGACCGAGGCGGCTGACCGACGATGGTTGAGCAGCCGATCGAAGTGGACGTGCAGATCAACGGCCAGGACGTCGCAGCCGGACGGCTCTGGACACACCGTCACGGACAGAGCGAATCGGCCACGTTCAGCTACCGAGATGACTACCTGCGACGAGCGGGTGCCTACGAGCTCGATCCAGGACTGCCGCTACAGGCCGGCCAGCACCAGACTGCCCTGAAGCTACCGCTGTTCGGAGCGATGGCCGACTGTGCGCCGGATGGATGGGGACGACGCCTCATGCGACGCGCGGCGCAACTGCAGGCTCATGAAGCGCACACTCAGCGCGGGCTCACTGAGGTCGATTTCCTGCTCGGCGCCCGCGACGATCTGCGCCAGGGCGCGCTGCGGTTCCGCGGTCACGACGGCAACCGGTACCTGGCGGTGGAGAGCGAGGGAGTGCCCCATCTGATCGGCTTGCCCCGGCTGCTCAATGCAGCCGAAGAGCTCGAACGCGACGAACCGACAAGCGATGATCTGCGCCTGCTGCTCCAAGGCGGCAGCTCGCTGGGGGGTGCGCGACCAAAGGCACACGTGCTCGACACGGAGGGTCGCCTGGCGATTGCCAAGTTCCCGTCTCCCAAAGCCGACGAGTGGGACGTGATCCGCTGGGAGACAGTGGCGCTGAGGTTGGCAGCGGCTGCGGGGATAAGAGTCCCCGAGCATGAGCTTCACGTCGTGGACCGTCGGCCGGTGCTGACGCTGCGTCGCTTCGACCGTGACAGGAAGGGACGCATCGGCTACGTGAGCGCGATGACGATGTTGCAAGCCAATGACGGCGAGCAGGCAAGCTACCTGGAAATTGGGCAGGCCATCGAAGAGCGCTCTCCCAATGCAGTAGCCGATTTGCAGGAGCTGTGGCGGCGGATCGTTTTCACGATCTTGATCTCCAATACGGACGACCATCTGCGCAACCACGGTTTTCTGCGCTCGAGCACCGCGGGCTGGTCATTGTCTCCGGCCTTCGATCTGAATCCCAACCCGGAAGGCTCAGCCAGGCAACTGGCTACGGCGATAGACGAGAGTAATGCGGAAGCGAGTCTCGCGACAGCCCTCGACGTTGCAGGCCTGTTCAGAGTCTCGGAGGTGCAGGCACGCGCAATCGTGGGAGAGGTGTCAGCCGCGACTGGCCGCTGGCGGGAGGTCGCGCGGGCGACGGGTCTCGGCCGTCAGCAACTCGAGCGGCTCAAGCCCGCATTCGAGCATGCGCAGAGCGTTGCGGCCCGCGAGCACGTCGGCTCGCGGTATTAGAGGTTCTTAGCTGGACCTACCCTCCAACCAGCTTCGAGCGCACCAACGGCAGCGTCGCCTGACGCTCGTCGGCGGTGACGAGGGTGAAGTCATGCGCCAGCGCGGTTGCGGCGATCCAGAGATCGTTGCTGGGCCGCCGGCCGGCCCGCGCGCGCAACTCGCCGTAGCGCGCGGCTACGGGGCGGTCGACGGGTAGGGCCGGGGCCTCTGCGAGGACTGCCGCAAGCAGCGAGAGCCGCCGCGCCCGCATGGTGTCATCCCCTGCGAGCAGGACGCCTGCCTCGAGCTCTCCCACCGTGATGACGCTCAGGGCCCAATCCTCGAGGAGCCCTACGACCTGGTGCCCAGCCACCAGCACGCTCGTATCGATCAGGCTGCCCACGGGTCGTGCGATGCCTCCTCGTCCTCTTGGCGCATCCGGCGCAGATCTTCGGCAAAGCCGGGGTCTGGCGGAGTCTCAGCGAGTATTGCCGCAAGCCGCTCGGGCCTGGCCAGCGCACGCGCCCCTGGCAGTGGACCGAGCTCGGCGACGGGGCGCCCCGACACGGTCACGGTGAAGCGCTCTCCCTGTTCTGCCCGCCGCAGCACGGCAGCGATGTCGTTGCGGAGCTTGCCCTGAGGGATCACGGACATCGATACACCGTAGCAAAACTTCTACGACCATTGGGGGGCCCGAGCACGTCGGCTCGTTGACGGCCTCACCGCTGACAGCCCGGACACCAGAAGGTGAGCCGGTTGTTCTCCCACTGCCCGCGCTGGCGGATCCGCGTCCCACACCGCGGGCAGGGCTTCCCCGCCTGGCGATAGACCTGGCGCGGCCGCCGCTTGTAGCCGGAGCGCACGGACTCGGACATGGCCTTGCGGGCGAAGCCGACGAGCTGGAGCGCCTCCTCGTCGCGCACTTGGGCGAGGGGCCGCCAGGGGTCGATGCCGACGGCGAAGCACGTCTCGGCCTTCCACAGGTTGCCGATGCCGGCGACGGTCTGCTGGTTGAGCAGGGCGTCGCCGATGGGGCGGGTGGGGTCATCGGCGCGGAGCAGGCGCAGGAACAGCCCCTCGTCGAAGCGCTCGCCGAGCACGTCCTGCCCGAGCCCCGCCAGCTGGGGGTGCGAGCGGGTGCGCGTGTCGCTCATCAGCTCGAGCACAGGCCCGTCGAACTCGACGACCTCCCAGCCGCCGTAGCGGAGCACGATCCAGGCCCGTCTGGCTGCCCGCCGCCAGCGCTCACCCTCGGGGTAGACGCTCCAGGAGCCGGTCATGCGCAGGTGCGAGTGCAGCGTAATCCCACCGTCGAAGCGCAGGAACAGGTGCTTGCCGTGAGCGTCGACGGAGCGCACGGTCCTGCCGGCGAGCGTCTCCGGCCAGCGGTCGCGCTGGTGGCGCGGCTGTGGGGTGCGGATCTCCTCCGGCGCCTTTCCCTCGAGCACGGCGCGGATACGATTGGCGGCGTGGTGGATCGTGTCGCCCTCGGGCATCTCCTCTCAAGATGGCAGAGGCGCGACCGTCTCCCCTGCGATGTGACCCGTGGCCCGGGCGGCGAGGCTCACCACGAGATCGTGCACCAGCGTGACTGCCCGCCCGACCGAGCGGTAGTCGAGGTTGGCGGGGATGTCGCTCGGCAGATGGTAGTTGGCGGGGCTGCGCCAGTCGGTCATGGAGACGAGCGTGGCGGTGGGGTAGCCGGCGCGGGAGGGGATCACGCTGTCGGTGGATGCGCGGGCGCGAAAGCCGCGGTGCAGCTCGATGCCCAATGCCTGGGCGCGCTCGGCGACCAGGTCGCGTAGCCAGGGGCCGGTGTAGCTCTCCATCCAGATCGGCCCCTCGGCCTCGAGCATGACCAGGTGGGGCGAGCCGACGGTGTCGAGGTTGACGAACCAGGTCCGCTCGGGGTCGAGCTCGTGGTGATGGCGAGAGATGAAGGCGCGCACGCCGTCCTGGAGGGTCTCCTCGGCGCCGCAGGAGACGAGCAGCACGCGCATGCCGGGCACGGGCGACTCACGCAGGAGCTCGGCCAGGGCGACGAGCGCGGCGACCCCTGAGAGGTTGTCGTTGGCCCCGGGGACGGTGGCGTTGCGCCAGATGTCGGCCACGATCGCGGTGGCGAGGAGGCCGACGGCGACCGCCGCTCGGGCGGGGCCGGGTCTGCGGGTGGCGGCGGCTGCGATCGTGAGCAGTGGTCCGGCGAGCCCGATCCACCACTGTGGAAGGGGCGTGCGCGCGCGCTCGATCAGCTGAGGTACCCGCTCGTGCAGCTTGCGCTGGAGCGTCTGGTCGAACAGCAGGCCAGTCTGGGGCGCATCGTGGTGGGCGAGCACGACCACGGTCCCCGAGCGCTCCTCCCCGCTGGCTCCTTCGCCATGGGAGCGGGCGATGAGGTTGACCGTGGTGCGCTGTCTGCGCACGAGGCGCCGCAGCAGCCGTGGCCCGTTCTGGGCCTCGTCGACGATCGCGGCGATGCCGGCGGCGGCGAGCAATCCACCGCTGAGGCGCTTACCGCTGAGCACGAGCCCGGCCGCGCCGAGGCAGAGCAACCCGAGGCCGGTGACGGTCGGCGGGAAGGTGCCCCAAGATGGCTCGTCCTCGAGCGCCACCTCGACGCCGGCGACCGATCCCAGCCGCTCTGCCAGCCAGTCGGCGGCCTCGCGCTCGCCGGACGAGCAGGGCGTGCGATCGAGCGGGGCGAGCCGCTCCACCACCTCCCTCAGGGTCTCCTCGAGCAAGCTCATAGGAAGCATTGTCCCTCACCGCGGTAGGTGGGCAGCTCGTCGACGATGCGATCGCCTTCCAGCAGGTGCACGCTGGCGAAGCGCTCGCACAGCTCGCCGGCCTTGGCGTGGCGCATGTAGACGCGATCGCCGATGGCGAGATCGTCGGCGGCGTCTCCGAGCAGGGGCGTCTGGACCTCGCCGGCCCCCTCCTGGCCGTCGAGGCGCAATCCGGGCAGATACGGACGGGGCAACCGCGCACGGTCGGAGGGACCGGAGGCGAGGTAGCCGCCGCCGAGCGCGGTGACAGCGCCGGGCCCGGGGCGGCGCACGACGGGCAGGGCGAACAGGGCGGCTGGTCGCGGGCTGAAGATCCGGTAGGCGTCGAACAGCGTGGGGCCGTAGAGGCCGGAGCCGGCGCTCAGCTCGGTGACGGCCGGGTCGGCGGCTGTCAGCTCGAGGCTGCCGGTGCCTCCCCCGTTGACCAGCTCGAGCGGCGAGCCGGCGGCCGCAGCCAGCTCTTCCACGGCGGCCACGGCTGCGCCCCGGCGGCGGCTCAGCTCACGCGCGGAGCGCCTTTGCAGCGCACGGATCGCCGCGGCGCGCAGCGGACGACCCGGCGGGGCGTCGCCCAGCCCGGCGATCTGGGCCTCGTAGGCCATGATGCCGATCAGCTGGAAGCGCTCGCGGGCGAGGATGGCGCGGGCGAGGGCGGCCCCCTGCGCGGGCGTGTGCACGGGCGAGCGCTTGACGCCGACCCGCACCCGTCCGCCGAGCAGCCACAGGCCGCAGTCGAGGTCGATGCACACGCGGATCGCCTCCGAGCCAATGCCCTCGACTGCACGCTCGATCAGCTCGAGCTGCTCGACGCTGTCGACCATCACGCTCACGGGCGCGCCCTCGGACAGCTCGCGCAGACCGCGCGTGTCGGTCGTGGGGTAGGCCACGAGCAGGTCCTCGGCGCCGTGCCCTGCGAGCCACAGCGCCTCGGGGAGGGTGTAGGCGAGCGTGCCCTTGAAGCCGGGACGGGCGAGCACGCGTTCCTGTAGCCCTCGGCAGCGCAGCGACTTGCTGGCCAGGCGGATGGGCTTGGCGGCGGCGCGGCGTTCCATGTCGGCTGCGTTGGCCCACATGGCGTCGAGGTCGATCAGCGCAAAGGGCGCCTGCAGCTCGGCAGTTGCGCGCTCGAGCCGGGCGTGGTCATCCATGGACGGGCCCAAGGACGCGATCGGTCCACTGGTTGGCGAAGCGCCCCTCGGGGTCCACGCGCGCACGGATGGTCTGGAAGCGGTCCCACTCGGGATAGCGGGCTCGCAGGGTGGCGGCGCTCTGGAAGTGGCGCTTTCCCCAGTGGGGGCGCCCGCCGAGCTCGTCCATGATCTCCTCGACGGCGCGGAAGTAGGGCTGCCAGGCCATCCCCCGATACATGTGCACGGCGACGAACCCGCTGTCCCGGCCGGCGGCGGTGGACAGCAGAGCGTCGTCGGGGGCCACGGTCCTGACCTCGATTGGGAAGGGCACGGCGAAGCCGCGCTGCTCGATCATCTCCATCACCGCACGGACGGCCCGCGGGGTGTGCTCGCGGGGCAGCGAGTACTCCATCTCGGTGAAGCGCACGAGGCGGGGGCTGGCGAAGATGGCGGCCGAGCTTTCGATTCGCTCGGAGCGTCCGGCCAGTCTGGTCACGAGCCGGTTGATCTGTGGGATCAGGCGGGGCATGCGGCGTCCGGCGCGGCAGAACAGCTCGAAGGCGTGGTTGGTGAGCAGCACGTCGTTGAGATAGGCCGAGGTCCGCCCGCGCGGGCGGGGCGCCTGCTCGGTGCGGTTGTTGGTGCGGGTGAGCGCTGTGCGGGCGTGGGGAAAGACGAAGAGCTCGAAGTGGTCGTTGGCCCGCACCAGCTCCTCGAAGCGCTCGAGCGTCTGATCGAGCGGCGCCGGTGCGTCGACGCCGTGCAGGGTGAAGGCGGGCACGCAGCGCAGTGTCACTTCAGCGATCGCGCCGAGTGCCCCGAGGCCGACCCGCGCCGCCCGGAACAGCTCCGGCTCATCGGGCGAACACTCCAATGTGGTGCCGTCGGCGAGCACGAGCGTGAGCTCTGCGACCTGCGAGGAGATGTTGCCCAGGCGCGCGCCCGTGCCGTGTGTGGCGGTGGAGATGGCGCCGGCGATGCTCTGCACGTCGATGTCGCCGAGGTTCTCCATGGCGAGCCCGTGCACGGCCAGCTGCCGGTTGAGCTCGTGGATGGTGATGCCCGCTTGCACCCGCACGAGGCCCGAGGAGCGATCGACGTCGAGGACCTGATCGAGGCGGTCGAGCTTCACCATCGTGCCGTCGGTGAGGACGTTCTCGCTGAAGGAGTGCCCGGCTCCGGCCATGCGCACCTGCCGCCCTGCGTGGCCGGCCGCGACGATCGCGCCTGCCAGCTCCTCGACCGAGCGGGGACGCTCGATCACCGCCGGCGTGCAGCGCTGATCGCCCGCCCAGTTGCGCCACCCAAGGGCTTTTGTGTGCTGATCGCTAGTCTCGCTCATCACATGACCGAGCCCGAGCCTACTGCGAGCCCGGGCGTTCGCGCCCCGCGTGCGCGGGCGCTGCCGACACCGGGTGGGCGACGGGCGACGGTGATCGGGGCGGGCTCCTTTGGGACGGCGCTGGCTGTGCTGTTGACCCGCGGCGGCTTGCGCACGACGCTTCAGACACGCACGGCCGAGCAGGCCGCGTCGATGGAGCAGGCACATGAGAACAGCCGCTACCTACCGGGTGTGGAGCTGCCGAGCGCGCTGCGGATCGAGCCGGCCTCGGCCGGAGTGGCGCGGGCGGACTATGTGTTCCTGGCGGTGCCCTCGCAGGGTCTCGGCGAGGTCATCGACTCGCTCGTGGCGGCCGGTCTCGGCCGGCGCACGGCGGTGGTGTCGGTGGCCAAGGGTCTCGTCCCGCCGCAGGGCTCGCCGCCCACGATCGTGCTCAGCGCGACGTTTGGCGCCGAGCGCGTCGCCTGCGTGGGCGGCCCTGCGCATGCGCAGGAGATGGTCCACGCGGGGGCGGGTCTGGTGGCTGCCTCGAGCGAGCAGGAGCTGGCCCATGCCCTTGCCCAGGTGTTCACGCGAGCGGGCGTGGTGTGCGAGCAGTCGGATGACCCGGTGGGTGTGGAGCTGGCGGGGGCGGCCAAGAACGCAGCGGCGCTGGCCGCCGGGGCGACCGAGGCTCAGGGATTGAACGCGGCGGGTGCGGCGGCGGGCCACATCTTCGCCGAGGTGTGGCGCTTCGCCGAGACGCTGGGAGCGCGACCGGAGTCGATGATCGGCCTGGCCGGGGCGGGCGACCTGGTGGCCACGGCGCTGGCTCCCGAGAGCCGCAACCGCCGCGCCGGCGAGCTGCTCGCAGCGGGAATCCCGGCGGCCGAGATCCCGCAGCGGATCGGCCAGGCGGTGGAGGCGCTGGAGTCGGTGCCGCTGCTGGCCCGCGCGCTCGAGCACGCGGGCGTGGGCGCCCCGGTCACGAGCGCCCTGGGGCGGCTGATCTCGGGCGAGCTCCCGCTCGATGACTGGGTGGCGCTGGTGCGCGCCACGGTGCCCCCGCCGGCGCTGTGGCGCAGGCGCCCGAAACCGGGCTTCTGGTTTCGCGTCTGGCGCCGTCTGAGCGGTGGTGCCGGGAGCTGAGATGAGTCCGGTCTACCTCGCCGGGATCCAATGGGCGGACGTGATGGATGGCCCCCCGATCGTAAATGGGTCGGATGTCCTTGCGCTCGCCCCTCTGACAGTTCTCTTTGGCGCCAACGACAGCGGCAAGAGCTCCACCTTGCGGGCTGTCGCCGAACAGCTCGACGGCATCTCCCGCCGCCTCGCGCCCGCCGCCTTCAGCACGGCAATCGTGAGCTTCCGGCACGACACAGCGGCACTCCAGGCGATGGCGACCGATCTGCAAGCGCGAGGAGGTCTTTCGTCGCCCATCGGGGAGTGGGTAGGACGAACCCTGACTGGCCAACCGCCGCTTTTCAGCGACGCTGCCACGGTGACGGCCCCGATGCTGTCGGGTGCGCCTGTGTTCGCACTGGACATCCAGCTGGACGAACGAGGGCATCCTTCGCAGGACGGCATGTGGTCCGTTTGGCTCGTCGCCTCTCCACCTCACTTACAGGAGCTCGCTCAACCGCTGCGGGCGGCCCTCGAGCAGCTACGGGATCACGAACGCCGGGGACTGGAGCCGATCGATCTCGGGTTCGACCCCGGCCTGTTCGGACATCCGCTTCAACCCTGGGCACTAGGCTGCTTGGGACAGACCTCGCTGCCGCTCATACCCCGGCCGCTACCCATACCTCGAGGTGTCGAGACCGCGCTGCGGGCGCTCGAGAGCTCTGTCGAGCGCGCTCGATGCGTATTCCGTGCCTGGTCCGCCAGCGTAGGGCTGAGGGTCCCAGATGAAAGTCCTCACAACCCGTGGGTCGATGTGGATGGGATGCCCGACCCATTCGTCATCCAGCTCGTCGGGCAACTCGAGGGCCTCTCGGAATCCTTGCTCCCGTCATTTGTGAGCTCCACCTACAGACTCGATTTCGACCCCTCGACACCCGAACGACCACCGGGGGTGACCCGCTTGAACGCTCGCCTGTCAGCGGTGACCCCCTTGAAGAAACACAAGACGTTCGCAGAGAAGTTCCCGATTGCCGAGGTCGCCTCGGGATTTCAGCTGTGGATCGAGCTTGCGATATGGGAGCTGATCGCCGAGGTCACCGCCGCTACGGCATCGTTGCAGCTCGCTGCCTGCGACGAGATCACGAGCTCACTCAGCCGTCCCGGCGCACCCACGGAACGGCTCGATTTCATTCGCAGCTCTTGGCGCAATCGGGATCTCTCGGCATTCTCGTCGTGGCTGTGCTCTCCCGGTGAGCGCGCCTGGCAACTGGGCATGCTCGCCGACTCGTGGCCCGATCCGCGGATAGCCGGGGCGCTCAATGACGTCGCACGGGCTGTGCGACCGTACCTCGTGCTCATCGACGAGCCTGAGCGGCATCTCAACGCTGCGGTGGTCAAGGATGCTGCGAGGTGGCTACAGCGTCGCGCCCACGAGGGTCGTGGCCAGATCGTGATTGCCACGCACTCACCGGCGTTCCTCTCGTGCCAGGGAGCGGAGGTTCACCACGTTCATGTCAGGCGAGTCTCCAATGGCTTGATCTATACGACATTCACACCTTCCGACGAAGAAGCGCTGACCGAGATCGCTGACCAGATGGGGCTCGATCATGGCGAGATATTTGGGTTGACGGTAACCATCGTATGGGTCGAGGGAACAATGGATCGAGCCGCGCTCGAGGCGCTGTGTGGGGATGAGCTGCGCAAGCGCGGGGCCCGCATCGCGACGTTCGGGGGCCTTGGAAACATAGAGTCTATCCTGAACAACCCGATTGCAAGGTTGCCGAACCTGAGCTTTCTCGTGTTGGTCGACGACCTCGACGAACGGCAGCTCGAGTTGGTGAACGCGAGGCCGTGGGCTGTAACCGCGAAGGACCCACAGGAGATGCGCAGAAGCGCAGGCCTCGTCGATAGAGCCAAGGCCTCTGGTCGGCAGCTCGAAGTGCTCTCACATGGCTTCCCGGACATCTTCTTGGCGCTTTCAGACAACGCCTTGACACAGATTGCGCGAGGATCCTGGCCAGGCAAGGACGCGGTGCTTCGACAGGCCGCCGAGGCCCGCGTGCCGAAGAGCAAACTCAAGGGATTCGTGGCTGATCGCTACCGCTTCACCGTCGACGAAGCCAGCTGTCGTTATGCGGCCGAGCTAACTCGCCGAGACTCGCCCCCGCCATGGGTGGCGGACCTCCTGAGAGCAGTCGATGAGCTCTCCCCGTCGCAGACCGGCTGAGCGCGCCGCTCGAGCAGGCTCGAGGATGAGCCTTCATCGAGTCGACATCAGCGCGCTCACCACGGCTTCGTAGACCCCATCGCCGTGCCCGGCCTCGGTCACGCGCACGTTCTCATGGGCGGTCATCGATTCGCGCATGGTCTCGTCGCGCTCGAGCGCGTTGGCAACGAGCCAGAAGGCCCCGACCTCGGCAGCACAGGCGAGGTCCTCGCGCGAGTCGCCCACGGCGAAGGTCTCCTCGCGGGCGTATCCGCGGGCGCTGCGGTGGAAGGCGACGGCCGCGGCCTTGGAGGCTCCGGCGGGAACCAGGTGGTAGCCGCGGACGTGCGGCAGCGCGGCAAGCGCCTCCGAGCGGCGGCTGACCACGCCGTTGTCGACCAGCCGTAGGTTCTCGTGGCCGCGCTCGGCGAGCAGGCGATCGACCTCGGCCGCCTCCACCAGCCCGCGGAAGAGGTGTGAGACCTCGCGCTCGACGTGCCACGGGTCGTGGTACTCCAGGCGCCCCCGGTACTGCTCGAGCAGCAGCTCGGGTGCACCCGAGCGTTCGATCTGCTCGGCGATGCTCAGCTCGCCCGGCATCAGATCGCCCGTCAGCCAGTGCTCCTCCCCCTCGAGCACCACGCAAGCGCCGGCCTCGAAGATGTACGAGCTCTGCCCGAGCATGCGCGCGTCCTCGAACAGCTGGGCCCGGCGGCGACCGGACATCAGCACGACCTCGACGTCCGCGCGCAGACAGGCCTGCACGGCCCTGATGCCGTCGATGCTCACCTTCCCCTCGCCGTCGTGGAGCATCGACGCCCGCGCGCCCAGCAGCGTCCCGTCGAGGTCGAGATACAGGCAGCGCGGCCGCACGGAGGCAGGGCCGGCAACGCTCATGTGGCGCCCACCTGCGCCAGCGGCGGCCGTTCGACGGGCCCGGCGTCGAGCTCGACGTCCTGCAGCCGCCCTTCCCTCGAAACCCGCCTGGCGATGGTGGCGAGCACCGTGGCGGCCATCGGCGAGAGCGCCTCCAGGGATTGATGGCGCTGGCGGTGCTCGTCGAGGTCGACCTGGGCCATGGCCTCGAGGCCGAAGCGCTGCCAGACGTCGATCAGCATCGCCACCTCCACGCCGTAGCCGGTGGCGAACGGGACCGCTTCGAGCAGCTCCCGCCGCGCCGCCACTTCGCCGGCCAGCGGCTGGCGCATGCCGGCGAGCTCGGGGTAGAACAGCGCCAGGGCGGGCCTCGCCATCAAGTGGTTGACGCGCCCGCCGCCCTCGCTCCCCTCCCCGAGCGGGCGGCGGTAGAAGGCCTTGACGAACGACACGCCCTCCTCGCACACGAGCGGCCCGAGCAGCCCCGTTGCGAAGTGCGCCGAGAAGCCCTCGGTGTCGGCGTCGAGGAAGCACACGAGCTCGCCGCTCAGCCGCGAGAGCGCGCGCCACATCGCATCGCCCTTGCCCAGCACGGGGCCGTGCTCGCGCACCAGTTCCGCCTCCTGCCACACCTCCGCCCCGGCCTGCCGGGCGAGCTCGGCCGTGCCGTCGGTGGAGGCGGCGTCGAGCACCACGATCTCGTCCACCACCCCCGCCTCGCGCAGCGCCACCAGCTCTGCGACGATCGGCGCGATCGTCGCGGCGCACTCGCGCGCGGGCAGGCACACGGAGATGGACTGCTCGCGCTCGGCGGCGATCCGCTCGGCGGGATACAGGGAATGGTGGAAGGAGCGGGCTTGGGCCCAGCGCTCGGCGTCGGCTGCAGGCATCGCCTCTACTATCTCAAGTCCTTGGCACTGGACCGCAAAACCGAGCCGTGGAGCGCCCTGCTCGATGCAGGGCTCGAGGACGGGCGACTGGTGCGCGAGGCGCGCGAAGGACCGGGCAGGGCTCGCCTGGTGGACGTCCCCTCGGCGCTACATCCCGAGGTCGCGGCGGCGCTCGCCGGGATGGGCATCGAGCGCCTCTACTCCCATCAGGTGCAGGCCCTGGAGGCTGCCGTGGAGGGTCCGACGATCGTGACCACGGGCACGGCGTCGGGCAAGTCGATGTGCTTCAACCTGCCCACCCTCCACGTGCTCTGCGAACAGCCGCAGGCGCGCGCGCTCTACCTCTACCCCACGAAGGCGCTCGCCCAGGACCAATCGCGTGCCCTCAACGCGTTTGGCCTCACCAAGCGCGTGCGCCCGGCGATCTACGACGGCGATACCCCGCGCGAGGAGCGCGCCCAGGTCCGCAAGAGCGCCAACGTGGTGCTCACCAACCCCGACATGCTGCACATGGGCATCCTGCCCAACCACGGCGGCTGGGGGGCGTTCTTCTCCAACCTGGAGATGGTGGTGATCGATGAGGCCCACGTCTACCGCGGCGTGTTCGGCTCGCACGTGGCCAACGTGCTGCGCAGGCTCAGGCGCATCGCAGCGGCCTACGGCACGGCGCCTCGCTTCCTGTTGACGTCGGCCACGATCGCCAACCCGCAGGAGCTGGCCGAGCGGCTGACGGGCCTGGAGGACGTGCGGCTGATCGACGAGGACGGCTCGCCGGCGCCGCAGCGGCGGATCGCGGTGTGGAACCCGCCGCTGACGGACGAGAAGCTCGGCGCGCGCCGCTCGGCGCTCGGCGAGGCCGCCGAGCTGCTGGCCCGTCTGGTGCGCGACGGCGCGCGCACGATCTGCTTCATGAAGTCGCGCAAGGGCGTGGAGGTGCTGGCACGCCTCGTGAAGCAGGATCTCGAAACCACCGATCCGGCGCTGGCTGAGCTGGTGGTCCCCTACCGCGCCGGCTACACCCCCCAGCAGCGGCGCGAGCTGGAGGGCCGGTTGATGCGGGGCGAGCTGTGCGCGGTGATCACCACGGACGCGCTCGAGCTGGGGATCGACATCGGCGAGCTCGATGCGGCGGTGGTCGTGACGTTCCCCGGCACTGTCGCCTCGCTGCGCCAGATGTGGGGGCGGGCCGGCAGGCGCGGGCGTGGCCTGGCGGTGTATGTGGCTGGCGAGGACGCGCTCGATCAGTTCTTCTGCCGCCACCCCGAAGACTTCCTCGACCGCCCTGTGGAGGCGGCGATCCTCGACCACGAGAACGCGCTGATCTACCAAGCGCACCTGCTCTGCGCGGCCCACGAGGGCCCGCTGGACGGCGGCGACGGAGAGTTCCTCGGGCCGCGCTGGGAGACCCACGCCGAACAGCTCGTGAGCGCCGGCTCCCTGCGTCGCCGCGGTGGGGCGGCGATCGCGGCGGGCGCCTATGTGCCGCGCGAGGGGGGCGGCTACCCGGCGGCCGATGTGTCGCTGCGCTCGGCCTCGGCTGAGAGCTTTGCCATCGTCGATGTGTCCTCGGGTGAGGTGCTCGGCTCCACCGAGGCGGCGCGAGCGCACTCGACGATCCATGAGGGTGCCGTGTACATGCACCTGGGGCGCTCCTATGAGGTGCGCGAACTGGACCTCGAGCGCAGGCGCGCGCTGGTCAGCCCTTTCGACGGCGACTGGTACACGCAGCCCAAGTCGGTCACTGACACGGAGATCGTGCGCCTGCTCGATCGCCGTGAGACGCTCGGCGTGACGCTGTCCTTCGGCGAGGTCAGCGTCACGGACACAGTCCTCGCCTACCAGCGCCGCCGTCTCCAGGACCACGCGCAGGTGGACATCGTGGCCCTCGACCTGCCTTCGACTAGCTTCAGCACCCAGGCGCTGTGGTTCGAGCTGGACGCCCACGAGCTGGCCGACTCGGAGACCGTGCCGCTGGAGGCGCTGCTGGGGTCCTTGCACGCCACCGAGCACGCCCAGATCGCTGTGCTGCCGCTGATCGCGATGTGCGACCGCTGGGACATCGGCGGCCTGTCGACCAACTACCACCCCCAGACGGGCAGGGCCACGATCTTCATCTACGACGGACACCCCGGTGGCATCGGGATCACGCGCACGGCCTTCGCCCGCTTCGAGGAGCTGTGCACCGATGCCCACCGCCTGATCTCCGAGTGCCCGTGCGCCAGCGGCTGCCCCTCGTGCGTGCAGTCGCCGAAGTGCGGCAACCTCAACGAGCCTCTGTCCAAGGGGGGCGCGCGCGCCCTGCTGGGGCGTCTGCTCGCGAGCACCCCCGAGCCCGCCGTCCCCGCGCCATGAAGAAGCCGATCCTGATCGCCGCGCTGCTGTGCGCGGTCGTGGCCGCGGCGGTCGCCTCGGCGGCCTCCACAGCTCCCATGCCTCGCCTCGCGAACTCCGCGGCGGCGCAGCCGCTCATATATGAAGGCCCGGGCGGGCGCACCCCGCTGACGCGCTGGACGCTCCGCTCCGATCCAAGCGACCGCGGGGCCTCGCTCGGCTGGCAGCGCGGCTCGTTCAGCGGGCGCTCGGTGAGCGTGCCCAACGACGTCAACCCGAACGCCTATGCCGGATCCAGCGGCACGCGCAACTACGAAGGCTCGGTGGCGTGGTACAGGACCTCGTTCGAAGCCCCTCAGAGCGGCGAATACGCGCTGGACTTCCACTCGGCGAACTTCCAGGCCACGGTGTGGGTCGACGGCCACACGCTCGGCTCCCACAAGGGCTCCTATCTCCCCTTCGAGCTGCGCCGCAAGCTGCAGGCAGGCACGCACACCGTGGTAGTGCGCATCGACTGGCGCAACCCGGCTCAGCAGTCGACGGAAGGATTCCACCGCACGTGGTTCAACTGGGGTGGCCTGAACGGCGAGGTGGAAGTGCGCCCGATCGGCCTCTCGGAGCTGTCGAGCCCGACCGTGCAGACGACGCTGGCCTCGGGGGCAGCCGGCCCCGCGACGGTGAAGGTGAGCGTGCAGGTGCGCAACCACGGGCCGGCCCGCACGATCACGCCCGAAGGCTCGCTCACGCACGCCACCCAGAGCATCCCTCTGAGCTTCGCCCCGCTGGTGCTCGCTCATGGCCAGTCGACGGTCGCGAGCGCCACCGCCACGGTCCCCGAAGCGGCGCTGTGGTCGCCGGCGAGCCCCAGCCTGTATCAGCTGAGCCTGGCCGTGGGCAGTGAGAGCAGCTACACGGCCAGGATCGGGCTGCGCCAGTTGAGCTGGCACGGTGGGCACGTGTACCTCAACGGCGCGCTCCTGCACCTGCACGGCGCGACGATCCAGGAGGACGCACGCGGCCACGGCGATGCGCTCACGCCGAGCGACGAGGCCACGATCGTGAGCGAGCTGAAGGCAACCGGCGCCAATGCTGCCCGCGCCCAGCATCCGCTCGACCCCGCCCTGCTCGAACGCCTGGACGCCGCGGGGATCCTCGTGTGGCAGGGCGTGGGGCCCGTGGAAGGAGCCGGCAACTGGTACTCGAGCTCGCCGAGCCAGCTCGCGTCGGCCGAACAGCAGGCGCGCACAGCTGTGCTCGCAGCCGAGCTTCACCCCTCGATCTTCGCCTGGAACCTCGTGGACGAGGTCGCCGGCAACGGCCGCGACAGCGCCGAGGTCAGCTATGTGCGCAACCTCTCGCGCTGGCTACGCGCCAACGACCCCACGCGGATGGTGGCCGTGGACGTGTGGGGCGATCATCCCCCGCAGAACGCCGGCGCGCTGTATGCGGGCGCGGATGCCATCGCCGAGACGGACTACTCGGGTTGGTATGACTACCCGCGCGACACGCCGGCGCAGCTGGAGTCGGCGATGCGCGCCCGGCTGAGCGCGATGGAGCGAACGTTCGCCGGCAAGGTGCTCGTGGTCAGCGAGTTCGGGGCCGAATCGAACACGCTCAACCCCTCAGGCGCACCCGGCAGCTACTCCTTCCAGGCGCGGCTGCTGGGCGAGCACATCGCCGTGTACCAGGCCGACGCCAAGCTCTCTGCGATGTTCGTGTGGGTGCTACGCGACTACCCCCTCACGCCCACTTTCGAGGGCGGCTCCATCCACGGCGTGCTGCCGAACGTGAGGCTGATCGAAGGGCTGAACCAGAAGGGGTTGTTCACCTACGGTGGGCAGGCCAAGCCGGCCGTGGGAGCTGTGGCGCGGTTGTTCAGGGCGCTGCCTGAGGGCTGAGCAGCGCTAGGGCGAGACCAGCTGATAGATGCGCACGGCACCAACCGAGCTGGTTGCGTTGAACGAGAACACCTCATACGTCCTGCCGCGATACTTGACCGAGCCGCTGTTCGGCAACTTCGCGGGTCCCCGCGGCGTGGAACCAGCCAGCTGCTTTGACCCCAAGCGGATGTAGAGCAGCCCGTGTGTGAGCGTCCCCACGAACTTGACGTACGTGGAGAAGCTCGAGGGCGTGAGCGTGAAGCGCTGGGCGATCCTCAGCGCGGCGCGGCCCAGCTCGCCGCTCTTGATCGCCGCGCACGTCTCAGCGGAGAGTGACTTGGGCACGGGCGCCAGCAGAGACACCCGCAGCGGTCCGCCGGGGAAGGAGCGCGCCCCGAAGGAGAAGGCTTGGTAGAGCACGTGCTCGTAGGTGACTGGGCCGTTGGCAGGAACGCTCGCGGGACCAGGCGTGAGTGTCCCTTCGATCGGCAGCTGCTGTGAGCCCACGCGCAGCAGGATCGGCACGCCGAGGAAGCGCGTCACGAGCTTGACATAGCCGAGGTCGTCTTGGACGGAGAGGACGTAGTGGGCGATCGTGCGCCCGTTCAGCCGCAGCGACCCGCCGACGGGGGCGATGATGTAGGGGCCGCCCACGTCGGCGAGCACGCTCGAGCCCTTGGTGATGCGCAGGCGCACGATGTGCGTGTGCGAGTAGACGAGGGTCGTGACCGCGGATTCGACGGCTGCGCTGCTGCCTGAGCTCACGGCTTCGAGCAGCGGCGCGTAGCTTTCGACCTGGTGCTGGTCGCTGCGCGTCTCGGAGCCCGACAGCTCACCACCGTAGATGCGGGTTGCGACTTCGCCGGCCGAGTTGGCCAGCACGTGCCCGGCCAGCGGCCCGCAGCCAGGGCGAGCCACCGGCGCAGGGGTCACGGGCTTGCCCGTGGTCGATGTTGTGCCCTCGGCAGAGGAGCCGAAGGCGACCAACGCGACCGTGACCGCCAGCAGCGCAGCGACCGCCGCCCGGACTCGAGTGCCGCTGCTATGCAAGCTCACTGACCCCTCCTACGCTTTGTTCCCCCGCGCTATCTTTCGCAGGTCGATCGTCTCGTCGTAGAGCTTGGCATCGACGCCCTCCTCGAGCGCCACATCCCGCAGCGGACGCCCGGAGGCGGTGGCCTTTTTGACGATCACCGTCGCCTTGTCGTAGCCGATCGCGCCATTCAGCGCGGTGGCCACGGCCAGGGTCGCCCCGGCCGAGGCCTCGGTCCCGGCCTTGTTCACCTGGATTCCGTCGACGCACTTCTCGGCGAACGCGCGCGAGGCGCTCGACAGCAGCTTCAGCGACTGCAACAGGTTGCGCGCGATCAGCGGGATGCGCACGTTCAGCTCGAACTGCCCCTGCAGGCCGCCTACGGTGATGGCTGTGTCGTTGCCGATGACCTGTGCCGAGACCTGCAGCACGACCTCGGGCAGCACAGGGTTCACCTTGCCGGGCATGATCGATGAGCCCTTCTGCAACTCGGGCAGGAAGATCTCGCCGATACCGGCCCGCGGCCCCGAGCCCATCAGCGCGAGGTCTCCGGCGATCTTTGTCAGCGACACTGCCACGACCTTCAAAGCCCCCGAGAGCTCCACGAGCGCGTCGCGATTGGCCTGCGCCTCGAACGGATCCAGCGGCGCGGCGATCTGCTTGAGGCCCGATTCCTTCTTCAACCGCGCCCGCACCTTCTCCGCGAAGCGCGCGTGCGTGTTCAGGCCTGTCCCGGTGGCGGTGCCTCCGAGCGGGATCTGCCCGACGTGCACGAGCGCTGCCTGCACACGCTCCTGTCCGAGCGCCATCTGGGCGGCGTAGCCGGCGAACTCCTGTCCGAGGGTGACGGGCACGGCGTCCATCAGGTGCGTGCGCCCCGCCTTGACCACGTTCTGGAAGCTCTTGGCCTTCTTCGCGAACGAGCGCTCGAGCTGTTTGAGTGCGGGCAGCAGCTCGTTCTGGGCGACGTCGAGGGCGGCGAGATGAACGGCCGAGGGGAACACGTCGTTGGAGGACTGGCCGAAGTTGACGTGGTCGTTGGGGTGAACGCTCTCGCCAGCCAGCGCACCGATGACCTCGTTGGCGTTCATGTTGGTGGAGGTGCCCGAGCCCGTCTGGAAGACGTCGATCGGGAACTGCTCGTCGTGCTTGCCGGCGGCTATCTCACGCGCGGCTTTCTCTATCTGTGTCGCGTTGCGCTTCGAGATCAGGCCCAGCTCGCCGTTGACGGCTGCCGCTGCCCCCTTCAGGCGCGCCAGCCAGTGGATCACCGAGATCGGCACGGTCTCGCCGGAGATGGGGAAGTTCTCCACGGCCTTGGCGGTCTCCCCGCCCCACAGCTGCTTGTCCGGCATCGGCTCTCCTTTGCTCAGGCTCGTATCCGTTTTCGAACCCGGGACCCTACCTATCCGCAGAAGGCCGCCAGCTCACGCGCGAGCCCGACGGGGTCGTCGTAGGCCATGAGGAAGCCCGTGCTCTCGAGCACCCGCAGTTGCCCTCGGGGCAGAAGCCGCAGCGCCTCTTCGGCGCCGGCCAGCGGGTGCAGGCGGTCCTGGTCGGCCCACAGCAGCAGCACTGGCATCTCCAGCCGCGGGTAGAGCTCGAGCAGCTGCGTCTGCGCCCCGCGCGGCCAGCTTCGCGCCGCCTTGGCCCAGGAGCGTGCGAGGCTGGAGTTGCCGGCAACGTCGGCAAACGCATGGCGCACGAGATCGGCGGCGGCGGGATTGCCGCGAGCGGAGAGGCGCATGCCTCGCTCGGGTGTGAACACCCCCCGCACGCCGTAGGAGAGCAGGCCGTCGAGCCCCGGTACGGCGGCGGCGCTCGTGACCAGGCGCCACGACGCGCGCGCTCGCTCGCCGGCGGGCTTGACGTGCAGACGATTGGGCATGAGCACCAGACGCGACGGGCTCACCTGGCCGCGCGCCACAGCGTGCATGAGGATCTCGGCGCCGGCGTCGTGGCCGGCGAGCATCGGCCTCGGTCCCAGGACCTCGGCCGCGAAGCCGCCGAGCACCTCGGCGAACCAGTCGAGCGTGTAGGGGTGGCGCGGGCGATCCTCGGAGTCGCCGTGGAGGGGCAGGTCGGGCAGCACCACCCGGAAGCGGTCGGACAGCTGCTCGACGGCGGGTTCGAGCTCCTTGTGCGAGAGCAGGCCCGAGTGCAGCAGTGCCAGCGGCGGACCGGCGCCGAGCTCGCGGTAAGCCACACGGGCGCCGTCGCTGTGGTGGTAGAGACGCAGGCGCACGCTCTCATCGTAGGCGCAGCCTCCACGAGGTTGCACCGCGAAGCTCACGGCCGCAAACACCTGAAATCGGAGACAGGCTCACGGATCTACCGTGCCATCTCGACCTTCCCGCTATAGGCGTAGCTAGGTGGATCCACTGCCCAGAATCTTTGCGTTGGCTGGGAGAACGCGATTTGGCCCCTTCCTTCCCTGCTCACGCGAGAGGGTCGCCCACCTCAATCCAGAACGCCACCTTGGACGGAATCTGCCAGCGAATTACGCTTTGCGTCTTTCGTCGCTCAGCCAGGCCGACATGACTTCCCGCGCTAACAGAAAACGCGCTCAGCGCACAGCACATGCTCGTCACGGATCGGCCGGGCCGAGCCAGCTCACTGCGCCCACCACTGCCGCCACCCTGCGTCGTTACCAGACACGTCTGACCGTGAGCGCGGCTCCGAGAGCAAACAGCCGGAGCAGGACATGGCCGAGGTGGGCCGACCCGGCGATAATGGCGTGCGTCGTGCTGGCAGTCGCGGCACCGATGCTGGTGACCGATTCCGGCTTCTCGCTGGACTTCACGAACCACCTTTGGCTAACGTGGGCCGCCGGACGGGCATTCATCGAAGCTGGGCATCCGAGCTACTTCATCAACGCCGAAGGCATCGGCGTCTTCTGCCCGTTTTTTGCGTTCTATGGAGGCACGCTGTACGCGGGCGTGGGTGTGCTGGGTCAGATCCTGGGAGAACATCCGACGTTGATCTTCATCGCTGTGACGACGCTGGCGATCGCCGCGTGCTACGGCGGAATGCTCTCACTCAGCCATCAGCTTGGGCTGCGTCGTTGGTTGAGCCACTTGCCCCCGCTCGTCGTCGTGACGAGTGCTTACTACATATCGAACATCTACGGCAGAAGTGCGTGGCCGGAGCTGATGGCAACCTCCGCGATCGCACCTATGCTCGCTGGGGGCCTCCTGCTCGTGAGAGCGCCTGCGTGGCGACCTGGGCCGGTCCTCGTGTTCGCTGCCTCGGCAGTCGTGTTCACGGGCAGTCACAACATCACACTGGAGTGGGGCACGATCATCCTGGTGGTGGGGGCCGCGGTTCTGTGGCTCTCGTTTGGTGCGCCGCGCCGGCTCCCGCTTCGACGGCTGATCAAGGTCGGCGGTCTCGGCCTGCTCAGCCTTGCCGTCAATGCCTGGTTTCTGATCCCCGATTTGGGCTATGCGCGATATGTGTACGCCTCCAGCCACGACCCTGTCACCCACGAAGACGCCATCTTTGACACACCTGGTGTACTCCTTGATCCCTTCCGCCATGTGCCCGTTAGGTCTACGACGCCGGCGCTGTTCGTCCAGGCGCCAGTTTGGTTCCTGGCGTGGGGGGTCCTCGCCGGGGGCTTCCTCGTGTGGCGCCGCGGTCTCGACGGCCCGCTTCGCCGAGCGTGGTCCGCTTTTGCGGCGCTCATCCTTTTTATCCTGCTCCTCATCATCGCTGTGCCCTGGCAATCGGTGCCCTATCCGCTCAACGAGGTCCAGTTCCCATACCGGCTTGTGACCTATGTCTTCTACGGCGTTGGCGCACTCGTACTCGTGAGCGCCCTGGCACTCCAACGTACCAGCGCAAACCAGGCATCGAGAGCCATCGGCAACCTCCTGCGTGCTGCCCTTGCGGCTGTCTCAGCAATCAGCGTTGGGCTCTGCGTATGGCAGCTTTGGGTACCGGAAACGATGTTCGCCTTGGGGTCCTACTCAAATCGCCAGAAGGCTCTTGTTAGCCCTCACGAACCCCCCCGCAGCTGGTACGACTGGTCCTCATACGACGATGTGCACTCCCCTGTCGTGAAGGTGGCGCCCCACCGTCTGCTGCAGATAGATCCCAGCCGTGTGCATGGTGACCGCTTCAGCGCCTGGGTCAACGTTCCTCCTGGCCTGGAACCGATTGAAACGAACATCGAGGGCGGTCCCTACCTTGTTCGCATATCAGGCTTGGCTCGCGTCGGCCACAGTGACAAATACAACGTCGTGGTGCGCCGCGAACACAACGGGACCGGGCCCGTGCACGTAACTGTGGAAACCGCGCACAGCGCAACCCTGGTCGCGGCTTGGATCATCAGCATCCTGGCGACACTGGCCCTGATAGCGATCGTTGCCGTGACCGCGACCCGAGAGTGGAGGCGGCGTGCACGGCTGAAGGCCTCCGATGCGAGCGCATGACATGGGACAATCCAGATGCGCTGAGAGCGCGTGGGAAACACTGCTTTGCCGACGCCCAGCCATTGTAAATCCGCATTCAGGGTGAGAGCCAGAGATGCCCTGATCAAGTTGGCCCGCTCCGGTGCAGTCCCCGATCCGGACTACCTGCTGAACCACCTGGTCAACAGGATCCCGCTGGTGGGCGTCAGGATGCGCGCATATGCGGCACTGGGCGTGGGCTTCGACGAGCTCTCCAGTGCACATGTGTCTCTCGGCGTGGAGATGTGGCTTGGACAAAGGCTCTCGATGGGCGCACGCAGCACGATCGGGCAGCGCTGCTATATCGATGCTCGCGGCGGGATCCGAGTCGAGCACGACGTGAGCCTCTCGCGTGAAGCCGCGCTACTGAGCGCCACCCACGTCCCCGACAGCCCGCGGTTCGCGGCGCGGCTTGCGCCTATACACCTCGAGCACCACTGCTGGATCGGCATGCGCACGCTGGTGCTGCCTGGGGTCCGCGTGGGTGAGGGCGCCATCGTAGGAGCAGGCGCCCTGGTCACCTCTGACGTGGCGCCTTACACAATCGTGGGCGGCGTGCCTGCAAGGCCTCTGCGCCGGCGCCAAGAGCCAATGCGTTACAGGCTCGATTGGCGGCCAGGGTGGTACTGAGGCTCTCGAGCGTCAAGTCGCGAGCGACTTGACCTGGCGCAGCATGCGCCGCAGCGGCTTGTGGTCGAGGGTGGTGAACACGCGTCCGCGGACCGGGTCGCACGTTCTCGGACGGCGTACGGGGGCGCGCTCGAGCACGCGGCGGAAGTCCGCCAGCAGCGTGCCGGCGACCCGATCCCAAGTTCGACTCTCGGCATAAGGGTCGGTGAGCAGCTCGCGCAGCGCCAGCTCCAGTTCCTCGGGAGAGTGGAGCTTGTGCAGGTTCGAGGTGTGCTCAGGCAAGTCACGGAACCACTCGGTGTCGTTGACGAACACGGGACGGCGGGTGCCGATCGCGAGCGGCGCGCCGGCGCTGCCGCCGGAACGGTGATCGTCGTCGTACCAGAGCACGATCGCGTCTGAGTCGCGCAGCCAGGCGAACAGCTCCTCGCTCTCCAGCCAGCGGTCCTCACCAAAGCTGTGCTGGAAGTCCCAGCCGTTGCGCTCGCAGATGGCGCCGATTATGTCCAACCGCGACTTGCCGAGTCCGAAGGTCTTTACCACGGGTCGCCGCAGATCGATGCCCTGCGGAATCAGCCGCCGCGGACCCACGCCCACATCGGGGCGGTGCGCGTAAAGCAGGTCGAGCAGGTCGTAGGGGAACCCCAGGCCCACGGCCTTGTCGTGGTAGGTGAGGGCGGTGACTCCGCGAAAGCGGCGCAGCAGCTCGATCAGGCGGCCGCGATCGTAGAAGAGGTTGCTGTACTGGACGTGGAGCACGTCGAGATCTCGCTCGAGGATCGCCTCCACGTCGAGGCCGAACCTGTGCTGGGGGTGCCACACCTGGACGTCGAACGCCGGCTCCACCCACTCCTCCGGGTCGCCGACGGCCCGCTCGCCGTAGTTGCGTGAGCTGAGCACCGTCACCTCGACCCCGCCCTGGCGCTGTAGCGCCTTCACCAGGTGACGCGAGTACTCGGCGATGCCACAGCGGGTGTTCCAGGTGGTGAGGAGTCCGACACGCATTCGCTGAGCGCCTCCTACTGGGCGTCCGCGTGGGATACGACGCGACCGTGGGTCATCCCCGAGACCACCCGAACCTCGGGCATGGGAACGATGAACTGGCCGCCACGGTCGAGGAAGCTGCGCTCGCGGTCGAGGAACTCGTCGAGGAAGTGCCACGGCAGCGCGAGGTAGTAGTCGGGCTCCATTGCCCGCGACTCCTCCTCGCCGATGATCGGTATCTGCGTGCCGATCGTTTCCGATCCGTGCTTGTCGGGGTTGCGATCGGCGGCGTAGGGGACGAGCGTCGAATCGATGCCCGCGTATTGCAGGATCGTGTTGCCCTTGGTCGAGGCGCCGTAGATGTGAATCACCTTCCCCTCCTCGACGAGCTCGCGACACAGTGCCACGAGATCCTTGCGGACCCGTTCTGCCGCATTCGCGAAGCGCACGTAGGGCTCGGGGGCATCGAGCGCCATCTCGAACTCGCGCACACGCAGCCGCTGGAGCTGCTCGGCGTCCTCGCCCTCGGGGGCGAAGTTGGCCGCCGGGCGGATGAACAGCCTGACCGAGCCACCGTTGATCTCGTTGAGCTCGGCTCTCACCACTCGCAGCCCGGCCTCCCCGAGCAGCCGCTCGATCACGGCCAGCGAGTAGTACTCGAGGTGCTCGTGCACGATGGCGTCGAACTGGTTCATGTCGAGCATCGACGGCAGGTAGTGAAGCTCCATCACCCACACGCCGTCGTCGGCCAAGGCCTGGGCGACCTCATCGACGAACGCGCAGGGGTACTCGAGGTCGTAGAACATGGCGATGCTGGTGACGATCCGCGCCTTGCGGTCGACGTGGCGTTGGGCCAGGTGCTCGGCCGAATAGAAGTCGCGCACCACCTCATAGCCCTTCTCGGTCGCGTAGCGACTCACGTCCGAGGGGTCGAAGCCGAGGTACTTCAAATCGGAGGTGCTGTAGCCGTCGAGCAGCGTGCCGTCGTTGCAGCCGATGTCCATCACCAGGTCCCCCGGGTGCAGCTCGGCCATCTCCTCCGCTTGCGCGGCGATCTCGTGCAGGTTGCGCGTCATGGTTCGATTCACCCCGCTGCGGTACCAGTAGGAGCGATAGAGAATCGCCCCTGGAACCGTGTGACGCAGCTGCACCAGCCCGCAGCCCTGCTCGCTGCGCGTCATGTCGCAGCGCACGAGCTCGAGCGGTATTCGGCGCGAGACGGGCTGCTCGCCTCCCGGCTCGGCGAAGGCACCGGCGATGAACTGGTCGCCGAGGGAAAGCACGGGCACGAGCTCCGATGAACCGCAGACCCGGCACGTCGTGCGCGTGGTGAGACTGGTGCGCGGGAACAGCATGGGCTGCAAGCTACCAGCGGCCAATCGCCAAGTCTCAACTGTCACCACTCGGGGAATGGGAGCCATCCGATTGGCGGACGCCGACACCGATTTCACTGCAGTGTTCATGCCAGAATTCCGCTCCGGCGGCCTGGTTCGCGTGCGTCGGTGACATGCCCTGGACTTAACAAGTTCGTCTCCCACTCCCGATGCCGGGCGACGGTTTACCTGCGCATGCAGAGTCAGACACATGGACACGCCTCGGACGAGCGATACCGCCGAGCGCGATGCCTCCAGATGATCGATACATACCGGCGCACGGCGCCGCTGTTTACCCTGATTGCATGCCGGCGTCGATCGACGTGGTGATCGTGGCGTACAACCGCTATGACCTCACCGACAGCTGCCTACGTCATCTCCGCGCCCAAACGGTCGACCATCGTGTGATCGTCGTGGAGAACGGCTCCACCGACGAGACGCGCGCGCGTCTTGGCAGCGAGTGGCCGGACGTTGACCTGCTGGCGTTCGACGAGAACCGGGGCTTCCCCGAAGCGTGCAATCGCGGTGTCGCCGCGGGCTCGGGCGAGATCGTGGTGCTGATGAACAACGACGTGGACTGCCGCCCGGATTTCCTCGAGCGCCTGGTGGCCCCGCTCGCAGATCCGGCTGTTGGATCGGTGGCGTCGCTGATGCTGAGACCGGGGGGAGAGATCATCGACGGCATGGGCCTCGCTGCCGACCCGGTTCTGGCCGGCTTTCCCCGTCTGCAGGGACTCCCCGCGGACCGGGCCGGCGAGACCAGGCCCGCGCTGATGGGGCCGGGCGGGTCGGCGGGGGCCTACCGTCGGACGGCTTGGGAGCAGATGGGTGGCCTGGATGAAGCGATCACGGCCTACATGGAGGACTTCGACCTGGCGCTGCGGCTGCGGATCGCGGGCTGGAAGTCGGTGGCCGAACCCAATGCCGCGGGTGTGCACGTGGGCTCGGCCACGCACGGGTATCGCTCGGCGTGGCAGCGCCGTCAAGCCGGCTTCGGGCGCGGGTACATGCTGCGTCGCTATGGGCTGCTGCGCGGGCGCACCGCCCCTCGAGCCCTGGCGACGGAGGCGGCGGTGATAGTCGGCGACCTCGTCGTCTCACGCGATCTGGCCGCCCTCAAAGGCCGTGTGGCGGGCTGGCGAGGCGGGCGAACCGCTCCCCGGCTTCCCCCGCCACCCGCGGACTGCCTCGACCGGGACATCGGCTTCCTCGCCTCGCTCGCCATGCGCCGAGCCGTGTATGCCCGCCGCGCAGCCTGAGCACCGGCCCTGCTTGATCTACCTGGTCAGGGCCGCGAACGGTCCCGAGCCGCTGCACGCCTTCGCTGAGGCCGTCCGCCGCCACCCACCCGGCGTGGACTGCGAGCTGGTGCTCGCCATGAAGGGCTTCGGCTCCATGCGCGAGGCGTCTGCGGCCACTGGGGAGCTTGCCTTCCTGGACCCGCAACTCGTCCTGCTCGAGGACACGGGACTCGACCTCGGCGCCTACTTCGCCGCGGCGGCCGCCCTCCACAGGAGCCGCTACTGCTTCTTGAACTCCTTCAGCGCGCCGCTGGTCGATGGCTGGCTGGCAAAGCTGGACGCGGCGCTCGCCCTGCCACAGGCTGGGCTCGTCGGCGCAACCGGCTCGTGGGCCAGCAGTTGGTCGTGGATCGCCTACTCGCTGGGGCTGCCCAGCGCATACAGCGGCCGTCTGCCGTCCGCCCGCGAGGTCCGCAAACGCCTGCTGGGTCTGATTCCCGAGCAGGCGGCGCGCGGACGCAGGACTGCACGAGAGGCGCTGGCGGCGCGTGCGAGCACGGTGCGACTGCTGGTCGAGCAGGAACGCTTCCCTGCGCACCACCTGCGTACGAACGCCTTCATGATCTCCGCCCGCACGCTCCAGCGGCTGCGGCTGGGATCGATCGGGGGCAAGCTCGACACGCTCAAACTCGAGAGCGGCAGGCACAGCATCACCCGCCAGGTGCAGGCTCTGGGCTTGCGAACGCTCGTGGTGGACGGCTCGGGCGAGGCCTTCGATCACGACAGGTGGGATCGCGCCGGCACGTTCTGCCAGGGCGCTCAGGAGGGTCTGCTCGTGGCCGACAACCGGACCCGCCTGTACGAGCGGGCGGACCCGGCGCTACGAGACGTGCTGGCGAAGCTCTCGTGGGGGGCCGGGGCCAGGCCTTCGTAGCTTGCGACGAGCAAGGCTCGCTTCCAGCCACGGCCGGCGGGGCGCATGGTGCGCCTGCCAGAATGGCCCCCGTGAGCTCGCCCGTGCGACACCCTCTGGTTCCACCGCGCCCGGTCGACCCCCGCCAGGACCTGCCGGCGCTGGAGCTGGAGATCCTCGAGCGCTGGCGCGAGCGCGACGTGTTCGCCGAGTCGCTGCGCAATCGCAAGGGTGCGAAGCAGTGGGTCTTCTACGAGGGCCCGCCGACGGCCAACGGACCGCCGGGCTCCCACCACGTGCTCTCGCGCGTGTTCAAGGACGTCTACCCGCGCTTTCAGACGATGCGCGGGCACCGGGTGGAGCGCAAGGGCGGCTGGGACTGCCATGGCCTGCCGGTGGAGATCGCGGTGGAAGGGAAGCTGGGCATCACCCACAAGTCTGAAATCGAGGAGAAGGTGGGAATCGAGGCCTTCAACGCGGAGTGCCGCGCGTCCGTTTTCACCTTCCTGGAGGAGTGGGACCGGCTGACCGAGCGGATCGGCTTCTGGCTGGATCTCGAGCACGCCTACAGGACGCTCGACGAGACGTACATCGAGTCGGTGTGGTGGGCGCTGTCGCAGATCGCCGAGCGCGACCTGCTGTATGAGGGTCACAAGGTCGTGCCCTACTGCCCGCGTTGTGAGACCACGCTGTCCTCGCACGAGGTGGCCCAGGGCTACAGGGACGTGGTGGACCCGAGCGTGTTCTTGAAGCTCGGAGTGGGCAACGGGCCGGAGAAGCTGCTCGTGTGGACGACCACGCCGTGGACGCTGCCGGGCAACGTGGCGGTGGCGGTCTCGCCGACGGCTACCTACGCCCTGGTGCGGGCTGCCGGCGAGGACTACCTGCTGGCGGAGGCGCGAGTGGAGGCTGTGCTCGGCGAGGGCGTGGAGGTGCTCGACCGCTTCTCGGGAGCTGAGCTGGTGAACAGGTACAAGCACTACCGCGGACCGATCTTCGCGGCGAGCGACCGCGAGCCCGGCCTGCTGCCGATCCTCGCGGATGAGTTCGTGACGACGGAGGACGGCACGGGCATCGTGCACCTGGCGCCGGCCTTTGGCGAAGATGACTACCGGGTGGCCGCAGCCGCCGCGAGCGTCCCGTTCGATCCCACGGAGGCGGGCAGCCTCTACAACCCGGTCAAGCCCGACGGCACCTACGACAGCCGGCCGCTCGACCGCGATGGCGCTTCCTATGAGGGCCGCTTCGTCAAGGACCCGGCGCTGACGGAGGAGCTGATCGCGGACCTGGACGCGCGTGGCCTGTTGCTGCGCCAGCAGGAGTATGAGCACTCCTACCCGCACTGCTGGCGCTGCGGGACGCCGCTGCTCTACTACGCCAAACCGTCGTGGTATATCGCCACCTCGCGCCTGCGCGACGAGCTGCTGGCGGCAAATGAGACCGTCGCCTGGCATCCCCCCCACGTCAAGCACGGGCGCTTTGGCGACTGGCTCGAGAACAACGTCGACTGGGCGCTCTCGCGCGAGCGCTACTGGGGCACGCCGCTGCCCGTGTGGCGCTGCGGCGAGGGCCACGTGCACGTGGTGGGCTCGTTCGCCGAGCTGTCAGAGCGCTCGGGCGCGGAGCTGGCTGACCACCACCGCCCGTATGTGGACGAGGTCTCCTTCCCCTGTCCGGTTTTGGATGATGAGGGGAGGGCGTGCGGTGTGGCGATGAAGCGCGTGCCTGAGGTGATCGACGTGTGGTTCGACTCGGGCGCGATGCCGTTTGCCCAGCACCACTTCCCGTTCGAGAACGGCGAGGTGTTCGCGGTGAGCTTCCCGGCGGACTTCATCTGCGAGGCCCAGGACCAGACGCGCGGCTGGTTCTACTCGCTGCTGGCGGTGGCCACGCTGCTCGCCAAGGACGCCCCCTACCGCAACGTCGTGTGCCTGGGCCTGATCCTCGACGAGGCCGGGCAGAAGATGTCGAAGTCCAAAGGCAACACGGTCGAGCCGTGGGAGGTCCTCGACACCTATGGCGCGGATGCCTTCCGCTGGTACTTCTTCACGTCCAAGCAGCCGTGGGACGGCTACCGCTTCTCGGCGGAGACGATCGGCGAGGGTGTGCGCCTGTTCCTCAAGCAGCTGTGGTCGACGTACTACTTCTATGCGCTCTACGCGGGCGCCTCGGCGGCGGAGCTGGACGGCGCGAGCGGGCAGCTCCTGGGCCCGGCGGAGGGGCCCGATGGCGACCTGGATCGCTGGGCGCTGTCGCGCACGGCCGGCACGGTCGAGCTGGTCACGGAGCGATTGGACGCCTATGACGTCACCACGGCTGGACGGGCGATCGCGGCTCTCGTGGACGAGCTGTCCAACTGGTACGTGCGGCGCTCGCGCAGGCGCTTCTGGGATGGCGACCCCGTCGCGTTCCAGACCCTGCGTAGCTGCCTGCTGGCGGTGTCCAAGCTGCTGGCGCCGCTGTGCCCGTTCATCGCGGATGAGATCTACGACAACCTCGACGGCGAGCTGGCGAGCGTCCATCTGTGCGACTTCCCCACCGCGGAGAAGCGTGACGAGGAGCTCGAGCGGGCGATGGAGCTGGCGCGGGAGACGGTCAGGCTCGGCCTGGGCGCCCGCGGCAAGGCCAAGATCAAGGTGCGCCAGCCGCTTGGCGAGGCGGTGGTGGTGGCAGACGGTCGCGAGCGCGAGGCGATCGAACGACTTGCTGACGTGGTGCGCGAGGAGCTGAACGTGCGCAGCGTGCGCTTCGTGGCCGCCGCCGAGGAGCTTGGCAGCTATGAGATCAAGGCCAACTACCGCTCGTTGGGGCCGCTGTTCGGCAAGGACATGCCGCTGGCGGCGCAGGCGATTGCCGCGCTCGACGCGGGGCACGTGGCAAAGACGCTCCGCGACGGGGGCACGATTGGGATCGCGGTGGGCGAGCGCGAGCACAGCCTTACCCCGGACAACGTGCTGCTGAGCATGAAGGCGCCCGAGGGCTACAGCGTGGAGCGCGAGGGGGCGCACGCGGTGGCGCTCGACCTCACGATCGACGAGGACCTCCTACGCGAGGGACGCGGGCGCGAGATCGTCCATGCGGTGCAGAACGCGCGCAAGACGGCCGGGCTGCAGGTCGAGGACCGGATCGAGCTGACGCTCGGCGGCGCGAGCGAGCTGCTCGATGCCGCAACTGCGCACCGTGACTACATCGTCGGGGAGACACTTGCCCTGGTCCTGGACCTGGGCGAGGGCGCCGGTAGGGACTACTCAGAGCAGACGGAGATCGAAGGCCTCGAGCTCCACATCGCCCTCTCGCGCGTCGAGCAGGGCTGACGCTCAGTCGGCCAGACGCTCGTAGAGCTCGCGCTCCTGCTCGTGCCGGCGCCTCAGTCGCTCCTTGAAGCCCTCGTCGCGACGACGCTCGGCGATGTGGGCGTCGATTGCCACGCGCACGGCCTCGGTGAGGGTCTGGCCATCGGCGCGCGCGACGAGATCCAGGGTGGCCGCCTGCTCATCGGTCAGTCGCAATGTCATCGTCTTTGCCATTGGAATGTTCCCGTCCATTCATTCAGCTTCTTCCCGGCGTTGCATTATTGAGGATAGATGGCCCCTGCATAGCTGTCAAGACATCTTGCATTTCTGCCACCATGACACCACTCGATATATAGTCGGCGGATGCGCCGCATCGAGCTGGGCGACTTCCTGATCATCTCCGAGAGCCACTGCGGCATCGCCGCAGAGGAGCTTGCGCGCATCCCCCGCGTCATCCATCTCGCCGAGGCGGCCTTGGCGGCCCCGTTTGCGACGGGCTTCGGAGGGCGGGAGCTGTTTCCCGCGATGCACGAGAAGGCGGCGATCTATTGCTCGAGGATCGCCACCTACCACCCGCTGCCCGACGGCAACAAGCGAACCGCCTATGACGTTATGCGCGAGTTCCTCGAGCGAAACGGCGCCACGTTCACCCACCCGCCGGAGGGCCTGGGCGGGACGGCTCGGGCAATCGAGGAGCTGACCTCCCGAGCGCTCCACGAGCGCGAGTTCATGGCCTGGGTGGCCGAGCGGATTCGCTAGGCGAGGACCGGCTCCAGTTCCTGCTCGATCTTGCGCTTGGGGTAGGCGCCGACGACGGTCTTGACCGGCTGGCCGCCCTTGAACAGGATCATGGTCGGGATCGAGAGGACCTGGAAGCGCGCCGCCGTCTGCGGGTTCTCGTCGATGTCGAGCTTTACGATGCGCAGGTCGGGGCGCTCGGAGGCGATCTGCTCGAGCACGGGCGCCACCACGCGGCACGGCCCGCACCAGGGAGCCCAGAAGTCCACGAGCACTGGACCCTCGGCCTCGAGCACCTCGGCGTCGAAGTTGTTGTCGGTGATCTGGGTGAGCGTGCCTGCCATCGGGGTCTCCTTGTTTGCTTACCCCTCACTATACAAAGTGAAGGGACCATGAGGCAATGATATAATCATTTATCATGCCTCCGGTCTACCGAACACCCTCGCTCGAGCCAATCGACCTCGCGGTCTTCGGCATGATCGGCGAGCTTCGGGGTCAGTTGCGCAACAACGTCGACCCGGAGCCCCGTCGGTGGTTCGGCACGCTCCGTCGTATGGCGTTCGCCCGTGCGGTGCAGGCGTCCAACAGCATCGAGGGCTACGACGCGAGCCTCGACGATGTCGTGGCGGCAGTCGATGACGAGCCCACCCTGGCCGCGGACGAGGAGACGCGCCTGGCACTGGGGGGCTACCGCGATGCCATGACCTACGTGCTTCAGGTTGCGCAGGACGATGCAGCGCGCGTCGACGAGGGTCTGCTCAAGTCACTTCACTTCATGATGCTGAAGCATCGGCTCGACAAGAGCCCGGGGCGGTGGCGGCCGGGCGAGGTCTTCGTCGTGCGGGAATCGACCGGTCGACGCGTCTATGAAGGGCCGCCCTTCGAGGAGGTGCCCAGGCTGATCGCAGGCACGATCGAGGAGCTGGAAGGCAGCGATGCTCCTGTGCTCGTCCGTGCTGCCATGGCGCACCTCAACCTCGTGATGGTGCACCCCTTCAGGGACGGCAATGGCCGTATGGCGCGCGCCCTCCAAACGCTGGTTCTCGCACGTGAGCAGATCATGGCGCCCGTGTTCTCGAGCATCGAGGAGTACCTGGGCCGGAACACCGAGCGCTACTACGAGGTCCTGGGGGAGGTCGGTCGAGGAAGCTGGAACCCACACCACGACGCACGTCCTTGGCTCCGCTTCTGCCTCACCGCCCACTACCACCAGGCCAGAACGCAGCTGCGGCGAATCGGGGAGACCGAGCGGCTCTACGCAGCGTGCTCGGAGACCGCCAAACGGCGCGGCCTCCCGGATCGGAGCACCGGGGCTCTCGTCGAGGCGGCATTTGGCTTCCGCCTGACCCACTCCACCTACAAGCGGCTGGTCGAGCTGACAGCGGCCGAGACAGTCTCGACCCTGACCGCCAGTCGCGATCTCCGCGCGCTGGTCGACGCGAAGCTGCTGCAGCCGATTGGCCAGACGCGGGGACGCTACTACCTGGGTGAGCCTGCCCTGCTGACGGAGCGTAAGCGCATCCAGGCCGACCGGGCCCCCGAGGGGGCTGGCGATCCGTTCGAGCTGGCGAGGCGCAGCTGACTCAGTGAACCACTACCTGCCAGCCGTCCGCCGACCTGACGATCGGCGGGTGGATGTGGGTCAGCGCCGTGAACAGGTGCGGGGAGACGTAGACCTCGATCAGCGCAGCGGCCACGAGCACGGGGATGGAGATCGCCACGGTCACCACGGTGGCCGCCAGCAGCTGCTCCCACTCACCGCGGCGGCTGGCGATGATCCATGCGGCCAGGGGCAGGAACAGGGCGATCAACTCGGGAATGGCATGCGGGAGTACGCCGAGCAGCAGCAGCGCCGGAGACACTCCGAGGAAGTGCGACACGCCGGCGAGCGTGTGGCCGATCACATATGCCTGGGCGCTCAGCGAGAAGGTGGTGGCGGCGACCACGAAGCCGATGGCCAGGCGCCCGCCGTGTTCGTGCACCCAGCGCGAGAGCCCGTGGTGGTGCTCGGCCTGCAGCGGCAGGGAGCTGCCCGCGATGAAGCCGGCCACGCAGGCCATGGCGTGGAGAGCCAGCACGAGCGAGTTGCTGCGCAGCACGTGCAGCATGTCGCCGAGGTCGCCGACGGCGAAGGGCGGCTGCAGGGTGATGATCTGCTGGTAGCCCTGATCCAGGTAGGCGACGCCGAGCACGGCCAACAGCAGGCCTGCGGCTGCGAGCGCCGAGCCGGCCACCCAGCGGCCGACCACCCGGCCCGGCGTGCTCTGCCACGCGCGCAGCGTCGAGCGCGTGTGACGCACGCCGTGTGCGAATGCGTAGGCCGATGCATCCATCCCGTCTGCATCGGCTGAACGGGCCGTCTACCTGAAGCGCAGCAGCGGCACCAGCCACATCGCCTCGGCGGCGATGCGCCAGGACATCTTGCTCTGGCCCTGCTGGCGGTCGCGGAAGGTGATCGGCACCTCGACGACCTTGAAGCCCGCCTGCACGGCGCGGTAGGTGAGCTCGACCTGGAAGGCGTAGCCCTGCGAGCGCACGCTGTCGAAGTGGATCGCTTCGAGCACCTCGCGGCGAAAGCACTTGAAGCCGCCGGTCAGGTCCTTGACGTGCAGACCCAACACCAGGCGCGCGTATGTCGATCCGCCCTCGCTGACGAAGCGCCGGAGCAGGCCCCAATCGCTGACGCCCCCGCCCTTCACGTAGCGCGATCCGAGCGCTAGATCGGCGCCGCCGCGCACGGCCGCGAGCAGTCGCGCGAGGTCGGCCGGGTCGTGCGAGAAGTCGGAGTCCATCTCCAGCACATAGCCCGCTCCCTCCCGTAGCGCGTGGCTGAAGCCGGCGAGGTAAGCGGGGCCGATGCCGTTCTTCTCGGTGCGGTGCAGCACCCGCACCCACTCGTGCTCGGCGGCGAGCTCGTCGGCCAGGCGTCCGGTCCCGTCGGGTGAGCCGTCGTCGACGACGAGGATGCGAAAGCCCTCGGGCGAGGTCCCGGCAAGCACCTCGCCGGCGGCCGTCACGATCGCCTTCACGTTCTCCGCCTCGTTGTAGGTGGGGAGTATCAGCCACGGCTCGCCGGACATCGGTCGCGTACCCTAGAGCAGTGGAGCTCTCCAACGCCGCGATCGCCGACGCGTTCGACGAGCTCGGCGACCTGTACGAGCTCGACGGCGCGATCGTGCACCGTGTGCTCGCCTACCGCTCGGCGGCCAAGGCGGTGCGCGAGGCCTCAGTCTCGGTCGCCGCGCTCGCTCGCGAGAGCCGCGCGGTGGAGCTGCCCGGTATCGGCAAGACCCTCCAGGAGAAGATCCAGGCGTTGCTGGCCACCGGCTCGATCCCAGCGGCCGAGCGCCTGCGCGCCAAGTTCCCGCCCGGCGTGGTCGCGCTCACCCACCTGCCGGGCGTGGGACCCAAGCGGGTTCGCCTGCTGTACTCCGAGCTCGGCATCGACTCGCCGGCGGCCCTGCGCGAGGCGGCGCTCGGCGAACGCCTCCGGAAGGTCAAAGGCCTCGGCCCGAAGTTCGAGGCGAGCGTGCTGGCGGGGCTCGACGCGATGGAGGCGCAGGGAGGCGACGGGCGCCGGCCGCGGCTGCTGCTCCCGCGCGCGATCGAGATCGGCGAGGCGCTTGCCGCCGGCCTGGAGCGTCTTGGCGGAGCGGGCACGCACGTGCAGCTCGCCGGCTCGGCCCGCAGGCTGGCCGACAGCGTCAAGGACATCGACCTGATCGCCACGACCAAACGCCCTACGACGCTCGCCAAGAGCCTGGCCAAGCTCGAGGAGATCGAGCAGGTCGCCTCGGCCGGCAAGGCCGGCGCCAGGGCGCGCACGCACTCGGGCTACAGCGTCGACTTGCGGATCGCGAGCCCCGGTCAGCTGGGCAACCTGCTGCAGCACTTCACCGGCTCGGGCAGGCACAACGCGGCGCTGCGAGAAGCCGCTGTCAGGCGCGGGCTGCACGTGTCGGAGTACGGGATCCTCGACGATGCCACCGGCGCCACGGAGGCGTTCGCCACCGAGCAGGAGGTGTATGAGCGCCTCGGCCTCGCCTACATCGAGCCCGAGCTGCGCGAGAACCGCGGCGAGCTCGACGCGGCCCGCGAGGGCACGTTGCCGAAGCTGATCGAGCTCGGGGACATCCGCGGGGACCTGCACAGCCACACGGTCGCCTCCGACGGTCATAACACGATCGAGGAGATGGGCCGGGCGGCGCTCGAGCGCGGCTATGAGTACCTGGCGATCACCGATCACTCGGCCTCGCATGGCTTCGGCAACGACGTCTCACCCGAGCAGCTGCGCCGCCAGATCGAGCTCGTCCACGAGGCCAACGAGCGCGTGGCGGAGATCGAGCTGCTGGCGGGCAGCGAGGTCAACATCCTGCCCGACGGCTCGCTCGACTATGACGACGAGCTGCTGGTCCGGCTCGACTGGATCGTGGCCAGCGTGCACACCTCCTTTGGCATGGACGAGCAGGCGATGACCGAGCGCATGATCGCCGCGATCGAGCACCCGCTGGTCGACGTCATTGGCCACCCCACCGGGCGACTGATCGAGCGCCGTACCCCTTACGCGATTGACCTCGACGCTGTGTTCGCCGCGGCCGCACGCACGGGGACGATGCTCGAGATCAACGCCAACCCCGACCGCCGTGACCTCTCCGACGTCAACGCCCGCGCCGCTGCGAGGGCCGGCGTGATGCTCACGATCGACTCCGACGCCCACCGCATCAGGACCCTGGCGAACATGCGCTGGGGCGTGGCAACAGCGCGCCGTGCATGGCTGACGGCCGAGCACGTGGCCAACACGCGCCCCTGGGCCGAGCTGCAGAAGCTACGCAAGCAGGCGCGGAAGTAGCTGCCCGGCGACGAGCCGGTCGACTGCCTGCAGGCTGAACGGCTCGATCGCCGTGCGTGCCCGCTCGGCGTAGCCGGGGCGCGGGTCGTCCAAGGCGACGCGCAGGCTCGATGTGAGATCCACGTCGACGAGTCGTGGGTCGAGCTCACGGGCGATGGGCAGGGCGGCGTAGGGCCCAGGAGCTGGAGCGCTCACGAGCAGGCAGCCGTCGGCCAGCGCCTCCAGCTGGGCGATCCCGTAGTCCTCGCGCCGCGGAGCGCACACGAACACGCGCGCGCGCCGCAGCATCGCGCGGTACTCCTCGGGAGCCAGCCGACCGACCACGCGAACGCCCTCGCGACCGGTGCCTCCGATCCCTACTCGCTCGAGCTCCTCGACAGACGCGCCGGCCACCACCAGCTCCTCTCCCTCGCGGCGCACCGCCTGCCAGGCCTCGAGCACCCGGTCGAGGCCCTTCTTGAGTGGATTGGCCCCATAGGTGATCGCTGCGATGTCTCGCACCCCCTCCGCTGGACCAGATGGCTCGACAGCGACCGGCAGCACGAGCGTGCGGCTGGCCGTCGTTGTGGTCTGGGCCATCTCCCCCATGGCACCCTCGCTCCAGGGGAGCAGCAACGGCGCCTCAGCCGTTCGGCGCCGCTCGAGCGGCCGCTGCCACAAACCGTGTCGACCGGGCCTGTTGCCCGCCGAGGGGGCGTCGAAGCGGATCGCACCCGGACGTGTCCACAAGAGCGCGGCGGTGGTGCTCGAGTAGATCACCGCTCGGGGCTCCACCCGCTCGAGCATGGCCGTCGCGGCCGCGCGGGCAGCGTGCGCCCAGGCGAGGTCGGTGAGCATCAGGGTGCGCTTCGGCCCCGGAGGCTGGGCTTGTGCGAGCGCGACGCTCACGCCCGCCCGCTCGAGCGATCCCTGCAGTTGCTCGTCGGCTGCGCGCAGCCCCTGGGTGGAGCCGAGCGAGACGATCAGCAGGTCTATCGACTCCTGCCCACCCGCCGAGCCCATCTTCAGGTGACGGCGCCGTTGACGCGCTCGGGCCGCGACGCCGAGAACCCGGGAGTGCGCACCAGCGACATCGGCCGCACGGGCGATGTGCGCTGGACGTAGAAGGCGGCGCCGTCGCGCTCCTCGACGGCGGCCACGGCGCCGTCCTGGCGGCGCCAGCCGAGCGCCCAGATGATCGCAAAGCCACACGCTATCCCCGGGATCTGCGGAGCGAGGAAGCCGAGGCCGGCGGCCAGCAGCGTGAACACGAGCAGTGGCCACAGCCGGTTGATGAGGATCGCGCTCGGGTGGTGCTCGGGCAGGGTGGTGCTCGCCCGCGCGCTCGCGAGCAGACGTGCAATCGGTTGAGTGGTCTGGGCACGGCGACTGAGGCGCAGACCGAGGAGTGCCGCGATCACCCACCACCCGATAGCCACGGGCAGCAGATAGAGGCTCGGTTCGGAGGCCGTGGCCGAGGCGAGCAGCGTCACGGCGGCAAGTGCGGTGGCCGCGGCGGCGCTCAGCAGCACGGTCGCTCTGAGGAACTCGACGAATCGCACGCCGCTAGAGGAGCGCCTCGAGCAGACCCCGCACGCCGGCGGGGCCGTCGACGGTGATGTCGGCCTCACGGGCGAGGTCCGGGGGCGCTTCATCGGAGCTCACGGCCACGCATACGGCGCTTTGCAGCTCGCCCGACCCCACCAGCGCTCGCAGCCCGCGGAAGGCGTCGAGGTCGGTCGTGTCATCGCCCACGTAGACGGCTGTGGTGACGGGCGCGCCGTGCAGGAGGGCGGCGATGCCGAGGCCCTTGTCGAGAAGCACCGGCGGGCGCACCTCGAGCACCTTGCGCCCCCAGTGGATCACGAGGCCCTCGTCCTCGGCGCGCTTTGCGATCTGCCTGACGGCCTCGGCTGCGGCCTCCTCGTCGGGCGCTCCCCGCCAGTGGAAGGCGGCGATCGAGTCCTTGTCCTCACTGCGCACCCGCAGCCGCTGGTGCTCGGGGGTGTAGACGCGCGCGGCAAAGGCACGTACTCGGGCAGTCCATGCGGCCAGGTCATCGTCGACCTCGGGGCGGGTGGAACCGGGCCGCAGCAGTTCGCCGCCGTGGTTTCCCACGTAGGCGATCGTCCCGATCGAGACGATCTGGCGGGCGGTGGTGGCGCGGCGCCCGCTGACGCAGCCGACCACGCGGTAGCGCTTGGCGATCTCGATCAGAAGCGTGCGCGTGGCCTCGGGCACGTGAGCGTCGGCGGCGTGGCGCACGATCGGCGCAAGCGTGCCGTCGATGTCGAGCAGGACGGCGGCGCCGGCGGGGTTGGAGCGGATCGGCTCGAGCGCCTCCACGAGCGTGGCAGCGGGGGACACGGGGTCTAGTATGCCGCGCATCGTGGCCTGTCCGTCCGCTCGTGCACGTGGCCGCTGAGAGCGTCTCCCACCGCTCGGCCAAGCTGGCTGCAATTGGAACGCTGGCGGGCCTGTTCAGCGGCCTGTTTGGGGTGGGTGGAGGCAGCGTGATCGTGCCGCTGCTGGTGCTGTGGCTCGGCTATGAGGAGCGTGGTGCCACTGCAACCTCGCTTGCAGCGATCGTCTTCATCGCCACGTTTGCGGCGGCCGTGCAGGGCCTGTACGGGAACGTGGACCTGCTCGATGCAGCGCTCGTGGGGGTCCCGGCCGTGGGCGGCGTGCTGATCGGCGCGTGGTTGCAGCAGCGCCTGCCGGCGCGCTCGATCTCGCTGCTGTTCGCGGCGGTGCTCGTTGCAAGCGCAGTCGAGCTGGTGCTCAAGTGATCGGGGCCATCGCGATCGGCCTCGCGGCAGGGGTCGTAGCCGGCCTGCTTGGCGTCGGCGGAGGCGTGCTGTTCGTTCCGGGACTGGTGTTCTTCATGGGCCTCGGCCAGCACCAGGCGGAGGCGACGTCGCTGCTGGCGATCGTGCCGGTGGCGATCGTGGGGACCTTCCGCCAGGACCGCTACGGCAACGTCCACCGCCGCGATGCGCTGCTCGTTGGGCTCCTATCGCTGGTGGGCGCCGCGGGAGGCGTGGCCCTCGCAAACTCCCTCTCGGGAGCGTTCCTGCGCGACGCCTTTGCGGCCCTGATGATCGTCGTGGCAGCCCAATTGGTACACCGTGCGCTGGGGAGCTAGACTGGGAGACACTCATGGGACTCGATAACCCACTCCACATCGCCTTTCTGGTAGTGATCCTGCTGCTCGTCTTCGGTGCTAGGCGCCTGCCCGAAATCGGGCGTTCGCTCGGCGGCGGCATGCGCGAGTTCAAGGACTCGATCAGCGGCGAGAGCAAGCAGCCGACGATCACGCAGGCGGTGCCGCAGCAGCCGGTCGTTCAGCCCCAGGCGACGCCACAGCCTGTGGCCCAGCCGGCGGCCGCGCAGCCGCAGGCCACCCAGCAGCAGGCCGCGGAAGCGTTTGGCGCCGGTGCTCCGCCGGAGCAGCAGCCGGTTCAGGCTGCGCCCACGCAGCAGACTTAGGGCGAGGCAACCAGACCGCGAGGCGTGCTGCCGCGTCCGATGTGCGGCGGGATTGTTTCCCACTCCGCGAGCAATCGTCGCGCAACGGAAAACTTGCCAGCTTTAGCGGTATCTAGAGCGACAAGAGGCCTTCAGATCGCTGGGTACGACGAGTGCCGGAACTGACCGTTGACGCGCGAGCGGCCGTCCGTGATCTTTCCACCGACTTCATCAGGTCCCACGCCATGCTCGGGACCAACTGAAGCCGCTAAAGGGTCGTGTATCTGACCGTACAAGCAAATGGCGCAGAGGCGACCTCGGGACCACGATCATCCAGGCGCTGGGCCTGGTCGGATAGGAGCATAGACAATGCCAAAAGCCAAGCTAACCCTGCTGCTGACGTTGGCCGTTGCGTGCTTCGGCGCGGTTACATCCGCATCAGCATCTGCGGCAGAATGCAAAAAAGAAGCGGGAGTAAAAAAATTCGCCCTCTGCCTGGGCGAACCATTAAATCTTAACTGAAGGAACATTAACGTTACACATCCTCGAAAACACCTCAGGCAACTACATCATCAAAACTACCGCGATCACGATTACATGTGAACGGGTTTTATTAACAAAGGAACCAACGATCACTGGCGCAGCCGGTGTGGTCAAGATGAATAAAATCATCCTGCACTTCACGCTATGCACAGTGGCACCGTCGACGTTAAACTGCGCGATCCAAAACGGATTAATTATCACCTTATCGCTGGAAGGCGTCGTGAAGAACAAAGAAGAAGTTTTATTCTTTCCAGAACAAGCAGGAAATATTCACTTCGCCACGGTCACGTTCATCAACAACGGCGGCACTTGTGCGATGGCCGGCAATGAGAACCTCGTCACAGAAAAAGGCAACCACGAAGAAGGGCCCTTACTCAAAGCACCCGCGCTGGAAGTTACTGGATTCAAAGAAGAACTGGTCTTCCAGCCCGCTTCGACGCATCTGAAGCTGGGAACAGAACCAGCGAAAATCGAAGGCACCCTGCAGACAGAAATATTAGACGAAAAAGGCACGGCCTTGCTGTGGGCGGTGGTGGAAGGAAAATAGAGCATCCCTGTTGAGCTGGCGGTGGAGGGGCTCAGCGCTCCTCCACCGTTCAGATCTCACCCTCGTCGGCGGATAACCCCCGTCTGCACCGCTTCGAAGGCCGACCCGGGAACACGCTTGATCTCTTCAAGGTCTTCGTCGTTCCAGCGCGGGTCGGGCGCACCAGTGATGTACCAGGGCGAGCCGTTGTCGGCCACGATCAACCCGAAGCGCTTGAGCGCGCGCAAAATGATCAACGACTCGCCGTGGAACCCGGCCAGCGAATAGCCGGCCTTCAGGCGCAGCCGCAGGCCCATCGGGGGGAGACTCGGATCGGAGCTCGAGGAGGCGAAGTGGGTGGCGGGGTGGATGTAGCCGCGCTGTGTGCGTGGCACGGTCACCCGCAGCGCGTGGTCGATCTGGCCCGCGCGGACCTCGGGATAGCGGACGAGCAGCGGAAAGATAGGAAGGCCGGCGGCGTCCGCGGAGGTCCAGCCTTCGGGACGGAGCTTGTTGGAGCGCAGGTTGAACACGGCGCCCGAGCTGGCTTCCCAGCCACTGCCGCGGCGCTCGGCCGAATACAGCTCATACAGCTTGCAGCTCCCCCGCTGTAGCACGAGCACATGACGATCGCCTTCTTCGCCCGCGCCCTCCACCGGCACGTTCGGCGGGATCGGATAGGGACCCGGCTCTGATTCTTCGCCGAATTCGCTGAAGGCGATGGGGACCTTCGGCTGGCGTGGTCCCACGACCGTGTAGGGGATGCCGTAACCGGGGTTCGTGCCGAAGTCTGGGTGCAGGTGTGCACTCAGCCCGATGCTCGCGATGTACGCGGCCGAATTGGGCGCTACGGGAGCATGCGCGACTTCCTGGTTGAGGGGGTTGCTCGCCGGGAAGATCGGGCAGCCGGCTTCGTGCGGGGAAGGCGCCCTGGAGGCGAAGGCCGACGTCGAGTCCGCGGCAGCAATCGCTCCCCCGGCGAGCAGAGCGGTAACGGCTGCCCGAGCAGCTCTCCGACATATCACAGACTTCATTTTATTCGAATGCAGGGCAAATCCAGGAGCTTGGTTTCGTTTATGGCATCTGCATGCAAAGACGATACTGGAAGAGGGGAAATACTCCATAGATAGCGAGTGGATCGACGTATCATATTTGTCGGCGGAACCTTGACGCAATACCGTCAATAGAGCATAGTGAGCTACCAGATGCCATCTCCTCGAGATTTTCGCGGCTCTCGCCTGGCTCTCGCCCGCCTTCTGATCGACGGCTCGAAAACGGCCAGCGAGATAGCTCAGGAGCTCGGCCGACCGACTGGATCGATCTTCGGCCTCCTCAAGCGGATGCTCGCCGAGCAGTTGCTCTTGACTGACACGGCCGGTCCCACACGCGGCACGCGCTACTCGCTGGCTCCCGACGCTCGCGAGGCGTTGAGCGAAATGGAGCGTGAGAAGATCGTTCCCGGCGCTATCTCCTCGGGACAGCAACTGCTGTTGATCGAGCCGCCGGAGCGGCTCACGGCCACACAACGCGTCCTGGCCGAAGACTGGATCGCAGGCCTAGTGACATGGGCGGTCGAGGTAAACGGCGGATGGCTGCTTGCAATCGACACGGAAAGCTCCTATCCGCTGCAACGGCTGAGGATGGCGCTCGAGTGGGCGGGTGCCTCGAGTCGCGAGCTCTCGGCCAAGGACGTTCTTTCCGGCGGCGAGCTTTGCGACCGCGCGACCTGGCTGCTTGAGGATCTAGAGCAGAGCCGATGAGCGAATCTCTGCCTCCCGCCCGTCCGCCGCACACCCCTCAACGAGATCGCACCTCGAATGAGGGAGATACTTCCCACGGTCCTCACGGGCCACGTGAGGACGGCCGGCGCGTGCTCAGGCTGATGAAGGCACTCCTGGCCTTCCTTCCCGTATTCACAGCGATGGCACAGGGACCGCTTCGTCCGATCGCACTACTGCAACACGGTGCAGCGACGGCAGCGGCGATCCTCTTCCTACTCTTGCCGGTCGAGGTCGCCTTATGGCGGATCTACCATCGGTGGCAAACGAGAGCCTTGCGTCCACTCCTCGTTGCCACCGCGACCGGCTGGGGGCTCGCCATGCCCACCGTCGCAATTGTTGGCTTCGCCGCGAAGCCACATCTGCTCAGTGTGCTGGGCATGGGCTTGGTCTTCCTTGCTTTCCTAGGCGCCTGGAGGCGCTTCGAGCGTCGTCTCCATAGAGCCTCATCCGCCGAGAAGGCTTCCACACATGATGACTGCAAGTGTCCGATTTCAGTCTTACCGCCAGACGAACAGAATCGCAAACACCGGATCGTCATCGAAGTCTCCGACCAGATCGCGAAGTGCTCGACGGCGCTTCCGCGAGCGCGCACGACAATCACCAGCGCCCTCGCAGTTTGGCTCGCGAGCGGTGTGCTTGCTGTATTCGGAGTCACGCTGGCGCTAGCCGGCACATCGAAGGTGGTGGACGCGTTGCAGTCAGAATCCAGCCAGAGCCCGCCTACCAAGCCTGTCAGCACCTCGACGAACCCGCCGCCGAGCACCGGTACGGCAACCAAGACAAGCCCTGCGGCGCCCGCCCCTTCGAGTCCCGGGACCACAGCCTGGACGGGGACGTGCACGGGCTCGCCCAGCAACTCGGCACCAGAAGAGGACGAGGACGAAATCTCAGAGCTCTATACGGGAGAACCGCCGACCGGCACATCGAGCGCGCGCTTTCCGCTTCCCACACGTACCGGCGCGCCGCCGGGTCGACGTTACGGAGGCTGCACTCGGGAATTCCACGAAGCCGCAACAAGCGTAGGTCTCTTCGTATGGGCGTGGGGGCAGAATCCGATCTCCGGACGAATCCTTAGCATCGCTGTCGACTCCGAACACTATGGCCCTGCCCTGTTCTTGGCTCCCGCGGTCGAACCGGTTGAAACGCTCATCAAACGGTTCCATGCCATTGGAGGCATTCGACGCTTCGAAGCCGGCACAGGGGACTTCTACCCTGTGGAGACACCCGTTGGCACCTTCATTCTGATCCGACGCGAAAAGGGCACTGAACTCAATGCCGTCGGATACCACGTCGTGCCGCCAGTGATTGGCCAAGCCTGGGCCGAGGCGATGAGGAAGGCGAACAAATTCCTGTGGCCCGTCAGGGTCCGCCACGAAGACGGCTACATCTACGACTTCGACTCCAACACCACGCCCAGTCGAGTCATCTACACAGCTCCTGACAACACTTCCGAAGCGGGCGAGCCCGAACTCGGAGAACCCGAACTCCAGCAGGACGCCAACCGCGCGAGGTGATCAGTCGACGGCTTCCTCGGGCGCCAGCACCGACGGCCGCGCCTCCTCGAGCAGCGGCGCGCCGCAGTGCCAGCAGAACGCCGCACCCCGGGAGTGCACAGCCCCACAGGAGCGGCACTGCCCATGCACACCGGCCTCGGCGCTAGCCAACAGCCGCTGGACCTCCCCCAACTGCGCATCGGCCTCCTGCAGCTCGGCCGCGCGCTTGGCCAGCACGTCGAGGCGATAGTGGTCGCGCACGGCCATCTCATACGTGAGCCCGCCGAGGTCCCACGTCAGCTCGGCCACGCGCTGTGCGAGCTCACGGCGCCGGCCACGCAACTCGGCCATCGACCCGCTCGGCGAGCGCTGCGTGGAAGGTAGGCCCCCCACGGGCACCAGTACCCCCGTCGAGGCCGTGGGCGTCCCCGCGGGCGGCGTGGGAGGTGGAGAGCTGCCGTTGGCCGCTGACATGAAGATCTGGCTACCTCAGCCGGTTTCTATCGGCTGCGCGCCGAGCGAGTTGATTTCTTCCTGGTGCTTTTTACCGCTCGAGTTGCTCAGTTTTTCGAGTTTGCTGGGAGCCACTTTGACCGGGGCTTTGGGCGGCGCTTTTTCCACCTTGGTTTCTTTGGCTGCTTCTTTGGCCGCTTCGGCTTCTTCCTTCGCGGTCGATTTGCTCGCGGCCGGTGTCGAGGTGGTGGGGGCCGGTGTCGTGCTCGCGCCCGTCGTGGGAGCGGCGGCAGCAGCGCCGAGGCCCGAGAGGCCTTCCACTTTCACGATCTGCGGGCCAGGAGCCTTATTGCTCTGGGTCACCCAGTGGCCAACCAGCAGCCCCACGACCAGGCACATCAGAAGCACTGTCAGCAGTCCCATCAGGCCCGAGTTGCGCCGCAGCCAGCCGTTGGCGCCTTGCTGCTGGAGCACGGGTGCATAGCCGACGGGGGTCATGTCGATCGCGTCCTGGGCCAGCCACGGCTGGGCCGGGCGTGGCTGGTCGGCCTGCAGCACGTCGAGGAAGGCCAGGCGCACGGGCGAGGCGGGGTGGCCGCAGGAGAGGCAGTAGCGCTGGTCGGCCACGAGCGCAGCTCCGCAGTTGGCGCATGTGGCCCCGTCCTGCTCCGATGGCACCGGCACGAGGCTCATCATGCCCCACCTGTGGGCACGGCGTTCAGCTCGAGGCGCGCGCCACTCGCGTTACCGATCAGAAACAGCTGGAAGGAGGCTGAGGCTTTGGGGCCGAGCGAAGCCACGACCACGCTCCCGGCCGCAACAGCGCGTGAGCCCTTCAGCGCGACTGCGAACACCGGCACCTGGCTCTGCGCCTTGCTCGAGCCGTTCACCAGCCTGCCCGTCACCGTGCTCACGCCTCCCTGCGTGCTGGTGTGCACGACTGTCGTCGTCAGATCTGTCGAGGCGCCGGCGGGTGCGCTCGAGCCCGTGCCGACCTCGACCTTCACTCCGGCTGTGTGCTGGGAGGTGAGCACTTGATCGTCGACCCACCATGCGGACTGGTGGGCGCGCAGCAGGGGCATGTGCTGGAGCGAGGCTTCCAGGCCGCCGGCTTCGTTGGAGTAGAGGACCTTGCCGCCTGCGCCGGTCACGTTCACGAGCACGGGCAGGTTGGCCTGGGTGCGGCTGGATGTGGACGTCAGCTTCACGGCCACGGCCATGCGCCCGCCGCTACTAAGAAGCGTCGCGTCTGAGACACGCACGCCGTGGTTGGCCGCGCCGAGCTTCAGCGCGCTCGATCCCGCCGTGCCTTCGCGGGCGATCTTGGCGCTTTCCTGCTCTGTGCTCTCGCAGGCAGACACCGCCACGGTCAGGACTCCACATCCGGCCACGACGAGTGCCCTCCTCAGCACCCCGGGCCGCACGGGGCCGGGTCTCTCATCCGAAGGCTCCGCTGACGTAGTCGCGGGTGCGCGTGGCGCGGGGCGAGTCGAACACGTCGGCAGTGCTCCCATACTCGACCAGGTCGCCTAGGTACATGAAGGCGACCTTGTCGGCCACGCGGTGCGCCTGGGCGAGGTTGTGCGTCACGACGACCACGGCCAGCTCGCGGCGCAGCTCGCCGATGAGCTTCTCGATCGTGTTCGTCGAGATCGGGTCCAGCGCGCTGCACGGCTCGTCCATCAGCAGCACCTCCGGGCGCAGCGCGATCGCGCGGGCGATGCACAGGCGCTGCTGCTGGCCTCCGGAGAGGCGCAGGGCGGGGCGGTCGAGGTCGTCGCGCACCTCGTCGTAGAGGCCGGCGCGCTTGAGGGCGTCTATGACCTGCGGTTCGAGCTCCCGGCGGCGGGGACGCTTGCGCGACTGTTCGCGCAGGGCAAAGGCCACGTTGTCGAAGATCGACATCGGAAACGGGTTGGGCTGCTGGAAGACCATCGCCACCCGCGCCCGCAGGGTGGTGTCGGCGAGCTCGTGGATGTCCTCGCCGTCGAGCATGATCCGCCCTGCGCGCGAGGCGCTGGGCGTCAGCTCGGTGAGGCGGTTGAGCGTGCGCAGGAGAGTCGTCTTGCCACAGCCCGATGGTCCGATCAGGGCCAGCACCTCGCCTTGGTGGATCGACAGCGAGACCGACTTGACGGCTTCTTTGGGGCCGTAGTTGATGCTCACGTCCTCCAGGCGCAGACGCTCCGGCCCACCTCCCGCGAACGCGGGGCGCACGGCCTCGCGCTCCTGTGGCGGCGCCACGGGAATGGGAGCGCGGTCGACCACGATCGTGCGCACGGGGGGCACGGTCTGGCTGGCAATGCGCTCGCGACGGGGATCGTCGCGGTCGTCCATCGCCAGGTGCAACGGGTCGAGCAGCATCTCTTCAGCGCTCATCGCTATATTCTCCATCGGTCTTGTCGGCCACATAGTGCATCAGAACGCTGAGATTAGCGTGTCTCACCGTTCCTGTAAAGAAGGTTGTGTTTGTGCGGTTGAGGCTCATACGACGGCCCCTGCGATGGCCAGCCCCTCCACGTCCGACTGCGAGCGCCCGATGCGATCGACGAGGAGGTTGAGGATCAGCACGAAGATCAGCAGCACGAACGCGGCGGCGTAGGCCTTCTGCGGCGCGGCCCCTTCGCCGGCGGGCGAGTTTTCATAGACGTAGCTGGTCAGCGATGAGCCCGTGCCCCGCAGCAGGCCGAGGCCGGGGACTCCACCCTGGGGGTCGAAGCGCAGCGTTTCGCCCACGAGCAGGACCACGATCGCCGTGTCTCCGATGATCCTGCTCACGCCGAGCGTGACGCCGGTGGCGATGTTCGAGCGCACGCTCGGCAACAGCACGCGGCGGATCGTGGCGATCCGCGTCTTGCCGAGCGCGTATGCGGCCTCGCGCATGTGCGCGGGCACCGCCTGCAGACCATCCCGGGTGGCTGTGAACAGCGGCGGCAGGGCGATCAGCGACATCATCGCCCCGGCGGCGATGAACGATTTCCCGTACACCCCCCCGCCTTCGGCCGTGTAGGAGAAGGGCGCGAGCAGGTGCAGCTGGAAGATCGCAAGGCCGAACAGCGCGATCACGATGTCGGGCGTGCCGGCGACGATCTCGATGCTCGACTCGACGATCCGCGCCAGCCAGGTGGGGCGACCGTACTCGGCGATCCACAGCGCGCTGCCCACGGCCAGCGGGATCGCCAGCAGGATGCCGATGGCGGTGAGCAGGAAGGTGCCGAGTAGCGGGTCGAGGAAGCCGCCCGTTTCGTTCTGGCTCTTGCCGATCGCCGGGCGCGAGAACAGCAGGTTCGGCCGCAGGTACTCGAGGCCGCGGTAGCCCATGTAGACGACGATCGAGGCGGCCAGCAGGCACAGGCCCATGCCCGCGACCCAGGCGAACGCGAGCGCGATGCGATCGCCCCAACGCCAGCTGAGCGGCGAGGAGCGTCGCCCGGGGCCGCTCTGCATCGGGCGCCCGGGCATCTGCGGAGGCGCAAAGGCGCTCATCCGCGCACCTGGTACTTGCGTAGGGGCAGCTTGATGAAGTAGCCCGACACCGACAGCACGAACGCCGAGAACAACAGCAGCAGCGCGATCGCATACAGCGAGGAGCCGAGCGCGGGAGCGCTGATGTTCTCGTGGAAGTCCACCACCGTCGAGGCCAGCGTGCGCAGTGGCTCATACAGGAACACCACGCCGTCGATCGGCTTGGGCGTGAAGAACGCCCCGCCGGAGACCATCGAGATCATGATCGCCTCACCGAGCGCGCGGGCGGTGGCGAGCACGGCCGCCGCCACGATCGCCGGGCGGGCGGCCCTGACGGTGACCGCGAGGATCGCCCGGATCGGGTTGACGCCCAGAGCGATCGCGCCCTCGCGCCAGGCGTTGGGCACTGACACGAGCGCCTCGCAGATGAGCGCGATCATGATCGGCGTGATCATCACGGTGAGGATCACCACGGTCACGATCAGCCCGGCGCCCGTGAGCTGGACCTTGTTCTCGACCGAGGTCTTCTGCCCGGCGGTGATCAGGTCGTTGCCCACGAACGGCACGAGCACGAGCACGCCGATCAGGCCGTAGATCACAGACGGAACCGAGGCGAGCAGGCGGATGACGGGGATCGCCAGGCGTCGCAACCGTGAGGGCGCGAGCTCGACGATGAAGATCGAGGAGAACACGGCCAGCACGAGGGCGAACAGGACCGCAGGGACGGTGCTGAGCAGCGTCCCGTAGACGATCGGCCAGGCGTTCAGGTGATACAGGGCAGCAGTGGGGTGCGCGCTGGTCGCCCCCATCGTTTCGAACTGCGTCGAGAGGTTGCCGCCCGAGCCGAGCCAGCTGAGGCCGTTGTGCTGGAACGTCGGCCAGGCGTGGACGGCCACGAAGGCGACCATCGCGACGATGACCACGCCAAGCAACAACGACACCGCGCCGAGGGTTAGCTCGGCGCGGTGGTCTGACCAGGGGGCCCGAAGGCGGTTCACGACCCGATCAGCCTTCGATCGGGATCCACTGCGTGGAGATGATCTTCTTGGCTGCAGCCGATTTCTCGATCCAGCCGATGAACGCCGAGGCCGCTCCGGTGGCCTTGCCGTTGGTCACCTCGTAGAAGCGGGCGATCCCGGCGTACTGACCGGAGACGGCCGTCGTCTTGTTGCACGGCACGCCGCCCAGGCCGACGACATTCACGCCGCCTTTGTCCGACTGGTAGTTGGACACGAACCCAATCGAGTTGGGGTCGTTTTCGACCTGCTGGCGCATCAGACCCTCGGAGGGCTCTTCCGTGGCGAGCGGCTCGGGCACTTTCTTGCCTTCGAGCAGCAGCGTTTGGAAGTTGGTGAGCACACCCGCGACCGAGGTACGGCTGATCAGGTCGATCGTGCCGCTGGCGCTGGCGCCGGGGACGCCGCTCCAGGCACGGGTCTTGCCCGTGAAGATCGAGACCAGCTGCGCGGCGGTGAGGTTGGGGAGGGTGTTGGCTTTGTTGGTGATCACGCAGATCGCGTACTTGGCTACGGGATAGAAGACCAGGCCCGCCGGGTCTTTCTTTTCGGGATCGCGCGAGACGTCACCGATGGTCACGCGTCCGGCGGCCACGTCGTTGACGCCCACCTGGGCGCCACCCTGGGCGATCTTGAACTTGACTTTGTTGGGGTGCACTTTCACGTACTTCTGTGCGAGTAGAGACACGAGCGGATAGGAGGCTGTGGCTCCGCTGATCGAGATCGTGGTCAGCGCAGATGCGGCCGCAGGCGCCGCGACCCCGAGCACGCCAGCCACCGCGAAGGCGACGGAGAGACGGCGGATTCGATGCATGAACAGGTGCTCCCTTTCAAGACGTGTTGGACGGATATTTGACATTTGGGCGGGCCGGAACATAGCATATCCCGACAGATCTGATCGACATTAGCTAGTTTGTGGATCAGGTGGGAAAGATTAGGAACCCCTCCCGCGGCTTCGGCCGGCTTGCCCGCCCTCAAAGAACACAAAGAAGGTCCGAAAGGTTCGCAACTTTCATCGAAGTTCCGCGATAGCACCTAATGATGAGCGAGACACCCGAGAAGCCCACCCCTCCGAGCAACGATGCGCGGGCGTCCATGCCGCGTGGCGGTCGCCTACGTACGCCCTCGCTGCGCGTGACGGCGGCGCTCGCTGCGGGGATGCTGGGCGTGGGCGTGGCGGTGGGCGCGGCGATCGGACCAGCCCCCCAAGCCTCGTTTGCGGGCGCCGCCGACAGCGTGGCTCAGCGCCTGCCGCTGCTCCTGGCCGAGCTCGCAAGCCGTCAACATGCCGCGACCAGCGCGCCGACGCCGACTGCGAGCACGGCGAGCGAACCGCCGGCGGTGACCAAGCAAGAAACACCAGCGCCCCCATCCAAAGCCGCGGCTCCGGCAAGCACGACCACGACCCCGGCCAAAGCGGGCGAAGAAGGAGCCTCCACCCCGAGCAAATCGGAAACCAAGGCCAAGTCGAAACTTCCAGCCGTCACCAACGTGTGGCTGATCGAGTTGTCCGGGACGAGCTTCAGCGAAGTGCTCGCCCAGCCCACGGCCGCCCCCTCGATCAATCAGCTGGTCCCAACGGGCACGCTGCTCAGCGGCTGGTCGGCACTCGAGGGGAGCGCCTTCGCGGCGGACGCCGTGCTGGCCGAACCTCCGGCCGCGGGAGCGACCCCGCCGCTGCTCCACTCGATCGTCCAGCCACCCTGCCCAGAAGGAGCGACGGGGACTGCGTGCGCCGTGGGAGCGCCGGGGCAGCTGACGGCGGCCGACGAATTCCTGAAGGCCACGCTGAGCCAGATCACGGGAACGCCCCTCTACCGCGAACACGGCCTCGTGGTGATCACGTTCACAACGGTGGGAATCGCCTCGCAGGCGGGCCTTCCGGCGGGCGCATCGAGCGCGACGCTGACCTATCAGCCGCCTGCAGGCGTGCTGTTGCTCTCGCCCTTCGTCCACGCCGGCACGCGTTCGTCGGCCACGTTCAACCCAACTTCACCCAGGCAGAGCCTCGAAAAGCTCCTGCACTGAGGAAGACCCATCAACAAACCGAAACGGAGACCCCCGTTGCACGCATCTCATCTTGCCCACCGTAAAGCCACGCTGTGGCTCGCCGCGATAGTGGGCGCTGTCGCCCTGCTGTTCGCGACGCCGGCTCTGAGCCACGCCGAAGAATCCAACCCCAACAACTACAACTGCCTCGGCGGGATCGCCGCTGGCACTCCCGAAGAAGGCAGCACCGAACAGCAGGTCAAGTACAGCTTCTACTGCAACGGTCCGATCACCGGCTATCAGATCCAGGCCCAGATCCCCGTGACCGGGATCCAGAGCCCGCCGCTCACCAGCGCCATCCCGGCTGGGACAGCTCTGAGCGACACGTTCTCCTGCTCGGGCGAAGTTCCCGGCTTTGCCCTCAACTGTGTGGGGTCGACCAAAGGCGGCTACGAGACGATCGCCGGCCAGTTCGCGATCGGGACGAAGCTGTGCACCGAGCCACGCGTGGACCCCCTGCTCACAGTCACCTACGCCTACCTTGAAAAGGGCGTCGTGACGCAGGCCATCTCAGGTCCGTACGACCTCGGACGCCCCAAAGGCTGCCATGCGGACGGGTTCTCCGGCGGCACCCGGCTCTCGCCGAAGGCGCCCGTCGTCAAGAAGAAGTCGAGCAAGGCCAGGGGGCACAAGAAACCCTCTGGCAAGAAGGGCAAATAGGTCTACGCCTCGTCGGCGGCGTCACACGAGTCTGGTGACGCCGCCCGCGAAGGCCGTACGAAGTCGTCCGTAGTCAGCCCGAGGCGCTTGACCTCATCGGCGGCTTTCACGTCGCTCGGAATGGCTCGACGGCGAATCCTCTCGGCCAGTCGCGCCGCAGCCTCATGGGCGCCATCGGGACTCGTGTTCATCTCGCCAGTGTATGAGCCGACCCCTGCGCAAGATGCCTACAGCATGCTGTTGGTCATCCGCTCGATCTCGGCGATCGAGGTGATCCCACCTCGGACCTTGAGCATCCCGTCGTCGCGCAGCCGGCGCATGCCTTCGCGTTCGGCCACGGCGACCATCTGGTCGACTGAGGCGCGCTCGAGGATCAGGGCGCGGATGGGCTCGCTCACGGCCATGACCTCGTACAGCCCCATTCGCCCGCGGTAGCCCGATCCGGAGCAGCGCGAGCAGCCGACGGGCTCATAGGGCTGGGCGCCGGCGAGCCCGTGCTCGGCGAGCACGGACTCGGGCACGTTCTGGGGCCGCTTGCAGTGCGGGCAGAGCATGCGCACGAGGCGCTGGGCGACGATGCAGTCGACGGCTGAGGAGACGAGGAAGGGCTCGATGCCCATGTCGATCAGGCGGCCGAGCGCGCTGGGGGCATCGCGGGTGTGGAGGGTGGAGAGCACGAGGTGGCCGGTGAGGGCGGCCTCGATGGCGATGTGGGCGGTCTGGCGGTCGCGGATCTCGCCGACCATGATCACGTCGGGGTCGGCGCGCAGCATGGAGCGCAGCCCGACCTCGAAGGTGACCCCGGCCTTGGGGGCGATTTGCATCTGCTTGATGCCCGCGATCCGCTGCTCGACGGGGTCCTCGATCGTGAGGATCGAGCGTTCGCCGTCGTTGAGGGCGTTGAGAGCGGTGTAGAGGGTGGTGGACTTGCCCGAGCCGGTGGGGCCGGTGACGAGCACGGCGCCGTTGGGCCGGTGGATGGCGCTGGTGAAGCGAGCCTGCTCCTCGGGCTGCATGCCGAGCGAGTCGAGGTCGCTGACGACCACGCCACCGTCGAGGATGCGCATGACCACGCCCTCGCCGTGCACGAGCGGCAGCGTCACCACGCGGATGTCCACCCGCCGCCCGTCGACGGTCAGGGCGAATCGCCCGTCCTGGGGCACGCGCTTCTCGGAGATGTCCAGGTCGCCCATGATCTTCAGACGGGAGACGACCGCGGCGGCCATCTTGCGTTTGACGGTGGCCGCCGGTGCGAGCACGCCGTCGACGCGGAACATCACACGCGTGTCCCCCTCCTCGGGGTTTACGTGGATGTCGGAGGCGCCCTGCTGCACGGCCTGGGCGACGAGCGAGTGCACGAGCTTGATGACGGGGGCGCCGTCGTCGGCGTCGTCGAGCAGGATGTTCTGCTCGGCGTTCTTCTCGTCCTCGTCCTCGACGATGTCCTCGATCGAGTCGTCCATGCGCACGAGGCGCGTGAGCAGCAGGTTTAGGTCCTCGACGGAGGCGGCGGCGGGGCGGATGCGCCGCCCGGTCATCATCCCGATGTCGTCGATGGTCAGGACGTTGGTGGGGTTGGCCATGGCCACGATCACCGAGCCGTCGTCGGCGAAGCCCACGGGGAGCGCCTGGTAGCGCTTGGCCGTCTCGGCGCTGACGAGGTTGGCGGCGCCCATGTCGAGGTCGTAGACGGCGAGGTCGACGAAGTCCAGGCCGAAGCGCTCGGCCACCACGCGGGCCAGCTGGTCGTGGCGCAGGACGCCCCGCTCCACAAGCACGAGGCCGGTGGGACGACCCTGCTCGCGGGCCGCTGCCACGGCCTCCTCGACGGCCTCGCGGTCGGCGAGGCCGAGATCGACGACCACTTCGCCGATCATCCGCGTGGAGCGCCCGGGATGGCGGGGTGGATACAGGCCGCTCTGGGACTCCTCGCTCGTGCGGGGGTTTTGCCTGCGGTCATCGACCGCGAGCGCGGAGGTATGGGGATCGGCTGTGGGCACGGAGCTCTCGCTCATCACCGTTTCCTATCGGCAGCGCCACGCGCCGACTTGACACGGATTGATGAGGTTTTTACGAGCTGGAGGCGAGGCTGCCGTGCTCGAGGGCGCCCTTGACCTGAGCGTCGAGTGCGTTGAGGCGGAACAGCGCCAGCGCCTCGGGCGAGGAGAAGCGCTGCCCTGCGGCCGTATCGGGGCCGTGGTGGAGCAGCACGCAGTGCTCGAGCGCGAGGCGGCGCTCGCCCTCGAGGCTCGCGGGAGCATGGGCGGCGATCACCCGCAGGCCGAGCTCGACGTGGCCGAGCATCCTGCCCTCGGGGCTGCGCTCGATCTCGGCGCCGTAGGTGAACTCGCGCGTCTTTCCGAGGTCATGGACGATCGCGGCGCTGATCAGCAGATCCCGATCGAGGCGGGGGTGCAGCGTGCACAGCTCGCCGGCGAGCGTGGCGACGGCGACGGTGTGCTCGAGCAGGCCGCCGAGGTAGGCGTGGTGGGCCCCCGCGGAGCGCGCGCGGCCGGGACCCGCCGAGACGCTTGGTGGTGGCGAGCACGGTGCCTTACGGATCGCGTCACGTAGCTGGGTGTCTTCGAGCATCGCCGCCAGCATCTGCTTGAGCGGCGGGTCGTAGACCTCGCGGGCGAGGTGCTCGAGGAAGCCGTCGAGCTCGTCGAGGTCGCGGTAGGCGCTTGGCAGGAAGGCACTCGGCTCGGCCTCCTCCGCCTCGGCGCTGCGGATCGTGCGCAGCTCGAGCTGGAGCTCCTCGCGGAAGCGCACCACCCGCCCCTGTGCGCGCACGATCTCGCCCTGCTCGAAGCGACCGGCGAGCACGTCGGCGTCGCGGAAGGCGCGCGCGAGGATGGTCCCCGTTCGGTCGCGCAGCTCGATCGTCAGATACGGCGTCCCCGCGCGGGAGATCTGGCGCTCCTTGCGCACGCAGGCGAACAGCGCGTCGACCGCATCGTCGACGCGCAGCGTGGCGATCGTCTGAACGTCCTCGGATGGGGATTGCGTGGCGGAAGCCATCGTCTCATCATGTACGGTGGTTCGGATGCAGCCCCTGATTTGGGACCGCCGTCCTGATGGCCTCAGGGCCCCGGCCATGGTGTGCGCATTTCAGGGCTGGAACGACGCCGGCGACGCGGCCTCGAGCGCCGTGTCGTTCCTGGCCTCGACCCTGAACGCCCGCCGCTTTGCGCAGATCGACTCGCAGGAGTTCTTCGACTTCCAGGCCAACCGGCCGTGCATCCGCTTCGCCGAGAGCGGCAAGCGCGAGATCGCCTGGCCGACCGTTGAGATCTTCGAAGCCAAGGCTCCCCGGGCGCCGCGCGACCTGGTCCTCGTCCAGGGCGTCGAGCCATCGATGCGCTGGAAGGCGTTCGGGGCGCACATCGTCGATCTGGCCGAGGCGCTGGGGGTGCAGGTCATCGTCTCGCTCGGGGCGCTGCTCGGCGACGTCCCGCACACGCGCCCGGTGGCCATGAGCGGCCACGCCTCCGAGCCGGCGCTGTTGGAGCGACTCGGCATCCAGCCCTCGGCCTATGAGGGACCGACGGGCATCGTCGGCGTGCTGCACACGATCTGCGCCGACGCGGGCATCCCCTCGGCGAGCCTGTGGGCGTCCGTGCCTCACTACGTCGCCGCGGCCACCAACCCCAAGGCGGCACTTGCGCTGCTGCGCAAGATGGAAGTGCTGGTGGGCGTCTCGGTCGACGTGTCCGAGCTCGAGTCCGCCGCCTCCGACTACGAACGCCAGGTCGGCCTGGCCGTCCAGAGCGACCCCGACATCCAGGCGTTCGTGGAACGCCTGGAGCAGGCGGCCGACAGCGAGGATCAGAGCTCGCCCGAGGATCTGCCCTCGGGCGACGCCATCGCTCGGGAATTCCAGCGCTTCCTGCGCCAGCGCGGCCCCGACGAGAAGTAAAATTACAACAGCTCAAAGCTGTTCAAAGGTGTTAACAACGCACCACAAGCCTTTGACAAGGCTGTGTCGTCTCAAGGGCTCCAATACGTACTATTTATCAGAAACATCGATTGACGACGCCCGCCGGCGCCGGATAGCGTCCCTCCGCTGTATTTCTGTATCTGGTGAAGACGAGCGAAAGTGAAAACTATGAACAAGCGCATTATTACGCTAGTGGTGCTGATTGCGTCGCTGGCCAGCCTCGGGGGCGCGTCGTCGGCGCTCGCAAAAGAACCAACCAAAGGGTTCGCGGTGTTCAAGCAGTGCCCGCGATTTACATCGGGCGTGAACTTCTGCCTCTACGATCAGACCAAAAGTGGAGAAGTGACCCTCGACAAACAGAAAGTGCCGATCACGAGCACGATCACGCTACAGGGCGGCATTGATCGCAACGAAGCCACCGAAGAAGAAAAATTCGTCGGGGCGTTGAACGGCGAAACGCTGTCGAAAACGCCGCAGAACGTTCCTGGAGGACTGCTTGGGCTCGTCAACTGCAAAGAAATCCTGGGCGAAGGCGAATGGGAAAAATTCCTCCGGGGCGCATGTGAAAGCGTCTTCGAAAACAACCTGACGGGCGTGAGGGCGATCACCGAACTCGCAAAGCCTGCCAGCGAAATCACGATCAACAAAAACAACCTGGTCAACGAAGAAGGCGTGGACCTCGGCCTGCCAGTGAAGGTCAGGTTGGAAAACCCACTGCTCGGCAGCGAATGCTACATCGGCTCGAGCAGCAAACCCATCGTGTGGAACCTCACCACCGGCAAAACCAACCCGAAAGCGCCGAACACACCGATTCACGGCTCGGTCGGCGAAATCACGTTCACTGAATCGTTCAACATCGTGAATATCACTGGGAACAGCTCGGTCAACAATGAATTCGCTGCTCCGGAAGCCACGGGCTGCGGCGGATGGCCCCTGGAATATCTGCTCGACCCGATCATCGACGCCAAAATCGGCCTCCCCTCTGCGGAAGGCAAAAACACGGCGATCCTCACCGGCAACCTCCAGGAGGCGACCTCCGAAAAGGTGATCGCCAGCGAAGAATAAGCAAGCGGCTGATACACCCACGCTGAGCACCTGAGCTCAGCCTGCCCGAGGGCCCGCCAACGACAGGCGGGCCCTCGGCCGTTGGCGACCGAACGCGCTACTCAGCCGCCGGACACACGATCCGGTAGTCGCAGATCGAGCACGCGGCGGGCGAGGGCGTCGGCTCGAAGGCCTGAGCGAGAATGCCCTCGCCGACCTCGAGCACGATGTCAGTGACGGTCTGCGCATCGCGCTCACTGCGAGGCACAGGAACCTTGAGGTCGTCGAGCACGTAGTAGTAGGCCTGGCGTGAGGACTCCAACTGCCAGGCGTCGCGGGCGGCGAGTGCGTAGAGGGAGAGCTGCACGTCGTCGGCGAGCTGCTCTGCGCTCTTGGGGCGCGAGGTCTTGTAGTCGATCAGCTCGTACTCGGCCTCTGATCCCTCGGCGAGCCGATCCACACGGTCGACTCGCCCGCGTAGATGGTGAGGCCCGAGGCGGAAGGCAAACGCGCGCTCGAACCACACGGGCTCTGAGCTCTGGTCGGCGAGACGCGCGTGGTAGCGGGTGAGGGCAACACGAGCCTTGTCCATCAGCTCGAGCTCGGATGGGCTTTCCCCGAGTGCGCTACGCCGCCAGACGACCTCGAGCAGCTCGAGCATCTGCGCAAGCGTGGTGGCGTCCTCGGAGTGGTAGCGCTCGAGCACCTGGTGCACCACGATGCCGAAGCGCTGATGCACCGTCTGCTCGGTGGGTATGCGCAGCACGCGCGCGAACTTGTAGCGCAGGGGACAGCTGCGATAGGTCTGGATGTCGGACGCGGACAGCGCCAGGCCGATCCCCTTCCTCGGCAGGAACGGCCCCAGCGAGTGCTCCTCACGCGGAAGCAGCGCCTGCGCTCGCGCGCGCTCGTCCTCCTCGGGCCCCTGCAGCGCCTCATCGAGGGTGGAGGTCTGGAAGATCTCCCGCTCCAGGGGCGTGGTGGCGGCCAGCAAACGCGCATTGATGTCGGCCAGCGCCTCCGGCAACTCCTGTCCTTCGGGGCGCTGCAAGAGCGCCGAGAGCTTGAGCAGCTCCAGATAACGCACTACGCCGTGGGAGATGTCGAGATCGGTGTCGAGCCTCAGCTCGCCCAACCGCCCGCCTATCCGCGCCACGCTGTCGAGCACCTCTTCGCGCAGCAGGCCCAGCGTGCTCTCGAGGCGACTCTCACCGGACTGCGGTGGGCCGTCCTCGGGGTCGGTCTCCACGTGTGCTTCGGGTATGACGGTGGCCAGGTGGCGAGCGAGATCGCGGGTGCTGGATCTGGGCTGAGTCCGCACGAACTCGACGGCGAGCGCGCGCAGGCGCTCGAGGCTGGCCTTTTGGTCGGCCGCATCCTGCGGCGCGAGCAGCGGTCGTCCGCGCACCCCCAGCCGGTCGATCAGCCGGCCCAGGAAGACGTCGGGCTCGACCGTGTCCAGCTCGCCGGCGGCACTGCGGTGCAGCTCAACGAAGCGCTGGATGCGCTCGCGAGCCTCGGGCGGGACCTGGGGTGCCTCGATAGCAGCGGTGAGGCCGAGGACGAGATCGAGCTTGCGTCGCCTGGCGATCTGGATCACGCGAGCAAGGTCGACCTGGCGCAGCTCGATCGGAGGGCGGGACAGGGCCCGAACCGCAGCTGCTGCGTCCGTGGGATCGACGAGCAGCCGCATCCACGCGAGCACATCGCGAACCTCGGCCCGCTTCAAGAAGGAGCCTGCCTGCTCGCCACGCAATGTGCCCTGGGAAGGCGCAGGCGCGGTGTGGGAGGCAGGCACAATCCAAGGATACGCGGGCACCGGCCCCGTGGCCAGGCTACGCTCAAGGAGTGGACTTCGTCGACTGGCGCACTGCGCAGCGAATCGGAGAGCTGATTGCCGGCTCCCCGGCGCACGGAGACGTGAGCGCCGCGAGCATCGAGCCACGCGCCCGCGACTTCGCGGCCCGTGTGAGCGCCTACAGCGGGCTCGAGCCGACGAGCGAGCTGCCGGGACTCGAGGTCGTGGACCGCTCTGCCTGGATCGCTGCCAACCTCAAGACCATGCGCCCGATGCTGGCGCCGCTGACAGAGAAGTTGAGCGGACAGAAGGGGGTGCTCGGCGGACCGATGCGCGCAGCCTCGGGCCTGATGCTGGGAGCCCAGGTCGGCGCGCTGACCGGGGTGCTCTCCCAACGCGTCCTCGGGCAATACGACCTGGCGCTGCTGGACGCGAGCGTCACGCCGCGACTGCTGCTGCTCGGCCCCAACCTCGCCCTGGCGGCGCGCAACCTCGGCGTGGACCGCGACGAACTGGTCCTATGGGTGACGATCCACGAGATCACCCACGCCGTGCAGTTCTCAGGCGCTCCGTGGCTGCGCGAGTATCTCGGAGGGATGCTCACAGAGCTGATTGAGGGCATGCAGGTGAGCGTGGCGGACAAGTCGGAAGGTAGAAGCTGGAGCGAGCGTCTGCCCAAGCTGCCGGAGCCCGGGGAGCTGCGCGAGATGGTGGAGCGCGCTCGGCGGGGCGAGCTGTTGCGGCTGACGCTCGGCGAGGACCGCTGGCAGCTGGTCGAGCGCATGCAGGCTGCGATGTCGCTGATCGAGGGGCACGCAGAGCACACGATGGACGTGATCGGCGTGGAGCTACTGCCGTCACTCGAGCAGTTGCGGACGGCGATGAACCGCCGCCGCCGCGACCGCGGGCTCCCGTGGCGAGTGCTCGAGCGCCTGATGGGACTGGAGCTGAAGATGCGCCAGTACGAGCAAGGACGGCGCTTCTGCGACGTGGTCGTCGCCGACGGCGGGCCTGAGATGCTCGCGCGAGCGTGGAGCGGACCCCAGGCACTGCCGACGCAGACCGAGATCGAACAGCCGACCCTGTGGTTGGCGCGTATGCGCCCTGCCCAGCTGGATCCACCGGGCCGAACGCATGTTCCTCCCGTCACAAACTAGGCTTGACTTCAACCCCTTGGTTACAGGGTTTTCACGTCGTGATAGGATCGACGTGTAACGATCTTCCTCGAGCGGGTTACAAACAGGTGTTCGATAGCTGAGGCCCAGCATCGAGACCCGAACAGAGCAAGCAAATACCCGTCCCTCGCAGCCGGCGAGGATCAAGGAGCCAACTTCAGATGCCAACTGTGAACACAACTTCCCCCAAAGCGAGCAAAGCCCGCACAAAAGCCGCGCGTAAACCTGCCGCGGCCAAAGCAACCTCGGCGAAATCGACTTCGGCCCGCCGCCCGAACGCGACCCAGGCCAAAGCCAGCCACGCCAAAGGCGCTCGTACTCGCGCCCTGAACCAGGCCGAGTCGGCTCTACGCCAGACCGAGACCGCGACGCGCGAGACCGCCGGCGTCTTCGGCGACTACGCCGAGCGCGCTGTGCTGATTCCCGTCGGCGCAGCCCTGATCGCCCGCGAAAAAGTGGTCTCGGGCGTCAGCGACACGATCGCGACCTACTCCACGACGTCCAAGGCGCAGGCGCAGCTGAAAAGGTTCGAGCGCCGCGGAGCGACAGCCCGCAACCGCCTCGAGCGCGAGGTCCGCAAAGCGCGTGTGCGCGTCGAGCGTGAACTGCGTCAGCGTCGCAAGACGGTCGAGAGCGCAGTCAACGACATCGACGAGCGTCGCGAGTCGCTCGCCAAGAACAGCGCCGAGCTGGCAAACCGCGTGCCTGAGCTGGCCAACAAGGTGCAGGAGCGGATCCTCAGCCTGGTCTGATCGTCATCCACTTCCCCCGCCCGGGCCGGAGAGGCCGGTAGCGGGAAGGTCTGCCGGCCTCATATCCCGCCGGCAGTAGTAGCACCCTCTCCTCCCTCGACCCGCGGGCGGCCCCCACCGCCCGCGGGTCACTTTAAGGGGCGTCCAATTCCCGTTCAGCCTCACCGATTATGTACTTCCGCTCCGAGGGCCTGCCAGACACAGCCAGAAGTGTTCGAACAAGTCAAAACCCCGTTTGAAAGAGTCAAAAACAGAGAGCCCGGTTTTGTTGCAAAATCCTAACTGATCGAACTATCCTTTCTGCATGGCTACGGCGGGGGTAGGGCCGGACACGGACGGCACGGTTGGACGCGGGGGGCTTCGGGCCCACCGGTCGTGGACCCCTCTGGCCAGAGCGCTCGCAGCCACGGGCGACCGCTGGACGCTCATGATCGTGCTGCAGCTTGCCCCAGGACGGATGCGGCTCTCTCATCTGCAGAGCTGCCTTCCGGGTATCAGCACAGGGGTACTGGAGCGCTACATCCAGCAGATGACCGTAAGCGGTCTCGTCACCCGCAAGCGCTTCAAGGAAATGCCCCCGCGCGTGGAACTTGAGCTCACGGAGGCGGGGCAAGAGCTGCTTCCTCTCGCAGGAGAATTGGCACGTTGGGGCCTTCGCCACATGTGGTCGGCCCCCTCAGAGCAGGAAAAGACAGACGTGGCGTGCATGTTTCGCCTTCTGCCGGTCCTCTTGGAGGAGAAGGCCGCTTCGCTGCCAACCGGATCTCTGGAGGCCGTAGCGACCCACCCTGGGCCCCACGTGCGCTACACGTTCCAAGCCAAGGACGGCCGCGTCCACTTGATCGACGGCGAGGGCGTGAAGGCCAATGCCTGCATAGAGGGCAGCCATAGAGCATGGGTAGATGCATTTGCGACCCACGGCAATTACGCCAGGCTGCGCTTCAAGGGGGACGAGCGGCTAGCGATCAGCATTCTCGACGCTGTGCACGAATGCAGCAGCCCTCCGCAGGCACCTACGCCGTGAGCCCAATCCAGGCGCTCGCTCATTGTTTGCCACAATGGGCGGCGTGACTGACCGCGACCAGATCCTGAAGGCGCTGGAGGTGGTGATCGACCCCGAGCTGCACCGCTCGATCGTCGAGCTCGACATGGTGCGCTCGATCGACATCAGCCCCAACGGCGTCGTCGACGTGACCGTCTCGCTGACAACGCCCGGCTGCCCGATCAAGGGCCACTTTCAGTCGGCTGTGGCCGAGGCCGTGACGGCCCTCGACGGCGTGACGCACGCGAACGTCTACTTCGACGTCCTCACCGACACCCAGAAGGCTGCCCTACAGCAGAAGCTCGGCCGTGGGAGCCTCCCCGCCGGCGCGCTCGCCCAGGTCGCGAACGTCCTGTGCATCGGCTCGGGCAAGGGCGGCGTGGGCAAGTCGACGCTCACCGCCAACCTCGCCGCAGCGCTGACAGCCGAAGGCAAGCGCGTGGGTGTGCTCGACGCCGACGTTTGGGGCTACTCGATCCCGCGCATGTACGGCCTCGGCGCAACGCGCCCGCCGGTGTCGCCCGAGCGCAAGATCATCCCGCTCGAGTCCCACGGCGTGAAGGTCATGTCGATTGGCTTCTTCGTCGAGGAGGACGCAGCGGTGGTGTGGCGCGGCCCGATGCTGCACAAGGCGCTCACCCAGTTCCTGCAGGACGTCGCCTGGGGCGAGCTGGACTACCTGCTCGTCGACCTTCCGCCTGGAACGGGCGACGTCTCGATGACGCTCGCGCAGCTGCTGCCCCAGGCCAAGTTCGTGATCGTGACAACGCCCCAGCAGACCGCGCAGAAGGTGGCGCGACGCTCGGCCCACATGGCCCACAAGGTCGACCTGGAGATCGGCGGCGTGATCGAGAACATGTCCAGTTTCACCACGCCCGCGGGCGAGCGCTTCACGATCTTCGGCGAGGGCGGCGGCAATGAACTGGCCGACGAGCTCGACGTGCCCCTGCTCGGCAAGGTGCCGCTCACGATGCCCCTGCGCGCACAGGCAGACGAGGGCGTGCCGCTCGTGATCGAGGATCCCGACGACCCGGCGTCCCAGGCCATCCGTCAGATCGCACGCGGCGTGATCGCGATGTCCCCGGTGGCGCTGCCCGTCCTGCCCTTGGTCGAGGTCGGCGTCGGTGCTGTCGCCGAGCCGCAGGAGAGTGCCAAACCCGTGGGCATGTCGCTTCCGATGGCCTGAGCAGCGGGCCTTCGCGCAGACCCGGCATGCCCTTCCTCACTCGCAGGCCTTCTTGACAAGCGCGTGCCACCTGAGAGGATCGTCGTCTAAATGTCAGCACCGGGGAAGCAAGATGAGGAGTTGGACGAGGGGTCGCAGCTGGACGGCGGCGAGGTTACGTCTGAGAACGGCGCGGCCGAATTCGACGAACGCCGCGCCAAGCTCGAGCGGCTGCGCGCGGAGGGCATCGACCCCTACCCGCCCGTCTCGCTGTGGGCCACGCGCACGCGCATAGTCGACGTGCTCGCCGCTCACGACGCGGCCACGCTGGAGGCGGGCGAGCACCCCGAGCTGAGCTACCAGATCGCCGGGCGGCTGATCTCCCGCCGCGGCCACGGCAAGACGGCGTTTCTCGACATCCGCGACCTGTCGGGCACGATCCAGGCCGTCGTCCGCGTGGATGCCCTCGGGCAGGAGAGCTACGACCGCATCCTCGGCCTGGACGTTGGAGACATCGTGGGGATTCTCGGCTGTATATATGTAACGCAGCGCGGCCAGCTGGCGCTCGCGGTCAAGGAGTGCACGCTCTTGACCAAGACGCTGCGCCCGCCGCCGGACAAGCACCACGGCCTCGGCGACACGGGAACGCGCTACCGCTACCGCGAGCTCGACCTGATGGCCAACGAGCGCACGCGCGAGCTGTTCGTCACGCGCAACAAGATCATCCTCGCGATCCGCGAGTGGCTGGCCGAGCGCCACTTCGTGGAGATCGAAACGCCGGCCCTCCAGTCGCTCGCCGGCGGCGCCGGGTCGCGGCCGTTCACCACCCACCACAACGCGCTCGACCGCGACCTCTATCTACGCATCTCCGTGGAGCTCTTCCTCAACCGCTGCATCGTGGGCGGCATGGAGAACGTGTACGACATGGGCAAGGTGTTCCGCAACGAGGGCATTTCCCCCAAGCACAGCCCCGAGTTCACGATCATCGAGTTCATGTGCGCCTACTCCGACTACAACGACGTGGCCACGGTGACCGAAGAAATGTTCCGCGACGTTGCTCAGAAGGCGCTGGGACGCACCACGATCAAAAGAAATGGCGAAGAGATCGACCTGGCAAAGCCCTGGCGGCGGGTAACCATGCGCGAGCTGATCTTGGAGCGCTTCGGCCTGGACTTCATGGAGTCCACGCGCGAGCAGCTGGCCGAGGTGCTCGACGAGCCGATGGACCCTCAGGCCACGTGGGCCGAGGTTGTCGGCGACATCTACTCGGAGAAAATCGAGTCGACGATCAACCAGCCCACGCACGTGTTCGACTTCCCACTCGAGCCCTTCCCGATCACCAAGCGCCACGCCGTGCACCCCGAGCTCGGCGAGCACTTCGACGCGGTCATCGGCGGCATCGAGCTCGTCAGCGGCGACACCGAGCTCAACGACCCGGTCGACCAGTGGCAGCGCTTCGTCGATCAGCGCAAGCGACGGATGATCGACGACGAGGACGTGCCCCACCCCAACGACGAGGAATACGCGCGGGCGATCGAGTACGGCTACGCGCCCACGGCCGGCGGCGGCATGGGCGTGGATCGCCTGGTCATGATCCTCACCGAACGCGACACGCTGCGCGAGGTCATCCCCTTCCCGATCGTCAAGGACCTGCGATGAGCCCGGACAGCGGAAAGCTCGGCCTCGATCAGGGTGTGATCGCCGAGTGCCGCCAGGCGGCCAAGCAGATCGCCGATCGGGTCGGCGAGGAGATCGCGGGGCGCACGACGGTCTCGGTCGAGCGCAGCGTCACGCGCCTGCTGGGCGTGGACGGGGCCGACGCCCTCGAGGCTCCCCTACCCAACGTGCTCGTCGATCACGTGCACGACCGTGGTGGCCTCGGGCGGGGTATCGCCTACTGGCTTGGCAACGCGATGATCCAGACGGGGCGCACGCCACAACAGATCTCTGAGGGCGTCAGTGCTGGTGAGCTCGACCTGCTCGGGCTGGAGCGGGCCGAGGAAGGCGCCGTGCGCGAACGCGTGAGCGAGGAGTGCGCCGCGCGCCTGCGCGAGATCGCTGGACGCTTCGACGAGCGCCGGGCGATGCGCGAGCGCCTCGGAGAAGCTGCCACGCCGCTTCGCTACGTGCTGACGGCCACGGGGGATGTGTATGAGGACGTCGTACATGCCAAGGCCGTGGCCGAAGCCGGCGGAGACATCGTGGCGGTGATCCGCTCGACCGCCCAGAGCCTGCTCGACTACGTCCCCTACGGTCCCACCACCGAGGGCTACGGCGGCACGTTCGCCACCCAGGCCAACTTCCGGATCATGCGCGAGGCGATGGACGAGTGGTCTGAGGCCCACGGCCGCTACATCCGCCTGTCGAGCTTCTGCTCGGGCCTGTGCATGTCGGAGATCGCCGCCATGGGCGCGTGGGAGGGCTTTGACAACATGGTCAACGACGCCCTCTACGGGATCCTCTACCGCGACATCAACATCGTGCGCGGGCTGATCGACCAGCGCATCTCGCGCATGATCAACGGCTTCTTCGGCGTGGTCATCAACACCGGCGAGGACAACTACCTGCGCACCGCCGACGCGGTCGAGGCGGCGCCGTCGGTGACGGCCTCGCAGTTCATCAACCACCAGCTGGCCCGTGCCTCGGGCGTGCCTGACGCCCAGATCGGCCTCGGCGACGCCTTTGAGATCGACGTCCCGGTCACCAATGGCCTGCTGCTCGAGTGGGCGCAGGCGCAGCTCACGCGCGAGCTGTTCCCCGACTGCCCCGTCAAGTACATGCCCCCGACGAGGCACATGGACGGCAATCTGTTCCGCACGCATGCCGCCGACACGCTGTTCAACCTCGTGACGATCGCCACCGGCCATGGCATCCAGACGATCGGCGTGCCCACCGAGGGCATCTTCACCCCTCACGTCCATGACCGCGTGCTGGGGCTGCAGAACGTCGACTACGTCTTCAACGCCGCCCGCGACCTCGGCGAGGAGATCGAGTTCAAGCGCGGCGGCATCATCCAGACGCGGGCGCACGAGGTGCTGGCGGGCGCGCACGCGCTGCTGCTACACATCGCCGAGATTGGCCTGTTCCAGGCGATCGACGAGGCCACCTTCGGCGACGTCAGCCGCAAGGTCGACGGCGGCCGCGGCCTCGAGGGGATCGTGAGCACCGAGCCGGGCTATTTCAACCCGATCGCCGAGCTGATGCACGATCGAGCCAAGGCTGACGAGGCCAGCTATGCGTGAAGTCGACCTCACAGCGGTCAAGCCCTACGCCGACCACCTCGGCGACGGGCTCGTGCAGATGAGCTTCACGCTGCCCGTCCCCTACTCGCTCGCGGCACGCAAGGCTGCGCTCGAGCTGGCCGCCAAGATGGGCTTTGAGGAGCCCGAGGTCGTCCACTACGAGCAGCTGACCGAGGGCTACACATACTTCGTGATGTACGGGCGGTGCGTGGCCACGGTGGACTTCCTGGCGCTACAGGGCGAGGGCTTCGACATCGAGTACATGTCAGAGGACGAGGTCGAGCGCTTCGCCGCGGAACACCTTGGCCGCAAGGTCGTGGTGGTTGGCGCGTCCACCGGCTCGGACACCCACAGCGTGGGCATCGACGCGATGCTCAACCTCAAGGGCTACCACGGCCACCACGGTCTCGAGGGCTACCACTCGTTCGAGACCCACAACCTCGGCAGCCAGGTTCCGAACAGCGTGCTGCTGGCGAAGGCGATCGAGGTGGACGCGGACGCGATCCTGGTATCCCAGACGGTCACCCAGCAGAATCTGCACGTGCACAACCTGACCGAGCTCGTGGAGATGGTCGAGGCGGAGGGTCGGCGGCGAGACATGATCCTCGCCTGCGGTGGACCGCGGGTGTCGAATGAGCTGGCCAAGGAGCTCGGCTACGACGCGGGCTTCTCCAAGGGCACCGAACCCCAACATCTCGCGACGTTCATCGTGCGGGAGCTCGCCGCGCGTGTCTCCGCCGCAGGCTAAGCCAGGCGCACGCACACTTTCCTCGCTGAGCGCCTCGAGCAGGCGCCTGGCGCTCGTGGGCCTGGCCAAGAACACGGGTAAGACGGTGGCGCTGGCGCAGCTCCTGCGCGAGCACGAAGCGAAGGGTCGTCGCGTTGGCGTCACTTCGGTCGGGCGTGACGGCGAGGAGCACGACGCGATCGACTTCGAGATCGAGAAGCCCGCCATCCAATTGGCCGGCGGGAGCCTCGTGGCCACCACCGATGCGCTGGTGCGTGCCAGCGGCATCCCCCACGACCTGATCGAGCGCACGGGCGTGCGCACGCCGCTGGGTGAGGTGCTGATCGCGCGGCTGCGTGGGCCCGGAGCGATCGAAGTGGCAGGTCCGAGTGCCGCCGAGCAGGTGCGGGCTGTGAGCGACGCCATGCTCGCCTACGGCGCCGAGCAGGTGCTGATCGACGGCGCCATCGACCGGCGTGCGGCATCCTCGCCGGATGTGGCTGATGCACTGGTCATATCGACCGGGGCGGTCCTCAGCGAAGACATCGACGAGGTAGTCCGCCAGACGGTCCAGGCGATCGAGCTGGTGCGCCTGTCCCAACCCGCGAACGCCGGCGCCGACATGGCCCTCGCCCCCCGGTTTGCTCTCACGGCGGACGCCGAGCAGATAGGCAAGCTGCTTGACGCCAACCCGAGCGCCACTCACCTCAGCGTGCCCGGCGCGCTCCCCGACCGCTTCCTGCAGGCGCTGGTTCACGCCAACCGGCGCCGACGTCGCGAGCTGGTGCTCGTCGTCGCCGACCCCACCAAGGTGTTCCTCTTCGAGCGAGGGCTTTCCTGGTTCCGCGAGCAGGGTGTGCGCATCGAGGCGTTGCGCAGGACCGCGCTGGCAGCGATCACGATCAATCCCGTGGCCCCCCGCTCGCACAGTTTCGACTCGGCGCAGCTGGGCGCCCTGCTGGAAAAGGCGATCGGCGACGTGCCGATCTTCGACGTGCTCGACCCCTCCTACCCGTAGAAGCGTGCCACTGTCTGTAGCTGGCTTGCGATGTCGTGCGTCAGGCACAGCATCACGATCGCCGTGCCCACGACTGGGGCCCAACGCCTCCCTGCCCCCCGCGTCGCGAGCGCGTAGATGAGGCCCAGTAGCGGAAGTAGCGGCAGCAGGTAGCGTACCTGTGCGTATTCGGTGGTCGTTTTGGAGAGATAGGAATCGGCGCCGATGAGCGCCATCAGACCGAGCGCCATCGCACAGTAGACAACGAACTCGCCGATCCGCCCCCGAAGCGCCCCCGTCGAGATCGCAATGCCGCGAACACACAGCACCAGAATCAGCGCGGCCGGGATCAGTGCAACATCGTAAACCCAACCCGGGAAGGTGGTGTCGAGCCAGCCATAGAGGCCGACGTAGCCCCTGAACCACAGCTGACGGGTAGTGAATAGGCCAGCGAAGTACTCGTGCATCCCGGGAAGCCTTGGGAGGTAGAGTTGCCATATATAGCTTAGCTCGCTCAAAAGCGAGCCGTGGGTGCTCTCGACGCCACTGGAAAAGATCCCGAATCCCGTCTCACCTGAGATGAGGTGAAGCGTCACATATGCCACGACAGGGCTGAGAGCGATGGCGAGGGCGATGATCAACGAGACATACGCCTTTGACCCCGAGCGCCTCGCGGTGCGGATGCCTAGCAGAATCACGCCGAGAAGCACGCCGGGGGCGACGCCCACGAAGTTGAGCTTGGTCGCAAATCCCACGGCCACCCCGACGCCAAGGGCGATGGCGAGCCTTCGCGTCAAGCCGCGCCGAAATCCCCGGGCCAAGCCGTAGAACAACGCCGCGGTGACCGCGAACAGCATCGCGTCGGGATTCACCGAGCCGGACATGAAACCGAGCAATGGTGTGAGCGCCACGCCCAAGCCCCCCACCAGCCATGCCTGTCGAACTCCCGGAAGCACCTCGCGTACAAACAGGTAGCCGAAGAATGCCGTCAGCGCGCACATCAAGGCGGAGACGAGCCGCATCAGCTCGATTCGATCGAGCAGTGTCGCGCCCGCGTCGAGATCGTAGGGAATGGCCTCGATTGCGTAGTACAGCGGCGGCTGCGAGGTCGCGACCCCGGCGTATTCGCTGCCCGGTTCGGTTGACTGCCGGCTTTCGGTCAGGTCGCTTTCGAGCTTTTCCTCTTGAGCTAGCGTGGAGATCGGTTGTTCCTGCGTCTCCTCGGCCACCGAGCCCAGGCGCAGATCTTCCAGCGCCACCCTCTCTTCGAGAGAAAAGTCTTCTCCGGTGGCGGACGGGAGCCGTCCCGTTTCGGCCACCTGTTTCACATACGCCACGTGCTCTGGCTCATCCGGTGTCTGAAATGGAGGGGTGATGACCGACCACGCCACCGCGTTGGCGCAGGCGACCAGTGCGCACAACCACGCCGCGGCGGGAACCCTACTCAGACTCCCCGCCACTACGCGCCAAACGTCACTCGGTGCCTTCCGCGTGAGCAGGCTATGCCTCCGTGCCCAAGCGCGTGCTCCCAGCGGCTTGGGGTCAGAGCTTGACGCAGCGCCCGGGGGACGATCTGTCGTCGGGCTACTCATCGCATCCCGCGCACCACGGCGTAGCTGCAAACGAGCATGAGGCCCGACATGAGCACCACTGCAAGCACCACGTTCCACTCTCCGCTGGGCCCGTGACCGATCCCCATGCGCCAGGACACTTCTGAGACCAGCGACCACCACGAGGGGCCGTCGGAAGTCAGATATTCGACATGCAGCCTGCCCGGGAGGGCGCCCGAGGCACCATGGGCCGCAGCCACAATCGGAGCCTGCTCGCCATTCAAGTAAAGGGTTTCATGGGCTTCGTTGAAGACCCTATAGCAAAGCGTTGCGTCGTTTAGGGCGTTTGCGAGGCGACCGATCGGGATTGTCACCGTCCCGCCCGTCCAACCGCTGCCCCTTTCTCCGCGGTCAACAACGGCCCCGTGGGAAAGGACCGCAACGGTGGTTCGCGGTCCTGCAAACGCATTTACACCGAGACGGAGCGCCGATGTGCCGCGAGGTAGCGATTCACCTGCCTGGCAGACCGAGAGCCGCTTGACGATGGCCAGAGGTGCGTAACTGGACGAGCTGGCCCCTGTGACAGTCGCAGGTGATTTCGAGAGCAGCAAAGCAAGAGCCACAAAGCCGAGCAGCAGTGCAGCCGCAACCGTGACCCCCGCGCGCTTCATCGATTGACCGGAAGATCCATTTTCTCTCTTCCACTATGCGGGAAAGCCCATTCGACGGCAAGGGGCGGGGCTGCCCAAGCCGGTGTGGCTTTGCGCCCACCACTCCCGATGTCTCTCATTAACTTCGCCACACCATGGGCTCCCCGTAGCCCCATTCGTGAGAGACAAAGATCCGAGGATCGAAACTATCCCGAGCGAGCCGGTTAAGGCGCCGATTTGCAGGGAAAAACCGCTTCAAGCCGGATCGGGTCCTCGGGACGGACCTTCGCGCCGACGTCGGCGCTTGGCAGCGCCACGCCCGCGAGCCATAGTAATGCGACATCCGGCGAGCCCGCTTGGAGCCACGCGGATGTCGATGCCAAACCAGCCTTGTCCCTTTCGATGACCACCACCGCCGAGGCGCTCAACTTCGATACCGGGCCCGAAGCGGTCCCTGAGTCGCTGTCTGTCGTAATTCCCTGTCTCAACGAGGCCGAGAACGTCGAGCACTGCGTCTCGGCAGCGTTGGACGCAATCGCCGACACAAAGCTCGTAGGCGAGGTCATAGTTGCCGATAACGGCTCTGTGGACGGCAGCGCCGAGCTTGCCGCACGCGCCGGCGCGATCGTTGTCCACGAACCGGTGCGCGGCTACGGCAATGCCTACCGCGCGGGATTTGCGGCGGCCAGTGGCGACTACATCGTGATGGCCGACGCCGACCTCACCTACGACTTCAAGGAGATACCGCGCCTGCTCGAGGGGCTCCGGGAAGGCGCCGACATGGTTGTCGGCAACCGGATGCGCAATATCCACCCGGGCGCCATGCCGTGGCATCACCGCTACATCGGCAATCCCCTCCTCTCGGGCTTGCTCAATCTCCTATTTCACTCGGGGGTGGACGACGCGCACTGCGGGATGCGCGCATTCAGACGCGATCGCCTCAGTCGGCTAGCGCTGCGCACATCGGGCATGGAGTTTGCCTCGGAGATGGTCGTACGGGCGGCCAAGGAGCGAATGGACATCCGCCAGATCCCGATCGACTACCATCCTCGCGGCGGCGAGTCGAAGCTCTCGAGCTTCAGCGACGGATGGCGCCACGTGCGCTTCCTGCTGCTGCACTCCCCCAAGCACCTGTTCATCATTCCCGGGGCCCTGATAGCGCTGCTCGGGAGCCTCGTCTCGCTGACTGTGCTGGCGCACATCGATGCGCTCGGGCGCCAGTGGGACCTGCACGCCCTGATCGGCGGCTCGCTGCTTTCGATTGTGGGATTGCAACTGGTGTGTCTCGGCCTCTGCGCCCTCACGTTCGCCTCCTACTTCATGGGAGAGCGCGAAGCTTGGTTCGACCTCGCCCGCGAGCGGCTGCGGCTCGAGCACGGGCTGATGCTGGGCGGCGCCGTGGCGCTGGCCGGGCTGCTCGCACTCGCAGCGCTCATCTACGACTGGATAGCAAGGGGCTTTGGCAGCCTCTCCCAGGAGCGCATCGCCGTCTTCGCCGCGACGCTGGTCGTTCTCGGCGTCCAGGTCATCTTCTCCTCGTTTTTGATCAGCATGCTCGGGCTGCGACGCGACTGATGCCCAACGTGCGGGTTATCCTGAGCGTCGGCCTGGGGTTGCTTGGCTTGGCGGCAATTGTCGTGCTGCTCTCGACGTCGACTCCCACCGTCCTGGCCACGAACCAGGTGATCCCCCACGGGAGGCTGGCCATCAACACGAAGACCGGTGGGGATGCGTGCCAGTCGGGCGAACTAGTTCCGCGTGGAACGCGACAAATCCGGCTGTCCCTGGAAGCCTTCATCGGACCTGCACTGCAGGTGACCGTCTTATCCAAAGGCCACATCGTCACCTCCGGGAAGATTGGAGCGGGCTGGGGGACCAGATATATAACCGTGCCTGTCAGGCCTGTTCCGCGCACGATCTCCTCGGCGACGGTCTGCTTCAAGACGGGGCGACTCAAAGAAGTCGTCAGTGTTCTGCTGCGCCCGGCTGGACGTAGTGAATCGGCGCGCACGACAAACGAGCGTCTCGGCGGGCGCCTGGGGATCGAATACCTGGGCCGGCAACACTCCTCGTGGCTGGCAATGATCGCTCCTGTCGTAAGGCACATGGGTCTCGGTCGCGCCTGGCCGGGCAGCTGGGTCGCCCCTGTGGTAGCGCTGTTGATGCTCGCCGCGACGACCCTGGCGTACCGACTCTTGGTGAGCGAGACCCATGAGTAAACGCTCGGCCGCCAAGCTGAGACCACCGGTCGAGTACCAACCCAAGACCGCTGTTGGGTCGCGAGCATTCGTCAGACGAGCTCGCGCGCTCCAGCCACGTGCTGCACGGAGAGCCCTGCCGCAGACTATTGCGCTGAGCTGGCTCCCCGATCCCTGGAGCGCGCTGAAGCGCATGCCGAGAACGGCGTGGCTGGTCGCACTGGTCGCGCTGCTGAGCGCCGTGAGCTGGTCGCTCATCACCCCGGCCTTCGAGGTGCCCGACGAACCCGACCATGTCGCTTACGTCAAGCAGCTCGCGGATACCGGCACGCTGCCCACCATCGACGGACAGGAATATGCGCTCGAAGAGCAGACGGCGCTCAATGGGCTGCACTATCACGACGTGCGCCAAAACCCGGGGCACGCTGCGATCTTCTCACAGGAAGAGCAGAGCAACCTCGAACAGAGCCTTGACGAATCCGCTGAAACCGGCGAAAAGGGCAGCGCCCAAGCGGGCGTGGCCCAGTCCGAGCCGCCGCTCTACTACGCGCTGCAAACCATCCCCTACAGCCTCGGCTCGGATGGCAACCTGCTCGATCGCGTGCAGCTGATGCGGCTGCTCTCAGCGCTAATGGCAGGATTCACCGCGCTGTTCGCCTACCTGTTCCTGCGTGAGGTGCTGCCGTCGAGACCGTATGCAAGCACTGTGGGGGGACTCGCCGTCTCGCTCTCGCCCCTGTTCGGGTTCATGTCGGGCGCCGTCAACCCCGACGCCCTGCTGTATACGATGTCTGCGGCTCTCTTCTATTTCGTCGCACGTGCGTTCCGGCGCGGGTTCACCACCTCATCCGCAGTCGCGACAGGGCTCGTAATCGTCGCCGGCTTTGCGACGAAGCTCAACTTCGTCGGGCTAGCCCCAGGTGCGTTCCTCGCGCTCGCGCTGCTGGCTTGGCGCGAAGCACGCACCAAGGGCCGCATCGGCCTGCGCGAGCCGGCCATAGCCGCTGGCATCGGCTGCCTGCCGATACTCGGGGCACTCGTTCTGCTCCCGACCAGCGGCGGGGTGGTGACCGGCAATTTGGCGAGCCTTTTCAGCCGCAACCCGGCCTCCATGCTGCGGACTGCGAACTACCTCTGGCAGCTGTACCTACCGCGGCTGCCCGGAACGGCGAACCTTTTCCCGGGACTGTTCCCGATGTTTCAGATTTGGTTCAAGGGCTATGTCGGGCGGCTGGGGTGGCTCGACACCTTCTTCCCCGGCTGGGTGTACACGCTCGCCGTGATCGTTGCCCTTGCCATCGCGGGCCTCTGCATCCGCGCGCTGATCGTGTGTCGTGCGGCTATCCGCCCGCGCGTCGCCGAACTGCTCTCCTACCTGACGATGGCTGTCGGCCTGATCGTTGTCGTCGGGCTCACCAACTACGACGGCTTTCCCCGCTTCGAGGCAGCTTTCGGCGAGACCCGATACCTGCTGCCGCTGCTGCCCCTGTTCGGCCTAATCGTCGCCCTGGCGGTGCTGGGCGCAGGCCGACGATGGAGTGCGACTGTCGGCGCCCTTCTGCTCGTCCTCTTCTTGGGACACGAGCTCTTCAGCCAGCTGCAAGTCATCGGCCGCTTTTACGGCTGACGAGTGAGGGACCCGCGGTAGCGCGCCCCTCAGCGGCTGTTGGCGAAGTACTCGGCGTTGATCTGCGTGTACTTGCCCCACTCCTCCGGGAGCTGGTCCTCGGCGAAGCAGGCGTCCACCGGGCAGGCCTCCACGCAGGCGTCGCAGTCGATGCACTCCTCGGGGTCGATGTAGAGCATCTCGGCGGCGTCGTATCCGGGCTCGTCGGGCGTCGGGTGGATGCAGTCCACAGGGCACACCTCGACACATGAGTTGTCCTTGGTGCCAATGCACGGCTCGGCGATCACGTAGGCCATTTGCTTCTTTCTTGGGTCGATTTGCGGGGTCTCCGCACGGGAGACGCATATTGTACGAATCATGCTCCTGCTAACGGGCGCCACCGGCCTGGTGGGCTCCACGCTACTGCGCCGCCTGCTCGCCGACGGCACCGAAGTGCGCTGCCTGGTGCGCGATCCGCGCCGTCTTGGCCCCCTGCGGGTGCGCGTCCAGCTCGCCCTCGGGGACCTCGCCGACCCGCCGTCCTTCCGTAATGCCCTGCGCGGCGTGCAGACCGTGGTGCACCTGGCGGCCGCGATCCGTGACCAGCCACATGGATCGATCGAGGAGCTCGACGGCATCGCGACCTGGCGCATGGTCGAGGCGGCCGAGCGCCGTGGGGTCGAGCGCTTCGTGTTCTTCTCGGCACTCGGCGCATCTCCGCATCACCGCACGCGCTGCCTGCGTGCCAAGGCGCTGGCCGAGCAGGCGGTACGGGAGGCGGACTTGTACTCGACGGTGTTCGCGCCTTCGATCGTCTACGCCCCCGGCGACCCCTGGCTAACGCTGCTCGAACGCATGGCCTGGCTGCCCGTGATGCCTGTATCCGGCCGTGGGCGAGCCTCCTTCCAGCCAATCTGGTCCGAGGATGTGGCCGACTGCGTAATGGCGAGCCTGAACCGCGAGCCCACCGAGCGCGCGGCACGGCACGAGCTGGCCGGCCCCGAGACGCTCAGCCACACCGAGATCGTGAACCTCGTCCTGCGCTCGCTGGGACGCAGGCGGCCGCTGCTGCATGTGCCGACACCAATCGTCTCCCGCGGGCTGAGGCTGCTTGAGCGGGTCGCCGGGCCGAGCGCGTTCGCAACCTGGGACGAGGCCGAGCTGATGGAGGCTTCGATGATCTCCTCCCGCGGCGCGGCAGACGCAGAAGCGCTGGGAGTAGCGCCGCAGCGGATGGCCGCCGTGCTGGGTAGGAGCTGAGTCGAGACCCGTCGCTTATGTGTACGCGAGGGAAGGGCGACGCTCGGTCCACGGCCGCGCCCCTTCCAGCTGCGCGGCCAGCGCCAGCAGCCGCCCCTCGCCGGCCGGGCGCCCGAGGAGCTGCACCCCGAGCGGCAGCCCGTCCTGGCCTTGGAAGAGAGGCACGGAGATGCCGGGCTGCCCGGAGGCGTTGAACATGGGCGTGAAGGGCGTGAAGTGACCTGAGCGCGTGAAGGTGGACATCGGTTCGGGAGCAGCCGTGTCGAGCGTTCCGAGCGGCAGCGGACGCTCGGCCAGAGCGGGAGTGAGCAGTACGTCGTAGGGGGCGAGGAAGCTGACGAGCCGCCGGGCGAAGGCCTGCAGCTGCACGGCGGCCCCCAGCCCCTCGATCGCGTTCATCTTCTGGACCATCGAGAAGATCGCCCAGCTCATCGGCTCCATGTCATCCGCTGTGATGTCGCCCACCTGGCGCCCTGAGACGATGCCCGAATAGGCGATCGAAAGTGCGATCTGATTGGAGAAGACCGCTCCGAACAGCGCCTGCAGACCCTCCAGCTGCCATGGCGGCTCGACCTCCTCGACCTCATGCCCAAGCGAGCGCAACAGATCGGCCGCATCCCATACAGCCCGTGCGCACATGGGATCGACCGACGCATCGGGCACGGGCGGGAGCGTCGTGGCGGCGATCCGCAAGCGCTCGGGCTCTCGCGCAGCGCTGCTCGCGAACGGCTCGGGCGAGGGCGGCGCCCAGGTGGCATCGCCCGGCTCGTAGCCGGCCAGCACGTCGAGGATGGCGGCGGTGTCGGCGACGGTGCGCGTGAGCATTCCGTCGATCCCCAGCGAGGAGTCGCCGAGTTCGGGGGCGGGCGAGATCCGTCCCCGTGTGGGCTTCAGACCGACGAGCCCGCAGCAGGCGGCAGGGATGCGAACGGATCCGCCGCCGTCGTTGCCGTGGGCGACGGGCAGCATCCCGCTGGCCACGGCCGCAGCCGCGCCGCCGGAGGAGCCTCCGGGCGTGCGGTCCAGGTCCCATGGATTGCGTGTCGGGCCGAAGATCCGCGCCTCGGTGGTTGGCAGGATCCCGTACTCGGGCAGCGTGGTGGTGCCCACGATCACAAAGCCGGCGTCCTTCAGGCGGCGCGTGACGTTGTGGTCGTAGTCGCACATGTTCTGCTCCATCAGCCGGCAGCCGTAGGTCAGGCGCAGGCCTTTGACAGGGCGGTTGTTCTTGATCGCGGTGGGAACGCCGGCGAACGGTCGCTCATCGCCTGGGCCGATCGCGTCAGCGGCCGCGAGCGCGCGCTCGGCGTCGATGTCGACGAACGCGTTCAGGGCAGGATTGAGCTCCTCGATGCGCTCGAGCGACGTCTGCACCAACTCGCGTGAGGAGATCTCCCCGGAGCGCACCATGGCGGCGAGCTCGACCGCGGAACGGAACATCAGATCGCTGTCGGCCATGGCTCCTCCTCGATCGCCCTCCGTCGCGGAGGGCACGTCAGGAGAGTACCCGCCCATCGATTCCTGCGACGATATGGCTCTGCCCACAAGGCAGCCACCCCGTCAAGCATCAAGCTCAGAAAGCGAGTGCCATGAGCGCGGTTCCCACATCAGAGGTCCAGTCGGGCCTGGAAGGCGTAGTCGCCTTCGCCACAGAGATTGCAGAGCCCGACAAAGAGGGTGGCGCGCTGCGCTACCGCGGCGTCGACATCGAAGACCTCGTCGGGGTGGTCCCCTACGAGAAGGTCTGGGGGCTGCTCGTCGACGGGCGCTTCGACCCGGGGCTACCCCCGGCCGAACCGCACGCGCTCACGGTGCGCTCGGGCGATCACCGCGTCGACGTGCAGTCGGCGCTGGCCATGCTGGCGCCCGAGTGGGGCTTTGGCCAGCTGATCGACATCACCGACGAGGAGGCTCGCGACAACCTCGCCCGCGCCTCGGTCATGGCGCTCTCCTTTGTCGCACAGTCGGCGCGCGAGATCGGGCAGCCGCCGGTGCCTCAGCGCGAGATCGACGGGGGACGCACGATCCCCGAGCGCTTCCTGATCCGCTGGCGCGGCGAGGCCAACCCCGACCACGTCAAGGCGATCAACGCCTACTGGATATCTGCAGCCGAGCACGGCATGAACGCCTCGACGTTCACCGCCCGCGTCATCGCCTCCACAGGCGCCGACTGTGCCGCGGCGCTGTCGGGCGCCGTGGGCGCGCTCTCGGGCCCGCTGCACGGCGGCGCACCGTCGCGGGTGCTGAAGATGCTCGACGAAGTCGAAGAGACCGGCAACGCCGAGCAGTGGGTCTCAGCGGCCCTCGACCGCGGCGAGCGCCTGATGGGCTTTGGCCACCGTGTGTACCGGGCCGAAGACCCCCGCGCCCGGGTCCTGCGCCAGACCTGCCGCGAGCTGGGCTCGCCTCGCTTCGAGGCGGCCGAGGCCCTTGAGAAAGCCGCCCTGGCCGAGCTTCACGCTCGCCGCCCCGATCGCGTGCTGGCCACGAACGTGGAGTTCTGGTCGGCAGTGATCCTCGACCTCGCCGAAGTCCCACCAGACCTGTTCACGCCGATGTTCACGTGTGCGCGCGTGGCCGGCTGGTCGGCTCACATCCTCGAGCAGAAGCGCGAGGCCAAGCTGATCCGCCCCACGGCCAAGTACGTCGGGGCGGGGCCACGGTCCGTGGGCGAGGTCAACTGAGCTCCGAAGCTGCTTGGGGGGATTTACAGCACGCTGTCTCTGTCCGGCGGAGGGCTAGCACCGGCTTAGACATCGACCTGGGCACGGAAGGGACCTATAAGCTCGAAGCCTCGGGTATCACCATAACCTGCAGCAAACTATTACCTGTGTTAAGCCTGCTAGCGGCGCTGTTTGGCGTGATTACTTTCTCAAACTTTGAGCTTCACTTTGTTTTACCCTGAAAGCGGAACCACATTTGCAACTATCACGGTCATTGACGCGGGTGGTACCTGCGCGGTCGGTGGGCACGACAAACTCGTTGCAAAAGAAGGGAAAACGAAAGAAGGCCCGATGTGCGGCATGCCCTCCGCCGAAACGGCAGCCGTCTCGCACGTGGTCGAATGTGGCGCCAAAGCAAGCAGCTTGAAGTTCGCGGGGAAAGCAGCGACATTTGTGGGTGCAATTTCCAATACATACTTAAACTCCAAAGGCAACCAGGTGGAATACGCCCTGGTGGAAGGCAAATAGCTGTCATCTGGTGGGTGCATCCATTTGCACCCACCGGCAGTCAGAGACATCGGTTCGAATCGCTTGCACCCAGGATCGATATATGCGAGATTCGTAGCCGATATGCGACTAGAGCACGTAATACTCGGGCGTCATTCTTTGGGGCGTTTCACGGTGATGGCGATCCTCTTGCTCGCCCTGACCGGTTGCGGCTCCGGATCCACCGGGAAACCAAAATCGCCAGCCACGGCGACATCTACTCCTCCTGCCGCCTCGTCGGGTGATACGGCCGCGACGCAGGCGACAGTCACCGGTGACACTCCGCCTCCTCCAAGCTCTACATCGACCGCCTCTTCAACCACTTCGAGTGCGCCCGAAAAAAACCTCGAAGTCAATATGGACCTCACGAGCCCGGTACCGCTAGAACCGATTTCCGCGCGCTATACGTGTGACGGAGCGAACGTTTCGCTCCCGTTCAGCTGGAGCGGGGTACCTGCGCGAACCGCAGAAATTGATCTGTTCGTCTTCGAAGTGAAGGGAACCCGTCCCGCATGGGCCGTTGCAGGGTTGAGGCCCGGCGTGCACAGACTGGCAGCCGGAACACTCCCGGCGGGCGCGGTCGTGGGGCGCAACGCCCTCGGTCAAAACCGCTACTCGGTGTGCCCACCAAAAGGGCTCAAGGCGACCTATGTCGTGCGCGTCTTCCCCCTCCCGCGGCGGCTCGCTGCGTCACCGGGATTCAACGTAGACGCGCTGTTCAACCGCATACTCCATATCGCCACGTCATCGGGACTGCTCGCGTTTAGCTATCAGCGACGCTAAACACGACATCGGGTGGGGATGAGCGAGACAGACCGAGGGCCCGGGAACGTATGCCGGGCCCTCGGTGGGTCTCATCGGCGGGATCTCCCACCAAGCACTGCGCCAGAGCGACGGCTGGCTACATCATCCCCGACATGTCGGGCATGCCACCGCCGCCGGCGGCACCGCCGCCGTTTTCCTCGGGCACCTCGGCGACGATCGCCTCGGTGGTGAGGATGTTCTTGGCGATCGAGGCCGCGTTCTGCAGGGCAGAGCGCGTGACCATCGCCGGGTCGATCACGCCGGCCGCCACGAGATCGACGATCTCGTTGGTGGAGGCGTTGAGGCCGTGGCCTTTCTTGGCCTTGCGGACGTCGTTGACGACCACGGAGCCCTCGAGGCCCGCGTTCTCGGCGAGCTGACGAAGCGGCTCCTCGAGCGCGCGCAGCACGATCCGCGCACCCGTGCGCTCGTCGTCTGAGCCGTCGGCCGAGGCGCCGTTCTCGCTGACGCTGACGGCAGCAGCCGCCTGCAGCAGCGCCACGCCACCACCGGGGACGATGCCCTCCTCGAGGGCTGCCCGAGTTGCCTGCAGCGCGTCCTCGACGCGGTGCTTCTTCTCCTTCATCTCCGTCTCGGTCGCAGCACCGACCTTGACCACGGCAACGCCGCCGGAGAGCTTTGCCAAGCGCTCCTGCAGCTTCTCGCGGTCGAAGTCCGAGTCGGTGTTCTCGATTTCGGCTTTGATCTGGTTGATGCGGCCCTTGATCGCCTCGACCTCACCGGCGCCGTCCACGATCGTGGTCGTGTCCTTCGACACAACGACACGACGGGCACGACCGAGCTGGGAGAGCTGGGTGTTCTCCAGCTTCAGACCCATCTCCTCGGTGATCACCTCGCCGTTGGTCAGGATCGCGATGTCCTCGAGCATCCGCTTGCGACGGTCACCGAAGCCCGGGGCCTTCACGGCAACACCCGTGAACGTGCCACGGAGCTTGTTGACCACGAGGGTCGCCAGGGACTCGCCCTCGACGTCCTCGGCGATGATCAGGATCGGCTTACCCGACTGAATCACTGCCTCGAGCACCGGCAGCACGTCGCGCACCGAGCCGATCTTCGAGTTGGCGATCAGGATGTAGGGGTCCTCCAGGGTCGCCTCCATGCGGTCCTGGTCGGTGACCATGTAGGGCGAGATGTAGCCCTTGTCGAACTGCATGCCCTCGGTGAACTCGAGGTCCATGCCGAACGTCTGGCCCTCCTCGACGTTGACCACGCCGTCCTTGCCAACCTTCTCGATGGCGTCGGCGATCACGTCGCCGATCTCCTCATCGCCGGCCGAGATCGTCGCAACACGGGCGATTTGCTCCTTGCCCGAGACCTCCTTGGACTGGGTGGCGATGTTCTTGACGACCTGATCCACGGCCGTCTCGATGCCGCGCTTGAGCGCCAGCGGGTTGGCACCGGCGGCCACGTTCTTCAGGCCCTGCTTGACGATCGCCTGGGCGAGCACGGTCGCCGTGGTGGTGCCGTCACCGGCCACGTCGTTGGTCGCCGTGGCAACCTCGCGCACGAGCTGGGCGCCCTGGTTCTCGAAGACGTCCTCGACCTCGATCTCACGGGCGATGGTGACACCGTCGTTGGTGATCGTGGGGGCGCCGAACTTCTTGTCGAGCACCACGTAGCGACCCTTGGGACCGAGCGTGACCTTGACCGCGTTTGCGACCGCGTCCACACCGGCCTCCAGAGCCTTACGGGCCTCGGAGCTGTACTTGATCTCCTTGTGAGCCATGTTCCTCTAGTTCTCCTTAGGACTCGACGCGGGCTAGGACATCGGACTCGCGAAGCACGAGCAGATCCTCCCCGTCGACCTTGATCTCGGTCCCGCCGTACTTGCTGTAGAGGACCTCGTCGTCCTTCTTCACGTCCAGCGGGATGCGCTTGCCATCGTCGTCGAGCTTGCCATCGCCGACTGCGAGGACCTTGCCCTTTTGCGGCTTCTCCTTGGCGGTATCGGGGAGGACGATGCCACTGGCAGTCGTCTGCTCCTCCTCGATCGCCTGCACGATCAAGCGATCGCCCAGGGGCTTGAGCTTCATATCGAAAAAACCTCCGTCTGTGAGAATGCGACCGGCGGTCCGCGGCCCTCAACTGATGGGCGAACCGCCTCTTTTGGCACTCCCATGGGGAGAGTGCCAACTGCACCCCCAATATATAGAAGATCCGCCCGAGTTCAAGGGCAAATTGGCAGTCGCCCGTCTCGACTGCCAGGCTTAATTCTGCGCGCCGCCGTAGCCCTTCATCGCCTCGGTCATCCCCGTGGGGTTCTCGAGGATCTGCGAGAAGCGCACGACCGTGACGGTGTCCTCGCCGGAGACGGGGCGGTCGTATATCTGTTCGAGGAACTTGATCAGCTCCTCCTGGCGGCGGAACTCGGGGTTGTCGTGCTTGATGTCGCGGGGCGAGAGCTCAGCCAGCTTCATCACCTCGACGTTGTCGATCACGGCTTCGAAGATCCGTTCGCGCGGCGAGTACTGAAAGCCGATGGTCACGAGCACGGCCTGGTTCTTGCGGTACTTGCCCGACTTGTCGCCGAGGCGGATCGTGGCTGTCTTGCGCCCCCGCTTGAGCTCGTCGGCGAAGATCGTGGAGTAGAAGTTCAGGACCTGCATCGCGCGCCAGGCTATCGGTCTTTGGCCAGGTAGACCAGCGCCAGCGTGACCATCTCGCGCTCGGCCGTGTGGCTGAGCGCCGTCACGGCCTCCTGCAGGGGGATCCAGCGGACCTCCTCGACCTCGTCGTCGTGGTCCTCGGTGTTCCCCTCGGCGTGGTCGAAGAGATAGAAGGTCACGCGCTTGCCGATCGTCTTGCCGTCGCGCCGATACCAGTAGCGCGACTCGCCCAGCTCGACCACGGGCTCGGCGTCGATGCCCGTCTCCTCGCGCACCTCGCGCTTGGCGGCCTCGATCGGCGTCTCGCCGGGGTCCACATGCCCCTTGGGCAGAGCCAGCACACGCGAGCCGTCGGCGGCCCTACGCGTGGGCACGATCACGACCACCTGCCCGTCGCGCACGACCACCCCGCCGGCGGAGAACTCGCGCGCCTGCGAGCGCCGTGGGCGCTGGGATCGTCGCGACGATCTAGAAGACATACTGCTTCAGCGCCTCGGCGTCGTGGACCACGAGTCGCCCGCGGCCCTGTGAGATGACCCCGGCGCGCTCGAGCACGGCGAGGAAGCGACTGGCCGACTCGCGCGAGGAGCCGGCCAGCTGCGCCACCTCGGCCTGGGTGGTCGTCACGAGCACATCCGAGCTCGCCTTGCCGTCGGCGATCTCCTGCTCCACCAACTCGCTGAGGACGACCGCCACGCGGCTCTGCACCGTCTGGAAGGACTGGCGGGAGAGGCGCTCGTTCGTCTCGCGCAGGCGCCGCCCGAGGGCGATCACGAGGCGGGCGGCGATCGACGGGTGCTCGCCCATCAGCCTGCGCATGTCGGGCCCGAGCACGCCCACCACGCTGGTTGCGTCGATCGCCTCGACGGTGGCCGAGCGCCGCTCGTCCTCGAACATGGCCAGCTCGCCGAAGATGTCCCCGGGGCCGAACGTGGCCAGGGTGATCGTGCGCCCGTCGGGGTGCGAGCGAATCGCGCGCAGATGCCCCTGGCGCACGACGTAGCAGGTGTCGCTGGAGTCGCCCTCGCGGAACACCGCCTGCCCGGGCTCGAAGTCGCGCGGCACGGCAACCTCTGCGATCCGCTCGAGGTCCCCCCGCTCCAGCGTAGAGAAGACGGGCACCCGGCCCAGCAGCTCCACCACCTCCGTTGAGCTCGTGACCCCCATCAACCCACGGAATACCACAACCTGCTCCCTGCGGAGTTGACCGACACCGTGGTGGGCGCAGCGGCGGTATCGTCAGCAGATGCCTTCGATCAAGCAAATCGGCCTCACAGCCGCCGCAACCGCCGTCGTGGCGCTCTCATCGAGCGTTGCGCCCGCCGTCGCCAAGAAGTCCTCGGCGAAGCCCCCGGCGCTGGCAAACGCACACGCGCTGCTCGTCTCGCGCGAACTGTGGGCCACAATCGACGTGTGCAGCCCCGTCGATCAGCCCGACACAGTGGGTGTGCGCGGCTCGATGCCGGGCGACGGGCATGCGGGCGACAAGATGTACATGAGCTTTCGCCTGCAGTACATGAGCGCAGCCAAAGTGTGGGTGGACCTCGAAAGCGCCGTTCCTGTGTTCGGCGCGGTCGGCGGTGGAGCGGCGGCGCGCGAGGGCGGCTCGAGCTTCCAGCTGGTGCCAGTCGTGGGCAAGCCCGCCAGCGAGCTGCGGGGCGTGGTCGCATTCCAGTGGCGGCGCGGCAAGAAGGTCCTCCTGTCTACCAGCCGCCCTACAACGGCCGGCCGCAAGAGCGTGACCGGCTCGGACCCGGCGGGCTTCAGCGCGGCTACGTGCCTGATCGGCTGAACAGCCGCGGGTCGTTGGTGATGATGCCGTCGACGCCCATGGCGCTCAGCTTGGCGATCATGCGCGCGTCGTCGACCGTCCACACGTAGATCTCCCCTCCGCCTTCGCCCACAGCGCGGACGAGCGCCGGGGTGACCACGCGCCAGTGGGCCATGATCGCGTCGAAGCGCCCTTCGCGCAGAGCCGTGCGGGCACGGCGGGGCAGCGTGGCGCGGTAGCCCGTGAGCATCGCCAGGGCGGGGATGGCGGTGAGCATGTCGGTGGTGTAGTCGCGGCGCACCCTGGGCACCGACCAGCCGAGACGCAGCGCCGGCTCGGCCGCGCGGATCTCCGCCAGGCCCGCGGGGAACATGCCGCTGATCAGCGTCCGCTCGACGAGCTCGTGCTCGCGCAGTGCCTCGAGCACCCGCAGCTCGTAGCCGGGGAGCTTCACGTCGACATCGAGCTCGAGGCCCGCAACGGCGGGGCCCGCAAGGTGCTCGAGCGCGTCGTCGAAGGGCAGGGGCTCCCGTTTGCCCAGGTCCTCGCGGTCGTGGGCCACCAGCAACTGCCCGCTGCCGTCGGGGTGCTCGGCGAGGACGTCGAGCTCGATCATGTCGACGTCGTGCGCCAGGGCGGCATCGAAGGACGCGAGCGTGTTGCCCGGCTCGATGTGGTGGGCGCCCTTGTGGCCCACGCGGCGGGGACGGCGCTTCGGCAGCGACGGCGCGTTCATCGCCGCCCACGATTGCAGAGTTGGCGTCGCTAGTGCTGCGGGCGGCGCGCGGCCTGGATCGTTTCGACGGCGACCTTCGGCCCGACGTATGGCGCGAGCACGGTGAACGTGAGCTGGTCGACCAGCGAGGGCAGCCGCGAGAGGCGGTTGTTGGCGACGTAGCTGCCGATGATGCCCCACAGGGCGCCGGTGACGGCTTCGCAGGCGACCGCTGGGCCACGCAGCGGCACCGGTCCCGCCTCGGTCAGCAGTTTGGTGAAGCTGTCGACCGAGCGGGTCATGCGCCCGATCATGCCGGGGCCGACTTCGAACAGGTCGATGAAGGCGATCCGCAGCAGCGCCTGGTGGGCGACGAGATACTCCACGAAGGTACCCATCGCGCGGTAGACGGCTTCCGGCCACGAGTCGGCAGCCTCGAGGCCCGGCCGGACGGCGTCGAGCCCTTCGGCTACGAATTCGTCGAGCACGGTGAGGAAGCACTCCTCCTTGTTGGCGAACTGCTTGTGGAAGGCCTCGGTCGAGATCCCCGCGAACTGGGCGATCTGCGGATCGGTCAGCGAGGCGTAGCCGGAGTCGAGCGTCAGGTGCACGACCGAGCCAAGCAGCCGCGCGCGCCGGTCGTCCCGCGCCAGGAAGGCGGCAGGAGTGGGCGGTACGTGCGGCGGCTTGACCAGGCCGAGCATCCCCAAGCGCGCGGCAGCCGGCGTGCGATACGACTCGATCCAGTCGAGCACTTCGTCGGTGAGCGCATACAGCTCGCGCTCACGGCCCTCGATCATGCGCATGAACACCACGTGGCGCACACCGCTGACGACCGCCCGCGAGGTCAGCTTGGGGAAGCCGACGTCGTTGGGGGCGGCGGCGAACGCAGTGGCGACCAAGCGCTCGAAGGTGAAGCTCGCGAGCTGCATGCGTTCACGGGCCTTCGGGCCGATCCCCAAGGAGTCCACCAGCACCAGGCGGGGTCCCTTGGGGTTCTCGGCCACATCGTCCAGAAGCGTCTTGCAAGCGGCGTGGACGCGGTTGGCCCACCCGCGCTCCCCCGCCCACGCCTCGAGCATCCGCTTGCGCGCCCCTGCAATGACGATGTCGTAAGTGCAGAGGAAGCACTCCTCCTTGTTGGAGAACTGTTCGTAGAAGGCCCGCCGCGAGACGCCCGCGAGGCTGATCACGTGAGCGACCGTGGTCGAGTGGTAGCCCCGCTGCGAGATCGACTCGATCATCGCGCCGTAGAGGCGTGTCCGCTGATTGCGAGCCACTTCCTCTCGGTCCATACCGTTAGGTCCGTGCGGCAACCGGCGGTACAGCGGTGCTAGTTGGCCTCTTGTTCGACTCATCCCCACGGTTCTAGAACATAGACTAGTTGAATGTCGAGTGCAAGTCTTATGCATCTTTAATAACAACCTCGTTCGAACGATTCCACCGTTGTCTCCCACCCGTGCAACCGTCCGACAGACAATGAGATTCGAGAACGGGACAAAGGATTCGTCCGGTGGTTGCGGGATCATTGGTCCCGACAGCCTGAATTTGGCTTGCTGCCTGAAGATTTAGGCGCTCAGCGTGAGCCTGCGCGGGCCCGACTGGAAGCCGAGGTCGACGAGCAGCGGGACCAGCTGAGAGGCGATCGCAGGCTCCCCGTCGATGCGCTCGAGCGAGAGCTTGGGCACGCGGCCGGCGCGAACTGCTGCCGCGAGCGCCTCCAATGCCTCGCGCAGAGGCTCCGGCTCGCCCCCCGCGACCGGTGCCGAGCCGGTGTGCTCCGGGAGGACGACCAGCCCACGACCGCCCCGCTCGACGTAGAGCAGGGGCTCGTCCTGCACGGTGACCACGTAGGCGCCGGCTACGCGAGCAGGCCGCCCCGAGGACCCCTCGCGCTTGGGCCACGGCAGGGCAGCCCCGTAGGGCTGGGCTGGATCGGCGGCCCCGAGCACCAGCGTGCGTGCGCGGTCGCTCGGGGGGGTGCGCAGGCGCTCGACGGCCCCGGGGAGGGCGAACTGGGCGCCCCCCATCCCCTCGACGAAGTAGCCGCGGCGGCAGATGCCGAGCGTCTCGAGGTTGGAGAAGGTGTCGTAGAGCATGGCGAAGCCGCCCTTGATGCCCTCGGCGAGCACCTGCTCGCGGGTGACGATGCCGTAGCGCTCCAACAGCAGCTCGGCGAGTGCGCGTCGGCGCTCCACGGCAGCCGCGGGACCTTCCTCGCCTCCGCTGAAGACGGCCGCAGCCAGCGACCAGCGACCCTGAACCTGGGACTGGGCGCCGGTTCGCCGTCGCCCGCTGAAGCGCGAGCGCCCGCCGTGGCCACGACGGCCGGCGAAGTCGCCGGGAGCCACCACGCCGCGTTCGGCCCGTGCCAGGGCAAGCCGTGGCGCCCGCAGCGGCGCCCAGGCGTCGTTTGTGACCTCGCTGGCCCACACGAGATCCCACAGCGCCTCGCGCAGCGCCTCGGCGGGCGCGTCCAGCTCGGCGAGCAGGTCGGTGAAGAACGACGGTCCGGCGGCCAGGCGGTCGCGCAGCAGCTCGTGCTCGGGGTTGCTCGGCGGCTCGAATCCGGCGCGAGCCGACGGAGCAGATGGCGGCGGTCCGATCGCTGCGGCGTCGTCGCGGAAGTAGAGCGCCACGCGCCCCGAGCGCCCCAGCGGACCCGCTCCGATCCACAGGAGCTCGCCACTGGCACAGAGGGCGTCCATCCACGAGGGGGAGTAGGCGCCGGTGCGCCGGGGTAGCACGTCGCGCTCCCAGGTCTCGACGGGCAGCGCAAGCCCCTGCAGAGGCACGAGAACCTCGCGTAGGCGGTCGATTCCGGCCCCGGCGCCGGAATGCCTGTCAACGCCCTGCCAGGACGGCAGGAAGGCGGCGAGGCGCCGCTGCTCGGCCGGCTCGATCTCCTTGCGCAGGGCGGCCAGGGATGCGCGCCTGAGGCGGCGCAGAACCTCGACGTCGCACCAGTCGCGCTCAGTACCACCTGGGCGCAGCTCGCCGCGGACGAGATCGCCGGATCGCTCGAGCTCGCGCAGCACGGCGCTCATGTCGATGCCGTAGCGAGCGCGGAGGTCGTCGGTCGTGAAGGGGCCGTGGGTACGGGCGTAGCGGGCGACGAGCTCACTGAGGGCGTTGGGGACGTCGGCGAGAAAAGCGTCGGGCAGCCCGCCGGGGGGCATCACACCGAGCGCGTCGCGGTAGACCCCGGCCTCGTCGGCCGCGATCCAGCGCTCCTCGCCTCCGACACGCACACGAATGGCGCGCCGTTCGCGCTCTAGCTCGGCCAACATCGGCACAGCATCGACGCCCTCGAACACGCGCTGGGCGATCTCGGATTCATTGAGGTCGCCGACATGGCGCAGGACATCGTGCAGGCCGTCGCGCCCCGTCGCCTGTGTCATCGCCGAGCGGTGCTGCAGGTCGGCTTCGACGCGGGCAAGGGCGCCGGGGTCGATCAGCTCGCGCAGCTCCTCCTGCCCGAGCAGCTCACGCAACAGGTCGCGGTCGAGGGAGAGGGCAGCGGCGCGGCGCTCCGCGCTCGGCGTGTCCCCCTCGTACATATAGGTGGCGACGTAGTCGAACAGCAACGAGGAGGCAAAGGGCGAAGCGACCTTGGTCTCGACCTCGATCAGGGAGATCTCGCGGGTGTGCAGGCCGCGCAGGAGCGCTTCGAGGCCGGGCAGGTCGAGGACGTCCTGCAGGCACTCCCTGTAGGTCTCGAGGACGATTGGGAAGTCGGCGTAGCGGCGGGCGACCTCGAGCAGGTTCTGGGCCTTCAGGCGCTGCTGCCACAGAGGCGTGCGTTTGCCTGGATAGGCGCGGGGGATGAGCAGGGCACGGGAGGCGTTCTCGCGAAAGCGCGCGCCGAACAGGGCCGAGCCGCCGAGCTCAGCGGTTACGGCCGCCTCGACCTCGTGGGGCTCGAGCAGCAGCAGCTCGACCGCCGAGGGCAGCGCCTCGGACTCGTCGGCGTCGAGGTCGGGCAGGTGCAACACGATCCCGTCGTCGGACCAGATGGCGTCGGCCTCCAGGCCGAAGCGCTCGTGGATGCGTGCCGAGAGGGCAAGCCCCCAGGCTGCGTGGACGCGACCGCCGTAGGGGGAGAGGACGCACAACCGCCAGTCCCCGATCTCGTCGCGGAAGCGCTCGAGCACGATCGTGCGCTCGCTGGGCAGCACGCGCGTGGCTTGCTGCTGCTCACGCAGGTAGGCAAGCAGGTTGCGGGCGGCGCGCTCATCGAGGTCGTAGTCGCGCTCCAGCGTCTCGGCGTCCTGCTCGACGGCCCAGCGCGAGAAGGCGCCGATCGCCTGCCCGAGCTCCTTGGGGCGCCCAACAGAGTCGCCCTTCCAGAAGGGCACTGCGCCGGGTGCCCCCGGGGCTGGAGTGACGATCACGCGGTCGCGGGTGATTTCCTCTATCCGCCAGCTGGAGGCGCCGAGCAGGAAGGCCTGCCCGGGACGGGCCTCGTAGACCATCTCCTCGTCGAGCTCTCCCACACGACGTCCGTCGGGGAGGGTTACGGCGTAGAGGCCACGATCGGGGATGGTGCCGGCGTTGGCCACGGCCAGCTGACGTGAGCCGTTACGCGCGCGGATGACGCCGGCGACGCGATCCCAGACGATGCGGGCGCGCAGCTCGCCGAACTCTTTGGAGGGATATCTCCCGTCGAGCATATCGAGCACGTTCTCGAGCAGCTCGCGGGACAGCTCTGAGTAGGAGTAGGTGCGTCGTACGAGGGCGTGCAGCTCATCGACCGCCACACCATCGGGCTCGGCGGAGACGGCGATGGCGACGACCTGCTGAGCGAGGACGTCAAGGGCGTTCCTAGGCACGACCGTAGGCTCGATCAGACCTTCGTGCATGCGCCGGGCGACGACGGCGCACTCGAGCAGATCGCCGCGGAACTTGGGGAAGATGCGCCCGACGCTGACCTCACCGACGCCGTGCCCGGCGCGTCCGATGCGCTGCAGTCCCCTGGCAACGGACTTGGGCGACTCGATTTGCAGGACGAGGTCGACGGCGCCCATGTCGATGCCGAGCTCGAGCGAGCTGGTGGCAACGAGGCAGGGCAGTCCGCCGCTCTTGAGCAGCTCCTCGACCTTGGTGCGCTCCTCGCGTGCGAGCGAGCCGTGGTGAGCGCGGGCGATCTCGACGTGCTCTCCGTCCGTGTCCTGGGCGGCTAGCTCGTTGAGGCGCAGGGCGACCCGCTCGGCGGCACGACGGTTGTTGACGAACACGATCGTGGAGGTGTGCTCCCGGACCTGCCTGAGCAGCTCGGGGTAGATGGCCGGCCAGATCGAATTGCGCGTGGACTCACCGCCGGGCAGCGGCTCTAGTGGGTCGGTCCCCGAGGAGGCCTCGCCACCGGACGATGCACCGGGTTCGACCATCGACTCGACGGGGACCTCGATGCGCAGATCGAGCTGCTTACGCACGCCGGCATCGACGATCCTAACCTCGCGACCGGGGCCGACGAGATAGCGGCCGATCTCATCGAGTGGGCGCTGCGTGGCGCTCAGGCCGATGCGCTGCAGGGGCCGCTGAGCCTGCTCCTCGAGGCGCTCGAGCGTTAGCGCAAGGTGCGATCCGCGCTTGGAGTGAGCGACGGCGTGGATCTCATCGACGATCACGGCCTCCACGCGGGAGAGCGTCGATCGCGCTTGCGACGTCAGGATCAGATACAGCGACTCGGGCGTGGTGACGAGGATCTCGGGCGGATTGCGAGCCATCGCTGCGCGCTCCTTCTGCGGCGTGTCTCCTGTGCGGATCCCCACCGTCACGTTCTCCGCGCCAATCCCGCGCAGGGGAGCGCGGAGGTTGCGCTCGATGTCATAGGCAAGGGCCTTCAGTGGGCTCACGTAGACGACGCTGGTGCCCTTCGACTCCGCGCCAGCCGAGGGGGCGGAGCTCAGGCGGTCGAGCGCCCACAGAAACGCGGCGAGGGTCTTCCCGGAGCCGGTAGGCGCCGATACAAGCACGTTCTCGCCCGCCGCGATCGCTGGCCACGCCTCAGCCTGGGCGGCTGTGGGAGCGTTGAAGGCTCGTTCAAACCACTCTCGCACGGGTGCGCTGAAGTGTGTGAGAGACACGACCTCAGACTAGCGAGCGATTGGGCCAGAAGCCCGATAAGGGTAGCGAAAGAGGGGCCCGCTCGGACAGCTGCCGAACGGACCCCCCTGAACGTGCTGAGCTTAAATCGCTCAGCGAGATTCGCTAACCACCCGCCTACGCTTCGCTTTTGATTACGGCTTCAGCGGTTGCCTCTTGGATGTTGCCGGTCAGAATCGCGGTGTTTTTACCGTTTTCTGATGCGAGACCGATTTTCGAGTTTATGATCGGGTCCAGCAGGTATTCAACAAGGAATCCGCCGCAGCCGGTCGCTTTGGGCGCGGAGAACGAGTTGTTGACCGACGAGTTGCCCGTAATGTTCACGATGTTGAAGGATTCGGTGAACGTGATTTCCCCGACCGTCCCGTGGATCGATTTATTGGGCGGGTTCGGGCTGGTGCTGCCGGTCGTAAGGTTCCAGACAATAGGGTTGCTGCTCGATCCGATGTAGCATTCGCTGCCCAGCAGCGAGTTTTCAAGCCGGATCTTTACAGGTAGCGACAGGTCGGTGCCTTCTTCGTTGACCAGATTGTTTTTGTTGACCCCGATTTCGCTGGCCGGCTTCGCGAGTTCGGTGATCGCGTTAACGGCCGTGATGCCATGTTCGAAGATGGCTTCACAGCTGCCACGCTCGATTTTTTCGACGATACCTTCACCGGTGATTTCTTTGCAATTCACAAGGCCGGTAAGACCACCCGGAACGTTCTGCGGGGTCTTGGAAAGCGTTTCGCCGTTTAGCGCAGCCACGAATTTTTCTTCTTCGGTAGCTTCGTTGCGAGCAATCCCGCCCTGTAGGGTGATTGTGTTTAAGATAGGCGTTCTCTGTTTGTTCAAAATCACTTCGCCGCTTTTCGTCTGGTCGTAGAAACAGAAGTTCACGCCTTTAGTGAATCGCGGACACTGCTTGAAGACTTTGAACCCTTTCTGCGGTTCTACCGCAGAGGCCGATGAAACGGCCGTCAAGCTCGCGAGCGATGCAAGGAGCACCACCAGCGTGATTACCCGTCTAGTCATGATTCTCTACTTTCGTCATTCGTCACGGAGTAAATAGACATGCCTTTTCGATCTTTCCTGCATGTCCTGTGGGTTTGATACATGGTCGACCGACGCTATCCGCCACGCCTAGCGCCGGTCAATCGGTGTTTCCGACGCTCCCGATGAATGAAAGTCGGTGCCTGTTGCGAATACAAACCCGGCCGTGGGCCGCTTAGGATAGGCAGCAGGCTTGGAGGGCCAATCGTGTCCTTAGCCCACGGACCGGTCCGCTCTCGGGCCGTCAAGACAAACCCGCCGAAACAGTCGCGACGGCATCGAGGCGTTGCGTAACCCCCCACGTCGAGCCCGATAGCCGACGCTAATACGCTCCAGCTACGAGCGCCAGGTGGGGGCCGCCCGGGAGCGGCCCCCACCTACTTCAACGTCGTCCGACATCCAGCAGAGCTATCAGGTCCCTTCGATGAAGGAGTATTCAGTCGCTTTGCCAGCCGCTAAGTACGTCGCGGTGAAGTTCCCTTTGAAGGTCGCTTCTTTGCCTGCGAACTTGAGGTTGCTTGCTTTGCCGCCACATTCCACAAGGTGCGACGTGGCGGGTGTTTCTGCGGTCGGTACGCCGCAGAGCGGCCCTTCTTCTGCTTTGCCTTCTTTCGCTACGACTTTGTCTTTGCCGGCCACCAGACAGGTCCCGCCGGAGCTCAAGATAGTTATCGTCGCGAACTGAGTTCCCGATTCAGGGTAGAACTTGACTTCTTTTTTGGCGATAGCTAAGCCGTTAAGCGGTTCGGTGAGGATTAATGCACTTTCCAGTACGCAGTGTTCGCCAACGGTTACTGCGCATTCCACAAAGTGGAGCTGGAATTTGTTGAACTTCACGACACCTTTTTCAGCGGTGAGTAAGGTTAATGTTTCTAATATTTTGGGGCACTTGATCGTGATGCCAGCCGCTTCCAGCACGTTTTCGCCGCTGCTTGCCACATCGATGTCGAATTCTTTGCCTTCAGTTAAGGTTTTTGCCGAACCGACACAGAATGCGAACTTTTTTTCGGTGCCTTGTTTACATTCGGCGGCCGACGCGGACGCCGACGCGATAGCGCCCACCGCGACGACGGCCAGCATGCTCAACATCACCAATCTTATTTTGGCCATGAACTGGAGTTCCTCCATTCGTCCCGGCAATTCGCCGGGACTGTCGTTTTTGCCTGGTCGGAGCTACTGCGCCCTCCCTATGCGGAAGACGCTGACCGCTCCCATTGATCGACGCCTATCGTGAGCCTGATGCTTCTGCTGACCCACCGTGAACGCCGACGGCCTCACTATCTACCCCTTGACGAGGGGACGTCAATGGCTTCTGCGGCCATCCGAGGACGTAGTCTCGATCTTCGATACGGCCTCCAGGAAAAGTGCCTGCAAATGACACTATTCCGGTCTAAGGGGAATCGTATTTCCTGCTGCGGATAATAGGAGACATTCGCTCCGAGCAGCTGCCTTTGTGCTTGTTGAGCGCCTGTTTCGGGTGGGTCGTGAGCGGGCAGTCGTGCAGGTCCCTGCCCCCCGAGCTCTTGTATTCAGCAAGCACGCACCAGACACCACTCGCGGTGTTCGATCGCTTCGCGCGCGAGCGGCCTGGCGGTTCTGGCGGGAAACACTGGGTCGGCCAGTAGCCCACCGCGCTCACGGATCCAGGTAGGCGCCGCTCAAGATGGTCAGAAGCGGTGACTTCGCGCCGTTCACGGCGGTAACGGTGCCACTGCTTTGGCAGGCCGGCGTTGGTGTCGGTGAGGCGCGACGGACTAAGGTGATCGGAGCGGCGCTGCGCCTTGCGGCCCGCGGGCGTCGGCCATCGGCGAATCGTCCTGGGGCTCGCGCCGTTCGAGCGTGGCGGCTGCCGTTCGGTCGCGACGCCACCGGCGCTTGGAGACGCGTATGGTCGCTGACCGGCGGGCTGCTCCACGGTCGCCCCCTCCTCCCGCCATAGCAGGATGGCTCCTCTTGGACGTACATCAGCACAGCCTCAACGCCATCCAGCTGCGCATGGAGGCGGCTCAAGCGCCCCAACAACCCTTCGATGCCCTCGCCTGTCCGATTCTCGCCGCTTGACTGTCCGATTCTCGCCGCTTGACTGTCCGATTCTCGCCGCTTGACGCCCGGAGACGGCGTAGCTACCCCTCGGTCGACCGACTGAACACGTCAAACGGCCGCTCCACGCGACTTACTTCATCTATCCTACCCCCTCCGGTCCCCATCGAAAGCGGCGACGCGATGCCCGAACTCAACGGCGCTCAACACATACTTCGGAGGCCGCAGACGCTACCGCGCTCAAAGGACCGCTGTCATGGCAGCGACCACGTTCAACCTAATTCTAGACATGATCCATTTGTCCTACGTGGACAGTCGTTTACTGAAACGGCCACGGCCGGGACTGAACGTCCGCGTCCACTTCGCGCGGCCGCCCAGGAGTTATCGGTGCGGCTATCATTTACCTTCGACGATAGCCCATAAGTCTTCGACACCGGATAATAAGAGAACGTTGTCAAAGTTGCCCCTGAATGACGCTGATGCACCCCCGAATTTCAGCATGCTGCTTTTGACTCCGCATTCGACTAAATGTAAATTCTGGGTTTTTTCTGCGTCGGCAACACCGCATAACGGACCTTCTTTTTCTGCACCTGATTCAGTCGTGACTTTTAGTTTACCGGGGCTTACGCAGGTGCCTCCGCTGCTCAAGATCGTGAGCGTTGCGAACCCTGTCCCTTTTTCTGGGTAGAACTCTAGCTCTTCTTTGGCTCTTACCTTTCCTTCCAACGGCGCCGTTAATATTAATTCGGTTTCCAGAACACAGTGTTCACCCTGCGTGACTTCGCATTCAACGAAGTGAAGTCGGAACGGTAAGAACGTGATGGCGCCTGCTAAGGCATCCATTAACGTTAACGTTTCTAAGATTTTCGCGCACCTGATGGTCATGCTGTTAAAGTCGAGTTCAGTTTCTCCCTCAGATTTGATGTCGACGTTGAGTTTATCGGCTTCCGTTAACACTAACGTTGTACCGACACACAAAGCAAACTTACCGGACGCTTCTTTTGTGCACGTCGCGGCGGACGCGGACGCAGACGCTACCGCGCTCACAGCCGCCACCATCATGGCAGCAAGCGCCACGAACCTAATTCTTGACATGAGCAGCCTCCATTTCCCTAGATCGGTAGTCGTTCACTGAACGGCCGGGGTCGGGCTGGACGGCCGCGGCCCGATTCGCGCGGCCGCCCAGACGTTATCGGTGCGGCTATTATTTACCTTCGACGATGGCCCATAAGTCTTCGACACCGGATAATAAAAGGACCGTATCAAAGTTACCCTTGAATGTCGCCGCACCTGTGAATCTCAGCATGCTGCCTTTGACGGTGGGGTTACATTCGACTAAATGTAAGAGCGCGGTTTTTTCTGCGTCGGCAACACCACATAATGGACCTTCTTTTTCTAGACCGTTTTCAGTTGTGACTTTATCTTTGCCGGGGACCAAGCAGGTGCCCCCGCTGCTCAATACCGTTATCGTTGCGAACCCTGTCCCTTTTTCCGGGTAGAACTCTAGTTCTTCTTTGGCTCTTACCTTTCCTTCCAACGGCGCCGTTAATATTAATTCGTTTTCCAAGACACAGTGTTCACCCTGCGTGACTTTGCATTCAACGAAATGCAGTCGGAACGGTAAGAACGTGATGGCGCCTACTAAGGCATCCATTAACGTTAACGTTTCTAAGATTTTCACGCACTTAATGGTTATAGCCGCAGCGACGAGTTCGGTTTCTCCCTCAGATCTGATGTCGACGTTGAGTTTATCGGCTTCCGTTAACACTAACGTTGTACCGACACACAAAGCAAACTTACCGGACGCTTCTTTTGTGCACGTCGCGGCGGACGCGGACGCGGACGCTATCGCGCTCACAGCCGCCACCATCATGGCAGCAAGCACTACCAACCTAATTCTTGACATGAGCAGCCTCCATTTTCCGATTTGGATAATCGTTCGCTCAAACGGGCTAGCCGAGCCAGCCGGTGGCTACCAGTGTTGCCCCGGATCCGTCCCGGTAGTCCCCTCAAGGTTCGCACGGCCCAATCGAAGGGGCCAGCACGAGCCGCTCGAACATTTGACGATCGCCCGCGTCTCGTCAAGATGACACTTGCAGTCACCTAGCGTAAACAGCAGCACGCGGCCCCAGGATCCCACGACCCGAGGTTTCACCGATTCTCGATAAGCCACACCCCAGTGAGACACAAACGCAAAGGAACGGCTCGCAGGGAAGCCGCGCCCGAACGCATCGACCAACTCAGCCCCCAACCACCCGCAACAGCCGTAGAGCTTCTCAGCTCAAAGCGACTACAGCGCCATCGTGTGCGTGTGCGTCATCTGTGGGCTTGCGGCGAACTTCGACTCGGGCGGTGAGTGAGCTATCGTCGAGGCGTGCCTCGGCCATGGTGAGGTAGTCGGGGTCGATCTCGATCGAGATCGAGTTTCGCCCGAGCTCGAGGGCAGCTAGCGTGGTGGAGCCGGTTCCGGCGAACGGGTCGAGCACCGTGTCGCCGACGAAGCTGAACATCTTGATCAGGCGGCGGGGGATCTCGATCGGATACGGCGCTGGATGCCCGCTGCGCAGTTGCCCCGAGATGTCGCTCCAGACCGGGGCGAAGTAGCGGACGTAGTCGTCGGTCTCGATCCGCGAGCGCTGCTCTTGCGCCTCGGTGGGTTTGCGGTAGCCGCCGGGCTTGCGCAGGAATAGGATGTGCTCGAGGTCGTTCTTGACGATCCCGTTGGGAAGGTTAGGCTTGCCGAGGTAGCGCCCCGATTTCGAGGCCTCGAGCTTCATGTTGGCGACCTTCAGCCATCTGATTGGCGTGAGGTTGTCGAAGCCGAGCAGCCGCGCGCGGGCCTGTATGTCGGCTGAAAGCGGCAGCACGTGGTGGCGTCCGCCGCGGCGTCGCGAGATGCACACGTCGCCGACAACACATGCCACTCGGCCTCCCGGCACTAGGATCCGCAGGCATTCTCGCCAGACCTTGTCGAGCTCGGCCAGGAAGTCGTCGTAGACGGGGAGGTTGCCGAGCTGTCCGGCCCGGTCCGGGTATTCCTTCAGCGAGCCGTAGGGCGGGCTGGTGCATACCAGATGGACCGACTCAGTCTCAATCGCCGATAGATCGCGAGCGTCACCCTCATGGAGTACATGCTGTGTCGGTCCGGAAGTCATCGCAAGGCCTTTGCTCGAAGGACGATTGCGGCGGAACGCTATGCTCGGGGCCGGACGTCTTCGCATGTCAAATGGGGTGTGACTGAGGCATGAGCCGTCGCGAGCAGATCAAGATGAGCGAGGCCGAGGTCGCTGCGTTCCTGACCGAGGAGCGCACCGTGACGTGCGCCACCGGCGGGCCTCGTGGCTGGCCGCATCTGATGCCGCTGTGGTATGTGCTGCGCGATTCGCCTCCGGGTGAGTCGGGGCCGCGAATGTGGGCCTGGACGTACGGCGTCTCGCAGAAGGTCCGCAACCTGGAGCGTGACGCGCGGGCCACGCTCCAGGTCGAGGCCGGCGAGCGCTACCAGGAGCTGCGCGGCGTGATGTTCGAGTGCGCTGTGCGTATCCACCGTAGCCCGGAGGAGGTGGCGGCACTCGGCCATGCGATCTTCCTTCGCTACGCGACCGCTCGCGGCGAGGAGCCCGTGGAGAAGCTGGCACCCGAGGTCGATGAGATGGTCCACAAGCAGGCCGTCAAGCGTGTGGCTTTGGAGTTTGTCGAGCTACGCAGGGCCAGCTGGGATCACCGCAAGCTGGGCGGCGTCTATTGAGCGCACCTGTAGGCTGATGCGCCATGGAGCCGCTCAAGGGTCTGATTCTTTCCGGGGGTAAGGGGACGCGTCTGCGTCCGATCACGCACACCAGCGCCAAGCAGCTGGTTCCCGTGGCCAACAAGCCCGTGCTCTTCTACGGGATCGAGGCGATGGCTGACGCCGGGATCGAGGAGATCGGCATCATCATCGCCCCCGAGACAGGGCCCGAGATCGAAGCGGCGGCGGGGGATGGCTCGCGCTTCGGCGTGAGGATCACCTACATCGTCCAAGACGAGCCGCTTGGCTTGGCTCACGCGGTGCTCACGGCCGAGCCGTTCCTCGGGGAGAGCCCGTTTGTGATGTATCTGGGGGACAACCTGCTGCAGGGTGGGATTGCGGACCTTGTGTCGGCGTTTGCAGAGCATCGGCCCGACGCGCTGATCTTGCTGACGCCGGTCCCCGATCCCGAGAACTACGGGGTGGCTGAGCTCGCGGCCGCCGAGGACGGCGAGGTGGGGCGCGTGGTGCGCTTGGTCGAGAAGCCGACGGAGCCGCAGACCGATCTGGCGCTGGTCGGTGTATACATGTTCACGGCGGGCATCCATGACGCGGCGCGAGCGATCGAGCCTTCGGCCCGCGGAGAGCTTGAGATCACCGACGCGATCCAGCACCTGGTAGATGGGGGCTTGCGGGTGGAGCCGCATGTGGTGCGCGGCTGGTGGAAGGACACGGGGCGCCTGGAGGACATGCTCGAGGCCAACCGGCTGGTGCTCGACAATCTGGTCGAACGTGTGGAGGGCGAGCTGATCAACTCGCAGATCGATGGGCGGGTGGTCATCGAGCCGGGTGCGCGCCTGGAGCGAACTACGGTGCGGGGTCCTGCGATCGTGGGTGCCGGTGCGCGCCTGAGCGACTGCTACGTCGGCCCGTATACGGCAATCGGTGAGGGCTGCGTGATCTCAGGCGCTGAGGTCGAGCATTCGATCCTGCTGGCGGGCTGCAACGTCTCAGACCTGGACGGGCGGATGGAGTCTTCGCTTTTGGGGCGCAACGTGACGATCCGTCGGGGCGACCGCCAGCCGCGCGCATATCGTTTTATGGTGGGCGATAACTCGGACATCTCGATCCTGTGAGGATTCTCGTCACAGGCGCCGCCGGGATGCTCGGCCGCGACGTGATGCGAGCCGGCGAGCGCGCAGGGCATGAGCTGGTCGGGATGGACCTTCCCGAGATCGACATCACCGACCCCGCGTCGATCGATCGTGCGCTTGAGCGGGTTGCGCCCGAGGCGGTTATTAACTGCGCGGCCATGACCGACGTCGACGGGCAACAGAGCGAGCGGGAGCTCGCGTTCGCGGTCAACGCCGATGGTGCCGGCAACCTCGCTCGGGCAGCAGCGCGGGCTGGCGCGGTGTTGGTGCATGTCTCGACTGACTATGTCTTTGATGGCGATGCACCGAGGGATCCCGGGGGCAGGTGGAGGGCCTATGTCGAGTCAGATCCGACGGGTCCCCGTTCGGTTTATGGTGAGAGCAAGCTTGAGGGGGAGCGCCAGGTGCTTGCGGCCTCTCCCGTGCACGTGGTGGCGCGTACGGCGTGGCTGTTTGGGGTCGGTGGGCGTAACTTCGTCGAGACCATGCTCGCTCTCGCCCGAGAACGTGAGGCCGTGCGGGTGGTGGATGACCAGGTGGGCTGTCCGACGTGGAGCGGTCATCTCGCGCCCGCGCTGATCGGGCTGCTAGAGCGCGGGGTCGGAGGGGTCGTGCATCTCGCCGGTGCAGGGTATGTCTCGTGGAACGGGTTTGCTGCTGAGATTTTTCGTCAAGCGGAGGTAGCGTGTCGGGTGGATGTTGCGAGTAGCGTCGAGATGGCTCGTCCTGCGCCGCGCCCACCATGGTCGGTGCTGGAGTCAGAGCGCTACGATGCCCTGCCGCTGCCGCCATGGCAGGACGGGCTCGCCGGGTACCTCGCAGCACGTACTGGGATGACCTCTGGTTGAGGCTGCTCCCCGCCGGTCGCGGCTCATGCTTAGCCGGATTGTTTGCTGTTGGGCGAGTGATGTAGGCGGCGATGTCTCTTTCTGGTTTGTGTTGCTCCGGATTTGGTGGAACTTTGCGTGTGGGGCTCCTGGGGCCGGATGATGGTGCTTGTCGAGGTGGGAGCAAGCGTCCTCTTGACGAGACGACGCGGATCGTCGACTGTTGGAGCGGCTTCAAGCAGGCCCTTGGATTGGGCCACGAGTCGCTTGGGGTGATCGCCGGTCGGAACCGGCAAGGCTTGTAGTTGTCGGTGGCCCGGCTGGTTTGTTTGAGTAAACGATTGCCCGTCTAGGGCAAATGGAGGCTGTTCATGTCTAGAATTAGATTGGTAGCGCTTGCTGCCATGATGGTAGTCGCTGTGAGCGCGGTAGCGTCCGCGTCCGCGTCAGCCGAAGCATGCAAAAAAGAAGCAAACGGCAAATTCGCCCTGTGCGTCGGCACAACGTTAGTGTTAACTGAAGCCGATAAACTCAACGTCGACATCAGATCTGAGGGAGAAACCATACTCGTAGGTGCCAGTGTCTCCATCAAGTGTAAAAAAATCTTAGAAACGTTAACGTTAATGGATGCCTTAGCGGGCTCTATCACGTTCTTACCATTCCAGCTGCACTTCGTTGAATGCGAAGTCTCGGCCGGTGAACATTGTGTCCTGGAAAACAGCTTAATTTTAACGGCGCCGCTGGAAGGAAAGGTGAGAGCCAAAGAAGAACTGGAGTTCTATCCAGAAAAAGGTACCGCGTTTGCAACAATCACGGTATTGAGCAGCGGAGGAACCTGTCCTAGTCCAGGTAAACTAAAAGTCACAACTGGAGAAGGTGCAGAAAAAGAAGGTCCGTTATGTGGTGTTGCCGACGCAGAAAAAACCCAGAATTTACATTTAGTTGAATGCGGCGTCAAAAGCAGCATGCTGAAACTCGCGGGTTCAGCAGCAACATTCAAAGGTAACTTTGATACTGTCCTGTTATTATCCGGTGTCGAAGATTTATGGGCCTTCGTCGAAGGTAAATAAGCTCACGACAGCACTCTAGCTGAGCATGGCTTTGCGGGGGGATCGCAGTACCGGGTCCCCCTGCAGGTTCTATTCGGCAGGACACCAGATGTCCATTCACGACGCAAGCGCTCGATTCGAACCTCAATCCACTGTTCTGTCCGGGTTAGCCGGTGGAGTGACCTCCTGAATCGGGCTTTGTAGCGACAGATTGCGGCTGTCGCGGCCTGTATCCAGGAGGTCACCTTTATGGTGCACGAGTCGGCGATGGTTGTCTTTGACGATGAGCGGGCGGTCGCGAACGCGGGGGTTGTGCTGCCTGGGGTGTTGGCGGGGAGGTTGGGTATCGAGCAGCTCGTTGATGTTGCTGTCGATCTCGGTGATCGCTCGGGCGCGGCGAGTCCGAGGCGCATGGTGATGAGCCTGCTCTCGGCGCTGACGCTCGGCGCGGATTGCATCGAGGGCTTGCGATCTGCTGCGCTCGGGCGAGACCTCGGCGGTGCTCGGACATCGCGTCGCCGCACCATCGACGCTGGGCACGTTCTTGCGGGCGTTCACGTTCGGGCACGTGCGTCAACTGGAGCGTGTTCTCGATCAGGCGCTTGCGCGGGCATGGGCGGCCGGAGCCGGACCGGGCGATGGGCGGCTCATCATTGACGTCGATAGCTTCATTGGCGAGGTCCACGGCCGTGCCAAGCAGGGCACCGGCTTCGGATACACCAATCAGCGCGGCTATCCGCTATTGGCCACGCGCGCGGATACCGGCGAGGTGCTGCACATTCGCCTGCGCAAGGGCTCGGCGAACACCTCGCGCGGGATGCAGCGCTTCTGCGATGAGCTGATCGCGCGTGTCGATCGTGCAGGCGCCAGCGGCGAGAAACTACTCCGAGCCGACTCAGAGTTCTGGTCGAAGCAGACCTTCGCAAAGCTCGATCGCGCCGGCTGGAAGTTCTCGATCGGGGTGCGCCTGCAACCCAACGTTCGCGGGGCCATCGAACAGATCCCCGAGAGCTCGTGGGTCACGCTCGAGGGCTACCCGGCCACGAGCGTCGCCCAGATCGCCGAGACTACCCTCGGCCCGGAGCGCCTGGTAGTGCGTCGTGTGCGCACGCTGAACCAGCAAGGCGAGCTGCTGCCCAGCTGGGATCACTACCCGTTTGCGACCAATCGCAGGGAGGCGCTGGCACTCGTCGAGTCAGAGCATCGCCAGCACGCCGTCGTCGAGCTCTGCATCCGCGACCTGAAGGACCAGGCGCTCGCGCACTTCCCCTCCGGCAGGTACACCGCGAACGCTGCCTGGACGGTGATCACCGCGCTCGCACACAACCTGCTGCGCTGGACGCAGGCCATCGGCCTGCCCTCGAGCACAACGCGTACCTCGCGGACCATGCGCCGACGGCTACTCGCACTGCCCGCTCGACTGACCCACAGCGCCCGCATCTGGACGCTTCACCTCCCGGCACGCTGGCCCTGGCAGCACGACTTCCTCGCGGCCCTCGAGCGCCTGCGGGCAATCCCGCCACCCGCCTGAACGATCCGCTGCCCCGAGAACGACGCCTGTGCTGCAACCCCGCCTCGGCCTGCACGCCGAAGCGCATGTCGCCACCGCCATACCACGCTCACGAGCCCAACAAAGACACCACCCCGGCTTACAAGCCGTCGACTCGCACCGTGACGGGGCCCCGGTGACGAGTCCAGGGGCTATGTGTGTTCTTGGTTGTTTGTTGTTGTGAGTGTGGCGTACTCGCTTGGACAGCGTCCTCCGAGTGCTGAGTGGGGCCTGTAGGTGTTGTACTCGTGGCGCCAGTCCTCGATCACGACCCTGGCCTCTGTGATCGAGCCGAACTCCTCGATGTTCAGCAGCTCGTCGCGGAGCCGGCCGTTGAAGGACTCAACGAACGGGTTCTCCCACGGCGATCCGGGCTCGATGTAGCTGGTGGCCATGAGCGTCATGCGGCAGTAGTCCCGCAGCGCCCACGCGATGAACTCAGGGCCGTTGTCCGAGCGCAGAAAGGCGGGTGCGCCGCGTTCGGCGATGAGCCCGCCGAGGACCTCGACGACATCCTCGGCGGTGCAGGATCTGCCAACGCGGATCGCGAGGGCCTCGCGGGTGAACTCATCCACGATGTTGCACAGCTTGATCCTGCGCCGGTCAGAGGTCTCATCGAACTGGAAATCAACAGCCCACACCTCATTCGGCCTGCCCGCCCGCAAACGCTGTTTCTGCGCTCCGGGCAGCCGACGACGCTTCCGTGCTTTCACCGGCCGCCGCAGGCCCTCCTGGCGCCAGATACGGCGTGTTCGCTTGCGGTTCAGCGTCCAGCCCTCCCGCAACAGGATCTGATGCGCGGTCTTCCATCCCCACCGCGGATGCTCCCCCGCGATCTCCCTCAGCCGAGCAGCGAGCCGCTCATCCGCCGGCCTGGGCACCGGCGGGAGTTTGCGTTGCGTTGAGCGATGCTGCCCCGCGACACGACACGCACGGCGCTCTGAAACCCCGAAACACTGCTGCAGCCGAGACACGGCGCAGCGTCTGCGTTCCGGGGTCAAAAGTTTCCCCGGGACAACTCCTTGAGCATGTCGATGTCCAGCGCCTGCTCCGCCACCAGCTTCTTCAGCCGCTGGTTCTCGTTCTCGAGCGTCTTCAACCGCTTGGCCTCATCAGCCTTCATCCCACCGTACTGGGCGCGCCACCGGTTGAACGTCGACTCGGTGATCTCGAGATGCCGCAGCACCTCGGCGAGATCCTGCCCCTCGTTGAGTAGCTTTTCGCCCTCACGGATCTTCCTGACAGCCTGCTCCGGCGTGTGCCTGTGTCGCTTCATGATCGTGTCCATCCTCTCATCCCACCAACGGGACATGACGAACACCCACAGCACCCGGCTCACATCACAGGGACCCCGTCACACCGCTAGCCGCACCCACACCCACCCACCCCCCAACACTCACAGTGAAACGGTAGTTTGAGGCTAACCCAGGCCAGATCACCGCCTCCGCCACTCCCGGTCCGGCTCGCGCCCGTCAGAGCATCCGAGAAATTCGGCGCGCTCGCGGCTACGGGTCCCTGTCGAGATCATCGTTCAAGAGCTCAACCGGCTCTTGCGCGACTGGGCAGGCTACTTCCGTTACGGGAACTCTGCTCATTTCTTCGACAAGATCATGCGACACGGCTGACACGCTTGGCGGGATTCATTGCCAAGCGTCATAAGCGCAACACGCGGTACAGCTGGTGGGTCGCTGCCCAATCACCGAACCGCATGGGCCTGATCGACCTCAACGGAACCATCATCGCGCCACGACCCAGCCGGTCACGGCGCCGGGGAAGCTGAATGCCGCCGGTGAAGCACGTCGGAGAGCCGCATGCACCGTTCGATCTGGCGGCCGGAGGAAACCAGACCCGTCAGCTACAGCTGTGCGGCCCAGACGCCTCCCGCCGACCCTGCCACCCCCTGTCGGCCGGGTGATGTAGGCAGCGATGTCTCTTTCTAGTTTGTGTTGCTCCGAATTGGGTGGAACTTCGCGTGTGGGGCTTCTGGGGTCGGATGGTGGTGCTTGTCGAGGTGAATGCGAGTGCCCTCTTGACGGGACGCGGGCGAACGTCGACTGTAGAGCAGCTTCGAGGCAAGGCCCTTCGTGTTGGGCTTGTGGGTGTCTTGAGGTGATCGCCGGGACGGAACCGGCAATGCTGGTAGTTGCCGGCGCCCCGGAAGGTTCATCTAAGTAAACGATTGTCCATCTAACAATAACTGGAGGCTGTTTATGTCTAGAATTAGGTTGGTAGCGCTTGCCGCGATACTGGTGGTCGCTGTGAGCGCGATAGCGTCCGCGACCGCGTCCGCCGCAGAATGCAAAAAAGAAGCAAACGGCAAATTCGCTCTCTGTATCGGTACAACGTTAGTTTTAACGGAAGCCGATAAACTTAACGTCGACATCAGGACCTCTGGAGAATATGAACTCGCAGGTGCCGCTATAACAATTAAGTGCGCGAAACTCTTAGAAACGTTAACGTTAATGGATGCCTTAGGAGGCGCCATCACGTTCTTACCGTTCCAGCTGCACTTCATTGAATGCAAAGTCACGAAAGGTGAACACTGCGTCCTGGAAAACGAATTAGTGTTAACGGTGCCGCTGGAAGGAAAGGTGAGAGCCAAAGAAGAACTGGAGTTCTACCCAGAAAAAGGAATCAACTTCGCGACGATAACGGTACTCAGCAGCGGTGGCACCTGCGCGGTCCCGGGCAAAGATAAAGTTGTGACTGAAAGTAAAAACGAAAAAGAAGGTCCGTTATGCGGTGCTGCCGACGCAGAAAAAACCCAGAATTTACATCTCGTCGAATGTAACCCTTCCGTCAAAAGTAGCATGCTGTTTTTCGCAGGTGCAGCGGCGACTTTCAAAGGTAACTTTGATACTGTCCTGTTATTATCCGGTGTCGAAGACTTATGGGCCATCATCGAAGGCTTGTAAGTTCGCGGCAGTGCTCTAGCTGAGCATGGCGTTGTGGGGGGATCGCAGTACTGGGTCCCCCCGCAGGCTTCTCGTGCGGCGCACCACGATCTGGGCTCGGGGTGTTCTCGTGGCTTTGGTGGCCAATAGTAGGACACCGGTCTCCTGATAGTCGCGATGGGGTGATCATTTCCAATAAATACAGTTTTGTTTTACTAGTCAAGCTGTCGGTTGGTTTGGTGTTGTTGGGGTTCCTACTTGAAAAGGGTTTCTGGATCCGGTAGCGTCAGTTGTCTGAAGCGCAAGGGGAAATGACAGAGGGATGAGGAGAGACAGTGAGCGGGAGAATGGGTGCTGCTAACGGTGCTGTAGCGAGGCGTGTGGGCCTACGCGTCGCCGTCAAGGCTTTCAGGCCGCAATACGTGACACGTGTCGCTGCTGCCTTCATTGCCTTGGTGGTCTCGATTGGGTTTGCCGGGGTCCGGGCGGCCGTCTCGCTGGCTGCTGGTGATGCAAACCAGGCCAGTTGTCCGAATGAAGCGTTGAGTGGCTTTAGCTCGTCGCTTCCTGACTGTCGTGCCTATGAGCAGGTCACGCCCACATTTAAGGCTGGTTTCGGCGTCGGCTTCAACTTTGCGGTGGAACCTCCCGCTGGCGAAGAAGCCACGCTGCGGGTGGCCGCGGATTCTCTTGGTGCGACTAACGGGGGGTCCTCGCCTCCGGGGGCGACAGGAACTTTCTATGATCTGTCGCGCGGCGGAGCGGGCTGGAGCACGATGCCGCTAAGCGTGTCTTTGGCGGAATACGCCTACGGAGACCCGACAGCCGACGCGACACTCGGGGATTCTGGGTCGAGCCTGCAAACGCTCCATCTCCTTGATGAATCCATCTATCAAAGTAACATTTATATCCGCAGGCCCAAGGGTGAACTCGAAGAGGTTGGCCCGACGCTCGCGAAATCAGTGCTACCGCCAACCCCTACTGGGAGTATAAGTCCAGCCGGCCAAACGTTATATGCGGGGGAACTCGTTGGAGCGACGCCCAATTTTGATCATATCGTGTTCCAGCTAGACGCACGCTTCCCCAACGAACTTCCGGTTGGGATAACCTCGGAGCTTTGGCCGGGGGATACGACCGTGAGCCGCAACCCGCTTTCGTCGTCGCTATATGAGTATGCGGGGGTGGGGAACTCCGAACCGGTGCTGGTAGGTGTGAAGAACGAAGGCGTCCTGCATGGGAGTCCTCATATCAACGAAGGCGCGGAACTGGTCAGCCAGTGTGGGACCGTTCTCGGTAGCGCGATCGGTGGGGGGATCACGCCAACGGAGAACCGTCACAACGCGGTTTCGGGGGATGGCTCATCGGTCGTTTTCACGGCGGTCGGCGCTGATGAACATGTTTGTAGCGGTTCGGAGCCGGCGGTCGATGAAGTCTTCGCGCGGATTGATGGTGCTCGTACGGTCGCGATCTCGGAGCCCGTGGGCCAGACCGGGTGCAGCGAAACTTCTTGTCTGGAAAATACGGGTGCTGGCCACGAAGCGAACTATCGTGACGCGAATTTTGAGGGAGCTTCCGCGGATGGGTCTAAGGTGTTCTTCACCTCGACGCAGCAGCTTTTGAATGGCGCGACCCAGGATCCGAGTACAGAAGACAGCGCGACACGCGGAGGAGAAAGCGAACGGTGCCTTAAGGCGGCTGGGGTGAATGGGTGTAACCTGTATGAGTATGATTTCGATGCTCCGGCGGGGCATAACCTGGTCGATTTGTCGATGCCTGAAGGGCTCGTCGGTGAACCGCTCGTGCAGGGTGTGGCAGCGGTTTCGGAGGACGGCTCACGCGTGTACTTTGTCGCGAAGGGCGTGCTCGCGAAAGATCGGTCCGCGACGGGGGAAGCCGCGGAACCGGGTGAAGATAATCTCTATGTGGCGGACACTGTTACGCACACCACGAGTTTCGTAGCGCGACTGTCACCGCAAGACGATGCGCACCGGTACGAACAGTGGTCGAGCACGGCTGATAATGATATGAATGTCACCTCGAATGGCAGGTTTCTTGTATTCACGAGTGTCCGTGATTTGACGCCCGACGATACGAGCAGCACGCCCCAGGTCTTCCGTTATGACGCGGAAACAGGTGTGATGACGCGCATATCGGTCGGCGATCGGGGATTCAACAGCGACGGCAACACCACCTCGATCCCTGCATATATTACTCCGGCTCAGTTTGGTGGGAATGCGGGCTTCAAAGCGGCGAATATTGACTTGCATCCGGCTATTTCTGAAGATGGTGGGTCTGTGGTGTTTGCGAGTGCTGCGCGTTTGACTCCCGATGCTCCTGAAAGTGTGTGCACGTATGAAGAAGCGGGTCAGTGCTTTGAATATGCGAGCGTGAAGATCTATGAGTATCACGAAGGGCGGGTGTTCCTAATCTCGGGTAGCTCCCCGTCGTCGGTTATACAGATCAGCCCGTCTGGGCGTGACATCATGTTTCAGACGAAGGATTCGCTGGTGCCGTCGGATACGGATTCACAGGAAGATATCTATGACGCGCGGGTTGAAGGTGGTTTTCCGGTGCATACATCGGCGCCACCGTGTGAAGGCGGTGCGTGCCAGACACAACCGGCCGCCGCTCCGTTGGGAGCGCCCGTTCTAAGCGAAACATTTGTGGGCGCGGGTAATATTGAAGCCCAACCGGGGGTCGTGTTTACTGGGCCGCCGAGGTTGACAGAGGCCCAGAAGCTGAGGAACGCGCTGAAAGCCTGTCGTGCGCTGCATAACCGGCGCAAGAGGACCGCTTGCGAATCGGAGGCCCGCAGGCGCTATCAGCCGAAAAAGGCGCGAAAAGCGAGTAGCGGCCGGAGGGAGAAATCATGAGCGTGTACGCGCTTTACACGTCCGTCGGGGGCGTTGTTCGCCGGTGGCGTCAAGCGGTGTGCCTATCGGCGCTGGTAGTAGCGGCATATGTCCTGGTACTGATCCTTGGGACGCATTCTGTCTCGGCGCGTTCGAGTGCTTTATTGTCGCTGCATGTGAATGCGCTACCGACCCATTTCATTCCTGGCGATGGTCGCGGCACTATTGAGCTGCGCTTGACGAACAAGGGTACGGTGGCTACCAATGAATCGATCCCGATCGTCGTGAGTGACCATGTGCCGAATGGCTTGACTATCACGAGTGTCGCGGCGCTCCGCCAGCCTTCTGGAGAAGGCCGACCTTGTACGTTCACTAGCCAGGAAGTGTTATGTAGCGTTTCAGAAGCGTTGCCTGGCGAAGAGACGGCTGGTCTGGATGTCACGATTCATGTCACAGCCGAATCGGGCGCGTCAGGCTCAGCGATCAACGAAGCGAAGGTCTCGGGCGGGGGCGCAGGATTCGCTTCGACTACCGATCCTGTCGTATTCAGCGCTGGTGATCCGGGGTTCGGGCTGAGTGAATTCTATAGCGAACCGAGTGACGCGGCTGGTTTGTATTCGGATCAGGCTGGGGCGCATCCGAGCAGCTTTAGCACGGGCTTCGTGTTTAACAGCGTGTTTCATTCACCGCTGAATCCTGAAGCGCGCGAAGTGCTTCCTGCTAGTGACCCCAAGGATGTCCTGGTCGACCTCCCGAGTGGTCTTGTCGGGAACGCTCAGGCCCTACCGACCTGCTCTCAGGAAACGATTACTACGCAGGGAAAGCTGTGTCCATCGGGTAGCGTTGTGGGAACCATCATGTTCGATGGTGAAGCGCCGCAGTGGGAATTCTCGGTCCCTGGATGCCGGGGCTATCAATCCGAATGCGACGCGTCGTTGCTATATAACGTTGAACCTGAGCATGGTTATGCCGCCGAGTTCGGCTTTCATTACGCTGGGATTGCGGCCCTGATTTATGTCAAGCTTGTGCACACGAAGGCGGGCTACATCGCACGTGCGATAACACCAACGCTTCCGCGTGTCGCGACTATCAAAGGTTTCGTAGTCACGTTTTTCGGCGACCCGGCGATGAACGACGGCGGCGCGACGCCGCCTGTGCCATTTCTCACGAATCCCACTAGCTGCACGGCGACGGGCGAAGCGGTCGTTTTGCGGGCTGATTCGTGGGAGAACCCGGCGGCTGTGCCGCTGAACCCGGATGGGTCCTCGAATTTCGATGCCGCTAATCTCGAAGAACCGCAGTGGGCGACGGGCACGGATGGAGAGCCCGCGATGACGGGCTGCGAAAAACTCCAGTTCCACCCGGAACTGGAAGCGAGCGCCACAACCCAAAAAACGGACTCCCCGAGTGGCTTGGAAGTGGATCTGAGGATTCCACAGAACAGTGAACCGACAGGGCTCGCCACCCCGGAGCTGAAGGATGCGACGGTCGCGCTGCCGCGTGGCTTTAGCATCAGCCCTTCCAGCGCGAACGGGCTGCAGGCATGCACGGACGCGCAGATCGCGCTTGAATCGACCGGGCCTGCCTCCTGCCCTGAAGCGTCTGTGATCGGGACAGTCAAGGTACAGACGCCGCTGCTGGCAGAACCGCTGGAAGGACGCGTCTTCGTTGGCTCGCCCGAATGCGGCCCATGCACGAGCTCGGACGCGCAGAACGGCCGTCTTGTGCGCCTGTTCGTCGAGATCACCAACCCTGTTCGTGGGGTTGACGTGAAGATCCCCGGGACGGTCGCGGTCGATCCAAGCACCGGCCAGCTGACCGCTAGCTTTAGGCAAACCCCTGAGCTGCCGTTCAATGACCTCAAGTTCAAGTTTAAGAGCGGTGAAACGGCGCCGCTTTCAACGCCTGCGTCGTGCGGCAGCTACTCCACCTCGGTGGATCTAACTCCTTGGAGCACCCCGTATACGCCGGACGCGAGCTTGTCGCCGAGCCTCGCGATCAGCGAAGGCTGCGGGGCTCCCGGTTTTGCACCCATCTTCACAGCAGGCACGACCAGCAATCGATCGGGGAGCTTTAGCCCGTTTACGGTCCGCTTCGAACGTGCAGATGGAGAACAGAACTTCGCAGGAGTAGAGGTTCGCGTGCCCGAGGGCCTGCTCGGCATGCTGTCGAGCGTGCCGCAGTGCTCAGAAACGCTCGCAAACGCGGGTACGTGCCCCGCCTCGTCACAGATCGGCCATACGAGTGTCACGGCGGGACCGGGTAGCGATCCATTGACGGTGCCGCAGGCCGGTCAGCCGCAGGCACCGGTGTACCTGACAGGCGGGTACAAGGGCGCCCCGTTCGGGCTGAGCATCGTGGTGCCGGCGGTCGCGGGCCCGTTCAACCTCGGGACGGTCGTGGTCAGGGCCGCGATCGGTGTCGATCCGCATACTGCTCAGGCTGTTATCACGAGCGACCCGCTACCCGTGATGCTTGATGGCATCCCGTTGCAGATCCGATCTGTGAACGTGACGGTCGACCGTCCCGGCTTCATATTCAATCCGACCAGCTGCGCGCCGCTCGCCGTAGACGCCACCCTTGGCGGAACACAGGGCGCTACCGCGACACCCGTGACTCGTTTTCAGGCAGCTGACTGTGGCAGCGAGAAGTTCAAACCGGTGTTCTCTGCATCGACCGCGGCGAGAGCCAGTAAACCCTCGGGTGCGAGCTTCGACGTGAAGGTCCTGGCAAAAGGCGGACCGCAATCAGGCGCAGCTGAAGCGAACATCCGTGCCGTCAAGGTGGACCTACCCAAGCAGCTCCCCTCGCGGCTCGCGACGCTTAACAAGGCCTGTCTTGCGGGGGTGTTTGCAGCGAACCCCGCCAACTGCCCCAAAGAATCGGATGTCGGCACCGCGACGGCCGTCACGCCCGTCCTCGCGCATCCCCTGAGCGGGCCGGCGTACCTGGTCAGCTACGGCGGGGCGAAATTCCCGGATCTCGAGATCGTGCTCCAGGGCGAAGGCGTCGTGCTCATCTTGGACGGGCATACAGACATCAAAAAAGGCATCACCTCGAGCAACTTCGACACCGTGCCCGACGCGCCGATCAGCAGCTTCGAACTGAAGCTCCCGACCGGAAAGTTCTCCGTGCTGACAGCGTATCTACCGACGAAAGCGAACTATGACTTTTGTGGCCAGAAACTCAGCATGCCGACAATGATCACGGCGCAGAGCGGTGCCGTGATCAAACAAACGACCGCGATCTCTGTGACCGGATGCCCAAAGGCAAAGAAGCCGGCAGCGAAGAACGCTAAAGCAAAGAAGACGAGCCGGAGGGGCAAATGATGAGGCTGCCAAAAAGCATAGTAGGGGGCGTCGCGGGCACTTTGGCCATTCTCGGCCTCTGCGTGACACCGGCTCTGGGGGCAACACCAGAAACCCCCCTTACACAGCCCGCGACCAGCGTGACGGCGACGACGGCCATACTGCACGGGCAGCTCAACCCGCACGGCGCCGGAGAACCCGGACAATTCCAGTTCTACTACCGCGCGTCGACCGAAGCCTGCAGACCCGAAGCGGAATCGAGCCCCGAACCGCCCGGTACGGCGCTCGGCAACGAAAAAGAAGCCGTACAGGTCGAAGTCACGGGGCTGCATCCCTTTCAGACCTACGAGTTCTGTCTGATCGCAGACCCGGAAAGCTTTTTTATTGAAGGCCCCTCAGTCTCGTTCAAAACACTGGCCTCCAAGCCGAGCATTTTTCCCGAAACGACGAAGGCTACTGCGGTAACACCGTTCGCGGCGACGCTGGGCGCAGAAGTAAATCCCAACAACGAGCAGACGACCTACTCGATCGAATACGCCCAAAACGAACTGCTCGCCGGGGCCAAAGTCCTCCCGGGCGCGAGCCCGCTCGAAGCAGAATACGGGGAACGTAATGCCAGCGTCGGGACCGGCAATGTGCTCACCCCCGAAACGACCTACTACTTCCGGGTGACGGCGACCAACGCGGCCGGGACTGTGGAAGGCCCCATAGAACACTTTACGACCCCGAAAGCGGAAGCCCCGATAGTCATCAGCGAGAATGTAAGCGCTTTGCTATCAAGCGAACCTAAGCTTGAAGCGAAAGTTAACCCAAATTACCAGAAGACCAAATATCAGTTCGAATACTCCACAGAAGCCGAAGGCGAAGAACTGCGCGGCCAGATCAATGTGGTCCATGACGTGGAAGAACTGCCAGCAGTCTTTGAAGAACTGCTAGCGGGACCGGCGGCCCTGACGGGGCTGGAACCCGGGCCGACCTACTTTTACAGGATCGCCGCTACAAACGCGACCGGCACGACCGACGGTCCTGTCCAGTCCTTCCAGGCGCTGGCAGTACCCGCTGTGAGCCTGAACTCAGTAGGGGAAACGACGCGGACCACGGCGGTGGTAAGCGGGAGGGTCATCGCGCAAGGCCTACCGACCACCTACCACTTTGCATACATTCCACAGGCAGCCTACGAAGCGGCACTGGCCGCTCACGCGGCCGATCCATATGCAGGCGGCAGAACCACCGAAGAACTCCCAATTGAAGCGGATTACACGACGCATACTGTCGTGGGGACGCTGGAAGAACTCAGCCCCGGTACCGTCTACCACTACGAACTAAGAGCCGACAACGAACTCGGTACCAGCGTGCTCGGTCCTGGTGGCACTTTCACGACGTCATCACCCACTCCACCGATAGCGACGACGGGCGGCGCCGAAGCCGGTCAGCTAACAGCTAAGATCCAAGGAAACGTCGATACAAGAGGACTGCCCACAAACACCGCGTTTGAACTCGGGACGGCAGCATATGCAGGGTCACTCCTTCCCGTGAACCCCACATCAAGCTCGGGTAATGCGCTGCAGCTATCGCTCGATATAAGCACAGGTCTCCTACCTGGCACGACATACTACTATCGCGTAGTCGCGACCAACATGGACGGCACCGCATACGGAGCCGAGCAGTCCTTTACCACCAGCCCGCAGCCCCCGTCCTCCACCATCCTGACAGCACCCGCGTTCGTGCCCTACAAGTCCATAGCTGAACTCGACTCCCAAGAAGCAAAGGAAGCTCCCAAGGCGCCCGCACCGACCCCGACACGTGCCCAAAAGCTAGCCAAAGCCCTCAAAGCATGCGCCAAAAGACCAAAGAAACAACGTGCATCCTGCAAGCGCCAAGCCCACAAGAAATACCCGCCTACCAAAAAGAAATAGGGGAGTGGTAGGGTCGGCGGGAGGGCGCCTGGGCCGCGCGGCTGTTGCCGACTGGCCTGTGGTTTCCTCCCGCCGCCACCTCGAACCGTGCGTGCGGTTCTCTCGCACACGGCTCTCCGACGTTCTTCACCGCCGGCATTCAGCGTCCCGGCCGCCGTGACCTGTTAGCCTGGGCTGTCTCCAGGTGCTCCCGACAGTTGGGGGTTCGGTAGGTCTTTGAGGTTTGGACGGGTTCCCCGATCGGGGAACCCGTCCGTGCCTCAGCTCAGGCTGCCTCCTTCACCGCCAAGTGAAGAGAGAGGTTGAGCCTGATGACCAAGGATGACGTGCTGTTCGGCTACCGCCAGCAGCTTTTCGCGGAGGCAGCGAGAACGAACGTCTCGGCGGCGTGCCGGACGTTCGGGGTGCACCGCTCCACCTACTACCACTGGAAGCGCCAAGTCGACCTGGTCCGACCCCTTAGTTTCGGTCCGCTTGATCTGGTCCCGTTTTATTAGACCGGGTTTGTGAGGGTGCTAGGCGGCTTGTTGTTGGTGGTAGAGGGTCTCATATTCGTTGGTTGTGAGCATCCCGAGGGTGTGGGCGCCGGCTGAATACTGGGCCACCTGCGCCGCTTGAAAATTAGGCCACTCGGCGTGGCGGTCGGGGTGTCCGGCTGGGTCGTGACGCTCGTTTGATCTCATCGGATCGGACGGGAGGAAGGCGGTGGTCGGCGTGGAGCAATGGGCTGAGGTGCGGCGGATGAAGCGGGTGGAGGGCCTGTCGGCGCGGGAGATCGGTCGCCGGACGGGGTTGGCGCGGGACACGGTCTCGAGGCTGTTGGCGGCGGAGGAGCCGCCGCGTTATTCGCGGGCGCCGGCGGGGTCGATCCTGGATCCGTTCAAGGACTGGGTCTGTCAGCAGTTGCAGGCCGATCCGAAGGTCCCGTCGCAGCGTTTGCGGGAGCTTGCTGGGGAGCTCGGCTATGTGGGCGGCAAGACGATCTTTGACGCGTATGTTCGCGAGGTGAGGCCACGGTTCTTGGTGAAGCGTACGTTCCAGCGGACGATCTATCGGCCAGCGGAGTTGATCCAGTGCGATTTGTGGGAGCCAAGCCGGCACGTCCCGGTTGGCTATGGCCAGACCCGTCGTGGGTGGGTCGTGACCTGTCAGTCGTGTTGGTCACGGGCATTCGCCGGCACCTTGGTGTTCAGCAAGGAAGCACCAGACATCCTCGCTGGCCTGGCCCGCAGCCTCACTCGGTTGGGGGTGCGCGCGGAGAAGCTAGTCTGGGACCGCGAGTCAGCGATCGCCGGCAGGGGAAAGCCGAGCGAGCCGTTCCTGTCGTTCTGCGGTCATCTGGAGGTTGGCTGGATCATCCTCGATGCTGGTGATGCTCAGGCGAAGGGGCAGCTCGAGCGTCAGCATCGGTTCCTTCGCTCGAACTTCGAGCCGCGTCGGTTCTTCGCGAACCATCTGGACTTCCAGGACCAGCTGGACCGGTGGGCTGAGAAGGTGAACACTCGAGCGCACCGCACGATCCGCGGCATCCCGGCCGAGCGGCTAGCCAAGGAGCGTCAGCAGCGGCCGCTCGGGGCGGTAACGGCACAGACGGATCGTCGCTGGGTGGCGAGGGTGGCCCAGCAGCCGCTGATCAGAGTAGACCGCAACGACTACTCCATTGCCCCGTCATTTGCCGGAAGGCGTGTCGAAGTCCGCGTCTCCCAGCGCGAGATCACCGCGATGGTCCTGGATACCGGCGAGCTCGCTGCTCAGCACACCAGGATCTTCGCGGGTTTCCAGACGATCGTCGACCCCGCGCATCAGGGCCAGCTCGAGCTCCAGCGCAAGCGCCGCCGGCAACGACACCAGGTCGATGTCGAGCAGCGTCCCTTGTCCGTCTATGACGCGCTGATCGCATGAACGGCGCAACGTCTGAGCTAGCGCACCTCTTCCGGGCGCTGAAGGCACCCGCCGCGGCCAGGGCATTCCCGGCACTGGCCGAGAGGGCCCGGGAGGAGTCATGGAGCTATGAGAAGTTCCTGCAGGCCCCGCTCGCAACAGAGGTCTCCGTGCGCGACAGCCACGGCGGGGAGAACCGGATCAAGGCCGCCCGATTTCCCGCAAGAAAGACGCTCGAGGAGTTCGACTTCACCTTCCAGCACAGCATCAAGAAGCAGGTGATCGAGCACCTCGGCCAGCTCGACTTCCTCCACGCCCGACAAAACGTGATTCTCCTCGGCCCGCCAGGCACCGGCAAGACCCATCTGGCTACCGCGTTGGGGGTCAGGGCGTGCCTGGCAGGCCAGCGCGTGCAGTTCGCGACCGCGACCGCGTGGGTCGCAAGGCTCGGAGAAGCCAAGCGCCAAGGCCAGCTCGAGACGGAACTCAAACGCCTCGCGCTGATCCCGCTGCTCGTGGTTGACGAGGTCGGCTACATCCCGTTCGACCCAGAGGCCGCGAACCTCATGTTCGCGCTCGTCAGCTCCCGCTACGAGCGCGCCAGCCTGATCGTCACCAGCAACAAGCCCTTCAGCGCCTGGGGCGAGATCTTCGGCGACGACGCCGTCGCCACAGCGATGATCGACCGGCTCATCCACCACGCCGACATCCTCAGCCTCAAGGGCGACAGCTACCGCCTCAAAGGCAAGGACCTCGGACCCCGACCAGCACCCCCAACAGACCCAGCCTGATCAACACGCCGCCGGCATTTCCTGCGCTCGCCTACGGCTCGCTCCGGAAACGCCGGCGCAACAACCCTCCAGTGGCCTAGTTTTCAACCGACGAAACCGGCCTACCTTTCAACCGGGGGAGTGTCCGATTAACGGTGGATCTGGCTTGGTCGGGTTAGTTGATTCTTCCTTCGAACGCTATAGCGAATGCGTTTAGTGCGGGCTTCCATCTCATCGCCCAGCGTGCTCTGCCTCGTCCTGTGGGGTCGAGTGATCTGGTGACGAGGTAGAGGCACTTCAGGGCGGCGGTGTCGTTCGGGAAGTGCCCCCTTGCTCTGACGGCTCGGCGGTAGCGGGCGTTCAGGGACTCGATCGCGTTCGTGCTGCAGATCACGCGCCGGATCTCGACGTCGTAGTCCAGGAACGGTATGAACTCGCTCCAGGCGTTCTCCCACAGCTTGCTAATCGCTGGGTACTGCTTTCCCCACTTCGCGTCGAACTCCGCGAAGCGCTCCCTCGCGGCTGCCTCTGAGGGTGCGGTGTAGACCGGCCTGAGGTCGCGGCTCATTTCGCCCCAGTACTTGCGGGAAGCGAACCTGAAGGTGTTGCGGATCAGGTGGATCACACACGCTTGGACTGTCGCGAGCTCCCACGTCGTCGTGATCGCCTCCGGCAGGCCCTTCAGGCCGTCACAGACCGCGATGCAGACATCCTTGACGCCGCGGTTCTTGATCTCGGTGAACACACCGAGCCAGAACTTCGCGCCCTCGCCGCCATCGCCGGCCCACAGCCCGAGGATGTCCCGCTCGCCGTTGACGCTCACGCCGATCACGACATACACCGGCTTGTTCATCACCTGCCCGTCACGGACCTTGACAACCAGCGCATCAATGAAGATCACCGGATAGACCTCATCAAGGGGCCTGGTCAACCACTCCGTCATCTCGCCGGTGACCTTCTCGGTGATCCGGCTGACCGTGTCCTTGCTGATCCGGGCGCCATAGACCTCCTGAAAGTGCGCCGCGATCTCTCCCGTCGTCAAGCCGCGCGCGGTGAGCGAGAGGACAATCTCATCGACGCCTGTCAGTCGCCGCTGGCGCTTGCGGACGATCTGCGGCTCGAACGTCGACTCGGTGTCCCGCGGGACCTCGATCCAGGCCGGCCCGATCCTCTGTCAGCACCGTCTTAGCGCGCGTCCCGTTGCGGCTGTTCCCGCTGTTATGTCCTGCCGGGTCATGCTTCTCATAGCCAAGGTGCTCAGCCATCTCGGCGTCCAGCGCGGTCTCGAGCACGTTCTTGGTCAGCTGGTTGAGCAGCCCACCAGGACCGACCAGCTCGATGTTCTGCTCCTCAGCCTGCTGCAACAGCTGCTCAGCAAGCTGCTTCTGATCAACGATATCTGTAGCCATAGACCCGATCATCTCGACGCGATCGGTCGTATCGACTAGCTCACTCATGGTCATCCCCTTCGGTCAGACCAAGCACTTCCACCGTTAATCAGACAGTCCCTCAACCGGCCTTGACACGAGGGCGCTGTGGCGGCGCTTGCGGTTGTGGAAGACCTCGACGTACTCGAAGAGCGCGTTGGCGAGCTCAAGGCGCGTGCGCCATCGTTTGCGGTTCAGTAGCTCGGTCTGCATTCGTCCCCAGAACGCCTCCATCATCGCGTTGACGCTCCTATAGTTGTCAAGTCCGGGAGGGGGCGCGTCTCGGAGAAATGGGCGCTGGCGTGATTGTCAGCTGAGCTTCATTGATGTGGTGGTAGATCTCGCGTGCTAGGTATCTCTTGAGGCAGCGGATTATTTCCCGCTTGCTCTTGCCTTCTGCGGTGCGTCGTTCGACGTAGGCAATGGTGGGTGGGTGAAAGCGCATCCGGACGATCACGGAGCGGTAGAGAGCACTATTCGCCTGCCGGTGACCTGCCCAGTTCAGACGGTGTCTCTGTGTTGAGCCCGAGGACGCCGGGACAGGACAGGCGCCGCAGAGCTTCGCAAAGGCAGCCTCTGACTTGATGCGCTCAGGGTTATCGCCAGCGAGGATCAGCATCTCTGCGGCGACGTCGACGCCGATCCCGAACGCCTCACGCAACGTAGGCGCTGCCTGGGCGGTGAGCGAGTCGAGGAGAAGGTCGTGCTCCTTGATCTCCTGCTCGAGGTGCTGCCATCGCCTGGCGAGCGCTCTGAGAGCATGCTTGGCAGCTGCGAGCGGGCTGTCGACCGGTCCAGGGCGCAGGCCGGCGCAGCGGTCTCTGAGCTTGGCCTTGGAGAGCGGCTGTAGCTCTTGCCGCAGCTCGTCCGGCGAAGTCACAACGACGGTCTTTAGCGTGATGATCGCTTGAGTTCTGCACTTCACGGCGGTGTCTCGGGCGATCTTGATCTCCCGGATCACCTCGCTCGTTCCGTCTGCGCTCTTCGGGACGCCCGTGGCGGTTCCGGCGAGCACCGAGCGGGCGGCATTCTCAGCGTCGATCGGGTCGCTCTTGCCTCGCTCTCGGCGATCACGACGGTCGGGCCTTCCCGCCTCCACGACACGCTGATCGTGGCGCCTGAGATAGCCGACGAGTCCTTGTCCGTAAGAGCCGCAACCCTCCACGCCGAAGCACCACGGATCACCGAAGGAGCGAGCCCACATCAGGAGCTTCTCGTAGCCGCCGCGGTCCGCTGCGACTGTCACATCTCCGAGTCGCTGCCCGGTTTCGGATAGCGCGACAGCGACATGGATGTGCTTGTGGGTATCGACGCCAATCGTCACCTTCGGGTCTGTCATTCTCTCCAAGACTGCCTCCTAGCCGATGGTGGTCACGCGTTCTCGACTGGTCGGGCGGGAAGGACAGGACTGTGAAGGGAACTTCTAGACCAGGCTCCTATCAGGTCACTGCCCGTCCGGCCAGTGAGACAACAAAGCCGCCGCACCGGCCGACAGGTCAACAGCAAGGACACGAGGTCAGTCGTAAGCAAGAGTCAGGCCGCCGCGGCAGCCCGAACATCATCACAGTCATAGGCATCCCCGATGCGGCCCATCGAGAGCGCGAGTCCAGCGCTCTTGACGCGGTCGCTGAACGCCCAGCTAGTGAACTGGCTTCCGTGGTCGCTGTGTATCACCGCGCCGTCTGGAGGCTTGCGTGTGTTGATCGCCATTCCGAGTGCGCTCGTGACCAGCGATGCAGCCTGCTGCTTGTCGATCGACCAGCCCACGATGCGACGGGAATAAGCATCCAGCACGACGCAGCAGTAGAGCTTGCCCTCCCTCGTCGGGTGCTCGGTGATGTCGGTAAGCCACAACTGATCAGGTGCTTCGCGCTTAAACAAACGCAGCACGAGATCATCAGCTGCGGCTCCCTCGGTGCCCGGACCTCGCCGCTTGGGCTTCAGGGCAGGGAGCCCTTGCAGGCCGAGGCGGCGCATGATGCGCCGCACTGCCTTGCGGTTGACGGTGAGCTCATAGCCGAAGCGCAGCTCAGCCGTGACACGGCGTGTGCCATACGTTCCGTTGGACACCCGGTGGATGTCGCTGATCAGGCCGCCGAGATGCTCTGAGCGCAGCTCTCTCGCGCTCGGTGGCCGCGTGCGCCAATAGAAGAACCCAGACGGCGCTACGCCCAGCATTCTGCAGCATGCCTTCGCGCTGTGTCCCTGCCCGGCCAGGGACACGATCACCGGGTAGACACTTTTGGGGCTGGACGCGACTCGCCCTCGCCGAACAGTGCCGATGCTTTCCGGGTTAGCTCGAGCTCGGCTTCGAGGTCTCTGATCCGTGAACGCGCTCGGGAAAGCTCAACGTGCTCACCGCTGCGGACTCCTGGGCGTTCTCCAGCATCCACTTCGTCTTGGGCGATCCAGCGGTACACGGTGGCTTCAGAGACCCCGAGATCAACAGCGACCTTGCTCGGCTGCGCACCAGCGCGACACAGCTCAACGACACGACAGCGGAACTCCGGCGGATAGGACTTCGGCATGACGGCTCCTTGCGTTCATGCCGCCAGCCTCGCACAAACCCAGTCCACAACTCAGGGACCAGATCACCCGGCTCACATCACAGGGACCCCGTCAGGAGGGAGGCGAGGGTGTGGATTTCCTCGGCTTCCACCATCGCTATGTGCGCGGTAACACCCCGCCGGTCACGGCATCTCACCTTCCTCGTCCGCTGGCCCTCACGTCAGGCGATGGGACACGCCCGCGAGCGTATCCGTCAGATCACGGCGCGTTCGCGGCTGCGGGTCCCTGTCGAGATCATCGTGGGAGACCTCAACCGGTTCTTGCGCGGCTGGGCGGGCTACTTCCGTTATGGAAATTCCGCCCAGTTTTTCGACAAGATCATGCGATACGCGCTGATGCGATTGGCGGGATTCATCGCCCAGCGTCACAAGCGCTGCACACGGCACGGCTGGTGGATCACCCTCTACCAATCACCGGACCGTATGGGCCTGATCGACCTCAACGGAACCATCGTCGTGCCACGACCTAACAGGTCGCGGCGGCCGGGACGCTGAATGCCGGCGGTGAAGAACGTCGGAGAGCCGTGTGCGAGAGAACCGCACGCACGGTTCGAGGTGGCGGCGGGAGGAAACCACAGGCCAGTCGGCAACAGCCGCGCGGCCCAGGCGCCCTCCCGCCGACCCTACCACTCCCCTATTTCTTTTTGGTAGGCGGGTATTTCTTGTGGGCTTGGCGCTTGCAGGATGCACGTTGTTTCTTTGGTCTTTTGGCGCATGCTTTGAGGGCTTTGGCTAGCTTTTGGGCACGTGTCGGGGTCGGTGCGGGCGCCTTGGGAGCTTCCTTTGCTTCTTGGGAGTCGAGTTCAGCTATGGACTTGTAGGGCACGAACGCGGGTGCTGTCAGGATGGTGGAGGACGGGGGCTGCGGGCTGGTGGTAAAGGACTGCTCGGCTCCGTATGCGGTGCCGTCCATGTTGGTCGCGACTACGCGATAGTAGTATGTCGTGCCAGGTAGGAGACCTGTGCTTATATCGAGCGATAGCTGCAGCGCATTACCCGAGCTTGATGTGGGGTTCACGGGAAGGAGTGACCCTGCATATGCTGCCGTCCCGAGTTCAAACGCGGTGTTTGTGGGCAGTCCTCTTGTATCGACGTTTCCTTGGATCTTAGCTGTTAGCTGACCGGCTTCGGCGCCGCCCGTCGTCGCTATCGGTGGAGTGGGTGATGACGTCGTGAAAGTGCCACCAGGACCGAGCACGCTGGTACCGAGTTCGTTGTCGGCTCTTAGTTCGTAGTGGTAGACGGTACCGGGGCTGAGTTCTTCCAGCGTCCCCACGACAGTATGCGTCGTGTAATCCGCTTCAATTGGGAGTTCTTCGGTGGTTCTGCCGCCTGCATATGGATCGGCCGCGTGAGCGGCCAGTGCCGCTTCGTAGGCTGCCTGTGGAATGTATGCAAAGTGGTAGGTGGTCGGTAGGCCTTGCGCGATGACCCTCCCGCTTACCACCGCCGTGGTCCGCGTCGTTTCCCCTACTGAGTTCAGGCTCACAGCGGGTACTGCCAGCGCCTGGAAGGACTGGACAGGACCGTCGGTCGTGCCGGTCGCGTTTGTAGCGGCGATCCTGTAAAAGTAGGTCGGCCCGGGTTCCAGCCCCGTCAGGGCCGCCGGTCCCGCTAGCAGTTCTTCAAAGACTGCTGGCAGTTCTTCCACGTCATGGACCACATTGATCTGGCCGCGCAGTTCTTCGCCTTCGGCTTCTGTGGAGTATTCGAACTGATATTTGGTCTTCTGGTAATTTGGGTTAACTTTCGCTTCAAGCTTAGGTTCGCTTGATAGCAAAGCGCTTACATTCTCGCTGATGACTATCGGGGCTTCCGCTTTCGGGGTCGTAAAGTGTTCTATGGGGCCTTCCACAGTCCCGGCCGCGTTGGTCGCCGTCACCCGGAAGTAGTAGGTCGTTTCGGGGGTGAGCACATTGCCGGTCCCGACGCTGGCATTACGTTCCCCGTATTCTGCTTCGAGCGGGCTCGCGCCCGGGAGGACTTTGGCCCCGGCGAGCAGTTCGTTTTGGGCGTATTCGATCGAGTAGGTCGTCTGCTCGTTGTTGGGATTTACTTCTGCGCCCAGCGTCGCCGCGAACGGTGTTACCGCAGTAGCCTTCGTCGTTTCGGGAAAAATGCTCGGCTTGGAGGCCAGTGTTTTGAACGAGACTGAGGGGCCTTCAATAAAAAAGCTTTCCGGGTCTGCGATCAGACAGAACTCGTAGGTCTGAAAGGGATGCAGCCCCGTGACTTCGACCTGTACGGCTTCTTTTTCGTTGCCGAGCGCCGTACCGGGCGGTTCGGGGCTCGATTCCGCTTCGGGTCTGCAGGCTTCGGTCGACGCGCGGTAGTAGAACTGGAATTGTCCGGGTTCTCCGGCGCCGTGCGGGTTGAGCTGCCCGTGCAGTATGGCCGTCGTCGCCGTCACGCTGGTCGCGGGCTGTGTAAGGGGGGTTTCTGGTGTTGCCCCCAGAGCCGGTGTCACGCAGAGGCCGAGAATGGCCAAAGTGCCCGCGACGCCCCCTACTATGCTTTTTGGCAGCCTCATCATTTGCCCCTCCGGCTCGTCTTCTTTGCTTTAGCGTTCTTCGCTGCCGGCTTCTTTGCCTTTGGGCATCCGGTCACAGAGATCGCGGTCGTTTGTTTGATCACGGCACCGCTCTGCGCCGTGATCATTGTCGGCATGCTGAGTTTCTGGCCACAAAAGTCATAGTTCGCTTTCGTCGGTAGATACGCTGTCAGCACGGAGAACTTTCCGGTCGGGAGCTTCAGTTCGAAGCTGCTGATCGGCGCGTCGGGCACGGTGTCGAAGTTGCTCGAGGTGATGCCTTTTTTGATGTCTGTATGCCCGTCCAAGATGAGCACGACGCCTTCGCCCTGGAGCACGATCTCGAGATCCGGGAATTTCGCCCCGCCGTAGCTGACCAGGTACGCCGGCCCGCTCAGGGGATGCGCGAGGACGGGCGTGACGGCCGTCGCGGTGCCGACATCCGATTCTTTGGGGCAGTTGGCGGGGTTCGCTGCAAACACCCCCGCAAGACAGGCCTTGTTAAGCGTCGCGAGCCGCGAGGGGAGCTGCTTGGGTAGGTCCACCTTGACGGCACGGATGTTCGCTTCAGCTGCGCCTGATTGCGGTCCGCCTTTTGCCAGGACCTTCACGTCGAAGCTCGCACCCGAGGGTTTACTGGCTCTCGCCGCGGTCGATGCAGAGAACACCGGTTTGAACTTCTCGCTGCCACAGTCAGCTGCCTGAAAACGAGTCACGGGTGTCGCGGTAGCGCCCTGTGTTCCGCCAAGGGTGGCGTCTACGGCGAGCGGCGCGCAGCTGGTCGGATTGAATATGAAGCCGGGACGGTCGACCGTCACGTTCACAGATCGGATCTGCAACGGGATGCCATCAAGCATCACGGGTAGCGGGTCGCTCGTGATAACAGCCTGAGCAGTATGCGGATCGACACCGATCGCGGCCCTGACCACGACCGTCCCGAGGTTGAACGGGCCCGCGACCGCCGGCACCACGATGCTCAGCCCGAACGGGGCGCCCTTGTACCCGCCTGTCAGGTACACCGGTGCCTGCGGCTGACCGGCCTGCGGCACCGTCAATGGATCGCTACCCGGTCCCGCCGTGACACTCGTATGGCCGATCTGTGACGAGGCGGGGCACGTACCCGCGTTTGCGAGCGTTTCTGAGCACTGCGGCACGCTCGACAGCATGCCGAGCAGGCCCTCGGGCACGCGAACCTCTACTCCTGCGAAGTTCTGTTCTCCATCTGCACGTTCGAAGCGGACCGTAAACGGGCTAAAGCTCCCCGATCGATTGCTGGTCGTGCCTGCTGTGAAGATGGGTGCAAAACCGGGAGCCCCGCAGCCTTCGCTGATCGCGAGGCTCGGCGACAAGCTCGCGTCCGGCGTATACGGGGTGCTCCAAGGAGTTAGATCCACCGAGGTGGAGTAGCTGCCGCACGACGCAGGCGTTGAAAGCGGCGCCGTTTCACCGCTCTTAAACTTGAACTTGAGGTCATTGAACGGCAGCTCAGGGGTTTGCCTAAAGCTAGCGGTCAGCTGGCCGGTGCTTGGATCGACCGCGACCGTCCCGGGGATCTTCACGTCAACCCCACGAACAGGGTTGGTGATCTCGACGAACAGGCGCACAAGACGGCCGTTCTGCGCGTCCGAGCTCGTGCATGGGCCGCATTCGGGCGAGCCAACGAAGACGCGTCCTTCCAGCGGTTCTGCCAGCAGCGGCGTCTGTACCTTGACTGTCCCGATCACAGACGCTTCAGGGCAGGAGGCAGGCCCGGTCGATTCAAGCGCGATCTGCGCGTCCGTGCATGCCTGCAGCCCGTTCGCGCTGGAAGGGCTGATGCTAAAGCCACGCGGCAGCGCGACCGTCGCATCCTTCAGCTCCGGGGTGGCGAGCCCTGTCGGTTCACTGTTCTGTGGAATCCTCAGATCCACTTCCAAGCCACTCGGGGAGTCCGTTTTTTGGGTTGTGGCGCTCGCTTCCAGTTCCGGGTGGAACTGGAGTTTTTCGCAGCCCGTCATCGCGGGCTCTCCATCCGTGCCCGTCGCCCACTGCGGTTCTTCGAGATTAGCGGCATCGAAATTCGAGGACCCATCCGGGTTCAGCGGCACAGCCGCCGGGTTCTCCCACGAATCAGCCCGCAAAACGACCGCTTCGCCCGTCGCCGTGCAGCTAGTGGGATTCGTGAGAAATGGCACAGGCGGCGTCGCGCCGCCGTCGTTCATCGCCGGGTCGCCGAAAAACGTGACTACGAAACCTTTGATAGTCGCGACACGCGGAAGCGTTGGTGTTATCGCACGTGCGATGTAGCCCGCCTTCGTGTGCACAAGCTTGACATAAATCAGGGCCGCAATCCCAGCGTAATGAAAGCCGAACTCGGCGGCATAACCATGCTCAGGTTCAACGTTATATAGCAACGACGCGTCGCATTCGGATTGATAGCCCCGGCATCCAGGGACCGAGAATTCCCACTGCGGCGCTTCACCATCGAACATGATGGTTCCCACAACGCTACCCGATGGACACAGCTTTCCCTGCGTAGTAATCGTTTCCTGAGAGCAGGTCGGTAGGGCCTGAGCGTTCCCGACAAGACCACTCGGGAGGTCGACCAGGACATCCTTGGGGTCACTAGCAGGAAGCACTTCGCGCGCTTCAGGATTCAGCGGTGAATGAAACACGCTGTTAAACACGAAGCCCGTGCTAAAGCTGCTCGGATGCGCCCCAGCCTGATCCGAATACAAACCAGCCGCGTCACTCGGTTCGCTATAGAATTCACTCAGCCCGAACCCCGGATCACCAGCGCTGAATACGACAGGATCGGTAGTCGAAGCGAATCCTGCGCCCCCGCCCGAGACCTTCGCTTCGTTGATCGCTGAGCCTGACGCGCCCGATTCGGCTGTGACATGAATCGTGACATCCAGACCAGCCGTCTCTTCGCCAGGCAACGCTTCTGAAACGCTACATAACACTTCCTGGCTAGTGAACGTACAAGGTCGGCCTTCTCCAGAAGGCTGGCGGAGCGCCGCGACACTCGTGATAGTCAAGCCATTCGGCACATGGTCACTCACGACGATCGGGATCGATTCATTGGTAGCCACCGTACCCTTGTTCGTCAAGCGCAGCTCAATAGTGCCGCGACCATCGCCAGGAATGAAATGGGTCGGTAGCGCATTCACATGCAGCGACAATAAAGCACTCGAACGCGCCGAGACAGAATGCGTCCCAAGGATCAGTACCAGGACATATGCCGCTACTACCAGCGCCGATAGGCACACCGCTTGACGCCACCGGCGAACAACGCCCCCGACGGACGTGTAAAGCGCGTACACGCTCATGATTTCTCCCTCCGGCCGCTACTCGCTTTTCGCGCCTTTTTCGGCTGATAGCGCCTGCGGGCCTCCGATTCGCAAGCGGTCCTCTTGCGCCGGTTATGCAGCGCACGACAGGCTTTCAGCGCGTTCCTCAGCTTCTGGGCCTCTGTCAACCTCGGCGGCCCAGTAAACACGACCCCCGGTTGGGCTTCAATATTACCCGCGCCCACAAATGTTTCGCTTAGAACGGGCGCTCCCAACGGAGCGGCGGCCGGTTGTGTCTGGCACGCACCGCCTTCACACGGTGGCGCCGATGTATGCACCGGAAAACCACCTTCAACCCGCGCGTCATAGATATCTTCCTGTGAATCCGTATCCGACGGCACCAGCGAATCCTTCGTCTGAAACATGATGTCACGCCCAGACGGGCTGATCTGTATAACCGACGACGGGGAGCTACCCGAGATTAGGAACACCCGCCCTTCGTGATACTCATAGATCTTCACGCTCGCATATTCAAAGCACTGACCCGCTTCTTCATACGTGCACACACTTTCAGGAGCATCGGGAGTCAAACGCGCAGCACTCGCAAACACCACAGACCCACCATCTTCAGAAATAGCCGGATGCAAGTCAATATTCGCCGCTTTGAAGCCCGCATTCCCACCAAACTGAGCCGGAGTAATATATGCAGGGATCGAGGTGGTGTTGCCGTCGCTGTTGAATCCCCGATCGCCGACCGATATGCGCGTCATCACACCTGTTTCCGCGTCATAACGGAAGACCTGGGGCGTGCTGCTCGTATCGTCGGGCGTCAAATCACGGACACTCGTGAATACAAGAAACCTGCCATTCGAGGTGACATTCATATCATTATCAGCCGTGCTCGACCACTGTTCGTACCGGTGCGCATCGTCTTGCGGTGACAGTCGCGCTACGAAACTCGTGGTGTGCGTAACAGTGTCCGCCACATAGAGATTATCTTCACCCGGTTCCGCGGCTTCCCCCGTCGCGGACCGATCTTTCGCGAGCACGCCCTTCGCGACAAAGTACACGCGTGAGCCGTCCTCCGAAACCGCTGCCACACCCTGCACGAGCGGTTCACCGACGAGCCCTTCAGGCATCGACAAATCGACCAGGTTATGCCCCGCCGGAGCATCGAAATCATACTCATACAGGTTACACCCATTCACCCCAGCCGCCTTAAGGCACCGTTCGCTTTCTCCTCCGCGTGTCGCGCTGTCTTCTGTACTCGGATCCTGGGTCGCGCCATTCAAAAGCTGCTGCGTCGAGGTGAAGAACACCTTAGACCCATCCGCGGAAGCTCCCTCAAAATTCGCGTCACGATAGTTCGCTTCGTGGCCAGCACCCGTATTTTCCAGACAAGAAGTTTCGCTGCACCCGGTCTGGCCCACGGGCTCCGAGATCGCGACCGTACGAGCACCATCAATCCGCGCGAAGACTTCATCGACCGCCGGCTCCGAACCGCTACAAACATGTTCATCAGCGCCGACCGCCGTGAAAACGACCGATGAGCCATCCCCCGAAACCGCGTTGTGACGGTTCTCCGTTGGCGTGATCCCCCCACCGATCGCGCTACCGAGAACGGTCCCACACTGGCTGACCAGTTCCGCGCCTTCGTTGATATGAGGACTCCCATGCAGGACGCCTTCGTTCTTCACACCTACCAGCACCGGTTCGGAGTTCCCCACCCCCGCATACTCATATAGCGACGACGAAAGCGGGTTGCGGCTCACGGTCGTATCCCCCGGCCAAAGCTCCGAGGTTATCCCAACCGGAAGTTCGTTGGGGAAGCGTGCGTCTAGCTGGAACACGATATGATCAAAATTGGGCGTCGCTCCAACGAGTTCCCCCGCATATAACGTTTGGCCGGCTGGACTTATACTCCCAGTAGGGGTTGGCGGTAGCACTGATTTCGCGAGCGTCGGGCCAACCTCTTCGAGTTCACCCTTGGGCCTGCGGATATAAATGTTACTTTGATAGATGGATTCATCAAGGAGATGGAGCGTTTGCAGGCTCGACCCAGAATCCCCGAGTGTCGCGTCGGCTGTCGGGTCTCCGTAGGCGTATTCCGCCAAAGACACGCTTAGCGGCATCGTGCTCCAGCCCGCTCCGCCGCGCGACAGATCATAGAAAGTTCCTGTCGCCCCCGGAGGCGAGGACCCCCCGTTAGTCGCACCAAGAGAATCCGCGGCCACCCGCAGCGTGGCTTCTTCGCCAGCGGGAGGTTCCACCGCAAAGTTGAAGCCGACGCCGAAACCAGCCTTAAATGTGGGCGTGACCTGCTCATAGGCACGACAGTCAGGAAGCGACGAGCTAAAGCCACTCAACGCTTCATTCGGACAACTGGCCTGGTTTGCATCACCAGCAGCCAGCGAGACGGCCGCCCGGACCCCGGCAAACCCAATCGAGACCACCAAGGCAATGAAGGCAGCAGCGACACGTGTCACGTATTGCGGCCTGAAAGCCTTGACGGCGACGCGTAGGCCCACACGCCTCGCTACAGCACCGTTAGCAGCACCCATTCTCCCGCTCACTGTCTCTCCTCATCCCTCTGTCATTTCCCCTTGCGCTTCAGACAACTGACGCTACCGGATCCAGAAACCCTTTTCAAGTAGGAACCCCAACAACACCAAACCAACCGACAGCTTGACTAGTAAAACAAAACTGTATTTATTGGAAATGATCACCCCATCGCGACTATCAGGAGACCAGTCCTGCCATTGGCAACCCAAACGCCCCCCCGGCCAGGAACACCTAGCTCGCAGAGTCCACCCCAAAAGCGAGCGCAGCGCCCGCGCATCACAGACCCGGCACACTCTCCATTCATCGTGCGCTCGTGCCGTGGAGCGGCATCTGGTGGTGCGCCGCAGGAGGATCGGGTAGGCGCCGGGCTTACCCCGGCGCCTCCCACACCACCGGACATGCGGGTCCGCATCCGGCGGTTCGCTCAGCATCCCGGAAACGGCGGTAGGGATCGGTGAACCCGCGTAGAACGTTATCGACCCGTTCGGCAGAGCGCGGGAGAGGACGTAGGAGCCCGCGATACGCCAGGGACCCTTCTGCGAGGCGGCCCACTCGCGGGCTGCTCGCTCGGGCATCCCTAGCGCACGCAGGTTGCGCCACCGCGTGCGGTAGCGCTTCCATTCCTTCCAACGGATCTGCCGTAGCCTGCGTCTGAGCCATTCATCGAGGTCTGAGAACGGACGCTCCCCATCGGCCAACGAGTAGTAGGCCGACCATCCCACCGTGAAACGGTTGATGGCGTGGATACGCCGCTCCAGTGAGACGCCCCAAGTACGCGCGGTGAGCTGACGCAAGCGTTGCTTGGCCCGTTTCGGGGCCTTGCGGCTCACACCGATCCTCACCTTCCCGTCCCGGCGATGGAACACGAACCCCAGAAAGGCCCGTGTGGTGGCCGGTGCGACCGCCGACTTCTCGGCGTTCACGCGCAGCTTCAAGCGCTCCTCGATTAACCTGGTGGTGCTCTGCATGACGCGCTGCCCCGCGCGTTTGCTCTCGACGTAAACCATCACGTCGTCTGCGTAACGCACAAAGTGATGCCCGCGCCGATCGAGCTCCCAGTCGAGATCGTCAAGCATGACGTTGCTGAGTAGCGGCGAGAGCGGGGACCCCTGCGGCGTCCCTTCCTTGCTGAGCCTCACACCGTCAGCCATGACTCCCGCTTCCAGGCAGCGCCGGATCAGCTTGAGCACCTGCTTGTCATGGACCCGTCTTGCGACCCTCGCCACCAACGCGTCGTGCCCAACTCGATCAAAGAACGAGTCGAGGTCCAGATCGACGCACCACACCGCACCATCAGCGATGGACTGGCGTGCCCACTCGACCGCTTCATGCGCCGAGCGCCCCGGGCGAAACCCGAAGCTCCGGGGATAGAACTGCGGGTCAAAGACAGGCATGAGCGCCTGCGACACAGCCTGCTGGATCAACCGATCCAACACCGTCGGCACCCCCAACATCCGCATCCCGCCAGAAGGCTTGGGGATCATCACCCTCCTGACAGGCGCCGGCCGGTAGATGCCCGCGTCAAGACCAGCCCGAACCTCCGGCCAATAGTCTCTCAACCACGGCCGCAGCTCCCGGGTACTCATCCCGTCGATGCCAGGAGCACCAGCGTTCCGCTCGACGCGTCTGAGCGCCTCAACGAGATTGCCGCGAGAGAACACCATCTCCCACAGATTCGCCTCGGCGGGGTGAGCGGCGGTGTCATCCGGCGCCGGGTCGATGCTGCGCTCTGGACAGGCACCATCGGGCTTCACCCTCCGGCCCTCCCACCCAGGCCCCCGAAGGGGTTGGCTACGGTCAATGCAACGACCACGGGCAGAACGTCCTCACGCTCGGCTTCGCGTTCGGTCCTTCCCGGCGAACAACAATCCCGCCGGTACTACGACCTCTGCTGACTTCTCCACAGCGAGCAACAGCCTCCCGGCCATCACCGTCACGCCCCACCCAACGATCAGCGCATACACGCTGGTCAGGCATCCAGCGACACCCATGGAGACCTCCCGGGATAAGACCAGCCACCTTTCTCGCACACCCGCCGCATTTACGTCACGGCCCCTTGATGACATCGGGCTTTGCAACACGTTGCTGGCTCGCCCAGACCGCCCCGCCTCTGATGCGGTTCGTATCCCTCGGGTCGCGATTTCGCCTCCAGCTTCCTTCCCACCCCGCCTCACGACGACGCAGTTGCCCTCGACTTGTGGTTGGTGCCATCAACCTCCACAGGGGACTCGCACCCCCGAGCGGCTGGCCATGCCCGGCGTACAACCTGCGGGGGGATCCGGTACCGCGATCCCCCCGCAAGCCATGGCTAGCTCTAGTGCTGCCGTGAGCCTATTTACCTTCGATGATGGCCCATAAGTCTTCAACGCCGGATAATAACAGGACAGTATCAAAGTTACCTTTGAATGTGGCCGCTGCACCTCCGAGTTTCAGCATGCTGCTTTTGACGCCGCATTCAACTAAATGTAAATTCTGGGTTTTTTCTGCGTCGGCAACACCACATAACGGACCTTCTTTTTCTGCACCTGATTCAGTCGTGACTTTCAGTTTACCGGGACTTACGCAGGTCCCTCCGCTGCTGATTACCGTTATCGTTGCGAACCCGGTCCCTTTTTCTGGGTAGAACTCCAGTTCTTCTTTGGCTCTTACCTTTCCTTCCAGCGGCGCCGTTAATATTAATTCGTTTTCCAGAACGCAGTGTTCACCTTTCGTAATTTTGCACGGAAAGAAGTGCAGCTGGAATGGTAAGAACGTGATGGCGCCCCCTAAGGCATCCATTAACGTTAACGTTTCTAAGATTTTTTCGCATGTGATGGTCAGATTGTCACCTGTGAGTGTAGTTTCTCCCTCGGACCTGATGTCGACGTTGAGTTTATCGGCTTCCGTTAACACTAACGTTGTGCCGACGCACAGGGCGAATTTGCCGTTTGCTTCTTTTTTGCATTCTGCGGCAGACGCGGACGCGGACGCTACCGCGCTTACAGCGACCACCATCATGGCAGCAAGCGCTACCAACCTAATTCTAGACATGAACAGCCTCCATTTGCCCTAGACGGGCAGTCGTTTACTCAAGCTGGCCAGCCGGGCGGCCGGCAACTACCAGCCTTGCCGGTTCCCGCCCAGCGATCACCTCAAGGCACCCACTACCTAAGACGAGGGGCCTGCCTTGAAGCTACTCCACAGTCGACGATCGCCCGCGTCACGTCAAGAGGACACGCGCACCCACCTCGACAAGCAGCATCACACGGCCCCGGAAGCCCCACACGCGAAGTTCCACCAAATCCGGAACAACACAAACTAGAAAGAGACATCGCCGCCTATATCACCCGGCCGGGACTGTCTGATTAACGGTGGAAGTGCTTGGTCTGACCGAAGGGGATGACCATGACGGAGCTAGCGGACTCGACCGATGCGGCCGAGATGATCGAGCCTATGAGCGCAGATCCGATCGACCAGAAGGAGCTTGCTGAGCAGCTGCTGGAGCAAGCGAAGGAGCAGAACATCGAGCTGGTTGGCCCTGGCGGACTGTTGGGCCAGCTGACCCAGAGCGTCCTCGAGTGGGGGTTCCCCCGCATGCCGACAGATGACGCACGCGCACGCGATGCCCGCCGTAGTCGCATTTTTCTAACCGATAAGCTCTCTGCAGCTCTTGCAGCGTGCGAGGCTCACGCTTAGCTCCGGCTTTCGAAGCGATGCTATTCTCCCCGCCAATTATTTGCCGTGCATGTGTCTCACTAGCATATGTTTCGTCGAGAATCGGTGAAACCTTGGGTTGCGGGATCCGGGGGTCGCGTGCTGCTGTTTACTCTAGGTGGCTGCAAGTGTCATCTTGACGAGACGCGTGCGATCGTCAAATGTTCGAGCGGCTCGTAGTGGCACTTCGATTGGGCCATGAGAGCGCCTAGAGGGGACTACCGGGACGGAACCGAGCAACACTGGTAGTTGCCGGCGGCCCGGATGGCCAGCTTGAGTCAACGATTATCCACGTCGGGAAAATGGAGGCCGTTTCATGTCAAGAATGAGGTTGGTATTGCTTGCTGTCATAGTGGTGGCCGCCATGAGCGCGGTAGCGTCCACGTCAGCGTCCGCCGCAGAATGAAAAAAAGAAGCAAACGGCAAATTCGCCCTGTGTGTCGGCACAACATTAGTGTTAACAGAAGCCGATAAACTCAACGTCGACATCAGGACCTCCGGGGAATACACACTCTCCTGGGACGGATTGGAACTTAAGTGCGCTAAAATCTTAGAAGCGTTAACGTTAATGGATGCCTTAGCGGGCGCCATCACGTTCTTACCGTTCCGGCTGCACTTCGTTGAATGCAGAATCGTGGTAGGTGAACATTGTGTTTTGGAAAACGAATTAATCTTAACGGCGCCGCTGGAAGGAAAGGTAAGAGCCAAAGAAGAACTGGAGTTCTACCCGGAAAAAGGAACCACGTTTGTGACGCTAACGGTACTCAGCAGCGGAGGAACCTGCGTAAGCCCTGGCAAAGGGAAATTTACAACTGAAAATGGTCTAGAAAAAGAAGGTCCGTTATGTGGTGATGCCGACCTAGAAAAAACCCAGGACTTACATCTCGTCGAATGTAACCCCAGCGTCAAAGGCAGCATGCTGAAGTTCGGAGGGCAGAAAGCGTCATTCAAGGGTAACTTTAACAATGTCCTCTTATTATCGGGCCTCGAAGACTTATGGGCCATCATCGAAGGTAAATGATAGCCCAACGATAAATCCTGGGCGGCCGCGCGATGTGGAACACGGCCGCCCAGCCCCGCCGCCCGTTTCAATAAACGATCGCCCATCTAGGGCAAATGGAGGCCGTTTCATGTCTAGAATTAGGTTGGTAGTGCTTGCTGCCATGATGGTGGTCGCTGTGAGCGCGGTAGCGTCCGCATCAGCGTCCGCCGCAGAATGCAAAAAAGAAGCAAGCGGCAAATTCGCCTTGTGTGTAGGCACAACATTAGTCTTAACGGAAGCCGATAAACTCAACGTCGACATCAGATCTGAGGGAGAAACCGTATTCACATTTAATGGTCTCGCCATCAGCTGCGAAAAAATCTTAGAAACGTTAACGTTAATGGACGCCTTAGCAGGCGCCATCACGTTCTTACCGTTCCGGCCGCACTTCGTTAAATGCAAAGTCACGCAGGGTGAACACTGTGTCTTGGAAAACGAATTAATATTAACGGCGCCGCTGGAAGGAAAGGTGAGGGCCAAAGAAGAACTGGAGTTCTACCCAGAAAAAGGAACCGGGTTTGCAACGATAACGGTACTCAGCAGCGGAGGCACCTGCGTAAGCCCCGGTAAACTAAAAATCACAAGTGAATCAGGTGCAGAAAAAGAAGGTCCGTTATGTGGTGTTTCCGACGCAGAAAAAACAACGTTCTTACATTTAGTCGAATGCGGCGTCAAAGGCAGCATGCTGAAAGCCGGAGGTGCAGCAGCGACATTCAAAGGTAACTTCGACAATGTCCTTTTATTATCCGGCATTGAAGACTTATGGGCGATCATCGAAGGTAAGTAACGGCCGCACCGATAACACCTGGACGGCCGCGCCAGTCGGGACGCGGCCGTCGAGTCCCGGCGCTCATTTGGGGGACCCAGTCAAACTTGAGACGCTGGGAAAGTAGCTCGCTGGGTGAACAATGGCTCTCAGGCCCTCCACCCACCACCCTGCTACGCCTCAGCACCAAAACGGCCGTCGTAGGAGACCACGAGCGTGTCGAGAAAGCTCTCCCAGTGCAAAGGGCTTGCATCCCCGGGGATGGACGTCGACAGTGTGGACGTGAGCGGATCGAAGGCGATCAGGGCGAAGGCCTCGAGCAGATGACCCGCATCTGCCTCGGTCTGGCGGGGCCTGATGCGTGCCAGCCGGCGCGCCGCCCGCGTCAGGTAGCTGGAGGTATCCACCTGGGTTCCGTCGTCTTCGACGTCGATCGTGGGGAGCACCTGGATGCCGCCTACGACCGCGAAAGGGAACTTCAAGTGGATGTTGACCCCGAACGCGCGGACATCTCCGTAGCGGTTCCAGATGGCGCGCCCCACAGCTCGATAGGTCGGCTTGATCTCGATCGCCAGTCGCACCCCGTCGAGTGGATGTGCCTCGGTGACATCCGATTGGGCGGTCCTGAGCCCTCCCGCGACGCTGGTCTCAGCCGCTACCGCATCGAGCACATGCGGAGCCTTCTGACCCCTCTTGGGTTTGAACGCTTCGGCCCCGAGCTCAGCGACGATGTGGCGATGATGGCGAACTAAGAGCTCGTCGCGGATCACGCGTCCGAGAACTCTGGACAGCGCCGTCTGCGCAGACTTTGCCGATGCGCTTTCCGCATTGCCCTTCGAGGGCAGGGTGCGGCCGTCGCGGACGTAAGCGCTACTCGCCGAGATGTAGTCGTCGAGGGTGGGGTGCTGGAGCCCAACAGTCCTATCGAGCACCGGGATCGTCGGGTAGCCGGCTGCGGCCGCTTTGCTCACGACACTCCCGCGGCCGGCCGGTTGGCCTCGCGCAGGCGCCCAGCCGCCTCGCGCACGGCCTCGCGCGCATCCTCGGGCTCGATCACCGCCGCGTCACCGGCTTCCTTGAGGATCTCGCGCACGAGCCAGTCCGCGCCGGCGAAGCTCAGCTCGACGATCACCGAGCCGTCGCTCCACTCCTCGACCACGCGGCGAGCCTCGCGCGCCCAGCGCGCACGCTCGGGCGAGACCCACACGCGAGCGCTTCGTGAGGCGGGCACCTCACCGGTGCGCAGCCAGCCGTCCACCTCACCAGCCGGATCGACCTCAGGTCGGTGCACGAACTTCTCGTCGGTGACGTTCACGCTCTTGATGCGATCGAGGCGGAAGTGGCGCACGCCGTCGCGCTCAGGATCAAAGGACGCCACATACCAGCCCTCGCGACCGTTGGTCAGCGCGTAGGGCTCAACCCTCCTGCGCGTGAGCTCGTCCTCGTTCTGCTTGTAGTACTCGAGCTCGATCAGGTGGCGTGAGACGATCGCCTTGGAGACCAGGCGGGCCACGTCGGAGTCATCGCCGCCCGTCGGCGCCACCTGCAGCCCCTGCTCCATCGGATCCTCTCCCAGCGCTGCGACGATCTTGGTGCGCGCCGAGGTGAGCGAGCCCTCGGGGATGTGCTCGCCGATCAGATCGATCGCCGCCACGAGCGCCTTGGCCTCCACGGGCAGCAGGCGCGCGGGCCGGTCGAAGTTGTCGCTGTAGGGCTCCGGGTCGACCTCGATCTCGCCCGTCTCCTCCTTGATCTCCGCATAGAGCACGTAGGAGCCGCCGCCGAAGTTGACCACGTTGAGCACGTTCACGTCCTCGCGCAGCTCCTCGTCTGAGAGCTGCAGGCGCTCGCACACTTCGCTCATCGACACCCGCTCGCCCTCGCGGCCGGCCTTGATCAGGATGCTCGCAAGCGTTACCAGACGCGCGAAGCGCTCCGGGCGGATCGCTGTGTCTGGACGCGCCGAGCCGCTCTCGCCCTCGCTCTCGCCCTTCCGTACGGCGCGGGAGCGGGCGGCGCCGGTGATCCGGGCTGTCTGCGAGACGCCGCCACCCGGCGCGCGCCCCCGCTTACGCGGCTCGGTCGGGATTTGCTCGCCGTGTCGCTCGACCAGCAGCTCCAGGCGGCGGTTGTACTCCTCCAGGAGGTCTTCCGGGCCGAGCAGACGCGCATTGGCCCCCAGCCCCATTACCCACGAGATGAGACTGCGCGCGTTGGAGTAGCCGGTCAGGAAGACCGTCTCGCCACTGTCCTCGCGGATCTCCCCGTAGCGTCCGAAGTGACGTTCGATCTGCCAGGAGATCCGCTCGTTGATCTGGACCTCCGCAATGTCGCGCTCCTCGCCCAACTGCCAGTCGGCGCGGTTGGCGTAGGCGCGGGGGTCGAAGTCGGCCGGTCGGCGGAAGTCGTGCTCGGCCTTGGTCGCGTAGGAGACCTTGCCGCGGATGCGCGTCAGGCGAAAGACGCGCACGGCCTTGCGCTCGTGGGAGTAGCCCAGCAGGTAGAACTGCCCGCCCTGGAAGAGCAGGTGGTAGGGGTCGACCTTGCGCGCCCCCACCTCGTCGCGCTCCATCGTGTAGTAGTCGAACAGGATGGTCTTGTTGCGGAAGATCGCCGTCTCGACCTTGGCCAGGCGCGCCGAGAGCTCGTGCCCACCGGCCGACGCCGTGATCCCTAGGGCCACCGAGCGCTGCTCGGGGGCGCGCAGGGGGCTGGGGCGCCCCCAGGTGATCTGCTGCAGCGCCAGGCGCAGCGGCTCTGCGTAGGCGAATTCGCCGTCCAGCAGGCTGAGCGCCGTCTGCAGCGCCGCCAGCTCCTTGTCGGTGAAGGCAATTGCCGGGAGGTGGAAGTTCTCGGGACGCAGCGAGTAGTTCTCCTGCTCGGCCGCCCCGTCGGCGGGCCGCTCCACCGTGAGCTGGATGCGCAGCGATTCGAGCTCCGAGCGGTCGGCGTAGAAGCGCCGGGCGAATGCGTCCTCGTTCATTCCGCTGTAGCCCTCCACGTCGCGCCGTATCTCCAGGGCCGTGACGGGTCGTCGCTCGGCCATCAGGTAGGAGATCAGCGAGAGCTGGCGGATCAGCTTCTCGGTGTCCTTTGCCATCGGCTTTCAAAGATAGAAGCCGACGGCGATACGGATACGCCCGACCCGAACGGCCGTCCCGCTATTTGCGGAAGTTCAAGCCGCTTCGCGTGCCGGGAGCACGAGCTGCTCGTCGGATTGCGAGATCCCCGAGCGCTCGGCCACCTCACGATCGCCGAAGTACGCGCCCGCTCCGATCGCGCGGTCGAAGCCGGACCAGCGCCGCCCGGGGGCAAGCTCCTTCTCGAGGCGATCGAAGCTACCCAGGCGCCCGCCGAGATTGTCGATCATGTGCACGAGGGTGGCCTCGCGCGTGCAGGGCACGACCGGGCTACCGTGCTCGAGCGTGCCGTGATGGGAGAGGATGATGTGCCCGACCGCTTGGGCCAGCTCAGGCGGGAAGCCCTCGATGTCCTCGATCGCGCGGCGAATGCGGTAGTAGCCGAGCGCGATCTCGCCGTGCAGACGCCCGGCGTCGGTGAGGTCGATGACCCGATCCCCTCCGTCCCCATCGGTGTAGGCCTCGAGCTTGCCGATGTCGTGGAGCAGCGCCCCCGTCACCGCCACGTCGCGATCGATGCCCGGGAACGTGGCGCTGATCGCGCTCACTGCCTGGGCGACGCCGAGGCAGTGCTCGAGCAGGCCGTGACGATAGGCCTGGTGGTAGTACTTGGCAGCCGGAGCGATCCGGTAGCCGGCCCACGTCTGCGAGTTCTCGCCGAAGACACGCTCGAGCAGCAGGCGCAGATGCGGCTCCTGGATCGTGGCGAGCAGGTCACGAACCTCGCCTTCCATCTGCTCGATCTCGCGGGCGGGCCCGTCGAGCAGGTCCTTGAGGTCGTAGCTGCCCGGCGCAGCCGCCTCGAGCCCACGCAGATTGATCTGTGGGCCGAATCGGGGATGCACCGTGTAGCGCCCGCGCACATACACCGGCCGGCCAGCCCGAGCCAGCTCCGAGATCTCGACGAGGTCCTCCCAGACCATGCAGGCCACCGCGCCCGTACGATCGCCGAGCTGCAGGCGCAGGTACTCGCCACCGTCGCGCCGGCTACGGCGCTCTGTCTCGCGAACGAGGAGGACCTGGTCGACCTCCGCGCCGTCGGTGAGCTCGTTCAAGAGCATGGCGTGAAGGTAGAGATGGCCGCGGACGGGACTCAGACGCGGGCATCCCGGGACGACTCCCGTCGAGTCGTCAGGCTGACTGTGCAGGCCTTCACAGGCGCCGCGGCCGGATGGACCGCGACACCCGCGGAGACCTGGCATCGGGGGGACGCCTGGATCTCTCCCCGAGCATCGTCGGAGAGGGTGGACGATGCTCAAGCCCCCACAGTCCCCGGACACGCCTTGCGAGCCACGCCGACGATGCGAGCAAGAACGATTGTCGTGCCTACCTTAGTCCCGCGCATGCGGCGATTGCCAGAGGTGTCTCCTACTCGGCGGAGACGGCGCCTTCGGAAGTGGCACCGGTCAGGAGAACGTCTGTCAAAGCTTGCCCAAGCGTTCAAACTGTCGGATTCGCGGGCAACCTGACTCGAAATTCCAGTGTTTTAGATCGATCGGTCGATATGTCGGCCTAAGATCTATATATCATCCAGTTGAACTTCCCGGATGGGGGAGTCTACCGAGGACAACACAGGATCAGGTGCCAATGCCCAGAACAAGTTCGCCAGCAGCAAAGATCGACAGCAACGGACAGGAGCCCGCCTGGTCCATACCCAGCCTGCGCGAGCCGCGCTACTCGCAGTCGCTGGAGCGGGGCCTAGCGATCCTCGGCTGCTTCACGCCGAAGCGCCCTGTGCTGGGCATCGCCGACATCGCCGACGACCTCGGCATGAGCCGTTCGACCACGCACCGCTACGTGATCACGCTCGTCGCTCTCGGCTACCTCGAGCAGGGCGCCTCGCGCAAGTACCGCCTTGGCCTGCGCGTGACCGACCTGGGCATGTCCGCGCTGAACTCGACCGGGCTGCGCGAGCACGCCCATCCCTACCTCGAGGAACTACGCCAGCGCACCTCCTACACGACCAGCCTCGGCGTGCTCGAGGGAACGGAGATCCTGTACGTGGATCGCGTGCGCAGCTTTCGCCGCGGCCAGGGCGCGATCGACCTCAGCCTGCACACGGGCTCGCGCCTGCCGGCCTACTGCACCGCCATGGGCAAGCTCCTGATGGCCAACCTCCCCGACGCGCAGCAGCGCGAGCTGATCGGTCAGATCAAACTGACCAAGCGCGCGCCCAACACGATCACGAGTAAGAAGGCGCTGCGCGAGGAGCTCGATGAGATCCAGGGGGCCGGGTTCGCGGTCAACGACCAAGAGCTCGCAGCCGACCTCTATGCGATCGCGGCGCCCGTGCGCAACGAGGCTCGCGACGTGGTCGCGGCAGTCAATCTCGCGGCTCCGGCAAGCATGATCTCGCTCGAGGAGCTGGTCGACGCGCTGGGACCGCACCTCGTCTCGACCGCCGACAGGATCTCGGCCCGGCTGGGCTATCGGCGCGACGACGAGCAGAACTAGCCCGGTTCGCATAACCTCTGGCGCCGGTATGCCGGCTCCAGCCCCAAAGCACCTGCTCACGCTGCTCTGCCTGCCGCTCAGCGCGGTGGCGCTGGCAGCGTGCGGCAGCGCCGTCTCGACATCCTCTTTCTCGGGCGCCAAGCACGAAGTCGCGCAGGCGATCTCCAACCTGCAGGCAGATGCCACGGCGGCTGAACAGAAGAAGGTGTGCGCCAATGACCTGGCCGCCTCCATCGTCGCCCGCCTCGGCGGCCAGAAGGGCTGCGAAACGGCGATCAAGAACCAGCTGGCTGAGGTGGACAGCCTCGAAGTGAGCGTTCAGTCGATCGAGATCGCCCCGGGCGGCGCGAGCGCGGTCGCTCACGTCAAGAGCGAGCAGTCGGGCAAGAGCCAGCCCGGCACCGTCTCGCTGGTCAAGGAAGGCAAGTCCTGGAAGGTCTCCAGCGTGGAGTAAGACGAACGTGGAGTAAGACGAAGGGCCCGCTGCTTTGAAAGCCAGCGAGCCCTTCGCTTCGCAACGTCTAGGCGAGTCGGACGCTTATAGCGTCTGGCCTATTTTTCGCTTTTGATAACTGCTTCTGCGGTCGCCTCGGAGATGTTGCCTGTGAGGATGGCGGTGTTTTTGCCGTCTTCGGAGGCCAGTCCGATTTTGCTGTTGATGATCGGGTCGAGGAGGTATTCGACGAGGAATCCTCCACAGCCCGTTGCTTTCGGCGCCGAGAACGAGTTGTTCACGGAGGAGTTTCCGGTGATGTTCACGATGTTGAATTCTTCCGTGAAGTTGATTTCACCGACGGTCCCGTGAATCGGTTTGTTCGGCGGGTTCGGGCTGGTTGTGCCCGTGGTCAGAGCAAGCACGACCGGCGAGCTGCTCGAGCCGATGTAGCATTCGCTGCCCAGTAGCGAGTTTTCCAACCGGATCTTCACAGGCAGCGACAGGTCGATGCCTTCTTCGTTGACCAGGTTGTTTTTGTTGATCCCGATTTCACTGGCCGGCTTCGCGAGTTCGGTGATGGCGTTCACGGCCGTGACGCCGTGTTCGAACACCGCTTCACAGCTGGCTCGCTCAGCTTTTTCGACGAACCCTTCGCCTGTGATTTCTTTGCAGTTGATGAGGCCGGTGAGGCCGCCCGGGACGTTCTGCGGGGTCTTGGACAGCGTTTCGCCGCTCGATGCCGCAACGAATTTTTCTTCTTCGGTCGTTTCGTTACGTGCGATCCCGCCCTGCAGTGTGATCGTGTTTAAGATCGGCACTTTCTGTTTGTTGAGGACGACTTCCCCGCTTTTCGTCTGGTCGTAGAGGCAGAAGTTCACGCCTTTGGTGAAGCGCGGACAGTTTTTGAAGATTGTGAAGCCTTTGGTTGGTTCCACCGCGAGGGCGCCAGGCGCCACCGCGAGGCCGGCGAGCGATGCCACCAGCACCGCCAGAATGATTCCACGTCTTATATTCATCCTGCTCACTTTCGTTTCGGTCGTCTTGGCCAGTGATAGTGCTACGGCCAAGACGGTAATGCCCCCGGAAGCGAGTCGTCAACGAATGTTTCCAAAAGCTTCTATATCTGGAGCTTCGGAAATTATTCGATCTTGATGGGTCGAGCGCGCAGTGTTTCAGGGCTCGAGCCGGTGCGGCCCGCGGTAGAGGAACGTGACCTCGCGCACGTTCTCCTGCCCTAGCATCTGCATCAGCAGGCGCGTCAGCCCGAAGCCGAAACCACCGTGCGGCGGGGCGCCGAAGCGGAAGAAGTTCAGGTAGTACTGGATCGGCTCGACGTCCACGTTCTTGTCGGCCGCCTGCGCCAGCAGCTGCTCGTAGCGATGCTCGCGCTGGGCTCCCGTCGTTAGCTCGATCCCTCGCCACAGAAGGTCGAAGCTGCGCGTCAATGTCTGGTCGTCGGAATGGCGCATGTGGTAGAAGGGCCGCACCGTCGAGGGGTAGTCGGTGACGAAGGCGAACTCGTGGCCGTGGCGCTCCTTGACTAGCGCCGAGAACGCGCGCTCGCTCGGCGGGTCGAGGTCGTGGCCCACGCCCGGCGCCTCGTGGCCGGCGTCGCGCAGCATCTGCTTGGCGTCCTCGAGCGTCACCCGCGGGAACGGCACCGTGGGCACCACCAGCTCGGTGTCGAACGTCGCCGCGATCGCCTCGCCGTGGCGCTCCTTGACCGCCCCCAGCACGTATGCCAGCCAGCGCTCCTCGAAGGCCATCACGTCCTCGTGCGAGTCGATCCACGAGATCTCCACGTCCACGCTCGTGAACTCTGTGTCGTGGCGCGATGTGAACGAGGGGTTGGCCCGGAACACGGGGCCGACCTCGAACACCTTGCCGAAGCCAGCCGCCATCGCCATCTGCTTGTAGAACTGCGGCGACTGGGCCAGGTAGGCGTCGCCTTCGAAGTAGTCCACGTGGAACAGCTCCGCGCCCGACTCGCTGGCCGAGGCCATCATCTTCGGCGTGTGGATCTCGATGAAGCTCTCTATGCGCCAGAACTCGCGCATGGCGTGCTCGGCCGTGCTCTGCACCTCGAAGATCAGGCGTCTGTCGGGGCGGCGCAGGTCGAGGTAGCGCCAGTCGATGCGCTTGTCCAGGGCCGAGTCCGGCGCGATCGGCAGCTCGGGCTCAGCCGGCGAGTCGACCTCCAGGCCCTCGAGCTTCAGCTCCAGGCCGCCCAGCTTCACGCGCTCGTCGGCCACCGCCGTGCCCGTGAGGCTCACCGCCGACTCCATCGTCAGCGCGCTCACCATCGCGTTCAGCTCGCTCGGGGGATCCTCCTTGGGGAGCACCACCTGTGCCAGGCCGGATTCGTCGCGCACGATCACGAACTGCATCCGCTTCTGGTCGCGCACCGTCTGCACCCAGCCGCGCAAACGCACCTGCTCGCCGAGCTTGCCCGGCAGCTCCTCTATCAGCGTTCGCTCCACGGCCGCCAACCCTATCCCAGGCGTGGATTTTGCGGGTGCGAGAGCCATCACCGTTGGGCGTAGGCTCGAACTATGCCCGTGTCACCCAGGACTACCGATCATCCGCGAGACGCCTTGCCTACAGATGATGCCTATGATATAGGCATGAACAGCATCCAATACACGGTGCGCGGGATCTCGCCTGAGCTTGACGGCCAGCTGCGCAACGAGGCCAAAGCGAGCGGCAAGAGCCTCAACGCTCTGGTGATCGAGACCCTCGAGCAAGCCAAGCTCTCGACGCCTCCTCGCGTTCATGACGACCTCGATTGGTTCCCATCCAGCCCCGTCGAGGACGGAGCTGCGTTCGATGCCGCACAGGAGTGGCTCCACGCCCTCCCTTCGAATCAGCCGGCGTGAAGCTGGCACTGGACACCAGCGCCTACACGGCGCTCAGCCACGGGGATGTGGATCTGGCAAATGAGCTGCCTCGTGCGGAGGCGGTCGGACTGCCAGTCGTCGTCCTCGCCGAGCTGTGGTTCGGGTTTCTCAACGGCTCGAAGCTGCGCGAGAACACAGCCACGCTCGAACGCTTCCTCGCCACACCCAGAGTCCAGGTTCTGCAAATCAGCGAACAGACAGCGCGCACCTTTGGCGAGATCGCCACGCTACTGCGCAGGGCAGGCTCGAAGATCCAGCAGAACGACATCTGGATAGCCGCCCTTTGCAAGCAACACGGCTTTGCCCTCGCCACCCGCGATCGGGGCTTCCACCACGTACTCGGGTTGGAGGTCGTCGAGGTCTCGCCGGCCGCGTAAGAGGTTCGAAGGTGCTCAGGTCGGGCAGCCGAGTGTCCAGTTAGGACGACTCCTCCGCGGCCAGCTCCACCTCAACCGAGAGCTCCTCGGCCACGACCGTCTCGAGCACCTCGATCGAGCCGGCGAGGCGCAGATCGCCCGCCCCCAGCTCCAGCGCGTCGATGCGCTCGGCGCTGTCATGCACGACCACACGCGCCACCGGCGCGCGCATCGGCCGCCTGGCCTGGGACTTGGCCTTGCGCACCTCGCTCAGGACATCGGCCGTCACCTCCAGGGCCACCGCCTCCCTGCGCGCGGCCGACCCCTCGGCCCCATCCTGGCCGGCGCCGTGGGCCATCGCCGCGAGCTCCTGCGCCTCAGGCCACTGCGCGCGGTGCACAGAGCCCTCCTGCCACCACGACCACACCTCCTCGCACACGAACGGCAGGAAGGGCGCGAACAGGCGCTGGAAGACCGACAGCGAGACGCGCAGCGCGAGGCTGACCGAGGCGCTGACCTCGGGGTCGGGGTCGTAGCGACGGCCCTTGACCAGCTCGAGGTAGTAGTCGCAGTACCACCAGAAGAAGCTCTCGGCGCGCTCCAGCGCGCGCGCGTAGTCGTAGGACTCGAAGCTCTCAGTCGCCTCGGCCACCACCTGGGCCACTCGCGCGATCAGCGCGCGGTCGAGCGGGTGCGTGAGCGTCTCGCCCGGCGCCGGCAGGTCGGCCAGGGCGAACTTTGATGCGTTCAGGAGCTTGACCGCCAGGCGCCGACCGACCTTCATCTGCTGTGCGTCGAAGGCCGTGTCCGTCCCCGGGCGCCCGTTGGCGGCCCAGTAGCGAACGGCGTCCGCTCCGTGCTCCTCCAGCAGGTGGATGGGCGTGACCACGTTGCCCTTGGACTTGGACATCTTCTTGCGGTCCGGGTCGAGCACCCAACCGGAGATGGCCGCATTGCGCCACGGCAGCTCCTCGTAGTCGAGCTGCGAGCGCAGGATCGTGGAGAACAGCCACGTCCTGATGATGTCGTGCGCCTGCGGACGCACATCCATCGGGAACACCTTTGCGAACAGGTCGGGGTCCTCGCCCGCCTGCCCCGCGATCTGCGGCGTGAGCGAGGAGGTGGCCCATGTGTCCATCACGTCGGGATCGCCCGCGAAACCGCCCGGCTGCCCGCGCTGTGAGGCCTCATAGCCGTCGGGCACGTCCGTGGAGGGATCGACGGGAAGCTGCTCTGCGCCGGCCGCGATCGGCTGGTCGTAGAGGATGGCGCCGGCGGCGTCGATCGGATACCAGACTGGGAAGGGCACGCCGAAGAAGCGCTGGCGGCTCACACACCAGTCGCCCGTCAGCCCGTTGACCCAGTCCTCGAAGCGCGCGCGCATGTACGGCGGGTGCCACTGCAGCTCGCGCCCACGCTCGAGCAGCTTCTCTCGGTGCTCGATCGTGCGGATGAACCACTGCCTGCTCGTCACGATCTCCACCGGGCGCTCGCCCTTCTCGAAGAACTTCACCGCGCGGTTGACCGGCTGGGGCTCGCCGATCAGCTCACCCGACGCCTCGAGCAGCTCAACGATCCGCCTGCGCGCCTGGTTGATCGTGCGACCGCTCAGCTCGCCGTAGCTCTCGCGCGCCAGAGCGAGGTCGACCGACTCCCAGCCCGGCTCGCCCCAGGGGACCTCGAGCAGACGCCCGTCTGGGCCGAGCACCGAGCGCACCGGCAGGCCCAGCTCGCGCCACCACATCACGTCGGTGAGATCACCGAACGTGCACACCATCACCAGGCCCGTGCCCTTGTCCTGCTCGACAGCAGGGTGGCTCATGACCGGCACGCGCGTGCCGAACAGCGGCGTGAGTACCTCGCTGCCGACCAGCGCACTGTGGCGTGGATCGTCCGGGTGGGCCAAGAGCGCCACACAGGCGGGGATCAGCTCGGGACGCGTCGTCTCGATCAGGGCCTCGCTCGCGCCCTCGCCGCCGAAGCGCACGCGGTGCATGGCGCCGGGACGCTCGCGGTCCTCGAGCTCCGCCTGGGCCACGGCAGTCTGGAAGTCCACATCCCACAGCGTGGGCGCCTCCAGCTGGTAGGCGCCGCCGCGCTCGAGCAGCCCGAGGAACGAGCGCTGGGAGATCCGCTGGGCGAGCTTGCCGATCGTGGTGTAGGTCATCGACCAGTCGACCGACAGCCCGAGCGTGCGCCACAGCGACTCGAAGGCCTGCTCGTCGCTCTCGGTCAGGCGCAGGCACAGCTCGACGAAGTTCGGCCGCGAGATCGACACGGGCTCCTTGGCATCGGCATCCTCGGGCGGCTGGAAGTCGGGGTCGTAGGGGACCGACGGGTCACAGCGCACGCCAAAGTGGTTCTGCACGCGGCGCTCGGTGGGCAGGCCGTTGTCGTCCCAGCCCATCGGGTAGAAGACCTCCATGCCCCGCATGCGCTTGTAGCGGGCCACGGCGTCGGTATGGGTGTAGGAGAAGACGTGGCCCACGTGCAGCGAGCCGCTGACCGTCGGCGGGGGCGTGTCGATCGAGAAGACGTCCCCGCGCGAGCGGTCGAAGCGGTAGAGACCGTCGGCCTCCCAGACGTCGCTCCACTTGGCCTCGAGGCCGTCGAGCGTCGGGCGCTCGGGGACGCGCGGGGCTGTGCTCGGCTCAGACGGCTGGGTGGAGGCCATCGGTCGATCGTATCCGGCTCCAGCGCGACCGTGGAGCCGGCGGCAGTGGCGCCGCGCTCAGGCTGCGGGGTGCGTAGCGGCAGAGGCGCGCTCGTCGCGCCGGGCGCTGTGGGCGGGGCAGTAGACGCCGCGCACAGAGCCGTCGCCGAGGCCGAAGCCGAGCCAGACCTCGCCCATCCAGGCGAAGCGGAAGAAGCGATCACCCTGCCCGCTGCCACGGGCGAGCTCCCGCCGCCACGCGGCGCCGGCCACCACCTCGGGCACGCTCTGCGTGCAAGAGCAGCCGCTGTCCAGGTAGCCGTTGGATACACAGCGAAGCGACGCCTGCTCATCTTCGCCAGACGGCTCGTCAGGGAGCCGGTCGAGCACGGCCAGCACGTCCGCAAACGCACCGTCCCAGTCGGCCTCCCGCCCATATCCCGTCCCCAGCGTCGCACCTTGCTGCTCTTGCATGTCAGTCCTCTCGTCGGCGTTGCGCGTCGAGGCCGCGCTCTCCGTGCCCCCTTTCGGGCAACTCATGTCGTCCTTTTCGGGCAGCCACGGTGAAGCCTGTAGTCCGAGCGGACCCTTCGGACGCGTGTACGATCCGACTTCTTCGAACGTGGCTGACCGGCGGTTGTGCACATGGGGCGCGTTGTCCCTGTAAATCAAGGGTTCCCAGGGTTTTCTAAGAAAATTCTCATGTAAGATGGGATTCACAGCATCCTCCGCGCGGCGTAGACTCGCGGCGGTCTGGGGAACGACGGGAGCGGGGAAGCAGTCGTGAGCACGTCGGCCAAGAAGGTTCTTGGGGTCGGAGGGGCGGTGGTGATTCTCGGCGTGCTCATCGGCCTGTATGTCGCCACATGGGCGACCAGCCAGCCGACGCCGGTCGTCGCATCGGCCGCGCCCCCCTCCAGCGGCGGCTCGCAGCTGACGCTCGAGACGGTCGCAGCGATTGGGCCCAAGTACGAGCCCACCCACCCCGACTGGGTCTCCTACCTGGTACGCAAGAACAACCAGTGGATCCACAGCACCGTGTACAAGGTGCCGGCCAACTCGATCGTCCACGTGACCATCTACCAGTACGACGGCGACAGCGGACTGCGCAACCCGTTCCTGTCGCAGGTCCAGGGCACGGTCGGGGGCACCGAGACGGTCGACGGCAAGACGATCGACTCGATCCCACCGGAAGAAGCCTCACACACGTTCGTCATTCCCCAGCTCGGAGTGTTCGTGCCGCTACCGGGCGTGCCGGAAGAAGCCAAGAACCAGTGTGAATTCGCGCCCTGCGAAGGCGCCGCCCATCGCACGATCTCCTTCAGCTTCAAAACGGGCAAGAAGGGTCGCTTCCGCTGGCAGTGCTTCGTGCCCTGCGCCGCCGGCTACATCGACGGGTTCGGTGGGCCGATGCAGACGCTCGGCTACATGGACGGCTTCATCCAGGTGGTCTGAGGGTGTCCGCCGCGCCACACCCCGGCACGCCGGAACCGAATCACGCACGGCGCTTCACCACGTTGTGGATCGTTGCCTCCCTGATCGCCACGCCGCTCGTGATCTTCCTGCTCGGGCCGATCCTCCCGCCCGGCAACGGCAGCGAACAGGCCTCCGGACACGTGACCGACAACACGGTGCTGCTGGCAATGGCCACGCCGGTGCTGCTGCTGGTCGTGATCTACATGCTCTATGCGATCGTCAACTTCCGCCAGCCCAAGGGCGGCGTGCTGGAAGGCCCGGCGATCCGCGGCCACGCCAAGATCCAGACGGCCTGGCTGATCGTCACCTCGGTCCTCGTTCTCTCACTCGCCGTCTACGGCACCGTGCGCCTGGAGTCCGACAACGGCGCCGGCTCGGGCAACGGCCCCAACCCGCTCGTCTCGCCCAAGGGCCCCAAGCTCCCCGTGCAGGTGATCGCCCAGCAGTGGGCCTTCACCTACCGCTACCCCACCTACGGCGGCGTCGAGACCACGCACCTGTATCTGCCGAACAACGAGATGGTCGAACTGCACGTCACCTCGATCGACGTGATCCACTCCTTCTGGGCCTACCAGCTCGGCGTCAAGGCCGACGCCAACCCCGACGTGGACAACGTGGTGTTCGTCAAGCCGACCCACGAACAGACCTTCGACATCCGCTGCGCCGAGCTCTGCGGCATCTGGCACGGCTACATGTTCGACAAGGGCCACGTGGTCTCACCGGCGGCCTTTGAAACGTGGATCCACGAACAGCAGAAGAACTTCGCCCCGGCGACAAAGGTCCTGCCGCCTTACGCGAAGACCTACCTCCCCGAACCATTGAGGCGCGCAGAATGAGCTCAACCGCAGCTGCCGCATCCGCTCCCCAGCCGCTCGAGCGCCCACTGTGGCGCAAAGCTCTGGGCTTCAACCTCCTGACAGCCGTGATCCTCGGCATCGGCGGCTACTACCTCGGCTGGTGGATCGGCCATGAAATCGGCGGCAAAAGCTTTGAATTCCAGGCCGCCACGGACGAGAACGACGTGGCGCTGCTGCTCGCCTACTTCTTCGGCGTGGTCGGCTTCCTGATCGGCCTCGGCTTCGCCAACTACCCCTTCTCGCGCCTGCTCGGCCGCCCGGCCTCGCTGCGCGAGAAGGAGGAGCACGGCATCGGGCGCTACTTCGGCCTGTGCACCGACCACAAGGTCGTGGGCATCCAGTACCTGTGCGGGATCGGCCTGTTCTTCTTCATCGGCGGCCTGAACGCGATGCTGATCCGCACCGAGCTGCTGCACCCCGTGCCCACGTTCATCGGCCCCAACCAGTACCTCTCGCTGGTCGGCATGCACGGCACGATGATGATGGGAATGATGACCTCGGGGATCCTGGGACCGTTCGCCAACTACTTCGTGCCGATCATGATCGGCGCCCGGCGGATGGCCTTCCCTCGGATCGAGGCGCTGACGTTCTGGCTGCTGATGGCGGCCGGCTTCATCCTCACCTCCACGATCTTCTTCGGCGGCTTCCCCACCGGCTGGACGGGCTATGAGCCGCTCAACGACCAGGCCGTGATGGGCATGGACTCCTACATCTGCTTCTTCGCCCTGGTCGGCATCTCGATGTGCCTGCTGGGGCTGAACATGATGGCCACGATCATCACCATGCGCGCGCCCGGGCTGACCTGGTCGCGGCTGCCGATCTTCGTGTGGTCGGTGTTCGCCACCTCGGTGCTGATGGTGCTGGCGGCGCCGATGCTGATCGCCACGCTGCTGATGGCGGCGCTCGATCGCACGATCAGCACCTCGTTCTTCCTCCCCGGCGGTGGCGGCAGCTCGTATCTGTTCGAGAACCTGTTCTGGTTCTTCGGCCACCCCGAGGTATACATCCTCGCGCTGCCCGGCTTCGGGATCGTGCTCGAGCTCCTGCCCGTGTTCACGCGCAAGCCGCTGTGGGGCTATCGCCTGGCGGTCTCGGGGATGCTCGGCGTGAGCCTCTTGAGCTTCTTCGTGTGGCAGCACCACCTGTTCGTGAGCGGCATCAACGCCGACCTGCGTCCGTTCTACATGCTCTCCACGGAGATCATCTCGATCCCCACCGGGTTCATCTTCCTGTGCGTGATGGGCACCCTGTGGAAGTCGCGAACGTCGTTCAGCGTGCCCATGCTGTTCTGCGTGGCCTGGACGTTCAACTTTCTGATCGGGGGCCTCTCCGGGGTCTTCCTGTCCGATACGCCAAGCGACACGGACACGCACGGGAGCTTCTTCGTGATGGCCCACTTCCACTACACGATCATGGGCGGGCTGATCTTCGCGTTCTTCGCCGGCATCTACTACTGGGTCCCCAAGATGACCGGCCTTAGCTTCAACGAGAAACTGTCCAAGATCCACTTCTGGCTGATGTTCGTGGCCTTCAACTCGACGTTCATGCCGCTGTTCGTGCTGGGCATGGAGGGCATGCCCAGGCGCGTGAGCACCTACGCCCCGAACCTGCAGACGCTCAACGTGTGGGTCTCGATCTCGGCCTTCGTGCTCGGCCTCTCGATGCTGATCTTCCTCTACAACGTGGTCCACTCGCTGATCTTCGTGCGGGCCAAAGCCGAGTCCAACCCGTGGCGCTCGAAGGCGATGGAGTGGCAGGTGCCCACACCGGTGCCGGTCAACAACTTCGAGCAGATCCCCGTGTTCGACTCCGACCCCTACGACTACGGAACGCCGGTGGGACTGCCAAGCGGCGGAGCGCCGGCGACAGCGGGGGCATAGGCGATGGCCTCCTCCCCCAGCGAAGAGCTGCCCCTCGGCCTGATGATCCCGCCGGTACCGGCAGGCACGGAGATCCCGCCCGAGCCACCGGATGTGGGCGCAAGGGCGCTGTCGGTGGCCTCGCGCCTTTTGTGCGGGGCGAGCACGTTCTTCTTCCTGGCGTTCCTGTTCGCCTACTTCTACTTGCGCTCGATCAACCAGGACCACATGTGGCGCCCGGCCCACGTCAAACCCGACCAGGGCCTCGGCGCAGTGTTCATCGCGTGCATCGTGTTGAGCGCGATCCTGGCGATCGTGGCCGGTCGGCAGATGAAGGCGGGCTCGCGCGGCTGGCTCGGCCCGGTGTTCTGCAGCGTGATCCTGGGGCTGGCGGGCGTGGCGGTCCAGTGCGTGGAGTACACCAGCCAACACTTCGGTCCCACCGACGGCGCCTTCGCCAGCGTGTTCTGCGCCTGGACGGGCTTCTACATGATCGCTGTGCTCGCCACGATGTACTGGCTCGAGACGCAGGCCGCCACGGAGCTACGCGCACGCCGGGTGCCGGCGAGCAGCGAGGGCGACATCAAGGAGCCCGACCGCCTGATCGCCCCCGGCCTCGACGCCGCCGTCTTCTACTGGGCCTTCCTGGCCGCCATCGGGGTCGTGACCTACGTGACGCTGTACCTCCTGTAGTGCTCGCCACGGCGCAAGCGACGCCGGGCTTCTGGGATTGGTCGCTGGACCCGCCCCTCGTACTGGTGATCGACCTGGCCATCCTCTACTGGCTGGGCGACCGGCGCACGGTCACCCCAAAGCGCAAGCGCGTGGAGCAGCGCTGGCGCACGGCCTGCTTCTACGGGGCGCTGCTGGTGCTGGCGATCGCGCTGGCCTCGCCGATCGAGATCCTGAGCGAGCAGCTGTTCTGGGTGCACATGGTTCAGCACGTGCTGCTGATCGTGGTGGCCGCCCCGCTGATCGTCGTTGCCCGCCCATGGGTGCGCCTGTGGCGCAGCCTGCCGCTGCAGTGGCGGCGCTGGCTCGCGCACAATCTCAGCCAGGGGCAGCGCACTGCCTGGCTGCGGGCTCTCAGCCACGCGCTGGGCACGCCGGTGGCGGGCTTTGTGTGCTTCTCGGTGGTGCTCCTCGGCTGGCACGTGCCGGCGCTGTTCGACGCCACGCTCAGGCACAGCGCCCTGCACGCGCTCGAGCACACGCTGTTCTTCGTCACGGCGGTGATGTTCTTCAAGCAGGCCATCCCCTCGCCGCCGCTTCGGATCGCGCTCGAGCCCGCCCAACGTGTCGTGTTTGCGATCGGCGGGATGATCGTCAGCTGGGTGCTGGCCGTCGTGCTCGCACTGGCGCCGCACCCGCTGTATGGGGTCTACGCCCACCAGGCCAGCCGACCGGGAGGCATCTCGGCGCTGGCCGATCAGCAGCTGGCAGCTGGCATCATGTGGGTGCCGGGGTCGGTCACGTTTTTGATCGTTGTGTTCGTATACGTCCACCGCTGGCTGATGCCGTCGAGCCCGAGCCCTGCACGCTCGGGACGGCTGGCAAGCGAGCACTAGGAGGCTCCATGAACGTCGCTATTCCCATCGCCTCGGGCTTCCTCACCGGCTCGATTCTCACGCTGGCACTCCCGCTGGGCGTGCTGATCCTGGTGGCCATCTGGTACGTGGTGCTGTGGCGAAACGGCTCAGGCGAACGCTGATCGCCTGGGCCCGCTGAGGCTCAGGCGGAGGGGTCGTCCCGCTCGCGTGCTCGGGCGCGGCGAAAGCGCGCGACGCGGCGCCAGCTCGGACGGTGCGGGCGCAGGTTGTTGGCGCGCGACATGACGAACGTCAGCCCACTGATCAGCGCGATGACGAGGAGCACGAGGACGATGATCGCGACCGTGAGTGACATATGTCATTTATGCCCGTAGTGGGCCTGGATCAAACCCATGGTCCGGGGTAGGCCGCTCAGCGAGCGTGCGCCGTGCGAGCCCATCGTTGAGGCCCAGCTGGAGGTTGCTGCGTTTCATGGGCCTACGGCCGGGCTAGTTGGACGCGCCGCCTCGTCCACACGAGCTGGCCGACGGTTTATTCGTTCCCCAATTATTTAGGCGAAAACTGCTGTTAACTATGTTTTCGTTCTAATCCTTGGTGCACATTTCTGCCTTACAAAACCCATTCCTCCAGGCCATGTTATTGAGACTATAGGCACGTTGGTTAGTTCCCCAAATAATGCTACGATAAATTACGTGCCTGGAGCCGAAACAGCCAGACGAGCCCTGATCCAGCTGGCCCGCCAGTCCACACTCGCCGGACGCTGGCCGATCGTGCTCCCAGAGGATCTTCCTGGCCTCGACACACTCACCGGCAGTCGCAACGCGACGCTTGCGCTCCTACGCAATCTCACCCAGACAAGCCAGCTTCAGCGCATCCGTCGAGGCATCTACATCATGCGAGATGAGACAGGCGTCTTCAGGACGGACCTTTTCGAGCTGATTGATGCAATCACACCCCAGCCGTACTTGATCACGGCCGGTCGTGCTCTGGCAGTGCACGAGCTCAGCGACCAGTACTTCCGCCAAGCGATCGTGCTCGTCTCTACCAGCAGGCGAGGCTTTACCTGGCGCGGAGATCAGGTCCGCTATGCCCTATTGGCTCATTCAAGGATATGGGGCCGACAAGGGCGCAAAGGACCAAGCGTCGCACGGCCTGAGCGTGCCCTGTTGGACAGCATGGCTCACCGCGAGTGGGGGGTCACGCTCTCGCAATCGGCCCAAGCGTTGGATCTCGCCTTGAGCCGCGACTCACAATTCGCGGTGACCCTAGCGGCTGCTGCATCGCGCTATCGCAACGCCGCGCTGGCCCGGCGCCTCGGCTATCTAGTCGAAGCGATCACCGACGAGAGCACCGCCGCGCCGTTCCGCTCTCTGACCGGACCTAGCAAGGCTGTCACCCTCCTAGAGAAGTCAGGCTCGCAACAGGGCCCGATCGACTCGATCTGGGGGGTCCGCGTCAACATCGAGCTCGAGGATCTGCTCGCGCACCGGATCATCGGCTGATGCCTGTACTACGCGTTCGCACCGAGTTTGAGCTTCAAGATGTCGTCGAGAATCTCAACCAGCCCGCTGATCTGGTGGCACGCGACTTCGCCCTAATGACGATCGCGGCACGCCTCACCGAGAGATACCCCGACGAGCTGTGCTTCAAGGGCGGCTTCGTGCTGCGCCACGTACACGGCCACCATCGCTTCTCACGTGACATCGACGCCACTCGTACCAAACCGCCCAAGCACAAGCTTGACGCCGAGTCCATCGCCCAAGAGATTCTGCGCGCCAGTGGCGCGCTAATGACCTTCAAACCAGCGCCTCCCGAAACCAATTCCGCGGTCAGCCTCGACTTCAACCGGATTGCGTTCTCGAGTCCGTTCGCCGAGGGCCTCGTCTCGGTCGAGCGGTGTCCGTTGCCTTGTGGCACAGCATGAGGTCAGATCCGCCCTCGAGCGTGCGCTCCGCTTCGATCTCTCTCCATGCCTTGGGGTGCGAAGAACCTCGTAGCGTGCGGAGAGCTGATCGAAGAACACCTGCCGCTCGAGCGCATCGGCGGCCTCGTCTACGAGACGCTTCATACTCAGCGCGCGGCGAGCTTGGGCACGTCGTGGACGATCTCGCTCGGTTCGAACGTGTCCGGGTAGACGGTCGTCAACCGTCCGCTCGCGCTCACGCCGTAGACGAGCGCCGAGTGCGATACGAGCTGCGGCTGATTGACCTCGCGCGTGGAGCCCACGTCCCACGCTGCCCACGTGTGCGCCAGTTCGCGCGCAGAGCCGATCAGGTACTGCATCCGCCCCGTCATCTCGTGGGCGCGCAGGAAGCGGGCTACGGCCGCCGGCGTGTCCCCGCGGGGATCGACAGATACGGCGATCACCTGCGCCTTCGAAGCCCGCGCCCCGAGCATGTTGAGCGCCACGCGGAGGTTGGAAGCGATCAGCGGGCAGACGTCTGGGCAGTTTGCGTAGAGGAAGGTCACGAGCACGGCCCTGCCGCGGTACTGGGCGAGTGTGACCGGCTGGCCCTGGTAGTTGCGTAGGTCGATCGCCGGGGCCGGGCGCGCCGGCAGCGTGAGCGTGCCGAGGAAGCCGCTGCCGGGGCTCGTCTGCTGGACGCCACCGGGGAGCGTCGGCTTGCTCGAGCCCTTGGCGAGCAGAAAGGAGAGCCCCGCCACGATCACCAGCAGCACGAGCATTGGCGCCAACAGCCTCGGCCAGAGCCTGGGAGGCGCGGCCTGCGGTGCGGCGGCGGTGCTTGGCTCGGTCTCGTTCATGTCCCTCCCCTGGGGTGAGTCTACGCTGCGAACCAAAGCCGGGGCGACGGCGATACTCTGTGGGACATATGCGTTTGGTGGTAGGATGAGTACATGGCCCACAATGAACGCCAGGTCGTGGTAGGTGACCGTGGTCGCCTTGTGCTCCCGTCCGCGGTGCGCACAGAGCTGGGACTCGAGCCAGGAAGCCGTCTACTTTTGCGCACGGAGGAGGACGGATCTCTGAGGCTACGTCCCTACCGCTCAGTGGCAAATCAGAGCCGCGGGATGCTCGCTGGATTGACGCCTGCGGGCAAGTCGATGGTCGACGAGCTGCTCACGGACCGCCGCCGTGAAGCCGAGTCGGAGGACCGGGAGTAGGTGCCGGCGGCGGTCCTCGACGCGTCAGCTCTGCTCGCCTACCTCCATGACGAGCCAGGTGCCGAGATCGTCGCCGATGCGATCGCCGAGGGATCGGCGATCTCCACCGTCAACCTCGCTGAGGTCTTGGGTTGCGCCGCGGGCCAAGACGGTGACCCGGCCCGACTCGCGGAGCAGATGGGCAACCGTGGCCTGCTCGGTGGCGCCATCGCGGTGGAGCCATTCACGGAGCATGACTCAATCGAGGTAGCACGCCTTCGTTCAGCGACTCGAGCCCAGGGGCTCTCGCTCGGAGATCGAGCATGTATCGCGCTGGCACGCCGCCTTGGCCTACCGGCGCTCACAGCTGACACCGCGTGGTCTCGACTGGACCTCGAAGTGACCCTCCAACAGATCCGCTGAGCGGCTCAGCTCATGCTCACGTAGCCGCTCGCTTCACTGGGGCTGCGCACGTTGGCGGCGACCTTGTTTTCGTAGTTGCCCTCGATCGTGGATATCTGCCCGTTGGGCAGCACGCCGCGCACAATGCCCACGTGTTCGTCACCGAACACGATCAGATCGCCCGCCTTGGGCACCACACCGGGACCGTTGGGCACAGCGCGCCCAGCGCTCTGCGCCCACGACCAGATCTCCCCGACGGAGCCGAGGCCCTGACCCTGCGCGCCTATCGGCTCGCCCGCCTGGTTGGCCGCCCACGAGGCGAAGTAGGCACACCACGGCGCCCCGGAAATGGCACCCGCGGTGGCCGAGCGGTACTGAGCGATGGCGGGCGATTCATTCGATCCCGGCGGCTGCTCGCTCTGTCCGATCTGGCTTTCGGCAATCGCCACGATGCGACTGCCGGGGCCGGTACTCGTACCTGGCTGCGAGACGCCCGCAATCCCTTCGAGCCCCTGCAGCGTCGAGGAGTAACCGGCTCCGCTGCTCAGGGGGGCGTAGGTGGGCGCAAGGGTCGCGGTCGATCCCGTGGGGCTCGCGAGCGCCGAGTCGCCGGCGGCGCCTGCTTCACCGGCGCTTGCCTGGCTCAGCGCCTGGGCAAAAGAGGTCGGGGTGCTGCTTGTCGGGGCTCCGGCGCTCGACGGAGCTTCGGTTCCCCCCGTGATCGCACCCCCGGAGCCCATCAGGCTCGACGGGTCCGCGAGCGCCTGTCTGATCGCGCCGATGCGATCCAGCGTGGATTCGATCGACATCGCCCCAGGTAATCGGCCGCGGGCGGCCTGTTTTGAGGGCCGGGCTGTCAGTCGAGGTGCGGGTCCAGCTGGAGCGCGAGCTTTGGCAGAGCCCTGCGAACACGGCGATCGAACGTGGCGACGGTTGCGTGCCGTGCCTGTGCCGTTGCCATTGCGAATCCATCGGCAAGGCTGACATTCAGGCCTCTATGGCGAGCGGCGTCGCGGGCGATGGCCGGTGTGGGCGAAACCAGCTCGATCCCCAGGGCATCGATGGCATCCACAGCCGCGATCAGCGAGCCCTGATCCTCGGCGGGGCGCACCAAGGTCTCGGCATAGTTGACGAGAGAGAGTTCGAGCTCAGCTCCGTCCTCCAGCAACGCCGTAATCGCCGTAGCCGCAGAGGTGTGATGCGCATCGCGGCGGTCCAACGCCGCGATCATCACATCTGTGTCGAGCACGCAGCGGCTCACGCGCGCTCTTTGGAGCGCAGCCGGTCCAGATAGCCAGGCTCGTAGAGTCCGTCGAAGACACCCAGAGCGCCACTTGTGTCACGCGCCACGCGCCGCACCACGATGCGGTCCTCGCCCTCGGCTTCGATCGCTACCTCGTCGCCTTCCTTCAGGCCGGCACGCTCCAACGCTGCGACCGGTAGCGTGACCTGATGCTTGCTGGATATGCGCGGCATACCTTTACTATATCGTAAAGGCTTTACCGTCTCACGCCCGTCACGGCCAGGAAAGACCGAGTGTTCGCGCCGCGGTGCTGAGCTTCATGATCAGGCGGTGAGGGTCTGTCGGCGAGGGTCGGAAATCGTGGGCCCGGTAGAAGGCCGCCGCATTGTCATTCACCGCGTCGACCGCGATGAGGCGCCCACCGGCTGAGCGCGCCGCCCCGACTATCGTCGTCAGGGCATAAATTAGAAGCTCCTCACCGAGCCCTTGGCCCTGGAGGTCTTCCTGAAGGGCCAGCTTGGCGAGGAGAACGGCCGGAATGAGCTGCGGTGCCCCGCGAGCCACTCGCGGGGGAGCATCGTCTCGGTGGATGAGATGAGGGGCAATGGCGAAGTAGCCAGCGAGAGCCCCGGTGGCTTCCTCTACGAGCAGATATGTGCGAGTGCCCTGACCTGCGGCGTTGCGGGCGTGTTGCCGCAGCCACCCGGTGAGCGCATCGTGCCCACAATCGAAGGCGTCAAGGTTGTGGCCGCCAGCAAGTGGCTCGACCCGATAGCTCACGCTGGCTTGATTCGCCTACGCCGCCGTGCCCTGGTAACCGCCCTAGCAAGCCCATGCGCGTCCTCAGGCTCGTCGAGAGACGCGACCAATTGGTCGAAGTACGCCGCAGGAACAACCGTCGATGCCTGCGCTCGCACGAGGATGTCGGCTCGATCCAGCGCTGCAAGCACCACGAACGATGACACTGACTCGCCCGCCAGCGCTGCTGCCTGCTCAATCTGCTTACGCTCCGTTGATGTGAGTCGTGCCTCTAGGCGCTCTACCTTGACGGCCACGCGACCTCCTTATACACGTACAAGTGTACGGAGCGCGCACCTATCCGTCAAGCACTCGGCGTTCGTCGCGCAAACGAAAAAAGAGACGGGCGACCGTCGTCGCCCGTCTCGACCGCCGTTCCCTCGATGAAGCGGCGGTATGTGGCCACGCACATGCCTTTCGGCGTAGACGCGGCGTTATGACCCCCCGTCCGCGGCAAGCCGCGATCAGATGGGCTTCGCTGCAGCGGTGGCGTTCTCTAAACGCCACCGCTGAGGAAGATGTGAATTAGCCGATCAGCTTCAGAACGGCTTCCGGCAGGTGGTTGGCCTGCGCGAGGATCGACACACCGGCCTGCTGAAGGACCTGCTCCTTGGTGAAGTTGGTCATTTCAGCGGCCATGTTGACGTCCACGATGCCACTCACAGCTGACTGGAGGTTCTGAGAGTAGACTTCCAGGTTGGACTCGGTGTACTGGATGCGGTTCTGGACCGAGCCGAATTCACCGGCTGCTTTGGTGACTTCGTCAAGCGCGGCTTCAACCGTTTTGATTTCCTTCACCGACGCTTTTTCGACTGCTTTGGCCAATTCGACCGTTTTGATGGCGACCGATTCTTTTTCGTTGGCGCCGACCTGGAAGGTGATCGTTGCGCCACCTTCAAGCAGCTTCACGCCGTTGAACGTCGTCGTTTCGCCAACTCGCTTGATCTCTTCTTTGAGCTGGGTGGTCTCGGCTTCGATCGCTTCCTTGTCCGATTCCGAGGTCGTGCCGTTGGCGTACTGCACCGCGAGCTCACGGACGCGCTGAAGCATCCCGACTACGTCGTTGAGCGAGCCCTGGCCCGTCTGTGCCAGCGAGACGGCGTCCTGGATGTTCTGTGTCGCCTGGTTGAGCCCGTTGACCTGGCCCTGCAGACGGGTGCTGATGGCGTAGCCGGCGACGTCGTCGGCAGCCGAGTTGATGCGAAGGCCCGAAGACAGGCGCTGCATCGACGTGGACAACATGTTCTCAGTGTTGTTCAGGTTCCTGCCGGCGTCCATCGCCTCCAGGTTGGTGTTCACTGTTAGGGACATGCGTTCATCTCCTTGATGACGGTGTTTTGAGGGTCCCGAGCCGACTCCATGTCGACCCACGCTGGTTATCGTCAGCGCACCGGGAAACTTGAGGGGACGTTCCGCTCCTGGACGGTATTCCCGCCCTGCGCCTGGACTCCTTCAAGCGGTGCTCAGACGCGCACGTCGATGTGGCGGGGGCCGTCCTCGCCGTCCTCCTCCTCGGGCGCCCGCAGCGGCTCGCGCCGGGCACGCTCCTCGGATTCTCTGGGCGGGCGATCCTGCTCGCGCGAGACACGCGGCAGACGCTCCACCGGGGGCACGGCCGGGCGCACCACGGGCAGCGGTCCGGGAGCGATCGGGTGGATCGGGTCCACGCCGGCCTACCCCGAGGACGCCCTCGATCGCGCCCCAGCGCCGGCCACCGGCTCGCGCGCGGCTCGGGCCGCCTGGGCGGCCTCTAGCAGCTGCGCTTCGCGCGCCTTGATCTCGATCACGACCACCCGCCGCCAGGCGAACAGCGCGCCCGCCCACGTGACCACGTAGCAGACGACCCCGGCCGCCAGCGCCCGCAACCCCGCTTCGATTGGCGTGGCCGTGGGCAGCGAGAGGTAGCCACCGGCGAGGAATCCCAGCAGCCCGCCCCAGCTCTTGGCGCGCGCCACGGCGCGCACCGCCCGTGGGTGCGCTGCGATGCTCGGGCCCCCCTCCGCGCTCTCGGTCTCCTCGCTCGACCCGTCCTTCTTCTTGTCCTTCTTCTCCTTCTTGGCCTTCTCCGCCTTGGCCGGCTTGGGAGCCGCGGCGGAGGCCTCGATCGGCGGCGCTTTGACGGGCGCCGCCGTCTCGAGCTCCTCGGCGAGCGTCGGCGCCTCGGTGGTGGCCGTGGCTTCAGCTGCCATCGCGCTTGCCCGTCTGCAGCCCGCGGCGGCGTTCGCTGCGCTGACACTCGAAGATGAACCGCACCAGGCGCCTGCGGTCGAGGTCGCTGATCTCCTTGAAGGCCACCGCCAGGCGACCGCGGGCGTCGATCCGCACGACCTTGCCCACGCCCGTGATCGGGAGCACGTCCTGGGTGATCGCCAGCTGGAACTTGATCTCGTCACCGACCTTCAGCGTGTCCGGGCCCGCCAGCAGGAAGCCGCCGCCGCTGAGATCGACCGTGTAGCTCTGCACCTTCTGCAGATCCGAGCCCGCGTAGACGACGACCGGACGCGCCGACTGGATGCGCACGTACTCGCGCTCCTGGAGCACCTCGATCGAGCGCGGGGACTCGATCCGCAGCAGATCGGGCTCTGCTGGGTCCTCGTGGCGCGCCGTGCCGCACAGGCGCACGCGGCCGTGGGGAGCGACGTACTCGAGCACCAGCCCGTCGAGGTCGCTCGCGCTGAACGGCTTGGTGGGCACGAGCACGGCCACCAGCAGGCTGCTCGGCCCGCGCTCGAGCACACGTGCGGGTATACGCCCGCCGGCGGGCGTCGAGATCGTCACAGTCTCGGCCCGCCCGGGCAGCTGCATCGGCTTGGACGCATCGCTCTTGTCACGGCGCAGCCTCATTGCAGAAGTTTCGCCGCAAGTCCCGTCGGATCGATTCGTGTCAGCCGCCAGGCGCTCCGCGCACGGTCGAGCATGTACTCGGGGGCGAGCCCGAACCTGCAGGCAGCCTCCACGGCCACGCCGATCTGGTCCGTCTCATCGGCGTGCGTGACCGCCAGCGCATTGGCGCCCAGCGGCTTCAACGCCTCCAGCAGCTGCGCCGCGGCCGCTGCACCCAGAGTTGCCGGCAGGGCGACCACCACGCGCTCGGGCTCGAGCGCGGCGAGCAGGCGCCCGAGCTCGCGGATGCCCGACTTGTCCACCGGCGAGAGGTGCGGCGTGTCGACGATCGCGAGGCCGTCCACACGCGCCCTGCGCAGCGCCCGCTGCGCGCGCGGGCCGGCCGCGGGGGCGGGCTTCATCACGTGGGGGCTCAGCAGCAGCTGCAGCTCGCCCCGCTCAGAGGCGCGTGTCAGCGTCGCGAAGCTGGCGGGAAGGGTCGAGCCCGCGCGGTAGGCACCGAGCATTGCTGCGCACGTCGTCGTCTTGCCCGCGCCACCCGCGCCCACGATCACGACGGCCGCCCCCTTCGCCGGCAGCGGCTGGGCCACGGGGATGCGCTGGGCGAGCGTCGTGCGCACCGCCTGCGCCAGGCCAAGCCGCGGCGCCAGCGGCAGCACGTGCGCGGTCGCCCCGTCGATCAGCTCGGCGGCGAGCTCCTCGCTGATGCCCAGGCGGCAGAGGCTGCGCTCCACGCCCGCCCGGGCGCGCGCGCCCGATCCGGGCGCAACGGTCCGCCGTTCCGGCGTTGGGGGCAAGGCTAGCGGCGCTGGCGGCACGGGCACGTACTCGGTGCGCGCAGGCGGCGGCGCGCTCTCGCGCGGCATCCACTCCTGGAAGTCCACACTCGGCGCGAGCGGCGCACGCGGTGCGACGGGCTGGTTTCGCTCGGCCCGCGCGAGCGCGGCCAGGTGCGCCGTGACATAGGCGCTGCCGTAGTCCGGCGACGAGGCCGGTGCGCGCGTGTAGAAGGGTGGTGGTGGCGCCGCAGAGGGGGACGGCGGTGCAGCGAACGTTGGCGGCGGAGACTGGGGCGACCGAACCTGGGGCGGTGGCGAAAACGTGGGTGTTGGCGGAGCCGGTGCGAGCGGCGGTGGCGGGGCGGCGCTGTCGGCTTCGTCGTAGACGTCGATGCGCGGACCGCCCGGCATCGCCTCGAGCTCCACGAAGGGGTGCTGGAAGAAGCCGAGGATGCCTCCCGTGAGGCCCTCGCGCCGGCGCACGATGATCGCCTCGGAGCCGAGCTCGCGCTGGATCCTGGGGATGAGCTCGTCGACTGCTCGCCCGCGATATGTGCGCGTGGGGGTGCTCATGCGTGGATCACGCCAATCGTTTCAACGTTGATGCCGGGAGAGATCTCGTTGTAGGAGCAGACCGCCAGATGGGGCTGGGCCTGTGCGATCAAGCGTCGCAGGTGGCGGCGGATTCGCGCCGAGCACAGCAGCACCGGCCGCGCCCCGAGCCCAGAGGCGTGCTCGACCTGGGTTTTGAGCGCCGTGACGATTGCCTGTGCCCGCGGCGGGTCCATGGCCAGGTACTCACCGTCGGTGGTCTGGGTGATCGACGTGGAGACCTCCTGCTCGATTGCGGGGTCTAGTGTGATCGCTTGCAGGCGCAACTGCTCGTCCAGGTGGGGAGCCGTGATCGCCCGGCCCAGGGCCTGGCGAGCGTACTCCGATAGGAGACTCGTGTCACGTGTTGTTCGCGCCTTGTCGCCGATCGCCTCCACGATCGTGCCCAGGTCGCGGATCGGCACGCCCTCGCCGAGCAGCGACTGCAGCACCCGCTGGATCTCCCCGAGCGAGAGCGCATCGGGCACGACCTCCTCGACGACCGCCGCGTTGGTCTCCTTGAGACGGTCGAGCAGCGTGCGCACGTCCTGGCGCGTGAGCAGCTCGGCGGCGTGCGAGCGGATCGTCTCGGTGAGGTGGGTGACGATCACCGACTCGGCGTCCACGACGGTGTAGCCGAGCGCCTCGGCCTCGGCGCGCCCGGACTCGTGCACCCACATCGCCTCCAGGCCGAAGGCGGGCTCACGCGTGGGGATGCCCTGCAGCGTGCCGCTGGCATCGCCCGGGTCCATCGCCAGCAGGTGCCCGGGCATGATCCGCCCGCGCGTGACCTCCGAGCCGCGCACCTTCAACACGTACTCGTGCGACTCCATCCCCAGCTCGTCGTGGATGCGCACGGGCGGGATCACCAGACCGAGCTCGCCCGCGATCTGCTTGCGGATCATGCTCACGCGGCGCAGCAGCGAGCCGCTGGAGCCGCCGTCGACGAGCGGCACCAGACCGAAGCCGATCGCGAGCTCGAGCGCGTCGACGCCAACCTCGCCGATCGGCTCGCCTATCGGGCTCGGCAGCACGGCCTTGGCGTCGGCTGCATCCTTGGCGGCCTTGGCCTTGACCGAGGGCAGCCCGTCGCGCACCGCCCAGCCGACGGCGCCGAAGATCACGGCGATGATGATGAACGGCAGCTTGGGCAGCCCCGGGATCAGGGCGAAGCCGCCGATCGCGCCGGCGGCCACCAGCGGCGCCTTGCGCTGGGCGAGGATCTGGCCGGCGATGTCCGAGCCGAGGTCACGGTCGGAGGCGGCGCGGGTGACGATGATGCCGGTGGCGACCGAGATCAGCAGTGCGGGAATCTGTGCGGCGAGGCCGTCACCGACGGTCAGCAGCGAGTACTGATGCGTGGCTTCTGTGAAGCCCAGGTGGCGCTGGGCCATGCCCACGATGATGCCGCCCACGAGGTTGATCGCAGTGATGATCACGGCGGCCATGGCGTCGCCTTTGACGAACTTCGACGCTCCGTCCATGGCGCCGTAGAAGTCGGCCTCGCGGGCGATGTCTTTGCGCCGCTCGCGCGCCTGGTCGTCGGTGATCAGCCCGGCGTTCAGGTCGGCGTCGATCGCCATCTGCTTGCCGGGCATGGCGTCGAGGGTGAAGCGCGCGCCGACCTCGGCCACGCGCCCGGCGCCGTTGGTGACGACCACGAACTGGATCACCACGAGGATCAGGAAGATCACGAGGCCGACGACCACGTTGCCGCCGACGACGAATTCGCCGAAGGACTTCACCACGCTGCCGGCGTCGCCGCTCGTGAGGATCAGGCGCGTGACCGACACATTGATCGCCAGGCGGAACATCGTGGTCAGCAGCAGCAGGCTCGGGAACGAGGCGAAGTCGAGCGCCTTGCCGAGATACATCGTGGTCGCCACCACCGTCAGCGCAGCAGCGATGTTGATCGTGATCAGCAGGCTGAGCAGCGCCGAGGGCAGCGGCACCACGAGCATCGTGACCACGAGCACGACGGCGACCGCCGCGAGCATGTCGGCGTGCGGCACGAACCGCCGTAGCGAGGCGCTGTTCACGAGGCCAGCCTCCTGCGCCCGGCGAGGCGGTAGACGAAGGCGAGCACGCGCGCCACGGCCGCATACAGCTCCTCGGGGATGACCTGGCCGATCTCGACCGACTGGTGAAGCGCCCGTGCAAGCGGCGGGTCGGGCACGATCGGCACGTCGTGTTCCTCGGCCACACGGCGGATCTGCGCGGCGATCAGATCCTGGCCCTTGGCCACGAGCTCGGGGGCCGTGCGCGAGCCGTCGTAGCGGAGCGCCACGGCGAAGTGCGTGGGGTTCGTGACGACCACGTCGGCGGTGGGCACGGCGGCCATCATGCGCGCGCGGGCGGCCTGCATCTGGCGGCGGCGCAGGGCCATTTTGACCTCGGCCGAGACCCCGTACTGGCGCGTCTCGTCCTTGACCTGCTGCTTTGTCATCTTCAGCTGCTGCTCGTGGCGGTAGCGCTTCCAGCCGTAGTCGAGCAGCCCGATCGCCACATAGGCAAAGGCGGCGCTCTGGGCGACCGACAGCGCGCGCTGGCCGAACATCACGCCGAGCGCCGCCGGCTGGATGCCGACCATTGAGGCCAGCGTGCGCAGGCCGGGGAGCAGCGCGAGCGCGGCCACGGCGCCGACCACGCCGACCTTGGCGCTGGCCTTGAACACCTCCACGGGCAGGTTCGGGCCGAGCAGGTTCTTCAAGCCGGAGGCGGGGTTGATCCGGCGGAAGTCGGGTTTGAGAGGGTGCAGGCTCGGCGCGAAGCCGACCTGGGCGACGTTGGCGAGGATGCCCGCGACCATGCACGTGCCGGCGATCGGCCCCACGGTCAGCGCGATCGTGGAGAGCGTGGAGTGCATCAGGCCGTTGAGCCCGGCAGCCGTGGTCGCGCGGTCCGGGTGGGCGATGTCGGCGAGCATCTCCCTGAAGCTCGCCGCGCCCGCGTCGGCGATCTTCGAGCCCGTGATGCTGAGCGCGAGCAGCCCCGCGATCAGCACAACCGAGCCGCCGAGGTCGCTGCTGCGCGCAACCTGGCCTTTCTCACGCGCGCGTTTGCGGTGCTTGGGTGTTGCTTTCTCTGTGCGGTCGTCGTTTGCCATCGCCTAGGCCACGTGCAGCGCGCCGAGCGCCGCCCCCACGCTCACCGAGAGCTGTTCGTTGATCCAGTTGGCGAAGAACGGCAGCGAGGCGCCGACGACGAGCAGCGTGACCGCGACCTTGGTGGGGAACCCGACGGCGAACACGTTCAGCTGGGGCACCACGCGCGAGACCACGCCGAAGGCCACGTCGGTGATCAGCAGCGCCACGAGCACCGGCGCGGCGATCTCCAGGGCGGAGGTGAAGACGGTGACGAACACGTGCTCGCTGCCGCCGAGGAGCGATTTGAGCACCGGCCCGCGGGTGAGGGGCACGAGCTCGAACGTGCGGTCCAGGCCGCGCAGCGTCCAGGCGTCGCCGCCGATCACGAGGAAGATCAGCGTGCCCACGAGCGAGTAGAAGCGTGAGATCACGGCGCTGGTCTCGCCGTTCATGGGGTTGATCAGGCTGCCGTAGGAGAAGCCCGAGATCACGTCGATCAGCGAGCCGGCCGATTCGATTGCGGCCAGCAGCACGGCGAGCGAGAAGGCGAAGCCGAGCCCCACGAGCAGCCCCTCGATCACGAGCCCGGCGAGCGCGAGTGCGTCACCGGGTATGTGCTGACCGTGCATCGCGATCGGGGTCAGCCCGATTGCGATCGCCACGGCGACGATCGCGCGCACGCGCGGCGGGATCATCGCCGAGGAGAACAGCGGGGCGATGAAGAACAGCGGCGTGACGCGGGCGAGCACGAGGATGAAGCCGGCCAGCTGGTTGCCGGCGAGCTGGCTGAGCAGCGCACTCATTGGGCGGCCTGTCTCACGAGCCGACCATCGTTGGGATCGAGGTGTACAGGGCGGTCGTGTAGGAGACGAGCTGGCCGAGCATCCATGGTCCGAGGATCACGATCACCACGGCGATGCCCACGATCTTGGGTATCAGCGAGAGGCTCTGCTCCTGGATCTGGGTGACGGCCTGGAAGACGCTGACCACGAGCCCCACCACCAGCCCCACGAGCAGCAGCGGACCGGCGACCTTGAGCGCGAGGCTCATGGCCTGGGAGGCGAGGTTGACGACGGTGTCTTGGTTCATCAGTGAAAGCTCTGCACGAGGGCCTTGATGACGAGGTCCCAGCCGTCGACGAGGACGAACAGGAGCACCTTGAAGGGCAGCGAGATGAACGTGGGCGGGAGCATGATCATCCCCATGCTCATGAGCGTGGAGGAGACGATCAGGTCGATGATCAGGAACGGCAGGAAGATCAGGAAGCCGATCTGGAAGGCGGTCTTCAGCTCGGAGATGATGAAGGCGGGGATCAGCACCTCGGTGGGGACTTCGGCGCGCTTGTGCGGCGTCTTGTCGTGGGCGAGGCTGACGAACAGGGAGATGTCCTGGGTGCGCGTCTGGCGGAACATGAATTCGCGCAGCGGCTCTTCGGCGCGTTTGAGGGCGGTGGTGGTGCTGATGTGGTGGTGGGTGAGCGGTTCGACGGCGTCCTTCTTGATCGTGTTGATCGTGGGCGCCATCACGAAGATCGTGAGGAACAGGGCGATGCCGACGAGTACCTGGTTGGGGGGCGCAGTGGGGGTGCCGACGGCGGTGCGGATGAAGCCGAGGACGATCAGGATGCGGCTGAAGCCGGTGACGGTGAACAGCACGGCCGGGACCAGCGTGAGCCCGCCCACGAGCAGCAGGATCTGCACGGCGTTACTCGAGCTGACGTTCACCGCCGCACCGTCCATTCGCGCACGCGCTCGATCAGCCCGTAGGCGGGCGAGGGCATGTCCATCGGGTTGGGGCGATGGCCGTTGGCGGCCGACCCACCCCAGCGCTGCTCGGAGGCGGTCGGTCCCACTCGGGGCTCGCTCGGCTGGGCCGGGCGTAGCAGCAGCGAGCGTCGCGGCCGCGGCGGCGGTTCGTCGAGCATGGGCAGCCCCGCTTCGCGGGCCTGGGCCTCGGTGTAGCGGTGGATCGGCACGAGGCCCTGCTCGGCGGCGCCGAGCAGCACGTAGTCGTTGCCGGCGCGCACGAGGTGCACGGAGCGCCCCGAGCCGAGCGTGAGCTGAGCGACGCTCGCGAGCCCCGCGGTCGAGACCTGCGGGTCGCGCCCCGCCTTGACCTGGCGCATGATCCAGGCGAGCCCCCAGATGACGGCGATCACGATCGCGAGGCCCACGATCGTGCGCACGATCGAGGCGCCGCCCGTGCTCGTGGTGTGCGAGCCGGTCGTCGTGGGGCTGAGGTTCAGGGGCGTGTTTTCGCCGCTCGCCTTGGCGCCCGTGGCAGCCGGCGCCGAAGCCGGGCAGGCGAACGCGAGCAGGCAGGCGCCAAGTACTGCGGCCGCCTGCGCGGCCGCACTAGAGGGGGTCAGCTTGGTCATCGAGGGACGACTCCGAGGAAGAGTCGTCCCCGGTTATCGGCCCGAGGCCCTGCGTCTTGAGGCGATCGGCCGGGCGCGGAGGATCAGAGCAGCCGCTCGAGCTGCACGCCCCACCGGCCCTCGCCGGTGACGACGAGACTGCCGCTGGCAAAGCACAGGCCGTTGGCGAACAGCTCCACGGGAGCCTGGGCGTCCTGGTCGAGCTCCACGACCACTCCGGTGCTCAGCTCGAGCGCCTGGCCGAGCGGCAGATGGGTCCTGCCGAGCTCGGCCCACACACGCACGAACAGGCTATGCAGGATCGGCCCCTGGGCCACGGCGGAGGGCTCCTCGGCGGCGTGGGCGCGGGCTCGCTCCAGCTCGGCGCGGCCGAGCGTGGCATAGGTGTCGGCGCGCACGGGCGGCTCGCCGGTGGACTCCAGCTTGATCGCCCGTCGCGTGCCGCTGCGCCCCGGGCGCCCGCGGGCGATCGAGACGGCCTCGGCGTAGAGCACCACGCCCTCCTCGGCGCGGTCCTGCAGAACGAGCAGCGAGCCTGGGGCGAGCTCGAGCATCCGCTCGATCCCCATCTGCACCGAGCCGACCTCAGCGCGCAGCAGCACCTGGGCGCTCGAGAGCCCGTGGCGCAGCGCTCCGCCGGGCGAAGCCGGGGCCGAGGCGGGGGCGCCGGCAGAGCGGATGCTCTCGGCGATGGGGGCCACTGCGGCCCACGGGATCAGCAGCGACATGGCCGAGCTGACGCCGGCGACGGCGGTGGTGAAGCCGACCACCAGCGTGGGCTCGCCTGCCGGTGTGAGCACGCCGGCGTCGCCCTCGAGGTCGACCTCGCCGCGGGCGAGCTCGGGGCCCCCCAGCTCGCTCCAGCCTTGGGAGAGCTCGCCGACGATCCCGTCGAGCAGGCCCCTCGTGAGCACCCAGTCGATCTCGCTGAGGTGGTGCTGAGCGGGGGTCTGCGCGGGTGCGCCCCCCAGCAGGCATTCGAGCGACTGCAGGACGAACGGCAGCTCGATGCTGAGCAGCATGTGGCGTTCGATCGCCGTCTCCTCCACAGCCACAGCCAACGACTCCACCGGCAGATGGGCCTTGGCGGCGGCCCAGGTGTGCTGGGCGATCTCATCGAGCTCGATCGTGACCTCGCGCTTGAGCTCGCCGCCGAGCCAAACGCCGAGGCTCTCGCAAAACGGGGTCAGCGCAGCGGTGATGCGGTGCCTGATCTCGGGGGTGAACTTGGTCGGCTTGGAGAAGTCGAGCGGCTGCACCTGCCCGGGCGGCTCGGTCGCCTGCTCCGCTAGCGGCGCTTGCTCCTCTTTCTTGGCCTTGGCTTTGCGCGCCTTGGGTTGCTTGCTCTCGCTCACCGCCATGTCCGCATCAGCCTCCCGTGGGGTTCGAGCCGTCGCCCGGGGCGTCTGCCGCCTCGGTCGATGCGCCGTAGGGCTCCTGTGCCGCGACCTCTGCTCCCGCGTCGGCGTCGGGTATCTCGGTGATGCGCAGACCGTACTGCTCGTCGATGACGACGACCTCACCGCGAGCGATCGGCGTGCCGTTGACGAGCAGGTCCACAGGCTCGCCGGAGGCGCGCTCGAGGCTGACGACAGCGCCCACGTGCAGATCCAGGGCCTCCCCCACGGTCATGTGCGCGCGTCCAATCTCCACGCTCAACTCCATCGGAATGTCGCTGAGACGGCTCAGGTCGGCCTCAGGGCCGGAGGCCGTGCTCGCTGGGGTCGCCTGATCGAACTCCTCATACTCGATTGTCTCGGTCACACGCTCTCCTCTATTGGACGGTGAGTTCTGGGATCAGCACTGCTTCGACTTTTACGTCCGTCTGCTTGGTGATGGCGGCCAGGATCTCGTGGCGGAGCTCGGTGCGGCTATGGGAGTTGACGAGCGCTTCGCCGCTCTGGTTGGTGACTGTGTTGGTCACGATTTCACGCACGAGCGGTTCCTCGGGCAGCGTGCCGGCGCTTTCCGAGCTCGACGAGCTAGCGGTGGCGCTCGCGCCGTCGCTCTGGCCCGGAGCGAGCTGCAGGGCGATCGTGAGCTTGGCGTAGCGGCCGTCGGAGAGGTTCAGCAGGAACGATTGGGGCATCACGTAGATGGTGCCCTTGATCTTCTCCTTCACCACCGGCTTGGATTTGGTCATGGTGTAGCCGCCGAGCAGCAGGATCGGAAGCGCGACAGCGAGCATGATCTTCTTGTTCTTGAGCATCGTCGTCCTTGACTAAGGTTCGCTTTCGGACCCGTAGATCCGCTTCATGACTATTTCCACGCGACGGTTCCGTGCACGTCCCGCAGAGGTAGCGTTGCTGGCAAGAGGGTGCTGTTCGGCGTAGCCGGTGGCCGTGAGGCGGCGCGGGGTGACGCCGTGTTCGGCGAGAAAGCGCACGACGGTGGAGGCCCTGGCGGTCGAGAGCTCCCAGTTGCTCGGGTAGGGGCCGCCGTGGATGGGCACGTCGTCGGTGTTGCCCTCCACGTCGATCGGGTGGGTCTCATCGACGTTCAAGAGCTGGGAGATCTCGCCGAGCAGGCCGCTCGAGCGCCCATCGAGCGTCGCCTGCCCCGATTCGAACAGGAGGTCGTCGGTCAGGACCCTGATGACCAGGCCCTGCGGTTCGATCGTGCTCTGCACGCTCTTGGAGAAGCCATGGGCGCGGGCGTAGGCGTCGAGCTCGGCCTTGATGTGCGCGAACACGGCCGACTCCTGCTGGGCGGCCATCTGCTGCTGCTGGACTGCCGCTGCGGAGCCGTGCGCGCTTGCGCTGCGCAGGGCGCTGGAGGTCTGGGGGGAGGTGATGGGAACGAGCGACTGCAGGTCCACGGCCGAGGGCGCGCGGCTGGAGTTGGCGCTGGCGCCCGGTTTGGCGATGGCTTTGCCGCCCGGGAGGATGTCGCCGGAGAAGGCGGCGCGCAGCGACTCCTGCAGCGACTGGATCTTGGAGATGTTGACCGAGGAGATCGAGAACAGCACCATGAACAGCGCCATCAGCAGCGTGATCATGTCGGCGTAGGTCAACAGCCAGCGCTCTGCGCTCTCCTCCTCCTTGTGCGCTCCGCGACGGCGCCCCCGCCGTGATCCTCGGGCCATCTCAGGCCGCCTGGGCCTCGAGGTTCAGCGGTGCCACGTTGTCGTCGCTGTCGGCGCGGTCGGCCGGCGGCAGGTAGGACATGAGCTTTTCCGAGACCAGGCGCGGGTTGTCGCCGGCCTGGATCGAGAGGATGCCCTCGAGGGTCATCATCCGCAGCTCGACCTCTTCGGCGGAGATCGCCTTCAGGCGGTTGGCGATCGGCAGGAAGATCACGTTGGCGGCGCCCACGCCCATCAGCGTGGCGATGAAGGCAGCCGAGATGGACGGTCCGAGGGTGGACGGCGCGGCCAGGTTCTGCAGCACGTGCACGAGCCCGAGGACCGTGCCGATGATCCCCATCGTGGGGGCGAAGCCGCCGGCCTTCTCGAACGGGGCCGCGGAGGCCTCGTGGCGGGCGGCCATCCCGTCGACCTCGGCCTCGAGGATCGTGTGCACCATCTCGGGGTCGGTTCCGTCGACGACCAGCTGCAGGGCGTTGCGGGTGAAGGTGTCCTCGATCTCACCCAGCTGGGCGTCCAGGGCCAGCAGGCCCTCGCGGCGGGCCTTGTCGGCCAGCGTGACCAATCGATCGAGCTGCCCGCGCATGTCGGGCGGTTCGGCTGAGAAGACCATCTTGTAAAGGCTCGGCACGCGCTTCATGGAGTCCATGCCCACGCTCGCAAGGGTGACGCCCGCGGTCCCCCCGAGGATGATCATGAGCGCGGGGATGTTGATGAACGAGGCGGGGCTCGTCCCGTCCATCATCGAGCTCATCAGCAGAGAGCCAAAGGCGAGCCCTATTCCAATCAGCGTTGCAGCCTTCATTGCCCCCTTTCATCGGCTGGCGCAAGAAATCCTTCAGTTTTGGGGATTTCTCGTGCACGAAGGGCCGAATGAGGCCTCAGCTGGGTGTGTCCTCGACCGCCGACAGGCGCGGCGGCTCACCGCGCCGGGCTCCCGGGCCGGGGGCGGGCTGGCGCGGAGTGCCGCGGCGGCGCATGGCGTCGCTGAGCACCAACGCGCGGTTGGCGTGCACGGCTGCGGCCACCTCGTCGGGCGTCTCCGCCACCACGACTTTCGCCCCGGTGGCGAGCGTGATGACCGTGTCGGGGGTCGACTCGACGGTCACGATCATCTCTGAGTTCAGTTGGAATGGCTCGTCGCTGTGACCGAGCCGGTGTAGCGTGATCATTCGGTGCTCCCTCGTTGCCCTGCCTCAGCCGCGGGGTGGGACGGCTTTCGCCGCCCCACCTCGGGCTCCTCGGAGTGTCTCTCGATTCACTACCCCCTGGTTTGGGTCGTAGGTGGCAAGCTCTGGACTGAACGATGGCCTACTGGACCATCGTCACCACCGTCTGCAGCATTTCTGCCGCGGTGGTGATCACGCGCGAGTTGGCCTGGTAGCCGCGCTCGGCCGTGATCATGTTGGTCATCTCGGTCGCCAGGTCGACGTTGGACATCTCCAGCACCCCACCGACAGTCGAGCCGAAGCCCGGCGTGTCGGGAGTGCCGACGATCGGCGTGCCCGAGTTGGACGTCTGTGCCCACAGCGAGCCGCCGAGCCGTTCCAGGCCCGATTCGTTGGCAAACGTGGCCAGCGAGAGGTAGCCCGCGGTAACACGCTGCTGGTAGGTTTTCGATTCGGGGTTGTTGTCGGTGTAGCTGACCGAGCCGTCCTGTCCGATGGTGACGTTGGTCGAGCCGGGCGGGATCCGCAGGTAGCTGTCTTCTTTGCCCGGCGCGTAGGTGGTGCCCGCTTCGCCGACCGTGGCGACGGCGTTGCGGCCAATCACATATTCACCCGCCGAGGTCGTGAGGAAGCCCTGCGTGTTCGTCGTGAGATCCCCTGCGCGCGTGTAGTCCACGTTCGCCGGGAGACCGCTCGTGAACGGTTCTTTTGCGGGCGGGGTGCCTGCGCCGACGCGCAGGAAGCCCGAGCCCTCGATGGCCACGTCGAGTGGGTTGTTGGTCTGCTGAAAGGAGCCCTCGGTCATTTCGTTGTGGGTGGCGTTGACCTGCACGCCGAGACCGATCTGCACGGGGTTGGTGCCTCCATTGCTGCTGGTGGGAGCGGAGGAGCCGCGGATGACCTGCGTGAGCTCGTCGGCGAAGGTGACGCTCGAGGACTTGTAGCCCACGGTGTTCACGTTCGCCAGATCCGAGGCGGTGTCGTTGAGCATCGCCTGGTTTGCGTCGAGGCCGCTGATCGCGGCATACATTCCTGCCATCATCGTTACTGCCCTTCCTTTCGCGGCCTCCTCGACGAGGTCCAGCCGCAGTTCGAGCCGTTGCCCTACTCAGGCGATCACGGCACTGTCGATGTTTGTGAACACGTTGTCCTTCATGTGTTCCGATCCCACAGCCGTGATGACTGTGCGGTTGCTGACGGACACCACGAAGGCCGTGCCGTCGACAAGAACGAGGGAGTCGCGCGAGCCCTTGGCGGCCGCGCGGTCGACTCCGTTGGTGAGCCGCGAGAGCTTGCTGGCGTCGAGATCGATCCCGCGGCGCTGGACGCGCGCGAGCGCGTGGCGGGAGAACTGCAGCGACTGAGCTCCGTCGGCCTGCTCGAGCGCGTCGGCGAACGAGCCGCCGGGGACAGATGGGGCGGGCCGCGCGGCGCCCTTGCCGGTGCCGGGAGCGGCGGCGGGCGCAACCGGCGCGCCGAGGCCTCCGGGCGGGACGAGCGCGGGATTGGAGATCGAGCTCAATGGACTTCCGTTATCGCCGTGAGCTTGACGCCGGGCACGCCTTCGACGGTGATGGTCGTACCAGAGGCGCTCGATTGCACGCTCTGGACCGTGCCGGTGGTGGCTGCACCCGAGGCGGCGTCGTAGGTGACGCTGCGACCGATCAGCTGAACTGCGCTGGAGAGCTCGCTGGAGCTGGCCAAGTTGGTCGTCTGCTCGACCTGCGTGAACTGCGCGAGCTCGCTGACGTATTCGTTGCTGTTGCCAGGTTCGAGCGGGTTCTGGGCCTGCAGCTGGGCGATCATCAGTTTGAGGAAGTCGTTCTGGCCGAGAACGCTGTTGGGGTTGGAGGGCGAGGAGGAGCTTTCCGGGGGCGCCGAGCTGGTGGCGCTCGTGGCTGCTAGGGGTGTCGTTGACATGGCGTTGGGTCCTTTCCTTGGTCAGGCGAGCACGTTGACGAGGCCGCCGCTCGCCAGGCCGGCGGTCGGCGAGACGGGTTCGAGCTCGCCGACGGTCTCGGCGCTCCCGTCGTCCTCGTGGGTGGTGGATGTGGTTGCGGAGCGCGAAGATGAGCCGGGTTCACCGGCGGTACGGCCGTCGCGCTCACCGGTCTGGGATTGCCCGAAGGCGCCGACGTCGAGGCGCAGCAGGGGCGTGCCGAGCGCGCTCAGCGACTGGTGCAGCTCGGAGCGCCCCTGGGCCAGCGCCTGAGCGGCGGCCGGCGTGTCGGCCGTCACCCGGGCCACCAGGCCTTCGGCGCTCTGGCTGAGGTGAATCCTTATCTCTCCCAGCTCCGCAGGCTGCAGCGCGATCCGCGCCTGGTTGGTGCCCTGAGCGCTGGCGAGCTCGATCGTCGCGCGGATCGAGTCGATCATGTCCTGCATGCCCACGCCCGAGCTGAGCAGCGGGCTCGCCTCGTTGGCGGAGGCTGACGATTCCGCGGCCTCGAGCGAGGTGGCGCCCGCGGACACGGCCTGGGCCGTGGTCGACCTGCTCGCGGTTGTGGGGATGGCGAGAGCGGAGGGAAGGCTGGGCCGCACGCCGGCGCCGCGTGGGTTCGTGGCGCTGCCCTTGGGGTCGGCGTGCGAGGCCGTCTCGCCGGTGGCCGGCGCTGTGGACGTGGTGCTCGTGGTGCTCGTCACACTTGCACCCTGCTCGGTGTGCGCTACGGCGGGGGATGGGATGCGAGGGCCGGTCTGGGCGTCTTGGTTGGGGGTGCTCGCGGGTTGCACCTGCGGGCCGGGGGAAGATGGGGTGGGTGGGCTCGCCGGCTTCGCCCCTGCGGGCGCGGAAGCGCTAGACGGGGCAGGCGCCGGGCCCTTTCCGGGAGTCGGGGCTTGTGGGGCCTTCTCTGCGGGCACCCGCGCCGCGCCCGGCTGGACATCGGACAGCGCAGGCGTGTTCGCGACCTGGTTCTGTGCCTGGGCCTCGGTGTTGTTGGCCGGCTGGGGCGCGGGCGTCGCAGGCGCTGACATCGGTGCCGCAGCGACATCCTCGCCGTGTGAGGCCGTGCTGGTCACCGTCGTGGTGGGGGGCTCGGCCGCCGGGGCCTGGACGCCTGGCGGCGCGAGCTTGGCGGCCACCGGTGTCGTCCCGCCAGTGGCGGTGCTCGCCGCGTTGGCGGGAACGAGATCCGCGGGAGCCGGCGTGGTGTCGGACGAGGCGTTGGCGACGCTCGCTGCTGTGGTCGTGGCCGCGACCGCGGGGAGTTGCGCAGTCACAGCCGAGGTTGCGACCGCGACGGATGGCCCCGGGGCCGGAGGGGCCCCCGTCGAAGAGCTTGGGCTCCCCTGCTCGCTCGCATGCTCATCGCTCGCGGTACTCGCGCGCCTTGGGCGTCCAGTGCGCGGCGTGCTTTCGCTGTGAGCTTCTGCGCCCTGCTGTTTGTGGCCTTCCGCGTGTGCGGTCCGGGCCCAGTGTTCGGCAAGCGCGCTCTCGAAGGGCGGCGCGCCCGGTGGAGACCCCGGTGGGGCTCCACCGCGGCCGCCGGGCGGCCCCGAGGACGAGGGTGGTGGCAGGACAACCATAGGGTTCATGCGGCCACCGCGGCGCTCGTGGGATGGCTCTGGCGGAAGGCTTCGGCGTAGCCGAGGACTTTGGTGACGTAGCTCTGGGTTTCCGCATAGGGGGGCACTCCGCCGTACTGCTTCACGGCTCCCGGGCCGGCGTTGTAGGCAGCCAGGGCATCGGTGGTGTTACCGGAGAACTGGCCCATCAGCTGGCTCAGGTAGCGAGCCCCGCCTTCGATCGATTCGGCCGGGTTGAGCGGGTTGGCGACGCCCATCGAGGAGGCGGTGGCGGGCATCAGCTGCGTCAGGCCGCTCGCCCCTGCGCTGCTCTGGGCGCTGGGGTCGAAGCCCGACTCCTGCTGGATCAGGCCGTGCAGCACCGCCGGTTCGATGCCATAGCGCTGGGCGGCCGCTTCGACCAGCGAGTCGTACTGGCTCGACTGAGCCGATTCGCCAGCGCTCAGCGGCGTGGCGCTCGCTGTGGTGGCGGTGCCGCTGGCCGCCTGCAGGGTTTCGGCGAAGCTCGGCGAGGTGGAGGCGGGAGTTGTGGCGGCGACGCTCTCTGTGCTCGATTCGCCAGCGGCCGCGTGGGCAGTCTGTTCGATCAGGGACTGCAGCTGTGCGACTCGCTGCGAGACAGCGAGCTCGCCCGCAGGCATGCCGGTGGGGGCGAGCGCTTCTGTGCTCATGCCGAGCTGCGCCCAACGCGCATGGTTGCGATCTCGTCGAGGACGTTGCGCTCGCGTCTTGCCATGTCGCGGTCGTGCTCGCCACGGTGGCGATCCCTGAGCCGGTTGAGCATCTCGTGCTCGCCGGCGGCGAGGGTGAGCTCGGCGCCGCGGTCGTCGACCTCGCGCTCGCGCTGGCGCAGCTCGAGCTCGGTGACGGTGCGCTGCGCTTCCACGCGCTCGAGGAACGTCTGACGGGCGAGCAGCTCGCTGGAGCTCATTGTGCTGGGGCCGGCTGCGACCGCTCGCTGTTCGCCACGAGCCCGCTCGATCCGTAGCTCGGCGCTTTGCAACTCGGCCTCGGTCAGCGAGCGCGCGGAGATAGCTCGCGCGAGCTCCTGTTGGGCCAGCTTCTCCTTGCGCTCCCGCACAGCACGGACGCGCTCCAGGCGGAAGCGAAACGAGGGTCCGGTCACGGCCTGGTTATCGGACGTACACCCGGGTTCTTTAGGGCTGCAGGCGAGGCGTCGGGCAGGGGTCGACTGTGTAACTGGGTCCTTGGGTCCTCAGCCCGCGAACGCGGCGCGATGCTCGGCTAGGATCTGAGCGAAGTGCGCCGTGCTTGCCTCGATCGCGTCCGCTGTCCAGGGCGTAACAAGGCGGCGGAAGCTCTCGACGGCCTCCGGATCGGCGGCGCCGGCGAGCCCCCCGCGGCGCACGTCGTCGTTGTCCTCGAAGGCGTCGATGTTGGCCACGAGTTCCAGCAGCACGTTGATGACGTGAGCGAAAGCTTCCACGGAGCGTTCATGTTCGAAGCAAATGCGCGCCGGAGCCCCAATGCGGTCGTTCAGGTCCTCCAGGAATGGTGCCAGGTTGATCCGCGTGAACTTGGCCAACACGCGCTCCACTCCATCACGGTGCTCTGAATAAGCGATCACATGCTTTAGCCCGTACGCGAGGTTTTGATCCAGGTCTGGGTGTAGGATCAACAGCGCTTCGCTCATCGCGCTCTGGAGCTGTCCGACGGCAGCGACAACTACCGGCGTGCGTGCGGACTCGCGCAGGTCTTCGAGTACGCCGTCCTTGCCGCGAGCCTCAAGTGCATCGGCAGCCTCGATTGCCAGGTCGCGCACACGATGATCGGCGTTCGCCTTACGGCCCATCAGCGCCAGCGCCTGGTGACCACCGTTGACCATCCACAGCTTGCGATGATGGCGGGCCTCGATGTCATCCACCAGTGCAAAGCCCTCGATGGCAGCGAGCGCTGCTAGCACCGCAGAATGCTGCTCAGCCGGCGGTCGCTCGACAAGCCACTCGGCAAGGCGGTGGACCGAGACGTTGCGTCTACCCTCTTTGTCCGTTCCGAGATCGAGGCACATCCGGTTGATCACGGTCCGCAGAAACAGCGCGCCAGTTCGTGTGCATGCGGCGCGGACGTGGCCGTAGTGCTCATGAGGTGCGTTCTCGCAGGCGATCACGACGGTTTCGGTTTCGGGAGCGCGGAGGTCTAGCAATGCTTCCACGAACTCGTGCCGCACCGCGATCGCCTCGCGCAGGCTCATGGTGAGGAGCAGCGGCTCGGAGCCGACTCGTTTGAGCAGATCGTCCGGTAGTTCGTTGACCTGTGCTGGTCCGGGAAACCACGGCAAGGGTATGTAGTTGAGCTCGTCGTCCATGCCGATACCGGAGATCCCGTAGGACGTCTCGTTCGTCTGGCCAGGACGCCCGACCAGACAGACGTCGAAGCGGGCCATGGTTGTCATGGGGATCAACAAGCCGAGAGCTAGTGGGCTCGGGCCAATGTGTACATGTAGCATTCCAAACTTCCGATCGCCTTCTGCGTCCTGTACCCCGCAGCCAAGCTGCGGATACACGCATTGCGACGCCGCTAGTGGTGGGCGGCGAGCAGCTCGGGAGAAAGCGCAGCGCTCACCCGATCGGCAGTGCTGCGGCGTCGTTCATACGCAGCCCGGCAGCTGGGGCAGTGCTTGAGATGCGTCCAAGCGCGAGCTTCCACCTGCTCGCCGAGCAGCGCGCGCGCGTCTTTGGCGTTGAGCAGATCGAGGCGTCGGGGACTGATGTGCGGGGACTGAGGCTCCACGAAGGGATTGGCCTCGGCAGTCCGGCGGGCGCGCTCGCCACGCTGTGTGGGCAGTGTCAGTATGGCCGCTTGCCAGCTCTGGGCCACCTCCCCCAGCTTCAGGTACTCCAGCGGCGGGAAGTCTCCGGAGTCCATCCGCGAGCGGCATGCTTCGAGATCTTTATCGGCATTGGCGAACAATCGCGCTGCGCCGGACACAGTCAGCCGCTTGTCAGAATGGAGGTCAAGCCAGCACAGCAGCGACTCGACCCATTCGAAGTAGGAAAGACAGTGCAGCAGGCGGTCACGACCGAGCTCCAGCCGCTCGCGTACGGACTTCGCGGGGCAGCCCAGATGCTCCAGCAAAGGATCCAAATCCCAGCGGGTATGGCGTTCCAGCCGCCCCAAGCAGAGCAGCGCACGAGACAGCAACTCAGCCTCGGAGGGGTTGTGATCGAGCCAATCGCGCCAGAACTCTGGGCCGCAGAGTAGCTGGCCCACGTCAGGGAACGCTTGCGGAGGTGAGCCGGTGAAAGTGGTTGGAAAGTAGGGGTCCACGATCGAAGCGTCCCTCAGGGAGTTCTTTGGCAGCGGCGGGGGAGTCTCGACCGCATAGCGGCGCACACAGCTACTTCGCGGGTCGTGCCGCAAGTCCTCTGGTTCCGCATCACTTGGGGACGCTCCGCGCGACAGCGGTGCAGGGCGGGGCGGGATGTCGGCAAGAGGGTGACCGCATTGCAGCCAAACGTAGCGGAGTACCGCCCCCGCAGACGGCGAGGGCACGCTACGTGCATACGGCGTGCCCTAGAACGGCTGCTACTGATGTCGTCCATGACGCTCAAAACACTATCATTTGCAGGACAATTTGCCAGTGCCGCACAACCACCATGTCGACCCATGGAGCCGTCCGACCGTTGCGACCACGACGTTCGTTGGAGACATCCGGGAGAGAGACACCACGGAGAACCCTAGCGCCCGCCGGAGATGCGCGTGCTGCACGGCCTCGCAGCGATGCGCTCGGCGTCGGTTCGGCCCGAGCTTCCGGGGCAAAGCACGAAGAAGTTTGGCGCCAGCTTAGAGGCTAAGCCCAAGCGCAGGGATCGCAGGCACGTCCCCGCCACGCGTGGAGCCCTCCCCGAGCTGCGCTGCCGTGACCTCCTCGGCGTCGGGCAGATCGCCATCCAGTGCCTGCTGGGAGCCCACGAGGGAGTCGGCCAGCTCGAGCAGCCTGGCATCGGTCTCGACTGGATCGCTGCGCTCGCTCACGGGCTGGCGCAGGAAGGCCTCGATCTGCGCCTTGTGCACGAGCGCAGTGTCGAGTGCCGGGTCGCTGCCGTGCTGGTAGGCCCCGATGGCCACCAGGTCTTCCTTCTCGTGTAGGACGGCAAGCGCACCGCGCAGGCGTTGGCCGGCCTCGACGACGGGGGGCGTGACGATCTCCCCGACCAGGCGCGAGACGCTCTGCAGCACGTCGATTGCGGGGTAGTGCCCGGCGTGGGCGAGCGAGCGGGTGAGCACAACGTGCCCGTCGAGGATCGAGCGCACCGCGTCGGCGATCGGCTCGTTCATGTCGTCGCCGTCCACGAGCACGGTGTAGAGAGCTGTGATCGACCCGGCGGTGCTGGTCCCGGCGCGCTCGAGCAGACGCGGCAGCATGGCGAACACGCTGGGCGTGTAGCCGCGTGTGGCGGGCGGCTCGCCGATCGCGAGGCCGACCTCGCGCTGGGCCATGGCGAAGCGGGTGACCGAGTCCATCATCAGCATCACGTCGTGACCCTGGTCGCGGAAGTACTCGGCGATGGTGGTGGCGGTGAAGGCCGCCTTGATGCGCACGAGCGCGGGCTGGTCGGAGGTGGCCACGACGACCACGGAGCGCTCGAGCGCGTCGCCGAGGTCGCGCTCGATGAACTCGCGCACCTCGCGTCCACGCTCTCCAACGAGCGCGATCACGTTGATCGAGGCGCTGGTCGATCGCGCGATCATCCCCAGCAGCGAGGACTTGCCGACGCCGGAGCCGGCGAAGATGCCGAGGCGCTGTCCGCGCCCGCACGGCACAAGGCCGTCCAGCGCGCGCACGCCCAGCCCCACGCGCTCGCTGATGCGCGGCCGCGAGAGAGCGCCGGGGGGCGAGGCGATCGTCGAGCGCGCGACCCCACCGGGAGTGGGTCCGCCGTCGTCGGGTATGCCGAGCCCGTCGAGCATGCGCCCGAGCAGAGCGTCCCCGACCTCGATGCGAAACGGCGCACCTGTGGCCAGCACGCGCGTCCCCGGGCCGATGCCGTGCAGCTCTCCCAGGGGCATCAGCAGCGTGCGCCCGTCCCTGAAGCCGACGACCTCGGCGGAGACCGCCGGGCGGTTGCGATCGGTGCCCACAAGGCACACCTCACCGACCTCGGCCTGCAGACCGGTGGCCTCGATGATCAGCCCGATCAGGTTGCTGACGAAGCCGTGGCGGCGCGCCAGGTCGGCTTCGTGGATCGCCCGCGATGCCCGCTCGAGCAGCGCGCCGGGCGCCGCCCCGCTCACGGGCGCTCGCCGCTTGCCAGCTCAGCCATGACGACTTCGCGAGCGCGCTCCAGCTGGGTCTCGACGCTCGCGTCGAGCTCGCCCTCGGCACTGCGCACGATCGCGCCGCCGACGCCCACGCGCTGGTCGCTCTGCAGGTCGGCGAGCTCGATGCCGTTGGCCTGGGTCTGCAGATCGCCGAGCGCATCCTTGACCGTCTGCAGGTCGCTGGGATTGACCAGCACGGTGATCCGACGGCGGTCGTTGAGACGGCGCAGGGCGCCCTGAACGACCTCGACGACGAGCTCGGGGCGCGCCTGCAACGAGGCGGCGAGCACCTTCTCGGCCAGCTCGAGCGCCAGCTCGATGGCGTCGCGCTCCACCGTCTCGGCCACCTCGTCGCGCAGCGAGCTCACACCCGCCAGCGCCTCACCCAGAGCTCCGGCTGCGCTCAAGATCTCGGCCAGACCGTCGGCGTGCCCGGCCGCGAGCCCCTCGGCGTGACCCTGCGCACGAGCCTGCTCGCGGATCTGCTCGGCCTCGGCCCTGGCCTCGGCCAGCGCACGAGCGGCCGCGTCGCGGGGCGGTGGCTCGGAGGGCTCGAGCTGCTCGAAGTCGTAGCTGACGGCCCCGTCAGACAACGCCTTCGCCGTCCTCCCCGTCCTCCTCGCCGGCGATCACGATCGTGCCGGCCTCCTCGAGCTTGCGCACAACCCCCACCACCCGGCTCTGGGCCTCGTCCACGTCGCGTTTGCGCTGCGGCGGTTGGATCTCCATCTCCTCCTTGAGCATGGCCGCGCCGCGCTCGGACATGTTCGCGAGCAGTATCTCCTTGACGCTCTCATCAGCGCCGCGCAGCGCGAGCACGAGATCCTTCTGGTCGACCTCGCGCAGAACCTGCTGGATGGCACGCTCGTCGAGCTTGACGATGTCCTCGAACACGAACAGCATGCCGCGCACCTCCTCGGCCAGCCCCTTGTCGGCCGTGGCGAGGTTCTCGAGCACGTTGCGCTCGAGCGAGCGATCGGCGTGGTTGAGGATCCCGGCCAGGGCCTTGGGTCCCCCAGCCGAGGCGTACTCGCGCTCGGCGACGGCGGTCAGTTTGTGGCGCAGCGCGTCCTCCACCTGACGCACGACGCGCGAGCTGGTCTCGCCCATGCGCGCGATGCGCAGCGCGATCTCCGGCTGCTGGCGCTCGGGCAGGTGCGAGAGCACGCCGGCAGCGAGGTTGGTGTGCAGGCTGGCGAGCACCAGCGCGATCGTCTGCGGCGACTCGCTGCGCAGCAGCACGGCGATGCGCTCGGGGGGGATGCGCCGCAGGAACTCGAACGGCTTGGCCTCGGCGCCGCTCGAGAGGCGCCCCAGTAGCTCGGCTGCACGCTCCGGTCCGAGCGCGCGCTCGATCACCTCGCGGGCGAAGTCCACCCCGCCCTCCACGCCGCTGCCACCGCCGGCGAGCGCCGCCAGCTCGCCGAGGACCGAGTCGGTCGTCTCGGCGCCGACGGAGCTGAGCCTGGCCATCTCGACGGACAGGCTCTCGACCTCTTCCTCGCCGAGGCGCTGGAGCACGTTGGCGGCCCGCTCGGAGCCGAGCGCGGCCATCAGCACAGCTGCCTTACGGGCACCGGCCACCCGGGTGGCTGGCGCCAGCTCCCCAACAAGCGCCGGAAGCGTCTCCTCGCCGGCCATCTGGAGCTATCCCTCCTGCATCCAGGTGCGCAGCTGCTGGGCGACGCGATCGGGGTCGCTGTCGGCCAGCTGCTCGACCTGGCGGCGGATCGGGTCGTCGCTGTGGCCGTTGCTCGCCGGGTGGCCGTTTGCGCTGCCGTTGGACGGCGCGACGCCTGCAAGCGCTGGCGAGGGACGCGGAGCGGTTTCACGTTCGAGCTCCGACAGACGCATCGGGGTCTCGAGCTCGCGCAGCCACACCGGCTCCCCGATCGGCTCCTTTTCGCGGCGGCGTAGCGATTTGGTCGTGAGGAACAGGAAGATCGCGGCGGCTATCCCGAGCAGGGCGTACTTGGCCTCGCCCATGATGCTGCTGCTCGAGCTGGCTGCGGCGGGAACGGCCTTGGGGAAGGCGACCTGACCGATCGAGATCGTGTCGCCGCGCTTGGCCTGGATACCGGCGGCGTTGGTTATCGCTTCGCGGACGGCTGGCAGCGAGGCGGCGGGGACGGAGTGGTCGAGCAGCACCGAGACGTGCTGGCTTTCGACCACGCCCGGGGCGATGGTGGAGTGGGTGACGGTCTTGGAGATGCCGAGCGAGGAGGTGGTGGTTTCCTTCTTGTAGTTCGATTTGCCTCCGGCCGCTCCGGCGGCGGCGGTGAGGTTGGCCGTGCCTGTCGTACCACCGGCGCCCGTGCCTGTCCCGGTGAGCGTCTCGAGTTCTTTGCTCTGCTGTGTGGGGACGCCCGTCTTGCCGTAGGTGAGCGATTCTTGGGTGGTTTGGTTGACGTTCATGTTGGCGTAGACGAGCACCTGCGCCTTGCCCACTCCGAGCGTCTGGGCGAGCATCGCGTCGAGGTTCGCGGCCATGCTCTGGTCGTAGTGCTGCTCGGCTTCCTGCACGCTCGTGGAGCCGTCGCCGCCGGCGCCGGCCGCCTGCGGCCACAGCAGCTGACCGCTGGCGTCGGTGATCGTGACTTTGCTCAGCTGCAGGCCGGGGACGCTCGAGGAGACGAGCTGGGCGATCCCGCGGACGGAGGCGGGGTCGAGCGAGGTGGTCCCGCTCAATAGGACCGCGGCCGAGGACGCGCCGCCGGATTCGCCGAAGACCTGGTTCTGGGAGCTCGGCAGCACGAGCTCGACCTGGGCGCCCGAGACGCCTTGGACGCTGTCGATCGTCTCCGCCAGCTGACCTTGGAGCGCCCGCTGGTAGGTGACCTGCTGCTGGAAGTTGCTTTCACCGAGGCTCTGTTTTTCAAACAGCTTGAAGTCCGGCTGGGTGTTGCCGAGCAGGCCGGCACCGGCCAGGGCGACCCTCGCCGCGGCCGTCTGGTTTGACTGCACGGCGATTGCGGTACCGCCGTTCTGCAGCTGGTAGCTGATGCCGCTGGTGCTCAGCGTGTTCGTCATCTTCCCCGTCTGGGACGGTTCGAGGCCGCTCTCGAGCGTCGAGTAGCTGGGCGCCGAGACGGCGTGCAGGAAGATGTAGACGAACAGGATCGCCGCTACGGCAAAGCCCCCGCCCATGAGCCAACCGCGGGGCGTGATCCTGGAGGCGAGCTGGGCTACGGGCACCGCTTAGACCTGCGTTGAGAAGATCGTCTGGATGGCTTCGGTCGCCTTGCCACGCAGCTGGGCGGCAAGGTCCATTGCCATGCTCGCGTCCTCGACCGTCACCACCGCGCTCTCGGGGTCCTTGACGGTGCCCGTGGCGAGCGCCTGGGAGGCGCTGTCAGAGCTCTGCTGAGTCTTCTCGAGCGAGGAGATCGCTTCGCCGAGGGCGCCCCCGAAGGAGCCCGATTCGCTGCCCGAGACGGCGCCTGCTTCACCGCCGGCGACGGTTCCCGCTTCGCCTGCCGGGGCGACAGCGGAATTGGCAGCTCCTGCGCCATGTGTGAGCGCTTCGGTCCCGCCCAGCGACAGCCCGCCGCCGATGCCACCCACCGGAGGGATGATCATTTGAGCAGGGTGAGGGACGAGTTGAACATCGACTTGGCCGTCTGCATGGCGGTCACGTCGGATTGGTAGGACTGCTGCTCTGAGATCAGGTCGGTCATTTCGGTGACCGTGCTCACGTTCGGCATCTTCACGTAGCCCTGGGCGTCGGCTTCGGGGTTGCTCGGGTCATAGACCTGCTGGTCGGGTGTGTTGTCGGCCACGATCCCCGTCACCTGCACGCCGCCCGCGGGCTGCGTGGAGCCGGCCTGGGCGAGCGCGCCGTTGAGGGCGCTGCCGAAGCCGCTCGTCGAGAGCTGCGAGAGCTGGACCTCTTGGCGTTTGTAGGGCTGGCCGTTGGCTGCTTTGGTCGTGTCGGCGTTGGCGAGGTTCTCGGCCGTGACGTCCATGCGCACGCGCTCGGCGCTCAGGCCCGTGCCGGCGATCCCGATCGCATCGAACAGGCCCATCAGAGGATCCCGATCGCGGAGCGGACGATTCCGTTGCGGGCATTGGCCACGTCGGCCAGCGCGCTGTAGTCGAGGCCGTTTTCGGCAAGCCGAGCGGATTCCTGATCGACGCTCACGCCGGCGCCGTTGGGACCGGCTTCCTGGGGTTGAACTTCGGGTTCGAATTCCATTTCGGCCGGGGACTGACCGCTGTTCATCGCGCTCTGCAAAGTGGTCTCGAAGTTGACGTCGAGGCGTTTGTAGCCGGGGGTGTCGGCGTTGGCGATGTTGTTGGTGAGCGCGGTCTGGCGCTCCCACGAGCCACGCATGGCAGCCTCGATCAGCTGCTGCGTCGAATCCACGAGAGCCATGGTCGAAGAGAGTCCCTTTCCGATCTCGAGCCCTCCCTGGGCTGAAAAACCGACGCTCTCCCTGAGGTCGCTGAATCCTGGCCGCCTGCGGCCGCCCCCGTGATCGGCCGCAGGCGGCGGATCTTTAGCGCGAGGATCGCGGGTTTCGAGCCGACCCGGGAATGGCTTTGCGGGCTGAAGGCCTTTCTACCGCGGCCGAGACATGGTCGTGGTGCGCTATACCTAAATCAGTATGATGGGGGAATGGACGTGGCTGCGACGGTGCATCACGCCCGGACTCGTGCCGGGCTCTCCCAGGCCGCGCTGGCGGAGAAGGCCGGCACGTCCCAGCCAGCGCTTGCTCGTTATGAGACAGGCGCGGCTCTCCCCACCCTCCCTACCCTCGAGCGCCTTCTACGCGGGTGCGGACAACAGCTCGAGCTCGACGTCCGCGACGCAGGCGAGCAAACGACAAGCGCCAGCTCGGTACGCAGCCAACTCGGACCTCTTGCGCAACAGCTGCGTCGCGGTCGCCGCCGTCTATTGGATAGCGCTCGCGCACACGGTGTGCGCAGAGTGCGCGTCTTCGGCTCAATCGCACGCGACGACGCCGGCCCGACGAGCGACATCGACCTGCTCGTCGAGCTCGCGCCGGGGCGAACGCTCCTGGACCTCGTTGGCTTCCGCCTCGACGCCGCCGAGACTCTGGGGGTACCTGTCGACGTGGCAACTCCCGACATGCTCAAGAAGCACATACGAGCGGAGGTGCTCGCCGAGGCCGTGCCGCTATGACTCGCCACGAGCGGGATCGCCTGCAGGACATCAAGGATGCGATCGTCGCGATCCGCGAGCACCTGGCGGCCGACAACCAAGACGCCGCACACAACGACGACGCCCTACTGCACGACGCACTCCTCTTCCAGTTCGTGGTCATCGGCGAGGCGGTCAAGCATCTGGCTCCAGCCACCCGCGACGCAGCACCAGAGATCCCGTGGGCAAACATCGCCGGCCTGCGCGACCTGATCGCCCACGAGTACTTCCGAATCGACATCGACCGGATACTCGAGATCGTCAACCACGACCTACCACCCCTCGAGCAAGCAATCGACCGACTCCTCTAACCGCTGCCCTCACACATCCCCGATGGAGCAGCCGCTCAGGCGCTGCGGTCCAGCCGCGGGCGCGGTGCCAGACGACCGGCGTAGCCCTGGGCCGCGCGGTGGGCGCGACGGGAGGTGGCGAGATCGGCGAGCAGCGACTCGCGTAGGCGAAGCAGCTCGATGTGGGTGCGCTCGTGGATCAGCGTGGCCCGTTCGAGCAGCGAGGCGGCAGCAGGCATCGGTGCCGAGGGCGCGGCTGCGACGAGCTCCTCCCAGCGCACGCCCAGCGCGGTGAGGCCGTCCACATCCCCCCTGCCGGCCAGCTCGAGTTCGAGCTCGGCGTGCTCGAGGATCGCCTCATAGGACTCGAGCGCCGCGGCGCTCGAAGCGCGTGGGTCCGTCACGCGGTGGCTGCCTCGGTCGCGATTTGCGACCAGGCATCGCGCAGCTCGCCGAGCAGGCCGCTGACCTCCTCGACCATGTCCGCGTCCTGACCGATGCGGGCGCGGTTGAGGTGCACGAGGCAGAAGGCGTAGATAGCGTGCAGGCGCTCGGCCACTTCGCCCTGATCGAAATCGAGCGTGGCGTCGAGGTGCGCGATGATCATCTCCGCACGCCGGAGGGTGTTGTGTGCGCGCTCGATCTCGCCGGCGCGCATCGCTACGGCGCTCTGGCGCAAGAAGCGCCGCGCACCGTCGTAGAGCATGACCACCAGCTGCTCGCGTGAGGCTGCCAGCACGGCCCCCTGACGGTAGGCCTGCGGCGATGTGGCCAGGTTGCTCATCTCCGCCTACATCATCGGCTGGCGCCCTCGAAAGTTGAGGACTGCAAAGGCGCCTGCTACAGGCCGGATTTGTTCAGCTGTTCGGTTTGGTTGGTCAGCCAGGAGCTCTGGGCGCTGTTCTTGGAGATGATGCCTTCGAGCGCCGCGTAGGTTTGCTCGAGCGCTTTCTGGCGCACTGCGAGCATTTCGTTCATCGTGGCGATGCGCGATTTGAGCTCGCTGATTTCGGTGCCGTCGCCATTGATCCGCGATTCGAGCACCCCGCCCGGCTCGGCCGACTGGCGCACGACGTTCTGCAGGCTCAGCGACCACTTCTGCAGCATTTCCTTGACACCGGCGGGGTTGGCCGCGAGCGCGCTTGCGAACTTGGACGGTTCGAGCGTCAGCTTGCCTTCGAGCGAGGACTGCGAGGAGGTGCCCGTGGCCACCCCGGTGCTGAGGCCGATGCTGGCCGGTGAGGACATGGTGGCGGCCAGCCCCGCGATCGGTTCGTACATCGTCTGGCGCATGGTGCTGAGCAGGCTCGACAGTTCACGGTCGCCGAACAGCGAACCGGTCGCTTCTGAGCCCGGGGTCGTCGGCGGCTTGGTCGTGAGCTGCTTCTGGATCGATTCGACGGTCGAGTTGTAGAGCGTCACGAAGGACTGCACTTTGGCTTCGAACGTGCTGGTGTTGAGCCCGGGGGGCTGCACGTCGATCGTCACCGGTCCTGTGCTCGTCAGCCCGTTGAGCGTCAGGGTGACGCCGGCGATGGCGGTCGTGACGACGTTGGAGCTGGCCGTGCCGGCCACGCCGTCGACGGTGAATTCGGCATCTTTGCCTTCCTTGGCCGAGCCGGCCTTTTCAGCCAGCGCTGCGCCGCTGACTTTGATGAATTCAGTGCCCGTCGCTCCTGTGGTTCGGTCCGAGAAGACGATTTCGCTGCCCACGACCGCCGCATAGACGGTGGCCGCGCCGTCGGAGTTGACCTTGCTCGCGAATTCGGCTGCGGTCTCACCGGCTTTGAGCGTGTATTCGTGGCCGTCGATGCTGACCGTGCCTTCAGCGGTGGGGGTTGTGTAGGTGAACGTGCGCTGGGCGGAGTTGGCCAGCTGTTTGACTTCCACCTCGTAGCCGCCGATGCCCGCGCCGGAGCTGGGCGCTGCGCTGATCCGGAGGGGTTCGCTGGAGGTGACCGTCTGCGAGGTTTCATACAGCGAGGGGAGCGCGAATTCGGAGATCGCGTATTCGAGCTTCTGCAGACCGGTTTGGATTCCCTGGAGCAGCGACTGCTGGCCCTGCAGCCGTTCCTGCTGCTGGGTCAGGTGGGTGATCGGTTCCTTTTCGGCCGACAGCAGCGCGTTGATGATCGCCGTCGTGTCCAGCCCGGAGGCAAGACCTGAGACCGACAGCGGCGAGCCGCTGGTGGAGTTGACCGACAGGCTGGAAGTGGACACGTCTCAGCCCTACTCCACCGGAGCGCCGGCGGCGATTGCGATCGCCTCGGTAACGCTGAGCGCGCGCGGGGCGGCTTGGCTGTCGTGCAGCTCGATCCTCACGGGCTCCTCCACGCCGCTGAAGCGAACGTCGAGCCCCCGTTCGTGCAGGCCCCGCAGGACCTCGTCCGCCTCGGCCATCTGCTCGAGCACCTGGAGCGGAGGACCGCCGTGGAGCGCCTCGACGGACAGCGAGCCGTCGTCGGCTCCCAGCTCGGCTACGAGCAGCGACAGCTCATCGCGGGCGCCGGAGGCGCCCAGCGAGTGGGTGTGCGGGCCCAGAGGGCCCAATGTGGGCAAAATCGGCGAGCTCATATGGCGTTTTCTCCCTGAAAACGTGCGTCGCGGTCCGGTCCCTGGGCCGCCTCGCGTGTGACCATGTTCGTTCACGGTGATCGACGTCCTCCAGAAATACTTTAAGAATCGGGCGTTGTGGGACCGATGTTGCGCCGGCGCTGAAGCGCATCAGCCGGCGTCGGTGGGGCTGTCAGGTGCAACTACCCCCGATCGGCCGATGTCACTCCTTCGAGCGCACGGGCCGCCGCGGCGAACTCCTCGGCCTCCTGCCGCATTCCCCTCGAGGCGGCCACGCGCGCGAGGCCGGAAAGCGCCCGCACGTCGGGCTCATGGCGGCAGATCGCCATCCACTCTTCGGCCGCGGAGGCGGCGTATCCGTGGCGCAGGTACATCTCTGCCAGCCGCTCGCTGCGCTCGCGCGCGGGCAGCTCGGTCTGCTCGAGGCGGCCGAGCAGCTGCTCGAAGGCGGTGAAGTCCTGCGCTCCCAGGTGCAGCTCCATCAGCTCGAGCAGCGCGAGGTGGCTTCCGCAGCCGACGCGAGGCGCATAGCGGCGCGGCGCGTCGCCCAGCTCCAGGCAGTGCTCGAGCAGCTCGCGCGCCATCTCCCGCTGGTCGAGCTCCCGAGCCGCGAGGGCCTGCTCGAGCACGAGGTCGGTGAAGTCGGGGAAGCGCACGAGCCCATCCTGCGCCTCGGCGAACGCCTCGGCAGGACGCCCGCACGCACGCAGCGCCCGCACCAGCCCGGCGATCACGGCGGGCGCGAACTCGTGCTCGGCGAGGTCGGCGCGTCCCTTCAGCAGCGACCAGGCCCGCTCGAGCTCCGTGAGCGCCTGTGACGCGTCGCCAGCGGCTGCGTACTCGGCGCCGAGGTTGTGGTGCATGAAGGCGCTCGGCTGCTGCTCTGCCTGGGCGAGACGCAGAAGCTCGATGTTGCGCACGGACTTCTCACGTCGGGCGCGGACGTCGGCGAGGTAGCCGTAGTGCTCGAGGCGCACAGCGCTCGCCTCCAGGCGCTCGGGCAGGTAGGTGGGCAGTCGGTGGGCGATCTGCTCGTGCACCCGACCCTCGAAGCGGTACTCGGGACGGTTGCGAAAGATGCGCAGCGCCTCGTGGGTCACGGCGGCGCCATCGCCGAGCGTACCCGTGTAGTTGATCTCCGAGAGGTAGAAGGCCTCACGCCAGGTGCGCCCGGTGAGCGAGCGCAAAAGCTCGGCGTCCTCGCGCACGAGCACCTCGTCGGCGTCCAGGTACATCAGCCAGTCGCCGGAGGCGGCGTCCAAGGACAGGTTTCGCGCCTCGGCAAAGGAGTCCGACCACTCGTGCTCGATCACGAGCGCACCGAACGATCGTGCGATCTCGACGGTGCGGTCGACCGAGCCGGTGTCCACGACCACCAGCTCGTCGACCACGTCGGCCACCGCGGCCAGACAGCGAGGGAGCATCTCCTGCTCGTCGCGCACGATCATGCACAGGCTCAGGCGCAGCCCCTCGGCGGGCCTGGCGCGAGCGGCCACCTCCATCGCCCGCCGGCTGAGCTCGCGCCACGCGAACCGGGGCCCACCACCGCCCGCGCGCTCGCGCGCGGGGATCTCCTCGAGACCGCGCTCGATCCGAGCGACGTGGGGATCGAGGCGCCGCGCGGCCTCCAGCAGCGCTCGCGCCGCCGCGAAGCTCCCCAGCTCGGTGAAGAGGGTGCCGGCGCGCTGCAGCAGCACCGGCTCGCTGGGCTCGCGCTCGAGCAGCTCAACGACAGCGGTGGCAAGAATGCCCAGCAACTTCGAGGCATGTGACGGGGCGAGGCGTGCGCTCTGCGCCGCTCCACGCTCGAGCAGGCCCACGGCCGCCCAGTGGCGACGGTGGGGATCCTCGATCGCGACAAGGGCGTGGAAGATCTCCCGGTAGCCATCGAGATCGCCCGCAGCGAGCAGCTGCTCGGCGCGGGCCAGCAGCTCGAATGGGGCGGGTCTGCTGTCCAGGGCGGGCGATGGAGGGGCGGGCAAGGCCATCTGCTGCCCGGTCATCGACCGCGACCGGCGTTCTGTGAGGGGCGCGGAGCAACCAATTACGACCGGGGGAGGGGATATCGTCGCGGCCGCGAATCCCATTGCCGGTTAAACCGCTGCAAATCCACGCTCGGACGCGAGCAAAGTGCCACAGCAGGCGGGCCATCCCCCTGTCAGTTCCCTCGATACAAGAGCAGGAGAATGGAAATAATCGGAAAGCGGGCAGTGCGGGCGCCGGCGGCAGAGGTGCTCGCACTCTGGGAGGAGTACCGCGCCAGCGGCGAGCGCGAGCTGCGCGATCGGCTGATCTTCATGTTCATGCCGATGGTTCGTTACATCGTCTATCGCAAGATCCGCGAGGTTCCAGCGCAATGCGACGTCGAGGACTTCCTCTCGTGTGGGCTGGAGGCGTTGATCCGCTCGATCGACCGCTACGACCCCAGCAAGGGCGCAACGCTCGAGCAGTACGCGTGGACGCGGATCCACGGAGCGGTGCTAGACGAGCTGCGCCGCCACGACTGGGCGCCGCGCTCGCTGCGCCGCGACGAGCGGGCGATAGCCAACGCGCGCGAGAGCTTCCTCTCGATGCACGAACGCCAGCCCACCCAGGCGGAGCTCGCGGCGAAGGTGGGCATGACACCCGCCGAGCTGACCGAGCGCCTGGACCAGGTGGCGCTCGCGGAGGTCGGCTCGCTCAACCGGGTCGTGCGCTCGGATGAGAGCGCGACGATCGAGCGGATCGACACGCTGGAGAGCTCAGACCACGACTGCGACCCAGCGGTGAGCGCCGAGCGCACAGAAGCGAAGGCACGCTTCCGCAAGGCGTTCGCACGCCTCAGCCGCCAAGAGCGCGAGGTGGCAGTGCTGCTGTATGTGGAGGACTGGACCCTGCGCGACATCGGAGCTCGCATCGGCGTCTCCGAGAGCCGCGTGTCGCAGATCCACACCCAGCTGCGCCGCCGTCTCTACGAACAGCTCTCGGGCGAGCTCGCGCTCTTCTCCGCAGTCGGCTGATCAACCACCCGAGAGACGCCCTGCAGGCGGTCCCTGCACTCAAGAATCCCCCGCCGCGGCCGACCACCGGGGCGACATGGACCTCGGCCTGCAAATCGCGGCGTCGGGCATGGTCGCCGAGCAGGTCCGCCAGGGCCAGCTCTCGAACGACCTCGCCAACGCCTCCACGCCCGGCTTCAAGGCCGATCAAACCCCGCAGCGCTCGTTCGGCGAAGTGCTCGTTGCCAGCACTCCGGGAGGAGCGGCGGGCACGCTCGACGAAGGCGTGGTGCTGGGCAAGACCTACACCGACATGACGCCCGCCTCGATCCAGGAAACGGGCGAACCGCTCGACTTCGCGATCCAGGGCACGGGCTTCTTCGCCGTGCAGACGCCGCAGGGGACGCGCTACACCCGCGACGGGCAGTTCACGCAGACGGCTGCCGGCGTGCTCACCGACGCGAGCGGCAACCCCGTCCTCAGCCAAAGCGGAGCGCAGATCAAGGTCTCGGCCAAGGGCACCGTGGCGCCCAGCGCTCTGGGCGTATTCGAAGTGCCCGGCGCGGCCAAGCAGGGCGAAAACCTCTACACGGGCACAGCCGCGGGCGCAGCCAAGGGGACGGTGCGCCAAGGGGCGCTCGAGGCCTCGGGTGTGGAATCGTCGAAGGTGATGATCGACATGATCGACTCGCTGCGCAGCTTCCAGTCGGGCCAGCAGGCGATCCAGGCGATCGGCCAGACCCTGCAGGAGTCCGCCTCGCAGGTCGGCAACGTCTCTGGCAGCTGAGCCCCGGGGCTCAAGTCCGCCTACGTGCGGCCGATCACTCAGTGCGAAGAAGCATCGAGCCAATGTGCTGGACCGCCATGCGGAAAGCCTGGCTCGCCGATGACTACGAACATGGGACGGGCTAATGCTCGAAGGTCTCTATTCCGCAGCAGCAGGCATGTCAGCGCAGGAACAGCAGCTCGACGCGATCGGCAACGACCTCGCGAACGTCTCGACCGAGGGCTACAAGTCAGAGCGCATCGCGTTCAGTGACCTCCTCTACAACACGGTCGAACAGGCCGGCACGAGCTCCAGCACGGGCGCGGGTGCGAGCGCCAAGTTCCTCGGCCACAGCCGCTCCGAGGGCTCGATCAAGGAAACCGGCCAACCGCTCGATCTGGCGATCGAAGGCGAAGGCTACTTCCAGGTCACGGGACCGGGCGGTCAACCGGCGCTCACGCGCAACGGCGCCTTCAGCGTGGACGCGAGCGGCTCGCTCACGACCGCCGACGGCAACCGCCTCTCACCGCCGATCAAGCTCCCCGCGGGAGTGCTGCCGCACGAAGTGCAGATCGCGCCCGACGGCACGGTGACGGCCGGCACGCACAAGCTCGGCCAGATCCAGCTCGTGACCGTAACCTCCCCCGATCACCTTCGCGCCGAAGGCGCCAGCGAGCTCGTTCCCACGGCCGAAAGCGGCGCCCCCCACGCGACGAGCGAAGCAAAAGTTCGCCAGGGCGCCCTCGAGCAGTCGAACGTGGACGTGGCCAAGGAGATGGCAGCGATGGTCTCAACCCAGCGCAACTACCAACTCGCCAGCACGGCCATCCAGAACGAGAGCCAGATGATGTCCATCGCCAACGAGCTGCGCCCGTGAGCCTCACGTCCGCCACCGGCTCCGTTGGGGCGCCCGTCGTCAACCAGGCGAGCGAGCCCGCATGGGTGCGCAAGGGCACGGCGGCCACGCAGCAGGACTATGCCTCGGCACTCGGCTTTGAACGGGTACTGGTCGAACAGCTGACGAAGTCGATGGCGGCAACGGCCGGCCTCAGCGGCGAATCCTCAGAAGAAGGCGGCTCAGAAGGCGAAACGTCCGGCTCGGCGGCGGGCAGCGGCGAGATCTCGACCATGCTGCCCCAGGCTCTCGCCACGGGCGTGATGAACGCCGGCGGTCTCGGCCTGGCGTCACAGATCACACGCGACATGCAGGCCGTCACCCCCGCCACGCCGAACAGTACGAGCGGAGGCACCGCAGCATGAGCCCGAGCACACTCATCGCCCCGACCGACTCCGCCCAAGACCGCGGACTCATCACCGACGTCCTGGATCATCTGGACGCGCAGATCGCGTCGGCAAGAAGCCTGCTGGCGGTGGTGCTGGAGCAGGGCGCGGCGATCCGCGCCCGGGACGTGCACGCGGTGGTGCGCATGGCGGGCATCCTCCGCGGGGAGATGGGGCGCCGCCAGTTGCTCGAGGAGACGCGCTCACGCCTGCTCACCCGCTGCGGCGAGCGACTGGGCGTGACGGCGCAGGAGGTCACGCTGGCACGCCTGTGCACGCTGATGGACGCCGCTGACGGCGAGCGCGCGGGTGCGCTGAGCGCCGAGCTCAAAGGCCTTCTCCACGAGCTCCAGCGCGAACACTCGTGCAACCGCGCCCTGATGCAGCTCGAGCTCGGCTTCCTCGACCACCTGATGGGGATGCTCGCGATCGACGGCGTCAACGGCTACGACACGAGCGGCTCCTCGACGCCCATCGCGCGGCCGCGCCCCAACGGCGCGCTGCACGTCCTCGACCTACACGCTTAAGGCCATGTCGATCCCCACCCTTCAAGGACTGCAGACGGCGCTGAGCGGGCTGCTGGCCGAGCAGCAGGCGCTCGACATCACCGGCAACAACATCGCCAACTCCAACACCGAAGGCTACACGCGCGAGTCGGTGGTGATGCAGCCGAGCCCGCCAATCGTGATCCCCGCGCTGTCCACCAAGACAGGCGAAGGCGCACAGCTCGGCACAGGTGTGAGCGTGGCCACCTACACGCGCATCCGCAACTTCTACCTCGATGCGCAGTACCGCAGCCAGAACAGCGCCCTCAGCGCCTCGAGCACGCAGGCGGAAGAGCTGGCGCAGGCCCAGAGCGCCTTCAACGAACCGTCGAGCACGGGGATTGCCAGCCAGATGTCGGCCTTCTGGACTGCGTGGAGCAGCCTCGCCAACTCGCCCACGAGCGAAGCGGCCAAACAGGGCGTGGTCTCTGCCGCCCAGCAGCTCACGACGAGCATCAACGAGCTCAGCGGCCAGCTCACGACGATCTCGGGGCAGGTCGGCGAACAGGTCTCCGCGCTCACCGGCCCCAGCGGCGAAGTACAGAGCTACGCCAACCAGATCGCCCAGCTCAACGGGCAGATCAAGCTCGCGGAACAGGCCGGCCAGCAGCCCAACTCGATGCTCGATCAGCGCGATCTGCTGCTCGACAAGCTCTCCTCGCTGGCGAAGGTGACGGTCAGCCAGCAGCCCGACGGCACCGACACGGTCAGCTTTGGCGACGCTTCCAAACCGCTCGTGGAAGGCACGTCGGTCAACTGGCCGCAGACGATCACGGCGGCAGCCGGCGGCCAGCTCGGAGCGCTGCTCGGGCTGACCAGCCCCACGGGGGCGCTCACGGCGCTGAGCTCGAGCCTCGACAGCGTCGCTAGCACGCTGGCCGAAACGGTCAACGCGCTGCACACCTCCACCCCCATCTTCTCCGGAACGACAGCTGCCACGCTGAAAGTGGCCGTGACCGCGGCCCAGGTCAAAGCCTCCGGGAGCGAAGCGGCCGGTGGCAACGCGGTGGCGCTCGCAATTGCCAACCTGCGCGGCGGCGCGGCCGAACAGGGCTATGCGGCGCTCGTCCAGCAGGTCGGCGCGAGCGTGAGGACGGCCCAGGACGAAGAGGCCACGGCCAAGACCACGCTGACGACGATCAACGACCAGCGCCAGAGCGTCTCAGGCGTCTCACTCGATGAAGAAATGACCAACCTGATCAGCTTCCAGCGCGGCTACCAGGCCTCGGCGCGCACACTCACGGCGATGGACTCGATGCTCGAAACGCTGATCGAGCACACCGGACAGGTGGGGCTGTAGCGATGGACCAGCGCATCACACCGGCGATGATCACCGGCTCGACGGTCAACGACATCAACTCTGCCCTGACTGCCCTCGAGCGCAGCTCGAGCGAACTGTCCTCGGGGAAGAAGATCCTCGAACCCTCGAATGACCCCTATGGCGCGAGCCAGGTCATCGACCTGCAGAGCCAGCTCGACGGCCTCAGCTCGTTCGCTGCCAACGCCAAGGACGGGGTCTCGTGGGCCACGACCTCGGAAAGCGCGATGCAGAACATCAGCGAACTGATGCAGCGCGTGCGCACGTTGACGGTGCAGGCCTCGAACGGCACCTACAACCAGAGCAACCTCAACAGCCTCGCCACCGAGGTCACGCAGATCGCGGAAACGATCAAGCAGGACGCCAACGTGCAGTACGCGGGCCAGTACGTTTTCGCGGGCACCAAGACCACCACCCCGCCCTATCAGCAGGGCGAAACGGACACCTACGCGGGCAACGGGGAAACGGTCTCGCGGGCGATCGGTCCCGGTGCGTCGGTGACGGTCTCCACCAACATCTCCACCCTGCTGGGCAACGGAGCCGAATCCAAAGACGGCAAGCTGCTGGACGTGCTGCGCACGATCTCCCAGCATCTCACCGAAGGCACGGCGGAAAGCAAGGCGGCGCTCAACTCGACCGACCTGAAAAGCCTCGAAGCGAGCATCGAAACGCTGAGCCAGCTGCAGTCGGTCAACGGCAGCACGACCGACCAGCTGAAACTCGCCACGAGCCGCATCGAAGCCCTGCAGGGCGCGATCACCACAACCCTGTCGAACACCGAGGACGCGAACCTGGCGGAAACGTCGATCGCGTTCTCCAACGAGCAGGCCGCCTACACGGCCGCTTTGCGTGCCGGGGCGAGCATCGTCCAGGAATCCCTGCTCAACTTCCTCCACTAGGCAAGCAAGAGAGGCACAACGATGTCATTGAAATTCGAGAGCGTTCGCTTCGGCGAGATCGAGGTTCCCGAGGAGGACGCGATCGAGTTCCCCCTCGGGCTGATCGGGCTCGGCGGCCTGCGCTACGCGCTACTCGACCGCAACCCGGGCACGGGCTTCTTGTGGCTGCACGCCGTCGACGATCCGGCGCTGGCGCTGCCCGTGGTCGACCCGGCGCAGTTCTTCTCGGACTTCGCCCTGCTGCTCGCGCCCGATGACCAGGAGACGATCGGGATCGAGGACCCGGCCGCGGCACGCATCCTCGTCACGGTGCGGGCGGCCCCCAACCCACTCGACATCACGGCCAACCTGCGCGCGCCACTCGTGATCCACGAGGGGCGCGGCTACCAGGTCCTGAACGGGAACGAGCAGGCCCCGTTGCAGGCGCCGCTGTTCACGATCGAGCTCTCCGAGCCGGCTGGACAGACACAGTCGGCCGACGCCGCCTGAGACGCCGCATGGCGCCGCATGGCGCGCAGGATCAAGCGGTAAAGCGAAATCATCGCGCTTGATTAATTCAATGATGTCGACTAAGCTTACTAGCACTACTAAGTTTAGGAGACATTCTAAGTGTCTGTTGATCCTCTCGCAAACTTCGAAAACCCCTTCCGGCCAGGTGCCGGCCATGCCCCCCCTTACCTGGCGGGGCGCGCGGAGGAGCGCAAGGAGCTCATCCGGCTCCTCGGACAGACGACCATTCTCGAGAATCTCATCCTCACTGGACTCCGCGGTGTAGGCAAGACCGTCCTGCTCGACTCCTTCAAGCCGATCGCCCTCCAAAGGGACTGGCACTGGGTCGGCGCAGATCTATCCGAGTCCGTGAGTGTCAGCGAGGAGGCCCTTGCGCTTCGACTCCTCGCCGATCTCTCGGTCATAGGGGCAAGGATGACGCTTCAGGAGGATTACGCTGTCGGCTTCTCCGGAGGCACGACCGAGACCACGCTCGACTTTCAAACGCTCACAGCGATCTTCACGGCGACCCCCGGCCTCGTTGCCGACAAGCTGAAGGCCGTCCTTGAAGTCGTCGCCGGTTCGGTCAAGCAGGAAGGCAAGCGCGGCGTGATCTTCGCCTACGACGAGGCGCAGACACTCGCCGACCGAGAGGCCGAGGATCAGTTCCCGCTTTCAGTGCTGCTTGACGTGTTCCAGTCGATCCAGCGCAAAGGCATCCCCTTCATGCTGGTGCTGACCGGCCTGCCGACCCTGCTGCCGCGCCTCGTGGAAGCCCGAACCTTCGCCGAGCGAATGTTCCGCGTCGTGACGCTCGGCAGCCTCAACGAGCCCGACAGCAGGGAGGCGATCACGAAGCCGATCGAATCTGCGCAGTGTCCGGTGCGCTTCGATGATGCCTCGGTGACCCTCGTCTGCAACCAGTCGGGCGGTTACCCGTACTTCATCCAGTTCATTTGCCGGGAGATCTACGACGCGTTCATTCAATCGCAGCGCAATACGGGGGAGGTCACGCCCGTCCCCATGGACGGGATCATCCAGAAGCTGGACACAGATTTCTTCGCGGGCCGGTGGCAAAGAGCCACAGACCGACAGCGCCAGCTTCTCTGGTGCATAGCCCACCTGCACAACTCCGAGGCTGAGTTCAGCGTGCAAGAAGTCGTCGAGAAGACCGACGAGCTACTCAACAAGGGCTTCAGCGGTTCGCATGCGAACCAGATGCTCGCGGCGCTCGGGAAGGCTGGGCTGATCTACAAGAATCGGTGGGGAAAGTACTCCCTCGCGGTTCCCCTGTTCGATCGGTTCATCCTCCGGCAGGCTTCGACCATTGAGCCCGCGCAGCTCGTCTAGCCGATTGCTTGCGCTCCTCGGCCGGTGGATGCTTCATAATCGGCTGCGATGCTGATCCTGACGCGTCGTCCCGGAGAGCGCGTCGTCATCGGCGATGAGATCCTCGTGACGGTCATGGGCGTGAGCGGCCACACCGTCCGGTTGGGCATCGCCGCACCGGAGGGCGTGCCGATCTACCGCGAGGAGATCTGGCTGGCGGTCAAGGAGGAGAACCGCGCAGCTGCAGCCGCGGCGGCGGATGACCTGGCGCTCCCGCCCCAGCCCGAGCGGCGCGACGCACCCGTGGAGCGGCCCCCCGAGGGCGCCGACTCCGGCTCTTGATTCTCGCTTCCAAGCTCGGATAGACTGACGGCGGCTCAAGGGTCAACCCTGGGCCGCGATCGAGGGAGGGAGACTCTCGGATATGTCACTCATGCGAAGTTCTTCACGGCGCGTGCTGGTGCGCGGCGTGTTCGTGGCGGCGCTCGTGGGGGCGCTGTTCGCGCTCACCGCAACGAGCGCTCTGGCCCGCAGGTCGCACGTCAACATCGTCTCTCAGTCGGGTGCTCCGGCTGGGGAAATACCGTCCAACACGAGCTACTACACGACCATCCAGGAAGCTGTGAACGCCTCGCGCTCAGGCGACTGGGTGCTGATCGAGCCGGGCGTCTACGACGAAGAAGTCAAGGTCCTGAAAGCGCAGTCGGGTATCTACATCCGCGGCATGGACCGCAACACGGTGATCCTCGACGGCCAGCACAAACCCGCCCCGGGAGGCAGCAACGGGATCGAAGTGTTCCAGGCCAACAACGTCTGGATCGAAAACCTCACAGCCCGCAACTTCGATCGCGCCACGCCCGACGGACCGGGCGGCAACGAGATCTGGTGGAACGGCGGCGCCGACTCGAACAGGATCGGCGCGCACGGCTGGTATGGCAGCTACCTGACCGCCTACGACGACGGCCTCAATGGCGGCTATGGCATCTTCACCAACAACGAGACCAAGGGGTCGTGGAACGAAATCTACGCCTCGGGCTTCAACGACTCGGGCATCTACCTCGGCGCCTGCTGGGAATGCCGCGCGCACATCTCCAAAGCGACGGTCGAAGACAACGCCGTCGGCTACTCGGGGTCCAACTCGGGCGGCGAACTGGTGATCGAAAAATCGCTGTTCAAGGACAACTCGGCGGGCATCGTGCCCAACTCGGAAAACCCCGGTGACGGGCCGCCGCCCCAGGACGGTAAATGCAATGGCCACAAGCCGAGCAACCCGACGCCGAAGATCACCTCGACGGAAATCGCGCGCTGCACTGTGATCAAGGAAAACGTGATCGTCGAAAACAACAACCTCACTGCACCTGTGAACGCCTCGACGGCACCGGCGCCGTGGGGCGTGGGGGTGGAGCTCCCGGGCGACTACGCCGACCTGGTGGAAAAGAACACGATCACGGGCAATGTCAACAACGGCGTGCTCGGCTTCGAGTACCCCAACCCGTTCCCGCCGACAGAAAGCACGCTGTACTTCGCCCTGGCGGGCAACAGGATCAGCGAAAACACGTTCGTCGGAAACGGTGGAAGCGGCCTGGAATATGCCGGTGACGTGACGCTCCAGGGCGGCATCTTCTCGACCAGGAAGTCACCCTCGACGAACAACTGCGTGAGCGGCAACTCGTTCACCAGCGCGACGCACCCCGCGGAAATCGAAGGAACGTGGGGTTGCCAGAACTCGACCACACCGGCGCCCAACAACGGCTTTGGCGCGGTCGAATACCTCCTGCAGCTGCAGGCAGAATCGGAAGGCAGGACGGGCGTCGGACAGCCCGACCCGCCGGCTCAGCCGACGATGCCCAACCCCTGCGAAGGAGTGCCGGCCAACCCGCTGTGCCCATAGCCGGGGGCTGAGCGGCCGCCGGCCGTCAGTTGCGCATCAGATCCGCCGCCTCCGCGTCAGGGGGCGGCGGATCGCGCCGCGAGCGCGACCAGCTCGCGAAAGCGCTCGCCGCGCTGCTCGAAGTCGCGGTAGTGGTCGTAGCTGGGGGCGGCGGGAGATAGCAGGACCACATGGCCCGCTCGTGCATTTGAGCGCGCGAGCGCCACGGCGGCGGCGAGATCCTTCGCCTGTAGTGCACGCTCGGGTGCAACGCCCGCGGCGCAGGCCGCCTCGAGCAACCGCGGCCCCGTGCTCGGCACGCCGATGACCGTGGCCCCGAGCGCGGCGAGCATCTCCCCCAGCTCGCCGTAGTCCTGGCCGCGGTCCTGCCCGCCGGCGATCAGGACGAGCTCGCGGCCGGGGAAGCTCGCGAGCGCCGCGAGCGTGGACTCGGGTGTGGTGGAGATGCTGTCGTTCACCCATGTGATCCCACCGTGCTCGGCGACGGTCTCCAGTCGATGGGCGAGCGCCCGGAAGTCCGCGAGCGCCTCGTTCAGTGGGGTGGGCGCATCGAGGCCGAGAGCATCGAGCGCTGTGAGCGCTCCGCAGAGGTTCAGCGCGTTGTGCTCACCGGGGAGCGGGAGCTCGCCGAGGTCGAGCATTCTCTCGCCCGCACGGGTCACGCCCTCCGGCCCCACGTCCCAGCCGCCGGGCGTCCCATACGGTCTGAGGGCGGCACGGGGGCTCAGCGCGGCGAGCGCCTGCTCACGCACATTGAGCACGGCGGTGCTCACGCCGGGCAGCTCGAGCAGGCGCAGCTTGTCCGCACGGTAGGTCTCCTCAGAGCCGTGCCAGTCGGTGTGCTCGCGAAACAGGTTGGTGAGCAGCGCGACCTCGGGCCCCACCGCCAGATCGGCGATCTGGTAGCTGGAGAGCTCGAGCACGACGAGCTCGGCCGGTTCGCGATCGAGCAGGTCGAGCGCGGGTACGCCGATGTTGCCGGCCAGCTGGGCTGTGTGTCCAGCGGCGAGCGCAAGGTGGTGCAGGAGCGCCGCCGTGGTGCTCTTGCCCTTGGTTCCGCTCACCCCGATCACGCCGCCGCCTCCGTGCTCCTCCAGCCACAGCGCGGTGGGGGTCGTGACGGGCACTCCCGCGGCGCGCAGCGCGCGCAGCTCGGGGCGGTGGATGGAGACCCCGGGCGAGCGCACCACCACATGGCAGTCTCCGAGCCCCGCAACCGCCTCACCGGCGCCCAGGATCTCTACGCCTGGGGACTGCAGCTGCTCGAGCGCCTGCGCGGGCGGCGGCGAATCGAAGACCGCTACCGCGATCCGGGCCGAAGGCAGGCGCTTTGCGAGCTGGGCGGCGAAGGAGCCGACCTCGCGCCCGGCCCCCCACACGCCGATCGTGGCGCCGTCAAGCTCCGAGAAGCGCACGGACCTCATCCATCAGCGCCGCGGGCACGTCGTGCTCGTCGCTGAGCGCGAGCACCCGCTCGGGGCGCCCCTGCTCGGGGTCCTCGAGCGCCGGCAGCTCCCGAGCGAGTCGCTGCACCACGCGGTGCTCGCGCCAGCGCGGGTCGTCGATCAGCAGCCGAACAGCGGCGAGGCTCTCCTGCTCCTCGCCCACGCACTCGAACGGCTTGTGGCCGCCGGTCGCGGTGAGCAGGGCAAAGCCCTCGTACTGAGCCTCCTCGTCGAGCAGATCGCGCCCGAACACACCGCGCAGGTGCTCGGGCGAGCTGAAGGGAGCGAGCGCGAGGAACACGAAGCGACACTTTGGGCAATCACAGCACCACGAGGCGGCGCGCAAAGCGGGGTCGAGGCGGAAGATGGCGTTGCAGCTGGTGAAGGCCGGGTGGTAGGAGTCGAGGCGCGCGAACGCCCTGGCGATGGCGAGCTCGGAGGCGGGGCGCAGCAGCGAGAACACCCGCACGTCGCTCCCGGCCTCGTGCGCGGCCGCCGCCAGCAGCCGCTCGGCGCGCAGACCCTTGCTGAACTGGTGGTTGACCTCGATGCCCTGCCAGCTGACGTTGCCGGCGGAGGCGGAGCGCTCGTTGGCCATGGCCACGGCGTCGAAGCCGTGCAGGGCCGCTGTGAGCAGCGCGACGCAGGAGACGATCGCGGTGATGGGAACGTGGCCGTTGAGGGCGCCAGCGCGATTGAGGGCGGCGAGTCCCGGGTCGAGGCGGCGCGTGACGATCAGGCGGGGAAGCCCGGCGACGGCGGCCGTGCGGGCGATCGGCGGCGCGTCGCCAACCGAGAACAGGCTCACCTCGAGACCGGCGCGGCGCGCAATCTCGATGGCCACGGCAGAGTCCTTGCCGCCGCCCACGGGCACGAGCACACGGCGCAGGTCGCGGGCGTTTGCGGCTTCGTGCTCAGGCGCGGCGGGCTCGCGGGGAAAGCCCGGTCGCGGCAGGGCGGCTAGCGCGTTGGTGAAGGCCAGCTCGCCGAGGCCCTCGGAGTAGAGCGCCTCGAGCAGCGCCGCGGCTGCCGGGGTCGGCGTATCGCTCTCGCAGATCACCTCTGCCGGGAGAGCGGTCTTGAAGTAGCTGACGCCGGCCACCCAGTGCAGCAGCGAGAGCAGCCCCTCGACGCGCTCGCGAGCGGAGTCGGTGAGCTCGCCGGCGAGCGGGAGGTCGAACTCCTCGACGAAGGCGATCTCATCGTCGAGGGCGTAGCGCAGCGTGACCCGACCGCCGGCGTCGAGCGTGCGAGAGACGAAGCGAAAGCTCTTGTACGCCGCGGGGTCGAACAGCGCCTGGGCCGGCTGGGCGTGGACGGGCATGGTGCCCAGCCTAGAAGGCGCCTCTGTCAGACGCTCTGCAGCTCGGGGTCGGGCTGGCCGGTGAACAGCCAGGAGGCCTTCTGGCCGATGACATCGCCGCGGAAGCGCTTGCGTGGGCCGTAGACGACCCAGGTGGTGTCGACCGCGCCGTAGACCTCCTCGACGCGCAGCACGTCTGGATATTCGGCGGCGTGGTGCAGGTGCGTGAGACCGGCGTCATAGCGACCTTCCAGCAGGTGCTGGGCGACCACGGGCTTGGATGGCTCGTCGATGATCGTCTCGAAGCGCTCGAGGTCGAGATACCCGCGGGTGGCGGACACGATCCCGAGGCTGCGGTGCTCGCTGCGGTCGATGCGATACAGCAGGGAGAGCTCCTTGGTGGGATAGAGGAAGCTGTCGACCACGAACACCTCCTCGTGGTAGCGCTCGGTCACGAGATGAACCTGCACGTGGGCGCTGCACTGCACGAGGAACGTGTTGGGCTCCTCGCGCACGCGTCCGATCGCCCCGAGCAGATCTTCGACGAGGTCGATTTTGGCCGCCTCGACGCCCTGGAACTCGAGGTAGTGCTTCAGCGCGTTCTCGTGGCAGGTGCCGGTGGGCCCAAGCGTGATGAACGTCGGCTCCGCGGTCATGTGGCCTCCCCGGTAGTTGGTGTGGGGGCATCGATCAGTTCGTCCTCCATCTTGCACGTAGCGCCAATCAACAGGTCGAACAGCTCAGCTGTGAAGTCTGGGGGCAGCTCACGCTCGGAGCCGCGGGAGAGGTAGCGCTCGCGCACCTCCTGTACCCGTCCGGGCTGCATCATGGCGATGCCGTGCTCACGCTTGTGCTCAGCAACTTCGCGGCAGATCTGGAAGCGCTCGCCGAGCAGGCGCACGATCTCCTCGTCGAGCTCGTCCAGGCGCCGGCGAAACGGCTCGAGACCGCTCATGCGAGCGCCTTGCGCATCCGTGGCCCGTTGGCCTGGAAGCCGTTACGCAGGTAGAAGGCCTCAGTGGCCGCAAAGCGCGTGAAGCTCTCGCGCGGGAGCCCCACCTCCACGCGCTGCAGCCCGCTGTCGGCGGCGAGCTCGAACAGCGCTGCCAGCAGCCCGCTGCCGACGGCGCGATCGCGCCAGTCGGGGTGCACCCACAGGTCCTGGATGAGGGCGTATCGACCGGGCACGTGGATGGCCAGCTGCCAGCTCACGGCCAGCACGCCGACCATCTCCGAGCGGGTCTCGGCGAGGAGCACGACCCCGGCGGTGGCGTCTTCGATCAGGGCGCTTGCCGCGTCGGTCATCGCAGTCAACGCTGAAGGGGTGCCCCCCAGCTCGAGCAGCAGGTCGCGCACGGCGCTTGCGACCACAGCGGCGTCGGTGCTGCGCGCCTGGCGCAACCGCCACTGTGGCTCGGACGAGCTCGAGGACACGCTCTGCGCGGCGGGGCTGTGCGTCGTCTCGCTCATGACGCGGAGCTCATCGCCGAGGACGGCTCGACCTCTACGGTCCAGGCGTCGGCGCTCTGGCTGCCGGTGACGGCCTGGGCGATGGCGGCCATGGGCGCGCGCGCCTTGAGCAGGATCTCGTTGAACTCCTCTTCGGGGTCGGACTGCATCACGATCGCCCCCCCGGCGCCGATCGTCGTGCGCCCGGGCCGCAGCACGATCGTGCGGATGACGATCGACAGATCGACGCTTCCGTCGAGGCCGAAGTAGCCTACGCCGCCCGAGTAGACGCCGCGGGCCTCCCGCTCGATGTCATCGATGATCTCCATCGTGCGGAGCTTGGGGGCCCCGGTCATCGAGCCACCGGGGAAGCACGCGCGCACACAGTCCACGGCGCTGCGGTTCTCGGCCAGCACGCCGACGATGGTGGAGGTGAGCTGGTGCACGGTCCGGTAGCGCTCGCCGGCCATGAACTCGGGGACGGCGACGCTGTCGACCTCGCACACGCGGCCGAGATCGTTGCGCAGCAGATCAACGATCATGAGGTGCTCGGCAAAGGTCTTTTCGTCGTGCAACAGCTCCTGGCGAATGGCCTCGTCGGCGGCCGGGTCCTGCGCGCGTGGGGCCGTGCCCTTGATCGGCCGGGCCTGCACGCGACGCTCGCGGTCGACCGACAGGAAGCGCTCGGGCGAGGAGCTGACGACGGCGATCTCGCCGAGCTTGAGGTAGGCGGCGAAGGGGGCGGGGTTCGAGCGCCGCAGCAGGCGGTAGAGGTGAAACGGCTCGGGGCTCTCGGCGGTGGAGATCTGATCGGTGAGGCAGACCTCGTAGGACTCGCCGGCGGCGAGCGCGGCCTGGCAGCGAGCGATGTCGGCGAGATACTGGCGCCGGCCCCGTCCGCAGTTGAACAGCACGGGGTGCGTCTCCTCGAGGCGATCCTCGACGACGGGCTCGGTGACCGCCTTGGCTCCAGCTGCGATCGTTTCGCGGACGACGGTCTCGGCCTCCTCCAGCCACCGCTGGGCGTCTGGGTCCTCAGCCGCGCCGACGGCGAGCAGATGTGTGCGCTTAGCGACGTGGTCGACGGCGATGACGCGGTTGGCCAGCATCAGCACAGAGTCGGGAAGGTCGGAGCTGTGCACGTTGCGCGAGCCGCAGTCGGCCTTGCACTCATAGCCGAGATAGCCGACGTAGCCGCCGATCAGCCCGCGTGCGATCTCCTCGGGGGGTGTGATCGCGTTGTGCGCGAGCTCGCGGTCGAGGACCTCGAAGATCGACCCGTGCTCCACGGCCGTGGACTCGCCGCGACGGATGGTGACGGCTCCCTCGTCCACGTCGTACTCGAGCACACAGCGCTCAGACCCGGCGGTGGCGCCCATGTATGAGCTTTGGGCGAGGCGCGTGGGCGCGTCGACGCTGTCGAGCCAAAAGGCGTAGTCGGCGTCGGCAAACAGCGCTTCGAACACCGGCTCGGTGACCGGCTCCCCCTCGATGCGGCGGACGTGCAGCTGCAGCGTCGAGGACGCGCTCGGGCTCGGCGGGCCGGCACGCTGAGCGGGCGTGACCAGCCGCTTTGCTCCCGGCGGGCGTGGGCGCTTACGGCTGCGGGCGAGCTCGTAGAAGTTCTCCACGAGCGTGCGCCCGTGCTCGGTGGAGATCGACTCGGGGTGAAACTGCACGCCCCAGATCGGGCGACTGGTGTGTTCGATGCCCATCACCACTCCGTCCTCGGTCCAGGCCGTCACGATCCCCTCCGGGCCGACCGGCTGGGTGACGGCGAGCGAGTGGTAGCGGACCACGGAGAAGTCCTGAGGGATACGGGCGAACAGGCCCGTGCCGAGGTGGCGGACGTGGCTCATGCGCCCGTGCATCGCTTTGGGGGCCGCGGAGACGGCGCCGTTGAGCAGGTGTCCGAGCCCTTGGTGTCCGAGGCAGACGCCGAGAATGGGGGTGTCGCTCCAGCGCAGGATGTCCGCGCACACCCCGAAGTCGTGCCACCGTTCGGGCCTGCCGGGCCCTGGGGAGATCACGATGGCGTCGAAGTCCCACCGTGACAGCGCGCCCCACGAGACGGTGTCGTTCTGGATGACGATCGGCTCCTCACCCGACACGGATGCGAGCAGGTGAAAGACGTTGTAGGTGTACGAGTCGTAGTTGTCGACGAGCAGCGTGGTCACGGCGAGCTCTCCAGACCCAAACCGCGTGAGCCGCGCTCGAGCAGCGTGTGCACGACGCGCTCGACGTGCTCGCTGCGATCGCTCTCGAGATACCAGCGGGCGAGGTGGACCACATAGCGAGCAAGCGGGAGGGCGTCGAGACGCTCGACGGTGAGACGCAGATGACGGCGATGCAGCTGCGACTGCACGACGGCGAAGCGATAGTCGGGGTCGTGCACGGGCGGCTCGCTCGGGGTCGGGGCCCGACCGGAGCGGGCGCGGGCGCGGGCGAGCACCCAGCCGGGGCTCTCGCGTTCGTCGAGCAGCTTCTCGGGGTCGAAGTCGATGTGCTGGGCGACTGGGCGGGTGAGGAAGTAGCCGAGGGCAACGGTCGCGGCCACGCGCTCGGCCGAGCCGAGCTTGGCAATCACCTCGGGGCCGTAGGCGTCGTGCTCGATCTGTCCCTCCAGGCGCTCGGTGAGCTCATCGATCAGCAGCGCCCCTTCCTCGCTGGAGGCCAGGGCGCGCTTCTGGCGCGAGACCATGCCGTGGTAGATCTCGTGGTTTGGATGCTGCGGCTCGGTGCGATCGGGCATCAGCTCGGCCATCAGCTGGCGCCGGCAGACGCCGTGGGGCACCCACTCGGTGCCGCAGACCTGTACCGAGGTGATGCCCTCGAGCTCTGGCGCGGCCACCCAGAAGGCCATCGTGCGCATGTGCTGGGTGGGCAGGTCGTCGCCGCCGCGCAGGAGCGGGAATTCGTCGAAGTCCTCGCGGCCGGTGGCGTACATGACGACCCCGTCCTCGCGGCGCTCGAGCAGCCCTTCGCGCAGGCCGAAGTCGCCCAGCTCGGCGATCTCGGACAGGAAGTCGGACTCGAAGAAGACCCTGTCGAAGGGGATTCCCAGGCGCGCCAGCGTCTTGCGCTGGCCGGAGATGACCCAGGCGCGGGTCTTGTACCAGAGCTCGAGCGCCTGGCGATCGCCGCTGAGCACGCGGCGCAGCAAGTCGTCGGCCTCGTCGTGGTGCATCTTGAGCTCGCGCGTAAGCGAGTCCTCGGGGTGCTCGACGGCGCCGTTGCCGTTGATGGCGCGTCCCGCGGCCACGTACTCGGCGTAGCAACAACCGACGAAATGATCGCTCTTCTCGTTTCTGTCTGGCCATGCCTGAGCGTGCCGGCCGCTCTTCATGACCCCGGCCATGGCCTCGCCCATGCTCCGTCCGGCGTCGGCGATCAGGCTGCGGCGCTCGACCTGCGCGCCGGCCTGGGTGAGGGCGGCGGCCAGTGCGTTTCCAATTGCGAGGTTGCGCAGGTGCCCGGCGTGTAGGGCCTTGGTGGCGTTGGCGTCCCAGAACTGCACCGCGTAGCGCTGCCCGCGCGCCAGGTCACCGAGGCTTTCGTCCCCGCCGTCGCCTTCGTAGAGCGAAGCGCCGACGGTTTCGATCCAGCTGTCGTCGATCCGCAGCTCGACCCCGTTCTCGCGCCGGGTCAGGCCGCCGACCCAAGGCTCGGCCTCTATACGCCGCAGGGCCTCCAGGGCGCCGGGGTCGTCCTGCCACCCAGACGAGCGCGGCACGAGCTTGATGTCGAAGTCGCGATTGGGGCGCGCGGGCGTCCGCGCCGCCCAATGCTCAGCAGCTCCGCCTTGCTCGGCCGACGCCTCCAAGTAGTCGAATAGATTGATGGCTGTAAGCATTCTGGATCCATTGTCAAAGTCTCCTGTGATGCACCAGCCGGGGCTCGAACCCGGATCTCCGGCGTTTAAGGCCGGCCCTTTGAACCGATTAAGGCACTGGTGCCTCGGTCGCGAGAGGCTCCCCGCCCATTGTTGAACGCAGTTTGCCTAGTCGGGACTGGATCGCCATTATAAGTCGGGTGATGTCCGCTCACGCAACTTCGAACATGCTCGAGGACGGTGAGACGGGCGGCGGCAGGCCTTTGCTCGATACGGGGATGAGCGACATCGGGCATGACGGGCTGCCGCCCGGACCACGAATCCCGACACCGCTCCAGGCCGTCGGATGGACGCTGCGACCGCTGCCGTTCATGGAACGTTGCGGTCGGCGCTACGGGGATGTGTTCACGCTGCGTATCCGCCACCGGAGCCCGTGGATCATCCTCAGCGACCCCGAGGATGTCCGCCGTCTGTTCACGGCGCCGGCGGAGATGCTGAGCGTGGGAGCGGACGAGACGAACCCGGTGCTGGAGCCGCTGCTCGGGCCGAGCTCGATGATGCTGCTCAACGAGCCCGCGCACATGGCCCACCGCAAGCTCATGCTGCCCGCCTTCCACGGCGAGCGAGTCAAGGGCTACGACACGATCATGTCCGACGTGGTGCGCGAGGAGGTCGCTCGCTGGCCCATGGGGGAGCCGCTGTCGCTGTGGCCGCGCATGCAGGCGATCACGATGGAGGTGGTGATGCGGGCGGTCTTCGGAGCCGGCGAGATCGAGCGCCTGGCGCCGCTGCGCAAGCAGCTGATGCGACTCACCGCCTGGCTGAACGACTCGCGCCGGCTCGCCCTGCTGAGCGCCTTTGGAGCAGGGTCGGTGTTCAAGAGCGAGGGCTTTCGCGCGGTGATGGATCCGGTGGAGGCTTCGGTGCTCGAGGAGGTGCACCGTCGTCGTGCACTGCCGGATACGGAGGGCGAGGGCGGGGACATCCTGTCGATGCTCGAGCAGGCCTATGACGCGAACGGCACGCCGATGACCGACAGCGAGCTACGCGACGAAATCATCACCCTGCTATCAGACGGGCCCACAGCCACGTCGCTGGCGTGGGCGTTCGAGCGCCTGCTGCGCCACCCCGACAAGCTGGCACGGGTGCGCGAGGAGTCGCTTGCCGGCGAGGACACCTACACGGATGCGGTGGTGAAGGAGACGCTTCGCCTGTGCCCGGCTGCGCCGCTGGTGGTGCGCAGGCTGCGCGAGCCGATGCAGTTCGGCGGCTATCGCATTCCCGGCGGCACGCTGGTGGCGGCAAGCGTTCACCTGATGCACAGGCGCGAGGACATCTACCCCCAGCCCCGCAGATTCCGACCGGAGCGTTTCCTCGAGCGCGCTGCCGGCACCTACACGTGGATCCCCTTCGGTGGCGGGGTCAGGCGCTGTGTGGCGGCGGGCTTTGCCCAGATGGAGATGAAGCGGGTGATCCAGACGGTCCTGAGCGAGGTGGAACTGAAGGCGGCCAACGCCGACTCCGAGCGCCCGGCTCGAAGCGCGATCGCATTTGCGCCGGGCGACGAAGCCCGCGTCATCGCGATCCGTCGCAAGAAGGGCCCGCGCGCCGTAGCTGTCAGTGCGTGACAGGAACGGCGCCTCCGCAGGTGGGGCAGACCACGGTTGGGGTGCTCTCCCGATCTGCCACCGCCTTCAACCCCCGACGCCTGCCGCGCAGCTCTACGCGCAGGTCGGCCACGGACATGTGCTCGGCGGCCGCTCGTGCGAGCCAGTGTTCCTGGCCCTCCACGTCGAGCGAGGCGACGGTGGCGTGGTGGCTCCACGACAGGTTCTCCCGACGTCGGTAGATCTCGAAGCGGGACGCGACGTGGACCATGTTCATCAGCGACTGCGCGTCGTAGCCGGTCAGCTTGGCGGCGCGTGAGTAGCGTTCGCCGAAGCGCACGTTGCCATAGGCGATCCAGTCACCCAGCCACCATTGACTGCAGCGTCCGATCTCGCCGAAGCGCCGACCGACGGCGGACCACTCGGCGATGCCGAGCTCGTCCCTGGGGGTCCAGGCGACCTGAGAGAGCGCGGCCGAGCCGTCGTGGCCAGAGCCCGTCGACGCCGGGCCACCGGGCTCATCGCGACAAGCCTTCAGCGCAGCTGCCTGCATCTGGAGAGCCCTCCATCGCCTGTCCTGCTGTGTCCAGGAATCATCATTCACCTGCGAGTACTTTGAATTCGCGGAAGGAACCGCGCTGCTGCGAACCTCGCACGCACCACGCCAAATATCAAGCGTGCCGGGGATAAGCCCCGAATCACCTGCAACTTGCCGAGGGATTTACGCTGCAAATCGAGGCTTTTGTCGATTCTCCTCAGCAGCGACGGTCAGAGACATCGACCGCAGGCACCCGCCTACGGGCGTCGTCGACAGCGGTCGCTCAAGCGTCGGCCGTGGCTGCAGTGAGCAGCTGAGCGAAGCGCTCGCGCGCTGCCTCGCGACGTGTGGGCAGGTGCTCACTGGGAATCCCGTCCACAGGCGGCGAGTAGGCGCCGAGGATGTGACGGGCGACGCTCTGGCGGTGCACCTCGTCGGGCCCGTCGTAGATGCGCGCGGCGCGGGCGAACCGATACATCTGCTCGAGCGGCAGGTCGGTGGAGTAGCCGAGCGAGCCGTGCAGCTGCAATGCCCGGTCGACCACGTCGTGCAGGACCTTGGCGCCGTAGAACTTGATCAGGGCGACATCGGTGCGGGCGGCACGGTGGCCCTGGGTGTCCATGACCCAGGCCGCATGCAGGGTCATCAGCCGCGCGGCCTGCATCTCGGCGGCGCTGTCGGCGATCCAGTTCTGCACGGTCTGCTTTTCGGCCAACAGCGATCCGTGCGCCTGGCGGTAGGTGGCGCGCTCGCACATCATGTCGAAGGCCCTGCGGGCCACGCCCAGCCAGCGCATGCAGTGATGGATGCGCCCAGGACCGAGACGCTGCTGGGCGAGCACGAAGCCCTCGCCCTCGGCGCCGAGCAACGCCTCGGCGGGCAGGCGCACCGAGTCGTAGCCGATTTCGGAGTGCCCTCCGTAGCCGCCGAAGTGCTCCCAGGGGTGCTCCATCGTCGGCACGTCGCGACGGATGTCCACCCCGGGCGTGTCGGCCGGCACGATGAACATGGAGGCGCGCTGCGAGGGCCGAGCATCGGGGTTGGTCACGGCCATCACGATCAGGAAGTCGGCGATGGAGCCGTTGGAGGAGAACCACTTGAGCCCGTCGATCACCCATTCCTCGCCGTCGCGAACGGCACGGGTGCGCAGCTGGGTGGGGTCTGAGCCGGGGCTGTTTGGCTCGGTCATGGAGAAGGCGCTGCGCAGATCGCCGGCGAGCAGCGGATGCAGCCAGCGATCCTTCTGCTCATCCGTGCCGGCCATGGCCAGGATCTCGGAGTTGCCCGAGTCGGGCGCTGCGTTGCCGAAGGCCAGGGGAGCGATGGGCGAGGTGCCGAGGATCTCGTGCATGAGGCCGAGCTTGACCTGACCCATGCCCTGGCCGCCGAGCTCGGGCGGAAGGTGCGTGGCCCACAGGCCGCGGGCCTTGACCTGCTCCTGGAGGGGAGCAATGGCGGCGCTCAGACCGTCGAGGCTGAGCTCGGTCCAGATCGACTCTAGGGGCCAGATCTCGCGGCGGACGAACTCGGCCATCCACTCGAGCTGCGCCTGGTAGTCGAGATCTGTGGAGAAGTCCCAGCTCATGGCTTCGCTCCCTTTCTTTGCAGGCGGGCGTGCTTCGCGGGACAGCCGGAGACGGCGATCTTGACGGTCTGTTTGACCACGGCGCCGTTCTGGCCGGTCAGCTCGGTGGGCATGGGCAGCGGCCGCTTGCAGAGATTGGCGTTTGCGGCAAAGGCCGAGTGTGGGCTCGCGGGGAACATCAAGTCGAGCGTGGATATGGGTGCGTCGGGCAGTGTGCGAAAGGCCTCGGAGCTGATGCCGTTGGTGAAGGCCGTGGTGCCCACGAGCGTGAGCGTCACACCTTCGGCCTCGACCACGGCGTCGAGATCGGGGAACGCTCGGGCGCCGTGGGAGACCATGTAGACGGGACCGGTCATGAGGGCGCGCAGGAAGGGAGTGGTGATGGCGCCGGTGCCAAGGACGGAGCTCGCTGGGCAGTTGGCGGGGTTGGTCTTGAAGACGGCTTCGCGGCAGGCGCCCTGCAGGGTGGTCAGGCGCGAGGGGAGCGCCTTGGGGAGGTCGATCTTGACCTTGCTGACGTTCGCCTGCCCTGTTCCCGAGGCGAGCTTGAGGTGCACGGAGGCGCCACCGAGCCTGGTCGTCTTGGCGCCGGCGAGCGCCGTCAGCTGCGGCTTGAAGGGGAGCTTTGCGCAGCCGGCCACCTGGTAGTGCTGGGAGGCGGACGTGGCCGTGCCCTGAGCGCTCGCCAGGTCGGCGGAGATGGCCTGTGGGCGACAGTCGGTGGGATCGACGATGAAGCCTTGGCGGTCGATGTCGAGGCTCAGTGACCTGATCTGCAGCGGTATGCCGGCGAGTGACTGCGGGACCTCGCCGCTTGCAATCGTCAGCGCAGCGGTTGTGGGGTCGACGTAGATGCCGGCCTGGATGTTGATCGTGCCCAGGTCGATCGGGCCGGCCTGTGCGGGCGTGACGATCGACAGGCCAAACGGCGCTCCCGCATATGGGCCGGTGAGGAACACCTTGCCGCTGAGGTTCAACGGGCTTTCGCCCGGTCCGGCGTAAATCGCCACCGAGCCGATTTCGCTCTGCGACGGACAGGCGCCCTGCTGTGCGACAGGTGAGGGGCAGGCGGGCACCTTGGACAGCAGGCCCAGCAGGCCGGGGGGCATCCGCACGGTGAAGCGCCCAAGGCTCTGGTCCTGATCGGAGCGCGTGATTGTCACGACCGCCGGGCTGGGTGCGCCCGCCTGGTTCGCGACGGTCCCGGCATTGAAGCCAGGAGCGAACTGGGATGCGCCGCAGCCGGTGAGCTGAAACGGCGCGCTCGAGACTTCGGTGGGCGTTTCGGTGTTGTATGGGGTGAGCGACCCGCTGCCGCGCAGCGGAGCTGTGCATTCGGAGGGGTTGGCCAGGAGCGCGGTGGAACCGCCGTCGAAGATGAGCTTCAGTTCTTCCACCGGCAACTCGGGACTTCTGGCGATGACTGCGGCTATGAGGCCTGATCCTTCCTGGACCGACAGATAGCCCTTGAGCTTGACCACCACTCCAGAGCCCGCGGCCTGAACGAGCAGCCGCAACATCCTGCCTTCCTGCGCGTCACGTGAGGTGCACGGCGAGCATTCCGGATCACCGAGGTAGAGCTGGCCCGTCATCGGTTCGCCGAGCACCGGCGTCTTGATTTCCACCGTGCCGATCTGGGAGGCAGGCGGGCATTCGGCTGAGCTCGCCGGCGCGGGAAAGGGCACAGGCAGCGCGGTTGCAGCTTCCATCTTGGACTGTGATTCCGAGCAGGCCTGTAGCCCCTTACCTGCTGACGGAGAGACAACGGTTCCGGAAGGCAGTCGAAATTCCGCGCTTTCCAGATCCGCGCCGGCGCGCGCAGCCGGTTCGTGATCGGCCGGCAGCTTCACCGTCACGGCATATCCGGTGGGCTCGCGCGCAACTGCGCTCGTGGGTGACAGCGAAATCGAGGGTTCGAAGCTGAGACCGCCACATTCGGTTGCTGCGCTGACGGTGCCTGCTTCCAGCGGGAACGGGCCCGGTTCCTGCCAGGAGTCCACAGCCAGGAAGCTCGAGATGGACTGGCTGCAGGAGACCGGGTTGGTCAGCAGCGGAAGCTTGGGTTCGCTACCTGGTTCTCCATAGGTGGCGCATTCTTCTTCCCCGATTTCTTCGTTGATGCGGCATTGGGTGGTTTCCAGCGGACCCGGTCCGTTGTGCTCCGCCGGAAAGCCCCACAACGTGATATCGGCCGAGACCAGCGGCTCGGCGTCGGAGACGTCGGTCGCCCGGAGGGAAAGCCCGTATTGGTCTTTGGCTGACAGCCCCGCATCGAGCCGCACCGCCAGGCTGCCGCTATCGAAGCCAAACGCCGCCGGCTCGTTCGCGTACGGCGCGATGTTGTAGATGAGCACCGTGCTGTGGTTGACCTTTGTTAGCAGCGGCGGAGCGGAGGTCCCGATTTTGGCGACACCGACGGCTGCGCTCTCAGGGCAGAGGTCCTTCACCACGTCACCCATGTTGCACCGGGGAGTGGCGGATGGGTCTCCCGTGAAGCCAGCAGGCAGATTCAGCTGTAGGCCCTTCAGGTATCCGATCGGGTGGTTGGCTGGTTCCTGGTTGAGGGTGAACGTGGTGGTGAGGTCCGCGTGTTCTCCGGCCCGCGAACCCGAGAGCGTGGTGGCGAACGAGCCGGGTTCGATGCCGAAACCGACCCCAAAGGCCGGCGTCTGCACGCACGAGAACACCCCGGCGAGGGCACAGACGAGCCCCGCCAGCGCACCTCTCCAGCGCCTCCCCACGGTCATCCCCGCCCCATTAGGCTCGTCCGCCTCCCCGATGCTTGCCGTAGCGCTGCCGGGCCTTGCGTTCGCAGGCGCCCCGGCGCCTGTGTCCTATTTTCCTGCAGGCCTTTAGACTTCTCGCCAGCTTCTGTGCACGTGTGGGTGGCGCCACCGTGTGCCCGAGTGGGGGCGGCGCAAGCTGTTCGCCGGGACCCAGCGGGATCGTGCTGGCCAGGGCGCTCGGGGGTGAGGCGCCGCCTTCGCTGCCGGCGCAATCGCGAGCGCAGGCTGCCGCGGAACTCGCAGTGGGGAAGCCGCCACCAACGCGAGCGTCGTAGACGTCGTAGCCGCCGTCAGTGTCGCTTCCCGTGAGGTTCGTTTGCGTGGCGATGAAGACGTCGTTGCCCGATGGGCTGTTGTCCAGGAACAGCGATTCGGTGGTGCCCGCGCCGGAGGAGATCAGCGACAGCATGCCGTTATGCCACTCATACACGTCGCGCACTCCGTTCTGATCCTGCGGCACCAGCTGAGCAGGTGTGTCGAAGAAGATCTCTCTGCCGTCTTCGGTAACGGACCGGCTGTCGCCGACCAGTTTGATGGGGTGGTGAAGTGCGTCGTTCGAGAGCTCTGCGTTGCCCATGAGGGGCACGCCTTTGGGAGGGCAGGAGATGCACGTCAGCTTCGTCGATGCCAGTTCATAGCGGTAGACCTCGGCATAGCCTTCGCCGTCGTTGAAGCCAGGGACGCTCGCGTTGGTGCTGAAGATCAGGGACGAGTTCCCTCCAGCGAAACGCACAGGCGTCACATAGAGGCCTTCGCCTGGAAGCGCTGTGATGTCCGTGACATGGCCTCCATCCCAGATGGCGAGTTCGTTGCCGTGGGTCCTCGTGTCGTCGAAGACGAGCACGCTGCCGTCCTGCGAGGAGGCGATGACAGGCTGGGTCACGCCGAGAAGGTATGTGAGGCTGCCGCTCTGGAGGTTGAGCTCGTACTCCTTGATCGAAGTGTCGGCCGGTGCGTCCGCCGTCAGCTGATCTTCGCTGGCGAAGAAGACGCGAGATCCGTCAGGCGAGCCATACGCGTAAAATGTCGACGCGGATTGGCTCAGGCCGACGCTTGCGACAACGCCGTGTGTCGCCGCTTTGCCGGTGAGCTCCGAGCGGGACACCAGCACCGTCCTATTCCCGTCCAGGCGTGCGTAGAGCTGGGACGGTTGCCCAGGCGAAGCTTCGGGACCTGGGCTGACGAACAGGAGCGTGTTTCCGCTCTGGGAGACCTCGTTGTCGTAGTCGGGCGCGGTGGCGTTCACCGGGCTGTTGCCGATGCCGGCGGCGACCGCACCGTACGGGTCCTCGACTTCTCCGGGCGCTGCTTCGCCGGCGGGCAGGAGACCCGCGGATTTCAGATGCCCTTCATGCCATTCGTAGAGCCCCCACGCATGGAGGTTCCCCCCGGCAACCGCGGGGACGCGTGGTTCGTCTGCCGGGATGAGCGTCCCGTAGTACTCGAAGTAGATGGTGCTGAGGTCCGGCGATGCTCCGACCAGCGCGAGGTCGGATTGTTCCTTCACTTCTTCGAGCGCCGGCACGGGATATTCGGCGGTGGGCGCCCCAATCCAGATTGCCGGGCCTCCCCCATTCGAGAGGTAGAAACTGCCGAACGCGAATTTCGGGTTGGCGAAGTTCAGGCCGCTGGGCGCGAACGGGTTGGTGGCCGTGAAGGCGACGCTGCGGAGATCTACAGACGCCAGCAGCGAGGTCGGGTCGCTCAACTCGATCGGATCGCGTTCCCCGGCGGACGGGACAGGCTGGGGTACCGCTGAGCTCGTACGCCATCCAGTGGGGGTGCGTTCGGAGACCGAGAAGTTGTCGACCCCGCTGCCGGCCTGTCCGATCGCGCCGCTACTCGCGTAGAGCACGCGTTCGCCGTCCGCAGTACTCAGGCCGTATCCCCCTTCGCCGCCGCTGAGGAGCCCGGCTTCGCTACCGCCCTTTTCGAGCGGAGAGACCAACTCATAGACGCGTCCGTCGGGAAGACCGGGAGGGGCTGGTTCGGGAGGACTCGGATCGACGATGGCAGCGAGCGCCGGGAGAGGAAACCAGACCGCCACGGCGACGACTGTAGCCGCGAGCACGAGTACAACCCAGGGCATACGCGCGCGGGCAACTACCCCTCGTCTGAGGCGCGGGTGTATCCCGTCGGCAGCACTGGCCCCTCCCGGACCAGCCTTACAATCCAGAGCCACGGCTTGAGTCTAAGCTGCCGCTACGATTCGTGCGCAGCCACCCGGCCGGGAGATCCCTCGACATCCCGGATGGCTCCGAGAGCCTTCAACGGCAGATCTCATCGACGGAGCTGACGATCCCAGGTCCCGAGCCTCTCATTTGACGGTGATTCCCGTCTCGTGTGCGTTGCCTTCATACTTGCCGTTGGTACCCGATGCGGGAACTTTGCCGTTGCATTCGCTGTTGCTGGTGTAGCTGATGCCTTCGATTTTGGCTTTCACTTCCCCGCCCGTTCCTTCCACATTGTTGATGAAGCGGGTGGCTTCGCCCATGAGTTTCTGCACCGGGAAGGAGACTTCACATTTTTCGGAGCCAATCGTCACCGTGACTCGCAGCTTTGCAGTCGCTTCCCCGATGATCGACGCTTTCATCGAAAATTCGCTTACTTTTACTTCTGTCGGGGCGCCGAATTCGAACTGGGCTTTTTCGACGACAGTTACAAGAGCGCCGGTTCCGAATGCTTTGCATTCTTTGTATGCGGGAGTAACGTCTAGGACGGAGTGGGCACCTTCGGTGCCCGTCCATTTGAATTCGGCTTTTTTGCAGGTGATTGTGGCTTCCCCGGCGATGAACGTATGGTTTTCGCCAGTGGCCGTCACCGATGTTATCGTCGCAAAGTATTCGTGGGCCGCCAGTGCAGACGCCGAGGCGAGCAGGCCGCAGGCGAAGAAAGCAAACAGCGCCACTGCAAGTGTCGTGATACGTCTCAAAGCGCTCGACCCCTATGCGTCAATTAATGACAATACCGAGTCTCCGACCGGCTACCGTCCGTTGTCGACTATCTACACCCGCCGCCCGGGTGACCAACCGGCGAGGTCCAGGCGAGCGACTATCGCAGCGCGTATCGGCATTGTCAAGACGGTTCAAGTAGTTGTCTCCCACTTGCGGCTCCTCTGCAGTCACCGTCCGTAGAGCACCGCCACTTGGTGGCCGTACCCTGTAGAAGTTCCCCATCCAGAACAAGGAGACCTCAGCGATGACAACCAACTCGCAGCTGATCACCGGCGTCGATTTCGTGTCCGTTCCAACCCGCTCATTCGACGCCGCCGTGGAGTTCTACGGCACCACGCTCGGGCTGCCACGCAGCGCCTACATGAAGGAGCGGGGCTACGCCGAGTTCGAGACGGGCAACCTCACGCTCAGCGTGATCGACCCGGAGAAGATGGGGCTCGAGTACAAGCCGAGCGCCAACGCGATCGCGCTGCACGTGGAGGACATGGAGCAGGCACGCGCGGAGCTCCAGGCACGCGGAGTGGGCTTTGCCGGCGATACGTTCGACACGGGCGTCTGCCACATGGCTTTCTTCGCCGACCCTGACGGCAACGCGCTAATGCTCCACCACCGTTACGCCCCACGCACGCCGCAGCCCTGAGCAGGCGTGCGAGCTGCTGCTCGGCGGCCGTATATTGAGGCGATGGGGAGCCCGGCCACGCTCGCGATGACGCTGCTTCCAGGCGCGCAGCGTCTACTCGAGGTGCATGCCCGTGAGCTCCCCCAGCGCGACGATCTCTGCGGAGCGTTCTGCGGGGCGCTCGCGCTGCAGGCCGCCGGACTCACCGAGCACGCTGGCGATCCGCTCGACCAGGACGCGGTCGCGCTGGCTGCCGGGAGCGTCGTGTCGGGCACGCGCGAGGCCGGTGTGCTGCCACATGGCGAAGGTGGTCGCCGTGACTATCGGCTGGCGATTCCAACGATCGAGGACTCCGATGTGTCGGGGACGACGGCCGCGGGCGTGCAGAGCGCGCTCGAGGCGCGCTCGGAGGGCAGGCTGATCGCGATCGCACTGGCTGGCCCATGGACCGGCGACACTCTCGGGGGGCTATATGAGCTGGTCGAGCACCTCGACCGTCCAGCGACGCTGATTGCGAACCTGGCCACGCATCACCTGTGGGGCTCGCATCCCAGCGCCAGCCAGCTGCTCGCCTATCTTCTCGACGGCGAGCAAACCGGTCCGGTGCCCGATTGGCGGGTGGGGCATTTCGTGTGCATCGTGGGACGGATCTCCGGTCCGGGGGGCATCCTCTACACGGTGGCCGACACCTACCCTTCGCTGGGTGATCACGGCGTGCACCTGCAGCCGCAGGAGCATCTCGCCGCGGCGCTGGAGCGTCGCGACATGCCCGCTGGAGGGGTGCTCGCGGTCGTCGCAAGCGAGGATGCGATGGCGGTGCGCGAGGGCGCCCAGCAACTCGGCCTGCGCGAGGAGATGTGGGACAACGGCACGATCGCGCCCGGGGAGGCAACGTGAGCAGCGGCGAGCTGGTCGCGCTCGTGTGCTGCGACCTCGGCGCAATCGTCCGTGGCCGCTCGCTGTTCGCCTCCGAGTTGGATGTGGCGCTCGAGGCCGGCGTCGGCTGGGTGCCCGCCAACCATGTGCTCACCCCGCTCGGCCCCGTGGCCGAGCTCAACCCCTTCGGCTCGATCGGCGATCTGCGCCTGCTGCCCGACTCGAGCACCCGCATCCGCGTGGGGGGCACAAGCGGCGATCGTGCCCTGGAGCTGCTGCTGTGCGACGTCGTCGAGACGGATGGCAGCCCGTGGGAGTGCTGCCCGCGGAAGTTCCTGCGCGACGTACTGCAAGCGGTCGAGGCGGAGCTGGGAGCCGAAGTCGTGGCCAGCTTCGAGCATGAGTTCCAATTGCTGCTCGACACGCCGAGCGCGCTCCCCTTCTCGCTCGAGGGACAGCGCCAGGCGGAGCCGTTTGCCACCGAGGTGATGAACGCGCTGGTGGAGGCCGGCACGGAGCCCGAGCGGTTCTTCCCCGAGTATGCCGCCCACCAGTTCGAGATCCCCGTGGCGCCCTCTGAGGGGCTGGTTAGCGCCGACCGCGCAGTGGTGCTGCGCGAGGTCGTGCGTGAGATCGCCCGCGGGCTGGGCCTGCGCGCGAGCTTCACCCCCCTGCTCGACCCGGCAGAGGCGGGCAACGGCGTTCACATCCACCTCAACCTGCTCGATACCGAGGGGCGTCCGCGGCTCTACGACGCCGCCCGCCCGGGATCTTTGAGCGAGCTGGGTGGCAGCTTTGCAGCCGGCATCCTGCGCCACGCACGCGCACTCAGCGCGTTCACGGCGCCGAGCCCCGTCTCAGCCGCACGCCTGGCTCCTCATCGCTGGAGCGCGGGCGCGCTCTGCCTGGCCCAGCGCAACCGCGAGGCGCTGCTGCGCATCCCGCCATTGGTGACACTCGGCGGTGGCGATCCGGCGCCGCAGTTGCATTTGGAGTACCGCGGCGCCGACGCCGCCGCCAACCCTCACCTGGCCCTCGGCGCGATACTGCTCGCCGGCCTGGAGGGAGCGCGGGCGCGGCTGCCGGCCCCACCCATCCTCGAGCGCGACCCCGCCACACTCGACACCGACGAGGCGGCGCGCTATGGCGTTGGTGCGCTGCCGCAATCACTCGAGCAGTCCCTGCAGGCGCTCGACGAGGACGATGTCGCCCGGGGATGGCTCAGCCCTCTGCTGTATGAGACCTACACGAGCGTCAAGCGAGCTGAGATCCAGGCGGCGAGGGACGAGGACCTCGAGGAGAGCTGCCGGCGCTATGCCGCCATCTACTGACGAGCTCGCGGCGCGACTGCTCGCCGGCGTCGAGCGGGAGCTCCCGGCCGCGATCGATCTGCGCCGGCACCTGCACGCCCGACCCGAGCTTGCCCACGCCGAGGAGTGGACCGCAGCCACGGTCGCGGCGGCAATGCCCGTGGAGTGCATTGGTGCAGCGGGGACGGGACGGCTCGCCCTCATCGGCAGCGTTGGCGCTGGAGCGGTGGCTGTGCGCGCCGAGCTAGACGGGCTGCCCGTGCACGAGCGCACGGGCGCTCCATTCAGTGCCACCGGCGACACGATGCACGCCTGCGGGCACGACGTGCACATGGCCGCCCTGGTAGCGCTCGTGCGAGCGGCACACCGGCTGGGCGATGAGCTCCCCGCCCCGCTGCTGGCCGTGTTCCAGCCCAGCGAGGAGGCCTACCCGTCTGGCGCCCAGGAACTGACCGAAGGCGAGCTCGCGGGCCGCTCGCTTGCGGCAGTGGTGGGAGTCCACGTGCATCCCGAGCTGCCGTGGGGCACCGCGGCGCTCGACCCGGGCGTGGTCAATGCCTCGTGCGACATCGTGGAGATCGTGGTCGAGGGCGAGCCCTCCCACGGCGCCTATCCCCACCACGGCCGCGATCCGATCCTCGCCCTCGCGCAGGTGGTCGTCGCACTTCATGCCCAGGTGACGAGGCGAATAGACCCGCTCAATCCAGCTGTGCTCACCGTCGGCGTGATCGAGGGGGGAAGCGCAGAGAACGTGATCCCATCTCACGCACGGGCACGGCTGGCACTCCGCGCCCACATGTCTGAGGATCGCCGCACGCTGCTCGAGCTGGTGGCAGAGGTGGCCTCGGGCATCGCCGCCGCCAACGGCTGCGTGGCACGACTGACCACGAGCGTCGGCGAGCCCGCGCTCGAGAACGACGCCGAGATCGTGGGGGCCGCGCGAGCCCTGCTCCCTTCAATCGGCCTGGGGCTCGCCCACGAGTGGCGCTCGTGCGGGTCGGATGATTTCGCGTTCTTTGGCGAGCTGGCCCCGCTGACCATGGCCTTCGTAGGACTCGACGGAGCCGAGGGCTTCCACAAGCGCCCACTGCACCATCCCGAGCTGCTGCCGCCCGATGCGGCAGTGGCAGCCGTCGCACGCACCCAGGCGATCCTGTACCTCGCCGCGGCCGGCTCGCATGCGAGCCCAGGTATGTAGGTAGGCTCAGAGCCACCATGGCCGCTGCTCGAAGGCTGCCCCACGTGGACCCGCATGCGCGGCGGGGACGCCTGTACTACGCCCTGGCCCGACTCTCCGCAAGCAGATTCGGCGCCTCGTTCTCGATCAACGTGGCGTGGAAGCTCGACCCGCTGCTGTTGAAGCTCTCGGGCGGACGGTTGAGCAGCGCGGGTCCGCTCCCCGTGGCGCTGCTCGAGTCGCGGGGGGCGCGCACAGGCGAGCCACGGAGGAACGCCACGCTGTACTTCCACGATGGCCAGCGGGTGACGATCGTGGCCTCGAAGCGGGGCTGGCCCACCCACCCCGCCTGGTACTACAACCTCCTGGCCCATCCTGAGGTCGTGTACGGGGGTGTGCCATCTCGGGCCGAGCTTGTGGAGGACGAGGCCGAGCGCCAGCGGCTGTGGGAGCTCGCCGATCGCGTGTTCCCCGAGTACGCCCACTACCGCGAGGAGGCCGGGAGGGCTGGGCGCGTCATCCCCATCTTCCAGCTGGTGGAGCGCTAGATTTGCCCAGCGTGCCCGACCGCCTCTACTTCACCAACTCCGACGAGGCCAACGAGCTGATCGCTAAGGATCCGATGGCGCTGCTGATCGGCTTCAGCCTCGATCAACAGGTTTCTGTCCCTAAGGCATTCTCCGGCCCCCTGGCAATCTTGGAACGGGTCGGCACCCTCGACCCGGCGGAGCTTGCCGCGATCGACCTCGATACGGTGTTCCGCGAGAAACCGGCGGTCCACCGCTTCCCGTCCAAAATGGCCGAGCGAGTCCACGACCTCGCGGCGCACATCTGTGCCGAGTACGGAGGCGAAGCCGAGCGGGTGTGGAAGGACGCCAAGAACGGGAACCAGCTGCGCGCAAACATCGAAGGGCTGCCCGGCTTTGGCGAGATGAAGGTCAAGGCGCTCGGGTCGGTGCTCGCCAAACGCTACAAACTGGCGAAGGCCAGGACCCTTGTACCGCCGCACCCTACGCTCGGGGACGTGGACTCGCCACAGGCGCTCATCGACTACCAGGCCGCGAAGCGCGCGCACAAGGCCGAGTGGAAGAAGATGACGAGCGGAAGCTAGAGGCGACCCCGCCCCGCTAGCGTTCCCGCGATGTGGGCTCAGAGCGAGATCGGGCTGGCGCCGCGCCCACGCGGCTTTCACCTGATCACACACGACGTCATCGAGGCGCTGCCCCAGCTGGGCGAGCTGTCGGTGGGCATCTTGCACCTGTTCCTGCGCCACACCTCGGCCGCGCTCACACTGGGTGAGAACGCAAGCCCCGACGTGCGCCGCGACTTCGACGCCTATTTCGACCGGGCGGTCCCGGAGAACGCCCCCTACTGGACGCACACGTTCGAGGGGCCCGACGACATGCCCGCCCACATCAAGTCCTCGCTGCTGGGAGCCTCGCTCTCGATCCCCGTCAGCGCCGGGCGCCTTGCGCTGGGGACGTGGCAGGGCGTGTATCTGTGCGAGCACCGCGACCACGGCGGATCGCGCTCACTGCTCGCCACGCTGTGGGGCGAGGCGGCTAGCGCGCACGGATAACGGCCTGAGCTGCGGCGACACGGGCGATCGGCACGCGGTAGGGCGAGCAGGAGACGTAGTCGATGCCCGAGTGGTGCAGGAAGTCGATCGAGTCAGGATCGCCGCCGTGCTCGCCGCACACGCCGAGCTTGAGCTCGGGCTTGGCCGAGCGCCCGAGCCAAGCGCCCATGCGCACCATCTGCCCCACGCCGGGGGTGTCGAGCGTCTCGAACGGCGAGCGGTCGAGGATCTTCACGTCGATGTAGCGGGCGAGCACGCGCCCCTCGATGTCGTCGCGGCTGAAGCCGAGCGCAGTCTGGGTGAGGTCGTTGGTGCCAAACGAGAAGAAGTCGGCGTCGCGGGCGATCTGGTCCGCCTGGAAGCAGGCGCGGGGAAGCTCGATCATCGTGCCGATCAGGTGCCTGGCCTCGCCCTCCTGCTCGGCCACGCGTTCGATCAGCTCACGCATCAGGGCGAGCTCGCGCTCGTAAGCGACCAGCGGCACCATCACCTCGATCAGCGAGCCGGGCACGCGGGCGGCGGCGGCGAACAGCGCACGGGCCTGCATCTCATACAGGGCCGGGAACAGGATCCCCAGGCGCACGCCGCGCGTGCCCAGCATCGGGTTCGACTCCTGCAACTGCTCCACTCGCCGGCGGGCTGCCGAGCCCTCGGGCAAGTCCGAAGGATGCGGCAGGAACTCGTGCAGGGGCGGGTCGAGCAGGCGCACTGTCACCGGACGGCCCTCGACCGCACGCAGGATCTGCTCGAAGTCGGCCTCCTGCAGGGGACGCAGCTGCTCGATGGCCCGCTCACGAGAAGCGTCGTCTTCGGCCATGATCACGGCCGCCATCAGCGGCTGGCGATCACCCAGGAACATGTGCTCGGTGCGGCACAGGCCGATGCCCTCGGCCCCCAGCTCGATCGCCTTCTCGGCGTCCTCAGGGGTGTCGGCGTTGGCGCGCACGCCCAGCGTGCGCAGCTCGTCGCACCACCCCAGAACCGTCTGGAACTGCTCTGAGACCTGCGGCTCCACCAGCGGCACGTCCTCGAGCGTGATGCGCCCGAGGCTGCCGTCGATGGCGATGCGATCGCCGGCGTGGAGCGTGCGCTCGCCCACGCGCACCTCGCCCGCGGCGAGGTCGACTTCGATCGCGCTCGCGCCCGTCACCGCCGGGCGGCCCATGCCGCGGGCGACGAGCGCGGCATGACTCGCCTTGCCTCCCTCGCTGGTCAGGATCCCCTTGGCGGCATGAAAGCCGGCGACGTCGTCGGCCTCGGTGAAGGAGCGCACGAGGATGACCTCGCGTCCGTCGGCCGCCGCTTGGACAGCCTCGGGGGCGCTGAGGACGATCTCGCCCTTGGCCGCGCCCGGTGAGGCGGCCACGCCTGTTGCCAGCACCTCGTAGTCGACGCTCGGATCGAACGTTGGGTGCAGCAGCGCGTCGAGGGACGCCGGGTCGATCGTGGCGATCGCCTGCTCGGTGTCGAGCAGGCCCTCTGTGACTGCGTCGACGGCAAAGCGCACCGCGGCCTGAGCGGGCCGCTTGGCGTTGCGCGTCTGGAGCATGTACAGGCGGCCGTCCTGGACGGTGAACTCGGTGTCCTGCATGTCGCCGTAGTGGCGCTCGAGCCTGGAGAGGATGTCCATCAACTGCTCGTGTACCTCCGGCAGCCACTCGCGCAGCTCGCGGATGTCACGTGGCGTGCGCACGCCCGAGACCACATCCTCGCCTTGGGCGTTGGGCAGGAAGTCACCCGAGGGCTCGGGCGCCCCCGTGAGCTCATCGCGCGAGAAGGCAACGCCGCTGCCGCTGCTCTCGCCGAGGTTTCCGAAGACCATCTGCTGGACGTTGACCGCTGTGCCCCAGTGGTCGGGGATGCGGTTGATCCGCCGGTAGGCCACAGCCCGCTCGCCCTGCCACGAGTCGAACACGGCGCGGATGGCCCGCTCGAGCTGCTCGCGCGGATCCTGGGGGAACTCGTAGAAGCTTTGGAACTGGATAGTCAGCTCGCGCAGCGCGGCGGCGTCGAGCTCGGTGTCTAGCTCCACGCCTCGCGCTGACTTGGCGGCGGCGATGGCCTGCTCGAAGCGCTCACCGGGAACGCCGAGGACCACGTTGCCGAACATCTGCGCGAAGCGCCTGTAGGAGTCCCAGGCGAAGCGCTCGTTGCCCGAGCGCTCGGCCAGGCCGATCACGGTCTCGTCGTTGAGGCCGAGGTTGAGCACCGTGTCGAGCATCCCCGGCATCGACTGACGCGCGCCTGAGCGCACGGATACGAGCAGGGGATCGCGGGGGTCTCCGAGCGAGCGACCGGCGAGCGCCTCCAGGCGCTCGAGCGCAGAGGCGACCTGCTGCTCGAGGCCGTCGGGAAAGACGCCATCGCCGCCGTCCATGTAGGCCACGCAGGCCTCCGTGGTGATGGTGAAGCCGGCGGGGACGCGCTCGGCGCCGAGCACGCGCGTCATCTCAGCGACATTGGCGCCCTTGCCCCCCAGCAGGTCGCGCAGCTCGCGCGAGCCGTCTGCAAAGTCCATCACCCAGTTGCCCACAGCGCTGTTCTCGATCTCGATCACTCCTGATGCTCGGGCGCCGAGCCGGTAGGCGAGGCGCTTGTAGGCGGCAACGATAGGCCTATCCGTACCCGCAGGGCCGACACGCTAGTCGTTGTGCGCGCAACTACTTTGGTGTATGCTCAATGGGTGGAACTCGGACTCGCAACCTTTGCCGACCTGGCCAGCGGGGTGAGCCCTCAGCAGCGGATGGGCGAGCTGATGGAGGAGGTTCAGCTGGCCGACGAGCTCGGCCTAGACGTGTTCGCCATCGGCGAGCATCACCGTCCTGACTTCCTCATCTCATCGCCGGCTGTGGTGCTGGGAGCGGCGGCCGTCACGACGAAGCGAATCCGCCTCTCGAGCGCGGTCACAGTGCTCAGCTCCGATGACCCGGTGCGCGTCTTCCAGGACTTTGCCGAGGTCGACCTGCTGTCGGGCGGCCGCGCCGAGATCATGGCCGGACGGGGATCGTTCACGGAGTCCTTCCCCCTGTTCGGGTACGACCTCGACGACTACGACGAGCTCTACGCGGAGAAGCTCCAGCTGCTGCTCGAGATCCGCAAGCAGGCCAAGGTGAGCTGGTCCGGGCGCCATCGCCCGCCGCTCACAGACGCCGGTGTGTGGCCTCGGCCGGTGCAGGACCCGCTGCCCGTTTGGGTCGCCGTTGGCGGCTCGCCCGAGTCTGTAATCAGGGCGGGGAAGCTCGGGCTACCGCTCACGATTGCGATCATCGGCGGGCAGCCCGCGCGCTTCGCTCCACTGGTCGAGCTCTACAGGGAGGCAGCTCGGCAAGCCAGCCACGACCCCTCCGCAACGCGCCTTGCGATCAACACGCACGCCTTCGTGGGCGCCACCTCGGCGCAGGCCGACGCCGCCTTTGCGGCGCCGTACCTGGCGATGATGAACCGCATCGGACGCGAGCGCGGCTGGCCGCCGGCCGGCGCCGCTCAATACGAGGCGCTGCGCGCACCCGACGGTGCAGTCGCCGCGGGCTCGCCCGAGCAGGTGGCCGAGAAGATCCTCTACGAGCACGAGCTGTTCGGCAATGACCGCTACATCGCTCAGATGAGCGTGGGCGCGGTCGCACATGCGGACGTGCTGCGCTCGATGGAGCTGTTCGGCACCGAGGTCGCGCCCCTGGTCCGCGAGGAGATCGCGCGGCGGACGGCGACGCCTGCCGTCAGCTGAGCGGCAGCACTCGCTCCAGCAACGCGCCGCAGGGACGCGCGGCGATTACCGGGCGCAGCTTGCGTGAGTAGCAGAGCAGGGCGAGGCTCGGCACGATCATGAAGTCCGCGACGTTCAGCTCCTCGCCGCCAAGCACACCTGCCGCGATCCAGGCGTCGATCCCGTCGAGCATCCCAGGCAGCACCTCCAGCAGCTGCTGCTCGTTGCCTCGCCTTACCTTGAAGCTGAGACGCGCGCCGGCCGAAGCGAGAACGCGCACGGACTCCCGCGGTGCGAGCAGCGGGCCGAGGGGGCCGCTGTTGGCGCGGTCGTAGAACTCGTCCAGCCCGTGCGCGGAGGCCGCCAAGGCGATCCGACGGGCCGCCATCTGGAAGTCCTCATCGCCCCACCGCTCCGCCTCCTCGACCTCGGCTCGGAGCTGCGGATCGGCAGGGACGAGGGGCGAAGACTCGCCCACCCGATCGAGGAAGCGCGCGATCTCGTGGTTCGTCTGGATGCGCTCGCCGTCCCACAACAGGGCCGGCACCGTTCCGCCGCGGTCGAGCATCGCGAGCATGGGGTGCGTCCTGCCGTCCACCTGGCGGATCGGCTTGGCGTGGCCGGCGAACCCCTTGGTCCGCAGCAGGAACGGGTGCAACCCCGTGAACAGGTCCACGCGGCGGTAGTCGAGCCCCTTGTGCTCGAGCATCAGCGTGGCTGACCGGCAGGCGTGCGAGCCGGGGATCGCGTAGAGGGTCGGTTGCTCCGACATTCTCGTCACGCCTGCGCCAAGTTGATCGTGACTACATCCAAGCCTGGGATAGGGTCGAAGTGGCGCGTGTTTGCAGTCCCGACGCGCCAGCCCACGGACATAGCCGTAGCTGCGATCAGCCGATCATGAGCCCCGACTTCGGCACCTGAGGAGACCAGCCCCGCCCACAGCCTCGCATGAACGCGTGCCGCAAGCAGATCGAACGAGAGCGAGGGAAACACGGAGATCACAGCCTCCACGAAAGCCTCCCGCCGAGCACGATGCTTGGCAGTTGCTCGGTGTACGCCGTGCAAGAGCTCTGAGGCTGTGACTGCAGCAATTCCAACTTCCTCTCCCTCCCCGAGGGCAACCTCCAGACGCTCGGCGACCTTAGTCATTGCTCGCTCAGCAGGCATCTTCTCCATCGAACGCTCGAGCTCGATGAAGACGGTGGTGTCTAGGACCGTGCCCACGGATCAGGCGGCGTTGGCCCTATCGAGCCAAGGACGGCTTCCATGTCCTCGACGAACTCCGGGTCCGGTGGTGCGGCTTGTGCGAGAAGAGATAGCGCATCTCGCAACGGTCGCCCACGGCGCGAAGAAGGGCCGCGACGATCGTCGGGGTGGGCGATTACATAGACAGGGCGTTCGCGGTTCACAACCACGACTTCCTCGTGCCTTCCCACCGCCTCTCGCGCCCCTAGGGGAATCCGCACGTCCTCGGCTTTGATCGTGACCATGTGCAGATTATATCGTATCCGTACCGAACCGTACGGAAGTGTACGGATGATCTGGGCGGTCCCGTCCGCGCCGCAAACGCTAACCACCCTGGGAGCGAAAGCCCCCTGACCTGCGAGCCGGGTCGATCAGGCAGGCGACCCCTCGCCCGTGCCTCACGGGTACGGCTGCGAGCCCGTCGTGCAAGAGCAGGTAGCCGTCGTTGCTGTTGTCGACGTGGCGCAGCCAACTCGGCGGCTCCTCGCACAGCGGCGCCTGTGCGCAGGCCTTCAGCAGTGCCCTGTAGGCGCCGCCGGCCGACTCCTCGGGGCGCAACCGGCGATAGCTCCTGACCGCATTGTGCGTGAGGCGAACAGCATTCATCTCTCCTCGATCAACGGCAGCTTGGGGCTATCGCTGGGCCGTGGATGTCCACAGCCAAGGCGGGTAGTTACCGCAGTGGATCTCCACTCAGCCCTCGCCGCCGGCCGCTCCAAAGCCGGTGGGAACGCGTGTGAGCTCGTGCGATGAGATCACCCGATCGATCAGGCCGTACTCCCTGGCCTGCTCAGCCGTGAAGAAGCGGTCGCGTTCCATGTCCTCGTGCACGCGTTCGAGCGACTGCCCTGTGTGGCGGGCGTAGACGTCGTCGATGTGCGTGCGCAGCTCGATGATCTCGCGTGCGTGAATCTCGATGTCGGTCGACTGGCCCTCGAAGCCGCCGGAGGGCTGGTGGATGAGAATGCGACTGTTGGGCAGAGACATCCGCTTGCCCGGAGCACCACCGGCCAGCAGCAGCGAGCCCATGCTCATGGCCACGCCGAAGCAGATCGTCTGCACGTCGGGCTTGATGAACTGCATCGTGTCGTAGATGGCCAGGCCCGAGTAGACCACCCCTCCGGGAGAGTTGATGTAGAGCGAGACGTCCTTGTCGGGGTCCTCGCTCTCGAGGTGCAGCAGCTGCGCGACCACGAGGTTGGCCACCTGATCGTCGACTGGCGTGCCGATGAAGACGATGCGCTCGTTCAGCAGTCGGGAATAGATGTCGAACGAGCGCTCGCCTCGCGCGCTCTGCTCGACGACCATCGGAACCAGTGGCATGTTGGCTATCCTTTCGACAACTTTGCGGTTGTCAAAGACAATAGCAACCATTTGGTTGTCATAGGAGGTACGCATGTCGGTATGCAGAGAGGTCGAGGTAGAGGCCACCCCTGAGGATGTGTGGGAGGCGCTGGCCAGCGAAGAGGGACGCGAGCGCTGGCTGGATGAGCCCGATCGACAGGTCGTGGTGGAGCACGCCGAGGAGCCGCACCGACTCGTGTGGAGCTGGTCGCGCGAGGGAGAGCAGCCGACGAGCGTGGAATTCCTGATCGTGGCGGCGCCCGCTGGTGCACGCGTGATCGTGACCGAGAGCGCCCCCTTCCTGCCACTCGCGATGCTGGCCGCGAGCTTCGCGTTGGTAGCCGCTTGAGCGAAGACCCTGGGCGCGTGTTCGCCGCGCTCGCCGACCCGACCCGCCGCTGGATCGTGGAGGCGCTGCTGCGCGAGGGGAGCACGAGCGTTCCCGAGCTCACCGCCGGGCTGTCAATCAGCCGACAGGCGGTGGCCAAGCACGTGAGCGCACTGGACGAGGCCGGGCTGCTCGAGCGCGAGCCGGCCCCGGGGCGGGAGGTCCGCTATCGCCTGCGTCCGGGAGCCCTGGCCGTGGCGAGCTCGTGGCTGCTGGACGCCGAGGCGGCCTGGGATGCAAGGCTTGGAAGGCTCAAGCGATCCGTGGAGCAGAGCCGATCGAAGGACTAACCTGCTTGGGAGACCAGGCAACGGCAGAGGAAGATCGAGATGGCACACCTCGGAGGCAGCGCCAGCAGCGTAATCGACGCCCCACTGCAGGCCGTCTGGGCTGTCGTCGAGGACGTGCTCACGGCGCCGCAGTGGCAGGGAGGGCTCGACGGGATGAGCGCCCTCGAGCACGATCAGCGGGGACGGGCAACGCTGGTGGAGACCGAGAGCGACATCAAGGTCAGGCGCGTGAAGGCACGCGTGCGCTTCGACTACTCAGGTGCGCCCGAGCGGCTCTCCTGGAGTCAGGAGCAGGGTGACATGAAGTCGGTGGAGGGGGCGTGGGAGCTCGAGGAGCTCGACGGCGGGCATACCCGCGCCACGTTCAGGCTCGACGCCGATCCCGGCCGCGTGCTCGGGCTGCTGATCCGCGGGCCTGTCGAGGCGGCAACCCGCGCGATCTTCGTCAGCGGACGGCCCGACGAGCTCAAACGACGAGTCGAGGAAGGCTAACGCCGCTCCAGTTGTACGTCGGAGGGGTCCAGCGCCTCCACGATCGCCTCGTCTGCACCCTCGCCGCAAGCCCGATGGTGTCGGATCAACAGCACCGGGACGGGGCTCTCTCGCAACACGCGGTAGGACACGGAGCCCAGCAGCGCTCGGTGCAGACGCCCATGTCCGTGAGAGCCCATCACGATTAGATCGTGGTCGCACTCGCGCGCTATGCGCAGAATCGTCTCCGCGGGGTTGCCGCGAAGCAGTTGCGTGTGCAGGCCGATGTCTGGCGGAACGGACTCGGCTGCCCTGCGCAACGAGTCGCCGAACATGTCGCCGAGGTCGGGAACCGGCGTCGCGGGCAGGCTGACGTTGGCGCCCTGCGACAGCGGAGCCACTGCCAGCAGCTTGAGACGAGCGTTCTGATCACGGGCCAGCGCGACCGCGTGCTCCAGGGCAGCCTCCGCGTCAGCTGAGCCGTCGTGAGCGACGAGGATGTTGCGGTAACAGCTCACCGCCCGAGCCCTGTGATATTGTCAGCATACGATGACATCAGTTGCTGACAAGGATAGCAGCAGCACCTCACGTCGCGCCCACGACGCCGAGGCCAGTCGGCGTGCACTACTGGACGCGGCACGGGCGCTGTTCGACGAGCGCGGGTACGACCGGGCTACCACCCGCGAGATCGGTCAGCGCGCGGGCGTCGATGCTGCGCTGATCGCCAGGTACTTCGGTGGCAAGGAGGGCCTTTACATCGCCACCATCGCCGAGGAGCCAGCCGGGAGCTGGGCTGAGAACCTGGATCCCAACTCCCTTGTCTCGCTACTGCTCAAACGCTGGGAGCACAACGGTCACAGCCCGATCAGCCGCGCGCTCGTCAGCGCGACCCTCACAGATGCGGTGCGCGAGCAGATCCACGCGGTCACGGCGAGACGCTTGGTAGACCCCCTCTCCACGCACCTCGCCGAGAACGAGGTCCCTGAGCCCGAGCTACGCGCCGAGCTGCTCGTGGCGCTCACGCTCGGAGTGGCCGTGACGCGCTCCAACCGCACACTCGAGCGACTCAGCGCAGCGTCACTCGATCAGCTCCTCGTGGCGCTCGAGCCTCTCATCCAAGCGCTCCAGAGCGCCTAGCCGACGTACACGCGCGATAGCGACTCGGCCACGCATACCGGCTTCTCGCCGCCCTCGCGCTCGAACGTCAGCTCGGTGGCGATCTGCGCTCCGCCGGGGATGTCCTCGACCGTGAGCAGCTTGGCGCGCATCCGCACCTTGCCGCCGACGGGCATCGGCGAGGGAAAGCGCACGCGGTTGAGCCCGTAGTTCACGCCAAAGGCGAAGCCCTCGAATTTGAACATGTCATAGGAGAAGCGCGGAGCCAGCGACAGCGTGTAGTAACCGTGGGCGATCGTGCCGCCGAACGGGCTCTCCTTGGCGCGCTCGGGGTCGACGTGGATCCACTGGTCATCCCCCGTCACCTCGGCGAACTTGTCGATCTTCTCCTGTGTGACGTCCTGCCAATCGCTGACACCGAGCTCCTTGCCCGCATAGGCCTTGACCTCGTCCAGTCCTGTGAGCGTGAGCATCTGTGGGTCCTCTCTCGTTGGGTGGTGCGCCGCGATCCGGTCGGCCGACGGCTGACATCTGAGCGCGGCCGATGGTATCCCGGACCGGAACCACACTCCCGCGGATCGCTCCACACGGATGTAGCCGCTGGTCCAATGGTTAGAATCGCCCGCCGTGACCCACCTACGCGCCGTGGCTGGACACCTCAGTTATTCCAACATCGTCGCAACGATTGCCTTGTTCGTCGCCCTCGGGGGCGCCTCCTACGCGGCGGTCGAAATTCCAGCGCACAGCATCGGCCCCAGGCAACTCCGCCCCGGCGCAGTGACGCCATCGGCGCTCGCGTTCCCGCTCGGGTCCGCAGGAGTCTCCGACACGAACGTCGAAAGTCTGTACAAAGGCTTCATGCAACGCGCCGAACCCTCCGGGGATCTTCATAGCGGGGAAGTGCCCGATTCCCCGCCGCTCAGGCATAACCACCCCAGGTCGCGAAGTACACGTGAGTATGCGCACGTCGGGGCGACTGCTCATATCGGCAATCGCGGGTCTGCACAGCGAAGGCCCGGCGAGCGCCACCGTGCATCTGAGTGTCGAGGTGGTCCTCGACGGCCGACCGGCGGGCGGAGATGAAGTCGTGCTCACAGGGACCCAAATGGTCCAGGAGCCCCTACAGCGGCTGCTTGCCGTCGGCGCCGGCAACCACAGCGTTGGGATTGACGTCGAGGGAGTGCACTACTCCTCCTACATGTCGAGTGACACGCTGGTCACGCCGGTCTCGCTCATAGTCAGCGCCCAACCCGCGCTCTAAACAACTCACCCTCGAGCGGCCGCCGCCAGCTCGCGGGCGAGATCGCCCTTGGGCCTGACATCCACCGCGTCTAGACCCAACCAGCCCGCGGCCAGCTTCAACTCACCCGCCAGCTCGCCGGCCACGCGCAGGCGCTCGACGCCAGGCTCGGCGTAGGCGCCCTGCACGCGCAGCACTCCAGCCTGACGGTCGGCCTTGAGATCGACCCTGGCCACGAGCGCTTCGTCGAGGAGGAAGGGCAGGACGTAATAGCCGTGGGTGCGCTTGGCGGCCGGCGTGTAGATCTCGATTCGATAGCGGAAGCCGAACAGCCGCTCGGTGCGAGCACGTGAGAAGACGAGCGAGTCGAACGGCGAGAGCAGAGCGCGTGCCCGGATCTGTCGCGGGCGGCGCGCCTGCGGCCACAGATATGCCGGCACGCCCCAGCCCTCGACCTCCACCGGGATCAGCTCGCCCTCCTGCACCAGCTCGGCCACCCGCGCCTTGGACGCTGCGCGCGAGAGCCTGAAGTAGTCGCCCAGGTCAGGCTCGGCGGCGACACCCAGACACCGGGCCGCGATCCGAACCAGCTCACGCTGGGCGTCGGCCTCGGTGGGCGTCTCAGCGGCGAGCGCCGCCGCGGGGAGCACCCTCTCGGGCAGGTCGTAGAGACGCTGGAAGTTCACTCGGCCCGCCGCCGTCACATGGCCCGAGAAGAACAAGTACTCGAGCGCCGTCTTGCCGTCGTGCCAGCCCCACATCTCCCCCGCCTCGCGCCGCGCTGGCACCACTCCCGTCTGCGCGGCGGTGATCGGACCCTGCTCGCCAACCAGCCGCAGCACCTTCTCCACCAGGCCGGGCTGCTCCTGTGCCAGGCGCGCCACCGAGCGCCAGGCGTCGCTGTCGGCGCGTGCCATGCGCCAACGCAGCAGCCGCTGGAGCGCGACCGGAACCAGCGAGGCTTCATGTGCCCAGTACTCGAACAGCTCGCGTTTCGCCGGGTTGCTCGGGAGCGGAGCGCCACCCGCCGTGGTGTGGCCGGCGAGCCGGTCGAGCAGCTCGCGCGGATAGGGACCCAGCCGCGAGAACACGGGCATGTAGTGCGCACGGCAGAACACGTTCACCGAGTCCAGCTGCAGCAGTCCCACCCGATCGATCACCCGCCGCAGATGACGCGCGTCGATTCGCCCGCTGGGCCGCGGCTCGGCAAAGCCCTGTGCGCCGAGCGCCACCCGCCGGGCCGCCGCCGCCGTGAGACGCGCTGTCGGTGTGGGACCGGACGCAAGGGGCAAGCGCGCGCCTCAGGCCTGGCTGGCCAGGCGCTCGTGAACCGAGCGCACGGCGCTCGAGCCCTCGCCGACCGCGGCGGCGACTCGCTTCATCGAGCCGTAGCGGACGTCCCCGGCCGCGAACACGCCCGGGATCGAGGTCTCGAACGGCAGCGCTCCCGAGACGCTGGAGCTCGACAGATAACGGTCGGTGAGGACGAACCCATCGGCGTCGAGCAGCACGCCGCTCTCGTTCAGCCAGGCGGTTGCCGGACGCGCGCCGATGAAGCAGAACAGCCCCGAGCAGGCCATCGCCCGCTGCTCGCCGCTCGCCCTGCCCGCCAGCGTCACCTGCTCCAGGCGCTCCTCGCCGGCCAGCTCGTGGACTTCCACGCCGGTGATCAGCTCGATCTTGGGGTCGGCCTCGATCCGCTCGATCAGGTACTGCGACATGCTCTGCGCGAGATCGTCACGACGGATGGCGATCGTGACCCCGCAGTTGCTCTGAGCGAGGTAGATCGCGGCCTGGCCCGCCGAGTTCCCGCCACCGATCACCAGCACGGGCGCCCCGGCACAGACACGCGCCTCCAGGTCGGTGGCCGCGTAGTACACACCCGCACCCTCGAAGCGCTCGAGGTCCGCAACGGGCAGCCGCACGTATTGAGCGCCCGACGCAATGATCACCGCGCGCGTGGGGATCTCGCTGCCGTCGCTCAAGACGACCACGTGGAAGCTGCCTTCGGCGCGCAACCCCACCACCTGACAGGGCGAGTTCAGACGCGCTCCCAGGCGCAGCGCCTGGACGGCGGCCCTGGACGTCAGATCCCCTCCCGAGATGCCGTTGGGGAAGCCGGCGTAGTTCTCGATCCGCGAGCTCGATCCCGCCTGCCCGCCCACGTTCACCCCGTCGAGGCACACCGTGCTCAGTCCCTCGGATGCGCCGTAGACCGCCGCGGCCAGCCCTGCGGGACCGCTGCCCACGACGACGAGGTCGAAGATGAAGCCGGGCACGGGCTGGAAGGTGAGGCCGAGCTCCTGCGCAAAGCTCGCCGGCGTCGCCCGGCGCAGCATCCCGGAGGGAGTCACCACGACGGGGGTGTCCTGCGCGCGCAGTCCCATGCTCGCGAGCAGCGCCTCCACGTCGTCGGCCTGCTCGAGATCGATCCACGTGTGCGCGATGCGCGAGTGCTCGGCGAACGAGCGCAGGCTCATGGCCTCGGGCGAGTAGCGCGAGCCGATGATCCGGATCGCCCTGGCGCCCTGCCCCGAGCGCAGCGACTCGCGACGCGCCACCAGCGCGCTGAAGATCACTTCGGCGAGCTTGGGGCGAAGGCTCATCAGCCGACGGAACTCCTCCTGCGCGACGACCAGCACGCGCCCGTCGCGGATGACGCGGGCGCTGAGGAAGCGGCGCTGCCCGGTCAGCAGCGTCAGCTCGCCCACGAACGCCCCCGGCCCAAAGGCCGCCACGACCGCCTCCTCGCGGACCACCTCGACCTCGCCCTCGAGGATCACGAACAGGTCGTAGGAGGCCTCGCCCGCAACGAACAGCAGCTCACCGGCCGCCATGGCGCGCTCCTCTCCAAACGGAGCCATCTCGGCGAGATCCGCAGCGCTCAGGACCGGGGCGGCGATCGCATCGGGTGAGCTCATGCCGGCTGGAGCGCGCCTCGCTCGATCACCTCGCCAGCGTAGCGTTAGGCTGAGCGCCAGTGCGCCTACGTGGCCGGGGCGATGCCGTTCAACGACGTGAGCGCACGCGACCTGCAGTTCCTCACCCCGCAGTGGACCGCAGGCAAGGCAATCGACACGTTCGCCCCATGCGGCCCCGCGCTGGTGACACTCGATGAGATCGAGGACATCCAGGCGCTCGGCGTGCGAACGCGCCTGAACGGGGCGGTGGTCCAGGAGGGCACCACGGCCGAGCAGATATTTCCCGTTGCCGAGGCGATCGCCTGGCTGTCGCGGACTATGACGCTGCTCCCCGGCGACATCATCGCCACGGGCACCCCGGCGGGAGTCGGAGCCTCGAAGGGCCTGTTCCTGTCGAGGTCGAAGTGGACGGGCTGGGCGCGGTGGGCAATCACGTGCGCTCCGAGTAGGTGCGCGGCGTCTCAGCTCACGGACCCACCAGAAGCTGCAGCGCGGAACACAGCCGCTCGCGGGTCTCGGCGGGCTCGATCACCTCGTCTATGAACCCCTCCCGGGCGACCGCATGCGCGCTCTGGTGCTCGGCGGCGTAGCGCTCGGCCAGCTCATCGCGCCGGCCCTCGGGATCGGCCGCGCCGGCGATGTCGCGCTGCTCGACGATGCTCACCGCCTGCAGCGCGGACATGATCCCGATGCGTGCGTGCGGCCAGGCGAACGCCAGGTCCGCGCCGAGGTCGCGGGCGTTCATCGTTATGTAGGCGCCGCCAAAGGCCTGGCGGAGGATGACCGTCAGCCGGGGCACGCTCGCCGCCGCGAACGCGCGCAGCAGCCCGGCTCCGTGGCGGATGATGCCGCCCTGCTCCTGGGCGCTGCCGGGAAGAAAGCCCGGGGTGTCCACCAGCACGATCAGCGGCAGCCCGAACGCATTGCAGCTGCGCACGAAGGACGCTCCCTTCTGAGATGCCTCGAGGTCGATCGTCCCGCCCTTGTAGCGGGGCTGGTTGGCCACCAGCCCCACCGCCCGTCCGTCCAACCGAGCGAACGCCGTGACGAGGTTGCGCGCCCAGCAGGGAGACACCTCCAGTAGCTCACCGCCGTCGAAGATCGACCTCGATACGTCGCGAACGTCATAGATCTGACGCGTCTCGTGAGGAACCCAGCTCCCGGGATCGGCAGCCGACGGCATACGCGAGGGGAGCCGGGGCGCCCGCTCGCCGGCATGCTGGGGCAGGAAGGAGAGCAGCTCGCGCGCGAGCAGCGCCGCGTCGGCCTCGTCGTCGACGACGAACTGGCAGACGCCGTTGCGGGAGTGCACCTCCACACCCCCGAGGTCCTTCATGCTCACCTGCTCGCCCATCGCCGAGCGCACGACCCCCGGGCCCGTCAAGAACATGTTCGCCGTCTCGGTCATCACCACGAAGTCGGTCAGCGCAGGGGCGTAGGAGCCGCCGCCCGCCGAGATTCCGCTCACGATCGAGATCTGCGGCACCCGGCCTGCGAGCGCGACCGTCTGCCTGAAGATGCGGGCGTAGCCGTTGAGGGCCGTCGTGGCCTCCTGCATGCGGGCACCTGCCGACTCGATCAGCCCGACGACGGGCACCTGCGCCCTGCCGGCGAGCGAAAGCACGCGCACGATCGTCTCGGCATGCGCCTCCCCCAGCGAGCCGGCGGCGAAGCTGGGGTCCTGGGCGAAGCAGAACATCGGGCGCCCCGCAATCGTCCCCGAGGCCGCCACGACGCCGTCGCCCGCGCGCGAGCTCGCGCCCATCCGCCGCGAATGCACAGCAGAGCGAATGACGTGCACCGAGCCGGGGTCGCACAGCTGCTCGAGGCGCGCCCTCGGATCGAGGCGGTCCGCTGGAAGCACGAGCTCACGGGCAGCCACGGTGTTGACTTCAGTACTCATCGATTCACCTCTCTCAGGAGCGGCGGGCCGCCGCCCGAGCGATGCTCGCATTAATTCTCGGCCCCGCAAAATCGGCGTGAATCGCTCGATTCGACTTCTGGCCAGACGCCCGTTAGCGTGCTGGGACAAGCATCCGCAAGGGTGTGGGAGACCTACCGGCGAGTGAGACGAGGGGGAAGACCACGTGTTTTGGTCACGCAGGCAATACGGCAGCAGAGGCGAGCACAACGCCGCTGCACATCGGCTGACCATGGGCGCCGGCGCGCTCGCGTCCGACGGCGGTGGTGAGCGATCCGACGTTGCCCTATCTCGACACGACCGTGGTTCGCACAGCGACTCACTCCTGTCCCAGTCCGAGCTGCCCGCGTCGTGCTACTCCGACGCAAACGGACACATCCACGTACTGATCTAGGACGCCCTAGTCCTCCCCCTCCGGGAGCGATTGCACAACCGCCGTGAGGATGTAACCGTCGCGCACCAGCCAACGTCCCCGGAGCTCGGAGCGCGCGCCTGTGAGCTCCGGTGCGTCAACCGTCAGCCTCGCAGTGAAAGCACAGCGGCTCGCGTCGAACGTCACGCTTGCATCCTCGAATTCGAGTGTGCGTTTCACCATTGGAAACCAGGCCTTGTAGATCGACTCCTTGGCGCTGAACAGCAGTCGATCCCAGTGCAGCTCGGGCGTCTGTGCCGACAGTGCGTGCAGTCGGCGGCGCTCCTCGGGGCGAGCGATCACGGGCTCGATCCCTGCGGGTAGCGGCGCGTGCGGCTCGGCGTCGATGCCGATCGCCAGATACTCGCCGGCCAGCGCGACCGCACAAGCTCGGTAGCCGTTGCAGTGGGTGATGCTGCCGATTGCACCAGCCGGCCAGCACGGCTCCCCGCGCGCGCCCATGGGGATCGAGGCCGCCGGCACGCCCAGCTGGGCCAGCGCCGAGCGCGCGCACACGCGTGCAGTGGCGAACTCGCGGCGGCGGCGCGGGACCGCGTGCAGGACCGCTGCCTGCTCCTCCGCGATGACCTCAGCCGGAGTGGCGTCGAGATATGCCTCGACGACCTTCACCCGCCGAGGCAATATCTCCTCGATCACTGCTATCGCGTGTAGTAGGAGTAGCGCCAAACGGCGAGCGGCACTGTGATGGCGACGATGCCGGCCATCCACAGCAGCGCCGCGAGCACTTCGTGCTCCACTCTGCCGCTGGCACTCGAGGTGAGGATGCGCAGGGCGTTGTCCACGTGCGTGACAGGACTCGCCCCCGCCACGCCCCGCAGCCACGAGGGCATCGTGCTGACAGGAGTGAAGCCGGAGGAGACGAAGCCGGCCAGCACGAACAGGAGGATCGACAGGCCCTGCGTCGCTTCGACCGATCCGCTCCACAGCGCAAGCAGGATCGAAAGCCACGCAAACGCAAACCCGAGCCCCAGCAGGAGCGCCGCCGCGAGCGCCACGTTGGCCACCGTGCCATGGAAGTGAAAGCCGACGGCCAGCCCAAGCGCACCCACGAGCGGGATCAGCAGCAGGTTCCGTGCCACGTCGGTGAGAACCCGCGCGCTCAAGAACGCCGAGCGGGCCACCGGCAGCGCCCGCAGGCGGTCGACCACCCCGGAGGTCAGATCCTCGGCGAGGCCGATCCCGAGGGTGGCAGACGCATTCACGATCGCCAGCGCGAACGCGCCCGGCATCAGGTAGTCCACATAGCTCGTGCCCTTGATCTTGATCGCTCCGCCGATGGCATAGCGGAACAGCAGCACGAGGATCAGCGGCTGCACCAGCACGAGCAGGATCACGTCGGGTCGGCGCTGATAGCGGATCAGGTTGCGTCTCACCAGCGCGGCCGTGTCGCCGCCCGTTCGACTCACTGAAAGCGTTGTCATCTTGCTCCATTCGTTGACAGTTGCCCATTCAGCCCGTCGACCTTGCGGGTTAGCTGCAGGAAGGCCTCATCGAGCGTGGGGCGACGCACGATCACATCGCTCACCTCGACTCCCTCCATGTCCAAGCTCTGGAGGATCGTGAGCAGAGGTGGGCTCGACTTCAACAACGCGAAGCCGACCATGTCTGGCGTCCCTCCCGGAAGCGGCGGGGCGTCGGAACCGGCGAGGATCGCCAATGCGTTGTCGCGGAGCACCGGCTCGGCGAGCGTCAGCTCGACTACGCGACCACCGATGTCGTCCTTGAGCGCATCTGGGGTCCCTCGCTTGATGACCCGGCCCTTCGCCAGCACCACAACCGTATCCGCGAGGGCGTCCGCCTCCTCCATGTATTGCGTGGTCAGGAGCACCGTCGTGCCCGCCTGGGCGCGCCTGCGGATCGCCTCCCACGTGCGCTCACGGCTGTGTGGGTCGAGGCCGCTCGAGGGCTCGTCGAGGAACACCACCTCGGGTTTGCCGATCAGGCTGGTGGCGATGTCCAGGCGACGGCGCATGCCACCCGAGTAGCCGCTGACGCGGGTGTGCGCCCGGTCCTCCAGCTCGAACTCGCTCAGCAGCGCGGCGACTTCCTGGCGGCGGCGCGGACGCGGGATGTGGCGCAGGCGCCCGATCAGGTCGAGATACTCCCCGCCCGTCAGGAACCCGTCGATGACGGTCTCCTGGGCCGTCAACCCGATCGCATCGCGGACGTGCTGAGCCTCGTGAGCCACGTCTCTGCCCGCCACCCGCGCTGAGCCGGAGTCGGCTGCCGAGAGGGTCGTCAGCGTCCGGATCGTGGTCGTCTTGCCCGACCCGTTGGCCCCCAGCAAGGCGAGTATCTTGCCCGCCCCGACCTCGAACGAGACGCCGTCGAGAGCCTGGATCTCGCCGTAGGCCTTGCGCAGCTCGCGACATTCGATTCCCTGCATTTCATTCACTCTCCCCGATCGGCGTGGAATGGCTGAAAGCGCTCGCGCGCGCGACCGGTTGGCCCGGCGCCTGCGCTCGCGCTGAAGGACATGGAGGTAGGGGACCTGGTCGACGTGGAAGGCGTACTTCGCCGAGGAGCCGTAGCGCCTACGGCGGCGGCGGTCCTCCTTGGCGATGGCCTTGCGCATACTCACGCGCGGCGGCAGGCCGATGCGGGCTTCGAGCAGGTCCGCCACCCACTCGGACTGCATCTCCGAGAGGGGGTTGACCGGGCCGAGCACGTTCACCAGGCCGATGAAGTACAGGCCGGGCCAGGTCGGGTCCACCACCCGGCGATAGAGCGCCATCCCCTGGGTGTCGGGCGCGACGATCCGCGAGCCGAGGAAAGGGAAGCTCAGGTTGTAGCCGGTGCAGTAGACGATCGTGTCGACCTTCTCCACGGAGCCGTCCTCGAAGTGCACTCGCCGGCCGTCGCGGTGTGCGATCCACGGCTTGGGTTGCACACGCCCCTGCCCGATGCGCGTGAGGATCTCCGAGGAGACCGTCACTTCGCCGCGACCCAGCTTGTGGTCGGGCTGGGGCAGGCCGTGATCCTGTGGGCGCCCGTGGATCAGCCCGACACGCCAGGCGAAGAACGAGCGGGCGAGGGCGAACAGCGGGCCGGTGGCAACCTCGCGGGCGATCGGCAGGCGCGACTGGAGCCGGCGCCCGACCTGGTCGAGCGGGGAGCTGCCGAGATAGCGGGGCACGATCCAGGCGCCGCGGCGGGCCGTGATGTATGTGGCGTTGGCGACACGCGAGATGTCGCAGGCGATGTCCATGGCCGAGTCGCCGATGCCCACTACCAGCACGTTGGCGCCCGCGAGCTCCTCCGCCGTCCGGTAGTCGTGGGAGTGCAGCTCGCGGCCCGCGAACGCTCCCGGCAGCTCGGGGTCGGGCCAGCGCGGGTCCCAATGGTGGCCGCTCGCAACGAGCACGGCCGAGTAGCGCGCGCTCCGCGGCTCGCCGTCGGCCTCGCGCCAGCGCACTCGCCACTCGCCATCCACGCACTCGACCCTCTCCACCGCAGTGCGGAAGCGGATCTGCTCGCGCAGCCCGAAGTGCTCGACGTAGTCCTCCAGGTAGGCCAGGACCTGGGTGTGATGCGGGTAGTCGGGATAGTCCTCGGGCATCGGATAGGCGGCGTAGCTCATCGCCTCGCGCGAGGTGTTGATGTGCAGGCAGTCGTATGCCGAGGACATGCCGCTGTCGTTTTCATAGCGCCACAGCCCGCCGACGCCTGAGCCTTTCTCGAAGCAATCGAAGGGGATCCCCCGGCTCTGCAGGACCTGGCACGCGGTGATGCCCGAGGCGCCCGCGCCGATAATCGCGATCCTGTCGTGTCCGTCACTCATCCACGTCACCTCCTTTTGCCCAGCTGTCGATGGACCGTGACTGCGGGGAGTCACGGCTATGCGCGTGCTTGCTCTCGCAGGCGGTACTGCGTGGCGGTGCTACACCAGTGAGCGTTCCCCGTGGTGCTCGTGCTCGAGGGGAGTGGTGTGCTCCTCCGGCGCCCGCTCGAGCGTGCAGCCGCCAGGGCCACAGCTACGCCGCAGGCGGCCCGCTGAGACCGTCTCGATCAGTCCCGCCGTCCAGCACATCGGACAGCCGCGCAGCGCGACCATGCCGAGGGGAGCTAGCAGCAGCGCGGCCGGACCGATGGTCGCAGTCAGCCCGAAGGCCGAGCCGATCAATCCGAAGCCGACCGCGCCGCGCGCAAGGTGGCGGGGAACTGAGGCGCTTGCGAACTTGCTCTGCTCAGACATCTTCGATGCTCCTGTCGGTCGACTTGTTCTCGTGCGTGTCCAGTTGCGCCCTCAGACAGGCGCGCCCCCGATGCAGACGTGACTTCATTGCGGCCCGGCTGAGACCCAGCGCCTGCGCCGTGGCTGCTCCCGACAGGCCCTGGATGTCTCTCAATACGACCACCGTGCGCTGATCGGCGGGCAGCCCCGCGACCGCGTCGACGATGCGTATGACTTCCAGGCGGGCGAGCGCCGCGTCTTCCGCCGACGGCTCGGCGATCGCCGCGGGGAGGCGTCCGCGCAGCGACAGGCGCGAGCGGCGGATGCACTCGTTGCGCACCACCTGGAACATCCACGAGCCGAGCGCCGCCGTGGCGCGCAGGGTGCCGATCTTCCTGTAAAGCACGATCAGCGCCTCCTGCGCGGCGTCCTCGGCGTCCTCCGGCGTCGAGCAGAGCGTCCGCGCGAAGCGCCGCACGTGACCGTGCGAGCCCGACAGCAGCGTGGCGATCGCCTGCGTGTCGCCCTCTTGGGCGGCCCAGATCACCTGCTCGGTCGGCCACGACCAACCGGGGCTCACCGTGGCCGCCCTTCGCCGAAGGCTGGATGGGGGTGGAAGTCAGTCACGACGGGAGCGGCCTCTCATGGTGAAGAACACAGCACAGCATGTGACGAGCGCGACGGCGGCAATGATGTAGTACATGGTGATCGCTCCGTTCCTGGTTGTGTTGGTTACGCATAGGAGACCGGCTGGGGTGGAAAGGATTCATCGCCGCTTCAGTCCTCCCAGCGAAATCCGGTATGCGCCGGGGACGGGTTGAGTGGACTGGTCGGGAGCCCGTCGGGCGGCGTCAGCTCGTTGTATGGAGCCGGTGCGATGTCGTTGGGGGCACGGGCGTGAAACAGCGACGCCAGGTACTGCGCCTGCCCGCGGCCTGGGCCGAGCTCGAACTGCCCGCCGGCGTAGGTCCCGATCCCGTGGGCGGCGCAGAAGTCATAGGCCGCGAACAGCGCCTGCAGCGAGCCGAAGCGCGAAGGCTTGATGTTGATCATCAGCGGCCTGAGCTCCAACGCCTGGATGTCGGCAAGCGAGCGGATCGGCATGTCCCAGGTGATCCTGTCGCGATGCGAGCTCAGGGCGCCGAGAAGCTCGGGGGTTGCGAGGCTTGGATCCTCCAGCCAGGCATGCGGGAAGGCTTCCGCGACGCGTCGATACAGCGACGCGTCGGCGGGGTATGCACCATCGCCGTCGGGCGAGTAGGCCTTGAAGTCGACCGTGTCGACCGCATGCAGGTCCGCCAGCTCCCCCAGGATCCGCTCGTCCCAGCTGGTGGTGGGGTCGAGCTTCAGCCGTAGGCCCGGGTAGCGGTGCAGCAGCTCGCGCAGCCGCCCGGTCGAGGCGGGCTCGCCGAGGCGCGTCGAGAGCACGAACGAGACCGGCTGGGGAGTCAGACCGAGGATCTCGTGCAGCGCACGGCCGGCCTGGCGCAGGGCGAGATCGAGCGCTGCGGAGTGAAACGCCCACCGTCGCCAGGACCTGAAGGCCGCATAGATCGGCTGCGCGGGGAACAGGTCGAGGCCGTCCACGTGCTCGCCGAGCTCGGCCAGCGTCCACCTGCCTGAAAGGTCCGGTGCTCCAGCCTGCTGGAAGGCGCTCTGCTCAGCCGGGTCGTACACGATGTCCTCCCCGAGGCCCTCCTGTCCGCCCCCGCGTAGATGCACGACCGTGGTCACCCGCTCGAACCCGCTGGAGATGTGCTCGGCCAGTCGCTCCAGGTTGCAGGAGTCGATCTCGAGCGGCAGATCGGCCAGCTTGGCGAAGGTGGATGAAGCCTGGGCGCTCGACATGGCTCAGCCTTCTCCACCGGCGGCGGCGCCGACGCCGACCGGCAGGGCATCGGCTGGGGGTCGGGAGCTCGGGCTCTCCGTGCCCATCGCCTCCTTGCTCGCCGCGAGCCAGTAGCGCTCGCGCTGGAAGGCGTAGGTGGGGAGGTCCGCCTGCCGGTGCCCGTCGGGCGGGAACAGCCCGCGCCAATCGACCGTGACCCCGTGCACGTATGCCCGCGCGAGGAAGCCGATGAGCTCGTCGGCGCCCGGCGGGCAGTGCAGGGCGCAACGGAGAAGCTCGCCACGCGCCGGCTCCGTGAACTGGGCCGCCATCGCCTCCAGCGCCGCGTTGTCGGGGCCGAGCTCGAGCAACCGCGTTACCCCCGCCTGCTGCAGGAAGCTCGCACCGTCGCCAAAGCACATGCTCTGCGACGCCGTGCATATCCAGTAGGCGGCTGAGCTCGCCTCCTGCTCGGTGAGCGGTTCGCCGCTCATGTTGGAGATGACCGGGATACGTGGCCGCGAGAACGTCAGATCGGCGGCTATGGCTTCGAGCTCTGCCGGTATCTCCACCGACTCGGGCGTGTCGCCGAGCGAGCTCATCAGCCGCCCCCGCGCAGCCACCAGCGTGCACGCATCCTCGAGCGAGAGCACGCCGGCGACGTGGGCCGCGACGAGCTCGCCCACGGCGTGTCCGAGCAGGTAGTCGGGCCTGATACCAAAGCTCGCGATGAGCCGGTACAGAGCGAGCTCCAGGGCGAAAAGCCCGACCTGGCCATATCTCGCATCGGCGAGCAGCAGTGCCTCGGTGGACCCATCGGGCGCGAACAGCAAGCTCCTCAGTGGCCGCTCGAGGTGGGGCTCGAACGCCGCGCAGAGATGGTCGAGCGCCGCGGCGAAGGCAGGGAAGGCCTGGTGGAGCTCGCGGTTCACCGCCGCGCGCGGGCCGCGACCGGAGAAGATGAACGTGGTCTTGCCCTCGCGGCGGGCCCGACCCTCGAACAGGTCATGGGTACCGCGGCCGGACGCGAGCGCGTCGAGCGCGCCCAACAGCCCCGAGCGGTCGCGGGCGATCACGGCGGCTCGCCGCGGCAGGCTTGCACGCCCGACCGCCAGCGTGGCGGCCACGTCGCGCAGGTCGAGCTCGGGATGGGCCGTCACGTGCGCACGCAGACGCTCCGCCTGGGCGCGCAGCGCCGGGCGATCGTTGCCGGACATGACGAAGGCGAGCGAGTCGACGGCGGGGCACGCTCGCCGATCCGGCTCTGGGCTCGGCCCCGGCTCCTCGAGGATCAGGTGCGCGTTGGTTCCCGAGATACCGAACGAGGAGACGCCGGCACGGCGGGGACGCTCGCCCCGCGGCCAGCTCGTCGGCGCGTCCAGCAGCGTCACCTCCCCGTCCGCCCAGTCCACGTGCGCGGAGGGCCGCTCGGCGTGCAGCGTCATCGGCAGCGTCTCGTGGCGCAGCGCCTGGACCATCTTGATCACGCCCGCGACGCCGGCGGCGGCCTGCGTGTGCCCGATGTTCGACTTGATCGTGCCGAGGCGCAGGGGACGTGCGCGAGGTCCCTGCCCGTAGGCGGCGAGCAGCGCCCGCGCCTCGATCGGATCGCCCAGCGGCGTGCCCGTGCTGTGGGCCTCGACGGCGTCGATGTCGGCGGGGTCGAGGCCGGCGTTGGCGAGCGCCTGCTCGATCACGCGCTCCTGGGAGGGACCGCTGTGCGCGGTCAGGCCGTTGGAGGCGCCGTCCTGGTTGACGGCGCTCCCCCGGATGACGGCCAGCACCCTGTCGCCGTCCCGCGTGGCCTGTGAGAGACGCTTCAGGAGCAGCATGCCGATGCCCTCCGAGAAGCCGGCGCCGTCGGCATCGGCCGAGAAGGACTTGCAGCGCCCGTCGGGCGAGAGCCCGCGCGAACGAGCGAACTCGACGTACACCACGGGGGTCGCGAGCACCGTCACCCCGCCCGCCAGCGCCATCGAGCACTCGCCCGCTCGCAGCGCCTGGCAGGCCATGTGGATCGCCACGAGCGAGGACGAGCAGGCCGTGTCGATGCTCACCGCGGGGCCCTCCAGGCCGAAGGCATAGGCGGCACGCCCGGAGATGAGGCTCGTCGCGCTGCCCGTCAGGCGGTAGGGCGCGGACTCGGGGAGCAGCTCGGCGCCCAGCCCGTAGCCCGAGAAGGCGACCCCGGCAAAGACGCCCGCGTCGCTGCCGCGGAGCGAGGCCGGGTCGATGCCGGCGTGCTCGAGCGCCTCCCACGAGCCTTCCAGCAGCAGCCGCTGTTGCGGGTCCATCGCCAGCGCCTCGTCGGGGGCGATCCCGAAGAAGTCCGCGTCGAAGCCATCCACGTCGTCGAGGAACCCGCCGCTGCGGGTGTAGGTCGTGTCGGGCGCCCCGTCGGGGTCGTACAAACGCTCGAGCTCCCAGCCGCGGTCCTCGGGGAACTCCGTGATCGCATCGCCGGCGCGCGCGAGCAGCTCCCACAGCTCCTCCGGGTTGGAAACCCCGCCGGGCAGGCGGCAGCTCATGCCCACGATCGCGATCGGCTCGTCCGTATGCGCCGGTCGCTTTGCCTGCGCTCGCGGGCGGGCGTGGCCCTCGGCTTTCACGCGCAGCTCCCTGGCCAGCTCGAGCGGGCTCGGGTGCTCGTACACGAGCGTGGCCGCCAACTTCAGTCCCGTGGCCGAGCTCAGCCGGTCGCGTAGCTCCAGGGCGCCCTGCGATTCGAGGCCGAGCTCCTTGAACGTGCGCTCGGCGTCGATTGCGTCGGGCGAGCTGTATCCGAGCACGACGCCAACGTGGGACCTGACGAGCTCGAGCACGAGCGCGTCGCGCTCGGACTCAGAGGTCTTGCTGAGCGCTTGGCCGAGCGCACCCTCGAAGCCGCCCGGGGTGGATTGCTGCGACTCGACGGGAGCTGGGTCGGGAGCCTCGATCGCCGCCCGGCTTGGGGCGCCGGCAGCCGAGGTATGCGCGGCGTCGAGCCAGTGGCGCTCGCGCTGGAAGGCGTAGGTCGGCAGCTCGACCGGCAGTGCGCCGCGACCGGCGAGCAGCGGCGAGAGATCGACCTTCACCCCCTGCGTGAAGGATCCCCCGAGCAGCTCGAGGAAGGTTGCTGCCTCGGGCCGGCGTCGGCGCATGCTCGGCGCGAGGAGCGCGCGCTCGGCCGCCTCCTCGCCCAGGCACTCGCGCGCCATCGTGCTGAGGGTCGCATCGGGACCCAGCTCGAGGAAGGCGCTGACGCCTGCGTCGCGTAGCGTCTTTACACCGTCAGCGAAGCGGACCGGCTCGCGCACATGCGCCACCCAGTAGTCGGGCTCGCACAGCTCGCCCGCGGCGATGGCCCCGGACACGTTCGAGACGATCGGCAGCGACGGCGCGTGGAAGTCCAGCCCGCGCGCGACCTGGGCGAGCTCCTGGAGCATTGGGATCATCAGCGTCGAGTGAAACGCCTGACTGACCCGCAGGCGCGAGGTCTTGCGAGCGCGTCCGCGCCACAGGAGCTCCAACTCCTCGAGCGCCTCGAGCGCGCCCGAGAGGACCACCTTGGCGGGGCCGTTGACGGCCGCGATCGAGACGTGGTGCTCATAGCCGTCGAGGCTCGCCAGCGCCTCCTGCTCGGAGGCCTCCACGGCGAGCATCCCGCCCTGGGGCGCGAGCGCGCCCATCAGCCGACCGCGGGCCGCCACGAGCAGCGCCGCGTCGTGCAGCGAGAACACGCCCGCCACGTGCGCCGCTGCGATCTCGCCGATCGAGTGCCCGATCAGGTAGTCGGGCACGATGCCAAAGCTCCTCATCAGCTCATACAGCGAGACCTCCAGCGCGAACAGCGCCGGCTGGGTGAGCTGCGTTCGATCCAGAGGCGACTCGGCGGCCGGGTCGGCCGGAGCGAACACGCTCTGCTTCAACGAGAGGTCGAGCAGCGGGTCGAGCTCGGCGCAGATCGCGTCGAACCTCTCGGCGAACGCGGGGAAGGCGTCGTAGAGCTCGCTGCCCATGCCCTGACGCTGGGATCCCTGACCGGAGAAGAGGAACGCAAGCTTGCGCTCGCGCCGGGCCAGCCCGCGAACGACGCCCTCGACGCTTGCCCCTCGAGAGAGTCCCTCGAGGCCCGCGAGCAGCTCCCCACGCGCCGGCGCGAGCACGACGGCACGATGCTCGAAGCGCGAGCGTCCCGCCAAGGAGTGCGCCACGTCCAGCGGCTCGAGCTCGGGGCGCTCCTGCAGATGCGCGTGCAGACTGCGGGCCTGGGCGCGCAGCGCCTCCTCGCTCTTGGCCGAGAGCACGAACGGGATGTCCACCTGGGCAGCCGCCGCAGTGTGGTTCGGGCCGGGGTCGCTCGCGGGAGCATCGGCCCCCTCCTCGGCGGGCGCCTGCTCCAAGATCAGGTGCGCGTTCGTGCCACTGGCGCCGAACGAGGAGACCCCCGCCCGGCGCGGGCGATCGCCCTGCTCCCACGCCACGGGCTCGCTGAGCAGCGAGACCGATCCGGCAGACCAGTCGACGTGCTTGGAGGGCACGTCCAGGTGCAGCGACCTCGGCAGCGTGCCGTGTCGCATCGCCATCAGCATCTTGATCACGCCGGCGACCCCGGCCGCGGCCTGGGTGTGGCCGAGGTTCGACTTGACCGAGCCGAGCCACAGCGGCCGCCCGTCGGGGCGGTCCTGGCCGTAGGTGGCCAGCAGCGCCTGCGCCTCGATCGGATCGCCGAGCACCGTCCCGGTGCCGTGAGCCTCGACGGCGTCGACGTCGGCCGTGGCGAGGCCGGCGCTCGCGAGCGCCGTGCGGATCACGCGTTCCTGGGAGGGGCCGTTGGGTGCCGTCAGGCCGTTGCTCGCACCGTCCTGGTTGACGGCGCTGCCCCTGATCAGGCCGAGGATCTGGCGTCGGTTGCGACGGGCGTCTGAGAGGCGTTCCAGGAACAGGACCCCCATGCCGTCGGAGAAGCCTGTGCCGTCGGCGTCGGCGCCGAACGCCTTGCAGCGGCCGTCGAGCGCCAGCCCGCGCTGACGGCTGAAATACAGGAGCATGCCCGGGCTCGAGAGCACGGTGGCGCCCCCGGCCAGGGCCGCCTCGCATTCGCCTGAGCGCAGGCTCTGGCAGGCGAGGTGGATCGCCACGAGCGAGGACGAGCAGGCCGTGTCAACGGTCATGGCCGGGCCCTCGAAGCCGAACGTGTAGGAGATGCGCCCGGAGGCGACCCCGCCGCCGATGTTGGCCGTGTCGAAGCCCTCGCTGAGCGCGTGCTGCGAGCCCGTCCCGTAGTCGTAGGTCATCACTCCCGCGAACACGCCCACCTGCGAGCCGCGCAGCGTGTGCGGGTCGACGCCCGCGCCCTCGATCGCCTCCCAGGCGCCTTCCAGCAGCAGCCGCTGGTGGGGGTCCATCGCCGTCGCCTCACGGGGGCTGATCTCGAAGAAGGCGGCGTCGAAGTCGGTGGCGTCGTCGATGAACCCGCCTTCGCGTGCGTAGATCGTCCCGTGTCGATCGGGGTCGGGGTCATACAGCGCCTCGAGGTCCCAGCCCCGATCGTCGGGCAGCGCGGCGATCGCGTCGGTGCCCGCATCGAGCAGCTTCCACAGATCTGCCGGAGAGCGCACACCGCCGGGATAGCGACAACTCGCGCCCACGACCGCGATCGGCTCGTCGCGCACGACGCTCCTTCTCACGACCGTTCGGGTTTGGTGAGAGGTGCCCTCGGCGAGCCCGCGCAGGTGGCGCGCGAGAGCTCGGCTGTTGGGGTAGTCGAAGGCCACGCTCGACGGCAGGCGCAGTCCGCTGGCATGGGTCAGGCGCCGTCTGAGCTCCGTGGCTCCGAGCGAGTCGAAGCCGAGATCCTTGAAGGGTCGGTCGGGGTCGATCCCCTCGGCGGCGAGATCGCCGAGGACGGCGGCTACCTGGGCGCACACCAGCGCCAGCGCCAGGCCGTCGCGCTCGTGCTCGGGGGCCGAGGCGAGCCGTCGGGCGAACGCGCCGGTGCCCACGGGAGTCGGGCGGGTTGGCACCTTCACGAGCGAGCGAGCGAGCGCGGGCAGCAGCCCGGAGCGCGCCTGCGCACGCAGCGCCGCCCGCTCCATGTGCGCCGCAACGACCAGTGGGCTCTCGCCGTCGGCGGCCGCATCGAACAGGCTCAGCCCCTGCTCGGCTGTGAGCGGGGCCATCGCCATGTGCGTGCTGATCTGGGCGAGCAGGCGCGCGGCGTCGGCCTCGAGCAGCTCGCCGGAGAGCCCCGTCGGCAGATCCCACGGACCCCAGGCAATCGATTGGGCCGCAAGCCCCTGTGCGCGGCGATGCGCCGCCAGCGCGTCGAGGAAGGCGTTGGCCGCGGCGTAGTTGGCCTGACCGGGGCCGCCCCAGATCCCCGCCACGGAGGAGAACAGCACGAACAGCGAGAGCTCCAACGCCTCGGTCAGCTCATGCAGATGCATGGCTCCGTCGAGCTTGGGGGCGAGCACACGGTCGAGGGCGGCGGCGTCGAGCGAGGAGATCAGCCCGTTCTCGGCTGTGCCCGCCGCGTGGATCACACCGCCCAGTGGATGGACCTCGGGGATCGCGTCGAGCAGCGCGGCGACGTCCTCGCGGCGTGTCACATCGCACCTGGCGATCCTCACCTCGCACCCGAGCCGCTCGAGCTCGTCTCGCAGCGCCGAGGCGCCGCCGGCCTGCTCCCCGCGACGGCTCGCCAGCAGCAGGTGGCGCACGCCGTGAGCACCCACCAGATGACGGGCAAGCAGCGCGCCCAGCCCACCTGTGCCGCCCGTGATCAGCACAGTGGCCTGCGGGTCGAGCTGCAGCGGGGTCCGCTCGGCCTCGTTGGTCTGTCGCGACAGGCGCGGGACGAGTAGGCGACCTTGCCGCGAGGCGAGCTGAGCGTCACCCGCCAGTGCACTGGTCAGCTCGCCGAGCGAGACGTCGGTTCCGTCGTGGTCGATCAGCCCGAAGCGCTCGGGGTGCTCAGAGCAGGCGCTGCGCACGAGGCCCACGAGCGGTGACTGGGTGAGCTCCGGTGCGTCGGCTCGAGCCGTGGTGAGTGCTTGCGCCGTGACGAACACCAGTCGTGCGCCCGCATAGCGCTCATCGGCAAGGAACGCCTGAACATGCGCGAGCGCGCGGTGTGTGTTGGCTCGGGCCCTCGCGATCAGCTCCAGCTCCGAAGCTCCCGGACAATCGCAGCCCACGAACACCACCTGAGGGGCCTGTGTGCCTGCGTCGATTGCATCCGCCAGCGCGGGCAGATCGGCGAAGCGCTCGAGCTCGACCCCGGGCACCACCACGTCCCCCAGGGCCACCGCCGCGAGCTCCGCGTCGGCCGCTGGGCCGGCGGGGACCCATTGCAACTCGAGGAGCATGTCATCGGCCCGCGAGCTGGTGCCCAGCTTCTCGAGCTCGACCGGGCGTCCCTCCACCTCGTCGATCGACACGACGGGCGCGCCGTCGCGGTCGAGCGCCTGCAGCGTGAGGGATCCCTCGCCGTCGCTCGTCAGCCGCACCCGCCAGCCGCTGGCCCCTCCCGCCTGCTGCAGGCGGACACCGGAATAGGTGAAGGGGAGATACACGCGGGCACGCTCGCCCTGGTGGCGCAGCCCGTCCTGGAGCGCGACATGAAACGCCGCGTCGAACAGCGCCGGGTGCACTCCGAACCGCGGAGCCTCCGCGGCCAGATCCCCATCCAGCTCCACCTCGGCGTAGAGGTCTCCATCCGCCGTCCACGCCCTGCGCAGACCCTGGAATGATGGCCCGTAGCGGTATCCCAGCTCGGCGAGCTGCTCATACAGCTCGTCGCTCTCGACCTCGACGGCGCCGGGCGGCGGCCAGGGCGCCTCGGCGAAGCGTCGCAGCTCAGGCGCGAGCTCGGGCTCACCGCCCACAGCTACGTCCGCGGCCCCGATGACACCGGAGGCGTGGTGGGTCCACCCTGCCTCCTCCAGCTCATCCTCGTGCGCGCGCTCCGGGCGCGAGTGGATCGTGAGCTCCCTGCGCCCCGCGGCGTCGGCGCTCGATAGCTTCAGCTGGATCTGCACGGCGCCACGGGCCTCGAGCAGCAACGGCGCCCGCAGCGTGAGCTCCTCGAGCGTGTGCGAGCCGCCCGTCGCGGCCGCCGCGAGCGCCAGCTCGATCACGCCGGTTCCCGGCAGCAGGATCGTGTCCTTGACCATGTGGTCCTTCAGCCACGGATGGCTGTCCGGCGAAAGACGTCCTGTGAACAGCCAGCTCTCCTCCTCCCCGGCCAGCTGCACTGCGGCTCCGAGGAAGGGGTGCGCCGTCGGATGTTGACCGAGCGCCGACAGGTCGCCCGCGCCTGAGGTCAGCCAGTAGCGCCGGCGCTGGAAGGCATAGGTGGGGAGCTCCACGAGCCGCGCCTCGCATCCCGAGAAGATCCCTCGCCAGTCGACGTCGAGACCGTGGGTGAAGGCTTCGGCGAGGCAGCAGATCAGCGCCTGCACCTCGCCGTGGCGCGCGCGCAGGGTGGCGGTGAGCAGCGCCTGCGCCTCGCTCTCCTCGCCGAGGCACTCGCCGATCGTCCCCGTGAGCGTCGCGTCGGGGCCGAGCTCGACGAAGCGGGTCGTGCCCTCCCGCGCGAGCACGTCGACGCCGTCGGCGAAGCGGACCGCCTCGCGCACGTGCGCAATCCAGTAGTCAGGACTCGCGAGCTCCTCGCCGGCGAAACGACCGGAGACGTTCGCAACGATCGGGAGTGAGGGCGCGTTGAAGGTCAGGCCCTCTGCGAGCGCCTTTAGCTCCTCGAGCATCGGCTCCATCAGCTCGGAGTGGAAGGCGTGACTCACCCGCAGCCGCGTCGTCCTTCGCCCGCGAGCGCTCCAGTGCGACTCGAGCTCGGCGATCGCCTGCTCATCGCCCGAGACGACGACCGCACTGGGCCCGTTGACGGCCGCGATCGACAGGCGGGGATCGAGGTCCTCGCGCACCTCCGCCTCCGCGGCCTCGACCGCCGCCATCGCGCCGCCGCTCGGCAATGCGCCCATCAGCCGCGCGCGGGCCGCCACGAGCGTGCAGGCGTCCTCGAGCGAGAGCACGCCGGCCACGTGAGCGGCGGCGAGCTCCCCGACCGAGTGCCCGATCAGGTAGTCGGGAGCGACCCCGAACGAGGCGAGCAGCCGGAACAGCGCAACCTCCAGCGCGAACAGCGCCGGCTGGGCGAAGCCCGTCCCATCCAGGAGCCCTGCCTCCGCGAAGCCCGCCGTGGCGAACATGACCTCCAGCAGCGGCCGATCCAGGTGGCGGTCGAAGGCCGCGCAGACGGCCTCCATCTCGTGGGCAAAGACGGGGAAGGCCTCATACAGCTCACTGCCCATGCCGGGACGCTGGGCGCCCTGTCCGGAGAAGACGAACGCCAAAGCGCCCTGCTCGTGAGCCATGCCCCGGATCGCCTCGCCCCCGCCCTGCCCGCGTGCCAGCTCGCTCAGTCCGCCCAGCAGCTCATCCCGTCCGGCACCCACCACCACCGCGCGGTGCTCGTGCCTGGCGCGCGTCGTGAGCGTGAAGGCCACGTCGAGGGGCGCGAGCTCTGGGTGCTCGCCGAGGTAATCGAGCAGCCGCTCGGCCTGGGCGTGCAGCGCGTCGGGGTTCTTGGCTGAGAGGAGGAGGGGGAGGGTCGAGCTCGTGGGTGACTCCCCGCGAACAGCGGGCGCTGTGCTGTCGAGCTCGGGGGTGTGTTCTTCGAGGATGAGGTGTGCGTTGGTGCCGCTGATCCCGAACGAGGAGACCCCGCCACGACGAGGCGTCCCGCGCCTGGGCCACGCAACCGAGTCGGTGAGGAGCTGTATCTGCCCCTGGCTCCAGTCGACATGCGGAGAAGGCTCATCGCAATAGAGGCTCTTGGGTAGCTGCTCGTGACGGAGCGCCTGCACGATCTTGATCACACCCGCCACACCAGCCGCAGCCTGGGTATGACCGATGTTCGACTTGACCGACCCCAGCCACAACGGGACCTCACGCCCCTGGCCATAGGTGGCCAGCAGCGACTGCGCCTCGATCGGATCACCCAGAGTCGTGCCCGTGCCGTGGCCCTCCACCACATCAACCTCATGGGGCTCGAGCCCGGCGTTCGCGAGAGCCTGACCGATCACCCGCTGCTGCGACGGACCATTAGGAGCAGTCAACCCATTAGAGGCACCATCCTGGTTGACCGCGCTCCCCCGCACAACCGCAAGAACCCGATGACCATTACGCCGCGCGTCACCCAACCGCTCCAACACCACCAGCCCCATCCCCTCCGCAAACCCCACACCATCAGCCCCCACACCAAACGACCGGCACCGCCCATCCACAGACAAACCACGCTGACGCGAAAAAGCCAGGAACGGCCCGGGTGTCGAGAGCACCGTCACCCCGCCCGCAAGCGCCAGTGTGCATTCGCCCGCGCGCAGTGCCTGGCTTGCTAGGTGGATCGCCACCAGCGAGGAGGAGCACGCCGTATCCACACTGATCGCCGGACCCTCCAACCCAAACGCATACGCCACCCGCCCGGAGATGATGCTGCCGAGGGCGCTGACGCTCAGGTAGTCCTCCACTCCCGCGGGCAGCGAGTGCCTGTCGAGGCCGTGTTCGAGGGCGCTGATCCCGGCGAAGACGCCCGTCTGGCTGCCGGCGAGCGAGCCCGGGTCGATCCCGGCGCCTTCGAGCGCCTCCCAGGCGCCTTCGAGCAGCAGCCGCTGCTGGGGATCCATGGCGAGCGCCTCACCCGGGCCGATTCCGAAGAACCCCGCATCGAAGCCCGCGGCCTCGGGGACGAAGCCGCCGCTGCGGGTGTAGCTCGTGCCGGCGCGGTCGGGATCGGGGTCGTAGAGGCTCGCGACGTCCCAGCCGCGGTCGTCGGGGAACTCGCCGATCGCATCCACCTCGCCCTCGAGCAGATCCCACAGGGCCTCGGGGGTGCAGGCGCCGCCCGGATAGCGGCAGCTCATCCCCACGATCGCAATCGGCTCCTCCGATCGCGATGCCAGCTGCTCGTTCACCCTGCGCACGTCCTCCAGCTCGATCAGCGCGCTGCGCAGCGCCTCGACGATCTGCTCGTTGTCCGTTGCCATCAGCTGCTCACCTTCTCTCTCCTGCTCGTTGCTCCACCGGCCAGAGCCCTCGCCACGAGGTGCTCGACGTCCATGCCCGCGATCGCGCTCGCCTCATCGCCGGCGGGGCGCTCGTCGCCGCGGCCGCTCAGCTCGAGCAGGGGGTCGAGCAGGCCCGCGCTGCGCAGCCGCCACAGCGGGATCGAGGCGATCGCCCGTTGCAGCTCGAGATCCCGTTCCTCGCTCTCGCTGCGGGCTCCCGCGAGCGAGTAGCGCTCGAGCAGGTGCGCGCTCACGGCCGTTGCGCTCGGGTAGTCGAAGGCCAGCGTCGCGGACAGCCGCAGGCCGGTCTCCGCCGCCAGACGGTTCCTGAACTCGAGCGCGCTGAGCGAGTCGAAGCCGACCTCCTGGAAGGCACGGCCGGGCTCGATCTCCTGCGGCGAGCCGTATCCGAGCACGGCGGCGGCGTGCGCGCGGACCAAGTCCAACACGAACGCCTCCAGCTCCCCCGCGGGGGTTTCGAGCAGCCGCTTGGCGAACGAGCCACGCTGCGCACGACGACGTCTGGCGGGGCGCTGGACGCCGTCAAGCGGTGCGGCCAGCACGAACGGCTGGGCTGTGGAGCAGGCTTGGTCGAACAGGCTCAAGCCCTCGTTCGAGGAGAGGGTCAGGGCGCCCAGGCGTGACCGCTCGGCGTCGGTGAGCTCGACCGTCATCTCGCTGTGCGTCGCCCACAGCCCCCACGCGATCGACTGCGCGGGCAGCCCTCCCGCGCGCCGGCGAGCGGCGAGCGCGTCGAGGAAGGCGTTGGCGGCGCTGTAGCTGCCCTGCCCGGCGGAGCCGAGGGTGGCGGCAGCCGAGGAGAACATGACGAAGGCTGAGAGGTCTGCCTCGCGCGTGAGCTCGTGCAGATGCACAGCGCCGTCGAGCTTGGAGGCGAAGGCGCGATCGAAGTCGTCGGGCACGAGCGAGCTGATCACCCCGTCCTCGCGCGCTCCGGCCAGGTGGATCACCGCTCCAAGCGGATGCTCTTGGGGGATCGTCGCGAGCAGCGCACCCAGCGCCTCGCGGTTGGAGATGTCGCAGGCGAGGACGCGTGCGCTCGCACCGAGCTCCCCGAGCTGTTCGACCAACTGCTCGGCGCCGGGCGCCGAGGGACCGCGGCGACTCGTGAGCAGGAGATTCCTGGCGCCGTGGACGTCGGCCAGGTGGCGGGCGAGCAGCGTGCCCAGAGCGCCGGTGCCGCCCGTGATCAGCACCGTGCGGTTGGGGTCCAGCGCTGGTGGAATCCGCAGCAGGACCTTCCCCGTGTGACGCGCCTGGCTGAGGTGGCGCAGCGCAGCGGGGGCGCTTTCCAGCTCGAACGTGGTCGTGGGCAGCGGCTCGAGCTCGCCTGACTCGAATGACTTCACGAGCGCGGTGAGCATCTCTGAAAGACGCGCCGGCCCGGCCTCCGCGAGGTCGAAGGCACGGTAGGCCAGGCCGGCATGCTTGGCAGCAACCTCACCGGGATCGCGCACGTCGGTCTTACCCATCTCGACGAAGCGACCATCGGTTGAGGCGAGCTCGAGTGAGGCGTCTGTGAGCTCGTGTGCCAAGGAGTTGAGGATCACGTCGATGCCCCTGCCGCCCGTCTGGCGCAGGAACTCGTCCCTGAAGGCGTGATCTCTGGAGGAGGCGATGTGGCTCGCGTCGAGGCCCAGGGATTCGAGCGTGGGCCACTTCTGCGGGCTGGCGGTGGCGAACACCTCGGCGCCGAGCCTGCGAGCTATCTGGATGGCAGCCATCCCGACCCCGCCCGCACCGGAATGGATCAGCACGGACTCGCCGGGCTCCAGGGCCGCCAGCTCGATCAGCCCGTAGTGGGCCGTGAGGAAGGCGATCGCCACGGAGGCCCCCTGCTCGAACGACCAGCCCGCGGGCATGCGCGCCAGCAGGCGCTCGTCGCAGATCGCGAGCGGGGCGAAGCTCCCGGACATGATCCCCATCACGCGATCGCCCACGGCCAGGCTCGACACGCCGGGCCCAACCTCGAGGACGACGCCGGCGCCCTCCGATCCCAACGGCGCCTCGCCACGATCGACGACGCCCAGCGTGGCCATCACGTCGAGGAAGTTGACGCCCGCGGCACGAACGCCCACGCGGACGTGACCGTCCGGGAGCGCTCCCCGCATGTCGGGGGCGGCGACGAGGGCGAGGCCGTCGAAGCTGCCCGCCTGCTCGATCTCCAGGCGCCAGCTCGGCTCGCCGGGGAGCGCGAGCAGAACACCGTCCGCCGCGAGCGGCTGCAGGCGCGCGGCCATCACGCGGCCCTCGCGAATCGCAAGCTGGGGCTCGTCGAGCGCGAGCGCACCGGCAAGCGCGCGCTCCGAGGACGCGCTGTGATCGGTGTCGAGCAGGAGCAAGCGCCCGGGATGCTCCGACTGCGCGCTCCTGATGAGGCCCCACAGCGGGGCTTGCGCGAGATCGCTCGCCTCGTCCTCGCTCACGGCCACTGCACGCGTGGTGAGGAGCGCGAGCCTGGCGTCCGCGAAACGCTCCTCGGCGAGGAACGCCTGGAGGAGCGACAGCGTCGCTCCCGTCAGCTCGCGTGCTCGAACGGTGAGCGGCGTGTCGCTCTCACCGGTGTGGAGGCGGTGCAACAGCAGCTCGGGCGCGGAGGCGAGCGAGGCCAGCTGCTCGGGTGTCTGCACCTCCGCGACCGACGGCGCCGGGCGGCTCCCATCGGCGAGCACGATCCAGTGCGGGGCGAACAGCGAGTCGCGCTCCCCTTGAAGTCCTTGCAGTTGCGCGGGATCGACGGGGCGTAGGTGCAGCGAGTCGAGCTCGAGCGTTGGGGCGCCCGTCTCGTCGCACGCCTGTAGCGAGATCGTCTCCTCCTCGACGCTCATGCGTACCCGCCAGGCGCTCGCGCCGCGGCGGCCTGGGCGAACCCCGCTGAAGGAGAAGGGCAGCGCGAGCGCGGCGGGGTCGGCCAGCGCCGCCAGGTGCAGGGCGCAGTCGAGCAGCACCGGGTGAGCGCCGAAGCGGGGGGCCTCGGTCGCCTGGTCTGAGTCAAGCGCCACCTCGCCGAACAGCTCCTCGCCGCGCCGCCAGGCCCGCTGCAGACCCTGGAAGGCGGGACCGTAGGTGAGGCCACGTGCGTCCAGTCGACCGTACAGCTCGGCCACGTCGACCGGCTCGGCGCCCAGCGGGGGCCAGGCCTCCCCGACGAGCCCGTGGGCGTACGCGGGCTCGCCCACACCCAGCGTTCCTGTCGCGTGACAGATCCAGCTCGGCTGCTCCTCGGCGGTGTCGCTCGGCTCGGGGCGCGAGTGGATTTCGATCGCGAGTCCTTCGCGCTCGTCGAGCGGGGTGAGCGCGAGCCTGACCTGGACGGCCGAGCGTCCGTGGAGGACGAGGGGCGCCTGCAGGGTGAGCTCCTCGAGCTCGTCGGCGCCGTCCTGCGACCCGGCGGCGAGCGCCAGCTCGACGAAAACGCTGGCCGGGAGCAGCGTCGTACCGGCCACCGTGTGATCGCCCAGCCAGGGGTGGCGCTCGAGTGAGACTCGCCCGGTGTAGAGGTAGCCGCGATCGTCGGGCAGCTCGAGCTTGGCGTCGAGCAGCGGATGCTCGGCGGGGGATTGGCCGAGGCCGCGGGCTTCGCCTGCGCTCGCGGCCGGACCGATCCAGTAGCGCTTGCGCGCAAACGGATAGCCCGGGAGCTCGACCAGGGCCGTGTCCCGCACGTGGAAGTCCACCTCGACGCCGTGCACGTGGGCTTGGGCGAGCGCCCTGGTGAAGCGCTCGGCGCCCCCCTCTCCTCGGCGCAGCGTGCCCATCACGGCAACCGTGTCGGGGTCGTCGATGAACTCCATCACGGCCGGCGCCAGGACCGGGTGGGGGCTGACCTCGATGAAGGCGTCGGCGCCCGCCGCTATCGCACTACACGCCGCGGCGTGGAACTGCACGGTCTCGCGGAGGCTTCGATACCAGTACTCGGGCGCGAGCTCCCTGGTGTCGATCGGCTCACCGGTGAGCGTGGAGTAGAGAGGGACCGACCCGGCCGTGGGCGCGATCGGTGCGAGCTGCTCGAGCAGCTCCTCGCGGATCGTCTCGACCTGGGATGAGTGCGAGGCGTAGTCGACCGCGATCCGCCTCGCCCGAATGCCGCGGGCCTCACAGCTCACGATGAGCGCATCCAAGGCGTGGGGGCTACCCGACAGGACGAGCGAGCGGGGAGCGTTGACGGCCGCCAGCGAGACGTCGAGGCCGAGCTCGTCGAGGACGGGGGCAAGCTCGGATTGGCTGAGCAGGACCGAGACCATCCCGCCGCCGCCGGCGAGCTTGGACAGCGCCCTGCTCCTGAGCGCCACGATCCGAGCGGCGTCCTCGAGCGAGAGCGCGCCGGCCACGGCGGCGGCCGCGATCTCTCCTTGCGAATGCCCGATCACCATGTCCGGCTCGACGCCGTGTGCGCGCCAGAGCGCAGCGAGGCTGACCATCACGGCGAACAGCGCCGGCTGGACGACGTCGACACGCTCGAGCGACGGTGCGTCGTCCGCTCCGCGCAGCACGTCTGCGAGCGACCACTCGACAAAGGGGTCGAGCGCCAGCTCGCAGGCCCGCATCTGCGCGGCAAATGGTCCCGGCTGCCCCAGCAGCTCGAGTGCCATCCCCTGCCATTGGGAGCCTTGACCAGGGAACATGAAGGCGAGGGTTCGCTTGCGCTGCGAGCGGCCCCGTAGGAGGTTCGCCGCGGGCTGTTCATGTCCCAGGGCCTGCAGGCCGGCGAGCAGTCGCTCACGCTCGCCGGGGAGGACCGCGGCGCGCTCGCTGAAGTGCGTGCGGTGTAGCGCCAGCGTCGCTGCGACGGCCCTCTGGTCGAGCTCTGGTTGCTCCGACAGGTGTAGGTGCAGCGCGCGCCCCGCCGCCGCGAGCGCGTCGGGGTTCTTGGCTGAGAGGAGGAGGGGGAGGGTCGAGCTCGTGGGTGACTCCCCGCGAACAGCGGGCGCTGTGCTGTCGAGCTCGGGGGTGTGTTCTTCGAGGATGAGGTGTGCGTTGGTGCCGCTGATCCCGAACGAGGAGACCCCGCCACGACGAGGCGTCCCGCGCCTGGGCCACGCAACCGAGTCGGTGAGGAGCTGTATCTGCCCCTGGCTCCAGTCGACATGCGGAGAAGGCTCATCGCAATAGAGGCTCTTGGGTAGCTGCTCGTGACGGAGCGCCTGCACGATCTTGATCACACCCGCCACACCAGCCGCAGCCTGGGTATGACCGATGTTCGACTTGACCGACCCCAGCCACAACGGGACCTCACGCCCCTGGCCATAGGTGGCCAGCAGCGACTGCGCCTCGATCGGATCACCCAGAGTCGTGCCCGTGCCGTGGCCCTCCACCACATCAACCTCATGGGGCTCGAGCCCGGCGTTCGCGAGAGCCTGACCGATCACCCGCTGCTGCGACGGACCATTAGGAGCAGTCAACCCATTAGAGGCACCATCCTGGTTGACCGCGCTCCCCCGCACAACCGCAAGAACCCGATGACCATTACGCCGCGCGTCACCCAACCGCTCCAACACCACCAGCCCCATCCCCTCCGCAAACCCCACACCATCAGCCCCCACACCAAACGACCGGCACCGCCCATCCACAGACAAACCACGCTGACGCGAAAACTCGACGAGCAGCAGTGGGCTGGCCATCACGCTCACTCCCCCGGCCAGTGCGAGTGTGCATTCGCCTGCGCGCAGTGCCTGGCTTGCCAGGTGGATTGCCACCAGCGAGGAGGAGCACGCCGTATCCACACTGATCGCCGGGCCCTCCAACCCAAACGCATACGCAACCCTGCCCGAGGCGACGCTCGTCGTGCTGCCGGTCAGGCGAAAGCCCTCGGCCCCCGTGGAGGGCGGGCCCCCGAGGCCATAGTCAGAGGGGATCACCCCGGCGAACACGCCTGTGGAGCTCCCACGCAGCGACTGGGGCACGATGCCCGCGTGCTCGAAGGCCTCCCAGGCGCCTTCGAGCAGCAGCCGCTGCTGGGGATCCATGGCGAGTGCCTCACGGGGACTGAAGCCGAAGAAATCGGAGTCGAACATGGGGGCGTCCTCGAGCGAGCCGGCCCAGCGCACGTATGCGGTGCCGGCGTCGTCGGGGTCCGGGCTGTACAGGCGCTCCAGGTCCCAGTGCCTGTCGGCGGGGAGGGGCTCGATACCGTCGCCGCCCGCGACGAGGAGCTCCCACAGCTCGCGCGCGGAGCGCACCCCTCCGGGGTAGCGGCAGCTCATTCCCACGATCGCGATCGGCTCCTCGCTGTGCGAAGCGCCACGCGCGCCTGCGGCGCGGCCCTGCTCTGGGCCCTCCAGCCTCGAGCGCATGTACTGCGCCACCGCAGCTGGGGTCGGGTAGTCGAATATGAGCGTGGAGGGAAGCTCGAGACCGCTCGCCTGGCTGAGGCGTCCGGTCAGCTCCATCGCCCGCAGCGAATCGAAGCCGAGGTCTTGAAACGACGCGTCGGGGTCGATCTCCTGGGGCGGGAGATCCTCGAGCACGAATGCCACGTGGCCGCAGACGTCGGCGAGCGAGAGCGCCTGGAGTCGGGGGACCTCCTGCTCGGCGGGCACGCTGGCGGCGGCGTGGAGCCGGTGCGTGGCGATGAGCGCCAGCTCGCCGTCCAGATAGGCCTGACGTGTGGCCGAGCGGCGGATCTTGCCGCTGCTCGTCTTCAGGCTCGCGCCGCGCTCGATCAATGCCAGTGCGCTCAGCGCCAGTCCGTGCTCACGCATCACCGCGCGTCGGACGGCCTGCCAGATCTCCTGGCCGGCGCCGTCCTCGAGCGCGCCGCTGAGCTCGGCGACGATGACCAGCTCCTGGCGCTCCTCGACGGTTGCCTCGAACGCGGCGATGCACCCGGGCCGCAGGCGCGGGTCGGCCAGGATCGCCGTGTTCTCGAGGTCGTGCGGGTAGTAGTTGCGCCCCCGCACGATCAGCACGTCCTTCACCCGCCCGGTCACATGCAGCTCGCCGTCGCGCAGGAACCCCAGGTCCCCGGTGCGCAGGAAGGGTCCCGCGCCGGGGTCATCGCGCAACACCGCTGCGAAGACATCCTCGGAGGCGGTGGGGTTGTTCCAGTACCCCTTGGCCACGCTCGAGCTCTGCAGCCAGATTTCCCCCTCCTCCCCCTCCGCGCAGGAGCTCGAGCTCACGCGATCGACCACGAGGATCGTCTCGTTCGCGGCGGGAACGCCGACGGACACGACTCCGTCGTCCGGCGCGCTCGGCGAGCCCAACCGCGAGGCGCTCACGAGCAGCGTCGCCTCGGCGAGCCCGTAGCAGGGCATCAGCGCCGAGCGCTCGAAACCGACACAGGCAAAGTGCTCGGCGAAGCGCTCCATCGTCGCGGACTGCACGGGTTCCGCACCGTTGACGACGTTCCTCCAGGAGGAGAGATCGAGGTTGCCCATGCGCTCCGGGTCCGCCTTGCGCACGCACATGTCGAAGGCGAAGTTGGGAGCCGCCGAGTAGGTCCCCTGAAAGCGCGTGACCGCTTCCAGCCACAGCAGGGGGTTGGACAGGAACGACAGCGGCGACATCAGGGTCGTCTGCCCGCCGAGCACGACGCTCGAAAGGATGCCTCCGATCAACCCCATGTCGTGATAAGGAGGCAGCCAGTACACGCCCCTGGCGGTGTCGCTCGTGAGGTCCAGGTGAGCGGCTATCGAGCGGATGTTGGCGAGGAAGTTGGCGTGGGTCAGCATCACCCCCCGCGGGTCGCCGGTCGAGCCCGAGGTGTACTGCAGCAGCGCGAGCGAGTCGGGCGAGGACGCGCGGATGGGGAGCCTGGAGTCCACCGCTTCCACCTGATCGACGGCAACCGTGCTCACGCCGGCGCTTGGGGCAAGCCCGCCGTGGCTTGCGGCCTCGCAGATCGGCGCGAGGGCGCTCGTCGAGAGAAAGGCACGGGGGCTGCAGTCCTTCACCAGTCGCCTCAGGCGCTCGTCCCCGTCGAGGGCAGTCGGTGGATAGGCGGGGACCGCTACGAGACCGGCGAACAGGCTCGCAAACAGCGCCACGACATAGTCGAGCCCCGGTGGGCACACGATCAGGGCGCGATCCCCCAGCTCGGTGCACTCCAGGAGCGCTTGCGCGACCGAGGCGGCTCGGTGTGCGAGCTCGTCGAAGCTGATTGCGCTGATGGTTGATTCCCCGAGCGTGCGTCCGCCCGGCTCGACGAAGCGCGCGGCCACGTCGTCGGGGCGGATTCTTGCCTGGGATGCGAGTACCTCTGCCAGCGTGGTCGCGGTGCCTGTTGTGTCCATGAGTGCGTGCTTCCTTTCAGGCACGGAAGACCGCGCCCGGATCTGGGCCCAACCGGCGAGAGCTCGCCGGGGGGGCAACTTCACGTGAAGCCGTCGACGCCACTCAGGGGTCGCGGCTGACCTACCTGCTCACCCGAGGTCTCGGGTGAGCAGCCCTCCTCGCTACCTGCTCACACCTTCATGCTGCCGTGGATCGTCATCGTGAGCGTCTTCTTCAGGCGGTCCAGCGACCCTTCGATACGAATCCCGCTGCCGCTGGCGTGTGCATACGCGCCCGTGCCTCCCGATACGCCGGTCGTACCCACGAAGTGGAGGACGGTGCCGGAGATCGTGTATTTGGCGGACCCGCTCCCGCTCAGCGTGCCACCGTGCAGGCGATCGGTGAACGAAGCCTTCATCCGCGACGCGGTTTCGATGTCTACCGTCAGGTGCAGCGTGCCACCGAGCGTTCCATGGGCTATGCCTTCTGCCTGATGGATGCTCCCTGTTTCGTGGGTGACGCGAAGGGTCGCCGAACCCTGGACGGGGACGACCTTGGCCTCGAATCCCTGCACGTGCGTGCCGGCGGCGTAGCTCGACCCTCCCGCAAGACCCGCACACGCCAGGGCGAGAGCAGCCGGCCCAGCGAACAGCGACAACTTATGCTTGTTGTTCATCGATCCTCCTTGCTTGTTGATGGTTAATGCTCAGCTCACGCAGGCACTGACTGCCACGCGCTCACCTAGGGGGCACGTGGACACGGCACCCTCGTAGTCGCCGTTTCTTCACTGCCGTCGGCGAATGTGAACGTGCCCGAGAAGGGAAATCCTCCACGTGGACACCGCGCGGGGACGTCGAAGCCTTCGGGGGTGAAGGTTACGGTCCGTCCGTGAGAGTGAGTGTGATACCTCAAGCTTTTGGGGCCGATTTCGGCCTGCATGCTGATCACGGATGCGTCGGGCGATCCGGGCAGACCGGCAACGGGTGGGATTGCGGTGTCGAGCCTCCCGCCGAATATGCCGCTTTCACCAAGCAGCACGCTCTGGAACACCAGCCGGTCGATCACGGGCGCGCTGCCGTCGGCATAGAACAGGAACACGGTGTGTTCGTTGGCTGTGGGCGCCATGAACATTTTGATGCTCACAGGCTCGAGCAGCTGCTGTGAGCCCAGCGGCACGGCGACCACGGCGTGCCCGAGCCCGACGAGCGCGTTGGACGGGCAGGCCGAGGAACCACGCGCTTCGAGGCCTGCGAGCGTGCAGGTTTCCAGCCCGAGCGTGTTGAAGCCGGCGGTCACTCCAGTCGGCAGGCGCAGCTGCAGGCGCGTGAGCGGCGTAGCACCGCTCTTCAGCTGGAAGCCGATGCCGACGGTGGTCGCCTTTGCGAGCTTGTCGGGTGAGAACGATGCGTTGAGGCTCGAGTGCTCAGCGGCGGTTGCGCTCGCAGGCACGATCGCGCACGCCGCGCAGATCACAAGTGACAGCCAGCGCGAGCTCATCGGCGGGCGCCCTTCTTGACGCTGCGCCGGGCCTTGTGAGCCGAGCTCTTGCCCTTGGCCGATGTACAGCCGCTGATCGCGACCCGGGCCGTGGCCTTTGCTTTCGTGCCGCCCTGGCTGGTCAGGCTGTACGGAAGGCCGAGGCTTTTGCCACAGAGGTCTCCGGCTGCCCCGAGGATCGAGTGCCGGCCACGGGGCAGGTTGAGCTTCAGGCTTTCGATCGGCGCATCTGGCAGCGTCAGGAAGCTCGCGCTGACTGCCCCTGAGTGGGCGATCGAGAGCGAGCCGTCGAGTTCGACGTCGATGCCGTCGCCGTGGAGGACCATCACCAGCGAGGGCAGGCGCGTGCCGCCGTGCGCCACGAGATACACAGCTCCGGTCAGCGGCGCGGGCAGCACGGGCGTGCTCACGACCGCTGAGCCGACGACCGATTCGGCCGGGCATCCGCTCTGGAGATCGGTGACGCCTGGTGGGCAGGCGTGCTGGATCGTGCTCAAGCGTGGGTGCATCGCGCTCGGGAGCGTGATCGTGGCCGACTTCATGGCCGCGGCTGTGGCGCCCGCGGTGGCGATGGCGATGTCGAGGCCGGCGCCGTTGCCCTGGCTGCTGGCACGTCCCGGCGTCGAGGCGCTCAGTCGGGGGGCGAAGGGCAGCGAGCTGCACCCGACGACGTCGAATGGGGCGCTGGCACCGACGCTGGGTCCCTGGATCGAGCTCAGCGTGGCGGTCACGCTCTGCGCCGTGCAGTTGGATGGATTGAGGATGAACTTGGGGCGGTCGAGGCTGACGCTGAGGGCACGAAGGCGCAGCGGGATGCCACCGACGATCTGGGGGAGCGGGTCTGAGGCGATCGACAGGTCCAGCGTCCTCGGGTCGACCGTGATGCGCGAGCGGACGACGACGGTGCCGAGGTTGAACGGACCGGCGACGACGTTGATGACCGTGACCAGCCCAAACGGCGCGCCGCCATAGGGTCCCGTCAGGTACACGGGTCCCGAGATGTAGAGCGGCTGGGAGCCGGCGCCCGCGCCGATCGTCGCGGTGCCCACCTGGGCGCTCGCGGGACAGCTGCCCTCAGCCGCTTGGGGTTCGGGGCACGGGGCCGCCGACTTCAGCAGGCCCACCAGGCCGGCCGGTAGCTGCGCGTCGAACGTTTCCAGGTTCCTTTCACCATCCGCGCGGGCGATCGTCAGCGTGAACGGGGAGAAGGCCCCGGCCGCGGGGGAGCTGGACCCAGCGGTGAAGCTCGGCGCGAAGGGCTTGCTCGCGGGGCAGGCTCCGCCTTCGCCGTTGGCGTCGACTGTGAAGCTCGAGGACGGGCTGGCGCTCTGTCCGCCGTAGGAGGTGAGCTCGGCGGTGCTGGTGGCCACTCCGCAGCTCTGTGGGTTTGCCAGAGCTGCGTCGGGGCCGCCGAACAGGCTGAGTCGGAAGTCGCTGAACGGCAACTGCGGAGCGCGATCGAAGACCGCGGTGAGCTGGCCCGTCTGTTCGTTGGCTTCGACTCGCCCGGCGAGGTTGAGCGTCACACTGTCGCCGCTCACCCGTGCGAAAAGCCGGTATTTTTCACTCGCCGTGGGCGCGCCCAGGTAGATGCCGCCCGTCAGTGGCTGTCCAAGCACGGGGGTAGCGATTTCCGCTGTGCCGACCTTCGAGGCGTCGGGGCAGCTGCCTTCGGCGAACTGTGCATCCGAGCAGGCCAGCAGGCCGTTTGCGAGACCGGGCGAGAGCGAGGTACCGGGGGGCAGCGTGACAGATACGTGTTCGAGCGCGGGCGTGGCGAGACCGTAGGGTTCGGCCTGCTGTGGAACCTTCACATCCACGCTGTAGCCGGCCGGGGAGTCCTCCTGGGTGCTCCCGGGCACGACGCTCAGGCTCGGGCTCATCTGCAGCGAGTCGCAACCGGTAGGAGCAGCCTCGGTGGTCGTGGAGCGCGATGTCGCGCCGTGCCACGATTCGACTGTCAGTTCGTTTTCGAGCGGAGCTCCGTCGCACTTGGTCGGGTAGGCCGTGAAGGGCGTCGCGGGCAGGCCGTCAGAGCCACATTCGATGCCCCACATGCTGCAGTGCTGCGCGTCGTGGCTTGGATCGGCGGGCACCCCCCACAGGTTGAGCGCAGCGGACTGCAACCCCAGCAGCGTGGAGGCTTCGGTGATCGTCGCCGTCAGTCGCCCGTCCGGGCGCATGTCGACCTGGATGAAGATGTTGGCCAGCAGCAGCGAGGCTCCGAACGTGGCGATGTGTCCTGGAGAGGGCTGCAGGTTCATCAGGGGGAGCGGGATTCGCGGCGTTTCGGCGATGTGCGTGACCGGTTCGCCGGCCGCATGGGTGAATTCGAGCGGCTGCTGCAGTTCGACGGTCGTGGGACTGAGCACGTAGGCGAGCCGCGCCGTCTCGGCGGTGGTGCCCGTTCCGATCGTGATCGCGTTGTCCGGGGCGGCAGCGCACATGCCCGCCGTGTTGGAGAGGGTGAGTATCTTGCTCCCGGCTTCGGCTGTGGCCTCGAGCGGGATGTCGACCCCGCGGCAGATGATGAACGAGCCTTCGAACACGCCGATCTGCGAAGCGGGTCGGCATTTCAGCTGGTCGAAGGTTCTGGTGGCGCAGCGTTCGAAGGACTGTGCGTCGCCGAGGACGCCCGGGGGCAGCACGACCGTCGCGTTCTTGAGCTGTTCGATCGGGTTTCCGACCGAGTCGGTGTTGAGCGCGAAGCTGGCCGTGAGGTCTGGGTGTCCACCTGCCTGCGGGCTCGAGGTGGTCGTAGAGAAGGTTGAGATACCGAACTGCGCGCTGGCGATGCCGGGCAGCGCGAGCAGTGTCCCCATCACGAAAATCGCAGCGAGCGATGCCCGTAGCGTGTTGGTCATCTCATGCATGGGAGCCATGCCTCCTCGCAGCGCTCGTGTGTGCGGTGGGTGCGTGCAGGGTGAGGACAGCGAGCTTGACGGTGGAGCTCGCCGTGTAGCTCACTTCCAGGTGCACGGTCAGTGCCTTCTTGACGGCCAACTGCGCGACGGCGCCCTTGCTGAGATGGAGTTTCACCGTCACCGCCCCGGGCTTGCTCAGGGTCGCGGCGGCATTGGCGACGCGGTGACTCTTGCCGCGCAGCTTCGCCATGGCAGTCGCGTTGAACTTCCCGGGCGCGGTCCCCGTGACCGTCAGCGTCAGCACCCCGGAGCGAGCCAGTCGCGCTCGCTGAGCGGCGGTGATGCCGGCGACTGCGAAGGTGGGGGTGGCGAGTCCCAATTGGGGCACGCTCGGGCCGCCGATGGTCGCCGTGGCGGGCGCTGAGAAGAATACGCCGGGAGCGCTAGAGGGGAGCCGGCATTCCTGGGCCACGCAGGGAGTGGGTTCCGCCGGGGGCGGCGCGAATCCGCCTCCCACACGCGCGTCGTAGATCTCCTGGTAGCCGTTGGTTTCGTTGACCGTCATGTGCTTGGAGGTCGCGAAGAAGACGTCGTCCCCGCTGGGCGTGGTGCCGTCGAGCGCGAATTCAGCGGTCGAGCCGTCGGAGATCAGGCTCAGCTGCCCGTTCTCCCACTCGTAGATGTTCCGCGCTTCTTTTCCTGTGCTGGGCGGGATCGTCTGCACTCCCGGCAGCAGGGCGTTGGAGGATTCGAAGAAGATCTGTGAGCCGTCTTCGCTCATCGGCGTCGTCTGCCCGGGCGGTGCGTAGCTGCCGCCGCCGCCCGACCCGAGGGTGGCACTCCCCTCGGGAGTCACTCCGGGCGCGGTGCACGAGATGCAGATGAGCGAGTGGCTGCTCGTGTCGTAGCGGTAGTCCTCCACGTCCGGCTGGGTGATGGTCGTGCCGGCGGGATGTTCGCCGCGCACGCTGTGGAGGCCGTCATTGCTCACCAGGGTGAGTTCGGTCGGTCCGTTGACGGATTCGATCAGCTCTAGTTCCTCCCCCCTCCCCGTGTCGAGCGTGATCGTGTGGTGGGGCAGGAAGCCCGCCGTGCTTTCGACCTGGAGCGTGCTTTCGCCGTATGGCAATGCGCTCGTGAGGTGCGTTGTAGGTGCCGGGTCCTGCGCGGTGAGGTTGCCCGAGGACTCGAAGACGAGCACTGACCCGTCGCGGGAGGGGTATGAGGGTCGTGCCACGTCGGGCTGTGCCACCAGGCCGGCTTCGGCGGCGCTGCCGCAGCTCGGGTCACAGCTACTCACGTCGGCCCACGCGAGCGTGGCGACGAACGTGGAGTGACCGGAGTGGGTTTCGTACTCGTACAGATTCGGCTGGCCCGCAGCTGCAGCATCGCCCAGCGAGTTGGTGTTGTTCGCCAGCACTTCGCTCGAGACGAAGTACACGAGCGATCCGTCGTTGGCGATTGCGCTCTCACCGACGATGGCGCCGACCTGTTGGGTGACCGACGCGCCGACTGGGTGCGATGCTGCGAGCGATCCGCTCACTGCCAGTTCTGTGGCGCTCAGCACGGAGTTGACTTTCAGCTGTTCGCCTTCGACTTCGACTGTGTGCCCGGCGGTGAATCCGGCGGTGCTCGCCACGACGAGCGCGCTCGTCCCGCTGAGCGCTTCGGCCGTGAGCGTGGTGCTCGCCGCTACGCCGCTGTTGCCGAGCGAGATCGGGGCGGCGGACATCGGGGGGATCGAGCCGATCTGTGCAGCGGTGGTGTTGAAGGCGTAGAGCTCGCTCGCTTTTGGAGCGCCGTTCAATCCCTCGTCGCTCGTGAAGAACACGAGCTCACCGTTGACCGAAGCGCCTTCGTATCGTGCCGAGCCGGGAAGGGTGGGGTCATCGAGTGGGGTCGTGGTGCTGTCGGCGAGGTCGCGCATGTAGAGGTGCGGTTCACCACTGCCATAGCGCGTGGCGGGGGTCTCGAAGAAGACCTTGCTGCCGTCGGCGGAGACGGCGTTCGTCGTGGTCCCGTCGTAGTTGGCGGGAACGAGTTCTTCGTTCAGCCAGCTGCCGTTGCCGAGCATTGCGCCTTCATCGCCCATGACTTCACCGGCGTTGTTGACGTCGATGAGTGTGGTCGTGGCGTGTTCGACGTCGCGCAGATATAGGTACTGCGGCCCGCGTTCTGTTTCAGGGAGCCCTTTCGCGTTGGCGGTGAGGGCTTCGGCGCTGCTGAAGACGACCTTGCCGGCATCGGGGGTGGCTCCGTCGAACTCCGCTGCGTGGTGGCTCGAGCCTGTTCCGAACGGTCCCTGCGAGAGCCAGGTCATCGACCCATCCGGCCCCTGGAGATAGAGGTCGTATGAGTTGGACCTCTTCGGCCGGTCATCGCCTGGCGCGTAGGAGACGGGGGTCGCAAAGATCGTCTGGCGCAGGTCGGGGGTGAAGAACATCGGCCCCTGCTCTTCGAAGATCCCGTACAGGGGTTCGGGAGGACTGGGGGTCAGCGCCTTCGTCTGCCATCCATTGCCCTGCCTGAAGGACTGGAACAGGTTCACCGCGGCCGACGTCGCGCCACAGCACGCCCCGATACCCTCCCAATCGACGGAGTTGCCATCGACTGACGGCACGCCGAAGCCCGTCTCGACCCCGTTCAGCCCGTCTTCGTGTCCGCCCGCTTCGTAGCGGGTGACGAGCTCGTAGGCACGGTGGTCGGGTAGCGCCTCCGCGGCAAGCGGTGTCAGCAGCGAAGCCGCTGCCAGGAGCGAAACGATCCACGCCATCAGCGAGGCAGGTATCTGGCCTGGGGGGCGCACGTTCACACGCCCCCCAGGCGCCGCTGCTCGCCAACCGGGATCTGCGAGCCGCAGTTTGGACAGACGACCGTGTCAGCCGCCTCAGAGAGCTCGTCGGCGCCCTCGGCGACACTGTCCGATGAATTAAGGCCACGCTCGGCGCTGCGCAGCTCGCAGCGCAGGTCCTCCACCGACATCCGGTCCACGACCGCGCGGTCGAGCCAGTGACGCTGCTTTGAGCGGTCGAGTCCGGCGAGCAGCGCGTGGTGGCTCCAGTTGAGCTCGTCCCTACGTAGGGACGGGGGAAAGCGGGAGGCGACGTAGCGAATGTTCCTCAGGCTCTTGGGGTCATAGCCCGTGAGCCTGCTCGCCTCGAGGTACCGCTCACCCCACTTCTCGGTGCCGAACAGCATCCAGTCACCTATCCACCACTGACTGCCGCGGCCGATTTCACCGAGCCGGCGTCCCGCCCTGGCCCACTCGTCGTGGTCCATGTCCTCGGCGTGGTGCCACGAGACTCGCGCGAGGTTACTCCCGGTGGGCCGTGTGGTCGGCGACTTTGAGTTGGTTGTCAGTGTTGACATGACTAGGCCTTTTGGTGACGTGCTCGGTCGGTGTGTGGCGTACTGAGTCTGACTCGACTTACACTAATGTCGAGGGAGCTCTCCGCACGCACCAATTTGGTGAATATAGGAGTGTTAATCGACCTCATCGCGAGGCCGCCAGGCTCAGCGACGGGCCGGCTGTGGCAGCTAGCCGATCCGCGATCCGAAGCCGCTCAGACCCGGCCTCCACGCCGTAGAGCGCCTCGACGCGAAGGGCCACGTCGAGCTCGGCCTGACGCTCGTGCAACGGATACCCCAGCGCCGCCTCGATGTTGGCCAAGCGCGCCCTGAGCGTCCCGCGGTTGATACCCAGCGCGTAGGCGGTGGCTTCGATCTGATGCCCGGTGTCGAAATAGGCGCGGAGGGTTTCACGCGCCGCGACGCCTTTGTCTCGCTGCTCGTCAAGCGGTGAAAGATGAAGCCGGGTGAACGCACGAGCGAGTGTCTCGTCCGCGGCCCAGTGAGCCAGCAGGGCAACGTCGGCGTACTTCGTGACCATCCGTGGCCTGCGCAGTGTGACACGAAGCGCCGCTTGTGCCTGGCGATAGCTCACGCGCCAGCCCTGCATGCCATAGGAGGGCTCGCCGAGCACGAGCTTCACTGCGAGCGCATCCGCGCCGTGAGGCGCCGCTTCGATATCGGCAGTGCTGACGAGCCGCTCGCCACCCAGCCATGCGTAGAGAACCTCCTCGCTTCGAGGCAGGAGCAGCAGCTGCCGCCCCAGCGCAGATGCGAGCTGGCTGAGGGCCCTCCGCGCTTGCCTGCCGAGTGCGATCACACATACGTGCCATGCGCAGTCGAGCTCATAGCCCAGGCCGGATGAGTCGAACGAGGAGCCGGCAAGCAACGCTTGGATACGCTCGCCGCGGCGCTCCTCCGGCGAGCTGGCCGCGTGCTCGAGCTCTCGTCGGTGGGTCGCGGCTACCTCTGCGGTGAGCTCGCCGAGGAGCGCGTGCATATCGAGGATGAGCTGTGGCGCCGAAAGCGGGGGGCGCGAGTCGGCGCGGGTGACCTCCTCGAGGACGATTGCCGCGAGCCGCTGCTCGGCTGCGTGATACCGACGGAGCACCCTCTCGAGCTCCACACCTGCGCGGGCCCCACGGCGAGCGTGTGCAGTTACGGCTGCGAGCAGCGGCCGAGGCTCTCGCTCACCCGGTTCCAACCCCGCGAGGAGGTAGTCGACAGCTTCGACCAACGCACAGTAGCCCCCCGTCTCATGCTCGACGTCCTCCTCACCACTGTGCACGGGTACCGCTTCGCGCACATGTGTGAACAGCGATTCCTCGAGCCCAGGGCGCAGCGCGCGTAGTCGCGCGAGCAGATCTTGCCGTTCGCGCCGTTGCACCTCAGAGGATGCGCCCGTGTCCTTGCAGCGCCGTGCGACAGTTATCTCTCTCAGCGGCACTGTCCGGTGTGAGTGCTCGGGGCCGGTCATGCGCCGCAGCATCACGGTCGCTGCAGGCGAGGTCAATACCGTTAAGTAGGCATTCGCGCGCCGTCCACTCACGCTTTTGCCGAAACCTCGCAGTCAGAGACACCGACGCGTAAATGGTCCTGCGCACGGCCTTATGACAGGAGTCGTGCAAACACCCTTTAAGTAGGTATTTGTTTGAGCATCTCGTGGTTTCAGCTATAGGGTTCGTTTTGCTCGAATGCGGTTGAGTTTAAGAGACGAGAAAGGCTAAATGTCTACCCTGGGGAGGATGGATGTCAGCTAAGCACGCGCTCCTCGGGTTGCTGCTGCAGAGATCGGCCTACCCCTACGAGCTGGCCGACCGCCTGCAGGCACGGCTCGGCCCGGCGTGGGAGATTAACTCGGGCCAGGTCTACCAAACGGTGCGCCGCCTCGAGCAGGATGGGCTGATCGAGCAGGTCGAGGGCACGAGTGCCGTGCGCGAGGACCGTCACGTGTTCTCCATTACCCAGCGCGGCGTGCAGGAGTTCGAACGGTGGTTCTTGAGCGCCACGAGCGGCGCCCGTCTGTCTCGGCGCCCGCTGCTGGTGAAGATCACCCTTGCGGGACCAGAGCGCCTGAGGGACACGCTCGCACACATCCATGCCTACGAGCTGGACTGCGCCGAACGGCTGAAGGAGCTCTCCCGCTGGCGCGAGACACTTCCGGTGGAAGCGTTGACGGTGCGGGCCGACCACGTGATGCTGAGGCTCGGGCTGAGCGCGGACATCTTCCAGCTCGACGCCGAGCTGCGCTGGGCCCGACACGCGCACGAGGTGGTCTCCTGGCTGCTCGACCGCGACCCCGTTTGGTCCTCGGCGCGTGAGCGTGAGAGCGGAGCACGCGACGAGTCACAGGATCGCCGCGACGCTCAAGAGGCGCTGTTCGGGCGGATGGCGGCGCGCCACCCCGTGAGCACGAAGCAGCGAGCTGCCCTGGAGCCCTCGCCGTTCGATCAGCGCGAGCGCGACGCGAGTTGAGCTGGTGAGATGATCCTCCGACTCGAGCAGGTGTCAAAGCGTTACCCGCGGCCGGGCGGCGGGCACAAGGTTGCGCTGGACCGGGTCTCGCTCGAGCTCGAGCGGGGACAGATCGTCGGCGTGTTCGGGCCGAGCGGCTCGGGCAAGACGACGCTTTTGCGCATCGCGGCCGGCTTCCAGGCGCCCGACGAGGGAACGGTCACCTACAACGGGGAGCGCCTCGATTTGATGTCGGCGGCGGAGCGGACGCGCTTTCGCCGGCGGGAGATCGCCTGCATTTGGGCGGGGCAATCGTGGGAGCAACGACTGAGCGTGCTCGACCACGTGGCGCTGCCGTTGCTCGTGGATCGCCGCGATCCGCGCTCCTCCACACGCCGCGCGCGCGAGGCGCTGCTCGTGTGCGAGGCCGAGCAGAGCGTCGACCTCGAGCTGCACGAGCTCTCCGACGGTGAGCGCCAACGTGTGGCGATAGCGCGAGCGCTGGTCACAGAACCGCGATTGCTGTTCGCCGATGGTCCGGCCTCGAGCCTGTCGCTCGTCGAGCAGGAGGGGATCATGGCGCTCCTCTCCTCACTCGCCCACGAGGCCAAGGTCGCCGTCCTGATAACGGACACCGACGCCGAGGCGCTGCTGCGGGCGGAACCGATCCTCTACGTCTGCGACGGCAAGCTCGTCAACCCCGAGCCGAGCGAGCGCGGCATGCTCTACACGCTCCCTGCGTTGCCACAGCGAGAAGCGCGCGATGCTTGAGCTGGAACACGCGCGCAAGCACTTCGACGGCGCCGACGGGCCGATCCGAGCGGTCGACGGCGTGAGCATGAGCGTGCACTCGCGCGAGCTGCTGGCGATCTTCGGCGTGAGCGGGTCGGGCAAGACCACGCTGCTCCTGCTGGCGGGCGGGCTCATCCGCGCAGACTCCGGCACGATCCGCTTCGACGGGAGCGAGCTCAGCACGCTCTCCAAGCGCGAGCGGCTCGCGTATCGACGTACCAAGCTCGGGTTCGTCTTCCAGGGCTACAACCTCGCCGCCGGGCTGACCGCCGAGGAGAACGTGGCGATACCGCTGCTGCTGCGTGGGGTGGAGCACCGCGAGGCGCACAGGCGTGCGCTGGGCGCCCTGGACGACGTGGGGCTGCTGCGTCGCTCGAGCCACATCCCAAGCGAGCTCTCAGGAGGAGAGCGCCAACGGGTGGCGATCGCGCGTGCCCTCGTCGGCAGCCCCGAGCTCGTCCTTGCCGATGAGCCGACGGGCAACCTCGACGCGCAGACGGGCGAGCGGGTCCTCGAGCTGTTCAGCGCCCTGCTGCGCGAGCGCGGCGCGGCGGCGGTGCTCGCGACCCATGACGCGCGCGTGGTGCGCTACAGCGACCGGGTGCTGGGAATGCGCGACGGCCGACTGCACGAGCCGGAGCTAGAGCAGCGCGTGGCGGTCTGCCGATGATCGGCTACCTGCGCATCCTGCTGCTCTTCTACCGGCGCCACCTGCGCGTGCAGCCACTGCGCGAGCTGATGGCGATCGTGGGAGTGGCGGCGGGCGTCTCGCTGCTGTTCGCGGTCCAGGTCGCTCATCAGAGCATCACCGGCTCCTTCGAAGCGATCTCGCGCGGCGTCGCCGGGAAAGCCACGCTCGAACTGGCCGCACGGGGACCGGAAGGCTTCGACGAGCACATCGCCGAAGAAGTCGAACGGATGCGGGGCGTGAAGGCCGTCGCTCCGATCTTCGAGCAGCCGATCGTCGCAGTCGGACCCAAAGGCAGGAGAGCGCTCACGCTGGTGGGCGCCGATGAACAGATCAAGGCGCTGCGAGGCCCACTGTCGCTGCGCTTTCAGCGCAGCGGCGAAGCCTCTGGACGCGGCCTGCTGGTCCTGACCGAGGCGAGCGCCCGTGCGATCGGCGCCAGCCCCGGGCGGGACGTGACCATCCAGGTCGGTGGGCGCACGGAACACCTGGCGCTCAATGCGATCGTCTCCAGCAAGAGCCTCGGCAGTGCGGCCGGCAGTCCGATCGCCGCGGCTCCGCTCCCGGTCGCCCAGGCCCTCGCCGCACTGCCCGAACGCATCACGCGAGTCCTGATCGTGCCCCGCGGCGGACACACGGCCGTCCTGCAGCACGAGCTGGCCGCCCGCTATGGCGCAAAGCTGAACGCACGGGCGATCGGCGCCGAAGCAAAGCTGCTCGGCAACGCCGCGGGACCGGAACGGCAGGTGACGCTGCTGTTCGGCGTCATCAGCCTCGTCGCAGGCATCATCCTCAGCTACAACGCGCTGCTGCTGGCAAGCGACGAGCGCCGGCGCTTCGTCGTGTACCTGATCGAGGCGGGCACCCCCGACTCGATGATCTTCTCCTCGCTGGCCTTCGACGCCCTTGTGCTCGGCCTGACCGGGGCGCTGCTGGGATTGCTGGCCGGCGACTTCATCTCGCTGCTGGCCTACAGGGTGGTGCCTGGGTACATCACGGCCGCCTTTGCAGTCGGCGGACAGCGCATCGTCGGCGCCCAGACGATCCTCGTGGCGCTGGGCGGCGGCATGGCCGCGGCACTTGCCGCGGCGGCGATCCCGGCGCTGGTCATCCTGCGCACCAGCGCAGCCGCTGAGCCCGACGCCGTGGGTCGCACGCTCTCGTTCATGCGCAGACTGCGCATCTCCGACCTGGTCATCTTCGCGGGCGGTGCGACACTCGCCTGCATCTCCACAGCGGCGGCGGCGCTGCGCCCGCAGACCACGGTCGTGGCGCTCGTCGGGCTGACCAGCGGCATGGTCATCTGTCTGCCGCTGACTGCGCGCCAGCTGCTCGAGCTCGCTCACAGCGCCTCGCGACATTCGGGCGACCCCTCGGCGCGCCTGTCGCTGGCCGAGCTCCGTAGCTCGCCGACGCGCACGGTTGCGTTGCTGGCGACAGGGACGGTGGCGGCGTTCCTGATGGTCCTAATCGGCGGCTCAGTGGCCGATGTGCAGAGCGCTGTGAGCAGGGGCGCGACCGATCTGCTCTCGAGCGCCAGCATCTGGATCAAGCCGGGCGGCGCCGAGAACGTCTATACGACCCAGCCGTTCACCTACGCCCACACACAGGGCGAGCTTCAGCGCCTGAGGTCGGTGAGCTCGGTGCTGCCCTGGCGCGATTCGTTCCTCGACCTGCGCGGCCGACGGGTGTGGGTAGTGGGCGTGCCCCCGCAGATCCCCGCCCAGATCGCTCCCAGCCAACTGGTCGAAGGGTCTCTGAGCATCGCCGACAGGCACCTTCGCGAAGGCGGCTGGGCGGCGATCAGCCAGACGATCGCACGCGAAGACCATCTGCGCATCGGCGAGCCGTTCGAGCTGCCAACCCCGAGAGGCCTCCTGCGCCTGCGCCTCGCGGCCACGGTCGCCAACTACGGATGGCTGTCGGGCGCGGTGGTGATGAACGGCGCCGATCACGCGCGGATGTGGAGCCCCACCACCGCCACCGAGCTCTCGATCTCACTGAAGCCGGGCGTACCGGTCGAAGGGGCCAAGCGAGAAGTCGAGCGGGCACTGCCGGGCGGCTCGGCGCTGACGGTGCAAAGCAACGTCGAACGTCGCTCGGAAGTGAATGCCGTTCTGGGCAGCACTCTCTCGAGGTTGAACGACACGACGATCGTCGTGCTGATTGCGACCGTCGCGTCGGTCATCGCCTTGATGATGGCCGCGGTCTGCCAGCGACGCGAGCGCCTGAACTCGCTGATGTCGATCGGCATGAGCTCGATCCAGTTCGCGAGGCTGATCCTCTACGAGACCGGCGTGGTCCTGCTCGTCGGTTGCGTCATCGGGGTCGGCGCCGGCCTCACGGGCCAATACCTGATCGACGGATGGCTGCACCAGACGACCGGCTCGCCGGTGACGTTCTCGCCGGCGTGGCAGCTCGGCCTGCGTACGATCGCCATCCCGCTGGGCATTTCGCTGGTTGCGGCGCTGTTGGCCGTGCTGCGCACAGGCGGATTCCAAGCCAGAGCAGCGTTCGCGACGGAATGAGGAGCTGAGCGTGGCCAGCCATGAGCGCAGCGGGGGGACGGTGGCGGCTGACACGAGCACGTTCGCTCCCGGACTGCGGCTGATGAGAGGGGAGATCGGCACGGACGTCTACCGGCTCTATCGCGTCCTGCGCACGCTCGACGACCTCGTCGACGAGGGCGATCGGCGGGCGCCGCAACGCGTCGAGGCGATCGAGCGCTGGGTGCACGGCCACGAGGCGGAGAGCCCCGAGGTCGAGGTCTTCGCGGACCTCGCTCGGCGCTATCCGCTCGAGCGGAATGCGGTGCTCGAGTTCTGCACGGGGATGCGCCACGACCTCGCGGCGAGGGCGATCGAGACCGAAGGCGACCTCGATCGCTACTGCCACTATGTCGGTGGCTCGGTGGGAGTGATGCTCACCGCGCTGCTCGGCTCGCACAGACCCGAGGCCGCCGATCGGATGGCGACGCTCGGCGCCGCAATGCAGCGTACGAACATCCTGCGCGACATCGACGAGGACTTCTCCCACGGGCACGTCTACATCGCACGCACGACGATCGAGCGCTTTGGGTTCCCCTCACCGGGCGCCCGCGAGGCACTGCTGCGAGACCAGATCGGCCGCGCGGATGCCCTCTACGACGTCGGCCTCGACGCGATCGGGATGCTCCGCAACGGCCAACGCGCGATGTACCTGTCGGCGACGCTCTACCGGGAGATACTGCGCCAGATCGAACGCGAGGGCTTCGGGCGCGGGGCAGGCCGCGCCGTCGTACCCCACTGGCGAAGGCGCCTGCTGAAAGGCAGAACGCGACTGTTCGGTCCACCCCCACTTCGAGAAGAGGTACATCGATGATCAGGTACAAGCACTCCAGGCGAGCGCTCGCTGGGATCCTGACCGCAGCTGGGCTGGTCGGCCTGACGACCGCGCCCACAGACGCAAGCGTGCGCGCGCACGCGGCACGCACGCTCAACGGCGAAGCCACGGCGCGGATGCACCTGGTCAAGGCCGAAGGCTCGCAGCTGCTCGAGGAAGGATTGGTAACGGGCGCGCTGGCCGGCTCGGCACACGGCACGTTCCACACCGGCGCCGTCTTCCTGGGCGCGATCACGATCCACACACGCGGCGGATCGATCAGCGGCGAAGGACGTGCCATCCCAAGCGGCTCGGGGCGCTATCAGAGCTTTCGCGGCTCCTTCAAGGCCACCAGCGGCAGCGGCCTCTACACCCACGTCAGTGGCCACGCCGGCCTCTACGGCGTGCTCGACCGCCGCCACGACTCGGTCGTCATCCAGACGACCGGGCGGCTCACCTACTGAGTCGCCCGCGGCGTCGATGGGAGCTCCGTGAGCCAAGCCCGAGCGATCCTGGCCACGTTCCTGGTGTGCATGTGCGTGCCGTTTACCGCTTGGGCCATGCAGAGGACGAGTCTGCATGTTTCGTTCACGCCAATGCGGTTGGGTCACGACACGAGTGTGGCGCTCGACGTGAACGTGACTGGCTCCGCCGGCCACATCCCATCCCCTCTCACCACGATCGAAGTTCACTATCCGAGCGATCTCGGCCTTGCCGTTAGCGAACTCGGCCTTGAAACCTGCTCTCCGGCCACGCTCGAATCCACCGGGCTCGTCGGCTGCCCCGCGGACTCGCGGATGGGACGGGGCAGCGCTCGTGCGGAGATAGCGATCGGTCCGCGAATCATCCAGGAGACCGCCGCAATCACCATCCTCCGTGCCCCCGAGCAGAACGGGCACTTCGCGCTCCTGTTCTATGCCGAAGCGGAAAACCCGATCTCAGCCAAGCTCCTGCTTCCGGGGCTGCTGGTGCGCGGACCGGCGGCACAGGAGGAAACAATTCGGATCAACCTTCCCCTCATCCATGGGCTGCCCGGCGGTCCCGACGTGGCCATCACGCAGCTGCACACGACCTTCGGCCCCCAAGGCCTCACCTACCACGAACGCGTCGGCAACAGGCTCATCGCCTACCGGCCGCGCGGGATCCTGCTGCCAAATCGCTGCCCGCACGAGGGGTTCGACTTCGGCGCCACGTTCACCGGGATCGATGGCACTCGCACGAGCGCTCACGCCACGATCCCGTGCTCCCCGTTTCGCTAACGTGCGGCGTGTCACATGGCACCACTGAGGTCCCGCACTGTCACCCACGGTCGCAACATGGCCGGCGCCCGGGCGCTGCTGCGCGCGGCGGGCGTCGCGCGCGAGGATTTCGGCAAGCCGATCGTCGCGGTGGCCAACTCCTACACCCAGTTCGTGCCGGGCCATACGCACCTGAAGCCGGTCGGCGAGGTGGTCTCGGCCGCGATCCACGAGGCCGGCGGCGTGCCCCTGGAGTTCAACACGATCGCCGTCGACGACGGGATCGCGATGGGCCACTCGGGGATGCTCTACTCGCTGCCCTCGCGTGACCTGATCAGCGACAGCGTGGAGTACATGGTGAGCGCCCACTGCGCCGACGCCCTGATCTGCATCTCCAACTGCGACAAGATCACGCCCGGCATGCTCAATGCCGCACTACGGCTGAACATCCCCACGGTGTTCGTCTCAGGAGGACCGATGGAGGGTGGGACGGCGGTGCTGAGCGACGGCACCGTGCGCAAGCGCCTGAACCTGATCACGGCGATCGCCGACGCGGTCGCGGATGAGGTGAGCGACGAGGACATCGCGCTGGTGGAGGAGGCGGCGTGCCCGACGTGCGGCTCATGCTCGGGGATGTTCACGGCCAACTCGATGAACTGCCTGACCGAGGCGCTCGGCCTCGCGCTGCCGGGCAACGGCTCGACGCTCGCCACGCACACTGCCCGCAGGCAGCTCTACGAGGACGCCGGGCGGGCGGTCGTGGCGATCGCGAACCGCTACTACAACGCCGACGACGAGAGCGTGCTCCCGCGCGCAATCGCCACACGCGAGGCGTTCGAGAACGCGATGACGCTCGACATCGCAATGGGCGGCTCGACCAACACGGTCCTGCACCTGCTCGCCGCCGCGCAGGAGGCCGGGGTGGACTTCACGATGAGCGACATCGACGAGCTCTCCCGTCGCGTTCCCTGTATCTGCAAGGTCGCCCCCAGCGGCCACTATCTGATGGAGGACGTCCACCGGGCGGGCGGCATTCCCGCGATCCTCGGCGAGCTGCGGCGGGGCGGGCTCCTGCACGAAGGCGTGACGACCGTGCACACACCGACGATGCAGGAGTGGCTCGGCAACTGGGACGTGCGCGCGGAGAACCCGGCGCAGGAGGCGATCGAGCTGTTCCATGCGGCGCCCGGATGCAAACGCTCGGCGAGCGCGTTCTCGCAGTCTGAGCGGTGGGAGTCGCTCGACATGGACGCAGCGGAGGGGTGCATCCACGACGTCGAGCACGCGTACTCGAGCGACGGCGGTCTGGCGATCCTCTACGGCAACATTGCCGAGCGCGGCTGCGTGGTGAAGACGGCGGGCGTGGACGAGTCGATCCTCACGTTCAGCGGTCCGGCGCTCGTGGTCGAGTCCCAGGAGGAAGCGATCGACGTCATCCTCCAGGGCAACGTCAAGCCGGGCGATGTGGTGGTCATCCGTTACGAGGGACCGCGCGGCGGCCCGGGCATGCAGGAGATGCTCTACCCCACCTCCTACCTGAAGGGCCGCGGACTCGGCAAGGTCTGCGCGCTGATCACCGACGGGCGCTTCTCCGGTGGAACGTCTGGCCTGTCGATCGGTCACGTCTCCCCCGAGGCAGCGTCCGGGGGCGCGATCGCGCTGGTGCGAGACGGCGACACGATCGCGATCGACATCCCCGCGCGCTCGATCGCGCTCGAGGTCGACGAGGACGAGCTGGCCGAGCGCCGCCGCGAGCTCGAGGACGCCGGCGGCTACGCGCCCGTCTCCCGCGAGCGCCACGTCTCCCCAGCGCTACGCGCCTACGCCGCGATGGCGACCTCGGCGGACACAGGCGCCGTGCGCGACGTCAGCGTGATCGAGCGCGCCGCGGCAGCCGTCGCCAAGCAGGGCGAAGACGCGCCGCTCGCACAGCTGTAGCGCCGAGCGCATGAGTCAACCCCCGCCCGCGCCCCGACCCCTCTACATCTCTGCTGGGGAAGATTCGACCTTCGCCTTCCTGCACGAGGCCTCGGCACCGCGGCGCGACAGCGCGGTGCTCATGTGCCCGCCGTTTGGCTGGGAGGACATGTGCTCCTACAGAAGCCGGCGCGAGTGGGCGAGCGCCCTCGCGGCTGACGGCTTCGCCACGCTGCGCATCGACCTCCCTGGCAGCGGCGACAGCAGCGGCGGCCCCCGCGATCCACAGCGGGTACAGGCGTGGACCGAGGCCATCGCAGCATCTGCGAGGTGGCTGTCCAGCGCCATGGGCTCCGAGCGGATCGTCGCGATCGGCATCGGCCTCGGGGGCACGCTCGCCTGCCACGCCGTCTCGCAGGGCGCCCCGATCGACGACCTCGTGCTGTGGGGCGCGGCGGCGCGCGGGCGCTCACACGTGCGCGAGCTGCGGGCTTTCTCGCGCATGGAGAGCACGAACGTGGCGCAGCTCGAGTCGACTCAGAGCACCGAGGAGGCCCCCGATGACGACTCGCTGGCGGTGGCGGGCTATGTGCTCAGCGGCGAGACCCAGCGCGAGCTCGACGAGCTGGACCTGTCAGAGCTCGAGTGCCCGCGCCTGAGCTCGGCTCGCGTGCTGATGCTGGACCGCGACGGGCGTGCCGTCGATCCACGTCTGCAAGCCGCGCTGGAGGGTTGCGGCGCCGAGGTGACGCTCGGCGACGGCGAGGGCTACGCCGCGATGATGATGGCCGAGCTGCCCCACGCCGTCAGCGCACATGCAGTCTTTGCCTCGGTGTCCGCGTGGCTGGCAGCGTCGGCGGGCCACTCGGGAGAGGAGCACTCCGCGCCTGCGACGGGCGCAACCCCGGCCAACGGCACCCCCATGGCATCGGCTCGCGAGCCGAGCGTGTACGACTCGGTCGAGATCTCGATGCCCGACGGGACACGCGTGCGCGAGACCCCGATCGCCATGTCGCACCCGTTGGGAGACCCGATCGGGATCCTGGCCGAGCCTGTGGGGTCACGGGCGGATCTCTGCGCGGTGTGGCTCAACGCCGGCCCGCAGCGGCGAATCGGCCCCAACCGCATGTGGGTGGAGACGGCCCGCCGCTGGGCCGCCCAGGGAGTGCCCACGTTCCGCGTGGACCTCGCGGGGATCGGCGACGCCGAGGGCGACTCGGGGGCGCTGGTGGAGATCGCCTCCTACTACACCCCCGGCTACCTCGAGCAGGTGCGCCTGGTGCTCGACACGCTACAGGCGCGTGGCCTGCCCGCCCGCTTCCTGCTGGGGGGGTTGTGCGCGGGGGGATACTGGGCGCTGCACATCGCCCAAGAGGATGCGCGTGTGTGTGCCGCGGCAGTGCTCAACCCGGGATACCTGGTCTATGACGGCGGGCTCTCCAATGCCGTGGGGCAGACGCGGTCGCTGGCGTCACGGCTGTTCCAGCGCTCGACCTGGAGGCGGGTGCTGCGCGGCCAGGTGACGCCCTCGGTGCATCTGTCGAACATGCGCACGCTGCTCGCCGCGCTCGGGCGGGCCGTGCTCCATCTGCCGGCACGCGTCTTCAAGCGAGGCCGGGACGATCGCGCCAGCAGGGTGGCGCGGGCCTTCGACGTGCTGCGCGGCCAGGACCAGCGGGCGCTCGTGCTGTTCGCGGGCGAGGAGCGCCTGCACAGCGAACTGTTCAGCTCAGGGCGTCTCACCGACCTGTCGGCTTGGCCGAACGTCACGGTCCGCCACATAGCGGTGGCCGGCGACATGCACACGCTGCGCCCGCTGGCGATGCAGCAGCAGGCGAACCAGCTCGTCGACGAGCTACTGCGCGGTGAGCTCGAGCGCGTGGCGGACGTCGACGGGCCACGTGGCGACGTCGAGGCCGTGCCTGCGAAATAGGGCGAGCGCGATGCGCTCGAGGCCGAAGCCGAGGCAGGCGGTGTGCGCACGGGCGCCGTCTGCGAGCTCGATGCCATAGGCCTCGGCGAAATGATCCTGGTGGTAGTTGAAGGAGGCCACGGCGGTGGGCTCCGGCCCTGCGATCTGCACGACGACCTCGAACTTGAGCTCCTGCTCGCGCTGGCTCGCGGCGAGCATCCGCCCCGCCCGTCCGAAGAAGGGGTCGGAGGCAACGGCGAAGTGGGCATCCAGCTCGAGCTCGCGTAGGAGGGTGACGGCACGGTCGCGCCACACCTCACGCCACGCGGCTACAGCGTCGGGCTCGCCGATGCGCACGATCTCGCGCTGATGGAACATCTGCATCCGCGCGGGGTCGCCAGAGGGCTCGTGGCGGAAGACGTAGCCACCGCCGGCATCGACGGTGACACCACCCGGGGGGAGCTTGCCGCGGGCGGCGACGGCCGGATAGACGGGGTAGCAGGCGGCGGGCGTGAGCACGAGCTCGGTCATCGACTGGAACTCGCTCCAGTCCTCGTGCTCGCAGGCGCGCTGATACTGCTCGGCGGCCTGATCCTCGCTGCCCGCGAAGGCGAAGATGCTGCCGGCGAGATGGGGAAAGCTCTTCAGGTAGCCCACGGTCTCGAGGTCGTGGCGGGGGAGCACGGGGGGGAAACGCATCTGCTCGGGACGTTCGCCGGCGCCGGCGCGTGTGACCATCTCGCCGACGCCCACGCGCACGTCCTCGAGCTCGCCACCCCGTCCATACACCCCGGGCACGCTGGTCTGAAGCAGCAGCCGTCGCTCGAGCAGCGCGGCTAGGAACGCCTCCTGCTCGGGCGTCCCGGGTCGAAACTGAGCCATCAGGCCTGCTGCAGCTCGCCCAGCGCAGCCGCGATGGTGGCAACGCTTTCGAACACGCTGCGCTTCAGCATCGAATCGGGGAACTCGACGTCGAAGCCGCCCTCGAGCGCGAGCATCAGGTTGACGGTGGCGTGCGAGGTCATGCCCGCCTCATACAGGCTGGCATCGTCGGCCAGGGTGTCCACGTCGACGGCGAGACGTGCGTGTTCGGCAATGAGCTTTCTGATCTCTTCGTTCATGGTTGCTCTATCGGCAGCTGTGACCGTTTCATCCAGCACTTCCGGCGCGAGGGTGCTGATGCAGGAATTCGCCGACGAGCACGCCCACGTTCGCCGGCCAGCCATGACCTGCGCCCTGCAGCGAACGCAGCTGCACGACGACCTGCTTACGGCAGGCCGAGTAGGTGCTCAGCAGGGTCGCCTGGGCGCTGTCGGCGCTCTGTGCTTTGCGCTTGCAGCCGTCGAGCGCAGCCCAGCGCGCGGCGCTCGCGGGCGCCGAGAGCACCGTGGTGCCGCCGCCGATCCCTTCGAAGTGGCCGCCCGCGTAGGGGATCGACTGATCGGCCGTGCCGTGCATGGCGAGCACGGAGACAGGGCGCGCGGGGCGGCAGTTGGGCGAGACGGAGGCGGGGAGCGGTCCGGCGACGGGGGCCACGAGGGTTATGCGGTTGGCTAGCTGGCAGCCGAGTAGCTCGGCCAGGAGCGCCCCGTTTGAGAAGCCCGAGGCGGCGATGCGCGTGGGATCGATCGAGTAGCTGTGCTCGATCTGGCTCAGCGCCAGGGAGGTGAATTCGACGTCGTTGACATGCGCCTGGCGTGCGGGCGTACCGCCGGCGCCCTCGTTCCAGGTGTTCTCATATCCCTGCAGGAACGCCACGACGAATCCCAGCTGGTTGGCGGCCTGGATGAAGTCGGTTTCCTGGGCGGTGCCTTCGGCGGTGGCCTCGGCGCCGTGGTAGACGAGCACGAGCGGCCTGCGCGTGGCTGCGCCCGGCGGCGCATAGACGACGTATTCGCGGGCGCGCCCGTCGGCGGTGCTCACAGTGAAGTGGCTCGTTCCCGCGCCGAGGGACTGGGCATGGGCGCCGGGGACGTGCGTGGTGGAGCCGCAAGCGGCGACGAGGAGGCTCACGAGCACGCAGAGAAGCGCGAGCGTAGAGCGGGGTCGGCGATCACTCGCCAAGGATCTGGACCTCGTCTTTGACAAAGCGCTCGAGCGCTCTCAGGGCCTCGTGGTCGGGCGCAGATCCGCGCACGGAGAACACGTGCCCGTGGTTGCCCGAGCGCCAGCTGACGGCGCTTCCCGGACCGCGGTTGAGCGTTACCTCCTGCACACCGGCCTGCGTCCGCAATCGCTCGAGTCCCTCCACGGCTGTGATCGTACTCATGGCATAGGGAGCCTGTACATAGAGCAGGTAGCCCACCTGCTTGCACACGGGCATGGAGTCGAACACGACCGACTCGCCGAGAGCCACGCGGAAGGCCATTGCCATCAGCTCCACGCCGCTGGCATCGGCGAGCATCTCGGGCACGCCGCCGCCGATGCGGCCGTTGAGCTCGATCACACGCGGCCCCTGGGGCGTCATCTTGACCTCTGTGTGCAAGAGGCCGGAGCGAATGCCGATCGCCTGCACGGCTGCGGTTGCCGCCTGCACGATCGCTGTGCTGTCGGGCTCGGTGAAGGCACTGGGGATGAAGAAGCCGGTCTCTCGGAACGGCTCGGCAGGGGGGAAGCGCCCTGTGATGGCGAGATGGCTGACCCGTCCGTGGCTGACCACGCTCTCGACTGAGACGTAGTCCGCGAAGTGATCGCCTGCGTGCTCGGGGCGGTCGAGCAGGTACTCCTCGAGCACCATCGCCGGTGGACCGGCCTGGGCCTCGCGCGGAGTCTGCTCGACCAGCGAGCGCAGCTCGTTGAAGGAGTGCACACGCACGATGTCCCTGCTGCCTTCGCCGCTGCGTGGCTTGAGCACGGCGGGGAACGTGGCGCGCTGCTCGAGCGCTGCCCACTCAGCCTCGTCGCCCGGGTCGGGAACCGGCCAGAATCCGGGCACGGGCACGCCGCCGCGCTGCAGGGCCTCGCGCTGTAGGTACTTGTCGGTCAACCGCGCGGCGACCTCAGCGCTGAGGAACTGGAGATCGAGCAGCCCGGCCAGGCGTGCGGTCCACAGGAGCAGGGGGTCGGCCAGGGCGAGGATGGCCTCGGGCTTACAGGCCGCCACCGCCCGAGCGGCTTCTTCGAGCTCCATGCCGGTGACGTCGACGACGCTGCCGACGCGGCGCAGGAAGCGCGCCATCGAGCCGACCTCCGGATCGCTGGTATCGACGATCCAGAGCAGCCGGCAGTTCCCCTCGGCGGCTTCGGCGATAGCCATCGTGCCGAAGGAGCGGGGGTGATAGGCGAACGCCAGGAGGGGAAGCTCGCGCTCGGCGGAGCTGCTCTCGGACACGTCTATAGATGCTTACGGGCGAGCAGCATCTCGGCGTTGGCACGCAGGTAGCGCTCGTTGCTGACCATCACTACCGAGCCGTGCGCGTCGCGTATGTGGCGATCGAGCGAGAAGGGGGTGTCGCGCTTGAAGCCGACGATGCCGCAGATCGACAGGGCGGCGGTGGCGATGTGGACGGCCAGCTCGGAGGTGCCCACCTTGAGGTTGCGCACCGAGGCGATGAAGCTGGGGCTTTCCATCTCCTCTGAGTCTTCGAGCATGGTGAAACGGGTTGCGGCGGCGGTGAGCATGCTGCGCGCCTGCTGCAGTTCGACTGCGAGCTCGGCCAGGTGCCCTGCCGCCGGAGGAACGGTGCCGATGGAGCGGCGAGCGGCGGCGCGCACGAAGTCGTGGGCCTTGGCGGCCGCCGCCTCGGACAGGCCGACCCAGGCTGCGCTGAGCAGGATGGTCGAGGCCTGGATCCCACCGCTGCTGGCGATGGTGGCGAATGGCACGGGGTTGATCATGTCGGGGTCCACTTTGGCGATCAGGCGAAAGCCGTTGCTGCAGGTCCCGCGCAGGCCGATGGCGTCCCAGCTGGAGAGCTGCTCGAGCTCGAGCTCGCCGCGGCGGCAGAGCACCTGCACCTGATCGGTCTCCTCGCTGTCGGGAGAGCGCCGCGCTGTGGCCACGATGACGTCGGCGTATTCGCCATAGGAGATGGCGAGCGCCTGCTTCTCGAGCCGCAGGCCATCGTCGGTGCTCTCGACGGCGCAGATGCTGCGACCGACGTCGCCGCCGATGCCGACCTCGCTGTTGGCGTTGGCGATCAGCAGCCGCTTGGAGGCGATCTCGCGCATGAGCTCCTGCAGGGGCTCGGACTTGCCGTGGCGGACGAGGTTTGAGACCTCTATGGAGTGCATGGCCAGGACGAGCGCGCTGGCGACGCAGTGAAAGGAGACGGCGCGCACGGCACCGGCGACCTCGGCGAGCGTGGCCCCGCCACCGCCCAACTCCTCGGGTATGAGGGCCGAGAGCAGCCGCTCCTGCTTGTAGGCCTCGACGGCCTCGTGCGGGAAGCGCGAGTCGCGGTCGACCTCGGCCGCAGCCGGCCCGGCGACCTCCAGGCCGATCCGCCAAGCGGCGCTCTCAACCGGTCCGGTCGCCTCCGATGGGGCGGCCATGCCGCTCAGAAATGCGTTCATCTGCAACCTCCGCTCGTCGAGCGCTTGGGGAGCCATGTGGACCCTATCGGCAGGGAGGGCGGGATTCTGCACCGGCGAACGCTCATGGCTGTAATCCGCGAGGCTGTGGTCACTCGTCATCGAACGCGGCGAGTGGGTGGTTGTCGCGCAGGTACTCGGCGAAGAGGGGAACGGTGAAGTCCAGCTGACCGCGGCGGGGCGCCCAGATGAGACCCTTCTGGATCAGGCCGTCGCGATGAATCGAAACACCACGTTGATCCTTGGCTCCGTAGGCGCGAGCCACCTCAGCGGAGCGATATGGCGAATCGTCCAGGGAAGCCATCGCGGCGAGGTAGCGCTGCTCGGCGTCGGTAGCGAGCTGGAAGCGGGTGCCAAAGAAGTTACGGGCAAGGGAATCGGTGACTATCTCGCGCACTGCCTCGACGTCGGCGCTGGTGATGGGCGAGCCCTCGGCTTGGTTCCACAGCTCCAGTCCGTACTCCTGGATGAAGTACGGGTATCCGGCTGATTCGCTCACGACACGGCGGGCGGCAGACTCCTCATAGCTGACGTCGCGCGTGGCTGCAGGTGCAACCAGCGCAGCACGCGCGGCGGCAGGGCTCAAGCTCCCGAGCTCGTGGTACTGGAAGAGCCGGTCCGCATAGGGCTTGGCCGACATCAAGCGCGCCTGCAGGTCAGGGAGGCCGGCCGCGACCATCGCCACCGGCAGCGCATTTCGGCTGATCGCCTGGAAGGCGATGCAGATCGCGGCAAGCGAGGAGGAGTCGAGATTGTGCATCTCATCGATCAAGAACAGGGCGCCGGCGCCGGTCGCCCGTGCTACCTCGCCGATCTCGCGGACCAGATCGGTCAGGTCCTGCTCGGGGTCGCCCGAGTCGGCGACCCCGGTGGCAGGCTCGACGTCGAGCTTGAGCTGCACTCCCGCAGGCACGGCGATGCTGAACGCCTTGACCACGCTCAGGGCACGGTCGACGCGATCCTTGACGCGGTGCTTGCGGCTCATCTCGCGTAGCAGCCGTGCGGCCATCCGCGCAAAGGTGACGCGAAAATCGGGCTGCGATCCAACCTCCTGGACGTCTGTCGTAGCCCAGCCCGCCTCGGTGGCGAGCACGTCGAGCTCCATCAGCAGAACGGTCTTGCCGACACCGCGCAGACCTGAGTAGATCAGGCTCCGCTCGTAGCCGCCTGCTGCGAGTCGCTCTGTCAGGGCCTGGAAGTTCTCCAAATCGCCGTCGCGGCCTGCCAGATTGGGAGGCTTTCGTCCAGCGCCGGGCGTATACGGATTGTCCCGCTTCTGCATAGGCGCATTCTAGGACTTTCTATGGACCCTTCATTGGTCGATAGAAAGATGCAGAATCAGCGGGCGCCTCATACCGCGATTACGAGCGGCTGGCACGAGTCAGCACCCTGCAACATCACTGGCTTGTACCCGACGGGACACTCGCGACGACGTGATCGGCCTGGGCAGGGGTGAGCTCGATCGCAACTGCTTTCTACCGGCCTGGGCGACAAGGGTTCTCTCTCCTGGCTCGTTTGATGGTTGCTCAGTAGGTCTGGGCGGCGCGTGCGAGTTGTGTGCCGCGGGTGGTGAGATGCCATGCGTTGGCGGCCCCCTTGGCCGGCCCTTGGCCGTGGTTCTCGATCAGCCCGAGGCGCTCCAGGCGGGCGAGGAGCTTTGAGACCTGGCCCTGATCAGCGATCCCACACGCCTCGGCTACCGCCCGGTTGCTCGCTCCTGGCGAGGCCCCGATCGACCGGAGAACCTGGACAGTCCGGTAGGTCAGGCGCATGCTCAGCCCCGCGACCGGGTCACGCCGAGACTCAGCCTCCCGCACCCGTGGCGCTGTGCTGTGTCTCGGCGCGGGTCGCTCGAGCTCACGCCGCGCAGCCGCCGGGCCGAGATAGGGAAGCACGATCAGACCCATCAGCTGAGGCCCAAGGTCCGTAAGCGGCGCCTCCGGGTCTCGCTGAAGACGAGACTGCACGACCGCCAGCACCCCACCGACAACACCTTCAGCGATCACAGGCGACCCACGAAAACGAGCGGTCGGTCTACTTCCCGTGTGGATGACCCGCGCCAGCTCTCCAAGGACCTCCCCACGCCGCCGAAGCGCAGCCTCCCCCGCAGTAGAGGACTCCAACAGCAGAAGCCTCGCCCGACCAGGGTTCTCCTCAAAGAAAACCAGCAGCCGCATCACAACGGCACGGACCCTGTCCTCCCAGCGCCGCTCACCCTGATACGCCTCCCTAGCAATCACACCCGCCTCGGCGATCGCCACATCAAACGTGCACAACAAACACTCCTCACAACCACTGAAAATCTCATAGAACGTCTTACGCGACACCCTCGCCCGACGAGTGATCTCCGCAACCGTCAACCCACCCGAACCAACCTCAACAACCGCGTCTGCTGCCGCCGTGAGCAACCGCCGCCGCTGCACATCCCTAATCCCATCAGGCACAGAACCCTCTGACGCGCCGGGCGGGCGGCCCCGCCGAACATCGAGCGATTGTGAATCGAGCGGAGCCACAGCCCAGACCTCCAGCCGGTCAGCGCTCGGCCTGCAGTGCCATGTGTGAACGAGCCCGGACATCATGTGGCATAGCGAGCATCTAGGCTTAGGTGACTAGCGGCGGCTAGGTTGCTGGAGCGAGCCCATCACGCTTCATCCTTTCCGCTCTACCCAGCGGTCGCAAGCGAGCAGTAGAAGGTTCTAGTTTGTGAATCTCGTCGCGCTGACATCGCGGCCGTGAAGCCGGCAGCCAAGCGTCGGCATCGCCTCTCCGTTCACTCGCGCCTCGCGTGCGGCCGCGACGCGACCAATTAACTAGTATCGCCTCCCGCCAGTCCCAAGGGCGTTACGCGACAAGGTCCGCCACGTGATTCTCATCTGCGAGCCCGCCGATGAGATGAACCTCGATGCCGATACGCGCACCTCCCAAAATAGAAAGTTCTACTTTGTGAATATAAGCTTGGCTATTGTAAATATAGGGGTTTTCTATGTATCCTACTCCTGGAGATGCTTGAGAGGGCCGTCAAGGAGCTGGGTGCCGGTGCGATGCGCTCGCCCGTGAACTGGGCCGTGCTCGGCCTCACGATCGAGCGCCCCAGCTACGGCTACGAGATCCTGCAGCGCTTCGAACGCAACTACGGCGAGCTGCTGAAACTGAGCAGCCCCTCCCAGATCTACACGGGACTTGACAGCCTGGTCGAGCGCAAGTTGATCGAAGCGACCAGCGAACCGCCCGCCGGCGCGGCGTCTCGCCAGCCCCGGCTTCACTATCGGGCCACAGAGGACGGGGTTCGGCGCTATCAGGAGCACCTGATCGGCCAAGCCGAAGAGGGCCGGCGGCGCGCCAGCCTGTTCACGCGCGAACTGGCCGCGCTCGCGCCCGACGCCGCGCTTGCGGTGCTCGAGCACTACGAGCAGATCTGCCTGGCCCAGGCGGCGAGCCCGCGCACGGTGCATGCCGGCCCCACCGCTTCAGAGTCCTCCACGTCGCTGGCCGATCGCCTAGCCGCGGAGGAGGACCGACTGGCACTGGAAGCCAAACTCCCATGGATCGAGTACGCGCGGCGAGAGCTCCGTGCGGCGTTGGAGCGGGACCGGCATGGCCCTGCTTGAGCTCGCCGGGGTTCGCAAGCGCTATGGACGCGGCCAGCTAGAGCGCATCGCGCTGCGCGACGTCTCCCTCGAGCTGAGCCACGGAGAACTGCTTGCCATATGGGGTCGACGCAACTCCGGGCGCTCGACGCTCATGCGCATCGCCGCCGGCTTGGAGGCACCCGATCATGGGACCGTCACGCTGGATGGTCGTGACCTCCATGCTCGGGGCGCCGGGGAGCTCCGAGAGAAGATCCGCTACTGCCGCAAGACGTTCCTCCCCACCGAAGGCCACCTCGTGATCGACCGTCTGATCACGGCCCAGCTGACACGCGGCATCCGTGTGGCCTCGGCCCGCGTGCGAGCCGAGGAGGCGCTCGAGCGAGCCGGTGCGTCGCACTGCGCGACGCTAAAGCCGAGCGAGCTGCGCATCGCCGAGGCGGTCCTCGTTGGGATCGCCCGCTCGCTCGTGCACCAGCCGGAGCTGCTGGTGATCGACGAGCCCATGCTCGGCGTCGAGGAACACGACCGCGACCAGATCCTCTCAGTGTTCCGGGCTCTCGCCGACGAGGGCGTCTCAGTGCTCATGAGCGTCGGTGACGTCGGCTGCCTCGCGGGCGCCGACCGCGCTCTGTCCCTGACCGGTGGCGAGCTGCACGGCGAGCTGCAACCCACGGAGCTGGCCCCCGTGATCCAGCTGCGCACCGCGATCAGCCAAACGGCGAGCGCGTGAGCGGCCGTCCGGCTCCGACGTGAAAGCAGCCGCTGCCGTGTTGCAGCTCGAGGACGTCGTCAAGCACTACCGCGGCAGGGGCGAGGAGGTCCGCGCTGTGGACGGCCTCGGGCTGGATGTGCAGGCGGGCGAGATGGTCGCCATCCACGGACCGAGTGGCTCGGGGAAGACGACCCTGCTGCTGATGGTCGCCGCGCTGCTGGCGCCCGACAGCGGGACGATCCGCTACGACGGACGCGACCTCGCCTCGCTGTCGGACAAGCAGATCAGCGAGTACCAGCTGCGGGAGATCGGCTTCATCTACCAGCGCTTCAAGCTCATGCCCACCGTCAGCGCGCTCGAGAATGCTGCGCGCAAGCTGCTGCTCGGGGGAGTGCGGATGCGTGAGGCGCAAGCACTCGTGAAGCCGTGGCTCGAGCGGGTCGGGCTCGGCGACCGGCTCGATCACACCGCGTCGGAGATGTCCGGCGGGGAGCGCCAAAGGGTGGCGATCGTACGCGTGCTCGCATGCCAGCCCCGTCTGATCCTCGCCGACGAGCCCACCGGGAACCTGGACAGCGCCCGCGGCCGTGAGATCGTGCAGTTGCTCGCCACAATCGCACGCGAGCAGGGGACCGCGGTGGTGCTCGTCACGCACGACCTGACCGTCCTGGACCTCGCCGATCGCAGCTACTCGTTGCGAGACGGCAAGCTCATCGGCGCCGATCGATCACCGTCGGGGTGACCCACATGGGTGTGAGCAAGCGACCCGAGCTGAGATCGCGCCCGTTCATGGGTCCGCACGCCCTCCTCTACCTGTATCTGAACCGACTTCGCGTTCACGCCGCCCAGGAGCTGCTCGCCGGCATCGGCATCGCCGTCGCCGTGGCGCTCGTCTCGGCAACGCTGATCGCCAGCGAGAGCATCGCCGGATCGGCCGGCGAAGTCGTGCACGCGGTGATCGGGCCGGCCAACTTGCAAGTGCGCGCTCGCGGGCCCGAAGGCGTCAGCGGTTCGCTCGTCTCAGAAGTCGAACACCTTCCAGGCGTGCGCCAGGCGGCGCCGATCCTGGAAGCAACGGCCACCCTCGTCGGGCCAGGCGGCAGACGAGTGGGGGTCTATCTGGCGGGCGCGGGCATCGGCCTGGCCGCGCTCGACGGGCTCGCGCATACACTGCCCCGCCAAGCACTGGCCGCCGGCGGTGTGAGCCTCAGCAGGGCCACCGCCGGCGCGCTGCGCCTGCCACCTGGCGATGACGGCGCGCGACTCTCGCTGCTGCTTCGCGGCCGCCGGTACTCGCGCAGGATCTCCGCGGTACTCGGCCATGAAGCCGCCGGCGCGCTGGCCGGTGCGCGCATCGCCGTCGTCCCGCTCCGCGACCTGCAGGCACTCGCCGGCCAGCAAGGGCGCGTCTCGCGGATCCTGATTCAGACGGCGCCCGGAGCCGAAGCTTCGGTGCGCAAGGCCCTGACCGCGCGCGTGGGTGGAAGGCTCACCGTCGCACGAGCCGACCAGGACCTGGCCCTTCTGAGCCAGGCGCTTGGCCCGAGCAATCAGGCCAGTCGCCTGTTCGCCACGATCAGCGCCCTGCTCGGGTTCCTGTTCGCGTTCAACGCCATGCTCCTGACAGCGCCGGAGCGTCGCCAGACGATCGCCGACCTGCGGGTGGACGGGACCAGACGCTGGGCCATAACGCAGATGGTCGTCTTCCAGGGGCTCTGCCTGGGACTGGCGGCATCCGCGGTGGGGTTGCTCGGCGGGTATGCACTCGCCGCGGGACTCTTCCACCAGTCCCCGGGATATCTCTCACAGGCCTTTGCGCTCGGCTCCTCGACGGTCCTAAGCGTGGGCCCGATGCTGATCGCCCTCGCCTGCGGGTTGTTCGCGGCCGCTCTGGGCGGCGTCGCCACCCCGCTCATGGACCTCCGCCGTGGACGCGCGCTCGATGGGGTCTACGGTGACGATGGCGCACCCGGAAATCAGCTCGGTCGCGGCACGCGCGCCAGGCTCACGGTGATCGCCCTCGGGCTGCTGCTCGCCGCCAGTGCGCTGTTCGTGCTCGCGCCCGCGGCCGCCCTGGCCGCATCCGTGCTGTTGGCGCTGGCCACGATGCTCGCGGTCCCGGCGACCCTTTCAGGGGTGCTTCATGTGGCGGGCGCGCTTGCCCACCGCTACGAGCGCTTCACGATCCTGCCCGTCGCGCTGACCGGGCTTCGCACCGCAACGCTTCGCTCGATGGCGCTCGCCGCAACAGGCGCTGTCGCGTTGTTCGGGAGCATGGCGCTCGGCGGGGCACGCAGCGATCTCCTGCGAGGCATCGGGCAGGTCGCACACCGCTTCTCAGACAACGCGCAGCTGTGGGTGATCAGCCCCTTGGACAACCAGGCCACGGTGCCGTTCTCCGCGCGCAACTACGCGTCGAGGGTGGCGGAGCTGCCGAGCGTGGCGCGGGTGGACTCCTACCAGGGGAGCTTCTTCGACTGGGGCGAGCGCCGGCCGTGGATCATCGCTCGACCGGCCTCGGCCACAGCAACGGTCCTCCAAGGCCAGATCCTCCAGGGACAAACGCAGACGGCGGCCGCGCGGCTACGCGAAGGCGGGTGGATCGTGCTCTCAAAGCAGATCGCAAACGAACACCACCTGAAGCTCGGCGGCCCCGTGCGCATACCCACCCCGACCGGTCTCGCCCGCTTCCGCCTGGCCGCCACGAGCACGAACTTCGGCTGGCCCACGGGTGTGGTGTTCATGAGCACGAGCGACTACACGCGGACGTTTGCGACATCGGCGCTCACGGCCCTCGGCATCGACCTGAAGCCCGGCGTCGCCGAAGCGAAAGCGGCAGTCGAACATCAGCTGGGAGCAAACGCCAGCCTCGAAGTGATCACCCCGGGAACTCGCGCTGCGCGAATCGAGTCCTCCGGCGGCGAAGGGCTCGGCCAGCTCGGTGAGATTGCGACGCTGCTGCTGGTGGCAGCGATCCTCGCCATGATCGCCGCCCTTGGCTCGAACATCTGGCAGCAGCGCGTATCCCTGGCCACTTTGCGGCTCGAAGGCACCCGCCCCTCGCGACTGCGCCGCCTGCTGCTGGTGGAAGCACTGGTGATGCTCGGCGCGGGTTGTGCCACCGGCGCCCTGGGCGGCGTGTACGGACAGGTGATCATCGACGGCTACCTGAAGCACGTGACCGGCTTCCCGGTCGCCACGCTCGTCACGGCCGGACGCCCGCTCGAGATCTTCGTGCTGGTCGTGATGTCCGTGCTCGCCCTCTCGGCGATCCCCGGCTATCTCGCCTCCCGCGTGCCATCCACACTCGCCTTCGGGGAGGAATAGAGGGTGAGCAGCCTCTCCACCATAAGCGGCCACGACGAGCCTCGTGCCTATGCCGATCAACGCACGGTGGCAATCGCGGGATGGGCGCTGGTGAGTGCGAACGCACGCTATTGGACGACGGTCGCGCCAAAGGTGCGCTGCCAGCTGGCTGGATGGCGAGCCCGCGCGATGCGGATCGAGGAGCCGGAGCTGCGGAGGATCGCGCTTGGCAGCCTGCGCAAAGAGGGCTTCACGGCCGAGGTCGCAGCAACCCTCGCCACGCTCACCCCGCCCCGCCGCCGAGCGACGGCGCTGCGCGCGATCGTCGCGCTGGAGGTGATGTACGACTATCTCGATGCGCTCACCGAGCGGCCGGCAACCGACCCGCTCGCAAACGGTCGCCGGCTGTTCAAGGCGTTCACCGACGCGCTCGACCCCGAGGGGGAGCTCGAGGAGGACTACTACGGCCATCATCCGTCGGGAGGCGACGGGGGGTATCTGCACGAGCTCGGGGAGACGGTCAGGGAGGCGCTGCGGTCCCTCCCGGCTGCGGAGGCGCTGGCCGGCGCGATGGAGCGAGCGGCGGCACGCTGCGTGGAAGCCGAGGTGCTGACACATCTCGCCACCCTCACAGGCAGCTCGCAAGCGCAGGAATGGGCAAAGCGGACGGCAAACGGCTCTGGCATGGAGTGGCGGGAGTACCTGGCCGGGGCCGCCTCGTCGGTGCTCACGGTCCACGCACTGATTGCTCTTGCGGGTGACGAGCGCACGACGCCCGAGCAGGCCGAGCCGATCGACGAGGTGTACTTCGCTTTGGGTGTCCTCAGCACGATGCTCGACAGCGTGGTCGATTACGAGCAGGACGCCACGGACGGGACGCTGGCCTACATCAGCCACTACGACGACAGGGCCGAGCTGGGGGCGCGCCTGGCGACGGTCGCCAAGGAGGCCGCCCGACGAGCCCACGACGCTCCGGCGAGCGCCCACCACCTGATGACCCTCGCGGGCGTGGCTGCCTACTACCTCTCCGCACCGAGCGCCAGAAGCAAGCTCGCCCTGCCGGTGACAAGTCGCGTGGAACGGGCGTTGCGGCCATTGATGACGCCGACGCTGGCGCTGATGCGCGGCTGGCGCCTCGCCAAGCGGCTGCGAGCGTGCGTCCACGACCAACCCGCCACGAGCAGGCGGTCCTAGACGATGCAAGCGCCGACGCCACAGGGCTCGAGGCCGCGATTCGTCGCGATCGTCGCCGATGGCAACCGCCGCTGGGCCCGTGGCGCCGGGCTCCCGGTCGCAGCGGGCTATGAGGCCGGCGCCGACACGCTCAGGGCGCGGCTGGACGACGCGATCGAGCTGGGGGTGCAAGAGCTGACGGTCTACTCGTTCTCGACCGAGAACTGGTCGCGCCCCAGCGACGAGGTCCGCGAGCTGATCTCGACCCTCGCATCCCGCATCGCCAGGGAGACGCCCGAGCTGCACGCACACGGTGTGCGCATGCGTTTCATCGGCAGACGCGAGGAGGCCACAGAGGAGCTGACCTCCTTGATGGATTGGGCCGAGTCGCTGACCAAGGCCAACCGGCAAATCACGCTGTGCGTAGCGTTCAACTACGGCGGACGAGCGGAGATCCTGGACGCCGCCAGACGTTTCCAGGGAGGGAGCGAGGAGGACTTCCGCCGCTGCCTCTACGCGCCCGATCTGCACGACCCCGACCTGATCATTCGCACGGGCGGCGAGCAACGCCTGTCGAACTACCTGCTCTGGCAGGCCGCCTACTCGGAGCTGGTGTTCCGCGAGGAGATGTGGCCCGACTTCACGCGCGCCGCCTTCGAGGACTCGCTCGCGCGCTTCGCCGTCCGCGCCAGGCGCTTCGGCGGCAGAGCAGCCGGAGAGCAGCCTGCTCCAGCCACCACAGCGCATCGACCCAGCCCCCAGCGAGTTACAACCCCAGTCGACGATCGGAGCATCAGATGACCCACCAGCTGCGCCACGCGCCCGTTGCGGCCCTTTGCACAACGCTGCTCGCCGCCTGTCTCCTTGCCGCTGCGCCAACGGATGGCGCGCGGGCCTCCGCCGTCGCGCGCACCGCCCGCACCCTCAGCGCGACCGACACGGCCCACCTGCGCTACGTCTCCTCTGCGGGCTCGCTGCTGAACGACGAAGGCACGGCCACGGGTTCGCTTCCGGGGAGCATGCGCGTGCACCTGAACCTGGGAGCGACCTTCAGCGGCAGCTTCACCATCTACACGAGTGGCGGGTCGATCAAGGGCCGTGGCAGCGCCATACCCCACGGCTCAGGTACCTATGAAAGCTTCGCCGGGACCCTGACAGTGACCGGCGGAACCGGCCGCTATGCGCGCGCACGGGGGCAGGGGCACCTCTACGGGACGTTCAACCGCGGCAACTACGCCCTCGTCATAAAGACGACCGGCAGCCTCACATACTGAAAGCAGGCGCGTGTCGAGCTCAGGCCGAAGCGCTTCGCTCACCGCTGCACTGGCGGCCATCGTGGTGCTGCTCTGCGCGGCCGCCCCGGCGTGGGCCGAAACGACCGTCTCGCTGGGCGCCTCGTTCTCGCCATACCGGCTGGGAGCACGTACGACCATCGCGCTCAGCTTCCATTTTGGAGCGCCCGCGGGCCAACTGCCGTCCGCGCTGAGGAACGTCGAAGTGCAATACCCATCGAACCTCGGCATCGCCTTCAGCGGCCTGGGGTTAGCGCTCTGCTCCGCATCGGCGCTCGAGGCGACCGGCGCCAGCGGATGTCCGGCTAACTCGATCATGGGGCACGGCAGCGCGCGCGCAGAGCTCCGGTTCGGGACGCAGCTAGTCAGCGAGAGCGCCACCATCTCAATCGCCCGCGCGCCCGACCAGGAAGGCCACATAGCGCTGCTGCTCTACGTGTCCGGGCCCAGCCCGGTGAACACCCAGATCCTCTCTCCAGCGCAGATACTGCCGGCCGGCGGACCGTTCGGCGGTCGGCTCGACATCCAGGTGCCGCTGGTCGCGAGCGTGCCCGGTGCGCCCGATCTGGCAATCGTGCAGCTGGGCGTCACGCTGGGGCCACAGGGCCTCACCTACTACGAAGAGCTCGGTAGCCAGGTCCTTGCATACCAACCCAGCGGCATCCCACTTCCCCCGCACTGCCCGCGCGGAGGATTCCCGTTCTCCGGTGCGTTCACGTTTGCGGACGGGAGTCGTGTGACCGCACGTACCGTGGTGTCGTGTCCGCGTTCGCGCGCTCATAGTTCGGTTTCGATGTGAATGTGGCGACGCAGGCCAAGCTGGGTCCAGCCGGCCGGATGCACTCGCTTGGCGAAGGCAATGCGTGTGGCCCCGCCGCTCAGGCGGGGGCTAGCGGCCGGATTTCCTCGAGTGTCGGGCCGAGCCGGTCCCGCGCAATCTCGATGTCGTAGCGGTCTTGGAGGTTCAGCCAGAAGCGCTCGCTGGTCCCGAAGTATCGCGCAAGCCTCAGGGCCGTGTCGGTGCTGATGCGCCGTTTGCCGTGGACGATCTCGTTGATTCGACGCGGGGGAACGCCGATCGCTATCGCTAGGCCGTGCTGGGTAACCTCAAGCGGCTGTAGATACTCGAGCATGAGCACCTCGCCGGGATGTATGGGGGGCATGATCGGGTCGGTACTCATGACGGGTTCCTTGGCGGTGGTGTTTCAGTGGTAGTCGACGATCTCGACACTCTCGGGTCCAGCATCCGTCCAACTGAAGCAGATACGCCATTGCTGATTGATGCGGACGCTATGAATGCAAGCTCCCCCAGCAACGCTAGGCCCGAGCCCTCCGATACAGACGGCTACGGGGGTCGCGTTCCACCAGTCCGACCTCGAGCAGCGTGGATGCGTAGCGGTGAGCGGTGCTGTTGCTCATGTCGAGCGCCTGAGCGAGATCAGTGATGCGGGCATAGCTTCCATCGGCGGGGAAGGCTGCCAGCATCAGCATCCCGGAGAGGAGCGATCGGGAAAGTCGCTGGTCCTCGAAACGGGGGTCGGCGAGCTTGAGCGGCTCCCTCGCCCGCGGGAGGTCCGCGAGCAGGGCCGTCATGTTTCCAGTGTTGAGGGCGCCACGAATCACCTGGTCAACCTGCGTCTGCGTGAGCTGGATGGTCACCTCAGGGTCATGCGGTCGATGCGACATCGACGTCTCCCTCGAGTTTGTTGTTAGCTGACTCCATACACGCTCGTGGAGCGCTCCAGATGAGCTCCCTGAGCGGTGAGATGCCACGCGTTTGCCGCTCCATTGGCTTGACCGGCCCCACGGTTTTCCAGGAGCCCGAGATGCTCGAGGCGAGCGAGCAGCTTCGAGATCTGGCCTTGATCGGACATGCCCACGACGTCTGCGATCTCGCGGTTGCTCGCCCCGGAGTGCGCTCCGATCGACCCCAACACCTGCACGGTGCGATATGTCAAGCGCAACTTCAAGCCGGCGAGCGGGTCCTCCGGTCCACCCCTCGTTCCCGGTCCCGCCTTCCGAGAGATCGTCGGGAGCGGCGTGCTCAGCTCACGCTTGGCGACAGCCGCACCCTTATATGGGAGGACGATCATGCTCATCAGCTCGCCGCTGAGATCTATCAGCCCGCTTGTGCTCCCCTCCATGATCCGACCATGCAATATCGACGCCACACCCCCGATGAGAGCTTCGGCGGTAAGTAATGGGGGGCCAATAGTGGAAGCTGTGCGTCCTCGTTCGAGCACGCCCGCGAGATCGCGGAGCGCCTCGGCGCGACGTTGCAGCACGAAGCCTCCGACGGCAAACGGCTCAGTGATCAGAATCCTCGCCTGGACCGGCTCTTCCTCGATGAAGAGGAGCAAGCGAATGAGAGCAGCACGTATGCCCTCACGCCATGTCCGCTCATCGCTGTAGGCCTCCTGGGCGAGGATCTGGGCTCTTGACAGTGCTGCGTCAAAGACGCAAATGAAGCAGTCTTCCCAGCTGGCGAAGACCTCGTAGAACGTCTTTCGCGACACCCGGGCGCGGGCAACGACGTCGGATACCGTCGCATGTGAGTACCCACGCTCGCCCACCACGTCGGCTGCCGCCGCCAGGATCCGCTTACGTTGGATGCCGTGAACCTGGGCGCGGGAGAGGCCGTTGGACCTGGCGCGTGTCACGGCGTCGCGGGAATGATCTACCTGACTAATCATGGAACAGTCTCCGCATCAGGGCAGCACAGGACGGCGCCTCAAATGCCATCGCTGGCGCGCTCTCGACCAGAGGCAACGCAAGGACGACGGCGCGGCACCGAGAATGGCCACGACACAGCTTTCGTTCGGAGGCTGTGTCGTGGTCCGGAGGCTGTGCGCACTATGGGTAGTTCGCAGTGGCGCCAGCCGGTTTTGGGCCCTGTCGGCCCAGGGTGAGCAACCCCGGCGTCCAAGCCCTGCCGGCACGTGGCGTCCCGGTCATCCCAGAGGCCGGTCTCTGAATTCTCGTGGTTTTTGGACTCGTCCTCGAACATTGGGCGAAGTGCTTGCCTGTGGCTAGGTGTCCATGGGCTGCAGTTATAAACGTTATCAGTAGTTCTACCTGGGGAACCCCGGATACGAGGCCTTGAACGGAAGGTTTCCCTTTCAACATCGGCTTTTTACAGGGCATATGTCGACTTCGAATACAGTGGCACCAGAACGGCACGCCTCTTTGATAAACATCTTTATAGTGATTGACTACCAGCCTCCGTGTGCCGTTCTCCGTCTCAGGTGAGGACGGGCACACCGTCCTCACCTGCATACGGCTGCCTGAGCTGATCACTTAGACAAAGCCCGCGTTTACAGCCGATCAGAACGAGGGGAAAGCAGCTCGCCTGCGGGCCAGGCGAGCCCCGCCCCTCAACGCCGTCCACGAGCAAGCTGTGCCAGGGCGCCAATCACTAGAGTCTGTCGGGCGATGCCAGCGCAAACACGAGCGAGCGCATCCCGAGAAACGCATAAGGGGCGCAAGGCAACCCAGCGCGAACGGCTCGTGGCGAGCATGATCGCCACCGGCAACAACGTCGGCTACGCCCGCGCGAACGTATCGGCCGTAATCAAGCAGGCTGGGGTTTCGCGGCCAACGTTCTATGACTACTTCGGCGACCGCGACGACTGCTTCCTAGGGGCACTCGACGATGTTTATCAGCGGCTGCTGATAAAGGTCCGCGAGCGCGTGGGCGACGGAGCCCCGGATCGGGCCCTGCGCGGCGCGATCGAGGCACTGATCGATTTCGCGGCCGATGATCCCGAGGCGGCGCGGTTCCTGACGAGCGAGGCAATGACCGCCGGGAGACGATCGCTCGACAGGCGCGACAAAGGCCTCGGGGAAATCGGCGAGATCGTCGAACGCCGCCACGCGGGCCTGGTGAGATCGACTCCGATCCCGGACGTCTCGCCGCGCATGTTGATTGGCGGGGTCTACAGGCTGATCGGCGCGCGGCTGCGGCGCGGAGAGCCTGGGCTCTCGCGCCTGAGCGAGGACCTCCTGGTATGGGTCGACAGCTACAAGCGACCCATATGCGAGCACCGCTGGAACTCACTTGGGGGACGGCCGATAGGCCCAGCATCCCCGTTCGTACCGAGTGCGCCACTGCGGCCACCGGATGTGCTTGGACCAGGACGGCCGCGCATCCCGGCGGCGAAGGTCGCCGAGAATCAGCGATTGCGCATCCTGTTCGCCACGGCGACGCTCGCCGCCGAGCGGAGCTATGCGGCGAGCACGGTGGCGGACATCCTGAGACTTGCGGGCGTGGACGGCCGCACGTTCTACGCCCAGTTCGCGGGCAAGCAGGAGGCGTTCATAGCCGTCCATGAGCTCGGTGTGCAGCAGGTGCTGTGGGTGACCGGACAGGCGTTCTTCTCGGGGAGCGCTTGGCCGGAGCGTGTGTGGGAGGCAGCGCGGGCTTTCTCGCAATTCCTCGACGTCAATCCGCTGATCGCGCAGGTGGGCTTCGTCGAGGCGTATGGGGCCGGCCCGGCAGCCTTGCAGCGGGTCGAGGACAGCCATCTCGCGTTCACGATGTTCCTGCAGGAGGGCTATCAGCATGTGCCGGAGAGCGGCCTCTCGCGTCTCGCTCTGGAGGCGATAGTGATGACGATCTTCGAGATGGTCTATTGCCGCGTACGAGCCCGCGATGCTGCCGATACGTCCTCGCTACTGGCTCCAATGAGCTTCCTGTGTCTGGCGCCGTTCCTGGGCGCCGCAGAGGCGGCTCGGTACATAGAGTCGAGGTCTGCCGAACAGCCATGAGCCCGCTACCGTTTGGGGGTGGACATTTCCAAACATTCGGTGGGCTCATTGCTGGGACGACCTGACGGCGGACAGGCCTTCGCGACGCAGGAGAGCCTCGAGACAGCTCTGACAGAGGCACACCGGGATCTGCACGACAGGGTCCTACGCACTGTCCTGGACGCGCCGCCCGAGTCGACGCTCACCGCGGCGATCGACGCCCTGGTGAGGTTTTCGGCAGCGCGACCGCACACGGCTCAGCTGCTGGTGGGCGAGGCTATGGGTGGGGGTGCGTCCTCTCAGCAGCTGCGGGCGGAGGGTATCGCCGAGATCGCCCAGATGATCGAGCGCGCGTACCTGGCCGCGCCGGCGCAGACGCACGTGCCGGACCTGCCCACTGCCGCAGTGATCGGCGGCGTCTACCGTCTGCTCGACTCGATGCTGCATGGCGAGGAGCCGCTCAAGGTGCAGCTCGGTGATGAGCTCGCCACGTGGCTGTCAGGCTACAAGCGCCCACTGGCGCAGCATCGCTGGCGCTCACTGAATGCGCTCCCCCGCCCCGCAGTGCAGACGAGCCCGCCCGCAGTCGAGCCATCGCCACCAGAGGACGAGCGGCAGCGCATTCTTCTAGCGGCGGCCGCGGTGACGGCTCAGGGCTATGAGGCCGCGAGCGAAGCTGCTATCTGCGCGGCCGCCGGCATCGACGAGACGACCTTCCACCGCTACTTCGCTGACAAGCGCGCGGCGTTCAAAGCGGTCCACGAGTTTCACTACCAACAGGTGATGAGCACCACCGCGGGCGCGTTCTTCTCGGGCGAGAGCTGGCCGGAGCGGGTCTGGCTCGCGGGAGCAGCATTCGCTGGATACATGCAGGCAAACCCAGCGCTCCTGCGCGCAACCCTCGTGGAAGGGTACGCGGGTGGACCACCGACAGCTCAGCGCGGTGAGGACATCGTGGCCGCGTTCACCATCTTCCTGCAGGAGGGCTACCAGTATCTCGACGGCAGGGACCAGCCATCGCGGTTGGCGCTCGCGGCGATTGGCGCGGCGATCTTCGAGATCGGCTACGAGGGCGCTCGCCTGAGCCCCGAACCCGACATCGTGGTGTTGGTGGCGCCCGCGGTCTACGTTTGCCTCACGCCGTTTCTGGGCGCTGAGGCGACCGACGCGCTCATAGAGGCGCGGCTCCGCGCCAAGTGAAGAGAGGGAGCCTGGTTCTAGGCCGCTCAGTCCGCTACTGAACCAGTGACAGCGTGACGATACTGTCACGAGTCCAGCATAGTTGGCTATAGTGACGTTACTGTCACAGTCCTTTCTTGCAAGGAGATGTTACAAATATGTCACGCGAGGCTGTCCCGCACTCCACCTGGAGGATCCGCTCCGGAGAAGATCTCGGGCGCGCGATTGCCGAGGTCCGCGCTCGACGCGGCCTGACCCAATCCCAGCTCGCTGCCCAAACGGGGCTCTCCCGCGAGTACCTTGCCCAGATCGAGGCGGGCCGCACGGGAAGCCTGCTCGAGCACCTGCTGCGTGTGTTGCGCCGCTCCGGCGCTGACGTGACCGTTACCTACCCGGGCGAGCATGGCCAAGCCTGATCCGCTCGGGGTATGGCTGCACGAGACCTTCGTCGCCGAGCTGACCCCGCGCCATCCGTGGGAGCTTCACTGCCGCTACAGCGAGCAGGCCTTTGCAAGCTGGCCGGGGCTCTCCCCCGTGTTGTCATGCTCCCTGCCATTGCAGAGGAGGCGGATGAACGCGAGCGTATTCGCCGCTGGGCTCCTGCCGGAGGGCCAGCACCGCCATGCACTCGCGGGCGCCCTCGAGGTGGCCGCGAACGACGTCTACTCGCTGCTTTCTAGGTTCGGGCGAGATGTCGCAGGCGCACTGGTGATCGCCACCGAACAACCTCGTGCCCGCCAACCAACGGTGGTGCCCTACACCCCGGCAACCCTCGAGCGGGAGGTATTGGAGCTGCCGCAGCGTCCGCTCGCGATCCATGATGACAGCGAGCTATCGATCGCGGGACTGCAGGACAAGCTCCTGCTCGTGGCGCTCGCGGACGGAGGCTGGGGACGCCCGGCGCACGGCTACCCCTCCAGCCACATCCTGAAGGTTGACGACCCCCTCCGCCCTGGCCTCGTCCGCGGGGAGGCGCAGTGCCTCGCGCTCGCCCGGGAAGTGGGCCTCAGCGACGTCGAAGCGAAGATCCTCACAATCGCCGATCAGGATTGCCTGCTCGTGTCGCGTTTCGACCGCCAGATCCAGCCGGACGGCACGGTCCAACGGATCCACCAGGAGGATCTCTGCCAGGCGCTCGCGCGCAACCCCGAAGCCGCGCGCGGGCGCGGCAAGTACCAGGATGCCGGCGGCCCCTCCTGGAAGGAGGCGGCGGCCCTGCTGGATCGTTACGCCGCGAAACCCCAGGAGCAGCTCGAACGGCTGCTAAGCGCTGCGACCTTCACGGTGCTGATCGGCAATGCGGACGCACACGGAAAGAACCTCGCGCTGCTGCACCCCACCCCCGAGACGATCGAGCTCGCGCCGCTCTACGACACGGTTCCAACGGTGCTCTGGCCAAAGCTGCGCACCCGCGGTGCGATGAGCATCCATGGCCAATGGGAGCTTTCCACGATCACAGCCGAGAATCTTGTGAGCGAGGCCGCTGCGTGGCCGCTCGAGCGCGAGCGCGCGCGGCGAGTCGTCGCCGCGACAGCCGAGGCAACGCTCACCGCGGTAGGGCACCTGGAGAAGGATGCGCCTCTCGTCCGCCACGTCCTGCGTCGCGCTCGCGCGCTCCTCACCTGAGTACGTCCGCAGAGACGCCACGACTCGATTTGGCCCACAACCGCCAAGCCCTGCATCCTCGGCAGGCTGTCACCAGGCTGTCACCGACCAGACGGCATGGATTACGGCTAGCCCGGGAGACGATCGGCCTTTAGGTAGGCGTCCATCAAGCCGGCCGCCTGGTCCTCCGCACCGGGAAGCAGGTGGCCGTAGCGATCGAGCGTAATCGAGATGTTTGCATGTCCCATAAACGTTGACAGTGCCTTTGCGTTGACCCCCGCTGCGATCATGAGGCTGGCGAACGTGTGGCGGCAGTCGTGTAGGGAGATGGGCCGCAGGCCGGCCCTGCGCCAGGCACGCTGGGCGCGTTCGTAGAGCGGGGAGGCCGAGAACGGCAGGCCGCCCGTGCCGAACACGAGGCTGGGCGTGTCGGCGAGCACGGCGACGCTCAGCGGCTCGAGATGGGCGCGCAGGGCGGTTGCAATCGGCACGCGGCGACGACCGGCGTGCGACTTCGGGGCGACCATGCAGTGCTCCTTGGGATCCCACGCCTGAGTGATCTCGAGCACACCGTGGGCGAGGTCCACATCGCACCAGCGCAGACCCATCAGCTCGCCGCGGCGGAGGCCTGCATACAAAGCGGTCGCCCACAGCACGCGATCGCGCGCGTTGAGCGCGGCGAGCAGCATCTCCGCTTCCGCCGGCGTCACGATCCGCACCCGCCCCAGGCGAACGGCCGGGAGCGAGAGCCCCACTGTGGGGTTGACCGCGACCTCGCGCCGGCGCCAGCGGCAGATCGCCCGCACGGGCATGATCTGGTTGTGGACGGTCGACGGCTGCGCACCGGCCGCGAGCAGCCTGTCGGCGTAGGCCTGCACGTCATCGACGGTCAACTCCGAGAGCCTGATCCCCCCAAACGCGCCGAGCAGACCTCCGTCGTGCGAGCCGCGCAGCGCCTGCTCGTAAGAGCGGATGGTGCTCGGCTTGTACACGTCCCCCGAGCGGGTTCTGACCGACCCCACGCGTGCGCCCTGCAGCCACAGGGCAGCCGCCTCACCGAACTTGATCGCGGAAGGCGCCCGCAGTTCGCGCCGTCGCAGCTTGCGATAGCTCTCCTCGCGCCAGATCTTCGCGTCGCTGAGGCTGTCGAAGTGCTTGCGGATGCGCCTGCCGTCACGCGCACTCCACACCGCCGCCTGGTAGATCCGGCGGCAATTGCAGCGCCCACCCAGGAGCGATGCGCACCCGGCACGGTGCTTGACAACTATCCCCACGTGGCGCACACGCGAGCCTGTCGAGCTCACAGCTCCTCCCCTCCCAGTGCTTCCCCCGACTCCCCGACTTGACCTTCCCTCCTTCGGAAATGTACTGCTGTCAAGCATAAAAGCAAAATTACGCAAAGGGCGTCCGGCGCCGTAGCTAGCCTTTGCGCTGATCCGTCTGCTTTTGCAGGCTGCGCCGGGCCGGCGTCGGTGGCGTCGCGGCGTGTCTTCGTCGGCGTCTGGGCCATCTCGGCGTGTCACCCACGCAGCGGCCTGTCACTCGACTGTCACCGCCCCCGCCGGGACCAGTGACAGCGGGTGATTGAGCACCACCTGCGGTTATGCAAACCGCGGCGGGTTTACACGTCTGAACACCTGAAAACTTGGCGTCTGGATCTGCCGCGGACAAGCACTCGGCGGCCCCCCACAGCGCGTCGCCGTACACCAATCGAGGGGTGTCTGCCCCCCTCCATATCTCAGGAGAAGTGATCACCGATGCTCTCAGCACTACGTAAACGACTGCATTTGACCCCGGGCACCGTGATCGCCACGCTCGCCCTGGTGTTCGCGATGACCGGCGGCGCCTACGCCGCCGGCAAGTACCTGATCACCTCGACCAAGCAGATCAAGCCAAGCGTGCTCAAGCAACTGCAGGGCAAAGCCGGTCCTGCCGGCGCCGCAGGAGCGGTCGGTCCCGCCGGAGCAGCCGGTCCCGCCGGAGCAGCCGGTCCCGCCGGCCCCGCAGGCGCCAAAGGCGAAAACGGCGCGAGCGGGACCAACGGTACGAACGGCGTGAGCGTCACGAGCAGCGCGGAGCCCAAAGGCGCCAACTGCAAAGAAGGCGGCACGAAGCTGGTCGCCGCGAGCGGCACGACCTACGCCTGCAACGGCGAAAAGGGCTCGCCCTGGACCGGAGGCGGCGTTCTGCCGAGGCTCGCGACGGAGACCGGCAACTGGTCGCTGACCGGTGGCGGTACGGGCGAAATCTACGTCCCGATCTCCTTCCCGATCCGGCTGGCTGCGGCGCTCCCATCATCGAAGGTGCATTACGTTCCCTCCACCGGCGGAGGCGAATGCACGGGAACCGAGGCCGAACCAACTGCCCCCGAAGGCGAACTCTGCGTTTACGAAGGAACGCTGGCTGAAGCGACGGCCGGCGGGATCTGGAACAACAGCGGCCAACTCGCCGGTACAGGTACCTCCGGGGCGTTCATCTACTTCGAAGGCGTGAAAGCAAATTCATGGGGCATCGGCTCCTGGGCGGTCACCGGCGGCTGATCGTCTTCTTCAGCGGGAGGGGCTTCAGCGCGCGCGCGGGGGCCCATCCCCGAAGGCGAACCGTTCCTCCCCCTCGCCATTCCTCCACTATGACCGACTCACGCCACACAAGCAAGGAGCACCGTTGACAAATCCAGCGAACAGGTCAAGCACACCGCGGCCGCTTGGAGCGTGTGGCCTCCTGAGCTCAGGCGTCGACGGCGAGGGCCAGAACCGCCGTGCGCCCACACCTGAGCCGCACCGACGCTCCTCGATAGGCAGTTGCGGGGACCTGGCTTCGTGGCCAGCACCAGATCAATCTCGCCCCGGTGGGGCTCATCCAGGGGAGGCCTCATCGTGCTGAACACAACCGTCCTACCGCAACGACTTCTTCGCGTCCTCCTCACAGCGGTCTGCGTCGTCGCTGGCGCGCTCGCAGTCTCTGCCGGCCCTGCGCAGGCAAAGCTCATACACCCCTATACCGGGCAATCCTTCGGACCCGCAGGCCTCGGGCCCGGCACTTTCACAGGCGACGGCGAAAACGTCCTCGGCGTCATCGCCGATCAATCCACCGGCGATGTCTACGTTCTCGACCAAACGCTGACCGGGAATGCCATCTACAAGTTCACGGCGACAGGAGAACCAGCGAGCTTCTCCTCCACGGGCAAAAACGCGATTAACGTACCCGGACGCCTCAATGAGCCGAGTGAGACGGAGATTGCGGTAGACGCCTCGTCGGGTCCGGCCCAAGGCGACATCTATTTCGCGAACAGCACGGACGTTGAAATCTTCAGCTCCGCTGGGGTGAAGCTTGGCGAACTCAAAGGCAAAGAAGGGGCATTCGCGCTGGGCGTCGCAGTCGACCCTACTGGCGCCGTTTATGTCGCTCACACAGTTCAGAACGAAGGGGGCGGCACGGTAAGCAAGTACGTCCCCACGACAAACCCCGTCACCGAAGCTGATTACATCTCTTCGTTGAGGGAACCGCAAACCCAAATCTCTTATCTCGCCGTTGATGATGGAGGGAACGTGTACGCCGACACCGGACCCGGGACTCAACGGTACACTCCATTGCAGTTCGGATCACTGCAAGCAGAAGGCACACCGTTTGGGGGACAAGGCGGCAGGCCGGCGGTCGACTCTGCCGACAACCACGTTTACCTCGGTGAAGAATACGAAAGCCCCCCACATACAAACGAATATCACCGGCGCGTGCTCGAGCTTGACCAAACAGGCAAATTGGAATCCGTAACTGGGGAAGAACAGTTCAGAACCGAACCACCGTCTTCCGGGCTGGCTGTCGGTCCGAACGGTGACGTCTATATCGCTGGCCTTGAAGGCCGAGTGGCGATCTTTGCCGCGACGACCGTGGCCGTGCCCGAAGCAAGCACAGAAGCGCCGGCGAGCATCACCGATACCACCGCGACGCTCAACGGTAGCGTCAATCCGGAAGGGCTGGCAACCACCTATCAGTTCCAGTATGGGACAAGCGCGAGCTATGGGTCGGTGACGCCGGCTTCTCCAAGCGTGGTCGGGTCCGACTCGACGAGTCACCATCTGTCCGCGGAATTGACGGGGCTCGCGTCGGGCGCGACCTATCATTATCGGATCGCCGCCACCAATGTGAATGGCACTGTCTACGGCGCCGATCAGACGCTGTATACTCACTCGGCTCCGACCGTGGCCACCGAGCGCGTAGCGTTTGCTCTGCAGCACTCCCTCGGCCTGGAACTCGGGGTGGTTCCGCATGGGCTCGACACGCATTATGACGTGGAATACGGCCCAACCGCGGAATACGGGTCGAGTACGGCTTCCAGGGATCTCGGCGCGGGAGGGGAAACCGCTACCGGGTCCCCGGAAATCAAACGCCTCGAACTGGGGACCACCTATCACTATCGTGTGGTCGCGAGCAACGCGGACGGCACCGTCTACGGCGCCGATCAGGTCGCGAGCACTGCCTCTGTGGCGACGATCAGGGGGGAGACGGTTCTCGATCTAAAAAGCTCGTCGGTGACGCTCAGCGCCAACGCGGTCGATTACGGCCTCGCCTCCACCGTCCATTTTGAATACGGCACCACCAGTGAATACGGCGTTTCGACGGCTCCGGTGGCGCTCGTAGCAGAAGAACATTCACTTACCACCACAGCTTCGCTGAGCGGCCTGCAGGCGGGAACGACGTACCATTACCGGTTGGTTCTCGAAAGCGAAGCGGGATTCGAATACGGGGCGGACGCGACGTTCAGAACACCATCGCTTACGGCACCCTCGACGGTACTGCCCGATGGCCGCGTCTATGAACGGGTGTCCTCTGCCGCTAACGCCGACAGCGACGTCATCCAGGATTTTCCGCACAGCTTGGAATTTTATGAAGGCACTTCCACGGAACTGCCGTTTCTGGTGTCGCCGGAAGGCAATACTGTTGTCTACATGGGTGGTCCCTCTGAACGTGGCGGCATCGGCGCCGAGGGCACCAATCTTGGTAACCAGTATCTTGGGACGCGCGACGCCGCAGGGCGCTGGAGCGCCGTCAACGTCGATCCGCCGTCGACCAGCAAGCACGATCTGCCGGCGTTCAACGGTTTTGCGCCTGATCTCTCTGTCGGTTTTGTGAGCTCCGCGGCAAATCCGCCCCTGGCGCCTGGCGCGCCCGGTGAAGGTTACGTAGACCTGTATGCAAAGACCTTCAGCACCGGTGCCTATCAGCCTTTGATCGTCAGCAAGCCCGGTCATCGCCTACCCGGGGAATTCGGCACACCGGGACTGCCGGGGTTTAACCTGAATACCGAAGAGATGCGCGTAGCTTACGCGGGTAGTTCGGCTGATTTGGCGCACGATCTGTTCATGGCCAACGACGCTCTTACTGCAAACGCGGTTGATGGTGGGGTGAACGTAAACAACCTGTATGATACGAGCGCTGGTTCCACGGTGCTGGTAAACGTGTTGCCGGACGGAAGCACCGAACCCAACGCAACATTTGGGGGACCGACGCTCACAGCGGATGTAGTCGTCAACGGGCACGTCGACAACTATCCGATGCTCGCGCATGACATCTCACAAGATGGGCGTAGAATCTTCTGGACGGGGCTGAACACTGGTGCGCTGTATGTCCGGGAGAACGATACGGCACCCGAGAGTCCGGTGGAAGGCGGCAAGTGCACAGTAGCCGCAGATGCGTGTACGATCGAGATTGCCGAACACGCTCAGTACTGGAACGCGACGCCTGACGGTTCGAAGGTGCTGTACACCAAGGGCGGCGATCTCTACGAGTATGATCTGGAAACGGGTGAAATGACTGATCTCGCGCCTAGCGGAGGGGTGCATGGCGTCGTAGCAGCGAGCACCGATCTGTCCTACGTCTACTTCGTCGCTGAAGGGGCGCTAGTCCCGGGCACCGAATCGCACGAATGCGAAGAAAAACGCTCTCGTCGGACTCTCTGCAATCTCTATGTTGCTCACGGCGGGGATGCGACCAGGTTCATTGGTGCGCTCTCTGCCTCTGACAACTTCGCGACTCCAGGGAGCGAGTATCGCTACACCGGTGATTGGCAGGGCAGTCTCGCCGACACTGAAGCCGAGGTCACGCCCGATGGCGCGCACTTGTTGTTCACGTCAAAATCTAATTTGACGGGCTATGAAAGCGACGGCTACGGTGAGGTCTTCATGTACGACTACGCCAGTGGCGCACTTCACTGCCTGTCGTGTACGCCGAGCGGGGCACCACCCGCGCCTAACCCGCTTGAAGTGTCGGCGTTCTTGCCGGTCAGCGATATAAGTACCAGTCTGCCGCATTGGATGTCTGATGATGGCGATCGGGTGTTCTTCGACACGCTCGACGCGCTGGTCCCGCAGGACACGAACGAACAGACTGACGTGTATGAGTGGGAGCGTGACGGCTCGGGCACGTGTACGGATAGTTCGGGCTGTATCTACCTTCTTTCGGACGGGAGCAGCGCCGAAGGGTCTTATCTGATCGGCGCGAGCACAAGCGGCGACGACGTGTTCATCACCACCAGGGGCAAGCTGGTGGCTGAAGATGAAAACGAAAACGTCGACGTGTATGACATTCGCGCGAATGCGGTCGCGCCGCCTGCGCTTCCGCGGTGTACGGGCAGCGGCTGCCAGGGGGTTCCGGCGACCCCGCCGCTCTTCGCAACGCCGCCGAGTGTCACCTACAATGGTGTCGGTAACTTCGAAGCGCCGGCGAAGACGGTGGCGGTAACGCCGAAGACGCTGACGCGAGCTGCGAAGTTGGCGAAGGCCTTGAAGGCCTGTAAGCCGAGGCCCAAGCAGAAGCGGCGGGCTTGCGAAGCGCAGGCAAGGAAACGCTATGGCGCTAGGATCAAGGGGAAGAGTTCCTCTGCGAGGCGACTAGGAAATGCAAGGCTGTCGTCAAAGGGGGGTAAGTGATGAAGGCGCTTCGTATCGCACGGGCGGGTTCGCTCGCGCTAACGGCGGGAGTACTGGGGCTTGTTGCTTTGACCGTGATGTGCTCACCGGCGGTCGCGGCTGACGCGACCGGCTGGGAGGTCAGCTCGCGCGGTGTTCCCACGAATCTTGCGCCTGGATCCAGCGGTAACGTCATTGTCTCCGTCCAGGAGATCGGCGCTGGGGAAAGCAGTGCTGGAGCAATGCTGGAAGACACCCTCCCGCTCGGTATTGAAGGCGTCGCTGAAAACGGCTGGGCGTGCAACGGCGAAAGCCCGGATGTGTGCGCCCTGACATTGCCCGCGTTTTCTCCGAACCAGCTAAAGGAGTATGTGTTGAATGTAAAGGTCTCGGCGAGTGTTGCGGAAGGCCTCGTGCAGAATCTCACGAGGATCTCTGGAGGTGGTGCCGCGGAAAGCGTGACTACACGCGATACGCTGCAGATCAGCTCGCAACCCGAGCACTTTGGGTTCGCGCACGCCAGCGCGTGGTTCTCCGCAGCAAATGGTGAATTCGATGCGCAAGCTGGTACGCACCCTTACGGGTTTACGTTCAACTTTGATCTCAACGCGCAGAGCTATGGACCGGCAGGCGGAGAATTGCGTAACCTGACGCTCAACTTGCCGCCGGGGTTCATCGGTGACCCACAGGCGGTGGAACGATGCACGCGCGAACGTTTCAACGCAGAACGTTGCCAGGGAGGCGCGCAGGTGGGGACGGACACCGCCGATCTCGGTGGCACCGTTACCCTCACGTTTCCTGTGTACAACCTGGTGCCGGGGCCTGGATCGCCGGCGGAGTTCGGCTTCGTCCTGGCTGGTAACGAGATTTTTCTCGATGCGACCGTGAGAAGCGGCGGCGACTATGGCATTACCGAGCATGTCAATAATCTGTCTCAGCGTCTGATCGTGACGAACTCGACCACGATTTGGGGTACTCCGGGCGATCACAGCCACGACTGGCAGCGGCGCTGTACCGGCAATGAGGGACAGGCCTGTGCGGCTACGACTGGCGAAGCGCCGTTTCTGACGGTGCCTACGTCGTGTTCGGGTGCGTTGCCGTTCTCGGTGACGGGGAATACCTGGAACAATGAAGGCTCTCTGAGCGAAATTAGCTTTGAAACGCTAAACAAGGCTCAGCAGCCGCTGGGTTTTGAAGGTTGTGACAAGCTGACATTTGCGCCAACGATCAGTGCGGCGCCGGATACCGCGACGGCGGATAGTCCCGCGGGTCTGTCGGTCGAAGTGAAGGATCCACAGGAAGGACTCGTGTCGTCGGAAAAAGAACTCTTTACCGGGAATGTGCGGATTGCGCCAGCTGATATCAAGAACACGTCGGTGGTGTTGCCTGAAGGTGTGGTGATTAATCCTGGTCAGGCGGCTGGTTTGTCGGCGTGTCAGGCGGGTGAAGATGGTGTGGGTACGGAAGGTCCGTCGTCGTGTCCGAGCTCGTCGATGGTGGGGACGGATGAAATTGATACGCCGCTTCTTGCGCACGCGTTGAAGGGGTCTGTGTATGTGTTGCAGTCGAATCCGCCGAATCTGCAGCTGCTGGTGTCGGCCGAAGGTGAAGGTGTGTTTCTGAAGCTTGTGGGTGATGTGCATTTGGACGAAACGACTGGGCGTTTGACGACGACGTTCAAGGAAACGCCGGAGCTTCCGTTCACGTCGTTCAAACTGTCGTTTAGTGGTGGTGCGCGGGCTGCCTTGGCGACCCCGACGGGTTGTGGGACGTTCACGACGACGAGTGATTTTACGCCGTGGAGCTCGCCGTTTAGCTCGGATGTGTTCCCGTCGAGTAGCTTCTTGATCTCGGCTGGTTGTACGTCGCAGCTGCCGTTCTCACCGGTGTTGACGGCGGGCGCGACGACGGATCAGGCGGGTGGGTTTACGGACTTCTCGTTGTTGTTGACGCGTGCGGATGAGCAGCAGCGCATCGAAAAACTGCAGTTCAAGACCCCAGAGGGGCTGTTGGGGATGATCAGCAAGGTCCCGTTGTGCGGCGAACCCCAAGCAGCTGAAGGGACGTGCTCGAGCGCTTCGCAGATCGGGCACACCCAGGTCACGGCGGGCCCCGGTCCTTATCCGTTGGTGGTCCCGGAACCAGGCCAGGCACCGGCGCCGATCTACTTGACGGGGGGCTATAAGGGCGCTCCGTATGGGTTGAGCATTGTGGTGCCGGTGATAGCTGGCCCGTTCAACCTGGGGACGGTCGTTGTGCGTGGGTCGATCGCGGTTGATCCGACGACGGCGCAGTTGACGGTCACGACGGACCCGTTGCCGAGCATTCTGGATGGCATTCCGACGGATTTGCGGACGATCAACGCTGTGATCGACAGGCCTGGGTTCATGTTCAACCCGACGAACTGCAGTCCGCAGGAATTCGCTGGTTCGGCGACGAGCACGCAGGGGACGACTGTGCCGATTGCGAGTCATTTCCAGATGGGGTCGTGTCGGAGCTTGACGTTCAAACCGGACTTCAAAGTCTCAACGACGGGACAGAGCACGAAAGCGAACGGGACGAGCCTTGACGCGAAGATCGTCTACCCGGCGACACCGCTTGGGGCTAATCAGGCGAGCTCGCAGGCGAATGTCGCGAGCGTGAAAGTGGATCTGCCGATCCAGATGCCCTCCAGGCTCTCGACGCTTCAGAAGGCTTGTCTGGCGAAGGTCTTTGAAGAAAACCCGGCCAACTGCCCTGTTGACTCACGCGTCGGGGTCGCGACCGCGGTCACGCCTGTGCTGCCCGTGCCGCTGACTGGGCCGGCGTATTTCGTCTCGCATGGTGGGGAAGCGTTCCCGAGCCTGATCGTGGTGCTGCAGGGCTACGGCGTGACCGTGGATCTGGTCGGCACGACGTTCATCAGCAAAGCCGGGATCACGAGCAGCACGTTCAAGCAGGTCCCCGATGTCCCGATCACGAGCTTCGACCTAAAGCTCCCCCAAGGCCCGTATTCGGCGCTCGCAGCGAACCTGCCGGCATCGGCGCACGGCAGCTACTGCGGGCAAAAGCTCGTGATGCCGACCCACTTCGTCGCGCAGAACGGCGCAGAAATCCAGCAGAACACACCGATCACCGTCGAAGGCTGCTCAAGCTCCCTCGCCGTCAGAGCGAAGGTCAAGAACCAGACCGTGACCCTAACCGTCTACGCACCCGCCGCGGGGAAGCTCACCGCTACCGGGAAAGGCCTAACCACCGCCACCAAGACCGCGAAGGGACCGGAAAACGTGACGTTCACGCTCCGGCAGAAGAAGGCCGGACGGCTCAGCACAGCGGTCAAGATCGCGTTTAGGCCCAGCAAGGGCAAGCAGCAAACCAAGGCCACAACAATCAAGTTCAAGAAGTAAACCCGGGGGGCCGGCTCCATTCCCCCGGGGTCAGACCCGGGGGTTGCTGGTTGGGTTTTAGTAATTGTTCAGTGATGTGACTGGCCGGGCTTTGCCGCGGCTGGCTGCTTAATGCAAGGGAGAGGTGCGGGGTTTATGCGATCTGTTCGTCGAGGTTTGCTTATGGCGGTGGCCGGGGTGCTCGCTCTGGTGTTCGCTGGTGTCGCCGGCGGGCAGCAGCCCACCCGGCCGTCGTCTGCTGCCTCGGTGTCGGATCCCGGGTCGGTTTGGGGTGAAGCGCTGGTCGATAGCGCTGCTGGGCAGCTCGTCGGCGGAGACGGACTCAGCGCCGCGCGGGCGGCCAGACGCGCGAGCCCTGAAGCGGTCGCCGCACGCGCGGCATCCCGCGAGAAGTTCCACGGGCTGAGCCCTGCGCGGGTGCGTGCCGTCACTGCGGGCTCGTTCCCTCAGCTGATCGCGACGGACAGCGGCGTTCCTGTGCTCCCGGCCGGGGATCGAATCGTGAGCTACCCAACCGACCACAGTGCGGAGGTGTCGACCCCCCATGGGCCGCGGCTGATCGAAGCGCTCTTCCCGATCGCGACCACCGCAGGGCGTGGACGCCATGTCCCCCTGAACCTGCAGCTCACCGAAGCAGGCACCAGCTTCCGTCCTGTCCGCTCGAGCGAGGCCGTGAGCATCCCGAGCGATCTCTCTCGTGGGGTCTCGCTCACGAGCGCCGGTGTCTCGCTTACCCCGGTCAGCCGGTCGGGCGGCGCGCTTGCCTCCACTTCTGCTGCGCCTGATGGCGCGGCTGTCCTATGGAACACCACGAAGCCCGCGGCGAGCGGAGAAGGTGATCTAGCGACGCTCGCCAAGGCCTCGCCTGGGGGGTTTGACCTGACGAGCGTGCTGCTCTCCCAGCACAGCCCCGGGACGCTTTATTTCCGGGTCGGGATGCCGGCGGGTGCGTCGCTGACGCAAACGCGTGGTGGGTCGATCGAGATCCGGGAGCACACAAAGACGCTCGCGGTCGTTGAGCCGGTTAGCGCTGAAGACGCTGAAGGCACGAGCGTGCCTGTTAGCGAGTCGCTGCACGGCCGGATGATCGCGGTGAGCGTGAATCTCGCGGGGGACCTTCTCTACCCAATCGCCGTTGACCCCGAAGTCAACGATGGACAGCTCGGGACAACAGCCGGGGGGAAGCGCTCGAACTGGGAATTCTACACGAGTAACGCGGGCCGCTTCACGGCCAGTGAATCCACAGAACGCCTCGAAACCAAAGCCACCGGCGGATACGGGACAAACGAATGGGGGTTCTGGGGCTACCAGACGAAGGGCGTCTCCCACATCTATGAAATAAAAACCGAAACCTCGGCCCACAACTCCGGGGCGAGTGTTGAAAGCTTCCTGGAATTCGAGGAAGCCCCACCGGTGGGCACATTGTTCGGGATTCTCGAAACGAAGAAGATCCTCTCGAGTCCGTATGAAAACCCTGAATATGAACGCAAAGCGGTGACGCTGTGCGCGGCGAGCGCCTCGAAAGTCGAAGAATGTCTGCCCAGCTCAGGTAAACCCAACAACGCAGTCCATTTCCAGCAGTCCACCACTGGATCGTCGGGTACCGGGTTCTCAGATGCCATGACCCAGGGCATCGTCTCGATCGCTGAGCCCACGGGGACGCACTCCACCACTGCCTATAACACGAGTAGCCCGAGCTTTGAATTCGAAACGGAAGTGGAAGGCAAAAAAGTCAAAGTCACGAGGGCGAACGCCCTTTACGGCTCGGGTAGCTGGTTGACGAAGTCGTTTGGTGCGATCTCGCCGATCGCGAAAGACACCGGGATTGGTGTGGATGCCACGAAGCTCGAATACGAAGCCACCCCTGGTGGCTGGGAAATCCTCGGCGAACACAGCTACCTGCAACAGGAAGGTGCCTGCAAGGGTGTGCAGTGCTACGTCGAACATGCCGAAGACTGGACGCTCCCCGCGAAACTGCCCGACGGTGAAGACAAGCTCCGCTACAAAGCCGAAGAGGCGATGCCGGGCACCCAGTCGTTGTCCACGGAAGGCATTGCGACCGTCAAAGTCGACGCGACACCACCCCACCGGCTAGGCATCGAAGGGCTCCCTTACGGCAACGAACTAAGCGAACGGCCATACACCCTCAAAGCGCACGCAACCGACGGGGAAGGCGAAACGACCCCGAGCTCGGGCATCAAATCGCTCGCGCTGTTCGTCAGCGGCCACGAAATCAAAGAAACCGGCAAACAAGCCGGCTGCACCACCGCGAAAGGCGAATGCACCGCTACCGCGGAATGGTCGATCAATGGTGCGGAACTCGGTGCCGGGCATCACGCGATCGTGATCCTCGCGACCGATAACGCCGGCAACCAGTCGCGCCTTGAAGAAACGATCACGATCAAGCACTCGACCCCCGTCGCGTTCGGCCCCGGCTCGCTGGACCTGCAGTCCGGGGACTTCGCGCTCTCCGCGAACGACGCCTCGCTCGGCTCCGGGCTGACCGTCGCACGCAACTACAGCTCTCGCGCACCCGAAGCCGGCGACGAAGGCCCCCTCGGCCCCCAATGGGCCATCAACGGCGGCACCACACAGTCCTTGGTCGAACTCGTCGACGGCGCGATGATGCTCACCGACACCACCGGCCGCCAAACGCTGTTCGCGAGCCTCGGAGGCGGCGCATACGAATCCCCACCAGGGGACTCCAACCTCAAGCTCACCCTCGAAGAAAACAAAACCACCAAACAAAAGCTCGCCTACCACCTCGAAAACCCAGCCGCCCACACCAAAACCACATTCACACTCCCCACCGGCGGAGGCGTCACGTGGGTCCCGACCAGAACCGAAGGCGCAGTCGGCACAGACACCATGAGCTACGCCTACCAAACTGTCTCGCAGACCACCGAATATCCCCTCGCTGCGAGCAGCGCCCCGGACCAGATCATCACCGGCCCGGACGGCAACCTCTGGTACACGACTTGGGGGGCACAGAAATACGGTTCGATCACGCCGGCGGGCGTCGTCCACGAAAAAACGTTCCCTGGTTATAACGGGCGCGAACTCATCACGGGTGCCGAAGGAAATTTCTGGTTCCCCGCAGCGACCTCGACCACCATGGGCATAGACAAGATGACGTCTTCCGGGAGAATCACCGAATACACGATCGCCTCCGGGGAGCCGCGGCACCTGGCGCAGGGGCCGGAAGGCAACATCTGGTTCGTCGGCGCGAAAGAAGGGATAGTCGGGAAGATGACGCCCACCGGCACGGTCACCGAATACACCCTGAAACTCGCCTCTGGGCGACTCGCACCCCTGAGTGGGATCACGGCTGGCCCCGAAGGCGACATGTGGGCCACTGCCTACGGTGGTGTGGGTTACAGTGCGTCGATCTGGAAGATAACGCCGTCGGGTGGTTTGACGGAATTCCAGACCCACCACGAAAACGGCACGCCCAAGGCGATTCTCGCCGGCCCTGACGGCAATCTCTGGTTCATCGACGGCGCTGACCGCATCGGCAAGGTCACGGCCAGTGGTGTGATCAGCGAATACTCGCTGCCCTACCAGCCGTTGGCGCTTGCGGTCGGGCCGGACCGCGAGCTCTGGTACACGACCCTTAACAACAAAATCGCGAAGATCACGACAAGCGGCACGATCACTGAATACTCGCTGCCGACCGGCAGCGAGCCGTATGGCATCGCTGCCGGTCCTGACGGGAAAATCTGGTACACCACATACGAATCGAGCAAAATCGGGACAATGACGACGGCCGGCACCATCACCGAGCCGACCGAAACGCTCGCGCCCATGCAGGCTGGTGTCTCGTGCACGCCGACGCTGAAAGCGGGTTGCCGACGGTTGAAATACTACTATGCGACCGAAACGGGGGCAACGGGTGAAGGCCCGACCGGATGGGGAAACTATAAGGGCCGGGTGCGGGATATTTATCTCGAAGTTTACAACCCTGTCAGTAAAGAAATCCAGGGAAAGGACGTCGCCGAGTACTTCTATGACACTCGTGGTGAGTTGCGCGCTGAGTGGGACCCCCGGATCTCTCCGACGCTGAAAACGACGTATGGATATGACGAACAGGGCCACATCACAGCGATCACCCCGCCCGGACAGCAGCCGTGGATCTTCACGTACGGGACGAGCAGCGGCGATAGCGGCACCGGGCGTCTGTTGAAGTCGACGCGCCCAGCGGCGGGCACGGCATTGTGGAACGGAGAAGCGGTCATCGCGAGCACGAAACCTAAAGTCACAGGCTCGGCGAGGGTTGGGGAGCGCGTGGTTGCCACTGCCGGCAAATGGTCAGGGAGCCCGCTCGCGTACGGCTTCCAGTGGGAGCGATGCCGTGCGGTTGAAGAATCGTGTACGCCGATACTCGGCGCGACGAACAAGGGCTATGTGCCGCAGACAAGTGACCTAGGCCACTATCTGGCGATAGTGGTGACGGCGACGAACGCTGGCGGGTCGGCGACGCAGACCTCCTATTTGGGCGAACCGGTGTATGAAGGAGAATTCAATGCCCCACACGAAGTGGTTGAATACTCCCTTCCGACCGGCAGTCACCCGTTCGGAATCGCGGCGGGCTCCGATGGCAACATGTGGTTCACCGATTCAGGCTCAGGCAAGGTCGGCAAGATCACGAATACCGGCGCTACCCAAGAATACGCGGCTGCCAACCGCGAACCGGAGGGGATCACCGCTGGCAGCCAGGAAAACAAATCTCTGTGGGTCGTCCTACACGGGGCCAGCTTTCTCGACGAAATGACGACGTTGGGCGAATTGGAGCAGTACAGGGTCAAACATGCAAGTCCGGCTGATGTAGGTATCGCCGCTGGAGCTGAAGGCGATTTGTGGATCACTGAGTCCGAACCGGGCTACATAGCCCAGATGACTACTAGCGGTGCGAACGTGGGCGAATACGCGCTGCCGGCGGGAAGTAAGCCCTACGGGATCGCACTCGGCACAAAAAGCAATCTGTGGTTCACCGACTACGGCACGAGCAAGATCGGCAAAATCACCAGCGAAGGGGCGATCACCGAATACGCTTTGCCAGCGGGAAGCAAGCCGTATGCGATTGTCTGGGGGACCGGCAACGCGTGGTTCACCGACAATGGTACGAACAAGGTCGGCAAGATCAACAGCGAAGGCGTCGTCACTGAATACGCGCTGCCGGCAGGAAGCGAACCGCGTGGCATAGCATTCGGCACGGATGGTCGCCTGTGGGTAGCGGAGTCGGGCACAAACGAGTTGGCAGCGGTCACCCAAAGCGGCGTCATCGCTCAATACGCGCTGCCAGCAGGCAGCGACCCCTATGGCGTGGGGCACGGGCCTGAAGGAAACATCTGGTTCACGGATTACGGTTCAAACAAGGTCGGCAAGATCGACTCGAATAACATCGAAGAAGAATCGGCTCCTGAACCGGGTACGACGATCGATTATGGTGTCCCGTTGTCGGGTGGTTCTGGGTTGCCGAGCATGACGGGTTCTGAAGTGGCGAGGTGGGGTGAGGGGGATGTGCCGGTGGAAGGTACGGCGATTACGGCACCGGATGAACCCCAGGGTTGGCCGGCGTCGAGCTATAAGCGCGCCACGGTGTACTATTTGGATGGTCAGGGTCGTCAGGTGAATGTCGCGAATCCGAGTGGTTCGTCGTTTGGGTCGGTGTCGACGACTGAATATAATGAATTCAATGATCCGGTTAGGACGTTGACGCCGGGTAACCGGCAGGTGGCGCTTGAAGCGGGGTCGGGTTCGGTAGCGAAGTCGAGGCTGCTTGATACGCAGAATACGTTCAATGGTGAAGGCGCGAAAGAAGGCGAAGTGTCGGAACCGGGGTCGCGCCTGGTTGAAAGTGTCGGGCCGCAGCATAGGGTGACGTATGTGGCGGGTCATGAACAGAAAGAATCGTTGGCGCGACTACACACGAAGTTGTTTTATAACGAAGGTGCTCCTGGTGGCGAAACGTTTGATCTTGTGACGAAGAAGACGACGCTTGCGCAGCTGTCGAATGAAGAAGAAGTGGAAGTCAGGACGACGAAGACCTCCTATTCGGGGCAGTCGAACCTGGGTTGGAAATTGCGGGCGCCGACGTCGATGACGAGCTATGGCCCCGAAGAAGCACCACTGACCAGGAGCACGACCGAATACAACCCCACGACGGGCCAGGTCACGGAATCGCGTGGCACCTCGGCGGAAACGACGTTGAGCTATGTGAAGAAGTTCGGGGAAGCCGGTTCGGAAGCGGCGAAGCTGAAAGCGCCGTGGGGTACGGTCGTGAACTCCGAAGGGGCCGTGTTTGTTGTTGACTCGGCGAACAGCCGTGTGGAGAAGTTCAGCGCTGAAGGGGCGTATGTGAGCTCGTTCGGGACGGCTGGTTCGGGTAATGGGCAGCTCAAAGAACCGCAGGGCATAGCGCTCGACGCCTCTGGGAATGTTTGGGTTGCGGACACCGGGAATAACCGGGTGGAGGAGTTCAGCTCGGCGGGTGTGTTCGTGAAGAGCGTGGGTTCGCTGGGAACGGAATCGGGGAAGCTGAAAGCCCCGTCGGATCTCGCGTTTGATTCGAAAGGCAACTTGTGGGTTGCTGATACGGGGAATAGCCGGGTTGAGAAGTTCAACAAAGAAGGCGTCTATGTCTCGGAATTCGGGTCTGCGGGCTCGGAACCGGGAAAGCTCAAAGAACCGATGGGTATCGTCGTGGATTCGGGCGAACACGTGTGGGTCGCGGATACGGGGAACAACCGGATCCAGGAGCTCTCGAGCACCGGGAGTCTGTTGAAGCGGTTCGGCTCCGCGGGTTCGGGTGAGGGCCAGTTGAATACCCCTGTGGATTTGAAGATCGATGGTCAGGGCGATATTTGGACGGCGGATTCGAAGAACAATCGTGCGGAGGCGTTCAGCCCTACGGGTGGGTTTGTGACGCAGATTGGTTTCAAAGGCACCGGTGCGGGGCAGCTCTCTGAACCGAAGGGCATCGCGTTCGACGCGGCGGGCAGGGCGTGGGTTGTGGACTCCGCTAACAACCGCCTGGAGCAGTGGTCGAAGGGCGCGAACGCGCATGACCAGAAGACGGTGTATTTCACCGCGGAAGCGAACAGCGAAGGCTACCCGTCGTGTGGGTTGCGTCCGGAATGGGCTGGCCTGGTTTGTGAGACGCTGCCGGCGAAGCAGCCCGAACTGATGGGCCTGCCGCCGCTGCCGGTCACGACCTACACCTACAACCTTTACAACGAGCCGGAAACGATCACGGAAACGTTCGGGTCGAGCACTCGCACGAGGAAAGAAACCTACGACAACGCGGGCCGGCGGACCGCGAGCGAAACGACCGCAACTGGCGGGAAAGCACTCCCGGCGGTGACGTTCGCCTACAACACAGAACAGGGCACCCTTGAAAAGGAGACCGCTGAAGGCAAGTCGCTGACGAGCGAATTCAACCGTCTGGGGCAGCTCGTGAAGTACACCGACGCTGACGGGAACATCGCGAAATACGCCTATGCGGGCCCAGAAAACGACTATCTACTGAGCGAAGCGTCGGACTCGAGCGCGGGTGGGACGAGCAAACAGAGCTATGAATACGACCCCACGACGAAGCTCCGTACGAAGCTGACGGACTCCGCGGCCGGGGTGTTCACGGCCTCCTATGACGTCGAAGGGAAGCTCGCGAGCGTTAGCTACCCCTATGGCATGTGCGCGCTCTACTCCTATAACTCGCTTGGGGCTGCCACGAGCCTTCAGTACACGAAGTCCTCGAACTGCAGCGAAAGCGAACCGGGTGTCTTCTACCAGGACAGCGAGTCCTCCTCGATCCGTGGGGAAATGCTGACCCAGTCGAGCACCCTCGCGAACGATACCTACACCTATGACCCGTCCGGTCGTCTCACGGAATCCCAGGAAACACCGGCCGGGGAAGGCTGCACGGTGCGTGCCTACAGCTATGACGAAGAAGGCAACCGTGCGACCTCGACCACCCGTTCTCCGGGGACAGGCGGTGTCTGCCAAACAGAAGGCGGGACGGTCGAATCGCATAACTACGACGAAGCGAACCGGCTAGCGGATGGCGAAGTGGGCTATGACGCCTATGGGAACGTCACGAAACTCCCGGCCGCAGATGCCGAAGGCCACGAACTGGCCTCCAGCTTCTATGTCGATAACGCCGTCGCCAGCCAAACCCAGAACGGTGTCACCAACGAATACAAGCTGGACCCTGAAGGACGCACCCGCGAACTGATCAGCGGCTCCACGAAAACTGTCGAGCACTACGACGTGCCGGGCGAAACGGTCGCTTGGAGCGAAACCGGGGGCACATCGACACGCAACATCGCCGGGATCGACGGGACGCTACTCGCGACCCAGACCAACAGCGAAACCCCCGTCCTACAGCTCCACGACCTCCAAGGCAACGTGACCGGAACGATCGGCGATAAAACCGGGGAAACGAAACTCCTCACCACCTACAACAGCAGCGAATTCGGGGTACCCAAGGCAGGGAAAGCCCCCCCGAAGTTCGCCTACCTCGGCGCGGTCGGCCTGGAAAGCTCCTTCTCCAGCGGCATCATCACCTACGGAGCTACCTCCTACATACCCCAAACCGGACGGGCGCTACAAAGCGAAGCAGTCGAGGCACCCGGACTACCCGGAGGCTCCGGCGCAGGCGCCCCCTACACCTCCCAAGAGGAACCCTGGAACATGCAAGGCGCCGCACGCGAGGCCGCAGAAGCCCCAGGCCTAGAAGCAGCCCGCGAACAAGCAGCACGCGAAGCAGCCGAAACAGCAGCCGGAGCAACGATCGTCGACCCATGGGTCCAGAAGTTCTACAACCTCAAAGAAGCCGAAAGCAAGGCCGAGAGCTTCTGGGAAGCAGAATCAACCGCCGTCGTCCTCTCCATGTTCGACCTACCAAGCGAATTCCTCGAGCTACTCGGCAAGCTCACCGGCGACGCCGTATCCCAATTCGACGACGCATACAAGTGGCTCTACGACGCCGGCACAAAGCTAATGAAGTGCGCACACAACAACCGCGGACTACACCACTGCAGATTCGAATACGACGAGAACGAAATCAGCGGAAACTTCTTCGGCGTCCAGCTCTTCGAACCAATCACCTGGCCCAACTTCACCATCGAGCCCACCGTCTACGAGTGCAAGTTCTTCCCCAACGGCAGCCACGAATGCCCCAACGAGGTACACATCAACACCGAACTGTGATCACACATTCAGGGGAGGTGGGTCAAGCGCTTCGGGCATGATGCGCCATCCTCGACAACCTCCACAAGTTCGTGGTCCCCGCCGTCGCCGGCCCATCAAGCCTGGTCCCCCTGCCTGCTCTGGCCTCCGAGGAGATCTCCGCAAATGCGCTACGCGTGGCCGCAACGCGTGGCCGTCTCAAGGCCTCCAAGGCCGCCGACGGCACGTGGCGCAGCACGAGCGTATGGGTCGAGGAATACCTGGTTGGGCGTTATGAGCGCCAGTCCGTTGCCTAATGGACCCCGCGGGCAGCGGCGGCCACTGATCGCCGACCGTGCAAACAGAGCTAATCTGACCTGGCGCTAAGCCAGGGCGCTATATTCTAGCCACGATGGCTGTCGACACGGCAACGATTCGCGTGACGCGGGATACGCGCGACCTGCTCGCCAGGCAGGCACGCGAGCGGGGCATATCACTTGCCGCGTTGTTGTCCGAGATAGCGCGGGAGCGTGCCCGCGAGGCGACCTTCGAGTCCGAGCGGCAGGCGATTCGCGCAGACGCTCAGAACCCGGCCGTGCTGGACGAGATACACGCCTGGGAGGCTACGCTGGCCGATGGCATCGACTGACCCCCGCCGCGGCGACGTCTGGCTTGTCTCATTCGGCGCCGCAAGGCCCGGCGAGCCGGGTAAGAACCGCCCGGCGATCGTCATCTCCTCCAATAGCCTGGGTACGGGGACTGCGGCCGACCTGGTCGTCGTCGTGCCGCTCTCCAGCTCCAGCGCCCCCTCGGTGCTACGTCCCGAGATTCAAGACATAGACGGCGTAGATCGGCCAAGCCGCGCCATCTGTCGATCCATCCGGGGCGTGGCGAACTCACGCCTGCTGCGCCGGCTCGGAGTGCTCGAGCCCGCAGCACTCAACGAGGTCGAGCGTGCGCTCATGCTGATATTCGAGTTGGATGCCGGCGCAATAGCGACGTAGCCGCGGGTCGCTCGCCAAAGCTCACGCAGGCGTACGGAAAGACGCTCGTCTAGTGGGTATGCCTAGTGGTACACTAGTGGGTGTGGCTTATGTCGTCGCTCGCCCAAAGGGTCGCTTTGAGATTCGGGAGTCATTGCACACGCCGGACGGTCCGCGGGCGCACAGCCTGGCTGGGTTCGCCGTTCTGAGCGACGCGGTTCTCGTCAAGGCCGCCCAGCGGGCACAGCGGTCCTTCGACGCGGGAGCGGTCCTTGCGTCGGCACGCCGAGCCGGAGCGCCGACCGGGGTCGACGCTGGTGCAGAGGCCGACGCCCGGGAGCGCTTCGTGAGCGCCTCGCGCCGGATGGCACGAGCTCTGCAGCCCCCGCCCACGCTCAAGCCGATCGATCCGGGGGCGGCGTTGATCGACCTGCTGGGCTTTGCGGATGCCGTCACTCGGAGCCAGCCTCCGCGGCCGCCTGTATCGCTGGAGTTTCCTGTGCTGTCACGGCTCGTCGAGGGCCGCCGCGAACCCCGAGGTCCGGCCTGAGATGAGTGCCGTCGGGGGGCTGGGCGCTCTTGCCGGGAGGATCGTGGCGGTTCACGAGATGCTCGACTCGATGGGCGTGACGCATCAGTTCGGCGGAGCCATAGCCCTGGCCTGGTATCGCAATCCGCGGGCAACGACCGATATCGACCTCAATGTAACCCTCCCGCCCGAGGATGCGGACCCTGTGCTGGGTGCCCTCACTCATCTGGGCGTGAGCGTCTCACCCGTCGATCGAGATCTGATCACTCGGGATGGTCAGGCGCGACTGGACTGGGATGGGTCATACCTCGATGTCTTCTTCGCCACGTTCGAGCTTCATCGGGAGATGGCCGAGCGCTCGCGCCAGGTCAGCTTCGGCCCGGTGCGGATTCCGATCCTCAGCCCCGAGCATCTGACGGTGTGCAAGGTCGTGTTCGGCCGACCCAAGGATTGGCTGGACATCGAAGAGATGATCGCCTGGGGCACTGCGATCGACCCGGGTCAGGCGCTCGGCTGGGTGCGGGAGATCCTCGGGGAGACCTCCGAGCAGTACGTGCGGCTGGCGGCGCTGTTGGAGCGCGCCGACGGCGCGTGACTGTCGCCGCACCCGTACGCGGCCTGGCCTTTCAACCCAGCAACTGGTAACGCACGTCGAGTGCGCGGTAGGTGCGCTCGGCTCGTTTGTCACTGGTGAGTAGCTCCAGATCGTGCTCTAGCGCAGCGAGAGCGATCAGGCCGTCGTAGGTCGCACCAGCGCTGACTCCGCTGGCTGCCAGTCGAGCTGGCGCCTTCGCGCATCTGCTCGCGTCGAGCGTGACGTAGGTCGCTGGCATCCGGTCTTTGAGAACTGTGGCGGCCGTTGGCGCATCGACACGATGCGGCGCCGGCAGCCGTGTGAGAACGCTGTACGTCTCGGCTGCGACGTGTGCGATCGTCGTGCGGCATGCGGCGAGCGCCTCTCCTGCCGTTTCGTGTGCCGGATGATCGGCCAGCAGTGCGGCGATCGCAATGCTGCTGTCGGCTGCTTTTCTCACCGGCGCTCACGGACCGCTTCGAGCGTGCTCCTCATGTCCTCATCGGTGAGCGGCGTGCCTGTCGCTGCAATAGACGGTCCGTGGGGGCCGTCGACGAGCCTGGCGGGCTCATGGCGCACGTACAGCTCGAGGTGTCCGTCGACCACATCGAGCTCGAGCGGTACCTCGGGCGTGAACCCAAGCTCCTCTCGTATCCGCTTGGGAACCACCACCCGACCAGCGCTGTCGATGGATACATTCATGGTATGAGGCTACCACGGCGATGGCATAAGCAATCCCCGCAGGCGACTCGCGCTGACTCTCAATCCTGCAACGCAACCGCAGGCGCCACCCCGGCCGCGAGATACCCGGGGATCGCGACGATCGCCGCGGCCGCGGCGGTGACAATGGCAAGACTGACCAACGCGGACACGAACGCGACGGAGTAGACCACGGGGAAGTTGATCACGTTCGCGAGCGCACGGTCCAGCAGCTGCTGTCCGTAGAGGCCGAAGATGGCTCCCGCGAGGCAGCCGACGGCGAGCAGAAGGATGCTCTCCACCAGGATCGTGCGCCACAGCTCGCCTCGGGGAAAGCCCTCGAGCTTGAGCTTCGCCAAGCGCGGGCGACGCTGCCACACCATGTTGCCGATCGCCGCCGCCATCGCCAGCACGGCCACCACCAGGATCAGCGTGGCGATCTGCGTGAGTCGCTGCAGCCCCTGACGACTGAGCGCGTTCTGTTCGTCGGCATGCGCCTGGGCACTCTGCACGGACAGCCCCGAGGATGGGCCCAGCGCGCGCTTGATCTCGCCGGCGACCTGCGCTGAGCTCGTGCCCGGGCTCAACAGAACGTTGTAGGCGCTTGCGTCCGTGCTGCCCCATGCCCGCTCGTACTCGGAGGCGGTCATGGTCACCGCGCCCGGCGCCCAGCCGATGTTCGTCGAGAGCGCAGCCACCCTGAGTGTGACCGGGACGGGAGTCGGCAGCGTCACGCTGTCCCCGATCCGCAGATGGTGTTCTGAGGCGATCGCCTGGGAGATCACCACCCAGCCGCCCTGTCGCAGGCGGGCAGTCGCCTGCGCGACCGAGCCTTCCAGGATCTGCGTGGAGGGGAGCAGCGGTGTGGCGTGATCGGGCGGGGCCAGCACCCACACCTTGCGTGTGCCCCAGTCCAGGAGGCCGCCGCGGTATACGCCCACCGCCCGCACGCCCGGGAGCTGCTCGAGCTGTGTCTGCTGGCTGGCGGCAAACGGTGCTGTTCGCAACAGGTTGTAAGCGCCCGGCGGCGACACCCACAGATCTGTGAACGCGTTCTCGTCGTGGGCCGCGTTCTGCAGGCCCTTCAGCAGGTCCGAGTGAGCACCCTGAATTGCCACGGCGCCGAACACGGCAATCGCGCCCGTGGCCGCCACGCCGATCGCCCTGGAGCGAGCTGCGCTCAGCTCCATCGCGGCCACGTGGGGCACTGCGCCGGTCAACGTCCGTGCAAGCCTCGTGAGCAGCGCGAGCGCCAGTTCCAGCGCCACCGGTAGCACCAGGAGCATTGCTGCGATCAGCAGGATCATGCCCACGATCGCCTGCTTGGGAGCGCCGAGCAGGATCGCCGTTGCCGCCCCCAGGCACACGATCCCCGCGAGCGCGGTACGAACGCTCGCGCGCCCGGCGCCGGAGCCCTGCTTGGGGGTGATCGCCGCGAGGGGGTCGCGGGAGATGATGTCGCGCAGTGGGCTCAGCACGGCCACCACGGCCGCCAGCATTCCCCCTCCCGCGGCGACGGCAATGCTCTGCCAGCCGACCACCCGCTGGCTGCCGACAGAGAACGCCGAGCCGAGATAGCCGGGATTTGAATGGAAGAGATGGATGGACAGCTCCTCCCCGATCACGAGCCCGAGCACACATGCAGCAATGCCGAGAACCACTGCGTCGAGCAGCAGCACGCCCACGACTGTCGCGGGCGGATAGCCATCGCGACGCAGATCGGCGATCAGGCGCCGACGCTGGGGCACTGTCAGCAGCATCGCGTTGAAGGCAAACAGGAACCCCACCAGCGCGCTGATCACGGCAAACAGGGCAGTCGACTGGTTGCTCGCCGAGGCTGCCTTTGCGAACAGGGTTTCGTCATAGCTCGTGGACTCGACGTTCAAGCGCCCGGCTGCCAGGCGCAAGAGCGCCGCCCTGACTGAAAATTCCATGCCTGCGGCCGGCTGCACCAGGATGCGCGACACGTGACCGGCCAGGCCTGTCATTTCCTGTGCGAAGGACAGCGGCGCGACGACGATCGGGCTCGCCGCCAAACCCCCGATCTGCCTTTCGTGGAGCAGCTCATACAGCGGCGCGTGTTCGCTACGGCCATACATCCTCAGCGTCACTTCCTTGCCGAACTTGGTGACACCGAGATGTCCTGCCAGCGGCGCCGGCAGGAGCACCGCTCCGATGTAGGCAAACGGTTCCAGGTCGGTGTGGCGCACGAGCGTGCCGCCGAGGTTGCGGAGGGTCGAGTCGGCGCCCACGAGCTCCACCGATTGGCTGCCCTTGGGGCCGCTCGCCTCGGCGCTTGCTTCCAACAGCGGTGCGGCAACGCGAACTCCATCTATATGCCTTACCTGGGCGAGCATGCTCGCCCCCATGCCCTGGGGGTCGCGCGCCAGCAACTGCAGTGTGGCCCGCCCGGTGATGCCATGGGAGAGCTGGGCGACGGAGCTCGAGAGGCTCTGGCTTGCCACCTGAGAGGCGAACAGCAGCGCGACACCAGCCGCGATGCCGATGACCGCAAAGCACTCCTGCACCAGGCGCGCGCGCACACGCACGCGGTAGAGGTGCAGGACGTTTCCCGGCTTCACGCTGCGAGCACCTGTGTTCGCTCAGTGGGAAGCGGCCGGCGCTGATGGCTGGTCGGGCTGATAGTCGGCGAGGTGGCCGTCGCGCAGCGCGAACACACGATCGGCGTAGCCGGCCGCCAGCGGGTCGTGGCTGACGAGCACGATCGCCACCTGGCGCTCGCGACAGAGCTCGCGCAGCAGCTCCAGGACCTCGCGGCTACGTTGGCTGTCGAGACTGCCCGTCGGCTCGTCCGCCAGCAGCAGGCTCGGTTCCGTGGAGAGGGCTCGCGCGATCATCACCCGCTGACGCTCGCCCATCGACAGCGTCTCCGCGCGGTGCGCAAGGCGCTCGCCGAGACCGAGACGCTCCAGGAGCGGTGTGATCTGGCGATGCGCGTCGCGCCATCGAACCGTCTTGAGCAGCTTCAGCACGGCATTGTCGATCGCGCTCACGCCCGGCAGCAAATCGAAGTTCTGACGGATGAAGCCGAGCTCTGACAGGCGGAACTGAGAGGCCTCGCGCTCGGTCAAAGAGGACACGTCACGCCCGGCGATCGACACGCTCCCGCTGGTGGGCTCGAGCAGCGTGGCGACCATCAACAGCAGCGTCGTCTTACCCGACCCGCTGGGCCCATACAGGGCGACCATTTCGCCCGGCGCGACCGACAGCGACACGCCGTCGACCGCACGCACGGGCTCATCCCCCACGGTGGGGTAGTGCTTTACGAGGTTGCTCAGCTCAAGCATGGCTCGAGCCGAGGATTGACGCTACCAACGCCATCCGCCCTTGGCGAGGGTGAGACCACGACGCATCTTGAACAGTGCCAGCGCGGGCGAGAGGAGCGGCCCGACGGCTCCCGCGACGCTCGCGGCGATGGCCCTGGCATAGGGGGTGGAAGACTCTGGGCTCGAGATGTAGGAGCTGACCATGGCGATCAGGATCACGCGGTGCTGCAGCGCATCCGGTAGCTCACGGGTAGCATCCGTTGCCCGCTGTGCGAGGGCCTTCATCGCAAGGGCGGCCTGTGCGGTAGAGGCGTGGTAGCTCAGCAGGTTGCGCTGCCCGGCTTGTGCGTCCTCGGCGACGTCGACGAGGCTGTCGAGCAGCGAGTGCAGCGCGCAGATCCATGGGAAGTAGGCGGCCTCGATCGCCGCGACGTCCTGTGGGCGCACGTTGTCGTTGGCCGCGGTGGCGATCAGCGCGTGGACTGCAAGGGAGGACCCCTCGGCCGCAGCCGTCTGCCACCAGTCGAGGCCGTACTCCTCGGGACCCTGGTGGCGCGCCCATCGTTCCAGCGCCTCGTGGCCGCCCTGACGCTCGGTCAGGTTCAGGCTTTGAAACGCGACTATCCGCGCCGCCGCCGCTGAGCAGGCAGGCCACACGGCCGCGTAGGAGGGAAGTTTGATGAGCGTGCAGCGACACGTATCCACGAGGGCTTCGAGGAATCCACCGTCCTCACGCTGGGGGTGCAGGGCGTAGTAATCGGGCTGTTCGGCGGCGGGATCGAGCGCGGCCAGCAACGCCTGGTGCAGCTGGCGACCGTTCGCGATGGGATCGGTGCTCGCCTGCTCGGAGAGCGTGTCGAGATAGTTGTAAGCCGTCTGGAACGCGAGCAGCGCACGCACGGTCTCGTGGCGGCGACGGCGGGGAGCGAGCACAGAGAACAGAGCTGCGCCCTCGAGGTTCCCGCGCTTTGCCATGCCTTCCAGCGCACGTGAGCGCAGCACAGGGTCGGGGATCTCGCGTGCCCGGGCTTGCCAGTAGGACAGCTCGCGTCTGACGAGGGGGAGGATGCTCGTGAGGTAACGCGTGACGGTCCTCGCAAACACACGCTCCGCGGCGAGGCTCCGACTCTCGCGCGCATCATCCGGCTGGCGGACGACATTTCGAGGGAGCTCGCAGCGTGATTGGCTGAGGACGTGCACGCCGCGCATGGCGTCGTTGTCGACGATGGCCTGGAACGGCTGTACGACTGGTCCGCCCACGACCTTCAGCGGTGACGTGGCGATACACAGGGGACTGTGGTCTGGGCGCTCGTGTGACTACCGTCGAGGAACGTGAAGTTGGCGGAGAAGGGGAAGCCCCCACGGGGACAGTGTTCCGGCACGGCCACCCCGCGGGGATGAAACGACACGAGGCGGCCGTGGACGTGCTTGTAGTAGGTGAGGTGGCTCGGGCCGATTGTGCTGGTGACGCTCAATACAGACACGTCGGGGCCGCCGGGAACGCTCGCGATCAGCGGGACGATGGTCGCGAGCTGAGAGCCGAAGGGGCCGGTATCGGGGAGCACTTCGCCGGAGAACGCCAGTTGCGCGTACACGGGAAACAGCCCGTTGGCATAGAACAGCACGGTCAGGTTTCCCTTCGGCGATGGACCCGACACGGCCTGGACTTCAGGGATCTCATGGCCGGCGCCGGTGCCGAACGGCACTTCGACGTCCGCGCTGCCGTAACCCAGGCGCGAGTTCGGGGGGCAGCCCGCGAGACCCTTTGCAGCGAGCAGGGCCGGCTGGCAGATGGAGAGACCGAGCGTGGTGGTCGTGTAGTTCATGCCGGCGGGCATCTCCAGATCCATCCCGGTGAGCGGCGGGGGGGCCGCGCCTTCGGTGGTCGACAGGTGGAAGCCAAACGTGATCGTCGTTGGCGCGCCCAGCCGGTCGGGGCTGAAGGACGCATTGAGTGTGGCTTGCTCAGAGACGGCGAGGGAGCTCGCCGGCGCAAGAGCAGCCAGGAGCGCCACAGCCAGTGCCGTGAGAGCAGCGAACCGTTGCATCGCGCTCAGGCGGTCGTCCGCATCAAGTGGACATCCGGCCGCTGACGTGCACCGTTACGGCGTCGTTCACGCGCTGGACGGTGCCCGTGAAGCTCAGTCCTGTGCCGTGGGCGCCCTTGTAACGCCCGGTGCCACGCTCGACGGTCATGGTGCCGCTGAAGCTCGCCACGCCGCCGGCCGGGTGGTAGCTTGCGGTTGCGCTCCCGGTGATCGAGCTGCCGCTCGGGTAGATGTTGACTTCCGCGGTCACCCGATTGGTGGAGGTGATGTTCAGATGGATGTAGATCGTGCCGGAGACGGTGCCGGAGGTGGTGCCCTGCTCGTTGAGCGTGAACCCGTGGTGGCTCGTCAGGTGCAGACGCCCGGACTCGTTCAGCGAGATCGTGCTCGCCGCGTGTGCGACGTCGGCACGGGAAGACGCTGGGTTGGCGACCCCTGATCCCAGCATCGCCGCCACTACGGCGACGGGCGTCAAAGCCAGCGCACTCGCCCGGAAGTACCCAGACACGCGCTGTGGCATGCGATCGATCGTTTTCCCCACGTCCATACCTTCCTCTCCGGTTCCAAGCTGAACCCCCCGTACTGCTCAAATAAACGTTGCCATAGCATCGTAGGGCAGCTTGCGGCGAATCTCAAGGCGCCTATATTTCGTGCCTAGCACCGCTTATTCCCGTACTGCTGGCCAGCGCAGTCCCAGGCCGCCTGGGAGTGTTATAAACATCCCAATAGAAGTCTACTGTACTGGGGTTTCGCCGTTGGCCTTGGTCGCAAGCAGCGACCCGGCGATACCCGGCGATGGTGCTCACCAACTTCTCCGGGAGATTCGCTCTACACGACCGCCCACCCGGCATGTCATAGTGCTCGATCGCTCGATCGCTCGATCGCTCGATCGCTCGATCGCTCGATCGCTCGGTGGCCGCGGAGGCCTAGCCTGACCCTCGGGGGGCGCACGCCGGCCCCCGGTTTACTTCTTGAACTTGATCTTTGCGGCCTTGGACTGTGTCTTGCCCTTGCTGGGCCTAAACGCGACCTTGACCGCTGTGCTGAGCCGTCCGGCCTTCTTCTGGTGGAGCGTGAACGTCACGTTTTCCTGGCCTTTAGCGGTCTTGCTGGCGGTGGTTAGGCCTTTCCCGCTGGCGGTGAGCTTCCCCGCGGCGGGGGCGTAGACGGTCAGTGTCACGGTCTGCTTCTTGACGGATGTTTTGATCGACAGAGCACTCGAGCAGCCTTCGACGGTGATCGGCGTGTTCTGCTGGATTTCCGCGCCGTTCTGCGCGACGAAATGGGTCGGCATCACGAGCTTTTGCCCGCAATAGCTGCCATGCGCCGATACCGGCAGGTTCGCTGCGAGCGCCGAATACGGGCCTTGGGGGAGCTTCAAATCGAAGCTCGTGATCGGGACATCGGGGACCTGCTTGAACGTGCTGCTCGTGACCCCCGCTTTGCTGATGAACGTCGTGCCGACCAGATCCACGGTCACGCCATAGCCCTGCAGCACCACGATCAGGCTCGGGAACGCTTCCCCACCATGCGAGACGAAATACGCCGGCCCGGTGAGCGGCACAGGAAGCACAGGCGTGACCGCGGTCGCGACCCCTACCCGTGAGTCAACGGGGCAGTTGGCCGGGTTTTCTTCAAAGACCTTCGCCAGGCAAGCCTTCTGCAGCGTCGAGAGCCTGGAAGGCATCTGGATCGGCAGATCCACCTTCACACTCGCAACATTCGCCTGCGAGCTCGCCTGGTTAGCACCCAATGGCCCCGTCGGATAAACGATCTTCGCATCAAGGCTCGCGCCACCAGCTTTCGTGGTTTTCCCTGAGGTGGAGACTTTGAAGTCCGGCGAGAACTTCAAGCTCTGACACGACCCGACCTGGAACTGGCTCGAAACCGGAACTGTTACGCCTTCGACGCTGGTCGCTGTCCCCGAGAAGGACTGCGGGCTGCAGTTCGTCGGGTTGAACATGAAGCCTTCCTTGTCGATCACCGCATCGATCGTCCGCAGATCCGCGGGGATACCATCGATGATCGAAGGCAGAGGGTCGGTCGTGATCGTCAACTGCGTGGTGAGCTTGTCAACTTCGATCTTCGCGCGCACAATTTGCGTCTGCAACGTGAACGGACCGACGACCAATGGGACGACTATCGACAAGCCATAGGGCGCGCCCTTGTAGCCGCCAGTCAGGTAGATCGGGGCTGGTGGCTGACCCGGCTGAGGAACTACCAGCGGGTAGGGGCCGGGGCCGGCCTCAACGACGGTATGCCCGATCTGCGATGCCGCGGGGCAGGTGCCGGCGTTTGCATCGGCTTCGTCACAGAGCGGAACCTTGCTGATCATGCCGAGCAAGCCCTTGGGCGTCTTGAACTGAAGGGTCCCCACCCGCTGCTGACCGTCAGCGCGACTCAACAGTAGCGAGAAGTCGGTATACCCACCCGCCTGATCGGTCGTCGCGCCGGCGATCATCGACGGGCTGAACGGCAACGTGGACTGACAGCCCGAGCCGCCGGGGCCGCTGATGATCTGAAAACTGCTCGTCGGGAACACGTCCGATACATCGGGAGTGCTCCAGGGCGTGAAGTCGCTTGTGGAAGTGTACGTGCCGCATTTGGTCGGAGTCGCGAGCGCCGCTTGTGCGCCGCCGCTGAAGGACAGCTTGAAATCCGTGAACGGGAGCTCCGGTGTTTCCGTGAACGTCGTCGTCAACCTGCCCGTCCTTTCATCCAAGTGGACGTTCGCCACGAGCTTCAGGTTCACCCCTTCTCCAGATGCCGCGACCAGCAGCTTCAGGTTTGGTGGATTCGACTGCAGCACATACACGTCACCTTCGAGCTTGTGCGCGAGCAGCGGCGTTTCGATCGCGTCCGTCCCAACCTTTGACGCCAGAGGACACGAGGGCTTTGCTTCGGTCCCAACGGCAGATTCCGCCACTTGACACGCCTCCAGCCCGGCAGCCTGTCCCGGGTTGATGACCACACCTTCGGGCAGCGTGACGGTCGTGTTCTTGATGTTCGACATCGACAGGCCTTCAACTTGCGTCAGGGCTTCCTGGGGCACTTTCACGTCCACCGTCAACCCGGCCGGCGTGTCTGCTGCGCTCGTATCCGGTGCGATTTCGAGCGACGGCTTGAACGCGAGCCGATCGCAGCCTGTCAGGCCCTCTGGAACACCCGAGTTGTCGTGCGAGAGAAAGCTCAGTTCGCTCGTACCGCTATCAGGACCGGTGGGCAGCCACGATTCGGCCAGCTCGGAGAACCGCTGCGGCCCCGTACACGAGGTCGGCAGGGTCAGGAGCGGCACGGGTGACACGAGCGATTTTATGTTGCAGTCTGCACTCCCGCCGTGGCAGCGCTGAAAGTCGTGGTTCGCTTCACTCGGGACACCCCAGAGCGTAAATGCATTGAACACGATGCTATGTTGGACGATGTTGTTTATGTGCGCCGTCAGCCCGTAGTCGCCACCACTGCGCACAGTCGCGTCCACCCGCGTCTTCACGCCGACGATGTCAAAGCCGAACTCAGCGGGCACTCCGGGGGGCGGTACCATATTGTAGACCGGAATATAGGCGTGAACCAGCTCCCCGTCGGAAAAAGGTCCGCTGAGGGCGACAACGTCCACACCCACCTGAGTATCGGGCGAGCAGCTTTCGGCATTGATTTGACTGGTCGTGCAGCGCGGCATCGCCTGCGGATCGCCGATGATCCCTGGAGGGGTGTTGATAGTAAGATTACGGACATCGCCGGCAGGTGTTTCGCCTACGTTGTTCAATGTGAAGGCCACCGTCAGCGAATACGGATGCGACCCGGCCTGGACATCAAGCGTTCCATCGGCATTGCTGGTCCAGGCATCGAAGGTCTCCAAGCCGAAGCCTGGCGTGTCTGAACTGTAGACGATCGTATTGGTCGTGGTGGTTGCTGTTTGGGCTCCTCCTCCCGAGATCGTGACCTCGTTGAGCGCCGATCCAGACACTTCCGCCGCCACTTCGACACGGATCGTCAAAAAATACAGTTCGTCGGGTGGAATCGTTGGAATCACGCTCGGATTGTTCACGCACGATACGACAGAGCCGAGCGTGCAGTTCCACAACTGGCCCTGCGGATTGTTTCCTTGGTTGTCGTAGCCAGCTTCAATCGCCTTGAGTCCGGGAGGTAGCTTGTCGCTGACCGTGACGAAGCCGCTGCTCGGCACGCTGCCGACGTTGTACACCGGGATCTCGATGACCGCTATACCTCCGGGCGCCAAACTGGAGGGGTACGTGCCAGGGGTCGCCTCCCAGCCAGGAGCCGGCGCCGCCGCCGACGAATTGGCCACCGGCACGCACATCAACCCCAGCGCGAGCAATGCTACCGCGAGACAACCTCGAATGCCACTGCGATTCTGGTTCGCCCTCATCGTGCACCCCTCCTACTCTTGCCCGTCACATTCCTTCGCGTTGGCACTCTGTTTCTGGCCTTTTTGGCACCCAAACGACGGGGTTTGCGCCGGGCCTTGCGCTTCTTGCGCTTGTGCTTAGCCTTTGGCTTGGCTTTCGTCACCACCGGATTGGCAGCGACGGGGAAATTGCCGACGCCGCTGAACGTCACGCTGGCAGGCGTAGAGAAGATCGGCGGGGCCTCTGGCACTCCTTGGCAGCCCGTTCCGTTGCACTGCAACGGAAGCGGTTCCGGTTCGGCGCCGACACGGACGTCATATAGATCGTAAACATTATTCTGGTCCTTGGCGACAAGTTGGGCCTCGGTGATGATGAACACGTTCGATCCGTCGGCGCTCGCATCTACGAGATAGGACGCCATTGGACTCGAGCCGTCGGAAAGCATGTAGACGCACCCGTCGCTCAGCTGGCAGCTACCGACCCCGTAGCGCTCCCACTCGTATACGTCCTGCTTACCGTTGGTGTCTTGCGCCACCAGCGGCATTGCGCTCTGGAAGAACACTCGGCCACCATCTTCGGTAATAGACCGGATCTGATACGTGTTGGCTTCCCCCGTTCCGACGAGCCAGCCTCCTCGTCCGGTAGGGCGTTCGCCGCTGGGGCTACAAGAAACGCACGAGACAACACCCGAGTCCGCATCGTATTGATAGACCTCAGTGTCAAGCTTTCCGCTCGCATTGCGGTTGTCATAGCCGGTGAGGCTTTTCACAGACATGAATACGAAACCATGACCGTCTGCGGATGCCTCAGCGACACGGTGACCCAGGGACGGCCTCCAATCGGAGAGTTCATCTGACGCTTCGTCTTCGGGCGAGTTAAAGGCCAGTGTCGCGATGAAGCTGACCGTGTGGTCGTGATACAGGTACAGATTGGGCTGTCCTTTCGCAGCACCTGGCGCCAAGTCGCCTTCTGCCACGAAGTACACGTATTCAGCGTTTTCGCTCGACCCCGAAAGGCCCAGAACGTGTCCATTCGGCGTCAAATCCGTCGCCACCCCTGACGACAATTCATCCTCGTACAGATCGCCCCCCTTGGCGTATAGGACGTGTGAGCCATCCGCCGACGCCGTCCAAAAGGTCGCTCCTTCGCTTATCAACGACGTCGACGTTCCATTTTCCCGGACATAGAGCGATCCCGTGCTCATGTCCGTCCAAAACACGCGCGACCCATCGGCCGAAATCGCGTGGTCAGTGTTCTCCGCTTCTACGAATGTGGCCGGCGGCGCTCCAAAGGAGGCGTTTGGACTACCGGTTCCGCCCGGCAGCACGTTCACCGACCGCAAAGACCCGCCGTCCGATTCGTACAGATTATTCTCGCTTGGGCCACCATCTATTGCTTCCGGTGTCAGCGCGTCATTCGCCTCGAAGAACTGTCGCTTCGAGTCGTCTGATGCACCCGCGTAGTAGCGATAGATACTAGTTTCATACGATTCTACCCATGGTGCGCCACCGAATTCGCGCCGGGTTCTGTTTGGTGGCGTTGCCGTAAACAGCGGAGCCAACGTCCCGGTGGAAGTACTGCGCGTATACAGGTATTCATAGCCACTCGGGATTGCACCCGAGAGTGGTTCCTTGGACGCGAGCACCGCGGTCGAGAGATCGCTCGAAAATGATGTGAAGAGCGGAGACTGGAGACCGCGCGGCTGGATGTCGCGTTGCGTCCACCCAGCTGGACCGCGGGTCGCCAGGAACTCGTTGCCGGCCCTACGCTGCTCGCTACCGTTGCCTTCAGCAGTCGGTTCACCAACATATGCCACGGCGCTGCCGTCCGCCGCCGCCCGATACGGACGAACCGATTCGATCACTTCGGCAGTTTCCGGATAGGCGCCTTCAGGGATGAACACCTGGTCGCCTTCGTTTTCGACGGGCGTCACCATTTCATATCCGCGACCGTCGGGGAGACTCGAGAGGCTCGCTGGGAGTGTTGAGAACGTCACGTCTGGCCCGTAGGCCGTCCCAGCAGCACTGGTAGCCACGACCCGAAAGTGATACACGGTACCCGGGTTCAGCCCTGACAGGTGGGCGACCACGCCCGAGGCTTCGCTGCCGCTACCGACGTTACCGCTTGCACTGCTCGAGCCGTACGCTGTCGTGGGCCCGTATTCGACGCGGAAAGTGGTCGCTTCTCCGTTGGGATTGACGTTTGCGCTGACTGTCGCGCTGCTACTGCCGACTTCAGAGAAGGAGCCACCTGAGACCGCCGGCCCCAGGATCTGGACGGACGCTTCAGGGCTTTCACTGGCACCGTTTGCGTTCGCTGCCACGAGCTTGTAGTGATAGGTCGTGCCGCTGGCCAGCCCGGCGAGTGACGCCGCTACGGTGACCGGCGCGCTACCAGAGCCTGGCGACGGTATGCATGGCGCGATGCTGGTGAGCGCCCCCGCCGTCGTCCCATATTCAAACTGACAGGAGGTAACCTGCTGCCCGTCTGGATTCACCGTCCCGTTGAGCGTGACCCCAGTTGCTGTCAAGCCCGTCACGGACTGAGCGCTGACGTCGGGGACGACTACGGGCGTGCCGAAGACGATCAGTTTGCCCTGTCCGTTCGAGACGTAGACATCTCCGCTTGTCTGGTCGACCGCGATCCCGAAGGATTCGGAGATCGAGCCGCTGCCCGTGGCGCCGAAGACCGCCAGAGGCTCTTCGAAGGGTTCCCCGCGCGCACCATATTCGCGCACACGGTCGCGCTCATCGACGAGCACGTGATCGTCAGAGGGATCGGCCGCCAGGCTGCTTCCAGCCATGTCGAGAATCGAGCCGCTCGCGATGGGAAGCCCGAACTGCGACGCTTCATACCGCGTGACAGGCCCGGCGTTCCATGTATCGGCGAAGACGTCGCCTACTGAGTCGACCGCGATGTTGCACGGGTTTCCACCGACCAGCGAGGACTGGTAATCGCTGTTGGTGACAGGGTTGGCAGTGGGGACGAACTTGTCGATAAAACCCCCGTAGGTCGCGACGTACACGTTCCCCGAGGCGTCGACGGCGACGCCACACGTTTCTCCCCACGGCGCGGTGGCTTCGGTGAGCGAGCCCAACGAGGCGCCGTCTGACGCGAACACGTCAATCGCCTCGCCGTTTGACGTGCCGACCGCGACGTACACATCGCCTTTTGCGGGACCACTCGAACTGTCGACGGCGAGCTCGTCTTCCGCATTCTCGGCGCCCTTCAGGCCCGTGATCGCATACGGTTCGCCTGCGACGCCCGTAAATCTCAGCGGGTTGCCGGCCGCATCGAACTTCAACAAGGAGCCTTCGCTCGCGCCCGTGTCAAGGACGTATACGTCGCCCGTCGTTTGATCGATCGCGACGCCCTGCACCGTGCCGAACGAGCCAACGCCCGGCCCCCCCGGACCGAAGGAAACACCCGTGTAGGGGCGGGTGAGCGCCGCCTGCGCCTGGGCGACCGAAAGCCCCACGACAGCAGTCATCGTGCAGAGGACTGCGAGGATTGCGCTGAAGGAACGGCGCGAAACCATGGCTTTGCTCAACACGGTGAGGCCTCCCTGGACGAGCCCCATCCGGGGCGTGAGCTGACCTGAGCCCCGCCAACATGCCGGAGCCTCCTACCCAAGACTTGCCGACGGAATGCAAGGGGAGGGGCCGTCCACGTGGGCCCGTGTGTCGCGCTTGGCTCTGTGGTTCTCGCGTTGCCACCTCCGATCGTGGTCTTCAAGGGCCGCTGTGCCCGCTGCGCGGCCTTGTCGAGAACCAGGTCGCCCAGGGGCGCCATTGAGCCGACCCGGCCAGCGAAGAAAGCCCCAATCCACAGCGGTTTGCATAGCCGCGCCGGGGTGTGGCGAGGGGTCCCAGCGGCCTGAGCAGGACATGCCGCCGCGGCCGACCCGTTGCACGACGTGCGTGCGTGAACGTCTGATCCTGATTGGGACATCCCTCTCCTCTTCTCCACTGCGCTTGCTGGAACTTCCCCCGATGAGCACGGCTTGCTGCATGTCGACATCACGACAGAATAAACGTTGACGAGAACGCTACAGCATCGTGGCAGAGCTCGTCAAGCACTAACTGTCAACCGCGGTAGCGTTGGGCGTCCGTATTGATTTTCAGCGATCGGTGAAGTGGAGAACCCGTTCGTGCCGTCCATTCGGCTGCGCTCTCGAAAACACAATCGGTGCATAATCAGGCAGAGGCGGGATCACCAACATGACCATCGTGATATAAACGCCACCCAGCAGCTCGCGATTGCGCTGAGCAAAGGACTCTGTGTGGATGTATAAACGACCGCGATGCAATGGGAAGGCTACCGCGGTGGCGAGACCGGGTTCTGGGCGCTTGCCCGTTGCCGTCCCCGTGACCATGGCCGGCGCCCAACACCGCTACGGCCGGTGAGCCCCGCGTCGCAGAGCGAGCGTCGAGGTTCCCAACGCGAGCGGCTCGTGAGCGCGATGATCGACATCGCCGGAGGCGAGGGCTACACCGGCGCGAGCATTGCTCAGGTGATTGCCCGGGCGGGCGTCTCTCGACCGACCTTCTACGAGTACTTCGCCGACAAGGAAGACTGCTTCCTTGCGGCGCTCGCCGTCGCCCAACAGCGGATGCTCACCCATGTGCGCCAGGCAGTCGACGGCGAGCCGCCCGAGCGGGCCGTGGCAGCGGTGATCCGCGCGCTGGTCGCCTTTGCGGACGCTCAGCCGACGGTCGCACGCTTGGCCACGAATGAGCCGATGGTCAGCGCCGGCCGCGCGCTCGATGCCCGCGACAAGTGGATCGCGGAGGTCGCGCGGATCGTCGAAGACGTCCATGAGCGGGTCCCCGCCAGCACCCCCATCCCGGACTTCTCCAGCCGCCTGCTGTTCGGCGGGATCGAGCGACAGCTCGCCTTCCATCTGCGCAGCGAGGAACCCGTCACGAAACTGCTCGAGGATCTGCTCGGCTGGGTCCAGCGCTATGAGGCGCCTGCCGGGGAGCACCGCTGGCGCCCGCTTCAGCCGCTGGCGTCACCGTCGCCCTCCCCCTACCTGGAAGAGATCCAGCTGCGGGTGCCCGCCACCGGCAAACGCACCGGCCTGTCCATCGACGAGCTGGCCCAGATCAACCGCCGGCGAATCCTCCTCGCGGCCGCGCAGCTATCCGCGAGCAAGGGCTACAACGCCACCACTCTGGCCGACATCTGCAAGCTGGCCAAAGTCGATGCCCGCGCGCTGCGCCGCCAGTTCGCCGACAAGCAGGAGGTGTTCGCGGCCGTGCACGAACTGCATTTCCAGAGCGTCGTCGCGGTGACCACCCGCGCTTTCTCCGCCGGCGAGAGCTGGCCCGAGCGCGTGTGGGAGGCAGGCCGCGCGTTCGCCCAGTCGATCAAGCAGAACCCCCACCTCGCCCACGTCAGCTTTGTCGAATACTACGCAGCAGGCTCCACAGGGGTGCAACGCAACAGCGAGCTGCTGCTCGCCTTCACCGTGTTCCTGCAGGAGGGATACCAGTACGAGGCGTCGCGGGGATCACCGTCGCGCGTCGCGCTTGCGGCGATCGCGGCGACCAACTTCGAGGCGATCTACCAGCACGTGCGCGCCGACGCCGTATCCGATCTGCCGGGCCTGCTGCCCCATGCCGTGTTCCTCGAGCTCGCGCCCTTCCTCGGCGTGAGCGAGACCAACCGGTTCATCGACGAGCGGCTAGGTGACGTGCACGCCCATGTCGACGGTTGAATCGACCCGCCGGGGTCGCAAGAGCACGCAGCGCGAGCGGCTGCTCGAGGCAATGGTCCAGCTCGCCGGGCGAGAGGGGCTCGCCGCCGCTGCGATCGCCCGTGTGATCGAGCAGGCGGGCGTCTCGCGGCCAGCCTTCTACGAGTACTTCGGCGACAGGGACGCTTGCTTCATCGCCGCGCTCTCCGACGTCCAGCAGTTGCTGCTCGCCGACGTCCGCCGCGCCGTCGAGCGCGAGGCGCCTGAGCATGCCGTCAAGACGACGATCGTCGCTCTCATCGAGTTCGCCAACTCGCACCCCACGATGGCCCGTGTCGCGATGGGCGAGGCGCTCGGCGGAGGAACTAGTGCACTGGAAGTGCGCGATCGGACGATTGCCGAGATCGCACAGGTAATCGAGCAGGCCGAGCGCCACGCCCCGAGTAGCGCCGCCGTGCCCGACCTTTGCGCGCCGGCGCTGATCGGAGGGGTCTGCCGGATGCTAGCCACGAGGCTGCGCCGAGGCAAGCCCAGCACTTCCCTTCTGCGTGAGGATCTGCTGCGCTGGGTCGCAAGCTATGAGCGCCCCGTGAGCGCACAGCGCTGGCGCGCCCTCGATCCAGTGGCTGCGCTCGTCCCACCCCCTCCAGCGAACGCCGCACTTTTCGCGCCACCGCCCCTACCACCCGGAAGACCTCGCGTCGCCAGCGAGGAGGTGCTCTACGCCCAGCGCCTACGGATCGTGCTGACGACTGCCGAGCTGGCCAGCGAAAAGGGCTATGCGGGCACCACGATCGCCGAGATCACCAAGCGAGCGGGAATCGACGGACGCGCTCTCTACCGGCAGTTCGCGAACAAGCAGGAGGTGTTCGCCGCGGTTCACGAGCTGTTCTTCCAGCACCTCGTGGCGCTCACCGCCAGCGCGTTCTTCACTGGCGAGAGCTGGCCTGAGCGGATCTGGCAAGCCGTGCAGACGTTTGCCGGGGTGCTCGAGAGCAATCCCGCGCTCGCCTACTTCGAGTTCGTCGAAAGCCACGCAGCCGGCCCGCTGGCGATGCAGCGCTTCAACGATGCGACCGCCGCGTTCACCATCTTCCTGCAGGAAGGCTTCCATCAGCACCGTGCCGACCCACCGCCCCAGGTGACGCTCGAGGCGATCGTGGCGATGAGCTTCGAGGTCTTCTACCTCCAGATCCGCGGGCATCTCGCCGCCCCGCTCGCTGGTCTGACCCCGCACTTGGCGCGCCTGTCGCTGGTGCCGTTCATCGGGGCGCTCGAGACCGATGAGCTCATCGAGAAGAAGTCGAGGGCACAGGGCCGCTCATTCACTCGGCGCCGAAGCTATTCGGGCAAGAAATAGAGACACTGGAGTTTAAACCAGACGTCGTGGGGTGACCGGTACCCCCTGTTGGATGGAGCTACAACGGGCGGTGGACATTTGCAAGGCCTGAATTAGGCTTGTTATCAGGCATTTGGCCGAGTCCTGGGCTACGTTTAGCCGCCCATGGCTACTCGTCGTGCCCCCGATAGGTCTATAAACATCCAGCTGCAAAAAGGTCGGAGGAGCACCCAACGCTACCGGCTGTTGGCAGGGATGGTGGCAGCCGCGAACAAGGGTGGATACCTGGGTGCGACGGTGTCCGAGGTGATCGCCCAAGCCGGCGTCTCGCGGCCCACCTTCTACGACTACTTCGCCGATCGAGACGAGTGCTTCGTGGCATGTGCCGAGGATGTGCGGACGGCGCTGCTGGGGGACGTTCGCAGCGCGGTGCGGGAACGACCACCCGAGGACGCGCTCGCCGGGGCGATCGAGGCGCTTGTGGCCTTCGCTGTCACCCAGCCCGCCAAGGCGCGATTCCTGATGATGGAGGTGCTGGGAGGCACGGCTGCCGCGCTCGACGCGCGCGATGAGGGCATAAAGAAGATCGCCCAGGTGGTCGAGCGGGCACTCGGCCGAGCACCCGCAGAGCATCCGACTTCCGACCTGCCCGTCGCGATCGTGATCGGCACCGTCCAACGAGTGCTCGGGGCGCGCCTGCGCCGAGGGGAGCGGGTGTCGGATGAAATGCGCAAGAACTTGCTCGAATGGACCCGCAGCTATGAGCGACCTGCCAGGGCGAGCCACTGGCACACGCTGACAGCGACACGGCCGATCGCTCCCTCGCCGTTCCTACCCTCCACCCCACCGCGCGCACCGGCGCGTCTGGGGCCGGGACGACCGCGCTTGGCGGAGGAGAAGGTTGCCGAAAACCACCGGCAACGGATTCTGTTCGCCACGACCGAGGCGATCGCCGAGCAGGGGTATGTGGCCACCACCGTCGCCGAGATCACGAAGCTTGCCGGGATCGACGGGCGCGCGTTCTACCGGCTGTTCGCCGAGAAGCAAGAGGTCTTCGACGCCATCTACGAAAGCGGCCTGCAGCAGATGCTGGCAATGGTGGCGCGTGCTTACTTTGCCGGGGACTATTGGCCGGAGCGCATATGGGAGGCGCTTCGGGTCGTCACACAGAGCGCGCAAAGCTACCCCGCCGGCGCCCAGGTAGCACTCGTGGCCGCCTACGCCGTAGGTCCGGCCGCAGCACAGCGAGTGGAGGACAGCCGCGCTGCCTTCACGGTGTTCCTGCACGAGGGCCAACGCTACTCCGGGCACGACAATCAGCCCTCCCTCCTGGCACTCGAGGCGATCGCCACAGGCGTCTTCGAGATCCTCTATCGCGCGGCCCGCGAGCGCGAAAGCCGCGACACGGCAGGCCTGCTCCCATATGCAGCGTACCTGTGCCTCGCCCCGTTCATGGGCCCCGAGGCCGCCGAACGGCTCATCGACCAGCAGCTGAGCGACGAGCTGGGCAAGCCGAAGCGGCGCGCTCCAGCGAAGCCGCCGAAGCGTCCCGCTGTAGCCAAGCGCACCCCCACGCCCGGTGCCGCGGGGATAGCCTGACCGCAGCCGGCCTTGGCCTGTCGGAAGCAAAGCCGATCGGTCCTACGCTGTGCGACATGAGGTCCGTTACGCATCGTGAAATGCGCAATCAGAGCGGAGAGATTCTGCGTCATGTCGCTGACGGGGAGACCATCCAGGTCACCAACCACGGTCGTGTTGCGGCGCTCATCGTGCCACCGGGCGCCGATCCGCTCGCAGACCTCATCTCCCGAGGGCAGGTGCGCGTGGCGCGAAACCCTACCTCCAGCCTGCGGTCGATCGTTCGACGCAAGAGCGCCGCTGACAGTCAGGCGATAGTGGCCGACGTCCGTGGCTCCTGGTGAGGATCAGCTACCTCGATACCTCGTCCGCGATGAAGCTCGTGCTGGACGAACCGCAATCCGAGGCGCTGACGACGGAGCTTGCAGGACGGGACGATCGGCGGCTGGCCTCCTCATGGCTGCTGCACACCGAGATGCACTGCGCCGCGGGCCGCCACCCCAAGGACATCGACCTCGAGGCGGTGGGGACCGTGCTCGATTCGGTCAGCCTGATCGACCTCACACGAGGGGATCTGCTCGCCGCCGGCACCCATGCGCCGCTGCGATCCAACGATGCCATCCACCTCGCAGTTGCCCTCAGGGTGGGTGTCGATGAGATAGTCACCTACGCCGGGGAGCTGATCGAGCGAGCCAGGGCGGCCGGGCTGCCCGTGCTCTCACCGGGAATCAGCCCGAGCTTTGAGCGGTCGTAGAGCGCTTGCTGGGCTACCTGGACAGCTGAACCTAGGCAACGGCCCGGTCAAGTCCCAGTCGCTTCGTTCGCTGGAAGGCGTACGATACCGCCGTCAATTTGGGTACAATCCCGTTGTCATGTTGGGTACGATCCTTGCATCCAGAGGGCCGCGTCCTTGACGGGGACCAAGAAAGCGAACGACACCCGCGAGCGGATAGTCGAGAAGCTCGTCGAGGCGCGCCTGCGCACCCATGGTGCCGTCTTGCTCACAGGTCCCAAGGCGGTCGGCAAGACGACCACGGCCCGCTGCTTTGCGGTCTCAGAAGTGCGTCTCGATCAGGACCGGGCGGCCCTCACTGCAGCTCAGACGGACCCGAGACTGGTGCTCGACGGTGAGCACCCGCGCTTGATCGACGAGTATCAACTCGCCTCTGGGATCTGGAACGCCGTGCGGGGGCGGATAGATGACCTGGGCGGAAAGGGCCTCTACCTGCTTGCCGGATCCTCTACTCCCGAGAGCGAGGAGCGCAGCCACACAGGCGCGCGCAGGATAGCCGCGATGCAAATGCGGACGATGACGCTACTGGAGCGCGGCCTTTCGAGCGGCACGGTGTCAGTGAGCGCACTCCTCGATGGCCTCCCGGCCCAGGCCGAGGCACGCAGGCTGAGCGTGCCCGAGGCGATTGAGGCGCTCTCCATCGGTGGGTGGCCGGATAATCTCACCCTCGCTCCAGCCGACGCGCTTGACGCAAACTCCGACTACCTCGACATGATCGTCCACACGGACGTCCATCGGGTCGATCGGGTCCGGCGCGACCCCGACGGGATCAGACGGCTGATTGCCTCCTATGCCCGCAACGTGGCTACCAGCGCCAGCCTTCGGACGATTGCGCGCACTACGGAACGGCCGCTCGGAGAGACCACGCTCCACGACTACCTGCGCGTGCTTGGAAGGCTATTCCTAGTCGAGGACCAGCCGAGCTGGAAGCCACAGCTACGTTCGCGCGTCCGACTCGCAGCAACGCCAAAGCGCCACCTCACCGACCCCTCGCTGGCAGTAGCAGCACTGAGTGCTACGCCCCAGCGACTCCTGGGACCCGAGATCGAGCTGGCCGGCTTTCTCTTCGAGTCACAGGCAATTCATGACCTGCGCGTCTATGCCCAGCCGCATCGCGGTGAGGTCCGTTTCTATCGCGACAACAAGGGCCTCGAGGTCGACGCGATCATCGAGGCGGCAGATGGCCGCTGGCTCGCAGCGGAGATCAAGCTAGGACACAACCGAGTAGACGAGGGCGCCCGCAACCTGCTCGCCCTCAGGGCAAAGCTCACAGATTCGGCAAACGCCGCGTGTGGCGCACTGCTGGTGATCGTCGCTGACAGCCCCACCTATACGCGAGCCGATGGCGTCGTAGTCACCTCGATCGCCGCTCTAGGTCCATGAGAGCTCTCCGGGCTCGCTGTTGCTCAGTAGGTCTGGGCGGCTCGTGCGAGTTGTGTGCCGCGGGTGGTGAGATGCCATGCGTTGGCGGCCCCCTTGGCCGGCCCTTGGCCGTGGTTCTCGATCAGCCCGAGGCGCTCCAGGCGGGCGAGGAGCTTTGAGACCTGGCCCTGATCAGCGATCCCACACGCCTCGGCTACCGCCCGGTTGCTCGCTCCTGGCGAGGCCCCGATCGACCGGAGAACCTGGACAGTCCGGTAGGTCAGGCGCATGCTCAGCCCCGCGACCGGGTCACGCCGAGACTCAGCCTCCCGCACCCGTGGCGCTGTGCTGTGTCTCGGCGCGGGTCGCTCGAGCTCACGCCGCGCAGCCGCCGGGCCGAGATAGGGAAGCACGATCAGACCCATCAGCTGAGGCCCAAGGTCCGTAAGCGGCGCCTCCGGGTCTCGCTGAAGACGAGACTGCACGACCGCCAGCACCCCACCGACAACACCTTCAGCGATCACAGGCGACCCACGAAAACGAGCGGTCGGTCTACTTCCCGTGTGGATGACCCGCGCCAGCTCTCCAAGGACCTCCCCACGCCGCCGAAGCGCAGCCTCCCCCGCAGTAGAGGACTCCAACAGCAGAAGCCTCGCCCGACCAGGGTTCTCCTCAAAGAAAACCAGCAGCCGCATCACAACGGCACGGACCCTGTCCTCCCAGCGCCGCTCACCCTGATACGCCTCCCTAGCGACCACACCCACCTCGCCAACCGCCACATCAAACGTGCACAACAAACACTCCTCACAACCACTGAAAATCTCATAGAACGTCTTACGCGACACCCTCGCCCGACGAGTGATCTCCGCAACCGTCAACCCACCCGAACCAACCTCAACAACCGCGTCTGCTGCCGCCGTGAGCAACCGCCGCCGTTGCACATCCCTAATCCCCGCTGACGCGCCGACGTACAACGTTGGCTCAAGCATTGCCATCGGCACACCTCCCCCGTGCCATCACACATACAGGACGCCTGGGCACTGAGAACGGCCATTCGAGCCCGCGGTCGCGGAGCCCGGCAGAGCCGTGAGTGAACGACCCTGGACATGCGCCACTCGAGGCGGAGACCTCGTCTGCCAACAGTCGCCATGGATCATCCGCTGACTCGCCGCCCGAGGAGAGGTCGTCTGGCATGAGCATTTGCAAGCGATGTTCCCGCCTGGGTAGCGGGGGCGTAAGCCAAGGGCCAAAACGTTCTATCTCTTGACAACTGAGACAGAGTGGTTTGCGTCGTTCTCAACCCGACTTCTCGAGCTCAGTGCGTACCTGCTGAATCCAGGAGCGCCTCGCGGCGACCGTCAGTCGGTTCTCGCCGTCGAGAATTCTCGAGATCAGATCGACATCCATTCCCTCAGGGAGCCCGTCGAGAGCAAAGGGTCCGGTTACGCCGTCCTGCTCCAGCCATACCTGCTCAGAGCGGGCGAGAACGTCGAGAACTGCCTCGGGCTCGCCGAACAGCGTTGACAGCGCGAGCACGTACACAACCTGACGGCGGCGATCCTCGGAGACGTAGTCGACGAGCCATTCGCCATAGCTCTGTATACCCATGGGGGTTGCGCGGTACTGAGGCTTTGGCTGACGACCGGGCCCTGCGCCGGGTACCTGCTCGACCAGCGACCTGGACTGGAGCACCCCCAACGCCGTGTAAATGTGTGAGGTGCTGCTCAGCACTATCACGTTGCCGTAGATGCGCCGAAAGCGCGTCGCCAGCTCGAACGCGTAGCTCTCACGTTCGATGATCAGGCCCAGGAGGGTCCAGTTCACCGGTGAGGTCATCTTGGGGGACGCCTTGCGTGTCACACCGTGATGCAAAAGCTGCAGTGCAACCACTCGATGTTCAGGCGCTGCGCCAAGCGACCATCATCTGGCCTCTCAGCGAAGACTGTAAGTCAAGGCGTGCAAGGTTCTAAGTCCCCGCTTGGAAGATTTGCCCTCGCCCGCGGTGACGAATGCCTGGGCACTATTACAAGACATACAACGTTCTAAGGCTTGACATCCAAGGCATGTACTGGTGCTGAAAGTCAGGTACGCTGTCAAGCTATGGGAGCAGGGAGGGTGCGGGAGCGGCAGGGTCCAATGCAGTCGCCGGTCAACTGGGCGCTCCTTGGTCTGGTGATCGAGCGGCCCAGCTATGCCTATGAGCTGGCGCAGCGCTTCGACCGAACCTACGAAGGCGCGCTCGCGCTGAGCAGCACCTCGCACGTCTACACCGCCCTGTCATCGCTGCTGGAGCGTGGGCTGATCGAGGAAATGCCCGGCAGCGGCAGCGAACGCCAGCCCAAGCCCCGCTATCGGGCAACGCGCGATGGTGTCGAGCACTACCAGCAGCGGCTGGTCGCACAGCTCACCGAAGAGCGACGACGTCAACGACTGTTCGCCATCGAGCTGGCGGCCCTGATGAGCGAGCCGGAGCTGGCCCGAGGCGTGATCGACGGCTATGAGCAAGCGTGCCTCACGCACGCAGGCGCCAGCGCCCCCAACTCGCGGCTCACCTCGGAGGACACCCGCTCGCAGCTCGCGGAGCGCCTCGTGAGCGAGGAGCAACGCCTGTCGATGGGAGCGAAACTCGCCTGGGTCCAGTATCTGCGCCGCGAAATGCGGACGTACACCGAGCGCAGAGGCGCCGCGAGATGAGCCTGCTGGCGCTCGAGGGGGTGAGCAAGCGCTACACCACGAGCACACGCGAGCACGTTGTGCTCAGGGATGTCTCGCTCGACATCGAGCCCGGAGAGCTGGTGGTCGTGTGGGGCTTGAGGAACTCGGGGCGCTCCACGCTGTTGCGCATCGCCGCGGGCATCGAGCCCCCGGACACGGGTACCGTGCGCTTCCAGGGACACGACCTTGCCAAGCACGGCGATGAGCTGCTCGGCGGTCCGATCGGCTATTGCGAGCGGACGTTTCGCTGCGCTGAGGGCCAGGGGGTGCTCGAGCAGGTCACCGTCGGGCTGCTCGCCCGAGGCGTCGTCCCCAAGCAGGCTCGCCTACGCGCGCAGCATGCGCTTGCGCGCGTCGATGCACAGCGTTTCGCAACGCGGCGATTGGGGGCGCTCGACGCAGGCGAAAGCATCCGCATCGCGATCGCCCGAACGCTCGTCCTGAGACCGGCGCTGCTCGTGATCGACGAGCCGACCAAGGGCGTTGAGCTGCTCGAACGCGACGAGATCATCGACCTGCTGCGCTCGCTCGCCGATGAGGGCATCGCGATCCTTGCCAGCACGACCGAGTCGACGGGACTCGCTGGAGCAGACCGCGCGTTGGCGCTGGGTGAAGGAGAGCTGCGCGGCACACCGCCGTTGGAGCTGGCAACCGTCGTTCCCCTCCGCCGTTCCTCGGTACGGCGAGCGCTCGGGTGAGCGGCGGCGCCGCGACCACGCACCCCCAGGGTGCGTCGATGCTCGAGCTCGAGCGGGTGGTGAAGCGATACCAAACGGGCAGCGAGGAGGTGCACGCCATCGAGGACATCAGCATGCGCGTGGATTCGGGCGATATGGTCGCTGTGCAGGGACCAAGCGGGTCGGGGAAGACCACCCTGCTGCTCGCGATCGCCGGCCTGGTGAGAGCGGACGCCGGCGCCATCCGCTTCAGGGGGCGCGAGATCTCCTCGTTCTCCGAAGCCGAGAGCTCGGAGTACCTGATGCGCGACGTCGGCTTCGTCTACCAGAGCGTTCAGCTGATGGCGGGCACGACAGTCCTCGAGAACGCCTCGTTGAAGCTCCTGCTCGGCGGCGTCGGGCTGCGCGAGGCGAGGGCGCGCGCGAGGCCGTGGCTGGAGCGGCTCGGTCTCGGCGAGCGTATGGGGCACACCCCCGAGCAGCTCTCCGGCGGCGAGCGCCAACGCGTGGCGATAGCTCGCGTGGTTGCCGCTGAGCCTTCTCTGATACTCGCCGATGAGCCGACCGGGAACCTGGACAGCGCACGAAGCATCGAGACGGTCGAGCTGCTGCGCGCGATCGCGGCTGAGCGCGGGGCGAGCGTGGTGCTGGTCACACACGACACCGAAGCCGCACAGAGAGCCCACCGTAGCTACACGCTCCGCGACGGAAGGCTCTCGGCCTCGGAGCGTGAGGATCGCTGGGCGCAGCGACCGGAGCAGCGGCGGCAGCGAATTGCGGGGGCCTGATGACGGAGAAGCCCTCGCCCGCCGTCCACACCCATGCCCTGATGCGCCCCTACGCGCTGATCTACCTCTACCGTCGTCGGCTTCGGGCCAACGGCGCACAGGAGCTGCTGGCGGGCGTCGGCGTGGCGATTGCAGTAGCGCTGCTGTTCGCTGCGCTGGTGGCGCAGGCAAGCATCGCCGGCTCCTCGCGCGAAGTCGTGCGCGCCGTCGTCGGTCCCGCCGACCTGCAGTTGCTCTCACGCGACGGCGACGGATTCAGCGAAAAGCTGCTGACCCAAGTCGAAGCCCTGCCCGACGTCAAGCAGGCCGCGCCCCTGCTCGAGCAGAGCGCCACCGTCATCGCCGGTAGCGGTCGGCGCGTGCGTGTCGACCTGGCCGGCACCGACATCGCGCTGGCAACGCTCGATGGGCTGGCTCGTACGCTGCCGCTTGGAGCGCTCTCACCGGGCGGGGTCGGTCTGAGCAGAGCAAGCGTCCGGGCGCTCTCGAGCAACGGCTCGAACATCGACACAGGCATGGTCTCGCTGCTCATGCGCGGACGTTCGAGCAGATTGCGGGTCTCAGCTGTGCTCGGGCCCGAAGCGGCAGGACCCCTGTCGGGCGCGCTCATAGCCGTTATGCCACTGAAGCGCATGCAGCAGTTGGCGGGCCTCCACGGCCGGGTCACGCGAATCCTCGTGGAGAGCGAGCCATCTCACCAGGCGACTGTACGCGCCCAGCTCGAAAGGCTTGCGGGCCAACGACTGACGGTCGCTGGCACAGAACAGGATGTGCAGCAGCTGCAGCAGGCGCTGCGACCGAGCAACCTCGCCAGCGAGGTCTTTGCGGCGATCGGCGTGCTGCTCGGCCTCCTGCTGGCCTTCAGCGCGCTGCTGATGACCGTACCCGAGCGACGCCGGGCGATCGCCGATCTGCGCCTCTCCGGAATCAAGCGCACGGCTGTGGCGCAGATGGTGCTCTTCCAGGCGATCTGCCTCGGCCTTGCAGCGATCGTCGCAGGGCTGATCCTCGGCTACGTGCTCTCCAGGGGAGTCTTCCATCAACCCACCGGCTACCTGGCAGAGGCATTCACTCTCTCCAGTGCGACGGTCCTAAGCACCACGCCCCTGCTGATCGCTTCGATCGGCGGCATGCTCGCCACGTGCCTCGCCTCGGCGATACCCCTCCTGGATCTGCGGCGCGGTAGGGCGCGCGATGCCGTGTACCGCGAAGCTGGCGTCCCTGGAAACGCTCTCAGCTCGACCACACAGGTGCGCCTGTTCGTTGCCGGCCTGGCCATGACTGGGCTTGCCAGCGGGCTCTACGTGATCGCTCCCGCGGCCGCCATCGCCTCCTGCGCGCTACTGGCCGCGGCGACCGTGCTGGCGGTCCCGCTGGTGTTCGCTTCGGTCCTGCGCACGATGACGATCCTCGCTGAGCGCTATCAGCGGCTGACCGCGCTCCCGGTGGCTGTCGCGACGTTGCGAGCCAGCACGGTGCGCTCACTTGCCCTCGCGGCAACCGGCGCCGTCGCTCTGTTCGGCAGCGTCGCCCTCGGAGGATCGCGCGATGACCTGCTACGGGGAATCGACAGGTTCGCTGGGAGCTACGTAGCCGACGCCCAGATATGGGTGAGCAACCCCGGCGACAACCAGGCCGTAGAGGACTTCCCGCTCGGTGCGCGAGCGTCGAAGATCGCTCGGCTGCCATCGGTGGCGAAGGTGCAGGCCTTCGAGGGCGGCTTCTTGACGCTGGGAGGCAGAAGGGTGTGGGTCATCGCCCGGCCGCCGGGAGCCAGCCGACAGGTGCTCGCCACTCAGATCCTGAGCGGTAGCGCCTCACTAGCAAGCGCCCGCCTCGGCGAGGGCGGCTGGGTGGCCGTCTCCCAGCAGATCGCCTCTGAACACCACACCGGCGTGGGCGGATCGATCGAGCTTGCGACCCCCACAGGTGAGGCTCGCTACATGATCGCGGCGACCACCACAAACCTCGCCTGGCCACCCGGCGTGATCTTCATGAGCACGCAGGACTTCACTCGCGCGTGGGGCACCCGGGCCCCTACGGCGTTGGGCATCCAGCTGCGAGCGGGGGCCGATCCCGAGGCGGCACGCAGAGCGATCGCGACGACGCTTGGGCCAGCCAGCGGCCTTGAAGTGTCACTCGCCTCAGCCCGCGCCCGAAAGATCAAAATGCTGGCCGGGGAAGGCCTCGGCCAGCTCAGCGAGATCTCTGCCCTGTTGCTGATAGCCGCCATCGGCGCGATGGCGGCGGCGCTCACATCGAGCATCTGGCAGCGTCGCCGTGCGCTCGCGAGCCTGCGACTGCTCGGGGTCAAACCCAATCGCCTGCGCCTGATCCTCGCCCTCGAAGCCGCCCTGATGCTGGCGACCGGCTGCCTCACAGGTGCACTCGTCGGCATCTACGGGCAGCTCGTCCTCGACGGATATCTACGCCATGTGACCGGATTCCCCGTCGCCAGGATCGCCACGGGCGCACGTCCGCTGGAGATCTTCGTACTGGTCCTCGGTGCAGCCTTCGCGATCGTGGCCGTGCCCGGGTGGCTCGCCTCGCGAGTACCGGCCGCCTTCGCGCTGGGGGAGCACTGAGCAGCCGATGGCCCTGAGCGACCGCCGGCTCCTCACTCGGACGAGCCTTGCCCTGCTGCTCGCAAACGTCCGCTACTGGACGAGCGTGGCGCCGGTCGTACGGACAGAGCTCGAGCGATGGCGCACATGCGCAGAGGCCATCGAGGACGCTGAGCTTCGCGGCCTCGCATTCTCCAAGCTGCGCCAAGAGAGCTTTCACGCTGATGCCGCCGCGATGCTCGCCACGCTCGCACCACGGGCGCATCGCCGCAGCGTCGTCGAGGCGATCGTGGCACTGGAGCTGCTGTTCGACTACCTCGACGGGCTCACCGAGCGCCCCTCGTCCGATCCCCTCGGGGACGGTGAGCGCCTGTTCAGAACGCTGCTCGAGGCGGTGGCCCCGGCCGGCCCCGACTCGCGCGAGCGCTCGGCGGCAGACGGATACCCGGAGATGCTCTCGAAGGCGGTGGCTCTCGCACTCGCCCGGTTGCCGGCGGCCGCGGCAATCGCGGCCCCCGCCGCCAGGACCGCGAGCAGGAGCGCCCAAGCACAGATTCGCATCCATGCCGTCCCCCAGATCGGAGCCGCCCAGCTCGAGGAGTGGGCCACATCGGAGCCTCGGACGAGCGAGCTCGGCTGGCGAGAGCTGGCGGCGGGCGCGGGATCTTCGGTGCTGGTGCTGCACGCCCTGATCGCGGCCGCGGCCAACCCTCGCACGACGGTCGAGCAGGCCACGCAGATCGAGAGGGCCTATCTGTCGACGTGCGTGATGCTGACACTGCTCGACGGGCTCGTGGACTACGAGCAGGATCTCGACCGCGGAGGCTCCCAGGGGCCCGGGTACATCGGCTTGTATGAAGATCGCGAGCAGCTCATCGAGTTGCTATGCCGGTGCGCGCGGCAGGCCCTCCTGCAGGCACGCGCCCTGTCCAACGGGGCTCATCACGTGATGCTGCTCACAGGGGTCGTGGCCTACTACAGCACGGCACCCGGCGCCGGAAGCGCGAGCGCAAAGCCCGTGGTGGCGCGACTGAAGCGCGAGCTGGCACCGCTGATCTCGCCCACGTTGGCGCTCATGCGCACCTGGCGCAGCGTCAAGGGCCGCTCAGGCGGTCCGTCGCCGTTCAGCTGTTCGACCAACACCGACGTCAGCCTTGTGAAAGGCGGAGAGGAGTCCCTATGAGGGAGATCGCATGCGCGCTCGCCATCGGCGTGAGTGCGCTCGCCGTGACCGCTGTCGCCTGGGGGCAGGCGCCCATCACGCGAGCACACACCTCGCGCACGCTCAACGTCCGCGACGAAGGCCGCCTGCGCTACGTCAAGAGCTCAGGAACGGTAATCATCGACGAAGGCCGCGCAACCGGTACGTTCCCCGGGAGGGTGCAGGTGCGCTTCAGCTACGACGGCGAACCCACTGTGAACGCTCGCTTCACGATCTCGGGAGCAAGCGGATCGATCAGCGCGCGCGGCACGGCGCGGCTGAGCAGCCTCACGAGCCTCACGCCCAGCTTCACCGGCACGATGACGATCACGGGAGGCAGCGGCCGCTATGCGCACGTCCACGGCGGCGGTGGTCTATACGGCGTCTACAACCGCCGCAACTACGGACTGACCGTGCAGGCGGTCGGCAAGCTCCCGTACTGAATCGAGCCGCTGCTTCATGGCCTCACCCATCAACTGCTCGTCCGGACAGCTCACGCGATGGTGGCGACGTAGTCGCCGCTTGGCGCTGGGCTCGGCGAGTGCCTTTGTACTGTCGGCTCTCACTCCGGGGTTGGCGCTCGGCAAACAGACCGCGACGATCACCGCGAGATTCACTCCCGAGCATCTCGCGGCATCCACGGCGATCTCGTTTGGCTTCCACATTGCAACCGACGAGAAGGTACCGGCACCCCTCCTCGGAGTCGAAGTCACCTATCCACGAGATCTGGGGTTTGGCACGAGCGGGCTCGGAGTGGCCGCCTGCACGCCCGAAGCGCTTGAACTGCTGGGACCCAATGCTTGCCCGCCGGACTCGCGGATGGGCAGCGGCACCGCGCTGGTGGGGATCAGGATCGGACCAGAACTCGTCGAAGAGCCCGCGTCACTGGCTTTGTTCTCAGCGCCCTCCACAGACGGACGCTTGCACCTCCTGGTGTATGCCGCCGGGAGGGCACCGGTGCTCGCCGGTCTCGTGCTCGGCGGTGTGCTGGCGGCTGGGCGCATCATGGTCAGCGTTCCTCCCATCCCAAGCTTGCCGGAAGCCCCCTATGTCGCGGTCTCACGGCTGCAGCTCACGCTGGGCGGGGATCTCAGATATTACGAAGCAACGCCACGCGGGGTCGTCGGATACCGCCCAGCGGGAGTGAGGCTGCCGGGCCAATGCCCACGCGGCGGGTTCCGCTTCGCTGCGCGCTTCACCTTTCTGGGCGGTGGGCATGTCAATTCCCGAACCGCAGTGGGATGCCCTCATCACCCATAGGCAAAGTGGCGCGACCAACGCGGCTTCCCAACCGAGGTGCGACTAGCCGGCGTTAGCTCTTGAGCTTTGCGCCCAGCGCCGCGGTGAGCTTCTTCCCGTGCGAGGGGCTGAAGGTGAGCTTGACCTTGGTGGTGAGCTTGCCGCGGCCTTTGGCCGTCAGGCTGAGGGTGACGACGCCGCGCCCGCTCGCCGTCTTCGAGGCCGTGCCGAGGTGCTTGGCGGTGGCGGTGAGCTTGCCGGCGCCGGGAACGGCGATCTTCAGAGTGAGCGTGCGCTTCTTGACCTTGTGGGAGAGGATCGTCAGCTTGTTCGGGCAGCCTTGCGGTTGCACGAGCGTGCTCTGGTCGAGGACGGCACCGTTCTGGGCGACGATCGTCGTGGGCATGTGTATTTCTGTTTGGCAGAGGTTGCCGTTCGCACCGAAGATCGAGTAGGGACCCTCGGGAGCGTTGAATTCAAAGCTTGTGAAGGGCGCGTCGGGGACAGATTCAAAGCGAGAGTACGTCACGCCCTTCTTGATCTGGGTGTGTCCATCGAGAACCAGGGTGACGCCTTCGCCCTGGAGGATGATCTCCGTGTCCGGGAACGCCGCGCCGCCATGGGAGACGAAGTAGACAGGCCCGCTCAGCGGAGCGTTCAAGAGTGGTGTCTGGACGGTCGCGGTGCCGATATCCGATGCTGACGGACAGCTCGCCGGGTTGGCGTTGAAGACCGCTTCCGTGCAGGCCTTCTGGATCGTCGTCAGGCGTGAGGGCAGGATCGCGGGGATCGTGAGGTCCACCTTTGCCACGCTCGCCTGGCCGATCCCGGGCGAGACCATCTTGACGCTCAGGCTGGCGCCGTCGGCTTTGCTGGTCTTGCCCTCCGTCGAGGCGGTCAGCACCGGCTTGAAAGGAAGACCCTGACAGCCACCGACCTGGAAGCGGCTCGACAACGGGGCCGTCTGGCCGAGGGTGGAAAGCGTGGCGCCGGTGACCGACGTAGGGTTGCAGTCGGTCGGGTTGAGCATGAAGCTGGGCCTCGAGATCGTCACGGCGACCGAGCGTATGTCCAACGGGATACCGGCGAGGATCGTCGGTATCGGGTCGCTCTTGACCGTGACCTGCGCGGTCGTGGGATCGATGTAGAGACCCGCGCGCACAACCACGGTGCCGAGGTCAAACGGGCCCGCGACAGCCGGGGTGACGATCGCGAGACTGAACGGCGCACCCTTGTAGGGGCCCGCAAGGTATGCGTGTCCACCGACGTAGAAGGGACTCCCCGAACCAGCACCAACAGTCACGCTCCCCAGTTCGGAGGCTGCGGGGCAACTCGGGTTGGCCTGCTCTGCGGCACCAGCGTGGCCGGCCGCAGCGGCGAGCTGCGCGTCAGAGCACTGCGCCACTCCCGCGAGCTTGCCCGTCAACCCGGGCGGCAATGTCACATTCACGGCCGTCAGGCGCTGGGAGCCGTCTTCGCGGCCAAGCTTCAACACGAAGGGGCTGTACGCACCTGCCAGCGGAGCAGTCGTGCCCACGTCAAAGGACGGTGAGTTGGCGAGTTCCGCTTCGCTCGACACGCAGGCCGACCCGCCCGGTCCCGAGGCGAGGTTGAATGGCGCCTGGGGCGTCGCGTCAGGACCCGACTGCGGCGCCGACCACGGCATCAGGTCGGTGGTGGTCGTGTATTCACCACAGGCAGGGGGCGTCGTCAGGGGCGCGCGCGTACCGGACTTGATGTGGAGTTCGAGAGTTTCGAATGGAAGCTGGGGATTTTCCTTGAAGCTCGCGGTTAGCTGACCCGAGACCGGATCGGCAGAGACGGTCCCCGGCAGCTTGACGACGATGCCAGTTGTAGGTTCGCTGATTTCCAAGTCGAGCTTCAGCATCTTCCCCGAGGCAGCGTCGGCGCTCGAGCACGGCGAGCATTCGGGCGTGCCGAGGTAGACGCTTCCCTCGAGGGGATGGTCGATCAGGGGCGTCTTGACCATGGCGGTTCCGAGCTTTGAGCCGTCGGGACAGGTGCCCGGATCGGTCGAATCCGGGGAAAGCTGCGCCATCGAGCAACCGACGAGTCCGTCGGCGCTGGAGGGGTCGACGACGAGGCCAGGGGGCAGGGTGACAGTCGCGTCACGCAACGGGGGCGTCGCCAGCCCTTCCGGCTCTTCGTTCTGGGGAACCGAGATCTTCACCCCGAGGCCGCTCGGCGAGTCCGCGGTCGAGGCATCAGGCTTCACCTGGATCGTGGGGTTGAATTGAAGCGCTTCACAGCCCGAGACCGCAGGGGCTTCCGAGCTCGCCGAGTACCACTGCGGGTCCGAGAAGTCAGCCGCGCCAAAGTCACGGGTGCCATCGGCTCTCAGCGGTACCGAAGCCGGGTTGCTCCAGGTGTCGATGTGCACTTCGGTGCGGAGGGGGTGGCCCGAGCAGTCGCCGGGATTCGTCAGGAGCGACTTCCCCACTCCCGGCAGGCCGGCAGCACGCTGCGGATTCCCGAAGAAGCTTGTCTGCAGGTAGTACGGCCCATCTACCGCGGTGACGAGTTCCGAGGCGATCACCCGTATGACGTAGCCTTGGCTGGTGTGGGCGAGGGTCGCGGGCGCCAGCACGCCATGGTTGAGATCCTTGAGGTACAGGCCGAACTCAGCCGGATAGCCAGGTTCGGGAGCGAGGTTGAAGATCGGGTTCCGATCCCCGACGGTTCCCCCGCCCGCGTCTCCTTGACTGACGGTGGAGGTGCCGCCGATGCTGAAGACACCCACCTGGCTTCCGGGGGGACAGTTGTCGGTTGCGGGCTGCTGGGCGAGAAACACCTGAATCGGACACCTGGGTGCGGCGGTGGGATTGCCGACCACCCCCGCCGGAAGATCGACAACGATGTCCTTGTCGTTTCGGACCGCTCCCCGAGGCGGAAAGTAAACAGGCAGTTCTTCCCCGGCGTTGAACACCGTCTCCATCGGCGCGGTCAGCAACGTATTGAGGAGTGTGGGGTGATCGCCGGCTTTCGCGTCGCCTTCGCCGGCCGGCCCAGTGATCGTGCTGGAGAAGTCGGTGATCGCGAAGGGAGCCTTTTCGGAGCTGACGAAGGTGCTGAATGCCTTGTGGAGAGTGGGTGCGCCGCCGCCTTCCACTTCGACTTCGCTCGTGAGGACCGACGCCGCTGTGTTGGAGACCGCCACCCTGAAAAAAAAGTCTGCGCCATGCCGCACGACTCCCGGTACGTTGCAGACCACCTCCGTTGCTTCGGCAGCCGGTTCGCAGTCGGTCGACCAGGGTAGGCTGTCGCCGTTAAAGGCTTCCTCGACCAGTTCGACGGTCACGCCGGGGGCGAGCTTGACGACCACTTTGACGGGACCTGACGGGGGAGCGCCGCCGATGTCGGTCAGGACAACTTCGTAAGCGTTCGTGGTTTCGCCGTAGAGCCCGACCTTAAAGTTGGTCGGTTGGGCGATCAATTGTGCGTCCCAGCGAGGTGCAGGCGCCACCGTCGCATCTGCCGACGCCGCACCCATCATCACCGCCACCGCGAGCGCGGCGAGCACGGACGCGAGGGTCAGCCGGCCTTTGTGGAGGGCAGGCGCTTTGGTCCTCGCTCGTCTCGACAAGCCCACGCGCTTGCTGTGCTTTGAATTCGTCGACGGCACGTTGCTCACTCCCGGGCTAGTAATGGACATGATTGGTTGGACACGGCGAGAACGGCCATCACTGACCCCCCTTGCGAGAGGTGGACCGGGGGTGAGGCTTGGGTGGGCCGTAGCGTTTGCGGGCTTGCGCTTCGCAGAGCTTCCGCTGGCCCTTGCTCCTTTTGCCGCGGCACGCCCTCACGGCCCTGACGAGCCTCTGCGCTCTGATCTGTGCAGCGGTCTTTGGCTTCGGAGCAGCGACCTTCGGCGTGGGCGCGGACGACGCCGGCAGGTTCCCGGGCCCAGAGAAGGTCGCGGAGGTCGGGCTCGCGTCGCTGGGCGGAGCCGCCGGCGGTCCCTGGCAGGCATCGCCTTCGCAGGCGAAGCTGGAGAGATCCGCAAAACCCCCGTCGACCCGAGCGTCGTAGATGTCCTGGCCTTCGTCCGTGTCGGCGGGTATGAGCGGGCTCGCGGTCGTAAAGAACACGTCTTGACCACTCGCATCCGTGCCGATCAGATGCACTGAGGAGATCTGTTCCGATTTATTCTGGATACCGATGTAGGTACGGTCCTGACCTCCGGAGATCAAGCTGATTTCGCCGTTATGCCACTCGTAGACGTTCTCGGCGAAGAGGCCCGCGTGGTTCGGTAGTTCTTCATGGTTCAGGGCCTTCGGGGTCAAGCCGTCCGTCGATTCGAAAAAAATGGTCGAGCCGTCGTCGGACATCAGCCGCGTGGGAGGCCCGTTCTGGCTGTAGGCATGCCTTTCGAAGAAGCCCCGCGGGCCAAGGACGATCGGATCCGCGTTCGTGTTCCCATCTTCGTTGAAGCCGTCCCTCCCAACGCTGACCCGCTGCAGCTGCCCGCTCACGGCGTCATAGCGGAACAGCTGGCTGGCCGTGCTCGTGTCATCCGGTGTCAGATCGGCAACGCTCGTGAACAGCAGATAGCGGCCGTCGGGAGTCGTCTGAGCCTGACGTTCGAAGTTGGTTTCCTTCCAAAGCGCAGAGTCTTCAGGAGCGAGCGTGGCGACGAACTTCACGGCCCCGGTGCGTGTGTCGGAGACGTAGAGGTTCGGTTGGCCCGGTTGGCTGTGGCTGCCGGTCGAATTCGCTTCGGACGTCAATTCCGCCGTCGCGACGAAGTAGACGTGCGATCCGTCGGCCGAGACGCGCGTGACCCCGAGGACGCCAGCTTCGGCGCCCGAAGCGAGGTGCGACAGGGCCGTGGCCCTGGCCCCGGCAGGCCCATCGAAGTCATACTCGTAGAGGTTCTTGCCGGGGTTTCCCGGCAGCAGTTCCCCTTCTGTCAAGAAGAAGGCCTTGGAGCCGTCTTCGGAGGCCCCCTGGTAGGTCGCCGCCGAAGGCGAGGACGTCTGGCAGGCCGAGCAATCGGCGGCGCTCGGCTCAGAGATCGCGACCGTGTGAGCACTGGCCTTTTCGCCGTCGATCCGCGCATAGAGCTCGGTGTGAGCCGGGGCCGGAAGCGAGCTGTTGCAGGTGCCGATCTTGTCTTCGCCCCAAGGCGTGAAGTAGACGACGGAGCCGTCGCTCGAGACCGCGTTGTAGGTGTCCTGGCTTCCATAGGACCCGAGCGAGGTGCCGCAGCCGCTGATCAGCGCTGTGCTGCCCTGTCCGCCGGAAACGCCGACGAGGAACGGCTGGGTGTTGCCAGTTCCGACGTACTCGTATGTGGAGGAGAGAAAGCCTTCACCGGTCCGGTCGAACGGCCAGAGGTAGCTGTGTTCTCCCGGCGAGAAGAGTTCGAAGACGACGTGTGTGAGATCCGGCGTTGCGAGCTGAAAGTTGAAGTAGCTCATGTTCTCATCCGAGGTGATCTCTTCCTCGCCCGTGAGGCCACGCAGCGAAGATGGCGGCGCCTCGGGGCCGATTTCGGCGATCGAGCTGCCGTGGCGCAGGTAGAGATTCTCCCCGTCGACCGGTTGGCCGCGGGTACGCAGACCGAGCAGATTGGTGCCGCCGGCGCCGAGGTTGTAAAGCGGCGTTTCGAAATCCGTGCCTTCGAAGCGGGCTGCCGGGGCGCCCAGGGGGTGCGTGGCCCAGCCCGAAGGGGTGCGAGCGAGTTCGTAGGAGGTGCCGAGGAGGTTGGTGAATTCGGCGCCACCGAAGGTCGCGAGGCCCGTGAAAGCGATGCGCGCTGGTTCTCCGACATAGGCGCCGCTGTTGAATTCGGCGCCGTTCTTGGCAGCCGGGGTGACCCGCTCGTAAGCTCGGCAGTCCGGCAGGGCCAGCGAGCCGTTTTCCGCTCGAAGCGCTTCGTTTGGACATCCTCCATCGGCCTCCGCGGGAGCCACGGCGAACACAGACACAGCCACGAACCCCGCAAGCGCCACCACGCTCAACAGGCCCATAACAAGGCGGGAGGCAGAGTGGACTCTCAACGACAACCTGATTGCTGCCCTCATACGATCTCTCCCCTCAACCTCTCGCCTCTGATGTTTACTGAAAACCCTGGAACGCGATACCCGGGCGTCGCGGAGAGGGATCGAGAGCACTCGCCGCCTGATGGCGCGTCGTGCCGCGTCGCCGTGGGGACGGCTCCCAGTGCTCCCCTCCTCTCCACATCCGCCATCATGCTCGCTCGAGAGCGCCCCGGCTAGCCATGACGTAAAAGGTTCTATGTCTTGATAAGCTTGCAGCACCGATCGGGTTTCTGACCTGCGTTGTCCGCGACGGAGGCAGTTCTCATCCGCCACTCGCCCTTGCTCCATCACAGTTCGGTGTTGATGTGCACCTCGTCCGGGCATTCGTGCCCGCCATTCGAGAAGAACTTGCACTCATAGACGAGGGGCTCCACTGAGAAGTTCGGCCACCTGAGTGGCGCGGCCAGTTGGATCCCGAAGACATTCGGGTTGATTTCATTCTCGTCGTATTCGAAGCGGCAGTGATGCAGCCCGCGGTTGTTGCCCGCGCACTTGCGGAGCTTTTCACCGGCGTCATACAGCCACTTGTAGGCATCGTCGAACTGCGAGACGGTGTCGCCCGCGATGCCACCGAGCAGTTCGAGGAAGTCGCTGGGTAGATCGAACATCGAAAGCACGACCCCGGTCGATTCCGCTTCGAAGAAGCTCTCGGCCTTGCTTTCGGCCTCTTTGAGGGTGTAGAACTGCTGTGTCCACGGATCGATCACCGTTCCCGCCGCCTTCTCGGCCGCTTCGAGCGCCGCCTGTTCGCGCGCGGCTTCGAGTCCGGGGGCTTCTGCGGCCGCGCGTGCGGCGCCTTGCATGTTCCACGGTTCCTCCTGCATCGTGTAGGGGGAACCCGCACCAGAGCCGCTGGGTAGGCCGGGGGGCTCGACCGCTTCGCTTTGCAACTTGCGTCCGGTCTGCGGAACGTAGGACGTCGCGCCGTAGGTGATGACGCCGCTTGCGAAGGAGCTTTCGATCCCCACCGCGCCGAGGTAGGCGAACTTCGGCGGCGCTTTGCCGCTCTCGGGCACACCGAATTCACTGCTGTTGTAAGTGGAGAGCAGTTTGCTTTCCCCAGCCTTGTCGCCGATGGTGCCGATCACGTTGCCCTGTAGATCGTGCAGCTGAAGCACCGGCGTTTCGCCGTTCGTTTGGGTCGCAAGCAGGGAGCCGTCGACCCCCGCTATGTTGCGCACCCACTTTTCCGGTGTTTCGCTCCAGGCGATCGCTTCACCTGGGCCGTCGTAGTGATCGATCGTTTTGGTCGATCCGGAGACCAGTTCGCGAGTGCGGCCTTCGGGGTCCAGCTTGTATTCGTTTGTGAGACCGTTCTGGGTCTGGGTGGCCACGGCGTTGTCGACGTAGTAGGTCGAGCTCAATTCATGGCCTTCGGCGTCGAGGGCCGGGAGTTTGGTGACATTGCCGTAGGGGTCATAGGCCATGCCGCCGTCGACTAGCCGGTTCGCTTCGTCGTAGTTATGCGATTCGGTTGTGCCGCCTTCGCTCTGGCACACGCCACCGGTACCGGGCGTACGCGTGGTCGAGGTCGCTCGATTGCCTTCTTCGTCGTAGCTGTAGGCACGAACCGTGCAGCCTTCGCCGGTCGGTGTTTCCTGGGATTCACTCAGGCGCCCGGAGGCGTCGTAGGTGTAGGTCTCGCTGGCCAGCGAGCTCGTCTGGCTCAGCATTTCCCCGCGGATCGAGGAGGAGCGGCTGTCCTGGTAGTAGGTGCCGGCTTCGATTTCTGAGCATTTGGAGCTCTTGATGTACTGCAGACTGCTCGCTTCGCCGATCGAGTTGTAGGCGTAGACGGCGCAGAGGCCATAGGGGTAGCTCTCGCTCATGAGTTTCCCTTCGGCGTCGTAGCTCGCCGTGAAGGTGCCCGCGGCAGAGTCGATCAGCTTCGTGCGCAGCTTCGTCGTGGGGTCGTATTCGTAGCTCTGGTGGCTCGTGCCACCAGAGCTGGAGTCCGAGGCTTCGCTTATGAGGTAGTCGTTTTCGGGCCCCTGGTAGGTGTATTTGGCGACGTTGCCGTCGGCATCCGTGTACTTGGTCAACTGCCCAAGGCGGTTGAATTCGCTGCTCAGCGACTTGCCTTCGGCGCTCTCTTTTTCGAGCAGCCCCTGTTCGGAGTTGTAGAAGAAGGTGACCTGTGGCAGCGCTTTGCCACTTGTGGCTGTCGTTTCGCTCGAGATGCGCCGGCCCGCGGCGTCGTAGGCTTCTTTCTTGGTGCGGGTGGAGGAACCAAAGGTTTCGGTGATCGTTTCGGGCTCGTCGTAGATGTTGTACGTGTAGCTCGTGACCGGCAGCGGCGGCAGGCCTAGAAGTTCGGGCTGCTTGGCCGGCAGCGTCTCACAGACGAGGCCCGCGAATTCGGCGTGGGAGCCGCAGGCGGGGTATTCGCTGCTGGCTTCTGAGCTGTAGTAGACCGTCTTCTGGTCATGGGCGTTGGGGCCCCTGGACCACTGCTCGAGGCGATTGTTGGAAGAGTCTGTGACCCACGCGTTGCCGGCGGCGTCGAAGGCGATGCCTTTCGGTTCAGAGAGCTGGCCGCTCGCGGTGCCTTTGTAGCCGATCTGGGTGACATAGGCCCCAGCGGGCGAGAACGCCTCGGCGCGGTTGTTCTTGGAGTCAGCCGTCCAGATGTTGCCGGCGCTGTCGATCTTCAAATCGATCGGCGTGTTCAGCTGGCCCTCGCCCGAGCCCGGTGAGCCGAAGCGCTTCAGCAGGCTGCCTGAGGTGGAGAACTCCTGGATGCGGTTGTTGTTCGTGTCGGCGACCCAGACGTGTTCGCCCGCATCGATCGTGATGCCCTTTGGTTCAGAGAGCTTGCCCGGTTCTGTGCCGGGCGAGCCGAATTCAGAGCCGTAGACGCCTTCTTTGTTGAATTTCTCGATGCGGCTGTTGCCCGTGTCGGCAACCCATAGGTTGCCTTTGGGGTCGAACGCCAGGTCCGAGGGGGCTTTCAGCTTGCCCGATTCGGTTCCGAGCGAGCCGATGCTCTTGACGAAGGCCCCGGCGGCCGAGAACTCCTCGATCCGGTTGTTGCCCGAGTCGGCGACGTAGACGTTGCCGGAGGAGTCGAGCGCGATGCCCTGGGGTTCTTTGAGCTGGCCGCTGCCCGAGCCAGACGTGCCGAAGGAGCTCACGTACGCGCCTTCCGCTGAGAACTTCTCGATCCGGTTGTTGGCAGAGTCGGCGACGAAAAGAGCGCCTTCGGCGTTGACAGCCGTACCCCACGGCGATTTCAGCTTGCCCGCTTCCGTGCCGGCTTCGCCGAACTTCTTTGCGTAGCTCAGCGTCGTTTCGGCTGCGCTGCCGCGAACTTCGGAGACCTGACCGGTGGTTGGGTTGTATTCGGTCGTGCTTTTGCTGAGGACGGTTTCTTCCGGGCCGTAGGTCGCCGCCGAGGTGGGCGCGCGCAGTTTCCAGCCAAGGTTCGACTGGCCAGAGTAGGAGGTCTTCGTCGTTTTGACTTCTACTTCTTCTTCGTTCGCAAGCTGCGCAAGCGTCGTTTTCTTGGTCAGGAGGTCATAGGTTTCGCCCCCGGGGGCGCCTTCGTCGTAGAACAGCTTCGAGTGCAGGCGGGCAAGCGATTCTTTGCGTTCGTGGCCTGCCACGTAGCTGACCTTGTGCTGAGGGCCGACGCTGTCGATCAGGCGCGTGCCGGGTTCTTGCACTTCGCCTTCTTTGGCGCCTTCGCCGTTGTATGTGTTTTGCGTATCGAGCAGTTTCGACTTTTCGACGGAGGCCGAGCCGGCTTCCAGGGCGCTCTGGCGGTTGTCAGGCGTGAGCGTGCGAATCACGTCGTTGAATTCGTTGTATTCGGTCGTCGAGATCGCGCCATAGGTAGATGTGCTCGGGCCGGCAACATTGACCGGTCTGCCTTTTTCGTCGAAGTAGTAGATCGTCGCGCGTTTGTAACTCGTCGCCGGAATGCTTGGCGCTTCGTCAGGTGGGAAGATCGCCGTCGCTTCCAACGGGTTGTCTTTCTGGCCCCACTTCGCCGTTTCCGTGGCACTCAATTCGTGCGGGGCTGCGCTGCCTTTGACGGGGACGTTGTAGGCGATCGTATAGCCGCCGGTCGGAGGAGGCGCGACTTCCCCTTCGGTCACTTCGAGCTTAGTCTGCGTCACTGACCCAATCTTGCTGTTGTGCTCGGCGAGCCAGAGTTCACTCTTGGAGGCGCTCGTCGTGATTCCCTGAGGTTCACTTCCCGTCGGCAGCGCGTATCGCTTGACGACGCCTGCCGTCGTCACCTTGTAGAGCGCGTTGACGGTGTTCCCGGTGACCCATAGGTTTGCCGCGTCGGCGGTGATGGATTCCGCGCCGAGGGCTCCTGCGGGTAGGGCATATTCGGTGAAGACGCCCGCCGTGGTGATCTTGCCAACCGTCCCGTTGGATCCGTTCCTCGTCGTGTACCAGAGGTTGCCGTCGGGGCCCGCCGTGATTCCGGCGAGTCCTGTGGCATTGATTTTATATTCGGTGATCGCGCCCGCCGTGGTGATCTTGCCGATCACGCCCCGGGTGTCGGTGAACCAGATGTTGCCGTCGGGGCCGAGGGTGACCGCCATCGGATGCGCCCCTGTGGGCAAAGCATATTCAGTGAGCGTCCCCGCCACCAGCTTGCCGAGCTTGCCCGTTCCGGACTCGGTGAACCACAGAGCGCCACCGCTGCCCCAGGTGATGCTCGTAGGGTGAGCTCCCGTTGGGAGGCTCTTCACCAGTTCGGGATGAAGGCCTCCGGACGAGCTGAGTTGCTGGATCTGGTTGCTGTTGTAGTCCACCCAGTACACGGTTCCGCCTGAGGCCACGATCCCCTCGGGCCGTGGCGTCCCGCCGCCGGTGAGTTGGTATTCGTGCTGGACCGTTCCTTCTGTAGCTTCGATGATCCGGTTCAGGTTGTAATCGGTTATGTAATATTTTCCGTACGTGCCCGAGATGCCAAATGGTGTGCTGCCAACAGGCGTCGAGGTTTCCAGAACTGGCGATTCGGGTTCGATAAGCGCAGTTGGTTCGGTTTTCGCCGTCGCGGATCCACCACCAGTCGTAGCCTCGACCGAAACCGAGATCGAGCTCCGGGACGACGGTACGTAGTTCGCGCTTGTCGCGCCGGGGATGGGTTCGCATCGCCCGCGCGTGCAGTTTTCCCATTGATAGCTGTAGGAGACCGGCGACCCACCGGACCAAGCGCCGTTCGATACGGCCAAGCGCACTCCGACGCGCGGGGTTCCGATGATCTTCGGGGCTTCGGTGTTGACCAGCGGTTCACCTTTCCACAGTTCGGCGGACGCGGGAGAGCGCTTGGCTCTGAGCAGCCTGCCGGTCCCGGCGTCGCCGGCCGCCGTACCGTAGGAGAACGTCCATGGCTCCTGGCCTGGATCCGACAAAGCCGTGAGCAAGCCTTCGGAGTCGTATCCATATGTCTTCTTCAGCGCGGGAGAGATGCGTGGATCCCACTCCACACGCAGCCGTCCCAGCCTGTCATATGCATACTTGGCGACTGCGTTTTCCCTCATTGATTTGGACGCTGGATCGTACGCGGTCACGATTACTTCGGAGAGGCGGGATTCGTAGTCGCCCCATTCCGTCGACCCTTCCCCGGACGCCGTCGTCGCAGTTGCGTACTTGAACTTCAGCGCGCGGCAACCCGGCTTGAGTTCCGGTTCGCAGGAGACGCCGGCCGGCTTGGGCGCAAGAGCTTCGGTCGGCTCGGTGAGGGAGACCATCTTGCCGACCTTCTTCCCCGCAAACCACACCAGGTGGTCGGGTCCGGTGGCGAGGGAAAAAGACCCGGCCGAGTCGGCGAGCGGATACTGCGTGATCACGCCCGACGTGGTGACCCGACCGATCTTGCTGGGCAGACCGTCTTCATACCAAAGGGCTCCGTCCGGCCCCGAGATTATCGCGCGTGGTGACTGGGCTTCGGTGCCCGGCAGCGCGAATTCGGAGCTTGCGCCGGCGGTCGTCATCCGGCCGATCGCACCCTTTTGTTCGCCCAGGTCGCTGGTGTACCACAGGTTCCCATCGGGGCCCGCGGTGATTTCGCCGACTTCGCCGGAACCGGCGGCCGCATATTCTGCTAGGACGACGCCCGACGGGCTTACCTTGGCGATCTTGTGCTGTAGGGCGACCCAGAGGTTGCCGTCAGCGCCCGCCGTGATCGAATGAGGGTGGCTGGTGGTCGACAGCCAATATTCTGTGACCGTCCCGGCCGAGGAGATCTTGCCGATTTTGGCGAGGCCGTTGGTAAACCATACCGCTCCTTCCGGGCCCATGGCGATTCCGTGCAGTTCACCTGATTCCAGGGTTTTGTATTCATACAAGTAGCCCTTGCCATAGGACGCGTTGGGTTCCAACGAACCGATCGTGTTCGTCGATTCACCGGTTTTCTCAGTGAACCAGATTTCTTCGCGTGGTCCCTTGACCATCTGGAGCACTTCGTGGTTGACGGGGAGCGGATATTCTGAGATCAGCCTTCCCCGTTTGGTCATCCTGATGACCTTGTTCTTCACGGCGTAGTAGATGTCTTCTCCCGGGCCGGTGAGGATCGCCGTCGCTGTTCCGCCGGCCGGAACGGCATAGACCTCGTCCTGCTCGGCGCTCCTATACGTGTAGGTCACCGTGTCCGTGGCCACGGCGCCTTCCTGCTTGGTGGGCACCCATGCGCTCGCGCCGCTCGGCAACGTGAAGGTCACGGAGGTGTGTGCCGCCGCATTGACCAACTTGTAGGCGAGCTTCTGTTTCGTCGCTTTGTTTTCTTCGAGCGTCAGCTGCAGGTTCGAGTCGCCGAGCGGCGATTCGAATTTGCCTTCGCCGAGTGCCGCGAAGATCGTCTGCGCGCCGTTCGAAGCAGTCAGCAGGACGCTCCCGTTGACCATTTCGTTGAGCAACTCGGCGCTGCCCAGGCTGAGACTCCACTGGGGGCCAAGCGGGCCACCTTGGCCGGCTTCGAGGGCGCGCGAGCTGTAGTTGCGTCCGACGGTCAGGCCGGAGCCGAGCGAGACGTCGTTGGCGCCGAGGCTGAAGTCGCCCGATTGGAGGTCGATCGATCCCGGCCCAAGCGCGACCGGCGTCGAGTGATGGATCGTAATCGGCTGATACAGCCTTGCTTCGTTACCGGCGTTGTCGAGCGCGACGATCTCGAGGTCATGACGGCCCGAGCCAAGTTCGGCGCCGTTGACAGTCCATTTGGCCTGCCCGGTGCATTCCCCCTGGGCGACGTGGCAGTACCCGGCCGAAGTTCCGAATTCGCGCCCGTCGACGTAGAGGGTGATCGAGCGGATGCCCGAGCTCGCGAGCGTCGAGCCTTCGCCGTCCGTGGCGACGCCGGTCAGTTCGTATGGGCGTTCGCTGAGTTCGTTGCCGTTGGGGAGCCCTTCGAACGTGAGGCGATGAGGCGGCGTGTTGTCGACTTTGACAGTGGCCTGGCCTTCGCTTTCGAGCGACTGCGTTCCGGAGATCGCCTCTTCCGCGCGATAGCGCAGATGCTGTTCGCCGTCGGGCAACCCCGCCGGAAGCGTGGCGTATTCGGCGTGGCTTTCGTAGCATTGGACCCCCTGACACGCATGTTCCACGCCGAGATAGTTGTGTTCGAATAGCTGCCTCCAACTCCCAGCTGAGCTTTCGTATTCGAGCTTGGTCGCGGCGACACCGATGCCGGGATCGCTGGCGGTCAGCTTGAGCGCTCCCTGCCGACTGGAGAGCCACGCACCTGAGCCATAGAGAGCGTTTTCGCGTTTGACTTTTTCTTTTTTTCCTTCCACTTCAGTTTCGAATTCGAGGACCGGGGTTGTCGTGTCATAGCCGGTCGTCGAGTGAGTCCCGGTAGGCTCGGAGATCGAGACGATGCCCTGAGTCATCGTGTCGCGAAAGCCGTAGCTGCCACCCGGCGACGCCGTCGCGGATTGCTGGAAGTGAACTGAGTTTTTGGGCGTGCCCGAGCCGGGCAGACATTCTTCGTGCCCAGCGTTGGCCGCGCACAGCGTCACGGCCTTTTTGTCGTATTCGGTCGTGCCTTCCCCTTCGGTCGACAGGAGCTTCTTGGTTTCCTGGGCGCCACCGGCCTGCTCAAATTCGAGGAAGCCTTCTAGCTTGGCGCCCCTGTTGCGTGCCGAGGTTTCGGTTTTGACTTCGTAGATTTTGGAGTTGCCTTTGGTCTGGTAGCCCCAGTATGCCCATTCGCCCGGGGCATATTCGGCGGTGCCCCTCGTTTCGAGATGTTCCAAGCCAGCGCCTTCATAGACGGCGCTACCCGAGAACCGAGCGCTGTTGCTGGTGTGGAATTCCCAGTTCGAGCGCTTCCCCGTGCTCGAGGTCGCGAGCTGCCCGTCGTTGACTTCTGGATCGACGGCGATCGGGTACATATGGTCCCCGGAGCGATCCACCGTCAGCGCAATCGTGTCACCGTGAACGGTCATTTTCACGGGGACGCTCATTCCTTCGGCGTCTTCTGCGGTTACGGGCATTACGACCGCGAGCCGGGAGTTGCCGTCAACCACCTCGATAGATCCGTTCCGCTCGGATTCCAGACGTGCACCCGTCGGCATCCCGACCCGGAAGTAGAGCCGACCCGGACTTCGCTGCGAGAGCAGCAGCGTGGTCAAGTCGAAGCCCTCGAGCGAAGCCTTGGCGACCGTGGTGACGTCGCGCACGCCTGCGGTGGGATCGGCCTCACTCCACTGCACCGTCGAGCCGTTGAGCGCGCCCGCCGAGGCGGGCAGCGGCTTTCCCTTGCCATCGACCGGCGTCAGGGACACGTCTGTGCGCGCGAGCGCGACTCCGTCATCCAGGGCGCTCGGCAGCTCGACGCCGACATCCGATCGCACCGGCTGGAAGCCCTTGCCCGTCCGTCTCAGCCGCAGGTCGAAGGGCACTGGAGCTCTGGTCGGGCCCGTGGTGGCGATCGGGGCCATCGATTCGATCACCCCCACTCCACCGGGCAGCGAGACTTGCGCTGCGTGATCTGTCAGGTAGCGCACCGGTCGCTGGCCCTGGGGTGACTGCGGGGCGCCGTCGGACACCACCAGGGCAGGGAAGATGTGTCGCGTCAAGGCCAGAGCCTGCGGAGGTGCCAAGTTCTCGAAGGCGCTACGAGATGCTGCGCGATCAGCGACGGCCTGCGGGTTGCTTCGTTGAGCTTCCCGTGCCGCACGCAGACCTGTATTACCGATCAACCGGTCGAGGGCCGGGGAAACGAGGGGACCACCGAAGAACGCAGTGGCAGGTGATGATCCGCTTTCTACGGAGGGGGGCGCAGAAGCATGAGCAGCGGGCAACATGAAGATTGCCGACGCCAGCGCCGCCATTGGCAATGTACTTCTGATCAACCGCATGCCGCCTCTCCCTTTTGTGAGTGCTGCTCTGATCGCGCGGCTCTCGCCAGCCCCGCGCACTCGAGAGCAAAGAGCGCCGCAGGACACCATCTCCTGAATCGGCGAGCACTATCGCTGGCGATCACCTCGCTGATAAGTCAAGATGTGTAACGTTCAAATCCTTGGCGGCCGGGAGTGCGGCTTCAAGTCTGGCTTTCTGCGCGCCTCGCAGAGGAACTAATAGTGTGGAGCGGTGCCATGCAGGGTGGCTAGTTCCGGCTGTCGCTTGCGCTCGAAACTTGTCAAGGTAGCCGGTTCATCAGGAGGGTGAAACCGTTGCCGGTATCCTTCCTGCCGGCCACGGAGCCTGGGGAGTCACAGCCGACGCCTGGTCCGCGGTCGCCGATCCCGACCTGGAATGAATTGACAGCAGGGCGACTCGACCTGTATACCCATGACTTTGAGTATTGACTGGCATTCCTCCGGGTTCGGGCTACCGGTACGACTTGGGTGGCCAAACGGGGCGGCCCAGCCTGACGGACTGATGGGTGCAAGTATGGCGCTACAATGACGCACATGGAGTTCGTAGGTATCCGCGAGATGCGTCAGAACCTCAGTCGCTACGCCCAACGGGCTCGACACGGAGAGTCATTCCTGATCACCGATCGCGGTCAGGAGATCGCACAGCTCACTCCCGCACCCGGACGCGCCACCGCCGTCGACAGGCTGGTCGCTGAGAGGGGGGCCACTCGCGGGCAGGGGAGCCTGCTGGAGGTTCTCGAGCAACTACCCGCCCCAATCCCCGGCCGACCCACCGACGAGGTGCTCGACGAGCTGCGCTCCGAGCGTCTTTAGAGCGCTTGCCGGACTATCTCGACACGTCGGCGTTCATCAAGCTCGTGCGCTCAGAGCCAGAGAGCGTTGCGCTGCGCCTCGAGCTCGCCGGCCGTGAGCTCCTGAGCAGTGCCCTACTGGTCGTGGAGGGACGACGAGCAGCACAACGCTACGGCGAGCTTGCCGCTAGACGCGCCCTGGTTGCGTTGAGCGCCATCACGCTTCTGCCGCTAGACCCGCGGACCCTCAACGCGGCTGCCGAGCTGAACCCGGTCGAGCTTCGCTCGCTCGACGCCCTTCACCTGGCGAGCGCCATGAGCCTTGGAGATGACCTCCAGCGCCTCTATTGCTACGACGTACGCCTGAGAGACGCCGCGACGTCTGTTGGCATCGAGGTCTCTCACCCCAGCTCGATGTAGCTTTTTGGTGGAGGAGAACCCGTCGGTTGCCGCCTTGGCGGTTCCGGCGAAGGTTGAGCTCGCAGAGACACCCAGCAGGAGGAGCAGGGCACATCCGATCGACGAGAGCCATTCGAGACGGGCACTGCCTAGGTGCCAACGCGTCGTCTTCATGAGAAGCCCTCCTCTGTGGACTCGCTTTCGGGGACCTGCGCATCGGTGCAAGAGGAGGCGTAAACGCGATTGAGCGCCTCGCGTGTACCGCCTCCGTCGAGACCCAACGTCAGGCGGCTTCTCTGGCCGGTGTGTGTTCCCCCCATTTGCGAGCGAGATACTCGCGCCCCGGCGTGGCGAAATCAATCTAGAAGACCAAGGTTCTAGAAAGGGACCGCGAGATCGAGGAGAGGGCCACCTGATCAGTGCCCTGTTGGTCGTGGAGGGACGGCGCGCAGCGCGGCGCTACGGCGACTTTGCTGGGTGACACGCCCGCGTTGCGTTGGGCGCGATCACGCGGGGGCGCCACGATTCGCGGAAGGCCCAGAGGGCCTCCTCGGCGAAGTCGATTTGCTTGGGAGGTGCGGGTTCCAGGCGCGGGGCCGTGCTCCCGGAGGAAAACGCTTTCGGCCCAGGGACTTCAGGCTGCCCACCAGACGCTCGCGGCTTGATCAGCCGCGGCGTGATCAGCCAATCACCACTGTCACCCCACTCGACAGTCTCGTGCCCTTCTTGGGCTTGAACTGCAGCTTGATTTGGAGCTTCAGCTTGCGGTGGCGATGAAGGGCGAGGAAGGCCTGCTCTTTCTTGTTCAGCTTCAGCGTGAGCGTGACGCTCTTAGCCGCGGATACCGTCTTCGCGGCCGAGGTCAGTCCAGCCCCATTGGCCGTGAGCTTGCCGGCCGACGGCACGCTGACGACAACCGTCGCGGCTTTTCCCTTGACCGTGTGCTTCGTCACTCTGATCGCAGGCGCGCAGCCGCTGACCGCGATGGGAGTGTTCTGTTTGAGCACTGCCCCGTTCTGGCCGGTGATCGTCGTCGGCATTCTCAGCGACTGACCACAGAGGTTGTAGTTGGCGCCAGCCGGCAGATAGGCGGTCACGATCGAGTGGGGACCCTCGGGCAGCACCGTTTCGAAGCTCGAGATCGGCGCGTCGGGAACTGTTTCGAAGTTGGAGTAGGTGATGCCCTTCTTGATCTGGGTGCCGCCGTCGAGGACGATCTCGACGTCGCCGCCGCGTTCGTCAGCCTGCAGCACGAACTCCACATCCGGGAACGCCGCGCCGCCGTGCGAGACGAGGTAGGCCGGCCCGCTTAGCGGCGCCTGCAGGATCGGCGTGTGCGCCGTCCCGCTGCCGATCACAGCTTCAGCCGGGCAGCCGGCGGGGTTTGCGTTGAACTGCGCTTCGGTGCACGCTTTCTGCAGCGTCGACAGGCGCGACGGGAGTTGCAGCGGCAGCTGCAGGTTGACTTTGCCGATGTTCGCTTCCCCAGGCTTAGCAGCGACCTTCACGGTCAAAGAGGCGCCGTTGGCTTTACTTGCCTTGGCCTGCGTAGAGGCCGACAGGGTCGGCTTGAACGGCAGACCCGCACAGCCGCCCACCTGGAAGCGGTTGGATGGGGTCGCGGTGGCCCCGTTGGAGCTGCCGATCGAGGCAGTCACCGACATCGCCGCGCAACTCGTCGGGTTGAACGTGAAGTTGGGACGGTCGAGCGTTATGGCGACCGAACGCAGCTTCAGCGGTATCCCCTTGAGGATCGTCGGTAGCGGATCGGACTTGGCGGTGATCTGCGCCGTGGCCGAGTTGATGGACAGCGGCGACCTGACAACCACGTCGCCGAGGTCGAACGGGCCGGCGACCGCCGGCTCGATCACGACCGCGCTGAGCGGCGCGCCCTCGTAGGGGCCCGCCATGTAGACATGGCCGCCGACGTGGATCGGTTCTGAGCCGACTCCCGCGGCGGCGTCGACGGTGCCGATCTGGCTGGCCGTCGGACAGCTCGAGCTGGCCTGCTCGGCCCTGCCCGACACCGTACGCGCCGCTTCGATCGCCGCGTCAGAGCAGTAGGGAACGCTCGCGAGGTTGCCGATCAGCCCCTCGGGCAGGGTGAAGTCGAGGCTCGTCAGTTCCTGTTCGCCGTCATTGCGGTTTACCTTGATAACGAGCGGGCTGTAGGCACCGGCGGAGGGCTGGCTCGTGCCGGCTTCGAAGCTCGGCTGGAATGGCCGCATCGGCGCCGAGCTCGAACAGCCGCTGGAGACGGAGAACGAATTGGAGGTCTGTGCCGGTGGCCCCGATTCAGGCGCCGACCAGGGCGTCCAGGTGCCGGTTGTCGAGTAGGTGCCGCAGACTTCCGGCGTCGCGAACTCCGAGCGCGACCCGCCACCGCGGAAGTTCAGCGTCAGGTCTTCGATCGGCTGTTGAGGAAGATAAGCGAAGGTTGCCGTGAGCTGGCCGGTTTCGGCGTTGCTTTCGACCTTCCCTGGCAGCTTCAGCGTGATCCCGAAGCGTTCGCTTTCGAACACCAGATAGACCGCGATCAGACTGTGAAACGGATTTTCTTCCTGCGTGGCGAGATAGATCGTGCCCTTCAGGGGTTCTTCGAGCAATGGGCTGGTCGCTTCCACCGTGCCGAGCTTCGAGCCGTTCGGACATGAGACTGGCGTGTTGTTGAAACGAGTCGGATTCGGGAGCGGCCCGGGTCCCACGTAACCTACCTGCGCCTCGCTGCATGCTTCGAGGCCGCTCGCCTCAGCCGGGTTGATGTCCAAGCCCCGCGGAAGCGCCACCACCGATTCCTTCACGTCTGGGGTGGCCAGCGTTCCCGCCCTGGCGATGTCTTTCTGGTCGATGTGGAGATGCGCGGTCGCACCAACTCCGGATGAGCCCTGTGTGCTGGTCGGCTGGAGGCTGAATTCCGGTTCGAAGTGCAGCTTGTCGCAGCCGGTTACGGGCGCCAGATCTTCCACGGCCCGCGACCACTCATCCGGATGCTGGTAAGTCGACCCTTCCATGGCCTCAACCGGCGGTTCACGAGCCTCTTCCCCGCAATCGGTCGGATTACGCAACCACGCGACTCCAGGCGACCCGACAGGTTCACCATCAAACACAGTCAAAGTACCAAACACCTTGTCAAAGGTCGGGATCTGTGGGGCAGTCACCTGCACCCCAAAATCGCTTTCACTGTTCAAGCTACCAGTAAGACTCTGCACCGGGGCCCCGATTTGCGTCGTGAACTCTGCCGCCACTCCGCGCCCAGGCACGTCGCCATAGATCTTAGTGACGACGCTCGTTGGTAGCGCTCCGAATTCCGAGATTATCGGCGCGAGGTGCCCGACATCGGCAGACTCCCCGCATCCATAGGTTTGGCGCTGCGGGCAGCGCCCTGTGGCCAAAGGGTCCCCGATGAAGCCGGGGGGGAGACTGGCGATGATGTTCTGGGCGTCACCGGCCGGCACGATCTGACCGCTGGCCGACCGCACGGTGTTCAGCGCGAACATATTCAGGTCGCTGAACGGATGTGCGCCGGCCTGAGTTGACGGCGTGCCGTCCGCTTCAAACGCGCCCGCCAACAGCGCCTGAAAACCCGCCTGGGCCTGGTTCGCGCTGACCGACAGCGTCGCCTGATACCGCGCTTCGCCTCCCCCGGCGCCAGCCACCGTCACCGGCACGCTTCCCGTCGAGGCGGAGGACCCCGCGACGCTCACAGGTACCCGGACTGGCTGGCTGAGCCCCAACGCGCCGATCGTTTCAGTCGTATGGCAAGACACCGACTGACCGACCGCTTTCGCGCAGGCCCAACCTTCCCCTTCGGCGGCCCCGGTCATGACAACGCCTGCCGGGAGCGGTCCAATTACCACAGTCATTTCCCCACTGCTCGGCTGGCCGCCAACATTGAACGGGTACACGGCCAATTCCCCTGTCCCTGGTCCGCCGGGAACGACCGTGAAGACATGGGCATATGCGTGTTCACCGGTCAGCGCTTCGCTGTTGGCCTTCAACTGCACCACATCATCATCCGCAAACGGGCCGTGTCCCCCAGCACCTCCAAAGTTGATGAAATACGGATGGTCGAGATCGCCTCCGGGGCCGCCGCTGACATCAACGGCGCCAGTACCCAGAATTGCTTCGAGTGCGCCTTGGACCGTCTGGGCGGGCGCGTCGTAGGCGATCGCGGCGGTCGTTCCGGAACTCGCCAGCGCGACACGCCCTCCCGCCGTCAAGTAATTCGACAGCGTCAGCGTGCTGTTTTCCACCGACGTTACCGTGGTGCCAGCCGGGATTCCTACACCGGTTATGGAGTCGCCCGGCGAGAACGCGCCCGCGGAAGTCGTGACGTCCGTGATTTCCTTGGACGCGGCTTCCACGTAGCTGAAGCTTTCACTTGAGATCGCGCTGCTCGAAAGTTCCAGCGTCGGTTCCGATTCGGGCCCCGAGACCCCGAGCACCGTTGTGCCCGTCGGGAAATCGGAGTCGCTCACGTGTTGGCCGACATGAAAGGTCCCTTCAATCGGGAGCCACACCAATACCCGGTTGCTACCTTCGGTCGCTTCCGCGTACCCTTCGGCGAAGCCAAGACTGCCATTTCCAGCCGCGAGAGTCGCGGAAAGACTGAAGGTGCCGTCTTCCGCTTCAACCGCCACGCGCTGGATCTCGGACTGTTCCGGAGGTATGTTGGTCGGGCCTGTTACGGCCATTAGCTTCCACGCCGGCTTCGCTGAGGCGGCTGCCGCAGGGCTCGCGGAGAAGGTCAAGATGCTGAGTAGCAGAATGCTCGCGAGAGTGGTCATTCTGCTCACGGACATGCGGGAGCGACGATGAGGGCGGTTTCGGGACGCCGAGCCGTTAGCGAGAGCCTTCGGCTGCCCAGCCACCGCGAATTTGCAAGGGCTCCTCATGGTCACTTACTCCCCTTCTTCTTGGCCTGTGCTCTGGGTTTGGCTTTGTAGCGCGCACGGGCCTGCCTTTCACACAGGGTCCGTTTGCGCTTTATGCGGAGCTTGCGACATGCCTTGACCGCAGCCGCCAACTTCTGTGCGCGAGTCAAGTGCTTTGCACCGGAGACCGGTGCGCTCGCCTTCGTGGGCACGAGGTTGCCTGGGCCGTCGTAGTTCGCCGTGCCAGGCGTCGACGTGGACGGTGAGACGGCAGGACTACCTTGGCAGGAGCCTTCCGCGGCTGCATTGCAGGGTTCTGCCCCGGGTTGCGGCTCCTGGAACCCTCCGTCGATCCGTGCGTCGTAGATCGAGGATCTCGCGTCGCGGTCTGCCCAGGAAAGCGACTGATCCGTTGCGAAGAACACATCGCTCCCGTCTTCATTTGCGCTCCCCATGAAGTGCGGGGCCGGGTCCGCAGGCGCTGCGAGAAGATAGACTTGGTCATGGGCCCACTCGTACAGTCGTTCTTCGCCTTCGGCCGCTTCGCCTGTCAGCGGATCGTTGGAGCCGAAGAAGACCAGCGGTTGCCCGGCTCGCACCACCAGCGCGTGCTGGTGAAATAGCGGGTTTTCGCCAGAGGACGGTAGCAGGACGCGAGCGTTGTTCTGCGATGGCTGGCCGTCCTGTCTGCAGGAGACGCAGACGATCGGTTCGGCCGCGGACTCGGCGTCGAATAGGTATGCCTCGGGTGCTCCACCGCTTCCGCTGTCGTAACCGGTGACGTGCTCGCTAGTTTCAAAGAGCAGGAACCTTCCGTCTGGACTCACTTCTGAGGTCTGGCCGGTCTGTCCGGTCTCTGCAGCCACCCCGACGGTCTGTTCTGCCTCCTTCTTGGTCACCGTCGCGACGAACCGAGGCGGCTGTCCGCCCTGTGCGCTGTAGAGGGAAACGGTTCCGTCCTCCTGGTTTTCAGCCGATGTCCTGCCCTTGCCCGGCGCCAGCTGTCCCTGCGCCAAGAAGTAGACGTGCGAGCCATCGCTGGAGGCCCCGACGAAGCCAGCGACCTGGGCGCCTCCTGGTGCCGCATCCGCCGAGAGGTCCGTGAGCGGATGTTCGTCCCGCGCCTTTTCGAGGTTGTATTCGTACAGATCGCAGCCGGCGACAGTATTTTCATAAGGTCCGCATTCGCTCGTCGTTTCGCCGGTGCTCGTTGTGTCGGTCAGGCCGTAGTTGGCTCGGAAGAAGACGCGCGAGCCGTCCGGTGTCGCGTAAAGATATTCCGCGCCCCTGTCGGGAGTTGTGGTTTCCGAGGCCGACAGATCGCGCGTGGTCGTACCGCCTTCGCGTACGAACACGCCCTGCTTTCCTTGTTCCTGGGGATCGACGGGATTACCTGGGATTTGTCGCGTGGCGGAGAAGAAGATGCGTGAGCCGTCGCTGGACACGACGTTCAGATGACTAAATTGGCCAGTTCCTGGAGTGGCGGCCGTGGCCGTTTCCCCTTCAGGGCCTGGAACCACGCCCACGCCCTGGAGCTTTCCATCGCGCCATTCATACATAGAGAGGCTTCCACCACCATCCGGGATCCCCGGATAGTGGTACTTGGTGGTGAAGGCCACCGTCTTACAGTCGCTGGACATCCCGACTAGTTCATAGAATGCGCTTTCCCCGGGCCCTGGTTCAGGATTGACAGGCGCCACGCTTGTGATCGGGGTAAATATCCCGCCGGCTTCGCGCATGTAGAGATTTGAGCCTCCGGCTTCGATGACGAGTTCCATCGCCGGGGTGTGAGCGATCGGCTGCGCGCTACGCACGACGCCACACGACAGATCGTGTGACATCCCCAACGTCTGATTGGGGAAGCTGGTGGCGGACTTTTGTTCATCGCGAGCAACAATGGGCGGGCTGATTTGTTCGGAGGTCCATCCGCTCGCTTCGCGTCTGGCCTGATAGAGGACCAGTGCGCCCTTGGTCGCACCAGGAAAGCCGTCTTCGACCCCATAGGCAAGAGAGCCACCGGAGACCGACGGCTGCGCTGACAAGTCCCCGCCAAGGCTGCTCCTTCCCGGCGTGGCGAGTGGTCCTATGCTGGGCGGCGATACCAGCTCGTAGCAACGGTCTTCGGGCAGCCCGCAGGTGTCGAGCGTTTCCGCCTGCTGGTCGGGCGTCGAGGTGCTGCCTTCGCTGCTCTGGGCCACCACACGGTAGTGATAGATCGTCTTCGCCGACAGGCCCGTGAGCTTCGCCGTGACGAGGACCGGCTTGTTTCCTTCGCCGACGTAGGGTTCGAAGTCGGCTGGCACGCTGCTGCCGTAGCCGTTCGTGGCGCCCCACTCGAAGTGATAGGAGGTGCCCGATCCGCTGGGGTCGATCTTTGCTTCGAGTACGACCGTGCTCTGGGTGGCGTCGCGGGCACGAACTTCTGAGATCTGGGGCGGGCCGACGGTCGTGAAGGTAAGGGTCTTGCCGCTGCGAGAACCGGTTGAGTTTTCGGCGCTGAGGCGGAACTTGTACGTCGCGTTCGCCACCAGTCCACCGATGTGCGCCTCGACGGCGTGTTCGCTGAAGTCCGGTTCGATTTCCGCGGCTGAGGGAGCACAGGGCGCCTTTGATTCAAAGCCGGCGTTGGTCGTCAGACCGTATTCCAGCTCGCAGTCGCTGAACTGCAAGCCTTCCGGGCGCACCGCGCCGTGCAGGACCGCCGATGTCGCGGTGACTTCCCCGGCCGCATCGGTGATGATCGTCGCTTCGGTTACCAGCGTCTTGTCGGCGCTCTGTTCGGCCCCGTTTTCGTTTTCCGCAACGAGACGATAGTGGTAGGTGACGCCGTTCGATTCCAGGCCAGTGATATTCGCGCTCACAGGATGGGCTTCAGAATCGCCTGGAACGGCCTGTTCGCAGGGTACCGTTTTCCCGTAGGCCGTCGTTACGCCATATTCAAAGAAGCATTTCGTGACCATTGTACCTTCGGCGTTGACCGAGCCGTTCAACGTTGCCTTCGAGCCCGTCACGTTTGAAGCGGCGCTCGCCACCGGCGTCGGGACGACCACGTCGGTACCGAATACGACGATCCTACCCCTTAGACTCACTACATAGATTCGATGCGTTTTCGAGTTCAAGGCGACCTGCCCCGGGGCTTCCGGGTACTCGTGGCCTTCGAATTCGTATTTGAACACTTCGGAGCCGAATGTGCCGAGTTTGCCGAGAGTCGTCGCGTCGTACTCCCCGACCCGACCTCTTTCAGTGACGATCACCTCGTTCGATGACGGTTCGTAGGCGAGTCCCTGTGCGCTGGAGGCCACCAGCTCGTACTGCGACGGTTCCACTTCGCCGGCGAGATTCACCGGAAGCTTGTAGACACCGTTACCGTCGCCCTGCTGTAGGAAGACGTCGCCGATCCCGTCCACGGCGATCTGCCCGGGACTCACTTCAGGCTGGCCCAAGAAGTTTTCTTCCGCCAGCGGTGTCCCGATCAGACTGTATTCGTGAATGAGCGTACCCGTGGGGCTGTACTCGTAGAGGTCTGTGAGCCCCGCGCAAGTGAGATAGAGATCGCCCTGAGCGTCCACCCCCCCGTCACCCTCGTGTCCGCAACCCGGCAAGTGAATGCCGGCGCCGGAGACTTCCGAGTAATGTTCGGTCACAGCGTTGCGCACATAGCGCTCGATCGTTTCTGCGCTTCTTTCGTATACGTAGACGGTGCCCTTGCTGGGACTGGTCGACGCGTTGTCGTAAGCGAGGAACTCCTGCCCGTTGTTTGCCCTGAAGAATGCTGTGCCTGAAAGCACAAACGGTGAGGCCAGCCCTATCGGTTCGCCGCCTTCGCCGCCCAGCACGACAACCCCGTCAGTCCCTTCACCTTTGCTTTCCGCGGAGGTGACAAACACGTTGCCGGTCCCTTCGTCGACGGCGATGCCTGACGGTCCGTTTTCGACGAGGGTGACTTTTGAGCCGCTGCCGGTCAGCGGCGAGAACGGTTCCTGATGGCGCGTAAGCGTGGCGAGAGCCGAGCTTACGAGCACCATCGTCGCGACCAGTGCGAGTGTGATCGCACCCATGAGAGACTGCGGGCGTACACGCAGCGTTGGCGCACCGCGTCCCCCGCGCGGCGCGATGAGCAGCCTGGATGTGTTCATCCTCCCCTACCTCTCTCTTGGGTCTACCTTGCGTTCTCGAGACTCGTGCCGGTGAGTCGTGGCCGCTATGCCGGCCTGTTCGGCAGCACGCAGCACTCTCCCATTGCGCGATCACTTCGCTGCCCCTCTCGCGATCTCACCAGCATCTTTGCCGGGACGAGGGTGGCTTGCAAGTCCCCTGCTAGAAGGTTCTAGTTTGTGAGTGTGACCCGTCCGGCGGCGGGCCACTAGGGGGTCGATCCAGCGTCCCCTATGGCGAGACCCGGACTCGAACCGGGGACACCACGATTTTCAGGCGTGTGCCCGCCAAACTCACCGCGGTGCTGATCCTAGCGAAAAGCCCCACGTTTACGGGCATTTTGCGGTTCCTCAGCGGAGGCGGACGGCGGTGCCACCCGCCGAGATACCGCCGGTTGCCCGCGGTTGCCGGCGGGTTCTGGACAACGGCTACGGGTCGTTGTCCAAAACCCCCGGCGGGGCAATGGCGAGAGGCGGACTCGAACCGCCGACACCTCGATCGCCCCACACGAGAGTTCAGCGCCGCGGTACGCGGGGGTCGGTGAGTACCGGCAGCAGCAAGCCTGGTGGCTCTCGGTCGATGAGGCTCTGGATGGCCAGTTCGAAGACATCGTCAGCAACCGATCTAGCATCGCTCGCGTCGTCCGCTAGCACTGTGCAGAACATCGTGATCGCACCGGGCTCGTCCATTCCTTTCAGCCACCCAGGAGTCCATGCCCAGGTTGGCGGCCCGACTACTCGCATGTCAGCGGCGACCTGAGAAGTCAGGCTTTCAGCCTGAGCCACGATCGGCTCGAGAAACACGATCACGCGCATCGCTACTGGCCACGGCTTGGAGGGCTCCGGCTGTTCGTCGATGACTGCGCTCACGATGCCCACACCGTGGTGGTGCTGCTGATCCCGCCCAGGGAGCGAGCGGGCCGCCGATCTGGGTCGCGCTGGGTCGGCGGCGCTGCCGAGCCTCACGCCGGCTCACGGCCAATCTCGATGGTGAGGACCACAGCACCTCGCGGCTGCGAATCGGCGTCGATCTGCACCTCCACCTCGGCGAGTGCTTGGCCGTGTCGAGTCAACTCGTCTCTGAGCCCCGTCTTGGGCTCGAGCCGCAGAACCCTGGCTCGAAGGACCCCTGGGTCTCGGTCTACCGAGCAGGTCAGATTTACGCCGATGACATCAGCCCGTCCCAGATCGACGTCGAGCTCGGCCGCCAACGCCGCCACAGCGGCCGAGGTTGCCTTGTCGATGAGCCTCCCGACCCGCTCGCCTGTATTCGACGAGTTTTGAGCCAAGCGCCGGAGCGTTTCGGTGAAGAGATCTAGATCCAATGTCTTTAGGTGATAAAGCGGTGGATGGCCTCGTTGGCGTGGTCCTGAAACGACGGGTTGGCCAGGTCGGGGAAGATGTCTGCTTGGTCGACCACGGGACCCTTGAGGACTTCCCCCGCGCTGGCGTAGAACACGCCGCTGGACAGGGTCGGGTCGGTGACACCGTCAACCAGTCGCTTCGCGCCCACGTCAAGCTTGTGGGCGATGCCCAGGCGGGGCATGACGTACTTGGCCGCTATGCGCAGCGGCAATGCGAGGTCATTGGGTGCTTGGGTGCCGGTGGTGTTGCCGGGGCTCACGCAGATGAATCGGCGGTCGGGGTATTGGCGGGCCAGGTAGGCCATCCATAGGATGCCGATCAGCTTGGCCTGCCCATAGGCCAAATTGACGTCAGGTTTGCCGCCGGCGAAATAGCTGCCGCCGATGACTGTGGCGAGCTCGTCGGCGGAGTTTGAGTCAAACGACGGCCGCTTGAACCCCATTTTCGGGATTCCCCTGGCTGCCTCGCTTCCGGCGAAGACCGCCACTTCGCCAAGCCGGTCCTCGGCCAGCAGCGTCTCGAGGAGGACGACGTGGCCAAGAACGTTCTGCGCGAACATGTAGGTGGTTCCGTCGGCGGTCAACTTCATCGGCGTCTTGCCGCCCATTCCACCGGCGTTCATGACCACCGCGTCGAGCGATCCGTCAATGCCCGCCAGGCCGGCGCGGACCGAGCGGGGATCGGCAACGTCCATGAGAACGATGTCGAAGATGCGCCGGCCGGTTTTCGCTTCGAGATCGGCCTTTGCCGTTGCCGCCCGGTCTTGGTTGCGGCACGCCAGGTAGATGTGAGCGGTCTCGGGACGTGATGCCAGTTGCCGGGCTATGTCCTTGCCGATCCCGACGTTGGCGCCGGTGATCAACACGGTCTTTTCTGCGGTGGTTTGCATTTGAGTGCTTGGCTCCTTTAGGTAAAAACATGGTCATTGGTGGTCAGACTTTTGCGTCTCGTCGATGTCATGCCGTCGGTGTTGGCGGACCTGCCGCGGTCACGGTTCCCTCTTACCGCTCAGGGGCTGCCTTTAGGGGGACAACGACAGCCCCTGTCTCCTCCTCGGTTCTGGCGGCGGGGGGTGAGGCCGAGGGAGGTCACGGCGGCAACGGCGCAGGTGGCGGCCGCTACCCACCAGAGGTGGCTGATGTGGCCGTAGCCATAGCTCAGCCCTCCGGGATCAGGACGACGCGGCCGCGAAGGTCGCCGGCATCGGCACGCTCGAGGATCGCCGCGGTGTCCGCCAGGAGCCCGCGCTCACTTATGTCCAAACGCAGCCCGGCGTCGATCAGGGCTGCGATCTCCGCCACCGGCCCGCAGGATCGTGAGCCAGTAGCCGCGTGGCCTCGTGTCCGCACCGCGCTGGGAGCAGTGACCAGCCTCATCTCCTCCCCTCTCAGACGGCGAGGCGGCCGCCGTCGACGTGGATGATCGCGCCGTTGATGTAGGCGGCCGACGGGGTCGCGAGGAACGTGATGACGTCGGACAGCTCGTGCACTTCAGCGACTCGGCCGAGCGGAATCGTCTTGGCGAACTCTTCGGCCATCGCCAATTTCGTCTCCAATGTCGGGGTCAACGTCGGGCCGGGAGCGACCGCGTTGACGCGGACGTTCTGCGGCCCGAATTCGGCAGCCCAAGCCTTGGTGAGCAGCTCGATCGCGGCACGCGACGCGCCGTAGGCACCCAAGCCTGGCTGGCCGTAGCTCGCGACCATCGTTGAGACGTTGATGATCGACCCACCGCCGCGGGCCGCGATCCTCGGGGCGAGCGCGGCGACGAGGAAGAATGGCGCCTTGACGTTGATCTGGAACAGCCCGTCGAACGCCGCCTCGTCGGTGTCGACCGTCGGCCCCATCGCCGCAACGCCTGCAAGGTTGACAAGGACATCGATCTCGTCTGCTGTGTCGGCAACGCGGGCCACCTCGGACATCTCCGAGAAATCAGCGGCGATGAACTGTGCATCGTGCCCTCCCGCCCGGATCTTCTCCACGGTGCTCGCGCCGCGGGTCTCATCGCGGCCGGTGATGATCACCGACGCGCCCTTCTCGGTCATCGCCAGTGCGGTGGCGATACCCATCCCGGATGTGCCGCCGGTGATGAGGGCGGTCTTGCCTTGAAGTGACATGTATCGCGCTCTCCCTTTGAGTGGTTGTCGCGACCCTCAGAATGGATCGTGCGTTCCACTCTAACACAGAATGGATAGGACGTTCCATTCTGTTGGTAGAATCTGCGGTATGAACACGGCTAGCCCCTCCTCTCGCCCGTTGACGCGCAAGGGCCAGGAGACCCGTCAGCGCATCGTCGACGCGGCGGCCGGGTTGATCTTCCAGCGAGGCGTCGCCCACACGACGATCGAGGACGTACGCGCGGCGGCAGACGTCTCGAGCTCGCAGCTCTACCACTACTTCGACGACAAGCCGGCCCTGGTCCGGGCAGTCGTTGACCACCAGGCCGACACGATGGTCGGCGGGCAGGAGAACTTCGATTTCAGCTCGCTGGATGGCCTTCGAGCCTGGCGCGACTTCGTGATCGCGGCCCAGCGCGAGCACCACTGCAGCGGCGGCTGCCCAATCGGCTCTCTCGGAGGCCAGCTAGCCGAGACCGATCCCAACGCAAGAGCCCACGTCGCCGAGGGCTTCAAACGATGGGAAGCCACAATCCAGAACGGCCTCCGAGAGATGCAAGCACGAGGGCAGCTCCCCCCCGACACCGACCCCGACACCCTCGCCCTCGCGCTGCTAGCCGCACTGCAGGGCGGGCTGCTCCTCACTCAGGTCAAACGCGACACCCAGCCGCTAGAGGCCGCGCTTGACGCAATGCTCGAACTCATCGCCCGACTCAACGCTCCGAGGAGGCACTGAACCTCCTGGCAAGCATGAGCGGGGCACGCTGGCGGCCGACGACATCGTGCGTCGCCTATTTCGGCTTCAAATTGATGTCGTGACTCTCGCCCTCATCACCCGCGAACCAAGGCGCCCGCTCGTGCGCCTATGGTGGCCGGGTGTTCGCAATCTCCGATCTCTTCCTCGTGGGAACCGCCCTCGATCTCGTGGGGGGAGCCCTGATCGCCCACGGTCTGCTCACGTCGCTCGACGTTCTTGCCGGTCGGGCAGGCACGTTCTGGGGAGGCAATCCGACGGTCGCGGTTGGAGCGGTAGAAGATCGCGTGGACGCTCAGTTCGGGCTCATAACACTTGGCCTGGGTTTCACCCTCCAAGCTACGGGCTACTTCCTGGGGCTGGACCTCGAGCCGTCCGTGACCGCTTCGGGGGGTCGAGCAGTTACAGGTCTCGCACTCGGCGCTCTTTCGGCCGTCGCGGTCCTTACGGCATGGCGATGCACTCGGGATCGGCTGGTCGCTCGTAACCTCGTGGAACTTGCCCGGTGGGAGATCACAAATCTGCTCGTCAGCCCGACCCTCCACGACCTGCCAGACCTGACCAGTCTCGCGTCATATGGTCGTGCGTGGGATCAAGGCGCGGACGGCGAGACAGACTCAGCGGTTGTTGCGCGCCTGTTCGGCCCTATCTCGACGCGTTCGCCAGCCCCGGACTCAGAGGGATCGGAAAAGTAGATGGAGACCACATGGCCGTGCGTTGTCGAGATGCCTGACTTGTCAGACCTAGCCGCCGGCCTCCTAAGCGCGTGGTTCCTTCACGCCACGTTCATCGAGAGCTTTCCTCCCGGCCGCGCGGCGTTCTTGTCCAGCTCCTTCGTTCGCGCAACAGAGCACACCCTCCGTCAGTACCAGGACGCCAGGAATCGCCTCGAGCGAGCTTCCCGCGAGGAGGCGTTGATGGAGTTCTTGCGTGGCTGTAACGACCTCGAATTTACCTGCATCGGCTTGCACAAAGCGATCCGACTGGCGGAGGCGTTGATGCACTCTCGAGAAACGAAGGTCACCGCCGGGCAGCTCCCGCCGAGCAAAGACCGGGACAGACTGCGGAAGGTCCGCAATGCAATCGACCACGACGACGAGCCGATTATGGCGGGCCGCGCCGGGTCCGGTGAATCGCTCTCCCTTGAGGTTGGGAGCCACACCATGAACATCGCCGACCGAGACAGGGTCAATCAAGTGCTCGCGCACAACGAGTTTGCCGGCTGGATTCGGGTGCTTCACGGCGTCGCCATCGACCTGATAGAGCACCCGAGCGCTTGGGTCGTGTATCCGCTGACGGCGACAGGCGGGTGACGTAGTCGCAGACCTCCGACCAACTGCGGTAAGCACAGCTCTGGCACCTCTTTGCACCGAACGACGCGCTTGACCTCGCCCTGCCGTTTGCCGCGTCTCGGATTGCCGATGGAGCGCTCCAGTTCGAGGAATGCTCAGCCGCTCACGACCTGTTCGATCTTGCCCAGGAGTGGCCCAGGGGCCTGAGTCACCGTTCACGCTCTAGGTGGCCGTCGGCCAATGGCCAGCTACGCCGCGTATTCGAGGATCTCTCGGACGGATAGCCGCTTTGATCTGGCGGACCTGCCGTCTGACGTCGAGACGACGGCACGCGTCTTGTAGGTCGGATCGCCGTCCTTGAATGAGTAGAGCGGCTGGTACAGCGTAATCGAGTCGTGCGGAGGGATTTCATGCGGTCCTGGCGTACCACTGGGCAAGGGCTGGGGAAACCACAGACTCTTGCCGCTGCTGTTGATGGGCTCAACGCTCAGGTGCGTGACCTTTGCAGCGTGGTCGCTGTGATTCGTGATGTGGAACATTACGACAGGTTCGTTGATTCGCTCCGTTAGCGGGGTCGAGGGATGCGAGAGTGTCATGGGTCGCATCGTGACGCTGATCCTGGTGCCCCATGTGCGCCACTCGCGCACGAGCTGAACCGCGAGACCGCCGCTCGCAATCGCGGCAGCGTAGAGCGCAACGACAGTCGTAAGTGAGATTGCCAGCGGCACGCAGGAAGGCTACTCGGCGCCAGTGCGGGCCGACGCCCGTTGGCCGTCGCAGCACAAATGCTGGCGGACTCTCGGTGGTGCAGGACGGCCCTCGATGCCTACCAGGCGACGGCCGCCGCTGGCCGCCCGGTCGATGAGAAGCCGCTCAAGGCCGCCGGCAAACTTGTTGACCACGTCTGCACCGAGCTGTATTTCGCCTCCGGCGCCTACCACAGCTCCGGGAACGAGCAGCAGCCACGCATGAGCGAGGCCCAACGCAAGCGGTTCTACAACGAGGCATCGGAACGGATCGACACGCTCTGCGACGCACCACTCCCACGCGCCGCACACCACGTGATGCAAACACTCGAGCGGTCGATCGAGCTGGACCCCCGCGGCGTGATGCGCCATACGCAGCTCTGCGCCCAGGCTCCGAGGCAGCCCGGCCGGGCGGATCTGCGCGGGTGAACCGCACCACGTTGAGCCCCCAGTTGGCGCGCGACATGCGAGTAACGTACCGACCGCGGTGCACAAGCTGCCGACCGAGGGTTGGTCGGATGGACCGGCCTCAACTCCTTGGGCGATGACCGCGTCGGCTTCCGCCGTTTCTGCCGCCACGTGCCGCCGGCAAGCCGGCGTAGCTCACCCCAAAAGGTCGCGATCACGTCGGCGTCCGCAGCCGCCCGCACAGGCTCGCAGGAAGATAGACTAGGCAGGACGATCAGAGGAGGCCAGCAATGCTGACTTTGAACGAGCCGGCAAACCCAGTGACGGGATAACCACGCCCAACCGGCCGCCTCACGTTGGCTGCAGGAGCCGAGGCAATTGGGACGCGACGTGGAATACGTGGTAAGGCTTGACTAAAACAGGATGACGTACTTGCGATAGAAGCGCCGTTGAGGGCCTGCCCCCTCAACGGCGCTGTTTGCTCCTCTAGGGGCCTGGCGGGGCTCGAACCCGCGACCCCGATCATCTGGGGCCAAATTGAGCTTGCCTACTCCGGTGCCGCCTGCCCTGTTATCGACTCCGCTGCCTCGATGGGTTGGTGGGCGAGGTACTTGTCGACGACCTCGTCGAGCTCCGCCTCCTCGGACGGCGGCACGTAGTTGAGGTGCTGGCGGAAGAAGTGCAGGCGCTGGCGGTTCTCCTCGAGGAGGTCGGCCCAGAGCTTGACCCATATGCGATAGCTACCGCCCTCGGTGTAGAGACCGGGCGGCGAGTGCGGCTTGTTGACCAGCTCCTCGACGACGTCGTCCATCGTGTCACCGACGAGCCAGAAGTCCCAGGTGACGTCGGGGTTCTTGAAGCGGTCGTCGCGGCTCACGGCGACCGCGTAGTTGGCGATCTGGCCCAGCTCGGTCTGCGTCAGCCTGGCCGCGGGGCGCTTCAGCTCGACGACGAGGTGCTGCCGCCGGTCATGGAAGTGGGTCGCCTTGGAGAGCATCAGGTCAATAATCCGGGTGTGGCCCTCGGCGTCGGTGACGGCGCTGCCGACGGGATTCGGGTCGCCGAGCAGCGCGCGGTGCGCCTCCAGGACCTTCGTGAGGCCCTGATCGTCGACGGCGAGGCCGTACTCCTCGCCGAAGATCCACGTGCGCCCGTTCGCCAGGAAGCGATGGAGCTGCTTCCGCTCCAAGAGCCGCTCGCGCTTACCGTGATCGAAGAGCATGGCCTCGAGGTCGCAGAGGAAGTCCAGCCGATCGGTGACAGTCTTGCTTGTGTAAATAACCGAGGCGAGGCTTGTGCGGTCGAGCAAGCGGTCGAAGTCAGCGAGCTGCTCGGGGGTCAGGTCGAGTACCTCGCTCAGGATGCGATGGAGGGCTCCAGGGGGTCCGGCGAGAGCCTCCTTGATGAGGCGCAGCGAGAGCTTCGCGGACTTGACGTCCTTGGACACCGCCGGTGCCGCAGCGATCGCCACGACGTCGAAAACCTTGCGCTCCTGCGCTTCGACTGGCGTGGCGGCGTCACCTGCGTAGGGGTAGACCCGCTCTGACTTCCAGCGATCAATCAGCTCTGTGCGCCGTTCGCCGAGGCGTTCGTCGAGGTAGCCACGGATCGCCTCTCGGGCGGCGTCAAGGATCGGGGAGATCGTCGCGTGGCCGAGGCCGGAGAGGATGAGGTCTTGGGCGTACTCGGCGAAGCCCGGCCAGGTCAGGTAGGCCGTGTAGGGCAGCTCGGGCGGGCTGTCGATCTGATCGGTGACCTCGTGGAGAGCTACGCCGTTCTCATCGCATAGGACGAGCGTAGGCGTGATCGTCCGGGCGTCGGACGTCCACTCCATGATCCGCAGCACCGGCGCGCCGTGGTCGCCGCCGAGATGGGCCTCGAGTGGGATCTCAGTATCGCGGGCGACGATTGTTGCGGGGTCGAGCGTCGTCCCCTCGTAGGTAACCGTTATGCCGGGGTACTTCACGAGGTAGACCGCGAACTGGGTGACGAGCCAGGGGACGGCATTTTCGCCGAGAAGGCGGTTGGCGTGCTCGCGTGGCCGCGTGATCCGGACCTCGGTGCCCGGCGTTCCGCTGGCGAGCGGCTCGGGGTCGCTGACAGCGAACTCCGAGCTGTCCATCGAGCCGATGATATGAGTTCGCTCCAGATTTCCGTCGGGGCGACGCGCGATGCTCGTCCACTCGACCATGCCGCCGATGGCGAAAGCACGGAAGCGACCTGATCCCTCCTTGCCGTGCAGGGGCCGCTTGCCTGTCTTGGACTCGCGCCGCAGCTTCTTCCACGACCCGCCCAGACGCCTGAAGTCCTCGAGCGCGTCTTCGTGGGTCATCCCATGGCCGTCGTCGGTGACCGTGACGGCATCGACGGCATCCAGCTCAGTGCGATCGATCGAGACGCCGATTGTATCCGCCTCAGCGTCGAGGGCGTTCCAGATCAGCTCCGCTGCGCCGGCGACCGGCCTCGTCGGCCGGGCCAGTCGATCGAACTGGTCAGCATCAACCTGGACGACGAATCGCTCTGGCACCGGACGAGTCTATGCCAGCAGCCCACGGAACTCTCCGGCGGCACCCGGCTGGCTCTCTGTACCGACACCCGATTGGACACAAATGGGCACAATTCGCGTCTGTGGCCCAGGGCCGAACTCTGGCGCTGACTGCGAGCCTCCGTCGAAACATCGAGACATGAATCGAAGGATCGCGTCTGGGTAGGACGGCAGCGGTGGAAGCGCCCGGCGGAAGACTTCGGCGGTCAGAGCCGTTCGGCGAAGGCATCCTCGAAGTGCTCGCCGATGAGCTCGTTCCCGCGGTAGAACAGACCGACGACCTCCATCCACTGCTCGTCGCTCATCGGCCCGTCCACTCTCCACAACTTCCGCTTCCGCTCATACGGGCCAGGCAGCGCCCGCGGATTGGTCGCTGTCGGCCCATACGTCTCGGTGGGGTAGCGGACGATCTTCCCGTCCACGTGCGTGAACTTTCTCGTGCTCGTGTCGCGCTCGGCATGAAGCTCTCGGTTCAACACAGCCTCGAACGGATCACCTGAGCGATCCTCGCTCGGCTTGAGCTCTTGTATGTAAAGACGCTTAACTGGATCGGACTCGTTGTCGCCTCGGGCTTTCCAGTGAAACCAAGTGCCGAGCAGCGGGTGCAGGTATGCCTCGGCCTCGCCACGCTCGCCGGCGGCGTGGAACGAAGACCCCTGGTCGTGACGATCAAGCGAGTCGAGCGCCTGCGGCGTGAGTTTCAGCCCGTCCCAATAGTCCGCGAGCAAGCACTGTTGCAGTTGGTCGCGTCGGCCTAGGCGGTAGGGGTCGATGGCGACGTACACGGCCAGCCCCGCGTCCTCAGAGAGTTCGGCGAGCACTCTCAGCAGCTCTCGGTACTCGGCGAGGAACGGGTGAGGGAACAGGGCGCTCTCGCCGACGAAGAACGCAGCATTTTCCGCGACCCACGGCTCCTCGATGTGCGTCGGCGTTAGGCGCATGAGCCCGTCGGTCAACGTGTCGTACAACGCGGGATGCTCGCCGAAAACCAGATCTCCGCGGTCGGGCGCCAGTAGGGAAGCGAGCGTCAGCTCATGCTCGGCATCGACCATCGCGTGGTGGAGTTCGGCGAAGGCGCAAAGCCGCGCGTAGTCGGCGTCCGATTGCGCAGCCTTCACCCGGTCAGGCACCCAGTTGCGAAGGTACTCAGCGTGCTGCCGAACAGCGGCCTCAAGCCCAGGGCGATCGAGGCCAGCAAGATACTCGCGTACGAATGCCTCGACCTCGTCCTTCTCGGCGCGGTGCGCCGGGTAGGCGCCCTCGTTGAAGAACTCCCACGGATCGAAGCGGACAGGTCCTAGCAACAGCGCAGACTCGCGGAGTTCAAACGTCATCCGCGCGAACGAGTTGGCCGCCCAGTCGCCTCATAAGACGATTGTCGCAGCCACCTCAGCCGGCCGCGTGGCTAGCAGCGCGCCTCTACGCGCCCCGCCGAGCCCGGCAGCTCTGGGCGCGGCCATCAGCCGTTGCACCTTCTTGCTCACGGAGTAGCGCTCGCTCTGACGGCCAGCAGGCGCTGCTGAAAGTCGCTCGCCAACCGCTGCGGCGGCGTCGCTTGCTCAGCTTTCAGGTGGATTAGATCGGAGTCGCCGCACGCTAGCCGGACCCGCTCCTATCGTGAAGCCGTGTCCGACCCGCCTCGCTTGTGCCGAGCGGTATGGCGAGAGGCGGACTCGAACCGCCGACACCTCGATTTTCAGTCGAGTGCTCTACCAGCTGAGCTATCTCGCCGCGACCCCCGATCCTACCGCCCAACGCCGGCAGCGCGACGACTGGTTTCTTTCCGCAGGAGCGCGGAGGCCATGCTGCGAGGCCCCGCGGCCCTGGCTCCGGGGGCCGGTGCCCGTCGTCTTCGCGCCCGCCCAGGCCCCAAAACGACCGGCCGCTTTTAGCTGTGGCCGAGACCGCGCGAGACGGGCAATCCTCCAGCGGCCGGGGCGAGTGCGGCGCGGGTTGGACTTGGGGCCGCTTATCGCGGCTCGACGCCGAGGACTTCGGTGAGGCGGCGTGCGTGCTCGCGCTTGGCGCACACGGTGGCGCAAAGGCGGTCTAGTTCGGCGCCTTGGCCCTGAAGCTCGCCGATCGCGTTGACCGACAGCGTGGAGGGGTCGGTTTCCCGCGAGCGGCCGATGCTTGCCTGCAGCCGCTGCATCTTTTCGATGATCCAGCCAGCCTGGGCGTCGAGCTTAGCGAGTGCTTCGTCGTACTCGCGGTTCGCGTCGTGGAGAAGCCCGGCGAGGCGGTCGGGGTTCGGATTGATTGTCGCTACGAGCTCGGCGTGAGTCATTGCTGGTGCTGCCGCTGCTGTTGCCATCGTGCGCTCCTTCGCTCGGGGTGTCGTTGTGCTCGTCGGGGACACACGTTTAGCTCGACCCGCCGGGGAAAGTCAAGCAATCGAGCTGATCGCGCCGAGGCTGACCTTCAAAGTCATTACCCGGGCCTCGCTGCCGCCCGCGCGGCGTCCGTCTCGCCGAGTTCGCGCACTATCGCGTCGTGCCACGAACCGACAAGATCCGCGAGACGTAGGCGACAGGCAGCTTCAATGCGGGGCTCCATGTTGCGTGAGCTACTCTGCTCGGGCATGCTGTGGGCCATGTTGCTTCCTTTCGCTAGGGGGGGTCGTGGACATCGGGATACACGTGTAGCTCGTCCCGCCGGAGAAAGTCAAGCGTTACGAAGAGATCGGCGCGACCCGCAGGGACGCGTCCCAGCAGCCTTCCAAGAGGCTCTGCGCTCGGGGTAGGCCGACGACGACCGGCGCGCGGCGTGCGAGCGAGCCATGAGCGACGAACCAGCCTTTGGGGCTGTTGCCGATCGCGTCAACGAGCCCTTGTTCGCGGAGTCGGCGCAGGCGAGCGCCCGCTGGGTCACGTAGCTCGTGGCTTGAGGCGCGTGGCCGTCGGAACGTCGCGATCAGGGTCTCCTCGAAGTTCGTCATTGGGCCTAGAGCCCCATCCGGGGTCGATGCGCGCAGCGTCGGCGAATCGGCCCTGGTAGAAGAGCCGTCGTGCCCGTTGGCGGCGCTCGGTGCGGTTATCGCGGGCCTCCAGGTCGCTGCGCGAGACGGGGTGCCCGAGCCAGCGGCCGAGTGCGTCGGCGCCCCGGTGCTGGAGGCGCAGCTCGCCGTCGATGGAGTCGAAGTGTCCGACCTCGTTGCAGCCCTCGGGGGGTGCGATCCGGCGTCCTTGGTGCGCTGCTCTCGCCCACCGCTCGCCGAACGGCTCGGGCCGGTGTAGACGAGCGCTGAGCAGTGACCGTGTTCAAGCATCGCGGCGCCCCTCGGGATCGCGTCCGTCGGTTCCTTGGGTACGAGCACGCGGTAGAGCATCACAGCGCCGTCGAGCACCCTGACGGTGGCCTTGATGAAGCGGTCCTCCAGCCCGCCGTCCGGCTCGACGGCCTGCGTGATCTCTCGGTCTGCGGTCAACAGTGAAGGGCCTCCTCAGTGTTCGGAAAGCGTGACGCCGTGCTGCGCGGCGATGGCTTCGGCCTCGCGACGGGTTTTGTAGCCAAGCTCGGTGATCCCAGGCGACACGTGCCCGAAGGGGATCAGCGTCACCATCGCGCCGCCTATCCCTTCTTCGGTGCCGGCAGCGAGTACGGGATCGGCGTCCATCTTCTCGGAGTCGAAGATCGCAACCTCGCCGATCTCCTCTCCGCGCTCATTGCCGAAGTGCTTAAAGCTGACGCTCAGCGTCACGGTCAAGGCTCCTTTTTGTTGTTCGGGGGTCATCGCTGAACACGTCTAGCTCGACCCGGTGGGGAAAGTCAAGCGGCCCGCGGGAACCACGCTCGCCGAGGCCCGGCGCGGTCCCAGCGGCGACGCGAAGGTAACGGCCGACGGCGCCCCGCTTGGCGGCGGGGCGCCGATTCTGAGGTCAGGCCGGCACTGCCGGGCGCTCAGCTGCTCCGCCGCGCCCGCCGCCCAGTCGCAACTCCTCGGCGTCGGCCATGAGGTCGGCGGCGATTTGGGACCAGTCTGCGTCCGTAGCGGCGGCGAGCGCCTCCGTGAGCATTGGCCGGAGCTTTGCCGCGAGGCCCGCCGCGTCGAGACGGCCGTCGAGGAATTCGAGCTGCCGTTGGGTGACATCGTCGCTCACCGCTTCGTGGCGCAACGCCGAGTGGAGGAAGTCGCGCACCACCGAGGCGGTGAAGATCGTCCCATCGGGCGAGGTCCGCTCGTCGGGCTGGTCGGCCGTCGCGGCACGGTCATCGTGGTCGTCGGGCATGTCGCTGTCTCCTTTGACGTAGGTTTGTATGCGAACGCACACATCTGTAGCTCGTGTTGGGCGAAAGGGCAAGCCCACGCGACAACGCTGCGCCGCCGGCCTCTGCCGGCCCCGCCGGGACTCCGCCGCTACGTCGAGAACGTGTGTATGCGATGAGCGATCACCTCGACCGAAACGGAGCCGCAACACCAGCCACCACACGCCCACCGATTGACACGCACGCGAGCGGACGGGGCGAAGCGCTCGCGCCCTACCTCGTCACTGTGGAACTCAAGCGCAACGGCCGTCGCCGGATAGTCGGCGTGGAGGACTTGACCTCCTCCCAGGGGTCGAGCTACCGATCCGTCGAGGCAGGAGATTTTTTGTCCTGGGCTTGTTCGGGGCGTGCGTTGGGCGGGTGCTAGAGATTCGCAGGATTCGTCTTTGGGTCGGTGCGATTGAGGACTTGACTTCCTCGGGAGGTCGAGCTACCACGTCCAGCGACCAAGCCCATGAAGGGCTCTGACAAAGGAGAATCACGATGACGAGCAACACGAAAACCCAGCCGAAGACCTCATCCGAGGATGCCGTGGAAAAGGCCGTCGAGACGACGCCGGGCTCAACGATCGGAGGTGTTGCGCAGGTAGCTGGGATCTCCGTTTCGACCACGGCGAGGGTGCTTAGCCGCCTCGTCGAGAACAAGGTGATCATTCGGCATAAGGGCGGTCGCGATGGCCGCAAGCGGCTACCGGATCGCTTCACATTGGCCGGGGTCGCCACCCCGGCGGCCGCCTCGGCCGCGGCGGATAAGCCGGCGGCGGCGGGCAAGTCGCGATCGAGCAAGACGAGCGGCTCGGGCGCGAAAGGTGGGAAGACCAGCGCCAAGGACACAAGTGGTGGGACGCCTGCTGGTAAGCCAGCCGCGACGGTACGCGGCGAGCAGCGTCTGAAGGCTGGCGGCCTTGAGCCGCTGGTGCTCAAGTACCTCAAGGACAACGCCGCCACCGCGCCGCACGGGCCGAGCACTGTCGCCAAGGCGCTTCAGCGCTCCTCCGGCGCTGTCGGCAACTGCCTGGTCCGCCTGGCCGAGACCAAAGAGGTCAAACAGGACAGCAATAAGCCCCGCCGCTACAGCCTCGCGGCCTAGCCGGCGAGGCCAAATGAACGTCAACCCATAAGCAGCCCGGCGGCGCCATGACGGGCGCCACCGGGCCTATGACAACCGAAATCCAGCTTCGGTGCCGCGAGAAACGCTAAAGCCTTTTGTGAAGGGGCGTGCTCTCAGACGTGCTCGAGCATGGAAGCTGGGCCTTCGGGGGTTCAGAAAGGACCTGACCCGATGAGGACATTCGTGACTGTGCCAGCGAACCTAACGAGCCCGGTGCGCTCAGCCGCTCAGAACGCGCTAAGCCAGGCCGCCCAAGAAGTATCTGAAGCCGTTGATTCACGAGGGAGGCGCTCAGGGTGGTACGAGAAGCCTGTCGAGTCTTTCAAACGGATTTGCGCGCTTCTTGACGTAATGGGATGGGACGATCCCGCTCAACCCGCCGCGCTGCAGATCGAGCGTCACGAGCATCGCAGAGCCCTCGCGGCCACACTGGAGATGGCACTCCTGCTCAGCGACGCCGAGGTTGAGCAGATCGAGTCGGATGACGCTGCGCGGGCCAAAAAACGCGAACCGTCAAAGCGTGAGGACACGATCAGACGAGCCCTCGCGATCCACACGTTCGCAGACGCCGTCAGTGAAGTGCTTGATGCACAAGAGGAGCTGCAGGACGACACGCCGCAGTGCGAAAAGTAGAGTGCCCAGATCTGCTTACCGTGGCCCCTGGGCGCTGCTCTTATTAATCCACGTTCGAAGGATGGTTACCTGTGCCTGATTTTCTAGAAGAGAAGCGCACCGAGATCAACGACCGGATCGCCGAGCTAAAGCCGCTTGTCGATGAGTACGCGCGCCTCGAAGCTGCTGCTGCCGCCCTCGATGGCGGCCCGTCTGATCGCAGGCCAGGAGCCACCACGAAAGGTCGTCGACCGGGGGGCCCACGAGGCTCGAAAAGCCGCATCTCCACCCCCGCGAAAGGTGAGGGTGGGCGGGGGCGACCGAGCCGTCGTGGCGCTGAGGCCCTCGCTTTCATACGCGAGCATCCCGGGATCACGATCCCCGAGCTGGCAGCAAACATGGGGATCAAGCACAACTACCTGTACCGCGTGCTCCCCGGCCTCGGGGGACAAGTAACGAAGAAAGGCCGAGGCTGGCACCCCAGCGACGCCTAGACGCCCATCCTTCCCCCGCAGTAGCCGTCCAGCGGTCGCGAGCTACTGCGGGCAGGTGATTTGGGTGAGCTCTTCGGCGTATCCCGTGATGCTGGCTCGCCCGTGCTCGATCATCCGTAGCGCTGTGTAGTCAGCGAGCGCGTAGCGTGCGCTAGTTCCGTAGGGGGTTCGTGAGAGCACCCCGGCGCGGTAGAGCGTGCTGAGGTGGTGCGAGGCGCTTTGCTGGGAGAGCATCAACTCGTCGGCGACTTCTTGGACGCTGGCGTCGCGTTGGTCGAGGAACAGCACGATCCTCATACGAGAGGGCTCACCGATGAGCCGCATGCGCTGCGCGATCAGGGACAGGAGCTGCTCGGAGTAGGCACCATCGTGTGGCGCCGTGCCAGGGTCGCACGGGGCCTCGGTGCCCTGTTGATGTTGGGGTGCGGTTGCGGTTCTCATCTGTGCTCTGTGCTGGTTATTGACCACAAGAGGGGGCTGACCGGCAAACGAAAAATTGGGTTGCCGGTCGGGGGGGAGTTGTGGTCATAGACCCATATGACCCAGATCCCCAGCCCTCGAGATCCCTCGCCGCGCCCACGGCGCAAGCCGCGTCGAAGCATCCCCAGCCCCATCGCCGACGCGAGCATCTCCGATGCCGGCCACCAGGACGCTGCGCGCGAGCCCCGAGTGGCGCGACTTCCCACCCAGACCCGACGGTGGCCGGATATGAGAGCCGCCACAGGCCAAGTGCTGGGCCGTGCGTCTCTTGTGGTTGCCGGCGCGATGGCTGGCGTGGCGATCATGGTTCTCAGCGGCAAAGCGAATCCCACCAGCACCTCCAAACAGCCCAGCAGCCCTCCCCAGCATCAACCCAACAGATCAACTAGCGAGCGCGGGAAGCACACACCGCGGCCAGCGTCACGAAAGCGGACCCATCAACCCAAGAGAGATGCCTCATGGCCGCGCCGCGCGGTCTCGCCAGCCTTACGGGAAGCGAGGGCTGCCTCGGTCGAACAAACGGCCACCCCGCCCACCCAGGGCTCCTCAGCTCCCGAGACACCACCCAGCCCCGAAGAACAGAGCGGTGGGGGGTTGTTTTCGCCATGAGCCCCCCACACACCTCCAGCCGCGGGGATAGCGAAAACTCCCGGAACAGCTGCCCGCCACGCCCCAAAGCCAAGCGGCCCGGGCCCATCAGCGTCTTGCCTGGCCACTCCGGTGCGGCAGATAGCTCAATGCCGGACGTGAGAGTAGTAAACGAACGACCGATGTACTGGAAAGTTCGGCTTGTCGATACCGGCCGCAGGGGGAGTTCGAGAGTCAAAGCAGAGGGCAGTTCTGATGGAAGCTAGGTCACAGGAGCCGGGCGGCGCGGTGGAAGCCACCGGCGCTCTCCCGATACGCACAGGCATGCAGGATCGCGCTCGCCGGCTGGGCGCACGTCTGAGCTGGATTCAGGAGGGGAGGCTCCTAGGAGAATGGCAGCGAAGGGAGCTTCGGGTAGCGCGGAGCTTCACGGAGTGCCAAGGGCTAAGCCGAGAGCAGCTCGAGGATCTCTACCAGGAGACGACGATCGCGCTGCTGGAGCGCCCCTACCTCAACGAGGAGCATCTCCGGCGCGCTCTGCGTCGCGGAATCAAGCAGCGCGCCCTGAACTTGCACCGTGACGAAAGCACGCATGCTCGTATCCATGCCAGCTACGCACGCAGCCTCGAGCGCTACGCGATCGAGCATCGCGACCAGCACGAGCCCGAACACCAGACGCTCCTCAAGCAGGACGCGCTCGTTGTCAAGGAGTTCCTGGCTGAGCTGACCGCCGAGGAGCAACCGGTGTTCTGGGCGATGGTCGAGGGGATGCGCTACCGCGCGATCGCAACCGCGCTAGGCAGGCCCGAGAACGAGGCACGCAGCACGATGGGAGCGTGCGAGCGAAAGCGCGAGCGCTTTCAGCGTCTCTATAACACCGGCCGGCTCTGCGGCTACCGGGCCAGCACGATCCTTGCCCTCCAGGAAGGCACACACACAAGCGAGGAGCTCGCGAGCCGCGCCATCGCGCACGTCGAGCGCTGCACCTGGTGCCAGCGCGAGCACCACACCAACTCCCGCAAGCTCAGGCGCGCCTTTGAGGAGCAGGCGTGCGCGTTTCTGCCTGTGCCAGTTCTCCTCGCTCACGCGAGCTGGCTCACCCGGCTCCTCCTCCGGTCAAGAGCGCCGCTCACGGCACTACGCGAACCGGCCGGGCTGCTCACTAGGAGCGCAACGGTCGCGCCCGTCGCGGCCCGCACGGCAGCCGTGGTCGCGCTGGCCGCAGGAGCAGCAGGCGCGACCCACACGCTCACCCAGCCCCACAGCGCACCACCGAGGCAGCGCGTAGCGACCCAGCCCACCCCGCGCGCCGTACGACCGCCCATCGTCCTGGCGCGCCAGATCGCTCCTCGTCCACACCTGGCAGTAAGCGAGCGTCCGCCCCTCACGCCTGGCCATGTTGTCGAACACCGGCCGGCCGAGCGTAGCCCGGAAGGGACAGTCGAACCAGGGTTCGCCTACCTGGGCGTGCGTGCGCCGAGGCCAAGACGTGCACCGAGCCCGTCTCCAGAAGATCAGAGGGGAGGCGGACCGTTCGGGCCATGACCACAGCCAGGCCGCGAAAACGGGGGTTACAGCGGCCCGGCTCATTTCACGACGCCCACAGATGGGCACCAGCAAAGGAGAGGACCCAGGATGAGAACCAGACGCATGACCCCGAAGAAGGCTTACCGACTGGCCGCTGGATCACGGCTAACGGTCGTGTGCCTGTTGGCGCTTGCCGCGACGTTCGTGTGGTGTGCGGTCGCGAGTGCCGGGAACTATGTGATCAACAACTGTCCGTCAGCGCCCACACCGAATGGTGATTCTGGTCCGTGGGTGATCTGGGGAAGCCCGCAGCTCGATAAAGGGACGTGTGGCGGCGGTCCGGGTGACTGGATCGGCCCTCGGGGCGGCTCCCTGTCCCAGAACGCCTCAGACGGTGTCGCCGTCTATGCGCCGTCGGGCATCACGATCCGGGAAGCAAAGCTCTGGTGGTCTGTGCCCCAAAATTCGGGGGCGACTGGGTTTGCTCTCATCTACGCCAACGGCAACGGCGTCGGTGAAGCCAACACGCCTTATGACCAAAAAAGCAGCCCAAGCGTGCTGACGCTGCCATCCACAACCACGAGCCTTCAACTCGTTGACTACTGTGCGGCTGATGATCCTGGCCATAACTGTGAATACGGGTCAGGAGAGAACGCGAACCTCGAGCTTTACGGCTCGCAGCTAACGCTCTCGGAGAGCATCCCGCCGAAAGGGAGCATGACGGGTGGTGGTCTTTCGAGCAGCAACCCCCAGTCCGGTACACAGTCGCTGAGCTATAGCGCCGAAGACACCGGGTCGGGTGTCCGGATGGTGCAGCTACAGATCGACGGGGAAACAGTCGCCACGAACGACTACACCGCCGATTGCCCTTACAGCAACTTCGCGGCGTGCCCCGCGATCGAGTCGGGGTTGATCAGCACGAACACGGCGCTGCTGGCTGATGGGGCCCACACGATCCAGCTGACGGTTCAAGACGCCGCGCAGAACACCGCCTATGTCTACACCGGGACGATCACGACACACAACGCGCCATCCAGCACGAGTGCACCGGTTGTGCTGGCGCCGAGCCAGCTCATCGTCGGCTCGAGCGTCCAGGCACAGACAGGCTCCTGGAGCGTGCCAGCTGGCGCGGGGAGCATCACCTACGCCTACCAGTGGGAGGACTGCGGTAGCGAAGGCAACAACTGCTACGCGATCCCCGGCGCACAAAACACCAGCTACACACCCGCACCCGGGGACGTCGGGCATACCCTGCGGGTGGTTGTAAGCGCGGCGGATAACGACGGGATGAATACCGCGACGAGCAACCCGACCGCCGCGGTACTCGCGAACTCCGGTTCCCTCGGGGCACCCAACGGCCCCGGCACCGGAGGGGGCGGCACTGGAGGGACCGGCGGTAATGGCGGCAGCGGCTCGAATGGCGCCTCGGGTGGTTCGAGCACCAGCAGCACGAGCTCCTCGAGGACCGTGTCATCCAGCGGTATACCCGGCCTGCAGGTAGGCATCGGTACCCCGAACGGCCTGGTCGCCAACGAGGTGAGCGTGCTGCATCTCGGAGTGCCTTCCCGGCTCTCAAGGAGCTATCCCAAGCGGGCATTCAAGCTCGCCGGACGCCTGACGAACGTCGGAGGTGTACCGATCGGCGGGGCAAGCCTCGAAATCCTCGAAATGGTCTCCGGCACCAGCCGCCAACGCCTCATCCGCCACACAACAACGAGCCCGGCCGGTACGTTCACGGTAGCGGTGCCGGCTGGTCCATCGCGGCGGATCGAGGTCGCCTACCGCGCCTACAGCGGCGACCCCACCTACGCAGCGACATCGACAGTGGCCGAGAGCGTGGATGCCGGCGCGCAGCTACACGTCTCAACCCGCTACACCTCCTCAACCGGGACGATCACCCTGAGCGGGCGCGTCTCCGGGCCAGTTCCCTCACACGGCACGATCGTGGACGTACTCGTACACTACCGCGGAGCCTGGCAGCCGATCCGCACCCCAAGAACAAACCGGCACGGGGCGTTCAAGATCGGCTACCAGTTCCACAACGCGCACGGCCGGTTCCCGTTCCGGATCGAAATCCCGGCAGGGCAAGCCAGCTTCCCTTACGCCACCGGCTACAGCAACACCGTCAATGTCACAGCCAACTAGCCAACGCTCGCGCGGAATGGGGGCAGCACGCAAGTGCTGCCCCCAGCTGCTCGGCGCCCTCATCCTCACCCTCGCCACGCTACCGGCCATCGCGCACGGTGAGACCCCGATCACCGCACAAGCCGAAGCCGACGACGGGGCGTTCCTCGCCTACGCTCCACCACCCCCGCAACGAGCAGGAATGTGCCTAGTGGACACGGGCGTCGATATGAACCCCGACACCGAAAGCGCCGTGGTCGAACGTGTCGCGATCGACGGCGGTAGCGGCAGCGACACCTCCCCCACCGAGCACGGCACGATCCTCGCGATGCTCGCCGCCGCACCCCCAAACAGCTGGGGCACCATCGGCACAGCACCCCACGCCATCCAGATCATCTCCGTACGCATCCTCGAACCAGGCCAAACCACCTTCCCCTTCGCGGCATACGCAGCAGCCGTAAGGACGTGCCTTCAGGTCGCCTCCCGGTTTGACATCAAGACGATTAACCTCTCCCTCGGCAATAGCGAACTCCCATCAAGCGAAAACAACGAACGCATCCTCAACGCAATCGAAGAAGCAGGCCACTACGGCGTGGCCGTGGTTGCTGCGGCAGGGAACGATGATGGTGGTGCGGTGGGTTATCCGGCTGCATATCCGGGGGTGCTCTCGGTGGCCGCGAGCGACAGCCTCACGGGCTCGTTCTGCTCGTTCAGCAACCGTGGGGAAGGACTCCGGCTGATCAGCCCCGGCTGTGACCTCGACGCAGCAGACCCCACCACCGGGACAGCCAACTTCAACTACTACCAGGGCACCAGCGAGGCATCAGACATCGCCGACTCAGCCCTCACCGCCCTGATGGCCTACCAGCCCCAGCTCGCCCCACAAGCCGCCGAGCAGGACCTCACTGACGCAGATGCGGGCAGTCTGGATATCGCGGGCTCGTTTAGAAACGCGGGCCTCGGGCAGCTCGTCGCCGAAGGAGAAGCCGCCGAGCCGCGCTCCACCCCCGCGACGCCCTCAGCAGCGTCACCTGGAGAGTCCCATCCCCAGGCCTTGCCACCATCAACCCCAGCAGCGATGCCGACCAACACCCTCAAGAGACCGCCATTCCCGGCTCCCCATGCCCGGCTCTCCCGGCACCGGGGGCACCTGGAGCTCCTCATCGCCAGTCGCCCCACGGAAGCTCAAGCCGAGGTGCACTACCTAGCCCGCCACGGACAGGGCCACCAGCTCCGTGTCATTCGGACCATCACGGGCGTCCTCGAGACATTGACGCTCCCGGCGAGTGGCGTGCTCGAGTTGACGGTGCGCTATACAGACCCATATGACATCCAGCGATCAAGCCCCTGGACCACACTAAAGCTCCCACAACCCACCGCCCATGAAACGTCCCCTGCTTCTCGTTGCAATCGCCGCTCTACTCTTCACGGCCGCCGCCTCGAGCGCCCAGGCAATGGTCGGCAGCTACGCCGTCAGCAGCTGCAACTTCGCCGAAGGCGCCAACCACTCCTGGAGCTGGAGCAGCAGCGACCCCACCAGCCCTGACCACTACGAAAAGCACGAAAACTGCCCCGACCGAATCGGCGGCAACGGCGGACGGACCGACCAAGAGGGCGGCCTATCCACCACCGACGCGCTCGGCCGCTCAAACGGCGCCAGCCCCGGCACAAGCGCCGGCTGGAGCTTCAAAGCGCCCACCGGCACCACGATCGGCGGAATCACCTACGAACGCTACATCGGCCATGTGTTCGACGCGAGCAACTACTGGGCACCCGCACTCCGTGCAGACAGCACGATCGTCCCTGGTGAGAGCTGCCTCGACACTTCCCAGAACCAATGGAGCTGCTATGTCGGCGGCCCACCCAACGAGGGCGGGGAAACCAAGACCATCACCGGGCTCTCAGCACACGAACTCACGCTCGGGATCGCCTGCCTCGCCCACACCGAAGAACAATGCATCACCGGCGCCAGCCAACACTCCGCCTGGGCCGCGATGTACGGAGCGACCGTCACCATCAACGACCCTACACCACCGACCCTCGCCACCCCCACGGGCCCACTGTGGGAACCCAGCACCTATAAGAAGGGCAACCAAGCCGTCACGCTCGACGCCGAAGACATCGGCGGCGGCGTAAAGACCATCCAGCTCACCGTCGACGGCCACCCCACAAGGACCTACAACGCTACCTGCGATTACACCTATCGCCAACCCTGCCCCACCAACACCGGACCACAAACACTCAGCCTCCCCACCACCGAACTCGCGGACGGAACCCACACCGTCGCGATCACGGCCACCGACGCGGCCGGAAACCAATCTAACGCCCTTTCCGAGCAGATCGACGTTGAGAACAACCCACCACCCGCCCCACTCAGCCTCACAGCCACAACACCACCACCCGGCAACTACACCTTCGCCGCCAGCTGGACCGACCCGCCCAACCTCCGCACGCCAATCATCGGAGCGACCTACGAACTCTGCTCCACCGAAGGCGCAGGCTGCCAGCCACCCATTGACCTCCCGGACACCGAAACAACAGCCATAACTGTCCCCGGCCCCGGCGTATGGACAGTCTCACTATGGCTCACAAACGCGGCCGGAAACGCAAGCCCAAGCCACGCAGCCGTCATAGGTCTTCATGCCCAAGCTGCCAGCCCACTCAGCTCGACCGGCGACGGCGTAGGAACCCCCCTGATCCCGGTAGCAACGCCCCCATCACACACAGGCCAACCCCCGAGTCCTACGCCTCGAGCCCTCCGCGTGGTTACGAGAATTCAGCACTCCTTTCTACGCGTCCTCGTCATTGGACCGTCGGGGAGAGCGCACCTAGTGCTCGACGCGCACGAGGACGGCCGGGTAAATCTGCTGGCTGCCGTGAGCGTCCGGGTCCGCGCTGGATACACCAGACTCGTCCGACTTCATCTACCTCGCATGAACCGCCGGACGCGGCTTATACTAACCACTACACTCGGCAGCCAACACAATTCACGTGCGATATCAGCGCCATCCGGGTCTGCATAGGTCAACGGTGAGACCTCCGGCTCGCGCCCGACGACATGGCTGCCGTCACGACTACTCAGATGGCGCCTGCCTCCACCGATTGCCATGCCCGTGAGGCCACCCCCCCGGGCTCGGCAACGCGTACTCCGGTGGGGCACCTTGCTGCTGTGAAGCACTCAGCCTGCTGGTCAATCTCGCCAAGAAAGTGCTCGAAACTGCCCCCTTCATGACGACCGCGAGAAGGGCACCCTTACGGAACAGGTATTGACGGGGCTCTGAGGGAACGTCAGCGTAGCTGAAATGAAGGGCTTCGTGCACCCCCTAGTGAGTGCCATTCTTACAGCGGCCGTGGACGACCTTCTGCCTCCTGGAAAACGACCGTCGGAGGGTCCGGCGGCCCTTGTAGCTTGTGCATCTGAGAGTGGCTGCCATGCTAGCCGCTTTCACTTCTGTCAGCTTGGTTGGTGTTTCCGCTCCGCTGAGGCTGAGGCTGCCAAGCGCGTTGGCGTTGCTCTCGGTAAACCAAATCTCACCAAACGCGGAGGCAATTAGGTTCGGCACCGCGTCTGGGATGCCCTTCTTCAGCTGTTGGCTAGCAGACAGCGCAGGAATGCGGTACTCGCTCACTTCGCCGGTAACTGTGATCCGGCCAATCGCGTTATCACCGGGATCTGAGTACCACAGTGCGCCATCGGGTCCTACGGCGAGGTGCGCGGGTGACGGCGCTCCATATCCTCCGAGCGGAACGTGGTTTGGGTTTGGGACATCGAATTCCTCAAGCTGTCCGGTCGGGGTCAGTCGCCCAATGCGACCAACTGTACTCTCGGTGAACCAAAGCCCGCCGTCTGGCCCGGCGATGACATCTCGTGGCCCGTCACTGAGAGGAATGGCAAATTCGGAGCCCTGAAGTGTCTTGCCATTCGCTTCCAAGATTGATATTCCCGGCCAAGACTGCGCGACCACCACCGCAGCCCCCGAAGCAGGCGCCAAGCTAATAGGGCCGTGGCCGACGTGGTATTCCACCAATTCTCCGCCTGGCGTGTAGCGATCGAGGGCGCTGGTAGCATAATCTAGGAGCCACACAGCACCGTCCATAGTAGTGGCCATACCAATTGGCGCTGCAGCGGCACTGGCGAATTTGGCACGGGGCGTGACTCCACCGCCTGTAATTTCAAAGACCACTGGCGGCGCTGGGCTGGCGCCCGACTGAGCAACGTAGAAAATGGCGCCGGTCGGTCCTACCGTGACGAGGCTGGCTGCTGGTCCCGCAGGACCGGGGGAGAACGCGCCCTGAGGATTGACGCGATCGAACGCTAGCCCTCCCGCCTGAGCTTCAACAATGAGACCATTCGGTTCCGCGACGAGCACGCTCCGTTCGTAAGGTGGCGCGGGCGACGGATAAGGATGCTGGGTGATCACCACCGCAGCGGCCGACGTCACGATAATAAACAGAGGCACGAAAACAGCGGCGACTAGAGCCGTGACCGACCTGTAAGAGCGCTTCACGCGCCTAAGCATATCTGCTGCCTGGTGGCGTGAGCAGTATGGTTTCTGACTCTTGGTAGAGGTGGTTGAGAGGCACACTGTAGCCCTTTGGTAGGGCCGCTGAGCCCGGATTCCGGCCAGTGGTTCCTGTGACATCTAGCGGTCTCTCGTTCGTCAGCGCCAGTTTGGTCACCGGGTATTTCGTGTTGAGACGCGCGTTCGCGGCGCTGCGCAGCGTGCCGAGTGGGCGCCATTGCGCCGCATGCGCAGTTGTAGCCTGTTTGCTCCGCTAGACCGCGCCGCAACATCGTTCGGTCATTACCCGGCGAACGGGGAGCCGGCTGCATTAGGCGCGGTGGGCACGTGGGCACTGTAAGTCCGGTCTCCGACCTGGAACACCAGATCGCGTGGAAGGCGAACGTGAAGGGCGTAGAGGTTGTTTCGCGGGATTAGGCGAGTTTCTTTCTCCGAGATCGTGGTAATTCTTGCATCGTAGGCGCCGTTGGGTAGCACGCCCTGAATTAGAGCATTCCCGTGTTCATCGGCCGCGACAAGCATCAACTCGCCTTCTCTGGCGAGTTTAGTGGACACGCACTCCAGTGAGTACGCCGACGGCACCTTGTGGTCCAGGCTCGGTCTGGCAACGAGGAGGCAGATTGACTGGCTGCGCCCTAGCACCCACATGCCGGGCGCCCCGGCGACACGGCCACGCCGTGCCGACGATAGCGGGATGAAGACCGGGGCTAGATGCGCTGCGTTGCCGTTAGCGACGGCTTCGGCACCTGTTTTGGGGGGCGTGTCAGATCCCCGGGCCGGCCCGCTTAGAATCGCGAAGCCATGGCTGGCGTCTTCGAGCTTTGCCGACGCCAATAGGTGTTGCGTACCGTCGCCAGGCGCGACCGCTGGGTCGTGCCTAGCAACGGTTCCAGCCCCACCGCACCCGAGAAAGGCAACGGCTACGAGCGCGAATGGTAGAGCTGCGCTACGTGGCATCCTACGTCAGCATTCCGGGTTTCCGTGAGCGGGACAAGGACCGTACTCGGCCCAGTCCACGTCCTGATACATGGACACGCCCCAGTTTTCCCCACCCCCGATGGCAGAATACCCCACTATGCCACCGTAGGTACTGACGACATTTTCCGTTCCACAGGACCACGAATATGGGCTCAGAACCCCCTCGTTGTACATGATCGTGTCACAGACACCAACGTTTGTTATGCCGCCTTTGGTCGGGGCGTGATATCCGTTCTCCATTCCTCCGATGCCATGTTCGTAGGCGTAATGATTAGCCATCGTTTGTAGCTCGTTTATCCCACCGTAAACGATGTAGCACGGGCTACCCCAGCTGTAGCTGCAACCGCCCCAGTATTGCGCCTGTGCAACTCCCGGTCCGACTGCTGCGCCTGCGCCCATTGCTGCGATCGCGGCTGAGACACCCGCAAGCGCGACTTTTCGACGTGTGGCACCAGACAGTCTCCTGAATATCCAGTTTTTCACCATATGCCATCCCGAGTCGAGGGTTAGTGACTTTGATTGGACGCGTGGCCCTAAGCCGTCGCGCCAATTAGTCTTGTCAGGTGAACTTACGACACGTGGTTGTGAATAGCTATCCTCTGTTCCGGGGGATATTGACGGTCCCAAGTGTCCCCTGGCACGGGGGATGGAGAAGTAACAGACGCTGATGTATGTCCTGCCAACGTCACGCTCGATAGCGGCTAGGTAGTTCCATTCCGATCAGCTCACGGTTGGTCCGCACCCCGACCTTGCGTCGCACGGCAGCGGAGTGGTCACGCGCAGTCTCAGTGCTGATCTTCAGGGCCTCCGCAAGTTCGGAATGGGTAAGGCCATTCACGAGGCATTCGAGAACGTCCCATTGACGGGGCGTGAGTGTATGCAGCGCATCCGCATAGCTCGACTGAACCCCCCGACCCACGGACTGCGAGGCGACGACCCGCACGGCAATCGTGAGCTCAGCGACTGATGCATCCTTCGATAGGGAGGTCGCGCTTCCCCCCACAAACCTGACCCACCGCGCTCCGCCGCGGTGTTGGGTAAGCCCGATCACCCCGACCGCGGGTACGAGGGCTCGGGCTCGTTGCGCGGCTGAGAGGCCAGATCGGTCGATATCTAGTAGGACAACATGGGGACGGGGCGTGACGCGCGGCCAGCGATTTCCTCGGACGATCTCGACGAGATCGATGTCGCCCGCCTGCCGCAACGCCTGAATGATGCCGACGCGCAACAAGTCACTAAAGGGGCCCACGGCGGCGATTGGCCGTGTCAGGTCATGGCTTCGCTCGCTCATCTAAGAATGCGTCGCCGAGCACGAGGCCGGGGATCTCACGTCAGCCAGTCCTGTGCCGAGAGCCGCGATTAAGCCGTCACAGTCGAGCTCGAGCGCTTTGTGCTTGGCCAGTCCTGCAGGGGAAGTTCTCGTGTGATCTCGCTACCCGTCGATTCGAGCGTGTCAGCGTGAGTATCTCGGCGCAGAAATGTGCGAGCCGGGCTCGGCCTGAGCGGCTGCTGTTCAAAGTACGCCCCAGCGCAGAGCTTGAGGGACACAGCTGCTCCGACCGTGGCGGTGATAACGCCGCGAGGCGCGCTGACGACTTGCTGGCAGGATGTCATCGCACCCCCTCATCCGAAAGTTTGCTAAGCATCAGCTACCGCCACGTGTTGGCAGCTGTACGCTCTGGCCTGTTGGCAGGCAGTCTGCACGATTCCGAGGTACGGGACTAGTCTAAAGTTGAATAGTATTGGGCAGCAAGATTTGGTGAGCAATCCCACCGCCTCCGTAGCACCGCCATCTTAGGCTGGCCTTTCCACCAGAAAGGCGGTTATGCGCTCAAGTGTCTGGCGCGCCCATGCTGCCTGCTGATGAAGATACTGGGAGCGAGCATCTTGTACGCAAACGATGCGCAAGCTCTCCCAAGTCGATGGACGATCTACTGGGGCCGTCGTGTCAAGCAGCTGCCGCTGACACGCCTGCTCATATTCATGCAGCATGCCGACCAGCCGGTTGGCATCTTCACTTCGGGCACTAGCGACCCTCGCGCACAGTGCGCTCAGCGAATCTAGCTCGGGGACAATGGGAGCCTTAAGCCACTCTAGGAATGCCTGCTCTGTCAGGTCTGTAGGACGGTAGACCGTTCGCCCCCGATCGCTCGAGCGATTCAGGAGACCCAGCCCAACGAGCTGCTTCAACACCCGATATACATCGCTGGAAAGGGTGGCATCCCCGAACCTCACGGCCAGCCTCGTCGCAAGCTCGTAGCTATGGCCAGGTCGTTCCAACGCGAGTCCGAGCAGCGCACCCCTTGCTGAGGCCGAGGCACCCCGCATCCATTTCTGGGTCATGGCTTAGCCTTTTCAACAGCGGCGCAGAATGAGGATGACTGAGCCGAGGCCCTGCGTTGCCCATCGTTCCCTCTGGCAGCTGTGCCTCTCAGGGCTCTCCGGGATGACCAGGGGCGCTGTCGTTCAGCCGAATGGCCTCCACGCCGCCGCCTCCAGTCGTGCCCTGGGGCTCGCTGGGCCAGTCCTGCATTCTGCTGTCGTCGTTCTGAGCAGGCGCAGTCAGTCGTACTTGCGTTTACTCCGACCGCAGTCGGTCGAGTCGGCCGTGGGCAGCTTCCAGGGCTCACTTCAGGTATTAAAGTTGAGCCACGTGAGGATCTGATGGGGCCCGGCAGCCGGGTCATCGACCGGGTATGAAACCCACTCGATGGTGCGGGCTTTTGTGAGGAGCAGCAGCCGGCGATAGCGCTCCCCCGAGGCGTCGTGGAAGGTTGGGAGATCTAGAGCTTTGGCGAGCTCGAGTTGGGGGTCGCTTAGCAGGTCGTGGGCTACATGGTGGGCGTTTCTCGTCGCGTACAGCTCGTTCGGGGGTTCGGTGCTGACCCCGACGACACGGACATGCTCGGTGGCCAGCTGTGCCGCGTAGACGGCGAAGGCTCGGTGTTGCGCGCGATCGGCGGCCGGACTCTCACGGCTTGTCCCCGAGGGGACCCTGCTCCCCGGATAGAAGTAGTACGCGACGTAACGCTCGATCGCGATGTCGCTATCACGGCAGAGATCCCCGGAGCACTCGAGGTCCACATCAGGCAGCGCCTGACCGATCAGCCGCTGAACGCGCGCTCGCTCCGCGTGGCGCTGCGCCAGAGCAGATGCGGCCGGGCTTAGCTCATCGCCGCCCGGCTTGGCAGGACACGCCGGCCTTGACTCTCGCCGGATTCCACTGGGCGTCCCGCTGCTGGCGCCTTGGTCTGGCACTGCGACCAGGGCGCGCCTCACGAGCCCCCTCCGCTCTCGCACACTGTCAAGATCCACAACCCAGCCCTGCGAAGACCGCCGCCCACGCGAATCCCGGTTACTCGCCAGCGAGAGTGGAGCGCGCTTGAACGCAGCGCTGTGCGGCTCGAATCCCAGGTCTAGAACGCTGTGTGTCTGTATTTGAAGGGCATCTGGAGATCCGGGAAGCTCGTGTAGGCGCGTGCCGCGGCTATTCGGCGTTTTTTCTATTGGGGCCATCGAGTGACCCTGTATCTGTTGGTGTCAGGGTCGAGCTCCACGAGCCATAGGAGCGCCAGGGTGTAGAGCAGCCGTGTGACACGGCGGGTCGTGATCCCGGTCTCCGCTGCTATCGCGCCCGCATCGACATATCTTGAGTCGGGTGGCATCGCGGCGAGCACGATCCAGCCATCGATCAGATCACGAGCAGCGCCCTTATCTTCGCGTGCGGCTTTCGCGCGTAGCCACAGGCGCACGCCAGATCTCGCCAAGAACATCGGCAGCAGTGGCATCTCGGTCCGGGCAAGGGCAGCGATCTGGTCCTCTGAGAGACGGATCATCGGTGCCCGCCTGGCCTTTCGCTCCAAGGCACGAGCGACAAAGGACGCCTGTCCCTCGGTAAGCCGAAATGAGTTCCAGCGCCTGAAGGCCGCAGAAGCATCAGGCAGAGGCACCACCGGGCCGCTGCTGACCTGGGCACGCGGGCGACGCATCACACCCGACGCGACCATTTCGCTGGGCAGTACCCTCAGCCACGGAGAGTCAGGCAGCTCACCAGCAGGTCTCTGCTTCCGCGCCCCAGGAGTCATAGGGCGGAGCTGTAGCGTCGGGTGCTGGGGTCTCGCCGCACCAGTCCAACTGCACGCAGCGTAGCGACGTAGCGATACGACGTGTTCGCTCCGATGTTCAAAGCACGAGCTACCTCAGTGTTCGATAACGAGCTACCGTCACGCGGGAACACACCGAGCACAGCCAGCCCCGTCAGCAGCGAGCTCGACAGCTTCGGGTTAGTCCTCGCGACCGCAGCAAGATCGATCCTCGAGGACTCACGCAGACCCATGAACAGCGAGCCGCCACCGGCACGCTCGCTAGCCGCACGAACGACCTCCTCGACCTGCGACCTCGATAGCACGATCGCTATGGGCCGCTCCTCGACCGGGGTTGGCGGGGGCTGCTCGGCCGGGCTGGGCGTGGCCCGGCCGGTGTTCGCTGTGGAGCGCCGCTCACCGTTCTTGGTCATAGCTGTGTCTGCCATGACTCGTCGAGATGTCCTGAGGCGCTGTCTTTTAGCCGGAACGCTTCCAGGCCGCCGGGGTGCGCCTCGGTCACGTCGAGATGGGTGAGGGTGCGGAGGATCTTCGCGACCGTTGCCGCGCGGCAGCGCACGACAGGCGCGATGTCAGACACGGTGACATAGCCTGGATCGCGTGTGCTTCCCGGATCGTTGGGGAGCGCTGCGAGGATGGCGAATACGTCCGCGACCCGCTTGTCTAGGCCCGTATTAGCGTAGGTGTCCTCCGCGCGGTGCCATAGCGCATCCGCTGCGCGAGAGAGCCATATCCGCAGGAGGGGCGCTCGTTCGAGCGCTTCGGCGATCGTCGCGGCCGGGAGATGCACGAACCACGCACGAGACGCACCAGTCCCGTGATACACGACCGGGAGACTTTTGCGTGGCCCTTTCTCGCGGGGCGGAACGCAGCGAATCGCGCGCCGGCTCAGCCACGGAGATTCAGGCACGTCTCCGGCAGGTGCTGCCTTCCCCGGGGTAGGTGTCATTGGGGGACGCTGTAGCGTCGGGTGCTTGGGTCTCGGTGGACTAGGCCGGCCGCGAGTAGCGTGGCGAGGTAGCGGTGGGCGGTGCTCACCCCAATGTTCAACGTGCGAGCTACCTCGGCGTTCGATAGCTCGCTACCGTCGCGCGGAAACACACGGAGTACCGCCAACCCTGTCAGCAGCGAGCCAGACAGCCTTGGGTTTCCACGCGCGACCACGGAAATGTCGAGCGGCGAAGACTCATAGAGGCCGGTGAACGGGGAGGCGGCACCAGCGCTCTGGCTTGCCTCGCGAATGACCTGGTCGACCTGCGACCTGGATAGCTCGATCACGATTTGGGTCGCGCCGCTCTGCGGGGGGGTCGGCGATGGCTGGGAGCGTGTCTGCCTGGAGGGTTCAGAGGGCGTCATAGCGACCCTCGAGCTGGTGCTGAGGGCGGAGTGAAGTTCGAGCTGGCGGGCTGGGTGAGGGTCATGGCGTGGGACATGATGAGCGCCCCGCGGTCCGATTTGTAGCCATGATTTGGAAAGCTCTAAGTCATGGTTGGGCAGTAATAGACGTGCTCCCAGAGATAAAAACAGCGTTTTGGCTGTGGTGGAGTTCCAGTAAGCTGCATTGTTCATGGGAGCGGCTCACGCGAGACAGCCTCAGACCCGGGCGATGAGATCGCCTGTGAATTGGGCGGTCCTTGGGCTGGTTATTGAACGACCGAGTTATGGCTTTGAGATCGCTAAGAGGTTCAGGCGCGTCTACGCTGATGTTCTAAGGCTCAGTGGAGATGGGCACGTCTATCAGGCTCTTGATGCGCTGGAGAGGCGTGAGCTGATCGAGATGCTCTCTGGGACGGAGTTCGGGCGCCAGCCCAAGCCCATTTACGAAGCAACGCCTGCGGGGCGTCAAAGCTATGAGGACTATCTGGTCTCGCAGGTGGTGGAGCGTTCGCGTGGTACCGAGCTTTGGGTGCGCCAGCTCTCGAGCTTTATTCATGACCGCGATGGTGCGCTGAGGGTGATTAGCCGGTATGAGCGCGAGTATCAGCGCAGAGCGGGGTCCGGGGGAGCCTCGATGCGTCGCTCGTTTGATGATCCCTCGCAGCTGATCGACGCGCTTGTTTTCGAGCAGCAGCGGATCGATGAGGGCGGGATGCTTGCGTGGCTTGGGGTTGTGAGGGCCGTGTTCGAGGCGCGTGCGGGAAGGGCGCCTGATGAGCCTTCTCCAGCTTGAGGGTGTGAGCAGGCGCTACGGCGGCTGTTTGGCGCTCGATGGGGTCTCGCTGGTGCTCGATCCGGGCGAGCTGGTCACTGTCTTGGGGCAGAGGAGGTCGGGACGCTCGACGCTTTTGAGGGTTGCTGCGGGCGTCGAGACACCGGATGAGGGGACTGTCCGATTCAAGGGTGTGCCGTTGACGGCACGTAGCCGGGTCACGGGCATCGACATTGCGTTTTGTAGGACGTCGTTCCGTCGTACGGCGGGGCCGACGGTGCTTGATCAGCTGCTGATGGGCCAGTTCGCTCGGAAAGTTCCGGAGGCCGATGCGCTGGTGCGGGCCAATCGTGCGCTTGAGCGTGTAGACGCGGTGGAGCTGCGCCGTGTTTGCCCTGCGGATCTGAAGGCCGATGAGGTGGTGCGGGTCGCGATTGCTCGCGCGCTTACCGCTCAGCCCGACCTCCTCGTGATCGACGAGCCAACGATCGGCGTTCATGTGTTCCAGCGTGACGCGATCCTCAAGCTGCTGCGCTCGCTCGCGGATGAAGGCATGTCGGTGTTGAGTAGCTCCGGCGACGGGCCGGGCCTTCTGGGAGCCGATCGCACGCTCACGATCGATAAGGGCAGGCTGCGTGGTGAGCTGACGCCAGAGCTCACGCCAGTGGATGACCTTAGTCATTGGCGCCAAGCTCGGCGCGGCTGAGCCCGACACGCTCGGGCAACGGGTTTGGGGGGCTGATGCTGGAGCTGGAGGAGCTGGTAAAGCACTACCGTGGCGCCGGGGAGGAAGTTCGTGCGGTCGACGGCGTGAGTTTGAGGATCGACCGGGGCGAGATGGTCGCGCTCTACGGGCCAAGTGGCTCGGGCAAGACGACATTGCTGCTTTTGATAGCGGCCCTCTTGCGGCCTGATAGTGGTGTGGTTCGCTACTCAGGCCGGGAGGTCTCTTCGCTCTCTGAGCGTGAGGCCGGGGAGTATTTGCTTCGGGACGTCGGGTTCGTGTTTCAGCGTTTTCAGCTGATGCGGCGGGTGAGCGCTGTTGAGAATGCGGCACGGAAGCTCATGATCGGCGGGCTCGGGGCGCGCGAGGCGCGAGCGAGGGCCGTGCCGTGGCTCGAGCGGGTCGGGCTGGGGAGCCGTCTTGATGATCCGCCGGAGCGGCTCTCTGGCGGTGAGCGCCAGCGTGTTGCGATCGCGCGGGCACTCGCGGCCGAACCTGGCCTGATCCTTGCCGATGAGCCGACCGGGAATCTCGACAGCGTCCGTAGCCGCGAGATCGTTGAGTTGCTGCGCTCGCTCGCGCACGAGCGCGGCGCGTGCGTACTCCTAGTCACCCACGACCAGGAAGCGGCTGCGCTTGCCGATCGGCGCTGCACGCTCCGCGACGGGCGGCTGGTTGAAGCGGATTCGCCGGTAGCTGTCCTCGACGCTGGCGGTGCTGAGCTTAGTGGCGATGGCGGAGTCTGAGGCGAACAGGCGGGAATGTTGTTGAGCCCGGGCAAACAGCTGTTCTTCTACCGGCGCCGCCTGCGAATCCACGGGGCGCAGGAGCTGTTCGCGGCTGCAGGGATCGCTGTTGCGGTGGCGCTTGTCTTTGCCGTGACGGTTGCCAATAGCAGCATCGCAAGCTCAGCCGAGAACGTGGTGCGTGCCGTGGTCGGTCCAGCTGACCTTCAGCTTCACGCGCGTGGCCCTGACGGGATCGACGAACGCGTCCTCTCCAGAGTCGACCGGCTCGCCGGGGTTGAACAGGCAGCACCGCTGCTCGAACAGACCGCGACGGTAGTCTCGCCCGCTGGGCACAGTGCGAGCGTCGATGTCGCGGGAACCAACATAGGTCTGGCCCTTCTCGACGGCCTGGCGCATACCCTGCCGCTCGGGGCGCTTTCCCCTGGCGGTATCGGGCTGAGCCAGACGACCGCTGGAGAGCTAGGCATCCCCGGTGGGTATCGCCCGAGTGCACGGCCAACGGTTGTGTCGCTGATGCTGCGAGGGCGTGCGCAGCGAATCCGGGTCTCCTCGGTGCTGGGGCCTGAAGCTGCCGGCGCTCTGGCACACGCACGAGTCGCGGTCATGCCGCTCAAAGAGCTGCAGCAACTGTCCGGCCTGTCGGGGCGGGTGAGCCGCATCCTCATCGAGAGCAAGCCTGGAGCGCACGCGGCCGTCCGTCAAGAGCTGCTCGCGCTCGCGGGCGGCCGGATGACAGTCTCGGCGGCAGACCAGGACGTGCAGCTCTTGCATGAGGCGCTTCGCCCGAGTAATCAGGCGAGTGCCCTGTTCGCTGGCCTGAGCGCGCTTTTGGGTTTCTTGTTCGCGTTCAACGCGATGCTTTTGACGGCCCCTGAGCGGCGAGAAACGATCGCTGATCTTCGCCTTGAAGGTATGGCGCGACACCAGCTCGTCCAGATGACCCTATTCCAGGCATTCAGCCTCGGGATCGCGGCCTCGCTCGTCGGCCTTGGCGGCGGCTATCTCCTCTCGCTCGGCGTGTTTGACCAGTCACCGGGCTATCTGACCAGGGCGTTCACGCTGGGTACAGGCAACGTGATCGGGGCTCTACCCGTGCTCCTCGCGCTCGGCGGCGGGCTCGTGGCGAGCTGCCTAGCCTCGATAGTGCCCCTCACAGACCTGCGCGCAGGGCGCCCAATCGACGCCGCGCTCTCAGACACCCAAGGCGGCGACGGAACCACAAGCGATGCGAACCGCCTGCTGCTAACCGGGACGGTCCTTCTGCTCGTCATCGCGACCGCGCTGTTCCTGTTGCTGCCAAGCGCCGCGATCATCGCGTGTGTCGCACTGGCCATCGCGACCATGCTCGCAGTCCCACTGGTACTCGAGGTGGTCCTCCGGGCCGCGCGAGCGCTAACACTCCGGAAAAGCGGCATGACAGTGCTGCTACTTGCGCTCACGACCCTCAGAGCGACATCGGTCCGTGCGCTGGCGCTCGCGGCGACGGGCGCTGTCGCGCTGTTCGGCAGTGTCGCGCTAGGTAGCTCCCGAGACGATCTCCTGCGCGGAATCAACGGCTACACAGCCAACTACGTATCGGGCGCCAGCATCTGGGTCGTGAATCCGGCAGATAACCAGGCAATCAACGACTTCTCGCCGGACGATTACACCTCGCGGGTGGCGAGCGTGCCTGGTGTCGCGAGCGTCCGCGAGTTCCAAGGCAGCTTTCTCGACTACGGCAACCGCAGGGTCTGGGTGATCGCGTGGCCGAACAGCACCCCGCCGACCCTAATCAACAGCCAGATAGTCAGCGGCAACACCGCGAACGCCGCCGCCCGCCTTCAGCAGTCAGGGTTCATCACGATCTCCGATCAGATCGCCTCCGAACATCACACCGTAGTGGGAGACACGATCAGCCTCCCCACACCAACCGGAGCAGTCGCCTTCAGGGTAGCCGCGACGACGACGAACTTCGGCTGGAGCCCCGGCGCGATCCTGATGAGCACCTCGGACTACACACGCGCGTGGGGCAGCTCGGCACCCTCAGCCCTCGGGGTCGATGTCAAGCCCGGCGAAAGCATCTCGGCGGTTCGCGATGCGATCGCAGCAGCCCTCGCGAGCAAGGGTGGCCTGGAAGTGTTGACGGCAAGCGCACGCGAACGCACGATCGATCACTCCGCAAGCGAAGGACTGGGCCAGCTCGCAGAGATCGCAACACTGCTGGTAATCGCGGCAATCCTTGCGATGGCAGCAGCGCTCGGCTCAAGCCTATGGCAGAAACGAGCGCAACTCGCCGAGATGCGCCTCGAAGGCGCCCCCCGCCGCCAGCTACGACTCATGCTGCTCACCGAATCGGCGCTGATGCTCGCCGCTGGATGCCTGACCGGCGCAGTAGCAGGCGTCTACGGCCAGATCATCATCGACGGCTACCTGAAGCACGTCACAGGCTTCCCCGTCGCTAGCGCGAGCACGGGAGTGCGCCCCATCGAGATATTCGTAGCCGTGATCGCGATCGTCCTTGCGCTCGTGGCGATCCCTGGCTGGCGCGCATCGCGGGTACCCGCGACACTCGCGCTCAATGATTAGCCCGCAAACACCAGCCACCACCCAGACAGCCCCACCCCCATCGCGTTCGAGTCTTTAGGCTGGTCAGAGTGTGTCCGCCTTCGCCGATCGCGGGCTCCTCGCGCGAGCCGGCACCGCGCTGGTGCTCGCCAACGCCCGCTTCTGGCCAACAGTAGCTCCGATGGTCAGCTGCCAACTAAACAGATGGGAGCAGCGCGCCCAACACATAACCAACCCGGACCTGAGAGGGCTGGCCTTGGAGAAGCTCGCGCACGAGCGCTTCAACTCCGAAGTCGCTGCAACCCTCGCGACGCTAGCGCCACCCCACCGAAGAAGGACCGTCGTCAAGGCGATCGTTGCGTACGAGCTCATGTACGACTACCTCGACGGCCTCACCGAGCTACCCAGCGAAGACCCGCTTACGCGAGGCCGCGCACTCTACGGATCGTTTATCGCGGCCGTTCAAGCCAAAGGAAGTTACTCCCCACCAGGGCAATACGACGATGGCGGATACCTAGCGGAGATGGTGCTGGCGGTTCAGCAGGCGCTCGCTCAGCTGCCCGCCTCGAGCGCGATCACCCGGGCAGCGACACGAGCTGCGCTGCGGTGCGCTGAGGCGCAGCTCCGGGCGCACGCCGCGTCGAGCCTCGGGACAGGCCAACTCGAAGGCTGGGCCAAGCAAGAAGCCGCGGGCAGCGACCTCGGCTGGCGTCAGTTTCTCGCTGGCTCGGCATCATCGGTGCTCTCAGTCCACGCGCTTATCGCCGCCGCCGCAAACGACCACACGACAAGCGTCGACGCTGAGGAGCTTGACACGGTGTACCTCTCGACCTGCGCGCTTAGCACCATGCTCGACAGCCTCATCGACTACGCCGAAGACGCCGCAGCTGGACACACCGGATACCTCAGCTACTACCAAAGCCACGAGCAGCTCGCCGGTGATCTCGCGGCCTCTGCCCGCCACGCAGTCGAGCACTCCACAGCAATACCGAACGGCGCGCACCACGTAATGACGCTCGTGGGCGTCGCCGCGTACTACATCTCAGACCCAGCAGCCAACAGCGAGCTCGCACTGCCGATCACGCGAAGCGTCCAGGCAGAGCTGGAACCTCTGATGGCCCCCACCCTCGGCGTGATGCGTACCTGGCGCGCAGCCAAGGCGATCCGCGCGAGACTCCCAAGGTGATTTCTCCTGCGCGCCGTGTGGCGATCATCGCCGATGGAAACGGACGCTGGGCACAAGCCCGCAGGCTCCCAGCCGCCGCTGGCCATAGGGCGGGCGCTGACACGCTGAAGGCCCGGATCTGCGACGCCATCGAGTACGGGATCGAGGAGCTAACGATCTACTCCTTCTCGACCGAGAACTGGAAGCGCCCCGCCCACGAGATCCTAACTCTGATCGCGATGCTGACCGAGCGGATCAGCGTCGAGACGCCAAGTCTAAACCGCCAAGGGGTACGCATGCGGTTCATCGGACGCCAAACCGGGACCCCCCGAGCGATGCGCGAGCAGATGCGACACGCCGAAGCGCTCACCGCCCGCAACAAGCGCATCTCGCTCTTTCTCGCGATCAACTACGGCGCACGCGCCGAGATCCTCGACGCCGCTGCGCGATTCACCGGCAGCACCGAGGAGGAGTTCCGGCGCTGCCTCTACGCCCCCGACATGCACGACCCCCAGCTCATCATCCGAACCGGCAGCGAGCACCGCCTCTCAAACTACCTGCTCTGGCAAGCCGCCTACTCAGAGCTCATATTCAGAGACGAGCTCTGGCCCGACTTCACGCGACAAGCCTTCCTCGCATCACTCGCCGAATACACCACCCGGACCCCGCACAGCCACGAGCATGCACCCATGATCACGGCCTCCCGACTACCGGTACAACCCCAGACATCTAAGTATGATCGCATCGAACGATTCGACTCCGCAGCGCCACCACAACCCGCGACCAGCGCACAGAGCACTCCCTTGGCGACGACAACCACCAATCCACCGGCATGAACCGGCGCAGACTGATCGGCGCTGGAATCGTGAGCGCGCTAACGATCCTCGCCGCTGGCCCGCTCCCTGCTAATGCGACGAGTGGCCAGGCCGCCCACTTGGCGAGAGCACTCCGCGCGACCGATACCGCCTACCTACAACGAATCAAGCGGCCCGGATCTGGGCTGATCGAGGAAGGCACCGCCCACGGAACGCTTCCCGGCACCATGCACGCCGTCCTGTACCTCGGCGGCACGTTCACCGCGACCTTCACGATCTACCTCCACGGCGGCACGATCACCGGCAACGGCAAGGCAGCACCCCACGGCACAGGCATCTATGAAAGCTTCGCCGGCACCCTGACCGTCACAGGCGGCAGCGGCATCTATAGGCACGCCAGCGGCCGTGCCGGCCTCTACGGAACATTCAACCGGCGAACCTACGCCCTCGTCGTCCAGACCACCGGCGCCCTGTCCTACTAGAACGGCCAGTGCGATGAGGCGCATCCGAGCAGCGCGCCTCGCCCTTGTCCTCGCCCTCCTAGCCGCGAGCATGCTTGCGCTCGCAAGCCCAGCACCAGGCGAGCAGTCCGCGAGCCTTCATGCGACTCTGACGCCCGAGCATCTCGGCCAAAGCACGACCATCGGCTTCAGCTTCAAGATCACAGCACCACACGGAGAAGTCCCAGCCCCGCTCACCGCCATCGAAGTTCGCTACCCCGTCGACCTGCAGTTCGCGCTCAGCGAACTCGGGCTCGCACACTGCACCGCCACCACACTCGAAATCTTCGGCGTCCCCGGATGCCCCCCCAACTCACTCATGGGCTACGGCACCGTAACCGCCGAGGTCGCCCTCGGACCGGGCATCATCCCGGAGACCGCACAAGTCACGATCCTACGCACCGCAGACCAAGGCGAACACGTCCGCCTGCTCATTTACGCCGAAGCACACACCCCCGTCACCACCGAAGTCGTCATGCCCGCACTCGTCCTCTCCGCAAACCCCCCCTACGGCGGCGGACTAAGCATGAAAGTCCCCCTGCTTACCGCCCTACCGGAAGGCCGCCCCATCTCGATCGTCAAATTCCGCTCCACCCTCGGACCCCAACACATCCACTACTACGAATACGCCAAGGGACACCGCATCAAGTTCCAGCCCAAAGGCGTCCCACTCCCCGAAACCTGCCCACACGCAGGCTTCCAATTCGCAGCCACCTTCACCTTCCTCGACGGAACCACGACGACCACCCACGCCACAGTCCCATGCCCTCGAACGGCTCGACACCGGAGATAGGCGAAGGTGCCATCGGCAGTTTGAGGGCGGGCGAAGCGGCTGTTGGCTGAGCGGACTGGGCGTATCCAGTCGCCGTACTCGATGATCGCGTTCGCCGCGGCCCACCTCGAGCCGGGAGAGTCGCCCCGCTCAGGAACAGCTGGACGATGCGATCCTTGGTGGGCTCGTGGGATCGCCGGGTGTGGGCGCTCGCGGTGTCTGGGTGCCGCTGGGATAGAGCTCGTCCAGTACGGCGCGGAGCTGGCGCACGGTGCAGCGTTCGCTTGCGAGCTGGTCACCTTGGCGCTTGAACTACTTGTAGTAGTTGAGCGACAGGTCGAGGACACGCCGGGCCTTGTGGACGCGCTCCCTGACGGCCTCGGTATGGCGGATGGAGAATTTCTGCCTAGCGTTGGCTAGCCCCCAGTTCAGGGTGTTCTGGCAGACCACCCGCACAGGGGTCGTCGCGGCCACGACAGCGGTCGACCCGTCGTGGCCGTTCATCAGCAGTACATACGGCCGTACCGGGTCGCCGCCAATTCGATGTGCTCGGGAAGCGTCGCGAGTATCCATACTCGGCGTCCGGCGTGCAGGCTGCCCGGCGGTCTCAAAGTTGATCTGGCTGCCAAGCAGCTGATCGATGAACCCAAACGCCTCATCGTTCTGCACGATCCGGTAACGCTCCCCAACGATCCCGAGAACCTCCCTCGTGTCCTGGCGCACCGTCGCGTAAAAGCCAGGGACCTCCTCATGAAAGGGGCCTTCCCAACCCACCGGCACGTTGTCGTGGCGGACGGCGATCGGCTGCTTCTCCACACGCCATCCGAGGCCCGAGGCCTCGATCGCCTCAGCGACACTCGCGGGCGGGCGCTCGAGCACAGCACCCAGCCCGTGCCAGGGAACCTGACGCACCGAGAACATCGAATCCCTACCCGTGATTCCAGCAGACATCGCCCTTACTCCATTCAATCTAGGAGGTGCCGAGTCGGCTTCTCCGCCCTCCAGAGGACTGCGTGATCCTGGAAGTCTCAACACCCGAGCACCGCTGGAGCGGGTGAAGGGTTTGCTGCTGGGGCCGCCGTGTCCCCGAGTGCGGTGCCGGCTGGCCCGGCCAGTCTCGCATCCCCTGGGGGGATGCGGCCGGGGCTGCGACCGGCTCCGCATCGGGCGGTGCCCGGAGGGCTCACTGGGATCGCCACCGGCTGAGGTCCCACTAGCCCTTCGCGTGAGCTCTCAGGTGCCTTGCTGGCCTTGAGATCGGGATGGGGCCACGGTTAGCTAGGGCTGCCCTCGGAGAGAGTGGATTAGGAGGTTTTCCATGAGCGAGCCGTGCTCGATTAGCGTGAGGATGAGGCAGATCGCGAGGGCTGTGGTTACGAGGAATCGTAGGGTCTGGAAGCCGGTCCAGAAGAACAGTTCTCGCTCGGCTTTGCGGTCGGTGATCGGGGCCTGTGGTCGTTGTGGCGATCTCAAGGATGCCCTCTGGTTTTAGCTCCGGTAGGCGGCTTGTTTGTTGGGGGGCTTGCGCTGGGCGGGGACGGGAAGGCCCTGTACGAGCTCGTTGAGGGAGACCCCGAGTACCTCGGCGAAGAGGACGAGCGTCGTGAGCTTCGGCTCGACGTGGCCTTGCTCGATTTTCCCGACCTCGGTGCGGTGCAGTTCTGGCCCGGTAGGCCAGCTCCTCTTGCGAGAGGCCCGGCCTGTTCGTGTTTCGGAGGCGACGCACGTTCGCACCGAGGCCCTGTAGGTATTGGGCTAGCTCGGTCTTGTAGTCGTCCTCGGCGCTCATTGCCTAACTATTTCCGTCGGCCTTGGGGGCTGTCTACAGCACGCGGTCGGTCATACTTGGCCACGCCCGACTCCTGAGTGGCTGATTTACGAGTGGCCGACCGAAATGTGGCGGACGTTCGTCAGCATCGGAGGGTAGTGGACGGCAGTCAGGCGTGCTGCGCGGTCCAATGCACCTGGGGCCCCGACACCACCATGAAGATCCGAACGTACTCAGGCGCTTGGCGAAGAGGCCTAGCGGGTGAGACGGATCGAGACGGTCGCTTCGGCGGCGAGCATGGTGCCGCGCGCTGGATTCTGCCTGGCGATGTGGAGGCTCCCGTGACGGCGGCGGGGATAGCTGACGTGCCCGAGCTTGCAGTGCGCTTGAGCGAGCAGCCTGCGCGCGCCTGCAAGGCTATGGCCGGTCAGTGACGGCACGACACACTGCGGCGCTACGGGTGCCGGCTCGGGTGCGCGCAGGGCAGCTTCACGGGCAGCTTGTTCCTGTTCCGCTTTAGCTTTTTGCGCTGCCCGATATTCAGCGCTACTCAGTTCAGCTGATCGCTGATCCGATTCGGCGATCCAGGCAGGCTGTTCCGGATGGTAGGTGATGATTTCGTTGACCGGGAGCGGGAGCTTGGTCTGGAAGATCGAGCTTTCGCTTTCCGCTACGCCATCGGAGTTCCGCGCGATCACTCCCCACGTGTAGAAGCGAGGCCCCTCAAGGCCGATCACGTGGGCATCGACCTTTTCTTCCTCGACGCCAGCTTCGATGTACCCCGAGTCACTGAGCGTAACTGGCGCGCACGGCGCCTGCACCTGGCAGAAGGCGCTTTCGCGCGGACCTTCCAGCCAGAACTCGTATTCCGTTCGCGAACCTTCGGGTTTGATCACCGCCTGGGCAGTATCAGCCTGCGTGGAGGTGGTATCTTCGCCTACTTCCAACGAGAGCAGCCCGAATCTCGGCGCAGACGCACCAAACGACACGCCCGGAGCCCCAAGCGACACCACACCGGCCATCAAAGCAACGAGCAACACGAGGTGCGGCCGACCTCCGCGGAGTACACGCAAGTCCCTCGCGGCCGGCGATAACCCCCAGTGCACCGAGCGCAGTAAAGCTAGCCAGGACTCGAAAGTCAAGGAGTTGGATCATGCCAGCACGGTCGAGCGAAGCGTGTCAGCGCAAACTGCGCACAGCTGCAGCCGGCTCCCCGGCGGGCACCATCTCATGGCGAAGGCGTCTCGAATATCGCTGAATCAACCACCTTCTCCCAGCAACATGCTCGCTAGCCAGCCCACCGCGGAGGCAATCGCCTAACCGCGAGACCTGATTCGAGCCGCGGGGAACCGAGGATCACGCGTGTGACGCTTCTCGGGTTCCAATGGCTTGATCGCCGAGGTGCGAACGTCGCCAGTCGCTGCGAGGCCACAACCCGTCAAACCCCGCTGTCCGATGAGCGCAAGCGCTATGCGGGTGTCAGGATGATGGCTGCGTGCAGAGTCTTTCGGAAACCGCGGTTCTGTTTGATCTCGACGGTGTGCTTGTTGATTCGCGTGTGGCGATCAGTAGCTGCATTGGCCATGCGCTTGATGTGCAGGGGTTCGCGCGGCCGAGCGGCGACTCGCTTGAGCGGTTCATCGGGCCGCAGCTGACGGTCGCGTTCGCGGAGCTAACTGGGTATCCGGAGGACTCGCGAGCTGTCCTTGCTTGCTTGGCGAGCTACCGCGCTCGATACCGCGTGGCATCGCTGCGGGAAACGCCAGTCTTCGCTGATGTCCCTGCGGTCCTTGACACGCTCGCTGCGAGCTACCGGCTCGCGGTCGCGACGTCAAAGCCGCTGGCGTTCGCGGAGCCGCTACTCAAAGCGCTCGGACTTCGAGATGCCTTCGAGCATGTCGCGGCCCCTGATCTCGACGCCCACCACGAGGGGAAGGAGCAAACGATCCGTGGTGCTCTTTCAGCGCTCGGCGTTTCGCGCGCGGTAATGGTCGGAGACCGGTCGTTTGACGTTCTCGGCGCACACGCATGCGCCATCCCAGCGATCGGCGTGTCCTGGGGCATCGGCAGCACACACGAGCTAACGAACGCGGGCGCCGAGACCATAGTTGATACCCCTCGCGAGCTGCCCGAGCGCATCGGCGAGCTTCTCCACTGACGCCGAAGCGCAGATGGAGCGCCTGCGGCAAGACCGCTGGCCACCCCCAGTCCGCGAGGCATATAGCGCACCCGGCCAGCATCGCTGCGAGACAGACAGTTACGGTTCGCCGAGATGCCTGTCGAGATTCGGCCCGTCAAAAGCCGGCGCGAGCTGGATGCCTTCATCAAACTCCCGTGGCGGCTCTATCGCGATGAGCCGATGTGGGTCGCGCCGCTTGTGATGGACCTCAAGAAGCGCCTCGATCAGGACAAGAACCCGTTTTTCAAGCACGCCGAGGCGCAGTATTTCCTCGCTTACCGTGACGGGCTGCCCGTCGGGCGGATCAGCGCGCATATCGATGAGAACTTCAACCGCTTCCAGGAGAACGAGTGGGGCATGTTCGGGTGGTTTGAGTGCGAGGATGACCCCGAGGCAGCGCGCGCGCTGCTGGAGGCCGCCGGGGGCTGGCTGCGCGAGCGTGGCCGCGGCAGGATGCTCGGCCCGATGGACTTCACGACCAACGACGAGATCGGCGTGCTGATCGCCGGGCACGAGTACCCACCGCTCATCCTCTGCCCCTGGCATCCCCCCTACTACCAGCGACTCATCGAGCACGATGCAGGGATGGCGAAGGCGATGGACCTCTTCATGTGGAGCCTGGACGTCACGGGCCGCGAGAAAGTGCACCCCGCGATCTGGCAGGCAGCCGACCGGCTCGAGTCCGAGCACGGGATCGTCTGCCGCAACTTCAAAAAGCGCGACCTACAACAAGAGGTCACCCGGTTCCTTGAGGTCTACAACGCCAGCTGGGAGCGCAACTGGGGATTCGTGCCCCTCACCGAAGAGGAGGTCCGCCACTACGCCAAAGACCTCAAACCCGTCCTGGATGAGAACTGGGCGATGGTCGCCGAAAAAACAGATACAGGCGAGATCGTCGGCGCTGCCCTGACACTCCCCGACTTCAACCAGGTCCTCTCAAAGCTCAACGGGCGGCTCCTCCCGTTCGGGTGGATCACGGCGCTACTCGAGAAACCCAAGATCGACGCGGTGCGCGTATTCGCCCTCGGTGTCAAGCCCGCCTACCAGCACACCGGGGTCGCCGCCCGCTTCTACCAAATGCATTTCGACGCCGCTGAGCGCACCCCACAGAAGGGCGGCGAGATGGGTTGGATACTCGAGACCAACACGCCGATGAACCGCGCGATGGAAGGCATGGGCGGCGAGATCAAGCGCCGCTACCGCGTCTACGAACGCGTACTCTTTCCCGGATGAGTGCCGATCTTCCGCGTGAGGTGATGAAGCCGTGGGGCAGCGAGCTCTGGTATGCCCACACGGACCGCTACGCGGGCAAGATCCTGCGCGTCAACGCAGGGCACAGCCTCTCCGTGCAGTACCACGAGCTGAAGGACGAGACCAGCTATCTCCTTTTCGGTCGCCTCGTGCTCGAACAAGGTGAGAGCGCAGCCACACTGAAACGCCAAGTGCTGGAACCTGGCGCGGTATGGCGAAACGCCCCGAGCGTCGTGCACACGATCGAAGCGCTCGAGGACGCTGTGATCCTCGAGGTCTCAACACCAGAGCTACACGACGTCGTTCGTATCGAGGACCGCTACGGCCGACCAGTTGCGTAGCAGCGACTGTCATCGGCAGCCGGAAAGTGGATAGCTCGCGCATTGCGTTTCCGGGTGATGTTGGTTGCGCGAATCGTGGTGGTGCGAAGAGATGCCCGCGGAAGTTGACCGTATTGATACCGGGCCTTGGACGCGGGTCTCCGCGAGTGATTGATTGCTGACGCCGGTGCGTCGTGTAAGCGCATCGTCTCTGTCGGGAGGGGCTGTCCAGCTCAGCAGACCGTGCGTTGATGCGTGGTATCTACCGATGTCTGTTTGTACATAACGTGAATCATGTGTAGTGGGGAGGTGTATATACATTAAGTGATTCGCGGCGTAGAACTGCCGCGATGACACTTTTCACTTACATATCGCGTGTAGTAGGTAGTGAGTCTCGGTTTCGTGGTCCGCTGGCGGCGTTCACCCGGTGTCTGGTTGGTGCCGCGGTTGTCCTCCTGATGCTGTTCGGCGTTTGTGCTCCTGCAGCGCTTGCTGCCGGCAGCAATGTGGGGCAGAACGTCGGGAATCTGTTGAAGGGCTATGCGGGTGATGTGTACGGCGGGATCGTGGCTGCTTTCAGCCTCGTGTTTTTGTGGAATCGCCGTTACATCGAGCTAGCAACGTTTTTGTTTGCGGCGATCGTGGTGGCGTGGATGGTGTTCGCGCCGGATGAGATCGCGAAGGCCGCTGAAGCTATCGGCAAACAGGTCTTCGGGTGAGCAGGAGGATTTCCGGTGAGTGATTCTCCTGCAACGATCCGTAGTTACCAGCGGATCTTCAAGCCTGACCGGCGGATTTACCAGATAGATGGCCGGCGTTTGCCGATCCCGGGTGGTCTGCCTTTGGACTGGCTGGTGTGGGCGTTCGGGACGCTCGTGCTGGTGTTGGTGCTCAGCTCGCGCTCGCTGCTGTTCACGTTGGTGGCGGGCGCGATCGGAGCGGCCCTAGGCGCGGGCTGGCGTGGCTGGCAGGGAGCGCTCGCGGCCGGAGCGCTCGCGGCTTGTGCGGTCCAGGTCTGTGGGTTCTTGTTGGGGTGGGTGGATTGGCCTTTGCGGCTTTTGGTGCTGCCGGGGATGGTCGCGACGGCTGCTGGGCAGCTAGCGCCGGATGGCCGAAGCGCCCACAGGTATCTGCTTTCGAGGTTGCTGCTGCGGGTGCGTGCCGTGCGGCGCTCGCTTGAGCGGCCGGTGGTTGTTGATGATGAGCTGGCGCTGTGGGCGCCGCGGGTGTGGGTCGCACCGGATGAGCATTTCCCGGTGTTGCACCACGGGCGGGTGCATGGCCCCGCGAGGGTGGTCTTTGGCCGCGAGATGGTGTTGACGCCGCGGCGGGGTAGGCATGTCGCCAGGCCTTTTGAGGGGCACCGGATGCGCGAGCGGGAGATCCGCGCGGAGGTCATCGAGCTTGGTGCCGGGCAGGTTTTGGAGGTGCGGCCGTGATGCGCTTCCCGGTGCGCTACGCGCACAAGAACATCCTCCTCGGCCACGGCGATCGGGCGGCTGGTCTTTACCGGCTGGGGATGGTCTCCTACCCATTCCTTCAGGTTCAGGGGAAGTGGGAGCTTCAGCGTCGCCTTGAGCGGTTGGCACACACGATCGGCGCGGACTTCAGTGTGTGGCGAGTCAACCGCGCCTACCCCGCCGAGGGTTATGTCGATCACACGCAGGGGCTACTGGATCGTCGTCACGGAGACCCGGAGGTTTGGCGGGCGTTCCTTCAGGGCCATCGGGAGCGTCTGGGTCAGCTCGGCTCGCATGTAGCGGAGTGCTATCTCGGGGTCTCGCTCTCCCATATGGCCCCGTCCGGGTTCGGCGCGGGGGTACTGCGGGCTAGTGACCGGGTGCGTGGCCGTATCGAGGGCCTCGCCGGTATCGGCACGGGCGCCCCGATCCCAGCCGGACGTCTGCGCGAGCTTGCCGGCAGCGAGCAGCGAGTCTACGAGCGCCTCTCTACGGTCCTCGGGCTGCGCCGCGCGAGGACCGTAGAGCTTCAGTGGCTTTTGCGACGAGCCGCATCGCGCGGGGTCGGCGAGCCCGCGCTGGACGGGCACTGGGAGCCCCAGGCGCTGGAGATCGAGGCGGCCGACGAGGAGGGCGCGTTTGAGCCGCTTGAGTCGGTGTTGTGGCGGTGCGCGAATTGCGCGATCTGCGAGCACGAGCGGACCCTGGTCGTTGATGGTGAGGAGGGCCGCTCGGTCCAGGCGATGCTCGCTCTCGGCGCGCTCGGTGACTCACCGCAGTTTCCGGGTGCCGGCGCTGAGCTGCTGTTCGCACCATTGGAGGGTCTCTCCTTCCCGGTGGACGCTGTCCTTCATTGCCGGTGGCTCGGGAACCGCGCCGCACTTACACAGGTTCGTAAGAGGATCGCTGATGTCGAGAACGCCTACCGCGAGCAGCTTGAGGGCTCGGCGTTCGGGCCGGGCCTGCAGGCTGAGGAGGACCGTGCGCTGGCGCGGGAGTATGAGGCAAAGCTCCAGTCCGGTGCGCATCCGGCGATGCTCACCGGCTGGCTCTCCCTCGCCATCGGAGCAGGTAGCGAGGAGGAGCTTGAGCGGCGGGTCGGTGTGCTGCGCGAGCAGTACGGCGACGTAACTCTTCACCGCCCGGCTGGGCTTCAGCACCAGATCTTCTTCGATCACCTCCCGCGCCCCGATGGGGGTGTGACGGGTGACTATGTGCAGCAGCTCACCGTCGAGCAGTTCGGGGCGATGGTCCCAACCGCCACGCGGGCTGTTGGCTCTGAGCGTGGCCCGTATCTCGGCTACACCCCCGTGGGGGCGCGGCGGCCGGTGCGCTATGACCCGATGCAGGCCCCGCGGGAGAACCGCGCATCGGCGGTACTGCTCGTCGGCGCCCTGGGGTCGGGGAAGTCTGTGGCGGCGCAGGCGATCGGGTATGCGGCGCACCGGCGCGGGAGCCTGGTCGTGGACTTCGACCCGAAGCCCGACCACGGCTGGGAGAACCTTCCCGAGCTCACATCCGACCTCCAGGTGCTTGAGCTCTCGGGTGACCCGTCGCAGCGGGGGCGCCTTGACCCGCTCGCGATCGGGCTGGATGACCTACGCGAGGATCTGGCGTGCTCGTATCTGATCGAGCTGTTGCGTGACCCGCCCGCCGCGTGGGAGAACGCAATCGCCCGTGCTGTCCGGGATGCCGTGCGTGAAGGCGCCCGCGGGCTCCTCCGTGTCGTGAAGATCCTCTGTGGGGGTACGGGCGCCGCACGTGAGGCTGGGGAAGCGCTTGAGGTACTGAGCGACTTCGGTGTCGCGCGCCTCGGGTTCGGGAGCGGCGATGAGAACGTGGTCCGCGCAGCACGCTCGCTGATCACGATCCGTACCCCCGGCCTTTCGCTGCCGGAGCCGCATACCTCTAGGGATGACTACACCCGCTCCGAGCGGGTGTCGGTAGCGACCCTCACCCTCGTCGCGGCCTATGCGCTTCGGCTGATCTCGACTGACCGCTCGCGGCACAAGGTGGTGCTGTTGGATGAGATCTGGTTCCTGCTTGCGACCTCGCAGGGCCGCGCGATCATCGACCGGCTCTTGCGCCTCGGCCGTGCTTTGAACGCGACTGTGCTGCTCGGTACGCAGCGTACCGCTGACCTGCGTGACCTCGCTGAGCTGATCGGTACCTATCTCCTGTTCGGTGTCGATGCGCCCGCGGAGGCCAGCCGTGCGCTCGCGCTCCTTGACCTCGACTCGGAGAGCCCGGAGCTGGTGCGGCTGATGCTCGAGATGCACGAGGGGCGCTGCCTGATGCGCGACCTCGACGGCCGCATCGAACAGCTCCAGGTCGACCCAGCACCCGGCCTGCTCACGGCGCTCACAACGACACCGGATGAAGGCGGCAAATCATGAGACGCCTCCACTCGCTGGTGAAGGGGCGTCGTTGTGTGCTGCTCTGGGTGCTCGCGTTCGGTGTGCTCGCGTTCCTTCTTGTTGGCCAGGTGGCTTCGGCGGATGTGTATGAAAACATCGCGCCGGCCTCCCAGCTCTCCGCGGGCGGATGGGCCGGTCGCTATCCGCTGGCGAACTATCAGCTCGACCAGTATTTCCCTGGGATCAGCGTCGGTGTCTTCAGCGGCGTTGATGTCTCTGGTGTCCCGCCGCTGATCGCGTATTTCATCGCGCAGGTCATCTGGCTCTCGACGGCGCTCCTCGCAAACGCAGTCATCACTCTCTTCTCCTTCGCGTTCAGCCTCGACCTGCTCAACGGGAACGGCACCCCAGGCTCCGGTGCGCTGACCCCAGTCGCCAGCGCGATCCACAACCTGTACACCAGCACGTTCGGTGCTCCGTGGTTGATCGTCGCCGTGCTGGCTGCGGGCTGCTGGGCGATGTGGAAGGCGCTCGTGCAGCGCCGCTACACAGAGACCGCGAGCGCTCTCGCGCTCTCGCTCCTCTACTGCGTCCTTGCGATCGGGATCGTCACCCAGCCTCAAGCGACGATCGCCCCGGCGAGCCGGCTCTCAAACGAACTCTCAACCGCGCTGCTGTCGCTCACCAGCACGGGGAGCCTGAGTGGTGAACAGCAGGCCAAGAGCGCCGCCTCGAACCAGCTCTTCAAGATGCTCGTCCTTGACCCCTGGACGGTCCTCGAGTTCGGCGGGATCGAGCACTGCACCAACCCCGCCGGCAGATCAGTCCCAGTCCGGCCGTTGAGCGCCAGCCCGGCCGAAGATACCCGCCTCGCCTCCCAGCTCGAAACGGGTGTGGAAGTGCATGGGGAAGGCAAGACGTGCATCAACGACCGCAACAAGTACGCCGAGCACTTCCTCGCCTACCCCTTCCAGTCCTCGGCACGCAACTCAGAGCACCAGGCGCTCGAACACGCAGACACCGCGGACCTCCCCAACTCAGACCCGGCGAAGCGGGACGGTAGCTACGCGCTGAGCGCGGCGGATAAGCCCGCGGTCGAAGCGATGGGCAAGGGCGGCCAGTACGAGCGGCTCGGCCTCACAGCTTTGATCTTCGTCGGGGAGCTCGGGGCGTTCCTGCTGCTCGGTGCGCTCGCGGCCGGGGTGATCCTCGCCCAGATCCTGCTGCTCGTCTTCTTGATGCTCGCGCCGGTCGCGCTGCTGCTCGCTGTGTTCCCCGGCCGGGGCCATGCCTTCTTCCAGGGGTGGCTGGGGAAGCTCGCGGGGTTCCTCGCCCGGAAGGTGATCTACAGCCTGATCCTCGCGATCGTCCTCGTCGTCTCAGCCGCCCTGGACGACGCGACCTCGAACCTCGGGTGGCTGATGGCCTTTTCGCTGCAGGCCGCGTTTCTGTGGACGGTGTTCCTGCAGCGCAACCGGATCACCAGCGACCTCTTGACCGCCACTGCCGGCCCACAGGCCGCGGGAGATGGGGCGGGCCGCTTGCAGAGCTTCTATTACCTCACCCGCCTCGCGCGGATGACCGGCCTGCACCGACACGCCCCACCAGTGGCCAGCGCCGGGGGGCGCCCCAACACAGGGGCGCCCCCACCACCCGTGCCTGAGCCCGGCCCAGCGCCATCCCCAGCACCGCTGCCGGTCGAGGCGCCGAGTGTCCTTCCGCCCGCCCGGCCACAGCTCGCGCTGGGAGCCGGTGAGACCCCAACCACTGAGGAGAGCGCCTGATGAGCTCGCGCATCGAAACCCAGCACCCCCTGGCCGTCCTTTGCGAGCTACCCGACCGCTGGGCACAAGCCTGCATCACAAACCCAGCCCCGATCGAGATATCCGGCACGGTCGCGGTACTGCGCGAGACCCGGCGGGTCCTGCGCGATGACGGCACTCTCTGGCTCCTGCTCAGCCCTCCCGGCTCCCAGCCGCTGCTCGATGAGCTTCACCGCGAAGGCTGGCACCAGCAGCCGACCCCCCGGTGGGGCTCACCACTCGCCGCACCCCGAGCACCGCGGCTGTACCTACTGAGCAAGACACCACGCTACTTCTGCGACACCTACCCAGGCGTCCCCCGCCCACCCCGCAATGCCTGTTCGCTAGCCGGGCGAACTCTGGCTCGGGGAGCGAGCTGCCCTGCTCCGCGTGAGCTCCAGCTCGTGCGCAGGTGTGTGCTCGCCGGCAGCTCCCCCTTGGCGTGCGGAGCGTGCGGGGCGCCCTACCGTCGCGCCCGGCCCGGCGAGAGCGACCCAGACCGGCGGCGAGCGACCTGCCCCCACAGCAACCGGGCGGGGGCCTGTCTCGTTCTCGACCCGTTCTACCGGGCCTCGACACCCGTCCTTCAGATCACCGAAGCGACCGGGCGCCACCTGCTCGCACTCGCCAGCCTCACCGCCAGCCGAGGGGTTCTGCTGTGAGGGGCCTCTTCCCATCCCTGCTGGAGCGTCCGATCAACGACCGCGAGCGGCCACGCCTACTGCTCATCATCGCCGCCGGCCTCAGCACCGTCGCGCTCCTGCTTCCCTCAAACCGCCCCACCCGGCACACCGCTCCTCTGGCTACCCGCCACGAGGTGAGCGTGGCCGCGAGCGGCACACCGGCTCCCGAAGCTAAGCGGGCGAGCGAGACCTTTCTCGCCGGCTACCTGGACTTCGTCTACCGGCACGGCAGCGCCGGTTCGATCCGAGACGCGACCGGGGGACTGATGCGCTCGCTGCAGGCGCACCCAGCGCGGGTGTCTCCCGCGATGCTCGCCGCGCACCCCCGGGTCCTCTCGCTCACCACCGCCCCGACCGCTCTCAACGGTGCGGTAACGGTGCGCGCGGTAGTCAACGACGGGGGCCTCGTCGACTACACCGTCGGGCTACAGCTCTCCCCTCTCGCTGGTCGTCTGCTCGTCGCGTCGGTGGAGGAAGGCTGATGAAGCCTGACCGCACCGGCATTCGGCTCTGGCTGCTCTGTGGCCTGGGTGGGGTTGGGCTCGCGGTCCTCGCGACGTTCGCGGTCGCGGTCGCGGTGCTCGGCGCGAGCTTCACCGGCTGCCAAACAACCGGAGAAGCCGAAGCGGCCGTGAGCGGCCCAGCGCCCTCGGCGTATGCGCTGCAAAGCATCCCTCCGGCACGGCTAAGGCTCTATCAGCAGGCCGGCACGAGGTTTGACATCGACTGGAGCTTTCTCGCGTCGATCGGCGCGCAGGAGTGCAGCAACGGCAATTGCGCCGGCACGAACAGCTCGGGGTGCGCCGGCCCGATGCAAATCGCGTTCGTGCGTGCAAGCGCGTGCAGCCCCGGCCCCGGCCCGACGCTGTGGGAACGCTACGCCGTCAACGCCGACCCCCGCCAGCCACTGTCGGTGAACGACCCGGCCGATGCGATCTACACCGCCGCACGAATCCTCCGGCAGGACATGGGCGCCCCACCAACCGGAGGCTCCTACGCGGAATACCACCAGGCAGCCTGCCGCTACTACGGAGCTTGCGGAGACACGACGGTCGCCTACGCCGAAGAGGTCATGGCCCGCGCTGTGCAGTACGGGTTCACCGGCAACGGCTCACCCCCACCCACAAGCCCGCCCCTCGGCGAACCAGTATCGAGCCAGGCGGGGAGCTGCAGCGCGAGCGTCTTCACCCCAGGCGCGGCCAGCAGCCCGGAGATAGTCAAGATCGCCGAAAGCCAGCTCGGACAAACCGAGCACCCCGAAGGGTCCAACTGCACCATCTACGGCCCCTGTGAGGAGTGGTGCTCACTCTTTGTCTCCTGGGTCTGGCAGCACGCCGGAGTAGCGCTCCCCGGCGCGACCGCCCTCTACGGCTACTCCGGCTCGCTCTACACCTGGGCACAGCAAAACAGCGGGCGCGTCCTCCCGCCCACCGCGAGACCGGCCCCGGGGGATGCCGTCTTCTACGGCAGCGGCCCCAGCGACAGCGCGCACGTAGGAATCGTCCAAAGCCTCCTGCCAGACGGGGAGATCACCACCATCGAGGGGAACTACGCCAACAAGGTCACCCGCGTCGGCCCATTCAACCCCGCCGACGCAGCCAAGGCCGGCGAGACGGCCCCGATCTACGGGTACGCCCAACCCCCCGCACCGAAGGCATGAGGCCCACGGTGCGATCAAAGCTAATACAAATGGCGCTCGGGCCTTTGCTCCGCGCCTCTTCGAGAAAGGAATCTCGATGCCACAGTCACGGACGACGACGGCCTCCCGGAGAAGCCGCCGCCCCAGCAGGCAGCCCGGGAGCATCCTGGACCTGTTCGCTGGCGCGGGCGGCTGGGAGGAGGCACTCAAGATGCTCGGGCTAAAAGCGCTCGGCATAGAGACCGACCCCTCCGCCTGCCAAACCGCCAAAGCAGCCGGCCACGAGCGGCTCATGGCGGACGTCGCCGAGCTCGACCCGAAACAGTTTGGCCCTGTGTGGGGGATCGTTGGCTCCCCGCCCTGCCAGGCATACTCGAGCGCCGGGAAGGGACTCGGCCGGGCTGATAGGCCGCTCGTGATCGCGTGCGCTCACGAGCTCGCCGCCGGCAACGACAGCCGCCGCGCATGGAGAGAAGGCTGCAAAGACCCACGGTCGCTCCTCACGGTCGAGCCGCTGCGCTACACCCTCGCGTTGAAGCCGAGGTGGGTCGCGCTCGAGCAAGTCCCCGCCGTCCTCGAGCTATGGAGCCTGTTCGCCAGCCTGCTCGCCGGGCACGGCTACCACACCGCCACAGGCATCCTCAGCGCTGAGCGCTACGGAGTTCCACAGACCCGCAAACGGGCGTTCCTGATCGCCTCCCTCGACGGGCCAGTCAGTCTCCCTGCGCGGACGCACCGCTCGTATCACCCTCGCCGCAAAGACGTCCCAGACGAGGAGGAGGCGGCGCTCCTGCCGTGGGTGAGCATGGCGCAGGCGCTCGGTTGGACGGGCGGTGAGGAAGTCGGGTTCCCGCGGCGCACCGACACGCCGAGCAACCAGGCGAGCAAGAGCGAAACAGTCCCGTATCGAAAGCGCGATCGGAGGCCCACGTGCAATCCCGCGCCGACGCTCACGGCCCGCACACGATCGTGGACCCGCAAGCCCTGTGTGCAGGTCCGGCGAAGCGGCCAGCGGATCGAGGAGGGCTTCGACCCGACCGACTCGCCCGCGCAGGTGGTCACGACGAGGGTCAACCGCTGGCAGGCGCACGGCATCACCCCGGAGGCCAACCCAGGCGGTGTCGAGGATGGCCGATGGGCATGGCGGAACGGCACTCAAGCGAACGCCGCTGTCCGCGAGAGCGGCGCGCCCGCACCAACGGTCCACTTCGGGCACCGCGCGAACACCGTCGCGTGGATTCCCTGCGCCTATGAGACCCGCCAGGGGGGCGCGAGGCCCCGGCCGATCAGCCAGCCCGCGCCGACGATGCTCGCCGCCGGGCTCGCGAAGGGTACCCCAGTCTGGGCGGGTAAGCGTCCCGCGACGACCGTCGCGTGCGACACACGGGTCCACCCGCCGGGCCACAAGCAGAACTCGAGCGACCCTCCCGGCCGCTACGAGCAGCGGCGCGGCGCAAACGCCGTCCGGGTGAGCGTCGAGCAAGCAGCAGCACTCCAAGGCTTCCCCGCTGGCTACCCGTGGCAAGGCTCTCGGACCCGCCAGTTCGAGCAGGTCGGTAACGCCGTCCCGCCGCCGCTCGCGTTGCACGTCATCCGAGCGGCGCTGCACGCCAGCAGACCTTGAGGCAAGGCGAGCGGACGATGAGTACCGGGAGGCGTTCGGTGTTGAGCGTGCGGCCGGCGAGACTGCGCGAGGCGAACGCGTTCGTCGCTGAGCATCACCGCCACCACAAGCCCGTTCGCGGCTGCATCGCGGTCGTAGGCGTGGAGGCACACGGCCGGATGTGCGGCGTGGCGATCGTCGGCAGGCCGCTCGCGCGGCTGCTCGATGACCGACGCACGGCCGAGGTGACGCGCTGCTGCACCGACGGGACACCAAACGCCTGCTCGATGCTCTACCGGGCGGCGTGGCGGTCGGTGAAGGCTCTCGGATACCAGCAGCTCATCACCTACACGCTGCCGCGAGAGGGCGGAGCCTCGCTACGCGCCGCCGGGTTCCTTGAGGTAGGCCCGGCCGGCGGTGGGCGGTGGAGCAGGCCGCTCAGCGGCCGGGCACGCACAGACGGTCATCCGCTTGAGCGCAAGACGCTGTGGGAGATACGCGCACACCTCACATACGCTGCCGCGCCGCGGGTGAGCGTCGGGGATGAGGCGCCCGACAGGATCGTTATTGAAGCCAAGCGCGAGCATCAGCCGCTCGCGACGTTCTGCCTGTTCTCAGGCGGCAATGACAGCACGGTCCTCGCGCACCGCTGCCGCGAGCACTACCAGCAGCTCGCGTGGATCGACACCGGGACGGCGGTCCCCGGTGTCGCGGAGTTTGTCCGCGAGTTCGCGGCATGGATCGGAAAGCCGCTGCGGGTCCTCCAAGCCGGGGATGCGTACCGCACGATGGTGCTCGGTGACCTCGTGTGGTGGGCGCGGTTCATCGCCGCGCACGACCGCGACCCAGCCCTCAGCATCGACGGTCTCATTCGAGCGGACGAACTCCGCTACGGAAGGGCCTCCGGTGGCGGACTCGGACAGCTCCCGCACGGGTTCCCCGGCCCCGGCGAGCACAGCCGCGCGTACAACCGGCTCAAGGAACGACAGATCCTCGCGCTGCTCAGGGACAGCAAGCAGGGCCATCCGCGCTCAGCACGGGTGCTGTTCCTCTCGGGCATCCGCCGCGCAGAGTCCCGGCGGCGCGCTAAGCGTCCCGCCACGGGCCGCCTCGGATCTACCTCGGCGGTGTTCGCTAGCCCACTGATCGACTGGACCAACCAGCAGATGCGCGAGTACCGCGCTGCGCACGAGATCCCCGAGAGCCCAGCGGCGGCCCTATTGCACCGCTCGGGAGAGTGCAACTGCGGAGCGTTCGCGAAAGCCGGCGAGGAGCGCGCAATGCTCAAGGCGCTCTACCCGGAGTTCTTCTCGGGCATCGAAGGACTGGAGCGTGAGGCCGAGGCGGCAGGAGTCCGTTGGTGTCGGTGGGGCGGTTACGACGCCCACGGCAACAGGGCGGGCGAGATCACACGCCGCCGGCCGGGGATACTTTGCGAATCGTGCGAGGCGCGTCAGCACGCCTCCACGCCCTCGTCGCGCACGCGCCGTCGCGCCACTAGTCGGAGGCCCCGGCCGTGAGCGGCGAGTTCCGTTTGAGGGTCCGCTTCAGGGTCCGTTTGAGGGTCCGTCTGCGGGTCCGTTTGCGGTTCCCTTCGCCACGCGCGGGAGGCGGGGCTTTCCCCTGCACAGACGCGGCTTTTTGGGCAAGCTCGCTGCGCGACATCTCTGTGTCCGCTAGTGACTCAACCTCCCCTCCTGCGCTGACTGGATGGAGCTGGCGGCTCGCGCTCCACCCGAGCACTAAACCTTCGCTGCCGCTGACTGATCCCGTTGGGGTAGCCCGCCGCTGGCTGCTCCACCCGGTAGGGGTCCCAGTGACGTGCCGGTGGCGCCCCGTGCTGCCGCCTGCGTATCGTGTCGTCGCTGGTCGTCGTCGCCTTCCCGCGGGCCTCGCGCGTCGGAGTCCCGCTCATGCCTTCGCGGTGCTGGCAGCGTTTACCGGGCAGTGTTGCGCCGCCCCCCCGACGCTGTCGCGTCGGCCTGCCGGCAGATGGCGTAACGGCCGGCGGCGCGCGGCGCCGCCGCGGGCGCGAGGGGGTGCGCTGTGATTGGCCGCCAAGATCAGGACGTCCGGCCGCTGCTGGTCCTAGTCGCCGGGCTCGCCATCTTCACGCTGATCGGGTCGGCCGGGGCGTCGCTCGACCCGCTCGCGAGAGCGGAGGCGCTCGCGCCGCTGGTGCTGATACCGGCGGGCGCCGTCGCTGCGCTCGCGTTCGCGGCGCGGGTCCTCGTCACGCGGCGGGCACTGCGCTCGCGGGTGCGGTTGGTTGTGCTCGCGCCCGACTCGTTCGATCCGACCCTCGATGCGGTGCTGCGCTGCGCCGCTCAGCTCTCGCGGGTTCGGAGGCTGGTCGGCGGCTGGTTTGATCCTCGCGCGAGGGCGGTGCGGGTGCTACTCGATACCGACGGGGAGGGCCGGATGCGCTACTCGCTGAGCGTTCCCGAGCGGGCGCTGCCCGCGGTGCGCTCCGCGCTCGGAGCGTTTGACCGGGTGCAGGTGCAGGCGGTCGAGCCGAACCCCGAGCCCGCCGCGAAGGGGCCGGATCGGGTGGAGGTCGTTCGCGCTGAGCTGCGCCTGGCCCGCCCGAGCAGCGAACCGCTGGCTCACCTGCCGCTGACGCCCGATCCGCTGCAGGGCTTCGCCGCGGTGTTGGCGCGCCTGGATCCTCCGCACCGCGAGCGCGCGGAGGTCGCAATCGACCTGCTGCCGACGACCGCTGCGACGAGGCGGCGGCTTCGCCGCCGGCTGTTGAAGGAGGCCCTTCGTCGCAGCCGCGATCCCTCCACCGCTCGCCAGGGGTTCCTCGACTTCGAAGGGCAGCACGTCGGTCGTCGCCGCCCGGCGGAAATGGTCGAGCAAAGGGCCGAGCGTGAGGAGATCGCCGCGAAGCTCGTCCAGGCCGAGCCGCTCTTCCGGCTACAGGTGCTGATCCGCTGCTGCTCACCGGAGCGCGGACGCGCGGTCGGCTGCCTGCAGGGGTTGCTGTCGTGCTTCGACGGGTTCGCCGGGGCGAACTCGCTGCGCGTCGTCGGCGTGCGGTTCCTCGGCCTCGCGTTCGCGGGGTCTGATCTCCCCGGCCGGCGCGGCTGGTTTGACCGGCGCATGAGGACCGGGCTGTTCAGGCCCGCGCGCCGCGACTACGTGACCGCGCGAGAGATGGCGGGGCTACTGAAGCCACCGACGGTGAAGTGCGCTGCGCCTGAAGTGCTGCGCCTCGGCCCAGCGGTGTATCCGGCACCGCGAGTGCTTCCGACATTCAAAGGGCAACCCAACCTCGTCCCGCTCGGCCGAGTCGAAGACGAGGACGGCGGGCGTCAGATCGGGCTGCGGGTGGAGGACTCGTTCTTCACCTACGGCTCGGGGAAATCGAGGTGGGGCAAGACCGAACTCGGCCTCACGCAGTTCATCCACCTCGTCCGCTCGGGCGCCGGGGGCATGTTCCTTGACCCGCACCAGGACGCGGTGCAGAAGGTCAAGAGCTGCCTGACCGACCCCGAGCTCGCCGAGCGGGTGTTCGAGCTCGACCTCGTTGGGCCGCGCTCGCGCGAGGGGCAGCCGGGCTGGAACCTCTTGGCCGCTCGCGGGCTCAGCCCCGACGCGGCAGAGCGCAGGGTCGAGGCGATCGTTGACTCCTTCGCCTCGGCGCTGAAGTGGGGCGAGCGCAACAACCGGGCGCTCACGCTGACGACGCAGGCGACAGCCGCGCTGATCGAGCTGTCCAGGGTGCTCCCCGAGGGCCTGCAGCCGACGATCTTCCAGATACCGTCGATCTTGGGGAACCCCGACTGGCTCGCTGCCGCTCTGCCGTTCCTCACCTCGCCCCGCAGGCAGTTCTTTACCGAGCGGTTCCCGAGGATGGCCGAAGAGGCGATCACGCCGGTAACGAACCTGATCGACCGGCTTCGCTCATCGACGCAGCTCGCCGGGCTGCTCGGCGCGCAGTCATCAAGCTACGACATTGCGCGCCTGATGGACGAGGGGCGGATCGTCCTCGCGTGCCCGGGCGCGGGCGGCGCGAACGACAAGCTGATAGCGAACCTCCTCGTCTTCGATTTGCTACACGCGGCGAAGGGCCGCGCGGCGATCCCACCCGAGCACCGCCGGCCGTTCTTCGTGACGTTGGACGAGGTCCAGACCTACGACGGTGCTGCCGGCGGGAACCTGGCGGGCCTCCTGGAGCAAACCGCGAAGTACGCGATCAAGGCGACGCTGCTGAACCAGAACCCCGAGCGGCTGACCGCCGAGACGCTGAACGCGCTCACGACGAACCGCTCGCATCTGATCACGACAGCCCTGAACGCTCACGCCGCCGCTCTGATCGTGCGAGAGTGGGGAGGCGACCCGCCGGCCGCGGCGATCACCGGCCTTCCGCGCTGGACGTTCATCGCACAAGTGACCCACGAAGGGCAGCCAACGAAGCCGTTCCTGTTCAAAGGGCAGACGGTCGAGGAGCTGTTCGCCGGAGCGTTCCATCCAGACGCTCTACCTGACGTCCAAGCAAGGATCGACAAGGCGTCAGGCCGCACGAGCACAGCGGACACGTTGGCGGCGCTCGACACGCTAGACGAGCGAATCAAGACCTACCTCGAAGGACAGTCCGGCAGCGGACGTGCCCGCGTCGCCGACGATCAGCCCTGGACCGCGCCCGCAGCGGGATCTCCGGCTGGAGGTAGAGCGTGAGGCCGCCCCGGCCTCTCCCGAGGATCGCGACGTCGATGCTCGCCGGCGTCTACCAGCACCGGCTGCTCAGCACGACGCAGCTGCACGACCTGTACACGCCGTCGACCGGACCGCGATGGACGAGAACGGTGCTGGCGCTGCTCGAGCGCCGCGGCCTCATCGATCGTGTCCGAAGCCCGCGACGCCTCTCGCTTTGGTTTGTGACAGACAGCGGTGCCGACGCCGTTGAGACGACCGGCGCTGTCGCGGAGGTCCGCCGGAAGGTCGCGACCCGTGAGCAGGCCGAAGGGCCGCTGAAGGCGCACACGGTCGCCGTCAATCAGGTCGGTGTCGCGTTCGTGCGCGCTGCGCGCAACCGCGGGGACGAGTGCGGCCCGGACTCGTGGCGCAACGAGGTCGCGCACCCGATCACGCTCTCGCGAGGGCGAAGACCCGCCGAGCTCGTGATCGCCGACGCCCTGCTGACCTACCTGCAGGCCGCAAGCGACGGCGGCCTCGCGCTGCACCAGCGGTTCGTAGAGCTCGACCGCGGCACCCTCTCAGCGGAGCAGCTCGCGAGCAAGATCACCCGTTACGCGAGACTCCGGCAGTTCACCGCCTCGGCTGACAGCTCGGCGGAGCCTCTGTGGCGCAGCTACTACAGGGCGTGGCCGCACCTCCTGGTCGTGCTCGCCGATCAGTCGCGCGCCCGCATGAGCCAGCGGCTGCAAAGAACGCTCGCGCTTCACGCCTCCGACCCCGCACGGGCTGGGGCGATCCCCGTGTCGTTCGTGGCGCTCGCCGACCTCGAAAGCAAAGGTCCGTTCGCGCCGATCTTCCTCACCGCACAGCACCCCGAGCAGCCCGTCGACTGGCTCGGCCAACCCCGACCACAGGAGCAGGAACCATGAGCGCCACCACTGAACTTCGGGGACGCCCGCGACGCCGCGGCAACGTCACGCCCTCGACGTGTCGCTGCGCCAACCTTCCCCTGACGGTGTGGCCGTGCGCCCAGCGCTCCGCTCAATGCCAGCGCCGCGGACGGTTCGTGCCCGAGTCAAACCGCCACCCGGCGAAGATGCTGCCCGAGCTCGCACGGCGAGCCATCAGCGCCTACAGCGATCCAGGCGACGTGGTGCTCGACCCGATGTGCGGCATCGGGACAACCGTCGTGGAGGCGAGCCACCTCGACCGCCCACGGAATCGGCGTCGAGCTAGAGGATCGCTGGGCCGCGCTCGCGGCGCAAAACGTGAAGCACGCGCGAGGCCAAGGAGCCAAGGGGCCAGCGCGCGTGACGCAGGGCGACGCGCGCCAGCTCGGCGCCGGGCTGCTAGACGAGTACGCCGAGACGGCCGCGCTCGTGCTGAGCTCGCCTCCCTACGCCGACGCCCTTCTAGGGGACTCGAGGGCCGGCGATGGCATGGCGCGATGCCGCGCGTCCGAAGGCCGGCGCGTAACTGCCAGGGATCTCGCGATGGCCGCGCAGCTCAAGCGCATCCGCCGCTACGGCGACAGTGCCGGCAACGTCGCGAGCCTGCGCTACGGCAGCACCGAAGAAGCACTCACCGCCGAGGGTGGGGAGAGCTACCTCTCGGCGATGGCGGCGATCTACCGGGCCTGCGCACGGATGCTCAAGCCCGGCGGGTACCTCGTGCTCGTCACGAAGAACATGCGCTGGCGGGGCAGCCTTGCGGAACATCGCTGGCGACACGACCGCCGTATGCCAAGGGCTTGGCCTCGTGTATCAGCAGCACGTCATTGCGCTTCTCGCGACCCTCCGCGATGACGGGCTGCTCCCGCGACCCTCCTATTTCCAGCTAACGCACGTCCGTCACGCGCTCGCCCGCGGCGAGCGCCGGCACCTCGTCTGCCACGAAGACGTCCTTGTCTTCGAACGCCCCGCGACCAGGAGGTAAACCATGCAACGCCGAAACTCACAGCCCCGCCAGTGGCGAATTACTCACGCCGACTGCCTCGACGCACTACCGAAGCTCACGCCGAACAGCGCCGCCACCGTCGTCACCGACCCGCCCTATGGCATCGGCGTCAACGGGCTCGAGTGGGACCGACCGGCCCACCTCGACCCCGCCGTCAACGCCGGGAGGCGTCGCCGTCGGCCGCCGACCGAGAACCCATATGACCGCTTCCAGCAGTTCTCCCGCGCGTGGGCGACCGCGTGCCTTCGCGCCCTAAAGCCAGGCGGGCATGTCGCCGCGTTCGCCGCGCCGCGCACCGCACATCGCCTCGCTTGCGGCCTGGAAGAAGCCGGCCTCGAAGTCCGCGACGTGCTGATGTGGCTCCAAGGCCAGGGCTACCCCGCGACCCGCCTCCTACCCGACGGGCTGGGCACCGGCCTGAAGCCCTCGTGGGAGCCAATCATCCTCGCGCGAAAGCCGCTGCTCAACGGCAGCCTCGACGCGACCCTCGCCAAATACGGCACCGGCGCGTTGAACATCGACGCCTGCCGGCTACCGCTCACCACGGAGGACCACCCGACCGAGGGCCGTAACCACGGCAAAAGGATCACCGCCAACCAGCGGGGACGCTGGCCGGCGAACCTCCTACTCTCCCACCATGACGGATGCATGAGTGAGCAGTGCGCGCCAGGCTGCCCAGCGGGCGCGCTCGGCGACCGGCACCGCTTCTTCTATTGCGCGAAGGCACCGCGCCGCGAGCGCGACGCGGGCTGCGAGGAGCTACCCCGCCGCGTCGTGCAGACCTTCAAGATCGGCGCCCACAACGAGCAGCTATGCGCGGAGAACCCCGTCGCCAACATCCACCCCACGGTCAAGCCGATCGACCTGATGCGCTGGCTCGTGCGGCTCACGAACCCCCACGGCGGCCTCGTGCTCGACCCATTCGCGGGGTCAGGAAGCACCGGCATCGCGGCCGTGCTCGAGGGTGCGCCCTTCCACGGGATCGAGCGCGAAGCCGAGTACGTGCCGATCGCCCGCGCCCGGATCACGCATTGGGCGGTGAGCCGGCGGCGTCCCGCATGCGGTGCACCGAAGCGAGCGAGGTCGAGGGTCCGGGCGTGACGCTCGACCACAAGGACATAGAGATGATCGCCGCCCGGATCGTCGCGCTGCTCCGCGAGCAGCAGCCCGACGGCGAGCCGCGACTCGTTGACGCCGCGACGGTCGCTCGGACGCTCGGGGTTGACCGCGACTGGGTCTACGCGCACAGCGCTGAGCTGGGCGGCGTGCGCCTCGGCGGTGAGCACGGGCGCCTGCGCTTCGACCTCGACGCGATCCGTGGACAGCTCTCGACCCCAACCCCAAAACGGGCACCCGAGCCAAAGCGAAACCGTCGCCGCAAACCTGCAAACAAACGCTGCTCAGGCGTTGATTTGTTGCCCTACGTGGAGCTACCATCCACGCGACAAACAGGTGGCCGGGCGGCGTGTCAGCGCCCCCGGCCCGACACCGGGAGGTAACCCCGATGTACCCATACGGTAGACCCTGCGTGCAGGGGCGTGCCTGATGGCACGCCCTGTCACAGGGAGCCTCAAGGTCGAACAGCAGGTAGACGGAACACTCCGCTTCCGCCTCCGCTTCACCGCCGACGGCAAACGCGAAACGCTTATGCTGCACGAGCAGCGCGACTGCGACTGCGGCTGTCGCGGCGGGTGGAGCGAGCGCACCGGCCGCGTCGAGCTGAAAAACCTCCTCGCCCGCATCGAGGCCGGCATTTGGGAGCGCCCACAGGTGAAGCCTCCAGTCGAAAAACAGTTCGTCGGGGTGCCGACGTTCCACGAATACGCCTCCTACTGGCTACAGGCAAAGCTGGAAGGTCTCATCGGTGAAAAGCCGATCAGCGAAAACACCCACGCGGGCTATCGCACGATGCTCAGCCGCCACCTGCTGCCGTTCTTCGGCCGCTACCGGCTCGATGAAATCGACAAGGAACTCTGCGCAGCATTCAGGAAGCACAAGATCAAAGAGGCACACGAACTCGAGAAGGCCCTCGATGCTGGCGCGGACCTCCGCGACGAGCGCAACCGCAAACTCGTCCCGCTCGGACCGGCCTCTATACGCAACCTGCTGAGCTGTCTCGGCGCGATACTGGAGGAAGCTGTCGAGGACGACTTGATCCCCGTCAACTACGCGCGGAGCAAGCGGCTGAAGGTCCACGTCCCCAAGCCCAAGCGCACCTTCCTTGAGATGGACGAGCTGGCCTGCGTCGAAGATGCCGCAGTCGAGCAAGACCCCGCGCTGGAGCGCTTCGCCTTGGCTGCGCGTGAAGCTCGGCCCGGCTCGACCGCTGCCGCCGTCGCGCTCGGGCTCGCCGACGGCAAGCGCCAGAAACGAATCGCTGCCGAGCTGGGCCTCGCGCCCGGCACGGTCCACTTCCACGTCCGCAACCTCGGCGCGCTGCGCGTCGGCGTGTATGTCGGACGCAAGGCGATGCTCTGCACCCTTGGGCGCTCGGGCGTGCGCAACAGCGAGCTATCTGGCATCCGCATCGGCCAGCTCCGACTGCACGACGCCGAAGGCGCACGCTTCCGCATCCCTACCTCCAAGACCGAAACGGGCATCCGCGACGTCGAGGTCAGCCCCTACCTAGCGGAAGTGCTCATCATGCACATCGATCGGCTCCGCCGCGCCGGAAATGACATCGGCCCCGAGGCGTTCCTCTTCCAAAACGAACGCGGGCAGCGCATGAGTCGCAAGCGGGTCGGAGAGATCGTCCACGAGGCCGCCGTGCTCGCCAGCGAAAAGATGCAGCGGCGAGGAATGCCACCCCTTCCCCACATCACGCCGCACAGCCTCCGCCGCACGTACATCTCGATCGCGCTGCTCGCCAACAACTACGACATCAAGTTCGTGATGGATCAGGTCGGACACGCAGACAGCAAGATGACGATGGACGTATACAACCAGCTACAGCAACGCGCCAAGCGCGAACACGGCGCCTCCTTCGACCGGCTCATCCGGCAGGCCAGCGAGCAGTTCTACGGCAGCACGGCCGACACGCGCGGGGTTTTGGACAACGTTTTGGACAACGGCGACAAAACCGCCCCCGGAACGCCCAAAAAACGCCCAACTGAGCATGGGCAAAAACCACGAATTAGCAGGGGAAACGCCGGGTCACCCGACTCGCTTATTGAAGGCAGCGGACAATTGTTTTCAGTCGTGTGCTCTACCAACTGAGCTATCTCGCCGCGACCCCCGATCCTACCGCGTCGCCGGCCGGGCTGGGAGCCCTTACGGCCGCCGGTCCGACCGGCTCAACCCGCCTGTTCCCAGGCTTCGAGGTAGGGCAGCGGGTCGATCGGGTGCCCCGTCGGGGCCTGCCAGCCGCCGACCCACATCTCGAAGTGGAGGTGGGGGGCGGTCGCATCGCCGGTCTGACCCGCCTTGCACAGCAGCTGTCCCGCCGCCACCGTCTCTGCGGCGCTGACCGCGAACGAGTTGGCCTCGCAGTGGGCGAACATGAAGTCGAAGCCAAAGGTGGTGTGCTCGACCAGGTAGTAACCCGCGCCGCCGGCCTGGTAGCTGGTCGATTCGATCGTGCCCGGCAGGGGCGCAACGTCGGGTGTGCCTTCGCTCGTGAGCACGTCCTGGCCTTGGTGGACGTGGCCTTCGCGAGGTGCACCGAAACGGTTTTCCGGGCCACCGAAGTTGTGGGCGCCGGCCACCGGGAAGACGGCGCCGTCGGCGACCGTCTGCGCGGGCGTGGGCACCCCGGGTTCGCTCACCGGCGCGGGAGCCGGCTGCGGGGCCACCGGCTTGGGCGCAGCCTTGACGGTGAGCGTGGCATAGACCGAGCTGTGCGCCTTGCGCAACAGCGTGGCGCCCAAGTGGTCGTGGGCGCTCACGCTCACCTCATAGCTGCCCGGCGCGAGCTGGGCGCCGGCGGGCCAGGCGACCGTCAGCGTGCTGGCGGTGTGCGACCAGCCCATCGTCGCCACCACCGCCGAGTGGTGAGTGGCGAGGCTGATCGCTTTGACCTGCACATAGACCGTGCCCACGCCCCTCTCGTCGATGCGCAGCGTCACCGGGGGCGGCGGTCCGGCTGTCGCGCTGGCGGGCACGCGGATCGACGTGAGCGCTGGATGGATGGCCGGAGCGATGCGAGCCACGCCGTACTCGCTGCCTCCGGCCTGCGGCGCCCCCGGCGCCTGCGCGCCACCTGGCGCGCCTGCAATTGCGAGCGCCTGGGCGGGACCCACGCAAAGCGCAGCACCCACAACGGCCGCCACGGCGCTGCCGCGAACGAGGTTCATGAGACCTTCCTCGGCGCCCCCTGAGGTCGGCGCGAGCCCTGCCCGCCCGCTTGCACGCTTGTCCGAAGCGCGCTAGCTGCTCTGGAATTCAGCCACGAGCGCCTCGTAGGTGAGGCGCAGTCCCTCTGAGATCGGCATCTCTGGCTGCCAGCCGAGCTCGCGCTTGGCCAGGCTCGCGTCCAGGCAGCTGTGCTGGAGCTCGCCGGGGCGCAGGTCTGCGAGCACCGGATCGATCTGCTTGCCGGCGGCTTCGCTCAGCTCGCTCCACACGCTCGCCACGTCCGTCTCCACCTGGGTGGCGATGTTGTACGTGCCCGACTTCCCCGCGGCAGCCAGGAGCGCGCTCACCACATCGCCCACATATACATAGTCACGCGTGGGGCGGCCGTGGCCATAGAGCTTGGGCGCCTGGTCGGTGTAGAGGTGATGGGTGAAGATCGCCACCACGCCCGCCTCACCGTGAGGGCTCTGACGCGGACCGTAGACGTTGCCGAGCCGGCATACGGCATGAGGGATGCCCGAGGAGAGCGACCATGTCTTCACATACGCCTCCGCCGCCCACTTCGACGCACCGTAGGGCGAGAGCGGGGCGGGGATCCGCTCCTCGGAGGTGGGCATCGGGGCGTCGTCGCCATAGAGCGCTCCACCGGTCGAGGTGAACACCACCGAGGCGCCGCAAGCGCCCGCTGCCTCGACCACGTTGAGCGTGCCGCGGACGTTGACCTCGCAGTCGCGTCCCGGGTCCTCCACCGAGGCCACCACGCTCGCCTGGGCCGCCAGGTGGAAGATCGTGCGGGGCTGCACGTCGGCCACGAGCGCCTTCAGTCCCGCCAGGTCGACGATGTCGAGCTCGTGCAGCTCCGCCTCCTTGGCCACGCGCTCGCGCACGCCCGAGGAGAGATCGTCGACGACCGTGACCTCGTAGCCGTCGGCAAGCAGCGCGTCGACCACGTGAGAGCCAATGAAGCCGGCGCCGCCGGTCACGATCGCGCTTTGTGCCATGGCCGCTAAATCTATACCGATGCGGGCGAGGCAGCGGGCGCGAGCAGGCTCTCCACCGTCTCGACCGACTGGTCGATGCGCTCGAGCACCCGCGTTCCCTCACGCTCGCGGGGCAGGCTGCCGCCCACCGCTGGGCCGCTGAGCACGACCGGGACGTCGGGGTGATGTATGCGCAGCTCGCGCAGGACGAGCTCGACGGGCTCCCCCTCGCGCGGGACCGTGGCACCGATGACAACCAGCTCGGGGGACTGGCTCTCGACCATCGCCAGCAGCCGCTCGGCAGAGAGGTCGGTGTCGAACACCGTCTGGAAGCCGGCAGCTGCCAGCTGGTCGTGGACCATCTGCAGGCCCAGCGTGTGGGCATCGCCCTCGACACCCGCGAGCAGCACGCGCTGGCGACTGGGCTCCGTGCCGCCTGTCATGTAGCGGTACAGCGTCGCCAGCACTCGGCGAGTGATCGTGTTGGCGCGACGCTCGCGATCGGGGTCTATCTGGCCGGCCTCGGAGAGCACCTCGATGCGCCGCAGCGTCGGCCCGATGACCTCCGCGTGGAGGGTCGTGGGCGAGATGCCGTCCTCGATCGCAGTTGCGATCGCGCCCTCGGCCATCTCCGCATCGCCGCGTTCGAGCGCGTTGGCAAACGTCTCTAGCGTGCTCTCCACCAGTGCCGCCGGGTCCAGGCGCAGCTGCTCGCGCGCATCCGGGCCAGAGCGCCCCAGGACTTCCATGAATGCATCCAGCAGCACAGGATCGAAGTGGCGGCCGCGCTGTTCGCGCATCATCTGCACGGCCTCATCCACCGAGAACGCCTTGCGATACACGCGATCGCTGGTGAGCGCGTCGAACACGTCCGCCACGGCCACGATCCTGCCCTCGATCGGGATCGTCTCGCCCTTCAGCCCGCGGGGGTAGCCGCTGCCGTCCCACTTCTCCTGGTGGCTGAGGGCAATCGTGGCCGCCATGTCCAGGATCGAGGAGGACGAGCCGCGCACCAGGCGGTGCCCCTCCTCGGCGTGCGTCTCCACGATCGCGCGCTCCTCAGGGGTGAGCGGACCGGGCTTCAGCAGGATCGCATCGGGAATCGCCACCTTGCCCACGTCATGAAGGGGAGCAGCGTGCTTGAGGCGCTCGCAGAACTCGGCGTCCATCCCGATGTGCTCGGCCAGCAGCACCGAGAAGCGCCCGATGCGCTCGATGTGCGCGCCGGTGTCCTCGTCGCGGAACTCCACCGCCATCGACAGCCGCTGCACCGTCTCTGCCTGGGCGATCTCGAGCTCTGAGAGCGCGCGTTTGAGCTCGGACGTGCGGCTGTCGATCTCGTCCTCGAGCGCCAGGCGCCCGTTCTCGCCGACACGCCATCCAAGCGCACCGGCCGCGCCGGCGAGGACCGCAATGCAGAGGAGGACCAGCAGCGATGCGCCCGCGACGATCGCGCCGGCGAGAGCGGCAATGCACAGCAAGGCCCACCGCAACAGGCTCACGACCAAGCCGCGACGCTTGTCGCCCCCACGTGGGGGACGGCTCCCGGCCGGCCCCATCCTGCGGTGCCCGTTGCCCACGCTTCCCAGTCTACGCATGTACCAGCCCGTTCCAGTGGTTCGCTCGCTCCCGTCTTTCATACTCGCGCCAGGGCGATGCGCCCCCCCGTGGTCGGCAGGGGTTTGCAGCAGGCTTGCTTGGATTGCACCATTCACTGAGAACTCTCGCGTCCTTGTCCGGTCCCAGATTCTCGCGATTCACCCCGAGGTTCGACGCTCGCGCGAAGGGTCTTGACGCGGTATCGGCGCACATGGACATATGACCGAGCGGGCGGGCGCTAGTGAGCGCTCTTCAGCTGGTTGATGTTGAGTGCCCCCACAGGGGCTTCCAGCGTGACAGGCTTGTTCCAGCGCTCGAACACGATCGTCCCGCCACTGCGTCCGCCTTTGGCGATCTCGAGTGGATAGGCGGGGCCCGTGGTGGCGACATACAGGGTGCCGCCCCTCGTCCTATCGGTGACGCCGACCACCTTCTGCCCTCTGACCGTGCTCGTGCCGGCGGCCACGAGGGCGCCGTGCGAGGCCAGCGTGCTGCCGATCAGCTTGTCGAGATCCGTGAGCGAGGCGAGCGAGGCGAAGTTGGCATCGCTGGCCGGCGCCTTCAACCATTTGCCCCGCAGCAGCTGCGCCGCCGACGATCCCGCCACGTGACGGTAGAAGGCTTCGCTGCCGTTCATGTACACAGCGCCGTTGAGCTGGATCAGCCTCACGCTCAGCCCTTCGAGGGCGATCGTGCCCTTTCCCCCCTTGCCCGCCTCCAGTTCCAGATCCAGTGAAACGGGCTGGCCTTCGTCGCTCATCGATCCCGACACGTGCACGGTGGCGGCCGATTTGGCCGCCTTCACCGCCGCGGCGAGGATCTGCGTCGGTGGCTTGGATGCCACGCCGTTGCCCGACGATGACGAGCCACATCCAGCGAGCGCGAGCAAGACGGCGATGAGGCCGAGCAGGGCCACCCGGCGGGGATGCGGCTGCCGCGACATGGCCGTTGACTGTAGCCACGCGCGCGGTCGCCCGTGCAAGATCGCCCACACCTCCCACCGCTAGGAACGCCGACGGCCTCCGTGACCCAGTGCGCCCCTCAGCAGCTCGGAGAAGAACCCCCGGCCGAGCACGCTGATCGTGAGCAGCGAGCCGAACAGCACGACCACGTCGATGCTCTCGCGCCCCTGCTTTGTCCAGTAGTCGTCTTCGAGGTTCAGCCACAGCGCGAACTCGTCCAGCGTGAGGGCAGCCGCCGAGCCATAGGCGACCGAGGTGAGCCGCGACGAGCGGCGCTTCTCGTCGGTTCCAACCTCCAGCAACCACAGGTAGCCGACGCCGAGCAGCCCAGTGATGCCAAAGGTCATGTGGTGGATGTGGCGCCCGCCCTCGGTGATGTTCTTGAACGGACCGCGTTCGGCCCTGATTGCATGCGTGATCCCACGCACCGTGGCAAAGCTCGCGAAGAAGGCCGCGGTCGAGAACAGCTGGCGCTCCCGGCGACGTCCAAAGTGCTTGTAGTAGAGCGCGCGCAGATCACGCTCCGGCTCATCCCAGGCGTGAGCCTGACCGTGGGCGCCGTCGGTGCTGGGCGCCGTGCTCACACCGTTTTGCTCCGCTCCAGTCAAGGCTCGTAGGCTAGATGGTCCTGGGCGCCGCGGGCCTCACCTGCGGAAAACCCCCTAGCGATCCGGCGGTAGGGCGCGGATGGCGCCAGGCGCTCGAGCCTGTTGGCTGTAGCTATCGGCAAAAGCTACGACAGCAGATCGAAGGCGGGTGATGACATGCACGTCCAGGCACCAGACAAAGAGACAGAAGCTCACGACCAGGAGGAGTTCGACGACACGGTCGCCAAGACCGGCAAGACGGTGATCGAGGTGTTCGCAGGCATCGGAATCTTTGCCGCACTGCTGATGTCGATCATCGCGCTCAACAAAAGCAGCGAACACAACACCGTGACTGTCACCTCGGGTACGTCGCTCGCCGCGACGGGCACCGGCGCAGCAAGCACCGGAGCGGCCGCTATTCCCGCCAAGTCGATCAGCCTCAAAATCGTCCCTGAAGGCAAGGTCGGGCCCGACGGCAAAAAACACGATGCCTACACCCAGACCGAATTCGCGGTCAAAGTCGGGCAGACACTCGAGCTGAAGATCGACAACACAGACGAAGGCGAACACAGCATCACCTCACCCGAGATCGGCGTGAACATCGTCGTCAAGCCCGGTGTTCACACCTACCAGATGGTCGTCAAGGAAAAAGGCAGGTTCTCGTGGTTCTGCGTGATCCCCTGCGACTCGAACGCCAACGGCTGGGCCATGCAGCACGCCGGCTACATGGCGGGCTACATCACCGTCACGTGAAGGGCGCCCGCCAGACGAACTGGCCCCCGCTGCGGCGCCCTTCCAGACCAAGGTCCGCCACCGCCTCGGCCACGCCTGGGTAGGCCGGGTGACCGTAGTCGTGGAACACGACCACGGCGCCTGGAGCGAGCGCGTCCTGCCAGCTGCGAAACGCGGCCTTGGCGGGCTCGCGCTCGTGCAGCGAGTCGATGAACAGGAACTCCACAGGCGGATCGCCCCGGCGTGGTCCCGCGGTGTCAGGGGCGGAGCGCAGCTCGATTCGAGACCTTGCAGCCGCGCCGGCGAGCCGCAGGTAAGCCTCACGCTCCTGACGCACCGTGGGGTCGTAGGAGATGACGCTGCGCGCGCGATCGGCGAGCGCGAGCGCAATCGCGCTCCAGGCAGTGCCCGTGCCCAGCTCGACCACGGCCCGCCGCCCGGCGGCCAAAGCAAGCAGCTCTGCCAGCTCCTGCGGACGGGCGGCCGAGTCGAGACTGAAGCGGTCCGCGCTGCGCCGAGATCGCAGGCGCGCACGCAGATAGAAGATGGCGACCCGAGGCGGCAGTGCACGCAGCGAGAGGAGGAGGCGCAGCTCGGCGGAGCCGGGACTCATGAGACCGTCACGGGCAGCTGGCCCTCGCTCAGAGCGCCATCGCCACGTACTTGGTCTCGAGGTACTCGCCGATGCCCTCGAAGCCCCCCTCGCGACCAAACCCCGACTGCTTGACCCCACCGAACGGCGCCGCCGCGTTCGAGACGACACCCTGGTTGAGGCCGACCATGCCCGTCTCGATGCCCTCGCACACACGAAACGCGCGGTCGAGATCGCGCGTGTAGACGTAGGCCACGAGCCCGAACTCAGTGCGGTTGGCAGCCTCGAGCGCCTGCTCGTCGCTGGAGAAGGTTGCGATCGGCGCGACCGGTCCGAAGATCTCCTCGCTGAGCAGGCGCGATCCGTCGGCGATGTCGCTGAGGACAGTCGGCTCGTAGAAGTAGCCGGGTCCATCACCGCGGGCGCCACCGAGGAGCACGCGCGCGCCGCGCTGCACAGCGTCGCCGACCAGTTCTGCGACCTTCTCCCGCTGGTCTTCGTCGATCAGCGGGCCCACGTCCACGTCTGGCTCGGTACCGCGCCCTAGCTTCAGCTCTCCCATCCGCTCCGCCAGGCGAGCGGCGAAGTCATCGGCGACCGACTCGTGCACATGGAAGCGATTTGCTGCCGTGCAGGCCTCGCCCACGTTGCGCATCTTGGCGAGCATCGCCCCCTCCACCGCGGCGTCGAGATCGGCGTCGGCGAAGACCAGGAAAGGCGCATTGCCACCCAGCTCCATCGAGACCCGCAGGATCTGCTCGGCCGACTGTTCGATCAGCTTGCGCCCAACCTCGGTCGAACCGGTGAACGACAGCTTGCGCGTGCGCGAGTCCTTCAGCAGGGGTTCGATCACGCCACCGGAGTGCGCGGCGGTGATCACGTTCAACACGCCTCCGGGTAGGCCCGCCTCCTCGAGGATCTTCGCCAGGGCGAGCATCGACAGCGGCGTCTGCTGTGCGGGCTTGACCACCACTGTGCAGCCGGCTGCGAGCGCCGGGGCGATCTTGCGTGTTCCCATTGCCGTGGGGAAGTTCCATGGCGTGACGAACACGCACGGACCCACCGGCTGGCGCATCGTGAGGATGCGACCTTTGCCCGTGGTGTTGGTCATGTAGCGCCCGTGGATCCTCACGGCCTCCTCCGAGAACCAGCGAAAGAACTCGGCGGCGTAGGCGATCTCGGCTTTGGACTCGGCCAGTGACTTGCCCATCTCGAGCGTCATCAGCAACGCCAGCTCGTCCGTCTTGGCCACGATCGCCTCGTAGGCACGGCGGAGGATCTCGCCGCGCTCGCGCGGTGGATGGATCGCCCACTCGCCCTGTGTGTCCGCGGCTGCGCTCAGCGCTGCCAGCGCGTCCTCGGCCTGGGCGTCCGCCACCTCGACCAGCGCCTGTGTGGTCGCGGGGTCCTCGACCGTGAGTGTGCCCCCGCCGGTGGCCGGCCGCCACTCTCCGCCGATGAAGAGATCTGTCGGGACATCGTCCAGAACCGCCTGCTCCCGCTGCGCGCCAGTCATCGTGCAGCCCTCACGCGCCGTGCCCATGCGCCCGACCGAGAACCTATGGGAATCCTCGCGCCAAAGCGCGACCGTGGCACGTCGGGCGTGTTGAAAGGACTCATCGTCTCAACCTATCACCGCCTCCGCAGCCGCTCCGGCGGTCTTGGCCGTGGCGTCCAGACAGCAGCTGCGACGCTCGCCGGAATGGCCCTGCTCGCAGGCCCAGCCCACGCCTCCACGCTCCTGATCGAAGGTGCCGGCGACGGACACGGTGTGGGCATGAGTCAAGACGGTGCCTATGGCTATGCCAAGCACGGGGCCAGCTACCAGGCGATCCTCGCCCACTACTACACCGGCACCACCATCGGGCAGGCGCCCGCCAAGGCGGTCATCCGTGTGCTCGAGGGCTCGAAGGTGGTCAAGGTCCCACTCGAGCGCTACGTCAAAGGGGTGGTGGCCGCCGAGATGCCCGCGAGCTGGCCGCTCGCGGCGCTGGAGGCGCAGGCGATCGCCAGCCGCACCTATGCCCTGACCGCTCACGCCGGCGGCTCCAAGTTCGACGTCTACTCGGACACCCGCTCACAGGTCTACGAGGGCATAGCCGCTGAAACGGCCACCACCAACGCCGCCGTCAGCGCCACAGTCGGCCAGATCGTCCTCTACGCCGGCAAGCCGGCCGCCACCTACTTCTTTGCGAGCTCCGGCGGCATGACCGAGAACATCGAGGACTCCTTCCTCGGCTCCGAACCACAGCCGTGGCTGAAGGGCGTGCCCGATCCCTACGAAGGCAAGTCCTCGGATTGGGCTGTGAGCATGAGCTTTGCGGCCGCCGCCGCCCGCTTGCATGGGCTCCTCAAGGGCTCCTTCAAGGGCATCGAGGTCCTCACCCGCGGTGTCTCGCCACGGATCGTCTCAGCGCTCGTGCTCGGCTCGCGCGGGAACACACCCGTGAGCGGCCCGCAGCTGGCGGGCGCGCTCGGGTTGAGCAGCACCTGGGCCTACTTCAGCGTCAAGAGCACCACCTTGGTCAAGCGCGAGCCCGACCACAGCAAGCAGGCACCGCCCGCGGCCACTCCCGCTCCGCCACCGAGCCCGGCCCCGGGACCACAGGGGGGAGCCCAAGCACCCCCAACAGGGGCAGGCGCCTCGACCGGCGGCGCCACCGCCGAATGATCCGCCTGCGCTGCTCCTACGATATGCGTCCGCGCCTGAACCGCGCGCGTGATCGATGCAGTTCAATGCAGCTGTAGTTGCCGGAAGGCCGCAATGAGACTCCGCCGACCCATAGCCCTGATCCTCAGTGCCGCCGCTCTCGTAGCGCCTGCGAGCGCGTTCGCCACACACTCGGTGGGAACCAGCGAACAGATCGCGTGGGTGCGTCGAGCCGCCACCAACTTCGTGACCGCCGAGCTCTCCCGTAACGGGGCGGGCGCCTGCGGAATCCTCAATGCTCCGCTGCGGGCCACGGTGCATCGACGCACCTGCGCACAGCGGCTCGACGCAAGAGCGTCGGGGCTGCTGCGCAGCAGCGCAGGTCGAGCGCAGCTCCATGCCCAGCTGCGCGAGATCCCCTCAGCCGTGGTGGTCGTGCACGGCAACACAGCCTCGCTCACACTGCCCACGCCGCTGATGGGCAACGCCGCCAACCGGTTCCTGTGGACCGAAAACTGCTGGATGCTCGAGGGCTGAAGCGCAGGCCCTCGCGCCACCGGAGTGAGTGCGCCGCTCCTCATCGCAGACGTTCCCTGGCTGCTCTACCGCTCCTACTTCGCGCTGCCCAAATCGATCACCGACGCCGACGGGCAGCCGGTGAACGCGCTGCTCGGCACCGTCAACACGCTCCTCTCCCTCACCGAGCCACCGCCGACGGGTGTCTCACCGCGAGCTGTCGTCGCCTGCATGGGCGCCGAGCAGGCCGACTACAGGGTGGCGCTCTATCCGCCCTACCACGCCCATCGCGATCCCATGCCCCCCGAGCTCGCAGCCCAGTGGCAGAAGGCCCCCCGCATGCTCGAGAGCCTCGGCTGGCTGGTCTCCACGACCGATGATCTGGAGGCCGACGACGTGATGCTGTCCTTCGCCCTGGCCGAGTCCGAGCGCGGCGGTCGAGCGCTGCTGCTCACGGCCGACCGCGACCTCTACGGAGCTGTGAGCGAGCGCGTGGCCGTGCTCGAGCTGGGCAAGCGCGGCGGAGCGCACGTGGAGATCGGTCCCGAGGAGGTCCACGAGCGCTACGGCGTCTCACCCGAGCAGGTGCCCGACTTCATCGCGCTGCGCGGCGACCCCTCCGACGGACTGCCGGGAGCGCCGGGGATCGGCGCCAAGACCGCCGCTGAGCTGCTGCAGAGCCACGGATCGTTGGAGGCGGTGATCGAGGCAGGTCACAGCATCCGCAGCGAGATGACGCCGCGTCGCGCCGCAGCCCTCAAGGACAACGAGGAGCTGCTGCTGGCCTTCAAGCAGATCGCCACCCTGCAGCGCATCGACGCGAAGCCCCCACCCGACCACACGACCGACTTCGCGGGCGGTGCACAGATGGCAGAGGAGCTGGGGATGCGGCGCCTGGCCGCCCGGCTCGATCAGCTCGCTAAGGCGTGAACTTCACCGTGATGACGTCCCCGTCGACCATCACGTAGTCGCGGCCCTCCAGGCGCAGCGTGCCGCGCTCGCGTGCCCCCGCATAGCCACCGGCGTCGACGAGCTCGCGCCAGCCGATGACCTCGGCGCGGACGAAGCCCTTCTGGATGTCCGTGTGGATCTGGCCCGCAGCGTGCCAGGCCGTCAGGCCGCGATGCAGATGCCACGACTGAGCGATCGTGGCCTCACCGGCGGTGAAGAAGGCGATCAGGTCGAGCAGCGCGAACGCCTCGCGCACCACCCGTTGAAGACCGGACTCGCCGGGCGGGCGGGAAAACAGTTCAAGGCGCATCGCCGCAGCGTCCTCGTCGTCGAGCTCCGCAAGCTCTGACTCGATCCGCGATGAGACCGCCACCGCACGAGCGCCCTGCGCGGCCGCGTGCTCGGCGACCGCCGCGGGGACCTCCTCGGAGCCCTCGTCCACGTTGGCCACGAACAGCACCGGCTTGCTCGTAAGCGAGCCCAGGTCACGAGCCGCGTTCGGCGCCTCCTCGGGCACGGACACGGTGCGCGCCGGTCGGCCCTCCTGCAGCGCCGCGATCACCTCCCGCAGCCAAGCCTCCTCCGCAACGGCAACGCGGTCGCCTCCCCGGGCCTGTTTGCCGACTTTCTCCACCCGCCGCTCAGCCGCCTCGAGGTCCGCCATCACAAGCTCCGTCTCGATCGTTTCGATATCCGCCAACGGGTCCACGCGCCCCTCCGGGTGAATCACATTTTCGTCGTTGTGCGCGCGCACCACGTGCACGATCGCGTGTGTCTCGCGGATGTTCGCCAGGAATTTGTTGCCCAGCCCCTCTCCCTCGTGCGCTCCCGCGACGAGACCCGCGATGTCGTGGAAGTCGACCGTGTCCCACACGATCTCCGACGCCTTGACGGTCCTTGCCACCTCCTCCATACGCTCGTCACGCACGGGCACCACCGCCACGTTCGGCTCGATCGTCGTGAACGGGTAGTTGGCCGCCTCCGCGCCCGCTTTCGTAAGCGCGTTGAACAGCGATGACTTGCCCGCGTTGGGCATGCCGACGATTCCAATGCGAGTGCTCACGGGATCGTTCTCATCCCGGGAGGCCAAGGACGAGCGCCAGAGCGTCGTCGAGGGCCGCCATCTCCCCGTGGCTCAAATGCCCCAGTCCCTCTTTCACCGCCGCTCCGTCGATCACGCGCAGTTGATCTGTGAGCACCCGCGTGGGAGTGCCCGCAAGCTCGATCGTTGGACGGAACGTGGCCGCAGCCGCGGAACGGGAGGTCGGGGCGATCAGCACCGTGCTGAGCCCGAGCAGCTCATCGGCCTGGACCACCACTCCCGGTCTCGCCCTCTGCTGCTCGTGGCCGCGCGGGCGGCGCGGCGCGGCCACCCGCACGACATCCCCCCGAACCATCAGTCCGCTGGCCAGGCCGGCATGAGCTCGTCGAGCTCGTCGCTCAACTCAGCTATCGCCGCTCGATCCCCCTGGTCGCAGGCGAGTCTTCGCGCCTCCTCACGCAGAGCCACGCGCCGCCGACGCCGTGCGCGCGCCTCGGTCAAGGCGCTCCTGACAGCCTGGGAGTCGCTCATGCCCTCCGCCCGAAGCACCGCGAGCGCAGCTTCGGCATCGGCGTCAAGGCGGACGTGAAGAGCGCGAGACATGCCCACAACGTATCACAAATCGTGCTACACCAAGACGTCGCTGGCCACAGCCCCAACGGTCGTCCCGAGCACCGCACCGGCGAGCACATCAGACGGATAGTGCACACCCAGATAAAGCCGCGAGAACGCCAGACCAACCGCCAGTCCATATAGCGGCGCCGCCGGCATACCCAGCCGCGAGTACGCGAGCGCACCGGCGAACGAGGTGGACGCGTGGGCGCTGGGAAAGCTCAGCCCGGTAGGCGTCCCCGTGAGCGCCGGGAGGTCGGGAAGTCTCGGCCGCCGCCGACCCACGATGGGCTTGATCGCCGTGTTCACCAAATAAGCGCCCGCAACGGCCTTGACCGCCCCCTGCCAGTCTCCTCGCCGCGACGGATCGAGCACCATGCCAACCGCCCCGATCCCAAGCCAAACCCCGCCATGCTCCCCCAGCTTCGAGAACCGAGCCACCGCCCGCTCCCGCCCCGGACTGTGCCCAACAGTCCGCGCCAGCCGCAAGAGCAGCTCATCGAGGTTCATGTCGAGGACAAGGCCGGCGCGGGCACCGCGCCCGGTCTAGCCAAAACCTACGCGGGACTCGTCCTTCTCCGCGCTCACATACACGACCTCGCTGAGGTCGATCCGCACGGGGCCGTCTTCCGTCTCGATCTCGTGCCAGCCGCCGCTGCCGAGGGTGTCTGTGAGGGCCTTCAGCTGGGCGTCGGTCAGGCGCAGGGCGAGCACCTGTCCGCCTTGGAAGCCCACAGTGACCCGTCTCGTGGCATCTGGCATCAATGGTCCTCCTCGGCTGGTTGCACGATCTCGGTGAGCACGCCCACGGTGGCGCGGGGGTGCAGAAAGGCGACCCGTGAGCCGCGAATCCCGGTGCGTGGCTGCTGGTCGATGAGCGCGAGGCCGGCAGTCTTGAGCGCCTGCAGGGTGGCGTCGATGTCGCTGACTTGGTAGGCGACGTGGTGCAGGCCCGGCCCCTGCTTGGCCAGGAACTTCCCCACCGGGGTGTCGGGGCCGAGTGGCGCGAGCAGCTCCACGTGGTTCTCGCCCACGTCCAGCAGCACCGCCTCAACGCCCTGCTCCTCGACGATCTCGCGGTGGGCCACGGTCAGCTCGAAGCTGTCGCGGTAGAGCTCGAGCGCCGGGTCGATCTCCGCGACGGCCACTCCGATGTGATCGATTCGGCTGAACACCCGCCGCAGTCTATAGCCGTCGGGGCGAGCCCTCGGGCGGCCCGTCCGGCAGGGGGATCGGCGCGGGTCCCGGGAGTGGCTCCTGGGGGGTGGCGGCGACCACCCGCAGTCCCACCCCGGGAGCGCGCTCCATGCGCGGCACGCCGTGCATGATCTTGTCGATGGCGTCGCGGTCGAGCACCTCGTTCTCGAGCAGCTCCTGGGCGAGGGCCTCGAGCTGGCGGCGGTGCGCCACGATCAGCTTCTGGGCGGCTCGCCGCGCCTCTTCGATCAGGTCGTGGCGCTCCTCGTCGCGGATGCGCAGGGTGGTCTCCGAGAGCCGTACGTCGCCGTCGGGCGAGCGCCCTACCCCTGAGGTGACCATGGCGAAGTCGTGGACCATCGAGTGGGCGATGTCGGCCACCCGCTTGAGGTCATCGGAGGCGCCCGTGGTGATTGCGCCGAAGACGATCTGCTCGGCCACCCGGCCGCCGAGCAGCACCGTCATGTAGTCGAGCAACTCCTCGCGTGTCTTCAGGTAGCGGTCCTCGGCGGGGAGGTTGAGCGTGTAGCCGAGCGCCCGCCCGCGCGGCACGATCGAGATCCTGTGCACGCGGTCGACTGACGGCAGCAGCTCGCCACAGAGTGCGTGCCCGGCCTCGTGGTAGGCGACGACGCGCTTCTCGTGGCTGTTGAGCACGCGCTTGGACTGCACGCCCGCGATCACCCGCTCGATCGCCGAGTCGAAGTCCCTGATGGCGATCGACTTGGCGCCGCGTCTGGTGGCGAAGATCGCCGCCTCGTTGCAGATGTTGGCCAGATCGGCGCCCGTCAAGCCGCTCGTCTGCTGCGCGACCACGCCCAGGTCTACATCGTCCATGGGCTTGTCGCGGGTGTGCACCTGCAGGACACCCAGGCGTCCCTTGACGTCGGGCGGCACCACGAACACCTGACGGTCGAAGCGGCCGGGGCGCAGTAGCGCCGGGTCCAGCTTCTCGAGCAGGTTGGATGCCGCGATCACGACCACACGGCCGCTGGAAGCGAAGCCGTCCATCTCCACCAGCAGCTGGTTGAGCGTCTGATCCTTCTCGCCTGAGATGTCAGAGCCACGCCGCCCGCCGACGGCGTCGAGCTCGTCGATGAAGATGATCGCCGGTTCATGCTTGCGCGCGACGGCAAACAGGCGCCTGATTCGAGCTGCGCCGAGGCCCGCGAACATCTCCACGAAGGAGGCCGCCGACTGGGCGAAGAACTGTGCGCCCGACTCGTTCGCCACGGCCTTGGCCAGCAGCGTCTTGCCCGTGCCCGGCGGTCCGTGGAGCAGTATGCCCTTGGGGACCTTTGCGCCGAGCGCCTGGAAGGACTTGGGTTCGCGCAGGAACTCCACGATCTCCTGGAGCTCGGCCTTGGCCTCATCCACGCCTGCGATGTCAGCAAAGGTGACCGCTTGCTTGGTCGCCGGCTTGATCTGCTGCGGCTTGGTCCGCGGCATCACCTTCAGCGTGCGCCACAGCACGAACAGGATCGCGCCGAAGAACACGATCATCAGAACCGGCTGCCAGTTGTAGGCGAAGTTCTGCACTTCCTGGGCGAAGGAGATCTGAGGGGCGGTGGTGGCTACGGGTGTGGTGCGCACGACCGCCGCCTGGGCCAGCACCGCCTTCTTGGCGGCCGCGTCCGCGGCCGCCTTCGAGCCCGTCGCGCCACGTGTGACGGCAGCACGCGTTGTCGTGGCCTGAGCCCCCGTGGTAGAGGTCGTCCCACCACCAGTCGAGCTCGGCCGTCCCGTGGCCTGCGTGCTCAACTTCCCATTCTCCGCAAATGCACCATCCTTGGCATCGTCGAGGGATTATGCGGGATTTCCCCCAGGATGTCGAGCGCTGAGGGCTTCAGCCCAGAACGCGCACGGCCAGATCACGGAACAGCTCGGTGGCAAACGCCAGGTCGCGCACGTCGATCCGCTCGTCCGCTCCATGGATCAGCGGGGCCGTATCGAACAGCGTCTGGTGGCGGTGGGGGAAGAACCCGTAGGCCACGCACTCGGGGAACGCCAGGCGGAAGTGGCGCGAGTCGGTGAAGCCCGGGAGCACCACTGGGACGACCTCCGCTCCGGGGTCCTGCTCGGCGATCCACGCGGAGATCGTGTCCATCAGCTGTGAGTGCACGGGCGAGCGGTTGCCCTCCACGCGCTCCGTGAACTCGATCCGCCAGGGGGGTGGGTGGGCGTCCGTCTCATGGCCGAGCACCTCGGCGATGCCAGCGCGGACCTCCTGCTCGCCGAGGCCCGGCGGCACGCGGCAGTCGACTTTGAGCTCGGCACGGGCGGGAATCACGTTGATCTTCTCCGAGGCCCTGATCCGCGTGGGCGTGAACGTGACGCCGAACATCGGCTCGAACATCGTCGCCAGGCGCGCGTCAGCCGCTCGCAGCTTGGCCAGCGAGCCCTCGAGGTCGGCGGGGTCCTCGCCGATTCCCCGCAGGAACGCAAGCGGCTCGTCGGTCGGCAGATAGCTGGGCTGGCGAGCTGCGAACCGCTCTAGCACGGGGGCCATCTTCAGCAGCGCGTTCTCGCCCATTCCCGGCATCGAGGCGTGCCCGGCCACACCGTCGGTGGTGACGGTAAAGCGAAACACGCCCTTCTCGGCGCAGCACACGCCGTAGCAGCGCCGGGCGGGCGGGCCTCCATATTCGAACACCGCGCCCCCGCCCTCGTTGACGAGCAGGTCGCAGCGGACCTTCTCTGGGTGGGTCTGGGTTATCCACTGCGCACCCAGCTCGCCGCCGGTCTCCTCGTCCACCACCGCCACGATCAGCAGCTCGCCGCGTGCCGGGCGCCAGCCGGAGCGGGCGAGCGATGCCGCGGCGGCGATCTCCGCCGCGACCTGGGACTTCATGTCGAGCGCACCCCGGCCCCACAGGTAGCCGTCGGCGATCTCGCCCGACCACGGGTCGCGGGTCCAGTCGGCCGGGTCCGCCAGCACCGTGTCGACGTGGCCGAGGTAGCAGAGGGTGGGACCGTCTGGGTCGTGGCCACGGAGCCTCGCCACGAGGTTGGGGCGCCCCTCCTCGGCGCCGAGCAGCTCGCACTCGAAGCCGGCCTGTTCGAGGTGGCCTGCCAGGTACTCCTGCGCCGGGCGCTCGTTGCCGGGCGGGTTGACCGTGTTGAAGCGGATCAGCCCCGCCAGGAGCTCCTCGGCCTCAGCTGCGGCAGTCGCGCTCATCCGGCAGATCGTACGCCGATCTGTGTGACCTCCTCGCGCGTCAGCGGGAAGTGACAGGCGGCGCGGGTGCCCGAGTCCATGTCCGCCAGCAGCGGCTCCTGCGTGGAGCACAGCTCCTGCGCCTTGGGACAGCGCGTGTGGAAGCGGCACGCGCTGGGAGGGTTGGCGGGGCTGGGAACATCGCCGCTGAGCAGGTGGCGCTCCTGCCCGTGGAGGGATGGATCGGCCACTGGGACCGCCGAGAGCAACGCCCCGGTGTAGGGATGGCGGGGGTAGCCGTAGAGGGCGTCGCCCGGCCCGATCTCCACGATCTTGCCGAGGTACATCACGGCCACGCGATCGCACATGTGGCGGACCACCGACAGGTCGTGGGCGATGAACACGACCGTCAGCCCGAAATCGCGCTGCAGGTCACGCAGCAGGTTGAGCACCTGCGCCTGGATCGAGACGTCGAGCGCGGACACGGGCTCGTCGGCGATCAGCAGCTTTGGTTTCAGCGCGATGGCACGCGCCACGCCGATGCGCTGGCGTTGCCCGCCGGAGAACTCGTGCGGATAGCGGTTGTAGTGCTCGGGGTTCAGACCGACTGTCTCCAGCAGCTCCTGCACCGCCCGTTTGCGCTCGCCCTCACCCTTCTCCAGACCGTGGATGGCAAATGGCTCGCTGATGATCGAGCCGATCGTCTTGCGTGGGTTCAGCGACGAGTAGGGGTCCTGGAAGATCATCTGCATCTCTCGCCTCACGGCCTTCAGATGCGCGCCCTTCACGCGGGTGATGTCCTCGCCTTCGAAGCTGATCGAGCCCGAGGTGGACTCGACTAGACGCATGATCAGGCGCGCGGTCGTGCTCTTGCCGCAACCTGTCTCGCCGACGATGCCCAGCGTCTCGCCACGTTCGATGTCGAGGCTCACCCCGTCCACCGCCTGCACGGCGCCAACGCGTTTCTGGAAGATGATCCCCTTGGTGATCGGGAAGTGCTTGACGAGGTCGCGGACCTCAACCAGCGCGCTCACTGCCCCACCGCCGGAAGCCCGACCTCGGAGATGGCCTGCTCGGGCGTGCGCCCGCTGCGCAGCTCGCCCCACAGGCGCCGGCGCACGTCGCTCTCCAGCAGGCAGGCCACGTGGTGGCTCGGCATGTCGGGAACGGGCTCCAGGGCGGGATCGATGCGTGCGTGATCTGGCTGCGAGTAGGGGCAGCGCGGGTGAAAGTGGCAGCCAGACGGGCGGTTGATGAGGCTCGGAGGAGCGCCCGAGATCGGCACGAGCGCCTCCTCACGCGAGCCCTCGAGCGTCGGCAGCGACTTCAACAGGCCCCACGTGTAGGGGTGCTCGGGCTGCGAGAACAGCGTCGCGGCCGATGTCGTCTCGACGATCCGCCCCGCATACATCACCGCGATCTCATCGGCCAGCTCGGCCACCACCCCGAGGTCGTGGGTGATGATCACGATCGCCATCCCCAGCTCCTTCTGCAGGCGTTCCAGCAGCGCCAGCACCTGCGCCTGCACGGTCACGTCGAGCGCCGTCGTGGGCTCGTCGGCTATCAGCAGCTTGGGCTCGTTGGCGAGCGCCATCGCGATCATGGCGCGCTGGCGCATGCCACCTGAGAACTCGTGCGGGAAGTCGTCCACGCGCCGGGACGGGTCGGGGATCCCGACCAGGCCAAGCAGCTCGATCGCACGCTCGCGCGCCTTCGCCTTGGAGACGTCCTGGTGGACACGCACCGCCTCGATCAGCTGCGCTCCCACCTTGAAGAAGGGGTGAAGCGAGGACAGCGGGTCCTGGAAGACCATCGCGATGTCGTTGCCACGCACCCGTCGCAGCTCCTCGTCGGAGAGCGCCACGAGATCGCGTCCCTCGAAGAGGATGCGACCCGAGACGTGTGCGCCCTGGTAGCGCGTCAGGCCGAGCGTGGTGAGCGAGGCCACCGACTTGCCCGAACCCGACTCCCCCACGATCCCCAGCGTCTTGCCCGCATTCACCTCGTAGCCGATGCCGTCGACCGCATGCACCACACCGTCTTCGGTGTGAAACTCGACATGCAGGTCCTCCACGCGCAGCAGCGGCCCAGGCGTGCTCATCTGCTGCTCACCCACCGCGGTGCCCCCCGGCTCATTGGTAGCGCACCCTTGGGTCGAGATAGGCGTAAGCGATGTCGACGAGGATATTGGCCACGATGATGAAGAAGGCAGCGATCAGGACGGTTCCCTGCACGATCGGGAAGTCGGAGTGGTTGATCGCTTGGAAGTTCAACAGGCCGATGCCGGGAATCTCGAACACGGTTTCGACGAGCACGGAGCTGCCGAGCAGCACGCCGATGTCGAGGCCAAGAATCGTGAGGATCGGGTTGATCGCGCCGCGCACACCGTGGCGCAACACCACCCGCCGCTCTGACAGGCCCTTGGCGCGCGCCGTGCGGATGTAATCCTCGCTCATCGTTTCGATCAGGCTGCCGCGCATCAGCCGCGCGTAGATAGCCGCGTTGCCGGCTGCTACGACGAGCCACGGCAGGATCAGCGAGGTGAACCATTTGAGCGGTTCGCTCGTCAGGCCCACGTAGCTCCCGGCACCGGGAAATACCTTCAACTTGCCGATGTCGGAGGCGAACAGGAACAGCGCGATCAGGCCGAGCCAGTATTCGGGCGCCGACACCAGCACGAGCGCACCGCCCATGCTGAAGCGGTCCAGGCGCGAGCGCGGCCGCCGCGCCGAGATGATCCCCACGGCGAGACCCGCGAGCAGCCAGATCACCGCCCCGCCGAACACGAGCGAGACGGTGTCGGAGAGACGACCGAAGATCAGTTCTTTCACCGGGGCGTTGCTGTAGTAGCTGTAGCCGAGGTTGAAGTGCAGGAAGATGCCCTTCATGTAGATCCAGAACTGCGTGATCAGCGGCTTGTTGAGACCGAGATCGACATTGATCTCGTGGATGATCTTGGGGTTTTGGATGCGCCCCGCGCGCAGCTGCGCAGGACTGGCCGTGGGAAAGATGCGGAACAGGACGAACGTCGCCGCCGACACCAGGATCAGCAGCAGCACACCCCACAGGAGCCTGCGGATGATGTAGCGGATCATGGCTGTCGGGGGAGGGTGGTCATGTCAGCGAGCGGCTTGTCTGTGCGGCATGTGTGCGGCATGTGTGCGGCATGTGTGTGCGGGTCTGGATATGGGGTGAGCCGCCCGTCGCGAGCGGCTCACCCCATGCTTCACCTGCTGCTCACCCGCCTACTTCAGCGAGGTGTAGTTGTAGTCCCAGGAACCCTCGTTCGAGACGTCGCCCACGCCGAGGACGTCCTTGGACTCGATGTTCGGCTGCTTGTCGAACGTCCACGGGACGGCGACCGCTTCTTCGACCAGTTCGCGGTCGATTTTCGCCCAGGCGTTGGCGCGAGCTTCTTTGCCGACGATGAGTTCGGCCGCTTCCATCGCCTTGTTGATCTTCGGCACGTCGACCAGGCCCCAGTTCGAGTTGGTGCCCGTGTTGACGATGTAGTTGCCGTTGAACGGAACGCTCAGCACCGCTTCGGGGTCACCGAAGTCGGCGAGCCAGCCCACGTTCGGGCACACGTCGATCTTTTCGGAGACCACGCCGCAGTACTTGGAGTACATGACCGACTGGTCGACCAGGTTGAGCTTTGTTTTGAAGCCCAGCTGGAGCAGCGCCTGGTTTGCGATCTCTGCGTCTTCGGGCGCCGGGTTTCCGGTCGACCCGACCACCTGAACGACTTCGGAGCCCGTGTATTTGCCGCTCGGGTAGCCGGCGAGCTTCATGTACTTTTCGGCCACCGCCATGTTGCCTTCGGGGTGTTCGTTGTAGTCGACCTTCGGACCGGGGTATCCGCCGGCCTGTTCGAAGCCCGGGATTTCCGGATAGATGAAGTGCGTCTGGACGTCGCTGACGAGCTTGCCGCCGCGCGCCTTGTCCATCGCCAGACGGTCCAGCGCCGCCCAGTAGGCCTTGCGCAGGTTCACGTTTTTGAACGGACCGTATTTGTTGTTGACGGCCACATAGTGGTCGCCCGCGCCCGGTGAGATCTCGAGCTGGGAGCGGAATTTTTCGTAGGCGAGCTTTACGATCGCCTGTGCGGGCGTGTCGTTCTGGACCATGCCCGAGCCTTCGAGCACCTGGCGCCCGATCACGTTCGTATCGCCGCCGATGCTGATGTCGATTTCGTTCAGGTACGCGGGGCGGAAGTCTGTGCTCGCGTTCCAGTTGGGGTTGCGCACCAGCGTGGCCGACTTGCCGGGCTGGTAGCCGATGCCGAGGATCTTGCCTTCGCTGTTGGCCTTCCACATATAGGGCCCTGTGGCGACCTGGTAGTTACCGTATTCGCTCGGTTTCTTTTCGTCGTACTTTTTGGCGTATTCCTCGGGCACAGCCGCGCTGACAGGCAGCACCAGCGCGCCGATGACGGTAGCCGCCTTCGGTTCTGAGAGGTGCAGCACGAGCGTGTACTTGTTGGGCGTGGTGATTCCGGGAATCGGACCGCCGCTCGCCTTGGGCTCGCCCACGATCGACTTGAAGTAGGCGCCGAAGTAGGGGTTTGCAACGTTCGGGTTCGCGCCACGATCGAGCGCGTAGGCCACATCCGCGGAGGTGACTTCGCGGTTCACCGGGGGCCCGAAGTGAACGCCGTGGCGGATCGGGATCGTGATCGTCTCCTTGTTGGCCGAGATCGTGGGCAGCGCCGAGGCCATGTCGGGGACGGGTTCTTTGAAGTTGTTTGGCTTGTAGGAGTACAGCGGCCGCGAGGTCGCATAGTCGGCCTCGTAGTCGATCGAGAAGTAGGACTGCCCCGGGTCGATGTGTTCGAAGTCCTCATGGTTGAGGACGTGCAGCACGCCGCCTTTCTTGCCGCCGCTCTGGGGCTCGCTCGCCGGGGACAGGACCCCCGCAGGGGTTGCTCCCGAGCTGCTCGAGCTGGAGCTGGAGCTACTCGACGAGCCACAGGCCGCCAACGCGAGCGCGAACACGCCTGCGAGCGCCGCCAGGGCAATCGTCCTAATCGACCTTTTCATGGGGCCTCCTCTACTTCGTTCTCGAGACACGCCCGGCTCACCGGGCGGTCCTTGGATTCAGGGCATCCTGCAAGCCGTCGCCGAGCAGGTTGAAAGCCAGCACGGTCAACAGCAGCGCAATGCCCGGGAAAGTCATGTACCACCAGGCGGTGTTGAAAATGGGGGTGGCCGAGGCGATCATCTGCCCCCAGCTCGACGTCGGCGGGCGGATCCCCACGCCGAGGAACGAGAGCGCTGCCTCGAGCAGGATGTTGAGCGGGATCAGCAGCGTCGAGTAGACGATGATCGGCGCCACGAGGTTGGGCAGGATCTCGCGGAACATGATGCGCAGGTCAGATGCGCCCAGCGCCCGCGAGGCGTCGACGAACTCGCGCTCGCGCAGCGACAGCACGAGCCCGCGGACGATGCGGTAGACGTAGGTCCAGTTCAGCAGCGCGATGATGAACAGGATCTCGCCCAGGCCCGGCTGGATCGTGCCGCTCAGACAGCCCCTGACGGCGCAGGCGGCGGAGATGCCGAGGCCGAGGACGAGGATCGGCACGGACAGCACGGCGTCGGTGAAGCGCGACAGCAGCGTGTCGACCCAGCCGCGGTAGAAGCCGGCCACCAGGCCGAGCACCACACCGATGATCGTGGCGATGCCGGTACCGATGATGCCCACCTCGAGCGAGACCCGCGTGCCGTAGATCACGCGCGACATCACGTCCTCACCGAGCTGATCTACCCCGAACGGGTGAGCGCCACTCGGGCCCAGCGGGCTGCCGAACGAGTCGGTGAGGTTGGGGTTCTGCACAGAGGGACCAGGCAGGCCGAGCAGTTTCACGACCAGCGGCGCCGCGATCGCGAGCACGATCAGGAAGAGGATGAACAGGGCCGAGGCCATCGCGACGCGGTCCTGTCGAAACCTCCGCCAGAAGAGCTGGAGTGGAGACTGCGCGGCAATATCGCCGCCCATGTCGAGGAATTCGAGATTTCCTCCCCCCGTGGGGAGCACCTCAGCTCCGCCGACGCTCATCGCGGAGATCCCCCAGACGGTTGATGTTTGGACTTGTCAAGGTGTGTCACGAAATCATACGTTCGACGACATATGCGGGGCAACCTGCCCGTGAAAGACCTGGAACGCGCTCCCTCAGACGCGATACTCACATCTATGGATACCCTCTTTAGCCAGGATCCAGGCACGCCAAACGCACAAGATGAGCAGTCCCACGGTGGGACAGGTGCGGAGAATCGGCCCCTCGCTGTGCGTGTCCGGCCGCGGAGCCTCGATGAGTTCGTAGGGCAGTCACACCTGCTCGCCCCCGACTCGGCTCTGCGGACGGCCATCGAGCAGGGACATCCCCACTCGATGGTCCTCTACGGTCCACCCGGCTCCGGCAAGACAACGCTCGCCCGACTCGTGGCCAAGCGCTCTAACGCCGCCTTCGAGGAGTTGAGCGCCGTCCAGGCGGGGCGGGCGGAGGTGCGCGGCGTGATCGAGCGCGCAGGCCATCGCCGCGAGACGAGTGGCGGGCAGACCGTCCTGTTCCTCGATGAGATCCACCGTTTCAACAAGGCTCAGCAGGACGCCCTGCTGCCGGCTGTGGAGGACGGCCTGCTCACGCTGATCGGAGCCACGACCGAGAACCCCGCCTTCGAGGTAAACGGGGCGCTGCTCTCGCGCCTGCGCGTGTATGCGCTGAAGGCGCTGGACACAGAGGAGCTCACCACTGTGCTGCGGCGGGCGGCCGGCGCGGAGATGCGCGTCGATGAGGATGCGCTCGAGTTCCTCGCGCTGCGCAGCGAAGGCGACGCGCGCACGGCGCTCAACGCGCTCGAGCTGGCCGGCGCGACCGCGGCGGAGGTGGGTGAGGAGAGGGTCACGCTCGCTCGCGTGGAGGACGCGCTGCAGCGCCGGGCCGTGCTCTACGACAAAGGCGGCGACCGCCACTACGACTACATCTCGGCCTGGATCAAGGCCACGCGCGGCTCCGACCCCGACGCCTCGCTGTATTACCTGGCGGTGATGCTCGAGGGCGGCGAGGATCCCCGCTTCATCGCCCGCAGGATGGTCATCCTCGCCTCCGAGGACATCGGCAACGCCGACCCGGGGGCGCTGCCGCTGGCGAGCGCGGCCGCCCACGCGGTCGAGCTGGTGGGGCTGCCCGAGGCGCGCTATGCGCTCGCCCAGGCGGCCATCTATCTCGCGCTCGCGCCCAAGTCCGACGCGGCCGGGCGGGCGCTGTCGGCGGCTGCCCAGCACGTGCGCGAGCACGGCGCGGGCGCAGTCCCCGGGCAGCTGCGCTCGGGTCCGCGGCCCGGTCAGGACCGTGGTGGCTACGACAACCCCCACCGCCATCCCGGGCATCTTTCGTCGCAGGAGCTGGCGCCGGAGGGCGTCGTCGGTGCACGCTTCTACGAGCCGGACGAGGCCGAGGCGCCGCTGGCCGAGCGCCTGGCGCAGATCCGCGGGGCACGGGGGCGCGATCAGGGATGATCGCCCGGCGATGAGCTCACCCTCGATCGAGACGCCGCCAGGCGAGGCGATGATCGCCCACAACCCGGCCACGGGTGTTGTCCTGGGCGAGGTTCGACTCACTCCCCCCGATCAGGTCTCACAGGTGGTGCGCGACGTGGCCAAGGTGCAGCCGCTGTGGGCCCTCTTGCGCCTCCAGGACCGCGCCCGGTACATGCGCCGGATGGCCCAGTCGGTGATCGACGACTTCGACGAGCTGCTCGACGCCCTGGTCGCCGAGCAGGGCCGACCGGCGGCTGAGATCGCGGCGCTCGAGCTGCTGGCGGCAATCGACGCCCTGATCTGGATCGCCCAGGACGGCGCCGAGATCCTGGGCGCCAAGCGTGTGGGCATTCACCGCTCGATGTCGATCGTCAAGCGCGGCCGGATCGCCTATGAGCCCTACGGCGTTCTCGGCGTGATCGGCGCGGGCAGCGCCCCGTTTGCGCAGCCCCTGGGGCAGATCGCCGGTGCCCTGCTGGCCGGCAACGGCGTTGTGTTCAAGCCCGCCGCGCGGTCCTCCCTGGCGGGAGAGCGGATCGCGCGCGTGCTGGCGCGCACGGGCCTGCCCGAGGGTCTCGTGCGGATCGTTCACGGCGGGGCCGAGACGGGCATGGCCCTGGCCGAGGCGCCCGTCGACAAGGTGCTGTTCACCGGGTCTCCCGCAGTTGGCCGCGAGATCGCCCGCGCGTGCGTCTCACGCGAGACCGAGGTGGCGGTTGAGATCGGCGGCAAGGACGCCATGCTCGTGCTCGCCGACGCACATCTGCCAAGCGCCGTAGCGGGAGCCCTGTGGGCGGGTTGTGCGGGAGCCGGGCAGGCCCGCGGCTCGCTCGAGCGCGTGTATGTGATGAGCGAGGTCTACGAGCGCTTCCTGACGGGGCTGGTGGCAGGGGCACAGACGATGCGCGTGGGCGACCCCCGCGATCCGCGGGTGCAGGTCGGACCGCTCGCCTCGGCCCGTCGCGCCGAGCACGTGGCCGCGCTCGTCGACGAGGCGCTCGCACTCGGCGCGAGGCTCCACTGCGGCGGGAAGGTCGAGCCGACCGGCTGCGACGGAGGCTCCTTCTACGCGCCCACTGTCATCACCGGCGTGGGCAACGAGATGCGCCTGGCACGCGAGCCCATCGACGGACCGGTGCTCCTCGTCAGCTCGGTGGAGACCGTCGCGGAGGCGATCGCCGCAGCCAACGACAGCGACTACGGCCTCGGGGCATCGGTGTGGACGGCAGATCGCTACCAGGGCGCGCGGATCGCACGCGAGCTGCACGCGGGGATGGTGTGGCGCAACGACCACCTGCCGGGTCCGACCGTCTCACGGGGGCCGTGGGGCGCCGCCGCCGGCAGCGGGCTCGGGCGCACGCTCGGCGAGGCCGGGCTGCGAGCCTGCGCGCAGGAAAAGCTGATCACCTGGGACCCGCCTGCCCTACGCGGGCAGTGGTGGGGTCCCTACGACGCCACCGAGACACGGGCGGCGCGGGCCGTGGCAAAGCTGCGCTCGGCGCGCGAGGCGGACCGCGAGCGCGCCTGGCGCGAGGGTGCGCTGGCGATGGCAAGGCTCGGCGCAAGGGCCTTCGGCAAGGGCCTGCCGAGGAGCTGAGCTGTCCTGTGGTAGCCATGTTCCTGAGGCTTTTCCTACCGTGGTAGCATTTCGTTATGGCCAGTCAAAAGCGATCGATCTCGTTCGATGAGTCCGTTCTGAATGAGGCCGAGCAACGCCTCGCCGGATCTGGTGGAAGCCTGTCGGCATTCGTCAACGCGGCAGTCCTGCGTGAGCTGAGAGTCACCCGCGGCTTGGAGCTGCTGGCCAAGGACAGTGCAGACCTCGGCGAGGTCTCGGCCGACGTACGAGCTCAAGTCGCGGCCGAGTGGCCGGCCTGACCCTCGATGCCGGCGCGCTGATCGCTTACGAGCGAGGCGAGGAGCGTGTGCGGGAGATCCTCGCGGTGGCATATGCCCGCGGCCTCGTACCGACGATCCCGGCGGTTGCGCTTGCCGAGGTGTGGCGGGGCGATGCCAAAGACGCGCGCGTCGCCCGCCTACTCAAGGCTTGCTCGATCGAGGTATTGGACGAGCGACTGGCCCGAGCCGCGGGGCGCCTGCGCCGAGCAACCCCTGGAGCGGGCACAATCGACGCCTGCATTGCTGTCGGTGTGAGCCAGCGGGTCGATGCCGTCGCGACCTCCGATCCGGACGACCTGCGAAAGCTACTCGGGCCACGCTTCACGATCCTCGAGGTCTGAAGTTCGAAACAACGACCTCATAGGTCCCCCGCCCCTCACCTGGATGACGGCTACGCTTTGACCATGCCCGCCCAGGCCTATGCAGGCAAGGAGTGCGTCTGTCAGCTGCGCAGAGGGATCTGCGACCAGAGCTGCGTGCAGGGGATGCTCGACACTCCCTTCTACATCGCCTGCCTGAAGCTGAGCGGACGCCGCTGCGTGGTCGTCGGCGGCGGCGAGATCGGGCTGGAGAAGGTCGAGGGCCTGCTCGCGTGCGACGGCCAGATCGTCCTGATCGCGCCGGAGGCCGAGCCCGCGCTCGCGGAGTACGCACGCGAGGGCTCGATCGTGTGGGAGCAGCGCCCATACGCGGGCGCCGCGGACCTCGAGGGAGCCTTCATGGCGATCGCTGCCACCGACGACACCGACGTCAACATCGCCGTGTACGACGACGCCGAGCGGCGGGCGATGCTGGTGAACGTGGTCGACGTACCGCCGCTTTGCAACTTCATCCTCCCGGCGATCGTGCGCATGAGCCCGCTCGCGATTGCCATCTCCACCGCCGGTGCCTCCCCGGCCCTTGCCAAGCGCATGAAGCGCGAGATCGAAGCCCAGTTCGGCGAGGCCTACGCCCAGCTGGCCGTGCTGCTCAACGAGGTGCGCGGCTGGGCCAAGGCGACGCTTCCCACCTACCAGGAGCGCAAGGAGTTCTTCGAGGGGATCGTGGGCGGCGAGCCAGACCCGATCGCGTTGCTGCGCGCAGGCGACGAGGCGGGCGTGCGCGAGCTGATCGCGCGAGCGCAAAGCGCACACGCGCTGCACGCCTAGCGAGCTGAGTGTGGCCGCACTGGAGGTCGAGGGGCTGGCACGCCACTACGGCGAGCGCGAGGCCCTCAGCGACGTCTCGCTGTCACTGCCCGAGGGCCGCACGCTCGTCGTGTTCGGGCCCAACGGCGCGGGCAAGACGACGCTGCTGCGTGTGCTCGCCACGCTGCTTCGACCCCACGCGGGGACGGTCAGCGTGTTCGGCTCCAAGCTGCCCGGCGACGCCTGGTCGATCCGCGGGCGCGTGGGGCTGCTGGCCCACGAGCCGATGCTCTACCGCGAGCTGACCGCGCGTGAGAACCTGCGCTTCCACGCCCGCCTGCACGGCGTGAGCGACGAGCGCATCGAGCAGGTGCTCGAGGGCGTGGCGATGTCCAGCCGTGCCGCCGAGCCGCTGCGCACGCTCTCGCGGGGCATGGTCCAGCGCGTGGCCGTCGCGAGGGCGGTGCTGCACGAGCCCGAGCTGCTGCTGCTGGACGAGCCCTACTCCAACCTCGACCCGGCGGCCGTCGAGCTGGTGGCGCCGCTGATCGGGGCCGCCTCAGCGCGCACGCGCGTGATCTGCAGCCACGACCCCGGCGGGGGCCTGGCCGAGGCCGACCTCGTGCTCGGTCTGCGCGCCGGTCGCACGGTCCTGTTGCGCGAGGTCGGCGAGGTCGAGCCGGGCGAGATCGCGGAGCTGTACCGGTGAGGCGCACCGTCGGCGCGCTGCTGCGCAAGGAGCTGCTGGTCGAGCTGCGCACCTTGGAGTCCGTTCCGGGCATGTCGCTGTTCGCCGTGACCACCTTCGTGGTCTTCCACTTCGCCCTGAACCGCAACAGCGTCGAAGGCGACCTCGCCGCGGGAATCCTGTGGGTGACGCTGCTGTTCGCAGCCATCCTCGGCATCAACCGCCTGTTCGTGGCCGACGCCGACCAAGGCGGCTTCGACGGCTTCCTGCTCGCGCCCGTTGACCGCAGCGCCATGTTCGTGGCCAAGGTGCTGACGCTGCTGGCCTTCCTGGTCGTGCTCGAGATCGTGGCCGTACCGGCCTTTGCCCTGCTGCTGCTCGGGCCGTCGCTCGGAGGCGCCATGCCCGGCCTCCTGATCACACTGGCGCTGGGCGATGTCGGGGTTGCCGTGATCGGCACGCTCGTGGCCGCACTGGCCGTGCGCACGCGCGCACGCGACCTGTTGGGGCCGCTGCTGGCGCTGCCGCTGCTCGTCCCGATCGTGATCGGCGGAGCCCGCGCGACCTCGCCGATGTTCGCCCTCTCGCACCCGGGCGGGGCGCCGGCGCGTTGGCTGGCGACGCTGGGTCTCTATGATCTGGTGTTCGGGCTGATCGCCTACGCCCTCTTCGATTTCCTCCTGGAGGATTAGAAAAGCGATGTATGGAAAGGGCCTGCGCGCTCTGAGCATCACCACCGTGGCCGCCGTGGCGGTCGCGCTCAGCCTCGTCTTCTTCTACGCGCCGCTGGAAGCCGAACAGGGCTTCCTGCAGAAGATCTTCTACCTGCACGTGCCGCTCGCGATCATCGCCCTGTGCGGCTTCGTCATCGGCGGCCTGCTCGCCATCCAGCACCTGCGCACACGTGACGCCCGCTGGGACATGCGCTCCTATGTCGTCATCCACATGAGCCTGATCTTCGCAGTGGGCACCTTGATCACCGGCTCGATCTGGGCCAAGGGCTCGTGGGGCCACTGGTGGGTGTGGAGCGAGCCCACGCTGGTGTCCTTCCTGATCGTGTTCCTGCTCTACGCCACCTATCAGCCGCTGCGCTTCGCCATCGAGGACCCCGAGCGCCAGTCGCGATATGCGTCGGTGTTCGCGATCACCGCAGGGGCGTTCGTGCCGCTGAACTTCATGGCCGTGCGCCTCTCCACCGCCTACCTGCACCCCCGGGTCCTGGGCAGCACCTCCAACCTGCCCGGCTCGATGGCGCTGACGTTCCTCGTCTCGCTGCTCGCCCTGGCGCTGCTGTTCGCCACGCTGTGCAAGTACGAGCTGACCGCCAAGCACACCCGCGCCCAGGTGCGCGCCCTGCGCCGCAGGCTCTCGGGTGAAACCGGGCTGGCGCCGCGCCAGCGCAGCGCGGCCCCCAGCGTGGCGCCGACGGCGACCGTGAGCGCAGCCGGATCGGGGAGCTGATGGGCGCCCTGATCGTGGCCGAAGTCCCGGCGCTGCCGCTACACGAGGCAGGCAAGTACGTGGCCGGCGCCTACGTGGTCCTGTTCGCAATCGTGCTCATCTACGTCGCCATCATGGCCATCCGCCTCAGCCGCATCGAGCGCGAGCTGGGGGAGCTGCTGGAGCTGGCCGAGCGCGCTCCCGATGAGGGGCGCACATGAGCGAGCTGCTCGCCCTGGGGATCTCGCACAAGACCGCCCCGGTGGCGCTGCGCGAGCGACTGGCCTTCACCGAGCGCGAGGCCGTGGAGTTCGCATCCCAGGCCACGGCCACAGCCGAGGTCCGCGAGGCGGTCGTGATCTCCACCTGCAACCGCACCGAGGTGTACCTCGTGGTGGGCGGGGCGGGCGGGGATCTGGTCCAAGCCGAGTCAGACGTGCTCGGGCTGCTGGCCCGCCGCGCGGACATCCGCCCGACCGAGCTGGCCGAGGCGATCTACTCGCCGCGCAACTGCGATGCGGCACGCCAGCTCTACCGCGTGACCGCGGGCCTCGAGTCGATGATCGTGGGGGAGGCCGAGATCCAGGGCCAGGTCCGGCGTGCGCACGAAGCGGCGATGCGCGCCGGCTGCACCGGGCCGCTGTCCAACCGCCTGTTCGCGGCGGCGCTCACGACCGGCAAGCGCGTGCGCTCAGAGACCGCCATCGGCTCCAGTCGCGTGAGCGTGCCGTCGGTGGCCGTGGACCTCGCGCTGAGCGTGCTCGGCGAGCTCGAGCACCGTCACGTGATGATCCTCGGCGCAGGCGAGACCAGCGAGCTGACGGCCCGCGCGCTGGCCGAGCAGGGCGCGGGCACGATCTTCGTCGCCAACCGCCACGCCGATCGGGCGATCAGCCTCGCGCAGCGCTTCGGCGGCTCGGTGGTCGGCCTGGACAAACTCCCCGACCAGCTGCTGCACGCCGACATCGTGCTCTCCTCCACCTCCTCGCCCCACCCGATCGTCGGTCGCGAGGAGCTCGAGCAGGTGATGGCCGAGCGCGGCGGACGACCGCTGCTGCTCATCGACATCGCCGTGCCGCGGGACATCGACCCGGCCTGCGCTGAATTGAGCGGCGTGAGCCTGTACGACATCGACGACCTGCAGGCGGTGGTCGCTCGCAACCTCAGCTCGCGCGAGGAGGAGGCCCCGCGGGCGGTGGCGATCGTGGAGGAGGAGATCCACCGCTTCGCCCGCTGGCTCGGGCAGCTCGACACGCTGCCCACGGTCAGCGCCCTGCGCGAGCACGGCAACGCGATCGTGGAGCAGGTGCTGGCCGAGAACTCCGGACGCTGGGAGTCGGCCTCGCCCCGCGACGTGGCGCGCGTCGAGGCGATCGCTCGAGCGGTGATGTCGCGCCTGCTGCACGAGCCCACCATCCGTCTGCGCAGCCTCAGCGCCGACCGCGGCCACGCCAGCCTCGAGATCGTGCGCGAGCTGTTCGCCCTGCAGGAGGACGCAGCGATCGAGCAGGACCCCGCAGCGGAGCTGGCGGAGGTCCACGATCTGTCTGCCCGCGCCCCGCAAGGTACGCCTGGCAGGGCACGCCGCCAACGCGGCCGCTGATGCGGATCGGAACCCGGCGCAGCGCGCTCGCGCTGGCACAGGCCAACCACGTCGCCACGCTGTTCCAGGGAGCTGAGATCGTCCCGTTCGTGACGCGCGGCGATCGCGGGGGCGCCCTGGAGGACAAGTCGCGCTGGGTGGCCGAGCTCGAGGATGCGCTGCTCGCCGGCGAGATCGACGTGGCGGTGCACTCGGCCAAGGACCTGCCCGGCGAGCTGGCCGAGGGGCTCGCCCTGCTCGGGGCTCCCCCGCGGGCGGCGAGTGAGGACGTGCTGTGCGGGACCGACAGCCTCGAGTCGCTGGCGCCGGGGACGAGGATCGGGACGAGCAGCCTGCGGCGCATGGCCCAGCTGCGCGCCGCCCGCGAGGACCTCGAGGTGGTCCCTGTGCGGGGGAACGTGGACACGCGCCTGGCCAAGTTGAGCCGCGCAGAGGACGGGCTGGGCGCGATCGTGCTCGCCCGCGCGGGGCTGCAGCGGCTGGGCCTCGAGGCGGAGATCGGCGGCGTGCTCGACCCCGCGCGCTTCGTGCCCGCACCCGGCCAGGGCGTGCTCGCGCTCGAGGGCCGCGCGGACGACGCGCAGACCGGCGCTGGCGTGCAGGCGATCACCGACGCAGACGCCTTCGCGTGCCTGCTGGCCGAGCGGGCGGCGGCACGCGAGCTAGGCGCCTCCTGCCACACGCCCTTTGGCGCGAGCGCCACACAGGCGGGAAGCGAGTGCCTGAGCTTGCGCACGTGGGTCGGGCTCCCCGACGGCTCGGCCTGGATCGCCGACGAGCTGGCCGGAGAGCTCCACGACCCCGAGGAGCTCGGACGCAGGGTCGCCGAGCGCATGCGTACAGCGGGCGCGGAGTCGCTGCTGCGCCATGCCGAGGAGATGGCGGGCGTTGGCAGCGTCTGAGCAGCCGCTGGGGCGCGTCTACCTGGTCGGCGCCGGACCCGGCGACCCCGGCCTTTTGACCGCGCGCGCGCTCGAGCTGATTGCAAGCGCCGATGTGATCCTCCACGACCGGCTGATACCGAGCGCGGCACTCGACGGCGCACGGGCAGACGCCCAGCTTCTCTACGTGGGCAAGGAGGGCGGCGGCCCGTCGGTTCCCCAGGAGCGCACCGAAGAGGAGATGCTCGCCCATGCCCGCGCCGGGCGGACGGTCGTGCGCCTGAAGGGAGGCGACCCGTTCGTGTTCGGGCGCGGCGGCGAGGAGGCGCTCACGCTACACGCTGCCGGCATCCCGTTCGAGATCGTGCCCGGCGTGAGCGCCGGTGTCGGCGCAAGCGCTTACGCGGGTATTCCCGTCACGCACAGGGGAGTGGCGAGCGCGGTGGCCCTCGTGACGGGCCACGAAGACCCAACCAAGCAGGAGAGCGCCATCGACTGGCCCGCGCTGGCGGCCTTCCCGGGGACGCTCGTGCTCTACATGGGCGTGCGCCGGCTCCCCGACATCGCCGCCGCCCTGATCGCCGGCGGGCGCTCCCGCGAGGAGCCCGTTGCGCTGGTGGAAGCGGGCACGCTGCCCACCCAACGCACCGTCACGGGAACGCTCGCCACGATCGCCGAGATCGCACAGCGCGAGCAGGTGCGCGCACCGTCGATCACCGTGGTGGGACCCGTGGTGGAGCTGGCCGGGGAGCTCGCCTGGCTCGAGCCGCGACCGCTGGCCGGACGCACGGTGGCGGTCACGAGAGCACGCGCCCAGGCGAGCGGCCTGGCACGGCGCCTTCAGGCGCTGGGCGCACAGGTGGTGCAGGCGCCGGTGATCAGCGTGCGCTCACTGCCGGGGCCGGCGCCCGATCTCTCCCCCTACGACCTCGTGTGCCTGACGAGCGCAAACGGCGTGGATGCGCTGTTCGAGCGTCTGGCCGCGGCGGGCCGTGACGCGCGGGCGCTGGCTGGAGCCAAGGTCGCCGCGATCGGGCCGGGAACCGCGCGTCCCCTCGCCGCCCACGGCATCACAGCCGACGTGGTCCCCGAGCGCTTCGTCGCCGAGTCGCTCGTGGAGGCGCTGGCAGACGTCCCCGTGACCCGCGCCCTCGTGGCCCGGGCCGCTGAGGCGCGCGACGTGCTGCCCGACGCACTGCGCGCACGTGGCGCGCAGGTGGACGTGCTGGCGTTGTATGAGACGGTGGCCGAGCCGCTCGATCCGGCCGCCCTGAAGGCAGCCCGCGAGGCCGACTACATCACCTTCACGTCCTCCTCCACGGTGCGCTTCTTCCTCGAGGCAGCCGGCGGCGAGGCCCCCCTAGGGGAGGACACGCGCATCGTCTCGATCGGGCCCGTCACCAGCGAGACGCTGCGAGAGCACGGGTTGAAACCCGACGTGGAGGCCACTCGCCACGACGTCGACGGTGTGCTCGACGCGCTGCTCGCCGACGCCCTCGCCGCCGGCGAGCACGGATAGGGCGATGCGCGAGAGCACTGCCGCGCGGCTGGGACACCCGCGCGTGCACCTGCGCAGCACCGAGTCGACCAACGACCGTGCGCGCGAGCTCGCGCTGGCGGGCGCACCCCACGGGACGCTCGTCACGGCCTCGGAGCAGAGCGCCGGGCGCGGGCGTCAGGGCCGGCGCTGGGCGGCGCCTGCGGGGAGCGCGCTGCTGATGTCGCTGCTGCTGCGCCCGCCGCCACGCCTGCTGCCGCTGATGGCTGCCATTGCAGTTGCCGAGGTGGCGGGCGAGAACGCTCTGATCAAGTGGCCGAACGATGTGGTGGTACCGCTGGAAGGTGGCGGCGGGGCACGCCTCGCCAAGCTGGCAGGCATCCTCATGGAGGGACGCCCACAGGAGGGCTGGGCGGTGCTCGGGATCGGGATCAACGTGGCCGTGCGCCTGCAGGACCTGCCGCCCGAGCTCCGACCCGGCGCGGAGGACCCCACGCCCAGCGGTCTGCCGGCGGCGACGCTCGGAGGCCGGCCCGGGGACGTGGAGCCCACGCTCATGCGACTGCTGGACGCGCTCCAGCGCAGTCTTGCGCTGAGTCCCGAGGAGACACTCGAGTCCTGGCGCCGGCGCGACGCGCTGCGCGGCCGCGAGGTCAGCTGGAGCTCGGGCAGCGGGACGGCGCAGGGGATCGACGGCGACGGGCGCCTGGTCGTGGCGCTCGACGGAGGGGGTCAGACGGCGATCGGCTCAGGCGAGGTGCACCTCGAGCGGATCGGCCGGTAGGCGCCCGCTCCTTGGAGGGCGCCGTCTAGGACTTCTCGCCGGCGTGATCGATCGTGGCGTCGCGCGCCAGCCCGTCGCGGACGTCCTGACGCACATCGTCCTCGGTCTGGGTCATCTCGCCGTTCGGTGAGGGCGCGCGCTGAGCGGCCATGGACGCCGCCCCGTTGGCAGGCGCCTTGGCGCCCTTGCGCCGACGCCGAGCGTTGCGCGCGCGACGTTTGGGGAAGTTGCGCAGCAGCTCACGGGCGAGGGCGGGCGGCTTGCGCGCCATGCGCGTACGCGCCCCACGCAGCGCCTCCTCGGCCTCGGGCGTGTGCGCGAGCGCTGCCGCCAGCAGCGCTGCGGCGAGGCGGCGGTCCTGCTTGCGGGCGGCATGGATCAGACGACGTGCGTTGCGCGCGTGGGCGCCGCCGGCCGAGTTGACGAGCAGGCCGAGCAGGCGCTTGGTCTCGGGCCAACGCTGCACGGCGTACTCCTCGTGGACGTCGCGTGTGTACTCGGCCAGACGCCAAATCCAGGCGTTGGCCTGATCGCGGCGGCCGATGCGCCGCTCGACGAGCGCGCGCAGCATGATCTTGGTCGCCTCCTTGCGCTCTTCACGCGGCCAGCCGCCGATGATGTCGACGGCCTCGTCGAAGGAGTCGGGGTCGCGCAGGGCAGCGATGTCGGCCAGCGCACGCAGACGCAGCTGGGCGTTCTTGTTGCGCTTGACCGCCGTGATCAGGAAGCGGCCCTTGAGCTCGCCCGTGCGGTCGAAGTGCAGCATCGCCCGCGCCCGGCGCCAGCCGTTGGGGGCCACACGAGCGCCGGCCAGCGCCGCCCACAGGTGCTGCTCGCCGTAATCGAGGTGCTCGACGGCTATCCGCCACAGCTCGCGCTCGAAGACGGCGAAACGGCGCTCCTCCTCGGCGCACACGGGCAGCACCCGGCGCTCCACACGCATCCGCCGTCCGCGCCCCCGACGCACGGGGCCGACGACGATCGCCCCGCCACGGTAGACATCGCGGTCGAGTAGGGAGTGCAGCGTGACGACGGGATCGTCGTGCTTGGTAGCCGGATGCACGAAGTCGACGACCAGGCCGGCCTCCTTGCCGGGGTGGCGGCGGGTGACGCGACCGACGCGCTGCTGGTAAATGCGCTTGGAGGCCGTGGGCGCGAGGTGCACGCAGACAGTGGCCCGCGGGCTGTTCCAGCCCTCGGCCAGCAGCTGGGCGTTGATCAGCACGTCGATGTCGCCGCGCTCATACCGAGCGAGGATGTCGACGAGCTCGCGCTTGGGGGTCTCACCGGAGACGCCTTCGGCCTTGATGTTCTCGGCACGGAAGGCTTCGGCAAGGTTGTAGGCATGGCGCACCCCGGCCGCGTAGACGACCCCTGGAACGCCGTTGAAGCGCGTCTTGTAGAGGTTGGCCACGGCCATGTTGAACGGCTGCTGGTCGAGCAGTTTGGCGAGCTCGTCCTGGTCGAACTCGGTATCGATCTCACCGCGCCTGAGGGGCACCTTGGCGATCGTCCTGACGCCCACGCCGGGTGAGATGCGCACGCAGCGAAGCGGCGCGATCACGCCGCGGCGGGCAGCCTGGGCGAGGTCGAAGCGCGAGGTCTGGGTGGGGAACAGATCGGTGACGTGGCGGGCGATCAGGGCGCCCGTGGCGGTCATGCCGATGAAGATCGGGCCGGTCCAGTTGCGGATCGCACCGCTCGTCTTCTCGCCCAGGGCGGTGTGCGCCTCGTCGCAGATGACGATCGTGTAGGCACTGGAGATCTTGCCGGCGTTGCGCACGAACCACTGGTAGGTCTCGACCGTCACCGGGCCCTTGACCGAGTCCTCGCCCTTCAACAGCGGCCGGCTGATGCGGGTGGAGTAGCCGCGGTCGCGCAGCTCTCCATGGAACTGGTCGACGAGGTTGCGCCGGTGGGTGAGGATCAGCACGCCGCCCGTCTGCGAGGCCTCGACGAAGCCGAGCGCCGCCACTGTCTTGCCGGCGCCGGTGGCGTGCTCGAACCAGAAGCGCTTGGCCGCGTTGGGATCCTCGGGCTGATCGCCGAGCGACTCCTCCTCGTCGTCCTCGTCATCGACCCAGTCGCGGGGCTCCTCGTCGGTCTCTGTCTCCTGCTCGGGTTCGTCCTCCGGCTCGTCGTCAACCTCGGGCTCGTCGTCGAGGTCGTCCTCGTCGTCGTCCTCGTCGGGGGCAGCGCGCTGCACGGGGCCGAGATCATCGTCCTCGTCGTCCTCGTCCTCGTCGTCCTCGAGCTCCTCCTCGTCGTCTTCCGCCGCCTCCGGCTCGCGCTCGCGCGTGGGCGCGTCGTCACTCGGCCCCTGATCTTCGGGGCCGAGGATGTCAGCCGAGGCGAGCAGCTCGGGCGAAGCAGATGCGGCCGTCCCGTTGCCGTTGCCCGTGCGCTGAGCCTCGGCGAGCAGCGCCGTGAGCGTGCCCGAGAGCGCATCCACCTGATGCGCTGAGAGCACGGTGCCGTCCACGAGCTTGGGCTCATCGTCGGAGAGCAGCCGCTCGAGCCCCAGCAGCAGCGAGAAGTCACGGCGCCAGGCGGTCGAGGGGTGCTTGGGCTTGGGGTCCTGTGCGAGCTCGGCAAGCGCCTGGTCGAGGGCGCGCCTGCGCGGGGTGCCGGGGGCAAGCGCCACGGTGGGCTCCTCGCCCTCGTGCAGGAACCGCTCGCGCACGAACTTCTCCGCGCGAGAGATGTCGGCGGAACTCGGAATTGGCGCGGCCGCGAGGGCCACTGAGGTGGACTCGGCCATTGGAGGCTCTTGGACTTCGAGACAGAGCCGGCGTCGAAGTGGCTTCTCCGCGGCTCGAAAGGACTGGCGCCGGATGGCACCGGTTGGCTGGATGCCCTGAAGAGCACCAGCCCTGACGTGAGTCCCAGGATATAGCACGCGGAGGCGCGATTGAAGTGGCGTCCTATCTGCAACCCTTAGCGGCGATGACGCTCAAGCGGCTCCTGACGGCACTTGGCGCGCTGGCGCTGCTGATGCTGCTGGTCGTGGGGCTGCTCCAACTCGGAGGGCGATCGACGCCGAGCACGCCGTCGCGGATGTCCGAGGCGCAGATGCAAGCCGCGCTCGCCGGCTCGCCGCCTCCGCTCGCCGCCCTTCACGCCCAGGGCAACCGAATTCTCGCCGGCGGCCTACCGGCGCTGCGTGCCCGCCTGGCCTCGCTGCGCGGCCGACCGATCGTGATCAACAAGTGGGCCTCCTGGTGCGAACCGTGCCGCGCCGAGTTCGGCGTCTTCCAGCATGTCTCCGTCTCGGAGGGACGTAGCGTGGCGTTCATCGGAGTCGACTCCGGCGACAGCAGCCGGGCAGCCCCAGAAGCCTTCCTACGCTCGTTCCCTGTGAGCTACCCCAGCTACTACGACCAGAGCGAGCAGGCGGGGCTCGCCATCACCGACTCCTCGCTCACGCCCGTAACGGTCTTCTACAACCGCGCCGGAGGCGAGTTCATCCACCAGGGGCCCTACCCCAGCGTGGCCAAGCTCGAAGCGGACATCCGGCGCTACGCGCTGGCTGGGTAGGTCCATGCCGGAACTGCGCACCGACCCGCTCAGCGGGCACCGCACGATCGTCGCGGGCGAGCGCTCTCGTCGACCGGGCGGGGCGCCGACGTGCGCGCCTCCCGAGCCCATCGATCCAGCCAAGGACCCGTTCGCCGAAGGCCACGAGGACCGCACGCCCCCGGAGCTGTATGCGCTGCGTAAGGAAGGCTCAGCCGCGAACACCCCCGGCTGGACGGTGCGAGTGGTGCCGAACCTGTACCCGGCGCTAGGACCTGCCGAGGAGCAGCCGCTGCAGCCCGACGGCGAGGCCCACTCGGAGCTGTTCAATGCGGTGCCGGCCACGGGCGCACACGAGGTGATCGTCAACGGTCCCCAGTCGGTGCTCTCACTGGCGGAGCTGCCGGTGGAGCAGGTAGTCGACGCCGTGGACGTATGGCGCGAGCGGATGCGCGCGCACGCCGACAGCGCGTATCTGCAGCTGATCGTCAACGAGCGCCGCGAGGCCGGGGCTTCGCTACCGCACACCCATGCCCAGCTATACGCGCTGGACTTCGTCCCGGCGGCGGTGGCGCGCGAGCGCGAGCGGGCAAACGCCTACACCACGCGCACGATGGGGCAAAGCCTGCTCGGCGACCTGGTTGCCGAGGAGGTGCGCCGGCGCGAGCGGATCGTGGCAATCGACGAGGAGGCGGTGCTGATGGCCCCCTACGCCTCGCGGCTGCCGTTTCAGCTGATGCTCGCGCCGCGCACCCCACGAGCGCGCTTCCAGGACGACGGGCCCACGGGCGCGGCGCTCCTGCACGACGGGCTGCGCCGGCTGGCGCGTCATCTCGGCTCGAGCCCGCCGTTGAACCTGTGGGTGCGCACGGCGCCACTCGGCGCCGAGCACTTCTGCTGGCGGATCGACGTGATGCCCCGACTGACTCACCTGGCGGGCCTCGAGCTCTCGACGGAGTTGAACCTCAACATCGTGGCGCCCGAGCACGCGGCTGAGCTGCTGCGCGAGGCCTGAGCGCACGGCCGGCAGGCTGGGTAGCTAGATGATCTAGGCTGGCGCAGCAATGCCTCCGGAGGAACGCTTCGTACCACGCTTCGCAGCCGAGCCTCCCCAGGAGGAGCTTCCGTATGGGCGCTGGGAGGAGCGCCTGCGCCAGGAGTTCCTCGCGGCGGCGCTCAGGCTCGAGCCCCAAGAGGTCGAGCTGGGCGAGCCGGGTCCGATCTCGTGGTATCCGGATCGCAGCTGGCACGGGCGCAGCTATGTCCCGGCGACCGCCCCAACGGCCAGCGGACACGAGCTGTTCGGCTATGTCCGCTACGTGCCGGCGCTGGCGGAGGACGAGGAGCCACAGGAGCTCACGGCGCACGTGGACTTCACCGAGGAGACGGCCGAGCGCAACCCGGACTGGCGCCTGGACCTGTGCGAGGAGGTGATCGGCTCCTGGCGCGGGCAGTTCGGAGCGGTGGCCGCGATGACGCTCGTGTGGGGACGCCCGCTGCTCTCCGGGGGCCGGATCGTCACAGCCGAGCTCGCCGACCTGGCCGTCGATCAATGCGAGCTCATGCAGGAGCGCTTCACGCTGATCGCCCCCGACGACTATCGCCACGACCTGCTGGAGATCAAGCTGTTCGACCTGAAGGGCCGTGAGCTGGCGCGCGAGTCGCTGTACGCCGGGGATGACGAGGAGGACGAGCCTGGCGCACCCTGAGCCGGGGCGCTACTTGGCCAGCGCTTCGGCCTTCTTGTAAGCCTTGGCTTCGGCAGCTTCTTCCTTGGCGAACTGCTTGCGAGCGGCTTCTTCAGCCGGCCCGTGACCAGGCGTGGCCTTTTCCTTGGGGCGCTTGGCTTTGGTCGAACCGCCTTTTTTGCCGGAACCGCTCTTGCCGTGGCGCTTCTTGGCCGTGCCTTTGGCTGCTTTCTTGGCCTTTGCTTCGGCCGCTTCAGCTTCAGCCGCCTTGGCGGCGAGCGCCTCGCGCTTCTTCATTTCAGCCTCTTCGAGCGCTTCGCGCTTGCGCCCTTCGGCTTCGCGCTTCTTGGCCTGAGCCGCAGCCGGTTCTTCGCCGGCGGCGGCTTCGGCCGCGCCGCTCGAGCTTTCAGCACCGGCTTCCGAGCCGCCACTGCCCGAGGAGCTTCCCCCACAGCCGGCGAGCGCTAGGAGGCTCAGCAGGAGCAGGGCTATTCCCAACGCGCGTGCGAGGCGCCGATTTGCGTAGCCAGGCATCAGCCCTGCCCCGGCGGCGTGGTCGTGGTCGGCGTCGTGCCAGGGGTGGTGCTCGTGGTCGTCGTGGTGAAAGTGGTGCTGGTGTTTTCCACGGGTTCCTGGCCCTTCTTGCCCTTCGGCTTGGCGGCTTCTTCGGCCTTCTTGATCCGAGCCGTCGCTTCGGCTTCCTTGGCCTTGACAGCCTTTTCGGCGGCCTGTTCGCGCTTCTTGGCCTTGGCCGCCGCGGCTGCTTCTTTGCGCTTGGCGTTGATTTCAGCGCTTTCTTCGCGCTTCTTGCCTTCGACGGCTGTGAGCAGTTCTCGATCCTTGGCTATTTCAGCGGCTTCGGCTTTTCTCTGTTCAGCTTCTTCGTTGCGTTCAACTGCTTCTGCGCTTGGTTCACCGTGGCCAGATCCCGATTCCCCACCGCTGCTACACCCGGTGATCGTGCCGCCCACCGCCAGTGAGAGGAGGCAGCACGCCAGGCCCGTGCCCAGCCGCCGACCGATCAACCGATCACCTATGAACGATTCGATTGGTCACCGTGATCAAGCTATCAACCCTGCTTGGCCTTGCACGCCGCCAGCGCCTTGTCTCTGGCCGGGCCGGCCACCAGTGCGGAAGATTTGATGACTTCTTCGCAGACTTCGCGAATCGCCTGCTTGATCGCCGCTTTGTCCCCGTGGGCGGCTTTGACGCAGTCGTCGTTGAGTTTGGCTTTGAGCTGAGGAGGCATCTTGCTCTCAGCGGCGAGGGCGCGTTGGCAAGCCGCTATCTGCTCTTGCGCGGGTGCGGTCGCGAGCGTGGAGGCACTGGGGGTCGAAGCGGTTGTGCTCGAGGTGGTGGGCGTGCTGGCGGCCGTGCTCGAGCTGCTCTGGGAGCTCGTCGTGGAGCTGGCGCTGCTGCCACAGCCGCCGATCAGCGCGCCGCATGCGAGCAGGCTCGCGAGCCAGGGAAGTCGCCTCGAGGTCATGGGTCCCCTTCTGGTTTGAGTGGTTGACCAGCGGCACCAGGCCACGGGCCGAGCGCCGTAGAGAATAAGGCTACCCAGTCACGCGCGAACTGGCTCGGGCTCGAGCGAACCGGCGGCGGGCGCGTCGAGCTCCTGGGCTACGCGCCGGGCGCTCGCGTTCGCCCACCTGGTGGTGCTTGCCAGTCCGAGCGCCATCGCGACGAGACCACATGCGGCCACGATCCACCAACCCGTGTGGGCGCCCGCCACGAACCCCGGCCCCACGGCGGCGGCGCCGGCCGCGGCGACCGCTCCCGCCACGGCCAGCGTCTGGCCAACCTGCCTGGAGGTGGAGGCGACAGCGGCTGCCACACCGGCCTGTGCCGGTGGCATGCCGAGCACGGCCGTGTTGGTGATGGGCGGGTTGATCATGCCGAAGCCGATCCCGAAGATGAAGTAGGCGGGCAGTAGCGAGGTGAGCGACGTGGCCGCTCCGGCGCCGGTCATCAGCGCCCCTCCGACCATGATCCCCAGCCCTCCTGCTACCAGCCCGGCGCGTGGCCCGCTGCGACCGACGAGCCGTCCGGAGAAGGGCGCGAAGATCAGCGTCATGACGGCGATCGGGAGGGTGTAGAGGCCGGCGCTGAGCGCGGAGAGCCCCCGGACCTCCTGCAGGTAGAGCGTGTTCAGGAAGAGGAAGGCACCCAGCGCAGAGAATGAGAGAACGGCGATCGCGCTGGCGCTGGAGAAGGGCACGCTGCGGAAGAAGCGCATCTCGAGCAGGGGCTCGAAGCGGCGCCGCTCATACGCGAGCAGCCCGGCGACTGCGGCGGCCACGAAGGCGAACAGGCCGAGGGTCTGGGCCGAGGTCCAGCCGGCCGAGGGAGCCTCGATGATCGCGTAGGTCAGGGCGGCGAGCAGGGTCATGACCAGCAGCTGCCCGACAGGGTCCACGCGCCGCGGGCGTGGAGCGCGCGACTCGGGGACGAAGCGCATGGCCAGCGCCAGTGCGAGCAGGCCGACGGGCACGTTGATCCAGAAGATCGAGCGCCAGCCGACGGACTCCACGAGGGCGCCCCCCACGACTGGACCGAGCGCCAGGCTGACCCCCACGGTGGCTCCCCACATCCCGATCGCCTGAGCACGCTCGCGGGCGTCGGTGAAGACGTTGCGAATGATGGACATGGCGACCGGGTTGAGCATCGAGCCCCCGACTCCCTGCAGCATCCGAAAGGCGATCAGCCACCCCAGGCTGGGGGCAACGCTGCACAGCAGCGAGGCGAGGGTGAACAGCGCGAGTCCGAGCTCGAAGACCCTGCGCCGCCCCAGGCGGTCGGCCATCGAGCCCGAGAGCATCAGCAGGCTGGCGAGGACGAGCGTGTAGGCGTCGACGGTCCACTGCAGGCCCGAGACCGTGGTGTGAAGCTCGCGCCCGATCGAGGGTAGGGCGACGTTGACAATGGTGTTGTCCAGCCCCACGATCAGCAGGCTCATGCAGCAGATCGCCAGGACCAAGCGGCGGCGGGAACGCGGGAGCTCGGCGACGGCATCGAGCTCTGCGGATGGGTTGCTCACCCCCTCAGTGTGCCCAGCCCATCAAGTCCCTCGACCGAGCTGCCGCCCCGATGACGTACTTTTAAGCTGCGGTTGAACTGGCGACGAGAGGAGCTGGCGGTGGGGCAGACAGTCGGTTACAGAGACGAAGGGATGTTCGGCTCCGTCGAGAGGGTCGGGACGGCCGGCGTGTTCGGGCAGGTGATGGGGCTTGTGGCCGTCACGCTTGCCTTCTTCACGCTGGGCTCCTATCTGGGGCGCGAAGTCGTCGGCGGCACCTCGATCATCTTCTTCATCGGCGGCTTCGTGTGCATCGTCGGGCTGAACTTCGCCCGGCGCTCAGAGGCGCTTGCGATCACACTGCTGTTCGCCGCCGGGCTGCTGCTGGGGCTCGGCATGGGCGGCGTGCTCAACCGCTACGCCGAAGCCGAGCCGGATGCGGTGTGGCAGGCAGCGGCGGCGACAGCCCTGTTCGTGGGCGGCCTCGGCGCCACGGGCTATGCGATCCGCAGGGACCTCTCCGGGGGATACAGGTTCCTGTTCTTCGCCCTGCTGGCGCTGATCGTGTTCGGGCTCGTGACCGTGTTCGTCTCGATCCCCGGCGGCAACATCGTCTACGCCCTGCTCGGACTCGGCATCTTCGGCGCTTACACGGTGCTCGACTTCAACCGCATGCGGCGGACGGGCATGCAGGAAGCCGTCCCGCTGGCCGCGGGGATCTTCCTCGACGTGATCAACATCTTCCTGTTCTTCTTGCGGCTGTTCGGGGGCGGACGCAACTGAGTCGGGGACAGCCGCCTAGGCGTGGCGGAGCGTGTAGGTGACGCTCGCGCTGCAATATCCGGTCACGGTTTCCCCACCGATCGAGTCGGGCACTTTCGAGATCTTGTATGTGCCGGTGATGGTGCCGTTGCGCTTCACCTGGAAGGATTCTTCGACCTGCGAGCCATCGCTCACATGACCCACGGTGTGGGCCTTGCCGCTCGCCGGGATCGGCAGCGGTCCCGGATCGATGTAGTTGTTGGTGGTGGCCGGCGGGGGGCAGGTGAGAGTGACATAGCCCTGGGTCACGTCATACAGGCACAGGCCGCTCTTGTGTCCGCATTCGGAGAGCTTGGCGAGCTTCACCACGAGCTTCTGCCCCTGGCTGGTGGTGCCCTTGTAGGTGCCGAGCTTGTAGCCCTGATAGCTCGCCGCCTGCACCACCCCGGTGCCCGCAAGCGCGAGCACGGCAGCGAGCGTGCTGGCCTTGGTGATCTGCGACTTGATCCGCATGCGTTGTCCCCTCCGGTGTCCAGCGCCGCCGGCGCTATGTCTCGCGAACAGGCACACCGTCGCCTGGTCGCAATGTCAAGTTCGGGAAAAGCTACCAGCCACCGGCCCGGAGGCCGGGCGGATCATGGAGCGCCGGTGCCGGGAGGCGGGGCGAACCCGGGCCCTCCGGGACCACCGGCGTGAGCGGCCTGTATGCGCCCCTGCCACACGGCTTTCGCGCCGAGGTCACCTGTGCGGAAGACCATGTAGCCGGTGCCGATCGACAACAGCACCAACGCCACGCGAAGCGCCGTGAGCATCGACCTGGGCGCCAACACCCCGTCGACGATGCCAAGGCGCGTCGGCCGGCCGCCGGAGATCCGCAGCGAGGCGAAGGTGACGATCAGCACAGCCGTGAACAGCACATAGACGATGGCGAGGATGTGCGCAGCCTGGGAGTGTTCGGAGATGAGCTTGGCGGCCTCGCCCTGCAGGTTCAGCTCACCGCGCAGCGCAGCGCCGGCCTGCATGGTGATGAACGTTGAGCTCATGGCGACGATCGCAACCAGCGCCAGGGCGATCCCGTAGCGCGTGAACCACACCGGCTTGAAGGTGAAGATGATCGCCGCCACGACCGTGGTCGGGATCAGCACGACAGGTACATGCACGAACAGCGGATGAGCCGGCAGGCCGCTGTAGATGGTGGTGATGCGGATCGGCAGCGCGAGGAAGCCGACGAACGCGAGCAGCGTCAAGACGAACTCGGCGCGGCGCCAATCGACCCCCGGACGGCCCCCGGCCGCGATGCTCTCGGTGCTCACTGCGAGCGAGGCTAGCGCGGTGGATGACCCACCGCTGAACAGTAAGAGCATTCTCAGCCGAAGATCGGCGCTGTCAACCTGCCCGCCGGTAGCGGATGTGCGTGGCGAGGGGAGAGTGGAGCACCTCGACCGGCTCGAAGTCGAAGGTCTCGACTCCGTCGAGGAGCCGCTCGCCGGACCCGAGCAGGACGGGCGCTATGTCGAGGGTGAGCTCATCGATCACTCCGGCGGCGAGCGCTTGGCGGACCGTCGAGGCGCCGCCCGCGATGTCGATGCCATCCTCGCCGGCTGTTTCACGCGCCTGTGCGTAGGCGGCGTCGAAGCCCTCGCTGACGAAGTGGAAGCGCGTGCCGCCCTGCATCTCGATCGGCTCGTGGGCGTGGTGGGTGAGCACGAAGACCGGTGCGTGGAAGGGCGGCTCGGGGCCCCACCATCCATCCCACTCCTCATCCCACTCGCCACGGATGGGTCCGAACATGTTGCGGCCCATGATGTAGGCGCCGCGTGGTCGCATGAGCCAGCCCTCTGCTGTCGCGTCGGTCTCGTGCTCGCGCTTATCGCCCATGTGCCACTTGTGCATCTCCAGGGCGCCGCCCGTGCCCATGGGGTTCTCTCGGCTCTGGTCCGGCCCGGCGGCGAAGCCGTCGATCGAGATCGACATATGGCAGGTGGTGTCCGGCATCGGCGTCCTCCAAGTAATTGCGGTTTGCAACCGCCGGCACTGTAGTGGAGGTGATCGGCGACCACTGGTCACTGCTTGCCCTGCGAGACATCATGTTCGGCAACCGGCGCCACTTCCGCGCGCTCCAAGCACCGACTTACACCAGGGCGAGCTTCGGGCTAACTGGGAGTGTGCCCACAGACGGCCTGGTCCGAGAGGTCGACCTCTCAGGCGACCTCTCGGGACCGATGGCCGAGCCACTGCAAGACCCTGCCTACTTCCGCCAAGTACAGGTCGATCCGGCGCTGGGTACCGTCGTGTGGTCCAAACGGCTACGATCTCGACCCCGACGTGCTCCACGGCGACCATGAGCCCATCGGTCGGCCCGCAGCGCAGGCTTCGCATTAGTCGCGCGACGCACTCCTGAGCCCGGTTCCGCCGGGAGGGAGCGGATGGGATGTAGCTGCGCCGCTTGGATTGACCATGACCTGACGCGCCTGTGCGGATCGAAGACCGGCGCGAACGTCGGCGTCGAGATTGGCGACGAACACCTCGATCCTCCAGGTGCGCAGAGCCTCGGCGAGCCAACTACTTGCGCTGACGCACGCCGCGGCGTGCGTGTCGCCAAAGGCGATGATGAGGCGGCTCTCGGGTCGATTGCGCCCGAGCGTGATGAGCTTCAGCGCGTCCCGCGCGACCTTGTGGAACTGCGCTCCCCTCAGCCGCCCCTGATGGGCGAATATCTCCACAAAGACCGACTCATCCGGCGCAACGCCATCCACATCCACGCACGCCCCTCCATCAAGTCGCAACGACTGCGGTGCCAGCTCAACACCAACGGCAACAGACACGGCGTGGCGGATCAGCGGCTCAGCGCTCCGCTGCTCATGCGAATCGCTCTGATGTGCCATCGCTAGACCGTACCGGCTCCCGGCGCAAGCTCCGCCTCGTTGATCGGTCGGCACAAGTAGGCTGCCCACTCTATGTCGCTGTACGAGATAGCCAAATCCGGCCTGGCTCGCCGGGAGCTGGCGTCTCTCGCCGATCTTGGACTGCGCGAGCGCGAGGATTTGCAGCGTCTCATCCGCGACGACATCGGCGTCCTTGACGACGACCTGCTCGTGGTCGCCGAGGAGTTCGGCCAGTGGGAGGACGCCAGGCGTCGGATCGATCTGCTGGCCATGGACAAGACCGGGTGCCTCGTCGTGATCGAGCTGAAGCGCGACGACGGCGCGCACATGGACCTTCAGGCGCTCCGCTACGCAGCGATGGTCTCATCTATGAACTTCGGCGACGCCGTCGCAGCCTACGAACAGCACCTCGCCAACACCGAGCCTGACGCCGGTCTGGACGCGCGTGCTGAGCTGACAGCGTTCATCGACACCGGCGAGACGGAGGAACCGACGATCTCCACCGACGTGCGGATCGTCCTTGTCGCGGCTAAGTTCGGCCGCGAGCTGATGACTTCAGTGCTGTGGCTCAACCGCTTCGAGGGCATGGATATCCGCTGCATCCAACTCGTCCCTTACAGACTCGACGGCCGGGTGCTATTGGATATTCGCCAGGTCGTGCCGCTGCCAGAGGCCGCCGATTACCAGGTTCGTGTGCGGCGCAAGGAGCAGCAGCAGGAGCGAGCACGCAGCCAGAGCCGCGACATGACGCGCTACCACGTGGTCGTTGATGGCGCCGAGCTTCCGGCGACTAGCAAGCGCGAGACGATCCTCGTCATGGTCACGAAGCTGATCGAAAGCGGCGTCCCAGCGTCCGAGATCGGCGAGGAGCTTGGCGCCCGCTTTCGGTCGATCCAGGGCGAATACCAGGACCCCGCCCCAGCGTTCTTGAGAGGCTATCCACTGGAGTACGAGCGCAAGTTCCACCCTGAGTGGTGGTACCTCGACCACCCCTTCCTCCAGGACGGGCGAACGTGGCTCGTCAGCAAGGGTTGGGGCACCAACACGGAACCGGCGTTGACGGCGCTCTGCAAGCGATTCCCGAACGCAGAGGTGAGCTTTCGACGGGCCGATTTGCAGTGATCGTGTGAGCCTGACGGGCCTGCTCAAGATCGGGCATGGTCCCGTTTGGGAGTGGTTCGTAGAGCACTTCCCGCAGACGCAGCGGGTCTCTACGCACGCAAACCGAGAGTTGCGACCGGGAGGAACTGACGCGCCGTGTGTGGTCCCTTCGGTGCCCGGTGCCGATCGTGGGCTTGTCGGCACGACCGTTGGCTACGTACTCAGTGCTCACCTCCGAGCTGACGGGATCGACGCTACCGTTGCCACGGGGGCTGCCCGGTTGCTCGACGGTGCTCTGCAACGCGCGCCTACCCAGCCAAGCGTGATTGAGCGGCTAACAGTTGACAGGATCGGTGAGCTGCAACCGTGGGCGCGCGAACTGTCCGAGGATGAGTGGATCGAGCTTTCGCGACTGGCGAGCATCCTCGCGCGGTTCGAGCAGTTCTATCGCGCTGGCCCTGTCGTATGGCCGTATCTCGCTCGTCCACTGCGCGAGTATCACGACGACCTCAACGAGTTGGCGATGGCGCTTGTGGACGTGCTGACACTCCGGGACATTTGCACGCTTGGCCGATCCACCGTGGAGGACCACCTGAGCATCCGCGATGCCACCGAGCTGTCCATCGGTCCCACGTTCGCCCAAAGCGGGCCGCTCGGCGGCGCCGACGCCGACCTGATCTACGACGGCACGCTGCTGGATCTCAAGTCAACAAGCACGGCGCGCGTGCTGGGTCGGATCGAGCTATGGCAACAGCTCGGCTACCTCTTCGCGGACACTGACGACGCCTGCCGCATCCGGCAAGTGGGCTTCAGTGCGTTGCGTCGGCGTAGGTCGATCTTCTGGCCGTCCCAAGAGCTGATCGACCTGCTTGCAGGAAGACCATCACCGCCAGTCGAGCACTGGCGGAGCGAGTTCGCAGGACTCCTCGATCAAGAAAGCGTGCAAACGGCTAGGAAAGCGAGCCCTCGACCTCTGTAGCGCTAGCTGCATACCGTTTGTATACGGGCAGTATTCCCGCTAGCTGCGCCACGGTATTTGCATAGACGAGTGCACCGATGATCTCTTCCTGCGTCGCCGTGACGCCAGCCTCGGTTTCTAGAGCTGTCTGAAGCTCCCCGAGTCGCTCTCTGATCGCCGGGTGGAGTCGGACATTCTTGGCCATCCGCAAGGACCCCTAACCTCGTGCCCGTATACCAGCCGTATACGAAAATGAAGGAGCACGACTCTACTACGCTAGGGCTGTGGAGGTCTAGGAATGAGCATGTCGGAGTTCGATCCCAGGAAGTTCAACGAGCTAATCGTCTACATCGCCAAGCGGCTCGGGCCGGAGGCCGCGCTCGGCCGCGTCAAGCTCGCCAAGCTGCTCATGTGGAGCGACTTCGGTGCCTTCGAGCGGTTCGGGAAGTCGATCACCGGCGCCACGTATGAAAAGTGGGAGCACGGGCACCTGCCACGTGAGCTATTGCTGGCGGAACGCGACCTTCTTGCCAACGGCGACATAACCGCCGAGACCGTCGATTACTACGGCAAGAGGCTCAAGCACATAACAGCCGACCGCAACCCAGACCTCAGCGAGTTCAGCGAGGAGGAGCTAGCGGTCATCGAGGGCGCGATCCGTCGGTACGGACATGAGAGCGCCGCCTACCTCAGCGAGCTGTCGCACCATGAAGTCGGATGGCGGCTCGCGCAGATGAAGGAAGTCATCCCGTACACAACGGTCTTTCTCGGTGCTGGAGGCGTTGCAGAGGCAGATATACGTCGGGGCGAGGAACTAGCCTCCTTGCATGGCTGGACTTAGCGGCGAACTTCGCTGCGATGGTTTCATCGAGTCAAGCACGTTTGAGAGGTCTAAGGACGAACTCAAGCGGGGCACAGGTCTCACCGACCGTCAGATCGACTACCGCCTAGAAGGTCTCGTGTGGGCGCTCCTGCGAGAACCCTCAGCAGTATCGAAGCAAGTGAGTGACCTCAACCTTTGGGTAGCCGTGACCACGGTCGGGATACCACTCTTGCGCGTCTACATTCGCCCACGGGCGGGCACGGCGAGCGAATGCGAATGGGTTTGGATCGAGGAGCGCCCATAGGTAGCAGCGGCCCATGCTCCGCACGCTTCGCTTGTTCCGATCTGGCAGTAGATGGCAGTGAGCGCGATATCGGCGCCTCCGCGTCCACCACAAACGGCCAGTACCGTAGGCGCAGAATCGCTCGATTACAGGCGATTCGCGCCAGTGCCCCCGCCAGGAGTCGAACCTGGATCTACCGCTTAGGAGGAGGGTGCGCGTGGAGGACCGGAAGGCCTGAAAACCGGGCGTATACAGGCGATTCGCGCTTTTGGGGGCGGCGCGGATGCCAGTGGATTCGAGGCGATTTGGTGGGGTTTAGGCAGCAGGATTGAGCTGCTGCCTAAACGGGTGGGCACGCCGCAACGGCCAGCAACCCCTCCTACTGAAGCTCGACGCCGTGACGGCGTAGCCAGGTGCGAGTGCTGTCGATCAGCGTCGGGAGTGCTTGGCGTAGCCGCTCGACGGCGGCGCGGACTTCCTCGGCGTCAACGTCCGGGGAAGCGTGCTCGAGGCGGCCCTCGAGAACGTAGATCTCGTTCAGCAGCGCGGCTTGATCGTTGCTCAGTCCCCCGTCAGCGAGGAGCGCCTTGAAGACCTGCTCGGCGTGTGGGCGACGATGGGGGAGCAAGCCAATCAATCGCGACCCGGCGCTGGCCTTGAGTATCTCGACGTAGGCATTGAGTATGGCGGAGTGATCGCCGGTGACGACCATCGTGCGGTTGGCATCGTGGGGCTCGTCGGACTCGAAAGCGACTCTCCATTCGGCCGGATCGAGGCTGCCGTCGAAGTTCTCTCCGATCGCCAGGTCGAGAGCCTTGCGATGCTTGTTGATGGTCTGAAAGAAGCGGGCGAGGCGCGCCTGCTCCACCACGAGGGCATTGCAGCCGATCTTCGCCGGCAGATCGTCGCTCACGCGGTCAGCTCCTCGATCGCGCGGGCGGCATCGGCCATCTGGCGGCGGTGGGCGCGGAGCGCACGTGCCCGGAGTGTCGAGCGGTGTCGGCACAGCCGGTCCCACTCCCCGTCGCGGTCGATCAGAACCCGCCCCTCATCAAGAACGCGGTCCAGCAGCAGCGGTGCCTGCGCCTCTATCCGCTCCAGATAAGCGACATCCACTCGGCGACCGCTGACACGCTGCAGGCGGTCGGCCAGCCTGAAGCTAACGGAGGGCCGTTCGTCGGCGAGTGAGATCAGCAGGTCGAGATCGGAGCCCGCATCCTCGTCGCCCCGCGCAAGCGAGCCGTAGAGCACGGCAAGGCGAACCCCATGCTCAGTCCGCAGTGAACGGCGAAGCGCGGAGAGAAGCGGCCAATGTGCCTCCAAATACTCGCGCTCACCGAGCGCCAGCTCAAGCCGGCGCGGGCCGGTTCGACGGGCCCGCAGGGCACCCTGAGAAGCAGCTCGGCGCAACGTGCGCTCCTCGACACCAAGGTCTGCCGCCAGCTCCTGGATCACGCCCATATCAAGAAAGGCTACTAGCGACGTATGTCCGTTACGCGCTATCCAGCAGAGGAGGCCAAGCGTGCGGATTACCGGGCGTCCTCCAGTGGGACAAATTACAAAAACGTCGTGGAGCCAGCTACGCAGACTCGTTGGCCGCGCGGCGAAATCACCGGCGATGTGGGAGGCATACGCACGAACGTGCGACTGATTCCTCCCGTACTCCGGCTACCTCCGCTGCAACGGCCGTATCGATAGCTTCCTAAGAGTGCCCCCGCCAGGAGTCGAACCTGGATCTACCGCTTAGGAGGCGGTCGTCTTATCCATTGGACTACGAGGGCGCGATCCGTTGGGCCGAACCGATCGCGGCAAAGGCTACCCGGCCCGCCCTTCAGCCTACGAGCCCACCGGCTGGGCCTCGGCAGCCAAAGTCACGAGCCCATCGCCAATCAGGCGGTGGGTGATCCAGTCGTTCATCTGCTGGGCTCCGATGCGCTCGTAGAAGCCGAGCGCGAGCTCGTTCCAGTCGAGCGCCGACCATTCCAGGCGCTCGGCACCGCGCGTGCGAGCGGTGGCCGCAACGGCAGCCAGCAGCGCCTTGCCCACACCGCCACCGCGATGGGCGGGCCGCACGAACAGATCCTCCAGCCAGATCCCCTGGATCGAGAGGAAGGTCGAGAAGGTGGGGAAGAACAGCGCATAGCCGGCCGTCTCACCGCCGACCTCGGCGATCAGCGCCTCCGCGGCAGGGCGCTCGCCGAACAGCGCCGTGTGCAGGCGCTCCTCGGTGGCCTGCAGCTGATCCTCGAGCTTCTCGTAGGCCGCCAGCTCCCGGAACAGGCCGAGCAGCAGCGCCACATCCTCCGGCTGGGCGGGGCGGATCCTCGGACGCTCGCGCTCCGGGCCGACCATTCGCCGTCAGCTCGCCTTCCGGTCAGGGCGCTCGGGGTAGACCTCGTCGATCGACGTGAGCGCCACATAAGGCGCTCCAGCCGCACGCTCGATGGCCGCACCGCCGCCTGCCAAGCGGTCCAGGACGCTGATCACGCCGCATATCTGCTGACCGGCCTCCTGCAGCGCAGCGATCGCCGCCAGGGTCGAGCCGCCGGTCGTCACCACGTCCTCCACGACCACACAGCGATCCTCGGGCGTGAGCAACGGGCCCTCGATGCGCCGGTGCAGACCGTGGTCCTTGGACTCCTTGCGCACGAAGAACGCCTTCGCCTGCGCACCTCCGGCCAGGGCAGCGCAGGCGACAGGGTCGGCGCCCATCGTCATCCCGCCCACAGCCGTTGCCCGCCACTCGGAGATCTGCGCTGCGAGCAGGACGCCCAGTGCGGCAAAGCCCGCCGGGAGCATGATCGCGCGCTTGGCGTCGACGTAGTACTGGGCCTGAGCGCCGCTCGTGAGCGTGACCGCTCCGATTACGAGCGCGTGCTCGCGCAGCTCCTGCACCAGACGCTCGTGGTCGCTCGCCAGTCCGTTCGTATGTGCGTCCAGGTCGTCCACCGGGCAACCTAATCTAGCCGTTGTGACCGAATTGATCGTGAGGCTGTTGCGGTTGGCCTCAGTCGTGATCTGCCTGATCGTGATCGCCTCATTCCTCGTGTTCGCCGTCCAGCAGACCAAAAGCGCCTCAGGTCGTCAGCAGGAACAGCTCAACTCCGAAGTGCCCGGTGCCACCCCGAGCGCGCCTCATAGCTCAAAACCACGTGACGGCACGGTGCACAAAGCGCTCGATGAAGTCTCAGACGAATTGACTTCGCCGTTTTCCGGCGTCGTGTCGGGGTCGAGCAGCCAATGGACCATCCGCGGCGTCAAGCTGCTGCTCGCGCTCGTCGTCTACGGCTTCGGCCTGGGATTCCTCGCAAGGATGCTGCGCGTACGCGTCTAGGGACCGGCGTTGGCCCGCACCTGGCCGCTGCCGCCGCCGCTCTCGTTGTAGACGTCCACCGGCGTGCCCTGCCTCACCCATGCGTAAATGGTCGCCGCGTCGGGGACCGGAACCCGCAGGCAGCCGTGGCTGGCCGCGTAGGTGGGCACTTCCGCATAGCCGTGGATGGCGTAGCCGCGGATGAAGTAGTTGGAGTCGACCATGCCCTCGCTGTTTTCACCAGGCGTCTTCATGTACACGCTGAAGCGACCAATCACCGTTGGCGTCGAGGGCTTGCCCGAGCTCATCGTGTAGATGCTGTGCACCCGCCCATTCGGTTCGATCAGGGCAAGTACCTGCTTGGTCAGATCCCCCTCCACATGACGCCCGTCGCCGGGGTAGCGCACGTGGAAGGCACCGGCGCCACGCTCGAGCAGCTCGAAGACCTTCCTGCCCGCGTAGGGGATGCGTTCAAGGCCTGTCATCTTGCGGTAGGCCACGAGCGCGCGGCCCGTTCCTTCGTCGAGCACGCCCGTGAGCGGGACCGCGTAGTGAAGGACGTCGAGCTCCGACTGCAGCAGGCGCACCGACTGCCCCGAGGCGCCGAGGCCGAGGTTGGTGTTCACGAACCTCACGCCCTGCGAAGCGGCGCTGAACGCACCCTGCTGCGCGGTCGCGTAGTGCGCCGCACGCACCTGTACGAGGCCGGCGTCCGGGCTCGAGAGACTGACGTGGAATTGTCCAGCGCCATTGCCGATTGCCTGCACGCTCACCGTCTTCACGCTCACCTTGCGCCCTTCGCGGTAGAAGCTCAGCTTCACGCTTTGCCCGCCCACATAGGGGGTGACGATCCCACGCACGACGATCCTGCCTCCGACGATTGCAAAGGCAGGGCTGCCACCGACCTTCTGCAGCACGAGTTTCATCGCCCCGGGCACGGGCGCGGCCGGTGGTGGCATGGAGCTGGGAGGAGCCGGCGGCGGCGTTTCTGCCGAGGCCGCTGCGGGCACGCCCGCGAGACACAGTGATGCGATGCAGGCGGCGAGACAGCGGAGGGATCTGTTCATAGCCAGAATTCTATGCCTCCATGCGGGCGGGAAGGGCCGCGGGCGCGATCACGCCAAGCCGAGTGAACAGCCGCACGAGGCCTGCAATGGCGAGCAGTGCGGCGATCATCAGCAGCGGCGTCTGCCAGCTCCAGCTCTCGAGGCTCGAGAACGCCAACGAGTTGTTGAGCGAGTGGGCGATCATGCACGGGTACAGCGAGCCCGTGTAGCGATAGAGCAGGCACAGCCCGAACCCCAGTCCCGCCAAGGGCACGAGGTCGAGCGCCGGCGCCGAGCCGACGTGCACTCCGCCAAAGACGATCGCTGTGATCAGGGCCGCGGGCAGCGTGCCCTTCCAGTTGCGAAGCGCGGTGAAGATGTAACCCCGGAACAGCATCTCCTCGCAGATCGGCGCCACCACGCAGGTGAGCACCGCGCTTGCCAGCAGCAGCACCGTGCCTTCGTTGGTGCCCAGCGTATTGAGCAGTTCCTCCTTTTCGGGGTTGAACACTTCCGACCAGATCACGCTGAGCACGATGAACAGCACCAGCAGCAGGACCACGAAGCCGGCCGACGAGCCCCATCCGATGCCCGGCCGACGCAGTCCGAACTGCCACGAGCGCACGACGTTGGCGCCGAGCTTTGCGCAGTAGACGGCCGCCAGCACAAACGCCACGTCCTGGACGATCGTGTCGATGATCGTGAGGCCGGGGGGAGTGTGCGAGCTCGTCAGCTTCACCCCAAAGGCAAGCGCCGGCAGATCCACCACGAGGCCCCCCACCGCCGCTAGGACGAGGCCGCCGATCAGCGCGATCAAAGCCGTCCAAGGCCGCCAATTCGTCGTTGGCGAGCGCCGTGGATCGCTCTCCTGCTGCTCGTCCACGGGCTAGGCCACCCAGTGCCAGGTCGCGAATTGGGCGGCGAAGGACATCATCAGCAGAGTCGAGAGTATGAGCACCGGCCATTGGGCGCGGCGATGCTCGGCCAGCCACACCCCGAGCCAGATCGACAGCGGGAACAGCACCACGAGGAACCGCGGCAGCGACATCAGCGGCTGGGAGCTCGGCGGATAGGAGAGCGGAAGGGCCAGCGCGGCGAGCACGTATGCGAGGTAGGCCGGTGGGAGGCGCCGGGCCACCCCCACCAGTGCCGGGATCGCGGCGAGCAGGAACGCGCACAGCATCACGTTGTGCCCCGCGCTCACTATCGGGCTGCCGCTGGTGTGCGCGAAGTAGACGTGGCTGCGCTGGAAGGACAGCAGCTGACGCGCCCCGTCGAATGCCGCTCGCAGCCCATCCCACACACCAACGTACGGTCCGGCGAAATGCCTCCCCCAGGCACCCTGGGAGTGAAGCGGCGCGAGCGCATCCCCGCCCGAGAGCCCGAGATAGGCGCAGTAGGCCACTATGCCCAGCGGGATCAGCGCCAGCCACAGCGCATCGCGTCGCAGCCTGTAGGCGGGCAGGAGCCGCGCACGCCCGCTGCGCACGAAGTCCACGGGGATTCCCTCGCGCGGGCCGTAGAGGAAGATCATCGTTGCCGGCAACAGCAGGACCACGCCCGTGTTGCGCGTGGCGGCAGCCAGGGCGCCGAGCACGCCCACCCATGCCCAGCGGCCGCTGCGCGCGCAACAGAACACACCCACCGAAAGCGCCAAGTAGAGCGACTCCGAGTACACGGCCGAGAGGTAGAAGGCCATTGGCGCAAATGCCGTCACCAGGACAGCCAGCCGTGCCGCATCGGGCAGCCGACGTGGGTCCAGGACCGCGCGACTGCCGGCCGTCAGCTCGAGCATGGCCAGCCTGTGGATCCCGTAGAGGGCCAGTGCGAGCGCCACCAGCGAGAGCAGCACGCCGGCGAGGATCGGCGGCGTCCCCAGCCAGGAGATGGCACGTATGCCCAGCGGATACAGAGGGAAGAAGGCCGTGCGCGAGGACGTGAGCACACCCAAGCCCGGGCGATAGCCGTTGTGGGCGATCACCAGGAACCAGGCAGCGTCCCAGCGGGCCGCTGGAGCGGCAAGCAGGTTGCCGAGCCAGCCAAAGCCCCGCGTCACCCCGGGTGGGTTGAAGGCGGTGCGCACCGGCCCATAGCCGAACGCCCCGATCGTCCCCATCGCGGCGCCCCACACCAGCAGGCGCGAGGAGACGAGCGCCCGCACGCTCACGCGCACCGCCGCCATCCGCTCGGGATCGGCGCGCAGACGCGCCCACCACCCCAGCCCCGCCCGCTCAGCTTGGAGGTGACCGCGAGGGGACTGGCGGGAGATCACAGCCCCGCACGGTAATCTCGAAGCTCCGGAGATGTCGCGACAAGCCCGAAAGCGCCGCCGCAGAGGGGGCGGATCGAAGTTCCTGCTGCTCGGCTGCGGGCTGCTGGTGAGCGCGCTGCTGATCGGCGCGATTGCAGCCGTGGGCTACGTGGTGCACGTCGTTCACACCACGCCCAACCTCGACGCCCTGCACGCCAACGTCGGCGGTGGCACCTCACAGGTGTTCGCCTCCGACGGCACCCGGCTGGGCTTCATCCAGTCAGACGAACTGCGCACGCCCGTGGGTTGGAGCGAAATCCCCGAAGACCTCAAGAAAGCCACCGTGGCGATCGAGGACCAGCGCTTCTACAAAGACGACGGCATCGACATCACGGGCATCTTCCGGGCGGCCATCAAGGACATCGGGCGCGGGCAGGCGCTGCAGGGCGCCTCAACCATCACCATGCAGCTCGTTCGCAACCTGTACCTCGGCGGCGACGAGCACACGCTCAAGCAGAAGATCACCGAGGCCAAGCTGGCGATCGAATACAACAAACGCCACAGCAAGCGCTCGATCCTCAACAGCTACCTCAACGACGTCGCCTACGGGACGGTCGGCGGACAGACGATGATCGGCGTGCAGGCGGCCGCACGCACCTTCTTCGACAAGCCCGTCTCGCAGCTGAACCTCGAGCAGGCTGCGCTGCTGGCCGGGCTGCCCCAGGCGCCATCCCAGTACAACCCCTTCCTCGACGCCTCCGCTGCCCGTCAGCGGCGAAACGAGGTGCTGGCGAAGATGGCCGAACTGCACTACATCAGCGCGGGGGCCGCAGCCGCCGCCGAGGCGGCGCCCCTGGAGACACGACACGGTCACTACTACGCAGAAAAAAAAGAGGACTTCTTCTTCGAATACGTGCACGACCTGCTCGTGCACCGCTACGGTAAGAAGACCGTCGAGGAGGGTGGCCTGAAGGTCTACACCACGATCAACCTGCGCATGCAGTACCTGGCGCGCAAGGCCATCGGCGAAATCCTCAACGAGCCCGAAGACCCCGCGTCGGCGATCGTCACGATCAACCCGCACAACGGCGACATCGAGGCGATGGCCGAGTCCGAGAGCTATGAGCAGTCGCAGTACAACCTCGCCGCCGACGGCCACCGCCAGCCCGGCTCCACGTTCAAGGCCATCGACCTCGCCGACGCGCTCTCCCGCGGGGTGGACCCGAACTCGACCTACTACTTCTCACACACGCTGGCGCCCGGCTGGCTGGCTAGCGAACCGCGCTACGAAGTGAAGACCTTCGAGGGAACCTCACTGAACAAGTCGGTCAACCTCGTTCAGGCCACACTCACATCCGACAACACCGTCTACGCTCAGCTGGCGGCCGACCTGGGCGAGGAAACGGTCACGCAGATGGCCTACAAGATGGGTGTGAAAACGCATCTCTCGAGCTATCCCGCCGAGGCGCTCGGCGGGCTCACGCTCGGTGTGACCCCACTGGAAATGGCCGACGTCTACGCCACGCTCGCCGACGGTGGCTGGCGCAACTCCCCGATCGCCATCACCAAGGTGGCCTTCCCCGATGGGCACGTGGACAGCGCCTGGGGTGAACCGCATCGCACCAAGGTGCTCAGCGAAGGCGTGACCTCCGAGGAGACCAACATCCTGCACCAGAACGTCCTCGGCGGGACCGCCGGGCGCTCCGCCATCAACTGCCCCACAGCCGCCAAGACGGGTACCACGAGCGAACTGGTCGACGCCTGGCTCGACGGCTACACGCCCGACTACTCGACCGTCGTGTGGATGGGCTATCCCAGCAAGCGCGTGTCGATGACCGACGTTCACGGCGAGCCCCAGCAGGGCGGCTACCTGCCCGCGGAAATCTGGCACGCCTACATGTCGCGTGTCACCGAAGGCAAGCCCTGCGTCGAATTCCCCCAGCCCAAAGAAGCGATCTCCTACCAGCCCTTCTACGGGAAATACGCCTCCACGGGTCAGGCCCAGGCGACCCAGGAAGGCGAAAATGAAAGCGCGCCGCCGACCAAGAAGAAGTCACACGGCCAAACCGGAGCAGGCAACGGCGGCGCGCCCACAGGGCCCGCCAGTGAACGCGGCGCCCCCACGCCCCAGGCGCACGAACGGGCTGCTCCCGCCCCCCCAGAACAGCCCCACGTCAACAAAACGGGTGGAGCGGGGCCGGGTTGACGCCCACGTGCAAATGCCTCCAAGCCCCCGCAAGGAGCCGCGCGCTGGTAGTTTGAGCTGATAAGGAAACTAACGGTTGCCGCCGTGAGCGCGGGCGACCAGATTGGATGCGGCGTGGCGAAGGAGGACAAGGTTGAATTCGAGGGCGAGGTGATCGAGGCCCTGCCGAACGCGATGTTCCGCGTGAAGCTGGACAACGAGCACGTGGTGCTGGGGCACGTCGCCGGCAAGATGCGCCGCTTCAGGATCCGCATCCTCCCCGGCGATCGGGTTCGCTGCGAGCTCTCCCCCTACGACCTCGACCGCGCTCGCATCGTCTACCGGCACCGCTGACCTTCCGATAGCCGAGCGCTCGCTGATCCAGTCCATCGCCGCCGAGCTCTCCGGCGCGCCTGGATCGAGCGTGGTGCGCGGGATCGGAGACGACGCCGCTGTGGTCCGTGCGCAGCCGGTGTGCGTGACATCGGTGGATGCCATGGTCGAAGGTGTCCACTTCCGGCTGGAGCAGGGGTGGGCAGACGCGGCGGAGGTCGGGCACCGGGCGATGGCGGGCGCGCTGTCAGACCTGGCGGCGATGGGCGCTGGAGCGGGCGAGGCCTATTTGGTGCTCGCCCTGCCACCCGCCTTCGGCGAGGAGGACGCGCTCGAGCTCGTGCGCGCAGCGCGGGCGTTGGCCGAGCGCAGTGGCGCTGTGATCGCAGGCGGCGATGTGACCGCGGCAGGCACGCTGATGGTGGCCGTGACCGCTGTCGGCTGGGCGCAGAGCGCCGAGGAGCTGGTCGGGCGCGACGGCGCCCGCAGCGGGGATCTCGTGGGGGTGACTGGCCGGCTGGGAGCAGCGGGAGCAGCGCTTGCCGTGATGTGCGGGCGCGCTCGGCAAAGCGCGACGGCCGAAAGCGCACTGCAGGCCGCGCGCCGCCCCCTGCCGCGCTTGCGCGAGGGGCGGGCGCTGGCAGCGGCAGGAGTGCACGCGATGATCGACCTCTCCGACGGCGTGGCCACGGACGCCGTGCATGTGGGCCGGGCGAGCGGGTTGCAACTGCAGATCGAGCTGGCGGCGCTGCCTCTGCACGACGGGGTCGCCGAGGTTGCGGCCACGCTCGGCCTGCCCGCGTGGCAGCTGGCAGCCACGGGCGGGGAAGACTACGAGCTGTGCTTCTGTGCAGCTCCTGAGGATCGCAGGCATGTCGAGCGGGCCGTGGAGGAGCTGGGCATCGGCGCCGGCGTCAGCTGGGTGGGACAGGTGGCAGCCGGGCCCCCCGGCGCGCTGCTCTTAGACGAGCGCGGAGAGCCGGTGCGGATCGAGGGATTCGAGCACCGGTGGTAGGGCGCGCGCGGGCGTCGAGCGCGGGTGCAGTTCGATTGGCCGCGCGCGCGCGCCGCCCGGCAGCTCGCGAGCGGCACCCACAGGCACGGTGCGCGTCAGCCGGGCGTATACGAGCAGGCGTTTGGCGGCGCTGAACAGGGGCGTGCAGGCGGACAGCACCAAGCGCGAGTAGCCGACTTCGTCGAGGACCGCGCGCACGTCAGTTGGTTCCACCACCCTCTGGTCGTACACGGTGAAGGTGAAGTGCGCATAGGGCATGTAGAGCATGATCTCATCGCCGGGCTCGAGCGCATCGATGTGGCGGAAGGGTGCCAGATAGGTGGTGCGGTGACCGGCAATGGCCGTCGTCTTGGCCAAGCCGGGGAGGCTCGTGCCCGAGTAGACCCCAGGGCCGCTCTCGAGGTCCTTGGTGTCCGTGCCCTTGACCACCACGTAGTCCGCGCCAATGTGTGGAATCAGGATGCGCCCGACGGCGGCGCCATCCCCGGAGCGGCGCTGCAGCTCGGAGGCGAGGTAGGCGATGCGCCTGCGCTCGTCGGTGATGCTCGCTAGCGTGCGCTGCTCTGAGACCGTGGGCGCGGCCCGTTCGACCTTGCTGAGGACGCCGCTGAGGTGATCCTGGCGCAAGGTGGCGATCAGCGCCGAGATCGGCTCCTGCCACAGCAGCGTGGTCGCCGCGTCGGCCAGCGCCAGCACGCCCGCCACGATGAGCAGCACGGCGAATGCGCGCAGCGTCCGCGAGGAGCGCCGGTGACGGCCCTTGCCCAGGGCCACAGCTCCGTTGGAGCCGCTGGAGGTGAACGGGAGGTCGGACACCGTGGCTCCTATCGTCGCAGAGCCGACTCCGTACCACCGAGGGAGCCCGGGCCGGCATATGAGAGCGGCCCACGAATCGTGACCTCGGAGCGCTGCTCAGGACCCCCGCTCAGGGGCTCGGCGGAGGGGGTCAGGGCGAGCATCAGGGCGCCCGCGACACAGCCGAAGGCGACGCTCCACAGGAGCGCCCCCCCAAAGCCCACGTGGCCGCCGGCGACGAGTGCGACGGCGTTCCAGGCCACGGCGCCCACGCCCAGACCGAGCTGGTGAGCGTAGAAGCCGATCAACAGACCCAGTGGCGCCAGCCCCAACGCCACGAGCACGAGCGACAGCGCCCGCGCAAGGCGCGGACCGATGTCCAGGCGCTCCGGTGAGGCAAGCACCAACCACAGATGCGCAGCGCCCACCGCCAAGAGCGCCGTGAACGGGTTGCCCACCCAGGCAATGACGGCGATCGGGAGCAGGACGAGCAGCAGTGCCAGCCCTGCCACGTCGGGGTCGGGGCGCAGCGCCCAGCCGAGACGGTGGAGCAGCACCCGCCACAGCAACCATGCGAGGGCGAAGGTGAGCACCATTGCCACCACCGCCGTTGCAGCGCGTCCGTCGAACGGAAGCGCCCGGCCGATCGCCGGCACCGAGGGCACGGGGCCGAGCACGCCGAGGCGTCCGAGCAGCAGGGCGAGTAGCGCGCAGCAGAGGAACGGCAGCGAGCAGCTCAGCGCCCACAGCGTCCAGCGGCCCACGGCTCGGCGGCGGCGACGCGCGCGGGCAAGTCCGTCAACGACAGCCACGAGCGGCGCCAGCAGCAGCGTGATCACGAGCAGGCGCACGGCCCACTCGGGCACGGTCTGGCGTTGCAGCAGCACGCTGCTCTGCATGGTCGAGGCGAGGTCGGGCGCGACGTCGAGCGCATCCACCGCCTCGAGCACTGCCCGTCCGAGCCCTTGGAGGCGTTCGCTCGAGACGTGCTCCCGCGGCGTGGGCCCGCGTTCGCCTGAGACCTGCACGAGCACGGAGGGCAGCCCGGCGGCGTCCAGCACGCCCTGCTCGCCCGGTGCGATCGGGAAGGCCAGATGGGCGAGCTGCCCGAGCGCGCTCGGCGCGCCGGGGTTGAGGGCGGCCTCGTTGGTGATGGCGTCGGCGAGCGTACGCTGGAGCTGAAGCGGCGCCGAGCCCACACCGTCGGAGTAAGGCACCACGACGGGCGCCCGCGTGACGGTGCCGGCCAAATCGCCAAGCACGATCGCCGCGTCGAACGGCCCGTGCACCTGTCCCGGCAGCGCCGCTGCGGAAACGTCGCCGCCGCTGCCGCCGCTGGTGGAGACGAGCACGATCGTGCGCTTGGTCTCGCGCGCCGCGAACACCCGCCCGAGTTCGAGCAGCGCCGCGGTGCCGGACAGCTCGGCCAGCGAGGAGCGCGCGGCCGCGTCGCGGTGCGCCACGATCAGTATCGGGGGAGCGCTCGTCGAGCCGGGGCGCTCGGCGATCACGGTCGTAAGGGTGGCCTGCCCGGCGACGGTCTGCCCTTCGCTGGTCACGGTGCGAACGGAGAAGCCGCCGCCGGCCGCGCCGCCGAGGCTCCTGAGCGTCTGGGCCACGTGCGCTGCGAGGGCCTGATCGCCCTGGCTGCCAGGCCTTCGGTCGGGGAAGCGGGCGGCCAGACTGCGCAGTTCGGCGAACGCGCGCTGGCCTTCGAAGGCGTCGGGGGCCAGCGTCGAGGTGAGCGGCAATGGACGGGGCCCGAGCGAGAAGGCGGCGAGGGCCAGCGCGAGCACGAACGGTGCCAAGGCCACTCGATAGAGGCGCCAGTTGAGCATCCGCATAGACCTTAGTTCCACACCCGGCTCCACGCCGCGGCGGCGCTGAGCTCGCACAAATGCCCGTGCTCAGCGGTTCAGGCGCCGCGATTGGGTATCGTCCCGGCGCGTGCTCCAGCCTGTTGCAGTAGGAACCAAGACCCTCACCGACTACACGCACATCTGCGGACGAGAGCTGATCGCGGAAATCCGCGAGCTGGCCGAGCCGCTGCAGGGTCAGCGTGTCGTCCACATCTCCGCCACGGCCTTCGGCGGCGGCGTCTCGGAGATCCTCTACACGCTCGTGCCGCTGATGCGCGATGTGGGCCTGGACTGCGAGTGGCACGTGATCTATGGGCGCGAAGAGTTCTTCAACGCGACCAAGCTGATGCACAACGCCCTGCAGGGAGCGCCGCAGGACCTCGACGAGGAGCAGTGGGCGACCTGGCGCGAGTACAACGAGATGAACGCCAAGGAGCTCTCGGACGGCTGGGATGTGTGCCTCGTGCACGATCCGCAGCCGGCTGGGCTGTTCAAGCTGGTGCCCGAGAAGGCCAAGGGCTGGGTGTGGCGCTGTCACATCGACGTCTCCACGCCCAACCCCGACACGATCGCCCAGCTGCTGCCCTACATCCAGGACTATCCCCAGTCGCTGTTCCACATGCGCGAGTACGTGCCGGCGGGGATGGGCGGCAAAGTCAACGTGGTGCCCCCGGCGATCGACCCGCTGACGCCGAAGAACATGGCGCTCTCGCCCGAGGACGGAGCGTTCGTGTGCGGGCAGTTCGGGATCGACGTGGACCGCCCGCTGATGTGCCAGGTCTCGCGCTTCGACCCCTGGAAGGACCCGCTCGGCGTGATCGACGCCTACAGGCAGGTCAAGGAGAAGCTGCCCGAGATCCAGCTCGCGCTGGTTGGCTCGATGGCCAGCGACGATCCCGAGGGCTGGGACTTCTTCAACGCCACCGTGGCCCACGCGGACGGCGACGCCGACATCCACATCCTCAACAACTTCAACAACGTCGGTGCGATCGAGGTCAATGCCTTCCAGTCCCACGCCGACGTGCTGATCCAGAAGTCCACCCGCGAGGGCTTCGGCCTGACGGTCTCGGAGGCGATCTGGAAGGCGCGCCCGTTCATCGGCGGCAACGTCGGCGGCATCCCCCTGCAGATCGAGGACGGGGCGACGGGCTTCCTCGTCTCGAGCGCTGAGCAATGCGCGGAGCGCACCCTCGAGATCCTCGAGGACCCCGGCCTCGGCAAGTCGCTGGGCAGGCGCGGCAAGGAGCACGTCCGCAAGCACTTCCTCACGCCGCGCTACCTGCGCGACTACCTGCGCATCTTCAACGAGCTGCGAGAAGCATGACCGAGCAGCCGGCACAGCGGACTCCGCTCGTGCTGGTGAGCAACCGCGGTCCCGTCACCTTCCACGAGGGCGGGGAGGTGCATCGTGGCTCGGGCGGGCTGGTGACGGCGCTCACAGGGTTGGCCTCGCACCGCGAAGCGATCTGGATCGCCTCGGCGATGAGCGAGCACGACGCGGCCGTCTCCCACGAGCACGGCGGTGGCGCCTTCCCCGTCAAGCAGCCCGGAGGTGGGGAGTACCAGGTCCGCCTCGTGGTCAGCGACCCTGAGGCCTACGACCGCTTCTACAACGTCTTCGCCAACCCCATGCTGTGGTTCATCCAGCACTACCTGTGGGACCTCTCCAACGCTCCGGACATCCGCCGCGAGGAGATCGAGGCGTTCGAGTTCGGCTACAACGTCGTCAACGAAGACCTGGCGCGAGCGGTCGTGGAGGAGATCGAGGGCGTGGAGGAGCCCGTGGTGATGGTCCACGACTACCACCTCTACACGCTCCCCGACCTCGTACGCCGGGCACGCCCCGATGTCTTCCTGCACCACTTCATCCACATCCCGTGGACCCAGCCGGACGCCTGGCGCGTGCTGCCGACGCGGATCCGCGAGGAGATCTACGCGGGCCTGTTGGCCAACGACATCATCGGCTTTCACACGCGCTCCTACAGGCACAACTTCCTGCAGTGCTGCCGCGACCTGATGGATCTGGACGTGGACTTCAATGCCGGAATCGTCCGCTATGGCGAGCGCGAGGTATGGGTGCGCGCCTACCCGCTGCCGATCGACCACAAGGCCACTCGTCAGATCTCGCAGAGCCCGCGGGTGGAGGAGTTCGAGCGCGAGCTGCTGCGCCGCCGACGCGACTTCCTGATCCTGCGCGTCGATCGCGCCGACCTGTCCAAGAACGTGCTGCGCGGCTTCTCCGCGTTCGACCTGTTCCTGGAGGAGCACCCCGAGTTCTCAGAGCGCGTGACGTTCATGGCGCAGATGATGCCCTCGCGAACCGACGTGCCCCAGTACGCCGAGTACCTCGAGCGGATCGAGGCATTGGTGGCCGTGGTGAACCACCGCCACGGCACGCCCGACTGGATGCCGATCCAGCTCAAGCTCCGCGACGACCTCGAGGAGGCGATGGCCGCCTACAAGCACTACGACGTGCTGCTCGTCAACGCCATGTTCGACGGCATGAACCTGGTGGCCAAGGAGGGCCCCATCATCAACGAGCGCGAGGGCGTCTCGATTCTCTCCGAGAACACAGGCGCACATGAGGAGCTCGGGGAGTTCGCCCTGTCGGTCAACCCCTTCGACATCCAGGAGCTGGCCAACTCGATCTACGCCGCCCTCACCATGCCCGGCGCCGAGCGCCAGCACCGCGCACAGGGGCTGGTCGACATCGTCACCTCACGCGACCCTGGCGACTGGATCGACGAGCAGCTGGCCGACATCAAGGCCAAGGCCAGGGCGCAATAGCGCCCCGACCCGCTACTCTGTCGCACTGATGACGCTTCCGGCGCCTACATATGACCTCGTGCTCATGCTGGACATGCAGGCCGAGGAGAGCACCCGCGCGAAGATCGTGGCCGATACCCGCTCCGCAGTCGAGGGGGACGGCGAGCTCGTCCGCTACGACGAGTGGGGCGAGCGTCCGCTGGCCTATCCGATCGAGAAAAAGACCGTCGCCGAGTACCACCTGCTGCAGTTCCACGTAGGTTCCGTCGAGCTGCTGGCGCGGCTGGAGCGCACGTTGAGCATCACCGACGGCGTGTTGCGCTTCCGCATCATCAAGCTCGCCCCCGGCGTGCCCGACGCGCCCGACATGCGCTCGAGCGCCGCCCGGCGCCCCGAGGCGCAGGACGAGACCGCACCCGCCGAGTCCCCGGTGCTTGCCGCCGAGGACCCGGTCGCTGAGCTCGCCTAGCCTTCGGGCACGGGCGCAACCGGGAAACGGCACCCCTAGGGGAATTCCCCCCTTATGGACCTGACGCGAGGGTAATAAGATCGCCTCATGGGCTGGGCCGAGGACATGAATGACGGGTCGGTGCGTAGGACGGACGTGCTGCGCGCGTCGCCGCCGATGTTCGAGTCACGCGTCCTCGATGCCCTCTCGCGCGTGCACCCGGCCGTGCCCGTGGTGATCTTCCTGCCGGCAATCGCGGCGATGGCGGCCTGGGGCCTGGAGAAGCTGAATGTGGCGGCAGTGCTCGGCTTGGCGATCGCGGGCTACGCGCTGTGGACTCTGTTCGAGTACTGGCTGCACCGGATCGTCTTCCACTTCGAGCCCGAGGAGGGCCTGGGCGCACGGATGCACTGGATCATCCACGGCGTTCACCACGACCACCCCAACGACCCCATGCGCCTGGTGATGCCACCGGCGGTGAGCGTGCCGCTGGCGGCGGCCGTGTTCGGGATCCTCTACCTGATCTTCGGCTCGCGCTGGGCGCCGGCGATCGGCGCCGGCTTCTTCACCGGCTATCTGGTCTACGACATGATGCACTACTACCTGCACCACTTCCGTCCCCGGGGACGGCTGGGGAGGATGCTGCGTGAGCGCCACATGCGCCACCACTTCCAGGACGACACGCGCGGCTTTGGGATCAGCGCGCCGTACTGGGATGAGGTCTTCCGCACCTCCCCGCGCGTCAAACGATCTTCGCAATGAGCGGGATCGGGCGGCCCTCGGCGAGGGATCGCGCCCGCCGCTCTCTCTAGACTCGAAGCTCGCGCTCGCGAGCGATCCCGCTCGGGTCCACAGGACCGTTAGAGGAACAAGCCGAAAGGAATAGAGCCCATGGCTGCCACCAACATCAACAGGGTCGTGCTGACCGGAAACCTGACCGCCGACCCGGAGTTGCGCTCGCTGCCGAGCGGGACCTCGGTGTGCAAGCTGCGCGTCGCCTGCAACACCCGCCGCAAGAACGGGAGCACGGGCGAATGGGAGGACAAGCCCAACTACTTCGACGTCACCGTATGGGGTGCCCAGGGCGAGAACGCGGCCCGCTATCTCGCCAAGGGACGCCCCGTGGCGATCGACGGACGGCTCGAATGGCGCGAGTGGGAGACCCAAGAGGGCGCAAAACGCCAGGCAATCGATATCATTGCCGACTCGGTGCAGTTCCTGGGCTCGCGCGAAGACCCCTCCGGCGGAGGCGGCTTTGCCGGGAACGGGTCCTCGAGGGGCAACGACATCCCTGTAGACGAAGGGGATTTCCAGCCCGCACCGGTCGCCGGCTCAGCCGGTGACGACGATATTCCGTTCTAAGCCAGACAGCGAGGTCCCAGTGTTTTCCACAGTAGCCATGCACGAGCGTAGCCGCATCAGCGGCGGAGGACACTGATGGCCAAAGCACGAGGCCGCGGCAAGCCGGTTCGCCGCAGGGACAAGAAGGGCGGGCCCGGCAGCGGGCGGCGCAAGCCGTGCCAGCACTGCCGCGACAAGATCGACCAGGTCGACTACAAGGACGTGGCCTCGCTGCGTAAGTTCATCTCCGAGAAGGGCAAGATCCGCTCGCGACGCATCACCGGGTCCTGCCGGCGCCACCAGGTCCAGATAGCCCGTGCGGTCAAGCGCGCCCGCGAGCTGGCGCTGCTGCCCTATGTCAACGAGGGCGGTCGCGACGACAACCCGCGGGGCGAGCGCCGCGACCGCGGCGAGCGCTGAGCCGATGCCCGAAGCGATTCTCCTCAAGGACGTCGAGGCCCTCGGCGAGCAGGGCAATGTGGTCGACGTGTCCAAGGGCTACCTGCGCAACTACCTGCTGCCGCGCAAGCTCGCCCAGCCGGCCACCAAAGGTGCGATCGAAACGATCCGCCAGCGCCAGGCCGCAGCGGAGCGGGCCGCGCGTGAGGCCGTGGAGAAAGCCCAGGAGAACGTCAACCTGCTCAATCGCACCGTGCTCACCATCCCCCAGCAGGCCGGGGCGGACGGGCGCCTGTTCGGATCGATCACAGCCCAGGACATCGCCAACGCCATCCGTGAAGCGCGTGGGCTGCGGATCGACAAACGTGGCGTGCACCTGACTGAGCCGATCAAGAACGTGGGCACGTACATGGTCGTGGTCGACGTGGTCGACGGCGTCCAGGCGACGATCAAGACGATGATCGTCGCCAAGAAATAGCGCCGGCACTCCTGTAGCGCTCGTAGATCACGCGCGAGCCGAAAGTTCGCGTCTCGAGCAGGTCTAGGCGAACGTCTTCGGTGACCGGCGGCAGGAACGGCGTGCCGCCACCGACGACGACGGGGTTTCGGAACATGCGCAGCTCGTCGACGAGGCCCAGCTCGACCGCCTGCGCAGCCAGTCCGGCGCCACCGATCTCGACATCCTTATCTGTCGCGCTGAGCACGGTGGCGACCTCCTCGGCCAGCGACGCCTCAGCGAGCCGAGCATTGCCCTGGACGCTCTTAATCGTGCGGCTGAAGACGACCTTCGGAAGGGCGCACCAGACATCGGCAAACGCGGTGTGGAGCTCGGTGTCCCGCAGCGACGGATCCGTCTCCCACACCAGCATCGTCTCGTAGAGCCTGCGGCCACACAGATGGCAGCCGAGCTCGCGCACCCGCTCCAGGTGAAAGCGAAACAGCTCCTCGTCAGGGGCAGACCACGCGAAGCTGCCCCCGCGGTCGTTGATGAAGCCGTCCACAGAAACGCTCATCGAGTAGATCAGTGACATCGTGTTCCCTTCTTGCGTGGTCTGTTCTGTGACGTTATGACCGCCCGCAAGACGAGATTCATCGGCCGTCGAAGCAATCGTAGGGCTGACAGCAATATCTAAGGGACCTTGAAGGCGCCTTCGCCGACTGGAATTTCGGCACTCTGTCCGGGCAAGCCCGGTACGGGCGTGGCCCCCGACGGGCCATCGGTGCTCACCAGCCCGATCCTGACGTGGTAAACGCCATGGCAGTCAGCGTCGATGAACTCGTGCAAGCGCACCTCCTGTCCAGCTCCGTAGTTGGAGTTCGACGGCCCGAAGGTCCCGCCACCGGGACACTTCGTGCTGGTCGGCGCTGTCGTTTGGATCTCGTAATGGCGATCGTAGTTCGTGATCGCGATCCTCGTTCTGAACGTGATCAGCTCGAGCAGTTCGTCACGAGCCGGCTGCGTTGGGATGCGCCGGAAGCCAGCTGGCGGGGTCACGCCGCAGGGCTGGACGAGTTGTCCCTTTTCGCAGTATTGCGCCGCTGGCACGGAGCGAACCTGTATGGGGGTTGCAAGCTCGGCGTGCGTGAGGTGGGCTGCTGGGAGTGGCGCGTAGCCCACCGCCGGGCACGGCGACTCGGGCGAGTACCCAGGCGGATGCTGCTGGAGCGATTCGAGCTCACTGCGTTCGTGCGAGGAGAGACGGGCGCCGGACTGGCGCTGTTCGGCGTTGCGCAGCTTTCGGTACACAGCCGGGTAGCGCTTGCGTAGCCGCACGCGGAACGCCCGCTCGTCGGCGTGCTCGGATGCTTCGACTTCGGCGCCGTCGGGCAACCGACAGGACGAGCCGTCGCGATAGACAACGGCGCGCACCGCTCCGAACGCGTTGAGAGTCGGGCCGCCGGTCTGGCCCGAGGAGGAGCGGAGGGCCTCCGGACCGCCTCGGTGACCCGAGCATTCGGCCTGCCCACGCAAGCAAGCCGAGGCGATATGGGGCAGTACCACCAAATAGGCGCCGTCCGGCCCCACCGTGGCCATCTCATGCTCCTTGCCATCCCCCGCGAGATAGGCGATGCTGCTGGCCTGGGGTCCGAGCAGCCCGTAGTAGATGTTGCGCAGGTCCTGCGGCGGGCACGCCCGCGCCGTGGGGCGTCGCCCGTAGCAGCCGCCGGACACCTCACCTTCCCCGTTGATGAGACCGTCGGTTGGCACTCCGAACGCTTCTTCGTTGAGGAACGCGTTGCCGTGGGCATCCTCGGTCGCGCAGTTGGACGACCCGGCGTCCAGATAGTCGATCGACAGCGGGTGGAACCGGCCGTCGTCGCGGAACGCTCCAGCCTCGCCGAGCACTCCAATGCGCCCGTGGACGATTCTGCCGAGCTGCACGCACGTCAGGCCCCGCGTCGTCCTGATCGTACGAAGTCCCCACGGCGGCCCGCCATCCGGGTCGGCAATGCGCAGCGCCAACAGTCGGACACTGCTGGGGATTGGAGCACCGTCGTCGACGGCGGCGAGAGGGATGACTTCCGGTGAGACTGGAGTACCGGCCTGGAACACGCCGGTGGCGGCAAGCGCGGACCCTGTGGCGGCGAGACAAGCCGCCACGACCGCAACACCGCGATAGGGGCGTAGCCTCACACGGCGGTACCAGGGAATGTGGCGACCTTCAGCCGTCGCGCGCCGCAGGGCTCCTTCAACCCGCTCGAAGTAATCGCTCATCCTTCCTCCAGCTGGGATCTCAGGGTTTTCAACGCGCGGCTGACTCGTTGGCGCACCACAGACTCCGAGCAGCGCAGATCCGCGGCGATCTGCTCATATGGACGTTCGTCGATGACACGTCCCGTCAATGCGTCACGCAGCGCAGGCGGGAGCTCCTCGACTCGAGCCATGAGGCTCTCGTCGAGACTCGTGAGCTCATCGACGCGCTCCAGGTCGGGGTCGGTAAGGAGCATCGGCTCCAGACGCAGGCTACGACGCGCCGAATCCGCGACGCGGCTGCGACGGAGGCTCTCCAGGAGCTTGTTGCGCGCGATCCCCAGCAGCCAGGCAAGAACCGACCCCCGAGCGCCGCGGTAGCGATGCGCCGATGTCAGGGCCGCAGCGAAAACCTCCGCCGAGAGGTCGGCCGCCACCTCGCGGTTGCCCGTCTCGTGCAGGCACCACCGCAGGACGACAGGCAGATACCTGCGATAGAGCACGCCAAAGGCAGCCGCGTCTCCACCAGCTACGGCCGTCAGGAGACTCGCCTCGTCCCGCTTCGATTCCAACATCTACGAACAGGTTTGCGCGTTGAACGCAAATGTGACAGGCAGCGCCACCGACACCCAGGCGGCGATCCGCCCGGGGCGCGTGCGAACATCTGTTCGTGACCGAGCTCGCTACCACCCTGCGTAACGCCCGGCTCGCGTGCACTCCCCGCGATTTGCGGGAACACCCTCCGGCCTGCGCGCGCGCCACGCCTACACTCGCTCGACCATGAGCGCACCTCCAGCTCTCTCTTCCACCAACGGTGCAGGCGGTCCCTCGGCCGGAGTGATCACGCCGCCGCACAACCTCGACGCCGAGCAGTCGGTGCTGGGGGCGATCCTGCTGTCCGACCGTTCGCTGTATGCGCTGGTGATCGAGGAGGGACTACGTCCCGAGGACTTCTATCGCGAGCGCCACGCCCTGATCTACGAGGCGATGCTGGGCCTGTACAACGAAAGCGAGCCCGTGGACGTGCTCACGGTCACCGACCGCCTGCGCCAGTCGGGAAAGCTCGACAGCGTGGGTGGCGCAGGCACGGTAGACGAGCTGACGGGGGTGGTACCGGCCGCTGGGCACGCACGCCGCTACGCGCAGATCGTGCGCGAGAACGCGCTGCTGCGGCGCCTGCTGAAGACCTCGTATGAGATCCAGGAGAGCGTCCTCGGCCATGACGCCGGACCGCGCGAGCTAGTGGAGCAAGCCGAGAAGGCAATGCTCGAGGTAGCAAGGGACGACCGCCAGCAGGACTTCCGGGCGATCGAGGAGGTGCTGCACGAGGAGCTGGACAAGCTTCACCGCCTGTCCATCGAGGGCACCTCGCTGACGGGAACCCCGTCCGGCTTCAAGGATCTCGACGAGATCACCGGAGGCTTCCAGCCTGGCAACCTGATCATCATCGCGGCGCGTCCCGCCATGGGCAAGAGCGCACTCGTGTGCAACATCGCCGAGAACGCCTCCGTGGAGCACGGCAAGGCCGTGGCGCTGTTCTCCCTGGAGATGGCCGAGGCCGAGCTGGCCCAGCGCTTCGTTGCCTCGCAGGCACGAATCAAGGGCGAGGAGCTACGCAAGGGACGGGTGTCGGAGCAGCGCTGGCCGAAGATCCTCAGCGCCAGCCAACGCCTGGCCTCATCCCCCTTGTGGGTCGACGACTCCAGCGACGTGGGCATGCTCGAGATCCGCGCCAAGGCCCGCCGCCTGCACAGCCAGTGCGATGGCGGGCTCGGGTTGATCATCATCGACTACCTGCAGCTGATGCGCACGGACTCCCGCTACGACAACCGCGTGACGGCCGTCGGTGAGCTCAGCCGTGGCTTGAAGATCCTCGCGCGGGAGCTGGGCGTACCTGTGATCGCCCTCTCGCAGCTCAGCCGCGCGGTGGAGCAGCGCTCACCCAAGAAGCCCCAGCTGTCGGACCTGCGCGAGAGTGGAAACCTCGAGCAAGACGCCGATCTCGTGATGTTCATCTACCGCGACGAGTACTACGAGCCCGACTCCGAGCGCCCAGGCGAGGCCGACCTGATCATCGCCAAGCACCGAAACGGCGCCGTGGGCGAAGTGACGCTGACCTTCCAGAAGGAGTACCCCAAGTTCATGAACTACGCCGGGGAACGCTACGCACAGTGAGCGCCGGGGATCACACCGTCGGACCATCGGGTCTACCAGGGGTGATCGCCCGTCGCATCACAGGCGCCACCGCGGCCGACGGCTGTCCACTGGGCATCTGCGACGGGAGCGGCTTCGTGATCGACGAGGCCACCAATACGGCCACCGACTGCGCCTGTCGCGCAGCGCGGATCGCGGGGGCGCGCACCAAGAGCCTCGCCGGGCGCATACCACGGCGCTATCTGGGCGTCTCCTTCGACCGCCCGCCAGTGAGCGACATCGCCAGGACTGCACCCGAGCAGATCCGGGCAGTGCGCCGCTACGTGCGCACGATCGAGGAGAACCTCGACGCGGGCCGGGGACTGTGGATCCAAGGGGACGTGGGCACAGGCAAGACCACGCTGGCGATGCTCGTCTCCAAGTCCGCGCTCGACGCCGGGCGCTCGGTGGCGATCTACTCGCTGCCGCGCCTGCTCAACCTGCTGCGCGAGTCGATGGACTCAGCCCAGGGCAAGCTCGACTTCATCGACAGGCTCACAGCTGTAGACCTGCTGCACATCGACGACCTGGGGGCGGAGAACCAGACCGACTGGGTGCTCGAGCAGCTGTACTCGATCGTCAACGCCCGCTACGAGGCCGAGCGGGCGATCGTTGCCACGACCAACCTGATGCCCGACGAGCTTTCCGAGCGTCTCGGAGAGCGAACGGTCTCGCGCCTGGTGGAGATCTGTGGCGATCTCATACCGCTCTACGGCGAGGACAAGCGGCGCGAGTTCCGGGCCGAGCGCTCGCCGCTGGCCGAGCAGCCCGGCTGAGGCGGGCATCGGCCCCCTAAACTGCACTCTTCATGCCAGGCATAGCGATAGTTGGCGCCCAGTGGGGCGATGAGGGCAAGGGCAAGATCACCGATCTGCTCGCCGAACACTCAGACGCCGTGGTGCGCTTCCAGGGCGGCAACAACGCCGGACACACGATCGTGCGTGGCGATCAGGAGTGGAAGCTGCACCTGATTCCCTCGGGCATCCTCTACCCGGGCAAGCGCTGCGTGATCGGAAACGGCGTGGTAATCGACCCGAAGGTGCTGATCGACGAGCTCGACGCGCTGCGCGCCCGTGGCGTTGACGTGGGCGGCCTGCGCATCTCCGCCAACGCCCATCTGATCATGCCCTACCACATGCTGCTCGACTCGGCCGGCGAGGTCAAACTCGGCAGCCTGCAAATCGGCACCACGCGCAGGGGCATCGGCCCCTGCTACGCCGACAAGGCGGCCCGGCTGGGGATCCGTGTGCAGGACCTGCTCGACGAGAAAATCCTGAAGAAGAAGATCGTTGCCGCGATGGAGCCAAAGCGCCTGTCGCTGCGGCCCTACGAGAAGGACCCAGGGCTCGACCTGCACACGATGACCGAGGAATACCTCACGTTCGGCCACCGCCTGGAGCAGCACATCGCCGACACCTCCAAGCTGATGTGGCAGATGCTCGACGACGAGCAGATCGTGATCCTCGAGGGCGCCCAAGGCGCGATGCTGGACATCGACCACGGCACCTATCCGTTCGTCACCTCCTCCAACCCCCTGGCCGGTGCGGCAGCCGTGGGGACGGGCATCGGGCCCAAGGCCATCGATGAGATCTGGGGCATCTCCAAGGCCTACACCACGCGCGTCGGCGCGGGCCCCTTCCCCAGCGAGCTCCACGACGAGATGGGCGAGCGCCTGCGCGAGCGCGGCGGCGAGTTCGGGACCACCACCGGACGAGCACGTCGCACGGGCTGGCTCGACCTGGTCGCGCTGCGCTATGCGGCACGGCTGAACACCATGACCTCGCTGGTCGTGACCAAGCTGGACGTGCTCTCGGGCCTCGACCGCATCCAGGTGTGCCTCAGCTACCGCGGCGCGGACGGAGCCGAGTTCGACGACTTCCCCTACCACCAGACCGTGCTACACCACACCACCGCCGCACTGACCGAGCTGGGCGGCTGGAAGGAGGACCTCGGCGAGTGCCGCACGATGTCCGACCTCCCAGCGGGCGCGCGCGAATACCTCGACTTCATCGCCGAGCACATCGGCGTGCCGGTGGCGCTCGTGGGGGTCGGCCCGGGACGCGAGCAGACCGTGTGGACCGAGGCCGGGATGCAGACGCTGATCGCGCCTCGCGCTAGTACTCCCAGCTAGCGCTTAGGCGCTGCCTATGGGGGCCTTAGGGGCAGTGCCGATGCTTCCGTGTGTGCTGGGATCACGTGTGAGAGCTACCGCCCCTACTGCAAGGCTCGCAGCGGCGCTTACGGTGGTTGTATTCGCGCTTACCCTGAGCGGATCCGCCCAGGCCGCATCCGTGAGCAGCAATTGGGCCGGCTACGTGGCCGCGCCCAACACGCGGTCGGGGCCAGGCTTCAGCAGCGTCTCCGGCACCTGGACAGAGCCGAGCGCAACCTGCACCAAGGGCCACGAAAGCTACTCCGCCGTGTGGGTGGGCCTTGGCGGCGCGAGCGAACAAGCACGTGGGCTCGAGCAGGTCGGCGCCGATGCCGACTGCACCCCGACCGGCAAGCCCGTCTACTCGAGCTGGTTCGAGCTGCTGCCCGCCGAAGCAGTCCCCGTGCCCCTGGCGGTGCATCCCGGCGACCGGCTGACGGCCTCTGTCACCGTCTCGGACACCCATGCCACGCTGCGCCTGCGGAACCTGAGCAGCGGTAGGCGCTTCACGATCACCCGTCGCGTGCCCCGCATCGACGTGTCCTCGGCAGAGTGGATCGTCGAGGCGCCCTCAGTCTGCGTCAACTCCAGCCCGTGCAAAGCCGTCACCCTCACCGACTTCAACGAGGTCGCCTTCAGCGCCGCCAGCGCTACGATCGCCGGACACACGGGGCCGATCGCGGACCCGGCCTGGACGGCCACAGCGCTGGAACTACGTCAGGGCCCCACCCATCACCCACCGCGCAGCGCGGCAGCTGTCGGGGGAGGGCCCTCCGCCGGCCTGGTCGTTGCCGCCCCGAGCGCTCCCACAGAAGCTGAAGGCGCCTTCGCCGTCAGATGGCAGGAGCAGGCCGTGCAGGGGGAATGATCGACACCGCCCCAGCTGCCCGGAGCAAACGGCATCGAGGGGTGAGCTCCCGGCGCCCTCGCCGTTCGGGCTGAGAGGGAAACAGCGGCAACGCGGACGTTCGCCGCCCCTGCGCGGGAATGCCCGCGCAGGCCGCCCTTGGGCTTTTCCACTTAGTCGACGTTGCTAGCTTCGCGGCACCATGTTCGGCCGCCCAGCTGGCTTCAAAGACGTCGCGGCCTAGCGCTGTGGCAGTACGCCAGCGCCCAGGGGATATCAACCTGCAGGCCGCGCCTCAGATGCGTGAGTATCAGGCGATCGTCGCGCGAATCGCCAGCGAGATGCCAGAGCCTATCCTCGACTGGGGCTGTGGGCATGGACAGATCAGCCATATGCTTCGCGAGCGAGACGTCGACGTGACCGCGTTCGAGTGGAGTGCGGATGCCAGCCCGGGCGATGAAGTCCAGCCACTGGAGCGCTATCCGGAGATCGAGGCTCATCGCAGCAGCAACCCGGTAGCGCTGCCGTTTGCAGACGACAGCTTGGCTGCGTGCTCTCCTGTGGCGTTCTCGAGCATGTGCAGCGACCTGCCGAGTCTCTGGACGAGCTGCACAGGGTGCTCCGCCCGGGTGGCCGCCTGTTGGTCTACAAGCTCCCCAACCGTCATTCCTACCTCGAGATGCTGGCACGAAGGCTCGGCTACTACTACCACGGGGCGCTAGTGGACGACCAGGTCTACACCCGTAGGACGGCCATCGATCTGCTGTCAGACCACGGCTTCCGCGTGGACGCTTTTCGGCGGACCAACCTGCTTCCCCTCACCGTCGCCCACCCGCTCGCCCAGGCACTCGCCGGTCCGATCTGGGGAGCCAATTGTGCTCTCGGGCGCCTACCTGGCGTCAGCCTGCTCGCGACCAACCTGGAGCTCGACGCCACGTCCCTCTAGGCCCCACCACGGGCCGTTATCACTGGCACGGCACTGCTCGTTGGGCGCTAGGCCGAGAGTCGCCCTCGACCCGCATGCATCTGATGTATAATCTGCATCATGAAGGAGCGCAGAACGACGGTCGTCGCTCGCGAGGAGGATCTGGCACTGCTCGCCCACGAGGCCCGGAACCGAGGGCTGTCTCTCGGCAGGATGCTAGGAGCCGTTCTGGCTGAGCGTGCGGATGAGCTGAGGCAGAGCCGACGTCCACGACTGGCCACCTTCCGCGCGGACACGAGCATCGCTGTCGAGGCGGATCACGAGCAGCCGGCGGCGCGCGACTTCCGCTCTACGTGACGCTCATCCTCGACACGGGGCCGATCGTCGCGGCCCTCAACGAACAGGACCCCGACCACCAGCGTTGCGCGACCCTACTCGCAGCGGCGCAGGATCTGCTTGTACCCAGTCCGGTGCTAGTCGAGGTCGACTACTGGCTCGTCAAGCTAGCCGGACCCAAAGTGTGGAGCGACTTCGTCGCCGACATCAACCGAGGCGCCTACCGGGTGGCCCATCCAACCGATTCCGATCTAGCACGCGCCGCCGAGTTGGAGAGCACCTATGAGGACCTCGATCTGGGGCTCGTCGATGCCTGCACCATCGCCTTCTGCGAGCGTCTAGGCGAGACCACGGTGGCCACGCTCGACCAGCGACATTTCTCAGTCGTGCGGCCCCGACACTGCACGCACCTAACGCTCCTTCCGGATTAAGGCCCGGTTCAGCCGTGAGACAGCCGAATCGTTGCGCCACCCCTTGGCGCATGCGCTTCAGTGGGCCGTGCAGGAATCGAACCTGCAACCTTGGGCTTAAGAGGCCCCTGCTCTGCCGGTTGAGCTAACGGCCCGCGCTCACCGCCGGTGAGGGTCGACCGGCGCGAAGCTCGATTCTATCCAAGCGGCCGTCCAGAGCACCCCCCGGCCGCTCTCCATGCCGGGAGAGAGTACGCCCGGCGCTATTTCTTCTTGGTGGTGCTGGTCCCCGTGGTGGACGGGGCGGGCGTGGTTTTCGCCGCTTCAGTCGCTACGAGTTCTTTTTTGGAGTTGAGCTTGCCGACGTACGTTTTTCCGTTCGTCGTCGTCGTGTATGCCTTTTCGCCGCTTGGGTTGGCCTTGACTTCCGCCAGCGCCGTCTTCACGCGCTTGCGTTCCGCGGCCGGGGCGAGGCTGACGGCCTTTTCGGAGGCGAGGTCGCCCACACGCACGTTCTTGGCTTTGTAGGCATACTCGGCAAGCTGCGAGTACAGCGAAGCGCTGTTCGGCTTGGCGGCAACGATGAGCTGCAGGAGTTCCACGGCTTTGGCCGGCTCGTTCAGGCCCTGTTCCCCGTACACAGGCAGCATCAGCTGGGCCAGCTTCGAGCTCGGCTGCGGGGGGTTCAGCGCCATATAGGAAATCCAGGCTTGCGAGGCCTGGGAGAAGAGTTCCTTGCCCTTGCTCGTGACTTCGCCGGCGGACGTGACGTAGGCTTCGCCGCCCGATTCGTGCAGGATCGCTTCGGTCAGGTGTACCCAGGCGCTGGCGTTGCTCGGCTGCTGCTCGGTCAGCTTCCTGTACTTCTTGATCTGGTTGGAGAAGCTCGCGCTGCTGGAGCCTTCGCTGCCACCCAGGTTGCTGAGAACCCCGCCGCCACCGAAGCTCCCGACGCCGAACAGCACCAGTCCTGAGCCCATCAGCACCGCGAGGCCCGTGTAGATGACGCGGACCATCCGACGACGGCCACGACCCCTGAGGTCGAAGAGCATCAGTCCGAGAGTTTTCTGTCGACGTGGTCGATTATCTGCTGCACGCTTGGTTCCGGTGGGTCTTGGGGTGAGGGCGCCGGCGACCCAGGTGGGGGATCGGCGCCTCGGGCTGCTTGGCTCTCCTCATCGTCCAACCCGCCGCCAACCGGCTTGACGAACGACGCCACAAGGATACTCGCCTCATACAGCACGTACAGCGGTACCGTCTCGAGCACCAGCGTGATCGCGTCGCCGGGCAGGAACGCAGCGACCCCGGCGCAGGCCAGAACCGCATAGCGGCGGTGCTTGCGCAGCTGGCGCGGGGTCACCAGCCCGAGGCGCGTGGCGCCGATGATCAGGACCGGGATCTGGAAGACCACGCCCATCGCCAGCAGCACCGTGGCAGCGAAGCTGTAGAACTGGTTGGCCTGCACGAGCACGTTGAACTGGCCCGCGTTGAAGTTCACGAAGAAGCGCACAGCGGCCGGGAGCACCACGAAGTACCCGAACAGCACGCCGGCCGCGAACAGGAACGGCACGGCCGTGAGCAGCGGCTTGGCCGCGCGTCTCTCACTTGGCGAGAGGGCCGGCAGGATGAACCCGTAGAGCTCGTACAGGATCACCGGCAGCGAGATGATCAGGGCGAAGTAGAGCGTGACCGTGATCGTTGTCGTGAACGGCTCGCCCACCCCCAGCGTGACGGGCTTGTCGCCTTCGGCTTTGCGCGGGAGCTTGCCCTCGTCGGCCCTGAGCGCCGCTATCAGCGGTGTGAGCTGCCCCCGGGCCTGCGCCGAGATCCCACTGCCGGGCTTGGCCAGCACGCTCAACGCGGATTCCGTGTCGCCTGCGATCTTCAGCAGGCCTTTCTGCGCTAGCACGGCCTGCCCAACGGTGCCCTGTCCCTTTTCGACCTGTTTCTTGGTCTGGGTGGTCAGCGGTTTGTTGATCACTTCCAGCAGCGCATGGTTCTGCCACAGGCAGATGCCAAATGCCACTGCGAGCACCGCTGCGCTGATCATCAAGCGGGCGCGGAGCTCCTCGAGGTGGTCCACGAGGCTGAGCCGCTCCTCGTGGGCGACCGTGCGGATCGCGCGGACCATGGGGCTCATGAACCTACCATCGCCGGGCCCTCTGCCGTCCCCCACGATCGTAGGGGGAACGACGGCTGCGGACCCCTGCGGAGGGTTGCGTAGTCCTCCGCAGCCACGATCGGGGTATGGCCCCGCCTGAGGCTAAAGGCGCCGGCTCGGGCCGTCGATGACGACTGGGACAGAGCATGGACACCGAGAAAGACCCCAAGACACCGCACAAGCCGCTCCCCGGCGCCGAGCAGATCGACGTCGTCTACAGCGACCAGGGTCGCGCCGGCGAGGACCTCGGCGCACCCGAGCACCTGCATGTGTGCTTCCACTGCGCCGGCGAGCTCGTGTACCCGCTCGACTGGTCTGAGGAGGGCACGCGTCACTGGCGCGTGGTCCTGCGCTGTCCCGAGTGCGAGTCCCGCCGCGAGGGAGTGTTCGCCCAAGCGGCCGTCGAACGGCTCGACGACGAGCTCGATCGTGGCTCCAGCGCGCTGCTCAGCGACTTGCGGCGCATGACCCACGCGAACATGTCCGAGGAGATCGAGTTCTTCGTGCGCGCGCTCGAGGCCGACCTGATCACACCGGGCGACTTCTAGGTTCAGCGGTAACGCTCGACGACTGCGTCGGCGACCAGTTCCAGCAGCACAGATCGGCCCCCCGGAAGGACCGCGGGGAGCGCCGCCTTCGCATCGGCCACCACTGCCAGCGCCTGCTCGCGCGCCTCGTCGAGGGCACCCGTGGCAGCGATCCGCTCGCACAGCACCTCCGCCTCGTGCGGCCCGGCAAGCGCACCGAGGTCGAGCTCGGCAAGCTCCGGCTCCCGCTCGCGCGCGAGGATAAACGGCAGCGTGACCGTGCCATCGAGCAGATCGGTACCTCGGGACTTGCCCGTCCGCTCCACCGGACCCGAGACGTCCAGCACGTCGTCGAGCATCTGGAAGGCCAGGCCGATGCCCCGGGCAAACGCGCCCAGCGCGTCTGCCAGCTCGGCCGATCCCTCCAGCGCCGTCAGCGCACCGAGCCTGCATGCCGCCTCGAACAGCGCCGCCGTCTTCAGCTCGCAGCGCCGCAGATAGCGCTCGACCGCCACCTGCGAGGCATAGGCGTCCTCCCGCTGCAGCAGCTCGCCTTCAGCCAGGGCCGAGCTTGCGTCTGAGAGGGCACGCAACTGGCCCGCGTCCTCGTTGCGCGCCAGCTCCGCAAAGGCCCGCGAGAACAGCAGATCCCCCGTGGCCACCGCCACCTGGCGCCCGGCCGCGGCCGCCACCGTGGGACGCCCTCGACGCAGCTGGGCACCGTCGATCAGGTCGTCGTGCACGAGCGTGGCCGAGTGCACGAGCTCGACCGCCACGGCCGCCCGCATCAGCCGCTCCTCGCCGTCAGCGCTCGGCGGCGGGCCTCCGGCGGACTCCGCCGCGAGCACCACCAACAGCGGTCGCAGTCGCTTGCCCCCCGCTGTAACCGTCGCCTTGGCATGCGATGCAAGCGGTGCCCCCGCCTCGGCCGTGACCCGCTCGAGGTGGCGCTCCATGCGCAGCATCCGCTCGCGCAGACGCTCGCCACCGCGGCGCATGATCGCGTCGAGTCCGTCCACCTCGCCGGCGCCGGCCGCTGTCATCGTGCTGCCCACCGGACTCATCATGCCCCCTGGGCGGGCACCGTGCCGGCATGGATCGCCACGATCCCCCCCGCGGTGAGCAGGTAGTGGATCTCGCCAAGCCCGGCGCGCTCCATTTCCGCAGCCAATGCCGCCGGGCCGGGGAAGCGCTTGACCGAGTCGGGCAGATAGGTGTACGCGTCCGCGATCGAGCTCTCGCCGGTGCCAACGCCACGGATCTGGGCGAGCAGGCTCCCGACGGCTCCAGCCGTCCTGCCCAGGGCGGGCACGATCCGGTCGAACCACACGCCGTAGAAGAGCGACAGCGGCAGGCGCGTGGGGTTGGTCATCTCGAGCACCACCACCCGGCCGCCCGGCCGCACGACCCGCGTCAGCTCGGCCAGACCACGCCCCAGATCCTCGAAGTTGCGTGCGCCAAAGCCCACTGTGGCCGCATCGAAGGAGCCCGCGTCGTAGGGCAGCTGCATCGCATCCGCCCATTCGAAGCGCGGACGCACCGTTCCCGCCCCGGCGGGAGGCGCCTTCAAGCGGGCGCGGTCGAGCATCCCCTCGGAGAAGTCGCTACCCACCACCTCGCCGCCAGGGGCCACCCGGCGCGCGAGCTCGAGCGCCAGATCGCCCGTGCCGGTCGCCACGTCGAGTACCCGATCGCCGGGGCCGACCCGGGCGAGGTCCACGGCGCGCGTGCGCCAGTGGTGGTGCAGTCCGGCGCTCATGGCCGTGTTCAGCGGGTCATACACACCCGCGATGCGGTCGAACATCGCGCGCACCTGGCCGGCCTGCAGTTCGCCCGGGCGCCTACCCGCCGACATGGAGGGCTCTCCACTGGGTGCGCCGGCTCCCTGGCGAGCGGGCACGGGCGGACTACTTGAGCTGCGAGAGGAAGTTGACGATCGCTGTGAACTTCTTCGGCGGCAGGTTCTTGAACGAGGGCATCGGCGCCGTCGGGTTGACCAGCGTGCGCGCTATCCCCTGGCGGGGCAGGCGCGAGGCGATGTTCGACAGGTTCGGTCCCGGACCCGCGTTTCCGTTCTCGCCGATCTTGTGGCAGGCCAGACAGCCCGACTGGGCGACCACTTTCTTGCCGGCTTCGTATTCGGCCAGCGTGCTGCCTCCGGCCTGCACCACTGCCGCGGGCGTGGCCATTTCGATCGCAGTCGGCGAGCCCGCATTGGCGCCCTCGTAGGTGAGGTAGCCCATCAGGCAGATCACCACGATCCCGGTGATCGTCGCTATCGGGCGGCGCTCCGGGCGGCGCTCCGGGCCGCGGTCGTAGAACGGCAGCAGGAACAGCAGGATCATGCAGATCGTCGGCACCCCAATGGTCGCCAGCCCCACCAGGCTCGGCGGCTTGAGCACCCTGAGGACCTCGAACAGGAAGAAGAAGTACCACTCCGGGCGCGGCACGTAGGTGGTGGTGGTCGGGTTGGCCTTGGAGCCGAGCTCGGCCCCGAGGATGAGCGACATGCCGATGATCACGATCATCACCACGCACGCCATCGCCCCGTCCTTCGCCACCGCATAGGGGAAGAACGGCTTGCCTTTGGCCTTCAGCTGGGCGTACTCGCGGAGGTATTCCTCCTTCTCGCGCTGGTTCATCTAGACCTCCGACTCGCGCAGCTCAGAACGCGTCTCGGCTTTCTGCCAGGGAGGCGCCGTGGTGCCGAGCTTGGCCACGAGGTAAAGGTGCGCCCCGATCAGCGCTGCGAGCAGCCCCGGCACGAGCAGCATGTGGATGGCATAGAAGCGCGACAGCGTGGTCGCCCCGAATTCGGAGCCGCCGCGCAGGAAGTCCGAGAGGTAGGGGCCGATCAGCGGTCCCGTGCCGTTGATGTTCACACCCACGATCGTCGCCCAGTAGGCGCGCTGGTCGAACGGCAGCAGGTAGCCGGTGAACGACATCGTCATCGTCAGGATCAGCAGCACCACACCGATCACCCAGTTGAGCTCGCGGGGGTACTTATAGGCACCGAAGAAGAACGTTCGGCCCATGTGCAAGAAGATCAGGATCACCATCACGCTCGAGCCCCACTTGTGCATACCGCGCACGAACTGCCCGAGGAACACGTCGTTGGTGACGTAGCGAATCGATTCGTAGGCTCCCCCGGCCGGGTCGGGCCGGTAGTACATGGCCAGGAACACGCCCGTGACCGCCTGGTTGAGGAAAGCGAACATCGTCGCCGAACCGAGCGTGTAGAACCAGTTGGTGCCCTTGGGCACCTTGCGGAACATCATCCAGCGGGCGGCTCCGCTCAGGGAGGTGCGCTCGTCGACCCAGTCGACGACCGTGATCCCGGCCTGCTTGGCGTCCTCGATCGGGCCACCGTTGCCATTCGATTCGCCGGGACGCGGCGGCGGTTCGCGCAGTGGCGGCGGTAGCGGAGGGGCGGGGAGCTTGGGGAGCTTGGGCACGGGAGTCGGGCTTACAGTTTCTGGGCGCCGGGACGGGACGGGTAGAGGTACTGCCCGATGCCGTCCAGGGGCTCGCCGGGATCGCGGGGCGAGAAGCGTCGCAGCTCGCTGTTGACGCTGAAGCGCGGGCCAACTTCGACGTTTTCGCCGGACACGCGCGTGTAGAAGCGGTCCAGGGGGCGCACCGGCGGACCGCCCACGCGGCGGCCGAGGAGGTCGTAGACGCCACCGTGGCACGGGCAGATGAAGCGCTCGGCCGCGTCGACCCAGCGAACGGGGCAGCCGAGGTGCGCGCACCGGCTCGAGATCGCGATGTAGGGCGTCCCCTTGTCGTAGGGGTCGGTGTCGATTTCGGGATTGAACTTGCGGATGTAGGCCGTCGACTTGCCCGCCTCGCCGATGCTCGGGGCGAGCGTGATCACCACGGGCGTGTAGTTCGTGTCCGTGAACATGTTCTCCGGCCCCACGGCTTCCCAGTGGGCAGGGCTGCTTTTGAAGATCGGGCCGACGGCAAAACCGAGCGCGGGCAAGGCAAACGCGCTTGCCGCGATCGCACCGGCCGTGTGGGCGGTACCGGTCATGAATCGGCGACGCGTGACCGTCTCACCCTCGAAGGCCCCGGGGATGTTGCGGTCGAGCGTGTACTTGGACTTCTGTTTGGAGCGCTTGTCAGACACCGAGCGCTAACAATATCGAGGCGCGATTCAGGGCGACGTCGGGACCGCCGTAGCGCTTGTGCGCATCGCCTCGATCGCCCCGGGCGCCTCGTCACCCACGAGCTCCTTGGCGCGGGTGTGCTGGTCGCTCGGACCCCACCCGACGGCTCTCGCTCCCGCCGCCCAGATCGCGTCCGCGAGCTGCTCGCGCCCAGCTCCCTGAGCCAGGGCGCTCAGCGTGATCGTGTCGGCGAGCTCAGCCACCGCGACCGTGTCACCGAGGCCCACCAGCCGGGCAAGACCGATCGCGTACAGCTGGTCGCCGGCCAAAAGTCGTAGGTCGGCCTCGGGCACGCACACCACCCGGGGCTTGCCGTAGTGCAGTAGGTAGCCCTCGTAGATGGCCTCGACGAGCAGCTCGTACTCCTCGCGGCGACCGGCCGCGCGGGGGCCCGCAGCGGCAATGCTCGCCGGCGAGGGCTCCGGTGCGGCGGCGGCGCTCCCGTCAGCGACCGGCGAGACGAGGCTGGCAAGCAGACCCCCTTCCTCGCACAGCAGCCTCCGCAGGCGCTCCACGCCTGCGCGGGCTCCCGTTCCGGCCGCGGCGCTCATGCTTGCACCGTCGCCGGGTCGGGGAGCGCGGCGAAAGCGGCTGTGGCGGCGGCAAGGGTGCGCTCGATCTGCTCGCCGGTGTGCGCCAGCGAGGGAAACCACGCCTCGAACTGCGACGCAGGCGGGTAGACGCCGCGACTGAGCAGCTCGCGAGACCACCTCGCATGCGCATCGAGGTCGCACTCCATCGCTTGCCCGAACGACGTGACGGGCTGCCGCGCAAAGAACACCGTCAGCAGCCCCGGTGCGCTTGCCACCTGCACCGGATAGTCGCCCGCGGCCTCGCGCAGCCCGGCAGCGAGACGGTCGGTGACAGCCGCCAGGCGTAGGTAGGCGTCCTCGTCCAACAGCTCCAGCGTGGCCAAACCCGCGGCCACCGCCAGCGGGTTCCCCGACAGCGTGCCCGCCTGGTAGACCTCGCCCGCGGGGGCCAGCATCCCCATCAGATCCTCCCTGCCACCCAGGGCCGCCGCGGGCAGGCCGCCGCCGATCACCTTGCCCAGGATCGTCAGGTCCGCCCGCACGCCGGCCAGCTCCTGCGCGCCTCCGCGGGCGACCCTGAAGCCGCTGATCACCTCGTCGAGCACGAGCAGCGCGCCGTTCTCCTCGGCCTGCTCACGCAGCAGCGCCAGGAAGCCAGGCGCTGGAGGAACAAGTCCCATGTTGGCGGGCAGAGGCTCAGCGATGATCGCCGCCAGCTCGCCCGCCGCGGTGGCGGCGCGGAGGGCGTCGGGGTCGTTCCAGGGGATCACGATCGTGCTCGCGGCGGCGCTCGCCGGCACACCCGGACTGGCAGGCAGCGCCTGTGTGGCCAGACCCGAGCCCGCCTGCGCGAGCAGGCCGTCGACGTGCCCGTGGTAGGCGCCGGCGAACTTGAGGATCGGCTCACGGCCCGTGGCCGCGCGCGCGAGACGCATGGCGGTCATCGTGGCCTCGGTGCCGGAAGAGGTCATGCGCAGCATCTCCACGCTCTCCATGCGCTCGATCACCGCGCCCGCCAGTGCCACCTCGCCCGCCGTCGGCGCCCCAAAGCTCGTCCCCTTCGCGGCCGCTTCGGCGATCGCCGCCAGCACGTCGGGATGCGCGTGCCCGTGGATCAGGGGACCCCACGAGCAGACGTAGTCGATGTAGCGGTTGCCGTCTACATCCTGGAGCTCGGCGCCCTCGCCGCGATCGATGAAGATCGGATCGCGTCCGATCGAGCGCATCGCCCGCACGGGCGAGTTGACCCCGCCTGGGATCCTCCGCAGCGCGCGTCGGTAGAGCTCTGCCGAGCGCGTGTCCGTGAGCGAGGCCGTCACGAGCTCACGCTTCAGGCGTGCCTCGACTCCCAGTTCTTGAAGTCCTCCGTGAAGTAGGTGAGGCGGATCTTCTTGAACTCGGTTGACGAGTACAGCGTGGCGCGCTCGTGAATACCGGTCTGCTCGGCGATCGCGTCGAGCACAGCGTCGCACTCCTCCTTGGAGCGACCGTGGGCCATCGTGAAGACCGAGTAGGGCCAGTCCTCGTAGGTCGGGCGCTGATAGCAGTGCGATACACCGCGCACGGCCGCCATCCGCCGCCCGATGTCGAAGATCTGCTCGTCGGGGACCTTCCACACGCCCATGCCGTTGGCCGAGAAGCCGGCGCGACGGTGGTAGAGGATGGCGGCAACCCGCCTGAGCAACCCCCGCTCCTGCATCCGCGCGAGGTGATCGAGGAAGCGCTCCTGGGTCATCCCCAGCTCGGCGGCAGCGGGCGCATAGGGTTCCTCCACGACGGGCATGTCGCCCTGCAGGGCGCGGATCACCGCGATGTCGGCCTCGTCGTAGGGCTGCGGCTCGAGCTCGATCGGCTCCTTGACCTCTGCGGCGCTGGCGAGCGCCTTGGTGTCGCCCTCCATCTCCAGGTCCATGCGGATCTTGAACAACCGCAGGGTCGGCAGCTGGCGCACCGACTCGGCGCCCGACTCGCGGGCGAGCACCTCGAGCGTTCCCTCGAGCCCGAGCTTGGAGTCGGGCTCGGTTGCGATCGTGAACCACAGGTTGAACTCGTGGTTGCGCAGGTAGTTGTGCGACACCCCGGGGTGTTCGTTGATGATCTGCGCCGCCCTGTGCGGGTGCTCGGGATCGACCTTGGCCGCCACCAGCATCGAGGAGTAGCCCAGCGCCCGCGTGTCGAAGATCGGCGTGACCTGGCGGATGATGCGCTTCTCGAGCAGGTGCTGCACACGACTCATGACCTCGGCCTCGCTCACACCGCCGAGCTCGGCCACGTGCAGATAGGGCCGCGGGGCGATCGGGAAGCTGCCCTGCATCAGGTTCAGCAGCTTGCGATCGACGTCGTCCAAGGGGACCGCGGCGCCGTCCTTACGGCTGCGGAGCTTTGGCGTGGCTGCACTGGCGCGTTGGGCGTCCGCGCTGTCGGTACTCAACTCTGTTCTGCTAGCCATCTGGCTGCGTCCTTTGCGTGGTAGGTGACGATCGTGTCGGCGCCAGCGCGGCGCAGGGAGGTCAGGATCTCCAGCACCGCAGCCCGCTCGTCGATGTAGCCCGCCGCTGCGGCAGCCTTGACCATCGCATACTCGCCGCTCACGTTGTAGGCAGCCACGGGTAGGTGGGTGGCGTCCTTGACCCTGGCGATCAGATCTCCGTAGGCCAGGGCCGGCTTCACCATCACCATGTCCGCGCCCTCCTGCACGTCGAGCAGCGCCTCGCGCACCGCCTCCCGGCCATTGGCTGGATCCATCTGGTAGGCCCGGCGGTCGCCGAAGGCGGGGGTGGAGTCGGCGGCGTCGCGGAAGGGGCCGTAGAAGGCCGAGGCGAACTTGGCCGAGTAGGCGAGGATCGGGGTGTCGGGAAAGCCCTCGCTGTCGAGCTCCTCCCGGATCGCGCCCACGCGCCCATCCATCATGTCCGAAGGGGCCACCAGATCGGCTCCGGCGCGGGCGTGGCTGACGGCGGTGCGGGCCAGCAGCTCGAGCGAGGCGTCGTTGTCCACGACCTGCTCTTGGCGAGCGCTCTCGCGCAGCACCCCGCAGTGCCCGTGGCTCGTGTACTCGCAAAGGCACACATCGGTGGCCACGAGCAGATCTGGCGCCGCCTGCTTGATGGCGCCTGTGGCCAGCTGGACCACGCCCGCCTCGTCCCAGGCGCCAGAGCCCTCCTCGTCCTTGGCGGCGGGAATACCGAACAGCATCACCGCCGCCACGCCCAGCGACACCGCCTCGCGGGCCTCCTCGACGGCCGCCGCGATCGAGAGGCGCTCCACACCGGGCATCGAGGCGATCGCCTCGCGCCCCACAGCGGTCTCGGATACGAACAGGGGCAGCATCAGCTGACCGGCGCGTAGCTCGGTCTCGCGTACGAGCCCGCGCAGCGAGGCGCTGGCACGCAATCTGCGCATGCGCGTCTGAGGAAAGGCCATGCCCTTTCAGGTTAGAGCGTCGGGGCCGCCGCGCCGCTCAGTCGGCGTGCCTGAGCCCGGCGCGGGCGAGCAGTCCAAACAGCACAGCCAGACCGGCCAGGTGGACGAGCGATCCGCCGATCGACGGAGCGGCGCCGTTGACGGCTGCGTCCAGCGCCTGCAGCGCGGCCTTGAAGGGAAACAGGAACGAGACCACGCCGATCGCTTCGTTGAAGGCGCCCGACACCGCGCCGCTCGGCACGAGCGCCAGGAAGGCCATTGGCAGTGAGAGCAGGAAGGCCAGCAGCGAGGCCGCCCGCACCTCGCGGGCGAGCGCCCCGATCGCCACACCCAGAGCGCCGAAGGCGAGCGCGCCGAGCGCGAGCGCTGCGAGCCATAGGGGCACGCGTGCCCAGTCCAGCGAGACGAACGCGCCGATCCCCGCGAGCATCGCCAGGGCGAGCAGGAACGAGCAGACCGCTGCCAGCAGGGTCTTCTCCATCAGCAGGGTGGTGCGCGAGAGCAGCGCAGGCGGGCCCCGGATCAGACGCCCCAGCGCGCGCTCTTCGCGCTCGAGCGCAACGCCACCGGCGGCCAACAGGACGCACACGAACATCAGCGAGACGCTCACCGCCACGACCACCGCAAAGGTGTTCAGCGGGGTGCGCCGGCCGTGCAGCAGCGTGCTCTTCACCGCTATCGGCTGGCCGATCGTGGTCAGCACCCGCTTGGCGAGCGTGAGGTTCTGCGCGGCGAAACCGGCAAACGCCTCGATCCGTTCGAGTTCGCTGCGGGTGTGCCCGCGCGGCTCGCGCGCGATGATCGCCCGTAGGCTCGCCGGGATTTCGCCAAGGCCGATCAGGTTTTCGGGCGCGCCGAGGATGCCTGAGTCACCGCCCTGCAGGAGCGCCTCGATGGCCTTGGCGGCAGCTCGCTGGATCTGCTGGGAGAAGGCCCGGTTGGCTTCGGCCAACGCCGAGCTCAGGGTGGACTGCACGAGCGACTGCTCGAGCGCATCGCCGTTGTAGAGGACTTCCAGCTGCGCCTGCTCGATCGCGGAGGACAGGCGCGCGGCGATGTTCGAGGGGATGATCACCGCCGCGATCACAGCGCCCGACTTGATCTCGCCGATCGCCTGCGCGCGCGAGGAGGCGTGCACCGAGTCGACCTGGGCGAACAGCTCGGCCGCGTAGCGGCTGACTGGGACGCGCTGGTTGCCCACGGCCACCGTCTCGCCAGGAGGCGTTTCGTCGACGATCGCCACCCGTGGGCGCGAGGGGCTGCGGGAGATGGCAAAGCCGATCAGCAGCGCGATCGCCACGGGGTAGACGATCAGCAGCGCCACCAGCAGTCGCGAGCGGCGAAGGGTCAGGAGGTCCTTGCGCAGCATCCACCTCATGTGCCGCTCCCTGCACACGCGCGCTCGAGGAACCGGACGAGCGCGCGCTCGAGGTCGCCACCCCGCTCCTCCGAGCCGGCGGCCAGCAGCTCGTCGGGGGTGCTGTCGAGCAGTAGCCGGCCGTCAGCCAGCACCAGCACTCGATCGGCGTAGCGCTGCGCCTCGCTGACGTTGTGCGAGGAGAACAGCACCGCTGTGCCGCCGCGAGCGAGCGCAGCGATGAACTCCCACAGGCGCTCGCGCTGTCCCGGGTCGAGCGATGCCGAGGGCTCATCCAGCGCCAGCACAGGGGGGTCGGCAATCAACCCCAGGGCCACGTTGACGCGTTGGCGGTTGCCCCCCGAAAGGCGCCCCACGGGCTCGTCCGCGCGGTCGGCGAGCCCAGTCTGCTCGAGCATGCGCGCGACCGCGGCTGCCGGATCTGGGAGCCGCTCGAGACGGGCGAACAGCTCGAGGTTCTCGGCGACCGAGAGCTTCGAGTAGAGCGCGGGCTGCTGGGGCGCCCAGCCGACGCCGCGCGCATCGCCACCGAGCGCGCCCGAGCTTGGCGGCTGAACGCGCGCGAGGATCGACAGCAGGGTGGTCTTGCCTGCTCCGTTGGGTCCGAGGATGGCCACGATCTCTCCGGCTCGCACCTCGAAGCTGATGTCCGTGAGGGCCTCCAGCTCGCCGTAGCGCTTGGCGATGGAGCTCGCGCTGAGGACCACGCTCACAAGAGCCGGTGGTCCGTGCGGTCCCACCGCTCGAAGGTGACGTGACGACTCAAATAGACGGTCGTCTCACGCAGGACCGACAGGATCGGTAGGGCGATCAGCGCCCCGATCACGCCATGCAACTGCAGGCCGAGCAGCAGCGCGAAGATCACCAGCAGCGGGTTGATCCGCAGCGTGTGACCGAAGATCTGCGGCGCCACGATGTGGCCCTCGAGTTGCTGCAGGGCAACGAACGTGAGGCTCACCCACAGCGCCGAGATCGGGTCGGTGACGAGCGCCACGATCACCGCGGGCAGCGCCCCCACGATCGGGCCGATGTAGGGGACGAGCTCCATCAGCCCGTAGAAGACGGCGAAGGCGACCCCGAACTTGCGCCCGTCGGGGAATATCCCGACGACGCCGAGTATGTACATGGCGAGCCCCGCCGTGGCGCCCATGACCACACTGAACAGAAGCTGGCCTCCCACGTAGCGCGCAAGCGCGTTCTGCACCAGCGTCGGATAGTCGTCGGCGTGCGTGCCGTCGCCATCGGGCATCACGTGACGAATCAGCTTCCCGATACGGGGCCCGTAGAGCAACATGTACACAGACAGCACGAACACCAGCACGAAGTCGAAGCTGGCACTCGCCACTTCTGTGAGCACCCCGCCGGCGGAGGAGACGATCGAGCTCGAGCCCTTGACCAGTTTCTCCTGGATGGTCTGCAGCGCGGTCTTGCCCTGCTTGATGAACTGGAAGTGGATGCCGTCGTTGTTGACCGTGCGCTGGAAATCCGCCAGCGACTTGTTGGCCTTCTTGACCAGAGTCGGAACGTCCCGGCTGAAGGATTCCACCTGGTTGGAGATAGGGTTGGCAAGTAGCAGGCCGATTCCACTGAGCATGAGGAAGAATGCGAGATAGACGGTCAGTACCGCCAGGCCGCGCGGGAACCTCCCGCGCTGCAGGAGCGCCACCGCCGGGTTGAGGATCAGCGCTATCAGCGCCGCCACGATGAAGATCACGAGCACTTTCCCCGCGGCTTTCGCCACGGCCCACAGAGCGAGCAGCGAGATCGGCAGCAGCACGAGCTGCACCCAGCGCGGCACGATCGCTCGCGCGGGCACCTGCTCTGGCGACTCCTCCTCGGGGGCGAGCTCGTGCTCCTCGTGGCTCGGTGGAGCGGCCGCGGCGGCGTCCTCCTCGGGAGGGGTCTTCCCGGCCTCGGGGATCTGCTCTGAGACTCCGCTCACTGCCCTGCTCCCATCGCCAGAGTATGGCTGAGTCCGAGGCGGCCTCCGGGGCGGGCTCGCCCACTAGCATCCTGTTCGTCGGCGACGTGGTCGGCGGGCTCGGCCGGCGCACGCTGCTCGATTGCCTACCCGTGCTGCGCGAGCGCTACACGCCGAGCTTCGTGGTGGTCAACGGCGAGAACGCGGCCGGCGGGCTCGGCATCACGCCCAAGATCGCCGAGCAGATGTTCGCCGCTGGAGTTGATGCGATCACCCTCGGCAACCACACCTACCACCGCCGTGAGATCTACCCCTACCTCGAAGGGAACAGGCCGATCGTGCGGCCCGCCAACTACCTGCGCAGCCAGCCGGGGCGCGGCGTTTGCGTGGTGGAGCACGACGGCGTGCGCCTCGGCGTGATCAACCTCAGCGGCAACCTGTACGTGCGTGCCGGGCGCTCGGCCTTCACCGAGGTCGAGGTGGCGCTGGGCGAGCTCGGCACGGTCGACCAGATCCTCGTCGACATGCACGCCGAGGCGACCTCGGAGAAGGTCGCCCTCGGCTGGCACCTGGACGGTCGCGTGACGGCCGTGGTGGGCACCCACACGCATGTGCCCACCGCCGACGCGCGCGTGCTTCCGGGGGGAACCGCCTACATCACCGACGTGGGCATGACCGGCCCGCGCGGAGGGGTCATCGGCGTCAAGCGTGAGCAGGCGGTCGAGTCGCTGCTCACGCAGATGCCGGTGCGCTTCGAGACCTCCGAAGAGGACCCGTGGCTGATGGGGGTGCTCGTCAGGTGCTCGGGACGGCTTCGGGCAGCCTCGATCGAGCAGGTGCTGATGCCGCGGCCACCCGGCGGCGTTGCGGCTCGCTGAAGCGCCCCAGCAGTGCCAGCATCACCAGCGGGAAGAACCAGGGGATATATAGGTAGAACCAGTGTTCGATGCCCAGCTGGACGGCGATGATCACCGCCCCACAGGCCGCGGCGAGGCCCACCAGATCGGAGCGGCGAGGAAGGACCGCGAGCAGAAGCACGAGCGCGACGGCCGCGATCTCGACCGCCTTCTCGGCGCCATGCCATCCATACAGCCCCCACACGGAGAAGGGCGAGGCGCGGTTGGCCTGGTAGACGATCGTCCGCTCGTAGATCTCGTGCAGCGAGTCGTGGGTGAGGGCCGGGATCGCCGCGAGGCCGCCCGCAACGACGAAGCCGAGCAGATATAGGCCAAGGGTCCGCGCGCGGCGCAGCGGCGCCAGCTCGCGCAGGCCATGGGTGGCGAGTATCGGGGCGAGGGCCAGGGGCGCGAACTTGGTCACGCCCGCGAGTGCCGCGAACGCCCCACGTGCAGCGGGAGCCGCGCGCGATCTGTAGCTGGCGGCAAGCAGTGCCGCGAGAATCAACACCGCCACGAGCGTGTCGTTTGAGTTGCTCTCCAGGGCGAACAGCGTGAAGGGATACGAGACCCACGCATAGGCCAGCGCCACGCCAAGCGTCGGACCGCGCATTCGTCGGCCGAGCAGGAACAGCAGGCCGGTGGCGAGCAGGTCGAAGAACACCGCCGCGCCGTGCGCCGCCGGCAGGTCATCCCAGCTACCGCTCCAGCCGAAGATCTGCTCGAACGGCACGTAGGCCTCGTAGTTGAAGGGCCCGTAGGTGTCGCCGTGTTCGTTGTTGGTGGGAAACGACCCGTATAGCGGCTTGTCCTCGACGATCCGCTGTGCTCCGATCACGCCCGCGTAGCCCACGTCCACGACGTTGGAGTCGGTGACGTTCAGCGCGATGCGAAAGCCGAGCAGGAAGACCACGCCGATCGCCAGCCACGGAACGGGGATGAGCAGGCGCAGCGGCGGCGGGCCGTGCAGGCCGTCGCGACGCGATCGTCGCAGCAGCGCGAGCATGCGCGCCAGCAGATACAACAGCGGCGGGTAGGCGAGCGGGACCGAGCCGTAGATGTGGGCGTGGTTGAACAGCGCCAGCGAGACCGAGAAGGACAGCAGCACGAGCAGGTCCAGGTGCAGCAGCGACAGCGGACGGCGGAAATCGATGAACGGCAGGATGAACAGCAGGCACATGGGCAGCCACACATACAGCGCGTTGACGTGGCGGCCGAATGCCCCGGGATAGCCGCGCGCCATCGTCCACGCGACTTGGAAGCCCGTCCACTGTTCCAGCACGCGCCCCGAGAGGTCGCTGATGATGACCTGCCCGATCTCCTTCTTGCCGCCGCGCGAGAAGAAGCTCACCTGCCAGTGGAAGGCCGGCTTGAGGTAGGCGCCGCCGTAGGAGCCGCGGTATTTGCGGCGCACAGCCTTCATCTTCGGCAGTCGTTCGGCGATCGCGAGCACCTGCTCGGGTGAGAGACGCCTCCCGGCGGGAGGCACGACGGAGGGCGCCACGGGTATCGGTTCTTCGGGGTTGGTCGCCTTCGCTGAGGACGCGGCCGAAGCGTCGGCCGTGTCGGTGGTGCCGGCGAGCGTGGCGCGCGAGATCCCTGACCTCAGGCCCGTGTCGGCCGTGGCCGCCGAGGGCTCCAGGCAGGCCACCAGACAGGCGATGATCGCTATCGAGCTGCGCATCACGCGATGCTAACGCCGCGCCACCGAGCCGAGTGGAGGCTCAGTTGCCGCGGGCGAGGCCGAAGTGGCCCAGGACGAGCGGGGCGAGATCGCGGATCGCCCACTGGGCAGGCTCGGGCTCGGGCAGCTCCACTCCGTGCAGGACGAGCGCGCCGAGTGAGTCCGAGGCGTGCAGCGAGCCGTGGCTTCCACCACCGACGTGGGCCTGGCGTCCCCAGTCCATGAACTCCGCCCCCGGGGCAGCCGACAGCAGCACCTCGCCGGAGGTGGGGCAGGTGAGCGCAGCCCAGGCGCGCGCGAGGGCGTCTGGATAGGCATCGCTCACGAGCATGCCCTCCTCGAGGCGTCCCTCGATCGCCGCGAGCTCGCCCTCGACGCTCCAGCTGAGGCCCCGCGGATCGCTCGTCGAGCCTCCCGGCGCGAACCGCATCTCGCCTCGTGAGCGACTCGCGATCACGGCCTCTCGCGGCCTGTCGTGCGCGTCGCGCTCGAGCCACAAAACCAAATCGACGCCCTCGATCCCCAGCGCGAGCGCCGCCACCGAGGCGCGCATCGCGTCACGCTCGGCCGCGTGCAGCGCATAGACCATCGCCGCGCGCTGTGACGGGCATACCGCGATCCGTGGCTCGCCCTCGCGTGTCTCCTGGGCGGAGCGACTCGGGCCCAGCACACCCAGCTCGGCAAGCTCGTCCTGGAGTGCAATCGCATCCGTGACCGGCGCCTGGGAGTGATCGGCCATTGCGATCACGGCGTGCTCCCGCAGGAACTCCTCCACGCCGCCGGCTGCGTTCATGACACGCGCCAGCTGCAGGTCGGCCTGGGCGATCGAGTGGACCTGGGTCTCGGGCCCGCGCTTGTGCGAGTACCAGTCGTTGTCGGGCAGCGAGAGCAGCAGGAAGTCGAACAGGTCATGCTCGACGAGGTAGGAGGAGACACAGCCCGAGTGCCGGTCGCGCACGCCGGGCATGCCCAGGCCAGAGCGGCAGCCGGTGCGCCGGGAGGCGAAGATGTCCGCGTAGAAGAGCTCGCGCGGACCCATCACGGGATGGCGCATCAGCGTGGAGGCCACGCGCGTGAGCGCTGTGTCGCGCTGGGGCTCGTGGCGGTGGCGCCCGCGGTACATCAGGTAGGTCGTTCCGGCGGTGCGCACGTCCGCGTCGTCCAGGCTCTCGAACACCGTCGGTGTATCTGCGCTCAGGTGCGCGCGATTCATGTTGTAGACCGTGTCCGTCAGCTGGCGGGCGATGCCGAAGCGCTGCGCCGAGCGGAAGCTCGAGCCGTATTCGACATAGCGGTCCTCTTCGCGATGGAACCAGTTCATCGCCGGGATGTGGTGCTCGTCCTGGGCCAGGCCCGTCACGATCGAGGCGGCGCAGACAGGCGTCACGGACGGAAACGCGGCGACGCAATCGGGGACGTAGCGCCCACCTCGCATCAGCCGCTCGAGCACCGGCGCCGCCCCCGACTCCACCGCCCGCTCGAGCATGGCGGGAGCCATCGCGTCGATCACGCACAGGACCAGCTTGGGCGGTTTGGCGCTCACCGACGAGGGCCCATCAGCGGCCCAAGATGCGCAGTCCTGCGTACTTCCCATCGCCGCGCGAGCGCCCGCGCCAGGCAAACCAGGCGAGCGCCGCCGCGAGGATGTAGCCGAGCGGGTGCAGCAGCGCAACTAGCGCCGCCGCGATCAGCGCCGCCGCGTCGAGATACAGGCTCAACGCCTCGCGAGCTGCGCGGTCAGGGAGCCTGTTGCGCGCCCGCAGCACAACCGGGCCGCTCGCCCGCTGCGCCAGCAGCGCCACGAGGATGCCGCCGATCAGCCCCGGCCACCAGGCCTCGTAGTGCGCGCAGAGCGTGCCCGCGAACAGGATCGCGCCGGCACCAACGGAGAGACCGGCGATCGAGGCGGCGAGCACCGAGCCGCCCTGGCGCTCGCGCGCCCTGGGATCCATGAACGGCGCGAGCCCGAGCAGCAGCTGTGCCGCGTAGGCCGCGACCAGCACCACAACCACGACCAGCAGCCACCAGCCGGCCTGTAGGAAGTGGTAGGGGTCGTGGGGGAATTCGACCCCGAGCACCTTGGCCGAGCCGAGCGCTCCGGCGAGCAGGACCGGCAGGAACGGCCGCAGGCCGCAGGCCGCCGCCAGTCCAATGCCGAGACCGATGTTGAAGAAGAGACCGTGCATGCAGAGTGAGCGCGGAGGTGCGGTACCGTGCGGTCTGACCGAACTCCCGAGCGGTGAGCACGATAGTGGACCTGTGCACCGGCCACGAGGGTCCCGCGACCAGGTTCGGCGCGTGCGACGGCGAATAGAGGCGAGAAGCAATGGAGCGATCGAGCAGCGCAGGAGGCGACGGACGGGGCGCCCGGCCCACAGCACACGAGCTGGCGCGCTACGAGGCCCTGTTCGCGGCACGCACGCGCGGCATGAAAAGCTCGGCGATGCGGGAGATGATGGCCCTGACCGAGCGGCCCGAGGTGATCTCGCTCGCCGGAGGCCTGCCCGACACCTCGACGTTCGCTCCTGAGCTCTACGCACGCCTGATGGCCGAGGTCGCCGCCGAATCGACCGCGCGCGCGCTCCAGTACGGCCCGACCGAAGGCATGGCCGCAACGGTGGGCTGCATCGTGGAGGTGATGGCCGCCGAGGGAACGCCCGTGGACCCCGCCGACGTGATCGTGACGACGGGTGGCCAGCAGGTGATCGACCTGGTGTGCAAGACGCTGATCGACCCCGGCGACGTGATCGTGGCCGAGGCGCCGACCTACCCGGGCGCCGTGCCGACCTTCAGCGCCTACCAGGCCGACGTCGAGCAGATCGAGATCGACGCCGACGGGATGCCGATCGACGAGCTCGAGGCCACCCTGGACCGCCTGCAGAGCGAAGGCCGCAAGCCCAAGTTCATCTACACGATCCCCAACTTCCAGAACCCCGGCGGCGTCACGATGTCGCTCGCCCGCCGGCGGCGGCTGGTCGAGGTCGCCCGCGAGCGCGAGCTGTTGATCCTCGAGGACAACCCCTACGGCCTGTTGCGCTACGAGGGCGAGCCGCTGCCCACGCTCTACTCACTCGACGCGGCCGCCGTGGGGCGCGGGGGCGCCTCCGACCTCGTCATCTACCTCGGGACCTTCTCCAAGATCCTCTCGCCGGGCCTGCGCCTCGGCTGGGCGGTGGCCCCCCGCCCGGTGCTGGAGAAGCTCAACCTGGGCAAACAGGGCTCTGACCTGTGCTCCTCGCCGGTCACCCAGATGTTCGTCGCGGCCTACTTCGCCGAGCCCGGGTCCGGGTCGTCCGGGTCGGCCTGGATCGAGTACGTGGAGCGCCTGCGCAAGCTCTATCTGCGCAGGCGCGATGTGATGCTCGAGTCGCTCGAGGAGCACTTTGGCGGACGCGCCAGCTGGACACGGCCTGAGGGCGGGCTGTTCATCTGGGCGACGCTCGAGGGCAACGTCGACACGACCGACCTGCTGGCGCGCGCCAAAGGCGTGGCGTTCGTGCCTGGCCGCGCCGCCTACATCGACGGCCGCCGGGGTAGCTCCTCGATGCGCTTGAACTTCGCCGGCGTGCCCGACGAGGACATCCGCGAGGGCATCAGACGGATCGGCGGCATCATGGGTAGCGACACAGGCCTGCTTGGGACCCTGACCGGGTCTCCGAGCGCACCGTTCCGGCAGCCCGAGACGAGCACCGAGGAGCTCCCGCCGATGGCCGACATCGTGGCTCTGCCTCGACGCGATGCGCAGGACCCCGCCCGCCCGGCACGCCGGCGACGGGATCGATGAGCGCCCCCAGCAAGGTCGCCGTGCTGAAGGGCGGGGGGTCGTTGGAGCGGACAGTCTCGCTGCGCTCGGGCGCCCGCGTGCAGCAGGCGCTCAGCAGGTTGGGGCACGAGGTGATCGCGATCGACACGGGCGAGGACCTGGTGGCGCAGTTGCACGAGCACCGGCCCGACGTGGCGTTCGTCGCGTTGCACGGCGGGGCCGGCGAGGATGGCACGGTGCAGGGGCTTTTGGAGGTGCTCGGCGTGCCCTACACGGGCTCGGGGCCGGCGGGATGCATGCGCAGCACCGACAAGGCCCTCGCGAAGTACCTCCTGCGCGAGGCCGGCATCCCCACTCCCGATTTCACGGCCATCAAGGAGAGCGCCATCAAGGAGCTCGGGGTGGCCGGCGCGCTCGGGGACATCGAGCGCCGGCTTTCCCTCCCGTTGGTGGTGAAGCCCGCCAGTCAGGGGTCCGCGCTCGGAGTGAAGTTCGCGCGCTCGAGCGAGGAGCTGCCGGGGGCGATCGTCGGCGCCCTCTCCTACGACAGCAAGGCCGTGATCGAGCGCTACGTCAAGGGCCGCGATCTGGCCGTGTCGGTGCTCGACGGGGAGAGCCCCGAAGACGCGCCGATGGCTCTGCCCGTGGTCGAGGCGATCCCGCGCGAAGAGGAGTTCTACAACTACGAGTCGCGCTACGAGATCGGCATGACCACATTCGTGTGCCCCGCCGAGCTACCGCCCGAGACGGCCAAGCTGGCGCAGGAGCTGGCACTCGCGACGTACGAGCTGCTCGGCTGCCATGGCGTCGCGCGCGTCGATCTGATGCTCGACGGCGACACCGGCGAGCTGTCGGTGCTCGAGGCCAACGTCGGCCCGGGCCTGACCGAAACCAGCCTCCTGCCCCTCGCCTCAGACGCCGCCGGGATCGGATTCGACGAGCTGGTCGAGCGGATCCTGCGCAGCGCGTTTACGCGCTAGGAGTCACCTGCGGCGAAATCCTCTGGCGATACCTGGTCGAGGAACTCCTTGAACTTCTCGACGACGTCCTCGGACTCCTCGACGTCGTGCTCGAACTCGATTGCGGACTCGGAGATGACCTCCTCAGCCGCGTAGATGGGGGCGCCGGAGCGGACTGCCAGGGCGATCGCGTCGCTTGGGCGGGAGTCGATTTCGAGCTCCCGGCCGCCGACGCTCAACGTGATCGAGGCGAAGAACGTGTTCTCGCGCAGCTCTGTGACCGACACCTGAGTGCACTTGACGTCGAGCTCGCCGAGGATGTCGCAGAGCAAGTCGTGTGTCATCGGGCGTGGCGTACCGGCGCCCTGGAGCTTCATCAGGATGGAAGCGGCCTCGGGATGACCGATCCAGATCGGCAGGAACTTGTTGCCGTCGACCGTCTTCAAAAGCACGATCGGCTGCTTGCCAACCATGTCGAAGCTGACGCCGTAAATCACCATCTCCTGCACAAGGATCCTCCGAGCGGGGGGATTTCAGAGTATAGGTACCGCAGTGGCTCCCGAGCGACCGACGGACGGACCGAAGAAGGTCTCAGCGGGCGGCTGAGCCCAGCCCGGCCCGGAAGCTCCAGAGCTTGTTTCCGAGGAAGTTGAGCGGCGTGGACGCGCCAACGGCGAGGGCCTGGGCGGGCACCTTGGCCATGTGCGCGTCCTCGACGAGCAGCGTCAACAGCAGCAGGCTGAAGCCGAAGGCGACAAGGCTCACGGCAATGAAGCGCAGCGCCTGGAAGTGAGCCGGCCCGCCGCGCGCATCGAACGTCCAGTGGCGGTTGAGCACGAAGTTGTTCAGCACCGCCACCAGCCATGCCGCAACGGCAGCCACGTGGTAGTCCACCCCCACCGAGTGCACGAACAGCGCATACACAGCCAGGTTGACAGCGAAGCCGACCGCGCCGACGAGGCCGAAGCGGACCAGCTGTAGCCAGTTGGCGGGTCGGCGCATCCCGTGCAGCAAGCGGACGTGCGGGCGCAACTCCACGGCGGTTGCTTCCTCAGGCATCGCATCAGGGTAGCGACACTTCCAGGCGGACGCTGCCGCTAGCCTTGGCGCATGGGTTCGACTCACAAGGTACCCGGGGCCCTTTGCTGTCTGCTCGTGGCAGCCGGCATCTCCGCATGCGGGGCGTCCGAGAGCCCCCCCGGTTCGCGGTCCGCCAAGCGTCGGGCGGTGGTTCCTGCCACCGCCGTGGTGCCTGGCGCAGCTGCCGCTCAGTCGCCCGCCACCAAGGAGGTCGCCGACCCCCAGGAAGCCAACAGCTTTCCCGCGCCGGCCTCAGTCCAGCACGCATCGGCCGCCACGCCGAAGAAGGCCAGCGAAGCGATCGTGGCGGCGGGCGCGCCCTCAGATGCCGAAGTTCGCGCCGAGCTCTCGCAGATGAAGGCCGTCGAACGCAGCGCCAAGCATGCGCAAACGCAGCGGCTCACGCCGGTCCCCGGCGGCGAGTCGATCGGGGGCAGCGGCGCGCTTCCGATTCCACCCGGGCTACCCGAAGTGATTCAGAAGGTGATCGCGGGCGCAAACGAGATCGCCGACTTCCCCTACGTGTTCGGCGGCGGTCACGCCTCGTTCGTGGACAACGCCTACGACTGCTCGGGGTCGGTCAGCTACGCGCTGGCAGCCGGCGGCCTCTTGAGCTCGCCCGAGACATCGGGAGAATTGGAGAGCTGGGGCGCACCGGGACCCGGGCGTTACATAACCGTGTACGCCAATGCCGGGCACACCTACATGTACGTGGACGGTGTCCTCTACGACACGGCTGGGCGCAGCGGTACCTACGCCTCACGCTGGCAGGTCGGCGGGACGGACAACAGCGGCTACGTGGTGCGCCACTGGCCGGGGCTGTAGCGAAGCCGTGCAGCTGCTGGCCCTGATCCTCAACCTGCCCCTGGCGCTCGACGGGGAATCGGCGGGCTCCGGGAACAGCACCGGGATAGCGATCATCGCCGCCATCTCGATGGCGCTGTGTTACCTGGCGCTCGCGGGCCTTTGGTACTTCGTCTTCCGCGACAAGGCCCGCGCGCGGCGCAACCGCGACTCCTCGGACTGACGGACTCCTCGTACTGGCGCGCTACAGGGCCGCAGGGTCAGTGCGAGAGCGTCGCGCTCGCCAGCACCGTGGTGGCGGCGGGCAGGTGCGATGCGGCGTTGCGCACGCTCAGCCGCAGCGTGAGCGTGACCGACCGTAGACGACGCAGGCGCGCCACGGTGCGCTTGGAGAACTGGATGTGCACGACGTTAGAGCCGCCTTTGGTCGTCACCAGGATCGCTTTCGCGATCACAACTTGGGGAGCAGCGCCAGCGGCCGTGGCGGCCGCCGCCGGACCCGAGATGCCAAGCCTGCGCGCAACCGAGCTGGGCAGCAGCACTTCGAAGTGGCCCGCAACCTGCTCGTTGACCGCGTAGCGCACGACCAGGCCAGCCTTGCCGAGCGTGCTCTTCAGCGAGCGCGACACGATCACAGCCGTGGCAACCGGAGCGGGGACGGAAACGCCTGCGCTCGTGCTCGACCCGGCGGATGAACCGGGGCTCGCGCCCGTGGCGCCCGCCGTGGCGGAAGATGACGAGGAGGAGCCGGACCCACCCGTTCCCGGTGAAGGCGTGGGTGACGGCGGCGGGGGACCGACCACAGTGATCGACTGCGAGGTCTTTTCGGTGTTTCCACCCACATCTGTGACAGTGAGCGTCGCCGTGTACGTGCCGCCATATGTGTATGAGTGGAACACACTGGCCGCGCACGGCGAGAGCCACGATCCCGAGCAAACCGGGGCCCCGGGCGCATAGCCCGTCACTTCAGGAGATCCGTCGCCAAAGCTCCATTTGTAGGTGGCGTAGTTGGCGTCGGGCTGACCGTACTGGTTGTAGCCGAACGCTGAGTTGAGCGTGATGTCCGACTCCATCCCGTCGAAGGTCACGATGTCACCTGCATTCACGGGGTTGGGCGCAGTGAATTTCGGCAGCAGGATCACGCCGGGTATGCAAGGAACGCCGGGATAGGTGAGGCGTAGCGCGGACAGGTTGAAGGCGTCGTTGATGTAGTACTTGCCTTCGCCGATCGTCTGGTTGTAGAGCGTCCCCGCGCCCGTGGAGGGAACCGCTCCGTAGGAGCCGCTGACGGGTCCCATGAAGTTGCGGCACTCGTCCGTGACCTCGTTGCCGAGCGGGTCCTGCCACGCGTTCAGGAGCGGGTTGGTGACGGTGTTCTGCTGCTCCTCGGCGATCTGGTTGATGATCAGATCGGCCAGTCCCGTGTCGCAAAAGCCGTCTCCAATAGCCGTAGGGCACGTGGTCGGCTGGTTCGGCTCCTGCTGCACCGGCGCTATTGCCCAACCTTTGCCCGGTTCCTGATTGAAGCGGCCGTCCTGGCAGTAGTCGGCCTGCGTCTGGTCGACTTCCTGGAAGTCCTGATCGTGGAGGCCGCCCGCGGTCCAGGGGATGACCGAGTACAGGATCGTGTTCCCGTCACCGCTCTGGAGGCCGCCTGGATTGATGTCGGAGTGGTAGCTGCAGAAGCTGGTGTTGTAGCTTTCGGAGTGGAAGGAGTTTTCTTCTTCTTCTCCTTTGCTTGCCGCAAAGTCGGAGCAGCGACCTTCGACGCCGCCACCACGAAGGCAGACTGTGAGGCCGGGCGGCGTGAGCAGGTAGTAGATGGTGTTCATTCCCGTGGGCAGCCCGTGCAGAGCGATGAAGTGCTGGAGCTGTTCGCGCACCTGCTGGTCGGTGAGGCAGCCGAGCGGATAGGTGTGAAGCACTTCCTTTTTCTTGATCGGATGCGGGTCGGTGCAGTTGCCGCTCGTGGGGTAGGGTTCGGTGTCCTCCGCCGCGCCCCGGAACGTCACACGGTTGTACGCCGGCTGGTTGGTCTTGTCCGTGTACTGGGTGTCAACCGCGTTGAACTCGTTGAGCGTGTTGCTCGCGCCGCCGAGCTTCTGGAGGAATTCGTCGATCTTTTCCTTCCAGTCGTCGTGGTAGTGGTAGGTGGGATCCCAGTAGATGGCATAGACGGCGCTCCCGTGCACCACGGGATTGCCCAGCGCGTTGGCGAATTCATTCGGCGAGGGCAGTTCGAACTGGTGGAGTTCTTCGTCGTACGCGAGCGGCCCGTCGAACAGGGTCGTTTCGTTGCGCGGCTGCAGCCCGACGGCCGTCCCTTCGACTACGGTCACCTTCGCGCCCGCGGTGGCGGTCGAAGCGAGGCACACAGCCGCCATGCACGCCGCGAGGACGAGGCCTCGAGCGACGAGGGTGAGGCGGGACGGTGAGAGACGGTGGAGAAGGCGGGCTGAAATGGTCACGTGCCCTCATCGGCAGGACGTGCCCGTTGCCTTAGAGGCGTGGACGACTTTGTGGAGCGGCCCCCCGCCCAAGAGCGGGTCAGCCTCTGCTGAGCGTCTGGTGCCTGGCCCTGGCGGCGGCCGCCTGCTGCGCACGGTAGGCGGCGAGAGCGGCCTTGTAAGCCGAGCTCAGATTGCTCATCGTTTCGTGGGATGTCTGCCCGACCGAGGGCATGTCGAGCGGACCTTCGGCCCCGGGCGGGAGCATGCCGATCTCCAGATGAGGCGCCGAGGAGATGCCCACGTCGCCGCAGCCCACGTCAGCGATCGGCTGACCTGCGCTCACGTGGGTCCCGATCGGCACGAGCGCGGGCGCTGCGTGCCCGTAGTAGATGTAGCGGCCACGGTCCGGACCGCTGTCGACGAGCAGCACGGGAGCGAACGGCCCGAAACCTTCCAGGCCCTCCTGGACGATCGTGCCGCTGGTCACCGCCAGCTCGCGTAGATGCGAGCCGCACTGGTTGGCGTTGCCACCGAGATCGACGCCCTGATCGAGCGACCACCAGGCGGTGGGTGCGACGCGCGCGAGCGGGTACAGCGGAAAGACCCAGCCGCTCGGAGCGATCGGGTAGGGACTCGAGGCGTAGACCGGCGCGGAGGCGACGCTCGTGCCGCCCGTCCCTCCAGGAGAGGCCGGCGAGGTGCCGGGCAGCGGCGCGAGCGTGGGGGTCGCCGTGGGCGCGGAGGCGGGAGCCGTACCGCCCGTGCTTGCAGCCAAAGCGCTCTGCACCACGCCCTGGAGGAGCAGGGCGAGCACGAGTAGGACCATGGCCACGCACGTCAAAGAACGCCGTCGCAAGTCTGCCTTTCTTCGTCGGCCGACGGGGTTAGCTGACGGGCTAGCGACCTGCGCCTTCCGTGGATTACCGCGGAACTCGCCCCAACAACTCGGTTCCCCCGCTCGCAGACACCGATCTGCGATTAGGCGCCCGAGAGACTAGCGCAAGCGTGCGGCGGATTGCGCCAACGCGATCGATGATCCACGACAGGCTGCCAGCAGCTGCTGCCGTATATCCGTCCAGGCGGCCTTGCGGTTCGGCAAGCAGCACGTAGTGGGTCCCGATCCTGGCGCTGCCTACCCCAAGTGAATAAGAGATCGCGTGTCTGCAATAGCAACCAGTGGCCCAAATACAGGCTCTCCGCAAGGCCCGGTCTCCTCGCCGCGGATCCGACTCGGTCGACTGGCACGCCTGCGCCCCCTGGCAGCAGACCGCATGAGCATCTGGGCGGCAGCGACCGCGCTGCTCGTGATCGCGGGCATTGTCGCGTCCGTGTTGGGAGCCAAGGCGGTAGCACGCTCGGACGCTGACAAAGCAAAGCTCTCCTCCCACCTCGCCTCGGCCGAGATCGCCTCGACGCTGAAGCTCGCCATCGAGCACGAGGAAGATCTCGTCGTCAGCGCCAGCGCGTTCGTCTCCGAAAACCCGCACGTGTCGGCCGCCGAATTCGACGTGTGGGCCGAATCGGTCCACGCCATGCAGCGCTACAAAGAGCTCCAGGACATCGGCCTCGTGCAGATGGTCCCCGCAAGCCATCTAACGGCTTTCCAAGCGCGCATGGCCGCGCACCCGCTGCGCCCTCTCGGACCCCACTCGCTCGGCCCCGTGGAAAGCCCACAGGTGCTCCCCGCGGGCGCTCGTGCGTTCTACTGCCTAGCCGTCGCCGGGCTCTCGAGGGACGCCCAGACCTACCTGCCCGGCGGCCTGGATTACTGCGCACTGGCCCCCAGCCTCGTATCCACACGTGAAACCGGTCTATCCAGCTACGCGCCGTTCGCGGCCGCGGGGAGCTCCGCGTTGGCGGTCGAGACGCCTGTCTACCGTGGTGGCACGACACCGGCCACCGTGGCCGAGCGCCGCGGCGCGTTCCTCGGCTGGATCGGCGAGCTGCTCGTGCCCAAGGTCGTTCTCGGCAGGGCGCTCGAAGGTCACCCCCACGTCGCCGTGACCTTCCACTTCGACTCCACCCAGTCTCACGTCGCATTCACCAGCGGCACGATCAAGCGCGGCGAGCAGAGCTCGATGGTCAACGTCCGCAACGGCTGGAGCCTGCAGAGCTTCAGCCCCCGGATCTCCGATGGCGTGGCCGGCAACTGGCACGCGCTCACGCTGCTGATCGCCGGCACGCTCGTGAGCCTGATGTTCGGCCTGCTCGGCCTCGTCCTCGGCACCAGCCGGCGGCGGGCGCTGGCGCTCGTGCGCGAGAAGACGCGCGAGCTCTCCCACCAGGCCCTCCACGACACGCTCACGGGCCTGCCCAACCGGGCGCTCGTGCTCGACCGGGCCGCGCAGCTGCTGGCTCGCTCGGCGCGACGCCCCGGAGTGCTCGCAGGCGCGCTGTTCATCGACATCGACGGCTTCAAGCACGTCAACGACAGCCTCGGCCACGCCGCCGGTGACCAGCTGCTGAAGACCGTTGGGGAGAGACTCCAGGGGGCGGTGCGCGACCACGACACCGTCGGGCGACTCGGCGGCGACGAGTTCGTCGTACTCGTCGACACGAGCGCCGATGAGAGGCGGCTGGACCTGCTCGCCGACCGCCTGACCGAGGTGCTGCGAGAGCCAGTCGCACTCGAGGACGGGCGCAGGATCTTCTCTGTAACCGCGAGCATCGGCGTGGCGATGGGCCAGTATGGGACCCCCGATGGGCTGCTACGCGACGCCGACCTGGCGCTGTATGCGGCCAAGGCCGCCGGGAAGGACCGCTATGCGCTGTTCGACGCCAGCATGTACGCTGGCGCCGAGGGGCGCCTGGAGCTCGAGAGCGATCTCGGCTCGGCTCTCGCGCAGAGGCAGTTCTTCCTGCTCTACCAGCCGATCTTCGATCTGCCGCGCCAGCGGGTCGTCGGCGTCGAGGCGCTGATCCGCTGGCGCCACCCTGAACGCGGAGTCGTTCCGCCCGACAGCTTCATCCCGCTCGCAGAGGAGAGCGGCATGATCGTCCAGATCGGGCGCTGGGTGCTGGAGGAGGCCTGCCGTCAGGCGGCCGCATGGAGCGCCGAAGGCCTCGAGCTGACCGTCGCCGTCAACGTCTCGGCCCACCAGCTCAGCCGCAGGGGCTTCGCTGAGGACGTCAGATCGGCGCTCGCCGCATCGGGCATTCAGCCATCGATGCTGACACTGGAGCTGACCGAGACCACGCTCATGCGCGACGTGACCGCGGCGGGGGCCGCACTGAAGGCCATCAAGGCGCTCGGCGTGCGGATCGCGATCGATGACTTCGGCACCGGCTATGCCTCGCTCTCGCAGCTACAGCGGCTGCCCGTGGACATCCTCAAGATCGACAGGAGCTTCGTTGCGGCACTGGACGACGGCGGCCAGAGCCGCGAGCTGCTGCAGGCGATCCTCGGCGTGGGGGAGGCGCTCTCGCTGACCGTGGTCGCCGAGGGCATCGAGGAGGCCGAGCAGATGGCGATCCTCGAAGAGATGGGCTGCGAGATGGCGCAGGGCTTCCTGATGGGAAGGCCGGGGCCCGCGGAGGAGATCGGGTCCATCACGGCCGCTCGTACCGGTGGCATATTCTCTACACCCATCGTCTAGCAGCTGAACCTCGCTCGGGCGCTTGATCGCAAGGCGTGAGGAGCTGAAGCCTCCTTATACTCCCCTGCTTCGGTCAGGGCCGGAGTCAATCGTCAACAGGAGGTTCCCGATGAGCAAGCTGATCGCCCGCATTGGCGTTCCTGCGCTGACCGTGCTGGCACTCGCCGGCTGTGGCAGCAGTAACACCAGCTCTTCCACGACAACCGCTGCCACGTCAACGCCCAGCGCTGTCAACGCGTCCATTGCCGCACAGGTGCCCGCCGCGATCAAATCGAAGGGCACGCTCACGGTGGCCGCTGACGCCACTTACGCCCCGAACGAGTTCATCGCGAGCGATGGACACACGATAATCGGGATGGACGCCGACCTGATGAAGGCGCTGGGGGCGGAGATGGGCTTGAAGGTGAACATGGTCAACGCCACCTTCGACTCGATCATCCCCGGGCTCGCCGCCGGCAAGTACGACATCGGCGCCTCCTCCTTCACTGACACCAAGGAACGCGAGAAGACAGTCGACTTCGTCGACTACTTCTCTGCCGGTATCTCCTTCTACGCCAAGTCCTCCTCCAACCCGGCGGTGAAAACCGTGGAAGACCTGTGCGGCAAGACCGTGTCCGTCGAGAAGGGCACCACCGAGGAAGAAGAAGCAACCGCCCAGGGCAAGAAGTGCACCAAAGCCGGCAAGAAGTCCGTCACCGTCCTGGTCTTTCCCACGCAGAACGAGGCCAACCTCGCGATCTCCAGCGGTCGGGCGGAACTCGGCATGGCCGATTCTCCCGTGGCCGCCTACCAGGTCAAGCAGGCCAGCGGAGCCTTCAAGCTGGTCGGGGAAACCTATGGCGCTGCGCCATACGGTCTTGCGATCCCCAAGAAAAGCGGTTTGACGACCCCGATCCTGGCAGCGATGAAGGCAGTGATCGCCAACGGCGAATACATGAAGATCCTCACCAAATGGGGCGTCCAGGCGGGAGCCATCGCGACGCCTGCGATCAACGGGGCCAAGAGCTAGAGCAGGTAGCGGGGTGTCCTCTTCCGAGGTCACCGACGAGCCGGGACGGCCCGATGACATAGTGGCCGTCCCGGTTCGACGCCCCGGTCGGTGGCTCGCCGCAGCGATCGTCGTAGTGATCGCTGCGGCGCTGATTCGCTCGGTCGTCACCAATCCGCGCTTTGAATGGAGCGTGGTAGGCAACTATCTGTTCGACCACCGCATCCTCGAAGGGCTGCTCGTCACGATCGAGCTGACAGTCATCGCGATGGCGATTGGCATCGCCCTGGGGGTTCTGCTCGCGGTCATGCGGCTCTCGACCAATCCGCTCGTGGCCGGTGCAAGCTGGCTCTACATCTGGTTCTTCCGTGGCACCCCCGTCCTCGTGCAGCTGCTGTTCTGGTACTACATCGCCGCCCTCTATCCAAAACTGGGCCTCGGCATCCCCTTCGGGCCGGCCTTCGTTCACCCGAACGTCAACACCCTGATCACCGCCTTCCGCGCCGGCATCCTCGGGCTCGGCCTCAACGAGGGCGCCTACATGGCCGAGATCGTGAGAGCGGGAATGATCTCCGTCGATGAGGGGCAGACGGACGCTGCCCAGTCGCTGGGGATGTCACGGGTACAGACGCTGCGCCGGATCGTGCTGCCCCAAGCGATGCGTGTGATCATCCCCCCGACCGGCAACGAGACGATCTCGATGCTCAAGACCACCTCGCTGGCGAGCGTGATCGCCGTCACCGAGCTGCTCTACTCCGCCGAACAGATCTTCGCGGTGAACTACAAGACGATTCAGCTCCTGATCGTGGCGAGCATCTGGTACATCGTCTGCACGAGCGTTCTCTATGTGGGTCAGTACTACCTCGAGCGCTACTACGGACGTGGTTCCTCGCGGATCGAGCGGGCAAAGCGAAACCTGCGGATCGGGGCCTTCGCCTCGCCCCGGGGTGGGCGATGAGCGTTCCGATGGTCAAGGCGGAGGGGGTCCACAAGCGCTTTGGACGCCAGGAGGTGTTGAAGGGAATAACGCTCGAGATCGTGGCGGGCGAAGTCGTGTGCCTGCTCGGTCCCTCCGGCTCGGGTAAGTCCACGTTCCTGCGCTGTATCAACCACCTCGAGAAGATCAACGCCGGGCGCCTCTCCGTCGACGACGAGCTCGTGGGCTACAGGCAGGTGGGGGACAAGCTCCACGAGCTGCGCGAATCGGAGGTGGCACGCAAGCGCGCCGAGATCGGGATGGTCTTCCAGCACTTCAACCTGTTCCCGCACATGACGGCGGTAGAGAACGTCACCTGCGCGCCGATTCACGTCAAGGGCATGGCCCGCGAGCAAGCGCGCGCGCGTGGGCGCGAGCTGCTCGACAGGGTGGGGCTGGCGGACAAGCTCGATTCCTACCCCGCCCAGCTCTCCGGCGGCCAGCAGCAGCGCGTTGCAATCGCTCGGGCGCTGGCCATGGAGCCGAAGCTGATGCTGTTCGACGAGCCGACCTCGGCGCTCGACCCCGAGCTCGTCGGCGAGGTGCTGCAGGCGATGCAGCAGCTGGCCAGGGACGGGATGACGATGATCGTGGTCACGCACGAGATCGGCTTCGCCCGCGAGGTCGCCGACACGGTGGTGTTCATGGACGGCGGTGTGGTCGTGGAGTCAGGTCCCCCGTCGGAGGTGTTGGCCAACCCGCGCCACGAGCGCACCAAGGCGTTCCTTTCAAAGGTCCTCTAGCGAGGCCAGCCTCGCTGTCCTACTCCACAGACACCTCATAGCCCGCGCCCTGAAGGGCGCGCACGACCTCATCGGTGTGTCCCGGCCCACGTGTCTCGAGCGTCAGCTCCACGCCGGTCTCGCGCACGCGCAGCGGAACGGCGTCACGCACGTGCTCGAGGCTCACGAGGTTGGCCCGTGCCTCGGCGACGAGGTTGAGCAGCTCGGCCAGCCCACCGGGACGATCGGGTACACGGGTGAACATGCGTACCCGGCGGCCCTCCTCGGTTTCCCGGCGGCGCAGCAGTCCCGCGAGCAGGCCGCTGTCCACGTTGCCCCCGGAGACGATGGCCACAGTCGTGCCCGAAGGCGCCGCGCTCACGCGGCCGCTCAGCAGCGCCGCCACGGTGACCGCACCGGCACCCTCTGCCACGAGCTTTGCCCGCTCGGCCAGGAACACCATCGCACCGGCGATCTCGTCCTCGGTGACAGTCTCGATCCCCGTGAGCAGCTCGCGCAACAGCGGCAGGGTCAGCGTGCCGGGGCGCTTGAGCGCGATCCCATCGGCCAACGTCGGTGGGCCCGCCACGACCGGCGCCAGCTCCTGACCGGCGGTGGCAAGCGCGCGAGCAAACGGCGCGAAGGCGCGCGCCTGCACGCCCACGATCTCGACCTCTGGCCGCGCGCGGCGCAGCGCCACCCCAACCCCCGAGGCAAGACCGCCGCCGCCGACGGGCACGATCACACGGGCGAGATCGGGGATCTCCTCGAGTAGCTCCACCCCGAGGGTGCCCTGCCCGGCGATCACATCGGGGTCGTCGAAGGGGTGCACGAACGCCAAGCCGCCCTCGCGGGCACGCTCGAGCGCGAGCTCGACCGCGTCCTCCACCGCGGCTCCCGCGAGATGCACCTGAGCCCCCAGCCGCTCCACAGCCGCAACCTTCGAGACAGCGGCGTCACGGGGCATGAAGACCTCGCATCCGATCCCCTTGATGCGGGCCGCCTGGGCCACCGCACGCGCGTGGTTTCCGGCGCTGGCCGTGACGAGGCCGCCCCCGGCACGGGCACCCAGAGCAGCGACCTTGTTGAGCGCGCCGCGGAGCTTGAAGGAGCCCGTTCGCTGCAGGCACTCGGCCTTCAGCGCCACGTCAACGCCCAGCGCATCGCTGAGCTCGTCGCTGCGGACCGTGGGGGTGCGGACCGCGGCACCGACGATCGCCCCGCGGGCCTGCTGGGGGTCGATTGCACCGATCAGCTCCTCTACCGTTTGCTCGCGCACCCGCTCAGTCATAGCGGCCAGGCGGCCTTGGGTCTGTCCTCGCGGTCACGAGGTGAAGGTATCTCAGCGCCGGCGACGCGCACCCCAGTCGCGCATCGAGCAGACGATCTCCTCGTCATCGAGCGGGGGGCAGGGCATCGGCGAGGTGCGACGGCGATCGGGGCGCAGGCCATCGAGGGCGATCACGAGCGTCCGCCGCCAGACCTCCGGCGCGACCTCGCGCGTGTAGTCGGCGACTTCGCCGATGGCGTGCTGCAGCAGCAGCAGATCCGCCACCACGAGATCGGCGCGGACGACGCCTGCCTGCTGCGCGCGCTCGAGCACGGCGGCCACGAGTGGCTGGATCTGAAGGCGCGCACGCTCGATACGGGCGTGCGCCTCGGAGGTGCTCAGCAACAGCTCCTTGAGACCGCGATCCTCGGCTTGCATCTCCAGGGCACGCTCGAGGAAGCGGACCAGCGCGAGCCAGGGGTCTGGCATCTCGAGGCTCTCGCCGGCCGCGCGCAGCATCTCGCCGATGCGCTCCTCGAACAGAGCGTCGATCAGCTGCTCCTTGTCCGGGAAGCGCCTGTAGACGGTGCCCACACCGACACCCGCATGCCGGGCGATGTCGTCGAGCGAGACGCCCAGCCCACGTTCGGCAAACAGCTCGCGGGCGGCGTCGAGGACGCGCTGGCGGTTGCGCTCGGCGTCCTTGCGCAGCGGTCTCTCCGATGTGGTTGCCATGCGCTCATCGTAACAAAGTGGAGGTGTCTACTCCAAGTGGAGAGAGATGCTCCAGTTGTGTGCTAACGTCGTCTGAAGAAGTTGAGAGCTCACCTCCACATTCCCGACGCGAGGATCTATCCAATGTCACACGAGACCCCTTCAACCCAGCACGAGCGCCGCTGGCTGATCCTGGCGATGCTCGGCGTGGCGCAGTTGATGGTCGTGCTCGACGCCACGATCGTGAACATCGCCCTGCCCTCGGCCCAGCATGCGCTGGGCTTCTCCAACGACAACCGCCAGTGGATAGTGACCGCATACGCGCTGGCGTTCGGCTCCCTGCTGCTGATCGGTGGCCGCGTGGGCGACCTGTTCGGGCGCAAGCGGGCCCTGATCGCCGGCCTTGGCGGCTTCGCGGTGATGTCCGCCGTGGCGGGCTTTGCCCAAAGCTTCGACGTGCTCGTGGCGGCGCGGGCATTGCAGGGCGGGTTCGGCGCGCTGCTGGCGCCCTCCGCACTGTCGATCCTGACCACGACCTTCTCCGACCCCGCCGAGCGCGGTAAGGCGTTTGGCATCTACGGCGCGATCGCCGGTGGCGGCGGGGCGATCGGCCTGCTCCTCGGGGGCGTCCTCACCGAGTATCTCGACTGGCGGGCGACGATGTTCGTAAACCTCGCCTTCGCAATCCCGGCCGCGCTGGCGGCATCGGTGCTGCTCGTGAACGAGCGCTCGAGCGTTCACTCGAGGCTAGACCTGCCCGGCACGCTCGCCGGGAGCACTGGCCTGTTCTCCCTGGTGTACGGCTTCGCCAATGCCGAGACCCACAGCTGGGGCGCACCGCTTACGCTCGGCATGCTCGCCGCAAGCGTCGTGCTGCTGGCAACGTTCGCCGTGTTGCAGGCTCGGGGAAAGCATCCGTTGCTGCCGCTGCGCGTGATCCTCGACCGTGACCGCGGTGGCTCCTATCTGGCGATTGGGATCACCGGAGCGGGGATGTTCGGCGTGTTCCTGTTCCTCACCTACTACCTACAGCGCACGCTGGGCTTCAGCCCGATCAAGACGGGCCTGGCGTTCCTGCCGATGATGGGTGCGATCGTGGCCACCGCCACGCTCATCAGCACGATCGTGCTGCCCCGGACCGGCCCGCGTCCGCTGATCCCAACCGGGATGGTGCTCGCATCGTTTGCGATGGTGCTCCTCACGCACGTTGGCGTGAGCACCGGCTACGCCAGCCACGTGCTCCCCGCTCTGCTCGTGATGGGCGTGGGGATGGGCCTCGTGTTCGCACCGGCAATGGCCACGGCGACGGGCCAGGTCGCCGCCCACGACGCGGGCGTGGCCTCAGCGCTCGTAAACACCATGCAGCAGATCGGCGGCTCTGTCGGAACGGCCCTGCTGAGCACGTTCGCGGCCACCGCCGCAACTGGCTTCGTAAGCTCCCATGGCGGCCCCTCCAGCCGAGTACTTGCCGGGGCTGCCGTCCACGGCTACACGACCGCCTTCTGGTGGGCCGCGGGGATCTTTGCCGTCGGCGCGGTGCTCACGAGCGTGCTGCTGCGCTCGGGCGTGCAGGAGGTCGATCCCTCAGCGTCGCCCGTCCTCGCTCACTGAGAAGCCGTGTCCTCGTTCATCAGCTCCGCCTCCTGCGCCGCCAGCCGAGCATAGTAGGCGGGGCGGCGTGTGGCCAGGAAGGGGAATAGCTCCAGCCAGTCGTGGCGCTGGTCGAGGTCGAGGTCGGCGATCAGCAACGCGGGCTCGTCGCGGGGGGCCTGCACGAGCATGCGCCCGTAGGGGTCGCAGATGAACGACGAGCCGTAGAAGCGCAGGGGCGCCTCCTCGCCGATGCGGTTGACGGCGACCATGAACACGCCGTTGGCAATGGCGTTGCCGACGATCACCCGCTCCCACAGCGGCTGCGTGTCGAAGTCGGGGTGGTCGGGCTCGGAGCCGATGGCCGTGGGGTAGACGAGGATCTCGGCTCCCTCCAGGCTGTAGGCCCGCGCGACCTCGGGGAACCATTGGTCCCAGCAAGTCGGCAGCCCGAGCTGCGCCTGCTCGAGCGCCAGCACGGGGAAGGGCTCGCCGCCGCCCGGGCCAGGCTGGAAGTAGTGATCCTCGTGGTAGCCGGCCGTGACCGGGATGTGCAGCTTGCGCGTCCTCGCCACGAGCTCGCCGCTCGGGGCCACGACGATTGCCGTGTTGAAGCCGAGCTCGCCCGGGCTGGGCGCGCGCTCGTAGAGGGAGGCATGGACGTGGATTCCCGTAGCGGCTGCGGCCGCGGCTGCAAACAGGTGCGTAGCACCACCCGGGAGCTCCTCCGCCTCGACACCGAGAGCGGCGGGCCCCGCCGGGTCGACGGCGAAGTAGCGGCTCAGAGTCAGCTCCTGAAGGCACACAAGCCTTGCTCCCTCGTCGGCGGCGAGCTCGATCCCGTGGCGTAGGACCGCCTCGTGCTCGGCGGGGTCGGGATGCCAACGCTGCTGCAGTGCGGCGATGCGAAAGGGCTCGCGCCGCGGGGGACGTGTGCGGGCCGGCGATGTGGGCGCCCCGAAAGAGCGGATCACACGGATCTCCTGCATGGCCTGAACTCTAATCCGGTCGACGCGCGTCCCACGGTGGCAAGCTGTGCGGGTGAGCGCGACGATCCCCTCGACGCCCGCCGCCGACGGCTTTCGCATGCCGGGCGAGTTCGAGGCGCATGTGGGCTGTTGGATGGCTTGGCCCGAGCGCACCGACAACTGGCGCTGTGGCGCGCACCCGGCGCAGGAGGCATTCGCCGCGGTGGCGGAGGCCATACATCCGTCGGACCCCGTGACGGTGGCCGTCTCAGACGCACAGTTCGCGCGTTGCCGCGCGGCGCTCTCACCGTCCATCCGCGTGGTGGAGCTCTCGAGCGACGACGCCTGGATGCGTGACATCGGACCCACGTTCGTGGTTGACGACAGCGGCACCAGACGCGGCGTCGACTGGCACTTCAACGCGTGGGGCGGGTTGAGCGGCGGCCTGTACTTCCCTTGGGATCGCGACGAGCGTGTGGCGCGCAAGGTGCTGGAGATCGAAGCTGCCGATCGCTACCGGGCGCCGATCGTGCTCGAGGGCGGCTCCATCCACGTGGACGGCGAGGGCACGGTGATGACGACGGAGGAGTGCCTGCTGAGCCCGAACCGCAACCCAAACCTCTCCCGCGCGCAGATCGAGCAGGTGCTGTTCGACTACCTTGGCGCGGAGAAGGTGCTATGGCTCGGCAGGGGCGTCTACAACGACGAGACGGACGGGCACGTCGACAACCTCGCCTGCTTCGCGCGACCAGGGCTCGTGCTGCTCACATGGACCGACGATGAGTCAGACCCCCAGTATGCGATCTCCCGCGACGCGCTGACGCGCCTGCAGGGCATGACCGACGCGCGTGGGCGGGCGATCGAGGTGCGCCTGCTGCCCTCACCGGGGCCGATGACGATCGGCGAGCAGGAGGCCGCCGGAGTGGATGCGGCCGCGGGCACCCTGCCGCGTAGCGCCGGTGACCGTCTCGCGGCGTCCTACGCGAACTTCTACATCGGCACCTCGCGCGTGGTCTTCCCCCTGCTCGACGAGCGCTTTGACGATCAGGCAGCGGAGATCCTCCGCGACTGTTTCCCCGACCGCGATGTGATCGGTATCCCGGCCCGTGAGATCCTGCTCGGGGGCGGCAACGTCCACTGCATCACCCAGCAGGTCCCGCCCGGCTTCATTGGCCAGTTGTAAACAGCACACGCTCGACCGCCAAGCTATTAGGTTCGGGGCGTGGGCTGCCGATGCCTGCCTGCATGCAGAGCCAAGATGACGAGATCCGGCTGCTAGGCCAGGCACTGAACGGGCGCACCGAGGACGTCGTGCGCCTGATGCTCGAGCGCACAACGCTCTCGGGACAGGTCCTGGACGAGCCTGTCGAGGAGCGATTCGCCCGCGTGGGCACCGTCTCGACCGTCGCGGTGGCACGCTGGATGTCGGGCGAGGGGCCCGAGGTGGCGCGGGAGGTGGGCCAAGAGTCTTGGCAGATCTTCGGTCAACTTGCCTCGCAGCGAGCAGCACCGCTGAACGAGGTGACCAAGCGTTGCCTGCGCTGGGGCGACTCCGCGGCAGAGGTCTTGGGTCTGTGTGCACGGGAGCTCGAGATCGGAGAGGACGTTCTCGCGCGAGCACTCGCGATGCTCCAGCGGAGCCTGAACGTGACGCTCGTGAGGATGTGCGAGTCATTCGAGACCGAGCGCCAGCGCGCCGACGAGGAGCTGCAGCGCCGCCAGCACGAGCTCGCGTTTCTCGCCACCCACGATGCGTTGACGGGCCTGCCCAACCGCACCCTGATCCTCGATCGAGTCGACCAGATGCTGATGCGGGCGCGTCGCAACCACACCCCGCTGGCGGCGCTGTTCATCGACCTGGACAACTTCAAGGCGATCAACGACTCGCTCGGCCACGCCACCGGAGATGAGCTGCTCAAGGCGGTTGCCTCGCGCCTGACGGCAGTCGTGCGGGAGACCGACGCCGTTGGGCGACTGGGGGGCGATGAGTTCGTTGTCGTCGCTAGCGAGCTCTCACTCGCCTCGGGGCCCGAGCTGATCGCCGAGCGACTACTGGAAGCGCTCGAGCATCCCTTCAACCTCGAGAGCGCCGCCGCCCAGGGACCGTTTAAGGTCTCGGCCAGCATCGGCGTCGCCTCGGGTGTGCGTGAGTGTGCCGGCGACCTCCTGCGCGACGCCGACATCGCCATGTATCAGGCCAAGTGGGATGGACGCAACCGCTTCGCCGTGTTCGAGTCGGGTATGCAGACGGCCGTGCAGAGTCGAATGGAGCTCGAGATGGATCTGCGGATGGCACTCGAGAACGAGGAGTTCTTCCTCGTTTTCCAGCCTACATTCAGCCTCCAGGACATGGCGCCCACGGGCGTGGAGGCTCTGATCCGCTGGAACAGCCCCACCCGCGATGTGGTGCAGCCAGACGACTTCATCGGACTGCTCGAGGAGACAGGCCTGATTGTGGAGGTTGGGCGCTGGGTGCTGCGCGAGGCGTGCTCGCAGGGAGTTCGCTGGCGCGAAGCCGGACATCCGATTGGCATTGCAGTCAATGTGTCGGCCCGGCAACTGGACGGGGACGAGTTCGTGGACGACGTCCGGCGCGTGCTCGCCGACTCGGGCCTCGAGCCGGATTCGTTGACGCTGGAGATCACCGAGACCGCCCTGATGCGCGACACGGAGGCCACGACCAAACGACTGGTCGCCGTCAAGGAGCTAGGTGTGCGGATCGCGATCGACGACTTTGGCACGGGCTACTCATCGATGGCCCACCTGCAGCACTTCCCTGTCGATGCCCTCAAGATCGACCGCTCGTTCATAACCCAGATGACACACAACAGAGAGGGCGAGACGATCCTGCACACGCTCGTCCAGCTGGGCAAGGCGCTCTCGATCGAGACGCTGGCCGAGGGCATCGAGCAGGCTCAGGAGCTGTCGCTCTTGCAGGGCGAGCGCTGCGACAGCGGCCAGGGTTTCCTGTTCGCCCGTCCGCTCGACGCCGCTGACACGGCCTCCTTCCTACGCAACTGGGCAGAGCAACGGGCACCCGATCCGACAGCGCCCCTCGCCCAAGCTTAGTTGCAATCGTTACGACAGAGCTTTGGTAGGCCGTCTCAATAGAGTGGCCGCGGTGGCGAGCCAAGGAGAGCAAAAGCGCGATCCTCAGCCGGCGCGGGCGATCCTCAGGGCCGCGTTCCGGCTTTACGGCCGCTACCCATTGCTGTTCCTCGTCCTCGCGCTGGGAGTCATCGCTCCATATGACGTGATCATCCTGATCGCCACTGGGCGCGGGCCGTTGATGACGAGTGGGGGCCTCGGACTCGACTACTTCCTGGCGGCGTTCCTGATCTCGCCGCTGGTATCCGCACTGCACATACATGCGGTCGCGGAGGTGCGTGCCGGACGTAAGCCGGCGCTGGGAGCGATCGCGGCGAGAGGCTTGCGCGTGCTGCCCACAGCGGCGGCTACCGCCGTGATGAGCGCGCTTGGGATCGCGGTCGGGTTCGTCTTGCTGGTAGTGCCGGGGATCATCCTCTCGTTCCGCTGGTACGTCGCGGTACAGGCGGCGGCAATCGAGGGCAACGGTTGGACGGAGGCGCTCGCTCGCAGTCGCGAGCTCACACGCGGGGTCTACCTGCACCTGTTCGGGTTCGGGATCCTCGTGGGAATTGTCACGGCGGGACCGACGGCTATTGGTCGGGCCGCTGTCACAGGACACGACACACTGGCGGCGGCGTTCGTAGGGGGAGTCCTACTACACGCCTTCGCGCTCGCCTTCGCCGCGCTCGCCACGGCGCTGCTCTACTTCGACCTCGCAACCCGCCGAAGCGACGCCTCTACAACCGTCGAAAGCGTGGCGGCGTCACCTGGTGAGCTGCCACTCTGAGCGATCGACTCATCTCAACGAGGGACCTCGCGCCGGTTTCCTTTCACTTCTTCGCGCCGTACTTTCTATGTGCGCTCGCTACACACCGAGCCCGCCGCTTCTTCGGCTGTTTCGAGCATGCCCGCAGGGCTTTGGCCAGCCGTGTTTTCACCTCTATCGCCCCGAGCTGCTCCTCCGTCGTTTCGAGCTGCTTCTCAGTCACTTCCAGCTGGTGCTTCGTAGCGGCTGCTTCTTCCTGATCCTTCTTGATGATCGCCGATAGCTGGCCGGTTACTTCTTCTTCGTGTTTCTTTGCTTCTGCTGCTGCCTGCTTGGCGTGTTCTTCGGCTTTTTTGAGGGCTTCTTCTTGCTTCTTCGCTTCTTCGCGTTGTCCAGCTTCGACTTCTTCCGCCGAAATGGCCCTTACCACGACCGGCTCGGCAGTGGTGACTGTGATCGTCGATTCCACCCCCGTCGGTGCCAGCGTGAGATTGTTGTTTTTTTCTCCAAAGGGAATTGCTTTGAGTTTTTCGCCACCGGCGCCTTCGTATTCGTCGGGCGCTTGCACGCCGCCCAACTTGCTGAGCGCCGTGGTGAACGAAGTGGTTTCTGTATTCAGCGGAGCTCCAGGGGCAAGGAACGGCCCTTCGCCCCGCGCTGGTACTCCCCCACATTCAAAGCTCATATACGTGCCACCGCGCGGATTGAGAAGGACGGCGACTTCATGGTTCTTCTGGTCGATGTAAACCAGTTCTGCTTCGATCAGACCCGTCTTGATTTCTTCTGGCCCTGCCCCTTCGGATTTACATTTCTGAGAGCCAGTTTTACATTCCGTGAAGTCATATTCCGCGACGGCCCTACGCGGTCCGGTGATTTCGCCCTGGCCGCTGGAGTGGGCGCAGGTCATAACGGCTCCACTGAACCCTTCGGCCGTCACCTCTCCGCCTGCGGTGGTGAATGGAACCGGCAGGCTGTGGCCGGGGGCAACGAATTCGAGCACCGGCGAGGCCGCACTCGCACCAGCTGGCGCGAGCAGCAGTACCGCCGCAGCGACCAGAGCAACAGCGCAAATGAAGCTGCCCCGAAGAAGCTGACCGACCTGCGGCTCTTGGACCACTCGCGACTTCACGTTAGGACCCCCTGCTCGATATCGACTCGAATGACCATCCCGGTGCAACGGCTCGTACGCCTGCGTTCTCTAATCACATTCGATACTGAGCCAGCGGCAAATCCTATGGCAAGGTTTGAGCCACCGTCAAGCCATGGGCGATCCAGGATTCGAACCTGGGACCTCTTCCTTATCAGAGAAGCGCTCTAACCAACTGAGCTAATCGCCCTTATGGCTTTGCAATGCGGTTTTGCTGACCATTGCCCTGCCGTCTCGCATCGACATGGAACATCTATGGAACATCGGTGCTCCGTGGAGAGGGAATGGAGGCTCGAACCGCTGCATTGCCGCAGAGAATCTTATCGGTCCCTGTCCGTCCTCTCCACTCCCGCCTAGCTTTTGCCGAGGCGCCATTCGCGAGAGGACGATTGATACTTGCCGATGGCTACAAACGCCAGTAGTATGTCATAATCGTCCACTGATAGGTCACCAACGTACTTAGGAGAAAAGGCATGGTCTACGGCTATTGGAACAACAAGGGCGGCACAGGCAAGACTAGCTTGTGCTTCGAGTCCGTCTGCTTCTATGCGCACCAGCACCCCAACGAGCGTGTGCTCGTCATTGACGTATGCCCACAGGCAAACCTCTCCGAGCTATTGCTCGGCGGGCTCACGAACCAAGGTAGTACTCATCTACTCGCGCAACAGGGTCGAGTTCCACGCGCAACAATCGGTGGCTACTTTGAACAGAGGCTACCTGCGCCTTACACGGCACCCGTCATCACACATAGCGACTTCATCACGGTTCCCAGTACGTACAACGCCGCGATCCCTGAGAACGTTGAGCTTGTCTGCGGCGACCCCCTTCTTGAGTTGCAGTCGAACGCAATCTCAACCCTCGCCAATACACAGATTCCCGGCACCAACGCGTGGATCAGCGTCATCGACTGGATCAGTGACTTCCTCCGCCCAATCTCCGGCGACTATGGAGCCATATTCATTGACGCAAACCCTAGCTTCTCCATCTATACGCAGATCGCGTTGTCGGCGGTGGAGCGCCTGGTTCTGCCGGTAATGGCTGATGATTCATCACGCCGGGCAATTCAGAACGCGTTCTCCCTGGTCTACGGTCTTAAGCTTCCATCGGCCGTTTACTCTGCTTATGCGTTTGCAACGCGGCTGGAAAATGAGGGGCGCTCCCTACCGCTTGTCCACATGATCGTCAAGAATAGGCTCACGCAGTACATGGGACCGGCATCGGCCTATGCAGCGGTACTCAATTCGATCCAAGAGGACATCAAAGCCCTGCTCAAGTCACAGCCTGCCAAGTTCACGTTCACAGACGTGAATGATGGGCTCGTAGACATTCGTGACTTCCAGACCACGGGAGTTGTTGCTTTTGCAAGAGGATGCCCGTTCTACGCACTGCAATCAGGAAGACTAGATGTCATGGGACAGCGTATACAAGTCAACGAGCCGTACCGCATCGCTTGTGTCGAAGCGATGGAAGAACTGGTAGCGAAACTCTGACTGAGGCTCGAATGGACTGTCTGCCACGATAAACGGCCGCGTCCGCCTATAGGGAGTGCGTGCTAACTCGCTGCACAGCGGAAGTCACATCAAGGCACCTAGAAGACAGTCGCTCTCGCCTGCGGGAGTGGCGCTGCCGACGATCGTCCGAGTGCTGCCCCGCGTTGTTCCACCGACCGCTGCACACTCACCCCTCGATGCTGCTGTAGGCGGCTGCGCCATCGCTGCGGATTGCGCTCCAGCCGCAAGCGTAGATCCCGTCCTGCGCACGCGCGGACGGTAGCAGCGCGTGCTGTTGCTGCGCCGGTTGCCGTGGCCTCCTGCCGTGTTGGATTCGATGACCCGTTGTGCCAGTGCTGCCGGTGGGCTGCGGTCCTAAATGCACTCGCTGTGCTCGGGACACTCTGCGCCGGTTATCTCTGGCGTGCCAGTGGCGTCGAATCCACCACGGAGGAAAACCAATGGCAACCAGGGCTCATCAACACTCGCGGCGCTCCCATCGTCGCGTCCGCAATGCGGTCTGCGGCCAATGGCTACTCTCGCTGCTTGCGCGCACGTTCTCGACCATTCTTCTAATGGTCGTAGCGCGCTGGCTGCATCTGCCGCTGCCTGGCGGGGAGTGATCCCCGCCATGTCCATCCCCCGCATCGGGGGCGTCGAGCTGCCCGTTCCTGCGGCTTTGTCCGTCGCAAGTCCGCGTCCGACCGCGACAGTTACCGAGTGGCTGACTTTATAAAGCTCACCGACCATAACGGGCAAATACGTCGCGTGAATACTCGCGCGATTATCCAATATGTTCCGGGGTTGCTAAAACACGAGTGTGAAACAGAAATTACTCTCCTGGGTGATCTCCGATTTGGTACACACCATGCGCCGGAAGTCATCGACAAAGCGATAACCAAGCCCGGGCGAATCGTCACCCTTACCTAGTACGCACACGGCTACAACAGTCGGCAAGCCGGTTGCACGGCGATTTACAATGTCACCGTTATCCATGATGCAGTGGCAGACGCTACTGAACAGCGGGCAGGCACAGCGAGACACTTGCATTTGTATTCAGGAGGACGGTTTAAGTAGGGCTTTAATAGAATTGCCCGCTCGTAATGAGCAGGTCAGCGGTTCGATTCCGCTCGTTGGCTCCATGACTTTAAAAGGTCTTATCCCACAACGGCTTTGACTTTTTCTTGTCCGGCCTCTGTTCTTCTCCAAAGAGCCCCCTAAATGCACACGTTAGCCGCTGCTGTGCAGCGAGTTGACACGCCCCCGCACTCGTAGTAAGACGCTCTTAACGGGGCGTCGCCAATGCAAAAGGGACGCCAGTCATGTCACTAGCAATCGTCACCCCCGACCCCTCCACCCCACTAGAGCGATTAGTGGAGGACTTCTTAGCCTCCTGCCGGGCGCGCGGACTGTCACCGGCAACACTCAACCGTGGCTACGTGCTGCACCTGGAGCACGTCTTTCTGCCCTGGTGCGCAGAGAACGGCATCAAAACACCAGAGCAGCTCGACCAACGCACCGTTGACCGTTTCGGCTCCAAGCTACTCACCGACGGCGGCGAGAACGGAGCGCTATCGCGCTTCACGGTGCATACCTACGTGCGCACCGTCAGCCAGTTTCTTTCATGGTGCAGGAAGGAAGGCGAAGCGGCCACCGGCAAACCGCAGCTCCCGCGTCTGCCGCGCCGCTTGCTCAACGTGCTCAGTCGCAAAGAGATCGAGGCAATGGAGGACGCAGCACCGTATGAGCGCGACAAGCTCATCATCCGTCTGCTGGCAGACACCGGCATGAGAGCGGGCGAACTCTGCGGCCTGCGTGCTGAGGACATGGTGCGCGTTGACCGGCGCACGTATATAAAGGTAGACGGCAAGGGCTCACAAGAAAGACTTGTCCCCCTTCCCCCCGCCCTGGTACGGCGCATCGACCGCTACCACCGGGGGCGCCCCGCCGATGCCGACACAGACCGCCTATTCATCGCCATGCGCCGGTCCAGAAGGGGCGGCTATGAAGGACTGACGCCCTCGGGTGTCTTACAGCTCATCCATAGCGCCGCAGAGCGCGCACGCATTACAAAGCGCGTTCATACGCATCTGCTCCGGCACTCGTTTGTGACCGAAGCGCTGCGCCGAAAGATGAACCCGGTCCAGCTCAAGAAAATTGTCGGCCACAACAGCCTGCGCATGATTGATGATGTCTACAGCCACCTATCTCCTGATGATGGCTACGACGCATTGATTGCGATGCTGTCTGCCAGCTAACCCAGCAACAGCTCATCCACGTTTGCGAGCGGTGGCGCTGACGCGAGCGCTACCGCTATTCGCTGCAACGATCGCGGCGACACCGGCCGTCCCGCCATCGCCGCGGTGACGGTGGCAGCGCTGACGCCTGCGGCCTTCGCCAAGTCCGCAAGGGTCCAGCCGCGCCGCGCGACTTCTCGCGCGAGAATATCTCTGCGCAGAATCACGCTCATCACGCGGCCCTTGCCGGGCGCGGGGTCTGCGGCAATCGTGCCATCTGTGCCGTACCTGTGTTGTTGCAGCCCCGTTAGCTCAACAATAGTGCGCGTGTCGTGGCGCAGCTCACGGTCATAGCTCTGTAGCAGCGCGTTGTCGAAAACGCACAACATAGTGTTGTGTAACAAGGTCTCTGCGTTCGTGCCATTTTTGACCAAAAGGAGTACGACTAAGACGACGGGCGTCGCATTAGCCCCGTCGCGGCGTCCGTCGTTAATCCACAAGGAACGCGATGGCGACGAGACAGCTACGCTCTTACACTGCGAACAAGCAGCACGCGCGCATGTCGTTCGATCCGTTGCTGCTGTTGCGTCGCATCGTTGTCGCCGCATCGCATGTCATCACTGCAATCACATCGCGTCGTGCCAGGCCGCATTTAGCCACACTTGGGATTCCGCTTGCCGTCACTGCCGCAATTGTGTCGGCGCAGTGGTGGGCACTTGTGCCGTACGCCGCTATGGCGTGGTGGTGGACGCCCCGCGAAGTGTGGGAGTGGGAATGGGTGGGCGTCGTCGGCAGAGGGGCGGTCGGCGCGGAGTGGGCCTACATCGGCGCTGCCTCACTTGCCGCCTTCCCCCACGCCCGCCTCATCGTGGTTGGTGTGTGGACGGCATTTCCCGCCGCGCTCGCCGGGTATCTCACCTATGTTTCGTGGCGGTCAGTGTCTCCGGTTCTCGCGGAGCCTCCAACCGTTCAAGGCGCTGCTCTATCGGCGGGTGCGTCGCCGCTAGGACAGCTTCCCATCCAGTGCGCGGACGCTCCCACATCGACAGCTCATCCAATGCCCGGCGCAGTCCAAGACGGTACTCGTCTCCAAGACCCGCTGCGCGCGCATCTGCGTCGAACTCGGCTTGCCGCGCGGCGCGCGCTGTAAGCGCGACAACAAGCCTGCTCGCCACCCACACGGGCCAGAGGAAAAGCCAGATCAGAAGCGCCGCCCATTCTGCACGTATGCGCAGCCATGCAATCGCGTTGACGATGAAAACAAAGGGACAGAAGCAAGCAGCAACCATCGCGGTTGCAACCACGTCGCCCATCTCCCAATGATGCAGCTCGTGGGCGAGGATCGCACCGAGCGCAGGCCGGTCAAGGTCGGGCTTTGGCGGCGCCTGCGTAGCGCTGTAGTCACCGAGCAAACCACGCGTCACGACGATGCCGCGCATGTGCGCCCACGCGCCCGGCTTGTCCTGTTCACTGATCCAGAGCGCCGGAACAATGGACAACGCCATCTCACGCCCGGCATCTTCCAGAATCGGATTAAGCAACGCCTGCTCACGACGGCTCGGTTCCCGATAACCGCGAAGCCGCATTAGCCAAGGCTCAGCAACAATCATCAGTGTCAGCACGGCGATGCTGACCACTGCTCCGCTCGCCAGCGCTCCGACGAGCTGGAGCAGATGCGTAAACAGGTAGATGTAGATGAGCGCGAAGCCAAGCCCGGCACCCACCACCGCGCCAAGCACAGCGCCGATCGCGCCGACACCTTGGTTGCTGGTGAATGAACCGCCGACGCCTCCGAGAACGGAGATCCCGAGCGCGCCAACCAGGGCTCCAACGATGACCCCTGCTGCGGCAAGCCAGAGTGCGAACGGAAGGCCGGTCCATGCTGCGGCGAGTGCGCCAACCGTGGCGCCGCGTTGGCGCGCAAAGCCAGCCCCAAGCCATTCGCGCGTCGAGCGGTATCCTGGCGGACGTGCGTTCCGCACGATGCGCGGCCCGATGTCCGTTGCAGTGTCTGTGCTCACACTCAAGGTTCGGGGTAGACGTGAACGATCGTGTAGCGCTGTTTCGGCACGGACTTGATAGCCGCCTGTCCTACCGTGAAGTTGCGCAGCTCGTTGGGGTGGACGTTGTACTTATCCACGCGCCGGATGCTGCCCTTTTCAGATGCGCCCGTTTCGTAGTCGATCTGATGTGTAACGTCGGAGGCGCGGCGCGTACCGAACTGTGCAGAGATGGCTTCGGCGTCTTCGGCCTCGACACGATGCACGATGAGAAGTCCCGCGCCGAGACACGCCTTGCGCAGCGCTGTTGTCTCCGGTAGGTATTGCGTCGAGATAACTGTGGGCATCAAGGCTTGCCGGGCCTGTAGCAGTAGGTCGGCCAGTTGGTCGGCCTCGTTCAGCGCGGCGAACTCATCGAAGATCGCCAGGACGGGTGCAGGGCTGCCGCCAGCAGCGATCCCACGCAACCTGCTCGCGGCGACTTGCTTCAAGTCCTGCGCGATCACCCGGCCCATCAGCTCTACGTCCTCGCTGCTGGCAAGAGCACTCAGCGCAACGTACGTCACCGATGGTTCTGCAAGCGCCTTGCTCCAATCGAGCACGGCTTGCGCGCGGAATAGGTCGCCAAACTTGCCCTCCAACAGCGCGCCTAGCCGGTGTTGCAATCCGGCTATCCCACTATTGCCGGTCCTGTCGCCTTTTTCGTCAGGGTCCAGTTGCAAAAGACGCTCGCGCAGACGCGCATCATCGTCGCTGAGCATGTGCGCGATGTTCGTCATGCCACGAACACCAAACGCGTCGTAGAGCGTGTCGAGTGTCACCGGCTTGTTGGCGGCTTGGAGCCCGCGCACTACAACGGGCACCGCCTCCATTGCAATGTTCTTGTAAATCTCGGCCGATGGTCCGTATGAGAAGGCGCCGACGAGCTTGTTTGCAACCGATGCCGCATCACCTGAGCACGGGTTGTAGCCGAGCGAATCCGCGTCGTCGGGGTCCACAAGATGAAAGGGCACGCCGTAGCGCGCGGCGAGCGCGCGAGCGATCTGTCCAAGCCCTCCCGCCTTGGCGTCGATGATGACGACGCCGTACCCGTTGGCGAGCGCACCATCGGCAAGACGCGCAACGGTCGTGGTCTTGCCGCTGCCAGAGGCGCCGGGCAGGAAGACGTGCGCCGCAATGTCCGCAGGCAGATCAAGGTCGAGCGGGCCGTTTGTCTCCGCGTCGATACCAAGGCGGATTCGTCCGGGTGGATGAGCCGGGCCGGAATCGCGTCGTGATGTCTGCGGAGCGGGCAAGGGCAACGAAAGCATCGGCTGTCGGCGCCCGCTCATCGCTCGCCATCGTCGCCTGTCGAGACGGTGATCGCGGCGCACCTGCGCGTCCACTCTACGCGATCTAAGTTGCGCGGCAAATACTGCTAACTCGAACCACAGCGGACCCGCCAGTGCTTCGGCGTAGAAGCTGCGGACTGCGAGCGCACTACCGAACGGCGCAGCGGGAGATGCCAGGAGTTGAGATAGCCAGTCACGCCAAGGCCAGGCCCACACAAGGAACGTATGCAGCGCAAGCAGCGGCGCGGCCACAAGTAGCGCACACACCAGGCGCCGTGCTGTCGGTGGTTGGTACAACCAGAACCAACCACCGGCCATTGCCGCGCCGAACAGAACACCGGGATCGAGCAGCGCCGCGCACCCGAGCGCGGCCAGGAGCAATGTCGCCAGGTCTTGGACTTGATTCTCGATCGGACCTTGGGCGGCGGGCGCGGCCTGCGATTCGATCGCTAAGCGCGCCACTCGAAGACCTCGATGCGATCGGCGGCGCGCATCTCGCGGACGATCGCGCGTGTGCGCTCGAGTCGAGCTGCGGTCACGTACCACCAGACACGATCGACGTTCTCGCGGTCGTACTGGCGAATCATTCGTTCCATCGCGCGGCGGTCCTTGCGAGAGAGATCCAGCTCGACGGCCACCGTCATCACGCCTCGCGCGCCTGCGCGCTTGGTTGGGATACGCAAGAGTGCATCCGGGGCGCGGCCGTGTTCGGTCGCGCGCCTTCCTTCGCGCAGATCGCGGTATCGCTGCGCGCGTAGCTCGCGCTCGGTGACAAGCTCGGCGCCGGCGTTCTCGGCGAGCAAATACTCGCTGAGCCATACGAGCGCGATGGAGTGGCGCAGTTCCGACAGGACGAGCGGCGCCGGGCGCAGCCCGACATCGGCGATTCGTGCACCCTCGCGTGTCACGCGCAGGACTGCCGGACGATCGGCGAATGGCTTGTTGCTGAGGATGAGCCCAAGCTCGCGCAATGCGCGCAGGCGACGGTATGCCGCCCACTTGCCGTAGTCGCTGGCCTTCGGGCCGCGAAAGAAGAATCGCCGTCCCACCAGTTCGGCGGTGACGACACCGTGGCGCGTCATCCATCGCAAGATGTCGCGGTCGCGGTCGGTGAGCTGCGGCCCGCGCACCCGCCGCCCCATCTGTAGATGAGGCGGTTGCTGCTCTGCCCCGTCAGGCTTTTCAGATGGCTGCTTGCTCACGGTCCTGCTCGTTCAAGCTATAGCGCTGGCTTGAATTACGGTCCCGTCGCCTCCACCGTACACCGCGCGCAAACGCGCGGAACTCTGGTCGCTGCTCCGTTACGTCAGCGTGTACGCCGCTTGCGTCTGCGCGACAGTGCGCGTTCGGCGTCGATCGTGTCGGCGAGGACGTGCAGGTCTGTATCGTACGCCGCCAAGAACGCGAGCAGCGTATGCCAGCGCATCCCGCGATGGCCGTTCTCGATCTGGCTAACGAAGGTTGAGCCGATGTCTATCTCGGTTGCTGCCTGCTCTTGCGTCAGCCCGGCAGCGAGCCGCAGCGTGCGCAGCGCGCCACCGAGCGCGACGTAATCGTCAGCGCTAGGTAGGTCGGGATTGGTCATCAGTTTGGAATTGGACTTCACAGGACGGCTAAGTTCCGCTAGGCTCCTTGCGACTTCACAGGACGGCTAAGTCCGACCCATGTAGTCCCCACAGGCGGGCTACCGGCTGATTGCGTCAGCCGGTAGCCCTACACGACGATGAAAACGAGGCTTCATCGGGTGCCCGCTCAGGATATAGATGCGAGGGTGCAGGCCGCAGTCGTGCTTGAGGCTCTGCAAAGGCCCAAAGGAGTGCGACTAACAGCGTTGGTCAACATCATAAAAGACGTAGACGCAACAGATGTCGAGGCAGCCGCCGACAGTTTGTGCGATGTTGGCGTGCTTCGTCGGGAAGGAGATAGATTCTTCTCGATGCCCGCACTCGATCGCATCGACGCCATCGGCTTGGTTGCAGTCTGATGCCTACGCGGCAGTACACGCCAGCAGAGTTGAAGGCGCTGTTGGAGTTTGAACGCGCCGAATGCGATGCGATGGAAGCGCGTGTTCGCGCTGATGAAGCGCGAGAGCGTTTCGACAAGCTGCGTCACATCGAGAGTGGCATGCGCAGGCGCCCAAGACATCTGCGGGTAGTACGGACGGGCGAGCACCACCAGCAAAGCGCATAGGCAGTTCCGCTAGGTTGCCAGGATGGTCAATCCCGAGCTGCCCTCTGCCGCCGATTACGTCGCACTCGGTCGCGCGCTATGCGTGCTGCGCGAGCGCGGCGGTTTGATCCAGAAGGACGCGGCGGCAAAGATCGGCGTTCGGGATACGTTCGTCAGCCAGATTGAGAACGGTCATCGCGGGATGCGCTGGCATACATTGCTCGCGTTCCTAGCGGCGTACGACGCAGACCTGCACGCACTCGCTGACGCCATAGAAGAAAGCTCTTAGCAGCGCAGCACCCGGACTGTCTCGCAACACCCGAGCAGTAGCCGAGCCTTTGCGCACTTTTCTTACGCATACCGCGACGGCTCGGCTACTTGCCTTTTTTCTTTCTTCTCTCTTTTCTTTTCTTTTCTTTTGACATCATCAAGGCCCGTCACCCACCCCGCCCGCTTCTCTTTTCATTAGCCTCACGCCCCCGGTCTGCTCCCGCATCCCAGTGTCTCAACTATGTTGAGGCGGTGGGATGCGGGAGCGAAAGGGCGTCCAATAGGACAACCGTAAAGACCGGGGGCGTGAGGCGTTTTCCCCTGCAAAGCGGGCGGGGTGGGTGACGGGCCTGCCGCGCAAAGCGCGGCCGTACCCCTGTCCAATCGCTTGCTATACCCGTGTGGACGGGGGGAGCACCCTACTTAACAAAGAAAACCGGGTCTGGTCCTTCTGGTGAGTAGGTGGTACCAATTCCGTGGTCGTACTCAGCGCCCGTGATTGTGATCCTCGAAGGTATGGAAATGTGTCTATTGTGGATCTCCTGGCCGCCTATCTCGCCAATCTCGATGTAGAGCGTCGGCTTCGACCACGGTCGCCTCGGGGAGATCAACTCTCCACTTTTGACGAGGACCTGACGACCCTTTGATAGCTCAACCGTGATGTCCGCGAGGTAAGCGTGCTCGACCTGGCTGTCCCCATCCGTACCTGTGGCCTCGATGACCCCATTTTTGATGGTGATGTCGGTGCGCTGTGCCAACGGTGGGAGGGGGCGGCGGCTGCGTTGCTTGACCAAACTTGGTCGTCGAACCTCCGCTAATTGTTGATGCCAGCGAGATTAGCACAGCGGCGAATAGCAAAATCCTGATCCCGGCGATCCAATATCGCCTCTGCCGTATGCGTCGCCGGTTCGTCTCGAACGCGGCACGGCGCAGGTCGAAGGCGTCCCTGCGTAGTTCAGGGAGGGACGGCAGCTTGAACCCTCCGCCCATTCGCTCGACCTTCTCAGCACGGGTCCAGGCAGCCATCGGGTTGTAGGAGCGGGCGAGTGTCCGCCGCGCGCCGACGGCCAGCGCGTCGATGATGAGGATCACGCCAAAGATGACTACCACGGCGATGAGTGCCCACTGATGGGCGCTCTTTAGGACTACCGTGATACTGGCGACGATCCCGGCAAAACCAGCGAGCTGCAACGATTCCGCGCGATACGCGGTCAGCTCCGTGATTTGATCCTGATTCGCAGCCTTCAACTCGTCATCGAGGAAGGCTTGCTTCTGGGGTGTTGGGTCCACGAGTAGGAGCCGCCAGTGTCGAGTGGCGGAACTATATGCCCCACTGAGCTTCTACGTCAGTGCTCGTCAACTCTTTAGGGGTGGCGAAAGACGGAGTGCGTCCCGATCCGGCGCCAGATGATGTGCGGCTCGCCGGGCTGAACCTCGTCGCCGTACTCGAAGGTTGCGCGTCCATCTGGCGCCCAAGTCATCTCCCACACTCCGGGGTGTCCTTGAACCCGCTTGACGCGCAGACGCGGGCGGAAGCTCTGACCAGCGGCGATGTCAGCGATGAAGTTCTCTACTGCTTTACGGAACGCTCGCTGCTGCTGTGCCGTGAGCTGGTCCCAATCACGCCAGAACGACGCGAGAACATCACGCGTCGGCATCTAGCGACTTGGTGCGCTCATCCAAGGCCGTTAGAAAATCTCCGTCGTTCGCATAGCGCGAGACGCGGCCTGCGGCAATGTCGGCGTCCGCCTCACGCTCCATCTTCTGCCACTCGTTCGTCCAGAACCATGCCTGATCGGGGTCCATCTCGCCATGCGCCAAGCTGCGCAAGACCACCGCAGCGCCGTCAACGGCGTTATCGGGCAGCCCGTCTACTAGCTCGTGTAGCTCCATCTTGGTCATGGCTCTGATTGTCGCACGCCCATCGACATTTTCTGCAAGGAAACCGAATCACATCTCGGGCGCATAGAAGGCGTGCGCCGCTCTCCGTCTAACGACGCCGCTTTCGTCATCGCCTCCGGGACCGACAGATGCGATGGTCGGGTGCTCGATCAGGTCGGCCATCAGCTCGTCAAGCTCCTTCCTCTCCAACTCCATCACTGCGTCACGCGCTCGGGCAATCTGCTTGGCGGCAGGTAGCACGGGCTCGCCTACCAGCTCGTCAATCACGTTGGCGTAGTGCGCGAACATGACCTGCGGAGAGTGTCCCGCCCACTTGGCAACTTCTAGCGGGCTCACTCCTGCGCGCAGTTGCAGGCTGATGAACGAGCCACGGCAATCGTAGGGGACGGTCTTGCAGAACTGCGGTTGCGGCGGATCGCCGTCAGCGAGCTTCTTCATGGCCGACTTCCACACGCGGTTACGCCAGTTGTTGTACTGCGACTTCGACCAATGCTCGCCGCCTTGGGCCGGAAACACGAGCTGGTCATCGGTCGGGTTGTTACGCGCCGCGCGTAGGTCCGCCAAGTCGATCGCAAGCTGCTCCACCAGCGGCACCGAGCGCGCGCCGCGCGTCTTGGTCGGTCCTTCTTCGCCGACGCTGACAGCCTTGTCGATCGCCAGCGTGCGCGTGCCGATGTCGGCCCATGTGAGCGCAAGGGCCTCACCTGGCCGTAGACCGGCGTAAGCCATGAGCGCCACCAGGCAGGCGTCGGCGATGCTGCGTGCACCGCTCTCGTCCTTTGTCTCGCGGCGACGCATTTGCAGACGGATACGCTCCACCACCATTGGCGCGAGCGGGTGGGGGATGCGCTTGCGAGTACCAGCGGGCTTGGGCACGGCGAGCACAGGATTAACGCCGACCTTCCTCCACCGCACCGCTGCCTTGAACACAGCGGACATCACGACGAGCACCTTGCGCTGCGAGGCGTTGCCCACACCGCGCTCGCGCATGTCTGCGGTCAGCGTCTCGAATAGCTGCGGTTCCGCAACCCATTCGGCGAGCGTGTGGTGGTCGTGGCGATCCTTGACGTGCGCCGTCCAGACAGCTTCGTACGTGTCTAGCGTGTTCCTGGCAAGCAGCGGCCCGTACAGGGCTTTCCATTCGTCGTACGCGACCGCCAACGTCTCGCGTCCCGGTCGCGGCATGACCTCGCCGCGCAGCTTGCGCGACTTGACCTCGACATCAAAGTCATTGGCTTCTTTCTTGCCGAGCAGCGTCCGCGTGCGGACACGTTTGCCCTCACGCCAGCGCACCTGATAGCGGGTGCCATCGGCGGTCTTGTATGGGTGGACGCTCACCGCGACCTACCCCGCTATGCGTTCCCTCGATGGAACATCTATGGAACATAGTAGCGATGGAACCGGACGGAAACCGCCCTGTTTGTCGCGTATTTCCTGGCAAAACAGCGGGGAAACGTTCTTTATCAGAGAAGCGCTCTAACCGACTGAGCTAATCGCCCTCGCGTCGCGGATTCTAGCGGCAGGGCGAAGCCGGACATATGCCCCTCAGGCGACGGCGCGCGGGCGGATTCGGCGGGCCAACTCCACCGCCTCCTCAGGGCTCGCAAGGGAGAGCTCGGCGCGGTAGCGACCGTCGCGCGTGGGCTTGACCCGAACCTCGGCTCCAAGTGCCCCGGAAAGCGCCTCCGCGATCTCACTGGCCGCGTGCTCCTGGTCCGGATGGGTTGTCCCGGCAGAGGTTCGGCTACGGGCGCCGGTTGGGGGATTGGCTGGTGCGTTGCTCGCCCGCGCACGCTCCTCGAGCACGCGCACCGACCAGCCGTGCTCGACGGCGGCCTGGGCGAGCTGTCGGCGGGCGTCGTGGTCTTCGGCCAGCAGTAGCGCACGCCCGTGACCCTCGCTGAGGTCGCCGTTCTCCAGCATCTCGATCACCGCGTCGGGGAGGTCGAGCAGGCGCACCAGGTTGCTGACGGCGACGCGACTGCGGCCCACGCGTAGGCCTACTTCCTCGCGGGTCAGGCCCAGCTCCTCCACGAGCGCTGCACAAGCGCGGGCCTCCTCGACGGGGTTTAGGTCCTCGCGCGCCATGTTCTCGATCAGGGCAACCTCCAGCGCTGCTGCGTCCTCACGGTCGCGCACGAGCGCCGGAACGGTCTCGAGACCTGCGATCTTGGCGGCGCGCCAGCGGCGCTCACCGGCGACCAGCTCGTAGCGGCCACCGGGTCTGGGGCGTACGAGCACGGGCTGCAGCACTCCGCGCTCGCCAAGCGAGCCCGCCAGAGCCTCGAGCGCCTGCTCGTCGAACACCCGTCGTGGCTGGTTCGGACTCGGTGAGATCAGCTCGACGGGGAGCTCGCGCAGCTCCTCCTCGGGAGCGTCCCCCCCGCCGCGAGGCGACACCGACAGGATCGCGTCGAGTCCCCGGCCCATTCCCGGTCGCGGCTTAGCCACGTGCAGCCACCTCCTTTGCCAGCTCGAAGTAGGCCTCCGCGCCGGCGCTGCGGGGGTCGTGGTGCGTCACCGGCAGACCGTAGCTTGGCGCCTCCCCGACGCGCACGTTACGGGGGATGACCGTGTTGAAGACCAAGTCTGGGAAGTGGGAGCGAACCTCCCGCTCGACGTCCTGGCCCAGGCGAGTGCGGCTGTCGTGCATGGTCAGGAGCATCCCTGCCACCGTCAGCCGAGGGTTCAGCTCACGCTGCACGAGCGCGAGCGTCTCCAGTAGCCCGGCGAGGCCCTCCAGCGCGAAGTACTCCGTCTGGACGGGCACTATCACCCTGTCGGCCGCAGCCAGCGCGCATACCGTCAGCGGACCCAAGGAGGGCGGGCAGTCCAGGAGCATGTACTGAAAGCTCGACTTCAGCGGCGCCAGGACGTCCCGCAGCCGGTACTCGAAGCCGTCGAGGCGGGGAAGCTCGATGTTCGCCCCCGCAAGCCCCGCTCCCGCCGGCAGCGCCCGCAGGCCCGCCACAGAGGAGTCCGTGAGCGCCTCCTCGGCGCTCACCTCACCCGCAAGGACCTCGTAGAGACCGGGGGCCTGAGTGCGCGAGATCCCAAGACCCACGGTCGCATTGGCCTGGGGGTCGACGTCCACGAGCAAGGTCGTGTAGCCGGCCTCGGCGATGCAGGCGGCCACGTTGACCGCTGTCGTCGTCTTGCCCACGCCACCCTTCTGGTTGGCGACTGCGTAGATGGTGCCCACGCGCTGCAAGCTAGCGCGTCATCCAAGCGGACGCTTACGCGCCATGCCCGCACGGCGCGGGAAGCGCGGTGGCGTGGGGCTGAGCTTGCGAAACGTGTGCAGATGGTGATCGCTCGCTCCCTCGATGGGTGCCGTCTGCAGAACCCGCTCGCGACGCAGGCCCAGGATCTCGGCCGCCCTGTCGGCCTGCTCCTCCTCCTCGCGGGCGCGGTGACCTCGCCAGTCGATCAGCAAGCCCCCAACTCGCAGCAGCGGGGCCGCGTACTCGAGCACGACCGGCTGGGCGGCCACCGCCCGAGCGACGACAACGTCGCCCTGCTCTAGCCCCTCCTCCCACTCCTCGGCGCGTGCGCACACAACGCGTGCGTTCTCGATTCCAGCGTCCGTGCAGACACGCTCGAGGAAGGCGCACTTGCGGCCCTGGCTCTCCACCAGGGCAACCTCAGCCGCCGGCAACGCTACAGCCAGGGGCAATCCCGGGAAACCCGCGCCGCTACCGATGTCGACCAGCCGCCGCGCCCCGTGGATCTCCTCGAGCTCGAGCGCCGCCAGCGAATCGGCAATGTGCACGCGCTGAGCGAGCGAGGGATCGCGAACGCTCGTCGGCGCATGCGCGTCCGTTGCGAGCGCCCCAAGCACGATCGAGAGGCTGCGCTGCTGGTCGGCATTCAGCGAGTAATCAGCCATTGCGGGCAAAGAAGGCCGCGTAGCGGGTCTTCATCTCGGTAACCCGAGCGAATGCATGGGCATCGAGATCCTCCGTGAGCACCGACTCGACGACCGGGAGGACATCCTCCGCAAGGGCAGTTCCACGAGCCATCCACTGGTAGTAGCTGCGCCCGCCGTGGGTGTAGGGGCCGTACAGCCTCGAACGGGGGAAGCGGCCCTGCAGCCAGCGGAACAGCGCCTCGTGGCGGGTGTGCATCCGCAGCGTGATGTGCGGCTGCTTCCCATCCCCGCCGAAGCTTCCCTCCCCGATCAGTATGCCCACGATCAGTCCACGCTCAACGTCGCTCAGCGACGGTTGCGGCTGATCCGACATGGGGCCTATTGTTTCACCGTCATGAAAAACGTGAAACACATCGGAGCTGAGGCCAACTGTTTCACCGTCATGAAAAACGTGAAACGCAGCTAGTCGGCCGAGCTCGGCGAGACCACGAGATAGCGCTCGGGCTCATTGCCCTCGCTGTGGGTCTCGACGTCGCCTCGCTCGCGCAGGAACTCGTGCACGATGCGCCGCTCAAACGGCGGCAGGGGGTCGAGGGCAACCGGGAGGCCCGTGCTCAGCGCTTCCTCGGCGGCATCCTGCGCATCGGCCTGCAAGGCCTCCGTGCGGCGCTCTCGATATCCATTTGCATCGATCACGACCCGGGTGGACGAGGGCCCCTCGGGAAAGATGATCCGCTGCGCCAAGTGCTGCACCGCGTCGATCGTCTGGCCGTGGCGCCCGATGAACAGGCCGACATCCTCGCCCTCGACACGTCCGGTCAGAACCCCATCGCTCTCGTCCACCTCCACGTCGGCGTCGAGGCCCAGGCCGTCGACGATCTCCTCGAGCAGCTCGATCAGGGCGTCGGGTGCATCCAGCTCGTCGATCGACGCGTCGCTCATCGTCGCCTACCCGAACGCTTCTTCTTCTTACGTGGAGGCGGCGGCGGAGACACGGGCACGCTGGGACCGGTCGCGGGCGCCTCTGCAGCACGCGCCCCGGCTCCCGCTGTGACGCTTGCAAACGCCTCTTTCAAGGACCTCGTGGGTTTCCCATTCGCCGCCCCAGGTGGCGCCTCGACCTTTGGCGGCGGCGGCATACGGCGGCGGATGACGGACTGCTGAGCGATGGTCCACAGGTTCGTGGTGATCCAGTACACGAGCAGCCCCGCCGGGTAGCGATAGAGGATGACCACGAAGACAACCGGCAGCAGCAGCATCAGCCGCCGCTGATTCGGGTCGGCTGTCGCGGTGGCGATCAGCGTGGAGAACACCTGCGAGCCCACGTAGAGGACGATGAGGGCTACCAGCGCCACTCCGGTCGCCTTGGCCGTGATGTCGGGGAGGAACAGGAACTTGGCCGAGTGCGGAGCCACCTGGTTGCACGTGACCTTTTCGATCTGCTTGGAGGTTATGAAGCCATGCGCGTGCAGCGCCGGGCCACAGATCCGCTTCTTTAGGTCCGTGCGAAGCATGTAGAACAGCGAGATGAACACCGGCAGCTGCATCACCAGCGGCAGACAGGAGGCCAGGGGGTTGATTTTGTTCTCCTGGTAGAACTTCATGATCTCCTGCTGCTGGCGCTGTTTGTCCTCCTTGTACTTCTCTTTCAGCGCGTTTATCTGAGGCGCCAGGCGCTGCATCTCCTGCATGGACTTCAGCTGCCTGAACGTCAGCGGCACGAGTATCGCCCGGATCAGCACGGTCAGCCCCACGATCGCGAGGCCCCAGCTTCCGCCCACGAGGTGGGCGTGGATGAACACCATGATCGACTCGAACAGGCTGATCAGGGGCGAAAACGCGTCCTGGATCACATTGGCGAGGATGGGCATGCTCTAAGGGTTCTCGACTGGTTCGGTTCTAGGCAGGAATGTCGTTTGTGCCCGCAGCCGCTGACGGCGCGGGCGGTCTTCTCCGGTGCTCGTTCAGGCCCCGGTGGCTGGTCCGGTCCTGAACACTCGCTGGGCCTCAACCGGATCGTATCCGCCGTAGCTCCACGGATTGCACCTCAGCAGCCGCCACCCCGCGAGCACCAGGCCCCTAAGTATGCCGTACTCGCGGAGCGCGTCGACCGCATAGCGGGAGCACGTCGGCTCGTACTTGCAGCGCCTCGGGAGCGCGGGCGAGATCGCGCGCTGGTAGAGCACAATCGGGGCAGTCACAAACAGGCGTATAGCGCGGCGAAGTCCATGCTCAGCGCCGCCGGCGCGCTGATCAGCTCGCGAGGCGCTCATCGGACTCTCCGACAGGCGAGCTCGCAGCGACTGTGAGCAGTCCCCCCTTGGCCAGCAGACCCTCGAGCTCCTGGGCGATGCCCGCCAAGCCCTCACGCTCAGCCAGCTCCCGCGCCGGAGGGCGGGCCACGACCACGATGTCCTGGCCCGGTGAGAGGTTGCCCTCCTGCTGTGAGAAGGCCTCACGCAGCAGGCGCTTGACATGGTTGCGCTCGACCGCGCCGCCGACCTTCCGCGACACGGACAGCCCCAGGCGCGGGCTGTCCTCAGGCTGGGTGGGGAACGAGTAGAGGACGAGGTGCCGATTGGCCGTGGAGCGCCCGTGTCGGTAAACACGCTCGAACTCGGCGCTGCGCGACAGGCGCCCCCCTCGCCCCGGCGTCCGCGGTCTGATCGCGCGTCCGTCCACGGCTCCAGGCTCCCAGTCGCCTTCAGACCGACAGGCGCTTGCGGCCCTTGTCGCGGCGGCGCTTGAGCACGAGCCGACCGGCTCGTGAGCTCATACGCGAGCGAAAGCCGTGTGCGCGGGCGCGCTTGCGCTTCTTGGGCTGGTAGGTGCGCTTCATAGTTCTCAGTTCCCTTCGAGGAGCGCAGCGGTGCCCCGCCTGCGCCGATCATCCCCACGTTCGAGGAGCGATCGCCCCGAAGTATAGGACCGACGAGCGCTCGCCGACTTTTTCCCGCCAAATGCGAGCACGGGGCAAGCCTGGCTCACGGCGTTGGATATAGTCGCCCGACCGGGCCCCCGCGGGTCCTCCTTCGAATAGTTCTTGTCATCTGCCTCTGGGAGAGGAGTCGGATCAGCGCTGCCGTGAGCGTCGAGTTGGAGCACATATGGACACGGGTGCAGGCAGAGTTGGCCCGCGCTGTCGACGAGCCAACCTTCAGGCTCTGGCTGGATCCCCTACGCGCGCTCGAGCTCGAGGGTGAGCACCTGCTGATCGAAGCCCCTCCGCATGCCTGCCGCTGGGTGCAGGATCGCTTCGGCAGGGTGATCCAGGCGGCTGTCAAAGCCGTCCTGGGCGAAGGCGCCGACGCTGAGCTCGTGGGGTCAACTACCACCCGAGCCTCACGTGCGACCTCGGCTGACTCGAGGCACCCGGCCCGCAGCACAGGGGACGGCATCGTTGGAGCGCACGCACCCGACGACACGCATGCGGGTGGTCCACTGGGGAACCCCAAGCTCACGTTCGACCACTTCGTAATCGGCGACTCCAACCGCCTCGCCCACGCAGCCGCCCTGACAGTCGCGGAGATGCCATCCCAGGCATACAACCCCCTGTTCCTATGTGGACCGCCAGGAGTCGGCAAGACACACCTACTCAGCGCCATCTCCAACCTGCTGCTGCTCCACAACCCAGGGCTGACAGTTCGCACAACCACCGGCGAGGCCTTCACCAACGAGTTCCTCGCGGCTCTCAGTGGCGGGGACACCGAGAGCTTCAAGGCCCGCTTCCGGCACATAGACGTCCTGTTGATGGATGACGTCCAGTTCCTCGAGCGCAAGACCAAGACCGAGGAGGAGTTCTTCCATACCTTCAACGCCCTGCACGACGCCGGGCGGCAGATCGTGCTCAGCTCAGATCGCCCCCCACAGGACCTACAGGCCCTCGAGGACCGCCTACGCGAGCGTTTCCAGTCTGGTCTCGTGGCCGACATCAAGCCACCAGACCCATCGACCCGTATGGCGATCCTGCGTAAGCGGGCGAGTCACGACCACATACCCCTAGCCGACGAGGCGCCGCTGAGGGTCATCTCCGAGCGCATCCAGACCAACGTCCGCGTCCTCGAGGGCGCCCTGATCAGAGTGGTTGCATACAGCTCGCTGACGGGACGACCCCTGACCGGCGAGCTAGCCGACGAGGTAATCACCAGCCTCTACCCCAACTCACCAAAGCCAGGGCGGCGCGAGCGCAGCGTGGGCGAGATCCAACAGGCAACCTGTGAGCTGTTCGGGATCACACTCGAGGAACTGCTCTCCAGCTCACGCACGCCCAGCATCTCCTGGCCGCGGCAGCTCGCCATGTACCTCGCGCGGGAGCTCACCGGTGAGTCGCTTCCAGCCATCGGGCGTCATTTTGGCGGACGCGACCACACGACAGTCATGCATGCCTGCAGGCGTACCTCGGCCCGGATCGACTCCGACGAGAGCTCTCGAGAGCTTGTGGAGAAGCTGTGCGAGGCGCTCGACTCTCCCCACCCCTGACCGCAGATCGCCTCCCGACCGCGCTGCCTGAGAGACTTCCGCAAAGCTATCCCCAGCGCTGTCCACACCCCAATGCCCTTCGGTCCCGCTATACAAGCCAAATGCACATCTCCATAGCTCCTACTACTCCCTACCTATTTCTCATGGAAGAGTCATGAAGCTTTCGCTCTCCTCGGCGCAACTGCTCAACCAGCTGCAGACCGCTACGCGCGTTGCATCCACCAGGAGCGCAGTACAGGCCCTGTCCGGGATCATGATCTCGGCGCAGGCCGACTCCACTCCAGAGCTGCTCGCCACCGACATGGAGATAGGCCTGCGCGTCCCCCTCGAGGCCGACGTCGCCAGGCCAGGCTCGGCGCTGCTCCCCGCTCGACTACTTCTCGACGTGGCCCGTTCGCTCTCAGCAGAGACGTTGACGTTGGAGCTGCGTAGCGCCGAGCAGGATGTCGAGCTGATCTGCGGGCCCACGACCTTCCACCTGCGCACGCTCCGCGCAGAGGACTTTCCGACCTTGCCCCAGCCATCCGCTGAGACACGGGTGACACTCCCGACCGCAGCCTTCGTGGAGACCGTCTCGCGTGTCGCCAGGTCGGCCTCCCGTGACGAGACTCGCCCGGTCCTGACCGGGATCCTCATGTCCGCCGCCGGGCAAGAGCTGCGGATGGTTGCCACCGACTCCTATCGCCTGAGTGTCAAGGAGACGGCGCTCGAGTCCGCGCTGCAGGGGAGCCTCGAGGCCAACGTGCCGGCTCGAGCGCTGCAGGAGCTCGTGCGCATCGCCCAGCAGACGCCCGCGGACTCGCTCGCCGTGAGCGTTGGCCAGAACCAGGTGATCTTCGAGCTCGGCGACATCGTGCTCTCCTCGCGCCTGATCGATGGCCAGTTCCCCAACTATCGCCAGCTGCTACCCGAGTCTGTCGAGCACGAGCTGCGCCTGGCAAGCGCCGAGCTGACAGACGTGGTTCGTCGCATCAGCCTCCTCGCCCAAAAGAATGCTCCGCTGCGCCTGAGCTTTGGCGAGGGCACCCTCACCGTCTCGGCTCAGACCCCCGACGTCGGCGAGGCCAGCGAGGCGATACCGGTGCCCTTCCACGGCGAGCCGTTCGAGATCGGCTTCAACCCCGAGTTCCTCAGAGACGGCCTCGAGAGCATCGATTCAGATGAGCTGATCCTGAAGCTCATCAGCCCGCTGCGGCCAGGCCTCATCGAATCCCCCGACACCGGGGACTTCGTGTACCTCATCATGCCGATCCGCCTGAACGTGTGACCTCGTGGACGGGCTGCGCGTCGTCAGCGTGGAGCTGCGCGACTTCCGCACCTATAGCCGTGCGGAGGCGGTGATCGGCGAGGGGCTGACCGTTGTCTACGGCCCCAACGGCGCGGGCAAGTCGAATCTGATCGAGGGGCTCTACTTCGGCTGCACAGGCCGCTCGCCGCGGACCCGCAACGATCGTGAGCTGATCCGCTTCGGGGCCGACACCACGCGTGTGGAGGTGACGCTCCGAGAGGGCGCCGAGCCACACCAACTGTCGGTCGGGTACGGCACCCTTGCTGATGCCCCCCAGCCGGTCAAGCGCATGACAGCCGACGGCGCCGAGGTGGAGCGCCTGTTGGACGTTCCCAACCGTCCGCTTTTGAGCGTCTTCCTTCCCGATCGCCTGGAGCTGCTCAAAGGACCCCCGGCGCTGCGCCGAGCCCACCTCGACCAGCTGATCGCCGGGATCTGGCCGGCTCGCGCTCAAACCCGCCGCGAGTACTCGCGCGTGCTCGCACAGCGCAATGCTCTCCTCGCCCGCATTCGCAGCGGCCGGGGGTCTCGCGGGAGCCTCTCGGCCTGGGATCGCGAGCTGGCAAGTAAGGGCCTGGCCCTCCGTGAGCACCGCGCCGAGGCAGTCGCGCTCCTGCAGGAGCCGTTCGGCGAGAAAGCAGCACAGCTCGGGTGCAATGGGGCGGTCTCGATCGAGTACCGCCCACGTTCGCGAGCAGTTGACGAGGATGAGCTCCTGGCTGAGCTCCAGCAGCGCTTGGACAGCGATCTCGAGCGCGGCTTCTCCGGCCACGGCCCGCACCGTGACGAGCTCATGATCTCCCGCGACGGACGCGAGCTGCGCGTGTATGGCTCGCAGGGCGAACAGCGCCTGGCCCTGCTCGCCCTGCTCCTTGCCGAGCGCTCTGTGCTCAGTCGCGAGCGCGGCCGCACACCGCTGATGCTCCTCGACGACGTGATGAGCGAGCTCGACGGGGAGCGCCGTGAGCTGCTCGTGCGTGAGCTGTCCGCAGGCGGACAGAGCGTGATCGCCACGACAGACCTCGCCCACGTGCCCCACGCGGGTGAGTCCCATGTCACCCGTCTGCGCATCTCCCCCGGAGCCATCTTGCAAGAGGCGCTGGCAGCGTGAGCCGCCGCGCACCGCGGATGCTCTCGAGCGCCCTTGAGACACTGGCGTCCTCGATCGCTCCCGCCACAGTCCTGGGACGCGTCCAGGGCGTATGGGAGGCGGCCGCCGGCCCGGCAATCTCCGCGTCCGCTCGCCCGACCGCTGAGCGGGACGGTGTGCTCACGCTCACCTGCGAGGCCGCTGTCTGGGCCCAGGAGCTGGAGCTCATGGCGGGCGAGCTGATACCCCGTCTCAACGAGGCGCTGGGCGAGCCCCTCGTGCACGAGCTGCGCTGTCGCACGGGTTGACCACGAGCGATCTCCGGACCGCTGTATTTCAACGGTTTTTGCAGGGATTTAGTAGGTATCGAGGGCTCGAGGAGGCCGGGCTGCCTGCTATCATTCGACACATAACAATCCCGCCCCGGCCGTGGACTTCGCGCCCCGGAATCCGGGGCGTTCTCACGTCATCGGAGGGCCATTGGCAACAGGTAACAACAGCTCTGAGGAGAGCGCCGCGAGCAGCGGCGTGAACAACCCGTCGATGACGGGGGGATCCTCTAGCTACGACGCCCAGGACATCACAGTCCTCGAGGGTCTCCAGGCGGTTCGCAAGCGCCCCGGCATGTACATCGGCTCGACCGGCGTCATGGGCCTGCACCACCTCGTCTACGAGGTCGTGGACAACTCCGTCGACGAGGCTCTGGCCGGATTCTGCACGGAGGTGTCGGTGACGATTCACCCCGACAACTCCGTCACGGTCATCGACAACGGCCGCGGCATCCCGGTGGCAAAGATGGAGAAGGAGGGCCTACCTGCCGTGCAGGTCGTCCTAACCGTCCTGCACTCGGGCGGAAAGTTCGGCGAGGGCGGCGGCTACAAGGTCTCCGGCGGACTGCATGGGGTGGGTGTGTCGGTTGTCAACGCGCTGTCCGAGCGTCTGCAGATCGAGATCCGCCGCGACGGTCATCTCTACACCCAGGAATACGCCCGCGGCGCACCACAGACGGAGCTCGACGAGGGTGAGAAGCTCGCCTCCGATGCCGCGACGGGGACGTCGATCACATTCCTGCCCGACGCAGACATCTTCGAGACGCTCGACCTCGACTTCATGACGTTGGAGGAGCGCCTGCGCGAGACGGCCTTCCTCACGCGTGGCCTGAAGATCTCACTAACAGATGAGCGCGGCGAGGGCCACTCGGCCGAGTTCCAGTACGAGGGCGGCATCGAGGACTTCGTGTCCTACCTCAACGAGAACAAGGAGACCGTCCACCGCAAGGTCGTGTTCTTCGCCGGCGAGTCCGACGAGGGCGCCGCCGAGGTGGCCATGCAGTGGAACGCCTCCTACCAGGAGTCGATCCACTCCTTCGCCAACAACATCAACACGCCCGAGGGCGGCTCCCACCTGAGTGGCTTTCGCTCGGCGCTCACCCGCACCGTCAACAAGTACGCCCGCGACCACGGGCTGCTCAAGGAGAAAGAGGACAACCTCTCCGGCGAGGACGTGCGCGAGGGGCTCACGGCCGTGGTTTCGGTCAAGCTGCGCGACCCGCAGTTCGAGGGTCAGACCAAGACCAAGCTCGGCAACCCCGGCATGGCCGGCTTCGTCGAGTCGATCGTCAACACCGGCCTCTCGGAGTTCCTCGAGGAGAACCCCAGCGAGGCGCGCGCAGTCATCTCCAAGGCCGTGCAGGCCCAGCGAGCCCGCGACGCAGCCCGCAAGGCCCGAGACCTCACACGCCGCAAGTCCGCCCTGGAGAACTCGACGCTCCCCGGCAAGCTCGCCGACTGCTCGGTCAAGGATCCCTCGCTCGCCGAGCTGTTCATCGTCGAGGGTGACTCCGCCGGAGGCTCGGCCAAGCAGGGCCGCGACCGCTCCACCCAGGCCGTGCTGCCCCTGCGCGGAAAGATCCTCAACGTAGAGAAGTCGCGCATCGACAAGGTGCTCCAGAACGCCGAGGTACAGGCGCTGATCACGGCCATCGGCACCGGCGTGCGCGAGGAATTCAACATCGAGAACGCGCGCTACCACAAGGTCGTGCTGATGACCGACGCCGATGTCGACGGCGCCCACATCCGCACGCTCGTGCTTACGCTGCTGTTCCGCGAGATGGAGGAGCTGATCAAGGCCGGCTACGTGTACATCGCCAAGCCGCCGCTGTACAAGCTCAAGCAGGGCTCGCGCGAGCGATACATCGAGAAGGACTCCGAACTGGAGGAGATCCTGCTCTCCGACAAGTGGGAGAAGATCGACGTCTTCGACCGCCACGGCAAGCAGTTCAAGCTCACCGAGGCCCGCTGGCAGCGCTTCACCCGTCTGCTCAAGCAGTACGAGGGCTGGTCCTCGTCGTTGCGTGCCGCCCACGGGCATGACGTGGTGCAGTTCCTGGAGGAGTCCTCGCTCCTCGACGAGCAGGCGCTCACGGCCGACGACGCCATCAAGTGGCTCGAACGCGCCGGTGCCGACGGTGACGCCCACGCCACTGAGCTGCTCGAGACGGATGAGCTGGAGCTGCGCGTGCGGGCCGTCGAAGAGAAGACGGGCTTCGCCCGCGTGCACCGCATCAAGCGCAGCCTGTTCGAGTCCCAGGAGTTCCGCTCGCTCGCCCGCGTGCACGCCCAGCTGATCGAGCTGGCCGGCGCGCCCGCCTTCGAAGTCCGCCTCGGCGATGCGCGTGAGCAGGCACCCTCGTTCGAGGATCTGCACCCCGCCGTGATGACAGTCGCCCAGCGCGGCATCAAACTCCAGCGCTTCAAGGGGCTCGGCGAGATGAACGCCGAGCAGCTCGGCGAAACCACGATGGCACCCGCCACACGGACGCTCGCGCAGGTCACCCTCGACGACGCCTTCGCGGCAGACCGCATCTTCTCGATGCTGATGGGCGACCAGGTCGAGCCGCGGCGAGCGTTCATCGAGGACAACGCGAGGGCGGTTGCGAATCTCGATGTGTAGTCAGGAGGTGAGTGGTGGCATCAGCTGATGTGATCGGCGGAGGCAACGTAGAACCGCGCGCGCTCGAGGAGGAGATGCGCACGGCCTACCTCGACTACGCGATGTCGGTGATCGTCGGTCGCGCGCTGCCCGACGTGCGCGATGGGCTGAAGCCCGTTCACAGACGCGTGCTCTACGCCATGAACGAGCTGGGTCTCGGCCCGACCCGCTCATATGCCAAGTGCGCCAAGATCGTCGGCGAGGTGATGGGCAACTATCACCCCCACGGCGACTCCGCCATCTACGACACGCTCGTGCGCATGGCCCAGAACTTCTCCATGCGCAACGAGCTCGTCGACGGTCAGGGCAACTTCGGCTCGATCGATGACGACCCCGCGGCGGCGATGCGGTATTGCGTCACAGGGGACACGCGGGTGCAGACCAGTGATGGCTCGCAGCGAATCGACTCGATCGCCTCGCCCGTAGCGCCGAACTCTGACACCCCGGTGGATATCGAGGTCCTCGACCGCATGGGCCGCCCAGTGCACGCCTCCGTGCTCTTCCATTCCGGCGATCACGACACGCTGAGGTTGCGTACCAGCGAGGGATATGAGCTGACGGGCACCGCCAACCACCCCGTGCTGTGTCTCGTTGAACTCGCAGGGGTTCCGATCCTGCTGTGGCGGCTGCTCGGCGAGCTCCACCCCGGCGAGCGGGTTGTGATGAACGCCAAGGGCATCGCCGGAGACAGCGTGGCTGTTCAACACCGCGGCGCTAGCCAAATTTCTGCCTCGGCTACCGCAGTACTCGAGCGCCTAGGGGCGGACGTGCCCGCACTTCTCGAGCCGCTCGTGAGCGGTGACTACTACTACGCCAAGGTGGCATCGGTGCAGCCCGCGGGCGTCCAGACCGTCTACTCGCTCCGGGTGGACACCGACGATCACTCCTTCCTGACCAACGGCTTCGTAAGCCACAACACCGAGGCCCGCCTCGCCCGCATCGCCACGGAGATGCTGCGCGACCTCGACATGGACACGGTCGACTTCGTGGCCAACTACGACGGCTCTAGGCGTGAACCGCTCGTCCTGCCCGCGCGCTTCCCCAACCTGCTCGTGAACGGCTCCTCCGGCATCGCCGTCGGGATGGCCACCAACATCCCGCCCCACAACCTGCGCGAGGTCATCGACGCGACAGTCGCCTACATCGACGACCCCGACACGGACGTCGAGGGACTCATGCGCCACATCAAAGGCCCCGACTTCCCAACCGGCGGGATCATCCTCGGCCACGGGGGCATCAAAGACGCCTACGAGACCGGCCGTGGGCGCGTGCGCGTGCAGGCGCGGGCGCACATCGAGCCACTCAGCCACGGCAAGGAGGCGATCGTCGTCACCGAGCTGCCGTTCATGGTCAAGAAGGGCGGCCCCGGCGGCCTGATCGAAAAGATCGCCGAGCTCGTGCGCGAGAAGAAGATCTCCGAGATCGCCGACCTCAACGACTACTCGGACAAGCGCGGCATGCGCCTGATGATCGAGCTCAAGCGCGACGCCATCCCCAAGGTGGTGCTCAACAAGCTCTACAAGCACACGCCCATGCAGACCACCTTCGGGGTCAACATGGTCGCCCTCGTCGACAACGTCCCGCGCACGCTCAACCTGCGCTCGGTGATCCACAACTACGTCGCCCATCAGCGCGAGGTGATCGTACGGCGCACCAAGCACGAGCTCTCCGAGAAGGAGGCCCGCGCGCACATCTTGGAGGGCCTGCTCACGGCGCTCGATCACCTCGACGAGATCATCGAGCTGATCCGCGCTGCTCGCGACCGCGACGACGCCCGCGAGCAGCTCGTGGCCCGATTCGAGCTCAGCCCGATCCAGGCCACGGCCATCCTCGATCTGCGCCTCTCTCAGCTGACAGCGCTCGAAGCCGACGGCATCAAACAGGAGCACGCCGATGTCTCAGAGCGGATCGCCGAGCTGCGCGCCATCCTCGGCGACGAGGCTCGTGTGCTGGGCGTGATCAAGGAGGAGCTGGCCGAGATCCGGGAGCGCTTCGGCGACGAGCGGCGCACGGAGATCAGCCACTCCGAGGACGAGATCGACATCGAGGACCTGATCGCCGACCAGCAGATGGTCATCACGATCACCCAGACCGGCTACATCAAGTCGCTGCCCCTGGCCACCTACCGCCAGCAGCAGCGCGGCGGACGCGGCGTCACCGGCATGGACATGAAGGACGGCGATTTCATCGAGCACCTGTTCGTGTGCTCCTCGCACGACTACCTCCTGTTCTTCTCCAACCGCGGCAAGGTGTACCGCTCGAAGGTCTACGAGCTGCCCGAGGCGCAGCGCACGGCCAAGGGCCGCGCGCTCGTCAACATCCTGCCGCTGGCCGAAGGCGAGCGCATCCAGGCCGTCGTCTCCACGCGCGACTTCACAGAGACCCAGTATGTCGTGTTCGCCACGCGCAACGGCACCGTCAAGAAGACCGAGCTCGCCGCCTACAACACGCCGATCAAAGCCGACGGCATCATCGCCATCAACATCCGCGACGACGACGAGCTGCTGGCCGTGCGCGCCGTCGACCCCGACGACGAGATCATCATGGTCTCCCGTGCCGGGCTCACCGTACGCTTCGCCGAGTCCGACGCCCGAGCGATGGGACGCGACACCACCGGCGTGCGCGGAATGGACGTCGGCAAGGACGGTCGCGTCATCGCGATGGACGTGGCTCGCGACGACATGGACCTGCTCGTGGTCACCGAGAACGGCTACGGCAAGCGCACGCAGATCAGCCAGTACCGCAAAACCAACCGCGGCGCCAAAGGCGTCAAGACGATCGGCCTGACCGAGAAAAAGGGCGGTCTGGCTGGAGCGCTCGTCGTGCGCGACCACCAGGAGCTCGTCTTCATCAGCGTCGGCGGAATGGTGCAGCGGACATCCGCCGCGGGCATCTCCCAGCAGGGCCGCTCCGCAACCGGCGTGCGCGTGATGAACCTCAAGGACGACGACGCCGTCAGCGCCGTCGCCCTCGTCGTCGACGCCGCCGGTGACGAGACAGACCTACCGCCCTCAGCAGTCGACGATGCAGCTCCTCCCGAGGCCGAGGCCGAGAACGAGGGCCCCGAGAACGGAAGCTCCGAGGACTAGAGAGCAGGGTTGCGCAGCTCTGGCCCGCTGACTACGCAGTCGGCAGGGTGAAGTTCCACATACTTCGTTCCACCTGTCCAGAATCGCGCCGCCAGGCTCAGAAAGCGCGCCGCACCGTCCGAAATACTGAGGGTGAGGCCCCCGGTCAAGCTCCTCGTAGCAGCCATCTCGACCCTTCTGCTTGCGGCGCCCGCAAGCACCTCAGCTCAGGCCAACACCAGCGCCCGCCACGCCCATCATGGCGCCTGCACGACCCACCAGCGCCACCACGGCCACTGCAAGACCGTGCGCCGCACGCGCGCCCACGGTCGGCTCAAGGTGCGCCCGGTCAAACGACCCTCGGTGTCCCGCCCCGCCTCGGTGCAGGCAGGCTCCACGGGTCGGGCCACAGCTGCACAAAAGAGCGCCGCCGCGGTCGCAGCAGCGCTGGCAGCACCCTGCGCCAACACCGAACTCGTCCCCGAAGAGGGAAACATCGCGCTCGTTCGCGCCGCCGTGCTGTGCCTTGTCAACCGCGAGCGCGCCCAGAACGGCGTGCCACCCCTGAGCGCAAACCCCCAGCTCGAAGCGGCCGCCGAAGAACACTGCAGCGAACTGATCGCCGATGACTACTTCGCGCACGTCTCACCCACCGGTGAGACCCCCGTGGACCGAATCCGCGGGACCGGCTACATACCCAGCTCAACCGTCGGCTACGTGATCGGCGAGAACCTCGCCTGGGGCACCTACAGCCTCTCCAGCGCCCAGTCCATCGTCTCCGCCTGGATCGCCTCGCCCGGCCACCTGGCCAACATCCTTGAAAGCAAGTACACGGAAACCGGCATTGGCATCACGCCCTCCGTGCCAGCCTCGCTCGCCGCCGGCGCACCAGGCGCCACCTACGCCCAGGAGTTCGGAGTGATCATCCACTGATCACACGGCACCGCTATGGCGCCCACGTCACCTCCGTTCGCTACTCTGGATCGACCAGAGAAAGGAGGTGGTCCAAACGTTGAGTGACAGTTTTCGCGGGACCCTGGAGGTGACCGGCCACTAGGTCGGGAGGCTGGTCCGCCTAGCGGAATCCAACCCGGGACACCCCGAGACGACCGCCGGTCCTGGTCCCTCCGGCTGCAGTTTCGTCGCTCTCGGTCTTTCCAGTCAGAGCCGTATCGCGAAGGGCGTCTCCACGAGGGGCGCCCTTCGTGTCTCTGGGTGAGGTAGGACGATCAGGCCGCATGCGGCCTGATCCGGGGCGCACATGTGCGCCCCGACGACCGGCGCATGCGCCGGTCGCACAGCAGGCACCAACCGCAGTCGCCCGGCTACGCCGCCTGGGGGAGGTATTGCAGCCAGGCTGTGGGGATGGTGGGGCTGGCGACGTGGATGAAGATCTCCGCCTTTGGCGTACGCGGAGCATGACGCGGGTGCATGCCCGCCTGCCGCGGCAGACGGTCTCCCTTGCGCCTGTTGCAGGGGGCGCAGGAGGCCACGATGTTCTCCCAGTTGGATCCCCCGCCCTTCGAGCGCGGGATCACGTGGTCGACCGTGAGGTTGGAGCGCGAGCCGCAGTACTGACACGTCCAGCTGTCGCGCGCGAACACGGCCCGCCGTGTGATCTTGCGACGGTGGGCATCGCGCGGCACGTTCACATAGGTGACCAGGCGGATGACCACGGGGCGTGCAAGCGTCGAGCTCTCGGAGTGCAACTCCCAGCGACTGCGCTCCAAAAGCTCGGCCTTCTGCTTGAGCAGCAGCACCACCGCGCGGCGCACAGTGCACACGTTGATCGGCTCATACGTGGCATTCAAGACGAGCACCCGACCACCCATCGCCCCCGGGGGCGATGAGTCAGGTCCGTGCCGCTGGTGCTCTGAAGGCGACACGGACCCCACCGGCTCTGGTGGGACTGTGCTCTCCATGTTCAGCGCCGAGTGTAGCGGGGGCGCTGACTGCGCGCGTTGCCTGAGCGGCGGCCACGCCCGGCGTTCACCCCCGCGGGTGTACCGCGGGGTATGAGCCGAGGATGCGCACCACATCGCACAGGGGCTCTATCTCAGCGATCGCCTCGGCCACGGGCCTCTCGTCGGCTCGGCCGGCGAGATCGGCGAAGAACATGTAGCTGCCCAGCCACTCGCGCCGAGGACGTGACTCGATCTTCGTCAGGTTGATCTCCCTCCGCGCAAACTCCGTTAGGCAGCGCACCAGCCAGCCGGGCTGGGCGCCGCCCGTGCCCCAGAACACGAGCGATGTCTTCCACTCGCTGCCCGCGCTCTCGCGCAGCGGGGGGGAGAGCTTGCCGTCGGCCTCGCGCGCAAGCCACACAAACCGCGTTTCGTTGTCCGCTCGATCCTCCACTCCCTCGCGGATGACCGTCCCGCCGTAGATCTCCGCCGCGAGCGTCGTCCCCAGCGCTGCAAGCCCCCGGCTGGGCTCGCTCGTCACGCTGCGCACGGCCTCGGCCGTCGAGCTTGCCGGCAGCACCTGCGCGTGCGCCAGCTCGCCGTGCAGCAGGCGTGTGCACTGGCCCGGAACCTGCGGGTGCGTGATCACCGTGTCGATCTCCGCCGGCTCCAGTGGCTCTGAGGCGATCAGCGAGTGGCGCACCCGCAGCAGCGCCTCGCCCACGATCTTCACGTCGCTCGCCTCCTCCGCCAGCAGGTCCAGCGTGAGGTTGATCGAGCCCTCGAGCGAGTTCTCAATCGGGACGATCGCAAGGCGCACCTCGCCGCGCCTCAGCGCCATCACCGTGTCATAGATCGTGGCCAACGCCACCGGCTCCACGCTGTCCGGGATGGCACTGTCCAGCAGGGCCTCCTCGCTGAAGGTTCCCTGCGGACCGAGGTAGCCGACGCGAGGGCGCCCGGCCGGTGCCTCAGGCGGCGTGCTCATCTCCCGCCGGGAGCCCGCCCTCGCCGGAGATCGCCAGGCGCACCGCCTCCGCCTCCTCGGGTGAGAGCTCAAGTTCGCCGCGACCGCCGTGGACCTGCTTGCCGTACACACGCGCTTGGTCGCGGTGGTGGATGCACGACAGCACGATCCCCGATTGCTCGTCGTCGAGCAGCGCAATCGACATCGACTGTTGCCCCGAGAGCTCGTTGTAGGCGTCGTAGCGCACCAGCGCCCGGTGGGCGATCGTCCCCCGCAGCGCCGTCTCCACCCCCTCCAGGCGGCCGTCCAGGCGCGCCGCCGCCTCATCCAGGTACTCGCGCAGCGCCTCGAAGGCCTCTTGCAGGGTCGCTGCGTGCGCCACCAGGTCCTGCGGACGCTGCTCGCCGCCCAACACCACCCGCTGGGCGGAACGTAGGCGCCGCACGCTCATGCTCAGCGCGAGGCAACCCAACAGCGCAGCCACAGCAACCGCCGCTGCAGCAATCGCAATGATGCCCTGGGTGTCGGTGACGGTGGCGAGCATTGGCACAAGTTAGCCGGTGGCGGCGGCGTCACGCCGCGCACGGCGATCCCGCCGCCTGCAGATCCGGCTACTGGCCGAAGATCGCCAGGAACGTGCCCTTGTTGTTTTCGAGGTCGTTCTCGCCCGGCACGCCTTCGATGCTCACTTCGATTTTCGCCGCCGAGCCGAGCGGGATCCCGGTGACGGGTATTTCCACGTTGACCGACTTGCCCGGTTCGGTCTTTTCGATCGTATGCGTCGCCTTGTACTGCTTGCCCCCTGCCGTGACCGTGACGTTGACCTTGACGTTCGTCTCGGAGAATTCGCCCGAGTCTTCGGCCTGGACCGTGAACGTCGGGTTGGCGCCGCCGCTGATGTGGTTCAGAGTGGGTTCAGGCGCGAGCGCGTTCGTCCCCACGCTCACCGTCTTCAAGGCGCTGCCGTGGTTGCCCGTCACCGGCTGGTTGGTCTGAGATGAGCTCGAGCCCTGTCCCGTGAGCCGCGCCAGCACCATGCTCGGTTCCAGCCAGCCGATGTTCGGCACGAACCGCGTGGCCGACGTGCTCAGGCCCTGGATGCCGTTCGATGCGAGCGTCTGCTGGATCAGCGGAGCCACGCGCTGGGAGTAGAGCACGTCAGAGGCGAGGAAGATCTCCATGTCCCCCGCAATCTGCGCCGCGGCCTGTTTGCTCTTGCTTCCCAGCGCCTGGGGCACGAGCGCCGCGAGCTTGTTCATCCCTTCCACCCGAAGGTCGGCCGTGAGCAGCAGCGCCCGCTGCGCGTCGACCATTTCACCGGGCACGCTCAGGCCCTTGACCTTGGTCGCGATCGCCTGTTGGGCGATCCGCAGCTGGTCGATCTGCTCCTGGACGTCCAGCGCCGACTTGCCCGACGCGCCGGCCAGCTGCGTGAACAGCGGCTGGGCCACCTGCGAGTCCGATTCTTCGGCCAGGCGGCTCACTTCGCGGTTGTAGTTCTTCAGCGACTGCGTCTTTTCGCCTTTGACGCAGCTGTTGATCACCAGCACGATCACGATCAGCACCACCACCGCCACCCCCGCCGCAATGCGACGACGCACCATCAGCGTGTGCTGGTCATAGCCGCCGGGGCCCCCCGTGTGCTGAGGGCGGCGCGGTCTGGGCCGCTGCGCCGTGCGCGATGACGGCCGAGTGGCGGTCTCCTCCTCGCCATCGTCAAAGAACGACAAAAGCCAACAGCTCCTTTACAGGGACTTCAGGAAGGGCCCCAGTATGACTGCAGGCCAACTACCTGACGAGCCTGCAAGTTCTCGGTCAGAGCGCCTTTTCCTGCCTTCCGGTGCAGGGACAGCACCCGAGGGCGGCGAACGCGGCACCCGGTGGAGTCTGAGCGAACCCTCGTCCAAGCGCCGCGTCCGCGCACAGACGCCTCCCCCGAGGAGGGCCCCACACGGCGCATCTTGCGTCGCCGCGCCCCAGTCGGCGAGGAGGTCCCGCAGCTGGTGGGCCCCGGCGATCGCGGCCTCGTCCTCGGTCGCTACCAGCTACTCGAGCGCCTCGGCTCGGGAGGCTTTGGGGTCGTCTGGAGCGCCCACGACGAGCTGCTCGGCAGGGACGTGGCCGTAAAGCGGATCTGGCTCGGTCCCGACGGCGACCGCGAGCGTGCAACCCGCGAGGCCCAGGCCACGGCGCGGCTCTCCCATCCCGCCATCGTCGCCCTGCACGAGGCCTGCGTGGTCGAAGGCGCCTTCTATCTGATCTCCGAGCTCGTGCACGGGCAGACGCTCGCCCAGTTGATCGCCCGCAACGAGCTCGCCGACGAGGAGGCGATCGAGATCGGGCTCGCCCTCACAGGCGCGCTCACCCACGCCCACGCCCGCGGCGTGATCCACCGCGACATCAAGCCCCAGAACGTGCTCGTGCCCGACCGGCCACGCAGCGCCGAGGAGGCCGCCAAGCTCACCGACTTCGGCGGCGCCAGCCTCGTCGGCGAGGACGCCCTGACACGCACAGGCGATGTGCTGGGCACGCTCGCCTACATGGCCCCCGAGCAGTCCGAGGGCGGCGCCGTCGGAGTCGAGGCCGACCTGTACGCGCTCGCGCTCGTCCTCTACGAGGCCCTGTCCGGGGTCAACCCCGTTCGCGGCGCCACCCCCGCCGCGACCGCCCGTCGCATCGGGCGCCCGCTCGCAGAGCTCTCGCGCGCGCGCAGGGACCTGCCGCGGGCGCTCACCGACGCCCTCGACGGGGCGCTTGCCCCCGTCGCCGAGGACCGTGGCTCGCTCGAGCATCTGCAGCTCGTGCTCGAGGACGCCGTCGAGCAGGGGTTGACCCCGCGCCGTCGGCGTCCCTCGCGTGTGCCCGACCCCACGCTCGTGGGTGGCCCAACGCTTCGGCGGCCCCTCCGCGCCAGGGCCCCCGTGCCCACCCCGCCCCCAGCCGAGCTCTGCGAGGTTCCCCAGCAGCCGCTCGTGGCCGAGGCCCCCGAGCGCTCGCAGCGTCTCACGCTGCCCCGCGCCGTGTGGATCGCGGGTGCGCTGCTCCTCGTCGGATGGCAGGTCGCCGTCGGGCGGGCCGGCGTCGGTCTGCTGGTCCTCGCCGCCCTCGCCCCGCTGATCGCCGCGCCCTCCGAGCCGCGCACCGCCCGTGTCGGCGCCGGCTGGCTGGTGTGCCTGCTGGCGCCCGTCCTCGGCCTGGCTGGACTCGCCAGCGCCTTCCCCGCAGTTGCCGGGCAGGCGTCGCGCTGGCGCGAGCGACTCGTGCACGGGGCGCTTGGCTACTGGTGGCTGATCCTCGCCGAGCCCCTCCTCGGTCGGCGGCTGTGGCTGGGTGATCCCGCCGCGCTACCCGCTCGTGCTGTCTGGGAGGGGTCGATAACGACCACCGCCGTCCACGTCATCCTCCCGCTGCTTGCCCTCGGATCGCTCCTCGGCGCCCTGCTGTGGGGCTGTGGCGCTGTCCTGTTGCCGCTGCTCGTGCGTGGCCGCAGCGCGGTCCTGGACATGCTCGCCGCGGTCGTGTGGGCTGGTGCGCTCGCAGCCGCCACGCCGTCGCTCGTCAGCGGCCTGGCCGCCTCTGGCGCTCCTTTGACCCCCCGCGGGCTGATCCTCGGCGCCGTGCTCGCCGGCCTGCTCGCAGTCGCCGCCCGCGCTCTGCGCGGCCCGGTCTGACGTAGCTGCGTAGCATGGCTTGCGGTTGCCGGCCGTTCTCCGACCGATCGGCCCGACCGTCCGCCCATGAACCTGCTCAAGAGCGTGGAGACCACCATCGCAAGCCTCGTTGAGGGCGCTTTCGGGCGCGTGTTCCGCTCCGAGGTGAGCCCAATGGAGCTCGCCCGCAAGCTCGCCCGCGAGATGGACGCCCACCGCACCGTGTCCGTGTCGCGCGTATATGTGCCCAACGAGTACTCGGTGTGGCTCTCCCAACAGGACCGCGAGCGCTATGAGGGCGTCGAGCACGAGGTCATCGACGAACTGTGCGCCTACCTGCTCGAGCACGCCCGTCGTGAGAACCTGATCCTCGCCTCGCCGCCGCACATCGAGCTTCACACCGACGAGCGTCTGGCGCTTGGCGAGTTCGGGATCCAAGCCCGGTTGGTCCGCGCGGGCGGCCACAGTGACGAGCACCATGAGCGCAGCGAGGAGGAGCACGGCCAGACGATGATCTACAGCACCTCAGCGCGCGTGGGCGGCCCTGTCGAGGAGGCGCGCTCGCGTCGGCGCACTCCCCGCGCTCTGCTGGCCGTCGGGGGACGGCGCCTGCTCGTGCCACCCGAAGGCGGCGTGATCGGCCGCAGCCGCAGCTGCGAGATAGTGATCGAAGACGCAGGCATATCCCGCCACCACGCCGAGCTACGTCCAGTCGAGGGCGGCTGGACGATCTCCGACCTCGGCTCGACCAACGGCGTGCTGCTCAACGGCCGCCCCGTCCACGACGCTCAGCCCGTGGACTCGGGCGATCGTCTCGAGCTCGGCACCACCGAGATCTTGTTCGAACTGGGATGAACACGCTCGAACCCGTATCCGTGGCGCTCAAGTTCGGCTTCCTCGGCGTGCTCTACCTGTTCCTGCTGTGGGTCGCCCGCAGCGCCAAACGCGATCTCGGGGGCCGCTCCGCGCTCGGCTCGCCAGAGGCCGGAGCGGACCCCCGCGCGATTGACGCCACGGGGCTCTACTCGGCGTCGAGCCTGGGCAGCGCCGGAGCCGCCATGAGCTCGCCGCGACTGGTCGTCGAGCGAGCGCCGGGGCACGACCCCGGCATGATCTACGACCTCGACGGTGAGCTCGTGCTCGGCCGCGGCGAGCGCGCCGAGATCCGCCTCGACGATCCCTTCGCCTCCTCGCGCCACGCGCTCGTCTACGAGCAGGGCAACAGCGTGATCATCGAAGACCTCGACTCGACCAACGGCACCTATCTCAACGAGGAGCTGCTGCAGACGCCGAGGCCGCTGCACCCGGGTGACCGTGTGCGCATCGGCGACAGCGAATTCTCCTTCGAGGTCGGCTGAGCCGTGCTGCGCGTCGCCGAGCAGTACGCCGGGAGCGATACCGGGCGCCAGCGCCGTGCCAACGAGGACTCGCTGCTCGCGCGCGCGCCGCTGTTCGTGGTCGCCGACGGCATGGGCGGCGCGCAGGCCGGCGAGGTCGCCTCGCGCATCGCCGTCGAGTCCTTCGAGCCGGGCCTGCCCGATGCCCGCGAGCCCGAGCTCGCGCTCGCCGAGCTGGCCCAGGCCGCCAACTCGCGCATCCACGAGCTCTCCCACGTAAACGCCGAGCAGGCGGGGATGGGAACCACGCTCACCGCTGTCTACGTCGGCGAGGAGGACGTCGCGATCGCCCACGTGGGCGACAGTCGCGCCTACTGCTGGCGCGACGACGAGCTGCTGCGCCTGACCGACGACCACTCGCTCGTCGACGAGCTGCTGCGCCAGGGCCGCCTCACTCCTGAGGAAGCCGTCGAGCATCCGCAGCGCTCGGTGATAACGCGCGCCCTCGGTCCCGAGGGCGCCGTCGAGGTCGACACGCGCTCGTTCCGCGCGCGCGCCGGCGACGTCTACCTGCTCTGCAGCGACGGGCTGACCACGATGATCTCCGAGGCTCTGATCGCTGAGATCCTGCGCGCGCACGAGCCGCTGCGCGATGCCGGCGAGGCTCTGATCGCGGCCGCCAACGAGGCCGGGGGGCGCGACAACGTCACCGTCGTGCTGCTGCGCCTGGAGGAGGTCCTGAGGGGCGACCCCGCTGCCGCGGAGGAGCCTGTGACGATGACCGGCCTACCCGCCGTGGTCGCGCCCGCGCCGCAGACACGCGTGCGCACACCCAGGCGGCCGCCGGCCGGCGGCGAGCCGGGAGTCATGGTCGATCAGCAGCGTCGTCGGCGTCGCATGCGCCGGGCGGTCGTGTCGTGCGTGATCCTCGCCGTCCTCGGGCTGCTCGCCGCGGGCGCCTACCTGGCGCTCCAGTCCGTGTACTTCATCGCCACCAACAACAGGGGCCTCGTCACCCTCTACCAGGGTGTCCCCTATCGGCTCCCGGGCAACCTCGCGCTGTACAGCAGCGACTACGTCTCGGGGGTCAGCGCCTCCACGCTCTCACCCGAACGCCGCAAGACGCTGCTCGACCACTCGCTGCGCTCCGAAGCGGACGGCGCCTCGCTGATCCGCAGCCTCGAACTCGGCGAGCTCGAATGAGGCGCCCACGATGAACCGCCCGATCGTCCGCCTGTATGGCCTCGTGGCGCTGCTGTTCGCGCTGCTCGTCGCTTTCACCTCGCGCTGGACCGTCTTCGAAGCCTCCTCGCTGCGCAACAACCCGCTCAACGCCCGCATGCTGCTCGAGCAGGAGCGGGTCGACCGCGGCTCGATCGTCGCCGCCGACGGCACCGTGCTCGCGCACAGCGTGCCCCGCGGCGAAGGTACCTTCCAGCGCACCTATCCCACGGGTGAAAAGTTCGCCCAGGCGCTCGGCTACTACTACACGGGCCTCGGCTCGGCGGGCCTGGAGGAGTACCGCAACAAGGAACTGACAGGCGAGAGCGTGAGCAACCTGCAGACGATCCTCAACCAGCTGCAGGGAAAGAAGCCGGTGGGCGAGAAGGTGATCACCACCTTGGACCCCCGCGCCCAGCAGGTTGCCAACGCCGCCCTCGCAGGACACAAGGGCGCGGTCGTAGCGCTCGAACCGCGCAGCGGCGCCGTCACCGTGATGGCCTCCTCGCCGAGCTATGACCCCAACTCGCTGCGCACCACGCGCGGCGCCGAAGCGGTCAAACGCGACCCCAGCGGCCGGCTGCTCAACCGCGCCGTCCAGTTCGGCTACGCCCCCGGATCGACCTTCAAGGTCGTAACCGCCACGGCCGCAATCGACAGCGGCGCCTTCACCGCCGACTCCACCCTCAGCGGTCGCAACGAAATCCCCGTCTCCGGTGTGCCGCTCAAAAACGACGAAAACGAGAGCTTCGGGCAGATCACGCTCACCCAGGCGCTGGCCAAATCCGTCAACACCGTCTGGGCGCAAGTGGCCGAACACCTCGGCAAGCGCACCATGGCGCGCTACATGGACCGCTTCGGCTTCAACCGCAAGCCCGAGCTCGACTACCCCGCGGCGCAGATGTCGGCCAGCGGCGAGCACGTCGGCGAACGCGTGCTCGCGCCCACCAGCCCGCTCGTCGACGTCGGGCGCATGGGCATCGGCCAGGACAAACTCGAAGTGACCGCGCTGCAGATGGCCGAGGTCGCCTCCGCCGTGGCCGACGGCGGCAAGCTGATGGCGCCCCACATGACCCAGCGCATAGTCGACTCCGAAGGACGCACGGTCACAAAGATCGAACCGCGTGTGCAGTCGCAGGTCATGAAGCCCTCCACCGCAACGGCCGTCACCTCGATGATGGAAGCCGTCGTCGAGGAAGGCACCGGGACCTCCGCCCAGATACCCGGCATCCAGGTGGCGGGCAAGACGGGCACCGCCGAGACGCAAATCGGCAACCGGGTCAACAACGTCTGGTTCATCGCCTTCGCGCCCGCCGCCCATCCGCGGGTGGCGATCGCGGTGACGCTCCAAGGCGTGCCCGGTCAGGGCGCGGCGTTCGCGGCCCCGGTCGCCCGCGAAATCATGGAAAGGCTCCTGCATGATTGAGCCCGAGACGATCATCGACGGGCGCTACCGCGTGATCTCGCGCCTCGGCTCCGGCGGCATGGCCGACGTGTACCTCGCCCAGGACCAGCTGCTCGGGCGCGAGGTGGCGGTCAAGGTCCTGCACCACCACTTCGCCGAAGACCACGAGTTCGTCGAGCGCTTCCGCCGCGAGGCCTCCAGTGCCGCCGCCCTCTCGCATCCCAACATCGTCGGGATCTTCGACCGCGGCGAGTGGAACGGCACCTACTACATCGCCATGGAGTACGTGGCGGGCCGCTCGCTGAAGGCGATCGTGCGCGAACAGGGCCCGCTCGACCCGGCGAGCGCGATCGAGCTCGTGATCCAGATCCTCCGTGCCGCCCGCTTCGCGCACCGGCGCGGCGTGATCCACCGCGACCTCAAGCCCCACAACGTGATCGTGGACGAGGAGGGTCGCGCCCGCGTCACCGACTTCGGGATCGCACGGGCGGGCGCCTCGGACATGACGCTCACGGGCTCGATCATGGGCACCGCCCAGTACCTCTCACCCGAGCAGGCGCAGGGGCAGAACGTGAGCGGCGCCTCCGACCTCTACTCGGTCGGCGTGATCCTCTACGAGCTGCTCACAGGCGTGGTCCCCTTCGAGGGCGAAACGGCCGTGGCGATCGCCTTCAAGCAGGTCTCCGCGACCCCGCGTGTCCCCAGCGAGCTCAACCCGGCGATCCCGCCGTCGCTCGACGCCGTGGTCCTGCGCGCGCTCGCCAAGGAGCCGGGGCAGCGCTACGCCGACGCCGACGAGCTGATCGCCGCTCTGCAGCACGAGCGCGACGCCCTTCCCGCCTTCGCCGGCGTCGCCCACGAGGCCCAGCATCTCGCTGCCCCCACCGTGGTCGAGCCGCCCACGGGAGCACTGTTGCTCGCTCCCGGAGGGCAGTTCGTGGAGGAGTACGGCCCCGAGCAGGGCGAGCCCGGCCCGGGCCGCCGCGGCCTGTGGTGGGCGCTCGCGGCGCTCGTGCTGATCGGTGTGGCCGTGCTCGCCTATGTGCTCAGCCAGTCCAAGCACACGGTCACCGTGCCGCCGGTCGTGCGCCAGAGCGAACAGGCCGCCGGGAGCACGATCAGGCGCGCCGGCCTGATCGCCGTACCCTCGCTCGCCGCCAGCACCTCTGTTCCCACGGGCCTCGTGATCAGCCAGTCGCCGGCAGCCGGCAGCGCCGCCGAAAAGGGCGCCCAGGTGAAGATCGTCGTCTCCGGCGGCCCGGGCAGCGCGTCGTTGATCGACGTCAGCGGCCTGACCGCGGCCGAAGCCAGCTCGCGATTGCGCAAGGCCGGCTTCAAGCCGGCGATCAAGAAGGAGCCAAGCGCCACCGTCGCAGCCGGGCGCGTGATCGCAACCGAACCCTCCGCCCACACAGACGTGCAGGAAGGCAGCCCCGTGACCGTGCTCGTCTCCAGCGGACCCGCGCCCGTACGCGTGCCCGACGTGGTCGGACAGTCGCAGTCGGCGGCCGAAGCCACGCTGACCAACGACGAACTGGAACTCGGGACGGTGACGCAGAAGGTCTCGAGCGCTCAGACGCCGGGCACCGTGCTCGCGCAGTCGCCATCGAGCGGGGCCTCGGTGCACGCCGGCAACAAGGTCGACCTGACCGTCGCCCAGGCACCCAAGGAAACTGCGGTTCCCAACGTCGTCGGCGAAAGCGAGACGCAGGCCGCCGCCGCGCTGTCGCAGGCCGGCTTCAAGCCCAAGTCGACCTCGCAGTCCACGACTGAACAGTCACAGGTGGGGATGGTCCTCGAACAGAGCCCCGCGGGCGGAGCCAAGGCCCGCAAGGGCGCCACCGTGACGATCTCCGTAGGTGTGCTCGCCACTCCCACCACCACTCCCACCACAACCACCCCGACGACGCCCACCACCACGACCACCACCACGAGCACCCCCACGCCGCCGGTAGCAGGGGGTGGGTGAGGACCGTGAGCGAGCGCCCGATCACAGATCCACTCGAGGTCGCCGTGCTCGCTGGAGGCCGCTCGTCGGAGCACGAGGTCTCCCTCTCCTCCGGCGCTGCCGTCCGTGACGGTCTGCAGGCGGCAGGACACCGCGTGGTCGAGATCGAGATCGGCCGCGACGGGGTGTGGCGGCACGAGAACGAGCCGCTGAGCGTCACCCCGGGCATGGGGCTGCTCGGGGTGGACGTGGTGTTCCCCGCCCTCCACGGCCCCTTCGGCGAGGACGGCACGGTGCAGGGGATGCTGGAGATGCTCGACGTCGCCTACGTGGGCGCCGGCGTGGCCGCCTCGGCGGTGTGCCTGGACAAGGTGCTGTTCAAGGACCTGATGGTGGCCGCCGGCATCCCCCAAGTCGACTACGTGGGCCTGCGCCGGAACGACGACAGCCCCGCCGCGATCGCCCGCCTCGGGCTGCCCGTGTTCGTCAAGCCGGCCCACTTCGGCTCCTCGCTCGGCATCGTCAAGGTGAGCGAGCCCGACGAGCTCGAGGGTGCGCTCGAGCAGGCCTTCGCCCACGACCCGCTGGTGATCGTGGAGGCGCTCGGCCACGGCGTGGAGGTCGAGTGCGGCGTGCTCGGCTGCCTCGCCGAGGAGCGCAGCGCAAGTGGCGCCGCAGCGTTCGTCTCCCAGCCCGGCGAGATCGTGATCGCGGGCGACTGGTACGACTACGAGGCCAAGTACACGGCCGGCGCGATGGAGCTGCGGCTGCCCCCGAGGATCTCCGCCACGGCCCTCGGGCGCGTGCGCGAGCTCGCTCTGCAGACGTTCCTGGCCAGCGGCTGCGAAGGCCTCGCCCGGGTGGACTTCTTCGTCGATGGCGAGACGGTCCTCGTCAACGAGCTGAACACGATGCCCGGGTTCACGCCCACGAGCGTCTACGCCAAGCTGCTCGACGCCTCCGGTGTCCCCTATCCGAGCCTGCTCGACCGTCTTTGCCGGCTCGCGCTCGAGCGCCACCGCGAGCGCCCCGGCCTGCTCACCTGAACAGGTCGAGCTCGGCCAGCGTCGCCACGTCCTTCCCCGGCGGCAGTGCCGTGATCCACAGCAGGTAGTAGCGGTAGGGGACCCCGCCGAGATCGAGCTGGAGCCGTTCGCCGCTGTGCACATAGCCGCTGGAGCCCACCGGCCCCTGCCAGCCGCGGGCGCTCAGCGACGCCGTCGACCCATATGGCTGTGAGAGGTCGATGTGGCGCGCCACGTACACCTGCACGGCGAAGCCGGGGGTGGGCGTCTGGATCTCCAGAGCCTTGGCCGCCACCTCCGGGGCCGCGTCCAGATATACGCCGAGCCCCTCGCCGCCGGACTTCTTCAGCGAGTGTTCGTAGTACTGCTCTGTGCTCCACGTGGTGTTCGGGTCGTTGTCCACGAGGTTGTCGATCAGGTCGCGGTTTTCAGGGCCCGTGCCGAACGGGTTGTAGTCGTGGGCCGCCGTCTGGCTGAGCGGAACCTGTTCGAGGCCGTGCCGCTGGGGCACGTCGGCAGCGGTGCCCGTGCCGCGATGGGTCTGGCCCGCGAGGATCACGAGCACGAGCGCCACGATCACACCCACCAGGGCCAGCGACCCGGCCCAGCGGGCGGGATGGCGCATCCGCCACGGCAGCCGCCTGCGCGCGCCGCCCGGGAGCGAGCGCAGCACCGTCGTGACCTCGCCCGTGGCCTGTCCCGAGCGCGCCGCCTCCAGCGCGAGCACATCCTCGAGGTCGCTGAGCATGCTCGCCGCGTCCGGATAGCGGCGCGAGAGGTCCTTGGCAACCGCCCGATCGACCACCGCGGCGGTCGCGGCGGAGACGCCGGGGCGGCGCACCTGCACGTCGGGTATGTCCTCGCGCACGTGCTTCATCGCCACCGCCACCGGCGATTCGCCGCGGAACGGCACCTCGCCCGTGAGCATCTCGTAGAGGACCACCCCGAGCGAGTACAGATCCGACTGCCCCGTGACCGGGTGCCCCAGCGCCTGCTCGGGCGACACGTAGTCGGTCGTACCGAGCACCCGTCCGGCCATCGTCAGGCCTTCCTCGGTGAGCGTGCGCGCGATCCCGAAGTCGGTGATCTTGGCGCCACCTTCCTCGCTGATCAGCACGTTGTGGGGCTTGACGTCGCGATGGACGATCTGGCGCTCGTGCGCCGCCCCCAGAGCCCGTGCGATCTCGATCGCATAGGCGAGCGCCTGGGGGATCTCCAGCGGGGCTTCCCGGCGAATCACGTCCTTGAGCGTCTCGCCGTCGACGTACTCGAGCACGATGTAGGGGGTGCCGACCTGCTCGGCGGGGTCCCAAGGGCCATCCGGCGAGGGCTCCTCCCCGGCGTCGATGACGGTGACCACATGCGGGTGGTTGAGCTGCGCCACCGATCTCGCCTCCCGGCGGAAGCGCTCGAGCTGATCGGAGTCGGCCGCGATCTCGCGGTGCATCAGCTTGATCGCCACGGGCCGCTCGAGCACCGTGTCGAAGGCCCGGTAGACCGTCGACATCCCGCCTCGTCCGATCTCCATCTCGAGCCGGTAGCGTCCCCCGATCAGCGTTCCGATGATGGCCATGGTCTTCCTAGGCGGTCGATCAGCGCATGCGTCGCAGGCGGACCGCCACGGCGCCGGCGAGCAGGCAGCGGTAGACGGCATAGGGGAGGAGCGAGTGATGCGCGCGGGCCTGCCGGCTGAGGACGCGGGCGCTGAGGAGCGTGGAGAGGAACGAGCTCGCTGCGCCCACCGCCAGCGGGACCCGTGTGCGCGGCGGTACTCCATGGCGGATCAGTCGCCCCGCCTTCAGTGTGGTGGCGGCGAGGATCACCGGGAGGGCAAGCTCCCAGGACAGCGATTGGGCGCCCGCGCGGCTGAACCCCCGTGCGCGAGCGGCGGTCAGCGTGGCCCCGTTGCGCGATACGCCGGGGATCAATGCGGCGGCCTGGGCCAACCCCAGCGCCAGGCCGTCCAGTGCCAGCGCCTCCTCGCCGGCGCGCCCCTCCGTCGGCGCCCGTACGTCGGCCACGGCCATCGCCAACGCGCCCAGCGCCAGGCCCGCGGCGATCGATCGGGGCCCACTGAGGTAGCGCTCGATTGGGGCTCGCAGAGCAAAGCCCGCGAGCGCCGCGGGCGCCAGCGAGAGCACGATCACGCTCGCCCGAGTGCGATCCATGCCCCCGAGCTGCGCGAGCAGCTCCTCGCGCATGTCTATCGCCAGGGCGACTCCCGCACCGGCGTGCAGCGCAACGTCGAGCGACTTACGCAACTCGCCGTCGAGTCCCGCATGCGACCAGCCCGCGAACCAGGGCGCCAGCGTGGTGTGCCCGGAGGACGAGATCGGCAGGAGCTCGGCGGGGCCCTGCAGCAGACCCAGCGCCACGGCGTGGCGAACGGCGAGGGCGCTGTCAGCCGAGCGCATCGGTCGCCGGCTCGCGGCGTTCTCGCCGCCGGCGCACGACGGCATATACCACGCCGATCACGACCAGCGCCACGACCACGTAGTCGACGTACTCGAAGCCCTTGCGGACGCTCTTCCAGTCTCCGCCCAGCGCGTGTCCCGCCAGCGCCAGGCCCAGCACCCAGGGGATCGCGCCGATCAGCGAGAAGACGGTGAAGCGTCCCAGCGGCATGCGCGCGATTCCGGCGGGCAACGAGACGAACGCCCTGACCACGGGGATCAGCCGCCCGAAAAGCACAGCCGGCTCGCCATAGCGCTGAAACCAGCGGTCGGCCCGGTCGATCTGCGCCGGACCCATGTGGACCCTGTGCCCGTGGCGTTCGAACAGCTCCAGCCGGCCCCCCCGTCCCACCGCGTAGGCGGCCCACGAGCCCACCATCGTCCCTAGCAGCCCCGCGAGCACGATGCCCACCATCGTGAGGTGATGGTGGGAGGCGCTCTGGCCCGGGTCGGCGACGGCGAAGCCCGCAAACAGCATCACGATCTCGGACGGGATCGGTATGCAGGCGCTCGAGATCGCCATCAGCGCAAAGATCCCCGGCAGGCCCGCGTCACGGACGAAGTGCGAGGTTTCGTTGACGAGCGTTTCGGATATCGAGGCTATGACCAGCACTGGCCGGCCAACGATACCGGCATCGCAAGCAGACACAGCCACACACCCGCCGTGCACAGATCGGGGCACGGATCGTTACCGTCCCTCGCCGATGCGCGTCTGGATCGATCTGACGAACAGCCCGCACGTGCTCGTGATGCGTCCCGTGATAGAGCTGCTGCGCGAGGACGGCCACGAGGTCCGCGTGACCGCGCGCGACTTCGCCCAGACACTCGAGCTGTGCGAGCGCCTGGGCGTCGAGCACGTCGCGATCGGCCGCCACCGCGGCGGACGGCTGGCCGCCAAGGCTGGCGGCCTGGCCTCTCGTACCGCGGCGCTCCTGCGCTGGGCACGGGCTGAGCGCCGCGCAGCGGGCGGGCGGCCCTTCGACCTGGCGCTCGGGCACGGCTCCAACGACGTCACCGTCGCAGCCGCGCTGCTGCGGGTCCCGAGCTCCACGATGTTCGACTACGAGTGGGCCAGCGTCCAGCACAACGTCAACTGCCGCCTGGCGGCGAGCGTGGTGGTCCCGGCGGCGATCCCGCCCGCGCGCCTCGATCGCTATGGGGCGCGCGGGAAGATCCGGCCATACGAGGGCCTCAAGGAGGAGTACTACCTCGCCGACTTCGAGCCCGAGGACGCAGTGCTCACCGAGCTCGGGCTCGACCCGCAGCGGCCCATCGCCGTCGTGCGCACCCCACCCGAGGTATCCCTCTACCACCGCTTCGAGAACGACCTGTTCGCCCGCGTGCTCGAGCGTCTGCGGGCGGCCGAGACGGGGATGCAGACGGTCGTGCTTCCGCGCGTGGACTCGCAACGCGCCGAGCTGGCCCAGGCGGGCGGCTTCATCGTGCCCGAGCACGCGATCGACGCGCAGTCGCTGATCGCCTTCGCCGACCTCGTGATCTCCGCCGGCGGCACGATGAACCGTGAGGCGGTGGCGCTCGGAACGCCCGTCTACACAACCTTCCAAGGGCGTCTCGGCGCCGTCGACGAGCGCCTGATCGCCGAAGGACGCCTGCGTATGTTGACCGCGCCCGAGCAGCTCCCGCTGGGCAAGCGCGAGCGCCAAACGGTCCCGCCCCGTGTCCGCCGCGACCCCAGGACCCTGCTCGAGCTGCTGCTCACGCCCGTGAGCGTCTGAACGCGCGCGTGCGAGAGACGCCTGGGTCTGGGTGGGCGCTTACAATCTGCACAATGCGCCGACGGATCCGCTCGGCGGCCCTTCCCCTCCACCGCCACTCGCTGCCCCAGCTCGCAGTGGACGGGGCGCTGGTCGCGCTTGCGTACTACCTCGCTTTCCAGCTGCGCTTCGAGCATGGGCCAACCGGCTACTACGCCCACCTGCGCGAACGCACCATCTGGTGGGTGCTCGTCGGGAGCCTGCCCGTGCTGGTGCTCTCGCGTGTCTACCAGCGCCGCTGGCGCTACTCCAGCCAGCGTGACTACGAGGCGGTGCTGCGCGCGGTCATCGCGATCGTGCTGCTGGCGGTCGTGGCGGTCGTCGTCGTGCGCCCCGTCGAGCGAGCCACGCGCCACGGCACCTCGGCGATCCTGCTGCCCAACGGGGTCATCATCCTGTTTGCGTTGCTCTCGCTCGTGTTCCTCGTCGGGGTACGGGCGATCGCGCGCAGCTTCTACGAGCGCCGTCCGCTGGCAGCCTTTCGCGGCGGGGGCAAGGGCACCCGCAGCGTCCTGATCGCCGGGGCGGGGGACGGCGGGCGGCTGGTGCTGCGCGAGATCCTGCGCAACCGCGAGCTCGGGCTGGTTCCCGTCGGCTTCCTCGACGACGATCCCGGCAAGCGGCGGCTGCGCATCGACGGGGTGCGCGTGCGGGGCAACACCGAAGCCGACCTCCCACGTGTGCTCGACGAGGCCGAGCCGGACGAAGTGATCATCGCGATCCCCTCCGCGCCAGGCTCGACCCGTGCGCGGATCGTGCGCGAGTGCCGCGCCCGGGCGATCCCCGTGCGGACGCTGCCGACCGTGTTCGAGCTGCTGCAGACCAGAGGCGCGCTGGCCCGCCAGATGCGCGAGGTGCGTGTCGAGGACGTGCTCGGCCGGGAGCCCGTGCACATGGAGCTAGAGCGCGTGGGGGCCTACCTGGGCGGCGCGACAGTGCTCGTCACCGGTGCCGGCGGCTCGATCGGATCGGAGCTGTGCCGGCAGATAGCGCGTGTGGAGCCGCACCGGATCGTGCTCCTCGACCACGCCGAGGACAACCTCTTCTCGATCCAGCGCGAGCTCGAAGACGAGCGCCACGTCCCGGCCTCGATGCTCGCGGCGGTGCTGGCCGACTGCAAGGAGGAGGAGCGGATGCGCGAGGTCTTCGCCGAGTACCGCCCCACGGTCGTCTTCCATGCGGCCGCCTACAAGCACGTGGGGCTGATGGAGGCCAACCCCGTCGAGGCGGTGCGCAACAACGCGCTCGCCACCCGTCTCGTCGCCCACGTCGCGGGCGAGCTCGGGGTGGAGCGCTTCGTGCTCGTGTCCACCGACAAGGCCGTCGAGCCCGCGACCGTGATGGGCGCATCCAAGGCGCTCGCCGAGTTCGCCCTCGAGGCCGCCACGGCCCGCTTCCCGGCCACGCGCTACGCGGCCGTGCGCTTCGGCAACGTGCTCGGCTCCTCGGGCAGCGTGGTCCCGATCTTCCGGCGCCAGATCGAGCGCGGCGGCCCGGTGACGGTCACCGACGAGCGCATGACCCGCTACTTCATGACGATCCCCGAGGCAGTGCAGCTGATCATCCGCTCGGGCGCGCTCGCCGCCGGCGCCGCAGAGCGAGGGTCGACGTCGGCGCCTGCTCGGCGGCGGGGCGCAGACGTGTTCGTGCTCGAAATGGGCGAGCCGGTGCGCATCGTCGAGCTCGCCCGCGCCATGATCGACCTGTCGGGTCTCGATCCCGACCGCGACATCGACATCGAGATCGTTGGCGCCCGTGCCGGTGAGAAGCTCCACGAGGAGCTGTTCAACAGCTACGAGCACGCGCGGCCCACCGAGGCGGAGAAGATCCTGCTCGCCGACCGCGAGCCGCTGGCGGTCGAGGAGGTCGAGTCGATGTTCGCCGAGATCGGCCTGCTGGTGCTCGAGGGCGACGCCGCCGGGCTCGCGGCCAAGGTGTCAGAGCTCTCAGCAGAGCGCCACGACACGAACGACCCTCAGGCGGAGCCACTCGACACTCAGCGCGAGGCGCCTGCTCCCCTCGTACACTCCCCCAATTCATGATCTTCTCGCCGCTCGCGCTTTCGCTCTCGAGCACCTTCACCCAGATCGGGGCGATCGCGGCGTTTGCCGCGGTCGTCGGCATCGCCGTGCTCTCGCTGCTCGTGTTCTCCCAGGGGCGCGAGCTCAAACGCCTGCGCGAGTGGGCCGGCCGCGCGCCTGAGCGCGACGCCGACATCGAGCAGCGGGTCGCAGCGGCAGCCGCCGCACGCATGCAGCAGCCGACCCCAGGGGCGCCCGTCGCCCGCCCGGTTCCGCGTGCCGCGCCGATCCACAACCGCACAGCTGCCGTGGGCACCGGCGCAGCCGCGCCCACCCGCGTGGTGGGAGCCCCACAAACGGCTGCACAGCCGGTGGCCGGCCAGCCGCTCACCGCCGCCGGCACGCCGGCGGCGGGCGCGCCACAGCAGCCTGCCATCGCTTCCCCCGCCACTCCGGGTCAGCCCGCCCCCCCGGCTCAGCCGCTGGCGAGCCCCGCCACAGGCGTCCCGGGCGCGGGCGCACAGCCACCCGCATCCGCCAGCGCACCCGTGCCTTCGCCGGCGGCTCCAGGGCAGCCGGGCCTCCCGACCCGCCCGGCGGCGTCGCCCACCCCCGCCGTCTCGACACCGGCTTTCCCCGCCGCCCCCCAGGCCGCTCCGCCGGCGAGCTCCGTCCCGGTCGGCGCCCCGGCCTCAGCGGCAGGAGCCGCGCAGAGCTCGCGCTCCCCCGCCTCGACCCCCAACACGGCTGCACCTGCACCCGCCGTGGGCGCACCGGCGCAAGCCGCGCCTGCCAGCGCTCGCCCGTCGACGCCTGCGCCGGCCACAGCGGCCGCCACGGCAGGAGCCACGGCGAGTGCGACTCCGCGAGCGCCCAGTCCGCCGCTGCCCGGGAGCCCCCCGCGTCGCCCCCCGGCTCCTCCTGCCCCCCAGTCGCCTCGACGCGCGGAGCAGCGGCCGCCGGCAGGCGCTGTGGGCGCCCCCTCCGCCCGTCCCAGGCCGTCCACGGCACGGGCAACCCCCACAGCCTCCACCGAGGGGCGCCGGAGTACCGGGTCCCCGCGCCGCTCGCCCGGCAGGACGACGCTGGCGATCCTCGCCGCGGTGATCGTCGTGGTCGTCGTTGCGGTCGTGCTGCTCGCGGGCGGCGGCGGCTCGACCAAGAGCGCCTCCACGAGCACCTCTGGTGCAACGACGACGAACGCAGGCAGGACCAGCACCGCAGCCCACCACGGCAAATCCTCCAAAGCCTCGAGCTCCGCAGGCCACGCGGCCAACCCCGCCGAAACGATCGTCACGGTGCTCAACGGCACCGAAAAGGCCGGGCTGGCCCACCAGATCTCAGGCCAGTTGCAACAGCATGGCTACTCACAGGCGGCCGCTCTCAGCGGCAGCCCGCCCGGCGCCAACCAGGTCACGGTCGTCCAGTACGCGACCGGCCACCAGGCCGACGCAGAAGGAGTGGCCCGCACGCTCGGCGTCACGCACGTGCAGCCGCTGGAATCCGCCGTTGCAACGCTTGCGGGCACGGCCAAGGTAGTGGTGATCGTCGGCGCCGACGAGGCCGCGAAGCTGCCATAGCCCACTTCCTGGACATCCCAGCGCGCTCCACCAAGCCGCGCGAGCGAGGCATCACCCACGTGATCGACCGTGGCCTGTCGGTGGCAGAGGTCGACGGCCTGCTCGAGGTCGTAGGACCGGCCGTAGACATCGTCAAGCTGGGCTGGGGGACGGCCCTCGTGACGGCCAACCTGAAGCCCAAGCTCGCGCGCTACGCGGCCCACGGCATCCCCGTGGTGCTCGGGGGCACGCTCACAGAGGTCGCCATCCGCCAAGGCCGCGTCGACGGGCTGGTTGCGTGGCTGCGCGAGCTCGGCCTGCGCCACGTGGAGATCTCGGACGGCACGATCGAGCTCGCGGCGAACGTCAAGCGCGAGCTGATCGAACGGCTCTCAGGCGAGTTCACCGTGTTCGCCGAGGTGGGAAGCAAGGACGCCGACTTCATCATGGCCCCCTACGTGTGGGTGGAGCAGATCGAACGCGACCTCGATGCGGGCGCATGGAAGGTCATAGCCGAGGCGCGCGAGTCGGGCACGGCTGGCATCTACCGTGCCAACGGCGAAGTGCGCACGGGCCTGATCGACGAGATCGTGCACTCGATCGACCAGGACCGACTGATCTTCGACGCCCCCCTGCAGCAGCAGCAGGTATGGCTGCTGAAGCGGTTTGGCACCGAGTGCAACCTCGGCAACATCGCGCCCGCGGACGTGCTCTCGCTGGAGACGCTCAGGCTGGGGTTGCGCTCGGACACGGTCGAGCGGTTCGCCCTGGGCGGCGGGGATTGACGGGCGCACCGGCCGCGCTCGAGGATATGGGGGACGCAGGCCAGGTCAGAGGGGAGGGCCGCGACCCATTGGCTCGCGCGGTGTTCGCACTGCTGGTCGTGGCCTGTTTCGCGGCGTTCTTCATCACCCAACGGCTCAAGCACACGCCCACCGCAGTCCAGGACTTCAAGCTGACGCCGCGCTTCTCCCCGACGCCGGCGGGCCACCTCAAACAGGAGGAGATCTCGTTCAAGCTCGCCGAGGCCGGCACGGTCACCGTGACGATCATCGACTCCGACGGCAACCTCGTGGCCACGCTCGTGCGCGCCCGCCACGTGCCCCGCTACAAACAGTTCTCGCTGCGCTGGGATGGGCGCCGGGGCAGCGCCTCCGGCTTCACCACGATCAGGACCGAATCGGGACGAGCCATCATCGTGCCCCGCAATCCCGGAGCGCTGGCGCCACCGGGTGAATACAGGGTTCGCGTGAGCCTGCGTGGCCGCAGCCAGCCGGTGCTCTCGCCCCGCAGCTTCACGTTGGTGGGCCCATGAGCGCGGCCGTCGCCCTGACGGCGGGCACGCGCCTGCCGAGCGCCGGGACACTCGCGGCCGGCGCCGCCGTGGCGCTGGTGATCGTCGCGGCGCTCGTCGCGGTCATGCGCCGCCACGAGGAGGCGTTTCCGCTGCTGGCGATCTTCGCGCTGCCGTTCCGGCTGCCGATCTCCACCGACGGCAAGACAGTCAACCTGCTCATCCCCCTGTATCTGGTGGTGGCCGCGGGCGTGCTCGCACAGCTGCTGCCACGGCTGCTCGCCCGTGGTCGCGAGTCGACTGACGCGGGGGCTGCTCGTTCCGGCGAATCCCCGGCTGCGATCACCGAGCTGCGTTTCTGGAGGACGCCCAGGGGCCTCGAATGGCTGCTGCTGGCGGCCGTCGGGCTGTATGCGCTGCAGGCGATCTACTCGGCCGATCACGCGCGGGCGGGCGAGAACATCGCGTTCTTCTACATCCCCTTCGGCCTGTTGTTCGTGCTGCTGCGCGAAGTGCGCTGGACGCGTGAGCTGCTGCTGCGCTGCCTGGGTGTGATGGTCGCGCTGGCCGTGATCTTCGCGGGCGTGGGCTTCGTGGAGTACGCGCGCAAGTCGCTGTTCTTGAACCCCAAGGTGGTGGCGGCCAACGAGTACGACAACTACTTCCGCGTCAACTCGCTGTTCTTCGACCCCAACATCTACGGCCGCTTCCTCGCGCTGGTGATGATCGCCCTCACGACGGTCGTGCTGTGGAGCGCCCGCCGCCGCGACATCGCGCTCGGGGGCCTCGTGCTGGCATGGTTGCTCGGCGGGCTGGTCACGAGCTTCTCGCAGTCGAGCATCGCCGCGCTGCTGCTCGGCCTGACGATCCTGGCCGCGTGGCGCTGGGATACGCGCGCGACGCTGTATGCGGCCTGCTCGCTGGTGGCGCTCGCGGGCGTGGTCGTGCTCGTGGCGCCCACCAGCCTGCACTTCGGCCTGAAGGGATCCAGCGGATCGACCAGCAACGCGACCAGCGGCCGCACCAAGCTGATCTCGGGGGGCCTCGACCTGTTCGCCAAACGCCCGCTCGAGGGCTATGGCGCGGGGTCCTTCGAAGTGGAGTACAAGCGCCACAGCAAGGTGAGCGAAGCCAGTGCCCAGAACGCCACATCGGCCTCGCACACGATCCCCGTGACCGTCGCCGCGGAGCAGGGGATCCTCGGCCTCGGGCTCTACATAGCGCTGCTGCTCGCAGCCTTCTTCGTGCTCTTCCGCGGCGCCGGGCGCTCGCCCCCGCGGATCGCCGTGGCGGCGTGCTTCGCCGCGCTCGTGCTCCACACCTGGACCTACGCCGACTTCCTCGAGGACCCCTTCACGTGGGCGCTGCTGGCGATCGGGGTGGCGCTGGCGCGGGCGGGCGAGGGCGCGGCTCCCGCCACGGTTCTCTCCAGTCCCGCCGGCCACGACAGCCGGTGACGCTGTGCTCGGCTACCTCAAGCGTCTCGTCACGACGGGTGCGGCCTACCAGTTCGGGGACATCCTGGCGAAGGGGCTCGCGCTCCTCACGCTGCCGCTGTACACCCACCACCTGAACCCCGAAGCCTACGGCGCGGCCGAATCGCTGCTGACGGCGGTGATCCTGTCGAGCATCCTGCTGCGCGTGGGGGTTGGCGAGGCGTTCATCCGCTTCTACTTCGACGACGAGGACCCCGAGCGCAGGACCCGGATCGCGCGCACGGCCACGGCCGCCGTCGCCTGGACGACGACGCTCGCCTCGCTGCTGGCTCTGCTGTTCGCGGGCGACCTCTCGAAGCTCTTGATCGGCATCCGCGACCCGCTGCTGTTCGACTGCGCCGTGCTCGGGCTGTGGGCGTTCACCAACCTGGAGATGGTCTACGCGCAGCTGCGCGTGGACGAGCGCGCCCGCGCCTACGTGCTCGCCTCGGCGGCCAACGTGTCCATGACGGTGGCCTTCACGATCGCGCTGGTCGTATTCGCCGGCCAGGGCGCGCGCGGGTTGCTGCTGGGCAACTTCGCCGCCTCGGCGTTCGTCGTGCTGGGTCTGTGGTGGGTGCTGCGCGCGCGCTTCTCGCTGCGTGTGCGCCTGGCCGACCTCCGCGCGATGCTCCGCTTCGGCCTGCCGACGGTGCCGGCCGACGCGAGCGTCTACGCGCTGCAGGTGGCCGACCGCTTCTACCTGTTCAGGACCTACTCGCACGGCGCGGCCGGGCTGTACGCCGTCGCGATCAAGCTCGCGACGGTGGTGTTCGTGGCGGTCCGCGGGTTCCAGTATGCGTGGCCGCCGCTGGCCTACTCGATCGAGAGCGACGAGGAGGCAGCGCGGCTGTACTCGCTCGTCACCACCTACTACGCGCTGGCCACCGGCGTGGTCGTGTGCGCGGTGGAGCTGCTCGGACGCTGGATGGTGAGGCTGCTGGCCGCACACAGGTACTTCGACGCCTACCGCGCGCTGCCGTGGCTGGCGCTGGGCTGGGCGCTGTATGGCCTGTACCTGGTGTTCGTCGCCATCTCGGGGCGCGCACGCGTCACCTCGCGCAACTTCCCGGCAGCGGCCGTCGGGCTTGCCGTCAACGTGGTGCTGCTGCTCGTGCTCGTGCCCGGAAGCGGCGCCGGACTGGGGATAGCGGGCGCGGGCATTGCGCTGTGCGGGGCCTATGCGGCGATGCTCATCGTCATGTACGCTCTCACCCGCGGCCTGTTCAAGGTGGGCTTCGAATGGCTGCGTCTGGCGCAGCTGAGCGCGATCCTGGCGGGGGTGGCCATCAGCGGCGAGCTACTGCTGCCGAGCCACGGCGCGGTGGGGCTGCTCGCGCGGATCGCTTGGCTTGCGCTCGTGCCGGGGGCGCTGCTGGCGAGTCGTTTCTTCCATCCCCACGAGCTGGAGGGGGCGCGGGCGCTCGTCGTCGAGGGTCGCCGCCGCGCGGCCGCCTTCCGCGCGGGCCACGGTGAAGTGGAGGCCTACGCCGAGGACCCGCTGCGCGACGTCTGACGAAATCGGGTGCTCCCGGCTCAAGCGGACGGGCACATGGACCGATTACGCGACCCATGCGCGAAGTCTCCGTCGCAACCGTCGAGCAGCCGAAGGCTGGAGGACAGCAGCCCGTGGGCGCACGCGAGCGGCTGCGCCGGGCGGAGGCGCTGCGTCGCCACCACGAGGACAAGCGCTCGCGCAGCATGGCCTCGGTCGGCGAGCTCGGTTATCTGCGCGCGCAGCTGCGCCTGGCGACACGCTTGAACGCGCGCCTGGCAGCGACCAACGAGGTGCAGGAGATGGTCGAGATGGTCGTCGAGGAGCTGCACGGCACCTTCGCCTTCTATCTCGCCGCCGTCCAGCGGCTGGACTCCGACGGCATCCTGCGATTGATCGCCGGCAGTGGCGCTCTGGCCGAGGTGATGACCGAGTTCCTGTTGCTCGAGCAGTCCGTCCAGGACGGGATCAACGGACGCGTGGCGCGGTCAGGTCAAACAGCGCTCGTGAGCGACACGCGTGAGGACGGCGACTACGTCGTGCGCGACCCCGAGACCGACCCGCGCTCGGAGCTGAGCGTGCCGATCCTGGTCGACGGCGCGGTGTGGGGCGTGCTCAACCTCGAGGCTCCCGAGCCGGAAGCCTTTAGTCAGGCCGACGCCGTGCTGGTCGAGGCGGTGGCCGCCAGCCTCGGCTCCTCCGTGCACCGGGGGCTGCTCGTCAGCGACCTCGAGGAGACGTTCACGACCACGCTCACCGCGCTCATGAGCACAGTGGAGGCCAAGGACGAGTACACCGCCTCGCACGAGGAGCAGGTGGCCGAGCTGGCCGAGCGTGTGGCGCTGCGGCTCGGAGAGCCCGACTGCCGCGCCCGTGACGTCCGCTACGCAGCGCTCCTGCACGACGTCGGCAAGGTGGCCGTGCCCAGCGAGATCCTGCTCAAGCCGGGGGCCCTGGACGAGGAGGAGTGGGAGGTGATGCAGAGCCACGCCGCCGTCGGTGGGCATCTCGTGGCGCGGATCCCGGCGTTTGCCCACCTCGCCCCCGCCGTACGCGCGAGCCACGAGCGCTGGGACGGCCGCGGCTACCCCGACGGCCTGGCCGGCGAGGAGATCCCGCTCGCCGCGCGCATCATCTCCGCCTGCGACACCTACGAGGCGATGGTCACCGACCGTCCCTACCGAGCAGCGCGCACGCTCGCGCAGGCCCGTACGGAGCTACGCCGCGTCGCCGGCTCGCAGCTCGACGCGGCCGTGGTCGGCGCGCTGATGGAGGAGCTGGGCGTCAGCTCTCGGCGTTGTATCGAGCGGCCGCCTCGCGCAGGCCGTCGCCCCGTCCGGGGCGCAGCGTCGCAGTGACCTGGCGCCAGTAGCGTCTGGCGGAGTGACCGGGCAGCACGAGCGCGGCCAGTGCCCGCAGTGCGTACGGCCACGCGGTCAGCCAGCGCACCGCCAGCGCGGCGGCCGGGGAGTGGTGCTTTTGCATGTAGAGCTCACGGCCCCTGGCCATCTCCACGATCCTCCGCTCGGGCACCGTGTCAGTGGCCAGCTGCTCGTGGTGGATGGCAACAGCCCCAGGCACATACACGCTGATCCAACCTGCATCGCGCAGCCGGCGGGCGAAGTCGACCTCGTCCGAGTAGACGAAGAAGTCGGGATCGAGACAGCCCACCTCGCGCGCCGCCTCCGTGCGCACGAGCAACGCGGCCGACTGGCACCAGTCGACCGCGCGGGTCTTCTCACCTGTGCTCTGCACCGTCAACAGGCGGTGCAGGAACACCGCGCCCACGAGTGCCGTCATGGGGGTGGGGAAGCGCCACGCGCACGCCTGCGGGCTACCGTCTGGGCGTAGCAGCCGCGCACCTGCGCAAGCTGCCCGCGGGTCCTCCTGCAGCGCCTGCCACAGGGCCATGCTCGCCCCCGGCTGAAGCTCGGAGTCCTCGTTGAGCAACAGCGCGTAGCGCCCGTGCGCACTACGTAGGAGCTCCGAGTCGTTCAAAGCCTTACCGCGGCGCTCGCCCAGCGCGATCACGCGATCGACCGCCGGGTGGGCGCGGGCGGCCTCGGCCGACCCGTCACGCGACCCGTTGTCGAGCACCAGCACCTCGGTGGCGAAGCCAAGTACCGCGCGCTCGCGGGCGATCGCATCGAGGCCGCGTACGAGCAGCTCGCGCTGTGAGGTGTTCACCACGCAGTAGCTCAGCTCGATCTCGCTCGAGGGGGCAGGGGCCTGGTCAGGTGACCCGGGGGAGCTCATTGCACGCATTCTCGTTGCATCCACGCCTATTGTCCGCTGCGGTGCACGTTCACATCGTCGATCCCTCCGCGTTCACGCCACCCTACGACCACGCCCTGTGCAGTGCCCTGGGCGCCCAGGGCGCCGACGTGGAGCTGTTCACCAGCCGCTTTGCCTACGGGCCCGTGGCTCAGCCCCACGGCTACCGCCGCCGCGGGAGCTTCTACCGGCTGGCCTCGCGAATCCCCGACGCCCGGGCCCGGAGGGTGGCCAAGCTCGTCGAGCACGTCCCCGACATGCTCCGCTACCGACGCGCCGCCAGAGCGGCGGACGTGGTGCATTTTCAGTGGCTGACCGTCCAGCACCTCGACGGCCATCTGCTTCCGGCAACGCACCCGCTGGTATTGACTGCGCACGACATCCTCCCGCGCGAGCCGCGACCAGGGCAACGCGCTGCACAGCGGCGCCTTTACGAGCGCTTCGACGCGATCGTGGTGCACTCCAGTCACGGCGCCGAACGACTCACCGGCGAGCTCGGCGTGGACGGCGAGCGCGTGCACGTGATCCCCCACGGCGCCTTCACCCACCTGAGCGATGCCGGTCCATCCGACGCACCGCCGCCGTTTGCCACCGACAAGCCGGTCGTGCTGTGCTTCGGCCTGATGCGCCCCTACAAGGGGATCGACCTGCTGCTCGAGGCGTGGCGGGGAATCGAGGACGCCGAGCTGTGGATCGCGGGGATGCCCCGCATGGACATCTCGGGGCTGATCGAGGCAGCGCCTCCCGGTGTGCGCTTCGTGCCGCGCTTCATCGGCGACACCGAGCTCCCCGCCTACTTCCGCCGCGCCGACCTCGTGGTGCTGCCTTACCGTGAGATCGACCAGTCCGGCGTGCTGTTCACCGCGCTTGCGTTTGGCAAGCCGCTGCTGCTGAGCGATGTGGGTGGTTTTCCCGAGGTGGCCGCCACAGGGGCGGCGCGCACGTTCCCGAGCGGGGATGCGGCCGCGCTGCATGGTGCGCTGGGCGAGCTGCTGGGCGATCGCGGTGCCCTGGCGAAGCTCGCAGCCTGCGCTCGCGCGGCAGCAAAGGATGTGTACTCCTGGGAGGCAACAGCCCGCCAGACGCTCGCGCTCTACGGGCAGCTCAAAGAGCGTTAGGCGCTCACTCGCTCTCGCGCCGGGCCTGTGTCCGCCAGAATCCCAGCGGTGCTCGCCCTGGAGATCCTGTTCTGGCTGTGCGCTGCACTGATCGTGTGGACGCAGGTGGGATACGCGCTTGCGCTCGCCTTGCTCGTACGGATGCGCCCGGGAATCTCGCGATCGTCTCCTGCGCTTGGTGACGGTCCGGGTGCTCCCCTGCCCCAGCTCTCCCTGATCGTGGCGGCGCATGACGAGGAGAGCGTGATCGCGGCCAAGGTACAGAACGCCCTCTCCCTCGACTATCCCCGCGAGCTGCTGGAGGTGATCGTGGCCTGTGACGGTTGCGCGGACGCGACCGCCGATCGAGCCCGAGTGGCCGGCGCGGACCTCGTGCTGGAGCTGCCCCGCGGCGGCAAGATCCGCGCGCAGGACGCAGCCGTTGAGCAGGCCCGGGGCGAGATCGTCGCCTTCTCGGATGCCAACTCGTTCTGGGAGGCGGACGCAGCCAGGGTGCTGGTGGGCGCCTTCTCCGACCCCCACGTGGGCTACGCCTGCGGGCAGGTGCGCTTCGTGCAGGAGGCCGGCGAGGGCAATCAGGAGGGCGTGTACTGGCGCTATGAGCTGGGCGTGCGCGCGCTCGAGTCACGACTGGGTTCGATCACGGCGGGCAACGGCGCGATCTACGCCGCTCGCCGCACGTCCTACAAGGTCGTCGACCCGATCATGGGCCACGACCTCTCGCTGCCCTTCAACATGGTCAAGGGTGGCTGGCGCGCCGTCTACGTACCGCAGGCCCGCGCCAGCGAGCGGATGGTGCCGTCGCTGCTCGGAGAGTTTGCGCGCAAGCGGCGGATGATGAGCCACACCTGGCCGATAGTCCTGCGTGGCGGCATGCTCTCCCCCCGCGGATACTCGCCGGGCTACGCCGTGATGATCCTCTCCCACCGCGTGCTCCGCTACGCCACCCCGTTCCTGCATCTCTTCGCCTTCGTCGCCAACCTCGCGGCCGTCCTGGCCGGCGCGGAGGTGCTGTACACGGTCACGCTCGCCCTGCAGCTCGCGCTGCTGCTCGCTGCAGCGCTGGCGGGGGCGGTGCCGCTGCGCCCGCTGCTGATCGCCCGCTACTACGTCCTCACCACCGCCTCACCCGCCGCCGGGCTGTGGGACTGGCTGCGCCATGGGACCGAGGCTTCATGGGAGGCCCCCGAGGGCACCCGTTGACGGCCGGGGGGCCGTATTGTCCGGACGGTGATTCGCCGCCTCGTCGACATCGTGGTGTCCGCATCGGTGCTTGCGCTGAGCTCGCCGCTGCTTGCGCTGGCGGCGCTTGCGATTCGGCTGGAGAGCCCTGGCCCGGTGATCTATCGCCAGCGCCGAGCGGGACTGGGCGGGCACCCATTTGAGGTGCTCAAGCTGCGCACGATGGTCGACGGGGCGGAGCATCTGGGGGCGGGACTCGCGGTCAATGCCAACGACTCGCGGATCACGAGGGTGGGGGCGCTGCTGCGCAGGACCTCGCTCGACGAGCTGCCCAACCTGGTCAACGTGCTGCGCGGCGAGATGTCGCTGATCGGGCCGCGCCCGACGCTGCCGGTGCAGGTCGAGCAGTACACCGAGCGCCAGCGGGGGCGGCTGAGCCTGCGGCCGGGGATAACGGGGTGGGCGCAGGTCAACGGCCGCGCCTCGCTGCCGTGGGCGGACCGGATAGAGCTCGACCTCTACTACGTCGAGCACCGCTCGCTCGCGCTCGACGTGCGGATCCTGTGGCGCACCGTCGCCATGGTGCTCGGCGGCTCCGGCCTCTACAAGGGAGCGGCCGGCGGCTGGGAGGGAAGGCTGTGAGCCCTCCAGCGATCCTGCTCACAGGGGTGGGCAAGCGCTACGACATCGTCTCGTGCTTTGCGCGGCTGACGAGGACCGTGGCCGCGGACCCCTCGCCGCTCGCTCCCGCGCAGTATGCGGCCCAGGTGCACGTGGCTGTTCCTCGGATCGAGGACCCCGGCTACGTCCCGGCGCTGCAGGAGCTGTGCGAGTCCCACGGGGTGGGCGCCGTGCTGCCGCTGACCGATCTGGACATCGAGGTGCTCGCCCGCGCCCGCGAGCAGGGGCTGCTTCCCGCGCTCGTCCCCTCCAGTGAGGTCGCCCGTGCGATGTATGACAAGTACGAGGCACACCTGTTGCTCGAGCGCCTCGGGCTGCCCTCGCCCCCCACGGTCCTCCCCGACGCGGACCTGGATGCGCTGCACTACCCGGTGATGATCAAGCCCCGCCAGGGCTCGGGAGCGCGCTCGATCCACCTCGCCCGCGACGCCGCCCAGGCGCGCTTCTTCGTCGACTACGTGCAGGAGGCGACGATGGTCCAGCGCGCGATGAACGGGCCCGAGCTCTCGATCGACTGTCTCGGCGGTCTCGACGGCCGCTGTGTGAACGCGATCCCGCGCACCATGCTCGAGTCGCGCGGGGGCGAGTCGATCAAGGGCCAAGTGATCCACGACCAGGAGCTGATCGAGCTGGCGCGCCTGACAATGGAGACCCTTGCCGTCGTCGGCCCGGCCACGATCCAGGTCTTCCGCGACCCGGACATCGGGCTTGGGATAACCGACGTCAACACACGCTTCGGCGGCGCGTTTCCGGCCCCTGCATACGCCGCTCACGAGGGCCGTACATACCCCGAGCTGCTCGTGCGGATGGCCGCCGGCGAGCTGATCGAGCCACACGTGGGAGAGTTTCGCTCGGGCCTGACGTTCACCCGTTACTACTGGCAGCTGGAGCTCGACGAGAACCTCCACCCGACCGGGCGCGACATCGTGGCGGGAGGGCCGCCCGTTCCTCGCTGAGTGGGGCACGATCCCCTGCCGGCGCGGGGCCGCTCGTCCTAAAGCTAGAATTCAAGCCAGTGGCTACAGCTATTGCCGATTCCCCGCCTGCTCCAGCCGGCGAGCCGGGGCAGCCCGGCGCAGCGGCCCCCCTCGGGCCGGAGCCGCCAGCGAGCGGTCCGCCGCCTGAGCACAGCTGCGCCAAATGCGGCGCGGCGATGGTCCCTGGGCAGGACTGGTGCCTGCAGTGCGGTGCGGGCGAGCCGGGCAGCTTCTCCTCCTCCAGCTGGCGCTCGGCCGCGACGCTGATCGGACTCACGGTGGTGCTCGCGCTTGGTGCCGCGGCGGCGGCGTTCGCTGCGCTCGACAAAGAAGCGCACAAGCCGGCGACGGTGACCATGACCGTCGCCCAGGTCCCCGCGCCCACGACCTCCACACCCACCACGACAGCGACCACCCCGCTGCCGATCACGCCGAGCGTCAAAACGAGCCTGCCCACCACGGCTGTCAAACCGCCGAAAATCCCATTGACGGCCACGCCGACGCCGAAAATCACCACGCCGGCGAACACCACCACCACCCCCCCGCCGAGCAGCGAAAAACCCGCGACTAAAACGACGCCCTCGAGCGCCACTGGCACAGAAGCCGAAGGATCGAAACCGGCGTCGATCCTGCTGGACACCGACGCAGCCTCCACCTACAACCCCTACAACTATCCCGAAAGCGATTTCGGCGATCCCAGCCTGACGATCGACGGCGACCCGACGACGGGCTGGAGCGCGCTCGTCGAGCCCGCGACAGCGCCGAAAATGGCCGACGGCGTGCTCATCGGCCTCAAGACGCCGCACAAGCTGGCAGCGCTCGAGCTGATCACCCCGACTCTGGGGATGACCGTCCAGGTGTATGCCACCGCTGCGGCAAAGGCGCCAACCTCGATCACCGACCCGGCCTGGATCCCCGTCAGCCACCTGCAGGTGATCTCGAAGAAGCACGTGCGCATCAAACTGCGCGATCAGAAGAAAAGCTTTACCAACGTGGTGCTGTGGATCAGCGGCGCACCCGCCAAGTCGGTCGGCACCCCCGCGGCGCCCGGCCACGTGAGCGTCAACGAAATCGAACTCTTCCCTGCCCCCTAGGCAGCGTCTCTAGCCGGAGCTCGCGCGCGCCCGTTTGGCCGGCGAGCGCTTGGCGGGCGCAACTTTGGCGCCGCGTCTGCTCGGCCGTTTGGCGCGTTTGCCGGCGCTCCAGATCTCATCGAGGAAGGACGCGATCTCGCCCGTGAGGCGCTCGGGCTGCACGCGCAGCTCGACCAGCGAGTTGGCCTCGAGCAGCCGCGCGTTGGGCATCTCCTTGGCGAGCATTCCGGCATCGGAGAAGGGGTGCACGGGGTCGCGCGGGTGCCCGAGCACGAGCGTGGGCGTGAGGAAGGTCGAGCGCTCGCTGCGGGGAGGGGCGATGCGACCGAAGAACAGGCCCTGCAGCAGCGCGCCGCCGGGCCCGGGCTCCTGGCGCACGGTGTCCAACACGACGTTGCCGTAGTGGGGCAGCAGCCGGCGTGGCACCGCACGCGTGGCGCGAGCCACCAGCTTCATGATCGGCTCCCCGAACGTGAGCGATACGAGCAGCGGCGTGAAGGCCAGGGCGCTCCCCAGCAGGCCGTTGTCGAGCACGGGCATCTCGATGACCATCCCGCGCAGCCGCTGTGGGTATCTGGCGGCGGTCTCGAGCGCAGCATTGGCCCCGAGCGAGGTGCCCATCACGGCCGCCTGCTCGATCTCCAGATGGTCCATCAGCGCGACCACCTGATCGCCGAAGCCGGGCATCGAATAGCGCCACATGTCGCGGGGCCGATCGGATTGGCCATGGCCGAGCAGATCGAGCGTGATCACGTGGTTGCCGTGTGCCGCCAGGGCTTCCGCCAGCGGCCTGTGCATCTCCTGTGAGAGCAGCAGGCCGTGCAGCAGGATCAGCGGCCTGGCCCGCCCCCCCGAGCGCCTCGCCGTGCGTCCGCGCGTGCCGGTTGGGGTGAGCGCTGCGGGTCCGCCCCCGAACTCGGTGTAGGCCAGGCGCTGCCCTTCATAGGAGAAGAACGGCATGTCTGCAGCCTACTACCCGAGATTCGCACGCCCGCCTCGACGGCGCGCTAGCTTTGCAGGCAAGACTTCGTTCTCAGAGGACCCAGGAGGGACCATGGCCAAGCAGCCCCGCATCCTCGCAGGAGAGACCGCCGCCATCACGGGAGCAGCGCGTGGGATCGGACGCGCGACAGCCGAAGCGTTCCTGCGCCACGGCATGAAGGTCGCAATTGGAGACGTGGACCTCGAGGCGGCGCGCAAGACCGCCGAGGAGCTCGGCGCCAGCACGATCGCGCTGCCCCTGGACGTGACCGACCGCGACTCCTTCGCGGCCTTCCTCGATGGCGCCGAGCAGCAGCTGGGCCCGCTCGACGTGCTCGTCAACAACGCGGGCATCATGCAGGTAGGGCGGTTCATCGACGAGGACGACCTCACGGCGCGGCGGATGGTCGACATCAACCTCCACGGGGTGATCCTCGGCATGAAGCTCGCGCTCGAGCGGATGATCCCCCGCGATCGCGGTCACATCGTCAACATCTCCTCGCAGGCGGGCAAGTTCGGCGCTCCCGGGGGCGCCACCTACTCGGCCACCAAGCATGCAGTCGTCGGGCTGACGGAGGCCATCCGCGGCGAGCTACGTCTGATGGGTGCGCACATCGACGTCAGCTACGTGATGCCGTTCGTCGTCAACACCGAGCTCGGCTCCGGCCTGGGCGAGGCGCGGGGGATGACGAACCTCGAGCCCACGGACGTTGCCGATGCGATCGTCGAGGCGCTGCAGCTAGGCATCGTCGACGTGTGGGTGCCGAAGTCGGCCAAGCGGACCAACGCGCTCGGAGCCGTGCTCCCGCGCTCATTGTCCGAGGGCATGGCGCGGGCGCTGAAGGCCGACCGGGTGCTGGCCGGGGCAGACATCGACCGCCGACGCGAGTACGAGCTGCGCGCAGCCCGCTCGGAGCCAGGGCTCGAGCCCGCGGCGGAGCAGGCCCAGATCACTCAGGCTGCCGGCGATCCCTCCGCGAGCTGATCAGCCCGCGGACAGCCAGTCGGCGATCAGGGAGCCGATCAGCGGCCCCTGATCCTCCTGCAGGAAGTGGCTCGCATCTGGAATCGTCTTGGGCGCCGGGCGGCCGATCGCGGAGGCGAAACGCTCGCCCGTGGCCAGGGGCAGGATCGGGTCGGAGTCTGCCCACAGCATCAGCGTGGGGCGTCGGTCCTCGCGCAGTGCCTCCAGCACCCGCTGGCCGTCCTCGGCCCCTGGGGCATCTGGCGTCTGGGGTATCAGCAGTGGGAAGGCGCGGGCGCCGGCCTTGGAGCGAGCGTCGGGGTAGGGGGCGTCGTAGGCGGCGATGACCGCGTCGCCGGGATCGCGCTTGCACGCGCCGCGCACGAGCATCCCCACCGGAAGGTCCTCCGTCCGCTGCACGAAGTCGCGGAAGGCGATCCACGCGTCGGACATCTTCTGGTGGCCCGTGAACAGGCCCGTGTCGAGGATCACCAGCCGCTCGATCCTGGAGGCGTGCTCGACCGCCAGGCGCAGCCCGATCGGCCCGCCCCAGTCGTGCACCACGATCGTCGCGCCGTTCAGGTCGAGGTCCTCCAGCAGCGTGGCCGTGAGCTCCACGTGGCGCTCATAGGAGTAGAAGCCGATGTCGGTGGGCTTGTCCGAGCGTCCGAAGCCGGCCAGGTCGGGCGCGATGCAGCGATAGCCCGCCTCGCGCACAGGCGGGATCACCTTGCGCCACAAAAACGACCACGTTGGCTCGCCGTGGAGGAAGATCACGGGCGCGCCGGTCCCCTCGTCGAGGTGCGCCAGGCGCAGCCCGTCGAGGTCGCGATAGCGCGAGACGAAGTCGAACTCGGGCAGTCCCTCGAGCGCCTCCTCGGGCGTACGTAGCGCATCGACCATCTCCTCGCGGAGCATACCCGTGCCTCATCGGCTAGGCTCGCGCCCGATGCACACCGTCGCCGTTCAGCTGGCGCCCATCCTCGGGGCGGAGAAGAGCAAGGTTCCGTTCTACATAGCGGGAGGCCTGCTCGTGGCCTGGGCGCTGCTGCTGTCGCTCGGGATCGGAGCCCGCCGCAGCGACTTCCCCGCCAACGCCGGACAGCAGCGGGGGTTGATTGCGGTGACCGTGGTCCTCGTGCTGGCAGCCGTCTCGATGGCCGTGGTGACCTCCGGCGGATCCAAGACCGCGTCAGCGACGAGCAGCGCGCCCGCGACGAGCACCACCGCCACCGAAACCACGAGCACGGAATCCTCGAGCTCGGGGGCCACGACCTCGCTGAAGCTTGCGGCCAACCCGGAAGGCCAGCTCAGCTACGACACCAAGGCGCTCAGCGCCCCAGCGGGCACGGTCACGATCACGATGACCAACATGTCACCCGTAGAACACAACGTGACGATCGCCGAAGGCAGCAAGGTCCTCGGCGCCACGCCCACGTTCGCGGGGTCCTCCAAGACGGTCACGGTCAAGCTCAAGCCGGGTAAGTACACCTTCTACTGCTCGGTGCCCGGGCACCGTCAGGCGGGCATGGAAGGAACGCTGACGGTCTCGTGAAGCTGTACGTCTGCTGGGGCACCTTTCCCGTCCCGCCGCGCCCCGGTGGACATCCGTGCGCGAACGCCTACCACGCCCTCCGCGACGCCGGCCATTCACCCGAGGTGGTGCGCTCCTACGGGTTCGCGCCCCTCCCGGGCTTGTTCAACCAGACTCGCGGGCGCCGCGAGGTGCAGGAGCTGACGGGCAATCGCTGGGTGCCGACTCTCCTACTCGATGACGGCACGGTGATCGACGATTCACACGCGATCGTTGATTGGGCTCGAGCCAATCCCGCGTAGCGTCGTTGCGGCGACTCGCCCCGCGAGCTACCGCCCGCCGCGAGCTGCGCCTCCATGTCTTGGTCGGCACGCGCCGCCGCCCGCCCGAGGGCAAGGACCACGGCCGTGCTGAACAAGCTCGCAAACAGCCCCAAACCAACAAAAACGATCACGGACTACCCCCATGACTCTTGGTCGGCCCCTCTCCAGAGAACACACTGGCACCACGAGCGGACGGGATTCCGTCTAGCTCAACGGGGTCCTCTGCTCGACCTTGAATTTCTTGATCAGAGGGAGGTTTCCCTCTAAATGCGTTCACAAAACCCGACCCGAAGGGAATATGCGATGGATGTTCTTGCAAGGCTCGACGAGACACGTGCGGCGATCAACGTTCTCGAGCACCCGTTCTACGAGCGCTGGAGCGCAGGTGAGCTGAGCATGGAGGAGCTCGACTGCTACGCGGGCGAGTACAGGCACGCCGTCGTTGCCCTCGCGCACGCGTCCGCTCAGGCTGCTGAGCTGGCGCCAGCGCCATACGCCGAGGGTCTGCGCCGCCACGCCGAGGAGGAGTCAGGACACGTGGCCCTCTGGGATGAGTTCGCTGCTGGAGTCAGTCGAGGCCCGCGCGCAAGCTCGGAGTCGTGCTTGGCGGAGACCGAGGAGTGCGCGCACGCGTGGAGCGCGGGCGAGAGCCTCCTCGAGCACCTGGCTGTGCTCTATGCCATCGAGGCGGGCCAGCCGGAGATCTCGCGCACCAAGCTCGAGGGGCTACGCGCCCACTACGGCTACAGCGAGGAAGGACCCGCCACCGAGTACTTCGCCGTGCACGAGCTGCTCGACGTCGAGCACGCGCACGAGGCCCGCGGGCTGATTGCAAAGCTGCTCGCTACGGCCGCCGATCCCGAGGAGCAGGGGCGGCGCATGGTCCTTCGCGCCGAGCAGGCGCTGCGGGGCAACTGGCGCCTGCTGGACGGCGTGGAAGCAAGAGCGTCAGCCTGAGCCGGGCTGAACCACCTCCTCGCCCGCAGGCTGTGAGCGAGGAGGCGCTCAGGCGCTGAGTCGCCAGGCGAACAGCACGGCCGCCACCGAGGTGGCGAGGTTGAGGCTGGAGACACCTGGACGCATCGGGATCGAGATGCTTGCCTGCGCCCGCGCGACGACCTCCTCGCTCAGGCCGTGGCGCTCGGTGCCGAAGGCGAGCACGGCGCTCGGGTCGAGCGCTGCTGGGTCGAAGGCATCACCGTCGGGGTCCACCGCAATCAGGGGACGCTCGAGTGCACCCAGAGCCTCGAGTTCCTCGAGGCGCGTGACGGGCAGGGCGAAGTGCAGCCCGGCCGCCCCTCGCACGGCGTCCGGGTGCCACGGATCATGGCTGCCGGTGGTGAGCACAGCGGCCGCGTCAGCCGCTGCGGCCACGCGCACGCACGCGCCCATGTTGCCGAGGTCGCGGGGATCCTCGAGCAGGATCACGGGAGCCTCGCGCCGGGCATGAAGCGTGCTGAGCTGCTCGCCGCCGGGGCGCTCGGCGAGGGCGATCACGCCGGTGCTGGGCGTCAGCGGCGCGAGCTGATCGAACAGGGGCGGCTCGACCTCGTGGGCGAGCGTGCCGATGCGCACTGCGAGCTCGGGCGCGAGCGCTCCCGCCAGCCGACCCAGCCCGGCTGCGTCGCGCGTGATCACCTCGAGCACGTTGGCATCGAAGCGCAGGGCGTGCTTGAGCGGATGAAAGCCCTCGAGCACCACGAGCGCGGGGTCGCGACGAGCGCGCCCAAAGCGGGGAATGAGCGATCCGTCCTGCACCCGGCGATCATGGCATGACGGCTAGAGTTGGCAGCCTGACGATGAAGCTCGAGGGCATACACCACATCAGCGCGATCACCGGGGACGCCGTCGGCAACGTCGAGTTCTACGCGGGTGTGCTGGGCCTGCGGATGGTGAAGAAGACCGTCAACCAGGACGAACCCAACGTCTACCACCTGTTCTACGGCGACGAGCACGGCTCGCCCGGAATGGACCTGACGTTCTTCGAGTATCCCGGCGCAGCCCCGGGCGTTGCAGGCGCGGGGATGGTTCACCGCATCCTCTGGCGCGTCGCATCAACGGCCGCGCTCGAGTTCTGGCACGAGCGACTGCAGAGCAGCGGAGCCAGCTCGGAGCTGACCGGAGACAGCCTGCTGCTCAGCGACCCGGAGGGCCTGGAACACGAGCTCGTGGTCGCCCACAGCGAGGACGCTCCACTGAGCGCGCTCTCGCCGGAGATTCCTCCCGAGCATGCCCTGCAGGGCTTTGAGGGTGTGCGCGCCTACAGCAGCCTGCCACTGCGCAGTGAGCGCCTGTTGGCGGAGGGGCTTGGCTTCGAGCGCATCCAGGGGGAGCACTGGGAGGTACGCGGCGAGCAGCGCGGCAGCGTCTACGCCTACGACCCCGCGCCCCCAGAGATCAACCGCAGGCAGGGGGCGGGCAGCGTCCACCATGTTGCGTTTGCGTCCCGGATGGACGAGCTGGAGGCCTGGCGTGAGCGCATCCTCGTGGCTGGCGCGGAGCCCACACCGGTGATCGATCGCTTCTACTTCAAATCGGTTTACTTCCGCGAGCCGAGCGGCGTGCTGTTCGAGATCGCCACCATTGGGCCTGGGTTCGCGGTCGACGAGGACGAGAAGCGCCTGGGCGAGCGGCTGTCGCTGCCACCGCCGTTCGAGCCGCTGCGCGAGCAGCTCGAGGCGAAGCTGACGCCGCTGCCGTACCCGCCGCCGTGGCGCCTTCAGCAGACCTAGGCTGGATGGTTGATTTAAGCGGCGTCGATCCGACGCGAGCGCGGGGAGCGCGGTGCGAGCAGCGCACCCCAGTCCCCGTCCTCGATCAGTCCCGGTCGGGTCTCGAGCAGAAACGCCCCCAGGAGCTCGGACAGCGCCTGGGGGTCTTCCAGGTGGGGGAAGTGCGCCGCGCCGGGGATTGTCTTGAAGACGCTGTTGGGAATGGCGGCGTGCGCGCGCCGGCCGTGCTCGATCGGGATCGTGCGGTCGCGCTCGCCCCACACGATCAGCGTGGGGATCGTCTCGAGTAGTCCCAATCGGTCGGTGGCGCTGACGCGTTGGCCGTGCGTGTCGATCACCGCGCGCAGCGTGTGCAGAAAGGCTTGGCGAGCATCGGAGTTCTCGAGCGGGCGCAGCGCCCGGGCGATCGCCTGCAGGTAGACGCCCGCCCCGATCCCGTGCTCGCGCAGGCGGGTGCCGCTCCCACGTAGCGCGCCCAGCAGGCGAGGGTGGATCGTGAGCGAGAGCAGGGACGACATCCCCGGGAGCGCGGCCGTGCGCAGCATCGGGCTGACCTCGCGCCCGAGCCCGCCACTCGAGATCAGCGCGAGGCGCTGGACGCGCTGGGGGAACTGGTAGAAGAACTGCATCGCCACCCCACCGCCGAGCGAGTGCCCGACGATGCTGGCACGCTCGATGCCAATCGCCGCGAGCAGGTCGCGGATGCTGGCGGCATGCGCTCCCAGTGAGTAGTCGCCGCGGGGCGCCGCCGAGTCGCCGTGGCCGATCAGGTCAGGTGCGATCACGGTGTGATCGTGGGCGAGGCCCTGGGCGACGGCCTGCCAGTGGCTCGAGGAGTTGAGCATGCCGTGGATCAGCACCACGGGCGGCCCGCTGCCGGCGACCCTGTAGATCACGCGGCGGCCGTGCAGGACGATCTGCCACTCCTCGAACTGCGGCTCGAGCGTGGGCAGAGGCACGGGCCTCGGCGAGCGCTCCTCGTGCCCGGCCCCGGACTGGCTGGAAGTCAGCTTCCCACCTCGCAACTGACCCTAGCAAGGGCCATACTCGCTGAAGCGATGCTGCGACTGGTCACGATCCCGATCAGCCACTACTGCGAGAAGGCGCGGTGGGCGCTCGACCGGGCGAACATCGTCTATCGCGAAGAGCGTCACATCCAGGGCGTCCATCGCCTGGCTGCCAGACGCGCGGGGGGAGGATCGACGGTGCCCGTGCTGGTGACCAGCGAAGGCGCAGTCGGGGAGTCGGCGCAGATCCTCGCTTGGGTCGACGAGCGCATCCCAGCCGAGCGGCGACTGTATCCGCCCGGCGCGGCCGATCGCCGCGAAGTCCAGGACCTTTGCCGTCGTCTGGACGATGGGCTCGGCCCGGCCGCCCGGCGGCTGATCTACGTGCACATGCTCGCGGTCAAGGAGCTGCTGCTCGCCTTCAACAACCAGGGTGTGCCCGCGTGGGAGGATCGCACGCTGCGCTGGGGATGGCCGCTGATGACGCGCTTCGTGGCCCACGCGCTGAGCATCGAGGCGGGGGTGGAGGTCGGCGACGAGGCGGTGGTGTGGCGCGAGTTCGACCATGTGGCGCAGCTGTTGCAGGACGGTCGGCCGTACCTGTGCGGGGAGTCCTTTGGGGCGGCCGATCTCACCTTTGCGTCGCTGGCTGCCGCGACGATCGTCCCTGCTGTCTATGGCGTGCGGCTGCCCCAGCCCGAGGTGCTCCCGCCGCGTACGGCCGCGCTCGTGCGCAGTGCCCGCGATCACCCCGCAGGACGCTACGCGCTCGAGTTGATCGCGCGCGAGCGGAGCTGCCGTGCTTGGCCCCGCCTGGACGCGGAGGGTCCCGCCGACTGACGATGCAGTCGATTGTCTGTCGACTTTTGCGCTGCAACGAACCAGTCTGCGGCGCGTGGACAAGGGCAATGCCTACACGAAGGAGATGGCCGTGCTGCGGCGCCGCTTTGCGGTCAAACTCCGTGGTCGCCGAGAAGACAAATTCCGCTCGCAGGAGACCTTCGCCGAACATGCCCACCTGCACCGCACCACCATCGGAGGCCTCGAGCAGGGCCGCACGGACCCCCGCCTGTCGACGCTGCTGATCGTGTCCGACGCGCTCGGTGTGTCGATCGCCGAGCTGGTTGCCGATCTGCCCGTTCCGCAGGAGCGGAAACCGCCGCCGCCTGCTCCCAAGACCAAGCGGCGGCCACGCCGCCGTAGCTAGTTCCGCGTTCGCCAGAGCGCCACGTTGCGCCGGCCCATGCGCAGAGCGCGACGCCGTTCGCGGGCGTCCAGATCGAGCGTCTCCTCGCCCGGCTCGAGACGGCTGTCGATGTCGGGTGTGCTCTCGTCGGGCTCGGGCCACTCGCGCAGGCAGTGAGTCGCCGAGCCCACCAGGCGGCACTCGCGCCGCAGCGCCTCTGCCAACTCGAACCACGTGTCGGAGGGCACCGACTCGCCCGCGTCGAGCAGCGCCAGCCCACGCTCGAGCTGTTCGCGCAACCCCCGCGTGAAGCGCTCGAGCTCCTGGCCGGCGAGCGTCTGGGCGTCGCGCCACCGGCGATGCTGGGGGGACTCGGGAAGGGGCGTGAGTCGGCCGGCGCGCTGGGCGCGACGCAGCCGGCGCCGTCCCTTGTCGGTGAGCGCCCATGCCTCGACTCCGTGCGGGTGGGAGACCTCGATCTGTGCGGCGGCGTCGAGGGCCCTCAGCCCCGCGCGCACCAGGCGCGCCTCGCCAGATCGACGGGGAACGCCCAGATGCTCGAGGATCGCCCAAGAGGGAGCTGTGGGCGCACCACGCTCGTGGTGACGGACGGCACGATCGAGCGCGGCGAGGACCTGCGTCTCCTCGACCTGTGCTGCCGGCTTGGCGCGGGGGTGCCTCGGCGGCTGGGACATAACGCCTCCTCTCCGTGGGGCGCCGAGTGTCCGTCCGAGCACGCGTCATGCGCCCGGGACGCCAAGTGATGGCGAGCTGAGCGACAATCGACGGGCATCGAGGCTGAGCAACTCGGTGCCGGGCCCGGGGTGTTGGCGCACCGCCGGGCCACTATTTTTGTGGACCCGTGGAGAGTAGGTCGAGGGTCCCATCGGGACAAGGCAAAGTCGGGTGAATTTGCGAAGTTCACAGGGGTAAGTTGCATCCGTGCCACAGAGGTGACGCCGCTGAGAGAAAGCTGCCCGCCGGCTTGCAGCCGAGGGACTCTTCGACGGTGCGTAAGCTGAGGCGATGGACGATCGGCAATTGCAAACGCCGTATCTCGACGCGCTGAGCGATTACGCGGCGCGAAACCCGGCGCGCCTGCACGTTCCCGGACACAAGGGCGGCCAGGGCGCCGACCCGGCGCTGCTCGAGGCGCTGGGCGAGCGCGCGCTGGCGATGGACGTGCCCGCACTGACCCACGGCATCGACGTGGGCGTGGAGCCCACGCCGTTCGAAGCTGCCCAGCGCCTGGCCGCGCAGGCATGGGGCGCGAAGCGGGCCTGGTTCCTCATCAACGGTGCCTCCCAGGGCAACCTCTCGGCGGGCCTCGCGCTCGCCCACCGTGGGCAGGAGGTCGTGGTGCAGCGCAACGCGCACTCGAGCACGATCGATGCGCTGGTCCTGTCGGGGATGCGTCCCACGTTCGTGGCGCCCGAGGTGGACAGCGAGCTGGGGATCGCACACTGCCTGGCACCGGAGAAGCTCGCGGCGGCCCTCGACGAGACCCCCGACGCAGTCGGGGCGTGGGTCATATCGCCCACCTATTTCGGAGCAGTAGCCGACATCCGCTCGCTCGCCGAGGTGGCCCATGCACACGGTGTGCCACTTGTCGTGGACGAGGCCTGGGGTGCGCACATGGCCTTCCACGAGGCGCTGCCCGAGCACGCGCTGGCCGCGGGAGCCGACCTGGTGATCTCGAGCACGCACAAGATCGTGGGGAGCCTCACGCAGTCGGCAATGCTCCACCTGGGGCACGGAGCAACGCGGATGATCGGCGAGGACACGGTCGATCGCGCGGTCACGCTGACGGAGTCGACGAGCCCCAACTCCCTTCTGTTCGCCTCGCTCGATGCCCAACGCCGCCAGGCGGCGGTCCACGGTCACGAGCTGCTCGAGCACACGATGGCCACACTGGCCCGTGCGCGTGAGGAAATCAAGGCGATCGAGGGCCTGGAGGTCCTCGACGAGCGTCTGGCGGGCCGTCCCGGCGTGCACGCATACGACCCGCTGCGCCTGGCCGTGGACGTGCGCGGCGTGGCGGCCAGCGGCTATGAGCTCGCGCCGCTGCTGCGGGAGATCGACGACATCAACCTCGAGCTGGTCGGAGAGAATGTGCTGGTTGCCGTGTTCGGCATGGGCGAGCGGGGACTGGGAGAGGCGGCGCGGCTGGTGGCTGCGCTGCGGGAGGTCGTCAGGCGGGTGGGCCTCGAACCGGAGGGCGCAAAGGCGAGCTTTGCCGCCGCCCCGCCCTGGGGCGAGCTCGCGATGACCCCACGCGAGGCCTACCTGGGAGCGCAGGAGGTGGTACCCGCGGCGGAGGCGGCGGGGCGCATCGCGGCTGAGTCCCTGGCGACCTACCCGCCGGGCATCCCCAACGTGCTTCCGGGGGAGCGCCTGTCGGCGGAGACGCTCGCGTTCGTGCAGCGCACACTCGAGCAGGGGGGAAGCGTGCGTGGGGCCAGCGACCGGCTACTGCACACGGTGCGGGTGGTCGTCGAGGGTTAGCGCAGGCCTTCACGGGCCGGCGAGCGGTGGGGGAAAGCCAGACACACGGCTAAAGTGCCAGCTCGAATGCTTGCCTTCGCCTGTCCGGTGTGCGAGCGGCTCGTCACCTTCGAGAGCACGAGCTGCCTGAACTGCGGCAGCGAGCTCGGCTTCGACTCGTCGCGGCGAGCGATGGTCACGGTGGCGGCGAGCGGCTCGCCCGACCCTCGCTACCGCTGTGCCAATGCAAGCCTTGCGGCCTGCAACTGGCTGACGGAGCGCGAAGGGGAGCTGTGCGCGAGCTGTGTGCTGACACGCACGCGTCCCAACGACGCAGACACCCGCGGCCTGGGCGGCTTCGCTGCGGCGGAGGCGGCCAAGCGTCGGCTGCTGTTCGAGCTGGTCGATCTCGAGCTGCCGGTCGAGGGCTGGAACGAGCGTGAAGGCGGACTGGCCTTCGACTTGCTCTCGAGCGAGCAGGCGGCTGTAACCACCGGCCATGCCGATGGCGTGATCACGCTAGACCTGGACGAGACCGACCCGGCGCACCGGGAGCGCATGCGGATGCGTCTCGGCGAGCCCTACCGCACGGTGCTCGGACACCTGCGCCACGAGATCGCCCATTACTACCAGCCGATCCTCGTGCCGGCCGGCTCTCCCGAGGAGCGCCGCTGTAGGGAGGTCTTCGGCGACGAGCGCGAGGACTACCAGGAGGCGATGGACAGCTACTACGAGACGGGCGCACCGGGTGGCTGGGAGCAGCACTTCGTGAGCGCCTACGCGACGATGCACCCGTGGGAGGACTGGGCGGAGACGTTCGCCCACTACCTGCACGTGTGTGACACGCTGCAGACGGCGGCCGCCTACGGCGTGCGCGTGGAGGGCCCCTCGATCGAGACGGCGGACAAGGCGCCGCTGGAGGCGCGTCCGGACCACGCCGAGCAGGACATCGGCACGCTGCTGGAGGCGTGGATCCCGATGACCTACGCGCTCAATGCGATCAGTCGCAGCATGGGCGCGCCGGACCTCTATCCGTTCGTGCTCACGGCGGACATCGAGGCCAAGCTGGCGTTCATCGACGGGCTCGTGCGCGCCCAGGGTCGAACGCCGGTCTGACGCAACTCGCCTGGCTCGTTTGTCCAGTCGCGCTTGGGAAGCGCTGGAATCGGGGAAAGGCAAGGGATGCACTCAGATGTCGGAGGCTCGGTTAATAGGCTGCTCCGTGCGCTCGTCGTTGTCCTCGCGGCCTGCGCGTTGCTTGCGGCGGCGTCCGGCGCAGCCGAACCGGCCTGGACCACCTACCACCGCGACGCGGGACGCTCGGGCAACGACCCAGACGCGAGCAGCCCCCTGACGCCCAGCCTCTCGTGGCAGTCACCCGATCTCGGCGCGCCAATCTGGAGCCAGCCGTTGATCCTCGGCTCGAGGGCGTATGTGGCAACTGTGGGCGATGACGTGTACGCGCTGAACGCTGCCACCGGCCAGGTGGTATGGCACGCGAGCGCCGGCACGCCGGTGCCCTCGAGCGCGCTCCCGTGCGGCGACGTGACGCCGACGGTAGGCATTGTGGGCACCCCGGTGATCGACCGCACAGACGGCGTGCTGTATGCGGTGGCTGACACGTGGAACGGCAGCCAGGCGCAGCATCTGCTGGAGGGCTTTCGCATCAGCAACGGCGAACGCGTGCTGAGCACACCGGTTGACCCGCCGGAATCGGACCCCAAGGCGATCCTGCAGCGCACGGCGCTGAACCTCGACGGCGGCAACGTGATCTTTGGCTTCGGTGGCAACGACGGCGACTGCTCGGACTACAAGGGAGCGGTTGTCTCGGCTCCCGAGAGCGGCGCAACGCCGAGCTACTGGCAGGTGCCCATTGCCGAACCGGCCAAATACGGCGGTGCGGTGTGGGGAACGGGCGGCCCGGCGGTGGACGGCGCGGGCAATGTGTATGCGAGCACGGGCAACCCCAACCCGCCCGGTGGCCAGAAATCGAGCACGTACGACTACTCCGACAGCGTGGTCGAGCTGAGCCCGGGCTCGCTCGGCCTCACGGGGCACTTCGAGCCTCCCACGTGGGAAGCGGACAGCAACAGCGACCGCGACCTGGGCTCGGGCTCGCCCGAGCTGTTGCCCGGCGGGATGCTGTTCGAGGCGGGCAAGAACGGCACGGGCTACCTCATCGACGAGGCCACGATGAGCGGCGGCGGGGAAGCCGTGTACAGCCACCAGGTGTGTGGCGGCGCGGGCAGCTTCGGTGGCGATGCATATGCAAACGGCGTGATCTACATGCCGTGCACGAACGGCGTACAGGCACTCTCATACGACGAAGCGGCGCGAACGTTCACGCCGCTGTGGCAGGGACCCTCGGATGCCAACGGGCCGCCGATCGTCTCGGGCGGTTTGATCTGGGCAGTGGCGACAGGCGGCGGAGGCGGAACGAAGCTCTACGGCCTGGAACCGAGCACGGGCAAGCCGCGCTACACCGAGACGCTCCCCAGTGGGGTGGCCGATCACTTCGCCTCGCCCAGTGCGGCAGGCGGGCACCTGATGGTGGCGACAGGATCGACCGTGAGCGCCTACCAAATCGCGGTTCTGACCCCGACCGAAGAAACGGTGCCCCCACCTCCCGTGGCGACCCCGCTCCTGGTGGCCCCGACGGCGAGGCCCTCGGTGTTGGCTGTGCTGGTGAGCACGCACCTGCGCTCCGGCCCCCGCGGTCGGGTGCGAGTGGTGATGCGCTGCCCGCCGGCGCTGGCGAGCTGTCACGGCAGCGTGACGCTGAAGGCGAACGTAAGCGTTCTCAGCGGCCGTGGCCACAATCGTCATCGCCACGTGGTGCACATCCCCCTGGCTCGCACTGCGTTCGGCGTCCACAGAGGCCAGTTCGCGATCACGCTGCAGCTCACGCGCAGCGCGCGGGCACTCCTGCGCCATCACCATGGCCGACTGCGTGTGACCCTCACGATTGTGCTGGCTGGGGTATCGACGCGCAAAGTCGACGCGCTGCTGAGCGGGACGGGCTGAGCGGGCGTCGCGCTCATATCCGGGTCGCGAACGAATAGGCGCGGTCTGTAAGCGGGTATGTTTGGAAGACGATGCCCTCGCCCACTGAGAAAGCCGACGAGAAATTGACGCGCTCCACGGGGGGTGCGGACGTGAGGACGGGAGCGTCCCAGCCCACGATGCTGCCGCGGCGACGCGAGCGCCCGCCACTCGAGTCGGCATTCGTGCGCGTGGTGGCGACCTTTGGCGTGGTGGCGATAGGCGTTGCCCTCGGGGCCATCCTCACCTCCCAGCATGTGGCAGGCTGGATCATCGGACTGGTGGTGGCGCTGGTGTCGGTGATTGTGAGCGCCGTGCTCTGGTCCTCAAGCCGGATGTGAGCGGGGCGACGACGCTGACGCCCCGGCCTCCTTACCGGGACCGGGGCGTTCGACTGACTTCTAGATGGTGGAGCTAGGGGGACTCGAACCCCCGACCTCCTGGGTGCGATCCAGGCGCTCTCCCAACTGAGCTATAGCCCCACGGAGCACTGGCCGACGGGTGGGACGGCCAGCGATGGAAGTGTAGTCGCAGAGGGCCGCCCAGCGAGGGCAGTAAGGTTAGGAGGCGTTATGGGATTGCTAGACGAGGCCATACGCGAACACTTGGACCTCAAGCGCCGCCACGGCGCAGACCCGGGTGATATCGCGCGTGCAGAGCGTGAGGCGCTGGAGCCGATCTTCCCGCCTGAGCCATCGGTAGGGGCCGACGAGGTACCCGCTGACGTCCACGATGACTCCGTTCCCCTCGAGGAGCACAGAGCTCCTGAGGCCTACGCAGAGCAGCCTCCCGCCGCGGCGAGCGCCGACGCTCCAGACTTCGCCAACGTAGGGCAGGAGACGGTCGAGCTGGACATGCAGACAGTGCTCGATGCCGACCTCGAGCACTCGGCTCAGGCGGAGACAGCGCGCCCGGTGCGCGCGCCGTCGGCCCAGGCGCAGCAGCAGGACTCGATGGAATGGGAGGTCCCGGGAAGCTCAGAGCCGGGGACGGTGCCCGAGGAGGTTCCCGGGCAGGAGCGCCTCAGCTTCGAGTAGGTCGGCTAGGGCTTGGACAGGGCTGCGATCAGTTCGTTGCCCGGGGAGCCGATGCCGGTCATGGAGTCGAAGCCGGGAGCTGTCCTGAGCGCGACTCTCTGGGTGGTGCAATTGCCCGTACCGCTGCAGAAGACCTCCCGGCCCTCGTAGTCGAGCGTGCGCACGGACGTGAGGACACCTTCCTTGGCGTTGACTTCGTTGAGGTAGTCGTTGCGGACGAGCGCTTGCTTGCCGCCGGGGACGACGTCATAGAAGGCGCCTGGCGCAGCCGGCGAGGCATCGAGGCTGTAGAGGAGGGGGTTGACGAACCCGAGCGAGACGCCGGCCGCTTGGTCGGCGTCGGCCATCACCCCAGCGAACAGGGGCGAGGCGAGGCTGGTCCCGCCGATCCTGTACTGGTCGTAGTAGGTGCCGTTGGGGAATTCCTGGGTCTCGCCAACGAGCATGCCGGTGGCCGGGTCGGCGTCCATCGAGATGTCGGGCTCGACGCGGTTGCGGATGCCCGTGATGGCGATGTTGCGTTCGGCGAGTTCAGTGGGCACCACGCCCTGCTGATAGGCCGGCTCGGGGTACTCGCAGCTGGTGCCGCCACCCCCGCCGTAGTCATAGGCGCCCGGTGCCGGCGGGAGCCAGGTGTTGAGGCTGGATGAGGCGCAGCCGGGGAATTCGGTGGCCTCGAGAGAGGCATTGCATAGGTCGCTCTTGGACGTCGACCAGCCCAGCTCGCCGACGCGGACCTTGTCCTTGCCGACTTGCAGGCTGGTGCCGCCCACGGCTGTGGCATAGGGGCTGGAGGGCGGGTAATCGGCGACGGTCGAGCCGAGGGTGGTGAACTCGTCGCCGTTGTCCCCAGCTGAGAACTGCACGCCGATGCCGGTCCCGTCGGCCATCAGCAGGACGTTGTCGAAGCTGCGCCGCGTTCCCGGCGAGTCGAGCAGGTCGCCGCCGTTATCGCCCCAGGAGTTGGTGATGACCTGAGCTGAGTGTTCGTCGACGATCTGCTGGACGGAGTTGTAGAGGCCGGTAACGCAGTTCTTGGCTCCCGCGTAGAGGATGTTGGCGCCGGGGGCTGTTGCATGGACGGCCTCGACATCGAGGGTTTGCTCGCCGTACCAGCCACTGGCTTCGCACAGTTCGACGTCGTTGTAGGACTTGCTGAGCAGCTCGCTGAACTGCGTCGAAGCGAGGACTTCGCCCGGCTGGTTCTTCTGGCTGTACTGCTGGGCGTCGCTGAGCAGGGTCGGCGAGGCGTAGGCGTCGACGATGGCCACGGTTACACCCTTGCCGTCGAAGCCCTTCGCGATCTGGGGCTTGAGTCCATAGGCGCCCTGGAGTTGGGCCGGTACATATCCGCAGACGGCGTAGGGGAGCGGTTCCGGGTAGCCGTCGCCGTAGGGAGGATCGGTGGTGTCGACCTTCTTTCCGTAGTAGCTCGAGGAAGGTGGCGCATTGCGGAAGCCCGGTGGCTGGGGGATCGGCTTGGAGGCCGAGACAGCGGCCGGTGCGGCCGCGTGGACCTGGGCCCCGGTCAGGCCGGCGGGGGTAGCCACGTTCTGGTCCACGCCGCTGACGCCGCTGATCAGTTCGGCCACGGCAGCGGGAGCCTTGAGCGCGCCCGAGCTCAGGCGCACGATCCGCCCGGCGGAGCGGTACTCGGCCAGGGCCGTGCCAAACGCCCGTTCGATGGCCGATGGGGGAGCTGTGGCCTGCACGGTCATCCGGTCTGGGGTGACGGTTTCGACAGTGATGCCTTCTGACGCGAGCCAGGCGGTGAGCGCCTTGACCGAGGCGGTGGAGGGGGAGAAGCGCTTCTCCCACTGGGCCGGCGTGAGGTAGCGGTGGTAGCTCGGACTGGTGGGGTTTGAGACGGCCTGCGCGAGTTCAGCGGCACCGGCAGGGTCGCTCAGCTGCAGCCCCACGTTGAAGTCGATCGACGTGGACGATGGCACAGGGCCTACCTCATTGGCTGGCGTGGCCGCGGCGGGACTGGCCTGGACTACGGCCGGCGCTGACGTCGTGGCAGCTTGGGAGACGCCGGTGATCCCGATCGCCATACCTGCCGTTGCCAGCATGGCGGTGAGCGAGCGAAACCTCATTGGTGCCTCCTCTTCCGCTGGTCAGGGCGGGTTGCATACTCGAACATCCCCACTGCGAGCGACCCTAGGGGTTGAGCGCGAGTCGGCGGGGGACACTGAGCTTCTTCCCGCACGGACCATATGTCAACCCTGGTCGCCGTGTCGTGGGTGCTCAGTGGGGACGGCGCCCGATGGAGGAGCCGGCGGGGAGCGCGTATATTGAGGATGCTTGGGGCCATAGCTCAGCTGGGAGAGCGCCTGCTTTGCAAGCAGGAGGTCGCCGGTTCGATCCCGGCTGGCTCCACTTGAGAAATGCCTGCTAATTGGCGGGTTTTGAGACTGGCGGCAGCGACGGGGTACGGCCGAGATCAAGCAAAGATCAAGCAAGCCCTTCGGGCGCTCCTCGCCGAGCCGATCTGAGGGTCTTGAGATCGCGCGCGCGTTCTGCTCTGATCGCGCGCCAGCCAAGACAATCGAGTGGCCGGACGGGTGTTAGCGCACCCGCCCGGCCGTGCAGCACCGAAGGACGGACCTTCGATGCCACTGGACCACCGTAGCTTTCTGCGGAGACGGTCCTGCGAGTCGCTGGGTCCGTGCGTATCGGTGCCCGAAAGGAGCCGCAATGAGCACGACAGAGAACGATGACGAGGCGCCGAGCAAAAGGATTGAGCTGCCGGAGTCAGCCCGACGATTCCACGAGCTATACCTCGCGGACCTCGGCCGAGTCGAGCCAGTCTCCGACGTACAACTGCTCGCGGCGATCCACCGCGCCGAAGTCCACGACCAGCACGACGACGCCTCACGCGCAGATATCGCCGCGCACTTGGGCTTCGCGCATAACTCGTGGACGACAAAGCAGCTTTGGCCGCAGATCGACGCGCTCAGGGCCGCCGGGCGAATCTGCGACGTTCGCCGTAATGGGCTGGACTTGCTCGCGCTGACCGCCGCCGGGCACCGGGCGCTCGACAAAGCACAAATCGCGGGCGCGGTGATCCTGCCGGAGTCTCCTCAGCATCGGCGGTGGCGGCACTCGCGCACGATGGCAGGGGACCGGATCGACGGGTTCCGCGCAGCGCTCCGAACGTCTATGGCCGAGGTTGGCGCACTACTCGACGCGGAGCAGACACCCTCGGATGCGTGGTTTGAGTTCGGCAAGCGGCTCAGCGCTGAGTGCAAGCGCCTCGGGTCAGCCACATACTGTCTATCCGAGTGGACCGAGCCCGACGACGCGCGCGCCGACGTTGACGAGGTTCTAGGCCGACGCAGTGTGGGAGGCTGGGACAGCAGCTACGGCTACTAGGCAATGCGGGCCGGAGCTGGGGCTCAATGGCTGTCCCACTCCTTCGGTGACTACTGCCGACTCCTCAGCAGGCTGATGATTTCGAGCATCGCAGCCTGTGGGGATGGCGCCTCGCATACGAGATCTGCTTGTGCGATTAGTTGTGCGAGGCGACTCTCAGACTCGTGGACCTCCCATTCAAGAAGCTGATCGATGGAGGAAGCCTGAGCAGCAAATCGTTCGCGACGGGCGATCTCCGGCGGCGCGAGTACAACGAGTGTCACTGAGGTAGGTGCGTATATCTGTCGCAACCCATCAAGCACTGTGGTGTGCCTTACGCCGTCCCAGATGATGGGTAGAGCCTTTGCTGTGATGCCGGCCTTTGAGAGTGCACGTTGACAAAGGCCTGTTGGGCCAAGCTCGTCTAGGAGATGCGTCCCGAGATTCTGAAGGGTGCTTCGATCTGGATGCAGGTGCAGGGAGGCGGCTTCGGTGCGTATTAGGCCTCCGAAGGAGATATGAGCTGCTCCGGTGTCTGATGCGAGGCTGTGCGCGACGGTCGTCTTGCCTGATGAGGGCGAGCCGGCGAGCGCAAGAACAAATGAGGTGCGTGTCACACGGGCAAGGCCCCTTGGAGGTAAGTGTTCTCTAGGCGTACCCACCCTCTGCGATCGCGCTTGTCGATGTTCAGTGGTCGAGTGTAGACCGGCTCAATAACCCGTAGCAAGCTGCCGTAGCGAGCGCGGGCACGTTGGTGCCAGAAGGCATCGTTGTCTGCACAGAGAGGGCCAGAGAACTCGTTGCGAAGATGTTCCCAGGTATCTGGATCAAGCTCGTAGAAGGCGACGTGCTCAACCATGGCGAGTCCGAGGATGGGACCAGATTGGGCCTTTATAGCGAGGATGTCTCCAGATACCACCGACTGAAAGGGGCACACTCGGTTGACTGAAAATCGCGACTCAATTGTCTTGCGTCCTGCGAGCAGGAGGCTTAGAAAGGGCTCATGCATGACGGCGATATGAAGGGAGCCGGGCGCGTCATCTCTGCAGAGGGCTAGCAAACGTGTGCGCCATGCTGCCTGCGAAACCAAGCCAGAGAGTGCGCGTGCGATGGCCTCGCGATCCAGTGGCACCACGGGCGGCATCGCCCGGAGCTTTGCAGCATGGGCGGTCGTCACGTCGGGACGGGCGTCTCGCGCGTAGATAGATGATGCTCGTGACGCTCGACCGCGACGATGTCGACGACACGCCGTGCTGCGGCCTGTACCTCGGGGTCACTCGGGAGGGGCACGCCGTCTGCAAGATCCCGGAGGACGGTTGCGAGTGCTTTGGGCTCTGCGGAGCGATAGACACGGTTGCGGCTTGTCCATAGTGCTGCAAGTGCCCGCTCTGGGGCTCGACCGCTGACCGTTGGAAGTACGTCGCCGTCGACGAGTTGCCCCAAGAGCAGAGTGCCGCTGGCGGCTGTGTCGGGACGTAGCCGCAGCGGTATAGAGTCGATCTCGATGGCAAGCCAGCGCTCGTCACGAACCGTGGGTGGCGAGTCACGCGGCCGAGATGTCCTTTGCAGGCTCCAGAGGTCGCCTAGGCGCCAGTCCTCCGGCGTTCCTGGTATGCCCCGCGCGATCATGGCCGAGCGTTCGAATGGAGGCGTGTCATAGCGAAGGGCATTGGATTCGATGTGCCGGAGAGTCATGCCGTCTCGTGTGGCTCCCTCGACGAGATTCTCGTGGTCCTTGAGAACTTCGGGTCGCGTGAGCCTGGCGGGAAACGCAAGTAGAAGCTGGCCGTCTGGTCGCAGTACCGTGGCCGCTGCGTGCGTAAACGCGATTGCGGTCTGGGGGTACCAGGGCGGGTCGGCGATCGCTAGGGCGGCTCCCACCGCGACGGGCGCCTCGTGCAGGAAGTCGATGGCATGCGCTGTGTCTGGCACCAGCGCGTTCGCGACATCGACGCGGCGCCGGTCGCGGTCGAAAAGAACATGGGTGCGATCGGGGAGGGCGTGCATCGCACGACGGTGTAGTGTCGGCGTGCCGAGATGGGCGATAAGGTCGCCAGCCACCGTCAACGTTGCTATCCGATCAAGGAGCGAGAGTTGCGTGGCCTCAGAGAACATCCACGCGTAGTCGAGGGGATGGGAGATCGGTAGAGCAGTCGCTGTACCGGGGAGTGGGGTCCGCGCTTCAGTGATCATCGCTTGCGCAGCGGAAGCTTGTTGGTTAGCAGCAGACGCGATCCGCTCTAGAACCGAAAGGACGCTTGGCGGATCGGCACCGTCGACGGTCCCGAGCAGGTCGCGGAAGTTCGGAGCGCCCTGGGCAAGGCCGCGCTGCACTGCGTCGGCTAGCGCGAGACAGTAAGAGCCGGTGGGGGCGCTATCGGTGTTTGAGGTCGACATCGCAAATCGGCCGATCCTGCTCGGCCTCGGTAAACCGGCGCGCAATCTCCTCGTTCCATGCGGCGATCGCGTCCTCTTGGATGGCGAGTGAGCGATGATGCTCGGCGTGCATGCGCGGCTGGGTTGGTGTAAACGCGGCAACTTGAAGCGGGACGAGTCGTAGCGGGAGGTTGCGGTCAAGCGCTTGGAGGCGATCAATAAAGTCCGCCATCGCGTCGTCGATATGCCGATCCTCGGTGGTAGTGAACGTTGCGTATGCGTACACGTCAATTGTGGTCTCACGCAGTAGTCGGCCCATGAGCTCGAATTGGCGATCGAAAAGCTCCGGGGCCGCTGCGGTATTGAACGCAAAGGAGCGTGAGTCAAAGCCCTTAAAGCAGCAGACCTTGCCGTAGAGGGAGTGGCCATCGACAACTGCTCGCTGCTGGGCATTGAGCTTGGTAAAGAAATAGTCGTTTGACAGATTGTCATCAGACCAAAGGTAAACGCGATCCCCGAGACCTTTGGCGCTCAGAGCATCGATCATCCAGGGCACCCACTCGGGCACGAGGTCGGGCTGTCCACCGGTAAGGTCGATGACGACCGGCGGGCCGATCTCCTGGCGGTATAGCTCCACTAGCTCGTCGGCGCTGCGCATGACTGCGTGGTCGCGGTTGCCTGACAGCAGAGAGAAGTCGACGTAGCAATACCAGCAGCGCCAGTTGCAGACCGCGTTCTGAAAGGCCTGAGCGCGGAGGATGTCTGGAGAGGGGCTGATGCGTAGTGCACGCGCCGCAGGATCGATGGGCAGCGCGTTTTCCGGCCAGCCCTCTGACGTTTGTCGACGGAAATGGCGAACGCGTCCGAGCCCGGCACAGTTCGATGGCTCGCTGAAGTCCCGCGCCTGTTCGGAGCCATCAAAGCGAGTGATCAATAGCTCGCGAGTCTGCAGATCGATCCCGCGCGTGCGAAGCTGGGGGGAGATTCGGTCAGTGTCGATCGCCTTGGTCGTCATTCGCGGATAAGGCCTAGATCGTCGGGCCAGTCCATGCGCTGGCAGATGTAGGCCCACACCAGCTCGGCGAAGTACTGCTCGTCAGTGGCGGTGAGGGGGCGCTCGCGAGGGATCCCGTGCCAGTACTCCATGCACTTGCGGCAGCATGCTGCGACGGCGTGCATGCCCAGAAAATAGATCTGTGCGTTCCCGGAGTGCTCATCGGGCGTCTGCGTGCCGTCGCGGAAGATAACGCTGGATGCCGGGCCAACTCGGCTGTGGATAGCTGCCTTGGTGCGCTTGGCGATAACCTCAGGTCGGTAGCGTCGTGCCTTTTCGAGCACGGTTTCAGGGATGGCGGTGTGCCAGTAGTGGTGTCGGATGAGCTCCTTGGGGAGCTCGGCGAACAACGTGTCGATCCGACCTAGGTCGCGCTGGTGCAGCGTCTCCCAGTCCACTAGGTCGGCGCCGCAGTCTCGGCAGTGACCGCGTCGCCCCGTGGGGGTGTCGGAGCGTGGACGGAAGCAGTGTAGGTTCTCGTCGCAGTTCGCGTCGCCGCAGGAGATCTTCAGAGGCTCAGGCTGCACGGACACCTTCGACCTGCTCCATTGATGGCTCAGCCAAGCGTTGCTCCGTATAGCGCCAAGTCAGCCGCCCGAAGTAGTCGAGCTCCACATCGGTCAGGTGCTGCTCGCGCGGGATGCCGTACCATTGCTCTAGGCATTTGCGGCAGCAGGTCGCGGTCGCGTGCTGAGCGCAGTGAATGATCCGCGCACCCTCCTTGTTGGCGAAGTAGGTGTGCATTTGCAGCCAGGGGTTCTCAGACTGTGGCGGTGCTAGCTCCCGCTGCAAAAGCTTGGCGTGCGAGGTCCGTAGTGCCTCTCGGTCTCGTGCCAGCGCGAGGCGACGGATGCGCTCAGGCAGTGGCTCGCTCCAGTAGACATCGCGGATGAGTTCCTTGCGCATCTCCACGATGAGCGCGTCGAAGTCGTGCGGATCGCGCGCATAGCAGCGCTCCCAGTCCACGACATTGGCACCGCAGCTACGACAGGTACCACCAACGCCTGGCAGAGCTCCCTGGAGTTGTAGGAAGCTGTGACGTCGCGCCGCGGGATGTATCTTGGGTGAGCAGTTGGTCTGCTTGCAGCTGACAGCTAGCGGCGAAGGTGCGGGAGTCATGTCTCGGCCTCTTCGTCGAGGGTGAGTGCGCCTTGGAGTACGAGCGTGTCGTCGTCGGTGAGCGCGGCTCTGTCTAGATGCTCCTCTAGGAGGCGCCGGGCAATGCCGGGAGCATCCGTATCGCCACGCTGAAGGTTGTTGGCCACGCTCCAGAACGGGAACGGAAAGTTCTGCAGATCGAGCCGCCAGGCGAGCGCGTTCGCGAGCACTCCGGTATCGACGCCGTGCTTAGCTGAGACCGCCTGCACGCTGGCCTTGAGACGCGGTCCGCGGCCCCCCGCGTGCTGGACGACCTCCTGCATTAGACTCTCGGCGTCCTCGAGCAGCAGCTCTCCTGCGAACTGCGAAGCCTCGCTCTCCTCCTCGTCGTGGCTGAGCCCGATGGCCTCGAACTCTATGATCGCGGTCTGGTGTGGGTGGAGGTGACTCAGAACGTGGCGGAGCTCGTGAGCTAGGTCAAACGACCAGCGGCTCTCATAGGCGGCGCCCTGCTTGAGCACGATCACTGGGCGCTCGCCGATAAGCCAGCACGCGCCGTGGAACTGTCCTCGGTCGGCCAGGGGCACTACGACTATCCCGTGATCCCAGCAGTAGCGGGCTAGAGATTCGAACCGGAGGTCGCCGTAGCGTTCCCGGACCTCCGCTGCGACCTCACGCGCGTCATCCGGGGGCGCCTGATACTCGCGGCGCCGAGCGGCTTGGTCGGCAAGCATCGCGACCTTGTGTGCGTACATGATGTAGGTGCTTGCGGCGCGGTGCTCGCGTGCTTGGTCCTTAAAGCGACCGGCCAATGCGGGACTGCCGAGCATCGGTGGTAGTCCGGGTCCTGCTAGGTCGGTAGGAGACCACCCGAAGATTCCGCGCACCCGAGTAAGTACCGCAGCAGGATCGCTGACGCCGTGGAGTATTCGCGCGACCGTCTGCTTGTCCAAGCCTGATGCGACAAGTGCCGCTCGGACCCGGTTTGGATCGACACCGATGTCGTCTACCGCGGCGAGGTCTGCGAGGCCAAGGTTCATCGCGGCAAGCAGACGCTGCAGAGTTGAGAAGACGACATCATGGCGTCCGCGCTCTATCCGGGAGAGCGACTGTGCGCTGATGCCGGCACGCTGCGCGACCTCGCGTGCGCTGAGCTTGCGTCGCACCCGAAGTAGACGCAGGCGGTGCCCGACATGACGCGCCTGCTCATGCGCACGGTCTGCGAGGTGCGCAGCAAGGTCGCCGTCGGCTAGGGCCCGCACGTCAAGCCACGGCACCTCGATTGCCTCGCCGTTGACTGCTAGACGTAGCTCGTAGGGATCGACATCCAGCGTGTCCCAGCTCGCGACTGCGTCATCGACGTTGAGAAGTGCGCGCAGGTCGACCCTGATCTCATCACCGTTCTCAAACGAGGCGACAAGCGTCTGGTCTTCCCCGCGTGCACCCTGAAAGCGCTGGTAGTCGGCGCGATCCCAGCTGGTAGCGACAGCGGAGTCACTCATTGAGCTCCTCCCAGGCATCGAGGAGCTGCTGAAGCGAGTCCAACAGCAGGACCGTCTCCTCTGGAGTCGGCTCGGGCCCTATGAGGACGTCGAGCAGCGGCAGCGTCAAGACGGTCGTTGGCCCTCCGCTTGCGCGTCGCAGATGAACACGCGGGCCGTGCGGCAAAGGTCCGCGTTGACGGTAGATGTGCAGCGAGTTTCCGCCGTCGCTCGCGATCTCTGGGGTCATATTGGCAACACACAAACTAAACGTAGACGTTTAGCCGGACGGATTCAAGGGTCGAAGTCCCGGGATTCGAGAACTAAGAGCTCTATCCCACAGGTAGGAACTTTGGCAGGATATGCGCTCGCCGGGGGCAAAGATGCTTCTGCCGCGTGTCTCTTTGGCTCAGGTATGCCGATCCTTCAGCCCCCAAATCCGGTCACATACGCGTACGTGGGCGTGTGCGCCGGGGTTTCCGGCGGCCTGGTCAGGGCCGGGTACGCTTGTCTAAAGCCGGCTTGGCGTTGGGCGAAGGACCATCTAACCGTGCTAGCGCTAACCGTTGGAGGCCTCTACGGTCTAGCCGTTTGGATCCTTGGTCTCCTCGGCGACCTCGCTCATGCGCACGCGCAGCTACAGCCGGTCAAAGGCGACATCCTCAGCGTGTCGATCGGCATTGGCGGCTTCATGGGGTTCTTCGGCGCGCTCGGAGGCCTTTGGTGCCGCTGGATTCTGCGGCGTGACATCGCTCCACAAGACTGGGTCGAACGGTTTGCAGGCTTTGGCATCCTGCTCGGCTTCCTGTTGTGCGCTCTTGTCCCCGGACTACACTCCTAAAGACGATGTCTCCGCCCTCGTCACGTGCAACGCGTAGTGAGTTCCTACGCCTCGTCGACGCTCTTGCTCCGCTCCTCGTCGGCGCGATGGTGATCGTCGTCGGAGCCTTGATCGCTGAGGACAACTCTTGGAGTACCGGAGCACTCTGGACGCTCGGGCTCGCTGGGGCTCTTGTCGCAGGTTTGGGCTATGCGATTCCGGCGGTGCGACGTGCGCCGCGTCTCGCCAGTTGTTCCGCAGAATCCAGCGAGAGCGTGGAGCGTCAGCCGGCGGCCCCGTCGCGCGCACATGACCGCAGCTCTGGTTCGGGCGCAGCGGCGGCTTCCCACGCCCCGACAGAACTAACGCTCGGTATGTCTGTCGATTCGGCGCAGGAAGATGCGTCCGGCCTGGCGCCGGAGCGAGTCCTGGTGCTCTCGGGGCACTCCTCATCTGGAAAGACCAGCATCGCCGAGCACCTGGCCAAAGAGCACCCAGACTGGGCTTGGGCGAGCTGTGGAGCCTTCGTCAAGTCGGAGGCCGAGCGGCGCGGCCTCACCTCCGGCCGGGTAGCGACCAACGAGCTCGGGCAGCAGCTTGTCGATGAGCTCGGTGGCGAGAAGTTCCTCGACGCTGTATTGGCGCACACGAACATCCCGCCGGGCGCGGCCACTCTGATCGTCGATGACGTCTATCACGTCGAGGTATTTGACGCGATCAAGCGGAGATGGGGGCACCTGAAGTTCGTCACGGTGGATCTGACTGATTCCATGCGCCGACAACTGTGGCGCGAAGAAGGTCGCACGGATGACGAAGTTGCTGCTCTTGAGGCAAGTCCACTCGACGAGGCCGTTAGCAGGTTGGCTGCTCGGCACCGGCCGCAGGCCACACTTGATGGAGCGCGTACCGATCAGGAGATCGCCGCGCGCACTCGCGAGATCGACCAGCTCGTCGCGGCCTAACAGCCAGAACGTCAATCACGCCACCCCTCCCATGACGGCAGCCATGATCCTTCGTGTGGCGTCGGACGGCCGTTCGTGCGCGGTAGCTGGTTGACGATCAAGCGTGAGGAGCGCTCACCGGGCGCTCTACGAAGCCGTCTTCGCCGATGTCATACCAGCGGTCACGTGGCCCGTCGAAGATGTTGGCCGGGAGCGGAGTGCCGTCGAACGCCTCGCCGAGCCCAGAAAGGTCAAAGACCTCGACCCACTCATACTCACCGGCAGGTATCCGTCCCTCACGCTCGGCGGCGTTGACTGCTTCTAGCGACTCGATCGCCCGTTGTCTGCGCTCGGCCTGGGATGGTTGCCCGACTGGTCGACGGGCTGCGAACTCGCTATCAACGAAGTCCCTTTCGTTCGATCGTGCGTGGACGACGACCACGGCTGACAGATAGGGGTGGGGGTTTGCGGGGCCTGCGGGCGTTGGGACGCTCAGCGCACCGACCCCGGATGAGACTCGGCGCGCGGAGCCTGCTGGCCCGCCACCGGCCGGGACGACTATGGAGTCGGTGGTGCCGAATAGCGATCGCGTCATGTCGTCGGCGCCGAGCGGCACGTGCTTGTGGTGCGGGTTGGCGAGGCCCACGACCAGCGGCAGTCCTACATCCTTGAATGGGCGAAGCTGCTCAAGCGCTGCTGCCTGTACGGCGTCAGCGAGCGTGCCGAAAATCTGCTCACCGGAGAAAGACGCAGTCCGCTGTCCGGCTGGGATGGAGTCCAGTGGCGACGATCGCCACTCCTTTATCTCGCAGATAGCAAGATTCTCGAGGGCACGGCTGACGAGCCGATCGGGGTTCTTGGCGGTGTCCACACCAAAGCGTTCGCGCCAGTCGATTTCGCCTTCACCGATGTAGCCATGCGCGGTCAGATAGGCGTCGAGACGCTTCTCGGACTCGGTTGGTGGATTCGCCATCAGGGGCTCAGGGTCGCATAAGCTCCGGTGACTACCCGTAGACCTGCTGAGGGATGGGTTGCGCGCCTACAGGACAAGTCCGTTCTGCCGAACAGACCTTGTGACACAGGGGACGTCGAGAGTCGCGTGAGCGCGTATGCGCTGGAATCGCCGGAGCTTCGGTTCGACGCCGTCGTCAATGACGGCGTCGTTGCCCCTGGACGAAACTTCTTGTCGCGCTGATGAGTCAGCCTGCATTAACGGGGTGATGGCGAGTTCTGCTCAATCCGCAGCGATCCCCCGCCCCGCCGCCCTGCCGCTGGTGCGGCGCGGTCATTCTCGCTGGCTCGTGCGCGCGCCCGGACAGCGCGGCGCGCTGTCCCCCGAGGAGGCTGCGTACGCCTTGAAGGCCAAGCGCGCTGAGCTTCGCAAGCGCCTTGACTGGCGCCGCGACGTGGCCGGGTTGCCGGAGCATGTGCGGGACGAACTCGTTGACGAGGCGATCGGCCTTGTGGTCATGTCGAGCAAGCCGATCCGCGATGAGCAGCACCTACAGGGCGCGTTCTGGGCGTCGATCGGCTACCTGCTCATGGCGCACCGCTCGGGCCGCCGTGACTTGCACGTCGGCTCGCAGCGCCGCGTGGAGTTCGAGCCCGTCGCCGAAGTGCTCCCCGGCGATGACGACGAGCCGTTCGATCTCGTGGCTGCCCAGGAGCGGATCGCCACGGCCGCCGATCTCATGGCGCAGCTCGACCCGTTCGAGCAGCGGGTGATGGCCGTGATGGCCGCTCACGGCCTCGGCGTCAAGCGCGCAGCGAAGGCGATGGGCGAGCCGATCAAGACCGTGCTGGCCGCGTCGCGCAGCGGGCAGCGAAAGCTCGACCAAGTCGCGACGATCACCGCCGCCGGGCGCATGTGCGACTACCGACAGCAGGCGATCCACGCGCACGCGAGGGGGACCGCCCACGGCGAGCAGGAGACGGCCGCGAGGGCGCACCTCGCGGCTTGTGCCGGCTGCCGATCGTCTTACGCGACACTGCTGCGGGATATGCGTGCCCGTGAGTTCCAGCGCGCCGCAAGCGCCGCGTTCCTGCCGCCGCCGATACTCGCCGTCGAGCTGCATGGCCGTTGGATCGAGCGGCTTATCTCGTTGCTCTCCATGGGCCGCGCGCCGAGCGGAACCGCGACGGCCGAGCGCACCGCTGGGCTACTCGGTGGCGGTGGGCTGGTCAAGGCTGCTGCCGTCACTAGCGCGATCGTGGTCGCTGGTGCCGGCGTCGGCGCCAAAGTCGTGCACTCGCTCGAATCACCAGCGCAAGTCCACCACCATCACAAAATCACCGCACACCCGGCGAGTGCGCCCACCGCGAGCATCGCGCCGACGACCACCGTTGCTGGCGGGCTGACCACCACGCAGACGCACGTCGCCTCACACCCGGCTCAGGTCAAACACCCGAGCCGTCCGGCGCCTCCGCCCAGCCATGCCGACAAGTACCTAGCGCTCGGCGGAAGCGCTGGGGAAAGCACCCAGCCACGAGCCACGACGGCGTCTGCGGGGACAACCTCGCCCGAACCTGCTCGGGAATCCGCGCCGCCGGCACCGACAGGCGGCGGAACGAACCTCAACTACCTCGGCCATTGAGCACGAGCAATACCCATTGGAAAGGAATCCAAGACCGATGACCACCCGACCCTCTCTCCAGTTCTCTACATCCAACCGTGGCCGCCTTCCTGTCGTCTCGTTCTTGGCGGGCGGGCTGCTCGTGCTGGGCTGGGCGTTGCTCTCTTCGATCTCGACGGCGAACGCGGGCGAGTGGGTCCAGCGCTCGTGCTCGTATGGCACCGAATACATTGTCCCCGAAGGCTGGGAAGGCCAGGAGGTCAACGGCTACGTCAATCCCGCCAATGGGGGTCATCCGCTCGACACCTGCCTTGGGTTCAACATGGGCGGGGGACTCTGGGCGGGTGCTGCCGGAGCGAACGGCGACCAGCCCGGTGCGGGCGAGATTTGGCTATACAAGCCGCCTCGGGAATCGGCAATCGCGGGCGGTGTGTTGACCGTTCGGATGAAAGCCCACAACGGCGACGCGCAGATTGACGCCGAGGTAAAAAGCGGTCCCACGACTCTCGCTAACTGTGAAAGCCCGAACTGCACCGAACGTAACGAGTTTGTACCTATCACGGTCAGTAACGCGACGATGCTCTCCGAGTGGGCTTGGTGCTTCGCAGGGCACGAACCGGACCTTTGTCCATCCGAACCAGAGTTTGCCGCCGAAGTGGGTATTACCAGCGCCCAAATCGTTCTGAGCACTAACGCCGTCCCTAGCGGCTCCGGGTTCTCCGGCACGCTGCTAAACGAAACGGTCACTGGCAAGGGAACGCTGAGCTTTACCGCCAAGGACCCCGGTCCCGGTGTCTACCGGGCCAAGGTGCTGATCGACAGGCACGAAGTATGGGCAGGGACTCCGAGCCTGAACGAAGGCAAGTGCGTCGTGACTGGCACCTACGAAAGCGTCCGTGCGTTCACCTACGCGCAACCATGCCCCGCCGAAGCGGCCGTCCACGCGGAAGTCGAAACCGCCGCCGTCGCGGATGGGGCGCATCATCTGACTGTCGAAGTAGAAGACGCCGCCGAAAACGTGGCGACCGTCTACTCGGGCACGCTAACAACCGCGAACCATCCGGTAGCCCCGATCGTCCTGCCGCCAGCACCGCCCAATAGGGGTGCTCTGAACGGCACGCCGGCATCAGAAAGCGCGGTCGTCGCCGTGTCCGGCAAGCAGCCCAAGACGTTCACCCGTACCTTGGTGGCGTCTGCGGTCACGCTTGCTGGGCGGCTTACAGACTCAGCCGGTACGCCGATCGCGGGAGCACAGGTCCAGCTCTTGCAGCAAGTCCTCGGCGCGGCAAGTCCGAGCCGGATCGCCACCGCCACGACCAACACAGGCGGGGCGTGGACGTTCAAGGTGGCGAAGGGACCATCGCGGCTGCTTGAGGTCGCTTACTTCTCGCACCTGCTAGACACAACCCCGGCCGCGACACTCGACTTTCACGAGAGCGTGCAGGGCACGGTGTCGATGCACGCACCCCATCGAGCGCGGCTAGGCCACGCACTGATATTCGCCGGGCAGCTCGCCGGGGGATACGTGCCCGCCGGGGGCGAGTCAGTGCAGGTGGAGATTTTCTATGGAAGCCGGTGGCGCACGATCGAAGTGCTGCCGACAAACAGCAAGGGTCGCTGGGCCTACAAGTATGTGTTCTCACTCGGCGTGGGCGCGTCATATCTCTTTAGAGCCGTGACCGTCCCGAACGGTGCATACCCGTTCATGTCGGCCGCGAGCAAGCCGGTGCGGATCAAGGTCGTCGGCTGAGATCGCCGCCAGGCAAAAGGCGTAAGGTGGAGCTATGGGCTGGTGGCTCAAGCTCGTGCACTGGACGGACTCGCGGGAAGACGCTTCATACTGGCACGAGGCGCCGTGGGTAAGCGATGCGCCCGGCAACAGCTCATCGCTGTGGAGCAAGAGGCCACGCCCTGCGCTCAATGAGGTGATGCCGGCCTACGGTCCCCGGTACGCGACGGGGGACAAGCTGGTGGTATGCATAGCCAACGCTCGGGGTTGCCCTCGTGAGCTTGTCCGCAAGTGCCCTGCGATTCTTGAAGTCACCGAGGAGCCTCGCTGGGATCCGTCCCTGGTAGACCGCGAAGGCGCACGTCCGCACGAGGGCGACCGATGGGGTGTCGTGACAGCCGTGCTCTGCCTCAACGCCGTTGATCCCAACATCGCGCCGATGGTGGAAGACATTGGGGTGATGCGCAGCTCGCTCAATCAGAAGGGCTACCGCCACCTCACCGACGAGCAGGGCGAACGCGCCCGATCCTCGCTAGAAGCACGGGAAGCGCCAACCAAGAAACTTCGCCATCCAGCTAAGCCCCCTCCGCAGCCCCTCGTCGTTCGGATACCGATCGAGCAGGGGAAGGTCGAAGCCTACGACACGAAAACAAAGAAAGAGATCGTTAGGGCGTGGCGCGAAGAGAGCAAACTCGTGGAGGACTTCGCCGCACATCTGACTGGGCAAGGCGACTCGGTCTGCCGCCACAAGATCACCGTCCCGGGAGCAGGCGGCCCGCTGTATAGCGACCTGTATAACGAGACGCGTGCCCAGCTCATCGAGGCGAAGGCGGGAACCTTGCGCAGCGACGTGCGCATGGCCATCGGGCAGCTCGCCGATTACGCCCGAATGATCCAGCCGCCGCCACGGTGCGCCGTTTTGCTCGAAGCGCGTCCGTCGCAAGACCTCATCGACCTTCTGCACAGCCAAGACCTCGCTGTCATTTGGCGCGACGGCCCAGGGTTCTGCGACAACGCCGGAGGAGCGTTCACCTAAGGTCCAGATTTACTGTCTCTTTGAGTGTCCTGCTTGCATTAACGAGCGTGGACGTATTTAGTGACAGCGAGCCTTTCGACGAGAGTGCTCCGCATGTCCGTCCTGAGGCGGACGGGACGGCGGACCTGCTCACAGTGTCGCCTGATAGGGCAGTGCCGCGGCTGGGCGAGGGCGTGCTGCGGCACGCCGTGTATGTGATCGCCGTGCTGGCGGTGCTGGGAGTAGCCGCGCTCGCGCTGCGTGCCGGCCATCCGTCACCCGAGCATAATCCGTCCCACAGGGCGGCGCGTAAGCGCCAGCCGCGTGCGCGGCCTACGAAAGCAGGTACACGAGTCCGGGCTCGCGTCCACCACCACGCACCAGGAGCGCAGGCACCGGCGCCCGTAGGCCCGTCTCGGGTGATCGTTACGGCGCCTAGTAGCGGGGCTGAACGTCCCAATCGTGATGAGAACGTCGGTAGTGGGCGTCCCATTTCGCCGTCGCCGGTCGGTAAAACGGAACAGTTCGCATATCTCGGTGAATAGGGGATGGCGGGGATGGGTCAATCGTGGTCTGAGTCGGTGGTCGAGCTTGTGACTAGTCGCATGTCGCTTCTGGCCGACCCGACACGTGTGCATCTCCTGCTGCTGCTTCGCCAGCAGGAGGGGACCGTGCAGCACCTGTCGGACAACGTCGCGACCACGCCGCAGAACATCTCGCGTCATCTCGGCATCTTGCACAGGGCCGGCATCGTCGCACGCCGACGTGAGGGCACGTTCGTCTACTACTCGCTGGCGGACTACGCCACGTGCTGTTTGCTCGATCAGGTGTTGGAGTGCATCAGCGGCCAGATTGAGGAGCTGGCAGACGTTGTAAAGCTCGCCGCATAGCCTTCTACAGCAGTCTTTTTTGCCCGGCGCTTATCGGGTTGTGATGAGCGCCGGGCTTTTTTGTGGGACATATGAAAGTACTTGCTTTCATATTTGATGTAAGCAATTGCTTACACATGATGCGCGCTTGTGGCGTTTTGCGAGGGCGCGATCTACCGTCGCCCTATGACTGTTATTCGTAGGACGACAACTGAGGGTCAGACGCCGCAAAGTGTTAATCGCCTGGCTCGGTTCGTGGGTCGTTTGCTGTTGTGGGGGTGTGTGCTGTTGCTGCTTGTGCGCGGCATCGCCTCCTATTTCAGTAGCGACCCTGGTGTGGTGACAACAACGCGAGGGGTTGGTGTGACTGTCACACAGCCCGCTAGCACCGTGCCGTCTAACGCGGAAGGGAAGTGATCGGCATGTCACGGAAGCGGCCCGTAGGGATCGTGTGTTGGCTGGCAGTGTGGGTGCTGGTGTTGTTCCCGGCGGATGCGTTCGCGTCGGGTAACAACGTCGGCCAGAACGTCGCCAACCTGTTGAAGGGTTACGCGAGCGACTTGTACGGCGGGATCGTCGCCGTCATCAGCTTGGTGTTTCTCCTGAACCGCCGTTACACCGAGCTTGCGGTGTTCTTGTTCGCGGCGATCGTGGTCGCGTGGATGGTGTTCGCGCCGTCTGAGATCGCGAAGGCGGCCGAAGGCATCGGCAAGCAGATATTTGGCTGAGGGCTTGCGGCGATGAGTGACACCTCACACCCGATCCGCTCTTACCAGCGGATTTTCCGGCCCGACAGGCGTATCTACCAGATTGACGGGCGACGGCTGCCCGTCCCTGGCGGTGTGCCGCTTGAGTCGCTTGCCTGGGCTTTTGGCGCGCTCGTGCTGATCCTCGTCCTGGCTCAGCGCTCCATCTTGTTCGCGCTGGTTCTCGGGGCGATTGGCGCTCTGCTCGGCGCAAGCTCGCACGGCGTCAAGGGCGCGGCCCTCGCGGGCGCGGCCGGGTTCCTCGGTGTGCTGCTGGCCGGGGTGGTGTTGGGGTGGCTTGCGTGGCCACTGCGGTTGGTCGTCGCGCCGGGGGCGGTCGCCGTGCTCGCGGGGCAGGCGTCTCCTGACGGACGGCCCGCTCACCGCTATCTGACCTCGTGGGTGTCGGTGCGGCTGCGCCCCGCACGCCGGTCGCTTGAGCGGCCGATCCCGGTGGAGGGCGTGGTGCACGTTTGGGCGCCGCAGGTGTGGGTCGCCCCGGACGAGCGCTCCCCGGTGCTTCACCACGGCCGCGTGCAAGGCCCGGCACGACTTGTGTTCGGCCGCCCTGTCGTAGCGATCCCCAGCAGGGGGCGGCTCGTGGTGCGTCCTGCTGAGGGGCACCGGATGCGCGCGGGTGAGTGCCGCGCGGAAGTGATCGAGCTCGCCGACGGGCAGGTCGTGGAGGTGCGGCCGTGAGCTTCCCGTTGCGATACGCGCACGGCAACGTGCTGATCGGGCGTGGCGGTGAGGCTGCCGGCCTCTATCGGCTCGGGATGACGTCGTACCCGTATCTGCCGACGGGTGAGAAGTGGGCGCTACAGAGCCGCCTACAGCGCCTCGCGCACACGATCGCGGCCGACTTCAGCTTGTGGCGCGTCAATCGCGCATATCCCGCCGACCGTTACGTCCAGCACACCGCCGGTCTGCTCGATGACCGCCACCAGGACGCGAAGGCGTGGCAGGCTTTCTTGGAGGGTCATCGGGAGCGGCTGCGCCAGCTCGGCTCGCACATCCCCGAGTGCTACCTCGCGGTGTCGCTCGCGGCCAGTACCCGTGTTGGGGTCGGCACCGGGCTGGTGCGTGGCGTTGATCGTGTGCGCCGCCGTGTGGAGGAGCTGGCCGGTATCGGCGCCGAGTCCCCGATCTCAGCCGGGGAACTTTCAGAACTCGCTACGCGTGAGCAGCGCATCTTTGAGCGGCTGAATGGCGTCATCCCCGCGCGCCGCGCCAGCATCCAGGAGCTTCAATGGTTGCTGCGTCGCTCGGCGTGCCGTGGCCTTGGTGAGCCCGAGCTTGACCGGCACTGGCAGCCCGACGCGCTGATCGTCTCGACCACCGATGGTGGTGTTGGGTTTCAGCCGCTCGGGCACGACCTCGCCAGGTGCGCGAACGCCGCGATCACCGAGCAGCAGCAGACGCTCGTGGTGGATGGTGAGCAGGGCCAGTGTTTTCAGGCGTTGCTCGCGGTCGGTGCGCTCGCCGACGCACCCGAGTTCCCCGGCTCGACCGCGGAGGTGCTGTTCGCTCCGTTGGAGGCGGTCGGGTTTCCGGTGGACGCGGTAGTGCACGCGCGGTGGCTTGGTAACAGGCAGGCGCTCGCTCAGGTCCGCAAGCGGATAGCTGATGTCGAGCACGCCTACCACGAGCAGGTGCAGGGTGCGGTCCACGGCCCGAGCCTGCTTGCCGGTGAGGACCGCGTATTGGCGCGCGAGTTCGAGGCGCAGCTCCAGGCGGGCGGGCACCCGCCGATGCTGTACGCCTCGATCGGCCTCGCCGTCGGAGCAGCGAGCGAGGAGGAGCTTGAGCGCCGTGTCGCCGCACTGAAAGAGCAGTACGGCGACATCACCTTGCACCGGCCCGTTGGTCTTCAGCGGGAGATGTTCTTTGAGCATCTGCCAAGGGCTGACGGGTGGCTGTGATGCGCGACTACACCCAGCAGCTCACGGTCGAGCAGTTCGGCGGCATGGTCGCCACCGCGACCCGCACCGTCGGTTCCGGTCGCGGCTCGTACCTCGGCTACACGCCGAAGGGCGCGCCGTTGCCGGTGCGGTTCGACCCGACACAGGCACCGAGAGAGTCACGCGCCTCGGCGGCCCTATTGATCGGCACCTTGGGGTCGGGCAAGACGGTTGCGGCTCAGACGATTGAGTACGCCGCCGAGCGCCGGGGGTCGCTGGTGGTGGACTTCGACCCGAAGCCCGACCACGGCCTGCACAAGCTCCCCGAGCTTGACGGCCGCGTCGAAGTGCTTGAGCTGTCCGGTGATCCGGCGCAGCAGGGCAAGCTCGACCCGCTCGCGATCGGCCTGCCCGACCTGCGCGAGGAACTGGCCTGCTCCTACCTGCTTGAGCTGCTGCCCGGCAGCGCCAGCCAGTGGGAGAACGCCGTATCGCTCGCGGTGAAGGACACCGTGCGCGAGGGATCGCGCAGCCTCTCCCGCGTCGTCGAGCTGCTGCTCGCAAGCGACCGTGCCGGCGGACGGGACGCCGGGGAGGCATTGGAGGTGATCCGCGACTTCGGCCTCGCGCGCCTTGGGTTCGGCGGCGGTGAGAGCACGGAGGCCCAGGCAGTCAAGCCGGTCACGACGATCCGTATGCCCGGCCTCTCACTCCCCGAACCCTCAGCAGCCCGCGACACCTACACACGCGCGGAGCGCGTCTCCGTAGCCACCTTGAGTCTGGTCGCGGCGTATGCGTTGCAGTTGATCTCGGGGGACCGCTCGCGGCACAAGGTCGTCGGCCTTGACGAGATCTGGTTCCTCTTGGCGTCCCCCCAGGGGCGGCAGGTAATCAACCGGCTCGTCCGTTTGGGCCGGGCGTTCAACGCGACGCTGCTGTTGGGGACTCACCGGATTGGTGATCTCGGGGACCTCTCGGACCTGATCGGTGTCGTGTTCGTCTTCGGCCAGGACTCCGACGACGCCGCCCGCGCAGCGCTGCGGTTCATCGGCCTTGACCCGACACGCGACCTCATCGCGCTCGTGCGGGAACTGCGGGCGGGCCGCTGCCTGATGCGCGACCTGAACGGCCGCGTCGGCGAAGTGCAGGTCGACCTCGTCTACCCGCACCTCCTCCGAGCGTTCCAGACCACCCCCGACCAGCCCAGGAGCGCCACATGAAAACCACCATCCACCAGGCGCTCCACTTGGTGACACGCCGACGGGTCGTGCTCACCATCTTGGCGGCGCTGGCGCTCGCGCTGCTGTTCATCGCCCCGGCTTCCGCCGGTGATGTTTACAGCAACATCGGCCCGGCTCCACAGGTGACGGGCGGCAGGATTTTCGGGCGCTACCCGATCGCCAACTATCAGCTCGACCAATACTTCTCCGCGATCAACGTAGGGCTGACGAGCGGCGTGGACGTCTCCGGTGTCGCGCCGATGATCGCCTACTTCTTCGCGCAGGCCCTCTGGGGGATCACCTCGTTGCTTGCTGACGGCGTAATCACCCTGTTCGGGTTCGCGTTCAACCTCGATCTGGTCAACGGGAACGGCAGCCCCGGCTCGGGCGCGCTCACCCCGATATCCAGCGCGATCCACAACCTGTACGCCAACACGTTCGGCGCGCCGTGGCTGGTCGTTGCGATCGTGCTCGCGGGGTGCTGGGCAATGTGGAAGGCCTTGGTGCAAAGGCGTTACACCGAGACAGCCGGCGCGCTCGCCGTCTCCCTTTTGTATTGCGTGCTGGCGATCGGGATCGTCACGCAGCCCGAACGCACAATCGGCCCGGCGAGCAAGCTCTCAAACCAGCTCTCCACGGCGCTGCTGTCGCTGACCAACCAGGGCAGCATCTCTAACGAAAATCAGGCCAAGAGCCAGGCGAGCGACCAGCTTTTCAACCTGCTCGTGCTGAACCCGTGGACCGTCCTTGAGTTCGGCGGGATCGAGCACTGCACCACCACGGGTGGGAAAACCAAGTCGGTCGCGGTTCGTCCTTTGAGCAGCAACCCAACCGAGGACAGTCGGCTCGCGGCGCAACTCGAAAGCGGCGTGGAAGTGCACGCGGAAGGCAAGACGTGCATCAACGACCGCAACAAGTACGCGCCGCACTTTCTCGCCTACCCCTTCCAGTCATCGAGCCGTAACTCAGAGCACGAAGCGCTCGAACACGGCGACACCGGGGACATCCCGAGCTCGGACCCCGCGAAGGGCAACGGCGGCTACCCGCTCGGCAAGGCTGATGAGCCCGCCGCCGAAGCGTCGGGCAAGGGCGGCCAATACCAGCGGATGTTGCTGGCGATCATCATTCTCGCCGGGGAGATCGGCGCGTTCCTGCTGCTCGGCGCGCTCGCGCTCGGGGTGATCCTCGCCCAAATCCTGCTGTTGACGCTGCTGTGCTTGGCGCCGGTCGCGCTGCTGCTCGCGGTATTCCCCGGACGCGGCCACGACTTCTTTCGCTCGTGGCTGGCGAAGCTCGCCGGCTACCTCGCCAGGAAGGTCATCTACAGCCTGATCCTCGCAATCGTCCTCGCGGTCTGCCAAGCGCTCGATGACGCCACCTCGAACCTCGGATGGCTGCTCGCGTTCGTGCTGCAAGCCGCGTTCCTGTGGACCGTCTTTATCCAGCGCGACCGGCTGACCAGAGACCTGCTCGCCGCGACCGCCGGACCCGGCGCGGCGCAAGAGGGCACCGACAAGCTCCAGACCCTCTACTACGCCACCCGCCTCACACAAATGGCAAGGCGACGCCGCAAGCGGCGACGCAAACCCGAGACGCAGCAGATCGAAGTGCTCCTCGGCGACATGGGTGGCTCCTCGCCATCGACTTCTGACCCCGACCCCGGTCCAGCAGAGACCCCAGAGGAGGAGCCCGCATGAGCTCTCGCATCGAAACAACCAACTCCCCTGCCGGGCTGCTGCGCGAGCTGCCGACCGGCTGGGCGCAAACGATCGTCACGAGTCCCAGCCGCCGCGATCTCGACCGAGCGCCCGCCGCGCTGTTCACCGAGCTTCACCGGGTGCTGCGCGACGACGGCACCCTCTGGCTGCTGTGCGCCGACAAGCATCTCCCCGATGCGCTCGCGCAGCGCGGCTGGATGCCGCGCCGGGTGGATTGGGCGACACCACTGCGTGTCGACCCCGCAGGGCGCGCTCGCCTTCACCTGTTCGTCAAGCAGCCCCGCTACCACTACAACACCCGAGCGGCAGAACTGTTCCTCGCGCCGCGTACACGCGCAGCTTTCGCGTGTGCGACGGGCCGGCGGCACGGCTGCGCTTGGAGCCCCCAGCACCGCCGCGAGCTGATGCGACTGTGCACCCTCGCCGGCTCCTCGAGGACAGCGTGCCGGGTGTGCGGCGCCCCCTACACCCGCACCGCGCGCGGTGGCAGACGCGCGACGTGCAGGCACGACCGTCCCGGCGGCTGCTGTCTGGTTCTCGACCCGTTCTTTCATTCCGGCGTCGGTGCGCAGGAGATAGCTGATCGCTGCGGCCGGATGTTCCTCGGAATCACGGCGGGTGAGTGCGGATGATCGGCTGGCTCACAGCGATGCGCGACCGGCCGATCGCCGAGCAGGAGCGACGCGCGGCGCTTGCGGCGACAGCCGCAGTGCTCATTGCAGCGGCTCTACTGCTGGCGCTCACGCGCCCGGCCAGACACGCCGCCACCGCGCGTGCGGCGAGCATCACCACGACCGCGACTACCGATCCGAGTCCGCCCGCACCGGAAACGTCCTCAGCCGGCGTCCCATCCGCCGAAGCGGTAGCCGTCGGTCGTGCATTCTTTGCTGGCTACCTCGCCTACACCTACGGGAGCGCCCCGGCCAGCCGGATCACTGACGCGGCCCGCTCGCTGATCGCCTCGCTCCAGTCTCACCCGCCGAGGGTGCCACCCGCTATGCGCGCCCGACGGCCGCGCGTCGTCGAACTCCACGCCACGCCCGCGCCGTCCGGTCAGCTCCGGGTGAGCGCCGTCGTCAACGACGGCGGCGTCATCGACTACACGGTCGGGCTGACCCTCGCGTCCCAGGACGGGCGGCTGCTCGTGACCGGAGTGGAGCAGGACTGATGGACGAGCAGCGCGACCGGACGGGGCTGTGGTTGTGGCTCGCCGGAGGTCTCGGCGTCACCGGCCTGGTGGTCGTCGCGATCTTCGGCCTCGCCGTCGCGGTACTCGGCGCGAGCTTCACCGGCTGCCAGCCCACCAGCGAACCAGCCGGCGCCGTCACCGGCCCGACACCGACTGCCTACGCGCTCCAGAGCATCCCGTCCGAACGGCTACGGCTGTACGAGCAAGCCGGCAGCAAGTTCGACATCGACTGGTCATTTCTCGCGTCGATCGGCGCGCAGGAGTGCAACAACGGCGAGTGCGCCGGCACCAACAGCAGCGGGTGCGCCGGGCCGATGCAGATCGCCTACGTCCGGGGCAGCCCTTGCAGCCCCGGATCGGGGCCGACCTTGTGGGAACGCTACGCCGTCTCCGCGCACCCCGGCCACGCCCCCGACATCAACGATCCGGCGGACGCGATCTACACCGCCGCACGAATCCTGCGGGAAGACATGGGCGCGCCGCCGACCGGCGGCACCTACATCGAGTACCGGCAGGCGGCTTGTCGCTACTACGGCGCGTGCGGAGACAGCACTGTCGCCTACGCCGACGAGGTGATGGCCCGCGCGGTCCAGTACGGGTTCACCGGGATCGGGGCGCCCGCCGCGAGCAGCCCGCCGTTGGCGCAGCCCGTCTCGACCGGTGGGTGCGAAGCGAGTGTGTTCACCCCCGAAGCCGGGGCGGGATCGCAGATCGTCAAGGTCGCCGAAAGCCAACTCGGGCAAGGCGAAACGCCGCCCGGCTCTAACTGCACGATCTACGGGCCGTGCGAGGAGTGGTGCTCGCTGTTCGCCGCATGGGTATGGCAGCACGCCGGGGTGCCACTCCCCGGCTCAACAGCCGCCTACGGGTACTCCGGGTCGCTCTACACCTGGACCCGAGAACACGGCGGCCGGGTGCTCCCGCCGACCGCGACCCCAGCGTCGGGCGACGCGATCTTCTACGGCACCGGGCCGAGCGAAAGCGCGCACGTCGGGATCGTCGCCCAGGTACTCCCGAACGGGCAGATCGTCGCCGTCGAGGGCAACTACGCCGGACACGTAACCCGCGTCGGCCCATTCCAGCCAAGCAATCCGGTCGGTGAGAGCGCGCCTGTCTACGGGTACGCCCAACCGCCAAGCGTTACGAGGCAGCAGACCGGAAGGCGGGCAGGATGACGGCTCCGGCCGTGTACCAACGGTGGTTCCAACTGAGGGACCAACTGAGGGACCAACTGCGGTTCACCACGCCTCGCACACGGAACGCTGGTTTGTGGCTTGGTTGTGCGGGATTGCGCGGCTTCGCGGTTTTCGACATCTCTATCTGTACGGGTAACTCCCTGTGACTCGTCACCCCTCACAGGACGCTCGGCCGCTGGTGGCTGTCGTTGGCGGGCTGGTGGCGCTCGCGCTGCTGCGTGACCGTGAGCTGCCCGCATGGATTGCGCAGCACGCCGAAGTACTCATCGCGTATGCGGCCGTGCCGGTGACGCTGGTGCTGCTAGCGGCGCTCACGTGTCGTGTCGTCATGACTCGTCGTGCGCTTTCCCGGCGTGTGCGGCTCGTCGTGCTCGCCCCCGACTCATTCGCGCCGACGCTTGACGGTGTTCTTCGCTGCGCCGCCCAGCTATCCCGTGTCCGCCGTGTCGTCGGCGGCTGGCTCGATCCCCGCGCAAGCGCCGTGCGTGTGCTGCTCGACAGCAGCGAGGGAGCGATGCGCTACTCGCTCGTGGTGCCCGAGCGCGGGCTGCCCGCGATCCGCTCGGCGCTCAGCAACTACGACCGGGTACAGGTGAGGCTAGCCGGCCCGGAGCCCACGCTGAGCGAGCAGGGGTGTGTGATGCGCGCCGAGCTTCGCCTCGCCCGACCGAGCAGCGAGCCGCTTGCGCATCTCGCGCTCGACCCCGATCCGCTTCAGAGCTTCGCCCGTGCGCTCGCCGCCTTGCACCCCGCACGTGAGCGCGGGCAGGTAGCGGTCGATCTTCTGCCATGCACCGCCGGGGCACGACGACGGATGCGCCGCACGCTGCTCCGTCAAGCGCGGCGCACGAACACGACCGCCTCCACGGGCGGCGGGATGCTCGACCTGCTGGCGGGCGCCGGCCGGCAAGGCGGGCGTCAGCCGGCGGCCGATGTTGTGGAGCAGCGAGTGCAGCGCGAGCAGATCGCCGCGAAGGTGCTCCAGAACGAGCCGCTGTTTCACATGCAGGTCCTCGTGCGCTGCCAAGCGCCCGTGAAGGGCATCGCCGCCGAACGCCTGCAAGGGCTACTCGGATGCTTCGACGGGTGGGCCGCCGCCAACTCATTCCGGGTCGTCGGTGTCCGTCTGGCAGGCCTCGCGTTCCTTGGCTCGGACCTCCCCGGCCGCCGAGCACGGTTTGACCGGCGGATGGACACCGGGCTATTCCGGCCCGCCCGGCAACGCGTCGTCAGTGCCCGCGAGGTCGCCGGATTCTTGAAGCCCCCGACGATCAACTGTGCGGCACCGGATGTGCTGCGCCTCGGCGCAGCGGTCTACCCGTCGCCGCGCAACCTGCCCGAGTACACCGGGCAGCGCGACGTGCTGCCTCTCGGCCGGGTGAGCGGCGAGCAAGGTCAGCGGATCGTCGGCCTGCGGCTCGCGGACACGTTCTTTACCTACACCGCCGGCCGCAGCCGGTGGGGGAAGACCGAGCTTGCGATCACCCAATTCTTGAGCTTGGTTCGCTCCGGGCACGGTGGCATGTTCCTCGACCCGCACGAGGACGCAATCCGGCGGATCAAGAGCTGCCTCACCGAGCCCGAGCTAGCCGAGCGGATTGTCGAGCTTGACCTTGTTGGCACTCGCTCGCGCGAGGGACAGCCCGGCTGGAACCTGCTCGCCGCACGCGGTCTCTCCGATGACGCGCGGGAGCGGCGCGTGGAGGCGATCGTGGATTCGTTCGCCTCGGCTCTCCAGTGGGGCGAGCGAAACAACCGGGCGCTCACCCTCACGACGCAGGCGACCGCAGCGCTGATCGAGCTATCGACCGTCCTGCCCGCCGAGCTTGCACCGACGATCTTTCAGATACCCACGCTGCTCGGGAACCCCGAGTGGCTAGAGGTAATCTTGCCGTGCCTCTCGGTGCCGCGCCGCCAGTTTTTCAGCGAGCGGTTCCCGCGCATGGCCGAAGAGGCCATCACCCCTGTAACGAACCTGATCGACCGGCTGCGCTCCTCCACGCAGCTCGCCGCCTTGCTCGGCTCCCAGCAGAGCACCTACGACATCGCCAAGGCGATGAACGAAGGGCGGATCGTGCTCGCGTGCCCCGGTGCCGGCGGCGCCCGCGACCGGCTCATGGCGAACCTCTTGGTGTTCGACCTGCTGCACGCCGCGAAGGGCCGAGCGCACATCCCACCGGCCAAGCGTCGCGAGTTCTACGTCTTCCTTGATGAGGTCCAAACGTACGACGGCGCATCGTCGGGGAACCTCGCCGCGCTCTTGGAGCAGACAGCGAAGTACGGGGTCCGCGCGACCCTCCTAAATCAGAACCCCGAGCGGCTGACCAGCGCCACGCTAAACGCGCTGACGACCAACCGCTCGCACCTGATCGCGACCGCACTTAACGCGCACGCCGCCGCGCTGATCGCCCGCGAGTGGGCCTCAGACCCACCAGCCAACGCAATCACCGGACTACCCCGCTGGACATTCATCGCGCAAGCCACCCACCACGGCGGACTGACCCGGCCATTCCTGTTCGAGAACCTTGCCGTCACTGACCTGTTCGCCGACGCCTACCGGCCCGAGCAAGTCCCGGCCATCCAGCCGACGATTGACAAGGCATCCGGCCGCGTGAACTCGCAAGAGACGATCCGGGCGCTCGACAGCCTCGACGAGCGCATCCGCGCGCACCTCACGAACAAGACCGGCGCTACGAAGGCGAGCGGCCCGGAACGCTCCACGATGCCAAAGCTCCCCGACCCCGAGGACGCAGAAGCATGATCGCGCCCCAGCGCCACGCCAAGGCAAGAGCGCTGTCCACCGTCGCGGTCGAGGTGCTTGAAAGCCTGCACCAACACCGGCTGCTCACAGTGCGCCAGGTGCATGCGCTGCATACGCCCTCGACACGGCCGCGTTGGACCTATCGCATTCTCGCCGGGCTCGCCGAGCGCGGACTCGCCGAACGAGTAGCCGGGCCCCACCGCCAAGGGCTCTGGTTCCTCACAGCCCACGGCGCGGACACAATCCAAGCAGCCGGCACGCTCGCCGAGCCACGGCGACGCATCACGACTCCGGAGCAGGCGGCAGGCCCGTTGCGCGCGCATACCCTCGCGGTCAACGACACAGGGATCGCGTTCGTCAAAGCCGCCCGCGAACGCGACGGTGACGGCTGCGGCCCGCTTTCCTGGCGGCACGAGATCGCCCACCCCTACGCCGCCGGGCGTGGCCGCAGCGGCACGCATTTGGTGATCGCCGACGCGCTCCTCTCCTACCTGCAAGCGGCGCCCGATGAGTCGCTGATCCTGCACCAAAGATTCATCGAGCTTGACAGAGGGACGATCCCTCCCGACCAACTCGCCTCCAAGCTCGCGCGCTACGCCCAACTGAACCACTACAGCGTCGCCAAGGACGCGCCGGAGGGGCCGCTGTGGCGGGCCTACTACCGCACGTTTCCCCCGGTGCTCGTCGTGCTCGCCGACCAAACACCAGCGGCGGCGCGAAGGCGCATCCAGAAGACGATCGCGCTGTACCGCTCCGACCCCTCACAAGGCCGCTACGGGACCGTACCCACATCCTTCACCACGCTCGCCGAGCTAACCGTACGCGGCCCATTCGCACCCATCTTCATACCCGCCGACAAGCCAGACCACTACCGAGACTGGCTCGGCAACACCCACCAGCACCAACCGAAAGGCGAACACGATGTCCCCGCATAGAACAACCACACCCGCACCGCAAACCAGCCGCACACGAGACCAGGGCTGCCCGGCGACACCCCAACACCCGCGACGCCGAACACGGGTAAGAACCCGCGCGCCCTATCGCACCGCCGACCTGCCACTCGCCATCTGGCCGTGCGCACAGACGACGAGCCAGTGGCAGCGCCACGGCCGCTACCTACCCGAGTCAAACCGACACCCCGGCAAGATGCTCCCAGCGCTCGCCCGCCGTGCGATCGAGAACTACAGCGACCCCAGCGACCTCGTCCTCGACCCGATGTGCGGGATCGGCACGACACTCGTGGAGTCGATCCACGCCGGCCGCCGAGCAGTCGGGACCGAGCTAGAGCCCAGATGGGCAACACTCGCTCGCGCCAACATCGAGCACGCCCAACACCAGGGTGCGCGGTCGTCCGCGCAGGTCATCGAAGGCGACGCACGCCATCTCCCCCGACTCCTCGCCACCCATCCGCCGGCATATGGTCGCGTCGATCTGATCCTCACCTCGCCGCCCTACGCCTGCGAGGTCGCGGACGTATCCAACGCGAACCTCGTCAGCGGCGTCGGGCCGATCCGCCGCGTCGATACGACGAACTACAGCACCGACAAGACCAACCTCGGATACGCTCGCGGACGCGCCTACATCGCCGCTATGGCAGAGGTGTACGAAGCGTGCGCGGCCGTGCTGAAGCCAGGCGGGTTCCTCGTGCTCGTGACCAAGGACATGCGCTCCGGCGGCACGCTGCACAACCTCAGCGGCGACACGATCACCCTCTGCGAGAACCTCGGCCTGAACTACTGGCAGCGCATCATCGGCATGCTCGCCACCGTCCGCGACAGCGAGATCCTGATGCGCCCGTCGTTCTGGCAAACGCTGCACGCCCGCCGGATGCGCGCACGAGGCGAACGCGCCCACGTCGTAGCGCACGAGGACGTGCTCGTCTTCCGCAAGCCCAACCCGCCCTCAGCATGAGCCCTCAACCCACAGAAGGCCCGTTGAAAATGGCCCAGACACGCCAGATTGGGCAGGCCAAGGAAGGCCGCCGACCCTGCAATCAGGCCACCCGGCCGCGCCCTGCTGCCAGACCCTTGAGATCACCGCCCGGGTCTGGTCTGATCGAAGACGATGACGCACGACCGATCGAGATCCCCGATGCGTTCCTCGACGCCCTGGCGCGCAGGCTCGCTTCGCGGCTTGCCGAGCAGACGGCCGACCAGCTCACAGCGCTGCATGAGGGTTCGCCGTGGATGACTTTCGAGGAAGCGGTCGAGTACACGAGAGTGCCCGCTGGCACGTTCCGCAAGCTGAGCGCCGACGGAACGTTCACCGCGCACGGCGGCAAGAGAAAGATCTACCACCGCCAAGAGCTGGACGCCGCGCTGCTGAGCCTCTCCGCACGCACACGCCGCTGAGACAGGCGAACTGATGGCGCGCAGCGAGCGGATACGCATAGAGCGAGGCCTCTACCGAAGCGACAAGACCTACATCGCTTGCGCAACATCGCCAGGCGCGCGCAAAGCGAAGTGGAAGACGATCGGCGAGGTCGGCCTCATGGAGGCCCGCCGCGAGCGCGACGCCTGGGCCGTCGAAGTCCGATCCGGAGGCGTCCCTGAAACGGGCGGCAAAGAGAAAGTCGAGGAGGTAGCGCTCGCATGGCTGCAATACATCGAAGGCCTTGTCGAGATCGGCGAGCTGCGACCGCGCACCCTTGAGGCATACAAAATCGGCGTGATGCTGCACCTCATCCCCCACTACGGACATCGACGCATCCGGTCCATGACGACCGACGATCTAGTCGAGTGGCACCGCAAGCAGCGGAAGCTCAAAGCATCGACATGGACAATCCGCGCACGCTGGATGGCTGTAAGAGGCGTCTTCGGCTACGCAGCACGCCACAACATCATCCCCGCCAGTCCAGCCGACAAGCTCCTACCCCGCGAGCGTCCAAGCGCCGGAGAACCCCGCCAACGGTTCCTTTCCCGCGATGAGATGGACAGACTGCTTGAGCACGCCGGGCCAGCCCTCGCGATCATCGCAACCGCACTATTCACAGGTATGAGAGTGATGGAAGTCCTCGCCCTCCAATGGGGCGACATCGACTTCACCGAGGGCGTAATCCATGTGCGCTTCCAGCTCAGTCGTCAAGGCAAGCGAGTGCCGCTCAAGACGAAGGCAGCGAAACGCGACATCGTGCTGATGGACACCCTCGGAAAGCTCCTGCGTCGACGACGCCTCGCCGAAGAGTTCTCGACAGACACCGATTTCGTCTTCCAGAGCTCGGTGCCGCGTCGGCCAATGACCTACAGAGGCGCCCTGCTCGACCTCTTCCACGACGCCCGCAAAAACGCGAACTTGGAAGACGTGACATTCCACTGCCTACGACACACCTTCGCCTCGATCCTGATTGCCCAAGGCCGCGATGTGCAATTCGTCTCCCGCCAACTCGGGCACACCAAGACCTCAACGACCTGGGACACCTACGTCCACTTGTTTGAAGCTCACCGGCACGCCCACGACGCGCGCGAGCAGCTAGAGGCGGAGTACGGCGAGATGCTGGGGGCAGCCGACGCGTGAATCAGCGCGTACTCGTCGCTCCCACGCGCTGGTATAGGCGTGGGCCGCGAGCGGCTTGCTCCAAACGAGGAGCCAGATCGCCCTGGTCAAGCGCAGCGACCAGCGCGTCGCACTGACCGGCCGTGATCAGTGTCTGGTCAGCCCGGCCGAGCACGCGATCGGCCTCACGCGTCGCCGCTGCCACGACGAACGCCGAGACCGGAGGTCTCGTGCGCGGGCTGCGCGCGAGATCCGCTCCTCGCTGTCTGGGTCGGCGCGCATCTCAATCCGTCTAGTCCGGGTAGCCACACCCCGATAGCACGTTGAGATGCCGAGGCAGTTGGCGCATGAATCAGTGCTGGCTCGGCGGGGGAAGCCAGGCGCCGCCGGTAAAGTGCTGCGATGTAAGGGATAGATTTCTATGGCGTCCACATCCGTACTACTGACTCGCCGCGAGGCCGCTGAGATCGGCCGTTTCCCGTTGAACGCGATCGACAAGGCGATCGAGCAAGGCGTGGTGAAGCCACGACGCAAGCAAGGCAAGCCGCTGCTCCCCGCCCACGAAGTCGCGCTGCTCGTTCTGCTGCGCCAGATCGGTGTTGCGCTTCCGAGCAAGGCGAAGCAGCACCTGCGCAAGTGGCTGGCAGGAGCGAAGCCGCAAGCTGTTGGTTCTGAGCTGGCGCTATCCGAGGCGCTGCGTGTGGCGATGACCGAGGATGTTGCGCAGACGATCGAGCGCGCCGAGTCCTACGTCCGTCTGCGAGACCGCTATGTGGAGCGCAATCCGGCCGTGATGGGAGGCGAGCCTGTCATCACGGGAACCCGTGTGCCCGTACGAACGATCGCGCGTTTGGTTGAGACGGGCGAGAAGTCCGAGGTACTGCGCGAGGACTACCCGCACGTCCCGGAGGAGGCGTACCCGGTCGCGGTGCTGTGGGCGCACGCCAACCCTCGTCGTGGCCGTCCCGTACGCCCGTGGGAGCCGTCCCGTGCCGAAGCGTCGCGGCGCACGGCGCGCGTGAAGTTCTAGCCACCGGGCAGGCGCTTCTGGCTATCCGATCTTCATGTACGGGGCGTCATCCAGATCGATCAGCCAGTCGACGATCGTGCACACTGCGTAGTGCGCATCCCAGACGTTGAGCTTGAGAGCTTCGCACTGCTCACGCAGCCGCTCTCCTCCCAGAAGGTCGTTGAGCTTGATGCAGGCGTCGCTACCGGTGGCCTTCGTCTTCCGATCGGGCCGTGCGTTAGCCAACTTGATGAGCTCTTTCTCCGCAGCGTCTATGAGTGCCCAAGCGGCTTCGTGCTCGGCTTCTGTTAGCCAGGTCGAGTCCTTGCTCTCGCTCCACTCGCGTGCGCGGGCCTGGTTCTCGCGCTCCGTCACAAACAGCACCGCTTGAGGGCTGACGGTTTCGCTCAGCCCGGACGGCGTCACAGGCCAAAGCATATTCTTGCTACGAGCGCGGATCTGCCGCGGTTCCACGTTCCCCGAGCGACGCTTGAGCTTCTGCTGCAACGCACGGACCTGCATCGGTCTGGAGTTCTCGGGATCCCGCTCGTCCAAGTCACCGAGCAAGCGCGCCATTCGGGCGACCGCCGCACCGCGTTCTTCCTCACGATAGAAGGCAGGCAACTCGTCGGGGTCGGTCTCGGGCGTCACGAGATCCTGTGTGTCGCGAATCCAACGGAACATCGCCTCGGCGTCGGCCGCTGAAAAGTCTCCGTGCATGGCTTTACCAAGGCTCCGGTTCAGCGTCTCGACGTACGACTCGGCCACTCCCTCCGGGAACGTCGGTGGGTCGTCTGACGTCGAGGGCGGCTGGCCCAGAACTTCGCCAATGGACTCGACGAGCGTGTCCAGATCGGTGTCGTCGTAGACCACCACGGCGTTGATATGGCCGCGGAGACGCTGGGCGATGCGAGGGTCAGCACGCCGCGTAAGCGCGATACGCCAAGTCCGGGTAGCCACGTCGGAGCGCGTTGAGACGGCCCGCAGCAGCCGAGCCCCCCGAGGGGACTCGTCATATCCGATCAGATCTGCGAGCAGCAACGTGCGGCCGCCTTCCACTAGGGCCTGCAGCGCGTCGTGACGCAGGCCCGTCTCCTGGACCGATGGCAACTGCGCAAGCACGCCAGCGGCCACCAGTTGCTCGCATGCGAGTCGCGCGCTGTGCCGGCGCGTACGTCGCTGGTCCGGTTCGTCGTCGTAGACGACGACGGTATCTAGCTCCACCATCGACGCTTGCATGGTCCTTAGTATCTCACGCCGCGGAGTTGGTCTCCGGCGTGAATACTTTCACGCGCAGATTCTTCCGAACTGGTTGAATTCGCCGCCGCATGCATTCGACAGCAAGGAGGGAAGGCGAAGGAGATGCCGGCCGAACCGTACCGGACGGTCTCGGCCCTATCTTTATCCGCGGCGACTTCAGGCTTGACTACGACGTCAGTCAGACCTATCGGTTGACGTCGATGGCCGTCGGCTTCGGGGCGATCTCGGCGATCTCAGACTCACTGCGCAACAAGGAGGGCCTAGCCACACGTGAGCGGTTGATTGGTGTGGCCGTCGGCGCGGCCTATCTCACGTTCGCCAGCATCGGAGTCGCGATCTCCCCCTCTCATGTACCGAGTTGGTTCCAACGTAGGCCGCGCTGGTCGCAGGCCATGTCGCTGCTCCCGTTGACGCTGGTAGGCGTGACTGGCGGCGTCGCCTCGCCGCTGTATCGGCTGTCGGTAATCGGTGTCGCCAGCGCGACCGGTATGCGGGAGCGTCGGCGCGAGACGCAGTTGATCGGCGTTCTCGCCTGGATTGCCTGGTGCGCCCAGGCCCGGTGCGGGCCCGCGCGAGGACGAGTCCGCGATGGCGACCCCCCGCACGTGTACGCGACGCGACTCGTCGCCTACGTGCTCGCCTCGCGTGTGGCCGCTGCGGCAACGCTGGTCGCCTATGACACTCGCGCGCTGGTGGGTCACTTGTTCGCGTTTACCTACGAGCGTGGCGACCTGGAGCCATACCAGCAGCAGATCAAGGCCGCCCTGACTCACATGCGCGACGCGACGCGCGCCACGTTGGGAGCGGACCCTGCGAGCGGCGTCGAGCCAGCCGAGCTGCGTGACGATGCACTCGCCGGCCTTGGGCGCCTCGAAGAGCGACTCGGCACCCTGGAGCTAGCCAGGCTGTCCGACTTGGACCTCCAGAGACTGTTCGCTGCGATGCACCCGCCGCGCCACAACGAGCTGCCGCATACGACAATCATGATGAATGCAGTCGAGCTCCGCGCGCTTCTGCAACGAAGGGCCGACGTATTTGCCGATCCGTCCGGGAGGCTGCCGCGAGCGGACGTGGTCGTCGAGGCGGACGTCGTCATTCGTGGCCTGAGCCGTCTAGCGCTTCTCGGGGCGCTAACGACGACCGTGGTCGCGAACGCAGCACGTCACGCAACCGAGCCCGTCACGCAAGTGCGGATCGAGGTTCGCCAGCAAGGGGCGACCCTGAGCATGTTGATCGCGACCGATGGCTCCCCCGGGGCGGAGGTGCCCGCCCGTCGCGCGCGACGTCGGTCCGGGCTGGCACATCTGCGCCGGCAGCTGGAAGACTTCGGTGGGACGCTCGACCTCGAGGTGACGCCGGATGGTGTGTTCACAGCGAAGACAACACTACCCGCGCACACAGAGCCAGAGGGAGTGGGGTTCTGGTCACAGGAGATCTCGAGGCAGATCCAGAAGACCGTTAACGACGCTACGCGGATCGCGGCTGTTCGCGCGGCGCTGACCGCGGTGGCGCCGGGCCAAGACGCCCCGGGTAGACGCTGGCCCAAGATCAGCAAGACGACCGCAGCTTACTCGCTCCTGCCGCTCGCAAGCGAGGCCCTGGCGTACAAGAAATGGCTGCGCCACCGCTCGATCGACACCGAAGCGCTGGTGCTCGCAGTGAGCGCACTACTGACCTATCGCGCTGCCTCTAAGGGGGAGGGCAGCACGACGACGTGGACGAGCGGCTTCGCATCGCGTTACGCGCTGAGCGCGGCGGACCGCCGTCGTTGGCAGGCGCAGCAGATCCTGCCCAAGGCAATACGCGTGCGCTCGCAGGAGCGGGTGCTGGTGCTGACACTCTTGAACCTAACGGCGATGGTCCTCGGAGCGCGGCGTAGTCGCAGCAAGCTCTCAGCCGATGACATCATCACGGTCGTGCTGGCGCCAGCGCTGACGTTGGCCCTAATGGGACCCGCTCAGCCTAGTATCGAGTTGCTCGACCGGGCGATCAGTGAGCGTCTGGCCGAAGTCGAGTCACTGCACGAGTTGGCCGACTCGTTCCACAAGGTCCACTCGGCTCCCCCGAAGCTGCGTCCGCTGCCGCGGCTCGTTGACGACCACGAACTCGCCGAGCGTCTGCTGCAAGGCCTATTCGCTATCGAGCAGTCCGAGAAGGCGCTACGCGAGGGAGGGATCATCGAGCAATCGCCGGTCGAAACCGACGACCCACTCGCCCGGCTGGGACAATGGCTGCGGCGGGCTCATCCGACCGTCGCCAACTCACCGATTGGGCGTTGGATCTGGCCGGCGCCCAGCAGCCACCACGACTCGACCGTCGGGCTGCCCCAGCCCCTTAGGCTGGGTCACTACCTGGCCACCGCGTTGGGCCGACGCGTCTGGCCCGCGCGAATAAAGCTCGACTTCGATGACTCGACGCTTGAGCACCTTCCAGACGCGGCGATGCGGTCCGCCGCGTTTCGGCGCAAGGCCGTCGCGGCGATGGACCTACTCGGCAGGGAGCTCAACCACGAGTTCGGCCGCGCGCTCGACGGCAGGTGGAACCTGCGCCAAGTCGATCTGCGGATCAGTGTCGTCGAGGGGACCGGCTCGATTGAATGCGAGATGCGTGCATGGGCCCCGCCAGCCCCGCTTTGGCGCGTCGCGGTGGACAGCCTGCATGATCTCATCTCACATGTCCCCTACATCGACGCGGATGACGATCGCCTAGGAGAACTTCGATCGCGCCTCTCGTTCGTGGACGCTTCATTGGTGGAGTGGGATCCGTATCAGCCGCACAGATATGATCACGCAGTGACGATCAAGCCGCCATCGAAGCGGCCGAGTCGTCCCTCTATCGAGCGGGGAAGGTTCGTGATCCAGCTCCACCCTCAACAGTACGCGGCGACCACACTGGCACTTGCTCGCCGTCGCCAGGGCATGAATTGATTCACGTGAATATCTAACCGAAACTTCACGTCACACTTTCCGATTCACGTTAAAGCATTCAGGTGTAGGGATTCACCTGAATTAACTCAGCGTTAGTTTTAGGAATAACTGTGAATTTGCCTGTACAGTTAATTTTGTGCTCGCGATTCACCCGACGCTCTCCGGCGAGGTTTCAACCGAGACCCGGAAGGCCAGCCAAGAATTCCCAGGAACTCTGCCGGGCGCCCTGGATGTGCTCCGCCCTCACGTGCTGAGGCGCGTGCTGGCGCTGCCGCTGACACAGGCTTATGCCGACCTCCGGACGTTCGCGCAGCTCGACGAGCGTCCGGTCGTCGTGATCGCGAACCACATTTGCCTCCTTGACAGCGCACTGTTGATCCTGGCCTGCGAAGGGCAGGGCCGCAAAGCATGGCTGGCAGCCGCACAGACGGTGCTCGATCGCTTCCCACCGTTGCAACGGCTCGGGGCTTTCGCTGTCTCGCACGGTTCGCCGGTCGCCAGTGCGCGGCAGCTGCGCGAGATCGCGGCGCGCGCCAAGCGGAGCACGCCAGGCCGCGCAATTGTGATTTTCCCCGAGGGCGGTCACGTGCGCCCCGGTCTGCGCGCAGACGTCCGGCGCGGAGCGCTGGCGCTCGCGCGTGCGTCCGGCGCGCCGATTATCCCCGTCGCATTGCACTACGAGCTGTTCGAGCGCGCGCGTCCGTTCGCGTACCTACGAGCCGTTGAGCCGGTCGAAGTCCACGGACGGGAAATCGTCGACCTGCGCGAGGTGATCGACTGCGCGCAGGCTCAGCTTATGCGCGATCTGCTCGACGGCACTGGCTCCTACCAGCCGCTACTCCGGCCGCGTGCCGAGATCTCGCTAGTCGCCAACGTCCCGCTAGACCGCCGCCGGTTCGGACGCTCTCAGGGCCCGCTCTACCGCCATCTTCAGACCAAGCAGACGACATAGACAGGAGGACGACATGACTCAGGTCAAGGCCGCCGAGCTCACCGTCGAGATGAGAGAGATCATCGCCGGGTTCGCGTATGTCGAGGAGCTCTGTGACGACGATCCGCTCGAGCTCGATTCGCTTGCCATCGCCGAGCTGCTGATGGTGATCGAAGAACGCCACGGGGCCGCCGTGGCGGAATCGCTGGTGGAGTCCGACGTGCGCTCGATCACTTCGATTGCTGCAGCGGTGCAGCGGATACGCGGCTAACGGCGATGTGCGGCATCGCCGGCATCATCGCGCAGCGGAGGGCCACGGAGCTACGGGACGTGGCCGAGCAGATGGTTGCGACGCTGCGTCACCGCGGGCCCGACGACACCGGCGTGTGGTGTGCGGACGGGGCGGCACTCGCTTGTGCGCGACTCGCGCTGGTTGGGGGCGCCGCCTCCGGTCAGCCGATCTGCTCGCCAGACGGGCGTTACGTACTCGTGTTCAACGGCGAGATATTCAACTTCCGCGAGCTGCGGGCGCGTCCAGAGGTCAGCGGGTGGAACTTCTGCACCGAGGGCGACACCGAGGTCCTGTTGGCCCTGCTGACGAAGGTCGGCCCTATGCGCGCGCTTAGGCTACTGAACGGTCAGTTCGCTGGGGCTCTGCACGACACGGCGCGCCGAACGACGCTGCTGTTCCGGGACCGGTTCGGCATTCAGCCGCTGTACTACGCTGAACTGCAGCGCGGGGGGATCGCGTTCGCTTCGCGGCTCGGCACACTCGCGGCGCTGCGGGAGGTCGATCGCAGCGTTGATCCCGAGGGGCTACGCCAGATCCTTGCGTTCTGGGCGACCGTGGCGCCGGTGACCGCTATTCGGGGCGTTCGCGACCTTCAGCCGGGCGGCTGCGCTGAGCATAGCGACGACGCTCTCGTGGTACGGAGCTGGCGCGATTCCGAGGACCCCCCGCCAGCGCCGGGCGACTTCAACGACCACGTCGATGCACTGGAAGCGGCAGTGCAGCGCTCTCTGAAGCGCCGGCTGCTCGCTGACTGTTCAGTCGATCTGCTGATAAGTGGCGGAGTCGACTCGGCTCTTCTGGGCCGGCTTGCCAGCTGCGAGCAGAGCACACGCCGCTCCTGGTCGGTCCGCTTCGAGGATCCGCTGCACGACGAGTCTGCCCACCAGCGACAGGTCGTTGCGGCGATTGGCAGCGATCATCACGAGCGAGAGGTGACCGCCAACGAGCTAGCCGCCGCCCTGCCTGACGTCGTCGCGGGCGCTGACTGTCCGCTCGTGCGCCTGGCGCCTGCCGCCACCTATCTACTGTCTGCTGCTATCCACGAGCACGGGGGCCGAGCGGTGATCTCCGGCGAGGGCGCAGACGAGGGCTTTCTCGGTTACGACGTGTTCAAGGAGGCGATGCTGCTGGAGCGTGGCGAGCTGCGCACGACGACTATCGCGGCAGCCGGGCTCGGCGGCACACCGTCTGAACGGCACGACCCGTCGGTCCTGCGCTTGATGCTCAGCAGTGGCACAGCGATAGATCAGCGCCTGGCCACGCACACGGTCAGGTGGCGCAGCGCTTCGGCACTGCAAGCGCACCTGCTCCCCGAAGTGCTGGATACAGCTCCCGACCCGTTCAGCACGCTCGCACGCTCGTTGCCCGATGGCTTCGGCGGCTGGTCGTCGCTACGTCGCGCCCAGTACCTCGAGACGAGCACTTTCCTCCCCGGCTATCTGCTTTCCACGCAGGCCGACCGGATGCTGATGGCCCACTCGGTCGAGGGGCGCTACCCGTTCCTAGACGACGAGGTCTTTGATCTCGCGCTGGCTCTTCCCGAGCAGTCGAAGCTAAGCGGGCCGGACGACAAGCGCGTGCTGCGCGCTGTGGCCCAACGATGGCTTCCGCGGTCGATCGCGCTCCGCCCCAAGCAGGGCTACCGAGCGCCCGTGGACTCGGTGCTGCGGACCAGGCCTGGTCGGGAACTCGTCGATGACCTGCTTGCCCCACCCCGGATCGAGTCCTTCGGCGTCTTCGATCCCAAGCGCGTCGCGTGGCTGGTGACACGCCTTCAAAGTGGTGCTCGGCTGAGCAACACACAGGAGATGGCGCTGCTGTTCGTGGTCACGACACACCTGCTGCAGCAGCGGCTCGCCGCATTGACCCCAATCAGGAAGGAGCTCGCCGCATGAACAGTCTCAGCCACACAATCGAACTGCAGGATCCGACCCACGCAGTCCGCGCGATAGTGACCGATCTGGCCGAATGGGGTCGCGTGCACCGCGTCCGTGGTGCCGTCGTCGGCGTTAGCGGAGGCGTCGACTCGGCTGTCACTCTCGCCCTGTCCGCACGCGCGTTCGGAGCCGGCAGCGTCTTGGCACTCGCGCTCCCCGATCGGGACAGCAGTCCGGAAAGCACGCGACTGGCGCGTGAACTCGCAGGCCAACTCGGAGTGGAGTTCCGGGCCCAGGACATCACCGAGTGCGTCGCCGCGTGGGGCGCCTACGCAGTCCGCGACGCCGCAGCGAAGCAGATGTTCCCCGACTACAATCCGGACTCAGACGGGATCAGGACGGAGTATCGCTTCGCACTGGAGGATACCGAGGCCATCCCTACCTTCTGCCTGACACGCGTGGCCGGGGATGGGTCAACCCAGACCAAGCGCCTACGGCCTGAACCGTACAGGCACATCGTCGCGGCGACGAATGTCAAGCAGCGTAGCCGCATGACGGCGCTCTACCTGCATGCAGAGCAGCGCGGCTGGGCGGCGATCGGCACCTCGAATCTTCTTGAGCTCGCGCAGGGGTTCTTCGTCAAGCACGGTGACGGCGCAGGTGAGGTCTTCCCGCTCGCCTCGCTCTATAAGACTCAGGTCTATCAGCTCGCCGAGGTGCTCGAGATCCCCTCGGCGATCGTCAAGCGGGCGCCGACGACCGATACCTACAGCGCCGAGCAGACCCAGGAGGAGTTCTTCTACGGGTTGCCGGTGCGCGAAACCGACCTGCTGTGGGCTGCGTTCGCTGAAGGCGCGGAGCCTGCGGAAGCCGCGCAAGCAGCCGGCATCACCGAGGAGGCCGCCGCCAAGGTGCTCGCTGCGTTTGCAAGGCGCCAGCGCATGTCGGCGTTCCTGCGCAGTAACCCGATCGCGGTTTTGCCCGTGGGGTCGTCCTCATGAGCAGCCGGGCTTTGTTCATCCATCACTCAGTTGGCAGGCACCTGCTCGTGCAGGGGAACGTTCGCGCGCACATTAACGGCATCGAGCTGTGGGACCATGACTACAACCGGATCGGGCTCTCAGGCCCGGATGGGCACCCACTCCACACAAGTTTCTCGTTGCCCGGGGACGACACCGACCCGCCAGCTCTGCTGCGCCTATTCGCCGGCGTCGATGACGAAGCGTGTGCCGCACGCGCCAAGATCCTCGACTTCGACGTGATCGCTATGAAGTCGTGCTATCCGAACTCCAATATCTCGAGCCAGCATCAAGGGCACGAGCTGCGCGATACCTACCGTGCGCTGCTCGCGACCCTGGCCGACATACCGCGCGAGTTCGTTCTCGTCACCTCACCACCGCTCGTCCCGCTGAGGACGTCGCGGGCGGCCGCCGCCCGCGCGGCAGGCGTAGCGCGGTGGCTTGCGAGTGAAGCGGCGTCTGGTATCCGAAACGTGCGCATCTTCGACCTTTTCTCCCAGCTTGCGGACGGCGAGGGCCGCCTCCGGCGCGAGCACAGGCGTGCGCTGCCGATCGACGCCCACCCCAACGCACATGCATGGGTCGATATTGCCCCCCTGTTCGCTAAGACACTGAGCGAAGCCGCGCCTCACATCGTTCAGGGGGCGCGATGATCACCACGAGCAGCACGCTGGCGGACTGGCTGCTCGGGGACACGACAGCCGACACGGACGTAGCGCTGCCGGGCTCCGGTAGCTACGGTTGGCTGCGCGCCCGGGTAGACGATCTCGCCGCGGAGCTGGTGGAGCGGCACGGTCGCGAGGGCGCCGTGCTGGTGCACGCGCCACGTACACCAGACGGGGTGATCGGAGTCCTCGCAGTCATCGTCAGCGGCCTGACGTTGGTCTTCGTGCCCCCCAACGCGGACGAGCGTATGCGAGCCAACATGCAGCGCGAGGTCCGACCAGTCGCGGAGATGCGGGGTATGCAGATTCTCAGCAGAACGCACTCGGCTCCTCCTGACACGCTACTGTCGCCCGAAGCCTCCGTAGTGATCTACACGTCCGGAACGACCGCGCTACCGAAGGGCGTCCAGCTCAGCGAACGCAACATTATCGCCAACGCTAGCGCCGTTTCGGAGTTCGTCGGGCTGACAAGCGACGATGCTGTTTCACTCGTGCTTCCGTTCGAGTTCTCTTACGGCTTCTCGATGCTGCTGATCGCCGTTCGCGCACGAGCACGCATGGTTCTTCACAACGACTTCCGCTTTCCCGCGCGATGCCTGCAGACCATGCGTGAGCAGGCGACTACAGTGTTCGCCGGCGTGCCGTTCCACTACCAGCGGCTGCTCGCGTTGCGACGGGCACCGCGCGGGTCGACGCCGCTGCTGCGCCTAGCGCTGGTCGCGGGCGGCGCGATGAGCGCTGATCTGCTCACGCGACTTCGCGAGACCTTTCCGTGCGCGACGCCCCTGCTGATGTACGGGCAGACAGAGGCGACCGCACGCCTCAGCTACCTGCCGCCAGCCGAGCTCGAGTCTCGTCCTGGCTCGATCGGGCGTGGTATGGCCGGCGTCGAGCTAGTTGTACGCGACCGAGATGGCAGGCCAGTGAGGCCCGGAGAGATCGGCGAGGTATACGTGCGCGGCGAAAGCGTGATGCTCGGCTATGTCGGCGATACCCGGGCGAGCGCAGACGTGCTGACACCGTGGGGGATGCGGACGCGCGACCTGGCAACTGTCGACGACGACGACTACATCTACTTGCAGGGCAGAATCGCGGACTTCGCCAAGGTTCACGGGGTGCGAGTAAGCCTGCCCGAAATTGAGGCGGTTATCGAGGCGAGGAGGGAGGTGCTCGAGGCGCTCGCGCGTTCAGAGCCGACGCCGTCAGGAGACGAGACAATCGTGCTGGACATCGCGGTGGATCCAGCGATGAGCGACTCACGTTGGCAGATGCTCAGATGCCAGATCGAACGCGACCTGCCAGGGGTGAAGCGACCGAAGCGGGTGGAGCGGGTCGCAGCGGTTGGCCGCACGTCCACGGGCAAGAAGCTCAGACATCTGGGCCTACGCTGACCCATGCGTCCGCGACAGCCGGGATCGCAAGCCAGCGCTGGCCGGACCGTCGATGTGTACGTGATCACGCTCGACGAGACCGAGCCGAGTCGGCTCCTCGAGCTGCTCTCGCCGGGCGAGCGGCGGCGGGCAGAAAACATGCGCGTTGCCCGACAGCGTCGAACCTTCGTGGCCTGTCGGGCCGCACTGCGCGAAATACTCGCCTCCCACACCGGGCGTGACGCAGGCTCGCTGCGAATCGAAACCGAGCCACGCGGCAAGCCACTCCTCGCTGGCGGGCCACCGTTCAATGTTAGCCACTCCCGCGACGTCGGCCTCGTGGCGGTCGCTGACGGAAGCTGTAGGCTTGGCGTTGACGTCGAGTTCATCCGCGGAGACCGTCCTGTGGAGCCTCTGACTGAGCGTGTGTTTTCGCCTCGCGAGCAAGAGGCGTTGGCAGGACTAGGAGGATGCCGGCTGATCGAGGCGTTCCACTGGTGCTGGACTGCGAAGGAGGCCTTTGCGAAGGCTCAGGGCAGTGGGCTACCGCTATCACCAGCAAGCTTCGAAACGCCGATCGACAGTGCCCGACTCGTGAGCGCCGATGGCGTCGATGCCCGCGCCTATCCGTGGGCTCTCAAGCACTTGCATATCGAGAAGCGTTACGCCGCCTCGCTGGTCGTCCTTGGCCCGCCGTGTCACGTTCGCGTGCAGCGCTGGAGCGCGGTAAGGCGAACTGTGCCAGGTTCGCCCTCGCGCGACACCGGCGACCGCTTGACTAGCTCTTCCTCGCAACGCTGAAGCTCGAGACCAGAGCGAGGACCAAACTTCAACGGTACGTTTAGGCACGCACCGAGAAGTGGCTGAAACACCCAGGCTCCAGGCCGGCGAGCGCCGCCAAGTATTGGCAGCTTCAGCGTTAGGTGACGCGTGGGCTACGATCCAGTTGCATGCCGGACGGGGGTGGGAAAACCCAGGCGCTAGAGGCGTTGGTGACTACAGCGGCACACGCGATTGCGCCCGGCGTGGGGACGCTGGTGGTTTTTCTCGCTCGAGGCGCGCTCAACGCCGCGCATAACGAGCAAGCGCAAGTTGACGCCTGTCTTGCATCCGCCATGAACCTAGGGCGTGCTACCGAGCGGCGGTCGCGCAAACGGCGCATCCCGGCGTGGTGGCGGCAGCGCCGGGCGCGTTCCAGGGCGGCCAAGGATCTCCCGATGTTCGGCGTCCTTGGGCGGGTCGAGAGGCTTCCGGCACATCTGCCGATGGCCGACGAGCAGAAAGCGCGGTCACCGGTGACCGCGAGCAAGCACCCGGCCGAGCCTGAGCCGCAAGAGGTGCCGGCGCTACCCGCTGGCGAGCGTGAGGAATTGCCGCCGGACTGGACTAACCCAGTGCCCTATCTGCTGGGCGTCGCGACGCGTGGGTTGACCGACGCAATCGAACATACCGATCACGAGACGTGGACCTCGCACCTCAGCTTGCGTCTGGCCGCCCATGCCGAGGAATGCGTCAAGTCCAGCGATGCTGCGACGTCCGAGCTTTGGTCAAAGGTCGTGACGGGCGACGTGGATGCGACTCCATCCGAGGCGAAGAAGATCGAGTACACGGCATGGGCGGAAGCGGTCACGATCCGATTCGAGATCAAGATGACCCAGAACAAGAATCTGAAAAGCTGGGTCGAGGCACTCAACAGGCGGGACGAACAGGCCAACCGGCTCGCGATGCTCGACATAGCGGCCGGTATCCGCATCGCGCTGTGGGTCATTGCGATCGTGCTGGTCCTGACGTTGCCCGCCGACATTCACGCGCTCGAACAAGTGCTCGAACCCTGACGCTAGGTGGCAATCAAGGCGGGCGCGCCCGCCGATCAGCGCGGAGAGGACGACGTTTGGGTCAGCGAGGACTGTGGGAGGCAGCGAAATCGTCAAGAACCTTGGACTCGCTAACGCCCGTGGCGGCAAGTTCTCGGAGAGGCGCAGGAACACCTCGTAGCAGGAAGAAGCCCGCTGGTGTCCCTTCGCGCGTAACGAGGATCAACGTCCTCAGAGCGGAACATCTCGGTCGCGTGGTCGCGAAAGTCCCGGACGGTCACGACCTTCACGTGGGCACCCCAGTGGTCACGATACCCGCCCTGCTTCCCGGATGGCGGACGGCCACACAGCACGCTCGTGTGATCCGGGCGGCTAGGAGGAAACCATGAGCTGCGCACGATGGCGATGGAAATACGTAGGAGAGATCAAGCAAAGATCAAGCAGATGCGGAAAACAGCCGCCACCAACGATCACCAACGAACACCCAAGCCCTTGTTTCGTCGGCGTTCGCGCCCTGCCGACACCACCCACCGAGCCCCAGACCGCCTTTGCAAGCAGGAGGTCACCGGTTCGATCCCGGTTGGCTCCACCAATTTGTCGTTGTGTGAACCCTGGCCCCGAGAAACGGGGTCGGGGTTTGCTCTACGGCCTCCAGGTCGTGGCTTCCCCAGGCTAGGTTCCCAGGCTGTCAGGGCGCCGTATACGGGCGTCAGCTCGGCGCTTTCGATCCGACCCTCTTCGCCAACAAGGATGCGCGTAAAGAAGGTCTGGTTGAGGAGGCGTCGCTCTAGCGGCGTGCTGGCCAGGTAGGTGTCGCGCGGCGTCTTTGTCTTGGCAAGGGCTCCGTCGAGGGCGCTCTCGATATCGCGCGCATGGAGTTCAGCCGCGTCGAGTAGCCCACTGGCCTGCTGCTTCTCGGCTTCCAAGCGTTGCTGCTCGGTCGCCAAAACCTCGTCCGAGACGAGTCCCTGGTAGGAGAGCTGCACGAGCCGAGCCTGATTGTCCTCAAGCTGTTTGATCTTCCGCTTGTGGCGCTCTATGTCCTTGGCGACGATGGCGGTGCGCTCGTCGGCGTCGCGTTGTACGTCGGTCCATATCCTCTCGCGTACCGGCTTGGGGACGTGGACGCTGCGGTAGTAGTCGGCGATGGCCTTCTCGATCTCCGGCGCCGAGTAGTGTCGGCTCGGACAGGAGCCGCCCTGTCTGCGAGTGCTGCGTCCGATGCAGCAAAAGTACTCATACACCCCACCGTTGCCGCGGTGCTTGCTGTAGAGCATCCTGCCGCCACAGATCGCGCAATAGAGCGTTCCGCGCAGGTAGTGCTGATGCTTGTGCGGCCGATCACCGGCTACGGAGCGGGCGGAGAGCAACGCCTGCACGCGATCGAAGGTATTCGGGTCAACGAGCCGCTGGTGACGACCAGGAACACGCTTGCCGCGATAGACGACGATCCCGACGTAGTAGGGGTTGCGCAGCATGTCCTGGATAGACGTCAGTCTCAGCGGTCGTGAAGGCTTCTTTGGCGTCTCACGGCTGCGCAAGCCTTGTCGCTTCAAGTGCGCGGCCAGCCTGCGGGTCGTCCAGTCTCCGGTTGCGTAGAGGTCGAAGGCTTCCTGCACGAACCTAGCCCGTTCCTCATCTACAACCACCGTCCGTATGTCCTGGTTGCCGATCAGCGTGCGCTTGGGCTTGTATCCAACAGGTGGCTTGAAGGGTGTGCCGCCGTTCTCATGCTTCTGTCGCAGCCCCTTCATGATCTCGCTGGCTAGGTTGTTCGAGTAGTACTCCGCGAAGGTGGCGAGCATCCCGTGCATCAGGCGTCCGGCTGGTGTCTCGTCAATGTTCTCGCTTGCCGATACCAGTTTGATGCCCATACCGACCAGGCGCTCGTACAGTTGAGCGTCATCGAGCCGATTGCGGGCCAGCCGATCAACCTTGTGGACGATCAGGTACTTGACGCCGAGCGCCGGTAGCTCTTTGAGCATTTTCTGCAACACCGGCCGATTGTCGCTGCGGGCTGACTCGGCTCTCTCGATATAAGGTTTGACTACCAGACGCGCACCCAAGCTGTTTGCCTCGCGTTCACACGCCTCCACCTGCGCTGGAATGGAGTAGCCATCGCCATCCTCGTCATCTCCACGCCCCATCTGCCCGGCACTGGACACACGAGCGTAAATCGCCGCCGTCAACACGGACTCGGCACCAGCATTACGTTGATCTGATTTGGTGGCAAGCTGTGTCATCTGTCGTCCTCGCGGTCAGTAAGTGTTCTGCTGTCGCACGGCGAGGACACACTGGCCCCCCTGCCACGTATGCGCTTTTGTAGCCGTTGCTCTAGTTCCCGGTTGCGGGCGAGCCGGTCGGGGTCTGCCATCACGACATGACGAATGCGACCGCGCGATATATCCCGCATTAGCCGGGCAAGCGCCGGGCGTTCTTCGGACAGGCCGGAGACACCCACGTCGTAGTAAACCGCGCTCACGTGCAAGCCGAGCGTGTCTGCATACTCGACACAGGCTTGGTGTTGCCGCTCTAGGCTCATGCCGGTGGTTCGGGGATCGGCAGTTGCCGTCCGCATATAGGCGACCGCCATTTGCTTAGTAATATTTTCCATCGCTACCTCCTTTCTAGTTACTTTGTCGTCATATTCTCCCGCTGATTCCCAGCGGACTCAATGTGTTTGTTAGTGGCGCAGGCCGGTCAAGGTGTGTGGCCCCGACCGGCCTGCATGTCTCACTTCAATGCCTCCAATCGCTCGGTGATCGCGGCCTTGCGCTCGGTCGCGCTGGCTTTGAGCGCTTCGTGCTCGGCTTTGGCCTCACGCGCTCGCTCGCCGGCAACCTCGACCTCTCGGTCAATCGCCGTGATTGAGCGTTCAAGGGCGGCGCGGGCATCGGCCAGCGCGTCCTCCGGGGTGGTCTCGCGCCTGCGGGGTCGGCCTTTGCCGTTGCCGGTGGCTCCCCGCGAGAAGCTGTAATAGCTGCCACGGATGCTGTTGACCGGCTGGCCGTACTCGGCGGCGACTTGCTTGAAGGCGTCGGGACGCTCAGCGCCGTTCTCGATGAGCGTGTTGACCTTCTCGTAGACCTCTTGGGCCTTGGTCATGGTTGACCTCCTTGGAAGTGAATGACTTGAGCGGCCAGCAGAAAGACGCTCTCGCGCCCTTCCACCGGCCGATGGGCCATCCACCGCGAGGGTCATGTGCTGCGCTCCAAGCGGTCGCGGGTGAGCTGCACGTACTCGGGGTTCAGCTCAATACCGAGCCAGTCCCTTCCATGCTCGCGGGCGACCAGTGCGACGGTGCCTGATCCCATGAATGGGTCGAGCACGAGGCCGTGGCGCGTGGGTGCTCCGCAGCCGCAAGGAACAAGGGCGCGGGGTTGAGGCTTGCCGTCTACGAGCCGGACGGGATGGCGGGCGCGTTGCCAGGGTTTGCCGCAAGCGACGCAGACCTTCTCCGGGCAGGTGGCGAGGATCGGGCGGCGGATCAGCTCTGCGGGGAAGCTCGCGCTATGACCCCGAACGCGAGCGCCCGCGATCCGCCAGGCATCGCCGGGATTCTTTCCGAGGGGATGACCGCGCATCCCCTCGCGGCCGAGGCGGGTCAGACCGCTATGGCCGTGGTCACGCGAGCCGTGGCAGGTGCGGCGATCCGGCGTCGGTCTGGGCCGGGCAGCTTCGGCGCTCGCAAGTGGCTCGCGGATGGCGTCGAGGTCGAAGAAGTAGCGGCGCTCGCGCACCAGCAAGTAGACGAACTCCCAAGACTGCGTGAGCCGGTCGGCCGCCGAGGACGGCAATGGATTCGGCTTCGTCCACGCGAGGCGGTTACGTACCAGCCAGCCGTCGGTGAGTAGCGCTTGTGCCAGGCGCTCAGGTCCGAGCAGCAGCGACTTGGCGGGTGCTCCTTCGCTTGGACGGGAGGCGTACACGTCGCCGACGTTCAGCCAGAACGTGCCCCACGGCACCAGCACCCGCGCGATCTCGGCTGCGACCGTGCGCAGGTGCTCGACCCACTCGTCTATGTGGGTTTCCTGCCCGAACTCCTGCGCGCCTCCTTGGTAGGAGCGGACCTGGAAGTACGGTGGGCTCGTCACGACGCAATCCACCGAAGCGTCGGGAAGCGTTCTCAGCACCGCCAGCGCGTCGCCTTGGAGAACCTGATTGCGCGGCCTCACGAACGCGCCTCCGCAGCCAGAAACGACGTTGCCTCATCCAGCAGACGGACGGAGAACAGGCGGGTGGGTTCATCCGGCAGGTGCCGCAGTGCATCAGCGACCTGTCCTGCGCGGTGCTCGTTCGGGACCGCCCACAGCACGCGCGGGTAGACGCCGTGCTCAGCCTGCTCGCTGCCTGAGCGATAGTGCGCGAGATAGCGGGCAGCCTTCGTGCGCAGCGTGCCGCTGGCCTCGGTCGCAAGGTCTATCTCGATGAACCAGCGATCCTCGCTGGCGCTGCCCGCGCCGATACGAGCGAACAGGTCCGGCTTGAGTACGAGCCGCGCCGCTCCCGCCCCGAGAAAGCCGCGCCAGCAGGCGGGCTCGCTCTGGACCTCGATGCACTCAAGCTCCCCCGCATAGTCGGCTTCGTGCAGCTCGACCACGAGCTCGGTGCAGGCGAGGGCGTGGGCGACATACAGTGCGCCGGGAGCATCCAGGCGGCGGGGCTGGAATCCTCGCTGTGCCAGCAGCTTCACCCCGGCTACCCCCACGCGGAAGACGATTGCTGCGCTACCGGCCCGCTTGCCGCCGATGCGGCGCGGCAGAGGATCAAGGACGCGATGGCGGGCAAGACGCGCGAGCGCCCGTCGTGCGGCTCTGGCCTCGGCAGAGTCGCCCTCCCGCACCGCGTTCCAGAAGCGACGGCCGAGCTGCTTGCCGGTGGCCAGCCGCACAGCGCTCGTAAAGCTGAGCAGCGTCCAGTCCAGCTCGCTCATCTCAGCCGCTATACGGAACAGGCGATCAGCGGTGACGTAATTGGGACGAAGCGAAGCAGAGTCATTCGGCGGCGAAATCCGCCTGGAAGCTGCCCCCATGCAGCGGCTTTCGGGTTCCTGGCTCAACGCGACCGGCAGACCGGGCGGACGCCTCACGCCTGCCTCCTGGCGCGACCCACCGGCCCATCGTCTGTGCTCGCGTCACCTTCGATGCGGCGCAGTAGCTCCCGCTCGACCTCGCGCGGATCACAGCCATACACCTCAGCGGAGCGGGCACGGATCGCGGCGGCTCCGTGGCCTGCTGGTGGTAGCGGCTCGGTGCGGCCGGTTACGATCGCAACACCACTGTCGCGCCCTGCTGCATTGATGCGTGCAGCTACCTCGAAGCGGCCCAGCGACATCACATCTTGGGCGCTCAGGCCGGGAAGCTCGCGGGAGATGCGCGTGGCCTCGTCGTGGCTTGCCCGGAAAGTGACGAGACTCGCCACGTTGCCGGTCAGCGAGGCGCGGGTGCTCTCGGGCAGACGGGCAAGCGCCTGGGTCGCCACCACCACGCCACAGCCGAGTCCACGGGTGCGCTCAAAGAACAGCTCGAGCCCGACCGGCAGATGGCTGACGGATTGCAGCTCGTCGAAGTAGAGAAAGACCGGGCGGCGCTCGCCGGCGGGGATCTCGACGCGCTTCTCGATCGCGGCCCAGACCAGATACGTCGTGATCGCGCCGAGAAGATGTGCGGCGGACTCGCCGAGCGTGCCGGGAGCGAGCGACACCATCAACCACTTGCGCTCAGCGAGCAGCCGTCCGATATTGATGGTCGGCGATGGCTGGTTCAGCACCGCCCTGAGCGCTGGCCTCGCCAGCAGCGTCGTGATGCGTGAGATCGCCGGAGCGATGTGCTGGTACTGCTCGGCCGGGCTCAGCGCTTCGTAGCTCTGCCACTCGGCGCGGCGGATGGGATCACGTACGCGGCCGATAGCGGCACGCCTTAGCCCAGCGTCGGAGTAGAGCCGGAGCCAGTCCGAGAGAACCGGGTTCGGTAGGTCCGCGACGGTGCGGAGTCCGAGCCTCAAATACTGATCTATGCGCGGTCCCCATCCCTCCGAGATGCCGCGCAGCACCGAGAGGATGACCTCGCTCCGCAAATCGGGATCACCGGCACCGAACAGATCAAGGCCGGGCACCGGGCCACCGGCTGCGGGGTCAAGGACCACGATCCGATCACGGTCGGCCGTCGGTACGCGGTTCAGCACCTCGTCAATGAGGTCGGCCTTGGGATCTATAAGGACGCCGCCGTAGCCCGATCGCAGATCGTCCAAGACGCCACGGGCGAGGACCACGCTCTTGCCCGAGCCGGTCGGCCCGATCACCGCAAGGTGGTGGAGCGCTGACTCAGCGGACAGCGCCACCGGGCGAGTCCCTACCGGATCACGGCCGGAGAACAGCCGCCGTCCCTGGCGGGCGACGCCGGAAGGCACCAGCAGCTCGCGGGAAGCGCCCACCTCGACGCCCGGCACCACATCGTCACCGAGCGGGAAGCCGAGCAGCGGCAGCAGTTCGTCCACGCTCAGCCAGCCACTTGACCGCGTGGTGTGCGGCACGCTCGCCAGGCTGCGGTTGCCGCGCCCGACCGTCCCGCGAATACCAGGAGTCCGCCCACGGCGGCTGCGCACGGCGTCTGCAACGTGGTCGAGCAGTTCCCGCGCTCGCGCAATTCCGGCGGCACGGACCAACACCAGGCCGCTCGCGGCAAAGCCGGGCTCACCCAGCTTGGCCCGCCAGAGTCGTGCCAACTCCTTTGTCTCGCGGTCCCCGGGATCACGGGTGAAGGCAGGGCGGGGCGTGCCCGGCCGGAGCACCCAGGAGATCACCACCTGCTCGTCGCCTCGGAGCGTGGCGAGCCCGGAGAGCAGAGCGCGCGAGGACGCCTCCACCTCATCGCTGCGCAGCAGCGTTGGCGTCGGTACGAACAGACGCATGGCGAGCGTGGCCGCACCGGTCGGCGGTGGCGTCTCGACCAGACGCAGACCGGGCATCGCGGAGACAAGGCCACTCAGAACCGACGTGGTGCTCGGCACCAACAGGTGGTGCTTGATGCCCTCGGCGCTCGCCACCACGGAGGCGACCAGCTCCACTCGGTCAGGTAGGCCCGACAGTCCAGCCAGTGCCGCACGAGCAGCAGCCGAATCAAGGGACACCGGGAACCGCGCAGATAGGCGCGCTCTATCTCTGCGCATCGCTGCGTCTAGGGAGCGCTCTCTAGCCATGATGACGGTGATTAGTGCGCCGCCGCCGCTTGCGGCAAATACCGCCGGGAGATCAGCGTTCATTTGCTTTCCGCTCCCGGCGCTTGGCCTTCTCCTGTGCTTCGCGTTCTCGCTTTTCACGCAGTATGCGCTTGGCTTGCAGCCAATAAATTAGGGCGAGCTGCTCAGTGTCGATCTCGTCTCGCTTCACCCCCTTCACCTTTATACGTTTGGATCGTGTCACGCTAAATGCACCTCCTTCCTTGCTTAGTTGTTACATGGTTGACCTCCTTGTTTGGTTGGTATCTCTAGTATCTCTCGCGTCTCCGTGTTCGGTCTTTGTTCGGTATTCCAGTTTCAAGCGATATGGATTCATGCTTTGCTGGCAATCTGCACAGACCGACAGCTACCGCGTGTAAAACCACACCGCCCGCAAAACAGCAGCGACTATCCCCGCAACGAGCACCAGCGGCACCATCGCATTGATGATCTCGGCGATCCTGGGACCGACCGCGCCAAGCGCGACCAAGCCCAGGACCACGACTGCGAGGGTGGAGATGAGCTTGGTCATGCCAGGGCACCCTCATCGCCCCCACCGAGCAGATCGTCCATTGCGACACCCAGCAGGTGGTCAGTGGCGTCTCGCTCAACAAGGAGGTTGGCGTTGGTGCTTTCCAGCTCGCGTACCTTCCCTTTGAGGTGCGCTGCCTCGGCGCGGAGCCGAGCGTTCTCCCGCGCAAGGTCTTGGTTCCATCGGGAGACGCGCCGTATCTGCTCACGCTCAGTCATGGCCGCCTCCCTTCCGCTCGATCCATGCGGCGGGCCGTCTCCGCGCGGATCGCGGACATGCGTCGCATCGCGCGGGCGGTACGTTCGGCGTGACGGCGACGCTCGGCCATCATGCGCTGCTCGGGGCTCATGCTCGCCACGCGAGCGAGTAGGAACAAGAAGATCAGCAGGAACGCCGCCGCTGCGACAGCGGCGTTCCCGATGACGAGGATCAAGGCCGGCATCAGAAGCCGCCCTGGGTCAAGCGCCGTAGCTCAGCCTTGAGGGAGCGGATGCCCTCTTCGCCGATGCTGGCGAGGGCTTGGCCGCCGAACTCGTTGTTCTGGATGCGGCGCACGACATCGCGGACGATCTCATCGCCTTCCTCCAACGCGTGATGGGTGGCGATCCCTATGTCGCTCATCTTTGCCACGACAAGGTTGCGTAGGGCTTCGTCCTGGGCGCGCTCTAGGAACGAATCGGTCTGGATCGTGGCGAGCTGCTTGCCGGTTGCGCGGTCGGTGCTGAGACTGCCGAGTAGTGACGAGCGGCGGACGGGGAGATTGCTGGACATGTCTTCTGAGCCTCCATTGGGTTGGGCGCGACCCTTGTGGTGGCGACGCGCGATGGGCAATGGTGGCTAGGCTGCACGGGCTTTTTTGGATCGTCAAGACCAGGCCGTGGATTGCTTTGGAAAGCCGTGAAAAGCCGTGGAAAACCAGACTGACAAGCAACTTGTCGAGCAGATCAAGCCGAAGATTGCGGCTCTGGCTGCCAAGGGGCGTCGCTCATGGGAGCCGATCGAAATCGACTTCGCGCTACTGACGAGCGTGCGTTTGGTCCAAGACCGGCTGGACGGACTCGACGCAGCAGATCGGGCCAGTCCAGACGCCGAGCTGGATGCGATAGGCGGAGCTCTCAAAGCAGCCATCCAGAGCCTCCCCGACCCCTACAGGAACGCTGCGCTGGAGCACTTCGGCTTTTCCGACCAAGGACCGGACAAGCCCCTTCAAGGAGCGCGTGAAAAGCGAGCCGCCGCGAAGTTCGGGAAGGGCGATGGCTGGTATCGCAAGCCGAACGCAAAATATCTTGGGATAAAGCCAGGCGAGTACGTCATCGCGCTCGCCGTCTGCGCCTTCTGTGGGATTGCCAACCCCATTGACTACATCGCTCGGCGCGGGAGCGCAGACGTCGAGGTGGCCTCAAGCGGCCCTCAAGCAGATCCAGACGTTGCATTGGATGACATTGACGTCACGAATGCCGCCCAGGGAGAGCTGGCGAGCCTTGGCGCGGCGATGGTCTCACGAGACCCGGACCACCTAGAGGTCTTTTGGACCGGACCCAACAACGAGGTCTTTTATAAGTGGTGGCGGCATAGCCATGGGTGGTCAGTTGCCGACTCCTGGGATGAGCCTGCGGCGGTCTCTCTTACAGCAGTCAGCCGGGAGCCAGGAGATGAGATTCTGTTCGGACTTTCTCCCGACGGGCGCGTGTGGTATCGCGTTTGGGTATTAGACCACCGAGGATGGCATGTAGCCGGCGAAGTGGAGTGGTTCGATGATGATCATGTTGTTCGTGGACCTCTGGCTAGTGCCAGCCGCGGTCCTGGGATGATCGAGCTGTTTGCATTCGATATGGATGGCACGCCGTGGCATCGCTGGACTGAAGGTGATATGAACTGGTCGCCGTGGACTTACTGGGAAGATGCCTAGCTGATGATGGCCATAAACCTGAAACTTATTGACACAAACTCATAAATGTGTTACCGTAGTATGAGTTGTAGTAACTAGCTTCCTGCAACTGCACCCTCGGCTTCGGAGCTGATCCACGAGCAAGCATCGCGTGGCTCTGCCCCGAGGCCGAATGGCGGCCTCTCGATACAGGAAAAAGAGGTTCGCCATGATTGAAGGAACTGCAAGACCGGATATCTGGTCGCGGGGAAACCCGGTTGATGACAGAACATCAAATCTGCTGAAGGGATTTGGGTTCGATCCGGGCATCCCAGTGTATGACTTCGTCAAGATCGAGTTCGACATCGAGGAGGTCAAGCGGGCGCTGTTCGACAGCAATTACAGCGACCCGGTTACGCTGCCATTTCGGAGCGAGACCGCCGATTCAGCTACACCCACCAATATCGACCTCCAAATGGTGGTCGAGCTGGTACAGGCATCGTACTCGTCCTACGAAACAGAAATTGACGGCGTGGGCATCAACCGCTACGAGTCGCCAGAGTACTACCTGCGAGGGTACCTCCACAAGGGCGGCGATAACAGAGAGTCCGTTGTGATGCACGTCTACCTCCGGGTAGGTGGCCGCAACGAACTCAACTCCGCAACAGTGCAAATCGTCGCTCAACCGTCAGGCGCCGACCCATCCACCACGATGCGCTCTGGCTTCGATTCATCTGACGTAAGTATCTGACCCCGACACCACACGCAGCACCGCCCCCGATAAGCCCTCTGCCTATCGGGGGCTTATCATTTCGCAACCACAACACAACACTTCGATAGCGCCAAGATCACCCCAGCAATCATTTACCCCAATCGCCCGAGCACCTTTGCCGCGACTCCATCGGCGCTCGCCGGCAGCGACACGCGAGACGAGACGCCGCCATGTACCCCGATCGTCACCGGGGCGCTGTGCTGGCCGGTGGCTCCATTGCCTTCGTACCACAGGATGGTGGCGTTACAGATTTCCACCTTGGGGTTGAGGATCTTGACTTCGACCTGAGCGACATACGGCCCTGGTTCATGGCCGGTGGTTCTGAGGGTCACGCTGTAATCCTGCTTGTCGCCACCATCGCCCGCACCGTCCCAGATGGTGTCTAGCGTGCAGCCGGTGGTGGGTTTGGTGCCGCTCTTTGGAGGTTCCAGTCGAGCGTAGACCTTGGCGAACAGAACGGTGCCCGCGCCCTCTCCCGGCCGGGGCACTGGTGATGACAGACCGCCATGCGGCCCAATGCTCGGATGGAACGTGCGAAGTGCCTTGGGGTTGTAGGTGCCAGTACGTTCTTCGACTACCGCGCGGCAGATGACGACGCGGGGATTGTGGATCGAGACGGCGAGTTGGTCCTGGCCGACGCTTGGTGAGTCTGGGCGGAAGCTCACGCTGTAGTACCTGGCCCCGGTGCCACCGAAGGCGGTGGTCATCAGGGGATGGGCGCAGCTGGAACCGAGCTTGGGCTTGAGGTTCGACGCCCATGCAGATGAGCCCACCGCGAGAAGAAGTCCCGCGAGGACGAGGCCCGCGATCAGGCGGGGACGGCTCCGGTCTGCTGCCATGCACTCGCTCCTTCTCGTCTGGAGGGGCAATGCGAGCACGCAAAGCTCCCCTACTGGGATGTCATAAGCGGGGGACTCTACCCGAATGTCAAAGCGAGGTCTACTGGGATGTCATAGACAGACACGGCCTCACTCGGAAGGCTGGCCTGCATGTCCGCCTCACCGGCCTTCCAACTCGCCCTTGGCCTCGCGGTCAAGGCCCGGCGCGAAGAGCTCGGGCGCACCCAGGAGACGGTCGCCAACGACACCGAACTGCACCAGCGCTGGATCTCAAACGTCGAGACCGGCAAGCGCAATCCGAGCTACGGCAGCCTGCGCCGCCTCGCCGCAGGACTCGACCTATCAGCCTCCGAGCTGCTGGCCCGCGCTGAGCAGATCGAGGCCAGCGGCGTCAAGGCGCTAAACGGTCCCGCCGCAGCCCGTCGCTGAGCGTTCGCGCTTCTGTAGCACCCGGCCACAGTTTGACGACGCTGCGGGAACGGCCCTAGCGTCAGCGGCTCCATAAAGCGGCCCCGGCACGGGATTGTGGCCCATGCCGAGGCCCGGACACGAAGGAGCGTGAACTCCCCATGCCCGATACTCAGCCTACCCTCCATCCCGCTGAGCGCGCCCGCCAGATCGAACTGGAGATCATCTACCTCCTCACCGATCCCGAGGACAACCAGCCGCTATGGACGCTCGAGGATCTTGCCCGCGAGGTAGATGCGCGCGACATCATGGCCTACGTCCAACCCCTGCTGTGGGCAGGTCTCGTCCACCGCACCTCAGACGGCCACATCTTCGCCAGCCGCGCAGCCGTACGCCAAGTCCAGCTCGTCGGCCACGGCGTCATTTAGCCCGCGCCGCTATGGACATCTTCCAGCTGGGGCTCAGCCCAGCCACTTACACCTGCCTGCGCAACGCCGGCATCCGCGACATGCACGATCTGCTCAACCACTCCTGCCGTGAGCTGCTCTGGCACTCCGAGGTCGGAGCAGAAGCCCTCTACGACATCATCTGCAAGCTCAACCAGCACGACCTGATGCTGCCTCCAACCCCGAAGGGGACGATCCGCGTGCCGGGGGAGCGCAACCGAGAGGTCTTTCGCCTCCGCGCCGTCGAGGGACTCTCCCTCACCGACACCGGCAAGCAACTCGGTATCTCCCGCGAGCGCGTACGCCAAGTCCTCTTCCTCTTCTTCGGCATCACCGGCAAGCCACCAGCCGCCAAAGCCCGCCGCAAACTCTGAGTCCCACCGCCAGCGCACAACGGCACTTGTGCGACGTAGCGTGTAGGTATATCGACAGCGCTATTTGTCTCGACGTATAGTGGAGCCATGCCACCGACAACGATCTTCCTCGACACGCAACAATGGAATTATCTTGTTGCAAAGACAGGATATTCGGATGACTCCCTAACGATCGCGCGACAGCAGCTCACGGAACGTGTCAAGAGTGGTGAATTGATCGTGGTTGGTTCGCTGCCTCTGCTCCAGGAGCTGATGGGCGTCGCCGTCAAAGATCCCATCAAGTGGGAGCGATTGCGACAGCTAGTCTTTGACGTCGTCGGTAATCGCTGGCTGCTTCCCCTCAACGAGCGCTACGTCAGGGAGATAGCTCGTGGTGGTCTTTTGACTGAGAGCGAGCGCTATGTTCGTCGTCCTGAGCGTCGGAAGATCGAGCGAATCTCTCGGAAGCTGGCTCAGGCTATAGACATTGCAGACGCGACGCACGGTGAGGTAAGCACCTTCAAGAGTGAGCAGGATGGCATCCGTCGAGCGATTTACGAGAAACTTGGTGCCGTGGATGGCCGACCGCCAAAAGATATCCACGCAGGGATAGAACAATGGTGGGGCCAGCGTGAGCTAGAGGGTTGGCTTTCTGGGATCATAGAAGCTGGGATAGCACGAGGCCATATCCCTCTGGACACGTCATATGTCGTCAGTGCGGCGACTATGCCCTCCGTTTGGCACTTCACGGACTACAAGCAGGCACGAATCAAACTCAACCTTGGAGAGCAGCGCTCAATCAAGCCATCGGACTATGTTGACGCTGATATTTATGGCGTCACTCCGTACGTTGACGTACTAGCAACTGATGATCGTGCTTTTCGTGAGACATGCCAATTGCTGGACAACAAGTCGCTCGTCCTCAAGGACTTCGCAGGATTGCTCGACATGGTTCAGGAGAGGAAGTAGCACCGCGCGGAGCGAGGGGCGCTCGACTCCGCTGCGGTGCCGTCTCGACCGACGATCAACGGCTAGCCACCAAGGCGTGGCGCAAAGCCTCCACCCTGGCTCGACGGTTACGTCTTAGCCGGGTAGGGTCCACCATTCGGAATAATCACAAGCATTGTATATCTGGAAAAGTGGTTCGACGTTGCCCCTTTGGCTCAGTCGTTGTGGGTGGCTTTATCTGTAAAAAGGTTTGATGCCCTTTAGGTTTTCGGTTTCTGCTCATGCTTGCGTGGTACCGCCACTCCGTGCATGAATGGTTGGACACGTAACACAGGAGAACTATATATATGAGTACCACTGCTTCCGACTTGCAGAACCAACCAGCCGAGCCCTACACTGGCCCAATTGGGGAGCTTGAACGCTTGCAGACCGAGATTGACGACGACCTCACCGCCGGCCGTATAAGCCCAGAGGCATACCAATCCGCGAATGAGCGTATTGCCATCGCCCTTCGAGCTGTAACCGCCCCACTACTGGCTGCTCCAACCATAAACCGGAACGTGCGCGTAGTTGGCATCCCAAGGGAGAGGGGAGCTGGCCAGAAGGGGCCAGCGATAGACTGATCTAATCGGGAATTACTCTTATGGTTATAACTTAGGTAAGCCAAGAAGGCTTGTGTTTGTGCTTGGGCAAGACCATAATTGGGGAAAGAGTAAAGGGGTGGCAACATGCTTGAGTCAATCCGAACACACTCGGTGGGAAGAGGGATCGCAGTTACAGACGATTTGATTTTGGATGAGACTGTACGCACCAGAACTCTATTTCGGCCCGCAGTACATCAGGGTGGCGTCAGAGGTCATATTATCCGCCAGAAGAGGGGAAACGACGGCTTGTGGCTAGACGTTAACGAGGTGAACTTTAATCAACTACCTCCCGATTGTGGGGTGCGTATTGAGCTGGACACGGGCGCGTCGCAGCGTCTTCATGAACGATTGAGCCAGCTTTATGCGTTGCAGCAGCGTGGCGTTGAACCCGGGGATCGTCACTATGTTGTCGGCGAAGAGGACGAGGTAGTTATAATTAACGACAGTAACAAGGCAGGGATCATAAGGACCCTTGTCGAGCAAGGGTTGTCTGAAGAGGTGTGGGATGCGCTGGCTTCAACGGATCCTGACCTGGCCTCTCGTCTCGCCGCCGGGCGGATACAGCAGACACGAGAGGCTGCCATACGCGAGTTTCGGTCTGCTCTTGTCGATGAGGCCGGCAATGAGCAATTTTGGCAAGTGTTCTTCGAACGTAACAACTGGATTCTGCAAGCGGTATTCCCTTCGACCATGTTCCTTCTTGGGAGCGAGGTATATGTGGGAGGTAAGACAGCAAGTGGTCGGCAAGGGATAGGAGGTGTCGCCACGGATTTCCTACTGTCTGATGACAGCACCAAGAGTTTTGCTGTGGTAGAGATAAAGACCCCAGATGCGAAGCTGGTGGGCTCGCAATATCGAGGGACCACCGAGGGTGGTACCAATGAGGTTTTCAGCATGCACCAAGAGCTGACCGGCGGGGTGGTGCAGACACAGAATCAAATATCGGTGGCCGTCGATCAATTCGAGGCCGTACTGGGGCGAACATTCGAGCACGGGCTAAATCGCCTGCATCCAAGCGGCGTTCTTATAAGCGGCGACTATTCAGCGCTCTCTGAGTCAGAACGTGAGTCGTTCAATCAGTTTAGGCACGGACTGCACAACCTCACCATTGTTGGCTATGACGAGCTACTCAAGCAACTTGAGGCTCTATATGGGGTTGCTCCGCTGGAGCGGGATCGAGCGGAGCAACCGGGGCAGACAGCTAGCGAAGACGAGATCCCGTTTTAGGTCGTGCAGCGAGCGCCAACCGCAAAGCCTCGACCCTAGCTTTACGGTTACGTCTAAGCCGGGTAGGGTCCACTGAACTTGTCTGTGCGCAAACCACGGGTGCGCCGACGCGGTAGGTGGGCAGGATCTCGTTGCGGCTGTTGACTTGTAGCTCGGCGATGAGGATGTGTAGGAGTGCTTTGGCTTGGTCGGGGTCGCCCGTCTCGATGACTTGGCCGAGCTGGTCGGCGACGGTGTTGAGGTCTGCGGTGTCGGGGGTCGTGGGCGTGTCGGCAGTGAGGTCGCGGGCGAGTGCTTGGTCTTGGCCGCGCAGGCTGTCCAAGCGTGCGTCGAGGTTGGATAGGCGCTCGTTGAACCGTGCGGGGTTGAGGTTGCCCATCTCGAAAGCATCTTGGTAGCGCTCTATCGCGCGTTCGGTGCGGCTGATCTCTTTAGCGAGCGACGCGCGCTGTTCTGCAAGCGCGTCCCGGTCGGTCTCGTTGCTCGCGGCTGCCTGCTGGATGGCGTCGCGGATGAGGCCGCCGTGGCGGTAGAGGGTGGTGAGCTGGTTAAGGATCGCGGTCTCTAGCTTGTCCTTAGATAGCCGCTCGCCGTCGCAGCCTTTGCGGCCGAGCTTTTGGCGGCCTGAGCACGCGTAGTAGTGGTAGGTGCCGCCGTTGCCTTTGGCGGACATCCCCACGTATGCGCGGCGGCAGCGGCCACAGCGCAACAGGCCACTGAGCAGGAACTCCGCGCGTGCCGCTCGGTGTGTCCAGTCTCCGCCTCGCTCTTTCAACAGCGCTTGCGCGCGGTCGAAGGTGGCCTGGTCGATCAGTGGCTCGTGCAGGCCGGGGAACGTTTGCTCGCGCCAGTGGACACGTCCGACGTATGCCTCGTTGGCGAGTATCCAGAGCACGACCGCTGGCTGCCAGCCACGAGGAGGCGCAGGAGCGTGCTCGGCATCAAGCCGTCTGGCGATCGCAGCGGCACCCATCCGCCCAGCGGCATACCAAGTGAACACGCGGCGGATGACGGGTGCAGTGCGTTCGTCGGGTATTAGCTCCTTGTTCTCGTTGCGTGTGTAGCCGAATGGGATGCGTCCGTTGGGCCAGCGGCCTTCACGGGCGCGTCGCTCGATGCCGCTGGTGACGCGGTCGACAATGGTGGCGTGCTCGAACTCGGCGAACACCCCGAGCATTTGGAGCATCATGCGGCCGGCTGCTGAGCCGGTGTCGAATGGCTCGGTCGCTGAGCGAAGCACAACATTGAGGGTGTCCAGCTCCTCGGCGATGCTCGCGAGCTGACGAACCTTCCGCGAGAGGCGATCGATGCGGTAGACGAGGAGCTGGTCGATGCGGGCTTGGCGTGCGAGGTCGAGCGCGGCTTGCAGTCCTGGCCGGTCGAGCTTGGTGCCGGTGGCGCGATCTTCGTGGTGGGCGATGATCCTCCAGTCCTCCTGCACTTTGCAGAACGCCTCCAGCCGTTCATGCTGGGAGGCCAAGGAGGTTGGCTGGTTCTCCTCATCGGTGGAGATACGGGTGTACAGGCAGACGCGTGTCATCGCCAGGGCTCCTCCTGCTCGTGGTCTTCCGGGTGGTCGAGGAGACCAGAACCCACGTCGGATCTCAAGGCCTGCGTGTTCTTTGGGCGGGTGGGCGCTCGTAGGGGCGAGAGGGCCGCCCAGCGCTCGCGCATCGGCGCCTGCCAGCGTCGGCCGAGAGCCTGCTCACGCGGCGTAGTCGCCGCGCCGTGCAGCGTCTCGAAGCGGGCCATGCCGTCGGCCCGATCAGGTTGGTCGAGAGGGCACCAGATACCACCGAACGGCCCATGCGCTTCGAGAGCGTTTGTGGTCGTAACCCAGAAGCGCACATTGAGCACCTGCTGTGCCTCGCGGCCACCCTCTTGGCAGAGACGCTGTGCACGACGCTCGTCGGGCACGACAAAGCAGACGTTATGCCCATGCTGCGAGCGCTCCAATGTCAGCTGATAGCGGCCGATCTTCCCGATGAGCGTCGCCATCGGCTCGGTCGCGCGATCCCACTCCACCGCGACGCCCACAAGCCCGAGGGGTGTGCTGAGCGTGAGGCTGGCATCCGGCCGGGCGCTTTCATAAGGGGGGATCGACCAGTACGGCTTGATCGCGCCCCACCCAGGCTCCCACGCAGCGACCCACACATCCGACGTGTCGAGGGGCGCGGCGATGATGCTGCACGCGAACCGGTTGCACTCCAGCCGGTGAGCGAGCTGCGTGTGCTCGTGGAAGTCTTGCTGGCGATCCCAGCCAAGACTCTTGCGGTCACGTCCGAGGCGCGCAGCGATAAGGTGCGCTCCGACCTCATCGAGTAGCCAGTGAGCTTGGGGCTTACCCAGCGAGAACGGGCCTGCCGGGTAGAACCGGTCGATCACTCGATGGCGATACAGCCACAGCAGACGATCTTGGCAACGACGCAACGAGCCGAAGAACAACAGCCGTATCTGATCGGTCGTCAGGATCTTCTGGCGATACAACAGCCAGGCGATCTCCCGGTCACGCTCTGTCGTGTGCTTCGTGACCTCCCAGGCGAACGCGCTCCCTACACGCGCCGGTCGCGTAGACATTGCATTAGGCATTTACTTACCTCCCTTTTGTCGCGTGCTGGGAGCCTTGGCGTTTTGCTGTCCCATGCGGGGAATCCGGTGGGTCGGTGATGCGTTTGGCGCCGGGCATAGGCGCGCGCTTTTCGCGCTTGAATCCGCCGGACAAAACGCCACGGCGCTCTTTCGCAGCATTGGCGAGGAGTTCGGCGAGCAGCCGAATCGCTTCGAGTTCCAGCTCACGTGAAAGCCGCTGCACGCGAGGGCGAGCGGCACGAATGTAATCGTCCATATGTTCTGGTGCCGGTGAAAGACCCTTACGACGGCAACAGCCGCCAAGCCAGAACCCACGGACGACAGGCCACCGGCCCGCGCCCGATCAAGGGCTCTAAAGGACAAAGGCCGATTTCGAGCCGTTTTAGTACAGCCCGACACCAATTTTTATGTTGTGTCAGCCCGTGTCAGCAGACACCACGGCCACAGCAAGGCGCTATGCCGACACGGAGCGACCCCACGCGGCAACGCCGGAGTCAGGCATCGGCCCATTTCCATATGTTGCGACGCCCGCCGCGCCGATACCGCACCCCTCCCAACTCCGCGGGGTCGATCGTCTCGTCGCCCGGCTCCTTGCGATCGTCAACGTCTGGGTTGGCGTCGTCGGGCTCTGGCCACTCCGACAGGCAGTAGGTCACCGACCCGAGCTGCCAGCACGCCGATTGCAAACGGTCAGCCAGCGCGAACCAAGCATCCGAACGGACTCCCTCAGAGTCGAGCGCGTCCATCGCCTCCTCCAGCACACAGGACGCCTGCTCGCAGACCCCATCGATCCGTTCGGCGGCCAACGCCTGGGCGCGCCGCCACACACGATGCTGCGGAGACTCCGGCAACACCACCGCCCCACTCGCCTGCTCGACGCGCCTCCGGCCGGTGCTCGTCAATCCCCAGATCACGACCCCGTGCCGGCGCGAACGCACGAGCAGGCCAGCGGCGATGAACGCATCGATCTGCGGGCGCAGACGCCGCGTCGTCCACGAGCCGTGAATGAACCCCAGATGTTCCGCGATGTCGCTCATCATCACCCCATCGCCCTCCCGCTCACGATGGCGTTCCGCGCGCCCCACGGCCGCGAGCACCATCTCATCGGACACCGGCTCAAACCCGCGCAACTCGCCACCACGATCACGCGACACTCGGGAGGACCGCACGCCGGCTCCTCGCTTGACTCCGTCTTTGCTGCTGGGCATCTGCCTGGCTCCTTTCGGGTGTCCCGAGGAGCGCGCACGCGAGCACGACCCGCCAGCCGCAGACAGCTACGGTTTCCGTGGCATCGAAGGCACGCCCTTCGGTGCTAAAGGCCGGGCGGGTGCGACCAACACCCGTCCGGCCGCTTCAATTGTCGATTCGCGCGCAGAGCAGAGCAGAACCCGCGCCAGATCTCAAGACCAGGCCCGACGCACAAGATTATCGCCATCGCGCAGCACCGCAGCGGCATACTTCTGGTGATGTCCAGCGATGAGGTTCTGAAGACTTGGCCTTTTGTCTGCCCGCATTGCGAGCAGGCTTCTAACGCTGTCGTTCGTGGGAAGGCATATTGGCACGGCAGCGACGACAGCGAGGGCCCTCCCGCCGAGTGGACACTGGTCCAGTGCGATCGCTGCTCCGAGCCGACTCTCCAGGTCCGCGAGGACTTCGGCGGCGGCTTCTCAGAAGACCACAACCCCGCCACCGTCTACCCGGTGCCCCAGCGCCTCAGTCAGAGCGTGCCCGCCGGGCTCAGGCGCGAGTGGGACGAAGCGCAGACTTGCTTTCGGGCAAAGGCATACGCGGCGTGCGTAGTCATGGTGCGGCGTACTCTTGAGGGGACCTGCGCCGACCAAGGAATCAAGGAGAAATCATTGGCGCTCAGCCTCAAGAAGCTCGCGGCAGACGGGTACATGGACGACACGCTTGCCCAATGGGCGGACGCACTCCGGATCATCGGCAACAAGGGCGCTCACTACACGGGCAAGCCGGTAGCTCGGGAGGACGCCGAGGATGCCCTCGCTTTCGCCGAGGCTCTGCTTGACCACATCTACGTATTGCGACACCGCTTCGCCCAGTTCCTTGCCCGAATAGAGAACTGACCGAGGGATGCTGCTCGTGGGCTCACGGGTCCATCTTCCCTGTCGGTCACACTGCGACTCCAAGAATCCTGGCGATGCGCATGGGAGGCCTACATGGCGACCGATAACGACAATCTTGAGGGCTACCACTTCGACTATGACACCGACTCCGTCGTAGATTCCAATGGGAACCCCCCGCCGGATCCGCCGCCCGTGGACCCGGACCGCTTTGTCGCCTCCATGGCACGATTCCTGATCGAGGGCGATGAGCGCGAGGAGGCGCGGCTCCTACTCGCATGCACCGTTGAGTCCGAGGGGCACACGGATCGACAAAGCTACGGGCCTGACTGCGAGGAGTTGATCCTCACCTTCTACGGACCTCGCAAGGTCTACGACCTGCTGCGCGACCACTCGTCCAACCTCTATCGGGCATTCCAACACGCGGCAGAGGCGATGATGCCCCCGGGCTTTGACTATCCCGTGATTCGTGCCCGCGCCGCCATCGTCGTTCCCAACTCAGCCGACTGGCGCAATGAGTTGCTGGCTGTACTCGACGGTCGAGACGTTGATAACCAGGCAATCGGCTTCAAGGCCACGCGTACCTACGAGGGGTTGCGGTTCCGCTCGGAGTCCGAGATCCGTATCGCCCAAGCGCTCGACCGGGCAGGTGTCATGTATGTGGCTAACTGTCGTTCGCGGATCGGTTCCACGGACAGGCGGCGCAACTGCGAGGCCGACTTCCTTGTCATGCTAGACAGCAAGTGGGGCGTTCTTGAGGTCTATGGAGAGCAATGGCACGCCGGTCTTGCAGCGCGGGACCATGAGCGAGACCGGCCCTTCCATTTCCACGGAGCCGCAAAGGTCCAGCGATTCGATGCAGGCGAGTGCTTCGAGAATCCGGATGCTGTGGTGCAGAAGTTTCTTGCGCTGTTGCGTAAGAGCTAGTCGAGGCCGGACCACCAAGCCAAAGGCGACGGCCGACAGAATAAAGGCTTCGCATCTACGGCCTGGCCGGGAAGCCGCCACGTCGCTGGAAGACCGAGAAGGGGCGACAGCGACATGGACGAGAAGCGCTAGCAACTTTGCGTGGGTAGGCTCACATGCGTGTCGCTGACCTCGCTTGAGCTAAACCTGCTTGTCGCCATCGACCGGCTGACTAGCGACTCCTACTTGCCCGCCGAGCAGGACGACGTATTTGCCGAGCTTGCCGGTATGGGAGTTGAGCCACCTAACGCGATGTGGCTCTACTACGCCGCTCAGCAGCTACGCGCCGATGGCTACATCGAGGCGGATTTCGCTGGTGGCATGACCATTGTGAGCCTCAAGCTCACCCGCGAGGGCAGGGAAGCCGCACGGACCGTCTTCGATCCGATGGAGAAGGTGCTTGCAGAAAGCCGGGCCAAGATCGGCTCCGAGGCGTTCGCCGCCGCGTTCCCCAGTGCGTATGAGCCGTGGGCCGACGCCGCAAAGCTCCTCTACGGCGAGAACGTATCGGCAGAGCTTACGACCATCGGCCATAAGGTACGCGAGGCTTCCCAAGCATTCGCGACGGCTGCAATCGCGCAGTTCGGCGCGGATGATGTGCCCGAGGACGTGGTGCTGGTCAAGAAGCGCCTCGGGGCTGTAATCGCGCACAATCGCGGCTACATCAGCGACGCGAAGCGTAAGGTTCTCGAGGACTTTGGTGATCTGTGGGAGAGCACCGTGGATCTGATCCAACGGCAAGAGCACGCCGCGCAGAAGGAGGGCGAGCCCGTCAGCTTCGAGGACGGCAGACGGGTGGTCAACCTGACGATGTTCCTAATGCTGGAGTTCGCAACGATCTTGGCAGACCGCAAAGTCCCCGACAACGTCGCGACTCTTGAGGGTGGCTAGCTGAAAAGGGCCGCACAAGTCGATACAGCCGAACTCGCATCTTGACCGCCAGTGAGCAGCTTTGTTCAAGGTCTTGGTCTTACTCCAAAGGACCGCCCGGCGACTTTGGCTGGGCCAACGCTTCTGCGAAGCTGTCGAGGACTAGATCACGCTGCTGCTCCGGTATGTCCGCACCGAGAATCTGAAGGACCTCGTCGAATGCGGACTTTGTGCGAGCCTTGCGCTGGGAGTGTGGGTCGCGGGACGCCTGACCCGTGTCGTAGTAGCGCCGTAGGGCGACCAGCGCCCGGTACGCGCCGGGCAGCTTTGACCAGCGCACATTACGGACCATCGAGCGACCCGTCATAACAAAGACGGGCGTGATCGATCTCTTGATATGGACGTTCGCGTACCGCACGAACGGTGCTCCATCTCGGTGTTTGCGTTCAGCAATCGCTACTGCGAGCCGAGCCATACAGGCGTCTGAGGTGTGCACGGCTGATCGAATGGTCCAAACCGGCATCGGCTTCTCTACCAACTGATCGTCTGGCTTGACGTGTCGCAACAGCGAAAGGCCTGATGGATGAGCGAACAATGTTGAAAGCGGTACGTACAGGCGGTAATAGACGTCCGTGGCAAACGATTCTTCTGTCTTGGCAGCAACAATTTTGGCCATATCAACCAAGTGCGGCAGGTCTGTCGCACCGCCAAACGAGTCCGCGACATCCGCGACGAGGGCAGGTGAGATCGGGTCGTCGTCTGCGATGTAGGCCATCATGCGCCGGAATGATTTCGCGTTATTGCCGTGCATCCTCGCGATCGGGTCGTCCGCATAGAGCCAGTAGAGGCCGGCGATGGAGACCTCGATGCACGCCCGCGTGAGGAGTGCGGTCGCCTCGATCTGCCGCATACGACTGGTCATTCGCACCTGACGCTGCAGCCACAGCAGCCTGAGCAACGCGAGCTCGGCAACGTCCTCGGCAGTCGCGTCGTCCCCCGGCCACCGTGCACAAGTGATGAGGCTGCGAGTAGCTTGGCGTATGCGACGGCGCCGGAGCGGATCCGGGTAAGGCAACGAACTGAGCAGCACAAGCCGGGCGATGGAGGCGAATGCAGCCATAACCCGGCATTGCATCAGGTTCCAGCGATTGGCTTCACTCAGCACCAATAGCCCACTGGGCATTGATTCTCGCGGGCGCCGAAGGCGGGCAGACTCGGGGGGGTGCCGGCAACTCGCCGAGCCCGCTACTCCTGTCCGCCTTTCGCTCCCCATACGCCTGCTATAGCCACGAGTACGACCATCGCGAAATAGACGTGGTGGGGCGGCTCGATGTGAGCTACTTCTTGCGCGGGTGTCGCAAGAGCTTCGACTTCCAGCTCCCGTCGATCAGGCCGTTGGCGTCCGAGACGATCCCGAGGGCAATGAGCGGAGCGAGAGCGGGAAGCTCGGCCGGCACACCTCCAGTGTTGGCCGCCAAGAGGAAGCGGTCATCGTGGGTGTGGAGGATGTCCAGCAAGCCGTGCGAGCTGTTGCGTACCGCCCGCATCAGTGTCGCGACCAAAGTCTCTGCGTCGATCCCGTTCAGGTTGTCCGGCGTTTTTTTAGCGATCGTGGCGCCACCCTTTGGTCTCTGGCGGAACCCAGCGGTGTTGTCGTACACCTGCTCGTACAGCCGATCGAACAGACGCTCTGCCTCACCACCGAGCCGCGCTCCGAGATCGCCGGGTAGCGACGAGAACGCTTCACGGAGCCGACGAACAGTCTGCGTCCGGCGCAGAAGAGCCTCGAAACCCTTGCCGCTGTCCAGGCGGCCGTACCCGAGCAGGCTCTCAGCCTTGTCGAGCAAGTCGAAAGCGATCTGTACCCGCTGAAGATCACTCGCCTGAGGCTCTGCCAAAAGAGAAAGCACATCGCCAAGCAGTCGCTCCAAAGTGATCATCCACGCCATTTGGGCCGGCGCATCGTGGTAGCCGTCCCCGTCCGTGAAGCGGGTCGGATCGGTCGCGTGACTGTAAAGACGGTTCATACGCTCCACCCACCATGCGAGGAGCTGCGGCCCATCGCGTGCGTCAAGGGCGTTGAGCGAAGGGAGCGGTCCGAGCCCGGCGGGATCGTTGAGAACGCCGGGCCTGAACATCGAAGCGAATGAGATGGGGTTCGGGCGCCGCAACTCAGCGCCCTCCCCGAAGCAGAACACAAGGATGTTCGGCATCGCGGGCATCAACATCCCGAGAACGGCCGGTGAGAGCGCCAAGAGCGGAACGGTCATCGCGCCAGCGAAGTCCACGCCCCTTCCCATCCCAAGCTCGGCAGCACCGCTCAACTGCTCCATATCTGGTCCGATAGGAATGTCCGGCGTCAACTGGAAGGCGAACTGCGCGCGTCCGAAAGCGAGACGCGCAAGGAGTACTCCGCTTACAGTGATCTGCCAGAGCGACCCGCCCGGGAACTGACCGAAGAGGGCAGGCAGGTTTGCCTTTAGGAGCTGAGGAAGTTCTCCCGTTTGGGCCGCCCCCATCGCCGCGAGATTGAACGCGACCATGTCGGCCGCAATGCCTGGGTTTTCCTTCTGCACCTTGTCCCCGAGAGCGATCATCCGTGCACGGAACCCGGCCGGGTCCGCGTCTGTGGCTCGTGGCGGGTTCTCGCGCAGTGTTCGCCATGTCGCAGGATCGTCAAGGTCTGATCTTGCATCGCACACCCGATGCAACTCGAAATGCTTTGCCGTTTGGCCAGAGCCCTCGGCCGGGGCGACGGTGACAATCCCAGCGCCGAGGTCAGCGACCGAGAAATGCGACAACCCTCCGAGCGACGCCGCGTATCCCGGCGCAAGCGCGGGATCGGGCATACGAACCAGTGCTACATCGTCCGACATCCGGGCAAAGCGTATCGCCGGACCGGGCTGGCATACAGGGCTCCACCGGACTCCGCTGCCCGAGCCACCGGACGCGCAGGCAGACGGAGCGATGCCGCTCCCCAAGGCGCACACCGCGCAATCGAGATGAGGCGTGAAGCGGACGGCGCGACTCTCGACCTGCCGATCACTACAGCAGCCGCCCAAGACTGACGCACACCAGCGATATGGCCGGGAGAGCCTTTCGTCACCCGATTCCGACTGCTGGCGCCGCCATCACCGCATGGTTTGCGCACAGCCAAGTTTCGCCCACTCGACACTTCGCGCTTCAGTTTGCAGTTTGGGGGCGGGGTTCCGCCAGGAGTTGGTTTTGGCCGGATCTCGCCCCCATGCGCGTGAGCTTTCGAGGCTTCTAGCCTGATCGATCCCAAGCAGCTCGCAGGAACCCGAAAAGCGCCCAGGCTGATCCGCTGGGCGCTTCGTTTGCTCTCGATGAGGTCAGCTCCAACAGCTCAGGCGAGCTGTGGCGGTGGTCGGTCTGAGGGTGGATGGGCGGCTAGGAAGCCGAGCTTGATGGCGGCTGGCCCGTAAGCAGCCATGAGGCCGAGGAAGGCACGTTCATCGAGTAGATCCTTGACCAGGCGCTCAGCGCGAGCCTTGAAGCGACGTGTCCCAAGATGCCGGTCCTTGGAGGGCTTCGCTCCAAGCCAGCCGCAGCGAGCGGCAATCCGTAGCCAATCGACCAAGCAAGCGACGTTCGCCCGGAGCCGATGCCAGCCGATGCTTACGCGCTTCGGCCGGTTGGCGAGCACGTCTGATGCGACCCGATAACGATCCCTCCATTGGTCGTGTTGGGCCTCATAGGACTGGTGGGACTCCATCAGCTCGTGATAGGTCGGATCGGTCTGCGACAGGGGCACCAGGTAGCGCCAGTCGGTTGAGCAGGAGATGGTCTGGTCTTTCTTGCACTCTGGCGTGAGTCCGAGCGTGCAGTGGAACCACAGCCTTGGCTTGCCGTCGCCCTTGGCGAACTTGACCTGCTTCATCGGACCACCACACCCGTTGCAGCGCTTGACTCCGTGTCGGTCATAGGCGAGCTGATCGGTCGGCTTGTCCTCCTTTGTCTTGGCCCGCCAGGGGAAGATTGGAGCGGTCCCGTTTGTTGTGGCGTGCTTGAAACATTCCGCGATCGAGAGGCCACGGTCGGCAACGATCGTCTCAGGCGCCTCCCCGATCCTCTCGACCGCCTGATCGAACAAGCGCGGGAACAGCTTGGACTCGTTGATGCTGGCGCTATCTACGCTGGGGATGACCCCTCCCGTGTAGTGGTCAGTCAGCTTGCCCGAGTAGAACCCATGCCAGAAGCGCTTGCTCGTTCCACCTGGGCCTGTGTAGGAGCGGATGCCCGCCTCGAAGTCTCGGGTGACATACCAGCAGCCGTTCATGCGGATGCGCTTACGAGCACGTCCCTTGCGGATGACCTTCTTTGTCTTTTCGGGCGTAGCCGCCTTTTCGACCTCTGTCGCTTCCTCTGGAGCACGGGTGTTCATGGCCTGCCGACCTTCACGTGCTGCTTCTGTGCTCATGCGCCGTGCTCTCGCGTTCTGATGCTTGCACTTCTCTCCGGGTTTGCAGTCATGGATGAGGTCAGAGTGCGTTTCATCCTCTGTCCAGTCAATGTGAGTGTGCGCCATCACGCGAGGATCGTGCATCCGGCAACGTTTGATTACCAGCGCTGCCGAGTCAAGGAACTCGCTGCAAACCTGCTCTAGCTCAGACAGTCTGCGCCATGTAGTCGAGTAGCTGGGGCGCTGCTCAAAACCGCACTCACTCCACAGCTCATCGTATGTTGAGTCCCACCAAGGCTGAACATCCACATGACCGGAGGTCACAAAAGCGACTGCTACCAACTCCCAATGCCCTGGAGTTCGATGGCGTGCGTATTTGACTTCCAAGTCGCAGGCTTGCCGCAACCCATCCCAAATCCACTTCTGGCTCTTGACCAACCGGACTGAGTTCAGCGACCCTCGCAGCTCGGGCGAAGATGAAAAGTCGGCTGCTCCAAGCAGACGCTCAGGTGGCTGATAACGAAGACGCGGCATAGGGGATAGAGATGCTGCATGTATTGCCTCCGATCGGGCATCCGTCACCCGGTGGATTACAAGAACTAACTTGAGTCATATCATCGAATTGGCTCGCCTCCCAACGCTTTAGAGTCGAACAGCTAGAACATCCGTTGACGCTGTTAGCGTCCGCCGACCTATGGAAGTCGGTATCATCATCGGAGCTGCAATCGGAGCTGGGACAGCTGTTCTAGGCCCGGCTGAACATGCAGGGGCACGGCGACGAGAGCAAGCGCAGCGAGCAGGATGACACTTCATCGATGCTCTATCCCAGTGGCAATCCGTGATCTAGCAACGGCTAGGTTGACGGCGACGGTTTCGCCAGCATTCGTCCTGCAACACCTCCGATAGCGAGGCCGAGTATCGGAAAGCCGATCCCGAGCTCGCCAGAAGTTAGCCACCGACAGGTCTCGGAATGCGGAGAAATGTCACCGAAACCAGCAGTTGTCACCGTACTCAGGGCGAAGTAGATTGCATCTACTGGGCGCAAAGTGGTGGCGACGCCGGAGTTCGTCGTATAGCAAGCGGCGAGTTTGGCCCCGCCAGCTAGGGTCTCGTGCGAGGCAACTAGATCAGCACTTGCATATGCCCCGATCAAAGCAAGGAAAGTAAACAGAAACCCGCCCGCCACTGCCCATGAGGGGAGCGGTGACCTCCTGTGCAAAAACACCGCCACGAGCAGGACAAAGTTCGTCGCAAGGAGCGCACCGGCGCTAGACCATACCCGTGTGAGGTGGGCTGACTTCTCATTGGCAGCTGCCGCGAAGAGTGCCCATGGCAGTAGCCAGATTGGCAGGACCGCGAATAGCGGGCCGACTAGCGCGCCCACGCTCCCAGCACGACCGCTTTTGGACACGCCTAGAGTGGTCGCGAAGGACTCTTGAGGCCAAACCAGCCGAGAGCGCCTCCGATGATGGCCCCAAGCACAGCCCCCGGTAGCTCACCCACAACTAGCCCGACTGCTGCTGTGGCTAGACCGGTCGAAAAGGCGCCGCCTCTTTGGCCGAGAGTCTCGCGGAGCGTCTCGTCTACCTCACGCACGGATGCCGCCGCCTTCGCTCCACGCTTTTCAGGCGAGGCCGTATGCTCGTTCGCGGCTATCTCGGGGGAGGCTGGCATGTATCCCATGATAGACCACGCACGAGACCCAATGTAGGCTTGAAGTAATCCGCCCTGGCGCACAGGCAGGCCGGTCCGTAGACTCGTCTCGGTTTGCCCCAATCGTCTCCCCGTGGGCCTCGACGCCCTACCAGCGACCTCGCCCGCTCGACGCTCGACGCTCGACGCACAACCCGAGCGAATTAGCTGACTCCGGCTCACGCTCAAGCCGGTTTTTGCTGAGCGTGAGCGCCCGTATCGAAGACACCCGCGATCACCAAAGCCTCAGCGATCCGTTTCGTTTGCGTCTGCCGTATTTCCGTGATAGGCGTAAAAGAGCGACACAGAAGTCGCCGCCGAGTCGATAGTCAGCCGCTAGCTTGCGGCCGACATTGCTCGGTGTCCTGATGCGCAAACGACCAAAGGAGATCCACCATAAGTAGACGAGGACAAGTAGATGACGACGCAGACCGTGAGCCTCGGCCCGGCGAAAAACTCGGGCAGGCCGAACAAGCGGTTTTCATGATGTTGATCGATCGAGAGGAGCAACGCCCATGGTCGATAGACGAGCTAGCAAGAGAGATCGGAGATCGCGGCGACACCACAGATGCCATCGCGCATCTCTACGGCGGCGGACTCCTCCATCGCTGCGGCGAGTTCGTTTGGGCTACACGCGCGGCCATGCACGCAGAGGAGGTGGCGCTCTAACAACAGCCGGGTGCCGCGTCCTCTCTGGCGCGGCACCCTGGCTGTCCCCTGCCCATGAACTCTCGAACCAAAAAACGCGCCGCCTTCTGCCGACTTCGGCCCCGTCCCAAACGCAGCCGCCGACATCTTCTTGATCTACTCGATGAGGACCCCGGCCCACTAGAGGACATCCGGCCCCTCTCGTTCCCCAAGCGCGTCAGCTCTCCGCCGCTGGTACCTCACCTAGCCGCATCCATCCCTGACCCTCATCTCCTCGATGAGGACTGGCGACAGGCGTGCGAACTGCACGGCGTTGACCGTGGCCAGTCCCAAGCTCTTGCCGAAAGCCATCAGCGTCCAAACGCGAGCAAGCTCGCCCATTTGAGCAAGCGCTGTGTGGCCTGGGGTAGACGGGTGGGGCGTCGTTTTGGCGGCAATGACAGCGACCGCCATCCGTCCATCTCAGGAGGACTTCGATCCGAGCAGCCGTATAGTTTCCGCAGACAGATGTCTGCATCAACGACAGCAAGCCCGCTGGACCCGGCAGCGCCATCACGAGGTCAACTCGTCGCTCTCGGGACCGCTCTCCGATCACTGCGGGAGGAGCAGCGTCTCAGCGGCAGCCAACTCGCAGCCCTAGCTGGCGTGCCTCTCTGGCGGATTACCGCTATCGAAGAAGGTCGACTTGATCCCGACTTCGCACTCCTGACCCGCCTAGCCGGTTGCATGGGTCATCAGCTCTCTACGCTCGTGTTCAGAGCCGAAGCACTGGACATGCGGGAGGAGGACGACCGTGTCTAGATACATCGTCCTGGCCGCTCTCGCTGGAGCCATCTCACTCGCTCTCATCGGCTGCGGCGGCAGTGGTAGCTCGGTCTCCGTGTCCGCTCTGGCCAAGTGCGCTCACGCGAAAGCAGAGTCGATCAGCTCGCTGCCTCAAGACACGCCGTCGCAATATGAAGTCGTGTCGAAAACCGTGAAAGGCGGCTGGATGAAACAGACCGCTGGGGAAGCCACCGCTAACCCGAATACTCCTCAGATGGAAATCTATGTCTTCCCTTGTGGGCGCCGGCTGAATACTGGGCCACCTGCGCCGCTTGAAAATTAGGCCACTCGGCGTGGCGGTCGGGGTGTCCGGCTGGGTCGTGACGCTCGTTTGATCTCATCGGATCGGACGGGAGGAAGGCGGTGGTCGGCGTGGAGCAATGGGCTGAGGTGCGGCGGATGAAGCGGGTGGAGGGCCTGTCGGCGCGGGAGATCGGTCGCCGGACGGGGTTGGCGCGGGACACGGTCTCGAGGCTGTTGGCGGCGGAGGAGCCGCCGCGTTATTCGCGGGCGCCGGCGGGGTCGATCCTGGATCCGTTCAAGGACTGGGTCTGTCAGCAGTTGCAGGCCGATCCGAAGGTCCCGTCGCAGCGTTTGCGGGAGCTTGCTGGGGAGCTCGGCTATGTGGGCGGCAAGACGATCTTTGACGCGTATGTTCGCGAGGTGAGGCCACGGTTCTTGGTGAAGCGTACGTTCCAGCGGACGATCTATCGGCCAGCGGAGTTGATCCAGTGCGATTTGTGGGAGCCAAGCCGGCACGTCCCGGTTGGCTATGGCCAGACCCGTCGTGGGTGGGTCGTGACCTGTCAGTCGTGTTGGTCACGGGCATTCGCCGGCACCTTGGTGTTCAGCAAGGAAGCACCAGACATCCTCGCTGGCCTGGCCCGCAACCTCACTCGGTTGGGGGTGCGCGCGGAGAAGCTAGTCTGGGACCGCGAGTCAGCGATCGCCGGCAGGGGAAAGCCGAGCGAGCCGTTCCTGTCGTTCTGCGGTCATCTGGAGGTTGGCTGGATCATCCTCGATGCTGGTGATGCTCAGGCGAAGGGGCAGCTCGAGCGTCAGCATCGGTTCCTTCGCTCGAACTTCGAGCCGCGTCGGTTCTTCGCGAACCATCTGGACTTCCAGGACCAGCTGGACCGGTGGGCTGAGAAGGTGAACACTCGAGCGCACCGCACGATCCGCGGCATCCCGGCCGAGCGGCTAGCCAAGGAGCGTCAGCAGCGGCCGCTCGGGGCGGTAACGGCACAGACGGATCGTCGCTGGGTGGCGAGGGTGGCCCAGCAGCCGCTGATCAGAGTGGACCGCAACGACTACTCCATTGCCCCGTCATTTGCCGGAAGGCGTGTCGAAGTCCGCGTCTCCCAGCGCGAGATCACCGCGATGGTCCTGGATACCGGCGAGCTCGCTGCTCAGCACACCAGGATCTTCGCGGGTTTCCAGACGATCGTCGACCCCGCGCATCAGGGCCAGCTCGAGCTCCAGCGCAAGCGCCGCCGGCAACGACACCAGGTCGATGTCGAGCAGCGTCCCTTGTCCGTCTATGACGCGCTGATCGCATGAACGGCGCAACGTCTGAGCTAGCGCACCTCTTCCGGGCGCTGAAGGCACCCGCCGCGGCCAGGGCATTCCCGGCACTGGCCGAGAGGGCCCGGGAGGAGTCATGGAGCTATGAGAAGTTCCTGCAGGCCCTGCTCGCAACAGAGGTCTCCGTGCGCGACAGCCACGGCGGGGAGAACCGGATCAAGGCCGCCCGATTTCCCGCAAGAAAGACGCTCGAGGAGTTCGACTTCACCTTCCAGCACAGCATCAAGAAGCAGGTGATCGAGCACCTCGGCCAGCTCGACTTCCTCCACGCCCGACAAAACGTGATTCTCCTCGGTCCGCCAGGCACCGGCAAGACCCATCTGGCTACCGCGTTGGGGGTCAGGGCGTGCCTGGCAGGCCAGCGCGTGCAGTTCGCGACCGCGACCGCGTGGGTCGCAAGGCTCGGAGAAGCCAAGCGCCAAGGCCAGCTCGAGACGGAACTCAAACGCCTCGCGCTGATCCCGCTGCTCGTGGTTGACGAGGTCGGCTACATCCCGTTCGACCCAGAGGCCGCGAACCTCATGTTCGCGCTCGTCAGCTCCCGCTACGAGCGCGCCAGCCTGATCGTCACCAGCAACAAGCCGTTCAGCGGCTGGGGCGAGATCTTCGGCGACGACGCCGTCGCCACAGCGATGATCGACCGGCTCATCCACCACGCCGACATCCTCAGCCTCAAGGGCGACAGCTACCGCCTCAAAGGCAAGGACCTCGGGCCCCGCCCAGCACCCCCAACAGACCCAGCCTGATCAACACGCCGCCGGCATTTCCTGCGCTCGCCTACGGCTCACTCCAGAAACGCCGGCGGCAACAACCCTCCAGTGGCCTAGTTTTCAACCGACGAAACCGGCCTACCTTTCAACCGGCCTTGACATCCCTGACGAGAAGACCGCTGAAGCTGCTTTCCACATCATCGAGTCCGCACCCAAAGCGGCAGAAGAATATGGCGGTGGTGGCACCTTTCGGCGTGGCAGCGTGATCGTGAGCACCGACCAAAACCCGCCAGGACCGTTGAGTTATTACGTCGAACCGCTGTTGAAGAAGTGCCTCGGCGGTAGTGGCTCTCAATCGTTCCTGCGCGCCCATGAAGATCCGGTGCAGAACTCGACTGGTTCCAGCTCAGAAGCCAGCAACCCCGAAACGACGAACACAGCACCGCCCGCCTCTGAGGCCGAACCGACAGCAGGGCAGAGCCGCCTCCCAGGGGAGGGTGAATAGCAGCAGCAACCAGCACACGTCTCGACGCTCTCCTTCTGCTGCGAGGGGTGCGGGAGGTCGCTGGCCACGCGGACCCTGAGAACCCCACGCAGGTCAGCCAAAGCCGCTTCGATACGGCTCGTCAGCACAGCCAGCTCTATGGCGGGTTGCCGCGAGCGAAGCGCATCGCTACTCGGCTGAGGATGCCGTGGCGAGAGGTCTTGCAGCTCGCGCGCGCTCCAGAGCACACCCACGCGCATCGTCTTGGGCGCGCGCAGTCGAAACCGGAGGCCGATTGGCTGAACGAGGACTGCATAGCGTTCTCTCTGCGACTTGTGGCGGTCAGACTCGGAGTCGAGAGCGTCAGCCCTGTCCAGTACCGCGCCGAGCTTGAGCGTCTACTGAAAGCGGATCGAGCAGCGTGGCTCCATGGTCGTCAGCTCATGCTCCCGACCGATGAGCAGATCCGCATCGCGGCTGGCGGATGGGATCACGCGCTTGATCTCGCCCAGCTCGCTCAGCGTCCCGGCCTTGGCGACCAAGGCCACGGCAAGTACGCGGCCACCACTGAGGACGTGCTGGACCGCGCCTACGAAGCGTTTGGAGCCGAGCTGACCAGCAAAGAGATTTGGACGTTCGTGAAAGCGAACGGCATCCCGTACTCGCGCGAGCGCAGGAGGCTTTGGGGCGAGTGCGTGGCTGCCTGGAAGCAAGAACGCAGAGCACGCGGATTGGAGGTGCCGGATGGACCTCCACCACTGGATCAGAGACCGGACTACTCCAAGGACGTAGGAGCGGCACGACCCGGCGAGCGCCGTGCTCCACGCAGCTACAGCATCGAGGATTGTGTGGCGGCTGTGATGGCCTACCTGGCCCAGGTCGGGGTCGGGGAGCGCTCCACCAAGCTGGGCTATCAGGCGTGGGCGGCAACACAAGCCAATGCTCCCAGCTACTCCGCGTTCGATCAACACGGGGGCTGGGGGCGTATGCGGGAGTTGGCTCTAGAACGATCGCTGCTTTAGCCCTTTCCGTCGTTCCAGCTTGAGAGATCCGGACGCTATAAGCGAAGCGTTCCGGGTAGGAATTATGAAGTCCTGGGCGAAAGTAGGGGACGAGAGGATTGACCCCTCCCGCCCCCATTGCCGCTGGACTACTTCTCTTTCCGAACGCCCTTGAAGGGCGTTTTATCGGACTTTACGTCCATGAAGCGACCCGTCTTGTCGTCTCGCTTAACCCAATGCCCGTTAGGCATTTTGGCCTGTGAGCGACCACGAACCGCTCCAACGCGGCGGTTGTCCCCAGTAGGCGCATTCTTAGCCATTGGGAACACCTCCTATGTAGCGCTCTCGCCTACTACTAAGCCCGGCCATTCCGGGCCGACGAAAGCTCACGAACTATGCCAGCCACCGAGGACGGAAGCGGCTGCGGCTTCTCGCATCGTCCCAATTCTTGAGGAACCTCCGCACCGTCCGATAAGCATTAGGGCATGAAGCCAGCTGAACGTATCCCGCTCCTCAAGAAGCTCGCCGCTGCGCTCTCCGATGGGGAGATGCCAGAACCAGAGATGGACCTCGTTCTTCGCCAACATGGCTTCTCGGACGAGGACGTGTGGGGCTATGACGACTACGGGAGCTATCGAGGGCCAGACCGCTACGGGCGTGCCCTGCACCACCTTGAGAACAGCGGCAATGATGAGCAGCTACTTGAGCTTGAGCGCTATCTAGACCCGGCTGATGGAGGCTCGACCGTACCGACCAGTATTGGCCCCGGACCATGGAAAAAAGACGATCACTTTCGTCTCTTCATCAGCCACACGCATCCGAATGCACGGTTCGCCTCTGAGATGAAGACCCATCTCGGGCGCTACCTCATCGAGTCTTTCGTCGCCCATAACGACATCGAGCCGTCCGAGAAGTGGATACGCGTAATCGAGTCTGCGCTCCTCACTTGTCATGCTGCCGCCGCTCTCCTCACGTCCGACTTTCGCCAGAGCCAGTGGTGCGATCAAGAGGTCGGTTTCTGCCTAGCTCGGTCTCTTCTCGTCGTGCCGCTGATAAGAGATGCTGATCCGCACGGCTTCTTGAGCGAGGTTCAAGGAGTTAAACTCACCGATAGCATCGACTCGAAAACTGCCGCAGCGCGTATCTTCCGCGTGCTCGCCAGCCAACCCAAGACAGTCGATCGTATGGCGCCCTCAGTCGTGAGGCTCTACGCGTTGAGCAGGAACGCCGATGGTGCGCGGGTAGCCTTCACTTTGCTTGGCCGCATACCGAAAGACGCATGGACGCCGGATCTAGTCCGTGAGGCTGCCCGTGCTGGAAGAGAGAACTCCGAAGTCAAGGCTGCGAACCTGAGAAGCGGGACTCCCGTTCCAGAGGCCACCAAAAAGCTACTGCTACCCATCGAAAAGCGCCTCGGCATAGACGGCGACATCCCGTTTTAGTCGGACATGGCCGATGAAATTTCAGCTGAGAGACAGACAAACCCGCAAGAGCAAGTCCGTGATCGATCAGTCGGCAGCCGGTAGCGCGTCGTACGACCAGGAGGAGACCATCGATAAGCTCATCAACCTCCTTCATGCGAGCACAACGGCAATTGTTCCGCCAAGCCCACAACCTTTTGATTTGCTAACGCCAGATCAACACGGTGGCCGTTGCGTCTGGGAAGACCTCTCGCGTCGCCATCTGATCTATCTTGGTGACGCCGTGAGTCTCGTTTTCGCGCGAAAGTCAGTTCGCGAACTCGGTGGCGATCCAGTGCTATTGGAAATCACGGTGAAAGAAAGCCTGCTAGAGCCAGACCCGGCCTTCCTAAAGGCGAGGGAAAATCTCATAGCTTTGCAAGGTCCTGATCTAGGTACGAGTCTTCAAGCGAGCTTGTTCTGGTCAGGTAGAGCGGCAACCACTGGTCCGGTCACGCTCACTGGACGTTACGTCTGCACCGGCACCGAAAAGTTCTTTGACAGTATCGAGGATACTAGCCTCGTCAGGCACGTCGAATTCTGGCACATCGGCTCCGTCTGGGAACAAGCAGCGTCTCAAACCGGTGAGACGTTCAAATCGGGTGCGGCCTGGCGTGCTTCTGTCGGGAATGCGCTCGTAGCCCAGTTCTTTAAGGACTATTGAGTCAACGTCTTCTAGGACTCCAAACTGAGCCGCTCTTATCAAGTAATCCTCGTCAAAGTCGTAGCAAGGATACAGGTCGCCCATTTCACGAATATAGATCGGCGACCGACGCCATGCCGGTTTTCACGCAACCGGCGACCGTACTCCCAATAACCAAACTGTGATCTCTCGGCGGCTAAATGGAACCTCTGCAGCTCCTTCTATCGGTCCGCGAGGTCTCTCTGCTCGCTGACCCCGATAAGCCGTTGACGGTCAGCCAGCGAGCTTTCGATGAGGCGCGTAGCCGGAGCGAGAAGTTTGCCGACCTACCGCCTGCTAAACGGATCGCGGCTCGGCTGAACACGAAACGGCGGGGAAGCCGGTTGACCTGGAGGCAGATCCTCGAGCTCGCTCACACAGAGGACGCAGGAGAACAAAGCATCAGCTCAGGAGAAGCCGCCCCTGCACAGGACTGGCTCACTGATGAACAGATCGCCTTCGCGTTGAAGTTCGTTGCGCTCCGTCTGGACGCGGATACCGTCAGCAAAGACCAGTACAGCAGCGAGCTTGAAGCGATACGCCTAGAGGGCGCAGACGTTAAACGGTTGCATCTGCCGACTGAGAGCCAGATCACGGGTGCCGCCCGCCGCAAACTCCGCACGCGCGAACGCACCTTCCCTCACCGGGTGAGGATACGGCCAAAGAAGAGAGTCCGCCCGCATGAGACGGCGGCGGACTCGACAAGCCTGGCGGCCAAACCCACCGACACGACCCCGAAGCCGACAAAGCCAGCGTCGAAACCCACGAAGCCAGCTCTGAAGCCGATCGACATGGCGCCGAAGCCTGACCCTACCCCTGAGAGCGCCTGGAGCTTTGCTCTCAACCTCGCTCGCTTGCAGCCCTATGAGCCTCAGCGAGAGAAGTCCATCAGCGTCATCGAGCTGATCGAGAGGTGCTATCAGGCGTATGGGGTTCTGCCGAGCAGGGATGATGCGGTCGTATTTGCCCGAGCTAATGACATACCGGTCGCGCGTGAGCAAAAGCTGACCTGGACAGCAGCAGTAGCCGAGTGGCGAAAAGAGCGGGTGGCGAGAGGATTGCCCTGTCCGTCTGCGCCGCCGCCTGTGGATAAAAGACCTGACTACACGAAACCCGTAGGCGCAGGTGAGCCGGAAAAGCGACGACTCAGGAGCTGGTCGAGCATCGATGACTGCATCTCGCATGTCATCACCTACCTGGAACAGCTACCAGCAGGCGAGCGCTCAAGCAGAGACGGCTACGCCCGCTGGGCCAAACAGCAGAACGCGAACGGTTCTGTCGCACCTAGCAGCAAGCCGCTTGAAAGACATGGAGGCTGGACCCGTGTCCGAAAGCTCGCCCAAGCGCGGATGCTCCCCGGCCAGCAAGATGCGAGCATCAGCGAGATCGAGCCGCCGCCGAGTCGGAAGAGATCACGAAAGCAGACCAAGCAAGATCAAGCGGTCGATACAACCAGCCCCGCATGGCTCATCGCTGCCATCAGCCCACCCCGCAAGGCACTCCAACGCCGACGCAAAGCAAAATAGCCGTGGGCGTCCCGCGTACCAGATCAGCGGTTGCTGGTCGTGGTGGGCTGATCGATGCTTACAGCTCCCATGCGCTTCTGAGAAGGTCGTAAATAGAGTTCATCCCTAGCGCTTTCAGATGTTCAAGAAACACATCTCTAGGCGGCTGGTTGCTGTGGTAGCCCCCGCCTGGCCCTGCATACAAACCGCCACCAGGAGCGGTAGACAGACCTCCGCCTAGAGCGGTAGAAAGACCTCCGCCAAGGGCCGTAGAGAGTCCACCACCAAGAGCCGTGGAAAGACCTCCACCTAGGGCTGTAGAGAGTCCACCGCCAAGGGCTGTAGAGAGGCCCCCTCCCAGAGCCGTAGAGAGACCGCCACCAAGAGCTGTAGATCTTCCCCCTCCCAGACCCGTGTACAAACCTCCGCCTGGACCTGTGTAGAGACCGCCGCCTGGACCCGTGTAACTGTCGCGAGGCCAAGTCATACAAAACCCGTAAGCCGCGCAGCGGCCACACAGCGTTGACGATCACGGTGCCCGCCGACCTTCAACTTCGTCTTGCCTGAACCGTTCTTAGCTTGTACCCGTACATGCCAATGGTCGGACGCTAGCTCCGTCATTCATCCAGCCTAACAACCTGCCTAGACACGCCCTCGCCCAAGCCCCGGAGCACCCCAAACCCCGCTCTCCCAAGCCAAAGTGCTCAGATCATCGCTCGCACGCCAAACCTCCCGCTGCGACTAGGCCTAGGCGCTCTCGTCGGACTCGGTGTCTGCTTCTACTCCCGGGTGGCGGTCCTTGAAGGCAGCGACGATGCGCTTGACTGCTTCCACAGCCGCGTAGCCAATCAGGCCGTCCTTGGCCTGTGACGCGACTTCCATCGTGACGTGGACGACATCCTGCCCGGCACCGCGTCGCTCCATAGGGGGAGGGAACTCGGCGCTGAAGTCGCCATCGGCTAGCTCCCGGGACAGCATGTGGACGCCCCGGATAGGCCCTGAGTAGCGGACTCGGATCACAACTAGTGGCGCGTGTCGCGCGGCGGATCTGGGTCGGGTCTGTTGATCGTGTTCGAGTTGCGGATCTGGCCGTTAGGTCGATGGATCACGACCTCTCCACCACCCGATCGATGCTCAAGGCGCTCAGTGGAGGCTGCCTGCGCCTCGGCTTGGGTTCCATAGAGGCCTGCCGCGCGTTGCGCCCCCTCTGCTCTATCCGCCCACTCTCCGGTTGGTCTCTGCGTTACGTGCCTTCTTTGCCCTGACGACATGACGGCCCCTTTCGTGGTCGAACGTATGTACGTGGCAAACGATACCCAGGCCACCGGCGAAACAGTCGGAGCGCACTCCTGACCCCGACGCCTACGCGCAAATCCCGCTCCCTCAAGCCAAAATCAGCCGAACCTGACCCCCGCGTCCACTAGGAGGGTGGGAGCGCGTACTAACCCAGAACGAACCACCCCAGAACCCGCATGGATACGTAATTGAAAAGTGTCCCACTGAACTTGTCTGTGCGCAAACCACGGGTGCGCCGACGCGGTAGGTGGGCAGGATCTCGCTGCGGCTGTTGACTCGTAGCTCGGCGATGAGGATGCGCAGGAGTGCTTTGGCTTGGTCGGGGTCGCCCGTCTCGATGACTTGGCCGAGCTGGTCGGCGACGGCGTTGAGGGCTGCGGTGTCGGGGGTCGTGGGCGTGTCGGCAGCGAGATCGCCGGCGAGTGCTTGGTCTTGGCCGCGCAGGCTGTCCAAGCGTGCGTCGAGGTTGGATAGGCGCTCGTTGAACCGTGCGGGGTTGAGGTTGCCCATCTCGAAAGCATCTTGGTAGCGCTCTATCGCGCGTTCGGTGCGGCTGATCTCTTTAGCGAGCGACGCGCGCTGTTCTGCAAGCGCGTCCCGGTCGGTCTCGTTGCTCGCGGCTGCCTGCTGGATGGCGTCGCGGATGAGGCCGCCGTGGCGGTAGAGGGTGGTGAGCTGGTTAAGGATCGCGGTCTCTAGCTTGTCCTTAGATAGCCGCTCGCCGTCGCAGCCTTTGCGGCCGAGCTTTTGGCGGCCTGAGCACGCGTAGTAGTGGTAGGTGCCGCCGTTGCCTTTGGCGGACATCCCCACGTATGCGCGGCGGCAGCGGCCACAGCGCAACAGGCCACTGAGCAGGAACTCCGCGCGTGCCGCTCGGTGTGTCCAGTCTCCGCCTCGCTCTTTCAACAGCGCTTGCGCGCGGTCGAAGGTGGCCTGGTCGATCAGTGGCTCGTGCAGGCCGGGGAACGTTTGCTCGCGCCAGTGGACACGTCCGACGTATGCCTCGTTGGCGAGTATCCAGAGCACGACCGCTGGCTGCCAGCCACGAGGAGGCGCAGGAGCGTGCTCGGCATCAAGCCGTCTGGCGATCGCAGCGGCACCCATCCGCCCAGCGGCATACCAAGTGAACACGCGGCGGATGACGGGTGCGGTGCGTTCGTCGGGTATTAGCTCCTTGTTCTCGTTGCGTGTGTAGCCGAATGGGATGCGTCCGTTGGGCCAGCGGCCTTCGCGTGCGCGGCGCTCGATGCCGCTGGTGACGCGGTCGACGATGGTGGCGTGCTCGAACTCAGCGAACACGCCAAGCATTTGCAGCATCATCCGGCCGGCTGCGGAGCCGGTGTCGAATGGCTCGGTCGCCGAGCGCAGCACAACGTTGAGGGTGTCCAGCTCCTCGGCGATGCTGGCGAGCTGACGCACCTTGCGGCTGAGCCTGTCGATGCGGTAGACGAGGAGCTGATCGATCCTGCCTTGACGCGCGAGGTCGAGCGCGGCTTGCAGGCTGGGCCTGTCGAGCTTGGTGCCCGACGCAGGGTCTTCGTGGTGGGCGATAGTTCGCCAATCCTCCTGCACCTTGCAGAACGCCTCCAACCGTTCATGCTGCGAGGCGAGCGAGGTTGGCTGGTTCTCCTCATCGGTCGAGATGCGGGTGTAGAGACATACGCGTGTCATCGCCAGGGTTCCTCCTCGTGGTCGTCCGGGTGGTCGAGGAGATCAGAACCCGCACCGGATCTCAAGCCCTCCTCGTCCCAGGGCCGACCGGCTGGTTGCTGCTGTCTCTCGCGTTCGGCTTCGGTGCGTTCCTGGGCGCGCCGCTGCTCCCATTCGCGGGCAAGCTCGTCATCTTCCGCCGCGACGGCAGCCGGCATGTACTGGCGCCGGCCGGGCGCCCGGAGCGGGGAGAGTGCCGCCCAGCGCTCGGGCATCGGCACCTGCCAGCGCCGGCCGAGCGCCCGCTCACGCGGTGTGACCTCGGCGCCGTCCAGCGTCTCGAAGTCAGCCATGCCGAAGGGCCGGGCCTCTTCATCGAGGCAGCGCCAGATCTCGTCGAGCGGCCCGCACGCTTGGAGCTGGTTCATGGTGGTGACCCAGAAGCGCGCGCTCGGCACCTGCCATGCGTCCTCTCTGCCCTTTTGGACCAGGCGCTGTGCGCGGCGCTCGCCCGGGACGACAAAGCAGACGTTATGCCAGCGCACGCCTCGGGCTTGCTCAAGCGTCGTGGCGTAGCGGCTGATCTTCCCGGCGAGCGTCGCCATCGGCTCGGTCGCGCGATCCCACTCAACCGCAGCCACCACGAGCCCGAATGGTGTGCTCAACGTGAGGCTGGCATCCGGGCGCGCCATCTCATATGCGGGGTGCGACCAGTACGGCTTGATCGCACCCCAGCCCGGCTCCCACGCGGCGACCCACACGTCCCGCGTGTCGAGCGTCGCGGCGACGATGCTGCATACGAACCTGTTGCACTCCAGCCGGTGAGCAAGCTGGGCGTGCTCGTGGAAGTCCTGCTGGCGATCCCAGCCAAGGCCACGCCGGTCACGTCCGAGCCTCGCGGCGACCAGATGTGCGCCGACCTCATCGAGTAGCCAGTGCGCTTGTGGCTTACCCAGCGAGAACGGACCTGCGGGATAGAAGCGGTCGATCACGCGATGCCGATACAGCCACAGCAGACGATCCTGGCAGCGACGCAACGAGCCAAAGAACAGCAGCCGTAGCTGATCGGTCGTCAGGATCTTCTGGCGATACAGCAGCCATGCGATCTCCCGGTCGCGCTCGGTCGTGTGCTTCGCTACCTCCCAAGCGAACGCGCTCCCTACACGCGCCGGTCGCGTAGACATCCCGTTGGGCATCACTTACCTCCCTTTGTCACGCGCCGAGAGCCCTGGCGCTTTGCAGTCCCATGCGGGAAATCCGGTGTGCCGGTGATGGGTGTGGCGCCGGGCATAGGCGCGCGCAATTCGCGCTTGAAAGCGCCGGGCAAAACGCCACGGCGCTCTTTCGCGGCATCTGCGAGGAGTTCGGCTAGCAGCCGGATCGCTTCGAGTTCCAGCTCACGTGAGAGCCGCTGCACGCGAGGGCGAGCGGCACGAATGTAATCGTCCATATTCTCTGGTGTCGGTGAGTGACCCTTACGACGGCGACGCCGCCAAGCCAGAGCCCACGGACACCCAGACCACCGGCCCGTGCCCGATCAAGGGCTCTAATGGACAAAGGCCGATTTCGGGGCGCTTTGGTTACAGCCCGACACCAATTTTTAGGTTGTGTCAGCCCCGTGTCAGCAGACACCACGGCACCCACGGGGCCCTACGCGACACGGAGCGCCCTCACTGCAACAGCCAAGGTCAGGCGTCGGCCCACTTCCACACGTTGCGCCGTCCGCTACGCCGATAATGCAGCCCGCCCAGCTCATCTGGGTCGATCTGCTCGTCACCCGGCTGGGTGCGATCGTCAATGTCCGGGCTGGCGTCGTCGGGCTCCTCCCACTCCGACAGGCAGTACGTCGCCGACCCGAGCTGCGAGCACGCCGACTGCAAACGCTCAGCCAGCGCGAACCACGCATCCGAACGGACCCCCTCGGAGTCGAGCGCGTCCATCGCCTCCTCCAGCACGCGGCGCACCTGCTCCCGGAGCCCGTCGATCCGCTCGGTAGCGAGCGTCTGGGCGTGCCGCCACACACTGCGGAGACTCCGGCAACACCACCGACCCACTCGTTTGCTCGACGCACCTACGACCGCTGCTCGTCAAACCCCAGACCACGACCCCGTGTCGGCGGGAACGCACGAGCAGGCCAGCGGCGATGAACGCGTCGATCTGCGGACGCAGCCGCCGCGTCGTCCACGAGCCGTGAACGAACCCCAGATGCTCCGTGATGTCGCTCATCATTACGCCCTCGTCCTGCCGCTCACGATGGCGTTCCGCGCGCTCCACGGCCACGAGCACCATCTCATCAGACACCGGCTCGAACCGGCGCAACTCGCCGTCACGATCACGCCGGACTCGTGAGGACCGCACGCCGGCTCCCCGCTTGCCTCCGTCTTTGCTGCTGGACATCACGCTGGCTCCTTTCGGTGTCCCGAGGAGCGCGCACGCGAGCACGACCCGCCAGCCGCAGACAGCTACGGTTTCCGTGGCATCGAAGGCACGCCCTTCGGTGCTAAAGGTCGGGCGGGTGCCTCAAACACCCGTCCGACCGCTTCAGTTGTCGATTCGCGAGCAGAGCAGAGCAGAACCCACGCGGGATCTCAAGAGCGCCTCTCGACCGATCTAGTCGTCCCCGCAACCGGGGTGCCCCGTCCTGGGCCGAACATCAGTACGTGGAGGTCGGCGTCGGTCACGGAGCCCTGGCCTAGCTGCGTCCTGGCTGCTTGGATTGAAGCCACCAGCCGGTTGCGCCCGTCCTCCGTGACCGTAGTCGCGTCGTCTTGGAAGCGGCGCCAAGCCTCGACTACCTCCGGCGTCCCGTGGAGGCCAATGCGGGACACTGCCGACCCGTAGCGAGCAAGTGCCTCCCGCGACTCGTGGAACGCGACCTCTGCGATAGCTGCAACGGCGTCACTCAACGCCTGAGCGAGCAAAGCGTCACCTCGTGATCTGCGCTCGTTACTTCTCGTCAGCAACGCTCCGAGAACGACACCGCCGAAGCCCACGACCAAGGCAATCATGGCAGCCGTCAGGTTCATGACTGCGAGTGTATGGGCCGCTCGGGCAGAAGTGCGGAGTCGGAAGACACGAACGTGAGGATCAAGCGATACTTCAGGATATGGCGGTCGTTCGGCTCCTCCTTCCCGACGGGATGCTGCTATCCGAGGCTCGCGAACTTTTCGCCGATCTTGAGCAAGCACACGACACGGTCGTGGCGGTCGATGCGTTGGCGGCATCGTTTGGAATCCGACCAAGACGCCTCTACCTGCGGTATCTCGATGAGTTTGGGCCAGGCTTCATCTGGCCGGGGAGTCCTGCGTCGCCAAAAATCGACCTTATAAGAGCGGAACCCTCGCGGTTGCTCCTTCCGCGTCAGCGCATGGCGCTGATCCGTGCCGAGATGTCATCCCCAGGCAGCTTCGATATCGGCGGGGTTGGTAGCGGGATCGATGCGGTCACCAAAGCGCTTAGCTATCGGCAGGAGCGTCGCGAGGGCAAGAAATACAGGGACAAAGACCGGGAGATAATCAGCAATGCCGAGGCTCGTGAGGCAGGTGCTCGGGCGGCAGAACGGGAGGAGCAAGCCGAGCAAGCCGCGCTTAAGACCGAGAGTGCACGCAGGATGGAGGCTCTCGAACAGATCGCGTTCCGGGGTCACATCCGCGATGCGGTGGAGAGCGGTCTCCTGTCTCTGGAGGAGGCGGCTCCGCTGCTCAACACCTCAGTCGAGGCCTTGGAGCGGCTTCAGCGCGGTGTTGCCCGGCAGCTGGTGGAAGGAGCTGAGCCGCGCGGCTCAGATGACGCTGATCCTCGCTGAGTGCCGTGCCGATTTAGGGACGTTGGTTTCTCACGCGGCACCCTCAACTCGCCGTCAACGTCTCGATCTCCTCGCGGAGGGCTGAAAGTGCAGTCGCCGTTCTTTCTGGATTCGGTGCCATGCATGAAGCGCTGCCGTATCCGGCTGTCGCCGATCACGCCGCGCCACCAGACCGGGTGAACGAGGCGACGTACGCCAGGGCGCAGCCACAGGAGAGCTGCTCCCGGTTGTCAGGCGACCCCGTACAGGCTACGTCCTGTCCATCGATCATCCTCGAGGCGTGCACACGCATACCCACGGAGGTCTCCTGTCGATGTCTGCCGACGAATGGTCGGCCATCGCCCAGTGGGCTCTGGTCTTGGTCGCGGTCGTCGCGGCGTGGTTCGCTCGCGGGCAGGTCACCGAGTCCAAACGACTCCGCGAAGAACAGGTGCAGCCGTACGTCGCTGTGTTTGCACGAGTGGCCAGGACCGGCATCGCCGAGGTGGTAATCAAGAACTACGGCCAGACAGCGGCGCGCAACGTCCGCGTGGCCTTCTACCCACCGTTGAAGCGGGTCGCATTTGCCAACACACCCAGCATGCAAGAGGAGATCGCGGAGTTGAAGTTCCCCACCCTGGCGCCGGGGCAGGAGTGGAGCACGGTTTGGGATACGGCCATGGCACGCCTTGATCGCCAAGATCTGCCCGAACGGCACGACGTGCGTATCGACTTTTCTGACACGCGCGCGCGTCCTGTCACAAGCTACGAGTCGGCTCTCGACTGGAACACGCTCAGCGGCGATGTACTGGACACCCACGGCTTGCACGAGGTCGTTCTACGCCTGAAAGAAATTGTTTCGGCCTTGGAGAAGCTACGGCACTAGAGCGCTCACATATTCGCCTCATATGTAGCCGTCCTCCAGCGAGATAGCCGGGCCCGTGGCTCCTGTAGCGCTGCTAGCGCTGACCAAACGGACCCTCACCGTACACCTCTCGCATCTCCTGCTCGAACTGTGCGCGCATCTCCATTTCGTAGCGACGGGCCTCATCGGAGTAGTCCGTGTATCCATCCATCATCGAGACGAAGGAGCTGACGTGGCGTTCTAGTGCGATCAATTCGATGTAGGGCGGACGATCGTGCCTCTCGCCGTCAGGACTGACGGGGTAGCGATATGCGTCTGAGTTCCGGTCATATTTGTCGAGCACCCTGATCAGCTCGCCGCAGGCAGTGTCCAACTGCTGCCACTCGTCGCTGTCCGCGCCGATCATCGCTTCGCACTGAGTCCAAAGCGCGACGAGAGAATGAGTCCTCAACTCGTTGGCCTTGATGCCGTGGGCAATCAGCAACTCCTTCAGACGCAGCTCGACCCGATGCCGCTGCAGGTAGAACACAACGAGCCCCACAGAGTCGATGGCTCCTTGGAAATCGCGCCTATGTTGCGTCAGGTGGCGAGCAGCTTCTCCGTAACCGATCGAGGCGAAGGGCCAGCCGTGAGACCACTCGGTTTGGACGAAGTCGGGGTGGCGCCTCTCCGGGAAGCCCGGGGGAAATATCTCGTTCTCAAGGCTCACCAACAGAGCCTAGAACGAACGTGCGGCGGTCAAGACTTCGCCAGGGCCCGAGCCTGCTGGCCGACCGACCGCGCGGCAAGCACCGGCCGGATTCAGCCGACCCCGAGCGCTGGCGCCGCCATCACCGCAGGGTTTGCGCACAGCCACGTTTCGCCCACCATAGGAATCAAGGTCGAACCGGCCCAGTCCCCCAGGGGGCTGGGCGTTCGGCGTCCGGTAGACGAATAGATCGAGTAGATCTGCTGGTCGAAGCGCTGATGGATGGGTTCTAGCTAGGTCCCCGGATGGCGCACCCCGCACCGATTATGCGGCGCTTGGCGATCTGTCGAGCCGACGCGGGCGCGCGACATCCGTGCACAGGTCGGATCCCTGGACGGCGGCTAGATCGCCCCGCAGGTCAAGCGCGCTGGTTCGACAGCGCGCTCCGCCACCCGGTCACTGCTGGTGCATCTCGGCTCCGCCAACGGCCTTCTGCGTCGTCCTAACCCCTCTCCGTGAGTTCCAGGAGATAGAATACATCGGATGCATCGAGACCATGACGCATTCATTTCAGGAATCGCGGATCGCCGGAAGGTCATTTTGACGTTCGCCAGCAAGGAAGATGCGGGCCAGCATCTGACTCGCACCTGCGCACCGATGGACTATGGTCCGTCGCGGCGGGCCAAGGACCAATCAGACCGATACCACCTCTGGGACTACGAGAGCGATAGTGTCGACGGCCGTCATACCCTCAGCCTGCTTCCGGAACAGGTCGCGTCGATCGTCGGGACTGACGAGCGTTTCGATCCCGCCGAGTTCGTCACATGGGGTCCGCCGTGTGCTTGGTTTTTTGCTCGCGACTGGGGCGAGTTCAGCTAGCAGATCGGCGGGGCCGGATGAAGGTATCGTCGGCCCATATTCAGGGCTATCGCTGTATCGCCGACCTTGAGGTCGCGTTTGAGGATCTCACCGCCTTCGTAGGAAGCGGCGGCGTGGGGAAGTCTACGATTCTCAATGCGCTCGATTGGTTCTTCCACGGCGGCGATCTCGCCGAGCGTGATTTGCACCGGCCGACGAACGCCAGCGAGCAGGTCACTGATGTTGCCGTGGCAGTCACGTTTTCCGACCTCAACGACGGAGACCGGGCTGCCCTTGGGCGCTACGTCGACGGCAACGTCACGACACTGACCCGCACGTGGAGTGAGGGTGACGCCGAGAAGCTTTCAGGTAATGCGCTCGTCCTGCCCGAGTTCGAGCTTGTTCGCGAGGCTGACGGAGCGGTCGAGCTGAGAAACCGGTATCGCGAGTTGTATGAGCAGCGAGGCGAGGAGCTTGAGCTTCCTGAGCCAGCGAATAACCGCGAGCGGGTCGAACACAGCATGGAGGCTTGGGAGCGTGCCCACCCTGACAGATGCGAGCTTCGTCCGCGTGACGCGCGCCATCTTGGTGGCTTCACGGGAACGCCACTTCTCGCCTCTCGGATCAATTACGTGCTAGTTGGGGCGGCGGCCGGAGCACCTGAAGCGCTGAGTGGGGGTCGCGGTTCCGTTCTTGACCGTCTGCTTTCCGCCACCGAGCAGTTGAACGCCGAGACCCGTGCAGCGATCATCAGCCTCCAAGAGAAAGCCCAAGGTGAGATCGAAAGCGTCGTCAAGGACGCGCGAGGCGCTGCGCTCGTATCGATTGGAGCCGGAATCACGAAGCGGATCGAGACCTACTTCCCAGGTGCCGCTATCAAATTGAAAGACGAGGTCGCACCACCGCGTCCGCCCCAGATATCGGTGCAGGCGCTCGTCAGCGATCGAGGCGGCCACCCGATCGAGGCGGACCTGCAAGGTCATGGTCTACAACGTGCCTTGGTCATCGCGCTTCTCCACGAGCTTGCCGAGACGACACCCCAGTCCGCAGGCGCGACCGGCGGAGCAGGGGATGTCCGCTCATTGGTGCTAGCCGTTGAGGAGCCGGAGCTCTACCAGCATCCACTACAAGCCAGAAATCTCGCAGCATCACTCGAGAAGCTGGCTCTCCAGAAAACAGAGCGGTCAATCCAGGTCGCCTACAGCACCCATTCGCCGTATTTTACTCGCCCGACACTCTTTCGAGACCTTCGGTTGTGCCGCCGAGATGCGCACGGCGGGACGACCTGTGTGGCCGCTGACCCCGCCGCGGTTGCGGCTGCGATCGCTAACGCCGGCTACACAGGAGCGATTGCCAATAGTGTGGAGGCGGCCCTTGCGATCAGCTTGCGCGAGGCGATCTTCGCTGGCGCGGTGCTCTTGTGTGAGGGTCCGACAGACGCCGCGTTGCTCGCGGGCGTAGCAGCCCTGCAAGGCGGACTCGACCGAGACGGGATCGCGATTGCGGACTGTGGCACAAAGGCAGCTATCGGTATCGCGATAGGCATCCTCAATCAGTTGGAGATTCCGTACTTCGCACTCTTTGATGCGGATGCTGCAAACAAAAAGGCGAGTCAGGCCGAGCTAAATCGGCGCATCCTTGAGCTCTGCGGCGCACCGCCCGAAGACTGGCCGGACCGCGCCGTGCGCGCGACCTCCGCAAACTTCGAGGACGCTATGGAGTCCGACCTTGCCGCACTGTGGCCTGACTTTGAGGACGCACGAAAAGCCGTCGCCGAAGAGCTTGGGGTAAAGGACGAGAAGAAGCCGCGTGTCTATCGGGAGGCCGCTGTGCGTGCTGGCGAGCCGCCCGAGTTCCTGCTCGACGTTCTTGATGCCGCCCGCAAACTGCTTTGACGGATCCGCGAGCGCGCATCGCAACAGCGACATCAGGCGTTGGCAATGTGGTCAGCTGTCGTCAGGAAGTGAGTCGACAGACGAAAGGCTGTCACGCTGCGAAAAGAGCGAGTCGGATGAGCCCACCAGTGCCGTGTAATGGCCAACAAGCTGTTCGCCTAGCCGAGTGTCAACGCCGATGGCCAATGCTGTGCGCTCGCTCTTATCAGCTGGCTGCGTCCCTGCCTCAGTAGCGGAAAAGCCTACGTAAAGCGTGAAATCGGACCGCACGTAATGGAGCGTCGGATAATGTGTGTACACACGATGATCGAACCGACTCAGCTCCTCATCGCTCCACGTTCCGACCACGTTGTCCTCGTAGAAAGTCGCGGCCGCATCAAGCTGCTCCTTCAAGACACTAACGTCATGGACACGTGGGTTTGGCAAAGTCCAGCAGAGCTCTTCGAGGAGAGGGGTAGGAGCGTCGCTGGATAGCGACAGAACACGCACGGCAACTTCGCGCCTGACGGCATCATGCAGAAGCGCCATTACCTCGACGTTTGTAACACCGTGCGGCCGAAACACGAGGATGTCGACTAGAGAGTCCGCTGCACCGATCACTCTCCGGAGCATGTCGAGACCGAAATAATCCTGGATCAACGTGGCCCCTACTGCACCCGGCACAGAAGTCGCCTGTCGCTCTTGCTCGGCGATGCTCAGCGCGCCAATGACGCCTGCGACGACCCCGACGCTCTCCGAAATCTGATTCGCGAGGGATGAATCAGGAGTATGTGTCCTGCCGAGCTTGTCAGCAGCGGTCCTCATAAGCCCGGTTAGCTCTTCTAGGCGCAACAGGTGGCTAAGTGCCTGGCGCTCTTGGCGCAGCGCGTTAGCGACCCGGCCGATCCGTACTAGGCTCCAGAGTGCGAACACCAAGCCGCCGATAGACGCGACATCGACGCCCAGCGCCCAATACCCGTGGAGCCAGCCGCTCGGGTCAATGCCCGAGGCCGGGTGCAAGGTCGCGGCGTGCCGGCTCATACTCCGACCACGAGGCTGTCCGGCGTAGGGCAGTGCGTGGGGTCAACCGAGATGTAGGTGCGCTTCAGCCATCTATCGTGCTTCTCATATGTCGCAGTGAAACTCGGCCTCCGGTGAGCTACACGCCGGTTATCGAAAAGGAGAAGCTCCCCAGGAGCGCCACGTACTGCGAGCTCGGCGGCATCGAGTGCTCCCCGGAGCTCGTCCAAGCACTCGAGGAGCTCGGCATCTGCTTGAACGACCATGTCGCGGTTAAAGTTCACGCGCAGCCTAGTGTCTTCGCCGGAGCCGAACAAGACGGGCACTCTCTCCGCCGCGACCGCGACGCCTTCGTCTCGCCTGTTCGGCTGTAGTACAAATCGCGGTTCGCTCAGGTTGGTCAGTACTTTCGGCGATAGCCGTTCTACTTCGAGCGGAGCCAGCACCGTCGGAATCTGCGCGTCGTTGCGGACGTAAAGCAGGCCGATCCTGTCGCCTCCGTGTGCTGTGTAGGCGTTGTCAGTGTGCCAGAGTAGGTCACTCCCCGCATCTGAGCCGACACGCTTTCCCTCAGAGGCACGACGCGGACGGATGTCAGTGACCACGTTGCCGGCCTGCACAGACGCGAGACCGAAAGCCTGACCGCCAAGCGCCGAAATGAGAAGCGCTGTACTGTCGGCCAGAGACGGCGGCAAGGAGTTTCGCGATCCCTCGACGGGGTTAACGTTCGCATCGTCGATCGGCAACCCAGCGACGACGACACAGTAGGGTCGCGCCGTGAGTGCGCTGGACACGCAGTACCGCAGCGTTGCGGACAAGTGACGAGCAAGAACCCGGCTCGCCACGGCGAGCTCAATGAGCGTAAGCCCCGCTGCGACCGCCTCATTGTGAAGCGACGTTAGGACGTCCGAATCTGCCGCGCCAACCTGAAATGTAGGGAGGGCGGCTGTCATCCTCCGGGGTACGCTGGCCGAGTATCACTCGGCCCCACGCGGCCGGCGTCGGGGACCTCGTAGGACATCCATCCGGACTCGGGACGCCATACATTCATCTCACCGGTGCGTCGGCAGAATGAGATAGCGGCCAAGGTGCTAGTCTCAAATACGTCTTTACCGCTCAGCCGCAGCACTGGCTGGTGTGGAACGTAGGAGGCCGAGACATGCCCAGCAGCGACCTCGCCGCTCATGCGCCGCACCCGATCGTGCGACTGCGGTGAATAATCAAGGGCATGCTTAGCGATAGGCGCGTACAGAGGATAGTTTGATGCAATCACGGTCTCGTCGGTCGCGAGCATACGATCTTCGATGGCAGTGGCCGTAGTCTCGATCACAGCGATCTCGCCGGCTTGGTCTGAGACGGTGAAGCGGTGTCCGGACATTCGCGTGACGCTCGCTATCAAGTCGCGTGCGTCTCGCACGTTCGCGCACTCATCCAAGACGCGCGCAATAGTTGCCGCGAATGGGACCCCGGGACGCGCATCAGTGCACGCCAGATTCTGAGTACCAATCGCCAAGCCCTCCGAATTGATGCCGAAGTGCGCGTGACCGAAGAGCGTCGTCAACGTCGCGCTACGATACGCGCCGTCGATCGCGCGACTGATAACGCAGAGAAAGGGCGACATTGCATTTGCAAAGTCCCACGTCTGCCAATGCAGGGCGTCCTTGCCTCGGCGCAGCAGGCATGTGCATTCGTGAGGCCGATCGCCTGCCAGCCAATCTGTGGTGTCACTCAGACCGGATACACACATGAGCGCTGAAGGAGTGACCCCGAGAGCGCGAGCCAACACCGCGGACTCCGCATATTGCGCTGAGGCCTCCGTCTTGAGCAGTCGGTGCAATTCCGCCGCTGCAAGTGCCTGCTCAAGATTTGAAATGAAGTGCTCGCCGAGAGGTGCGAGCCGCTCACCGAGCGCGCGCGCTGCTCCATTGGCGAGCGCAAACTCAGCGAATGCCGCTCCCGCGTTGGCGGGTGAGCCACTAAGACGCACTATCGGCAATGACATTTCGCTCATCTTTACGCCGCAGCCCCCTGCGCCAGGCAACTAGTAGATGCTCGGTGCCGCCAGTCCTCGCTGACGGTCTAGACTTTGAGTTACGATTCCAGCCACGAGCTCAGTGTGTGAGATATTAGACTCTTCGGCGGCGAAAGCGATCGCCTTGGTACGCTGTAGATTGCACGCGATGTTGAACTCCAAGATGTACATTCGACTCGTCTTAGGATCGTAGCGGAAGTCCACGCGACCGTAGTCGAACGGCAGAAAGTCTTGGAGCACGACCTCCGCAAGCTTCCCAGCGATATCAACAACCTCCCCATCCCGAACAAGCCTGCGCTCGCACGCGGCGGTGAAGCCACGCTTGGAGTCGTGCGAGATGATGTTAAGACCGTCATCGACGAACTCCTCGACGAGGGGAAACGCGGTCAAGTCGCCAGCGCCGAATACTGGGAGTGTGAGGTTGATGCCGCCAATGAACACTTCACACATTGCGTCAACTCCGCCGGCAGTCAACGCCTCAAGTGCGTCGAGCGCGTCCGCGGGACTCTCCTGATAGGAAAGTCCCCACGATGCAGAACTTGCCACCGGCTTCACGATGTAGCCGGTCTGGCTAGCGGGCAGAGTGGCGGGAAGGGCGCACCCAGCCCTAACGGCTACCCAGTCTGGTGTTACTGCGCCTGTTTTACCGAATAGTGCCTTAGCGTAGTGCTTATCGTCCGCGATAGCGCGAACAACGGGACGCGCTCCTAGGTATGGGAGGCCTGCGCGCTCGCACAGGGTCGAAACCAGCACCTCGCTGTTACGAAAACCAAGCCGATTCATCAACGAGAAGACGTAGCTGAACCCTGGGGCGGGAGCAATGAGCGCTCCGATGTCGTCGCTTCGAGTGACGTCGAAGCCTGCACCTGTAAGCGCATCCCCGATCTCGCGGTGGTACGCAGCGTGGTTACCGTCAACGGCGTCGAAATCTGTGCCGGTGACGGCGTGCTTGGCGAGGTAAAGCAACGCGATGTCGCGGTTGCGCCCCGGAGCGATCGTAGGCCAGGACTTAGCCATCTGCATATCGTTCGCGTCCCTAGCCGAAGTCAGCGGCTCGGTTGTATCACGCTCGCCGACTAATGAGCTTTGCGATAACGGCATCCTCCATCGCACGCCGCGCGTCCTCGGTGACACCAGCGATGTGCGGTGTCGCTATGAGACGCGTGCCGAGCGCCAAGACCTCGGATTGCTGGCCGAGATGGAGATGGTCCAACGCCAGCCGAAGGTCGGTACGGTCGACTAGTAGGCTTTGGATCGCGGCGTTCGTGATGAGATCAAGCCGACCCGTGTTTATCAGAATGGAAGACTCGCGCATCGCTCCGATCTGCGGGCTGTCGATCATACCGATGGTTTCGTTAGTGAGCGGTACACACAAGGCGACGACGTCGCTGGTTTCGAGGACCTCGTCGAGAGACGCCATGACGACTCCCGGCTCTTCAAGGTCGCGGTGTTCGTCTGGGCGCCGCGTATGCACCAGTAGTTCGCAGCCCATCGCTGCGAGGCGTGGGACTAGCGCGTGGCAGATAGCGCCAGCGCCGATCATTCCAAAACGGCGTCCTTCTAGACTACGCGCCGGAAATTGCAAACCTTCTCGATCACTCCCGCTGACAACGCTTGCCGCGGCGTCAGGGTAGTCGCGCAGATGCATAAGGGCGAACATCATGATGTGCTCAGCGACAGCAGCGGCGTTGGCTCCTGCCGCATCAATCAGATCGATGCCGCGAGCGCCCACAGCCTTTAGATCAATATGGTCGACACCCGTGCTAACGGTTGCGAGAACGCTGAGTGAAGGCAGCGCCTCTAGGACATCGGCCGTCACGGGCTCTTTGACTCCTACTACGAGCGTATCCGCATCTGGATGCTCTGCGACGAGATTCTCCATCGCGCGAGGGCGATCCCTCTCAATAACGACGGGGGAGTAACACGCCTCAAGATCGGACGTGTGTGCGTTGGTCGCGAAAGTGGGCATCGTAAGGAAAATCTTGGCCATATTCTACCTCCCCTTCACTCTAACTTTGTAGCTTATTGAGGTCAACTACACAGTCGGACGGCAATGGCTCGCCGTCGCGCAGAGCTATCAAATTGTCGATACACCGGCGCGCCATCGCCTGATGTGAGGCCATCGTGCAGGCAGCGACGTGTGGCGTGGCGATAGAGGGACCGTCAGACACAATCAGATCCTCAGCGGACGGTGGTTCGTGCTCATAGACGTCGGTGCTGTACGCCGCTAGATGGCCGCGGGCGAGAGCGGCGCGCACCGCCCCTAGATCGACGATCGGTCCACGGGCGATGTTGACGATTATTGCTCCTCTCGGAAGTTCAGCTAGGGCCGCGGCGTCGAACAGGTTGCTTGATTCCGGAGTGAGAGAGCAGGCGATGCAGACTACTGACGCTTGATTTAGCGCGTCGCTAAATGCGGGTGCGACTGAGATGGCATCGGGAACAGAGACCGGGCGAACGTCGTATGCTGTCACGACAGCGTCGAGAAGCGCCAGCTTGTGGGCTAGCAGGCTACCTATCCGCCCAAAGCCGATAACAGAGACTTGTGTGCCGCGGAGTTCTTGCATCGGCGACGCGGACGTCATAGCCCATTCCCCGCGCATCATGGATGCGTGGTGCGTAAGCAAAGAGCGCTGCGTGCCAAGCACGAGGGCAAGGGCGTGCTCAGCCACGGCGTTCGCGCTTGCTAGACCCGTCGTACAGATCGTGACGCCGTGGGTGCGAGCGGCCGCCAAATCGATCGCGTCGAGGCCCACACCGTGACGGGCCACGACTGATACTAGGCCCGAGGAGATGGCCTCGTCCGTGATGCGACCGTGGCGCAGGATGACCGCGTCGGGGTTGAGGGCGCGCAGGGACTCAACGAGCACTTCGGCTGATGGGTAGATCGGGCCTTCTAGTAGCTCGACGCCATTGCTTGCCGCATACAGACTGATATTCGATGGGAACATTCGCCCTACTAGGAGGGCTCTCAGCGGCGTCGTCACCTACCGCTCCCGGCAAGCCACGCACCGTGGGAAGGCGGCATTTTGGACATCGTCTGACGAGCTATTCCTACAAGCTCCACAGGAGGAAACAATACCGCTGGACTGAACTCAGCGCCAGGCTCGTCGCTAGATTCCGACGACTGCGGCGCGGGGCTCGCCACGCGGCGAGGGCCTCGAAGCTCCTCTCTCTAGGGCGAGCCCCCTATCGCCAGCTCATGTCGCTGCGGCGGTGGCGGCGAAGATCGTCGTCTCGGTCGGCGACATCGTCGCTGGGCTCTGGCCACTCGCGCAGGCAGTGGGTCGCTGAGGCGAGCTGCTTGCAGGCGTTTCCGAGGGTGTCGGTCATGGCGAACCATTCCTCCGAGGATGCGTTTGCGGCGCGCAGCAGCGCTCGCGCGGCGGCGAGTTCTTGGCGTACGCTTCTTCTGAGCTGACCGATCTTTTCGCTGGCAGCCGTGCGTGCCTCGCGCCATCTGCGGTGCTGCGGAGACTCGGGTAGCTCGGCGAGTTTGCCGGCGCTGCGCAAGGCGTCGAGACGGTCGCGGCCTGCGGCGGTGAGACGCCAGAGGTCGAGCCCGTGCTTGCGGTAGCGCTCCGTCAGGCCTTCGTTTCGGAGTGCTTCCAGGCGTGGCCGGACGCGCCGTGTGGTCCACGGGCCGTGCTGGAATCCGAGGTGGCCTGCGAGGGTGGCGAGGATGACGCCTGGCTCGTCGGGCTTGCCGGCGTGGCGTTGGGCGCGTGACGGGGCCCCGGTGACGAGTCCAGGGGCTATGTGTGTTCTTGGTTGTTTGTTGTTGTGAGTGTGGCGTACTCGCTTGGACAGCGTCCTCCGAGTGCTGAGTGGGGCCTGTAGGTGTTGTACTCGTGGCGCCAGTCCTCGATCACGACCCTGGCCTCTGTGATCGAGCCGAACTCCTCGATGTCCAGCAGCTCGTCGCGGAGCCGGCCGTTGAAGGACTCAACGAACGGGTTCTCCCACGGCGATCCGGGCTCGATGTAGCTGGTGGCCATGAGCGTCATGCGGCAGTAGTCCCGCAGCGCCCACGCGATGAACTCAGGGCCGTTGTCCGAGCGCAGAAAGGCGGGTGCGCCGCGTTCGGCGATGAGCCCGCCGAGGACCTCGACGACATCCTCGGCGGTGCAGGATCTGCCAACGCGGATCGCGAGGGCCTCGCGGGTGAACTCATCCACGATGTTGCACAGCTTGATCCTGCGCCGGTCAGAGGTCTCATCGAACTGGAAATCAACAGCCCACACCTCATTCGGCCTGCCCGCCCGCAAACGCTGTTTCTGCGCTCCGGGCAGCCGACGACGCTTCCGTGCTTTCACCGGCCGCCGCAGGCCCTCCTGGCGCCAGATACGGCGTGTTCGCTTGCGGTTCAGCGTCCAGCCCTCCCGCAACAGGATCTGATGCGCGGTCTTCCATCCCCACCGCGGATGCTCCCCCGCGATCTCCCTCAGCCGAGCAGCGAGCCGCTTATCCGCCGGCCTGGGCACCGGCGGGAGTTTGCGTTGCGTTGAGCGATGCTGCCCCGCGACACGACACGCACGGCGCTCTGAAACCCCGAAACACTGCTGCAGCCGAGACACGGCGCAGCGTCTGCGTTCCGGGGTCAAAAGTTTCCCCGGGACAACTCCTTGAGCATGTCGATGTCCAGCGCCTGCTCCGCCACCAGCTTCTTCAGCCGCTGGTTCTCGTTCTCGAGCGTCTTCAACCGCTTGGCCTCATCAGCCTTCATCCCACCGTACTGGGCGCGCCACCGGTTGAACGTCGACTCGGTGATCTCGAGATGCCGCAGCACCTCGGCGAGATCCTGCCCCTCGTTGAGTAGCTTTTCGCCCTCACGGATCTTCCTGACAGCCTGCTCCGGCGTGTGCCTGTGTCGCTTCATGATCGTGTCCATCCTCTCATCCCACCAACGGGACATGACGAACACCCACAGCACCCGGCTCACATCACAGGGACCCCGTCACCCGCCACAGAGCACCTCCATCACCGGGGTTATGCCACCCAGAAAAGTTCGCCCCCCAACGCCCAAGCCCTCCCCCAAGACGTATTGAGACAGCTTCTAAGATCGCTCGTTGCCGACCGTGGCCCTTGTTTCGTCTACCAAGAGCCTGGGCTAGCTGCTCGCGGACGGTTACGTGGCTCCGAATCGCCTCTGGTAGCGCCTCCACAGACCGGACCATGTCTGGCCACGCTTCGACGCCGCGATACGGTCACGCGCAGCAGTGAGCTCACGAGTCAGATCCACGTGGTCTACCGCATAAGTGAATAAAACGGATCAGAGAAGTGGGCCAATTGCGTGGGCGAGCACCGCCGCCGCCTGGACGATAGTGGCTGCGGGTCCGGCAAGGCGTTGGAGTGATTCGAGCTTGCCCACAAGCACTTGCCTATTCGGGCTCGCTGTTTGTAGCTCGGCTGTGACTTCCCTGTGGAGCGCACTGAGCGACTCCTTGGTGGCCTGTGGACCTTGGAAGGCGTCGATAGCGAGTCGAAGTTGCTCCAACGGCACAGCCAACGCCACTGCTTGGTTGGACTGTTCGACAGGGCCGCCAGCGCCTGCGACGATGCTGCTCCTCGAGCCCACGGCAAAATTTTGGGCGCTGATGTTGATACCCGTACCGCTTATGCCGTAGTTAGCGCCATCAGTCATCTTTCTCTGCCTCCTGTCGTCAGACCACAGTCGTTAGGAATGCTGTGTGTTGCCGGCTGCGGGTGGTGGTGCTCCATCTCCTGAGCCTGGGAGTTTGAGGTTGACTTGGATGCGAGACTTGCTTCCCACCGCTAGGTTGTTTGCTCCAAGGGTGCTGTCCTTCATCATGATTCCGTTGTTGATGATCGCTGCGGTGCGCGCAGCGATCTCTCCAGTGTCGATGCCATGCCTATCGAGCGTTTCGACGATTGAATCGAGGACTGTCCGTTCGAGCACCTTGTCGTACATTTCCTTATCGAGACGCTGGAAGTAGCGTCGGTATTTTGTCGAGCGAACGCGGTCTAGGGCGGTGACCGGAGCGCCGTAGTCGAAGAACTCGTCATTCTGCACATACCTGGCGCTGCTCGACTGTTTGAGCGTCCTTCTAAATGGCTTAAAGATGGCCGTAAGAGCTCGCAGTGACAGGCCGGGCGTGGCGAAGACGGCTCGGATCCCCATCGCCGTGAGGTCTTTTAGACGCACGCGGCCGCCCAGGTGGTTCAGGCGATGGAGCTCCTCCTTGAGCGGCACTAGTACGAACTTGTTGAGCTCGCAGAAGAGGCGATCGTTGCTGATGGAGAAGCGCAAGAACATCGACATGATCAACTCCCCGTGCCAATCTTCGATCTCGATGCAGCGATAGTGACGAATGCGGTGTGTGGGGGAGGCCATATGCTGACGGACAACGCTGAGATCGACCCAGGACTGCGGTGGGCCGAGAAGATCTGGCATAAGCGTGCGGTCGTCTCTCACGTCCGCGCCGCTAACAAAGAGCCGATCCCTGATCTCGAGGTTGGTCATTCCGAGTGCGGCGAGGGCGCTCTGGGTCGTGTCATAGAGATCCGCGGCTGTGAGTTCGCTCGCAGCCGCCCTATCGCCGAAGACGTCTTGCTTACCCCTGGTTAGGTTAATGAGGAATGACCATCCGCCGACATCGATTCCGGCCCCCGAGAAAGGTAGAAAGCCGCTGTAGACAGTTAGATTTCCACGCTGGTCTCTAGCCAGCTCTTGGATTCTCCGTGCAACGTTAGGGTCTATTGGCTCTGGGGGTGGCCTCACGCCGAACTGTTTAGGACTTAGGTGACGAACGACCACTAGATAAGTGGAGCTCCAGATGTCCCAGGAGACGATCGCCCAGGCGAGTAGAAATCCGAGCAGCGGCCACACCAGTGAGTGCTTCGCGACAAGAAGTATGAAACTGGCCACGACGTCTACGACAAGCAGCCAGTCGCGGATCAGCTTCTGGCGCAAGGCCGCTAGGCAATGCTTGGCTACGAGTTCTATATTGACGCCCGTCGGTATATGTACCGCTCTGTGTTGCTCGTAGATGATCTCGTCAACAACGTCCTGTGCAAATGTTCCGTCGAGGTATGCAGCCGCGCACATCAGGCGGGTCGCCTCGTTCCATGCGGGGCGCCGTTCGCCTTCGTCTTCGCCGGGACTGGAATGCCTCGGCCCTGTCGTGCTGGCCGGCGCTTGGGGAGACCCCGCCTGTGCATGCCGTGATTGTGTGATGCCGAGATCCGCCTCTGTAATCGTCAGGCGCTTAGCGCCTGACTCACTGTTCTGGGGCCCGTTATCGCTCATGTTGCGCCTTTAGTTGCATGTCGCATAGACTTCGCTTATCTTCCAGCCTTCGCCGAGTTCGGCGAACCTGAAGTCAACGTACCCACTACCACCCGGAGTGATCACATAGTGGGCGTTTATGTGTGCCGCGGTCTTTGTTTCTATATGGACGTGGCTTTGGGTGAGTCCAACGAGCCTGTATGAGCCGCTGCCTTCGTCAAACTGGCTTTGATAGTCACTAAGCACGACGGCACGACCATGGGAAACTGTGCAGCCACCCGCCGCGAGTCCGTGCCTCATAACGTGCGGAGCAAAAACACTCGAGAGACTAGATATGTTGTGATCCGAGTAGGCTGATTGGTAGGTGTTGAGCAAAGACATGATGGCACTGCGGTCCGTTTCTTCTTCAGCGGGACTTGGTGCTGGGGACTGCGTCTGCGTAGACGTGCTCGTTACGCCCACCTGGGTCACCACAGGCTGGGCGTTGCCCTGCGAGCCTCCTGAAAGTACTCCCGTGGCGAGTAGAACCCCTACGCCTACAGCTGATATGGCGTGTCGTTTGTCAAGTGGGCGTGCTGAGGCGGTCCCGGTTTGCAGGGATTTTGTTGGTGTTCGGGAGGGCGGGGCGTCGGGCTCGGTGACGGCGTCGCCAGTCTGATATTCGAGGGTTGGGTACCTCAGGGCCTTGGATGCGCTGCCGGTGATGCGCGGGTCTAGGATCGAGCGTGACCGTTGGGCGGTTGCTCATAGCTGTTGCGCGCGTGCCCGACCGCGTTGACGGCCCGGCGCCCCGCCCTCCCGAACGTGGGGATGTCAGTTGTGGTCAGTCGACTGTTGCGGCTGCCCAGAGGAAGCAGGCAAGCTCGCGGGCGACTGCGACGGTGACGACGCCGTGCGGCTTGCCGCGGGCCTTCATCTGCTGGTAGACGCGATGGAGTCTGCGTTGGGCTTTGTTGGAGATCGCGAGCACGTGCTCAGGTTGTCCGGCTTGGCGGGCCTGCAGGGTCGCTCCGATGCGCGGTCTGGGCCCGTAGTGCCAGGCCGACTCGACCAGCAGTCGTCGCGCGAGCGTCGATCCGGTCTTGGTGATCGATCCACTGCTCGACGATTCGCCGGACTGGTTCAGCGATGGGGTCAGCCCAAGCCATGCACCCAGCCGAGGGGCTTTCTCAAAGCGCTCCCAGTCGGCTCCGAGCTCGAGATGAATCGAAAACGCGGTGAGGGTGTCGATCGCTCGGAAGGACCGTAGACGAGCGACGGTCGGCCACCATCTCTGATCGTCAGCGAGCTTGATCACATCCTCGCGCAACTGCAGCTTTCGCGCCGTGAGAGCGTCAACGCGCGCGAGAAGATCGAGATAGACCAGCTCACTTGTCGCCTCTTCGAAGTGCTGACCAGCCAACCAGCGGCGGTGATCTTGCTTCCAGGTCGTCGGCTTGGGATAGACCCGACCGTGACGCAGCAACATCTTTGAAAGCCGATGGCGCGAGGTCATCAGATCCCGTCGACACGCGTCATGCAGGCGCGTCAGCTCGCGGGCGGCCTCAACCTCGGCCGGCGGGACGCTCACCGCCTTGAGCTGTCCCGCGATCAACAAGCGTGCGAGCAGCTCAGCGTCCCTGCGGTCAGTCTTGACGCGATCCGAGGGGCCGCGCGGGGTCTTGCCCGGCGCAATCACGTCCATCCGGACCCCAGCCGCGACTGCCGCCCGATAAAGCCCATAGCCCGTCGGGCCTGCCTCATAACAAGCATGCACCGGGCCGCTCAGCTGCGCCAGCCAGCTAACAGGCGCTTGCACACCTGGGCCGAACCGGAACCGCTCGATCTCACCCGTGAGGACATTGATCGCCGCAGCGTGTATTGACCGGGCATGGACATCCATACCCACCCACGTCACAGTATTCATGGCCGGACCTCCTCATTTTCTTGGGGTCAGCCGGAGCCACTCTCCGGCCAGACAAACCCCCGCGAGGAGCGTCCGGCCACCTACCCCGGCAGGTCAACCCTGCAACGAGCGACCCACGCCATATGGTCTAGTACTGTGATTACCGCGGCGAGAATCACGGTGGGGCTTGGTCCAAGGCGCCCTCGCGCCGCCGCCGCAGAGAGTGGAGACCCGGCGAGGTCACCATTGCCATGCGGAGCAGAAGAAGGTGGTATGGGACCAGAAGGACGCGGCGTCGAGATCACGGTAGGTAGCCCCGCCGGGCTAGACGGAGACCCCGGGTGTGGCGGTAAGGCCTGCGGTGTTGCCACCAGCCGCAAGACATCGTTTTGTTGTACTCCGGCCTGCGCTAGCGCCTCGTGGTTCTCGATGAAACGGCCGGATCGGACATCCACAAAGCCATAAACGATTGGCGTTCCGGCAGGGTCGTGAGCAGGCAGACCCATGACATCCACGAGCCGTCCTACGATGAGCGCCGCAGCAGCGTGTTCTGGCACGCTTACCTGTTCCGTCCGGATTCCCGAAGGGTCGATAACGGTCAGATCCATGTCTTGGCTTCCGGGGCTGCTCCAGGCTGATGTGCGGGCCGCTCGGTTCTCGTCTCGGCCACCTTAGTTCCAAAGAATATACGCTTTTCATTCATGCGATTCCACCCCCAGCGCCGCGAGCTGCGCCCGCGGCGCCTTGCCGGTCTTTCCGGCTCACGGACGCTCGGTTTCGCAGTGATTGCGCTCGCCGGCGTGGGTCTGGGAGTCATCTGTGTCTCGCTAGTTGGGCGCGGCTCCCACTCGCGCACAAGTTCACATGGCCTTCACGACGCTTCAAGGCTAACTCCGAAGTCGGCCATAGGCTCCGGTCCCCACAACGGGCGCGCGACGCAACCGGATGCCAGCGCGGCGAAGCCCGCAGAAGCTTCAGCGCCGCCGGTCCTCGATAGCAACGCCGCACTTTCGTTCGAAGGGTTGGCTGCTCGCTTGCCGGGCAGATTCGAGCTCTCAGTGGCCCCGCTGGGCGTCGGTGCATCAATCAGTCTAGGCGGCGATGTGCCCGCGCACGGATGGAGCACCATAAAGGTACCGGTGCTGGTCGCCCTACTACGAGCGCGCCACGGTGCCCTGACGGCGGATGAGCAAATGTGGGCCGAGGCGGCTATTACCGAATCCAGTAACGAAGCGGTACTTGCGCTCTTTCACGACCTCGAACAGCTCAAGGGAGGCCTTGTAGCGGCTAGCGACTTCATGGAAGGCCTGCTCAGGCGCAGCGGTGATGGTGAAACGGCGGTCGCCACAGCTCCCCCGCCACCCGGCGCCGTGACCACCTTCGGGCAGACGGAGTGGTCGCCAACCAATGCAGTCAAGTTCTTCAGATATCTCGCGCGGGGCTGCCTCCTCCCGAACGACGAGACCGACTACGTCCTGGGCCTCATGCAACGAATCGAGCCTAGCGAGAGCTGGGGGCTGGGCTCAGCTGGCTTTGCCGATGTGGCCTACAAGGGTGGATGGGGTCCAGAACAGCAAGACACTTATCTAGTGCGGCAGAGCGGCATCATAGATCCGGGATCTAGTCGCGCCGTAGCTGTGGCAATAGTGGCGTTCCCATCACCCGGCGCCAGCTCATTCGAAACTGGCACACAGATGCTGACTGAGATAGCGAAATGGCTAGGCGAGCACCTCAACCTTGTGCCCAGGCGAGCAGTCGGCTGCGATCAGTAGCAATCATAGGCTCAGCAAATGCGAGCAAAATTCGTGGTCCACGAAGCTTCATGGACCCACGACGGCACGGTGAGACGGGCAACGATCTAGTGTCCTCCCGGTTGGGGGACGTGAACAATCCCCCAGCCGGGACAGGTGTCAGCGACCTGGGGCCAGCCCCAACTCGCCTAGGTAGCGCGCTGCTCGAATCGGCCGCTCGTGGTCTCTCCCGCTATGGCTACGCCAACCTCGTGCTCGAGGAGGTCGCCCGCGAGGCCGGCTATAGCCGAGGGGCGCTGTATCACCAGTTCAAGGACAAGGAGGACCTGGCGCTGGCGGTCATCCAATGGGTCAACGAGAACTGGATGCGAGAGGTCGGGGAGCCCGCCGCTCAGCAAACCGATCCGGTGGCTGGTCAGGATCACCCAGTGGGTCGCGTCCCATTGTCCGGGTGAAATGGCTTGGGCGTAGCTCCGCTTGGGTGGGATCTTATGCAGCGATCACCTGCTCGGCGTCGACGGTGGCTGGGTGAGTGGCGCGTTCGCGTAGCTCGCGTCGCAGCCGCTCGATGTCAGCAACGATCTTTGGTGTCATCTTCACGCCGCGCCAGCCACGTGAGGAGAGCTCCAGCACGGCCCAGATGAGCGACAAGGCGGAGGTCTCGCCGGGGAATCGGCCGATCACCTTGGTGCGTCGGCGGACCTCGACGAACGTCCTCTCAAGAAGGTTCGTCGTGCGGATCCGCTTGCGATGCTCTGAGGGAAACCGCAGGTGGGTGACGAGCGCGTCGAGGTCGCGTTCGATGACGGCCATTGCCGAGGGGTAGGCGGCCCGGTACTCGCCGGTGAGTGCCTGCAGCTGCTGGCGCGCCTCGCCGGCCGAGCGCGCTTCGTCGAAGATCTTCCACCAGCGCGCCTTGACCTCGGCGTGATGGCGGTCGGGCAGCTTGCCGGTCACGTTCCGCAGTGCGTGGATCGTGCAGCGCTGCTCGAGCGCAGTGGGCCACATCTCCCTGACCGCCTTCCAGATCCCGGGTGCTCCGTCGGCGATCACGAGCGCCGGCACCCTGAGGCCGCGATCGATGAGATCGCGCCCGAAGGACAGCCAGGACTCGTAGCTCTCGCGGCTGCCGAGCGCCAGGCCGAGCAGCACCTTGCGGCCCTCAAGCGTCACACCCCAGCACACCAGAACCCCCTCCGCCGGCGTGTCGTCGGGGTGCAGCTTCAGATAGATCGCGTCGAGGAACAGGTAGACGATGTCGTGCTCCTCAAGGCGCCGCCGGCACCACTGGCGGTAGCGCTCACGGGTGTCCTCGCAGATCCGCGAGACGGTGCTCTTGGACGCGACCGGCTCCTCGAAGACCTCCTCGAGCGCGGCCTCCACGTCCCTGGTCGACAAGCCCCGCAGGAAGCTCGAGATCACCAGCGACTCCAGCGCGTGCGTGCGCGCCACGCCCTTGCCGAGCACCTTGCTCTGGAAGCCCAGCTTGCTCGCGTCGCGGACCCTCGGGCGCTCCAGCCGCATCGGCCCGGCCGTCGTCTTCACCGTCCGCGGCTCATAGCCGTTGCGGTAACTGATCGCCTCCCCAGCACGCTCATATCGAGCACGCCCGAGGAACTCGGTGACCTCGTCCTCCAACGCCTGCTGCAAGATCAGCCGCGCTCCCAGCCGGCCGACCGTCTCGATCGGATCATGCTCGCCGGCCACACCAGCCAGCGCCTCATCCAGTTCAGCGCGAAACCTCTCGCTCGGGGCTACCTTCTCCATGCGGGCGTACCTCCATCGCTTCGACTTGTCGGTCAAAGCGGAGGCTACGCCCGCCTCCTCAAATCCCCCGGCTCACGAGACGCGACCACCCAGTGGGCCGCCGGACCGAGCGCATCTGGGAGACCGGCGTCAAGCGCTGCGTCAAGCTCGTAAGCGCCGGACGCAAAGCCGCCTCGATCCCACCGGGACCGCCCGCCCGCGCGGTGGCGCTGGCGCTGCTGGGCGCGCTCGAGGGGTCCGTGATCGCCCTCGCCGGGGAAACGCCTCATGACGAGCTCCTGGCGGAATGGGCAGTTGCAGGGGCACTGGGGATAACTGCCATCCCCGAGCCCCTCTAGCGCCGGGCGCTACCGCCCAAGAACCTCGTACTTCGCCTCCGTCGCGTCCTTCTGCGGGCGCCACCACCAGTCGTTCTCGCGGTACCAGTCGATCGTGGCGTTGAGCCCGCTGTCGATCTCTGCGTAGCGCGGCTCCCAGCCGAGCTCCGTGCGGATCTTGGTCGAGTCGTTGGAGTAGCGGAGGTCGTGGCCGGGACGGTCTGGCACCAGGTCGAAGGCCTCCGGCTCCTCACCCATGAGCTCGAGCACGTTTCGCAGGATCTCGGCGTTGCTGCACTCATAGCCGGAGCCGATCAGGTACGTCTCGCCGATCCGACCCTTCTCGAGAACGAGGTGCACCGCGTCGTTGTGGTCGTCCACGTGCGTCCACTCGCGTACGTTCTCCCCCGCCCCGTATAGCTTCGGTCGCTGCCCCACGAGTACGTTCGTGATCTGCCGCGGCACGAACTTCTCCACGTGCTGGTAGGGGCCGTAGTTGTTGGCGCAGTTCGACAGCGTCGCCTGCACGCCATACGAGCGCACCCATGCCCTCACGAGCATGTCGGAGCTCGCCTTTGTTGCCGAGTAGGGGCTCGACGGGTCGTAGGCCGTCTCCTCGCTGAACTTGTCCACTGCGTCCAGCGGCAGGTCGCCGAACACCTCATCTGTGGATATGTGATGTAGGCGCCGTTCGTGGCTGCGCACCGCCTCGAGGATCGTGTACGTGCCGATGATATTCGTGCGGATGAACGGCTCGGGGTCGTGCAGCGAGTTATCCACATGCGACTCGGCCGCGAAGTGGACCACCACGTCGTGCTCTGCGACCAGCCGGTCGATGAGCTCCACGTCGCAGATGTCGCCGTGTACGAAGCGCACCGCCTCGCCGGCCGGCTTGAGGCTCTCGCGGTTGCCCGCGTAGGTCAGCGCATCGAGCACGGTGACCTCATACTCGGGATGGCCGCTGACGGTTCGGTGCACGAAGTTCGCGCCGATGAATCCGGCCCCGCCGGTGACAAGCATCTTCACAAAGGCCATTCTATAGCGGGCTATCGTGCGCGCCGATCGCTCGCTCCGATGGGTATCGATGCGCCGGTGTCAGGACAAACGTCCGATGCTGCTCGCGGCGCTGTTGCCGAGGGTGGAAATGCCCGATGCGCACCCATTCGCCCTTGAACCGCCGCCCGACTCAGTCAAGGAGACAACAGAACATGAGGCAGGATGCCGTGACGGGACCGCTGCGCGAGGCGGGGATCCCGTTCGTTATGAAGCCACACAGCGAGCCTGCTCTGACCTCGGAGGCGGCGGCGCAGCAGCGGGGCATCCGGCTCTCCCAGGTCGTCAAGTGCATGGTTGCGCGTGCCGCCACGGGGGAGTTGACGGTCCTGCTCATTCCCGGTGACCGGACATTGAAGCTGAGGAAGGTGCGCAAGCTCACCGGGGGCGCTCCGCTCGCGCTGGCCGACCCTGGCCAGCTGGTGCGTGAGCATCGCGTGACGATCGGGGCGATCTCGCCGATGCACTTCCTCGGCAAGGCGGCCATGTTCATGGACCACACCGTGCTCCAGGAGGAGCTGGTCGACATCAGCTCGGGAGATCTGATGGCCGGCGTAGAGTTGGCCTCGGCGGATCTGCGGGACTTCCTCGGGGCCGAAGTCGCAGACATCGTCTCCGTGAACCCCAAGGTACCGTCACCCGGCACTAGTCCCAGGAGGCGTTCGCCTTTCGAGCTCGCGGGCTCCCCGCCGGCAGAGGCGCCGGCAGGGAGATACCGCGGATCAGCCGTCAGTGGGTGAGGAACGTGACCCCGACTACACCTGCCATGACGCCGTAGCCGAGCGTCGTGGGATGGATGTCGGCTTCGGGGCTGGTCGGGTTGTACGTGCCGCCTGGACACATCGCCGTGAACGAGCAGATGGTCAGTAGATCTGTCGATTCAGGTGCGCCGGTCAGGATCGAGGGGTTGAACAGCGGCTCGGGATTGGCGAAGCTCGTCCCCGGCACCGACGCCGCCACGCCTGCAAGCGCTGTGTCGAGCGCCGCCGTCGTCTTGTCCCCACCCGGGGCCGGAAGCACCTCTGGGTAGGGGTTGTAAAGGCCGATCAGCACGATCTGCGCTTTCGGCGCCGCCGCATGCAGTTGCGCGAGGATCGAGTAGACGTTGCTCGCGATGTGGCCAAACTCAGCTTCCACTTCGGCCGGGCTGCACGAGAACGTTTTCGGGAACCCGCATTTGCTTGCCAGGAACTGGAGCACGTCGTTGGCACCGATGTCGAGCGTGATCGGGCTGACGTTCGGGTTTTCTTTGACGATCGCCAGCGCATCCGCGAGCTGCGAGGTGTGAGGCGTGTAGGGGTGGTGCAGGAACGCGTAGGGGAACGGGGTCCCGGTGGGACCGCCCGCGCAGTAGCCGGGGATGCCCGAGCCGTTGATGAACGTTTCAGTCGTCTCGCCCGGACAGCCGTCGTTGATGATCTGCAGTTTGGGGTTGACCAGCTTCAGCGTGGCGCCGAAGTCGTCCACGTAGCCTTTGTCGAATGTTTCCGGTTCCACATACCCTTTGCTTTCCAGCTCGCTCTTGAACTGGGCCGCGTGGTAGCCATAGGCGAGCGAGTCGCCGAGCGCCAGGTAGGTGCCCCCCACCTTTGCCGCACTCGCCGCCGGGGTGATCACAACCGCTCCCAATGCCGCAATCACAGCGACAAGGCTCACCAGCAGGCGCGCCTGAACGCGATCAAGGACAGACATCATCAACACCCTCCTCAGGGTCACGAGCATCCCCAGGTATGGCAGCAGCCGCCGCCGTAGCTGGCCGAGCGCAACAGCCTAACCCGGCACCCTGAGTCCGACAAGTAGAACTTTTCTGATCGAGTGCGCATGACATGCTCGCTCGGGACTCCGCCCCCCTCCATTCACTGCCCGCGAGCTCCACCAAGCGCCCGTGCGACCCATCGGCCGCAGCGACTGCCGCTAGTAGGCTCTGGACCAGCCGGCTGGGCAACGGCGGCTCACCTGCACATGCAAGCCGAAACCGCGAGTCAACTCTGATCTATCGACTGCTCTTCAAGCTCGTCCTGCAGCGCCTCGATCCCGAGCGTGCACACGAGCTGGCAGTGGGGACCCTACGCATCGTCACCGCGATCGCGCCCCTGCGCTGGGCACTGCGCCGATACGTGGTTCCCCACGATCCGGTCCTGGAGGTCCAGGCGCTGGGGCTGCACTTCCCCAGCCCGCTGGGTGTCGCCGCAGGTCTCGACAAGGACGCCACGTGGTTCGAGGGCCTTGGGCTGCTCGGCTTCGGCTTCGTCGAGATCGGCACTGTTACCGCCGAGGGGCAGCGCGGCAACCCGCGGCCGCGCGTCTTCCGCATGGCCCGCCACAGGGCCCTTCTCAACAAGATGGGCTTTCCCAACGCGGGCGCTGGTGCCGTGGCAGAGTGCCTGCATCGCCGCCCAGGCGGTGTCGTCGTCGGAGTCAACGTCGGCAAGAGCAGGAATGCCTCGCTCTCCGAGGCCGGCGATGACTACCGTGCCTCCGTCCGCAAGCTGGCACCGCTGGCCGACTACATCGCCCTCAACGTCAGCTCGCCCAACACTCCCGGACTGCGTCAGCTACAGGATGTAGACGCCCTCGGCCCGCTCGTCGCAGACGTCCGCAGCGAGCTCGACGCGTTGGGAGTCCATGTCCCGCTCCTTATCAAGATCAGCCCCGACTCCGATGATGCCCATCTCGACGCGCTCGCAGAGATGGCGATCAGGCTCTCGCTCGACGGCATCATCGCCGTCAACACCACAGAAGAGCGCGGCGAGCTGAACGCAACCTATGCCTCCATCGCAAAGGTCGACGGTGGTGGAATCTCCGGCGCCCCGCTCGAGGCCCGTGCGCTCGAGGTCCTGGAACGCCTCTACGCAAAGGTTGGCGAGAGCCTCGTCCTGATCTCCGTCGGAGGTGTCGGCTCGCCCGAGGGCGCATGGCAGCGGATCCTCGCTGGTGCGACCCTCGTCCAGGCCTACACCGGCTTCGTCTACGGCGGACCGGCGTGGCCCAGCCACATGAACCGCGCGCTCGCCCAGAAGGTTCGCAACAGCGGCAAGTCGTCCATCCAGGAGCTGATCGGAGCCGGCGCCGATTCCTCCGCCGGCTCTTCCTCGCTTCGTGGTCGAGCAGCGCCTTAGCTCAAGCGCCGGGTGTTTCGGTCCGAAGACAGACCTGAAGCGATGTACACGGGACAATCTCAGCTGCCCTGGCGGGCCACCTCGGGTGCCCGCGGGGCTCGGCTCACCACAGATCGGTCGCTGCAGAGCACGGCCGACCGGGGGCTGCTGTCCGCCCTCGCGCGGCGCGCCACGGCCGGACGCGCTCCCATGGCGTGGTCGCTGGCGTTGCTGTTCCTGTTCAAGGGGCTCGTTTGCCTTGCCACGGTGGCCTTCCCCATAAGCGCCACCGAGCCCACGGGGCTGGTCGCGGCTGCCGGTGCGTTGGGTATCACAGCATCCTGCTGCGTCTGGCTCTTCGCCCCTTGGATCACGCTCCTCGGCTTTGAGCTGCTCGCGGCCACGGGCTCGCTTCTCACCAGCACCCTCGTCGCCCATGCCGCTACCCACGGCGGCATGATGCTCGCGGCCTTTGCCTATCCGTGGATAGCCATCTACTCCGCGCACTTCTTCCCCCGCCGCGCCGTGGTGGCCCAGGGCCTGTTGATCTCAGTCGGCTTCGGAGTCGGGCTCGCGCTCAGCCCGCTCTCGCAGCTCGTCATCTACTGGGTCGTCGTGACCGTCACCATCTGGTCGATCTGCATCCTCTTGGGCAACCTCAGCGAGAGTCTGCGCCGCCAAGTGGGAACGGATCATCTGACCGGCCTGCTGAACCGCAGCGGCTTCCTCACCGCGGCGCTGCGCGAGCGCGCGTCGGCCGACCGCACCGGCGCGCCGCTCAGCCTGGCGCTGATCGACCTCGACAACTTCAAGCAGATCAACGATCGCGCCGGGCATGCCGCCGGCGACCAACTGCTAGCAGCGCTCGGGCAGCGCTGGGGCAGGTGCATCAGACCGACCGACATACTTGCGCGCCATGGCGGTGACGAGTTCGTGCTGCTCCTGCCCTCCACATCGCTCACAGGCGCTGAGGCCGCACTGGAGCGTCTGCGCGGCGAGGAGGACTCAGTCGAGTGGTCCATCGGGATCACCGAGTGGCTTCCCGGCGAGGACGTCGACTCACCGCTCGCTCGCGCCGACAAGTACCTCTACGAGGCCAAGCTCCGCAGTCGCTGAGGGAGACGTGGCCCGCGGCTTCCGGCGGCCGCGGGCCATCGCTCCTCCTGCCGTCCAGCTAGGGCTGGCTCTGCTTCTGCCCAGTGTTCGGGTTGAGGTAGAGCTTCCCGTCGTGTCCGCCGGAGAATTCGAACATCCCGGCGAGGTCGAACGGGATCCCCTCGCTCGCATCCCTGCTCGCAAGCACCTGATCGGTCGAGCCGGGGATCCCCGGCAGGCCCCAGTTGTACTCGATGAAGTTGATCATCGACGCTTGGTCGCTCAGGTTGTGATCCACCGAGTCCTTCTTTGCAAACGGCGAGATCACCAGCATTGGCAGGCGCGGGCCAAACCCGCAGCGGCCCTGCTCGCCCGCGAGCGGCAGTGGCGTGCCTTCCGCCCCCTGTGTCTTGCCGCCGCACTGGCCCGACGTGCCAGATGTGGACACGGTGGTCGAGGTGTTGGTCAGGTTGTCCGCCGGCGACAGCGACGGGTTGGTGATACCGCTGTAGACATGGTCATACCAGCCGTCTGAGTCGTCGTAGTTGACAATCACCGCCGTGCTCTTCCAGTCAGGCGAGCGCATCAGCGCGTTGATCACCGAGGTGATGAACTGCTGCTCGTCGGCCGGCTCGGAGTAGCCCGCGTGGCCGTCCTCGTAGCCCGGGGCCTTGAGGAAGCTCACGGCCGGCAGTGCCGAGGGCGACACTTCCCGGCGGCTGATCGCTTCCACCAGCTGGTTGAAGTCGCTGGTGTCGTACTGGTGGTTGGGCGTGTTGAACTGGGGCGTACCGTTCACATACGACTGCGTGTCCCTGCCGATCTCCTCGAGGCCCGCCAGCGTGTCCTGGCCACTGCCGTTCGTGGGGATCGTCAGGTGGTGGGGGTTGGCCGTCGAGGCATAGAACTGGAACGGCTCGTGGTGGGGGATGTAGTCGTCCTTGTAGCCCCACTGGCCAGTGCCTCCCAGGGCCACGCCCACGGGGTGCGCGCTCGAGCACAGCGTCTGGTTGCTCGAGTGCGCCGGGCGGTTGGCCGCGTTGGAGTAGTAGGAGGAGAACTCATCCGGCGTGAACGTGCTCGTCGGCTGGCCGGCTTTGCCGATCGCCGCGAGGCCTTCCTGGTAGGTGGCACTCGGCCTGAAGCCGCCCTCGAACCAGCCCCACGACAGGCCGGCCGAGTTCAGCTCGTCGCCGATGTTGGTACCCGACATGGCCACCGCGTCGCGAGTCGAGCAGTCGTCCCAGTAGGGCTGCGCGTCGCTGGTCAGCGAGTAGCCGCCCATGCCGTCCGGGGTGAGGTCCCCGTCGGGCGAGGTCGACGACGAGATCGAGGGACTGTTGGCCTCGTGGCTCGTGTCCACGTCGCCCGTGTCGCCCGAGACGAGGTTGACCGCGCCCGGAGCCGATGGCCCGAACGTGGTCCCGAACGAGTCGTCGCTCATTGCGTAGTGCTGTGCGTAGTTCCACAGCCCAGTGACCGTGTTGCCGTCGTAGTAGTCCATCACCGAGCTTGCGTTGCACGGGGTGCCGAACGGAGTGTTGCCGCTGGCCGTGCCGAGGCTCTGCACGAAGCGATCCATGTTGCCGTTGTCGAACGCCTGCTGCTCGTCGCTGTAGTCGTGGTCCTGGTCGCACGTGAGCTGGCCGCCCGCATCCCCCGACAGTCCCGTGGCGCTGCTGTCCAGCCGCTGTGGCTGCGCGCTGTTCGGGTTGCTGTAGAGCAGGTTCGTCGAGTGCTGCAGGGCCGCCGGGATCGAGGGGTTGGTGGCGGGGAGCAGGCCGTCCACCGCGGGCGTGCTCTTCGACGCCTTGAACGGCTGGCCGTCCGTGTTGGCTGCGTTTGGATACGTGCCGAAGTAATGGTCGAAGGACACGTTCTCCTGGAAGATCACCACCACGTGCTTGATCGGTGTGGTCGTCTGAGGTTCAACGGCCTTGGCCTGCTTCGAGGCGTGGGCAGTCGCCCCCGCGGTCGCCGACTGGGCAGCGATCACGCTTCCCCCTGAGACTGCCAGCGCAGCCAGAAGCGCCGAGACAGTGCGCTTGTGTCGCATGTGTTGCTCCTTGGATGGTTTGCCGGTCGCGGCGCAGCCGCCTCGCGCGCCGCTGATGGCACCCTGCCCCGGCTGAGGCGCTCACACGTTGCGGGGATGTGACCTAGCTGTGTCCGATTGGTGATCGGGGGCGCGAGTCGTGTGAATCCTTTTCGCCCCCCGCCGACTCTCTTCTCCGCTTTGACCTTGGATCGATCCAAACCGGGAGCCCGACCATGACCGCCGCCACTCGTCTCATCGCCCGTATGGGCATCGCCATTGCGCTGTTCGCTCTGCCGGTGTGCGCTGCACCGGGCACGGCCGTGGGGGCGCCCACCGTCACGCTCAAAACGACTGCGCTCCCGATCCCGGGCTTTCCCCACACTGGGAACATCCTCGGGGCCGGAGCCGTGATCCGTGTGCAGTACACGATCTCGGGCACCGAATACGGCGGCTTTCCGCCGCCGCTCATCGGCGTGAAGTACTTCGCACCTGCCGGCTCCAAGCTACACCCGCAGGGGTTTCCCGTCTGCCCGCCCACCACGCTCGAACAGATTGGCCCGCAGGCGTGCCCGCACGGGTCCCTCGCCGGTCCCCAGGGCTCGGCCCAGGGCGTCGTCAGCTTCGGCGCCGAACGGGTGCCGGAGACGATCTCCGTGCAGCCTGCCTTCGCTCCCGGCGGCAACCTCGAGTTCTTCCTCGACGGCCACACACCGGCATCGCTAGAACTGTTGGCCACGGGGCACGTGTTGGGGGCCGCGCCGCCCTTTGGTCTCGAGGTCGAAGGGCAGGTGCCGCTGATCGAAACCGTCCCTGGAGCTCCTGACGCCTCAGCCGAACAGGCCGACGTCGAGATCGGCGCCGCCTACAAGCGTGGCGGGCACACGGTCTCTTACGTGAGCGTGCCCAAGCGGTGTCCAAAGGCCGGGCTGTTGGTTCGCTCCGAACTGAGCTTCCTGGGCGGCGCAACCGCTGAAGCCACCTACGAGATGCCCTGCCCCAGGAAGAAGTAGGAGGGCCGTAAGTCAACCCCAGCGAGCGGAGGCTAGATTGGGCTGGCGATGAACCGGGCCCATGGACTCCTCTGCTCCTCCGGCTGGTGGGCGAGCAAAGTCGAGACGAAGCTGCTGCCCTGGGCCCTCTCAGGGGTTGAGCTCGGGGATGACGTACTCGAGATCGGCCCAGGGTTCGGGGCCACCACGCGGGTCCTCGCGCGCCGGCCAGGAACGCTGAGCGTGGTCGAGCTCGAGCGGCGCTACTGCCAACGGCTCGAGCGGGAGCTGGACGGAGTTGAGGTGGTGAACGCCGACGCGACCGCAATGCCGTTCGACAGCGGCCGTTTCTCGGCCGTGGTGTGCTTCACCATGCTCCACCACCTCCCCTCGCAGCCGCTGCAGGACAGACTTCTGGGTGAGGCATCGCGGGTCCTGCAGGCAGGCGGTGTGTTCGCCGGCACCGACAGCCTCGGTACCGGCACCGCCTTCAGGCTGCTCCACATCGGCGACACGCTCGTTCCCGTCCCACCCACACAGCTACCCCAGCGTCTGCAGGCCGTCGGCTTGATCGAACCGCAGGTCGAGACGAGCGGGAGATCGTTTCGCTTCCATGCGCGCAAGCCGGCGGAGGCGCGACCATGACCGATCACACCAAGCCACTGCACGAGCAGCATCTGGCCGCCGATCCACTGCGCCAGTTCGCCGCGTGGTTCGACGAGGCAGCTGCGGCGGGCGTGCGCGAACCGCAGGCCGCGGCGATTGCCACAGCCGCCGCAGACGGCGCCCCGTCTGTGCGCATGGTGCTCGTCAAGCAGTTCGACGAGCGCGGCTTCGTCTTCTACTCCAACTACACCAGCCGCAAGGGCTCCGAGCTCGCCGCCAACCCCCGTGCAGCGCTCCTGTTCCACTGGGATCCGCTCGGGCGCCAGGTGCGCATCGAGGGGCCCGTTGCGCGCGTGGGCGCCGAGGAGACGGCTGCCTACGTGCGCAGCCGACCGCGTGGCAGCCAGCTCAGCGCGCTGGCCTCGCCGCAGAGCCAGATCGTCGAGGCCCGCGAGCAGCTCGAGCGCCGTGTCGCCGAGTTGCAGGAGCGCTATGGCGAGACCGAGCTGCCGCTGCCCGATGGTTGGGGAGGGTTTCGCGTGACACCCGAGACGTATGAGTTCTGGCAGCAGCGAAGCGATCGCCTCCACGACCGGCTGCGCTACCGCCATGGCGCAGGCGGGAGCTGGACGGTCGATCGGCTGGCTCCTTGATCTCGTCTTCGCCCCGCTAGAACAAGCGTCGAGAATCCGCCTCCCGCCTTCTCGTTGCGCACACCGCCGCCGAGTTCGCGCGCATGGGATGCATCGGGGGCTCCGATGACTGGGCAGCGGTGTGATGGCGCTCGCCCGCAAGACGCGCAAGCAGGGCCACGCAAAGGTCGGCAAGCCGGGTGAGCATCACCCAAAGCACGCCCAGCACAAGCGACACACACATCGCAAGCACCGCAAGCGCACGAAGCACCTCCTATCGCGGCCGCAGCCGCTACCGCCCGCGGCCGGGCTCCCCGGCGCCCCGGCGCCCCCTGTCATCCCGGTCGCTCCCCCCGCGCCCTCGAGCGCTCCCCCTGAAGCGCTGGGATCGCCGATCACGCTCGCCCAGGCCCACCGGCTGCTGTGGCGCGCCGGCTTCGGGCCCACGCTCGGCCAGGCAGAGTCACTCGCGGGAACGCCAATCGAGCAGGCCGTGTACTCACTGACGCGCCCGTCCGGTGCGGCGGTCCTGCACGGGCCCGAACCGACCGAAGACGAAGGCAACGCGCTCGCGCCCGCAGACGCCTGGGGCCAGGACCACTGCTGGTGGCTCGATCGCATGATCCGCTCCGACCAGCAGCTCGTGGAGCGCATGACGTTCATCTGGCACGACTGGTTTGCCAACTCCAACGAAAAGGTCGACGACCAGCAGCGCATGCTCGACCAGAACAACCTCTTTCGCGAACACGCGCTCGGCAACTTCCATGACCTCTTCATGGCTGTTACCACCAACCCCGCCATGCTCGTGTTCCTCGACGGGATCTACAACGACAAGTGGGAACCCAACGAGAACTACGCCCGCGAGATGATGGAGCTGTTCTCACTCGGCGCCGACCGCGGCGCCTACACCGAGGACGACGTCCGCGAAATGGCACGCACGCTGACCGGATGGCGCGCCGAATGGACCGAAAGCAGCGGGCTGCAGAACTTCCGCTTCGATCCCACCTACCACGACAACGCCAACAAGACCGTCTTCGGGCAGACGGGAAACTGGAACTACGAAGACGCCGTGCGCCTGTGCGTGAGCCACCCGCTGCACGCATCGTTCTTCGTCTCCAAGCTGTGGAGCTACTTCGTGCCCACACCGCCCTCCGAAGCAACCCTGGCATCGCTCCAGGGCATCTACCTCGGCTCCGGCTACGGCATCCGCCCGGTGGTCGAGGCAATCCTCCAGCACCCCGACTTCCTCGAAGGCCCCGAGCTCGTCACCCCGCCGGTGGTCTACAACGCGGGCCTGCTGCGCGCAATCGGACGGCCGATCGACACCGTTGCATGGGCGTGGCTCTCATCTGCCGCCGGGCAGCAGCTGTTCTACCCGCCCAACGTCTCCGGATGGGACTTCACTCGCTGGCTCGACACCTCCACCGCCAAGGCGCGCTGGGAAATGGCCAGCTATGTCACCGCCAAGACCTACCCCAATCCCTGGCCCGGCGCAGGCGAACCCAAATACAGCGAAACCGAGACCGCCGGCGAAGCGCTCGCGAGCGCACTCGCCTACTGGGGCAACCCCCAGCTCTCAGCTGAATCCGAACAGTGCATCGCCCAGTTCGCACAGTCATGTCTCGAAGGAGTCGCCACCGCCCGGTGGGAGCAGAGTCCCTACCGCGCCATCCGCCAGAACGCCCTGCGCATGCTTATCGCCACCGCCCCCGACATGCAGGTGAGCTGAGCGATGGCCGAGAGCTGCTCGTGCAACGACTTCACCCGCTCGCAGCTGCTGCGCGCCGGTGTCGCTCAGGCCGGGCGCGGACTGCCCTCGATCGAGCCGGGGATGCCACTGCCGGCGGGGAGCGGGATGGACAGGCGCTCCTTCTTGCTGCGCTCGGCCGGTGCCATGCTCGCCGTCTACGGCGCCTCCGCGCTCTCACCCCGCCACTTCGAAGAGGGGATCGCCGAAGCAGCAGCCGCGACACCGCCCAACCAGCCGGTGCTCGTGTCGATCTTCATGGAAGGCGGCTGGGACGCCCTGTCGGTGCTCGCGCCCGTCAAGGAAGACGAATACCGCAAGCTGCGCCCCACGCTCGGCCTCAAAGAAGGCGAAGGAGAACCCTTCACCGAGGACGAAAGCCTGATGTGGCACCCCCAGGCCAAGGGCCTCGCCCAACTGCACGGGGAGGGCAAGGTCACGGTGTTCCCAGCGATCGGCTACGACCCGCCCGATGAGAGCCACTTCACCAGTCGCCACTACTGGGAGGTCGGTGAACTGAACGCCCAAACCCGCTCCGGCTGGATGGGCCGCTACCTCGACGTCGCCGGCACGCCCGGCAATCCCCTCCAGGGCCTCTCGCTCGACTACTCGCTGGCCCCCGCCCTGGCCACCACCAAGGTGCCCGTGGCCGCCGTCTCCACCCCCTCGGACTACGACTTCTGGGCATATGGCCTGGGTGAACCGCTGACCGCGCCCACGCTCGAAACGTTCGGTCGCCTCGGCGCGTTGGGCGCGCCCTCGCCCGCCTTCGCCCAGGCGCGCACCGCCTCGCTCGACACGAGCATCATTCGCAACCAGATCGCGCCCTTTGCCGAACACGAAGGCAAACCGGGATTCACCTCGCCCGTCACCTACCCCACCAGCGGAGGCGACTTCCCCGTGCGTCTCGCCGCCCTCGCGGCAATGCTCGACGACGAAGCGCTCCCCATCAAATGCGCATCGCTCACAGCAGTCGGCTCCTATGACACCCATTCGGATGAGAGCCAGACGCTCGCCACCAACCTCGGCGAGACGGTCGAATCGGTGCTCGCCTTCCAGCGCGACCTCGAAGCGCGCAAGCTCGACGACCGCGTCGTGATCCAGCTGTGGTCCGAGTTCGGACGCCGCCCCCAGGAAAACGGCTCGGGCACCGACCACGGGGCGGCCGGGGTCGCCTTCCTGATCGGCAGCCGCGTCGTCGGCAAAATGGTCGGGGAGTTTCCTGGCCTGAGCACACTCGACCCGAACGAAAACCTCATCAACACCTCCGACTTCCGGGCGATGTATGCGGGGCTGCTCGGCCAGTGGCTCCAGACCGAAGCCGGACTGGTGATCCCGGGGGCGGGCACGGGTCTCGAAGGCTCGAGCCCCTACGGCACGATCCCCCAGCTGATCGCCTGATGCGCCGCGTCGGCCCGGTCGTCTCGGCGCTCCTGATCTGCGGGCTGTGCCTGCTCTGCGTCCTCAGCGCCATCGCGCTCGCCGCACCGGCCCAGCGCAAAGCGGGCAAGCGCACAAGCTCACATCGCCACGGGTGTGCTGCGCAGCGCCACGTGCGTCGGCGTGCGCATCACAACGCACGCTGCCGGTCCTCCCGGCGCCCGGCAGGCGGCTCCTCCTCCACGCTCGCTCCGCGGTCCTCCAGCCCGAGCGGCGCTCCCGTGGGAGGCTCCACCCCCACCGGAACATCATCGGCTCCAGCCGCGCCGACGGGCGCGCCGACGCCGGGCACCTCGACCGCGGGCGAACCTCCAGCGCCTGTGACCCCGCCGTCGATCCCGCACGTGCAGGTGACTGCTGTGGAGTACAGCTTCACCCTCTCACGCACCACCGTGCCCGCCGGGAAGGTGATCTTCGAGTTCGTCAACAACGGGCAGGACGAACACAACCTCAACGTCCTGCCCACAGAAGGTCCGGTGGCGGGAACGTTCCCCAACGCGCCCTCCCACGGTGTGAGCGATCAGGAGATCAACATGCGCCCCGGTGCCTACACACTCTTCTGCTCGCTGCCCGAACACGAGGCCAAAGGCATGAAAGCCACGCTCACGGTGGAATGAGAAGGATCTAGCCCACCAGCGCGGCCACACCGGCCCCAGCGGCGGCTGCTCCGAGCAACACAGCCGAGCGTCGCGTCGCGCGCCTGGGCTTCAGGGTCAGCTTCTCCCCGAGGACGACTCCCGTGAGGACGACCATCCACAGGAGCCGACTCGAGCTGACGAGAGCCATCGTGAGCATCAGCGCCCAGCACGACGCGACACAGGCGCCGCCGTTGCGCAAACCGAATCGTGCCACACCGGCGCTCGCCCGCCAACCAAATGGCGGCAATGCGCAGCTGCGGTGGCAGGCGCGCAGGGCACGGCGCTTGCCTGGGGTCAACTGCCACAGCACTGCCACCAGCAGGGCAGCCGGAAGGGCGACTGCCTCGGCGGGTCTCCACACGGCGAGCACCGCCAGCACGGCCACGCCAAATCCAATCCACACCCCGAGGTAGACCGCGAGGAACTCGATGACCGCCCGTCGCCGTCGCCGATAGAGGCTGTTGACCGCCACATGCCTGACTGCGGGCATCGCGCTCGGGAGCATCATCGCCGTTGCCATCGCCGTCCACATCCCCATGCCTGCCGCGAAGGCTCCGAGTGAGCTCGTGCTCCCACCGCTCACAGCGCGCGCCATGCCGGCCATGGAGGCCGTGCACCACCACAGCGCCCGACTGGGCGACGTCGGGCTACCCGCGGATTCACCCGCCAGTCCCACCAGCAGGACCAGCCACGTCACACCAACGCCAACCTCCACACCCAAGGTCGGTCGAGCGACGAGACGGCCGAAGCCCGCGAAGGTCGGTCGCGGGGGTCTGGCCGCGCCGCTTGGCGCGCCGCCGGTCGAGACCACACCGGCAGTGCTCATCAGCCTACGGAGAGACTCACCCGGCCGATGTGCACCGGTGGGTCTTCACCCGCGGGCTCTGCGGGCTCCGGGGAGCCCGCCGGTGGTATCAAGGAAAGTGGCCGGAACGACACGTGCATCTGTTCCAGGTCCCACCTGCCTTCCGTGCTCAAAGCGTTGACCAGCTCGCCCACCTCAACGCTGACACGCAGGTTGTGGGGGTGTTCGTCGTCTTGCGGGTCACGTGCCCGCTCGATGCCGAAGAAGGACACGTTGCCAATGTGGTGAGCGCTCAGGTCGGCCGGGCTGGGGGTATCGGGCAGGTTCACGTAGATGCCGTAGACGCTCCCTGGATTGACCTCGCCCTCGATGTCCTCGACGTTGAGGAACAGGCGCCGCGGATCGGCCTCGGTCGAAGCCGCGAGGACGTCCTGTCGCGCCTGCTCGTCGATTTCCACTGGTATGTCTGCCGTGTTCCCGACGAGCGTCACCCCTTGCGCTGTGGCGCCGACGACGCGCGGTTCTGGTGAGGTTGGCGGAAGCACGATGGCCTGTGGTCTAACTGCGGCTGGTAGCAGCGCAGGCGCGGACGGCGCGGGCGGTGGATCGTAGGTGTAGTTGAGGTCAACCGCGGTATCGCGGACTTCCGCACACGACTTGGTGATCTTCTTGCCTTCCGCATCGTAGAACGCGAATCGCTGTCCGAGCCAGCCGTTGTCGCTGGGATCGACGTGGCCCTCGGCTATCCAGATGGCCCAGATCCTGTCGATGTTCGAGTGATGCAGCCAGAAGATGGGGTCCTGTGCGGCCAGGAACGGGTTGGCCATCCAGCCGCCTTTGCCGACTGCATTGTGGACGTCGTTGTGTGGTGTCTGCTCGAGCCTCCCGGTCTGGCTGTAGAACTGGGGAGCGGGCGGCGCCACCCCGCCGCCGAATTCGGCCGCTCCTGTGAACTGCGGGCGTGACAGCGCGAACGCGTCGGTCGTCACCGCGGGCGGCAGTCGGGCGCCGCTGTTTATCCCCGGCGCTCGCTGCGCCACATACAGTGGGTTGGGGACGCCATTTTCAGTCGGGTTGCGGAACGGCAGCGGCATCGAGGCGTATTCGCCGTTGCGGCCATAGTTCCAGTAGGGGAGCGCCCAATCGGATGGCCCGGCCGTCTCTTCGACGGCGGCACGGACGATCTGCTCGAAGTAGTACACGAACATCCGGTGCCAGGCAACGAACCACCAACTGCCGTGCTTGCACTGGTTCCACAGTTCCAGCGCCGGCAATACTAAGCTGCCGTGGATTGCTGCCTGGTATGACCAGCTCGTAGGGTTGGTGGCAGGGCGTTCTTTCATTGCCTTGACCGCGTTTGCGTAGTGCACGAGGGTGAGGTCGCCGGGAGGCAGGCTCCATGCGTCGCGGCGGATGTGAACGCCAGCCGGGGCAGCCATCAGCGAGCCCCCATCTGTGATGTGGTGAATCGTCTCATTGCAGCCGCCTCCTCTCGGCCCAGCCCCCGCCGGTTACCGAAGCCAGTGCTTTGTCAAGGTGCGCTAGGGCGCCGGCCGACGGTACCATATAACAGAATAGTGCGACAAGTGTGATTACAAGTACGTAACGCTTTCACTAACGCCCAAGGCGCTCTGGTCTGTCGAGTGGACCCGGCGAGCGGGCTCAGAGATTGGCCAGGAAGCTGAGCAACGCTGAGCTCACAGCCTCGGGAGCCTGCTGCTGGACCCAGTGTCCCGCTCCCGGCACCACGATCTCGGCCCGCAGATCAGTCACCCAGCCCCGCATCGCCTCCGCCGGCATGAAGCGGCGCACCGGATCGAGCTCGCCCGTGAGGAACAGCGCCGGCTGCTCGATTCGCTGCTCGGCCACGGCTGCCGTCAGCTCCCAGTTGCGGTCGATGTTGCGATACCAGTTCAGACCCCCGGTGAAACCCGTGCGCTCGAACGCCTCCACGTACACCTGGAGCTCGTCCTCGGAGAGCCACTCGGGCCGACGCGACGGTCGCTGCTCCTCCTCGGCCCAGCCGGCGGTCCACTGACGAGACGTCGTGAGCGTACGGCGCACGTCGCGGGCAAGCGCCTCGTCGGCCACGCCGGGCTCCTGGAACCACACGATGTAGAAGTCCTCGCCGAGGTGGGCGCGCATGATCGGGATCGGCGGAGCGGGCGCTCGGGGGATGAACGGCACGCTCAGCCCGGCCACCGCGCGAACACGCTGCGGTTGCGCGACCGCCAACTGCCACACCACGTTCGCACCCCAGTCGTGGCCGACGAACACCGCCGACTCCTCACCCAGCGCGTCGAGCAGCCCACACAGATCGCCGCACAGGGAGACCACGTCGTAGGCCTCGATCTCGCTCGGCGCCGAGCTTCGCCCATAGCCGCGCATGTCGGGGGCGAGAACGCGGAAGCCGGCCTCGGCGAGCACCGGCATCTGGTGGCGCCAGGAGAACGCCAGCTCGGGAAAGCCGTGGCAGAGGATGACCAGTGGGCCCGCACCCGCTTCGAGCACGCTGAGCTCGATCCCGTTGACGGCAAGTCTTCGTTCGCTCATCGGGACCTCCTGGGCGCTGGTGACGGATTGGCACGCGGCGAGTGGGATCGAGCGCAGAATATCCCCGCGGGCGCGGATCGGGACGCCCGTCAGGGTCTCAGCGGGTGCTCTTCTTCACAGCGCTGCGAGCTTTGCCCACCGCGTTCTTGGCCTTGCCCTTGAGCTGCTCGCCCGCGCCCTCTCCCTCCGTTCCTGGACGCCCGCTGGCCGCGCCCGCTTCGCGCTTGACCGCACCTTTCAGCTCTTTGGCCTTGCCCTCGATTCGCTGCGCTCGATCACCCATCGTCTCTCCTTGGATTCGGTTCACCCCTTTAGCGGGTAGTACCCACAACAGCGATGTGTGAAGCACACCAACCACCTACCATCGACTGATGCCCTACGACCCCGGCCGCGCCGATCCCACCTACGTGGCCGATCCGCAGCGCTACGAGCGGATCCCCTACCGCCGTGTGGGCGCCAGCGGCATTCAGCTGCCTGCAATCTCGCTTGGGTTGTGGCAGAACTTCGGCGACGATCGCCCGCTCGCGCCCAACCGCGCGATCCTCCGCCGCGCGTTCGACCTCGGCATCACCCACTTCGATCTGGCCAACAACTACGGGCCGCCATACGGCGCCGCCGAGAAGAACTTCGGCAGGATCTTCGCCGAGGACCTCAGGCCCTACCGCGACGAGCTGATCATCTCGACGAAGGCGGGCTATGACCAGTGGCCCGGTCCCTACGGCGAGTACGGCTCACGCAAGTACCTGCTCGCGAGCCTCGATCAGAGCCTGCAGCGGATGGGTCTCGACCACGTCGACATCTTCTACTCCCACCGTCTCGACCCCGACACGCCGCTCGAGGAGACAATGGGCGCGCTCGACAGCGCCGTGCGCCAGGGTAAGGCGCTGTACGTCGGCATCAGCTCCTACTCCGCGAAGCGCACAGCCGAAGCCGTCGAGATCCTGCGCGCCCTGGGCACGCCACTGCTCATCCACCAACCGTCCTACTCGTTGCTGAACCGCTGGATCGAGCGGGAGCTGCTCGACGTGCTGCAGCGCGAGGGCGTGGGTGCGATCGTGTTCTCCCCCCTGGGCCAGGGGCTGCTGACCGATCGCTACCTCGACGGGATCCCCGAGGACTCGCGCGTGCGTCGGGGCGAGGCCTTCGCCGAGAGCCTGCTCACCGAGGAGAACCTCGCTCGGGTACGCGCTCTCAATGAGATCGCCCAGCGGCGCGGCCAGTCACTCGCGCAGATGGCAATCGCGTGGGTGCTGCGCGACGAGCGCGTGAGCTCGGCGCTGATCGGTGCGAGCAGTGTGGAACAGCTCGAGCAGAACGTGGCAGCGCTCGAGCAGCTGGAGCTCAGCGACGAGGAGCTCGCCGAGATCGAGCGCCACGCCGAGGACAGCGACATCAACATCTGGGCGCCCTCGAGCGACGCCTGACGATCTGAGGTGGGCGTCACCGACCGAGCCGCGGGGGGTCCGCTCGGCGACGGCGTCCCAGTCGACGAGGGCGTCGCGACGGGGTCTCAGGGGCCCGAGCCGGACCGCCTGTTGAGCGCCTGCCTCAGAGGGCGCGACCTCGAGGAGTTGGCCGCCGACGTGCGCCGCGACACACAGAGCAGAGGCGTCTGCTTCGGCTCCCCCGAGCAGCCGCAGGAGTTTCGCATCGACCCGGTGCCGCGCCTGATCGACGCGCGCGAGTGGCACGAGCTGGAGGCCGGCATCGCGCAGCGCGTGCACGCTATCGAGCGGTTCCTCATCGACGTCTACGGCGAGCGACGGATAGTGGACGCCGGCGTTGTGCCCGTGGCAGCCATCGAGACCGCGAACCACTACGAGCCGCTGCTGCAGGGCGCCGGCGGCGAGATCGGCACATGGGTCACCGTCGCCGGCCTCGACATCGTGCGCGACAGCGACGGCGCGCTTGAGGTCCTCGAGGACAACCTGAGGACGCCCTCCGGAATCGCCTACGCGGTGGCCGCCCGGGAGATCGTGGCCGCGCGCGTGCCCCCACCACCAGGCGTGGACGTGCGCTCGCTCGACGGGGCGCTCGAGCTCCTTGGGCGCGGGCTGCGGGCAGCGGCGCCCCCACGGGCCGGCGGGGAGCCCACTGTGATCCTGCTCACCGACGGGGAGCGCAACTCCGCCTACTACGAGCATGCCGCTATCGCCCGCAGCCTCGGCCTGCCGCTCGTGCAGGTGGGGCAGCTATCGCTCCGCCGCGGGCGCCTCCATGCGCGCATCGGGGATGGCCAGCGCCCCGTCGACGTCGTCTACCGACGCACCGACGAGGATCGGCTGACCGCCGGCGACGGTGGCCCGACGGCGATCGGCGAGCTCCTGCTCGAGCCGATCCGTCGCGGAACGCTCGCGTGTGTGAACGCGTTTGGCACAGGCGTCGGGGACGACAAGCTGATTCACGCCTACGTCGAGGAGATGGTGCGCTTCTACCTAGGCGAAGAGCCGCTGCTGCGCTCGGTGGCGACGTATGACCCGGGGGATCCAGAGACACTGCAGATGATCCTCGACCGCCTCGATGAGCTCGTCGTCAAGCCGCGCAGCGGCCACGGTGGCTACGGAGTGCTCATCGGCCCACACGCGCGCGCCGAGGACATCGAGCGCGCAGCCGTCGCGCTGCGGGGCGCCCCGCACGACTATGTCGCGCAGGAGATGGTCATGCTCTCACGCCATCCGACCGTCGTGGGCGCCACGCTCGAGCCCCGTCATATCGACCTGCGATCGTTCGCCGTGCAAGTCGGCGAGGCGGTGGAGGTGCTTCCCGGCGGGCTTACAAGGGTGGCGTTCGAGCGCGGGGCGCTCGTCGTCAACTCCTCTCAAAACGGCGGGAGCAAGGACACGTGGGTGCTGACATGAGCAGGCCGTTGATCGGGGTGACCGTCTCGGAGATCCGCAGCAAGCGGGACGCCCAGCGCATCGCCCACGGCGAGCCAACACAGACGGAGATGACCCTCGGGCTCGCTTACATGCGCGCGGTCGAGCGCGCCGGGGGTCTGCCCGTGGCGCTTGCCCCGCTCGATACCGATAGCGTCGAGTCGCTGCTCGATCACCTCGGCGGCCTGCTCCTGACGGGCGGGCCCGACCTCGACCCCAGCGCCTACGGCGCCGACGCTCACCCCGAGCTCGGCCCCACCGACAGCGCCGTCGATGCCTTCGAGCTGGCGCTGTGCCGCCAGGCCGACACACGCGGGCTGCCGATCCTCGGCATCTGCAGGGGGGCGCAGGTGCTCAACGTGGCTCGTGGCGGAACGCTCCATCAGCACGTCCCCGAGCTGGGCGACGGAGCGCTCCAGCATCGTCAGCTCGAGCCCGGCGACCGCACGACCCACACCGTGGACGTTTCCGCCGACAGTGCCCTGGCGCAGATCACCGGCGCCGGCGCCGTGCAGGTCAACTCCTTCCACCACCAGGCGGTCGATCGTCTGGGTGTTGCTCTCGGCCCCGTCGCCTGGGCCGAGGACGGCCTCGTGGAGGCGATCGAGGATCTCGACGGGCGCTTCGCGCTGGGTGTGCAATGGCATGCCGAGACGCTGATCGAGCGCAGCGAGCACCTCGCCCTGTTCGAGCGGCTGGTCGAGCTCGCAGCGCTCCCTGCGCTCTACTGAGCGAGGAAGCGCTCGAGGCCGGCCAGCAGCGCTCGCGCCACGCTCTCGCGGTAGGAGGCGTGCTCCATCGGCGCCTCGTCGGCGTGGTCCTGCATGTTGGCCACCTCCACGAACACCTTCGGTACACGTGAGAGGTTGAGGCCGCCGAGGTCGGTGCGCGGCGCCAGGCCGTCGAGGCCGTCATAGGTGGATGGATGCAGGCCGATGCGCTCGAGTGACGGGCGCAGGGCGAGCGCCAGACTGCGCGAAGGCGCGACGATCGACTGGTCGGCTCGATCGGGGATCGGCGCGGGAATCAGGATCGCGAAGCCAGACCCGCCCACAGGTCCGCCGTCGGCATGGATCGAGATCGCCGCATCGCTGTGGGCGCGGTTGCCGATCGCGGCGCGTTCGGTGATGCACGGCCCAACGCCCGTGTTGCTCTGGCGTGTCATCACGACCTTCGCTCCGGCCGCCTGCAGCAACGCGCGCAGGTGTACCGCCACGCTCCAGTTGAAGTCGCTCTCGCGGTAGCCGTCAGGCGCCGCAGTGCCCGTCGTGTCGCATTCCTTCTCGCCGTTGCCGTCGTCGACCAAGCGCCCGATCTCCTGCGGATGCGTGAAGTTGCCGCCGTTGTGGCCGGGATCGACGGTGATCACACGCCCGGCGAGCGGCAGCGCAGCCGGAGGCGCGGTGGGCCCGCTCGCCTGGATGCTTGCGGCGGTGTCGTCGATGAGGGTCGTGGCAAGCGTCGGGCGCCCAGCCCGAGCAGTGCCCGTCGGGCCAGTCGAGCCGCAGCCCGCCAGACACGCGCATGCCAGCGCCGTGGCGATGATCGTGCCTACACGGGGAGCCATCGACACCGAGCGTAGAGGAGCGCGTGTGGCTCTAGCATCAACCCATGGCCACACGGCGCTCGACCACGACGACTGACGAGGGCTATTTCACGGACGACTCGATGATGCGTCGCATCCATCGTGAGCGCGCCGTCGCGCTGTCCGGGCCCCGTGCCCTGCTGATGCAGGCCGCGCACCCGCTCGCCGTGTTCGGCCTGCTCGCGCACACGAGCGCGCTCGATGAGCCCTACAAGCGCCTCGCGCGCACGGCCGAGACGATGAACACGATCGCCTTCGGCTCCCGCGCCGACGCCGACCGCGCGACACGGCGCGTGCGCGCCATGCACAGGCGGGTCAGCGGAGCCCTGAGCGAGCCGATCGGTCCCTACCGCGCCGGGACTCCCTACCGAGCCGATGACCCGGAGCTGCTGCTGTGGATCCTGTTCACGCTCGTCGACTCCGCCCTGGTCGTCTACCGCAAGTACGTCGGTCCCCTCTCCCGCGCCGAGGAGGGTGCCTACTGGGAGGACTACAAGCTCGTGGGGAAGCTGTTCGGCCTGCGCAAGCGCGACATGCCGGCCACGCTCGAGGCGCTCGACGCCTACCGCCGGCGAATGCTCGACGGCGAGGAGCTCGTGGTCACCGACTGGGCCCGTCGGCGTGCTCGCCAGATCGTGCTCTCCCCGCCCGTGCCCCTGCTCGCGCGCCCGCTCCTGGAGACGGCCAACTTCGTAACCGTGGCTTTGCTACCCGATCGCATCCGCGAGCAGTACGGCTTCTCGCCGCTGCCCACCCCGCTCATGCGCAAGGCGCTCGTTGGAGGTGGGGCCGAATACCTCAAGCGGGCAGTGATCCCGCTGCTTCCCGATCGCCTACGTCTCGTGCCCGGTGCTCGTGCCGCATAGGGCGTAGTGTTTCCACCATGCGCCGGCCGCACGGCCGTCGCGATGCTTGGAGGGGAGACGCATGGAGTGGATGAGCCCGATCGACTCGTCGTTCCTGCACGTCGAGAACGACGCCACGCCGATGCACATCGGCGCAGTGAGCATCTTCGCGGGACCGCCACCACCGTTTGAGGACCTACGCACGATGGTGGCCGGCAAGCTCGGCCTGGTGCCGCGCTACCGCCAGAAGGTGCGCTTCGTGCCGCTCGCCGCCGGGCCGCCGGCGTGGGTAGACGATCCCCACTTCAGCCTCTCCTACCACCTCCGTCACACGGCAGTCCCCGCTCCCGGCAGCGATCTGCAGCTGCGCCAGATGGCCAGCCGCATCTTCTCTCAGCACCTCGACCGCAACAAGCCCCTGTGGGAGCTGTGGGTCGTGGAGGGACTCGACGGCGGGCGGTGGGCGCTGCTGTCCAAGGTTCACCACTGCATGGTCGATGGCGTCGCCGCTACCGATCTGATGTCGGTCATGTTCTCCGACGACTCGCTGCCGGCCTCGCCGCTGCCATGGGCGGCCCCGCCCGAGCCATCCGGGATCGAGGTCCTGGCTGCCTCGCTGCGCCGGAGGATCAGCCCGGCCGGGCAGCTACAGGCGCTGCGCCAGGCTGTGCGTGCCCCCGCCGAGACGGTGCGCTCGATCGCCGAGATCGCTCGCGCCGGACTCTCGGCCGGTGGCGCCCTACGCCCCGTGGGGTCCTCCTCGCTGACCGGGCAGATCGGCCCGCACCGACGCTGGAGCTGGGCGCAGGTACGCCTGGGCGACGTCAAGGCGATCCGCGGAGATCTCGGGGGCACCGTCAACGACGTCGTGCTCACGCTCATCACCCACGGCTTCCGCGAGCTGCTCGAGTCACGCGGCGAGTCGATTGCCGATGACCAGGTGGTGCGCACGATGGTGCCCGTCTCCGTTCGCCGCCGCGGCGAGAAGGGCGTCTACAACAACCGTGTCTCCGCCGTGTTCGCAGGTCTGCCCGTTGGGCTGCAGGACCCCGTCGAGCGTCTGGCGAGCATCCGCGCCGAGATGGACGGCATCAAGCAGTCCAAGCAGGCTGTCGCCGGGGATGTGCTGAGCTCGCTCTCGGGCTTCGCCCCACCGCTGCTGCTGGCGCTGGGAAGCCGCCTGGTGACGCTCTCACCTCGCTTGAACATGCACACGGCGACGACCAACGTCCCCGGTCCTCAGCAGCCCGTGCAGACGCTCGGCAGGCGCATGCTCGAGTCCTATCCGTTCGTGCCCGTCGTCGGCTCGATCCAGATCGTCGTGGCGATCTTCTCCTACGACGGCGGCCTCTACTTCGGCGTCACCGGCGACTACGAGGGCGCCCCCGACATCGACGTCTTGACCGCCGGGGTCGAGCGCGGGATGGACGAGCTACTAGCGCTTGCCCTTCACGCCTCGCGCAGCCCGACGCCCCAGCGGGTGGTGAGCGTCTCCCCGGGCTCCAGCCGCAGTAGCCCGTGAGCGCTCTGGAACGCGTTGGGGGCGCACGTCATCGGCTCCACCGCAAGGCCCGTGCGTCGCCGCGCGGGCGCGAGTGTGTCACCGGTGAAGATCTCCAGGAACTCGTGATGCTCGTCGACCCATAGCTCCACGCAGCGCCCATCGACACCCGTCAAGCGGGCTGTCGCGCGTCCACGAACGTCACGGTCGAGGTCGGTGAGCGCCACGTCGAACTGCTCGTCGCCGATCCGTCGAGAGCTACGGAAGTCGAGCTCGGTGCCAGCCACCGGTTCGCTGCCGGCGGGGATCATGCGCCCGTCGTTGACCAGGCGCGTGGCGGCCGCCAACTGCAGCTCGCAATTGTCGATCGTGCCGCTGCCGGGCGAGAGATAGGGATGCTGACCGGCCCCATAGGGGCACGCCTGCTCGCCGACGTTGACGGCGGTCGTGGAGACCGTCAGGCCCTCGCCCGAGAGCTCATAGAGGATGCGGAGCTCGAGCGAGAACGGATAGCCGCTGCTCGGCAGCAATGCCGTCTGCATGACGACATGCCCGCGTCCGTGCTCGGCCATTGTCCACGGGCGCCAGCGCAGCAGGCCGTGGATGGCGTTCGCTCGTGCCGGCTCGCTCAGGTCCAACTGGTGCTCGGCGCCGTCGAAGCTGTAGCGCCCGTCGGCTATGCGGTTGGGCCAGGGGATCAGCACGGCGCCATGGGCGCCGTCGCAGATCGCCTGCAGCGGATATGGCTCGAGCACCTGGCGCTCGCCGACGGCGTACTCGCGAATGCCTGCCCCGAGCTCGACCACGGTGGCCCGCTGGCGACCCCAAGCGATCTCGAACTGACGCCCCGACGGGGCGATCCTCACGCGCTGCTCCTCAGCGCCGTCGAGCAGCGGGCTCGAGCGCAGGGTCCTGCCAGCCCCCGTCGGACGGGTTCACGTTCGTGGCCCTGGGACGATCTCGTCGATGCGGTCCAGTAGCTCGTCGGTGAGCTCGACGCGCTCCGCTCCGAGCTGCGAGCGCAGTTGCTCCATCGTGCGCGGGCCGATGATCGCGGCTGTGACCGCTGGGTGGCGGATCACGAAGGCGATCGCCAGGTGGATCAGCGGGACGTCGGCCTCCTCGGCCAGCAGCGCCAGCGCCTCGACCGCGTCGAGCTTGCGCTGGTTGGCCGGGAGCGAGAGGTCGTAGCGGCCGGGCAGCCGCTGTGCGCGCGTCGAGGCCGGCGCGTCCTGACCCTTGCGCCACGCTCCCGATAGCCAGCCTCCGGCCAACGGGCTCCATGGGATCACGCCCATGCCATGCCGTAGAGCGGTGGGAAGCAGGTCGCCCTCGATGCCCCGCACGAGCAGGGAGTAGGGCGGCTGCTCGCACACGAACCGCTCCAGGCCGCGCTCGCGTGCCACCCACTGCGCCTCCACCACCTGCGAGGCGGGGAACGTCGAGGAGCCGATGTAGCGGACCTTGCCCTGGTGGACGAGGTCCGACAGGGCCCCAAGTGTCTCCGCGATGTCCGTCTCCGGTTCGGGTCGGTGCACCTGGTAGAGGTCGATCCAGTCCGTTTTCAGCCGTGTGAGCGAACGCTCGACCTCTTGGACGATCCAGCGCCGCGAGTTCCCCCGCCGGTTTGGCTCCTCGCCCATCGTGCCGTGGAACTTGCTCGCGAGGACCACGTCGTCGCGCCGGCCGGCAACTGCCTTGCCCACGATCTCCTCCGACTCCCCGCTGGAGTACACGTCGGCGGTGTCGATGAAGTTGATGCCAGCGTCCAGCGCCGCGTGGATGATCCGAGCGGAGTCATCGTGGTCGGTGTTGCCCCACGCCCCGAACATCATCGCCCCGAGGCACAGCGGGCTGACCCGGACACCCGTGCTGCCAAGCGTGCGGTACTCCATCTTTACCTCGCTTCCTCGGCGGGCTTGAGCTCCGGCTCGTCCTCGCCCGGCCATCTCCCGGTGACGCGCGCGAAGCCCTCGCGCGAACCGTGGTCGACGAGACCCTTGACCGCCCGGAACACGGCGCCCTCGATGAGCAGCGCAAACGCCAGCTTGGGGACGCTGATGCGTCGCTGCTCCGCCCGTGGAGGCTCCTCCTTGTCCACCAATCGCCAGATGGCGTCGAACAGCTTTTTCCCGATCAGCCCCGACACCAGACCCGCGACGATGCTCACGGGCTTGAAGATCAACTTGCTCATGGTTCCTCCATTCCTCCGTTCGCCTACCCCGTCCGCCGGATCGTTACACGGTGCTTGCCCGAGTGAGCAGCTCGTGGACTACGCGCAGCAGCCCGTGTGCAGCGCGGGCGCTCAGTGACTCGAGACGGCCAGGATGCGGGCATGGTCACGTGCCGGTTCCAGCTCCGTCACATAGGCCAGGCTGGGGCTGAGAGCGGTCGGTCCCAGCTCGACCTTCGAGCCTCTGCCCGTCCGCCTGCCCCGACACAGGCTGGCGGAGTTGTAGGCGTGGGTGAAGCCCCGCTCGTAGCCGGGGTCGCGGGTGGCCGTCGAGGGCAGTCTCAGCAGGACACGCGCGCTTGCGCTCCCGCGCGTGGAGCCGAGCAGCAGCGTCTGGGCACAGCGGTCAGAGCGCTCATACAGCAGCCGCCTGCCGAGCAGCGAGGGGTTCGACAGCACACCTCCGCGTGTGAGCGATCGAATCGTCCGTCGCGCGCCGCTGGCCAGGTTCACCAGCTCGAGCACGCTGCGCCGCGGCGTGTCGATGGAGAAGACCACCGACGAGCCGCTGAGCGTCGGGCGTCCGAGCTCCCCCGCGAGCCTGGCGCCGGCGAGATGGCGGACCTGCCGGTTGGCCCCCAGCGAGACGCCGCTAAGGAGCTCGCCGCCCCCGGGTGCCGCACCGCGGAAGACCACCCAGGCTCCCGAGACCGCCAGGGCGCTTACGCCCGCCGCTGGGACCGTGGCCACCGGTACGAGCGAGACCGGGCTCGCCACCGTGATCGTTCCGGCGCTCTCCCACGCGATCAGGCCTCCGCCGAGCGCCGGCTCCTCGCCGGGCAGGCTCAGCGTGTGGCCGGTGGGCAGGCGCAGGACAGCCGGACCGGTCAGCTGCTGCCAGGCCAGAGCTCCGGAGGCGACCGTCGGGTCGAAGGCGGCGGGAATCGACGCGGCCGACGCGCTCGCGCTGCCCAGGAGCACGAAGCACAGCCCCAGCCCGACCGCGTCCAGGCGACGCAAACCGAGCCACAGGCGGGGCTCGACGGCCATCGCATCCAATCGCTGCGCACCGCCGCCCGCACCGCGAAAGGAGGGAGCCATCAGCAGCACCGGCGCCGCGCGGCCAACACCGAAGCCCACCCCGATCAGCGCTCCCACAGCGGGATCGCCGGTGGCGAGGCTGATGCCGGCCAGCGCCCATACCGCGAAGGCAAGCACGAACGTGGTGAAGCCAAGCCCGAGCAGGATGCCGTAGAGGCCGCAGGCAAGTGGCAGCGGTTGGGTCCAGCGCCAGCGCTCGGGCACCTGCCGCCTGATCTGCGGGGCGATTCGCACGCCGCGCCAGTCAGCGATAGCGGCGGCCAGCGCCAGGACCGCGCCTAGTGCCTCGCGTAGCCCGCTCGCTCCGGGGTCGAGCAGCTTCCCCACCACCGCGAGCCCGCCAAAGCTCACCAGGCCACCGAGGATCGCGCCGAGCGTGAACGTGGTGCTGGCGATCCACGTGGCCGGTCGCTTGGGGTTTCCCATCGCGCTCCCGATCGTCTCGATCATCGAGAACCCGCAAGGGGACCAGGCGCCGGCGATCCCCGCCACAACCGCTGTGAGCCCTGCGCAGATCGCGAGCCCGCTCAGCAAGGCATCATCGTTTCGAAGTACTGCACGCAGAACACGTTGCGGCCCCCGTAGCAGTACCCCGTCAGTGCCGCGTCGCCGTTGACACGGACGTTCGTGTAGCCGCAGCAGTCCATCAGGCGCCGCACGCGCCCCCCGCAGCAGCGATACCACGAGCCTTCGGTTTTCAGCTCCAGCCCGTGGTCGCGCCCAGCCGCAGGGCAGACTTTCGAGCGGGGCGCCGGTGCAAGCGGCTCACCGTCTGGTTCACGCAGGACGTTGCCGTGCGCGTCCACCGGATAGCCCTGTGCGTCGATCGGACGCCCCAGGTCGTCCACCGGGTGCCCGTCACTGGCGCGCAGCGGCAGGTCATGGCGGTCGACCCGCGGCAGACCCGTGGGGTGCGGGCAGTTACCCGTCGTGTAGGTGTGACCGCAGAAGTTCGTGTACGCGTCGGCGTCGTCGGGCAGCAGCGCGCGAGCCGCCGTGCCGGCGCCGGCCAGGGCGATGATCGCCGTGGCCGCCCGCTCGAGGAAGCCGCGGCGGCTGCTGGCGCCGCGGACTACGTCGGCGAAGTGCTCCGCCTCGGAGTCAGGCGGCAACCGGTAGCTCCTGCTCGCGTGTACGGGCGGTGCCGAGGATGCTCTCGAGCTGGCCCAGGCTGTTGAAGGTGCCCTTCGACAGCACCGTGCCGCCGAGGCTCAGCGCCACCGCGTAGGGACTTCCCGGTACATCCGCCTGACGCCAGACGTCCACGTCAGCCGCCTCGTCGAAGCTCCCCACCGCCAGCAGCGGATCGGCGCCAACGTAGTCCAAGGCGGGCGCGAGCTGGTGACAAAGCGGACAGCCTTCCGATGTGAACACAGCCAGGCGCAGCAGCGCCCGCGGCCCGGCGGGGATCGCCTGCGCCCACCCCTGCGCCGAGCCCACCGGCGGGCCCTCCTGGGGGATCTCCAGAGCCCCGCGTCCGGCCATCCCGAGACGCAGCACACCAACCTCCCGGGCCAGAGCGAGCACGGCCACGCCCAGCGCGACCGCTGCCGCGAGGCTCACCGACAGCCCGACGGTCAGCCAGCGCTCGTAGCTGGACGGCGCGCTCGGGAGCCATCCGGCAGCGAGCGCGCCCGCCAGCAGCGCCAACGTGAGCGTGCGCAAAGGGGAGGACCGATCGAGCCTCGACTCACTCCCAAAGCAAGCGCAGGGTCTCCCCCCGCGACCAGCGATCAGGGCGAGCGAGGTCGCGCCCGTGAACAGCACGAAGAGACCACAGACGGCTCCCGGCGCCCACGACGCTTGGAGTGCGAGCGCGCCGGCCAGCGTGAGCTCGATCAGGATCAGAGCGCAGACAGCCACGCGCCTTGCTGACGGGGAGGCGACCCCATACGTTGCTAGGGCAGCCGCCGCACGCTCATGACGCCGTGCCTTCAGGACGGCCGAGAGGCAGAGGATGCTCGCCAGCCAGATCGCTGCGGCAGTCGTCATCTAGAGCCGGGGAAGATATGGAGCCCCCCGGACACCAGCAGGCGTTACGCTTCTCGTATGTGCAGAAACATCAGATCGCTACACAACTACGACCCACCTACAACCGAGGCTGAGGTCCACGACGCGGCGTTGCAGTACGTGCGCAAGATCAGCGGCTCGACCAAGCCCTCACAGGCGAACGTCGAGGCATTCGAGCGCGCAGTCGAGGAGGTGGCGCTCGCCACCAGTCGGCTGTTGGCCGGCCTCGTGACGTCGGCCCCTCCCAAGAACCGGGAGCTCGAGGCGGCCAAGCGCCGCGAGCGCTCAGCTCAGCGTTTCGCCGCGTAGCTAGACGACCGGCGGCGGGTTGCCCTCGGCGCTTGCCGCGAGCGCCGGATCCCACTCGCACACAGCACATGCGTGCTGGAAGACGGAGCGTGCGAACCCGAGACCACTGGCGAGGGGATCGCCGCTCGCGCAGGCGTCGCGCCAGTCGAGCACGTACTCCCCCAGCTCACCCTCCCACCGTGCCGCGGGCGGAGCGATGCTCGCCGAGGAGAAGGAGTCGGGCGCGGGGTGGGCATAGGCGTAGAAGGCCGCCCGGCCGTAGCGCTGATCGCCCGGCCACCAGCCGATGGCGACCTCCTGGGCGTCCATCGCGTTACGCATGATGAAGTCCTGCGACGGCGGCTCGGCCGGCAGCCCCGAAAACAGGCTGACGGCCAGATCGAACGAGCCCCACCAGGCGTTCACCGGCGTGGAGCGTCCGCGAAACGGCGCACGAAACGCGGCCAGCACGAGCGCCGCCCGGGTGGCCGCGGCGAAGTAGCGCTCCACCTGCTCGGGCTCGTAGCTCGCGTGCTCCTCGTCCTCATCGAGTGCAACCGTCCAGGAGACCTCCTGGGGCGTGGGGTCGATGCTCACCGCCCCCGCGAGCCCGTCGATCGCCGCCAGCAGCTCGCGTGTCACCGCGCCAACAGACCGGTCGGGGCCGAGCGCTACGCGCGTCGCGCGTCCAGCGCTGTGTTCGACCACGGCCTCGTGGCTGTGCAGGTCGAGCGCCGTGACGAAGGCGCCCGAGCCGTCGGGCGCGGGTAGCGGAGCGGTCTCCCACCCGCGCGCCGTGAGGCGCAGCGCGGCGTGCTGGAGCTCCGGCTCGCGCGGCGCGAGCGCGACTGCGAGCTTGCCGAGCACCTGCGTGTGGGCGTGCAGCGTGTCGCACGTCGCGGCCCAGTCCTCGTAGCAGAGCGCCTCGAGTCCTGGAGCCATGATCAGGAGAACGGCTTGGCGGTCATGAGGAAGATTGTGATCACGATCAGCACGAGCGTAACCGCGACCCACACGTTCACCCGCGCGAGCGTGGCCGCATAGTCGGCCTCGTCACCCTCCTGGGCGCTTGCCGCCAGGCGCTCCTCGCCGCGGCGGAGCACAGTCGCTCCCAGACCCGCAATCACGAGCAGCAGCGCGAAGCCGATGCCCACCCATGCATGCGACCACAGATGCGCGTCGCTGGCCAGATATACGCCCGCCGCCAGGACGACCGCGATCGTGGGGCCCGTCACGCGCTTGCTGAAGGCGATCTGCAGGCGATGGAAGTTGGCGCGCTCGGCCAATGGCGCCTTGGCATTGACAGTCAGGAAGACCGGGTAGGCGAACAGTGCGCCAAAGGCAGTGACGACCGCCGAGATGTGGATCCACAGCACCACGTCGTAGAACGTCACCGTGCCCGCCATTGCGCACAGCCTAATCGAGCGAGCGCAGCGCCGGCTGCCAATCGGCTAGGACTGCGAGCTCTTGGCTTTGCCTTCGAGATCGGCAAGCGTCAACGGATGGGCGGGCGGACAGTCGAGGATCCGCCGCCGGTGAACCTCGAGCGAGGCGGTGATCTCGATCAGCTCGCCCGCGGGCAGCATCCGCCAACCCGGATCGGAGTCCATGCGCTCGCTGGCGATCACCGCCAGCGCTCGTTCTGCTCCGTCGCTCGAGTGGACACGACTGCCCAGCGTGCTTGCGTGCTCGAGCGGCTCCCCGGGCTCGCGCTCGAGCAGGTAGAGCGGGTGCACGTCTGGATAGCGCAACGCCCACACCGAGTCGGGGGTGGTGAGCACGAAGTTGATCGCCAGCAGCGGCAGCGCCGCGGCTACCCACGCGCAGGCTGACTCGATCCCGGCGCCGACGTCGCCACCGGCGGCGGCGATTTCACGGGTGATCAGGGCAAAGAAGCGCTCCGAGTCCGTATCCCCCTCGACCGTGGCCAGCGACTCGCCCAGGTGCTGATCGAGGGTGGGCAGTCCCTGGATCACGCCGTTGTGGGCGAACAGGCGTCCGTCGAGCTCGAACGGGTGGGTGTTACGCAGCTCGAGCCCGCCGGTCGAGGCGAAACGGATGTGGGCTACAAAAGCCCGCGAGCGGACCTCACGCGCCTCGCGCGCGAAGGCGGCGTCACCGTAGGCGGCGAGCGGCTGCTTCTTCAGGCGGGCAGTGTCGTCCTCGAACCAGCCGAGGCCCGTGCCGTCAGGCTCGCGATGGCTCTGCACGCTCAAGCTGTCGGGCGCGTCGAGCAGCCAGAACGTGGCCCGCACGGGCTCCGCTCCAGCGCTCATTCCGAACAGCCGGCACACGCCCCGAGGCTACCCAATCCCGACCATGAGCAAAATCGGCGTAGCCTGAGGGGTAGACGTGACTCTCGATCAGGCGAGCACAGCCGCCCTTCCCAGCACCGCGCAGCACGCTTCGACACCGCCGCCGGTGGACGCGCTCGATGGCGAGCTCCCGATCAACAGGCTCGACGCCGTGGCCAACCTGGCGGCCACGATCGTGCCGCTGGGACTCGTGGGCTTTGCTGCCTGGCGTGCCTGGGGAGGAGCGCTGCGCTGGAGCGATCTGCTCGTCATGGCCATCGCCTACGTAGTCACCGGCCTCGGTATCACCGTCGGCTTTCATCGCCTCTTCACCCATCGCAGCTTCAAGACCGGCCCGCTCATGCGCGCCCTGCTCGCCGCCATGGGCTCGGCCGCGGTCGAGGGCCCGGTGATCGAGTGGGTGGCCAACCATCGCAAGCACCACTGCTTCTCAGACCAGCCGGGAGATCCGCACAGCCCTCACCTCGAGCACGGCCCCGGCTGGCGCGGAGCGCTCGCGGGCCTCTACCACGCTCACATCGGCTGGATCTTCAGAGGCGACGCGCTCGCCAACCGGGAGCGCTACGCCAAAGACCTGCTGGAGGACCCAGTCGTCAGCTTCGTCGACCGCACGTTCCTGCTGTGGGTGCTCGTGGGCCTGGCCTTTCCCTTCCTGCTCGGGTTCGCGTTGACGGGAAGCGTCGTGGGCGGCCTGACCGGGCTGTTGTGGGGGGGCGCCGTGCGCATGTTCTGCCTGCACCACGCCACCTTCTCGATCAACTCGCTGTGTCACTTCTTCGGGCGCAGGCGATTCGAGACCGCCGATGAGTCGCGCAACGTCTTCTGGCTGGCGTTGCCCACGCTGGGCGAGGCGTGGCACAACAACCACCACGCCTTCCCCACCTCTGCGCGCCATGGCCTGCGCTGGTGGCAGCTGGATCCTTCCGCATGGGTCATCTCCGCCCTGCGCCGTACGGGCCTCGCTTGGGATGTGGTCAGCGTCGCTCCCGAGCGCCAGCTCGGCAAGCTCGTCCAAAGTAGGGCCGGACGATGATCGGTTCGCGCCGTCTGGAGGAGCTCGAGGACGAAGCGCGCTATCACCGCGAGCGCTACGACCTCTACAAGGCGAAGTCCTACGGGCCGAAGCTCACCAGCACCGCACGACTGAGCGAGCTCGAACGCCGATGCCAGAGCGCCGAGTCGCGGTTGCGCCGCGCACGCGAGGAGATCGCCGAGCTCGCCCGGCAACGGGCGGAGGAGCCCTGAGGAGCGTCAGTTGGATACGACGGCCAGGAAGTCCCGGCTGTCGGGCGCGAGCAGTTCGCCCGCTATGCCGTGCTGGCCGGGCACGACGGGCACCGCTGAGGGGCCGCTCGGATGGTGGACGTAGAGGTAGCCGGCGACCCAGTCGTAGTTGATGTCCAGCTCGATCGCCCTGATGGCGCCTGCGGCGATCAGAGCATGAGCCAGGCCGCCCGGTGTCAGCCGCTCACCGGCGGCCCACACGAGCTGCCCGCTCGCGGTGATTCCCAGTCCCGAGCGGGGCACCACGGCAACCGACCCGACGGTGCCGCCCCAACAGGCGAGGATGCATCCGTTCACGCTCGCCGCGGTCACGCCGCGGTCGACCAGCAGACGCTGGTTCTGCAGCACTGAGAAGACGGCCTTGTGTGCGCTTGGCACCCCGGCGCGCCACGCGCCGATGTCGCTCGTTCCGTCTGTATAGGTGACGATCGACGCCAACCCGACGCTGAGCGGGGCCGCCACGTGCCGGCCCGAGAGGAAGCCCACATGGGTGTATGTCAGCTTGAAGCCGCCGTTGAAGCCGGCGATCACTTTGTGGATCTCACCCGGAGTGATGCGATCGCCATAGGTCCACCCGGATTCCCCACCGTCTGTGATTCCGGCGTGGAGTGTGAGATGGACCAGGGACTGGTCGAAGCGCATCAGCGTCACCCCCGAGCGGGCGGCCAGCCATGCCGCGGGCCGGCCGTGCACACGCGCGGTGACAGTCCACGCTGCCCCACTCCCCTGCGGGGCGTTGACCTGCAGCGGCGGGGGCGGAGGGATTACACGAGCGGTCGCGGCGGTGCTCGCCCTGGCTGTGGGCGCAAGCCCTCCACGGTCCGCCGTCCTCACAGCGATTCGTGGGCTCGGTGCCGATCGATCAGTGCCGGCGAACGCGTATGCGCCCAGCGCAGCGAGTACGAGCGGGACGGTTAGCAGCGCGATCCGCCGACGGTTACGCACGTCCTCGATCGCTCGCATTGGCTGATTTACGCCGCTGTGGATACACAGGAGGTAAACGTCAGGTGAGAAGGCTCCCACCCCGTGGCCCGCGTGAAAGTGGCATGCTCACAGTCGTTGCAAGCGGCATGGGGACGCGCCGACGCTCGAGTGGCGCGTCAAACGGCAGGAGGGAGTGAGGTATGTACGACTACGTGATCGTGGGTGCGGGCTCTGCCGGTTGTGTGCTCGCCAACCGCCTCAGCGAGGACCCGGACGTGAGCGTCCTGCTGCTGGAGGCGGGTCCGCCGGATGTCAACCAGAACATCCACGTCCCGCTCGGCTACCTGAAACTGGGCGCCACGGAGGTCGACTGGGACTATCACTCGGCGCCCGAGTCCGAGTGCCTGGGACGCCGGATCACGCTTCCTCGCGGTCGCGTGCTCGGTGGCTCCTCGTCGGTCAACGCGATGGTCTACATCCGCGGCAACCCGCTCGACTACGACGCCTGGGGAGTGCCCGGGTGGGCGTGGTCGGATCTGCTGCCCTACTTCATCAAGGCCGAGGACAACGAGCGCGGCGCCTCGCAGTGGCACGGGTCGGGAGGACCGCTGCCCGTCAGCGAGGAGCGCTCGCACAACCTGATCTCACACGCCTTCGTCGAGGCTGGTGTGCAGGCCGGGCTGGCGGCCAACGAGGACTTCAACGGCGCGAGCCAGGACGGGGTCGGCATGTACCAGGTGACCCAGCGCGAGGGCATGCGTGCGAGCGCCGCCGTCGCCTACCTGCACCCGGCAGCCGAGCGCGCCAACCTGACAGTCATGCCCTACATGCTCGTCCAGCGTGTCCTGTTCGAGGGCACGCGCGCGGTGGGAGTGCAGGCGAGCCAGCTCGGGCAGGTGCAGGAGCTGCGCGCCGAGCGTGAGGTGATCCTCTGCGGCGGCTCCTACAACTCGCCCCAGCTGCTGATGCTCTCGGGCCTCGGACCGGCCGAGCACCTGACGATGCGCGAGGTGGAGGTGCTGCTCGACCGCCCCGCTGTCGGCGAGAACCTCTCTGATCATCCCGCCACGCAGCTCGTGTGGACCACGCCAGAGCCCGAGAGCCTGCTGCTCGCGCTCGAGCCGGCCGCGCTCGAGCGCTACGAAGCCGAGCGGAGGGGCCCGTTCGCCTCGAACCTCGCAGAGGCCGGCGGCTTCACCCGCGTCGATCCGAGCGCGCCTGCGCCCGACATCCAGTTCCACGTCGCGCCCGTGCACATCGTCGACGAGGGGATGCGCGACCCCCAGGCACACGGCGTGTGGGTCTCGCCGTGCCTGCTGACAGAGCACAGTCGCGGCTCGGTCAGGCTCGCCTCCAACGACCCCACGGCCAAGGCGATCATCCACAACGCCTTCTACACCGCGGGCGACGATCTCGAGCGGATGGTCTCAGGGCTGAAGGTGGCGATCGACATCTGCGGAGAACCGGCAATGAGGCCCTACTGCGCCGAGCCGTTCAACCTCCCGGCCGACGGGAGCGACGCGGCGCTGAGGGCGCACGTGGCGCGCACCACCTTCGCGATCTACCACCCCGTCGGCACCTGCCGCATGGGGGAGGACGCAGACGCCGTCGTCGATCCGCAGCTGCGCGTCAACGGCGTGGAGGGGCTGCGCGTGGTCGACGCGTCGGTCATGCCCACCGTGCCCCGGGGCAACACCAACGCTCCCACGATCGCGCTGGCCGAGCGCGCCGCCGACCTCATCCGCCACGGGCGGGCGATGTGCGCGCCACGAGCCGGCGAGCCCGCTGTCCACCCCCAGGCGGCAGCAGCCCAATAAGCTGGGCTGCGCCCGCAACACGGCTGCGCTCCATCCGCGATGAACAGCTCTCCACGCGCGATCCACCATCTCAACTGCGGAACCATGTGCCCGCGTGGAGCCCGCATGCTCACCGGCGAGGGCGGACTTCTGGCCCCGGCCAAGCTGGTCGCCCACTGCCTGCTGATCGAGGGCGCCGAGGGGCTGGTGCTCGTGGACACCGGGTTCGGCCTCGACGACGTTCGCAAGCCCCGCCAGCTCGGCCGGGCCTTCGGTGCGCTCGTACGTCCCGTGCTCGACGCCGGCGAGACGGCGATCTCGCAGATCCGTGCCCTCGGCTTCCAGCCCGGCGATGTGCGAAACATCATCACCACGCACCTCGACCTCGACCACGCCGGCGGCCTGCCCGACTTCCCCGACGCCGAGGTGCACCTCCTCGGTCGCGAGCTGCAGGCAGCGCTGAACCCCCCTTGGCAAGAGCGGCTGCGCTACGTCGCAGCTCACTGGGCTCATGGCCCGCGGTGGGTGCAGCACGAGGGCGGCGGCGAGGAGTGGTTCGGCTTCGACGGCGTTCGTGTCCTACCCGACAGCGACGCTGAGATTCTCCTGATCCCCCTGATCGGGCACTCGGCGGGGCATACGGGGGTCGCGATCCGCCAGGGCGATGGCTGGCTGCTTCACTGCGGCGACGCGTACTTCCATCACGGCGAGGTGCAGACGCCGCCGCACTGCCCACCGGGCCTGCGTGCGTTTGCGGCCTTCGACCAGGTCGACGGCGAGGCCCGTCGCGGCAACGTCGAGCGTCTGCGGGAGCTCGCCCAGCGCCACGGCCAGGAGGTCGAGCTGATCTGCTCCCACAGCGAGCCCACGCTCGCGCGCTACGGGTTGAGCTAGGAGCCGGCCGACCCTGCGTCTGCCCGACGTGCCTCTCGCACCAGTCGGCGCATGCCCTTCAGCCAGCGCTCTGGGTCAGAGCCCTTCAGGGCCATGAAGCCCGCCACGTTCTCGTGCGGGAGAATTAGGAAGCGCTCGTCGCCGATGCCCGAGACCACCGCATCGGCCACGTCCTCCGGTTCGATCAGCCCCCCGGACGTCAGCGCGGCAGCGCCCGCCGGCTCGTCCATCGCCAGGTCGAGCATTGGCGTGCGCACGCCCTGCGGGCAGATGCACGACACGCGCACGCCCGCGTCGCCGTATTCGATCGCGAGCCACTCGGCCAGCGAGACGGCGGCGTGCTTGGTGACGCTGTAGATGAGCGATGAGACCTGGGTGAGCAGCCCGGCCGCCGATGCCGTGTTGATCAGGTAGCCCTCGCCGCGCTCGAGCATCTGCGGCAGCAGCGCGCGCGAGGCCCACACGTGGGCCATCACGTTCACCCGCCAAGCCTCGTCCCAGACCTCGTCCTCCGCCTCGGGGCCGCCCCTGGCGCCGGGGACTCCGGCGTTCGAGATGAAGATGTCGATCGGTCCGTTCGCAGCGGTTGCCTCGGCGATGAGCGCGCACACGCTCTGCTCGCGTCCGGCGTCCAGCTCGACGGCGAGACCGCCGACCTCGCCCGCGATCGCCTCCGCGCCATCGAGCGCACGGTCGGCCACGACCACCGCGCGTGCACCCTCGGCGGCAAAGCGGCGCACGAGCGCTCGCCCGATGCCGCCCGCTCCGCCCGTGACCACGATGTGCTTGTCGGCGAGCTCCATCGGCCCTACTCTATGTCAACTATGTCTTTACAAGCCAACATCGGTGCGCCGATCGCGCCGATGTGGGGGGAGCTTCGCTACAGCGGGGAGCTCGCCCGCCTGCTTGCCTCCGGCGCGCTTCGTCCCGTGCGACCCCGCGCCGATGTACCGCCGGTGCTGCTCATCCCCGGCTTCATGGCGGGGGACTCGTCACTGACGATGATGCGTCACTGGCTGCGCAGGCGTGGTCATCGGGTGGGCAGCAGCGGGATGCTCGTGAACGTCGACTGCGCCGAGCGGATCGTCACGCGCCTGGAGTCCCAGCTCGAGCGCCTGGCCGACCGCGGTGAAGGGCCCGTGTTCCTGATCGGGCAGAGTCGCGGCGGCGCGCTCGCACGCGCCCTTGCCGTGCGCCGCCCGGAGCTCGTCTGCGGGCTGGTCATGCTCGGCTCGCCCGTACGCGACGGGCTGGCCGTCTCAGCGCCCGTGCTCCGGACCGTGCAGTGGCTGGCCCGCCTCGGCGATCTGGGAATGCCCGGCCTGTTCTCCGGCAGCTGCCGCGACGGAGGCTGCTGCGAGCGCTTCGAGCAGGAGCTCTCAGAGCCGCTGCCCAAGGACATCGAGGCGTATGCCGTCTACTCGCGCAGCGATGCGATCGTCGACTGGCGTGCCTGCCTGGACCCCCACGCCGAGCACGTCGAGGTCGACTCGAGCCACTGTGGGATGTCGGTGCACCCAGCCGTCTACCGCTGCCTCGATCGCGCGCTCGATTCGGCGCAGACCGCAGGCGAGACTCTCGCTGCTGTCGCCTGACTCCTCGCTTCACGGCAGCCATGCGCGGCGGCGCCCAGGTGCGCGAGCGCGTACCATCTCGCTCGAATATGCCCCATGCAGATGAGATGTTGGCCGCCGCGAGCGAGCGTGTCGAGGAGCTCGCCGCCCCTGGCCTCAGCCCTCGGCCGCGCCGCAAGGTGGCCGTGCTGTCCTGCATGGACACGCGCATCGATCTCTTCCCGATGCTTGGCCTGGAGCGCGGCGACGCGCACATAATCCGCAACGCCGGCGGTCTCGTCACCGACGATGCGCTGCGCTCGCTCAGCGCATCCCAGCGGCTGCTGGGCACCGAGGAGGTGGTTGTGGTCATGCACGACGGCTGCGGGCTGAACGGCGCTTCCGAGGATGAGTTCACCCAGGCGCTCGCGCGCGACGGCGTACTACCAGGTTGGCGCCTCGGGGCCTTTGACGACGTCGAGGAGACGCTGCGTCAGAGCCTCGCACGGCTGCGCTCAGCGCGTGAGCTGCCCGCCCGCGAGCACATCAGGGGCTTTGTCTTCAACCCGGAGACGGGAGCGCTGCGCGAGGTCTCGAGCGCCTGAGCCGGCGGCGCCTCACAGCGCCGGCGGCCATTCACCCGATCAGGTCGAGGGCGGCGCCGAGGATCGTGTCGGTGTCGATCCCGAAGTGGCGGTAGAGGTCCTGGACGTCGCCGGACTGCCCAAAGTCCTGCACGCCGAGGGATGCGATAGGGGCGCCGTCGATCGCCGCGAGGTACGCGAGGGTGTGGGGGTGCCCGTCGAGCACGCTCACGATTGGCGAGCTGCGCGAGCTGGGAAAGAGCTCGCCGAGCACCTGCTCCTCGCCCTCGTAGAGGCCTTGGCGCGTCTGCAGCGCCCTGAAGATCAGATCGGGCGAGGTCAGGCAGATCACGTCCGCGGCGAGGCCGGCCGCATGCAGCTCCTCGGCGGCGCCGAGCACCTCGGGCATGATCGCGCCCATGCCCACGAGCGTGACCGCGGGCGTCCCGGCGCTCTCCCGCAGGCGGTAGCCGCCCGCGAGCACCTGCCGCCGGCGTTGCTCGCGCTGGGCGGGATCGGCCGGTAGCCGGGCGAGCGCTTGATCGAGGGGCCGGGTGCTGAGGCGCAGGTAGGCCGAGGTGCCGTCCTCGCGCCCGAGCAGGCCGAGGGCGTGCAGGAGGATCCACTCGAGGTCCTGGCCCCAGGCCGGCTCCCAGGCGATGCAGCGCGGTTGCTCGATTCCCACGGAAGGAGTGATGATCGACTGGTGGGCGCCGCCCTCGGGGGCGAGCGTGACCCCGGCGGGGGTGCCCACGAGGATCGACTGTCCCCCTGCGTAGATGCCGAACGACCACTGCTCGAGCGCCCGGTTGACAAACGGGTCGTACAAGGTCCCGATCGGCAGCAGCGGTCGACCGTCCCGCGAGAAGGTGGCACCCAGCTCGCCGAGCAGGCCGACGAGGTTGCCCTCGGCAATGCCGAGCTCGATGTGTTGCCCGTGCTCGGATTCCCGCCAACGCACGAGCGTGTCGCTGTCATCGGCGAACCAGTCGATGCGATCGCCGACACTCCAAACTCCGGCGCGGTTGATCCAGCCGCCGAGGTTCGTGGAGGAGGCGACGTCGGGACTGACAGAAACCACCGATGCGGCCGCCTCGGGCGCCGCATGAGCGAGGTCCATGAAGAAGCGCCCGAACGCCTGCTGGCTCGACACCGCGCCGCTGTGCTCGCGTCCCACATCGCGCGGTATTGCAGGTGGATCGTGGCGCTTGGGCTCCTCGCGCTGAAGGCGCTCGGCGGCGGACGAGCACAGTCGACCCTCGGGCGAGCCCTCCTCGAAGCGGGCCCAGGGGTCGCCAGGATCGGCGTGCAGATCCACGCCGAGCTGCTCCCATTGAGCGCTCGTCAGCAGCGCCGAGTGATTGGCGGGGTGACCCTCGGTGGGCAGGCCCCATGCCTTGATCGTGTAGGCGAAGATCACCGTCGGGCGATCGCTCGTCTCATCTGCTTGGGCGAACGCGGCGAGCAGATCGGGAAGGTCGTGGCCTGCCAGGTCCCTGAGCGAGGCCGACAGGTCGGCGTCGTCGACCTCGGTGAGCACTCGCTCGACGTCGCGCCGGCCGTGTCCCTCTCCGGGCAGGCGCTCGCGCAGCTCCGCGACGGGCAGCCGTAGCAGGCGTTGGTACTCCTCGTTGGGCATTGCGTCGATGCGGCGCCTCAGCGTCTCTCCACCGGGACGCGCGAACAGCTCGCGCAGGCGCCGCCCGTATTTGAGCGTGATCGCCTGCCAGCCGGCAGCCTCGAACATCGCAGCCCGGCGCGCAACGGCTATGTCGGGGACCACGCGGTCGAGCGACTGGCGGTTCACATCGACGATCCACAGGACCTCACCGAGGCGCGCCACGAGCGGATCGACGAGCGCTTCCCAGATGGCGCCCTCGTCGAGCTCAGCGTCGCCCACGAGCGCGACGTGGCGCCCTCCCTGCGGAACCTCGAAGTGGCCGGCCACATAGCGGTGGGCGAGGGCGCTCCACAGCGTGGCCGTCGCGCCGATGCCCACCGAGCCGGTGGAGAAGTCGACCCGATCGGGGTCCTTGGCGCGGCTGGGATAGCTCTGGAGCCCGCCGAAGGCGCGCAGCTCGGTCAGGTAGCGCTCGTCGAGGTTCCCCAGCAGGTAGTTGACCGCGTGCAGGACGGGTGCGGCATGCGGCTTTACCGACACGCGGTCGGGGGCGCGCAGATGCTCGAAGTAGAGCGCCGACATGATGCTCACCATCGACGCCGAGGAGGCCTGGTGGCCGCCGACCTTCACACCGGAGCTGCTATTGCGCACCTTGTTGGCGTGATGCACGATGCTCATGGCCAGCCACAGCACGCGCTCCTGTACCGCTTCGAGCACGTCCAGCCGGGGATGCTCCGGCCGGTCGGCCCGACCGGGCCGAGACCCGCGCGCGGACGTCTCTGTCGACATCCCCCTTACTGTAAAGCGCCGGCGATTCGCGGCGCAGGCGTGAGCGGAAGCTAGCGGCTCGAATTGACGCCACGCATCTCGCCGACCATCGGGCTGGGACGCAGAGGCTGGGGGCGTGGTGGCGCCGGGGGAGCGGGGGGAGGCTTGGGAGTCGGCTTGCCGAACATTGCTTCAGTCTAGCTCTGGACCATGAGGGCAACCACCCACGCCAGAACCTCGACGACCAGCAAAAGCGCGCCGACACGAAAAACCCCCGTCAGCGCTCTGAGCTGACGACGATTCAGTTCTGCGCTCCGGCCCATGTGCAGAGCGAGGTCGCTATCGCCGCAGCAGCGATCAGAGCGCCGGCACGCGTCCGCAGCTCGACTACCGACCTCTCCTGATCCTCCAATCCCCTCCGGGCCTCGCGGTAGGCGAGCGCATACCCATCGCTAGGTACCTCATCCCTGGCCGTGTTCATACGGCGATCGTACGGACGGGCCGCGATGGTACGGTCGGGCGGACCGTATGCCTCTGCATGTCCGGCGCATGTGACCCTGCCGCATGCGGCAGGGTCCCCCTGGAGGGAGCAGATCTTTCTAGGGCTGGTCCTTGGGGTATTCGTGCACCGCGACGAAGCGCACGGGGCCGTCGATCACGCGGTAAGTGTGCGGCCGGTCGGCGCGGAAGCTGATCAGATCGCCCTCGCAGACGATCTCGCAGAAGGCGTCGGTAGAGATCTCAACGGTCCCCGCGGTGATCGTGAGGTGCTCGAACAGGCCGCCCACGTGCGCCCCGGCGTGGTGCACCGCGCCTTCGTCGAGGGTCACCGTGTAGATCTCGATCAGGGCGCCCCCCGTGCGCGTGAGCAGGTGGCGGATGATCAGGCCGTCGCTCTCCAGTCCGGCCTGGTCGATGGCAACGAGGGCGGCGTCGTTGCCGCGCACGACGCTCACATCGCCGCTCGGCGGCTCGTCGTGGAAAAGGCTGGCGAAGGGAACGCCCAGCGCCGCCGCGAGCGCCCACACGGTGTCGATCGAGGGGTTGCCCTGTCCGCGCTCTATCAACGACACGGTCGACTTGGCCACGCCCGCCTGCTCGGCGAGGGCGGAGAGCGTCATCTCGCGGGTCTTCCTCCAGCGACGCAGGTTGCGCGCAATCGGCTGAACGGCCCCTGGCACGCGGCTAGTTGTATCGCACGAACGAAACGTGCAGGCAGTTCACTGCCAGTGGTCAACCATCTAAACGCGCTCGCCGACAGACTCGGCCACATCGGCGAGGGCGCTGCGCAACGCAGCGCCGGCCTGTGCTACCTCGAGATCGGTGAGCGCCGTCGAGAGCCCGAACTCGCCGCCGGCGCCGTAGTAGACACCACGGTTCACAGCGGCGAGATGCAGCAGCCCAGTCGCCTCCCAGTCGATCGCCCCGCCTGCTCCTCCGAGCACATATAGGCCGAACGCCGAGCCCACGCCCCTGGTGCACACGGGCACGCCCGTCGAGTCGGACGCGAGCTGGATATCTGCCCGCAGCCTCTCGCCCTGCGCTTCGATGCGCGCGATGTCCGCTGCTTTGAGGTCGTGCACGGCGATCTTCCCGGCGATCATCCCGAGTGGATTGCCATTGAATGAGCCGCCGTGGTAGAGCGGTCGCTCGGGGGCGATGTCGAAAGTGCTCATCAGCTCGCCCGAGGCGGCCACGACACCAATGGGCAGCCCCCCGCCAACCCACTTGCCGAGGCAGGTTATGTCTGCGTCCATCCCGAAGCGCTCGGCCGAGCCGCCCTGGGCCAGTCTGAACATCAGGCTGTCGTCGAGCACGAACAGGACGCCGGCTTGGCGCGTGAGCTCGCGAAGAGCCGCCAGGAAGCCCTCGGGTGGGGGTGTGACAATGCCCGTGTACTGCACAGGCTCGACCACGATCGCTGCCACCTCGCCGCGGTGGCGCTCGAGCGTGGCTCTGTAGCTGTCGAGGTCGCCGAACCTCGCAAGTGCCACTCGGCCCGCTAGCTCGCCGTGCCCGTGCAGGCCGGCCTCGAGGTCGTCATAGGAGCCGTGGAAGCCGTTCCAGGCCTTGACGATCAGCGTCCGGCCCATGACATGGCGGGCGAGCTTCACCCCCAGCATCGTGGCCTCGGTACCGGTGTTGGTGAAGCGCACCTGCTCCGCGCCCGGTACCCGCTCGCACAGAAGCTCGGCAAACTCGACCTGGGGCAGCGACGTTCCTGGCCAAGCCGTGCCGCGAGACAGCGCCTCGCGTAGTGCTTCTTCGATCGGCCCATAGGCGTGCCCGTGCATCAGGCTCATGCCGTTGCTGAAGAGGTCTATGTAGCGGTTGCCGTCGAGGTCGTGCAGCGTTGCTCCGCGGCCGCGGTCGAAGACGACCGGATAGGGAGCGAACCAGCTGAGGGTGCGTGTCAGGCCGCGCGGCATCGAGTGTGCCGCTCGCTCCATCATCCGCGCCGAGCTTGGAGTCAGTCGCAGGTACTCCTGTTCGATCGCCGTCCTGTCGTAGTCAGACACGTGACACTGGCTCTCTCCCGTGCGTTGATTAGGTGTAAGTGCACGGGAATTTTGGATATCGACTGGCTGATATGCAGCATAGTCGAGGTGGCAGTTGCGATGCAAGGGCTGCGTCATCGATTTCGGGCTCCGCTGCCGCTCCCAGAGGGGCCCGCGATGAGCAACTGATCGCGCCGCTCGCGTGTGGCGAGCGGGTCTACCAACAGCTCACCGCCGGGCCCGTGCTCGGAGAGGACAACGCCGTAGACGTCGTGTGCGGCCCTGGCGCTGACCCAGCGTTCAAGCACGTCCGACAGCACGGCCTGCGGGTCGCGCTCCAACGGATCGCCGTAGCCGCCGCCGCCAGCCTCGATTCCCCTGATCCACTGACCCTGCGCCAACAGCGAGTCGCCCACCGGCTCCACTTGGACCTCGCTCCCGTCCGCGTCGATCACAGCCACCGACGCCGCCGTGCCGGCGAGCCCGCCGCTCACGCCCTGGGCCGGGTGCCTGGCGAAGTCGGCCAGGTAGAAGATGCGAAGTGGCGTTGCGCTGGGCCCGAGGACGACCTCTGACGCCGGCCCTCCCCGCAACCGTCCGGCTCCGCCAGAGTCGGCCAGGAGCCGGAGGGAGCGAAAGTGCAGCGGATAGGTGCGCTCGAGCATCTCCACGCTGTCGACGTAAATGGTCTTCGAGCAGTCGGGCATCGCGTATGTGATCCAGCCGTCGCAGTGAGGCGAGGCGGGTCCGCCGTTGTTGCCGATCACCATCTCGCTCACATATGGCTTGCCCGGATTCGATCCCCACCCGCCCGGATAGGCGCCCGAGAAGACCGCATAGCCGACGCCCATGGCGCCCGCTCCCTCGGCCAGCCCCTCGCCGTCGCCGAGCTGGCAGAAGGCGCTTTGAGCCGCGTTGATCATGCGGTTGAGCACGTTGGTGGTGGAAACCGAGGCCGAGTACGGCTCCACCAGCCCGCCCATGATCGACCCCTTGCGCAGCAGCACCTCGACGCGGCGGAAGGAGCCGGCGTTGCGGGGTATGTCCTCGGGCAGGCAGTTGAGCAGGGCGATGATGCAGCCGCCGCGGGCGCAGCTCTCCGACACGTTCAGCCCGAACGGGATGCAGTCGGGGTTATCGCGCAGGTCGAAGCTCACGCGTCCCCCATCCGGGTCGACGTCGATCGTGACGTTCACCTCCACGCCATCGGGGAGGCCCGGGATCGGGTCGTGCTGGGAGCGCGCCCGCAGCTGACGCGCGGGCAGCTTGCGAATGGCCTGCTCCATCGAGCGCTCGGAGTAGTCGAGCCATGCGCTGATGAAGGCACGAATCGTGTCGGTGCCATAGCGGGCGATCACCTCCTGCAGGCGGCGCTCGCCGATCCTGGCCGCGCCCATGGTCGCGAGGTAGTCCCCGTACCAAACCTCGGGCACGCGGATGCGCCGGCGGCACATGCGGATGACGTCCTCGACATCCTTGTAGTCCTCCTGCACCTTCACGCAGGGGAACATCAGGCCGCCCTCGGCGTAGACGTCCTCGACGTAGGTGACATAGGTGGAGGGCTCGGCGTTGCCGCAGTCGGCCTGATGGGCCTTGGCCGAGGCGGTGAAGATGTGCTCGCCGCCGACGAACACGGGCACGAGGATCGTGTGGTCGGCTGTGTGAGTGTTGCCGAGCATCGGGTCGTTGTGCAGGAAGGCGTCGCCCTCGCGCAACTCGGGGTGCAGCCTTCGCATCGAGGCTGTCTGCAGCCCCGCGCCGAGCACGTGCACCTGCAGCCCCTCGGCGGCCGCAAACAGCTCGTCTTCGGCCGTGATGATCGAGCAGGAGAAGTCGCGCGCCATGTTCAAGATCGAGCTGCGCCCCGTGCGGAACAGGGTGTTGGTCATCTCGCGCACGATCGCTTCGAAGCGGTGCGCCAGCACCGCCATCAGCGTAGGGTCGAGCTCGCTGAGGCCGGTGGTGCCGTCGGGCCCTGCAGTCATGGCTGGAGCTCCAGTTTGTAGTTGCCGAGCGCTGTGACTTCAGCGCTCCAGCCGGGATACACGACGATCGTGGTCTCGGGCTCGATTACCAGCGCCGGGCCCGTGAGCCGCGAGCCGGCCTCCAGCTGCTCGCCAAGGTGCACGGGGATCTCGACGGCGCCCAGGTCGGGGAAGTAAGCGGGCCGGGCACGATGCACGTGCGGCGGCTCTGCGTGTGTGCGTTTCACACCAAGCGGCGGCTTGGTCGTCGAGGCGATCGCGCGGCCCTTCCACTGGCTCATCTCGATCTTCTGCCCCGGCTCGCGCACGGCGAAGATCCGCTCGTGGGCATCGTGGAAGCTCTCGATCAACCGTGCCAGCGTGCCCTCGTCGGCGATCGCGTCGCCCGCCAGCGGGATCGACAGGTCCCACACCTGGTAGGCGTAACGGGCCTCGACGAAGTAGCGGCGCTGAAGCTCCCCTGCCACTCCTTCGGGCAGCTCGGCCTCGAACGCCCCCAGGCGCTCGGCCAGCCGCGCGATCGTGTCGCGCACGCCGTCGAAGTCGAACTCGAGCGAGTTGGTCACGAACGGCGCGCTCACCTCGCGCACGATGTCCGAGTGCTGGCCCCCGAACGCCGACAGCACGCCGGCGGCGCGCGGGATCAAGACTTCGCGGCAACCCAGCTCACGTGCGATCGGGAGGATCGTGAGGCCGGCCGCGCCGCCGCCCGCCACCAGGGTGCTCTCGCGCGGGTCGACCCCCTCGTTCACCGTCAGCTCGTGGATCGCGGCGATCATGCGCTCGTTGGCGATCGAGAGCACCGCGTGCGCGGCCTGCTCGACGGGAACCCCGAGCGTGCCCGCGAGCTCGCCCAGGGCGCGCTCGGCGGCTGCCGTGTCGAGGACCATCGCCCCGCCGAGGAAGCGGTCGGGATCGACGTATCCGAGCACCAGCGCAGCGTCTGTGACCGTGGGGCGCGTGCCGCCGCGCCCGTAGCAGGCCGGTCCGGGGTCGGCCCGTGCGCTCTCCGGCCCGACGCGCAGCAGTCCGCCCGGGTCGACCCAGGCGATCGAGCCGCCGCCGGCGCCGATCGAGCGCACGTCGACCGAGGAGAGGCCCGTGAGGTGTCCCGCGAAGGGCTCGCCGAGCCACGTCTCGCTCGTGAACACGAGATCTCCGTCGCGCACCAGGCTGACGTCGAAGCTGGTGCCGCCCGTGTCGCACACGATCACGTCGCCGCTGCCTGTCTCCGCCCCGGCGATCGTGCGCGCCGCCACGGGCGCCAGCGATGGTCCTGAGCGAACCGACCACAGGGGGCTGTCGATCAGCTCCTGCATGGGCACCACCCCACCTGCCGAGCTCGCCGCCAGCAACTCGCCGGCGAACCCGCCGGCAGCCAAGCCGCTCGCGATCTCTGGCAGGTGCAGTTGCATCAGCGGCTTCAGCGAGGCGTCGATCGAGGTGCCCGAGGCGCGTCTGTACTCGCGCACGATTGGGTTGATCTGGTGCGAGAGCGAGTAGGGCACCCTGGGCAGCTCCTGCTCGATCAGCTCCCCCAAGGCCAGCTCGTGAGCGGGGTTGGCCGTCGACCACAGCAGGCACACGGACACCGCCTGCACATCGAGCTCGCGCGCCGCGGCGAGCTGTGCGCGGGCCGGGCCCTCCTCGAGCGGGCGCAGCACCATGCCGTCAGAGCCGATGCGCTCGGGCATCTCGAACGTCAGCCGGCGGGGGACGTAAGGCTCGGGAAACGGTCGCGTGTAGTCGTAGGGGCGCAGCGATCCACCCTCGCGACGCACGAGGATGTCAGGGAAGCCCTCCGTGCATAGGAAGGCAGTCTTCGCGGTCGTCCCCTCGAGGATCGCGTTGGTCGCCTGCGTGGTACAGAAGATGAACAGCGATGCTCTGCCAAGCAGGCCCGAAAGGTCTTCCTCCAACTGCTCCGCGGCACGCTCCAGCGCGGCCTGCACTCCGCCGAAGAGCTGTCCCGGCTGGGTCAGCGCCTTGGCCATGGTGAGACGGCCGCTCGCGTCGCTCACAACGACGTCGGTGAACGTTCCACCGACGTCGCAGGTGATGCGCGCGCTCATGTTCGGCACGAAGGTCGCATAGCCGGGATATTCCTCCAAGTTGGTAGCGAACGCGTTGAACTTCACCACGTCTGACATCGCGGCGCCGGCATCGGCGGGGCGCTCGATGCTCGTGTGCGCTTCCTTCGGGCGGGAGTCCATCGCAAACCGATCACGCGATATGCGACTAGGCTTGCCAGCCGCGGCGCGCAAGCCGTCCGAATTCGAGAGCGGTATGTCATCCCAACCATTAGCATCATGACTTTGTGGAGGAATGCTCCTCGAACTCGATCGGGAAGTGGCTCCGCCACCGCTCGACGACGAGACGAGACAGGCAAGGATTCGACTGGAGGAACGCGGTGCCAAAGCTCGGGATGGGACCGATCAGAAGGGAGCAGATCTGCCGCGCCGCCGCTGCGGTGATCGCGCGGGAGGGGTTTGCCGGGTCGACCATGCGGATGGTGGCCGACGAGGCCGGTGTCAGCACGGGAATGCTCAACCACTACTTCGCCAACCGCCAGGATCTGCTCACCCAGGCGCTGGTGTTCGTATCCGAGCGCACGCAGGAGAGCTACCGTCGCGCGATCGACGGGATCCCGCCGGGGATCGAGCGACTCACCGCCCTGCTCGACTTCGCACTCGCCGAGGACGGAGAGATGACAGAGACTTGGCGCGTGTGGATCAACGCCTACGGCGAGGCCGTGCGCCTGCCGGAGCTGCGTCGCACGATCGAGGCGCGGCTGCAGAGTTGGTACGTGATCATCGACCTTGCGCTCGAGGACATCGCGCCGCCGGCCGCACCCGGGGCGATACCGTGGAGCTGGCGTTTCGACGCGGTCCTCAACGGTCTGGCCATCCAGGCGCTCACCTCCGAGGCGAAGCTGGACGGGCGCCAGATTCGCGACGAGGTGATCAGCACGCTGTTCGGGGACGCGTCACTGGAGGGCGGTTCGGAAGTACTCCGCTGAAGTGACTACGCGTGCGAGACTTCTGGCCGCGCTGGGTGACGATACCGGCGACCGCGTTCGTTGGGCTCTGTTCGCCATCCCCCTGTACCTGCTCCTGCGCGAGTGGAGGAGCCTAGCTCTGCTCGCCAACCCAGTCGATGATCGCCCGTGAGTGGGTGATGACGGTTCCGTCAGCAAGCTTCAGCGCAGGTAGCTTCGTGTCACCGGTAGCGCTGCGCAGCTCGTCGCGCGAGCCTTTGCGCAGGAACGGGATCGGGCTCCCGTGCGCGGCGATGACCTTCTCGTAGTCGATGTGTGCGGCGCGAAGCGCTTCCTGCACGCGACGGCACGGATGTATTCGCGGGCCGCCATCGTCACCGTGGCAGACGAACAGCGTCGGGGTATCGGCCATATGGTATTTCTCCTCTGTCTCGGGGTTGGGATCCGTCCGGATGCTCGACGAGTATGACCAGGTGCTTGTCCCAGTATTTATCTTTCTCGCGTGCATGAGCGTTGGCGCGGTCGCCGGCTCGCGTTGGACACCGGATCTTGCCACCGGTCAGGTTGGCGGTCTGGCGTTCTTCATTGTGTGCGGCCTACTTGGGGCCGCACTCGGCCTCGTCGGCTTGCATGTCTATCTGATGATCGAGCAGCTCGAAAGCTTCCGTGGAAGCGCCGTGTCACAGGGAGAAATCGTGGGCACCGGCATCCGCGACATTCTGTTCGAGGCCGGTTCGGTGCTGGGGTTTGCGGTGGTCATCTATCTCCTGGCTCCCCCGCCGGGGGATGCCGATAGTCCCGTCTAGGGCGTCGACTCGAAATAGCCATCGAAGGGCCGCCATGCGATGCTACCTCGACCGCTGGATGTCATCCCGTTCGGGCGCTCGTGGACCACGCACTGCGTGTATGGACTAGCGGGAGGAGCCGCTGTCGATGACGCGGCCGAGTGCTTCGACGACGAGCGGATCGAACTGAGTGCCCGCGTTGCTCTCGAGCTCAGATCTGGCATGGGTGCTCGACATCGCCCGGCGGTAGGAGCGGGTGGTTGTCATGGCGTTGTATGCGTCGCAGCAGGCGATGATGCGCGCCTCGATCGGGATCTCCTCGGCGTGCAACCGGTCGGGATAGCCGCTGCCGTCCCAGCGCTCGTGGTGTGAGCGCACGATCCTGCCGACCTCGCCCATCACACCGCCGACCTGCTGGAGCATGCGGTGTCCCTCGGTGGTGTGTGTCTTGATGATCTCCCACTCGCTGTCGGTGAGCTTGCTTGGCTTGTTGATGATCTCTTTGGGTACGGCGATCTTGCCGATGTCGTGCAGCAGGGCGCCGAACTCGAGGTTGCGCCGGCTGGCGCTGTCCAAGCGGAGGGCATCGGCCACGGCGAGGGAGAGCTGGACGACGTCTTTGCAGTGGGCGCCCGTGTAGCCGTCGTCGGCCTCGACTACATCACCCAGCAGCAGGGCGGTGCCGCGATAGGCGTTGTTGAGCTCCACCAGTTGCTCGAGTCGGGAACGCCGCTCGGATGCGAGCCACACCAACACCCAGAACAGGGGGGTGACAAGCAGGACCATCCAGGCTCTGCCGGTGGCCGCTACGGCGACGAGCACGCCAAGGGGAGCCAGCGCGAGGTCCAGCAGGTAGGCCCGCCAGGCCTCCTCGATCAGCAGCGAGATCGACATTCCCTCGCGCACGCGCTCGCGCACGAGGTTGGCGATGAAATCGCATGCGAGCTGCGAGACGAGCGCAAGTACCAGTACACCCCAGTGTGCATCGGGCCGGTGATCGCCAAAGGCCGTGAGAATTACCGCTGGCCCGATCGCGAACCAGCTGTTGCCGGGCACGGCCGCCAGGCGCTTGGGCGAGGTTCGCCGGGTGAGCACGGCGGGGAGCATCCCGAGCATGAGCGCAACCATGACCAGGATGGGCGCCCACGCTGGTGGAAGCGCGAACAGCATCGGCACGAACACGACCTCGGTGGGGACGGTGAAGCCAGCGCCGAGATCGAGGCGCGCGTTGCTCACCGCGGCCATCGTTGCGACGAACAGCACGACCAGCCCGAGCGAGGTCCCATTCGCGCCGTGGCCGGCGGCGAGGGCCAGAGCGGCGATCAGGAAGCTCCCGCCGGCGACCAGCTCCCCGCGCCGGTCGGCTCGGGTGAGCCCACCGGTGCGTTCGGCAAACGCCGCGATCAGCCGATCGGATTCCGCGAACGCAGACAGCATCAGTGGATCATCGGCAGCGGACGCCAGGCGCTGAGCAATGCCCAGCGGGATTGACTTGATGTCCACCCCAACGCATGGCATCTCGACCCCACCGTGGCGAACATGTGTCCAAATCGACGTGGGCCCGCTCGGGAACACGGCGATTTCGGCCGCTGTAGTCGCAATCGAAAAGAGCTGCCCAAGGCAAACCTGTCGCGAGGCGGGGACGCAAAGCAAGAGGTCTCGGCAACGAGATGGCTCGGCTGCCAGCGAAAACGGCAACGGAGGCTCTTGTGTTTCACCCTTCTCATCTCACGCAGCGCATCAGAGCGAGCTGGGCGCTGCGGGCTCTGTCCCTGGGACTGGTCTCGACGATCGGCCTGCTCGGCGCGGGAGCGGCCCAGTCCGCCGCCGCTACGGGCACGCTCGTGAACAACCAGCCGTGCAATGAAAGTCCTTTGACGCACCCGTTCGCGCGGTGGCACGACGAAAGCGCCTATGAGCTTGCGCCCGGCGGCGACATCGAGGGATCGCTCAGTGGTTGGACGCTCACGGGTGGAGCGGCCCGCGTCGCCGGCAGCGAGCCGTTCGACGCGACCGGATCGCCCGGCTCCTACTCGCTGGCGCTCCCTGCGGGGGCAACGGCTCAGACGCCCTTCACCTGCGTGGATGCGGCCTATCCCACACTTCGCTTCTTCGCGGCCAACTCCAGCCTGCTCGGCTTGGCGCTCGTCCAGGTCGTCTACAAGACCCCGCTCGGATCGCTGGTCGTGCCTGTAGGGGTAGTGGCGCTCAGCAGTCAGTGGCAGCCGTCGCTTACCGCACTGACAGCCTCGGTCGCCGCGAGCCTCACCTCAGACGGCACGGCCCAGATGGCAATTCGCTTCACTGCCGTTACCGGCACGACGAAGATCGATGACATCTACATCGACCCGCGTATGCACTAGGAAGCGCTCACCGCTGTCATCTCCCCCGGGAAGTGACAGGCCACCTGGTGGCCGGCGGCAGGTTCGGTTACGGGCGGGCGTTCGCCTCGGCAGACGTCACGCCCATGGCCGACGGGACAGCGTGGCTCGAAGGGGCAGCCGGGGGGGCGTGCGAGCACCGAGCCAACCTCGCCGATCGGCGCGGGGCGGCTCGCGCGGCGCGCGCGCCCGCCAGCGAGCGGGATGGGGGCGGCGCTGAGCAGCGAGACCGAGTAGGGATGTAGGGGTCGGTTGAAGAGGGTGGCGCGGTCGGCCATCTCCATCACCTGGCCGAGATACAGGACGGCGACGCGATCGCAGAAGTACTCGGCTACGGCCAGGTCGTGACTGATGAACACATACGTCAGACCCAGCTGCTGCTGCAGGGAGCGCAGCAGGTTGAGGACCTGGGCCTGCACCGAGACGTCGAGGGCGGAGACGGGCTCGTCGAGGATCACGACCTCGGGACGCAGCACGAAGGCGCGGGCGATGCCGATCCGCTGGCGCTGCCCGCCGGAGAAGGCATGCGGTCGGCGTGTGGCCTGCTCGGCTGTCAGCCCCACGTCGGCGAGCATCTCCAGAGCCGCCTCTCGGCGCTCGTGGGCCTCTCCGATCCGGTGGATCTGCAGCGGCTCTTCCACGATCGCTCCGGCGCTCATGCGCGGGTCCAGCGAGGCGAAGGGGTCCTGGAAGACGAACTGCATCCGCCGCCGCAGCGCTCGCAGCTCGTCACGGTCAAGGGTGGCCAGATCCACACCGTCGAACAGCGCCCGTCCGGCGCTCAGCTCGAGCAGACGCAGCAGGCAGCGGGCGAGCGTGGACTTCCCACAGCCCGACTCCCCCACCAGGCCAAAGCTCTCGCCGCGGTAGACGGTGAGCGAGATGTCGTCGAGCACCTTCACGGGATGCTTGCGGCCAAAGCGATCCCCGCCACGCACCTCGAAGGACTTGGACAGGCCCTCCGCCTGCAGGACCGGCTGCGCTCCTGCGCTGGGCGCCGCCGGCGCGGGGGTTGCGTTCGACCCGGGGTCCTTCATGCCCGCACCTCCGCGCTGCGCTGCTCGGCGAAATGGCACTCCACGCTGGCCGGCCCCGCGGGCCCGGTGACGTGGTGGGGGACGGGAGCCTGCTCGTGGCACTGGGCGAGCTCACGCCCCACGGGGCAGCGCGGAGCGAACGAGCAGCCGCTGGGCAGCTGGGAGAGGTCGGGGGGAAAGCCGGTGATCGCCGGCAGCGGTCCTTCGGCCAGGCGCTCGGGGTTTGGCACGCACTTCAGCAGCGCCTCGCTGTAGGGGTGGGTGGGGGCCTCGAAGATGTGATCTACGCCTGAGCTCTCGACGAAGCGTCCCGCATACATCACGGCCACCGAGTCGCAGAAGTCGGAGACGATCCCGAGGTTGTGCGTGATCAGGATCACGGCCGTGCGGTGCTCGTCCACAAGCCGGTCGAGCAGGGCGAGCACCTGCGCCTGGGTGGTCACGTCGAGCGCTGTTGTGGGCTCGTCGGCGATCAGCACGCGGGGGTTGTTGGCGATGGCGATGGCGATGGCCACGCGCTGGCGCATACCACCGGAGTACTGGTGCGGGTAGTCGTCGAGGCGCTGCTCGGCCTGGGAGATGTCGACCTCGCGCAGCAGCTCGGCTGCGCGCTTGCGGGCGGCAGTCCGCCGCAGGCCGGGCTCGTGTGCGGCGAGCGCCTCCACGATCTGCGCGCCGATCGTCTTGACTGGGTCCAGCGCGCTCGAGGGGTCCTGCAGCACCAGCGCGATCTCCTTGCCCCTGACCGCGCTCAGCTGGCGGTCGGAGAGCTTGGCGATGTCTCTGCCAGAGAGCACGATCTCGCCAGCGACGACGCGCCCGGGCGGCTCGATCAGCCCGAGGATCGACAGGGCCAGGGCGGACTTGCCCGAGCCGGACTCGCCCACGACCCCGAGTCGTTCGGTGGCCTGCAGCTCGAAGCTGACGTCGCGCACGGCGTGCACGGTCGAGCTGCCGGTGTCGTAGACGGTGCTGAGGTTGCGCACCGACAGTGCGGGCCCGTCGCTCATGCGGTGGCCACCGTGGGGATGCGCACGCGCGGGTCGATCACGGCGTAGAGCAGGTCGACGGCGAGGTTGACGAGCACGAACATCACGGCGCTGAGCAGGATGAAGGTCTGCACGATTGCGTAGTCCTGCTTGACGATCGCTTCGAACACCAGTGAGCCGACGCCGGGCCAGTTGAAGATATGTTCGATCAGCACGCTGCCGGCGAGGAATTCGCCGAGCACGAGCCCGCCGGCGGTGAGCGTGGGCAGGAAGGCATTTGGCAGGGCGTGACGGCGGAAGGCGCTCCAGCGACGCAGGCCCTTGCCGCGCGCGACGGTGATGAAGGGCTCGCGCGAGACCTCGAGCAGGTTCGCGCGCAGCAGCCGCACGAGAAACGAGAACGAGGAGATGCCGAGTGCCAGGGCGGGCAGGATCAGGTGCAGGAAGGCCTGCCAGAAGGTCCCGAGCTCTCCCGCTAGCAGCGCGTCGACGGTGTACATGCGCGTGACGGCCGGCGGGGGCGTCGCCTGCACGCTGAGGCGTCCCTCGGGACCGGGAAGGACGTGCAGGGTCTTGAAGAACACGACCAGCAGCAGCAGGCCAAGGAAGAAGGGGGGAGTGCCGAAGCCCAGGTAGGAGACGCCGCGGACGATGCGGTCGGCGATCGGACGGTGGCGATAGGTGGAGAGCAGAGCCAGGGAGACGGCGGCGACCAAGGTGATGACGAAGGAGAACAGCGCGAGCTCGATCGTGGCCGGAGCGCGTTCGCCGATCAGCTTCCTGACGGTGGCGCCATCGCTGTAGGAGTAGCCCCAGTTGCCCTGGAAGAAGTCTGAGACGTAGCGCCAGTACTGGACGTAGAGCGGCCTGTCGAGGCCGAGCTGGTGGTTGAGCGCGGCGACGGAATGCTGGGTGGCGAGCGGCCCGAGGATCAGGCGGGCCGGGTTGCCGGGGAGCACCCGCATGATCACGAAGGCGAGGATCGTGGCGCCGAAGACGGCTCCGATCGAGCCGAGCACCCGCAGTGCGATCACACGAGCCATCGTCGGCCTACAGCCTCGCGTACTGGCCGCGGGGATCCATCAGGTCGCGCATCCGGTCGGAGAGCATGCTCACGGCTGTGACCGTGATCAGCAGGGCGACCCCGGGGAAGATCGAGACCCACCACTGCCCCGTCAGCGTGTAGGAGAGGCCGTCGGTCATCATCGCGCCCCACTCGGGCGTGGGCACCTGGGCCCCGAGACCGATGAAGCTGAGACCGGCGAGGGCCACGACGGCGTAGCCGAAGGCGGCGGCCATCTGGATGAACAGCACGGGCAGCATGTGGGGGACGATGTGGCGGTAGATGATGCGTCCGCGGGTGGCGCCCATGGCGCGGGCGGCTTCGATGAAGGGCAGCGAGCGGATGCGCAGGGCCTCGCTGCGCAGCAGGCGGGCGTACCAGGGCACTGACACGAGCGCCACGCCGATGGCGGCCGTGCCGAGGCCGATGCCGAGGCCTACGGTCACGGCCATGGCGAGGATCAGCGGGGGGAAGGCGAGGATGGAGTCCATCACGCGCATGGCCACGCCGTCGCCGGGCCCGCCGAGGGTGCCGGCCAGCAGGCCGATCAGGCCGCCCACGATCGCGCCGGCGATGGTCACGAGCGTGGCCACGACCAGCGAGATGCGCGCGCCGCTGGCCACGCGCGCGAGCACGTCGCGGCCGAGCTGATCGGTACCCAGGGGGTGCGAGAAGGAGGGCGCTTCCAGCGAGTTGATCAGGTCCTGCTTGTCCGGTCCGTTGCTCAGCAGGATCGGCGCAAAGATCGCGAACAGGACCACCAGCGCGAGCGCACCGAGCGGCGCGGCGAGCTTGCGGTCGGCGAGGATGGCACGCAGGGCACGGGCGCTGCTCGCCCGCACACCGCTACGGCGCGGGCCGTTCGGACCCTGGGGTCGCTCCGGTGGGTGGTGACTGCGATCGGCCGACACAACTTCCCGATGATGGCGGTTACGCTCTCGCTCGGGAGTCACATCCGCACGTGTGAGATCCTCCGCAGTTGCTGAGCGGCGCGCCACGATCACTCGCGCGTGCGGGCCGGGTGATCGATGCTCTAGCCTGATCCATCTCGTGGAACCACTCCGCTCAGTGAAAGGACCGTCGCCCGGTTGTGCCGCATGGAGAGAGTCCCGATCGTCCGCCCTACCGATGGAGGCCCAATGAAGCGCGTCAGAAGTCAAGGCAGGCGAGGATCGCTGAGGGGTGCGTTGGCTCTGCTGGGTGTCGCGGCCATGCTCGTCCTCGCAGCGTGCGGGAGCAGCTCGAGCTCGAGCACGGGGAGCTCGGCCGGCTTGAGCAAGGCGACGAGCGACCCCAACGCGACCCTGATCGTCAACAACTCTGTGCCTGTGGCGACGCTCGACCCGGCCCTCGGGGACAACGATCAGGACCCGGGCTTCGACGGCTCGATGTACTCGACGCTCACCCAGGTCACGCACGTGCCCGGCAAGGTGGCGGGGACGACGGAGCAGAACCTGGCGATCACGGCGGTCAAGCCCTATGTGGCCCGGTCATATGAGTACTCCAACGGCAATCGCACGCTCACCTTCCAGATCCGCCCCGGTCTCGAGTTCCCCAGCGGCGACCCGCTCGACGCCAAGGCGGTGGTGTGGTCGATCGAACGGGTCATCAAGCTGGAAGGGAGCGGCTACTCGGTGCTGGAGGAAACGGACTACACCCCGCCGCTGATCAAGTCCGTGAAGGCAACTGGGCCGTTGACTGTGGTCTTCCAGTACAAGCGCCCGGCGCCCAACCAGCTGCAGGTCCTCTCGACGCCGACGGCAGGGGCCATCTACGACCCAAAGCTGGTGGAAGAGCACGGCGGTGTGAAGAAAGCCACGCCGAACCAATGGCTGGCAAGCCACGACGCTGGCTATGGCCCGTATCTGCTCAAGAGCTACAGCGCAAACCACCAGCTGGTGCTCGAAGCGAACCCGAACTTCTTCGAACCGCCGAAGACCAAGAAGATCATCCTCAACTTCATCCCCGACAACGAAACGCTGCTGCTCGACGCGCAGTCGGGCGCCGCCGACATCACGCTTGGCTTGACCAACCAGGCGGCGCACAGCCTGGTGGGCAATGGCTGCTGCACGGTGGCCTCCTTCAAGTCGCGCCAGGCGGAGACGCTCAACTTCCCCGAGAACGGCAAGAACCCGTTCTTCAAGAACCAGGACTTCCGCCAGGCGCTCAGCTACGCCTTCCCCTACGAAGCGGTCCTGCAGAAGGTGGCCTATGGGTACGGCAAGCTGTACTTCGGCGAGTGGATGCCCTCCTACTCGTGGTATGACGCCAAAGTCGGAGCACCACGACCGACCGACCTGACCAAGGCCAAAGAACTGCTGGCTCAGTCGGGGATCAAAACGCCGGTCAGCTTCACCATCTACGTGGGCCAGGGCGACAACGTGGGCAGGGAAATCGCCACTGCCGCCTCAGGCGCCTGGCAGGCGCTGGGAGTGAACGCCAAAGTCCAGGTCGTCTCACCGGCGGCCTTCCTGGAAGTGGTCTACACCAACCACGATGGGGCGACGGTGTTCCTCGACGGCCCGCAGGTCGTGGCCCCCGATTACCACTGGGCGTATGACCTGCAGTGCCCGCCCAACAATCAGTTCAACGACACTGACGTCTGCATTCCCGCGGCCGACAAGCTGATGAGAGAAGTGGCCGTCACGACCAAGGAACCGGAACGTCAGGAAAAAATCAACAAGGCCGACGAATACTACATCGAAGCCACACCCCGAGTTTGGGTGTATGACAGTGAACTGGTGGCAGTGCTCGGCAAGAACGTCACGAGCTACTACTCGAGCGATCTACCGGAGATGCGCTTCTGGGCGAAGGGGTAGCACGAGATGATCAGAGTGTGGATCTCACGTAACGCCTAGTACCCGAGGTCGCCGGCGACATCCGGATCGATCTCAGTCAGTCGTCGAACACGCTCTAACCCATCGTACGTACGCATCAAGGCCCATGACGGAGTCGATAGGCTGGCGCCAGCCATGAGAGCAGTCACCTTCCAGGCCCCCGGCGTGGTCAGCGTCGAGGATCGGCCCGAGCCGGAGATCGTCGACTCTGAAGACGCCATCGTGCGGGTCGAAGCCACGGGCGTGTGCGGTTCTGACCTGCACATCTTCCATGGGCGCGTGCAGATCGAGCCGGGCTTCACGATCGGCCACGAGTACGTGGGAACCGTCCTCGCGGTCGGCGACGGGGTCACGCGGGCGGCGGTGGGCGACCGCGTCCTCGGCTGCTTTCAGACCGCCTGCGGCAGCTGCTGGTTCTGTCGCCGCGGCCTCTTCCACAACTGCGAGCACTCGCGCACCTTCGGCCACGGGGCCACGCTCGGCTCACTGCAGGGGACGCAGGCGGAGATGGCGCTCGTTCCGCACGCCAACCTCGTCCTGCGCAAGGTGCCCGAGGGCATGAGCAGCGACACCGCCCTGTTCGCTGGGGACGTCATGGGCACCGGCTTCCACGCAGTCGATGACAGCGGGTTGCGCCCCGGTGACGTGGCGGCGGTCCTCGGACTGGGACCCGTTGGGCTATGCGCCGTGCAGGCCGCCCGGGCAGCCGGGGCGGCGCACGTGTTCGCCATCGACTCCGTGCCAGAGCGCCTGGCCGTGGCCGAGTCCTTTGGCGCGGAGGCGCTGCACCTGGGCGAGTCGGATGTGCGCGCCGCCGTGCGCGGAGCCACCGAAGGCCGCGGCGTCGACGTGGCGATCGACGCCGTCGGCGACCCCAAGGTGCTCGAGAGCGCCATCCGCCTCACGCGGGCCTGCGGCTCGATCCAGTGCATCGGCGTTTACGCCGAGCGCGTCGAGGTGCACATGGGGCTCATGTGGCTGAAGTCGATCACGCTACGGGGCGGGCAGGCCAACGTGATCGGCCACGTCGACCGCGTGCTGGCAATGCTCTCGGCCGGCGTGCTCGACCCGAGCGCTCTGGTCACGCGTCACATGAAGCTCGAGGAAGCGCCCGAGGCATACGCGGCCTACGACCGCCGCGAAGCGCTCAAGATCGTGCTCACGCCCTGAGCGTGGCTCACCGCCAGTCGAAGGAGCGCGTGACGGCCTTCTTCCACTGCGCATACTCGCGTTCGCGGTGGGCCTCGTCCATCTGCGGCTCCCAGCGGCGCCCCACCGACCAGCGCTCGCGCAGCTCGTCCTGGTCGCTCCAGAAGCCCACCGCCAGGCCGGCCGCAAAGGCCGCGCCGAGGGCCGTCGTCTCGGCCACCGCCGGCCTGACGACCGGCACTCCCAGCACATCGGCCTGGTACTGCATCAACAGCTCATCCGCCGTCATGCCCCCGTCGACCTTCAGCTCTCGCAGCGGCGCACGGGCAACCTCGTTGGCAGCGTCGAGCACCTCGCGCGTCTGCCAGGCCGTCGCCTCCAGCACAGCGCGCGCGATGTGCCCAGCTCGCGCATAGGCGGTGAGCCCCACGATCACCCCGCGCGCGTCGTCGCGCCAGTAGGGGGCGAACAGCCCCGAGAAGGCCGGCACGAAGTACACCCCGCCGTTGTCCTCCACGGTCAACGCCAGCTCCTCCACCTCACGCGCGCTCTTGATCAGGCCGAGCTGGTCACGCAGCCACTGCACGGCCGCGCCAGTCACCGCGATCGAGCCCTCGAGCACGTACGTGGTGGGCTGCTCGCCCACCTTCGCCGCCACGCTCGTCAGCAGCTTCTGCGAGCGGACGATCTCCGTGCCCGTGTTGAGTAGCAGGAACGAGCCCGTGCCGTAGGTGTTCTTCGCCTCCCCCGGGCCGAAGCAAGTCTGCCCGAACAGCGCCGCCTGCTGATCGCCGATGATGCCTGCCACCGGCCGGCCGCCCAAGGCGCTTCCCGCCGCCTCGCCGTAGACCTCGCTCGAGGAGCGGATCTCGGGCAGCATCGCGCGGGGGATGCCCATCAGCTCGAGGCTCGGCTCGTGCCAGTCGAGCGTGCGCAAGTCCATCAGCATCGTGCGGCTGGCATTGGTCACGTCAGTCGCGTGCACACCACCGTGGACGCCTCCCGTCAAGTTCCACAGCACCCACGTGTCCATGTTCCCGAACGCCAGCTCACCGGCCTCCGCGCGCCGGCGCGCACCCGGGACGTGCTCGAGGATCCACGCGATCTTCGGCCCGCTGAAGTAGGTCGACAGCGGCAGGCCCACATGGTTGCGCAGGCGGTCCACCCCCTCCTCCCCCGCCAACTCGTGCACGAGCCGATCCGTGCGCGTGTCCTGCCAGACGATCGCGTTGCACACCGGCTCGCCCGTCTCCCGGTCCCACACCACCGTCGTCTCCCGTTGGTTGGTGATGCCGATCGCGGCGATCTCGCCCGCCTCCGTGTCCGAGGCCGCAAGCGCCCCCCCGATCACCTCGCGCGTGCGCCGCCAGACCTCGCGGGCGTCGTGCTCCACCCATCCTGCCCGCGGGTGGATCTGCTCGTGCTCGCGCTGATCCACAGCGGCGATTCGGCCGTCCCTGTCGAACAGGATCAGCCGCGTGCTCGTGGTGCCCTGGTCGATCGCCGCCACATACCTGCTCACGCCCCCAACCCTACGCCCGCGATGCATCACCATGTGCTCACTCGGAGCACCGCCGCCGATGTTAGGCTCGAGCCACCGTGGCGCCATCCTCGCAACAGCCACTGCCCGACCGTCCCCTCTATGGTCGCGGGCGCTTTGGCGAGCAGCTGCGACGGGTCCTCCGGCGTGCTCCCGCCACCGGTCTCGCGCTGGCCCTGCTACTGCTGCTCGGCGCAGCACTCCCACTCGCCGGCATAGGCGCCGAACCCCGCCCCAAGCAGCCGCCCGTGCCCACCTCCACGCCGACGCCCGAGATGTTTCGCATCGTCGGCTGTCGCAGCAGCGGGAGTAACGCCTACCTCAGTGGTCCCAGCCGCAAGCAAGTGGCCATCGGCTTCGACGACGGTCCCGCCGCCGACACGCCCGCCTTCGTGTCCATGCTCGAACGCAGCCGCGCCCAGGCCACCTTCTTCATGATCGGCGAGCAGGTCAGCTCCACCTACCGCGCCACGCTGCTGCGCGAGCTGCGCAACGGCGACGTCCTCGGCGACCACACCTTCACCCATCCCGAACTCACCCGCAGTCGTGAAGTGCGCTCCCAGCTGCAGCGGACGATCGGCGTGATCGACGCCGTCTCCGGCTACACCCCCTGCGTCTTTCGCCCGCCCTACGGCGCCTACAACGCCGAAGTCGTGCGCACTGCCAGATCGCTTGGCCTCGCCACCGTGCTGTGGAACGTCGACCCCAGCGATTACACCCAGCCGGGCACAGCCACGATCGTCTCGCGTGTCCTCGCGCAGGTGCGGCCGGGCTCGATCATCATCTCCCACGACGGCGGCGGTCCCCGCGGGCAGACCCTGGCCGCCTACCCCACGATCATCTCCTCGCTGCGCGCACGCGGCTACCAGATCGTGACCATCCCCCAACTGCTCGGCTTCCGCGCCATCTACGTGCCGTGCATTCGCCTCTGCGACGGCATTGGCGTGACGCGCCGCGAGCTCCCCCGCGGCGCGATCATCGAACGCGCGCCCTAGCCACTGCTTCAGGGGGTCTACGCCGGCTCCGCTGCCGGCATGCCTTCTGGTTGTGGGAAACACACCAGCCGATCGGCGTATCTCCAGGCCGCACACTGCCTGCGTGGGCCCGGCCTCGGCTCCACCTCGCCCCGCGAGCTGCGCCCGCTTAGAATAGGCTGCGCAACAGCAGCTCAGACGAAACAGCGCGCGCCCGTAGCTCAGTGGTCAACGGTTCTCTTCGGGGAGCCAAAGAGCAGCGGTCTTTCAAGCCGCAGGCCGCGGGTTCGATTCCCGCCGGGCGCACTCTTCCCCCCAGGTCGGCCTCGCGCTGGGCCGATCCCCCTTCCTCGCTTCCTGCCGCTCGGCGGAGCTATAGAGAAATGCTTCCTCCGCTGCTTCGGTGGCCCACGCATGCCCGCGTGGCCAAAGAGTCAGAAATGGTCCCTTTGCAGGCCAATAGCGCCAAAATCTAAGCCCGATGGCCCAGAAGTCCAGGTTCCATGCGCTATCGCGTTTGCATGTCATCCAATCGGGTTAAGTTGACATTCTGCGTAAAACGTGATTTATATGTCCCCGCGGGAATCGCCCGCCACATCCGGGTAGTTCGTTGGATGGGTCACTCCGGGGAAGGGATCGAAGGGTCGGGACCATGAACTCGAGGTCGAGCAAATGAGGGTCTTTGCCTGTCACGAGCAACGCATGCTGCGGGCGCTCCACGGCCGTTGGCCCTACCGTCGCTCTCACTGTCGCCACGACCTGCACTGGCTGGTGCGCGTACGCCGGGAAACGTGCCTGTGCCCGAGCGCTCGCACGCACTCGGTGTCGGGCCTGCGCGCATACAGCCGCCGCCCGCCGGGCGTCTGAGTCAGGGTCGGTCAGCCCCCTCGCCGGTCTCAGGCCGGCGAGGAGGAGGGCTCGGCAGCGACGGGGCGAGCGGCTGCGGCGCTGTCGGCGGCGTGGGTGTGGCCCACGATGGCGTCGACGATCTGCGGCCATGCGGCACGGGGCAGATCGTGTCCCATGCCCTCGACCCGCAGCAACTGCGCACCCGGTATCGCCCTCGCAGTGGCGCGTCCCCCCGATGGTGAGACGAGCGGGTCGGACGTTCCGTGAATCACCAGCGTTGGTGCTGTTATCCCGCGCAGCTCGGCCGTGCGGTCACCTGAGGCGATGATCGCCGCGAGCTGGCGCCCGGCACTCTCGGCGTCGTGGTCGCGGTCGAAGCTTGCCCCGGCCAGAGCCCTGATGTCCTGCGCGTCGCGCGGCAGGCCCGTGGAGCCGATGACCGCGAACATGCGCTCCATGTGCTCGATGAACGCCTCTCGCTCGCGCGGTGCGCGACGCAGCAGCGATGAGTACACGCGCAGCGACGGCTGACCGCTGAAGCGGTTGCCCGTGTTGGACATGATCGAGACGAGCGAGCGCACCGCGTGCGGATGACGCGCGGCGAGCGTCTGAGCGATCATGCCGCCCATCGAGGCCCCGATCACGTGCGCAGGCGCGAGCTTCAGCTCGCGCAGCAGCCCATAGGAGTCGCCGGCCATGTCCGCCAGCGTGTAAACCGCCGCACGCCGCGAGCGCAGCAACAGCTGCGGGATCGTCGGGCGCTCGACCCACCACGTGCGTCGAGCGCCCGACGTCGCGATTGTCGAAGCGCAACACATGCAGTCCGCGGTCGGCCAGCTCGCGGCAGAAATCCTCGTGCCAGGCGATCATTTGCGTCCCCAGCCCCATCACCAGCAGGGCAGTGGGATCGGCCGGATCGCCGAAGGTCTCGTAGCAGAGGGTGATGCCCCGGCCGACGTCGCAGAACTGCTCGGACACGATCAAGCGACTCTAGCGCCAGACGTCGCTAGGATCGACACGATGGCTGCCACGCACCAGGCCAGCGGCTCGGCCGCAGCAGCGAGCGACGCGGCCGAGGACGCTATTCGCGGCCTGTCCATCGACACAATCCGTGGGCTTTCCATGGACGCCGTCCAGAAGGCCAACGCCGGGCATCCGGGCACCGCGATGGCGCTCGCGCCACTCGCCTACGTACTGTTCAAGCGCTTCCTGCGGGTCAACCCGCAGGACACCGAGTGGCCCGACCGCGACCGCTTCATCCTCAGCTCGGGCCATGCCTGCGTGCTGCAGTACTCGCTACTGCACCTCTGCGGCTTCGACCTCGAGCTCGAGGACCTCCAGCAGTTCCGTCAGTGGGGCTCGCGCTGCCCCGGCCACCCCGAGCGCGGCCACACCCCCGGCGTGGAGGTCACAACGGGGCCACTCGGCCAGGGCGTCGCCAACGCTGTGGGGATGGCCATCGCCGAGCGCTTCCTCGCCGACCGCTTCAACCGGCCCGGACGTGAGCTCGTCGACCACCACATCTACGCGATCTGCTCGGACGGGGACATGATGGAGGGGATCAGCCAGGAAGCCGCCTCGATCGCCGGCCATTTCGGGCTGGGCAAGCTCGTGGTCTGCTACGACGACAACCGCATCACCATCGACGGCACCACCTCGCTGTCCTTCGACGGCGAGAACCACTCCGCGCGGATGGCCGCCGACGGCTGGCACGTCCAGCGGGTGGAGGACTCCGAGGACGTCGAGGAGCTGACGGCGGCGATCACGGCGGCGCGCGATGAAACCGAGCGCCCCTCGTTCATCTCGATCCGCTCGCACATCGCCTACCCGGCGCCCAATGCCGTCGACACGGCCAAGTCCCACGGCGCGGCGCTCGGCGAAGATGAGGTGCAGGCGACCAAGCGGGTGATGGGCTTCGACCCCGAGAAGACATTCTGGGTGGACCAGCAGGTCTACGAGCACATGTCCCTGCGCGAGCGTGGCGCCGAGGTGCAGGCCGCGTGGCGCGAGCGCCTGGACGCCTGGCGCGAGGACTTCCCAGAGATGGCCGAGGACTGGGACCGCGCTTGGCGCGGGCAGTTGCGCGTGGGCTGGCGCGAGGCGCTGCCCGTATTCGACACGGATGAGAAGCTCGCCACTCGTGTCGCCGGACAGAAGGCGATGGCGGGCTTCAGCCAATACGCCCCGACGATGATCGGCGGCGCGGCCGATCTGGTCGAGTCGACCAAGACGATCTTCGAGGGAGCGGGCGAGTTCTCGCGCGTGCACGCCGGGCGCAACGTCCCCTTCGGCATTCGCGAGCACGCCATGGGCGCGATCGTCAACGGCGCCGCCGCCCACGGCGGCATCGTCAAGCCCTACGGCTCCACGTTCCTGATCTTCTCCGACTACATGCGCGGCTCGGTGCGCCTGTCGGCGCTCATGAGCCTGCCGGTGGTGTGGGTGTGGACGCATGACTCGGTGGCGCTGGGCGAGGACGGCCCCACGCACCAACCGATCGAGCACTACGCGGCCCTGCGCGCGATCCCACACCTGTGGGTGATCCGCCCCGGCGACGCCAACGAGACCTCGCTCGCCTGGCAGGTGGCGCTCGAACGCGAGGACGGTCCCGTCGCGCTGCTGCTCTCACGCCAGAACGTCGAGACGCTCGACCGCAGCGTTACCGCGCCAGCCGACGGCCTGAAGCGGGGCGCGTACGTGCTGTGGGACTCCGACAGCACGGGCGAGCCGCAGCTGATCCTGATCGCGACCGGCGCCGAGGTCGGTCCCACGCTCGCTGCCGGCAAGGAGCTGGCCGGCTCGGGAACGCGCGTGCGTGTCGTCTCGATGCCATGCATGGAGCTCTTCGAAGCACAGCCGCGGGAGTACCGCGACGAGGTCCTCCCACGGGCGAGCACGGCGCGCCTGGCGGTCGAGCCGGGCGCAACCATGAGCTGGTGGAAGTGGGTCGGAAGCGACGGCGACGTCCTGGGCCTGGACCGCTTCGGCGCCTCGGCGCCGGGTACCACCGTGCTGAAGGAGCTCGGCTTCACCACTGAGAACATCGCTGCGCGTGCACGCGCACTGCTCGACTCGAAAACCTAAGGAGAGAACATGCCATCCGCTGCACTTCTGCCGCTGCAACGTCTTTCAGCTCTCGGGCAGAGCGTGTGGGTGGACTTCCTCTCGCGTGAGTCGATCCGCGGCGGGCACCTGCAGGAGCTGATCGACGAGTACTCCGTCGTCGGCGCCACCTCCAACCCGACCATCTTCCAGAAGGCTATGAGCTCGGGCGATGCCTATGACGAGCAGATGCACGAGCTCGCAGCGCAGGGCAGCGACGTCGCCGAGACCTTCTGGGCGCTTGCCCAGCAGGACATCAAGGACGCTTGCGACCTGTTCCGGGGAGTGTGGGAGGCGGGCAACGGACGCGACGGCTATGTCTCGCTCGAGGTCGACCCGCGCCTGGCCTATGACACGCTAGAGACCTACCGCGAGGCGATGCGTCTGCACAAGACGGTCGAGCGCCCGAACCTGATGGTCAAGATTCCCGCCACCAAGCCGGGGCTCGCCGCGATCGAGGACGTGATCGCCAAGGGGCACTCGATCAACGTCACGCTGATCTTCTCGCTGCGCCGTTACGCCGAGGTGGCCGAGTCCTACATCCGCGGCCTCGAGCGACTCGTTGCCGAGGGTGGTGACCCCACCAAGGTGGCTTCGGTGGCGAGCTTCTTCGTCTCGCGAATCGACACCGAGGGCGACAAACGCCTCGATGAGATCGGCGGGCACGACGAGCTCAAGGGCAAGCTCGCCGTCGCCAACGCCCGGCTCGCCTACGCCCACTACCTCGAGGCCTTCTCGGGCCCCCGTTGGGAGTACCTGCTGGGCAAGGGCGCAACGCCCCAGCGCGTGCTGTGGGCCTCCACCTCGGTCAAGAACCCCGACTACGCCGACACGATGTACGTGGCGGAGCTGATCGGGCCGGACACCGTGGACACGATGCCCGAGGAGACGATCATGGCCTTCCAGGACCACGGCAGCCCCGAGCCGCGCCTGCACAGCGGCATGGCCGAGGCGCGGGCGGTGCTGGCGGACCTCGAGCAGGCGGGCGTCGACTACGACGATCTCACCGACACGCTCGAGCGCGAGGGTGTGGCCAAATTCGCCGACTCCTTCGACGAGCTGATGCAGTCGCTCGAGTCGAAGCGCGAGGCCCTGGCCCCGGCCTGAGCCAGGGGCTCGGGATCGCCCGGACCGTCTAGACGTAGGGCGTGGGGATGAGCACGCGAATGGTGAGCGGCCCCGACGGGAACGCCGCGCCGTGCAGCGTGAGCACGCGGAAGCCTTTCCCGCGGTAGGTGTAGGAGCCGCTCGCGGGCACGTTGCCCGGCGCCGGGCCGAGGCTGTTCTTTACGAGCTGTTGGCGTCCGCCGATGTTCATGTACATCAGCACGTCCAGACCGGCGAGCCTGCCGGCCAGGCGCTTGTAGCCCTCGTCGTCTTGGATCGAGAGCACGATGCTGCCGATCTTGCGCCCTTCCAAACGCAGCGGCGCAGTGACCGGCGCGAGCACATAGGGGCCGCCGTCGTCGGCCAGCAGTTCACCCGCGGGCCCGAGCACCCGCAGACGCACGATGTGCTGGTGCAGCAGGATTCGCACGGCGGCGAGCGTTGCCACGGGGTTGCGCTGCGCCACGGCTTCGAGCAGGGGCACGTTGCGCTGCACCCGCCTGATCTGAGGAATCGTGCGGGGGCCGCCCTCGGCCGTGAAGATCAGCCGAGCCACCCGGCTGAGCGTGTTGAAGACGGTGTCCTCGCTGGTGTGCCCGCAGAAGGGCGTCGTCGAGCTGATCGGTTTGAGCAGGTACACGCGCAGCGCGCCCGACGGGAACGCTTCGCCGGCGAACGACGTGTACTGGTAGTCCACGCCCCCCGAGCTCAGCGTGCCTTCGTTGGCAAGCGTCCCCGCCGGTAGTGCGAACGAGCCGCCCACGCTCGCTCCCCCAGCGTGCAGGGCCACGAACCCCTCGCCGACCCCCTGCGACTCGGCCACGAAGCCGATGTCTGACCACACGCTCGTGGTGTACGTGGCGAGCGGGCGTCCGTGCTGATCGCGCAGCGTGCCTTCCAGGGGCGTGAGCGCCGGACCGCCGACGTTCGCCAGCGTGTGACCGCCGCGCACGATCAGGACGTTGGTCAGATGGCCCGCCGATACGAGCGCCCGCGCCGCTGCTGTCGCCGCCGTTGCGTTCCCTGCTTCCACTGCGCGGCGCAGCGGAACCGAGCCTTCGATCTCGCGTCTGGCCACGACCGTGCGTTCGCTGGAGATGCCCTCGTGGTAGACGCGGGCGACCACGCGGCCGAGCGTGTCGAGCACGGCGCCGGGACAACTCGTGGGGGCCGCCGAGGGATAGGGGTCGAACCCGCTGCTCGCCCGCGCTGTCGAGCCGGCCTTGCTGCTCGACCCACAGCCAGCCAGCACGGCGAGGAGCACCGCCACGATGGTGGCGCGGGAGACGAATCGGGGCGGTCGCACGCGCGGAACCATCTCCGGCCATCCTAAGGAAGTGCTGAAGACGGGGTGAGACTCCTCCCACAGGGCCACTAGGGTAACGTCGCACCTCGTGCCGATCGCCCTCATCACCGGCGCCTCCACGGGCATCGGGCGTGCAACGGCGCTGCGCCTCGCACGTGGCGGCTGGACTGTGCTCGCCGGTGTGCGCGACCCGGCAGCGGGCGAGAGCCTTGCCCAGGAGGCGGCCGCCGGGCGAGTCGTCCCCGTCGAGCTCGACGTCACCGATCCGGCGCAGATCGCCGCGGCGGTGGAGCGCGTACGCGGGCAGACGGCCGACGGGAGACTCGACGCGCTGGTCAACAACGCCGGGATCGGCCTTGGAGGCCCGCTCGAGCTGATCTCGCCCGAGGATCTGCGCCGGCAGTTCGACGTCAACGTGTTCGCGCAGATCGCCGTCACCCAGGCGCTGCTGCCCGCGCTGCGCCAGGCACACGGTCGCATCGTGTTCGTGTCCTCGATCGGGGGCCGGGTGGCGATGGCCTTCACCGCCCCCTACGCCGCCTCCAAGCACGCGCTCGAGGCCTTCGGCGACGCGCTGCGGGTCGAGCTGCACACCTCCAACGTCCAGGTCGCGCTGATCGAGCCCGGCTCTGTGGTCACGCCGATCTGGGACAAGAGCCGCTCCGAGGCCGACCGCGTCAATGTCCCGCCCGAGCTGCAGGCCCAGTACGGGCATGTGCCCGCGGCCATGGACAAGGTGCTCGAGGACACCGCCCGTCGCGGCGTGCCGCCCGAGCAGGTGGCAGAGACGATCGAGCGTGCGCTCACCGCGCCACGGATGCGCGCCCGCTACGTCGTGGGCAGGGACGCCAAGGCGATGCTGATCGCCAAGCGCCTGCTGCCCGACCTCGTCTTCGACCGCGTGGCCCGCCGCGTCCTCCGCGTCTGAGCGCCGGGCTCTCTCAGCTGGGCGGCGGGTAGACGGCCAGCCAGGCGAACAGGCTGGTGGTGGCTGACTGGGTCTGGAGCATCCCCGGCAGGGCATAGCGCGCGGGCAGCGTTTCGCCATTCCACGAGAGCAGGTAGAGGCCTTCCCCGTTGACCGCACGCGTCTGCGCGTCTCGCGCGTTGTCAGCTGCCATCGAGTACAGGCTGCGGTCGCCGTCGAGGGCATACAGCGCGAGCATCCACTGCAGGTAGATGGCGTCGTACTGCGGCGAGAAGTCGAGCAGGTAGCCGAACCGCGTGAGGGCCGTGGACTTCAGCGTCTCGGCGCGTTCGCATTCGCTCGGTGTGGACGTGATTCGGCAGAGCGTGGCCTGGGCGTAGATCAGCGGTCCCTCGATGTAGTCGATCGGAGTCGTGCTCACGTTGCTCGCCGCATACAGGCGGTCGGCGCCGCTGAAGCCGCTCGAGTTGGCCCACGTGAGGAACTTGCGCGCCTGTCCGAGGGCGAAGCTCGAATGCGTCTGCTGGTAGAGGAGAGTCGCCAGCAGCGTGCCCGAGGCGAGAGCCTCGCCGGCCTTGTAGGGGTGGTGGGTGTTCCACCAGATGCCGCCGCCGTTCGGAGCCCAGCCGGCCGCTGCGATGTAGCGCAGAGCCCGTTCGGCATCGGCGAGGTAGCGGCGCGTTCCCGTTGCTCGGTACGCGTTGAGAAGCGCCAGCCCCCACCAGCCGTTGTCGTCGAACCACGTCTCGGTGTCCGCTTCGCGATCGCCGGGATAGGGCGAGTAGCCGGGCAGCGGGTGCAGGCCGCGGTTCAAGTAGCGCTCGGCGCCGTGTGCGAAGCGTGCCACGGCGCTCCTGTTGGCGGGGCTCGGCTGGGCGATGGCGATCGCGTCGATCGACTCGAACAGCGGCACGATGTCCCAGATAGTGGCCAGGGGATAGCGTTCGCGGTCGTTCAGCCGCGCGTCATACCAGCCGAGCCGCGGATCGCGCCAGCGGCGCTCGGCCTGCGCGACCCCCGCCTTGGCGAGGACGAGATAGCGCTGTTGGGTGGCGCTCAGCGGGGCGGCCGAGCCTGTTGGGAGCACGGGAGTCGACGGCGCGGCAGGCGCGGCGGCGGGCGCGATCAGGAACGCCAGCAGCGACAGCGTCGAGAGAGCCGGGGCGAACATGCGCACTAGGTCTGTAACCCGAGCCTGCGGCGATCGTCGCGGCGGGCGCTCGGCATGCCGATTGAGTGGACGGGCGTGCACGGCTACCGTTGTATCGGCCGATGAGTGAACCCAAACGAGGATCCCATGCATCAACGGACGCTCAGAGTGGCGCCCCCAACGCGCCGGCGTTCGCCTATGCCGGTGCTCCCGTCCCGCCCTCAGAACGGCGGGCGTGGCTACTCGCGTGCGCCACAGCCCTGGTCGGCGTGCTCGTGCTCGTCGCTGTGCTGAGCGGCTTCGTCGGCCAGACCTCCAGTCGCACCACAGCTCCCCCTCCAGTCGTCGTCTCGGTAGCCACGCCGGCGCCCGCGCCGAGCGCGACGGGCAGCGTGGTCGCCAACCCCGCGCCGAAGATCCTCGCGCGTCCCTCCAGTGCCCAGCAGAGCGCCGATGCCCAGCGCTTCGCAGACGCCACGCAGACGCACATCGCCGAGCGCTGGATGGAAGGCTTCTATCCGATCTACGCCACCGCCCAGCGCACCTTCGGCGTCAACTGGCTGCTGATCGCCTCGATTCACATGCAGGAGTCGGCCTTCTCCACCGCGCCCAGCACCTACCACGGGCTGAACTTCGCCCACTGCTGCGGCGGGCCGATGCAGTTCAACGTCACCAACGGACCGGTGTCCACCTGGAACCTCGTCAGCGACTCCTACATCTACGGCCGACGTCCCGCCAGCTACGACCACATGACCAAGGCTCACCCCTCGATCTACGACGACTTCGACGCGATCATGGCCGCCGCGCACCTGCTCTCGGCCGACGGCGCCGGCTATGCCCTTGACAACTCGGCCTGGGACGCCGCCTACGACTACTACGGCCATGACGCCACCGGCGTGACCTACGCCGACCAGGTGCTCGCACGCGCGATCGGCTGGTCCCAGCACGGCTTCTGCATCAACTGCGGAGTGCAGCCGACCCTGTTCGAAGCAGTGCACGCTGCCTACGGGGCACCTGTGCTGACCGCGCTCGAATCGGCGGAAGCTGCCGCGGCGCGCAAGCCGCATGCGAACGCTGCTCGGGCGAAGCGCTAGTACAGCGTTCCCGAAGTGGTTTGTCGATCGGCGGCGCTGTGGACGATCGATCGAACGCCTGCTTCGTCGAGGCTGTTCAGGTAGGTTCCTATTTAGATGGTCACTGTCGTCGATGCTCCGTTGAGCGCGCCATTGCACTGCTGTCATCGCATGAGGGGAGGCGGTTGATGGCTTCGATGGATTGGGGTACTCAACAGAGCGGGAGCGCGCCGGCGATCTATCAGGAGTTTCTCGTGCCGGCGATGTTCGCGCCGTTCGCGGAGCGCCTCGTGGAGCATGGATGTGTGCGGGCGGGTTCGCGTGTGCTCGACGTCGCTTGTGGCACTGGTGTCGTCTCGCGTGCGGCCGCGGTCCTTGCGGGCGCGGGCGGATCGGTGGTGGGTGTGGATCTCGGCGAGCCGACGGTAGCGATCGCTCGGGCATATCCGGCTGAGGAGAACGCCGCGCCGATCGACTACTCCCAGGCGGACGCTACGGTGCTGCCTTTCGACGCTGAGGATTTCGAGGTCGTTCTGTGTCAGCAGGGCTTGCAGTTCTTTCCTGACCGCGCGGCCACGCTCGTCGAGATGCGACGGGTGTTGAAGCCCGGCGGACGCGTCGCGATTGCGTGTTGGAAGGACATCGAGCCGCCGTTCAGCGTGATCGCTGACGCGCTCGGGCGGCATGTCAGTACCGAGGCTTCACAGATGATGCACTCACCGTTCGTACTCGGCGACGGCGCCACACTGGCCGGATTGATGTCCGAGGCGGGCTTCCGCGAGGTGACGGTCATCGACGAAACGATCGAGTGCACGTGGGCATCGCACCCCGAGTTCGCCCGCCTCTGTATCGCCGCCAGCCCAATCGCGTCGGTGTTCGCCGCCGCGTTCGCTCACTCCCAGCAGGCTGTCTGCGATGAGGTCGCCGAGCGACTTGCGCCGCACGCCACCGCTGAGGGCTCGCTGCGGATGCCGATGACCACAAACATCGCCATCGCCACAACCTGACGAAGGGGCATCGGGCGATGCGCGGCGTAAGCGACAAAAATCAGGCGTACGAACGGACCGTCACCAGCGCCGCCAATCGACAAGCCACTTCGGGAACGCTGCGCTAGACGCGCCCTTCACGGCGTTCGCGCTCGCGCTGCCACAGTGCCTCGTCGCTCGCCGCGAATTCGCCGTCACCAGGATCGCGACGCCTGGGGCCGAACTCGGACCGGCGCTCCTGGGACCCATAGCGATGGAGTCTTCTCTGCAGGGACCACATACGTTCGGGAGTATGGCCGGACGGACGCCGGGCTGCCTTGCCTCACCGCCCGCCCAAGGATCACGTCAGGGCGGGCGATCGACGACGAAATAAGGCGGGGAGAAGCCAACCCTCCTCCTCCCCAGCCGGGCGCGCTTGGGGTCGCCTGCCCGACGATCGAGAGGAGCGATCGCGGGGAGACATAGCCTCGTCTGACGTGAGTCGCGAGGTAAGGTGACGGTTGCCATGATGTGCATCGCTGGGCGTCGGCACGCGTGGCAAGCCGATCTGCTGGTCGTGAGGGCCATCGTGGCCACGCCTCGGAGGCGGCTGAGGCGGAGGCCAAGCTCAGCGACGCCGAGGTCGGCTTTTTGTCGAGCGCCAGCTGAGGTCGGGCGAGCTATAGATACCCAGGATCTGGGCCGTGCAATGCCAGGTTCCAGGTGCCGCGCAAAGAAACTGCTTCGACACCTTGACTTTCTGTGGGCAGCCCACAAGACTCCCGCTCGTGCGAGGCAGACGACGAGGAACGGTGGGTCGAGATCGACGAAGGCGCGGCTCGTGATCAGATTCGGCGGGGAGCGCTGAGACCGTCCGGGCGGGGGCCAACGAAACGGTACATAGATCGGAGCATCACAGTCTTCGGCTTCAGCGTGGCGTGCCTTCTAGCGCTGGCGATCACCGTGATGGTGGCTCTGCCTGCAGCTACGTCTGCCGACTCGAGTTGCACCGACACCTGGACGGGGGATGCGGGCGATGGAGTTTGGCAGTCGGCAGAGAACTGGTCGAGCGGCAGCGTCCCGGATGTAGGCGACATCGCCTGTATCGAAGCTGGAACCACCGTGCATGTCACGGGCGCGAGCAACGTGGTCGGCGTCCTGGAAGACCACGGGGGTCTCGTGCTGTCGGGCGGCTCGTTGGAGATCGCGAGCACGTCGGAAGCCTCGAGCGTGGCCTCGTTGAGCGTCGAAGGTGGCACTCTTACGGGTGCGGGGTCGCTGGACGTGTCCGGGTCGTTTGTGTGGTCGGGTGGGACTTTGTCGGGGTCGGGGGAGACTGTGCTTGGCTCGGGCGTGAGCGGGTCGATCGCGGCGGGTGGTGCGGTGGCTTTGACGGAACGCAAGCTCGTCAACGAGGGCTCGTTGACGTGGTCCTCGGGTTCGGTGGAAGGTCGCTCAAACGCTGAGATCGACAACAGCGGGACGTTCGAAGTCAATGCGGATGTGCCGGCGTGGGAGATCTCCTCGTCGGGGCTGCTCAACATGGATGGGTCGGATGTGTGGATTCACAACACGGGCACGGTGAAGAAGTCCAGCGGCTCGCAGTACACACAGATCGGGTTCCAGATGGACAACCAGGGGTCGGTCGATGTCGAGAGCGGCCAGGTGATCTTTGCTGGTGGGAGTCATGGCAGCGATGCTGCTTCGGGGTCGTGGCTTTCCGGTGAAGGTGCCTCGCTTGCGTTCTCAGGCGGTTCGTTCCTGTTGGGCTCTGGGGTTGACATGTCGGGCACGGTCTTCTTCGCAGGCGGGGATGTGCAGGCTGGGGATATCCAGGCGCCGGGTGCAACGTTGCTGTTGTGGAGTGGCGGGAGCACACTCGATCTGAGCGACGCATCGACTTCCTCGCATACGGGTACGCTGGAGGTGCACCCCGAAACCACTCTTACGGGTGCGGGGTCGCTGGACGTGTCCGGGTCGTTTGTGTGGTCGGGTGGGACTTTGTCGGGGTCGGGGGAGACTGTGCTTGGCTCGGGCGTGAGCGGGTCGATCGCGGCGGGTGGTGCGGTGGCTTTGACGGAACGCAAGCTCGTCAACGAGGGCTCGTTGACGTGGTCCTCGGGTTCGGTGGAAGGTCGCTCAAACGCTGAGATCGACAACAGCGGGACGTTCGAAGTCAATGCGGATGTGCCGGCGTGGGAGATCTCCTCGTCGGGGCTGCTCAACATGGATGGGTCGGATGTGTGGATTCACAACACGGGCACGGTGAAGAAGTCCAGCGGCTCGCAGTACACACAGATCGGGTTCCAGATGGACAACCAGGGGTCGGTCGATGTCGAGAGCGGCCAGGTGATCTTTGCTGGTGGGAGTCATGGCAGCGATGCTGCTTCGGGGTCGTGGCTTTCCGGTGAAGGTGCCTCGCTTGCGTTCTCAGGCGGTTCGTTCCTGTTGGGCTCTGGGGTTGACATGTCGGGCACGGTCTTCTTCGCAGGCGGGGATGTGCAGGCTGGGGATATCCAGGCGCCGGGTGCAACGTTGCTGTTGTGGAGTGGCGGGAGCACACTCGATCTGAGCGACGCATCGACTTCCTCGCATACGGGTACGCTGGAGGTGCACCCCGAAACCACTCTTACGGGTGCGGGGTCGCTGGACGTGTCCGGGTCGCTCTACTGGGGCGGGAGCAGCACCATGTCCGGGTCCGGCTCGACCGTGCTCGAAGCAGGCGCCAACGGCACCATCGAAGCCTCGTCGGGCTGCGAAGCTATGCACCTGGAGGGGCGTCGGCTCTTCAACCAGGGCACATCGACATTCGGCTCAGGGACCCTCTACATGTCGGCCGGAGCCGAGATTCAGAACGCGGGCTCGTTCAAGGACAACAGCGAATCCTCCTGCCACGGTCCGCAAATCCAGGTGGCCTCCGGGGGGAGCGCGCCGTCGATCCTCAACACGGGGACCTTTGAGAAGACGGCCGGCGGCGGAACGAGCACAGTGGCGGTGAGCTTTGACAACGATGGGAGCGTCGCGGTGCAGTCGGGGCGGCTCGACTTCGCCGGCGGAGGCGTCCCAGAACAGGTCGCAACGGGGTCGTGGGCCACCCCCGGCGGGTCGATCGTACTGAGCGCCGGCACCTTCCGCATCGCTGAAGAAGTCGATCTCTCGGGCGTCGAAGTGTCCGGGGCCAGCGTGGAACGCGTGCCGGTTGCAGGCCCCCCGCGCGGGACCCTGAACGCGCTGGCGTACGCATCGCACACAGCCACGGTCTCAGGGGCAGCTAGCAGCGTCGGCACCGGCTTCTCCAGCGCATCGATCGAAGTGGCGCTCGTCGGCTCGAGCGAATGGCAGCCGCTCTGCGGTCCCCTGACGCCAGGCATGGCGGGTGAATTCAGTTGTGAATGGAACACGACGAACGGGTCCTACCCCGACGGTTCCTACCAGCTCCGCGCCCAGTTGAGCGACGCGTCCACTCCTCCGCAGACCGCTCCCACCACCGCGATCGACGTTACGGTGGACAACACCCCACCCACGGGCTCGGTCGCTGCGCCAGGCTCGCTCAAAGGGCCCGAACCCGTCGAAGGGACCGCAGCCGATTCGGGATCCGGCGTCTCCTCCTGGCAGCTGCAGATCGCGCCAAATGGGTCGGGCGAATGGACCAACGCGTGCCCGGCTCAGAGCACGCCCATCAGCGGGAGCACCTACCGGTGCACGCTGGAAGCATTCGCCCATCCCAACGGCGCTTACGAGCTCAGGGCGCTCGTAATTGACAGGGCCGGGAACAGCTACACGACCGCGCCGAGCAGCGTGACGATCGCGAACGTGGCACCTACCAACACCAGCCCTCCGGCCGTCAGCGGGACGGCTTGGGTTGGGAAAAGGCTGCACGCCGGGACCGGCCTGTGGGGAGGGACGCCTCCGCTGGCATACAGTTACCAGTGGCAGCGGTGCGACGCTACCGGAGAAGGCTGCTCGAGCATCGCCGAAGCGACAGAATCGACCTACCTCCTGGCGACTGGCGACGTGGGCCACACCCTGCGGGTCCTCGTTACGGCCGCGAACCCGCTGTCGTCGGCGACGAGCTCCTCTGCTGCCAGCGCGCCGGTAAGCGAAACTTCGTGCACCGACAGCTGGGTCGGCGGGGGCGAAGGCGCCTGGGAGACGCCTGGCAACTGGTCGACCGGCATTGTGCCCGGCCCCACAGACGTCGCTTGCATCGAAGGCGGGGTGAGCGTCCGGGTCTCCAGTGAAGGGGATCAGGCGGGCAGGCTCGTCGACGACGGAACCCTCGACATCGCGGGCGGCGGCTCGATGGCGCTCGCGGATTCCTCGTCCGAAGTCAGCTCGCTCCTCATGAACCGTGGCTCGCTGAGCCTGTCGGGCGCCTTGCACGTGGCATCGTCGCTCGCCGTCGACGGCGAAACGAAGATCGCCGGGACGGGAAGCCTGGTCGTAGGGGCGGGGGCGACCGGCACGATCGGCACCGGGACTTGCTCGGAGCATCTGAGACTCGAAGGTGTGAACGTCGTCAACGACGGTGTCATGACGTTCGGGGCGGCGGGTGGCGCGGGCGATGGGTCGATCTGGATGAGCGAAGGAGCGCAGTTGACCAACGCCGGCACCTTCAACGACGACTCCTACGACGGCGTGTGCTTCGACGGATCGAGCGGATATTCGATCTACGACGCCGGCGGTTCGACGCCCCTGATCACGAACACCGGGACCTTCGACCTTTCAGGCGGCACGGAAGCGATCAAGATCGGCGTGTCCGTTCACAACAGCGGCAGCGTCGTGGCGCAGACCGGTGCTCTGCAGTTCTCCGATGGAGGCGTCGGTGCAGGCGGAACGTGGAGCGCCTCGGCTGGGGCGACGCTCGAACTCCAGCAGGGCTCGTTCGCACTCGAAGGCGATACGTGGTCGGGGGCGGGGGCGATCCTCGTCGGACGGTCCGCCGAAGTCACTGCGGCGAACGTGACGGCAGACGGCGCGACCCTCGATCTGAACGGCGGATCGCTGTCGATCCCACACGGCTCCTCCACGTCGTTGGCCAGGCTCGCCCTCGCTGGAGGCTCTTTGAGCGTGAACGGCACGCTGAACGCCAGTTCCTCACTCGCGGTTGACGGAGACGTCACGGTCGACGGTTCCGGAACCCTCGCGCTCGCCTCGGGCGCGAGGGGAACGATGGGTACCAGCTCCTGCTCGCTCTTCATGACGCTCGACGGTGTGAGCCTGGTCAACGACGGGACGCTCACCTTTGGTGGCGCGGGCGGCTCTGGCTACGGCCCCATCTGGATGGAGAACGGGGCGCGGATCGACAACGCCGGAACCTTCAGTGATGGTTCCCGCGACAGCGGATGCGCTCGCGGTTCCACCGGAGTATCGATCTACGACGCCGGCGGCGCCGCGCCCTCGGTGACCAATACCGGCAGCTTCCTGAGCACGGGCGGTGCTGCGCCGATCGACATCTCAGTTCCCTTCGACAACGAGGGCACGGTCACGGTCAAGAGCGGGATCCTGCAGCTCAGCGGCGGCGGGGTGGCCGAACGGGTGGCGAGTGGGGAATGGGTGAGCGAACGCGGCGCTGAAACCGTCATGACTAGCGGGACCTTCCTCATCTCCGAAGCCGTAGATCTAGGAGCTCGTGTCGAAGGGACGGCGACGATCATCTGGGTCTCGCCCAACCTCAAAGGCTGGATGAGCGTCCAGCCCCAAGTCTCCGGCGCGGCGAGCGTATCCGGCGCTGCGGGCCAAGGCCCATACGGCTCCTTCGCCAGCACGATCGAAGTGACCCCGGCAGGCGCCAAAGAATGGAAAGCGCTGTGCGGACCGCTCACGCCGGAACTGTCGGGGAGCTTCGCATGCACCTGGGCTACTGCATCCGGCGCCTACCCCGACGGGAGCTACGAACTACGAGCCAAACTGGCCAGTACCGCGGGACCACCCGAATCGGCGCTCACGCTTCCGACTACGACGCTCGTGGACAACACTCCGCCCACAGCCACGGTCGACGCGCTCTCCACGCACGGCATCGGTGGCTCACCCCTGATCACAGGCACAGCCAGCGATTCCGGTTCCGGCGTCGCTACCTGGCAGCTCGAAATCGCCCCGGAAGGCTCATCGGAATGGGGCGAAGCCTGCCCCGCCCAGACGACCGCGATCTCCGCTGACAAATACGGGTGCTACGTGAACACGAAAGCAAATCCCGACGGACACTACGAGCTGCGCTCGCAGGCCACGGACGCGGCTGGCAATACACACACCAGCGATCCGGTTGCCCTCCACATCGACAACAGCGCGCTCGAAGGCTCCGTCGAACTGACAACACCCTATGTAGGCGGCGAGACCGAGATCGGCGGGAGCGCGAGCTCCACAGGCGCGGCAGTCGAAAGCTGGGCCCTGCAGATCTCGCCGATCGCCAGCGGCGTATGGAGCAGCGCATGCGCCCCCCAGAGCACCCCGTTCAAAGAAGACGAATATCACTGCGCGGTCTCGACGACGGACTTCTCCGATGGGACCTATGAACTCAGGGCTGTGGTCACCGACAAAGAAGGCGACACCTTCTGGAGCGAGCCGATCTCGACGAGCCTCGACAACACACCGCCGTTCGGGCAGCTGAGCCCGCTGCCGGAAAGCATCGACGGTCGCTACGAGGTTCAGGGCTACGCGCACGACGCTGGGAGCGGGATCGCGGACTGGGTCCTGGAAACGGCTCCCACCGGGAGCAGCGAATTCAAAGAAGCGTGCCACGAGTCCGAAGGGGCTCTCTACTCGCTCACCTATGAATGCGTCCTGAATACGAGCACGCTGTCCCCTGGCAGCTACCAGCTCCGTGCGCGGATCACCGATCTGCTCGGCAACAGCTACACGACACCTGTGCTCACGACCGAGATCGACGAAGTGCGCCTGTCCGTGGTCGGCGCTCCGACGATCACGGGCGAACCCCAGGTCGGGAGCGTCCTCAGCGCGAGCACCGGTACGTGGAGCGGCACTGGCATCATCGACTACGCCTACGTATGGCGACGCTGCAACTCGGCCGGGGAAGACTGCACCGAAATCGCGAGCGCGACGGACTCCCACTACGTGGTTGACGCCGAAGACGTGGGGCACAGGCTCGAGGCCACCGTGACCGCGTCAAACGGCTCCGGGGAAGCCTCCTCGACATCGCCTGCGAGCGCTGTGGTCGAAGGGGGCGCCTTGGCCAACCTCAGCGCCCCGGCGATCACCGGCACGGCGCGTGTAGGGGGCGCGCTCGAGGCGGACCCCGGGCGCTGGCTCGGCGCGGCGCCGATTGCCTACGCGTATCAGTGGCAGCTCTGCAACGCCGGTGGGGAAGCGTGCGCCAACATCGAAGGCGCTGCCGGCGTTTCCTACACGCCGCCGGAAACAGACGTCTCGGACACGCTGCGGGTCGTGGTGAGCGCAGCCAACAGCGAAGGCTCCGCCAGCTCCACCTCGGCCGCGACGAGCGCCGTGACGGCCGCCACGACGACGGGCATTCGCTACCTCTACGACGAAGCTGGACGCCTGTCGATCGTCGATGGCCCGAGCCAGGGAGCTGCGGTCTACGACTGGGACCCAGACGGGAACCTCCTCTCGATCCAGCGTCACAGCTCCGGCGAACTGAGCGTGCTCGCCACCACCCCCTCGCACGCGCCTCCAGGCGCGCAGCTCGACATCACGGGCACCGGCTTCGACCCCGATCCCACACGCGACACGGTCGAGCTTGGAGGGGTGCCCGCGGCTGTCCTCAAAGCGTCGACCACAGACCTCGTCGTGACCGTGCCGGAAGGCGCTAGCGAAGGTGCCGTCACGGTCACCATCGGCAGCGGCTCGGCGAGCGGGCCGGGGACGTTCAAGCCGTTTGCCGTCAGGCGCAGCGCGGTTACGCACACTGCCGCCGCAGCCACCCCGAGCCTTTCCACGGTCCCACGCGCGGCAAGCAGCACCGAGTCTGCCCGCGGGCTTCTCCCCAGCGCGGGCTGGGAACCGACGGCCCGTAACCGGCGCGACGGCAACTGGGCCACGGGCCTTGGCCCGTCCTCGTGGGGCGCCCTGCCGCCGCTTACCTCGGCGCACGCCAAGAACGGCATCAGCGGACAGACGCTCGACGTAGACGGCGAGCCCCTCGCCGGTGTAACCCTCTCGATCCAGGGCACGAGCAGGCGCATCAGGACAGACTCGACGGGCAGGTTCCTGCTCGTCGGCCTGCCCGCGGGTCATCAGATCCTGGTCATCGAAGGGGCGAGCGCCGACTACGGCCGTGAGCGCTACGGGCGCTTCACCGTCGGCGTGGAAGTCGCCGCCGACAAGGTCGCCCCGCTCGGCTACACCATCTGGATGACCCCGCTCGACCCCGCGGGCGACAGGAAGATACCGGCGACGCTGAAGCGCGAAACCACTCTCACCAACCCCCACATCCCCGGCCTGGAAGTGCGATTGCCCGCGGGTACGCAGATCCACTCGGCCGACGGGCGGGCGGTACGCCACCTCAACCTGACGGCGATCCCGATCGACAGGACGCCGTTCCCGCTCCCCTTCACCGACGGCATACCTACCTACTTCACGGTGCAGCCCGGGGGCGCCTACCTCAACAAGGGCGCGCAGATCGTCTACCCCAACTGGGGCAACCTGCCACCAGGCCAGCGTGTCGACTTCTGGAACTACGATCCGGCGGACAGGGGCTGGTACATCTACGGTGAGGGGTCCGTCAGCAAGTCCGGACGCCAGGTCGTGCCGGACCCCAGCGTGCGCGTGTGGGAATTCACCGGCGCGATGATCACCGCGACGGGCAAACCGCCCAACAGCGGACCGTGCCAGGGACAGTGCCCGGAAGAAGGCGACCCGGTCGATCTCGCCACGGGCCTGTTCGTGTACAGCCACACCGACCTGGAGATCCCCGACACGACGATGCCGGTGGCGCTCACGCGCACCTATCGACCGGAAGACGGCAACTCTTACAGCTTCGGAGTAGGGACCCAGAGCGAATTCGACATCCACCTCTTCTCCGAAGAAAACTACAAAGCGGCAACGCTCGTGCTCCCCGACGGTGGGAGCGTCGCGCTGAAACGCACCTCTGCAGGCAGCGGTTTCGTGGAAGCTGTCTACAAGGCCGGGGAAGTCTCCGGAGCGTGGGAGGGCGCTGTGATGGTCTGGGACAGCGGGCACTCCCAGTGGGATCTGCGTCGGCGCGACGGCACGACCTACATCTTCGGAGAGGAGGCGCCGCTGGAGGCGATCGAAGATCGCAACGGCAGCCGCATCACGCTCGTGCGCGAAGACGGGACGAGAGGTCCGGTTCGTGAAGTGCGCGGGCCGCACGGGCACACGATCGACCTCAGCTACGACGCCTACAACAGGATCATCCAGGCGACCGCTGCCAACAGCGGCGAGACGGTGCGCTACACCTATAACAGCAGCGGGCGTCTCGCCAGCATGACCAACCCAGACGGCGCAGTAACCCGCTATTCCTATGACGCCGGCAAGCAGATGACGAGCGTGGCCGACGCGCGCGGAAACGTGTTGATCGCCAACACGTTCGACGCCCAAGGCAGGGTGACGAAACAGTCGATCGCGGGCAAAGGCACCTATAGCTTCGAATACACAGTCGCCAGATCGCGCACCAACGGCGAAACGCCCAGCGGAGCGCCCGCGCTCCAACGCCGCGCGGCGCGAGTCGCAGACAGCTGTAGTGGATGCTCGGGAACCCCAGTAGTCAATCTCGACCTTGGGTTCACCGAAAGCCCAACCGTCGAACTAACTCACGTCGTCGACCCCGACGGTCACACACGAGACGTCTACTTTGGCAACAAGGGGCTCGTCAGCAGCGTGGTCGACGATCCCGGCTCGACGCCCCAGCGGCGCACGAACTACTCCTACACGGGAAGGAACGTCACAGGCATCGTCCAGGAAGGCGAAAGCGAAGGTCACAAGGCGAGCGTGGACTTCCGCTTCTCCTACGACGCGGGCGGCGATGTGACCTCGGCGACCGAGGAACCGCGCTCGCCCCAGGCGCCGCCGTTGACCACCAGCGCCACGTTCAACGAATTCGCCGAGCCGACGACGATCACGAACACGCTCGGGCAGACCACCCGCGTCGCCTACGACTCGCACGGCAACCCCACCTCGGTGATCGACCCGATGGGGAGGGTGAGCACGGCCGTCTATGACGGGGAAGGGCAGCTCTCCTCGGTTACCGATCCGCAGGGCAACGCCACGAGCTACAGCTACTTCCAGGGCGAGGAGACCGAAGCGCGCGACGCGCTCGGCCACGCCTGGAGCTTCGGCTATGACGTCGGCGGCAACCTGACTTCGGTCTTCGACCCCGAAGGGCGCAAGTCGAGCTTCACCTACGACCGCGCCAACGAACTGATCCGCGAAGTGGACCCGGCGGGCGACGTCACGAGCTACACGAGGGACCCCGACGGGAACGTGGTGAGCTTGACCGACCCGCGCGGGCACACGCAGACAGCGAGCTACAACGCCCGCGACCAGCTCGCGTCCTTGACCGACGCGCTCGGCAGGACGACGAGCTACGAATACGACGGGACGGGGAGGCTGACGAGCGTCACCGAACCGTCGGGGCGCATCAGCGCCTACACATATGACCAGCTCGGGCGCCTCAGCGGCGTCTCCTACGGAGCAGAAGCTGGCAAAGCGGCGACCAGCTCGACCGCCTACACCTACGGGCCGCTCGGAGAACTGGCAGGGGTAACGGACTCGCGTGCGGGGAGCTATGCGCTGAGCTATGACCCCTACGGCTGGCTGACGGGCGAATCGGGACCGCAAGGTAGCGTCGGCTACAGCTACGACGCGGGCGGCGAGCGGACGGGGATGACGCGTGGTGGGGAAACGGTGGCGAGCTACGCCTACAACCCAGCCGGCCAGCTGACGGGCATCGAAAGCCCGCACGGGAACGTGGCGATCGCCTACGACCACGACGGCAGGACGCACCAGGTCACGCTGCCAAACGGCGACAGCGAAAGCTTCTCCTACGACGCCGCCTCGCAGTTGACGGGGATCGCCTACGCGCGCACCGGCGGCGAATCGATCGGGGATCTGCAGTACGGGCGCGATGCGCTCGGGCGGGTGAGCACGGTCTCGGGCACGGAGGCGCGGACGAGCCTGCCCGAAGCGATGAGCGGGGCGAGCTACGACGCGGCGAACGAGCTGACGGCGCTGGGCGGCGAAGCGCTCAGCTACGACGCGAACGGCAACCTCTTGAGCGACGGCGGGGCGAGCTACACATGGAACGACCGCAACCAGCTGAAGGCTCTCGAAGAAGGCTCAACCTCATGGAGCTTCGCCTATGACCCGTTCGGACGGCGCACCGCAAAGACAGCCAATGGCAACGAAACGAGCTACCTCTACGACGGGCAGAACGTGCTGCGCGAATCATCGGGGGACGCGTCGGCAGAACTGCTGGACGGGCCGGGCCTCGACCAGCACTTCGCGCGGAGCACGAGCGCCGGCACAGACTCCTATCTGGTGGATCAGCTGGGGAGCACGGTGGCGCTCGCCGGGTCCAGCGGGGCGCCGAGCACGGAATACACCTACGGCCCGTTCGGGGGAGCAAGCGCGAGCGGCGCGAGCACGACCAACCCATACACGTATACGGGTCTTGAAAGCCTTGCGAACGGGTTGCAGTACAACCGAGCTCGTTTCTACAACCCGGGCATGGCGCGGTTCGTCAGCCAGGACCCGTTGGGGATGGCGGGCAGCGGGGTCGATCTCTACCAGTATGCGGGAAGCGACCCGGTCGACCTCGTTGATCCGACGGGTCTTGAAAGCTGGTGGGAAGCGGGCGCCAACGGGTTCGTGGGTGGCGTGGATGCCCTCACTGGTGGCGCCACGTCGGGGATTCGCTCGGCTTTGGGGCTGGCTCAGCCGAACGCCTCCTCGGCGGCGTATCAGGCAGGGACGTTCGTGGGGATCGCCGTCGCCGTGGTTGTGCCTGGCGATGAGGAGGCCGCGGTCGCGGATGTGGCAGGCCAAGGTAGCCGCCTATCGCGTCTGCGTAGCTTCCTTTCCGATGAGCGCGGGGAGTTCGATCCGTTTGCGGATTTTAGGCAGCCATCGAGCGAGACAAAAGCAGTAATAGGCGATGCAGCCGAAACAAAAGCTAAGGACGCCCAATTTGCCGATAAGCTGACCCATTCAAGGGAAGAAGGCGGGAATAAATTGGTTCGCCTGCTAGGCCAACTCGGCCGACTAATACATCCACACTAATGACTTGCTATAACGATCTCACTCAGCCGCAAACTGTCGAGTATGCAAGAAAGCTACTTGTGGAAAAACTCGATAACGAGCTCGTCGCGTTTATGGAGAACGCGGTTGCTCGTTTTCCCAAGGACCCAGAGATACGTATCTTCTATGCAAGTTCACTACTCCCATTCCGGCCCGAGGATGTGCCGTGGCAGGTAGCGACGGCCATCCAACTCGAACCCGACAATCCGTGGCGGCTTACCAGGGCAGCGTCAATGTTGTTCGGTCTAGGTGAGGTTGAGGCGGCCAGATCCTACGCTGGTCATGCTGCCCGGCTTGCGCCTGAAGGATTCGAGTTTGCACCGGAGCTGGCGAGCCTAGGGGGAGTGCTTGCGGCGATGGAGGGCGAGGATGTGTTGGCTGAGGAACTTTTCCGTGGAGCACTCGAAGAAGAACCTAATAGACCTGACTTCGCCCTGGACTTTGCACGGTTCCTTGCCGACAGAAATCGGGCCGAGGAGGCACTTGCAATCATCGATAGCGCGTTGGCCGTTGCGCCTCATCACGCAAAGCTCAATTCCCTAAGGGACGACCTCTCCAACGCGGAGTAGCGTCGCAGGATGAAGTCATACTGACACCCGGTGTAGGGCTGCCATGAACGAGCAGCCGGATATCGACAAAGCCGTCCGCGAGATGGTGACCCATGTCCTAGCGTCGAGAAGCTCAGCCCTGTCCGAGTCTGGCCTGCGCGCCACGGTCGAGGTTAAGCACTGGCTCACTGAAGGGCGTGTCAACTGCGGGCTACGTATGGGCTTCTGGAGGGAGCATAAGTTTATCGATGGCTTGGAGGCCCTCATCGTTCGGGATGGCAACTCGGTGAATTCGCTCAAGGAGTTCACACAGTGGGTGGAAGAGAAGTGGACAATCATCCTCGAACGGAACCGGGAGGCGCCCGGGGCTGGATGAGCATTTCGCGGGGGCACGGCCTCCGACGTGGTGGATCAGCTAGGGAGCACGGTGGCGCTCGCCGGGTCCAGCGGCGGGCCGAGGTGGCGGCTGAGGCGACGGCTGAGGACGCAAATCCGCTAGGGGGACCGAGCTGGGAACGGATTAGACGTGATTCCCCCGGGCGTGATGGTGGCATCTCCGGAATCGGTATCGAGCGAGACTCGGAAGGGAATGCCATCTCTCGCGTTCACCGCGTATCTGTTGATGACGTAACGGTCCATCAGCATCAAGAGCACATCGGGCGATACGGAGGCGAACGCTCCTTTCCCAACGACTGGATACAGTATCCTGACATCCCATGAATTCTTTAGATACGCGGAGTTTTGAAAAGAGTATCGCGATCCTCGCGGAGGATATTATCGTTACCTATCGCGATTTATTTATAGGCGTGGGCTTGGAAGCGTCAATAAGTCTAAGGAGATCGACGGCTGACAGCGGTAGCGACGACTCAGAGCTCAGAGTCGACTTCCGGCGGGAACGCGGGCTCGTGGACGCCCTCGAGACGTACATAGTGCAACGTGGCGAGTGTGCGATTTCGAAATCCCAAGTCCAAGTGTGGCTGCACGAGGGGATTACCTCGGTAGTTTCGAGGCAAGAACACTTAAAGCTTTTAGAGGTGACGAGTCGCACAAACTGAGCAAGCGTGTGTCGGTTCCGTGATGCGAGTCTCTACTTGCGCGGCTGTTTCCCGAAGGTCCTTGAAATGTCTAAGAATTCGAAAGTTCTCAAGGAAACAATTAAAGAGGCCCACCGGTTGCTGGTCCAACGCCAAGATCGAGATTACGTCACTTTTATGGAACAGGCCGTTGGCAAATTCCCAAATGATCCTGAGATACGATTGCTGTACGCGACGGCGCTGCTTACTTCGCGTCCGCGCAACGCACCCCTTGAGGCGGCCAAGGCGATCCAGCTTGACCCGGATGATTCAGCCCGTCTGACTCGTGCCGCGCGAATGTTGTTCCAGCTTGGGCATGTAGATGCAGCACGTTCCTATGCGACCCGCGCTGCGCGTCTTGCTCCGGCGAACTTCCCTTTGCTTCCTGAGCTAACACTGTTGGGAGGCCTTTTGGCGGCTGAGCTTGACGAAGATGCCCTCGCTGAGGAAGGCCTGAGCACGGCCGCTGATTGGAACCGAACCAACCGGAATACATAATTGCACTTGCCCGATTTATGGCAACGCGCGGACGGTCCACCGAGGCGCTCGATGTAATAGATCGCGCCATCGACGTAGTCGATGATCCACAGCAACTCAAGGAACTCCGCCTCGAAATAGAATGATATAGAGAAGATGCCAGATTGGTCCAAGTAGGCGGACGGCCGCACCAATGGCATGTCCCGCCAAGGGACGTTCGTGGGGTCGCCGTCGCCGTGGTTGTGCCTGGGGATGAGGGGCGCACTGGCGGCTCAGCTGGTTACACATTTTCAGGAAGAGGATAGTCCGCGTCAGTGGCACGGCCATGTCGAGAGTGATGACGAGCGCGCTAAGGAGCTGAGGGTTGTCTCTATGATCCGGAGGGACAGACGCCGGACTCGCGGTGGCAGAGCTGGTTTCGAGAGGATCGATGGACGTCACGCATGTTCGGAGATACTGGCGTCTAGCGCGGCCACCTCGAGGATGGTCGGAACGTGGACGGCCTGGTGATCGTGGTTCATGGCCGATCCGAACTCGAGATCATCGATGCGGTCGCTTCTACAGCCCGGGCATGGCGCGGTTCGTCAGCCAGGACCCGTTGGGGATGGCGGGCAGCGGGGTCGATCTCTACCAGTATGCGGGGAGCGACCCGGCAAACCTGATCGACCCGACGGGCCTTGAAAGCTGGTGGGAATCGGGGATCAACGGCTTCACGGGCGGGGTCGATGCACTCACAGGTGGCGCCACGTCGGGCATCCGCTCTGCCCTCGGGCTGGCGCAGCCGAACGCCTCCTCGGCGGCGTATCAGGCTGGGACGTTCGTGGGGATCGCCGTCGCCGTGGTTGTGCCTGGCGATGAGGAGGCCGCCGCGGCTGATGTCGGGGCGCACGCTGCAGCGGAGGTGCCTACGATTGCCGAGGACAGCGTCGCCCACATTTTTAGAGACGCACCTGGGCATCTTGCGACCGATACATCTGAGAATCGTGCATTGATCGAAAATAGCGTTCAACCTGAGAACTATATACGTACGGGCGGAGGGGGCGAGAAGCTATACCGAGAAACGCTCGCTGACGGTACACAGGCGTGGGCTAAGGTGTTCAACGGATCTATCACAAATGGTGGCGTCAACCAAACACCGCTGCCATGAGGCATGCGAGGAGTCGAGATGAAACAACCCACAAAGATTGCTGATCTGGACGGTACGTCGCTTACGGCCGCGCAAGGCTTTCTGGCGATGAGCAAATTTGTTACCGCATATTTTCAGCGTACACGCGGCCGTGGTGAGCTGGCGACGCTTGTCGGAGATATCGAATTGGAGAGGAATGGGACTTCTACCGATCCCGCTGCCATGTCGGACTGGCTTGAGTGCGTCAATCAAGTCTTGGTCGATTGGGGTGGCAACTCGGTGAACAATTGACAGATTTCGAGCCGCTTATCGGCCTGACGGCCAGACTGGTTGTTCTAATGGGATATGAGCGCTCACGTCTGAACGAAACTAGCCTGCACCACTACATGGACGCACAATTCGCTGCTGGGCAAGGTCTTGCGCATCTTCTCGCACGGGTAAATCTGCGTACTGGGACGGTACACGCCTTTATCCCCGATGACGACCCAGGCATCGCGAGAGGCTATGCGAACGGATCGATGCGCGACGCCGATGAGGAAAGTGCCGTCGTTGAACTGTCGGGAATCAAGCCGCCGCCTTTTTGTGGGGCGAGCTTCGCCACTCGAGGAGTGAAGGCGGAAACCGCGTAGTTCTTGGTCTAGGTGTTGTGCCCGGTGACGTCCCGAACGCGGTGGGTGGGTGGGCGGTTGGCGAGGGCGCTGTGGGGGCGCTGCTCGTTGTAGTGGCGGATCCAGTGTGGCAGTGACGCGCGGCGTGCGTCGCTTGAGGCGTATTGCAGGGCGTAGGCCCACTCGCGTTGCAGGGTCTGCTGGTAGCGCTCAACCTTGCCGTTGGTGCGGGGTGTAGGGCCGTGTGCGGAGGTGGCGGATCTGGCGGCGGTAGAGCAGCTCTCGGAGTGTCTTGTTGTGGATGTAGGTGAAGGCGTTGTCGCTCATTAGCCGCTCAGCGACGATCCCGCGATCAAGGAACCAGTCCAGGGCGCGGCGGGTGAACGCGGTCACCGTCGGGGCCTTCTCGTCGTCGTGGATCTCTGAGTACGCCAGGCGGCTGCAGTCATCGATGATCGAGTGCACGTACTCCCAGCCGACCCGTCTGGAGCGCCGGGTGCGATCACCGGTCACGGCGTGCCCGGGCTCGGTGAACTTCCCGAGCTTCTTGACGTCCATATGCAGCAAGTTCCCGGGGCAGGGCCACTCGTAGCGCACGACTGCCGCGCGCTCGGCTGGCTCCCGCCGCGAGCAGCCCCCGCGTCGCAGGACCTGGTGAACGGTCGAGTGAGGGCGCCCAATCAGCATCGCGATCGTCCTGGGACTCCAGCCCGTCCGCTGGCGCAGCTCACAGATGCGCTGCTCCTCCTCGCAAGGACACTGCGAGGGAGAGCGGTGAGGCCGACTGGAACGCTCCATGAGACACGCCAAGGACCCTTGCTCTGAAGGGGTAGCCGCTCGCCAACGGCGCACCCACTCCCAGACCGTGGACTTCGACACGTTCCCCCACACGGCGGCCTGCGCGAAGGACATCCCATCATCAACGACACGACGAACGACCATCTCCCGCCCACGCGGGGTCATGCGGGCTCTATGGTGCGGCATTCCGGGCCTCCCTTGAGGTCAGTGAGCTTTGACACCCACAGCCTCTCGGTAGGCCCGGACCTAACTACACCCCGTTCGCAACGTCCCCGGGCACGTCAACTAGGGGCAGATAGGGAACTACTCCAGCACTTCCTCTCCCCTCGCTAACTCATATAATTCTTTCCAACTAATGGTAGGCGGGGATCACCTCACGCAACCGGAGACGGTAGAGCACGCCAGTCGACTACTTATAGACAGGCGGAGCCACGAGCTGTTTAAGTTCACGACGGAAGCTATCGGGTGGTATCCAGAAGATCCAGAGATTCGCTTTCTATATGCGACGGCGTTGCTGGCGGTCTGTCCGGAGGATGTCCCGTGGCAGATCGCAACTGCTATCCAATTGGAACCGGATAACCCGTGGAGAGTGACTCGCGCTGCTGCGATGTTGTTCACACTCGGCGAGATTGCAGCAGCGCGATCGTACGTCGGTCATGCCGCGAGCTTGGCGCCGCGAGATTTTGAGTATGGGCCAGAGCTTGCGCTTCTGGGAGGGCAACTTGCGGCTTTGGAGGGAGAGGACGCCATCGCCGAGGAGGGCTTCGGAGTGGCGCTAGAAGCAGAACCGCGTCGACCGGAATTCGTGATCGCCTACGCTGGCTTCTTGCGTGATCGTGACCGAGAGACCGAGGCGCTCGCCCTCGTCGACGATGCACTAACAGGCGCTCCAGATGACGAGGGTCTCCGGCGGCTCAGAGAGGAACTGACGAGCTGACCGTAGTCGTATTGATCGAAAGCGATCAGCGTCCAGCCTTTTCCCTGGGCCCCTTGCGCACCGCCACCGTGCCGACCACGACCAGCGCCCCGGCGAACACCAGGCCGATCGAGTGACCCGTGTGATAGGCGCCGTGACCGCTTTGGGCGCCGCCACCCGAGAGGGTCAGGATCAGGACGGCTGCGCCCCAAACGGCGAGGACTCCACCGAGGATCAGGTTTCGCATGGGTGGAACATCGGCCATCTGGCGTCTGTCCACAAGCACGATGGACGTTTGGCTGACCACTACGCGAAAAGACCCTCTCCGACGAAGCCCCCTTCGCTCGCGCCGGGCGGACACGCGAACACGGCGCTCGAGGTGTGCAGCGTGTGGCGGTTGAGCGCGTCTGAGGCGGCGAGCCGTTCCTGCAGCGGGATGAACTGGCGTCGCGGATCGCGCTGGAAGGCGATGAAGAAGAGGCCGGCGTCCAGCTCGCCGCTCCCGGGCTCGACGCCTTCTGTATAGGAGTAGCCGCGTCGCAGAATGCGCTGGGAGCCGTTGTTCTTGGGGCTGGCGAGGCGGATGTGCGCATTGGCGGGAATCGTCGGTTCGCCGTCGGCGGCCCTCGCCTGGAGGTCCACCGGGTCATACTCGCCTCGCTCTCCAAGCGGCGCGCCGCTCAGCTTCTGCCTGCCGATCGTATGCTCCTGCCCTTCGAGGCTCGTGGCGTCCCACACGTCGAACAGAATCGCGATCCGTCTCGCCACGAGATAGCTCCCGCCAGTCATCCACGCCGGGCCGTCGCCCGGCTGGGTCCACACGTAGTCGTTCATCGCGCCTGTGTCCTCGGCGCGGATGTTGTCCGTGCCGTCCTTGAAGCCCATCAGGTTGCGGGGGGTGAGTTGCGCCCGGCTGGTACTCGAGGTGCGTCCGAAGCCGAGCTGCGTCCAGCGCAGCGTGGTGGCTTGCGATGCCAGTTTCCCGAGCAGGTGGGTGGCGTGGAAGGCCACCTGCGGATCGTCAGCGCACGCCTGCACGCACAGGTCTCCCCGGGAGCGGGCCGGCTCGACGCTCTCGCCCCTGAACGACGGCAGGTCGACCAGCGCCGCGGGCCGGCGGGCGGCGAGGCCCAGCGACCGCCCGGCGTCGAACAGCCCGGGGCCGAGACCGATCGTGATCGTCAGGTTCGCGGCGTCGAGCCCGACCGCCTCGCCGGGGTCCGACGGCGGCGCGCTCGCGGCCTGGCTCGACTGCGTATATGTGCGCCCGGCACACAGCGCTGCGCCGGCAGCCGTCCACTGTTCGAGCACATGCCGAAGGCCTTCCAGCGACTCGCTCGTCAGGTCGAAGGCGGCAAAGCTCAGATAGTCCTGCGCAGGCGTTGCGATCCCCGCCTGGTGGGCGCCGTAGAAGGCGACCGTCCCTCCCTTCGACTGCGTCTGGGCGCCGCTTGATCGTGCCCCCTTCGCGAGCAGGTGATCGGCGCCCGCCCCGAGCCCCGCGAGGACAGCCCCCGAGAGCACGTTCCTGCGGGTCAGCCCCAATGACCGGCCTCGTGAGGGCTCCTCGCCGTCCACCTCGCCCGTCACGGGCCTCCCATCACCGCGCTACGCCGCGTCGGCCTGCGCGATCAACTCCCCCGCGACCCGATCTGTGGCCCGCCCGGTCCCACCGAGCAGTCGCCGCGAGAGCTGCGCGCGGCGGAAGTACAGCGGCGCGTCGTGCTCCCACGTGGCGCCGATGCCGCCGTGCACGGAGATCATCGTGCGTGCGGCCTCGTCGAGCGCACGTCCGGCCACCGAGCGCGCTGCGCTCGCAGCGAGCGGGAACTCATCGGCGGCGCCGTTGCGCGCCCAGCCGGCGTAGTAGAGCAGCGAGCGACCGTTCTCGAGCTGGCGCAGAACCTCTGTGAGGCCGTGCTTGACGGCTTGGTAGGAGCCGATGGCGCGACCGAAGGTGAAGCGCTCCTTGGCGTAGGCAACTGACACGTCGAGCGCGGTCTCCACGCTGCCGAGCGACTCGGCCGCGATCAGGCACTGGGCCAAATGCCAGGCGCCCGCGAGCGACTCGGCGGCCGCGTCGAGCACGGTTGCGGGGGCGTCCTTCAGCGACACGTGTCCGAGCGAGCGCGTGGAGTCGTAGCGCATCACCGAGTCGACCGAGACGCCGGCGGCGCCGGTCTCGATCGTCACGCCGACGGGTTTGCCGTCGAGCAGCGCGACTCCGACGAGCAGGTCGGCGCCTGGCGCGTCGGGGACGAAGGCCAGTTCGCCGCTGACCTTGACCTGTCCGCCGTCCTGGGTGGCCGTGGGCGCTGTGGGGCGCGCAAGTCCGTGGGCGGGGTCCGCGCTCCAGCTGCCGTCGAGGTCATCCGGCGGGCACACGGGCAGATAGGCGGCGCGCTTCTCGCCCGTGGCCAGCTCATCGAGCATGGGGGCCTCGCTGCTCGCTCCGAGGATGGCCGTGGCGGGGAGGTGCCCCAGCAGCGGGATGCCGGCCAGCACGCGCCCGCACTCACCGAGCACGAGCATCGCGTCGAAGGCGTCGAGCCCGGCGCCGCCGTGGGCCTCGTCGATCAACAGGCCCGGCCAGCCGGCCTCCTTGGCCATCGGCCACAGGTCGGGCAGGGCGCCCTGGTCCTTGTCGAGCGCCTCACGGGCGGCCTCGAGCGTCTTGAAGCGCGAGAGCGCCCCGCGGGCGGCCTCGCGCAGGAACTCCTGCTCGTCTGACAGTGCCAGGTTCATGCTGCAGCTCCTTCCTTGGAGCGCAGCTCCGAGAACGGGATTCCCTTGTCCAGGCGCGGCTCGGGGGGCAACCCGAGCACGCGCTCGCCGATGGTGTTGCGCAGGATCTCTTCGGTCCCGCCGGCCGACTTGAGGCCGGGCAGGAACGAGATCATGTAGGCCCACTCGCTGTCCTCGAGCAGGGCGTCGGGGCCGATCACGTCGGTGATCAGGTCGCCGGCCTTGATTGCGCCGCTGACGATCGTGACCTTCGCGAGGCCCGCCTCGGGGCCCGGGATCTGGCCTTTCTGAAGGGCTGTGAGGGTGCGGTAGCCGGTGAAGCGAACGGCCAGCAGTTCGCTTGCCACCTCGCCCAGCTTGTGGCGCACCTCGGGGTCGCGCCGGGCGTCGGGATCGGAGGCGATCGCGCCGGCGAAGCGCGTGGAGTTGTAGCCGAGGCCCTCGCCGCCGAGGCCGATCGTGACGCGCTCGAACATCAACGTGGTCAGGGCCGTGCCCCAACCGTTTCCAACCCCGCCCACCACAGCGTCGGCGTCGACTGCGAGGTCGTCGAAGAAGACCTCGTTGAACTCGGCCTCGCCCGATATCTGGCGCAGGCCGCGGATGGTCACGCCCTCGCCGTCCATGGGCACGACGAACATGGTCAGGCCCTTGTGCTTGGGCACGTCGGCGTCGGTGCGCGCCAGCAGCAGGCCGTAGGAGGCGAACTGGGCGTTGGTCGTCCACACCTTCTGCCCGGAGATGCGCCAGCTGCCGTCCTCCTGCTTGCTTGCACGCGTCTGCACGGCGGCCAGATCCGAGCCGGCGGCCGGCTCGGAGAACAGCTGGCACCAGACCTCGTCGCCGTGGAGCATCGCGCCGAGATAGCGGGTCTTCTGGTCCTCTGAGCCGTGGGCGATGAGCGTGGGGCCGAGCATGCCCACACCGATCGCGTCGAGGATGCCGGGGACTTTGGCGCGGGCGATCTCCTGGTTGGAGACGACCTGCTCGATCGGTCCGAGGCCCTGGCCGCCGTACTCCTTCGGCCAGGTCACTCCCGCGAGGCCGGCCTCGGCGAGCTTGCCCTGCCAGGTGCGGCGGGCTTTCAAGATCTGCTGCTCGTCCTCGAGCGCTCCTGGGCCCGTCAGTACGGGGGCTTCAGCTTTGTGCTCCTCCAGCCAGCTTCGCGCCTGGGCGCGGTAGGCGGCCTGCTCCGGTGTGTCGTCGAGATCCACAGCTTCTCCTTTGGCTGACTGGCCAGTCAATCCTCGTGAAAGGGGAACGGTACTCCACGCGCGGCGAGTGTGCTCAGGCGCCGGGAGGCAGGGGCGCTTCGGCGATGCGGGGCAGGTGGTAGACGTCGTAGAAGCCGCGGTCGAGCAGTTGGCGCGCCTGGGTGCCGGGGGCGTTGGAGTCGAGGATCACCACGCCCAGGCGCACGCCGTGGCGTTTGGCGGTGGCCACGAGACAGCGTCCGGCGGCTTCGGTGTAGCCCGTCTTCAGTCCTGTGATGCCCGGGTAGTGGTAGATCAGCAGGGGGTTGTTGTTGTACAGGTAGAGCTTGCCGCCCTTGATCGGGAAGGGGAGCACGGCCGAGTAGGTGTGGGTGACCTGGGCGATCCGCGGCTGTTCGAGGTCGACGTGGGCGAGCACGGCGAGATCGGCCGCGCAGGAGAAGTTGCCGGCGTCGTAGTAGCCCGAGGGGGAGGAGTAGCGGGTGCAGCCCATGCCCAGGCCGGCCGCCTCCTCGTTCATGCGCTTGACGAAGGCGTTGACGCTGCCGGCCACGTGCTGGGCGAGCGCCACGGCGGCGTCGTTCCCCGACGGCAGCAGCAGGCCGTAGAGCATGCTCTCCAGGCGCACGTGCTTGCCCAGGGGCAGCACTCCGACCTTGGACCCGTTGGTGTCGATGGCCTGCTTGGTGACGAGCACGGGGGCGTCCGCGGGCGCCGACTTGACGGTCAAGAGCGCGGTCATCATCTTGGTCAGGCTGGCGATGCGCACGCGCTGATAGGCGTTGTGCTGCCAGAGCACCTGTCCGGTGGAGAGGTTGAACAGCAGCCCGGCCCGCGGCGGCGTGTGGAAGGTGAGGTGGACGGGGTTGGCGGCAGGTGTGGAGATCCCGGCGAGGGCGAGCGCGGGCTTGGCCAGCGGCAGGCCGTAGGCGGAGACGCTCGGCGCGAGCGCGTGCTTGGCGACGGCGTGGGCGGCCACCCGGTGACCGGATGCGTGCGCGGCGCTCTTGGAGCGGTTGGCCAGCGCCATCACGCCGCCGGCGACGAGCACGGCAATCAGCAGCGCCCCGATGGCCATCAGCTGGCGGCGCCGTCGACGCTTCGCGGCCAGCGCCCGTCGGGCGTGGCTCTGGCCGGGGGTCATGAACGGAGATGTGCTCATGGGGGCGGAGGTGGGGGGTTGCGCAGTGCGCCGATGACGCCGATGGCGAGCATCAGCAGGATGAACACGGACAGGGCTCCTGCGAGGGTAACTCCCTGTTCGGCTATCGCGTCGAAGGTGAGAAACCCAAAACCGAGGATGAACACCAGCGCCACGGCCAGGACGAGCAGGCGCGTCACGTGGGCATCCGAGCGGGCAGGTGCATGGCGCCTAGTACACCGGGAGCGCCGGCCGGCTCGCTCGCCGGCGCACGAACAGCCTGATTGCGAGCAGGCCGAAGGCGAAGCCGCCGATGTGAGCGAAGTAGGCCACGCCTTCGCTCGATGATCCGATCCCGCCCGCCCCGGCGAGACCGCCGAGGCCGAAGTAGAGCTGCTCGAGGAACCAGAAGCCGAGCAGGAGGGTGGCCGGGACCTCGACGATCGTCACGAAGAAGATGATGAACACGAGCGACAGCACGCGCGCCCGTGGATAGAGCAGGATGTAGCCGCCGAGCACGCCGGCGATGGCTCCGGAGGCGCCGAGCGTGGGTCCGGTGGAGCTCGGTTCGACGGCCACCTGGGCGCCGAGCGCGACGAGGCCGCCGAGCAGGTAGAAGGCCACGTAGCGGGGTCGGCCCATGGAGTCCTCGACGGTGGGGCCGAAGATGGCGAGGAACAGCATGTTGCCGAAGATGTGCAGGAAGCTGCCGTGCAGGAACATCGAGGTGAAGACGGTGACGAGGGCGTAGTGCTTGCCGGGATGGGTGAGCTCGTAGGGGATTGCGCCGTAGTGGACGGCCACGCTGTTGGTCGGTCCTCCGAAGAAGCTGCCGCCGTGGCGGATCTCCAGCAGGTAGGCGATCACGTTGATGGCAACGAGCGCGACCGTGACGATCGGAAACCGCGCCAGCGGGATGTTGTCTTTGATGGGGAACATCGCGGCCGGGGGCCGCCGGGAATTCTATGCGCGGGCGGCCAGCGGGCCACTGCCGGCGAGCGGCTGCGGGACATGCTGGTCGGCGTGGTAGGAGGAGCGCACGAGCGGACCTGCGGCGACGTGGTCGAAACCGAGCGCGTAGGCGGCCTGCTCGAGCGCGGCGAACTCGTCGGGGTGCCAGTAGCGCACGACCGGCAGGTGGCGCTCTGAGGGGCGCAGGTACTGCCCCACTGTCAGCACGCGCACGCCGTGCTCGCGCAGGGCGCCGAAGGTCTCGACCATCTCCTCATGGGTCTCGCCGAGCCCGACCATGAGCCCCGACTTGGTCACGACCTCGCCTTCGCCCAGCTCGTCCGCCATGCGCAGCACTCGGCAGGAGCGCTCGAAGCGCGATCCGCGGCGGGCGATCGAGTACAGCCGCGGCACGACCTCGACGTTGTGGTTGAACACGTCGGGCCGCTCGGCGATGACCTTCGCCAACGGCATCTCCTGGCCCTGGAAGTCGGGGGTGAGGATCTCGATCTGGCAGTCGGGCGCCTGGCGGCGAACCTGGCGGATCACTCCCACGAAGGCAGAGGCGCCCTTGTCGGGGAGGTCGTCGCGGTCGACGGAGGTGATGACGGCGTGGCGCAGGCCCATGCGGGCGATCGAGCGCGCCACGCGGGCCGGCTCGAGCGGGTCGTTCCAGGTTGGCTTGCCGGTCTTGACGTTGCAGAAGCCGCAGCGGCGGGTGCAGGTGTCGCCGAGGATCATGAACGTGGCCGTGCCGCGCTCCCAGCACTCGCCCACGTTGGGGCAGGCGGCCTCCTGGCAGACGGTGTGCAGCTTCTCCTCGCGGATCAGGGCTGTCAGCTCGCGGTAGCGCTCGCCGCCGGGAGGGGGCACCTTGAACCAGGGGGGCTTGCGCTCGCGGATCGGGCGCACGTCTGCACCGAGCACTTTGAGGACGTCCATCCCCCCGGGGTTGGCGCGGGATCTCGTAGCGCTCATGCGGGCACCGGCTGGAGAGACGTTTTGATGGGGGCTCGCTCCGCGAGCCTGGAGGCGTTCGCAGTGTCGATTCCGAGGCGCCAGGGTGAAACGAGGCGTTGGCGGCGCCCGTGCGCGTTTGCGAAGTGGAAGGCCATGCGGCGGCGGAAGCAGGGTAGGCCGCTCGTGCGGCCCGCCGGCAGCTCGTGGGCGAGGGAGGTCATGGCCACGTCGGGCAGACCGCAGGCCACGACCCAGGAGAACGGGCCGAGGTCGTTGTCCACGTTGACGGCGAAGCCGTGGGTGGTGACGCCGCGGGAGACGTGCACGCCGATCGAGGCGATCTTCCGGTCCGCCACCCACACGCCTGTGTAGTCGATGCCCTCGCCGTGGCGCGAGCGCGCCTGCACGCCTTCCTCGGCGAGGGCGGCGATGATGGCGTCTTCCATCGTGCGCAGGTAGCGGCCGACGTCGTCGATGCGCACGATCGGATAGCCGACGAGCTGGCCGGGGCCGTGGTAGGTGAGCTTGCCGCCGCGATCCGTGGCGTGGACGTGGATGCCTTTGGCGCGGTAGAAGTCCTCGCCAAGCGGTAGGTCCTCAACGCCGGAGCGGCGTCCACGGGTGTAGACGGGGGGATGCTCGAGCAGCAGCAGCGTGTCGGGGATCGCATCGGCCTGACGGCGCTCACGCAACTGTCCCTGGATGGCGAGCGCGTCGGAGTAGGGGACGAGGTTCATGTGGCACACCCACAGTTCACCGGGAGGCACATTTGCGTCGCTCATCTGCACTCAAGCCTAGCGTTACCCATAAGAGGCATCACGACAGCAAGTACTGTGATGCTATGATGCCGACTGTGCGAACGACGGTGACACTCGACGAGGACGTGGCTGCGAAGTTGAAGCAGACGGCGCGCGAGCGCGGAGTGTCGTTCAAGGTGGCGCTCAACGACGTGGTACGCGCTGGCTTGCGGGGTACGACGAAACCCGCTCAGCCATTCCAGATACAGGCGCGCCCGATGGGCGTGCGGCCGGGGATCAACCTGGACAAGGCTCTCCGCCTCGCAGGTGAACTCGAGGACGAAGAGATCTTGCGCAAGATGGCTATGCGCAAGTGAAGCTGCCGGACGTCAACCTGTTCGTCTACGCCTACGACCTGAGCTCGCCGCGCAACGCTCCAGCCCTCGGTTGGTTGGAAGAGACGCTGTCGGGCTCGGAGACTGTTGCGCTTGCGTGGCAAACACTGCTTGGCTTCGTCCGGATAAGCACGAATCCGGCCATCTTCGAAGACGCCTTGACGCCCGAGGAAGCGCTTGACCTGGTGGACAGGTGGCTCGACCTGCCGCCTGTCGCCATCGTTCACCCCACCCACCGCCATGCCGCCGTCCTGCGCGATCTGCTCGCCCCGCTCGGCACGGCCGGCAACCTGACGAGCGACGCGCACCTGGCGGCGCTGGCGATCGAGCACGGCGCGACGCTCTGCTCGTGCGACAACGACTTCTCCCGCTTTGCCGGTCTGCAATGGGTCGACCCGCTCAGAGCGTAAGCGCTGCCGGCGCCTCCAGCAGCTCGCGGATGCGCGCGAGCAACTGGGCGGCGTCGGCGCCGTAGAGAATGCGATGGTCGCACACGAGGGTGAGCATCATGGTGTTGCGCACCGTGAGCTCGCCCTCGCGCACCACTGCGCGGGGCTCTAGCGAGCCGACCGACAGGATCGCCGCCTGCGGCGGGTTGACGATCGCGGTGAAGCTGCGCACGCCATACATCCCGAGGTTGGACACGGTGAACGTCCCGCCGCCCAGCTCGGGCGGGGTGATCGTCCGATCGCGCACGCGTTCGGCCAGCCGCCGCGTCTCGCGCGCGATCTCCCCGAGCGACTTCTCCTCCGCGTCGAACACCGTGGGCACCACCAGTGCGTCCTCCGCTGCCACAGCCACGCCGACGTTGATCCGCGAGTGCAACTGCAGGCGCCCGTCGCGGTAGCTGCCGTTGGCGCGTGGGTGCTCGCGCAGCGCCAGCGCGCACGCCTTGACCACCATGTCGTTGTACGTCGGGGTCGCAAGCGGCGCATCTGCACCCGGCTCAGCTGAGCGCTCGCCCTGGGAGAGGCGCTTGAGGTCGCTGCGCAGCCCCACGCACCCCTCCATGTCGACCTCGGCCTGAATCGAGAAGTCGGGGATGGTGGCCTTCGACTCTGCCATCCGCCGCGCGATCGTCTGCTGCGTGCGTGTGAGCTCCACATCCGTGGTCTGGCCCTTGGCCGTGGCGACCCCTTCCGCTGGCGCCGCAGCCGAGACCGTCGCAGTTGCGTCGGGTGCCGGCGAGGCGACAGGGGGGTTCGCCGCGGCGCTCTCCACATCTGCCTTGACGATCCGCCCGCCCGGTCCGCTGCCTGTCACCGCGTGCAGGTCGATGCCGCTCTTGCCGGCAATGCGCCGCGCCAACGGCGAGGCCTTCACGCGCCCTGCCCCGGCGTCGGTCGAGGTCGGGGGCGGCGCCACGGCCGGAGTCGGGGCCGGGGGCTCCGCAGCCGCGGCCTGCTGGGCGCCCGTGAACTGTGCGGCGCTCTCGGGCTGAGCAGGCTGAGACGTTGGGGTCTCGCCGGTCTCTCCGACGGTGGCGATCAGCTCGCCCACGGCGAGCGTGGCGCCCTCGCCGGCGACGATCCGCAGCACGCCCGCGAGGTCTGACTCGTAGGTCATGGTGGCCTTGTCGGTCTCGATCTCCACGAGCTCCTCGCCGCGCTCGACCGAGTCGCCGTCCCCCTTCAGCCAGCGCAGGATCGTGCCCTCCTCCATCGTGTCCGACAGGCGCGGCATCACCAGCTCGCTGGTGCTCATCGTGCACCTCCCGCCGCGGCCGCGGCGACGTTCAGGGCGGCCAGGGCCGCCTGGATGATCTGGGGCTCGTGGGGGTAGGCGATGTCCTCGAGCGGCTTGGAGTAGGGCATTGGCACGTCGGCTCCGGCCACCCTCTGCACCGGCGCGTCGAGGTCGTCGAAGGCCTGTTCGGAGACGAGCGCGGCGAGGTTGGCGCCGACCCCGCCGTGGGGCCAGCCCTCCTCGACGATCACGCAGTGGTTGGTCTTGTGCACCGACTCGAGGATCGTGTCGAGGTCGAGCGGGCGCAGCGTGCGCGGATCGATCACCTCGGCCTGCACGCCGTGCTCCGATGCGAGCCTCTCGGCGGCGCGCTCGGCCGTGACGGCCATGCGTGAGACGCCCACGATCGTCACGTCCGAGCCCACGCGGACGACGCGCGCGAGACCAAAGGGGACGAGCTCGTCCTCGCCGTCGGGAACGTCGCCGAGCACGCCGTAGAGTGACTCGTGCTCGATGAAGATCACCGGGTTCTCCTCGCGGATGGCGCTCTTCAAGAGCCCCTTGGCGTCAGCTGCCGTGGCAGGCACGGCGACGAGCAGCCCCGGCACGTGCAGGAACATGGCCTCCAGGCAGTGCGAGTGCGTGGGACCCAGCTGGTGCCCCGCCCCCTGGGGCATGCGCACGACCAGCGGCACCGTCGCCTGGCCGCCGAACATGTAGTGGATGTGCGCGGCGTGGTTGACGATCTGGTCGAAGGCCAACAGCGAGAAGTTGATCGTCATCAGCTCGACCACGGGGCGCAGACCGGTCATGGCAGCGCCCACGCCGATGCCCACGATCGTGTTCTCCGAGATGGGCGTGTCGCGGATGCGCTTCTCGCCGAACTCCGCCAGCAGGCCGTCGGTGACCTTGAACGCTCCCCCGAACACGCCAATGTCCTCGCCCATCAACACCACCCGCTCGTCGCGGCCGAGCTCCTCCCGCAGGGCTGCGTTCAGCGCCTCGCGATAGCGCATCTGCGTCATCGGGAGAGCTCTGCCCAGTAGCGCCCGCGCACGTTCGGGTCGAGCACGTACACGTCGTCATACAGCGAGTCGGGCCCAGGGAAGGGAGAGGCGTCGGCGAACTCGACCGCCGCGTCCACGCGCGCAACGGCCTCCGCGTCGATCCGCTCGCGCTCGGCCTCGTCGATCACGCCCTCCGCGAGCAGCAGCTCGGCAAAGGCGGGGATCGGGTCGCGCTCGCGCCACTGGGCGACCTCCTCCTTGGTTCGATACTGCTCGGGGTCGGCCATCGAGTGGCCGCGGAAGCGGTAGGTGACCGCCTCGACGAGGATCGGACTGCGCTCCTCGCGTACGCGCCTGACGGCCTCGCAGAGGACGGCGTGCGTGTCCGTCACGTCCATCCCGTCGCAGCGCATGCCCGGCACGCCAAGGCTCTCGCCCTTGCGCTGCAGGTCGGTGACAGCCGAGTGTCGGCGCAGCGCCGTGCCCATGCCGAACTGGTTGTTGGTGACCATGAACACCACCGGCAGCTTCCACAGCGCGGCCAGGTTGAGCGTCTCGCCGAAGGTCCCCTGGTTGGAGGCGCCGTCGCCGAACACGCACAGCGTCACCTCGTCCGTCTCCCGGTAGTCGCTCGAGAGCGCAATGCCCGCCGCGATCGGGAGGTTGCCGCCGACGATCCCGTAACCGCCCATGAAGCGGCGGTCGAGGTCGAACATGTGCATCGAGCCGCCCCGCCCATGCGAGCAGCCGTCGACGCGTCCGAACAGCTCGGCCATGACGTTCTCCGGCGGCGTGCCCCGGACGAGCGCGTGACCGTGGGAGCGGTAGGTGGAGATCAGGTAGTCGCTCTCGCGCAACGCCCTGGCGCTTCCCACGATCGTGGCCTCCTCGCCGATCGACAGGTGCAGGAACCCGCCGACCTTGGCGCGTGCGTACATCTCGCCCGCCCGCTCCTCGAAGCGGCGGATGAGCGTCATCGTGGTCAGCCACTCGCGTGCGAGCTCGGGTTGGGGGATCTCGCCCATCAGTGCTCCACGGTAGCCCAGCGCGCCATGAACTCCGCCGCGTCGAGCTGGGCGAGGTCGGCGCGCAGCCCCCGCGCGAGCTTCGACGCCGCCTGCGGCGGGCAGTCCCAGAACAGCACGGCTTCACCGCTGTCGATCTCTACGACCTCGATGTGATCGACACGTGTGGCGTCGGCGAGCAGTGCCGGCGCGCGCCCACCGCGCGTGACGATCAGCCTGTAGGCGTGCTTGGCCCTCATCCGGCCAGCGCTCGCATGTGGGCCGCCGCGTCCTCCACCGCACGGGCGCCGACCCACACGCGATCCTCGACTCGGACGGCGGGAACGTCGCTCACACCGACGCGAGCAGCCGCGGCGGTTGCTCGGTCCAGCTCGTCCATGACAGAGCGCAGCGCCTGCCCCTGCTGTACCGCCTTTGGGTGCATCTCACAGGCAGCGGCCGCGATCAGCACGTAGTCGGGGTCGTCGAGGGCGTGGCCTCCGGCGAACGCCTGGCGAAAGGCCGCCTGCGCGAAGGGCACGGTCCGGCCGATGCTCTTTGCGTAGGTGGCCGTGCGCATCGCGACGGCGCTGTCGAAGGGAAACCGCTGGGGCCACACGAGCGGTTGCAGCCCGAGCTCCCGCGCCGAGCGCTCGATCTCCTCGCGGAAGATCGTCTCCTCCTGCTCGCATCGAAACGAGATGAAGGTCTCGGCCGACGGCCCCAGCTCCCGCGCCAGCACGGGCTGCCACTCGGCCGCCCCGGGGAGCACGTGCAGGACCCTCTCCGCGGCCAGGTACGCCAGCGGGCTGGCGAGATCGAAGTAGAAGGCTGCGCTCGGTGAGGACACGTCCTCGGGCACTGGGGCCTAGCTAGCCGTGGATCAGCCAGCCGTCGGCTGCGCGCCCGGCCTCCATCACGGCCTCGGAGAGCGTGGGGTGACCGTGGATGATGCGGGCCACCTCGGGGAAGCCGCCCTCGAGCGCACGCACGTTGACCAGCTCCTGGATCAGCTCGGTCGCACGCGAGCCCACGATGTGCCCGCCGAGCAGCTCGCCGTACTTGCTCTCGCCCACGAGCTTCACCAGCCCTGTGCGATCGCCGTAGACGGTGCCGCCGCCGACGGCTCCATAGGGGACCTTGCCGACGACCACGTCATAGCCCTGCTCGCGCGCCTGCGCCTCGGTCAGCCCGAACGAGCCGACGTTGGGGGTGCAGAAGGTGGCGCGCGGGATGTCGTTGTAGGCGATCGGATGGGTGCTCATGCCGGCGATGTCCTCGGCCGCGATCACGCCCTCGTCCGATGCCTTGTGGGCGAGCGCAGGGCCCGGCACCAGATCGCCGATCGCATAGACGCCGGGGCGCGACGTGCGCATCGCGCCGTCGACCTTCACCAGGCCGCGATCATCCAGCTCGACTCCCGCCTCGGCCAGGCCCAGCCCCTCGACGTCGGCGCCACGGCCGGCCGCGATCACCAGATGATCGACCTCGCCCGAGCTCTCGCCGTAGCTGAAGGTGACGCTCGACTCGCCCGCTTTGACGTCGGCCACGGGGGTACCGGTATGGATGCTCATGCCCTGGCGCTTGAGGCCCCGCTCGACCAGCCGCGAGATGTCCGCGTCCTCGGTCGGCAGCACGCGGTCGAGGGCCTCGAGCAGGATCACCTCGCTGCCCAGGCGCGCAAACGCCGAGGCGATCTCGGCGCCCGATGCGCCCGCGCCGACGACTGCCAGCCGGGCTGGGATCTCGGGCAGCGCCCACGCCTGCTCGGTGCCGATCACGCGGCCGCCGAACTCCACGCCGGGGATCGCCCGGGGAGTCGAGCCGGTGGCGAGGATAACGCTGCCGGCGCCATATGCCTCGTCGCCGACGCGCACGTCGCCGTCGGCCGTCAGCGCCGCGTCGCCCTCGATGTAGTCGATGCCGTTTTTCTTGAACAGGCCGCTGACGCCCGAGGTGAGCGTCGAGACCACCTTCTCGCGCCGCGCCTGGATCGCGGCGTAGTCGACCTCGACGCTTCCGACCTTCAGGCCGAACTCCTCGCCGTCGCGGATCTCGCTGAGCAGGTCGGCCGAGCGAAGCACAGCCTTGGCGGGGATGCACGCGTAGTTCAGGCAGCGCCCGCCGGTCTTGTCGCGCTCCACCACAGCGGTCTTCTTGCCGAGCTGCGCAGCCCTGATCGCGGCCACGTAGCCACCCGGCCCGGAGCCGATCACGATCACGTCGTAGGAGTTCTCAGCCATCTGGCCTGAGCCTATCGAAGCGTTGAAGGGGAGCCCCGCGGAACCGTCAGCTCGCCGGCTCGCGCTCGCGCCGTTCGCCGGCCTGGATGCGACCCATCACTCGCACGAGCTTCCAGAACAGCCATCCTCCCAGCCCCACGCTCACCAGGCATGTTGCCGCGGCGAGGATCGTGGAGGCGACCACGAGCGCCAGCGAGGTCACGAGGATCTGGAAGGCCAAAAGCGCCTCGAAGCCGAGGACGGCCCAATACCGGCGCGCATACATCCCCCGCGCCACCAGGGCGAACAGCGCCGCCAGGAAGATCGCCCCGGGGAGCGAGCCGCCGTGACGCGAGAGGTCGTGGACACTGAGCGCGCCCACGATCACGGCGATCGACAGTGCGGCGCAGACGGCGACCGCCACGAGCAGGGCCCTGGGGCGCTCGTCGGGCCCGAGCGGGCTGAGGGCGGCGCGAGCCAGCTCCTCCCTGCGTGCTCGCTCGGCGGCGCGCTCGCTCAGTGGATCGCTCGGCTCGCTCACGGGGCCCCTGCCGCGTCCAGGCGGGCGCGGATCGACTTCGCGGCGGCCTCCCGATCAGTGGCGTCGGCGATCGCGCGCAGCACGCAAACGCGCTCGGCGCCCGCGGCGAGCGCCTCGTCGACGTTCTCGTCGTTCAGTCCGCCAATCGCGAAGAACGGCACGGGCGCGTTGGCCGCGGCGTAGCGGATCAGGTCGAGTCCAACCGCAGGGCGCCCGGCCTTGGTGGGGGTCTCGTGGATGGGGCCCACGCCGATGTAGTCCACCACGGCGGGGTCGACCGCGTCGATCTCCTCGGGCGCATGCGTGGAGAGCCCGATCAGCATGTCCGGTCCCACGAGCTCGCGCACCTCCGCCGCCGTCATGTCGTCCTGGCCCACGTGCACGCCGTCGGCGCCCGCCTCGCGAGCCACCAGCGGGCGGTCGTTGACGATGAGCAGGAGGTCGAGGCGCTCGCACAGGGCGCGCGCGGCGTTGGCGACAGCCGCGAGCTCTTCGTCGCCGAGGTGCTTGTCGCGGAGCTGCACCACCTCGACGCCCCCGGCCGCCGCGTCACGCAACAGGTCGGGCAGCTCGCCGCCGCCGGGTGCCGAGGAGCAGACCAGATACAGGCGCGCTGCAGCCAGGCGGGCGCGCCGCTCGGCACCTTGATCGACAGTTGCCATCAGGCTCCAAGTCTCGCACGCCCACGAGTGCGCCCAGCCCCAGGCCGCGGGCTAGCATCACTGTCATGCCCGAGAACCACCAAGCTGACGTGGTCGTCGTGGGCGGCGGCATCATCGGCCTCGCGGTCGCCTGGCGCTTGCGCGGCCGGGGCATGTCGGTGACGGTGCTCGAGCGCGAGCAGACCGGTCGCGCGACCTCGCGCGTGGCCGCCGGCATGCTCGCACCTGTCGCCGAGGTCGAGTTCGGAGAGGCAGGGCGCCGCGTGCTCGATCTCGGACTGCGCTCGGCCGAGCTGTGGCCGGGCTTCGCAGCCGAGTTGACCCTGGCGGCCGGCCAGGAGGTGGCGCTGCTGGAGACGGGCACGCTGCTGCTGGCGCGCGACGAGGACGAGACGCGCGAGCTCGAGCGCCAGCTCGCTTTTCGCCAGTCGCTCGGCCTGCGCGTCCAGCGACTGCGCCCGAGCCAAGCGCGCGAGCTCGAGCCGGCGCTTGCGCCAACGCTACGCCTCGCGCTCGAGGTCGCAGACGACCACTCGATCGACCCGCGGTCGGTGCTCGCCGCCCTGCGCCAGGCCTGTGTGGCTGAGGGTGTGGCCCTGCGCGAGCACGCACCCGTGCGCAGCGTCGAGCTGGACGACGACGGTGGGCGTGTCACCGGGGTCGTGCTCGATGACGGCGAGCGGGTTGCGGCGACGGAGGTGGTGCTCGCGGCCGGCCCCTGGAGCGGCGCGATCGGCGGCCTGCCCGACCACGCTCGCGTCCCCGTCCGTCCCGTCAAGGGGCAGATCCTGCGCCTGCGCGACCCCGAGGGGCCGGGGCTGGTCTCACGCGTGCTGCGCTTCGAGGGCGGCTACCTGCTGCCACGCGGGGACGGTCGCTATGTCCTCGGCGCGACCATGGAGGAGCGCGGATTCGAGCTGCTCCCGACCGCCGGTGGCGTCTACGAGCTGCTGCGCGAGGCGCGCGAGCTCGTGCCCGGCATCAGCGAGCTGGAGATAGAGGAGCTGGCCGTGGGCCTGCGCCCGAGCACGCCCGACAACGCCCCTGCGATCGGCCGGGGCACGCTCGCGGGCCTGGCGTGGGCCACCGGCCATCACCGCAACGGCATCCTGTTGGCGCCGCTGACGGCAGAGCTGATTGCCGACGTCCTCGATCCCCCCGCGCGGCCGAGCTCCGGGTTGCTGGGCGCATGCGATCCGCTGCGCTTCGCCGCCTCGTCCGGCGAGCCGCTCGTAGTGGGGGCCGTTTCGTGATCGTGCTCAACGGGGAGGGCTCGGACGTGGCCGCCGGCGAGTCCGTGCTCGACGTGCTCGCCCGGCTCGGGTTCGGCCGCGACGCCCGCGGCGTCGCCGTGGCCGTGGACGGAGAGGTGGTGCCGCGGGCGGAGTGGGAGTCGTTCACGCTCGCCGCGGACGCCGCGGTCGAGGTGCTGACGGCGATGCAGGGCGGCTGAACGATGACCGAACCGCTCGACATCCAGGTGGCCAGCGGCGAGGCGACCGACGCCCAGCTCACGATCGCCGGCAGGACGCTGCGCTCGCGCCTGCTGCTGGGGACCGGCGGCTTCCCCTCGCTCGAGCTGATGGCGGCCGCGATCGCGGCCAGCGCCAGCGAGCTGGTGACCGTGGCGCTGCGACGCGTGGGCGCGGCGGGGAGCTCGCCACAGGGCACCTCGCTCGTGGACGTCCTCACCGGCACGGGCGTGCAGCTGCTGCCCAACACCGCGGGCTGTCACACCGCGCGCGACGCCGTCATCACCGCGCGTCTCGCACGCGAGGCGTTCGAGACCGACTGGATCAAGCTCGAGGTGATCGGCGACGAGGACACCCTGCTCCCGGACGCGCCCGAGCTGCTGCGTGCCGCCGAGGAGCTCGTCGACGAGGGCTTCGTCGTGCTCCCATACACCACCGACGATCCCGTTCTCGCCCGGCGCCTGGCCGACATCGGCTGCGCCGCCGTGATGCCGCTCGGCTCGCCCATCGGCAGCGGCATGGGCATCCGCAACCCCTACAACATCGCCCTCATCCGCGAGGCCGTCGAGGTCCCCGTCATCCTCGACGCCGGCATCGGCACGGCCTCCGACGCCGCGCTCGCCATGGAGCTCGGCTGCGACGGGGTGATGGCCGCCTCTGCGATCTCCCGCGCGCAGGACCCCGTGCGGATGGCCGCCGCGATGCGCGACGCGGTCAGCGCCGGGCGGCTGGCTCGCGGGGCGGGCCGCATCCCCCGCCGCCGCTACGCCAACGCCTCAACGCCCGACGAGGGCCTGCCCGTCTTCGACTGAGACCGGGGCTCGCTCCAGCCCGCGCCGCGCTCCCATCCGGCGCGGCGCCATCCTCACCCGCTCACTTCACTACTTCGATAGTCCCGTTCATCGACGCCGGGTGGATCGTGCACTGATAGTGGATCACGCCCGGTTTGTTGGCCTTGATCTCGAACGTGCCGTTTTCGCCGAAGTCCTTGGAGGCGAACTTCTGCGGGCCGCCCTCGCTCGTGACGTTGTGTTCGACCGAGTCGTAGTTGGTCCACTTGAGCGTGCTCCCGACCTTCACCTTGAGCGTGTCGGGGTCGATCGCGATGTTGCGGTAGGCGATCTGCACGACGCCGCTCTGCACCGGCGAGGATGCCGAGGGCGCGGCGTACTTGGGCGTGGTCGTGGCTTTCAGGCCGCCGGCGGCCGTGCTCGAGGTCGAGGCTGTGGAGGCCGCGGTGCTGGAGCTGCTGCTCGAGCTGCCCGAGGAGCCGCAGCCTGCGATCAGGATCACGGCCGCACAGGCGAACGGTGCGGCGAGGGCTCGTCTCATGGGGTGGAAGTCCTTTCTCGGCAATTTCATATGGCTGACCTTCGCATACCGTGGCTTTCGCGGTCGCACCGCCGAAGCCTGCGCGGCCGTGCGCAAGCGCCACACCTCCTAGACTCACCGCTTCGATGACCACGCGACACCTCCTCACCGGGACCGAGCTGAGCGCCGCAGAGCTGAACGCCCTGCTCGACCGCGCGCTCGAGCTCAAGCGCCAGCCGCTCGGCTCCCACGCGCTGGCCGGAAAGAGCGTCGCGCTGATCTTCCAGAAGCCCTCCACGCGGACCCGGATCTCGTTCGAGGTCGGGGTGCACGAGCTGGGTGGACAGCCCGTGGTGCTGCGCTCCGATGAGATGCAGATCTCCCGCGGCGAGGCGCTGCGCGACACCGCGCTCGTGCTCTCACGCCACGTCGCGGCGATCGGGCTGCGCACGGGGGAGGACACGATCCTGGAGGAGCTTGCCGCCTACAGCTCCGTGCCTGTGATCAACATGCTCAGCGCCCGCCACCACCCCTGCCAGGCGCTCGCCGACCTGCTGACCCTGCGCGAGGCCTACGGCTCGCTCGAGGGGCTGCGCCTGGCCTATGTCGGCGACGGCAACAACGTCGCTCGCTCGCTCGCCCTGCTCGGATCGCTCGCGGGAATGCAAGTCGCAGTGGCCTCTCCCGACGGCTATGCGCTCGAGCGCGAGCTCGTCCCGCCCGCGGGGGCAGGCGGGAGCATCACGCTGCACACCGACCCTCAAGAGGCAGTCGCGGGAGCCTGCGCGCTGTACACCGACGTGTGGGTGAGCATGGGCGACGAGGCCACAGCGGACGAGCGCCGCGCCGCCCTGGCCGACTACCGCCTCGACGACGCCCTGCTCGACGCCGCCGCCCCCGGCGCCTTCGCCATGCACGACCTGCCCGCCCATCCCGGCGAGGAGATCACCGCCGCGCTGCTCTACGGCTCACGCCAGCGCATCTGGGACCAGGCCGAGAACCGCCGCCACGCGCAGAAGGCGCTGCTGGAGCTGCTGGTGGCGCCGTGAGCGCAGCCGAGCCCGATGCCCCCGCACGTCCCCAGCGAGGCGATGAGCTCGAGCTGACGATCGACTCGCTGGCGTTCGGCGGCGAGGGCATCGCCCGCCTCGGCGACAGCGGCTATGTGGTGTTCGTCGCCGGCGCCATTCCCGGCGACCGCGTGCGTGCCGTGGTCCACAAGCGCAAGCGCAGCTACGCCCATGCGCGCACGCTTGAGGTGCTCGAGCCGAGCCCCGAGCGCATCCCGCCCAAGGCCGACCATCCCGGCGTCCCCTGGCAGGTGATCCCCTACGAGCGTCAGCTGGAGATCAAGCAAAGCCAGGTCGAGGAGGCGCTCAGGCGCATCGGCCACCTCGACGGGTTCGAGCTCCAGGAGATCGTGCCCGCGCTCGATCGGTGGCGCTACCGCAACAAGCTCGAGTACTCCTTCGGCAATGACGGCGACCCAGCGCATCCCGGGCTCGTGTGTGGCTTTCACGCGCCCGCCGGCGGCAACACAGTGCTCCCGATGGACGACTGCCTGCTCGCCTCCGAGCGGGGCAACGAGGCGCGCCGGGTGGCGCTCGAGTGGTGCCGCGCCGAGGGACTGAGCGCCTGGGAGCGCAGCCGCACAGAGCGCGCCCGCGGCGCCCGCGACGAGCGGGTGAGTCCGGGTCCGGACGGGCGCGCACGGCTGCGCAACCTGGTCGTGCGCGAAGGCCGCCACACGGGCGCGCTGCAGGTCCGGATCGTGACCACCGAGGGCGAGCTCGAGGCGGGCGCGCTTGCCGCAGCGCTTGCCGAGGCCCTGGGCGAGAGCCTCTCAGGCGTGCTGTGGACGCGCTCGCGCAGCGTCGCCGAGACGACCGCCGGCGGCGAGACCGAGCTCGTGTGGGGGGAGTCCGAGCTGCCCGAGCGCCTCGGCTCGCTCGACTTGCGCATCTCCTCCGAAGCCTTCTTCCAGACCAACACCGAGATGGCCGAGCTGCTGTACGGGATCGTGACCGAGTACGCCGCCCTCGACGGCTGGGAGCGCGTCTACGACCTCTACTCGGGCATCGGCACGATCGCGCTCACGCTCGCTCCCAAGGCCGGCGAGGTGTGGGGCATCGAGCTGATCGAGCAGGCCGTCGCCGACGCGATCGCGGGGGCGCGGCGCAACGAGATCACGAGCATGCGCTTCTTCGCCGGCGACACCCGACTGGCGCTGCCCGAGCTGATCGAGCGCGCCGGGCGCCCCGACCTCGTGGTCGTCGACCCGCCCCGCGCCGGGCTCTCCAAGAAAGTCGTTCGCCGCATCGTCGAGGCCTCGCCCAAACGCATCGTCTACGTCTCCTGCAACCCCACCACGCTCGCCCCCAACGCCGCTGAACTGGTCGAGGCAGGCTGGGTGCTGCGCAAGGTGCGTCCCGTGGACATGTTTCCCCAGACGCACCACATCGAGTGCGTCTCGCTGTTCGAGCGCGAGTAGGCTGGGCCGATGCGCGCCGCGACCATCCGCGACCAGGAGATCGTGATCGAGGAGCACCCCGACCCCGTGCCCGGCTCGGAAGAGGTGCTGGTGCGTGTGCACGCCGCCGGGCTGAACGGCGCAGACATGATGCAGCGGCGCGGTCTCTATCCCGCTCCCCCCGGCTCGCCCCAGGACATCCCCGGGATGGAGCTCGCAGGCGAGGTGCTCGCGCTCGGGCCCGGCGCCAAGCGCTTCGCCGCGGGCGAGCGCGTGATGGGGATCGTCGGTGGGGGCGCCCAGGCCGAGCTCGTCACGGTTCACGAGCGCGTGCTCATGCCCGTTCCCGGGCCGCTGGACTGGCCGGCTGCGGGCGGGCTGCCCGAGGTGTTCACCACGGCGCTCGACGCCGTCTTCACCCAGGCCGCTCTGCGCCCCGGCGAGCGGCTGCTCGTCCACGGCGGCGCCGGCGGGGTGGGCACAGCCGCGATCCAGCTCGCGCGGGCGTGCGGCGCGAGCGTCACGGCCACCGTCCGCAACGAGCAGCTACACGGGCAGGTGGCCGAGCTGGGCGCCGAGGCGATCGCCCCCGAGGGCTTTGCCGAGCACGGCCCCTTCGACGTGATCCTCGAGCTGGTCGGTGCCCCCAACCTGGGCGAGAACCTGCAGGCGCTCGCCACGGGGGGACGGATCACCGTGATCGGCGTGGGCGGCGGGGCCAAGGGCGAGCTGAACCTGCTGGCGCTGATGGGCAAGCGGGCGCGCATCCTCGGCTCGACCCTGCGCGCGCGCCCGCTCGAGGAGAAAGCCATCTGCGCCCGCCACGTGGAACGCGAGGTGCTGCCGCTGATCCACTCGGGCGCCGTGCGCGTGCCGGTGGCCGAGACCTTCCCCTTGGAGCAGGCGGCCGCGGCCTACGAGCGCTTCGCCGCCGGCGGCAAGCTCGGCAAGATCGTGATCACGCTCTGAGCGAGGCTCAGTAGGGCGGCTGGGCCGAGTACCACTCGCCGAGCATGCGGAAGGCCGCCCAGAAGGCGCGCTTGGCGTCCTGCTCGTCCAGCGACTCGTCGATGTTGGGCACATACAGCGCGTCGATGCTCGGCGTCAGCGCCTGGATCTCGCCCACTCGTGGCTGCAGCGGCCGCGCGAGCGGGATGTCCATCTCCTCGAGCGCCGCCAGCGCCTCGCCCCCCATCACCACCACGATCTTGGGCTGCACGATCGCGATCTCCTCCACCACCCTGGCCACGCACGCGAAGTCCGCCAGCGAGGCGTCGCTGAGCGGGCACTTCACGCACAGCGTGCCGTAGACGGCCAGCGGGTCGATCGAGAGGCGCTTCAGCGACTTCATCAGCGCGCTGCCCGAGCGCCCGTAGAAGGCAACGCCCTCCTCGATCTCCGAGGGGACGGCAGAGTGCTTGAGCAGCATGATGTCGGCCTGGGGGTGTCCCGAGCCGAGCACCGGCATGAGGTTGCCCCGCGGGCAGTGCGGGCAGGACTGCAGCTCGCGCGTCAGCGTGTTGAGCTCGCGGATGGCGCGCTCGAGGTACTTCTCGCGGATCTCGTCATCGGTCACAGGCATCGACCCCGAGGGATTTGACGGGGGGTCGTCTTGTCCTTGACGGTGCATCAGTAGTTGCGTGGCGATCCTCAGCGCCTGCCGTGCGCGCGCCCGAGGCGCTTCAGGCGCCGCGCCTTGCTGGCCCGGCGGGCGCGGGGTGGTGTGGCGCGCGTCTGCAGGAACTTCAGCGCCTGCACGTACAGCAGCGAGGAGGGGCGCGTGATGATCTCGGCGTCGCGCAGCGACTGGCGGAACTCCTGGGGGCCGTCGAAGTCGCGCATGCGAACGCGCACCGAGCCGAGGCCCTGGGCGACGTGCGAGTCCGAGCCCGCTCCGGCCGTGATGCGGTACTTGGCAGCGAAGCGCTCGGCCTCGTCGTTGAAGGCGGCGATCGCCACGCGCGGGTTGAACACCTCGATCGCGTCGACGTCCTCGATGACCTTCAGCAGGTGCTCGTAGTCGGGGACGGAGTGCATGCGGTCGAACGGATGCGGCACGTAGACCACGCCGCCCTGGCGCTTGATCTCGGCCACGGTCTCCTCGAGCGTGAGGCCGCGGGGGATCTTCTCCTCGAGGAACAGGCCGATCACCTCGCCCTGCTCGGCCGTCTTGACCTCCTCGCCCACGATCACCTTTACGCCTGCCGTCGCGGCCTGGGCACTTGCCTCGAGGGCGCCTGAGATCTCGTTGTGGTCGGTCACGGCGATCGCTCCCAGCCCCTGTTCCCGGGCCGTGGCGAGCAGGACCTCGACGGGGGTGGCGCAGTCGCCCGAGTGGTCGGTGTGCATGTGCAGATCCACGTCGATCAGCGGTCGCTGGGCCAGCTGGGCCCTGACGATGGGGTCGCCGCCGACGGGATGCCTACGCGCGGCCAGCGCGCTGTAGATCCGCTCCAGCGCGTCGGCCGTGTGCTCGTCGTCGGGCACCAGGCTGTAGTCGGCGGGGAAGTAACGGTCCATCAGCTCCGCCGTCGCGGGCAGGCTGGCCGTGCGCGCGTCTAGACGGCCGAAGAAGCTCTCCACGAAGCGGCGGGCGAGCAGCGTCGAGAGCATGTGCTCGCTGGAGGAATGGAACGAGCCGACGTTGAGCGCACGCGAGTGGCGCAGCGCGGCCGCTGAGGTACTCGGCGCGAACGGCTCGTGGACGTGGACGAAGTCCAGCTCGACCGTGCCCATCAGTTCCTCGATCGTGCGGGCCACGTCGATCGGCAGCGCCGCCGTGCGCCGCCGTGCGCCGCTGGCCACGTCGAGCACCTCGCCCACGGCGATCACACGGGGGCTGCCACCGTCGGTTCCCTCCAGCAGCGGCGAGGCCCCCACCCCTGACCCCCGCGACGCGCGCAGCGCCTTGCGCGACGCGCGCACCAGCTCCTGCGAGCGCGAGGGCGCGAGCACGAGCACGCGGTGGCCGCGGCGGGAGAGCTCTCCCGCGACGCGGCGCACGTGGTCGTTGACCTCGTTCTCGGCCTCCCACGGGTAGGGCGTGACGTGGGCTATCGAGAACCGCTCGCTCATCGGCTCCCGATTATCCTCGCTGCCCTGCCGAGCCGGGCTGCTATTTGCCTGCCGGTGCCTTGGCCGTGCGTGCTTTGGCCGGTTTCCTCGATTTGGAAGCGGCTTTAGCGCGGCTTCCCGGCCGTCCGGCGTACTTGGCGATGAACTTCTCCGTGTCCGTTCGGGCCTGCTCGTCGGGGCGCTGGTTGTGCGGCGACTTCATCAGGTAGGAGGACGGGCCGTCGAGTTGCCCGCCGACGCCGTGGTTGAGCGCGAGCTTGCAGCAGCGAACAGCGTCGATCACGATCCCGGCCGAGTTGGGCGAGTCCCACACCTCGAGCTTCAGCTCGACGTTGAGCGGCACGTCGCCGAAGGCCTGGCCCTCGACGCGGATGTGCGCCCACTTGCGGTCCGTCAGCCACGGCACGTAGTCGGACGGGCCGACGTGGACGTCCGAGGCCGGCAGCTCGTGATCCATGATCGAGGTGACGGCGTTGGTCTTGGAGATCTTCTTCGACTCCAGCCGCTCGCGCTCGAGCATGTTGTAGAAGTCCATGTTGCCGCCCACGTTGAGCTGTGAGGTGCGCTCGATCTCCACGCCGCGCTCGGCGAACAGGCGAGCCAGCGTGCGGTGCACGATCGTGGCGCCCACCTGGGACTTGATGTCGTCGCCCACGATCGGCAGGCGGGCCGCTTTGAAGCGCTTGTCCCAGTAGTCCTCGCGGGCGATGAACACGGGGATGCAGTTGACGAACCCGCAGCCGGCCTCGAGCACCTGCTCGACATACCACTTGGTTGCCTGCTCGGAGCCCACCGGGAGGTATGAGACGACCACGTCGGTGTGGGTGTCCTCGAGGATCTTCACGATGTCGGCCGTCTCGCCGGGCGCCTTGGTGATCTTCTCTTTGAGATATTTGCCCAGGCCGTCGTGGGTCATGCCGCGGTAGACGGGCACGCCCAGTTTTTTAGGAACCCCCCGCCCCCCCTTGGCGAACTTGATCGTGTTGTTCTGTCCCGCCCAGATCGCTTCGCCGAGGTCTTTGCCGACCTTCTTCGAGTCGATGTCGAAGGCGGCCGTGAACTCGATGTCGCGCACGTGATAGCCGCCGAGGTCGACGTGCATCAAGCCGGGGACGCGCTGGTCTGGATCGGCGTCGCGGTAGTACTGGATGCCCTGCACGAAGGCCGAGGCGCAGTTTCCGACGCCGACGATGGCGACGCGTACCTTCTCGGACTGGTAGCGGGCGGCGCCGTTGGTGGAGGCCGCGCCGTTAGCGGCGGCATGGCCGTTGGTGTGGTTTGTGCTCAAGGGGTATTTCCTTCCGTAAGTTCGAGGTAACTAGTTACTCCACCGCGCGCCGAAGGTCACACGGAGAGCTCGCGCCGGACATGCGCGATGCGTTGCGCGACCGTGACCACGCTCAGTGCTGCCAGCACGAACACGGCGGGCTCGAGCAGCTGGAAGTCGCCCAGCGAGGCGCCCCTGGCGAACACGAGCCCAATCGCCAGGATCACCACGCGCACAGGCCGGGTGGCTATGCCCACCTTGCACTCCACGCCGAGCGCCTCGGCGCGAGCGCGGGTGTAGCTGACCATCAGCGAGGCGAGCACGGCCACGACCACCGCGGCCGCGGCCGCGCGGTTGCCGTGCAGGGCGAAGTAGCCTGCTACGGCCGTCAGCACCACGCCCTCCTCGATCCGGTCGAGGGTCGAGTCGAGGAACGCCCCGAACGGGGTGCCCTTGCCGGACATCCGTGAGTAGCGCCCGTCGAGCGTGTCCATGATCGAGCCGACGATAAAGGCGATCCCGCCGAGGAAGAACAGCCGTTCCCACACGAGCACGGCTGCCACCACGTTGAGCACGAACCCGGTGAGCGAGATCGTGTTGGGCGTCAGGCGCGACTCGATCAGGCGGTTGCGCACCAGCTCGCGTCTGGCGCCTGCGCCGATCGGCGTGCGCGCGCGGCGTGCCCCCGAGCGCGGGGCGCTGCGTCGGGAGCGACGGGGGGAGGCGTGTTGGCGGGGCGCCATCAGATGCGGCCCGCCCTAGCCGCTCGCGGTGAGGCGTGCGGAGGGGACGGCCGAGAAGCGCCACACGTTGGGGCGCGCACGGGCCATCCACCCGGCGCCGTAGGCGGAGGCGCCGGCTGTGAGCGCGCCGAGGAAGGCGTCGAAGATGAAGTGGTTGGCCGTGACCACGATCACGAAGGCCATCAGCAGCGGGTACAGCAGCCACAGCACCTTGGCCACCCGTCTGCGCGACAGGCGCGCGAGCGGCCAGCCGATCATCAGCGCGAAGGCCACGTGCATCGAGGGCACGGCCGCATAGGGGTTGAACAGCGCGGTCATGGTGGCGCTGGTGTGTTCGACGTGCACGCCGGTGAGCACTGAGACGCTGTCGCTGAAGCCCCACTCGGGCAGGAAGCGGGGCGGCGCTGTGGGGAAGACGACGTAGCCGACGAGCGCAATCGCCATGGCGATCATGAACATGTTGCGCACGAAGTAGAAGCTGCGGTTGTGGCGCAGGTAGAGGTAGAGCAGCGCCCCGATCGTCACCGAGGTCTGGGCGTTTACGTAGATCCAGCTGGCGGCCACCATCAGCACGTGGCTGCCCGAGGCCCAGGCCTGGATCGAGGGCTCGACGAACAGGTGCAGGGTGCGCTCGAGCGAGATCAGGTCGCGGGCGTGGGCGAACGCCTCGTTGGCGTCGCCCTCGACCAATCCCCGCACGAGCCGGTAGGCGAAGTAGGCGGCAGCGAAGAGGGAGACCTGCCGCAGCGCATCCAGCCAACCATGCGGCAGGACGCGCGCCTGCAGGAGACGAGCGCGGGCGACCATCGCGAACAAAGCCTAGACCATGGTCAACTGCAACGAGGACCGCGACTGAGAGCGCGCCCGAGCGAGAAGCCGATCGCGAGGCGAAAGCTGCCCGCCCGCTGTGCGCGGATCTCGGTCCATTCTTCTGGCCCGCCCGCCGAGGCCACGCAGCCCCTGCCGGCGGCCAGCTCCCAATAGGGGGTGAAGCGCACGCGCACCTCGTAGCTGCCCGCGCGGGGCACGTACACGCTCAGCGAATCCGTGGAGATGCTGCGCATCACGGCCGGTGCCTGCACCAGCGGCGTGGCGCCGAGCACGGCGAACAGGCGCCAGTGGCGCGAGCGCCAGACTTCGCGCAGAAATGACAGCCCACCCGTGCGCAGCAGTCGTGCCTCGGCCCTCGCCGAGTAGTCGAGCGGCGCGTCGGAGAGGGCCACGTAGGACACGGCGCTGGAGGCGAGCCACTGCTGGTAGCGGGCGGCCGTGAGCGGTGTGGAGGGTTCGTAGAAGAGCTTGTTTCGCTGCACGTCCAGCTGACGCTCCCAGCCGCGCGCGAGCATCACGTGGGGGGCCAGCCAGCGGGCCTCCCAGTGGGCGCTGCTGGCGACGGCCTCGATGCGGGTGGGCCGGGCGCCGTAGCCGACGCCGAGCGTGTGCAGCTCGGACAGCAGCGGCGCGTAGTAGGAGGCCTCGACCGAGGGGTTGGAGGACGCGGCTGCGAAGTCGGCCAGCGGCGCGTTCACCTGCCAGTAGAGCAGGAAGGGTGCGAGCACGATCAGCGCGCGGACCCTTCGCGAGCCCAGCGCGCCCTGACGGGAGCTCATCAGCACGCACGCAGCCAGCGGGCCGGCGAACTGCGCGCCGAGGCGATCGGCGTTGCCGCCGACGGCTGTCGCCAGCAGGTAGGAGCCGGTGAGCGCCAGCACGTAGAGGGCTGCGCCGAGCCTCAGCTCGCGCTGCTCGGGCGGGATCAGCGCGGCGAGGACGATCACACCGGCGAGCGCGGGGAAGTAGGCCGAGGCGACGAACGGCTGGGTGCCACCTTCGGGGAAGACGATCGTGAGCAGCCCGATTGGCGCCAGCGCGGCGAGCGTGAGCGCTGCGGGCCATGCGCGGCGCGGTCCCGCCAGCGCCCAGGCGAGGAAGGCGAGCGCGAGGAAGGCGCCGGCGACGGGGCTGGCGACGGCGCTGAGCAGCGCGAGGCCGAGCGCCATCCACAGCAGTCCCCGCTGGGCTGCCAGGGCGGAGCCGAGAGCGATCGCCATGCCGAGGTCGAAGGGCACGCGGCTGGAGAGCAGGGCGACGCCTGCGCCGAGCGCGAACCAGGCCCCCGCCAGCTGAGTGGCGCTGCGCGGGAAGCGGTCTTTGATCAGCGCCGAGAACAGCGCCGTGGCGGCGACCATCGACAGTGCGGCCACGAGCCGCGGCGCGAGCAGGGCGCTGAGCGCGGGTGCGAGCAGCGAGTAGGCGGGAAGGTGGTGCCCGCCGTACCACGAGTTGTCCCACAGCGTGAAGCCCACCCGCGAGAACAGGTTGGCGCGGTAGCTGGCCGCGGCCAGGTCGGGGCTGGCCGGCGCGATCAGCAGGTAGACCACGGCGAGGAGCGACGTGAGGACCCACGCCGGCGCGAGCCTGTGCCGGCTCACCCCACCCCCGCGCTCGAGGGCGCTACCCGCCATCCAGGAAGTCCGCCAGGCGCGCTGTCAGATCGGGCCGATCGAGCCACGGCCAGTGCCCGGCGTCGGGCAGCTCGAGCAGCTCGGCGTTCGGCAGCGCCGCGGCGTACTCACGGGCGAAGCGGCTGGGGATGTAGGGGTCCTGCATACCCCAGGCGACGAGCGTGGGCATCTCCAGGGCCGAGAGCTCCAGGCCGCTCGCGGCCAGCTTCTCGGGCGGCGAGCTGCGATACAGGCGCAGGATCGCCCGCTGGGTTCCTTGGTCGAAGTGGTCCAGCACGCTGTCCAGCCACTGCTCGGGCATGGGTCCCGGCGTGACGTTGGACTCCTTGGAGAGCAGGCGCAGGGTGAAGCGGTTGGTGGTGCCCATGGCCAGCTCGCCGAGGCCCGGCGTGCGCCAGATGCGCGCCGTGCGGTGCCAGCGGTAGCCGGGCAGGAAGGGGACGGCGTTGACGATCGCCAGGCGCTCCACCCGCTCGGGGTGGCGCTGGGCGAAGGCGAGGCCGACCGCACCCCAGTCGTGGACGAGCATGGACACGCGCTCGATCTCCAGCTCGTCGAGGAAGCGCTCGATGAAGCTGTCGTACTCCTCGATCGTGTATTTGAGCGAGCCGGGCTTGCCGCTGCGCCCGAAGCCGGGGAGGTCGGGCGCGAGGCCGCCGCTGCGCTCGAGGAACGGGACCCATTCGTCGGAGTTGGTGGGAACCCCGTGCAGGTACAGCGGGACGGCGCCGCCGGGGGCGCTTGGCGCGCTGCGCCAGAACACGGGCAGGCCGCCGTGTGCCCCGGAGGGGGTATCGATCTCGCGGTTGTGCTCGCTGACCTCGCTCACGCGGCGAGGATATAGGTGAGGATGGGTGGCCATGACGGGACCACTGGCTACGGTGACGCGGTGACAGCCAAGGCCGCCCGTGTGACGCGCTCGCAGTGGACGGCGCCGTCGCGGGCGCGGGTGGTGCGGGTCCGCGAACGCCTGCGTGAGATCTATGGCGCTCCGCTGATGGCGCCGCACGAGCACCCGATCGCGGAGCTCGTGCTGACGGTGCTCTCGCAGTCGACCAACGACCGCAACCGCGACGTGGCCTTCCTGCGCCTGCGCACGCGCCTGTCGACGTGGGAGCAGGTGCGCGACGCGCCGCTGGGGGAGGTCGAGGAGGCGATCCGCCCGGGGGGCATCTCCAAGGTCAAGTCGGCGCGCATCCAGGCGATCCTGCGCGCGATCACGGCCGACCCCCGCGACTCCGCCCGCGAGTTGTCGCTGGACTGGCTCCCGGACGTGGCGTTGGCGGAGGCCCGCGACTACCTCACGGCGCTTCCGGGCGTGGGGCGCAAGACGGCGGCGTGCGTGCTGCTGTTCTCCTATGGCCTGCGAGACGTGCCCGTGGACACGCACGTCTCGCGTGTGGGCATGCGCCTGGGGCTGCTGCGTACGGGCGCCCCGTTCGAGGAGCTGCACGACGAGATGCTGGCGCTCACCCCGCCCGGTCAGGAGCTGGAGCTGCACGTGAACCTGCTGCGCCACGGCCGGCGTACGTGCCATGCCCGCTCGCCGGAATGCAGCGGTTGCGCGTTGGCGCGGATGTGCCCCAGCCGCGGGCTGTTCAGCCCCGCGGCATGACCGCGAAGGCGATGACGGCGAAGTGCAGTGCCGCCGCGGCGATCACGAGCGCGTGAAACACCTCGTGGTAGCCGAACACCTTGGGCCAGGGGTTGGGGCGACCGCTGGCGTAGACGACGGCCCCGATCACATACAGGAGGCCCCCGCCCGCGAGCCCGGCCACGCCGAGCCAGCCGATCTTCGCGGGCAGCTCGCCCATGACAGCGGCCGTGACCAGCCCAAGCGCCACGTACACGGCCGCGAACAGCCACTTGGGGGCGTCGATCCACGCCAGCTTGAAGATCACGCCGCCGAGCGCGCCGAACCACAGCACGAGCAGGATGGCCGTCGCCAGCGAGCCCTTCAACGCGAGCAGCGCCACGGGGGTGTAGGTGCCGGCGATCAGCACGAAGATCATCGAGTGGTCGAGCCGGCGCATCCACCGGCGCGCTTTGGGTCGCCACGTCACGCGGTGGTAGAGGGCGCTCGTGCCGAGCAGGCCCGACAGGGCGATCGTGTAGATGACGGCGGCCACTCGCGCACGCCCGTCGGAGGCGGCGAGGATCAGCGCGATGCCGCAGGCGAGCGAGACGAAGAACGCGTACTCGTGCAGCACCCCCCGCAGCCTCGGCTTGACCGGTTGCTCTGTGATGAGCGCGTTCATGTGCAGACGGTAGCGCTGTTGCGCCTGTGCGGGTTAAGGCATCGTGGCGGTGCGGCGGTCGGCGCCGTCGCTCCAGCTGAGCGTGCCGTGTGAGAGCGTCAGCGACTCGGGTCCAACCGCGGGACCTTCGTCGAGCAGTGTCGCGTGGCCTGTGGGAGGCGCTGAGTAGACCGCTGCGGATCGCTTGTTGCGCCCTTCGCGTCGCTGCTCGATCCACGCCACCGAGCCGCGGGAAGTGGTGGCCAGCGAGCTCAGCCGTTCGTCGAAGATGATTCCCCCGTCGACCGAGTGCCCGGCGGGTGCTTCACGCAGGATCCTCCCGCTGGCCACGTCGGCGACGACGAGCTTGGAGGTGGAGGTGTCGACGCCGGTCAGCTGGTTCACGACATAGGCCGCGATCGGGCCGGCCACCACGATGATCCCGAGCGACCGGCGCACCAGGCGCTGGGAATGCGGCGCCGGCGCCGCGATGAGCGTCATCCCCGTTTGGCGCCCGGCCAGACAGGCCACCACGGGGACCGCCGGCGACCCTGATCTGCTCGGCACATACACGCTGAGGTCGTTGCCGTGTGCGACGACGTGCTCGCCCCCCTGAGGGCACGGTGGCTGTGCTGCGGAACGACCGCTGGCCTCACCCGAGAGGACCAGCCCAAGGGCGAAGGCCGCGAAAGCGCAGCTGACGCCTGCTCGCCTCATCGTCCGAGACTACCCGCCCACCGCATTGCTTGCACACGCGAGTTGCTCGTGGAGACGACCACGCCGCATGCGGCGTGGTCCGGGGCGCGCATGCGCGCCCCGACAGTCGGCGCATGCGCCGACTGAACAGCATCGACTCAGATCATCTTGGGACACTTGAACTGGGATAGGAAATCTGCCACAATCTCACTTAGATTTATAAAGCGTATTAGAAGGAGCCTTTCCAATATGGCCAAGACCATAGGCATCGACCTCGGCACGACGAACTCGTGCATGGCCGTGCTCGAGGGCGGCGAGCCGACCGTCATCGAGAACGCCGAGGGCGGGCGCACGACGCCGTCAGTCGTGGCGTTCACCCCCTCGGGCGAGCGGCTCGTCGGCACTGTCGCCAAGCGCCAGGCCGTCACCAACCCGCAGAACACGATCTTCTCGATCAAGCGCTTCATGGGCCGCAAGGAGGCCGAAGTCAAGGAGGAGGAGTCGATCGTCCCCTACAAGGTCGTCTCCGGGCCCAACGGCGACGCCCGCGTGGAGGCGGCCGGCGAGCAGCACTCCCCGCCGGAGATCTCGGCGATGATCCTGCAGAAGCTGAAGTCCGACGCCGAAGCCTATTTGGGCGAGGCCGTCGACTCGGCGGTCATCACAGTCCCCGCCTACTTCAACGACGACCAGCGTCAGGCAACCAAGGACGCCGGCAAGATCGCCGGGCTGGACGTCAAGCGCATCATCAACGAGCCCACGGCGGCGTCGCTGGCCTACGGCCTCGACAAGGAGTCGGATCAGACGATCCTCGTGTTCGACCTCGGCGGCGGCACGTTCGACGTGTCCGTGCTGGAGATCGGCGACGGCGTGTTCGAGGTGAAGTCGACAGCCGGGGACAACCACCTCGGCGGCGACAACTTCGACAAGGCGATCGTCGACTGGCTCGTGGCCGACTTCAAGCGCAGCCAGGGCATTGACCTGAGCGCTGACCCGATGGCGCTGCAGCGTCTCTACGAGGCCGCTGAGAAGGCCAAGATCGAGCTGTCGACCACCCAGGAGACGCAGATCAACCTGCCGTTCATCACCGCCGACGCCTCCGGGCCGAAGCACCTCGACACGCGCCTCACGCGGGCCAAGCTCGCAGAGCTGACCTCCGCGCTGCTCGACCGCGTCGTGGCGCCTGTTCGCCAGGCGATCGACGACGCCAAAAGCAAGGGCGTCAAGGAGATCGAGCACGTGGTGCTCGTGGGCGGTATGACCCGCTCGCCGGCCGTGCAGGAGAAGGTCAAAGAGCTGACCGGCAAAGAGCCACACCGCGGGGTCAACCCCGACGAGGTGGTCGCAGTCGGCGCAGCGATCCAGGCCGGCGTGCTGGCGGGAGACGTCAAGGACGTGCTGCTGCTCGACGTCACTCCGCTGACGCTCGGCATCGAGACCAAGGGCGGCGTGATGACGCGCCTGATCGAGCGCAACACCACGATCCCCACGCGCAAGGGCGAGGTCTTCTCCACGGCCGAGGACAACCAGCCGTCGGTCGAGATCCACGTGCTGCAGGGCGAGCGCGAGATGGCTCAGTACAACAAGTCGCTCGGCAAGTTCCAGCTCACCGGCATCCCGCCGGCGCCGCGAGGCATCCCGCAGATCGAGGTCGCCTTCGACATCGACGCCAACGGCATCCTCAACGTGTCCGCCAAGGATCTCGGCACGGGCAAGGAGCAGAAGATCGAGATCAAGGCCGGCTCGGGCCTCTCCGACGACGAGATCAAGAACATGGTCACCGACGCCGAGTCCCACGCCGAGGAGGACCGCAAGGCACGGGAGCTGGCCGAGGCGCGCAACAACGCCGAGAACGCCGCCTACCAGGCCGAGCGCCAGCTGGCCGACCTGGGCGACCAGGTCGACGCCGACTCCAAATCACGCATCGAGGAGGCCATCAAGGAGGTCCGCGAGGTGCTCGAGGCCGACGACGCCGCGGCGATCAACGCCAAGGCCGAGGCGCTGCAGACAGCCTTCCACGCGGTCTCCGAGGCGATGTACCAGCGCGCCCAGGAGCAGGCTGCGACGGCCGGCAACGGCGGTGCGCCCGACGGCGACGGCTCCGCCGCCTCCTCCGAGGAGGAGGACGTGGTCGATGCAGAGGTCGTCGACGAGCCGAAGGTCTAGCGCGATGACAGACCTCGAGCCGATCCTCGGCGAGGAGCAGGAGCTGCCCGCCGAGGAGCACTTCACAGACGAGCAGGAGCAGACCCCCGGCGCCGATGTGTCGGGGGTCCCCGCCCCCCCGGACGCCGAGGCTGAGGCCGACGGGGACGAGGCTGCAGAGCTCGAGGGCGATCTCGATGAGCTCGTGCAGACGGCTGCCCAGCGCGATGAGTACCTCGCACTGGCCCAGCGCACCCAGGCTGACTTCGAGAACTACCGCAAGCGCGTGGCCAAGGAGGCACGGGCCGCGCAGGAGCGCGGGGTGAGCACGCTCGCCAAGGAGCTGCTGCCGGCGCTCGACAACCTCGACCGCGCGCTCGGCGCAGCGGACGAAGACGACCCGCTGCTGCAGGGCGTGCGCCTCGTACGCTCAGAACTGGACACGGCGCTCACGCGTGCCGGGATCGAGTCCTTCTCCCCCCTGGGAGAGGCGTTCGACCCCACGCTGCACGAGGCCGTGGCCACAGCCGAGGCGCCCGAGGGCCAGGCCAGCGGGACCGTGATCGAGGTCTACCAGGCCGGCTACAGGCTCGGTCAGAGCATCATCCGCCCCGCGCGGGTGGTCGTGGCGGCATAGGCCGAAAGGAACTGAATGGCAACGCGTCCCGACTACTACAAGACACTCGGGGTCGACAAGAAGGCCACCGCCGAGGACATCAAGAAGGCCTACCGCAAGCTCGCGCGCCAGTACCACCCCGACCGCAACCCCGACGACAAGAACGCCGAGGCGCGCTTCAAGGAGATCTCCCAGGCACACGACGTGCTCGGGGACCCGGACAAGCGCAAGCAGTACGACAGCGGCACAGGCCCCTTCACCACCGGCGCCGGCCCCGATGGCGGCTTCGGCGGCTTTGGCAACTTCGACTTCGACGCCTCCTCGATGGGCGACATCCTCTCCAACCTGTTCGGCGGATCGGCCAGCGGGAGGCGCGTGCGCACCAAACCGCGGGCCGAGAAGGGCGCCGACCTCGAGGCGCAGGTCACGATCTCATTCGACCAGGCCGTCTCCGGCGCGCAGGTGCCGCTGCAGGTGCCCATGCACGAGACCTGCCCCACATGCCGCGGCACCGGCGCCAAGCCCGGGACCACGCCCACCGTGTGCCCCAAGTGCGAGGGCCGCGGGATCGAGACCCAGGGTCAGGGCATGTTCTCGATCTCCCAGCCCTGCTCGCGCTGCGGCGGGGCGGGCACCGTGATCGAGGACCCGTGCCCCACCTGCCACGGCAGCGGCGCCGTGCGCACCGTCAAGAAACTGCGCGTCAACATCCCCGCCGGCGTGCGCGAGGGCAGCCGCATCCGCCTCGCCGGCAAGGGCGAGCCCGGACGCAACGGCGGTCAGGCCGGCGACCTGTACCTGATCACCCACGTGGAGTCCTCGCCGCTGTTCACACGCAAGGGAGACAACCTCGAGGTCGAGGTGCCGCTCACGATCCCCGAGGCGCTGCGCGGCGCCGAGGTGCGTGTGCCCACGCTCAACGGAACCAAGACCCTGCGCGTCAAGCCGGGCACCCCCCACGGCACCGTCCAGCGTTTGCGCGGCGAGGGTCCGCCCAAGCTGGGATCGGGGGGGCGGGCGGGGACTCCAGAAAAAGGCGACATCCACTACCGCTTCGTGATCGACGTGCCCCAGAACCTCAGCAAGGAGCAGGAGCAGGCCGTGGAGGAGCTGTCCAAGTCGATGGGCGCCGATGACCCCCGCGCGGCCCTGTTCCCCAACGGCGCGGACGCCGCCAGAGAGGCCTCCGCCAAGGGGGGTGAGAGCTGATGGCCGCCGCCGATGGCACTGGAGCACCGCTCCCGCGCCAACGCTCCCGCCAGATCCCCACTGTGACACGCGTGGAGGTCGAGACCGACCGCGGCGTGTTCATGATCTCGGTTGCCGCCGAGCTGGCCAACCTGCATCCCCAGACACTGCGCATGTACGAGGCGCGCGGGCTGATCGAGCCCAAGCGCTCCTCCAAGGGCACGCGCCTGTACTCCCAGGACGACGTGGAGAAGCTCAGGCGCATCCAGGCGATGACCGCCGAGCTAGGCCTCAACCTGGCAGGCGTCGAGCGGGTGCTGCGCCTCGAGGAGGAGCTCGAGGACATGCACGCGCGCATCGAGGAGATGGAGGTGGAAGCGCTGCAGACGCAGGTGCGCCTCGCGGAAGAGCTCGAGCAGGTGCGCCGCTCGTTCAAGGCCGAGCTCACAGTTCCCTACCGCGGCGGCGTCGAGATGGTGCGCGCCGCCGACGCGCGCTCGCCGTTTCGCAAACCGCCAAAGAGGTCATAGGAGATGCAGGCAGACCGTTTCACGATCAAGTCCCAGGAGGCGCTCGCGGCCGCCGGCCGCCTCGCCGAAGAGCGGCGCAACCCGCAGGTGACACCGCTGCACCTGTTGGCGTCGCTGCTCGCCGAGGCTCCCGGCGGGGCGCAGGGCGCGCGCGCCGACTCGCCCGGCGGAGTGGTCCTGCCCGTGCTCGGCAAGCTCGGCGTGGAGCCCGCGGCCGTGCGGGCGCAGGTGCAGGACGGGCTGGACGCGCTGCCGGTGCTGGCCGAGGGCTCGCCCGCGCCCGCCGCCCCCAGCGCCGAGCTCGTGGCCGTGATCCGTGCGGCCGAGCGCGAGGCGGGAAAACTGGGCGACCAGTACGTCTCCACCGAGCACCTGCTGCTGGCGCTGGCCGCCGAGAAGCAGGATGCGGGGCGTGTGCTGGCAAGCGTGGGAGCCACGCAGGAGCGGCTGTTGCAGGCGCTGTCGGAGGTGCGTGGCTCGCACCGCGTCACCGATCAGTCGCCCGAGGAGAAGTACGAGGCGCTCGAGCGCTACGGCACCGATCTCACCCAGGCCGCCGAGCGGGGCAAGCTCGACCCGGTGATCGGGCGCGACGAGGAGATCCGCCGCGTGATCCAGGTGCTCTCCAGGCGTACCAAGAACAACCCCGTGCTGATCGGCGAGCCGGGCGTGGGCAAGACGGCCATCGTCGAGGGCCTCGCCCAGCGGATCGTCTCGGGCGACGTGCCCGAGACGCTGCGCGAGCGGCGCGTGATCGCGCTGGACATCGGCTCGCTGATCGCCGGCGCCAAGTACCGCGGCGAGTTCGAGGACCGCCTCAAGGCCGTGCTCTCCGAGGTCTCCCAGGCGCAGGGCAACGTGATCCTGTTCCTCGACGAGCTCCACACGATCGTTGGCGCCGGCGCGGCCGAAGGAGCCGTGGACGCGGCCAACCTGCTCAAGCCGATGCTCGCGCGCGGGGAACTGCGCTGCGTGGGCGCGACCACGCTCGACGAGTATCGCAAGCACATCGAGAAGGACGCCGCCCTGGAGCGACGCTTCCAGCCGGTGATGGTGGGCGAGCCCTCGGTGCCCGACACGATCGCCATCCTGCGCGGCCTCAAGGGCCGCTACGAAGAGCACCACAAAGTGCGCATCCAGGACAGCGCCCTGATCGCAGCGGCGACCCTGTCGGACCGCTACATCGCCGACCGCTTCCTGCCCGACAAGGCGATCGACCTCGTCGACGAGGCCGCCTCGGGGATACGCATCGAGATCGACTCGGTGCCCACGGAGATCGACGAGGTCGACCGGCGCGTGATGCAACTGCAGATCGAGCTGACGTCGCTGGAGAAAGAGACCGACGCCGCCTCGGCCGATCGCCGCGAGGCGCTCGAGGCCGAACTGGCCGAGCTGAAAGAGCGCTCGGCGGAGATGCGGGCGCAGTGGCAGAACGAGAAGGAGGCCATCGACGAGGTCTCAGACATCAAAGAGCGCCTCGAGCAGGCGCGCACAGAGGCCGAGCGCGCCCAGCGCGAGGCCGACCTCGAGCGCGCCTCGAAGCTGCTCTACCAGGACATCCCCGAGCTCGAACGCCGCCTCGCCGAGCAGGAGTCGAGCGAGGACGAGCGCGAGCAGCGCGACGCGCCGGTGTTCCTCAAGGAGGAGGTCGACGCCGACGACATCGCCGAGGTGGTCGCCCGCTGGACGGGCATCCCCATGAGCAGGCTGATGGAGGGCGAAACGGAGAAGCTGATCCACATGGAGGACCGGCTGCACGAACGGGTGGTCGGCCAGGACGAGGCGATCGAGGCGGTCGCCACCGCGCTACGACGCTCGCGCGCCGGCCTGCAGGACCCCGACCGCCCGATCGGGAGCTTCCTGTTCCTAGGGCCCACGGGCGTGGGCAAGACCGAGCTGGCACGGGCCCTGGCCGAGTTCATGTTCGACTCGCAGGAGGCCATGATCCGCATCGACATGTCCGAGTACATGGAGAAACACTCCGTGTCGCGTCTGGTGGGCGCGCCCCCCGGCTATGTGGGCTACGAAGAGGGGGGCCAGCTCACAGAGGCCGTCCGCCGCCGCCCCTACTCGGTGGTCCTGCTCGACGAGATCGAGAAGGCGCACACGGACGTGTTCAACACGCTGCTGCAGGTGATGGACGACGGGCGCCTCACCGACGGCCAGGGACGCACAGTCGACTTCAAGAACACCGTGCTGATCATGACGTCCAACATTCCAGTGGCCGAAGGCCTCGGCGAGGAACAGATGCGCACGGCGCTGCTCGACTACTTCAAGCCCGAGTTCATCAACCGCCTCGACGACATCGTGCGCTTCCAGGCCCTCACCCGCACCCAGCTCACGGAGATCGTCGACCTGCAGGTCAAGCGGGTGATCGAGCGTGTGGCAGAGCGAGGCATCGAGGTGACGCTCACCGACAAGGCGCTCGAGCTGCTGGGCAACCTCGGCTACGACCCCGCCTACGGAGCACGGCCGCTACGGCGCGTGATCCAGCGCCAGCTCACCGACCGGCTTGCGCTGGCGCTGCTCAAGGGCGAGATCCACAGCGGGGACGGGGTGCGCGTGGACGCTGGCGAGGGCGAGTTGGTGCTGGAGGCCGTCGGCGACGTCGGCGCCGCCCTTTAGCCGGAGTTGGACAGACCGCGGAGCCCAGCGCCTGGCTGGACTCCGCGGGGCGTCACTCGCCTAGGGACAGAGGACCGCTAGATGGAAGCTCTTGTTTTCTTCTGTTCCACTGTTGCTGCGTGTCTCGACATAGACGCTGTCTTCCGTGCCCGCTGCCCCGGCCACGTCGATGTCGCCATTTTCGGTGCCGGTGAAGCCCGTGGTTCCGACCGTGCCGACAAACGCGCATTTGGTGATGTTCTGCGCGAAGCGGACTACGTAGTTCCCTGAGCCAACTTCTTTTGCGGATATGACTCCGCTGCCCCGAACTAGTGCGCCCGACGAGCTCACGACGGCGAACAGCTCGGTCGAAGCGCCCTGTTTTCCTTCCTGCCCTTCTTTGCCTTCTTTGCCTTCTTTGCCTTCCTTGCCCTGGGGCCCTTCCTTGCCGGTTGTTCCAGGTGCGCCTGGAGTGCCCGGAGCGCCTGGAGCGCCCGGAGCGCCCGCGTTGCCCTTGAGCTTCTTGAGCACCTTTGGGTTAATTTGCTTGGTCGAATTGACCAGGTAGTGGCTCGCGGCCAGTGCTCCCCCGCTCATTGAAAAGACAAGAGCGAGAGTGGCCGCGACGTTTGCGTAGCTGATGCGGCTGCGCATTACACACGTCCCCCTTCGTAGTGTTTGACCGCAGGACCTTACGCGCGCAGACGGCGGATCTGGCGGCCTTTGGACATAAGGACCACCTGCGAGGCTGCCTCGCCGTATGAGCCATCAGCGGCTCCGAAGGGCGGCGGGATATGAGTGTCGAGCCGACGTCGGCCAGATCGGGTACAACGAGCAATGAGCGCATTTCGGCGCCAAGATTCGACCATCCACCGGGAGGAGTCACCGGCATGCCCACCTACATCATGCTCTCGACCCTCACGCCCGAGGGCGTGCAGACGGTCAAGAACAACCCGCAGCGCATCCAGGAGGTCAACAAGGAGGTCGAACAGCTCGGCGCCAAGGTCACGGCCCAGTGGGCCACGCTCGGGCACGTCGACTTCATCTCCGTGGTCGAGGCTCCCGACGAGGGGACGATGGCGCGCGTGTCGCTCGAGCTGGGCTCGCGGGGAACGGGCCGCTACGAGACGCTGGCGGCGATCCCGGTAGAGGACTTCATCGCGTCGCTGTAGACGCGTATGCTCTCGGCCATGAGCGGATCTGATCAAGGCGAGCAGCCGGCGGCCCGGGAGGGCCGCCCGTCGAGCGCACCCGAGATCTCGCTGGTGCCGGAGCCGATGGGAGAGGCGGAAGTGCAGGCGCAACTGGACGACATAGACGTGGACGCTCCGCGGGTGGGCATCGTGATGGGCTCCAAGAGCGACATGGAGACGATGGAAAAGGCCGCCAAAGAGCTCGAAGAGCGCGGCATCCTGCACGAGATGCGGGTCATGTCGGCTCACCGCGAGCCGGACGTGGTGGCCGAATACGCCAAGAACGCGCACATGCGCGGACTGCGTGTGATCATCGCCGGCGCCGGCATCTCCGCGGCGCTCCCGGGTGCGGTGGCGGCCCACACGGACCTGCCCGTGATCGGCGTTCCCCTGTCGGGGCGCCTTTCCGCCGCCGGCGGCCTCGATGCGATCCTCTCGATCGTGCAGATGCCGCCGGGCGTGCCCGTGGCGTGCGTGGGCCTCGACAACCCGCGCAACGCAGCCATCCTCGCCGCGCAGATCCTCGGCAGCTGAGCCGCGCCGACTCGCTCACCGCGCGCCCAGCGGCGGCAAGCGATAATCAAGGGCAGTGATCGCCCGTTACACCCGTCCCGAGCTCGGCCGTCTGTGGAGCGACGAGGCACGCATGGAGACCTGGCGCCAGGTCGAGGTGGCGGCCTGCGAGGAGCTGCCCGCGCTGCTCGGCGCAGAGGGTCCGAGCGAGAGCGAGCTGCAGGCGATCCGGGCAGCCTCGTTCACAGTCGAGGAGGTCAACGAGCGCGAGCGTGTGACCGACCACGACGTGGCCGCATTCGTCGACGTGCTGGCCGCATCGGCCGGCGACGCGGGCCGCTGGATCCACTTCGGCCTCACCTCCTCGGACGTGCTCGACACGGCCCTCGCGCTGCAACTGCGCGCGGCCGGGGAGCCGATCGTGGCCGGAGCACGGGAACTGTTGGGCACGCTCGCGGCCCGTGCGCGCGAGCACGTGGGCGCGCTCAGCGTGGGACGCACCCACGGGGTGCACGCCGAGCCGACGAGCTTCGGTGTGAAGCTGGCCGGCTTCGCCTTCGAGGCGCACCGGAACCTCGAGCGCCTGGAGCAGGCCTTCGAGCAGGTCGCCGTGGGCGCCCTCTCGGGCGCCGTCGGCACGTACGCGGCCACCAGCCCCGAGTTCGAGGCCCGTGTCCTTGCTCGCCTGGGGCTGCGCCGCGAGGACGTCTCGACGCAGGTCGTTCCTCGCGATCGCCACGCCCAGCTGCTCTCGGCGATCGCGCTGGCTGGAGCTGGGCTGGAGCGCTTTGCGACCGAGGTGCGCCACCTGCAGCGCACGGAGGTGCGCGAGGTGCAGGAGGCCTTCCGCGCCGGCCAGAAGGGCTCCTCGGCGATGCCCCACAAGCGCAACCCGATCAAGAGCGAGCAGATCACCGGTTTGGCCCGTGTGCTGCGCGGCAACGCCCAGGCGGCGCTCGAGAACGTGGCGCTGTGGCATGAGCGCGACATCTCGCACTCCTCCGTCGAGCGGGTGATCCTGCCCGACTCCACGATCCTGCTCGACTACCTCCAGCACCGCACCATCGCGCTCGCACGCGACATGACCGTGGACGCAGAGCGGATGCGCGCCAACCTCGAGCTGACCCACGGCGCGCTGTTCTCCCAGCGTGTGCTGCTCGCGCTCGTCGAGGCCGGCTCCTCGCGCGACGACGCCTACCGGGTCGTTCAGGAGCTCGCCCAGCGGGCCTGGGACCAGGGCATCCCGCTGCGCGAGCTGCTCGCCGCCGACGAGCGCGCCGCGGGCCTGGATCTGGATGGGATCTTCGACTACTCCCACTACGTGCGCCACGCCGATGAGATCGTCGGGCGCCTCGAGGAGATCGTTTGAGCTGGCGCCGTTCGCGGCCTGTTTCGTCCGCTGGGGCCGTCCTCGTCGCGGGCACGGGATACGCCCGCTCCCGCTGGTAGCATCGCGCCGCGTGAGCCCTCTCTCCGACCTGCCCCTAATCGCCAGCGGGAAGGTCCGCGAGATGTATGACCTCAGCGGCTCCAGCGAGGTCACCGAGCCGGCCCTCCTGATGGTGGCAAGCGACCGGATCTCGACCTACGACGCGGTCCACCCGACGCCGATCCCCGACAAGGGCAAGGTGCTCACGGGACTGTCTGTGTTCTGGTTCGCAAAGACGGCCCACATCGTGGCCAACCACATGATCTCGGCCACCGACGGGGTGCCCGAGGAGGCGCGCGGCCGGGCGCTTGCCGTGCGTCGCCTGCAGATGCTCCCGGTGGAGTGCGTGGTTCGCGGCTACATCACGGGCTCGGGCTGGAAGGACTACCAGTCGAGCGGCTCGGTGTCGGGCATCTCGCTGCCCGAGGGGCTGCGCGAGTCCGAGCAGCTGCCGGAGCCGATCTTCACGCCGAGCACCAAGGCCGAGGTGGGTCACGACGAGGCGATCGACCTCGACCGCGCCACAGAGCTGGTGGGCGACGCCGAGTTGATGCAGCGCGTCAGGGACGTCTCGGTCGCGCTCTACACCTTCGCCTCCGAGCACGCCCGCGCCAACGGCGTGATCCTCGCCGACACCAAGTTCGAGTTCGGCCTCGATCAGGACGGCGAGCTGGTCCTCGGCGACGAGGTGCTCACCCCCGACTCCTCGCGCTACTGGCCCGCCGAGGGCTATGAGCCCGGGCGCGGGCAGCCGAGCTTCGACAAGCAGTACGTGCGCGATTGGGCCTCGGCCAGCGGCTGGGACAAGAAGCCGCCGGCACCCGAGATCCCCGAGGACGTCGTGACCGGCACACGGGCGCGCTACGTGGAAGCCTACGAGCTGATCACCGGCGAGCCCTTCGAGCGCTGGCTGCAGCGCAGCGGAGCCGGATGAGGGCACGTGTGCTGATTCGCCCCAAGGCGGGGATCCTCGATCCCCAGGGGGCGGCTGTGGAGCGCGCGCTGCCGGCTCTCGGCTTCGCCGGTGTGGGCAACGTGCACGTCGGGCGTCTGGTCGAGCTCGACGTGGAGAACGAGGCGCAGCTGCAGCCGATGTGCGAGCGCCTCTTGGCCAACCCGCTGGTTGAGGACTACGAGGTCCAGCTCCTCGACGGCGGCAGCTGAGTGCGTTGAAGTTCGGCGTCCTCCGGTTCCCCGGCTCGTGCGACGAGGTGGACGCGCTGGGGGCGGCCAGGCGAGTGGGTGACGCCGAGCTGATCTGGCACGGCAGCCGCGATCTGAAGGGCGCCGACGCGATCGTGGTCCCGGGCGGCTTCTCCTACGGCGACTACCTGCGCGCGGGCGCCATCGCACGCTTCTCCCCGGCGATGGAGTCCGTGATCGACTTCGCTGCCGACGGTGGCCTCGTGCTGGGGATCTGCAACGGCTTTCAGGTGCTGTGCGAGGCGCGCCTGCTCCCGGGGGCGCTGCTGCCGAACGAGAACCTGCACTTCACCTTCCGCCAGGTCGAGCTCGAGGTGCTGAACAGCGGCGGTGCGTTCACACGTGCGTGCGCTCTCGATCAGCGCCTTAGCATCCCCGCCAAGCACTCCTGGGGGCGCTATCACGCCGACCTCGACACGCTCGCCGCGATGGACGCGAGCGGGCAGCTGACCCTGCGCTATGCGCCCGGGCAGAACTTCAACGGCTCGCTGCACGACATCGCCGGCGTGTGCAACGAGCGGGGCAACGTGTTCGGGCTGATGCCCCACCCGGAGCACGCGGTCGACGAGCTGATCGGCGGCTCGGCCGACGGCCTGAAGATCTTCGAGTCGATGCGCATGACCGTCGAGGGCGTCCGTGCCTGAGAGCGTGACGCTGCCCACCCTCGACGACGCGCTCGCGCTGGGGCTCACGCAGGGGGAGTATGAGCTCGTGTGCGAGAAGCAGGGCCGTCCGCCCAACCAGGTGGAGCTGGCTATGTACTCGCTGCTGTGGAGCGAGCACTGTGCCTACAAGCACTCCAAGAAGCTCCTGCGCACGCTGCCCACCGAAGGCGAGCACGTGGTGATGGGCCCAGGCGAGAACGCCGGCGCGGTGGACGTGGGCGGCGGTCTCGTGTGCGCCTTCAAGGTGGAGTCCCACAACCACCCTTCGGCCGTCGAGCCCTTCCAGGGCGCGGCCACGGGAGTGGGGGGCATCCTGCGCGACATCTTCGCGATCGGTGCGCGGCCGATCGCCGTGCTCGACTCGCTGCGCTTCGGCGAGCCGACAAGCGGTCGCTCGCGCTACCTGCTCGACGGCGCGGTGTCGGGCATCGGCCACTACGGCAACTCGATCGGCGTGCCCACCGTGGGTGGGGAGGTGTACTTCGAGGCGCCATACGAGCAGAACTGCCTCGTCAACGCGATGGCGCTCGGGCTCGCCGGCCGCGAGCGTCTGGTGCGAAGCGCAGCGGCCGGCCCCGGCAACGTGGTCGTCCTGTTCGGCGCCTCCACCGGACGCGACGGGATCGGCGGTGCGTCCGTCCTGGCCTCGGCCGAGCTGGGCGACGACGGCGAGGGCAAGCGCCCGACCGTCCAGGTGGGCGATCCGTTCGAGGAGAAGAAGCTGATGGAGTGCTCGCTGGAGCTGCTCGAGCGGGGACTGATCGTCTCCCTGCAGGACCTTGGCGCCGCCGGCCTGACCTCCTCGGCCTCCGAGATGGCCTCCAAGGGCGAGGTGGGAATCGACATCGACGTGGACAGCGTGCCCCTGCGCGAGGCGGACATGGAGCCGTTCGAGGTGATGGTCAGCGAGTCCCAGGAGCGGATGCTGTGCGTGGTCGAGCCCGCCAACGTGGCGGCGGTGATGGAGCTGTGCGAGAAGTGGGAGGTGGGCGGCGCGGCGATCGGCACTGTGACCGACACGGGGCGGATGCGGGTGCTGCACGACGGCGAGCTGGTCGGGGACATGCCGGTGAGAGCGCTCGTGGACGACTGCCCGCTGTATGACCTCGATCCGCACAAGCCCTCACATCAGATCTATCCCCGCCCGGTGGCAACGCTCGCCGGCGAGCCCACCCCCGCACAGGCGCTGTTGGCGCTGCTGTCCAGTCCCAACCTCGCCTCGCGCCGACCGCTGTTCGAGCGCTACGACGCGATCGTGCAGTCGCGCACCGTGCGTCGACCCGAGCAGGCCGACGCGGCCGTGCTCGCCCTGCCGGCGGACGAGGGTGAGCCGGACGTGCGGGCGGCGCTCGCGGTGAGCATCGACTGCAATGGCCGGCGGGTGGCGGCGGACCCCTACACGGGCACCGTCGAGGCGGTGCTGGAGTGCGCCTCCAACCTCGCCTGTGTCGGCGCCGAGCCGCTGGGCACGACCAACAACCTCAACTTTGGCAACCCCGAGAAGCCCCACATCGCCTGGCAGCTCAGTGAGGCGGTCCGTGGCCTCGGCGACGCATGCAGGGCGCTGAGCGCACCGATCGTCGGCGGCAACGTCTCCCTCTACAACGAGGGCGCCACCGGGCCGATCTATCCCACGCCTGTGATCGGCATGGTCGGCCGCCTGCCCGATGCGCGGCGGGCGGCACAGATGGGCTTCGCTCGCACCGGTGACGCGATCGCGCTGGTGGGAGCGTTCGCGCCGTCGCTGGCCGCGAGCGAGCTGGCCAAGCTGCGTGGCGAGGCCCTGCCCGATGGGCTGGGAGCCGTTGACATGGAGGCCGTGCGGGCGACGCAGGCAGCGGTCAGGGATGCGGTGCGCACGGGCGAGCTCTCGAGCGCACACGACATCGCCGAGGGCGGTCTGGCGGTGGCGTTGGCCGAGTGCTGCCTGGCGGGCGGCCTCGGCGCCGAGGTGAGCGTCTCAACCTCGCCGGAGACGGCGCTCGCGGAGCTGTTCGGCGAGGCCAGCGGCGGCTTCCTGCTCAGCGGCGAGCGCGGCAGGCTGCTCGAGCTGGCCGAGCGTGTGCCGCTGGAGCTGATCGGAACCGTGGGCTCGGACGCCCTGACGATCTCGCTCACAGACGCGGGAGAGGCGTTGAGCGTGGATCTGATCGACATGGGAGCCGCGCACGCGGCGCTCGGCAAGCTGTTCTGAGGAGGAGGTCGGGATGAGTGACGCGCCGGTCAAGACCAGAGCCCATCTCGGGGTGGTGCTGCACCCGAGCCCGCGGATGCTCAAAGAGGCGATGGCGGACGTCGATGGCTTCAACGCCAAGTTCGCCGTGCTCGTCACGCGCCTCGTGGGGACGATGTGGTGTGCGTACCTGTTCACGCTGATCGCACTGCTCGGGTTGAAACCGGCGCTCGATCCAGGTGGCGAGGGGCTCGTGGCGTGGATCGCGCAGACGTTCATCCAGCTCGTGCTGCTGTCGATCATCATGGTCGGGCAGAACGTCCAGTCGATCGCCTCGGACAAGCGCGCCGAGAACACCTACGACGACGCCGTCAAGATCCTCGACCGCCTCGACCTGAGCACCCAGGGCGGCATCGCCGACCTCAAGGCCGCAATGGACGAACGCCTGAACGCGATCGAGGCTCGACTCGAGGCGGGCTCGGCAGATGTGAAGAACCCGAAATGAACCGTGCTAGCTTGGGTGGAGTGATGCGTGACGGACCGCGCGACGAGTGCGGAGTTTTCGGGCTGTACGCACCTGGACACGAGGTGTCGCGCCTGTCCTACTTCGCCCTCTACGCCCTGCAGCACCGCGGCCAGGAGTCAGCAGGCATCGCCGCGGCCGATCGCGGCGGGCACATCATCACGCGCCGCGAGCTCGGCCTCGTCAACCAGGTCTTCACCGAGAACGACCTGCGCACGCTCGCCGGCGAGCTGGCGATCGGGCATGTGCGCTACTCGACCACTGGCTCCAACGCCTGGGAGAACTCCCAGCCGGTCCAGCGCTCGGAGGGGACCAACGGCTCGCGCCGCGAGGTGGCCCTCGCGCACAACGGCAACCTGATCAACGCCCTGGAGCTGCACGAGGAGCTGCTCGAGCGCGGGGTGAGCTTCAGCTCGACCTCCGACTCGGAGATCGTCGCCGCGATGATCGCCACCCACCCAGCCGAGCACGTGGAGGACGCCATCGCCGACGTCCTCCCACGGCTGCGGGGCGCGTTCTCGATTGTGACGATGACCAAGGATCGCGTGGTCGCCTTCCGCGATCCCCACGGTCTGCGCCCGCTGGCGATCGGCGTGATCGAGCCCGACCCCGGCGATCAAGCCTCGCCCGCGCCGCAGCGACGCTACTGCGTGGCCAGCGAGTCGTGCGCCTTCGACATCATCGGCGCCAAGTACCTGCGCGACGTGGAGCCCGGCGAGATGGTCACGCTCGGCCCCGACGGCCTCGAGAGTCGCATGGTGGTGGCCGGTGGGCGGCGCGCCTTCTGCGTGTTCGAGTACATCTACTTCGCCCGTCCCGACTCGCGCATGAACGATCAGGTGCTGCAGGTCGCCCGCGGGCGCATGGGCGAGATCCTCTGGCGCGAGGCGCCCGTGGACGCCGATCTGGTGATCGCCGTTCCCGACTCCGGCAACCCCGCGGCTCGTGGTCTCGCCCGGGCGGCGGGGCTCCCCCAGGACGACGGCTTCGTCAAGAACCGCTACGTGGCGCGCACGTTCATCCAGCCTGGGCAGGAGCTGCGCAAGCACGGCCTGCGCCTGAAGTTCAACCCGCTCCCCGAGGTCATCGCCGGCAAGCGGCTGGTGGTGGTGGACGACTCGATCGTGCGCGGCAACACCACGCGTCAGATCGTGCAGATGCTGCGCGACGCGGGCGCGAAGGAGATCCACATGCGGATCTCGGCGCCGCCGATCAAGCACCCCTGCCACTACGGCATCGACATGTCAACGCGCGAGGAGATGATCGCCCACGGGCGCTCGACCGAGGAGGTGGCCGCGGAGCTCGGCTGCGACTCGCTGCACTACCTCTCGCTCGACGGCGTGTACGAGGCCGTGCGTGGGAGTCGCGCCACGCACTGCGACGCGTGCTTCACGGGCGAGTACCCGCTGGCGGGCACCGATGGCGCCGCCGGCAAGTACTCGCTGGAGGCCGAGAGCTCTCCCGAGTCGACGCCGCCGCTTCCGCTGATCTCGGCCTGAACCCAGCGCTTAGCCGAAGTGATCCTCGCGGGCGCCCGAGGCGTCGTTGTAGCGGTTGTTGTACGGGGTGCGGCTGATCAGTCGGCTCTTCCTGTCCGGCTGCGTCGAGGCGCCCAGCGCCACGACGATTGCTAGTGCGATGATGATTGAGAGAAGCATGTGGTGGTCCCTGTGAGTCGTTTGGCTTGGCTGTCGTCCTGATGGATCGACTGGCGACTCTCCACCCTCACCAGTAGTTAAGCGCGCCCAGCCTGCGGGCTCTGTGACGTTACTCACAGCTATCGTGCGCTCGGCGTGGCCGACAAACTACCCATCGCCGTGCTGGTCTCGGGCACGGGCACCAACCTGCAGGCGCTGCTCGACACAGTCCACGGCAAGGAGGCCGAGGTCGTGGCCGTGGCTTCGAGCTTGCCCGACGTCGCGGCCCTGGCCCGCGCGCAGGCGGCCGGGGTGCCCACGGCGGTCTTCCCTCGCGGCGAGTACCCCAACCGCGTTGCGCGCGATGAGGCGCTGGCCGACTGGGTGGCCGGCGCGGGCGCGCAGCTGGTGGTCCTCGCCGGCTACATGGAGCTGCTGGGCGAGGCCTTCCTCGATCGCTTTCCCGGCGCGGTCATCAACGTTCATCCCTCGCTGCTGCCCGCCTTCCCCGGTCTGGGCGCAATCGAGCAGGCGTTGGACTACGGGGTGAAGATCTTCGGCGTGACCGTCCACTTCGTCGACGCCGGCGTGGACTCCGGGCCGGTGATCCTGCAGGGAGCCGTCGAGCTCGCCGACGCGCGCGAGCCAGCCGAGGTGCTGGCGGCGCTGCGCCCGCTCGAGCACGCCCTGCTGCCGCAGGCTGTGCGCCTGCTGGCTCGAGGAGCGATCGCTCCGGACCCCGAGAACCCCCGCCGCATGGCGATCAGCTCGGTCGACGGATAGGCTCTGAGAATGGCTTCCGATCCCGACGCCACAGTCACCTCGCAAGGGGGCGTGGAGCGTGCCGCGCCGGGCGAGGTGAGGGTGCGCCGGGCGCTGCTCTCGGTCTCTGACAAGCAGGGGATCGTCGAGTTCGCACGCGGCCTGCGCGAGCTGGGGGTGGAGATCGTCTCGACCGGCGGCACCTCGCGGGAGCTGTCCGGGGCCGATGTGGAGGTGCGCTCGATCGAGGACTTCACGGGCTTCCCCGAGATCATGGACGGGCGCGTGAAGACGCTGCACCCGCGCCTGTACGCCGGGCTGCTCGCCCGCCGCGACGAGGAGGAGCACCTGCGTGCCGCGAGCGAGCAGGCGATCGAGCAGGTGGATCTGGTGTGCGTGAACCTCTACCCCTTCGAGCAGACCGTCGCGCGCGGCGACGCCTCGGAGGACGAGGTGATCGAGAACATCGACATCGGCGGCCCGACGATGATCAGGGCGGCCGCGAAGAACGCCCCGTTCGCGGCCGTGGTGGTCGATCCGGCCGACTACGAGCGCCTGCTAGCCGAGCTGGGCGAGTCCGACGGCAGGCTCTCGCTGCAGACCCGCAGGGAGCTCGCGGCCAAGGCCTTCGCCTGCACGGCTCGCTATGACGCGGCGATCGCGACGTGGTTCGCGGCCCGCACCCACGAGGGCTTCCCGCCCACCTGGAGCGACACCTACGCGAAGGTCAGCGACCTGCGCTACGGAGAGAACCCCCATCAGCAGGCGGCCTTCTACGCCCGCGTGGGGGCTCCCACGCATCTGCTCGCGGGGGTGGAGCAGCTCCACGGAAAGGAGCTGTCGTTCAACAACCTGCTCGACCTCAGCTCCGCGCGCGAGCTGGTCGAGGACTTCGACGCGCCCGCGTGCGTGATCGTCAAGCACAACAACCCCTGCGGCTGCGCGATCGGCGACAGCGGGCAGGACGCCTACGAACGTGCCTTCGCGTGCGATCCCGAGAGCGCCTACGGCGGCGTGATCGCCGTCAACCGACCGATCGACGGTCCGTTCGCCGAGGCCCTCGCCAAGCAGTTCATCGAGGTCCTGCTCGCGCCCGGCTATGACGAGCAGGCGCTGCAGACATTGCAGACGAAAAAGAACGTGCGCCTGCTGGAGCTCGGCGACTGGCCTGTGCCGAGCACGGAGGTCGAGGCCAAGGCCGTGATCGGCGGTCAGCTCGTGCAGAGCCGCGACCGCATCACCGAGACCCGCGAGCAGATGCGCGTGATGGGCGCCCGCGAGCCGAGCGAGCAGGAGTGGCAGGACATGCTGTTCGCCTGGACGGTCTGCCGCCACGTTCGCTCCAACGCGATCGTGATCGCCTCAGGTGGCGCCACGATCGGGATCGGCGCGGGCCAGATGAGCAGGGTGGACGCGGTGCGGATCGCCGTCGAGAAGGCCCGAAGCTTCCGCGCCGAGTTGCTGCCCGGCTCCTCCCTGGCCTCGGATGCCTTCTTCCCTTTCCCCGACGGGCCCGAAGTGGCGCTCGAGGCGGGTGTCGCCGCGATCATCCAGCCCGGTGGCTCGGTACGCGACGAGCTGACGGTCGCCGCCGTGGACGCGGCCGGTGGCGCGATGGTGGCGACCGAGCGCCGCCACTTCCGTCACTGAGCCTGCGCCTGGCAGGAGCGCCACTGACGCGACAGTCGCGCAGGGGGGACTTGAAAGATCTGCAGTAACGATATATCGTGATGCTCACAAGATAGTTCACGATAGGAGCAGATATGTTTGGCAATTCAACTTATACAGCGGGCGAGAGCCCCAAGGCATGCAGGTCCCACGGGCATCATCGCGCCCATCACATCGCGCATGGCGCCCGTGGTGAGTTCGGTGGCGGGCCGTTCGGCTTCGGCGGTGGCGGTCCACGTGGACGCGGTCGCAAGGCGCGCCGCGGCGACATCCGCACGGCGGCCCTGCTGCTGCTGAGCGAGGAGCCCCGCAACGGCTACCAGATCATGCAGGAGGTGCAGGAGCGCAGCGGTGGCGTGTGGCGGGCGAGCCCCGGTTCGGTCTACCCCGCGCTGCAGCAGCTCGAGGACGAGGGCCTGATCCGCTCACAGGAGTCAGACGGGCGCAAGCTCTACGTGCTCACTGACGCCGGGCGGGAGCTCGTCGCCGAGCGCGGCAAGGACAAGCCGGCGCCATGGGATCAGATGAGCGGCGACGTCAGCGAGCGGGCCCACGGGCTCGGCAAGCTGATGCGCGAGGTCGCCAATGCCTTCGCGCAGGTGATCCGCACCGGCAGCGAGGAGCAGATCGCGAGCGCCCAGAAGGTCCTGGCGGTGACCCGGCGCGACCTCTACCGGATCCTCGCCGACGGCGAGGGCGACTCCGGTACGGTGGACGAGGAGAGTTGAGCCACCCGAGCGCACCCATCTCGAGCCCCGCACCAGCCGTCTCGGTCAACGGCCTCGTCAAGCGCTATGACGAGGTCGAGGCGGTGCGGGGCATCGACTTCGAGGTGCAGGCGGGGGAGATCTTCGGCTTCCTCGGTCCCAACGGAGCGGGCAAGTCGACGACGATCAACATGCTCTGCACGCTCGTGCGCCCGAGTGGCGGCTCGGCCCTCGTGGCGGGGTACGACGTGATCGCAGAGCGCGACGAGGTCAGGCGCAACATCGGGCTCGTCTTCCAGGACACAACGCTCGACGGCTACCTGACAGCCGAGCAGAACCTGCGCCTGCACGCCGAGCTCTACGGAGTTCCGCGCGAGCTGGTGGGCGAGCGCATGCGCCAGGTGATGGAGATGGTCAGCCTGTGGGAGCGTCGCAAGAGCCTCGTGAACACGTTCTCGGGCGGCATGAAGCGCCGCCTGGAGATCGCACGAGGCCTCTTGCACTCACCGCGTGTGCTGTTCCTCGACGAGCCCACCGTGGGTCTCGACCCGCAGACGCGCAGCTCGATCTGGAGCTACATCCGCGAGCTGAAGACACGCGAGGACATCACGATCTTCCTCACCACCCACTACATGGACGAGGCCGAGTACTGCGACCGCATTGCGATCATGGATCAGGGCCGGATCATCGTGCTCGACTCGCCCGAGGCGCTCAAGGCGAAAGTTGGCAGCGACCGTGTGCAGATCCAGACCGACGACGATCAGGCGGCGATCGCGGCCCTGCGCGAGCGCTTCGCGATCGACGCCACGGTGGCCGAGGGCCTGGTGACGTTCGGGGTGCCCGCTGGCGAGGCGTTCGTGCCCCGCCTGTTCGACGAATGGGATCCCGCCCACCCCTCGATCCGCTCGGTCAGCATCTCGCGCCCCTCGCTGGACGACGTGTTCATGTCCTACACGGGCTCGACCATCCGCGACGCCGAGTCCTCGCAAACCGACAGACGGCGCAACATCGCGCGCATGATGAGCCGCTGATGGCCAGCGAGTCGGCGATCCCCGCCCCCGCCCATCAGGTGGCCGGCGTGCGCGTGCCCACGCGCAGCGCCGGTAGCGAGCTGCGTGCGATCAAGGTCGTGTGGAAGCGCGAGCTGATCCGCTTCAGCCGCGACCGCCTGCGCATCCTGACCTCGCTGATGCAGCCGTTCCTGTTCCTGTTCGTGCTCGGCACAGGGCTCTCACGCCTCGCCTCGGCGGGCACGCACGGCGTCAACCTGCGCACGTTCGTGTATCCGGGCGTGATGTGCATGGCGGTGATGTTCACAGCCATGTTCTCGGCGGCCTCACTGGTCTGGGACCGCGAGTTCGGCTTCCTGCGCGAGATGATGGTGGCCCCTGTCAGGCGCTCCTCGCTGGTGCTCGGCAAGTGCTTCGGCGGCGCGACCGTCGCGGCCTTTCAGGGCGTGATCGTGCTATGCCTGGCCGGCCTCGTGGGCGTGCCCTACTCGGCGATCCTGATCGTCGAGGTGTTCGCCTTGCAGCTGCTGCTGGCCTTCGCGATAACGGCCTTCGGCGTGATGGTGGCGGCGCGCATCACGCAGATCCAGTCGTTCATGGCACTGATGCAGATGGCGATCATGCCGATGTACTTCCTCTCGGGAGCCCTGTTCCCCGTGTCGGGCCTGCCGCAGTGGCTCGAGATCCTCAACCGCCTCGACCCGCTCACCTACGCCGTGGACCCGATGCGCCGGGCGGTGTTCGCCCATCTGCACATCAGCCAGGCGGCACGCAGGGCACTCGACCCCGGTGTCACCTGGTGGAGCTGGCACATACCGGGCCTCGTCGAGGCAGCGGTCGTGGCCGTGCTCGGCCTTGTGATGCTGACGATCGCGATCGTGGAGTTCAGCCGCGTGGAGTGAGCGCCTGCGCGGCGACGCCCAGCAGCGGGTCCTGCGCCTCGGCCTCGCCCGAGCTCTCGGCCTCGCGCATGACGGCGGCCAGCTGGGCGCTGTCTTTGAGCGTGATGCGTTCGCTCAGCGGCTGGAGCAGCCCCCGCGCGATCATCATCGCGCCGACCCAGCGCGGTGCCCACAGGCGCGCAGAGCGGCGTTCGATGCCGAGCTCGATCGCGTCGATCGCCTTGGACAGCGGCGCGGGGTTGCGGATGAATCCGGGCATCTTGCCCGTCAGCGTCTGGGCTGAGGGCTGAGCGAAGCTCGCGCGCACGAGGTCGGTGTCGATGAAGCCGAAATAGGCGCAGCCGACCTGTGTGCCGCTCGGCGCCATCTCCATCCGCAGCGCATCGGTGAGCGCCTCCACGCCGGCCTTGGCGGCCGTGTAGGGGCCCATCAGGGGAGCGTGGTTGATGGCCGACAGCGAGGAGATGTTGAGCAGGTAGCCGCGTCGCTTGGCCACCTCGGCGACGACCGCGCGGTCGGTGCGCCACACGCCGAGCATGTTCACGGCCAGCGTGCGCTCGACGTTCTCGACAGGGGTGGTGGCGAGGGCGCCCGTGTAGGCGATCCCGGCGTTGGCGATCGCCACATCGATGCCGCCGAAGCGCTCGACTGTCGTGCCCACGGCCGCTTCGAGCGCGCCCAGGTCGGTGACGTCGGCCTCGATGAAGATCGCCCGCTCGCCGAGGGCCGCGGCGTTCTGCTCCAGGCGCTCGGGCTCGAGTCCCACGAGTGCGACGTTGGCGCCCTTGGCGTGCAGCCGCTTGGCGGTCTCGGCGCCGATCCCGCGGGCGGCCCCCGTGATGAAGACGGTGCGGCCGTTGACGTCGTATGGGGCGCTGTGGTTGCGGCTCACGCTTGAAACCTCCGGGGCTGGCTCGTGTGCTGAAAATCGGGCAGCGCCAGAGCCTACCCTGGTAGGGTCGGCGTCATGGCTTCGCTAGGCCCGTCCAGCTCCGCGCAGGAGCTCGCAGCAGCGCTGCGCGCGGGCGAGCTCTCGGCGGTCGAGCTGCTCGATGCGTGCCTGGCGGCGGTCGATGCGCTGAACCCCCAAGTCAACGCTGTGATCTGGCGCGACGACGATGGCGCCCGTGCGGCGGCGGCAGAGGCCGATCGGCGCCTGGCTGCCGGCGATTCGGCCCCGTTCCTGGGCGTTCCGCTGCCGATCAAGGACCTGACCCCCGTTGCAGGCTGGCCCGTGACCTATGGCTCCCATGGAGCGCCCACAGGCGTGAGCGAGGAGAGCGAGCCGGTGGTCGATGCGCTCGTACGCGCCGGCTTCGTGCTGTGCGGGCGCACCAACACCCCCGAGTTCGGTGTGATCACAGTCGCCGAGAACAGCCGCTATGGCATCACCCGCAACCCCTGGGATCTGGAGCGCTCGCCGGGAGGCTCCAGCGGGGGCGCCGCCGCGGCGGTGGCCGCGGGGATGTTCCCGATCGCCCACGCCAACGACGGCGGCGGCTCGATTCGCATCCCCGCCTCCTATTGCGGGCTGGTGGGCTTGAAGCCGAGCCGCGGCCGCGTGCCGCGGCTGGCGCAGAGCTGGCTGGGAGCGGTGGTCGAGGGCGTGCTCGCGCGGACGGTGGCCGACTCGGCGCTCGTGCTCGACGCGATCTCCGGCCCCGACCCGCTCGCCTGGTACAACGCGCCGATCCCGACCCGCCCGTTCGCCGAGGAGACGAGCACGCCGCCCGGGACGCTGCGGATCGGCCTGATGGCTCAGGCTCCGTTGGGAATTCCGACGGACCCCGCCTGCAGCGAGGCCGCGCGCTCTGCCGCGGCTGCGCTCGAGGCGCTCGGCCACTCGGTCGAGGAGGTCGAGGTGCCGACGATCTCAGAAGAGATGGTGCCCCCGTTCATCGCCCTCACGCAGGGTGGTTTGGCCGATTACGAGGGCGTGGACTGGTCGGCGGTGGAGCCGCACATCGCCCACCAGCGCGGCCTCGCCGGCGAGACGGGCGCCTACGACTACGTGCTGGCCGCACGCACGCTCGAGCTCCTCAGCCGCCGCGAGGTGGAGCGCTGGGGCCGGGACTTCGACGTCCTGGTCACACCCGTCTCGGCGATCCTGCCGCCGCCAGCCGGCTCGGTGCTCAGCTCCCAGCACGAGGCGCCCGACCAGCCGCTGTTCGAGGTGGTCGCGAGCGTGTCCTTCACGGCCTTCGGCAACGTCACGGGCCTGCCCGCGGCGAGCCTGCCGCTGCACTGGACCGAGGAGGGTGTGCCGGTTGGCGTGCAGCTCGTGGCCGGACCATGGCAGGAGGCGCGGCTGATCAGCCTCGCTGCCCAGCTGGAGCAGGCGCAGCCGTGGGCTGGCCGCCGTCCGGCGATCGCCCAGGCCGTCTAGCGTCGGGTGAGCCGACTGATCGAGCGTTTCGACGGCCTGCTCGGCGGCGGCGTCGAGGCGACGGTCCGCAACCATCATCGGCGCCGCATGCGCAGGGCCGGGCAGCTCGGGGAGCTCGATCCTCCGCATGACGGCTCGCTGTGGGCTGCGGGGGACCCGCCGCCGCGGGCCGGCTGTGAGCTCGAGCTGCTGATCGACGGCGCGCAGGCACTCCCGGCCATCGCCGAGGCGATCGACGGCGCGCGGTCACACGTGCATATCGCGGGCTGGCACATCACCCCGGACTTCGGGCTCGTCCGCGATGCGAATGCCGCGAGGCTTCGCGACGTGCTCGCCGAGCTCGCTGAGCGGGTGGAGGTGAGGGTGCTGCTGTGGGCCGGCGCGCCGCTTCCCGTCTTCACGCCCAGCCGCTCCTCCGTGCGGAGTGTGCGCGAGGAGCTGGTGCGGGGAACGAGGGTGCGCTGCGAGCTCGACGCGCACGAGCGGCCGATGCACTGTCACCACGAGAAGCTCGTGATCGTCGACGGCGAGGTCGCGTTCGTGGGCGGGATCGACCTGACCTCGCTCGGTGGCGATCGCTTCGACGAGAACGTGCACGCGCTGCGTCCAGGGCTCGGGTGGCACGACGCGTCGAGCCGGCTCCGGGGCCCGGTCGTGGCCGATGTGGCCGACCACTTCGCCGCGCGCTGGCAGGAGGTGACGGGCGAGCAACTGGCGCCCACGCCGCCGCCTGCGCCGGCCGGCCCACACGAGTTGCAGGTGGTGCGCACGGTGCCCGAGAAGGTCTACGGCTTCAGGCCCCGCGGGGACTTCCGCATCCTCGAGGCCTACATCCGGGCGCTGCGCTCGGCCCGTCGGCTGGTCTACCTCGAGAACCAGTTCCTGTGGTCGGTGCAGGTCGTGGAAGTGCTCGCCGAGAAGCTGCGCCACCCGCCCACGGAGGAGCTCAGGGTGGTCGTGCTGCTCCCCTCGAAGCCCAACAACGGCGCCGACACCACCCGTGGCCAGCTCGGCGTGCTGGCGGACGCGGATGGGGGTGGGGGTCGCTTCCTGGCGACGACTGTCACGTCGCGCACGGGCGCTCTCACGGGCCCGCTCTACGTGCACGCCAAGATCGGGATCGTCGATGACGCGTGGTTGACGATCGGCTCGGCGAACCTCAACGACCACTCGCTGTTCAACGACACGGAGATGAACGTGCTCGTATGCGACGAGGAGCTCGTGCGCGCGACCCGTTTGCGCCTGTGGGCCGAGCACCTGGAGTGCGGGGTCGAGCAGGTTGCGGGCGATCCCACACGAGTGATCGACGAGCTGTGGCGTCCGATCGCGGGCGAGCAGCTTGCGCGCCGCCGGGCTGGTGAGGCGCAGACCCACCGCCTGCTGGAGCTGCCGGGCGTGTCTCGCCGCGCGATGGCGCTGCTCGGGCCGATCGACGGGCTGCTCGTCGACGGCTGAGCCTCGAACCCGTGGGTCGCCGTGCCCGCGCTACGGTCCGGACGGCGCGGCTGTCTCGGCTGCCACGGCCGAGCTGCGGGCGCTGATCTCCTCGCTGTGGCTGAAGAGAGCACGGTGCAGGCCGGCCGCGAGCAGTGCGCCGAGGAGGGGCGCGACGATGAACAGCCACAGCTGGCTGAGGGCCCAGCCGCCGACGAAGATCGCCGGCCCGATGCTGCGCGCGGGGTTGACGGACAGGTTCGTGATGGGAATGCCCACGAGGTGGATGAGCACGAGCACGAGCCCGATGGGGATGCCGGCAAAGGCCGTCTCGGCGAGACGGTCGGTGGCGGCGAGCACGGTGAACACGAGGAAGGCCGTGAGCACCACTTCGGCCGCGAAGGCCGAGCCCCAGGGATAGCCGCCGGGCGAGTGCGCGCCGAAGCCGTTGGCGCCGAGCCCTTCGCTGCCGGCGTGATAGCCGCCTTTGCGCCCGGCCACGATCGCGAGCAGCACCCCGGCCGCGATGATCCCGCCGACGATCTGCGCGAGCCAGTAGCGTGCCGCCTCGGAAAGGTCGATCTTCCCGCGCGCGAGCAGGCCGAGCGTGACCGCGGGGTTGATGTGGCAGCCGGACACGGGTCCAACGGCATAGGCCATTGCCAGCAGCGACAGGCCGAAGGCAAATGCCACGCCGACGTTGCCGATCTTCGGCCCGGCGATGACCGCGGCCCCCACCCCGCCGAACACCAGCACGAACGTTCCCACCAGCTCTGCAGCCATTCGCTTCAGTGCCATCTCGACCCCTTCCGCACTTGAGTTCGGACTGTCGGGAGTATTCGTCGGCCGGCCCCGCGATCCTGCCGCGCAAGCGAGGCCGCTACGGTTAGGCTCGATGGGAACGATCCTTCTCGTTCGCCACTCACAGGCCTCGTTTGGCTCAGGCGACTACGACGTGCTCTCCGACCTCGGCGCTCGCCAGACGCAGGCGCTTTACGACTCGCTCCACGCGCGGGGCGTGCATGGCGATGTGCTCGTGAGCGGGTCGTTGCGCCGCCAGATCGGCACGGCGAGGCCGTGGACGGACGGTGGTCTCGAGCTCGGCTCGGACCCCCGCTGGGATGAGTACGACGCCGCGTCCGTGCTCGACGCCCACGGTGTGGCGATGGCGTCGCTGGAGCGTAGCGACGAGAATGCGCCACCCCTCAGCTCACGGGCGTTCCAGGAGATCCTCGACCGTGCCCTCCACAGCTGGGTGGCCGCCGGCGGGGATGCGTCCCAGGATGCGAGCTGGCCTGCGTTTCGAGCACGCGCGAGCGCCGCTGTGGAAGCGCTGGCGGGGGAGCTCGATCGCGGCCAGACGGGTATGGCGTTCACGTCGGGAGGGGTGATTGCGGCCATCTGCGTGGCGGTGCTCGGCCTCGACGAGCAGAGCTTCGTTGCGCTCAATCGCGTGGCGATCAACGCGGCGCTCACCAAGCTGGTGACCGGGCGCAGCGGCACCACGCTGGTCTCCTTCAACGAGCATTGCCATCTCGAGCGCGAGGGCCTTGTCAGCTACCGCTGAGCCGCGGCGGCTCGCCCTCGCAGCGCTCCTGGCGATGGCCTGCGCGGGTGTCGCGGGGTGTGGCGGGACGACGCCTCGCCCTCAGTCGTCCGCGACGGTGGCGAAGGTGAAGCCCAAGATTCCGGGCGCTCCCGCCCCCACCTCGTCGCAGGCGCGAGCGGTTGCGCGCATGGACGCCTCCTCGGATGCGATCGTGGCTAAAGGCAAGGTGCACATCGCCTCGGGGGCGCCCTCTGATGCGGAAGTGCGCAAGGAGATCGCGGCCGCGCGCAAGGCCGGGATCAAGCTGCCGACGGGCGAATCGGCCGCTTCGTTTGAAAACGCCCCCTCGAACTCGGGCGGCGGAGGGGTGGAAGCACAGATCCCGAGCGCGCCGTGGAACCCGCGGTCGAAGCCGATCGCCGACTGGATCGTGCCGGTTCTCCAGTGGGCATACGAACACGGCTGGCGGGGAACGGTGACGAGCGGCTACAGGACCTTTTACGAACAGGCCCAGCTGAACGCCGCCGGGGCATTCAGCGCGCCGGCGGGCCTCAGCAACCACGAGACCACCAAATACCCCGGCGGAGCCGTTGATGTCACCGACCCCTCGGGGCTGATCGCGGTCCTGCGCGGCTATGCGGCCCCCGAGAAGCTCATCGGCGGCGTGCTCGGTCCGGTCGACCCCGAGCACTTCTCGGCCACGGGGGATTAGCGGCGACCTCCAGGGGCGCTCGAGCTCAGCAACCGCTTCAGCCGCCGGTAGGTGCTCCCTGACCGAGCTGGAGACGCCGCCCAGATAACCCCCATGTTTCGATCGTGCGAACTTCGATTGACGAGCTATGGGGGCGGGGGGTAGTCTCGACAGACTGGGTCTGCGGAAGATCACACCCATCCATCCTTCCCAAGTTCAAGGAGCTACCGTGCCCGTAAGCGCGCAGACTGATCCCGGCTTTGCATACACCCCCGTAGAGAACCCCGTCGCCGAACCCGATGAACTCGGGCCTCTGGCGCAACTGGTTGGAGGTGGCGATAAGGCAGAATGGCAGGGCAAAGGGTTCAACACGATATGGCGTCCTCACCCGCTCGCTGAAGGTGGCCAGGATCGTTTCCTCGAGCTGAACCTCACCTCCGAGAAGCTTGTGTTTGAACGAATCAAAGGCAAGATTCCCAACCGGGGGTTGCTCATGCCCGACATCAATATGTTCGGGCTCACATACCTGCAGCAGATCGAAGGCACCGACCCGCAGGAAGGTCTTCACATCGAGCCGGGCATCTGGGTGAACGTTCCGCCCACCACCAACCCCGCCGAGGGCCCCACAGTCGTCCGCATGGCCTCGATCCCCCACGGGACGGCGATGCTCGCGCAAGGCAGCTCCATAACCGTCAACGGCGGTCCGCATATCGAAGAGAACAACATCATTCCCTTCCAGATCGGCACGCCTCCACCGCCCAATGCCGACTTCGCCACCGCCGAGGCGACCTTTACTGAGCTGAACCTCGCTATCGATACGCCGTTTCGCCAGAAGTCAGCCGCGGTGACCCAGGCCATGGTCGAAAACCCGAACAGCGTCCTCCTGGCGGACATCGCCGGACAGAACATCACGAGCACGACCGTACTGGACATCTCAACCGCACACGAACCTGTTGCTGGTGGAGGCACCGCCAATACCGCGTTTCTCGAAGCGGCTACCGCTCCGGGCGGCAACGCAAAGGCCGTAGAAGTCCGAGCGATCTTCTGGATCGAGACGCTCGCCGGAGCACCCGGTCAGCCAGCAACACTTCAGCTGCAATACACCCAGTTGGTGCAGCTTGACTTCAACGGGCTCCGCTGGCCGCACGTCACCGTTGCAACGCTCCAGAAAGTCTGACGACCAGGGGGTGCGCGAGCCGGGACCTGAACGAAACCCGAGCCTCCAGGTTGAGCGTTTGATCAGGACCCTGCTGGAGTCGCATGGACGCAGTCAGCGACAGGAGCTACTCGAGCTGCTGGCCGGAGTCCCCCGCCTGGGGCGGCTCAGTCGATCGATCCGGGCGTCGAGATCCAAATGCTCTCGATCCCGAGAGCGCGGCAGAGCGGCTCGAAGTGGCGATCGTAGTGAAGGACCGCAAAGCCTCGCTCGGCTGCGGAGGCCGCGATCATGTAGTCGGCTGCCGGCAGGCGGCGCTCGCCGCGCAGCTCGCGCGAAGCCCCGAGTGCTCGATCGCAGGCAGCGCGGGTGACCGGGGCGCTGGGGAGCGCCTCGAGCGCTTGATTCAGTGCTTGGAAGGCCAACTCGTCGCGGGCAGCTGCAAGCAACTCCAGGGCAACGATCGGACAGACGGCCAGAAGTCCTCCGTCTCGGGTCGCGGCCCAGCGAGGCAGGACCGCAGGGTGGGTGCGGCGATTCCACGCCGAGGTGTCGAACACGAGCGCTGTGCCCGAGCCGTAATGCTCAGCGTTCTGCATGCAGCCGAGCAGAGACCGAGAAGTCGAAGCGGTCGTCTTCGCCGGCGTCCAGCCTCCGCAGGAACTCGAGACTCTCCTGAAGCCCCTCTCTCTCCGCCCGGAGAGCATCTGCGCCGCGCAATGCAAGGTCGTGCACTGCGCGCGACCTCGACTTGCCGCCACCGAACTCGGCGACAGCGACCGCGAGGTGCTTGTCGATCGTGACCTGAATGCGGGGCATTGCGGACGGCAAGAACACCAGTGTACCGCGCAGGTGGGACACTTCATGGCATCGGCGAAGTGCCCCGTGCGGGACTCGAACCCGCCCCACCGGATTAAAAGTCCGGCGCTCTACCAGATGAGCTAACGGGGCCCTGCGCGGGACAGTCTGGCAGACCGGCGCCATGATTGGGAAGGCGTGTCTAGGGTTCTTCGGCGGCGGCCACGCGCAGCAGCTCATCGATGCGCGTGAGCTTCACGCGGGGGCGCCCGCTGGGCTCGCCCAGGGCACGCTCGTGGCGGTCGATGGCCTCCCAGCCGGTATAGGGGACGAGCTGGGGCTGGCGCGAGCGCAGCAGCTCCTCGATGGCCTCGGCGCTGGGTCGAGCCGGCTCGTGGCTCTGGCGGGCTGGTGGGCTGGAGCCGTTGCTCGAGCTGTCGGGGCCGACGATGTCGGCGAGCATTGCATCGACGGTCTCCTGGGCGTCCTTCTTGTTGGTGCCGATCACGCCGGATGGTCCGCGCTTGATCCAGCCTACGACGTACTCGCCTGGTAGCGCCGATCCGCCCTGCGCATCGAGCACGCGGCCCCCCTCGTTGGGGATGACGGCGGAGCGCTCGTCGAAGGGCACACCGGGGAGGGGGATTCCGCGGTAGCCGATGGCGCGGAAGACGAGTCCGGCGGGGATGGTCTCGTGCTCGTCGGTGGCCTGTGCGCGCAGCCCGCCGCCGGGGGAGGGCATGAGCTGGTTGCGGACCAGCTCGACTGCGCCGAGTCGGCCGTGATCGTCTGCGAGCAGGGCTGTGGGCGAGAGCAGGAAGCGCAGGACGATCCGCTTGGGGTGTCCGGCGAGCGGGCGGGCGGCGTAGCCGCGCAGGATCTCGACGTTGCGTCGCGAGGTGGCGTCTTCGGCGGCCTGCGCGTCATCGACGGCGAGGGCGCTCTCCAGCTCGGCCGGGTCGACGATCACGTCGGCGTCTGCCAGCTCGCCGAGCTCGAGCAGCTCGGGGTTGGTGAAGGCGGCCTGGGCGGGACCGCGCCGTCCGAGCACGACGACCTCGTTGACGTTGCTCGCGGCGAGCACCTGGAGGGCGTGGTCGGCGGTGTCGGTGGGGGCGAGCTCGGAGGGTGCGAGCACGAGCATGCGGGCGACATCGATGGCGACGTTGCCGTTGCCCACGACGACGGCACGCTCGGCGCTGAGCAGGTCGACCTCGAGGTCGGTGTGATCGGGGTGGCCGTTGTACCAGCCGACGAACTCGGTGGCTGCGTGGGAGCCGGGGAGCTCTTCGCCGGGAATTCCAAGGGGGCGGTCGGAGGGCGAGCCGGTGGCGTAGACGACCGCGTGGTAGTGGTCGAGCAGCTCCTCGCGGGAGACGTGCAGGCCGAAGGTGATGTTTCCGAAGTAGCGGAAGCGGGGGTGCGCGGCGGTCTTCTCATAGATGCGGGTGACGGACTTGATCTTGGGGTGATCGGGGGCCACGCCGGAGCGAACGAGCCCCCAGGGCGTGGGTAGGCGCTCGAGCATGTCCACCTCGATGTGCTCGGCGGCCTTGAGCAGGTGCCCGGCGGCGTAGAAGCCGGCCGGACCGGAGCCGATGACGGCGATGCGGATGAGGGCTTGGTCTGTCATTGATGGGCGCGGCCCGACTCGAACGGGCGACCCCCTCGGTGTAAACGAGGTGCTCTGGCCAACTGAGCTACGCGCCCCAGTGCTATGGGGCCTCAAGGCTAGCGAGCCACGCCTCAGGTGGGCGTGGGAGAGAGCTGGGGGTTGGCTGGGCGGATGTATTGGCTACGATGGGCGCTCCCCGGCCGGAACTTTTCCTTGGAGACTGCAGACACCGCCCATGACGAGGGGCCCTCGGCGTTCGCGCAAGCCGCCGAGCTAGAGCTGCGAGGCGTGAGCAAGCGCTACGTGGGTCAGCGCGAGCCTGCGATCAGCAACCTCTCGCTGACGGTTCCCGCGGGCGAGGTGTGCGTGCTGGTCGGGCCGTCGGGCTCGGGCAAGACGACGGCCATGCGCCTGATCAACAGGATGATCCCGATCAGCGGCGGCGACATCCTGCTGGGGGGCGAGAGCGTGCTGCAGCGCGATCCCCGTGCGCTGCGGCGTGAGATCGGCTACGTGATCCAGCAGATCGGTCTGTTCCCCCACCAGACGGTGGCGGAGAACATCGCCACGGTGCCGCGCCTGCTGGGTTGGGATCACGCCCGCGTCGACGCGCGCGTGCAGGAGCTGCTGGAGCTGATTGGTCTGGACCCGGAGGAGATGCAGGGTCGCTATCCGGGGCAGCTATCGGGCGGCCAGCGCCAGCGGGTGGGTGTGGCGCGGGCGCTGGCGGCGGACCCGCCGCTGATGCTGATGGACGAGCCGTTCGGGGCGATCGATCCGATCAACCGCACGCGCCTGCAGGACGAGTTCCTGGCGTTGCAGGAGAAGGTGAGAAAGACGGTGGTGTTCGTCACGCATGACATCGACGAGGCGATCAAGATGGGCGATCGCATTGCGATCTTGCGCGAGGGCGGTGTGCTGGCGCAGTACGACACGCCGCAGGAGATCCTCACGCGTCCCGCGGACTCGTTCGTGGCGCAGTTCGTGGGCGCGGATCGAGGTCTCAAGCGCCTGGCGCTGACGACGCTGGCGGAGCTGAAGCTGATCGAGCCGAACGGCCTGCGCCCGGACACGAGCGCGGATGGCGAGCGCCGCGTGTCGCGCGAGACCTCGGTGCGGGATGCCCTGTCGGCGCTGCTGACGGGCAGTGGCGAGCCGTTGACGGTGGTGGACGGCGATGGCGAGGTGGAGGGTCTGGTGACGCTCGGACTGGTGGAGCAGCTGCTTTCGGACGAGGCCGAGGGCAAGTGATCACACAGCTGGCGGCGTCGGGGCCGGTGATCCCGAACTACAGCTCGCACAGCTCGAGCTGCGAAGTTCAGAACCACGTGTTTTGCACGGGCTGGATCAGCAAGAACTGGGGCCCAGTGCTGTGGCCGGCGCTGCGACAGCATGTGCTGCTGTCGGTTACAGCTGTGGCGATCGGGTTCGTGATTGCGATGGGCTTGGCCCTGGCTGCGCACCGCTACCGGGCGCTGGAGCGCCCGACGGTGCTGGTGAGCACGTTCCTCTACACGATCCCATCGCTGGCGCTGTTCGAGCTGCTGGTGGCGCCTGTGGGGTTGAACGTGTTCTCGGCGGAGATTGCGCTGGTGTCATACACGCTGCTGATCCTCTTCCGCAGCATCCTCACGGGCCTGCGTTCTGTGCCGGAGGAGGTGCTGGATGCGGCGGAGGGGATGGGGATGACGCCCCGTCAGCGGCTGCTGCGGGTGGAGCTGCCGTTGGCGCTGCCGGCGATCGTGGCGGGCCTGCGGATTGCGGTGGTGACGATCATTGCGCTGGCGACGATCGTGTACACGATCTACGACGCGGGCCTGGGCGTGCCGATCCATGCGGCGCTGGGCGAGGGGCCGTTCAAGACGGAGCTGATCGCAGCGGGCGGCCTGGCGATCCTGCTGGCGCTGGTCTCAGACGGACTGCTGGTGCTCCTGCAGCGGGCGCTGACCCCGTGGACGCGGGCCGGGGCTCGGTAGGACGCGATGCACGAATTCGTAGAGGCGTTCAAGTTCATCGCGCACAACGGCGCGATAGCTGGCCAGCCGGCGCTGCCGAGCCTCACGCACCTTGCCCTGGAGACGCTCAAGGTGGGGGCGATGGGGGTGGCGATCTCGGTGGTGGTGGCGGTGCCGCTGGGGGTGTGGCTGGGCCATATCCACAGGGGCTCGTTCGTGGCGATCAACGTTGGCAACGTGGGGCGGGCGCTGCCGAGCCTGGCGGTGCTGGCGATCGGCGATGCGTTCCTGGGGCTGGGCCTGCCGGTGGTGCTGCTGGCGCTGGTGATCCTGGCGGTGCCCCCGATCGTGACGAACGCCTACCTGGGCGTGGATGGCGTGGATGGGGACCTGGTGGATGCGGCGCGGGGGATGGGCATGAGCGAGTGGGAGGTGCTCACGAAGGTCGAGCTGCCGCTGGCGGTGCCGCTGATCTTTGCGGGTGTGCGCACGGCGGCGGTGTTTGTGGTGAGCACGACGACGATCGCCTCGCTGGCAGGCTTCAGCGGAAGCCTGGGCGACATCATTGCCAACGAGACCAGCTACCACTTCTCGGGGGTGCTGGGGGCGGCGATCTGTGTGGCGGCGCTGGCGCTGGCGGTGGAGGGGCTGCTGACGCTGGTGCAGCGTGCGCTGACGCCAAGGGGGCTGCGTTTGATCGAGCTGGAGCGCAGGGCGGGCCTGCGGCCCGTGGCGACGATCGCCTGATCCGGACCTATTTATTATCTTTCCGATCAACAAAGTAAACAAAAGACGGAGGCGCTGGATGACAGTCAGTCGATGGAGCAGGTTGGGCAAGTGGATGGCGAGCGCAGGTGTGGCTCTTGCGGTGAGCGTCGCAGTGGCGGCGTGCGGGAGCAGCAACACGTCCTCGACCAGCTCGAGCACGACGGCCTCCACGTCGAGCGGCTCGACCGCGGCCTCGGGTCCGGGGGCGGGCAAGCCGGCGGTGACGATCGGCGACAAGAACTTCGCCGAGGAGAACATCTTGGGCCAGCTGTATGCGCAGGCGCTGGAGGCGAAGGGCTTCAAGATCAACCTGCACTCGGAAGTGGGCTCCTCGGAGATCATCTACAAGGCGCTGACGTCGGGCCAGATCGACCTGTACCCGGAGTACACGGGCACGCTGCTGTCGGCGATTGCGCAGCAAACGAAGACGCCGACGAGCGCGGCGAACGCCTACCAGGAAGCGAAGGTGTTCGTGGAAAAGCAGGGCCTGACGCTGCTGGACTACACGCCGTTCTATGACTCTGATGCGCTGGCGACGCTGCCGAGCTATGCGAGCAAGCACAACCTGTCGAGTGTTGCCGACCTGAAGTCGCTGGGCAAAGGCGTGACGCTGGGAGCGGCGCCCGAATTTGCTACGCGCTTCGAGGGCCTGCTGGGCCTGAAGAAGGAATATGGCCTGGACCCGACGTTCAAGCCGATCTCGATCGAACTGTCATACAAGGCGCTGGAAGGCGGCCAGGTGGACGTGCAGGATGTGTTCACGACGGACGGCCAGCTGCTGGGGGGCAAGTTCAAGGTGCTGGCTGACCCCAAGCACGTGTTTGGCTTCCAGAACGTGGCGCCGGTGGTCAAGCGCAGCGTGCTCTCGGCTGAGGGCCCGGCGTTTGCAGAAACGCTGAACAAGGTGAGCGCGCTGCTGACGACGCCTGCGATCCAGCAGATGAACAAGGCGGTGAGCATCGACAAGCAGTCTCCGGCCACGGTGGCCAAGCAGTTCCTTGCAGCCAATGGTCTGAGCTAGAGACATTGCTTCTCGCCGCGCTGCATTCCCTGCGAAGCTTGCGGAATGCAGCGCGGCGATGTTCTCAAGGGCAGGAGAAAATGGGCACTTTGGGCAGCAGGCACGGTGCTGCTGGTGCTGGTGGCGGCCCAGCTGATCCTGCCGAGAATTGCGGCGAGCGTGGTCTCGTCGAGGGTGGGGCGCTACGGCAAGGTGGAGAGCGTGAGCGTGTCGGCGTGGCCGGCCGTAAAGCTCCTGTGGGGCAGAGTGGACTCGGTGCACGTGCGGGCCAAGAGTCTGTCGATGGAACCGCAGCAGGCGGCAAAGCTGCTGTGGGAAGGGCGAGACACTGCGCGGATGGAACTGAATGCAGAACGGGTGCAGGTGGGTGCGTTGCAGCTGACGGATGCGAAGATGACCAAGCGCGGCAACACGCTGAGCGCCCAGGCTCAGGTGGGCGAAGCGGCTGTGCAGAAGGCGCTTCCCAGCGGCGTTTCAGTGCAGCTGGTCAAGAGCGAAGGCGGCACGGTGGAGGTCCAGGCCAGCGGCGGCCTGTTCGGGGTGGGCGCGTCGCTGGACGCTGTGGCACAGGCGAGCGAAGGCAAGCTGGTGGCCCATCCGGTGGGGTTCTTGGTTGAAGGCTTGAGCTTGACGCTGTTCTCAGACGAACACGTGTATGTGGAAGGCGTGAGCGCGAGCAGGGCAAGTGGAGCGCCTGCGAGCTACGAGCTTTCGATGAGGGCGAGCCTGCGCTGAGGGACGGTTCGGGGCGGGCTGGCCGGGCCGGGCTGGGTGGCGCGGCGAGGCGCTTTCAGGCAGCTGCTGAGAGATCGGACGAGGGCACGGTGACCCGTGGGGCGACGTACATGGGCAGCCCGGCCTTGGGGCTGATGGTGGGCATCTGGCGGATGGTGAGCTGGAAGTCGGCGGGGAGCGAGAGGGAGAAGCGGGAGAGGATGAGGGTGGCGATGGTGCGCACCTCGAGCTGGCCAAAGCGCATACCGATGCAGGTGCGCGAGCCGCCACCGAAGGGGACGTAGGCGCCCTTGGGCAGGGCGGCGCGGGCGTCGGGGGCGAAGCGATCGGGGCGGAACTCCTCCGGCTCATGGAACACGTCGGGCAGGTGGTGGGAGGCCCAGGAGCTGTAGTTGACGAATGCGCGGGCGGGCACCGTGCGACCTTGGAACTCGAAGGACTGGATGGCGCGCCGCGGTCCGACCCAGGCGGGCGGGTACTTGCGCAGGGTCTCGTCGAGCACTAGCTCAAGCTCGGTGAGCTCACCGGAGGCGAGCTGCTCGGCGGTGGGAGGGCGTCCGGCGAGGACGGCGTCCTGCTCGGCGAGCAGGCGGGTAAGCAGGTGGGGGTTGCGGGCGAGCTCGTAGAACATGAAGGAGACGGTTGAGGTGGTGGTGTCGTGCCCGGCGAACATGAGCGTCATGACCTCGTCGCGGATCTGCAGGTCGCTGAGGCTGTTGGCGTCCTCGTCGTGGGCGTCGATCAGCAGGCTGAGGATGTCCGAGCCGCGCTCGCCGGTGGCGCGGCGGCGGGAGATCTCGGTGTAGATGAGCGTGTCGAGCTTGCGGGCGGCGTTCTGCAGTCGCGCCCAGGGCGTGCGGGGCCCGCGCAGGACGCGCAGGAAGTAGTCGCTGGAATAGAAGGAGAGCGCCTCCTCGAACAGGCCGGCGGCGTCGATGGCGCGCGCCTGCTGGCCATCGGGGTCGAGTCCGAAGAGGGCGCGCATGGCCACGCGCAGGGCGAGATGGCGCGTCCAGGCGTAGAGGTCGATGCTCTGGCCGGGCGCGAGCTGCTCGAGTGCCTGACTGGTCTCCTCGACGATGGTGTCGACCGAGGCGAGGATGTTCTCGCGGTGGAAGGCGGGCAGCATGATCCGCCGCGAGCGGCGGTGGAAGTCGCCGTCGATGGTGAGTAGCCCGTCGCCCATCAGGCCGATCAAATCGCGGAAGTGCGACTCGCGCCAGAGGAAGTTGGAGGCGTGGGAGACGGTGATGTAGTGGTTGGCTGCAGGCCCGAGCATGAACACGACGTTGCTGTGGAACAGTCGCAGCGTGAAGATGGGGCCATAGCGCTCGTAGGCCTCGAGCAGCAGCGGCAGCGGATCGTTGGCGAAGCGCCTGGTGCGGGTGAGCGAGAAGCGTGTTTCGCCGGGCGGGAAGGGCACAGGGGCGCGTCGCTCGGCGCGGAGGTCTTCCAGCAGCACTGGCAGTGGCTTGGAGTTGAGCAGCGGAGGAGGGCCGACAAGCGCCACAGGGCAAGACTAGTCGAAGCCTGGCCGCGTGGCCAGTTTGGGGGTGCCCCTTGCAGACGGAAAGGTCAGGACGTGGCCAAGAGCCCAGCCTTGGCATACTGAAGGAGCACGGAGCATCGCCCCGTTGATCCGTGCACAATCGCGGGGGCGTAGCTCAGCAGGTTAGAGCGCTGCCCTGTCACGGCAGAGGTCGCGGGTTCGAGTCCCGTCGCTCCCGCCTTTGTTGCCTCATCGTCCGCGTCGGCTCTTGGGCGTGTTGCTCGCGCCTCCGACGCGGCGGTGAAGTAGTCGGCGAACGCCGTGTTGGGTTTGACGGCGACGATCTGGTTGTCCTTGGCCCATACCTGCGCGAACAGCGAGAGTAGGAGCTTGCGTCGCTCGGCGGGGTTGGGCTCGGCGTCCCAGAAGCGCGCGAAGTCTTCGAGGATGGCGTGCGCGCGGTCGAGGTCGGGGTTGGCAAAGAGAAGAAGGTCGATCGCGGCCCTCCCGCGGTACACGGCGTCACGCATTCCGGGGGCGAGCACGTTCGGCCCTTTTCACTACACAAAGGCCGCACAAGCCCCCCTTTGGGGAACAAGCCGAGTCCGACACCATCCCTCTGAACGCCGAACCCGGCATGAACAGATATCGCGGATCCCATGCTCCGCCAGCACCTCAGCTTCACTGACGGTCGCACAGGTGCGCCAGTTCGTCAGTCAGCCTGCCAGCGCTAGTGCCAGATCAGCTGCCGGTACGCGACTGGGAATCGTCAGCTTGATCTCGCCGTCGCGGTCGACGAGCCACTTGGCGTTCACGATCGTGATGGCGATGACCGCGCCCGTCTTGTCGTAACGGACGTTATGCCCCTCCGGCGTGCCGAACGACTCGGCCGGCATCCGGGGCTCGCCGACGCTCAGGTAGAGCACGTCCGCGTCAGCGTCGTACTCGACGTTATCGAACGAGAGGGTTCCGATTGTGATCGTCATCGTGGCGTACTTTCCGGGTCGTTGTCCTGCCCAAAGGCGGTGACGAAGCGGTCGGCGTCTCCTGCAAACTCTACAACCACTCGCATCCACCGGAAGGGAAAGGGCGCTCGGCACCGCAGCCAGTAGCGCTCGCGGCCCGGATGCGGGTCGGGCTCCTGAAAGTCCGGCTGACGGATCGCCGCAAGCAGCGTGTCCTGTCGCCCGGACATCTCGACATGGCGCTGGATGTAGCGCCAGCGCTCCGCGGTCAGCTCAACGCTGCGGCCTTGCGGCGAGACGGCGCTTGCGATCACGGGGCTCTCGTCCACCACGGGAGCTTGCCATTCTCGCCGGTCGCATTGCTGCGGCGGCTCGGCGACCGCGCAAAGACACGGAGGGCGGTCGGTGTGGACAGCGTGCCCGCTCGCCCGGCCGTCTCGGCTTGCGCCCGTCCCTCAAAGGTGTTCCGCGTAGTTGACGAGTGTTCCGGGCGTGACGTCGAGCGCGTCCGTGAGCGCGATCATCTCGTCGTAGTGGGGATCACCTTCTCCGGCTTCGATGCGGCTGATGCGCCGCGAGGACATTTTGCGTCCTCGCGGCAGTCTGCTCGCGCCGGAGAGGCTATCCAGGCTCATCCCGCGCTGCTCGCGCAACTGGCGGATCGCTTGTCCAAACGCTGCCAGCTCCTGCTCGGCGCTTCGGTCAGTGCTCATGCTGTGGACTCCTTTCGTTCCGGGGTGTGGTCATGTGCCGTCCGGTCCCAGTCCGGCTGTTCGATAGTCCGGCGCGAGGCTGTAGCCGACGCCCCAGGCCGAGCACACCCAGCCCTCGGCGCCGGCCCGGGCGAGCTTGCGTCGCAGACGGCAGGCGTGCGAGTCCACGGTGCGCGTCGAGTCCGTGGCGCGATACCCCCAGACCTCGCGCAGTAGCTCTTGCTTTTCGTGGACGCGAGCGGGTCACGCGCGAGATGCGCGAGCAGCGCGAACTCCCGCGGGCGAAGCTCGACACGGACTCCCGCGAAGGTGGCAGTGCGCGCCGCCGTGTCGATCTCGAGCGGACCGCACACGATCACGGGAGGGCCGTCGATCAGGTTGTAGCGGCGCAGGAGCGCACGCACCCGCGCAAGCAGCTCGGCGTAGCCAAGCGGGACACGGGCCACGTCATCGGCGCCTGCGTCGAACGCGCGCAGCACGGCCGTCGTCGTCTCGCGGCTCGTGCTCATCCAAAGGACGCGCACGCCGGCTGCGCCCGGCGCAAGCTCGCCCGCGCGTAGCGCCCGCAGCAGGTCAAGGCCACGGTGCGGCGCGTGGCCGAAGATGATGAGATCAACCTCGCCGGGCTTGCAGCGCTCCCTCAGCGTGCCGGGGTGGCTGGCGCGATTGACGCAGTAGCCGTCGAGTTCAAGCTCGCCGGCCAGCGCAGCGTTTGCCCGCTGCTCGCCGTACACGAGCAATACGCCGGGGCATCGGCTCGAAAACCCAGCGGAACGCCGGGACTCGTGGGCATCGTCGGCCAATTGCTTCCTTCCCGCACCGAGGAAGGGCTCGCCCGCGAGCACGTTGAGCGACCGATCCGTAGTGAGCAACTACGGTTCTCAGTGGCATCGAAGGCGAGCCCTTCGGTGCTACGGCCGGGCGGGTCGCGCCAACGACTCGTCCGGCCACTCGGTTGTCTGGACTGCGCGCCAGAGCAGAGCAGAACTCGCGCCTGATCTCAAGGGACCGCCGCTGGTATCGTTCGCCGAGCGGGACGGTGGGCCGGGAACGGCGGGCTAAAAGCCGAATCTGAATCGGCGGGCGCGAGGCAACAATCGAGGGTTTGACCCCCGTCGCTCCCGTATTTGTTGCCTCATCCCCCGCGTCGGCTTTTGGGTGCGTGGCCTGCACCTCCGACGCGGCGGTGAAGTAGCTGGCGAACGCCGCGTTGGGCTTGACCGCGACGATCTGGTTGTCCCTCGCCCAAACCTGCGCGAACAGGGAGAGGATCAGCTTGCGTCGCTCAGCGGGCTCTGGCTCGGCGTCCCAGAAGCGCGAGAAGTCTTCGAGGATTGTCTGCGCGCGGTCCAGGTCGGGGTCGGTCGGCGGCTTCGCGCGTTGCAGCTCCTCCTCCATCATCTGGCGGCGCATCGCGTATTGGGGCTTGGTGATGTCGCCCATGACATAGAGGTCGCGTAGCCGCTCAAGCTGGGCGGTCAGCTCACGGCGACGCTCGGCGTCCTCGCCGGGGTGCGTGCCTGCCTGTGTTTGGATCGCGTCGAGCACGAGCCCGCGCAGTTCGCGGTCGGGTTGGAAGTCCTGCAGCCAGTCGATCAGTTGCTCCTCCAACGGCTGCGCAGGGGTCATCTTCTGCTCGCAGTCGCCATGGTGGCGGCGGGTCGAGCACTGGTAGCGGCGCATCCCCTCCCATCCGGTGCGGCAGCTGTGCATGCGGGCGCCGCAGCGCTCGCAGTGGATGAGCTTCCGCAGCAGGTACTCCTCGGAGGGGCGGCCGGGTTTGACGACGCGGGTGCTGGTTCGCCGACTGGTGGCTGTGCAGAGGACGCGGCCTCACCAACCTCTCTCGGCATGGCTGACCGCAAGCTGCGCGCCGTCGCCTATGTCCGCGAGTCAACCGAGGAGCAGGGCCGGGGCTTCTCCCCGGACGCGCAGCGCGAGGGCATCCGCCGCTTCGCACCCGAGAACAATCTCGAACTCGTCGGCGAGTAGGTGGATGTCTGCTTTTGCCTAGGGGGCTGCTCCTAAAGGCCGCGACGAAAGGCATGAACGCCGAGGAAGTAGCCGCACGGTTTCGGACGAGCGTTCCGATGGCGCGCTTTCGACTCAATGCAAGTGGGGTCCTGGTGCAGGTTGGGCGAGCAAGGGTTGCGAGGGCCCGACGGGCCGGGGCTTAGAAGCCAGACTCCGGTGCGGGCACCGGTGGGTAAATCACGACTCCTGCGACAAATAGAGAAGGCTGGCTGCAATGCAACTGCTACCGAGGTCGAGATAGATCGGCGAGGCTAGACTCGCGACACCTATGACTCGGAAGCGTGACATCAAGCAGTTCAGGCAGGCGTGCAAGGCGGCCGGACTGACTACCGCTGAGCGCTTTGAGGCAAGCGCCGCGTTGCACGCCGAGAAGGAGTCGAGCGGCGGCGAGGATATGAGCTATGGAGAACTACTGGCGTGGCTGCGAGAATGGAAGGACTCATGGCGACCGTCGTAGCCCTAGACGCCTCTCCCACGACCGTCCTGCGCTCTATGCGGGGATCGATCGTCGACGCCCGCATCGCCTACCCGGATGTCCTCCACGTTGAGGTTCGCGACTCCCTCGGTGCCATCTGGCGCCTTGCTACCCAGGACGCCGAGTGGTCCCCGACCGATCCGGCGCAGCTAGTCGGGCGCTCGATCGAGGATGCCAGCATTGACGAGGAGTCTGGCGAGCTGCGCTGTGCTCTTTCGGACGGCTCGCTTCTGGACATCAAGCCGGCCGCGGTCGAAGCAGAGGACGACCCGCCTTATTGGGAGCTGATCAGCCCCGCAGGTGTCGTCCTTGAGTTCGGGCCTGGTGTTCGCTGGCAGATCAGTAGCGCCGACGCTCCAGTCACGGCGCGTCGCTAAGCAAAGACGCCGGGTCCGGCGAGTCGCCCGGCGGCTAAAGCCGGATCTCAATCCCCGAGGCAACAAAGGCGGCTTTGACCCCCGTCGCTCCCGCTCAGTACACCGCACTTCCGAGCCTGCCCTTGTGGGACTCGGGGAAGCGGCCAGAAGTGGTCACGGTTTTGACGGCGAGGATTGTCCGCCTCCTTGCCGGCGAACGTGATCGAGGCGGGGGCGCCTACCCATGCGCTATTCTTTACTCATGGCAACAAATGTAAAGAAAATGAGGAGTGCGGCTGGCCGCTCTCGGATCTCGAGCAAGCATCAGATCACAATCCCGATCGGGGCCTTTAGCGAGGCGGGGCTTCGTGAGGGAGATGTCGTACAGGTCAAGGCGCAAGGTCCAGGGCGCGTCGTGATCGCTCGCGTGGACGATCTCGTCGACGAGTTTGCGGGCTCTCTTAGTACCGGTGGCGAGCTGGGCCGCGCTGTTCGCAGATTGCGCCAGGAGTGGGACTGATCCTGCTCGACTCGACAATCGTCGTCGGCTTCCTCGACGCCGACGACGCTTTGCACGAGATCGCAGTCACCAAGCTCAGGGAAATCGTCGGCAGCCATCGGCTGGCAGCATCTGTCATCAGCTACGCCGAGCTGATGACAGGCGTTTCCTTGGGGCACCACTCCCATGAGCGTGTAGATCGTTTCTTCGATGCCTTGGTCAAGGATCTTTTGCCTGTCGACAGAAAGGTGGCAGCCCACGCGGCAACGCTACGTGGCAGGCGCATCTCTCTACGAATGCCTGACGCGCTGATCCTGGCCACCGCGGATCTCCACGATGACATCGACAGGATCGTCTGTGCCGACGATGATTGGCCGAAGGTCAAGGGCCTGAGCTGCAAAGTCGAACTACTGAAGCCTGTGCCGAAATCAAGAGCAAAGACCTCCAAGCGCACCGACTGACACCAAACACAGAACTGTCGGCCAACGGTCGTTTGCGGTGGGGCGCCCAAACAGTGATCGAACTCCTTGATCCCGTATACGATTGCCGTGGGCTCAGACCCGAACCCCGATGCGGTGCACGAACAGGGTTCGACTCCCCGTCGCGCCCGTCATTTACTCTCGCCGTTTCCTTTGAGTGAGGGCGGGGAGCTGCGAAGAACGGCAGGAATTCGGGCTTCTGTTGGACGGCTATGACGCGGTGGTCGTCGAGCCATAACGGGCTGTTGCATTCGAGCCGTGTGAGGCACCAGTGACGCCAGGCTCCTGGCCTTGACAACCAGCAGTTCATCGGTATATACTGTCTCTATGGGTATGCGCGCGATGCAGGAGGCGACGTTCTTGATCCTGACCGCCTTGGCTGGAGGAAGCCAGCATGGCTACGGGATCATCACTGACGTCGAGCAGATCTCCGATGGGCGTGTCCGGCTGCGCGCCGGCACCTTGTACACGGCTCTGGATCGGCTTCGCGAGGACACTCTGATCGAGGTCGACCGCGAGGAGATCGTGGATAACCGGCTGCGTCGCTACTACAGGCTCACACCGCCTGGCGAGAAGCGACTCGCTGACGAGGCCGCCCGCCTGCAAGCAAACGCGGTCGTCGCGATGTCGCGGCTGAATCCGGCGGGGGCAATGTGACGACCGGTGCAGGTGATCTGGAGCGCCGGTACCGGCGACTGCTGAGGTTGTTCCCAGCGGCCTATCGCCGCGAGCACGAGCAAGAGATTCTCTCGGTGCTCATGGCCGGTGCCGCCGAGGGCCAGCGGCGGCCTGGACTTACAGACTCCGCCGACCTCGTGATGAGTGCGCTCTTCATCAGGTGGCGCGAGATGACACGTCAGCCTCGATGGAAATGGGAACGCAGGCACTGGCGTCTGATCGTTCGCCTGCGCGTTGCCATTGGCATCTGGCTGCTGGTGGTTGGCGCCCTGGTGCTGGGCGCGGGCTACTGGTGGGGAGTGGTGATGGTGTTGCCAGCAGCTTTGCACTTCTACTTTGCCTACCGTTTGCGGCACGCCGTCCAGAGCTAGCGCACTGGCGTAGCCAGTTCACTGTCAGCCACGGGCGCGGGACGCCGGCGACGGGGCAGCAGGAGTGGGCTGGTGAGGATGAGCAGTCCCGCGATTGTGAGAGCTGTGCGCGGGCTGGTTGCTGCGGCGAGCACGCCACCGAGTGCGCTGAAGATTGCAATGGAAGCTTGCTGGCCGATTGACCAAGCGGTCAGGGTGCGGGCGATGCGGTCTCGAGGAGTGTGCTCGAGCCGGTAGGTGGCGAGCACCGGGCTGTACAGGCTCATGCTGATGATGATCGCGAGCTCGACAGCCATCACAGTTGCGAGGCCGACGACACCGCGCCCGACGAACGCCAGGCCGATCAGCCAAATCGCGCGCAGCGTGCCGACGGTGCGGAATACCCTGTACTGACCATAGCGGGCCACGACTCGGCGGGCCAGTCGGGAGCCGATGAATCCGCCGACGCAAGGGGCGGCGAAGGCGAGGCCGTACTGCCAGGGTGGGAATCCGAGCTGGCGAAGCAGGAGCACGGCCAACAGCGGCTCCGTGGCCATGATCAGCCCGGAGACGAGCATGTTGTTGAGGTACAGAGCCCGCAGCCCCGGATGGGTCAGGATGTGCCGCCACCCCTCCAGCAGATCACCCGCCCGGATACGGCTCTTGCCGGTTCGCTCGGGGCGTTCTTCCTGGCTGCGAATCGCTCCAATCCCGAGGGCGGAGAGCAGGTAGCTGAGCGCGTCGGCGATCACGGTGGTGACTGGTCCGAACAGGCCAATCGCCGCGCCGCCCAGCGGTGGCCCGACTGCAATGGAGCTCCAGTTCGTGGACTCGAACCGCGCGTTCGCCACGAGCAGGTCATCCGGCGCGACGAGCGCTCTGAGGAAGGCGCCGCTGGCCGCATTGAATGCGATCTTGGCCGTGGCCACCACCGCTGCGACCACGAGCAACTGGATGAAGCTGAGCCGGCCGAAGGCATAGGCGATCGGGACCGTCATCATGACCGCGAAGCGGGCCAGGTCCATCGCGATCATCACCCGCCGCTTGCCGCGAAACTCCACCCATGGGCCGAGCGGCAACGCAATCACCGCGCCCACCGCCGGCCCCATTGCCGCGAGGGCGGAGACCTGGGCGGGGCCTGCGTGCAAAACCAGCACGGCTATGAGCGGTAGCGCCCCGAACCCCAGCCCGGAACCGTATGCGCTGACTGCGTATGCCGCCCATAGCCATCCAAACTCTCGGCCCAGGGATCGCCTAGCTACCAAGCTCCGCCCCTCTTGTTGTCAGACAACTTGCTGTTGATCGGAGGAATCAAAGCAAGCTCTGAAATGGCGATCAAACAACTTATCTGGCGGCAAGCCACAACTAAATGTTGTGCAGATAAGGTTATGGCGTGGACCTAGACGCCGTACGCACCTTCGTCGTGGCTGCGGATGCCGGCCAGTTCCAGGAAGCCGCCACTGCGCTGTCGATCACCCAGCAGGCCGTTTCCAAGCGCATCGCCGCGCTGGAGAAAGACCTGGATGTGCGCCTCTTCACGCGCACGGCCCGCGGCGCCCAGCTCACTATCGATGGCCAGGCCTTCCTGCCCCACGCTCGTGAGCTTCTCCGGGTGGCAGAGCGTGCCGATGCGTCCGTCCGTCCTGGTCGGCGCGCTCTGCGCGTCGATGTCGTCAGCCGGCGTGTCGCTCCGGCGGTGCTGCTCCAGGACTTCTACCGTTTGCATCCAGAGATCGCGCTGGATGTCGTGACCCTGCCGGATGCCGACGTCGACGCTGCGACCGCTGCTGTCGAGGCCGGGACGATCGACGCCACCTTCCACGGTGTTCCTCCCAAGCAGCATCTGCCCGAGGCGATCAAGGCTGCCCGCGTGATCTACGAGCCGCACCAGCTGCTCGTGGGACCGCGCCACACACTCGCCAACCGGCACGCTGTCACGCCCGCGCAACTCGCCGGCCACCGAATCTGGATGCCCGGCGTGGCCCGTGGGGACGAGGTGGCCGCCTACTACGAAGAGCTCGCGGCCACGTTCGGGCTGACGATCGACGTGGTTGGGCCCGTTTTTGGCTACGAGTCTCTGCTGGCCGAGATCGCCGACTCCTCGGAACTTGCGACCCTCGTCGGCGAGCGCTCGCGTTATCTGTGGCCAGACAGCTACGATCTGCGTCGCATACCGGTACGCGACCCGACGCCGATCTACCCCCTGTCCCTGATCTGGCGCGAGGACAACCCCCATCCCGGGCTCGTCAAACTTCGCGACTACCTCAATTCCAGACGCGTGGACCCACCCGACACCGAGGTGTGGATACCGAAGTGGGAACAGCAAGCGGCCTAACCGTGTCACGCCCGCTGACGAGCCGTGATGACAACTGACGACCGCGAACAGATCGCAGGCTAGAGTCGGAAGCATGCCCAGACGCAGGATCGTCATCGACCACGTGACAGTGGGGGTCAGCGACCTCGCCCGCAGTCGCGACTTCTACGAACAGGCCCTGCTGCCGCTCGGGTTCAGCCAGATCGGGGCGTGGCGCGAGGGCGACGTTGAGATCGAGTTCGGACTCGAGGAGGCCCCCAACTTCGCCATCTCCACCGCATACCCCACAGGCGCGCCCGTCCACATCGCCTTCGCCGCCGACCGCCGCGAACAGGTCGACGCCTTTCACGCTGCCGCCATCGCCGCCGGTGGACGTGACAACGGCGCACCGGGTCTGCGCCCGCAATACAGCGAGGACTACTACGCCGCGTTTGTGATCGATCTCGACGGCCACAACATCGAGGCCGTCACCCCGCGGTGAGCTGGGCGGCACAGTGAGCACGCCGGTCGGGGTACTACTGCTGTCGGGCAGCTTGCGTGAGGGCTCGACCAACGCCGCCGCCTTGCGGACTGCCGCGGCGGTCGCGCCTCCAGGCATCGCCACAGTCGCCTATCACGGAATGGGCTTGCTCCCACACTTCAATCCCGACGACGACCGCGAGGGCGAGCCCGTCCACCCGGCTGTCGCGGCGATGCGGGCCGCCGTCAACTCTGCCGATGCGCTGCTGATCTGCACGCCCGAGTATGCCGGCGCCCTGCCCGGATCGTTCAAGAACCTGCTCGAGTGGACCGTCGGCGATGCGAGCACTTATGAGAAGCCTGTCGCCTGGATCAACGTCGCCAGCAGAGCCGCTCCGACCGGGGGGGCCGACGCCCACGACTCCCTGCGCAAAGTGCTCGGCTATGTCCACGCCCGGATCGTCGAGCAGGCGTGCCTGCGACTGCCCATCTCGCGCGGGGAGATCGGCGAGGACGGGTTGATCGCCGCTCGTGGTGCGCGAGAGGCGATCGCCGGAGCGCTCGTGGCGCTTGTGGCTCAGCCCCCGGGTGTGATGCTCTGAAGCGTCTGTCCGGTCGCGTCGAACACTTCCGAGGCCGGCGGAGCCGCAATGCTCGAGGTCGCCCCGAAGTCGAAGTATTCGATGCTGAGCGCCACGTCGCTGCGCTGAGTGCCCAGGCCTGCGGACATCGTCAGTGACATCTTGCGCACGAGGCCATGGGAATCGATCCATACGCTCACCGGCAGATTCCGCAGGCCAGTCTGGGCGATGAGTTTGGCGAAAGCTTCATGCAGCTTCGCGGGGTCGCTCGAAGGCTGTGCTTCGGCGGCCTTGAGAAGGTCGATCGTGCCTGTGTAGTGAGCCGTCGGCACGCCACGCACCAGCTCGTGTGAGACGAGATGAGAGCCGCCGGATGCCTTCAGGTAGCGGAGCAGGGCCGTCGGGTCGGTTCCCCCGTTCATCAGTGAGCTCGGATCGAGACCGATCGCCTGTTGTACCTGTGCGATGTCGAGGCGCATCCACTTGGCGCCCGTCGGCAGGCTGCCGGCGAGGAGCGACGATCCGATGTAGAGCGAGCCCGCCTTGTAGATCTCGTGCATCTCCAGATCCGAGCCCGACAGCCGAGCCGTCACACTCGAGGGGAAACCGGCCATCGACATCTCCAGCTCGCCTTCGTTGGCCTTGAAGCTGAAGGCTCCCTGGCCCGTGATCGTGATCGGAGTGGCAAGGCCCGAGATCGAGACCGAGCCGGACAGCGCCACGTGCGCGCCGTCTGTTTGAGTCGTGGTTTCGGCGGCCTGTGCGACCGGGTTGAGCCCTCCGCTACTGCTGCCACCTGAGAAGGCCACGATCGCTGCGACCACGACGATCGCCGTAGCCAGCCCAATCCAGATGCGTCCTCTCATGTCTTGACGGTATCGAGCAGCTGCCTGGTGCGCTTTAGGTCGACCGGGAGAACCTGGCCGGGGGATGGGCTCGGGCGGGTGACTTCGTGGAGTAGCTCACAGCGTGCTCGCGTCTTGACACGCAACCAATGGTTGCTATTCTGCACGGCACATCTAGCAACCATTGGTTGCGCATCAACGGAGGGAGCACCGTGGCCGCTGACAGCGTCGAACGAGAGATCCTGATCGAGGCGAGCCCGGAGGTCGTCTGGGGCGTGATAACCGAGCCCGAGCAGATCAGCCGCTGGTTCAGCGACGAGGCGGATCTCGAGGGGCGCGTCGGGGCTCACGGCACGCTGACGTGGAAGCCCGGGGGTCGGGGCAGAGAGAAGCAGTCCGACCTGGTCGTGCCGATTTTGGTCGTGGATGCCGAGCCGTTCCGCCGTTTTTCCTTTCGCTGGAACCACCCGGAGGGGACGGGAGCGGACGAGAGCAACTCGGCGCTGGTCGAGTTCAGCCTCATCGAGGAGGCCAACGGGACACGGTTGTGGGTCCTCGAGAGTGGCATCGACGCCGTGACGCAGGACGAGCAGAGCAAGGCCCTCTACCTCGAAGATCACGCCCAGGGATGGCAGAAGCATCTCGGCGAAATGCTCGACTACGTGGCCTCCAAGCCTTCCGGGACGACCAGCTGATGGCCACCGTCGTCGTCGAGGACGACGCGTTGTGGTCGGCCGTGGCCGACCCCACCCGCCGGCGGGTGCTCGATGCGCTGTTGGAGCACGGCGAGGCGAGCACCACGACGCTCGCGAACGGGCTACCCGTGACTCGCCAGGCGGTCGCCAAGCACCTGGCCGTGCTGGACCGCGTCGGTCTGGTGGCAGGCCGGCGCAGCGGCCGCGAGGTGCGCTACACGGTCCGTCCCCAACGGCTGGACGCCGCCGCCGAGGCGATGGCTCGCGTGGCCGCGCAGTGGGACCGACGCCTGGTGCGCATCAAGCACCTCGCCGAGTCCATACAGGCCGAAACCGAAACCGATTCCTGACACCGACAAGGGGAATGCAATGACCGATCACAAGACTGGAACTCGCGAGGAGTGGCTCTCGGCGCGACTGGAGCTGCTCGAGGCCGAGAAGGAGCTCACGCGCCGCGGCGATGAGCTCACGCGAATGCGACAGGATCTGCCTTGGGTGCCGATCGAGAAGGAGTACTCGTTCGAGACCGACGAGGGAACTGCATCCCTGGTCGACCTGTTCAAAGGTCGCTCGCAGCTGCTCGTCTATCACTTCATGTTCGGCCCCGATTTCACCGCCGGTTGCCCGTCCTGCTCCGCGATCGCAGATGGCTTCTCCGGGTCGGTCGTGCACCTGGTCAATCACGATGTCGCGTTCACAGCCGTGTCCCGGGCGCCGCTGGCAAAGCTGCAGGACTACAAGCGGCGGATGGGCTGGAGCTTTCCGTGGGCCTCTTCCTTCGAGAGCGACTTCAACCACGACTTCCACGTAACCCACACCGATCAGGAATGGCAGGCGGGTGCCGTCGAGTACAACTTCCGCACCGCGGACTTTCGCCCGTCGGAGGAGAGCCCCGGCCTGATCGAGATCGCCAAGGGCGCCGGCACCGATCCCGCGACATTCCGGAAAGAGGGACCGGGCATGAGCGCATTTGCCATCGAGGACGGCGTCGTGTTCCACACCTACTCGGCCTACGGGCGAGGAGTCGACGGCGTGTGGGGCATGTACTCGTGGCTCGACCGCGCCCCGCTCGGACGCAATGAGAGCGGCATATGGTGGCGCCGCCACGACGAATACGAAGGAGGATGAGTCATGGCGACAACGTCAGCCAGGGGAACCTTGCGCGCGAACGGCCGGGTGAGCGGGGCCATCCTCTCACCATTGGCGGCGATGCGGACGGAGCTTGGGATAGTCGCCGCGCTGCTCGCCGCCGCCGGGCTGGCTTGGTGGTCCACGGCCGATCGGATGGCGGGGATGGACGCAGGGCCCGGAACAGCGCTCGGTTCCGTGGGTTGGTTCACCGGTGTATGGGCAACGATGATGGCGGCGATGATGCTGCCCTCGCTCGCTCCGGCGGCAGCCGTGTTCGCCGCATCTGTCCGACGCGAGATCACCCGGGTGGTCCTGTTCGCTGGCGGTTATCTGCTCGTGTGGAGCGCCGTGGGCCTCGGGGCCTACGGCCTGTACCAGCTTGGGAAGAGCCTCCTCGCCGGCTCACTTGCCTGGCACAGCGGCGGTCGTCTGTTTGCCGCGGGTATTCTCGCCCTTGCGGCCCTCTATCAGCTGACACCGCTCAAGCGCGCATTCCTTTCGAGGTGCCGTAGCCCGCTGCGATCTCCCGACGCTCCCAGGCAGAGCACACGGGCAGGAGCATTCGTCATGGGTCTGCGTACCGGGGGATGGTGTCTCGGATGCTCGTGGGCGCTGATGGCCGCGCTGTTCGCGCTCGGTGTGATGAGCCTCACGTGGATGGCGTTGATTGCCGTGCTCGTGGTGCTGGAGAAGGTGGGACCGTCCGGGCGCGGTGCACGGTTGGCGACCGCTGGCGTCCTGTGCGTGCTCGCAGCGGCACTCCTCATCGCGCCCCACGAGATACCGGGGTTCGTCGTTCCGGGCTCGCACTCCTCGCCCCACATGATGAAGGCTATGGGGTAGGGCGCCGCGGAAGGCCGCATGACCATCTGAAGCAGGAATCGAGAAGCGTCTGTGGTCAGGCCACAGCTAGGGTGAACGCGATGGCCAAGAAGCCCAATACGCAGTCATCTGGACCCGCCGCCGCCGACAGCCACCACTTGATCCGCGTTCACGGCGCCCGCGTGAACAACCTCAAGGACATCAGCGTCGAGCTGCCCAAGCGGCGGCTGACGGTGTTCACTGGCGTCTCCGGGTCGGGCAAGAGCTCGCTTGTGTTCGGTACGGTCGCCGCTGAGTCCCAGCGGCTGATCAACGAGACCTACAGCGCCTTCGTCCAGGGTTTCATGCCGACGCTGACGCGCCCCGAGGTAGACGTGCTCGAAGGGCTGACGACGGCGATCATCGTGGACCAGCAACGGATTGGAGCAGATCCCCGCTCAACGGTCGGGACGGTCACGGATGCAAATGCCATGCTGCGAATTCTCTTCAGCCGGGTGGGCAAGCCGCACATCGGCTCGCCCAACGCGTTCTCCTTCAACGTTCCTTCGGTCAAGGCGAGCGGTGAGATCACGGTGCAGCGCGGTGACGGCAAGACCGTGACACGGAGCTTCACCCGTGCCGGTGGCATGTGCCCACGCTGCGAAGGCCGGGGCTCGGTCTCCGACATCGATCTCACCCAGCTCTACGACGACTCCAAGTCGCTGGCCGAGGGCGCGATCACTATCCCCGGCTATGGCGCCGGCGGTTGGAACTCCAGGCTCTACAGCGCGTCCGGGTTCGTCGACCCGGACAAGCCGATCCGCAAGTACACCAAGAAGGAGCTCAGCGACTTCCTCCACCACGAGCCGACCAGGATGAAGATCGCGGGCATCAACATGACCTATGAAGGGCTGATCCTGCGGGTCCAGAGGTCGATCCTCTCCAAAGACAGGGAGGCGATGCAGCCGCATATCCGCGCGTTCGTCGACAGGGCGGTCACGTTCACCGCCTGCCCGGAGTGCCACGGCACCCGCCTCAGCGAGGCAGCTCGCTCGTCGCGGATCGGCAAGGTCAACATCGCCGATGCGTGCGCGATGCAGATCTCAGACCTAGCTGAGTGGGTGCGCGGTCTGGACGATCCCTCGGTCGCCCCCCTGCTCGCGGCGCTGCAGCAGACCCTCGACTCGTTTGTGGAGATCGGGCTGGGTTATCTCGCCCTCGAGCGTCCATCGGGGACCCTGTCCGGTGGCGAGGCCCAGCGCGTGAAGATGATCGGCCACCTCGGCTCCTCGCTCACCGATGTCACCTATGTCTTCGACGAGCCGACCACCGGCCTGCACCCGCATGACATCGAGCAGATGAACGACCTGCTGCTGGGTCTGCGTGACAAGGGCAACACGGTGCTCGTGGTGGAGCACAAGCCGGAGACGATCGCAATCGCCGACCACGTCGTCGATCTCGGCCCGGGCGCAGGCAGCGAGGGCGGCAGCGTCTGCTTCGAGGGCACCCTCGACGGGCTGCGTGCCAGCGCCACGATCACCGGCCGCCACCTCGACGACCGAGCGACCCTCAAGGAGACGTTGCGCACCTCCACTGGCACGCTGGAGATCCGGGGCGCCAGCGCGCACAACCTGAAGGATGTCGACGTGGACATCCCGCTCGGCGTTCTCGTCGTCGTCACCGGCGTAGCCGGCTCGGGCAAGAGCTCACTCGTACATGGATCGATCCCTGCCGGTGCGGGCGTGGTGTCCATCGACCAGGGCGCTATCCGCGGCTCGCGGCGCAGCAACCCCGCCACCTACACGGGGCTGCTCGAGCCGATTCGCAAGGCGTTCGCAAAGGCCAACGGCGTGAAGCCGGCGCTGTTCAGCGCCAACTCCGAGGGCGCGTGTCCCGGCTGCAACGGCGCCGGCGTCATCTACACCGACCTGGCGATGATGGCCGGCGTCGCCACCGTGTGCGAGGAGTGCGAGGGCAAGCGCTTCCAGGCCGAGGTGCTCGAGTACAAGTTCGCCGGCAAGGACATCAGCCAGGTGCTCGCCATGTCGGTGAGCGCCGCCGAGGAGTTCTTCGGTGCCGGTAAGGCACAGACGCCCGCGGCGCACAAGATCCTCGAGCGCCTCGCCGACGTTGGGCTCGGCTACCTCAGTATTGGCCAGCCGCTCACCACTCTGTCTGGCGGCGAGCGCCAGCGGCTCAAGCTGGCCGTTCACATGGTGGAAAAAGGCCCCCGCCCACCCGATCTCTTCGTCCTCGACGAGCCGACCACGGGCCTGCACCTCGCCGACGTCCAGCAGCTGCTCGGCATGCTCGACCGCCTCGTCGACGCGGGCAAGTCAGTGATCGTCATCGCGCATCACCAGGCGGTCATGGCGCACGCCGACTGGATCATCGACCTCGGCCCAGGCGCCGGCCACGACGGCGGCCAGATCGTCTTCGAGGGCACGCCCGCCGATCTCGTCGCCGCTCGCTCCACCCTCACCGCCGAGCACCTCGCTGACTACGTGGGCGTCTGAGCGAAGGCAGCGATCTCATCAGCCAGTCGAGCCGGCTCGTCATGGGGGATGAAGGTCCGGCCGTTCTCTATCTCGACGAGTCGAGCGTTTGCGAACGTGTCGCGCAGCCGCTGCGCGTAGTCCAGCTTGAAGAAGCGATCGCCGTTCCCCCAAACCAGCAGCGCTGGGCCGTGGAAGCCACCGAGCCGGGTGGACGCGCGGTTCAGGTCCGCGGGGTCCACCTGCTGGGCGAAACGAGCGACGTCCTGCCGGATGGCTGGATCGTTGAGGCACGGCTCGACCCATCCTCGCGTCTGGTCTGCGTCCAGCGGCTGCTTGACCAGCAATCCATACCCAAGCGGTGAGTGTCGGACGGCGGTTGCGCGCATGGGTGCAAGCAGCGTGGCGATCCTGCGCGGGCTTCGGAACGCCTTGAACAGCTGACCGAATGGCGCGGGTGGGAAGTTTGTGAACGCGTCGCAGTTGGTCAGGACGACACGACCGACGTGCGAGGCGTCGGTGTCCAGCAGGAACTGGCAGATCGCGCCGCCGGTGTCGTTCCCCACGAGCGTCACGTCGTCGAGCTCGAGCGCGTCCATGAAGGCAATGATCTGGCGGGCGATGCCGCGAGGTGATTGGTCGGCGTCGTCGTTGAGCGGAATCGTGTGTGAGCCGAGCGGCCAGTCCGGCGCGTAAGAGCGCAGGCCGACCGCAGCGAGAGCGTCTGCCGTCTTGCTCCACAGCGTGGCGTTCACCAAGAAGCCGTGCACGAACACTGTGGGTGGGGCAACGGAGTTCTCGGGACCGGCGGCTCGATAATGGACGGTGCCGTGGGGAAGGTCGATGCTCGGCATGTCTGCTCCCTGGTCTAAGTTTACGTACAGTCTGCATGTAACTTACGTACTGTCTGTATGAAAGTCAACCGCCGATCTCAAACCGAGCGATCTGCTGCAACCCGTGCCGCTCTGGTGCAAGCGGCCCGCCCCTTGTTTGCCCAGCATGGGTTCTCGGGCGTGGCCACCGAGGCCATCGTCGCGGCCGCCGGGGTCACGCGGGGCGCTCTCTACCACCAGTTCGGCGGCAAGACCAAACTGTTCGAGGCCGTGTATGAGGCGATCGAGGAGGATCTCGCCCGCGGCCTCGGCGAGATGATCGCGACTTCTGGAGTGAGCGACCCGATTGAGGTGATGGGGCTCGGCGCAAGCGCATGGCTGGACGCGTGCGGCGAGCAGGAGGTTCAGCAGATCGTGTTGCTCGACGGCCCGGCAGTGCTGGGCTGGGCACGCTGGCGAGAGATAGGCATGCGCTACGCGCTGGGCCTCATCGAGGGCCTGCTGGCCCACGCGATCGAGGTCGGGCGGATTCGGCCGCAGCCAGTGCGGGCGCTCGCACACGTGTTCGTGGGCGCACTCGACGAGGCGGGTCTCTACATTGCCCGTGCTGAGGATGAGGCTGCTGCCAGGGAGGAGATGCGCACGGTCATAGCAACGTTGGTGGCAGGCCTCGCGGAGGGGTGACCGAGCCCTGTCGTCAAGGGGGATCCACCGGCTGCAGAAGTCGACGTATGGCCTCGCCCGTGTCACGCTCGAGCCATGTCGGCAGGCCGTTGTCGTCACGCAGATGTCGGCGCACCGCCGCGCTCGGCAGATCCACCACCGACCTGATGACCGCCTCACGGTTACGGGCGCTGGATCTGCCGCAGAGGGCCTTGGTCAGCCTCCCCACGACCGACGCCAGCGGCTCGTTGATCGCATCGAGGCTGCGCCTGAACGAGTGGTCGGGGTCGGCGTCGAGCAGATCGTCTCGACGAAGCGTCAGCAGTAGGCGGGCATCCTCGGGCAGCTCTCGAGCGAAGCCGATCTGTGCGGTGCCCATGGCTACGGCTGCCGCCAGCGGATCGTCCTGCTCGGCCGCCTCGAGCGCCCGCGTTTGGAAGCGCTCGAGCGCCCGCAGCCACGTCGCGGCGAGGATCCCGTCACGGTTGCCGAAGCGGTGATACAGCGTTCCCACCGGCGCCCTGCTCTCGTGTGCGATCGCCGCCACCGAAGCGGCTCGTGGTCCATCGCGCAGCACGATCGTGCGTGTCGCATCGAGGATGCTGTCGGTGTCGTGTCGTCGCGGGGGCGCCATTAGTAGTACGATCGTTTTATATGGAGCGTTTGCCCTACATCGATGAGCATTCCATATCGATCGGCGCCACGCGCGAGCAGGTGTGGCAGGCGCTCGTGCCGAGAGTGGGATCTACGTTTCGAGGCGCAGGAGGTCCAATCGCTCGGGTGCTCGGGCTGACGCCGTCAGAGGCTTGCGGCGAGTGGCGCCGAGTGGTGCGCCGAGACGACACGCTGCCCGGCTTTGCCGTGACCGAGGCGCACCCGCCGCGTCGGCTGGAGCTGCAGGGCCGCCACCGGTTCTCCCGCTATGCGCTGATCTTCGAGCTCGACCAGGCCGGGGCCGAGCGCTGCATCTTGCGTGCTCAGACGTGGGCTGAGTTCCCCGGTCTCACCGGTCGCGTCTACCGCGCCCTCGTCATCGGTAGCGGTGGTCATCGAGTGGTCGTCAAACGCCTTTTGCGCGACATCGCCAGTCGCGCATGATCATCGGCGGCAGCTGGGGCGCCAGTGCTGAGGAGCGCTCCACGCAGCTGGGGTGCGATGGCCTCCTTCCGACGGCGTCGCTGCGAATGCACCGCGCCGTATCCGTTCACGCGCCGATCTCGCTTGTGTTCCTCTGGCTGTGTCAGCTCAAGCTCGCCCCCTACAGCTACGACCTGCTCGACAACTTCGGACGCAAGAGCCCGCAGCAGCTCGCCAGCGGTCTCGATCGGCTCGAGGCCGGGCAGCGGTTCATGACGATCTTCTCCTTGGTGTCGTTTCGTCGCGACGCTCACATCACGCTTCGCAGCCGGCGCGTGGCCGTGACATACGCCGTGTTCGCTCAAGGCAGCGCCACGCGCCTGCTCGTCCGTGTCATCTTCGATCCGCCTGGAGCGGGCCTCGGGGCGACGCTGCTCGGCAACGCCCTGGCGCTCGGCGATCTCGTGATGATGCGAAAGCAGCTACTCACGCTGAAGGCGCTGGCCGAGCGGGATGCCGTGGGGCTGCCGAGCGACGCCGACGAGGCCTCCTGAGGGCTGTTTCAGGCGGCACGCTTGGGGTATGTTATTCGGCATGATGGACTCGAGCGGAGTGGGGCCGGCGGGCCACGGATCGCCGCGTCAGCGGGGCGGCCTGGGTACCGGCTCCAACTACAGCGGTCCGCCCGCGCCTGAGGACGTTGGAGGGGGTGGCGTGAGCGAGGGGCGCATGGCGCGGGGCTCGCGTTTGGCCAGCGAGGCGTTTTCAGTGGTGAAGGACGACCGACGTCTCCTGCTGCTGCCGGCTGTGGCCCTGCTCCTGGATGTGCTCTGCGCCGGTGTGTTGCTGGCTGTCGCGGCAGCTGCAAGTGGGCACCGCGACCGTGACACAGCACTGCTGGTGGCGCTTGCAGTGGCGCTTTATCCGATTACCGCCTCCTCGACGTTCTTCAACGTCGCGCTGATCCACGTCGTCTCGCAGCGGTGGCAAGGTCGGCAGGCGAGCGTCCGTGAAGGACTGCTCTTCGCGCGCGGGCGTATCGGCACGATCCTCGTCTGGTCGCTGCTGGCGGCCACTGTCGGGGTTGCCATGCAGCTCTTGCAGCGGGTCGGCCACGTCGCCTGGATCGAGCGCCTGCTCGCGCTGGCGCTGAACCTCGCGTGGGCTGTGGCGACCTTCTTCGTCATACCCGTGCTGGCAACAGAGGACGTTGGTCCCGTTGGGGCCGCCAAACGTTCGGCTGCGGTAATCCGTCGCCGCTGGCCCGAGAGCCTGACCGGATCGATCGCGATCGGAGGTGTCGCCGGGTTCGCGATGATCCCCGGGATCGTCGTCTGTATGGGCGGGGTGGTCGCATTCAAATCCAACCCCGTTGCAGGCGCGCTCGTGATCCTGCTCGGCGTAGCCTTGGCGTTGCCTGTGATGCTCTACTCGAGCGCGACCAGCGCCGTGTTCTCGCTGGCTGTCTGGGAGCACGCGAGTCAGGGCGCTGCCCCGGGACCGTTCGAACCCGAGGATCTCGACCAGCCGTTTCGCGGCGGGGAGTACATCGGTAAGGCAAGGGGCTGGATCAAGACACGCGTTCTGCGCCGCGCCCCGTAGCCCCCCGTGATGCGACTGCGCGGGCAGAGCCTCCTCGCCCCTGCCCGCGCAGCAGTCTCTGTGAGCCGACCGCTCAGCCGGCCACGCCGGTGCTCGGTTCGTCGCTGCCGGTGTTCTGGGGCAGCGCGCTCGCCGCCACGGGAGTGACCGTGAACACGATCGGCGCCGATGCGGCACCCTGGTTGCTCGGGCCGCCCGGCACGAACGCCCGTAGGGAGACCGTCCCGGACACGAACAATGGACGTGTCAACGTGAACGTCGAGCTGGCGGTGCTCAACGTGCGAGCGATGGTCACCCACTGCCCCGAGGCTGCCTGCTGCTGGAGGTCGACCGCGTGGTCGGCGCTCGTCGGCGCGATCGTCCCCGTCAACGTGATGGCCTGACCTTGGGCGACGGTGGTGCTTTCAGAGCTGGCGCTCACGACATATTTGACGCCCACGAACAGCAGCGTCGAGTTGGTCGAGCCGGAACGCGTCTGGTAGTAGGTGCTGCTCTGCAGCGTCTGCGCGGGGAATTCATACGCGCCTCCGCTGCCACTCGTCGTGCTCGCCACCGGCTGGAGCGTGCCGCCGGCAGTACGCGCATAGAGCGTCACGTTCGCACCGGCACCGCTCGCGAGCGTGCCCGTGATCGTCTCGCTCTGGCCCGCAGTGATCGGGTTCTGCGAGGCGTCGATCGTGAGCGCCTGGTTCTCAGCCTGCTCGATCTGGTAGGAGAGCACGTTGGAGGGGCTTGCGATGTTCACCCCGTCGCGGCGCAGCAGCACCCGGACGTTGGCATCGCCCGCGACGCGGAACTCGTGCACCAGCGAGTACTGCCCGCCCGGTCCCACGCGTCCAGTTTGGATCGTGTGCCACGTTTCACCCCCAGTCGCGTCCTGGCGCTGCAGGTCGATCGGCTGTCCCACGCTCGCAGGTGTGACCGCTCCTGAGAACGTGACAGGGTTGTGAGGTCCCGTCTGCACCGTTGAGCCCGAAGGCACTGAGCCGTTGAGTGTCAACTGGGCATACACGTGCTCATGCACGGTCGCGCTGCGTGCTCCCAACGAGCGCGCGTACCACTCGCGGTTGGTGAGCACCCTTTCCGGCAGGCGCTCGAAGGCGTAGTAGCCGGCAGCGTCGGTCGTCGTCCTCTGCACTGGTGTGAAGCTCGAGGCAAAGGGAGTGCGGTGATACAGCACCACCTCCCGTCCACCGTCGTTGGGCCCGGCGAGGCGGCCGTAGATCACTATCGGCTGGCCCTCCACGATTGGGTTCTCAGACACCGAGATCGTGACTGTGTGCTTCCCGCTCGGGCTCGGGTGGCTCGCTGCCAATGCCGCCGGCGCAAGCGCGAGCGCGGCGAGCGACGTGGAGGCGAGCACTCCAATTCTCTTCAGGCGCATGACTGCTCCTTTGCTGGGTGACCGCCCCGGGTCACATTGGATAAACCGCTGCAGGCTGGAAAGTCGCGCTGGGACTCTCATGAGTGGACCTTGCGTGCAGCGACCGTCGTCCTGGTCGGCCCCTGCACGACCACGATCCGCTCGCCCGCGCTCAGCGCTGACAGCGAGGCGGGCTTGCGCGCGAGGCGCACCACCGTGTCGCTCGGCAACGAGATGCTCACCGTCTTGTAGGAGGCGCGGGCGTTGCCCTCGCGCAGCGAGATCGAGTTGCCTGTCACCGCGACGAGCGTCCCGCGCTCGATCGAGAGCGGGGCGAAAGTGCCTTTGCCGTCGGGGACCACGGCTGTGATCGAGACCGCGCGGCGCAGGCGCGCGAGCTCACCCCGCGGCCGCTTGCCAGTCGCGCTCGATACCGATGTGTGCTTGGCATTGGCGCCCGCGGCGCTCGCCGCGTAACCGCCCGCTCCGCCGAGCGCTCCTCCACACAGCAGCAGTGCGCCGGCTTTCGTCATCCGTGGACCCATCGACATTTCAGTCACTCCTTGGTCTGGTGGTGTGGTGTCGGCTCGCGCCCCGCGACCCGGGGCAGGGACTGGAGCGCGAGCCGAACGGACATGACGTCCACCTCACACATTGCGAGCGCCACCACAGGCGACGGTCAGGGCAAGGTCAGCTGCGTGTAAGTTCGTGTGCTGCCCTGCGCTGGAGCCGCTTACGATGGGCGCATGGGCTCGCGAGTGATGGTGGTGGAGGACGAGGCGAACATCGCCTCGATCGTCCGTGCCTATCTGCTGCGCGACGGCTTCGCAGTGACATGGGTGCGAAGCGGCGAGCAGGCGCTGGACGAGCTGCTGCGCTTCGCTCCCGATCTGATCGTGCTGGACATCGGTCTGCCAGGAATCGACGGCTTCGAGGTCTGTCGTCGCCTCGGCGGGCGCGTGCCCGTGATCATGCTCACCGCTCGCGACGAGGAGGCGGATCGCGTGGCCGGGCTCGAGCTCGGCGCCGACGATTACATCGCAAAGCCGTTCTCTCCCCGCGAGCTGACAGCGCGCGTCAAGGCTGTGCTGCGGCGCGCTTCGGCCTCCGCCTCACCCGATCAGCCGCTCGCGCTCGGTCCCATCGTCATGCGCCCCTCCGCGCGCGAGGTGCACGTGGGCGAGCGCGAGATAGACCTCACCCAACGTGAGTTCGACCTGCTCGAGTACCTGCTGCGCCAGGCCGGCCGCGTGGTTGGTAGAGCGGAGCTGCTCGAGGCTGTGTGGGGCTTTCTCAGCCAGGGCGAGACCCGCACCGTGGAGGTGCACGTGGCGCAGCTGCGTAAGAAGCTCGGCGATCCAGGCCTGATCCGGACCGTGCGAGGAGTCGGCTACCAGGCGGTCGCGCCATGAGCCTGCGCTCGCGTCTGTTCGCCGCGATCGTCGCCGCCGTGCTGCTCTCGACCGTGCTCACGGTCGTCGTCTCCGAGGTCCTTCTGCGCCACCGCGCCGAGACCCAGGCGCTGCACACGCTCGCCAGCAACGCCGCCGTGGCCGCCGCGAGCCCGTTTCGCGCCGCGAGCGCCGCCCGGCGCCCGCGCGCGGCCCGACGAGCACTCCAGCAATCTGGCACGCTCGGCTCGGTCTTCGCCGCACCGGGGTCGCTCACCGGTCTGCGTCCGCTCGCCCCGGCCGAGGCAGCGGCGGTGCTGGCCGCGATCCCCGCCGGCGCCACCGAGAGCGGGCACGTGACGATCGCTGGACGTGAACTGCTCTATGCGGCGCGCAGCGGTCGGCTCGGTCGGATCGTGCTCGTGCGCAGCGCCCGCCTGGGGCAAGGCGACGCGCCGTCCTTCGCCGTCTCGATTGTCCTCGTTGGGCTGCTGGGAGCACTCCTCTCAGCCCTGCTGGCCTGGCTGACAGCGAGGCGCGTCACCCGTCCCCTGCGCGAGCTCGCGACCGCCAGCGCCGAGCTTCCCCATCGCCGCGAGCCTCCTGAGATCGAGCTCGCGCGAGGCGCCCCGCGCGAGATTGCAACGCTCGTGGATTCCTTCAACGAGATGGCGCGCGAGCTGATCTCCGCTCGCGGTGCTCAGCGCGACTTCCTGCTCGCCGCAAGCCATGAGCTGAAGTCGCCGATCAGCGCCATCGTGGGCCACGCCGAGGGAATCGAGGACGGCGCTGTGGCGCCGGGGGAGGGGGCCGGTGTGATCTTGACCGAGGCCCGCCGCCTCGAGCGCCTGGTGCGTGACCTGCTGGACCTCGCGCGGCTCGACCGGAACGAGTTCGACGTTGTGCGCGAGCCCGTGGCGCTCAGCGCCATCGCTGAGACGCTCATCGAGCGCTACGGCGCGCGCGCCGGGGAACGGGGAGTTGAGCTCATCTGCCATGGCCTGGAGGGGGCGGCGGTCGTGTGGGCCGACCCGGGACGCCTGCTGCAGGCAGCCTCGAACCTGGTGGAGAACGCGCTGCGAGTCTCACCGCCGGAGTCGGCTGTGGAGGTCGAGCTCGCTGTGGGGATGCTCGCCGTGAGCGATCGCGGACCCGGGCTCACGCCCGAGGAGCGCGGACACGCCTTTGAGCGCTTCTACCTCCACCGCCGCCACCGCGACGCCCAGCACGACGGAGCCGGCCTCGGCCTCGCGATCGTCGGCGAGCTGCTCGTGGCGATGGGCGGCGAGGCGCAAGTGCAGACGCGGCCAGGGGGTGGCACACGGTTCGAGTTGCGCCTGCAGCCCACCGACACACCGGCGCGAGCGCTCGCACCGACCCCGGGCAGAGCCTAGACGGTTGATTCCACGTTTGTGCACCGCCGGCTGGCACGCCTGGCCTGCGCCGGCCTTTGTCCTCGGCCTCGCCCTTGGCACCACCAAGGCCTTCGGCCTGCGTCCGCGGCCAGCTTGACCATCCGCACCCCCGGACCACGGCACCCAACCGCGGAATCAACCGCCTAGCCCCGCTTCAGCTGCTGCTCTCCACGATCAAGAGCGTGTTGCCGTCGTCGTCGCGGAAGAAGAACATCGGCGGGATCGGGTCGCCCATGCGCATGACCTGCTCGTCCACGTCAACGCCCTGCTCGCGCAGACGCGCGTGGTCGGCCTCGGCGTCGCTCGTGCTGAACGCGATGCGCGTGTCGATGCCGACCTCGCCTCCCTCCCGCGGAGGTATCAGGGCGAGCGTCGTGGAGGCCCCAGCGGGCGCCACTTCCACCCACCGTTCGCCGCGGCCAAAGGGCGTGTCGCTGCGCTTCTCCAGGCCGAGCTTCTCTGTGTAGAACTCGATCGCTCGATCCTGGTCGCTGACGGGGACGATGACCGTCCCCACGTCCGTGATGCTGGTTCTGCTCGCCGTATCGGCCATCTCGATCCCTCCTGAGGGTGGTTTGCTGGTTGAGACAGTCCTTCACGATCGAACTCATCGCTCGATCGCCAACGATTCTCGCGTGAATGCACCCGGGCGGGAGCACCTGCGCACCTCCGCTATAATGCTTGCCGGCAAGCAATTAATAAAAAGGAGACGCCGTCAGGTGGCACAGAGATCGGGCACGAGCACCGTCGCGGACGCTCCCGAGCTCGGAACGTCGGACTCGGACTACGACTCGACTGCGCGCCTGCGCGCCGCGATCGGCCGGCTCTCCCGGCGACTGCGGCCCACGGTCGCAGGCTCGGGGCTGACCCCCTCGCAGATCTCGGTGCTGTTCACGATCGTGCGCCGAGGCCCGCTGCGACTCTCGGAGGTGGCTGAGATCGAGAGCCTCAATCCGACCATGCTCTCGCGGGTCACCGCGCAGCTGTGTGACTCCGGGCTGATCCGCCGCTCAGCCGACCCCGGCGACAGGCGTGCGGCGTTCGTGCAAGCCACAGCGGCCGGCCGGCGCATGCGCGAGCGCATCCACCGCGAGCGCACTCAGGCGCTGAGCGCGCACGTGGAGGCACTGGAGGAGAATCAGCGGCGGCTGCTGTGGCAGGCCCTGCCGGTGCTGGAGGAGCTGGCCGAGCGACTCCCAGGGGGACGCCCATGACGCGCCTGATGGGTGTCGGGCGCGTCACCTTTGCGGCACTCGCCATCCCCAACTACCGCCGCTACATATCCGGGCAGTCGGTCTCGCTGATCGGCACCTGGATGCAGATGGCAGCCCAGTCGTGGCTGGTCCTCACACTGACCCACTCAGCCACCACGCTCGGGGTGATAGTCGCGTTGCAGACCATCCCTGTGCTGCTGCTCGGACCCTACGGCGGCGTGATCGCCGACCGTGTCGACAAGCGCAGGCTGATGGTGATCCTGCAGGCCGCCATGGGGGTGCAGGCGCTCATCCTCGGTCTACTCACGGTGACCGGCGCGGTCGAGCTGTGGCAGATCGGCGTCCTGGCGCTGCTGCTCGGGCTCAACAACGCCTTTGAGAACCCCGCGCGCCAGTCCTTCATGCTGGAGATGGTCGGCCCTGAGAGCCTGCGCAACGCGGTCAGCCTCAACTCGGTGCTGGTCAACGTCGCGCGCGTCATCGGTCCGGCCGTGGCGGGCGTTCTGATCGCCACGGTGGGTGAGGGCGTTTGCTTCCTGGTGAACGCCGCCAGCTTCGTGGCGGTCGTCGCCTCGTTGACGACGCTCGACCGCAGCGCCATCCATCCCAGCCCGCCGAGCGGCCGCGAGCCTGGGCAGCTGCGCGAGGGCCTCACCTACATCAAGCGTACGCCCGAGCTGGCCGTGCCGCTTGTGATGATGGCCCTGGCGGGTTGTTTGGCCTACGAGTTTCAGGTGACGCTGCCGGTGATGGCCAGCCAGGGCCTGCACGCCGGGGCCACGGGCTTCGGCTTCATGACTTCCGCCATGGGGGTGGGGGCGGTCATTGGTGGCCTCGTAGTCGCCACCAAGGGCAAGACAGGCCTGCCGCCGCTGATCGCCGCCGCTACCGCCTTCGGCGTGGTGCTGCTCTTGGCCAGCCTCGCTCCCAGCCTCCCGCTCGAGCTCTTTGCACTGGCGCTCGCCGGTGGTGCGAGCATCTCGTTCATGTCCACGGGCAACTCCACGCTGCAGCTCACCGCCGCACCGCAAATGCGCGGTCGCGTGATGTCGCTGTGGTTCGTCGCCTTCCAGGGCTCCACTCCCATCGGCGGTCCGATAATCGGTTGGGTGATGGCCGAGTTCGGTGCGCGCGCCGGCCTGGGCGTGGGGGGTGTGACGTGCCTGCTCGTCGCCCTGCTGGGAGTCGCGGCCCTGCGCCGCCTCACCACCGGCTCGCTGCGGGCGCACTACGCCACGAGCGCTCGCTAGATGAGCGACAGGAAGGACCCGACCGCAGTCCGCCTGCGTTGGGCGGCCGGCGCTCACGACCTCGAAGGGGCGATAGCGCTGCGCGAGCAGGTCTTCTGCCGTGAGCAGGGTGTCCCTCGCGACGAGGAGCTCGACGGCCGCGACGGCGAGGCGCTGCACCTCGTCGCGCTCGCGCCCGGGAGCGATCGTGTGATCGCCACGCTGCGGCTGCTGCGGGACGGAACGCGTGCCAAAGTCGGGCGCGTGGCGGTGCAGCGCGACTGGCGTCGGCTCGGGATCGCTGCCCGGATGCTTCAACTCGCGCTCTCGAGAGCGCGCGAGCTCGGAGCGACCGAGGCGCGACTGGCCGCACAGCTCGAAGCCAAGAGTCTCTACGAGCAGGCTGGCTTCGTCGTCCAATCGGATGAGTTCATGGAAGCGGGAATTCCCCATGTGTGGATGGGGTTGCAACTCACCGACGAGTGCCCCTCCTCGGGTTAACCCCCCAAACGGCGTTTGTGTCGCGCTCGGCCAGTATGATCCTGCGCGATCAACCCGCCAGTTCGTAAAGAGCGTTTTGGCGACTGAGCCACATGGGTGTGGCAAGGGGATCGACCCAGATGAGTCAAGCAGCTCCGGCGACCCGTGCCGTCACAGCCGGGAGCTCGCATCCTGATGGTGCCTACTGGCGCGAGACGCTCGCTCCGTATGCGCGCCCGCATCTGGGGCGCAGCCTGCTCGACCTGGCGACCTCGGTCGTGCCCTACCTGGGGCTCTCCTATCTGATGTACCTCTCGCTCGGCGTCTCCTACTGGTTGACGCTGGCGATCGCAATCCCAGCCTCGGGCTTCCTCGTGCGCACGTTCATCCTCTTCCACGATTGCTCGCACGGCTCGTTCCTCCCATCCAAGCGGGCCAACATGTGGCTTGGCACAGTGCTCGGACTGTTCGTCTACTCCCCCTTCCTGCGCTGGCGCCACGACCATGCGATCCACCACGCGAGCTCCGGCGACCTCGATCGCCGCGGCGGCGGCGACGTGCGCACCCTGACCGTCTCCGAGTACGCCGCGCTCCCCTGGCGTGGGCGGCTCGGCTATCGCCTGTTCCGCAACCCCCTGATCATGTTCGGTGTGGGCCCGATTGTCGCGTTGCTCGTGGGCCCACGGCTGGTGGCACGCACGGCGCGCCCACGGATGCGCCGCAGCGTGATGGGCACAAACGCCGCACTGGTGGTGCTCGTTGGGTTGCTCTGCTGGGCGATGGGCTGGGAGAGCTACCTGCTCGTGCAGGCGCCCACTGTGCTGCTGGCGGGCTCGGCGGGGATCTGGTTGTTCTACGTGCAGCACCAGTTCGAGGACGCCTACTGGGAGAGCGCCGAGGGCTGGAGCTACGCCGACGCCGCGCTGCGTGGCAGCTCCTACTTGAAGCTGCCCAAGGTGCTCCAGTTCTTCTCCGGCAACATCGGCCTGCACCACGTTCACCATCTCAGCGCACGCATCCCCAACTACAACCTGCAGCGCGCTCACGACGAGAACGCGATCTTCCACGAGGTGCCCACGCTGTCGCTGTGGGATGGCATGCGCGCCGTGCGCTTCAAGCTGTGGGACGAGGATCACAGGCGGCTCGTCACATTCGCCGAGGCGCGTCATGCGGTACGGGTGGGCGCCCTGTGATTTCTGTGAATAGCGTTAAATGCCAGGAACGCGCTGGGCTGCGCGCTACCATAAAAGTATGATTACCCAGGCAGATCGCGCGGCAGAGCGGCGACGTGTGAAGCTCGAGGACGTGGAGCGCCAGCTCAAGGAAGGCTCGCTCAAGATCCGCAAGATGACCGCCGAGGAGCGCAAGCGCTATCCGCCCGTGCCGGCCAAGGCGCGACGCAATGGACGATGACGCGATTCGCGTCCTCGTAGCGCGCCTCGCCCGACCGCATGCCTCCGGCGGCAACGTGGTCGAGCGTGCCTCGATCTTGGCGGAGGGCGACGACTTCCCCTCGATCATGAGCTGGATCGCAGACCACAAGGGCGTACCCGAGGCGGCTGCGACAGCGGCCCCCAAGGGTCTGCACGGCACGCGCGTGGATGGCGGCGGTGCACCGACGCGCCCCCCGCTGCGCTACGTCCTGCCCGCCGGCGTGCTGGTCTGACCCTCGTCGAGCACCAACGGCCCGGAGCGCGATCGGGTCGGATATAACGGGCCCATGGCTGAGATACCGCAAGCGGTGCAAGAGCTTGTCTGCGTCGTCGAGATCCCCAAGGGCGGACGCAACAAGTACGAGTACGACCCCGAGCTGGGCGGCATCAAGTTCGACCGGCTGCTCAGCAGCGCGGCCACATACCCGGCCGACTACGGCTATCTGCGCGGCACGCTCGGACAGGACGGGGACCCGCTCGATGCGCTCGTGTGCCTGTATGAGCCCACCTTCCCTGGCTGCTTGATTCCGGTGAAGCCGCTGGGGATGTTCAAGATGCGCGACGAGAAGGGCATTGACGACAAGATCATCTGCGTTCCTCTCCACGACCCCTACTGGAACGGCTATGAGGAGCTAGACGAGCTGCCCCTGCTGCTGCGCCAGGAGATCGAGCAGTTCTTCTCGATCTACAAGGACCTCGAGGGCCATGTCGTGAGCGTCGAGGGCTGGTGTCCACGGGCCGAAGCCGTGCGCGAGATCGAGCAGGCACGGGAGCGTCTACGGGAGGGTTGACTCGAGCGGAGCAGCTCGGCAGGCACGGTATGCTGCGGGTACGTGAGTTCGTGGCGGACCGGCTAGAAGCTGGCAGGGACGACGGGGAAACACGGGCCTGGCGGGGGGCTTTTCCTAGTCGTCTCCTTCCTGCTCATCGTCGGGTCCGTAACGAGGAGGGGGACTGGAAGGGACTCCCCTTGTCTCATCAAGGCTCCAGCTCCGGCACGGTCGCCGCGGCGATCTCGAGCGCGGTGGTCAAACTGTTGCGCGAGTACACCGGGCGCGGACCCACCAAAGCCCGCACCTACATCAACGACGACCTGATCACCACGGTGTTGCGGGACACTTTCACGATGGGCGAGCACAGCCTGTTGCGCGACGGTGAGACCGACCTCGTGCTGAGAACGCGCAAGGCCTATCAGAACACGATGGCCGGGCCGCTCGTGGCCGCCGTGGAAGAGCACTCCGGCCGCAAGGTCCTCGCCTTCCTCAGCGACAACCACATCGACCCCGACATCGCCGTCGAGTCGTTCGTGCTTGCGCCGCAGCCCGACGGGATCGCGGCAAGCAGTGAGTAGCAGCGAGGCGTTCATGGGTTTTCCGCAACCGCTCGAGGTTCAGGAGGTGGTACGCGACGGCGCGTACCGGCTCGCGTTGAGCGGGGAGCTCGACCTCGCCTCGGCATCGCTTCTCCAAGAGACCGTGAACGATCTTGCCGGTGAGGCAATATCGGCAGTGGTCCTCGATCTCAGCGGGCTCAGCTTCATGGACTCGACCGGGGTGCGCGCGACGCTCGACGCGCGCGATCTCTGCGAGCGGCATGGCTACCGCTTCTCCCTGATACCCGGCCCGGCGCAGGTGCAGCGGCTGTTCGAGCTGACCGGGCTCCTCGACGTCCTCCCGTTTGTCCCGGACGGCGATGCGGGCGGCGCGGCGCGCTCCTGAACGCTCAGGGCTCGAGCACTCGCTGAGGGTGCGTGTAGACGTTCATCTGCCCACGGCGGGCAAACCCGCAGAGCGTCATCTCGCGAGCGTGTGCCAGCTCGACCGCCAGCGATGTTGGCGCGCCCACTCCCACGAGGATCGGCGCTCCCGCCACCGCTGCCTTTTGCACGAGCTCGAACGACAGGCGCCCGCTCACGCACAGCAGTCGGGGATGCAGCGGGAGCTCGCCTGCGAGCAGCGCCCAGCCGATGACCTTGTCCATCGCATTGTGGCGTCCCACGTCCTCGCGCACGCACAGCAGCTCCCCGCCCGTGTCGAACAGGCCCGTGGCATGCAGGCCGCCCGTCCTTGCGAAGCCAGGCTGCACGAGCTGCTCCGGCAGGCTCGCGAGGAGGGCGCGACTCAGCTGCGGTCCTGAGCCCAGCGGGTTGGAGTGGACCGCGACCTCCTCGAGCGCGCCCTTGCCACATACGCCGCAGGATGAGGTGGTGTAGAAGCGCCGAGCGCTCGGCTCGCGTGCGAGCGGTCCCGCCACTTCGACCGTGTTGGCCGCAAAGTCGTCTGTGAGGCCAACGGCAGGAGCCTCCACGATCAAGCCCTCGCCGTATAGGAAGCCGAGGGCGAGCTCCTCGTCGTGACCGGGGGTGCGCATCGTCACCGCCATCGCGCTGCCGTCGACCCGTATCTCCAGTGGCTCCTCGACCGCGACCACGTCGCTCTCGCCGTCGCGCACGATCCGACGAAGCGCCTCCGCGGGCCCGGTCATCCTCCAGCCGCCCGAAGGCGTTCGCGTTGGGGAACAACGGTGTACTTGGGGTCCTTGGCCGACTGCTTGCCCGCCTCGAAGATCCCAAAGCGCGCGCAGGCCGAGGCGGCGAGCAGCGACACACCCGCAAGGGCAGCCGCACCGCGACTGCGACGCCCCCGCACGAGCGCGCCCGCCACTCCCAGGACCGTCAGTGTCTCTGCGGCCCGCATCAGCTTTCCGGCCTTCCCCTGGTGGTAGTTCTCCGCCACGATCCCAATACGC